>NZ_JBVTUB010000004.1:0-6426 GCF_056156305.1 Psychrobacter sp. TS_SC_6 | reverse complement strand
TTTGTTTTTCTCAACTTTTTCAGGCTTTCCTTTTCTTAATAATATCTTGTCAATAGGCGTATCATCACCTACTAGATTAACCTTCAAACCAAAATCACTACTACTATTATCAAAATACAAACCAGAGATTCGAGAACCATATTCGTTTTTTATCTGATCTATACTTTCCCAACTATCAGTCATTATCAGTAAACGTCTCATAGCTTCCTCTTCTGAAACCCCATAAGATTCTGCATAGAATTTAGCATCTACTGCAAGCGCCTCTGCATCAGTTAGTGCTTCTATTTCATTGTCTGATGCAAATACACTAGCTATTGAAAAGGTCGTAAGCATAGTAGCAAATACAAATTTTTTTATTAACTTCATTTATAGTCTCTTCCGTGTTTTGTTAAACATCTGTTTGTTAATAAGCTATTTTATAACCTTTATTTAATATAAAATGTAGTTATTTTTAGTATCTGTATCTGCTGAGACAGTCATCAGTATATTTATTTGAGCCTATCAGGGAACTCATAGCCCGACATCAATATGTATTTACGCCATTCTTGCCGCTTTTCATCATCAGCTAACCCTTGCTCAACCCACAATAGTAATTCTTCTCTGCTCTTGCCGATTGTTTGGGCGCTGTAGTCTCTGATAAATTCAAAGTTATTCAGCAGCTTATTAGCAAATGTATTTCTCTGCGGTGCGGTCATTGTGGGTATACCCCAAGGGAACCAGTTATCTTACCCTTCAAGCCTATTAACAGACTACCTAAAAAAGACCACTATAAGAGAACCGCTATATGACAGACTGTTCTAGGTGGTCAGTTTTGTCGCTATCTCGAGAAGTCATAATCTGCTTCATTTCCATCTAAATATTCGCGTATAGGACGTTTATTACTAAATTTGGAAGCGTCTTTTTTGATCTCACCAACTATAAAATCACTATAGGCTGACCAGCTCTTTCCAGCATCGCCCTTAGCAAGACTACTATACGTACTTATAAACTCTTTATGACGACTGATACGCCACAGCTGCTTATCTGATAATCCATCTATTGTGAACATATCAGCTGTGTTCATATCGCGCACGCTTTTGTTTTGCTTATCAGCTTTAGGCTTTGGCTTTTCATGCACAGTAAACGTAAAGCCTATGATTTTTCGACCTTGTTTTACATTCTCATATTTAACTTTAATATTGGTCTTTTCATTAATCTCATTAACAGCTAAATCAAGAACACGTTTCTTGAAATCAGTCATTCTCTGATATTCATCAACACCAATTCCCAGCTGACCTCTCAATATTTCATAATCAAATACATCTGTCTGTCTAGCGCTTAACCATTTGACAATTAGCTCATATAAACGCACAGAGTAGATGCTATTGAGCGTTGCAATGAACTCTAGGTCATATTGTGTAAAGTGTGAACTTAAACGAGTAATTTCATTAACAACGGCAATAGTAAAAATAACTTCGATACGTCCCTCGCTTTTAACATATCTGACTTGCTGAACCCAGTTTGTCTCAATTTTGCTACCAGTATCATCCAAAAACGTAAAATAACGTGCCCTTAAGCCTTTTCCAGCTTGGGCTAATATCTTGTAGGCAGTATCAATCTGTACATCAAAAGCTTCAGCGTATCGTTTTGCACTTATAGACAGCGGCTTATTGACCTCTAACCCTTGTTCTGTCTCTCTTGCATCAACAATAGCTAGCTGTATTAGGCACATCTCAGTTAAAGATAAACTTTGAAAGGCTGTGACAATTCGGTTTGATTTCACGACTAATTCTCGCGAGTTCTTTCCATCTTTGTGATCACTCATAGTTAACTCGTTTATGTGGCTGTTTATCTACAATAGGCAACATAATACCACGATAAGGAGACAAGTACATAATTGTCGTTATTAGCGGTATAAACGTCGCCTTATAACGGTATAAACGTCGCCTTATAACGGTATAAACGTCGCCTTATAACGGTATAAACGTCGCCTTATGAGATCTATAGCCCTCAAAAATAAAGGGCTGTAGCGGACTTAAAAGCTATTAAAAGCATTAAAAGCATTAAAAGCCTTTTTGGTTGTTGATAACTGATTAAAATCAAAAGCAACTAAGTCATAGTTGGATGAGTATAGAAACATCTTTAAAAAGGATTAGTATCTGAGTTTGATCGGTTTTGAGTACCACTACCAAATGGATTACTGCCATAACTTATTGTCGGTTGCTGACTACGACGTGGTATTGGAGCTGGTGTTACTTTTGGCATTGGACGCCCACCAACCAGACGACAAAATTCAATGTTTTTTCTACTGTCACTATCGTCACAGTTACTTGTATCAACGAGCATATACATTTCACCATTTACAAATTTGGTGTTTGCATGAGTCAAAGCGTTGTCATAACTCATTTTCATCGTTTGTAGATCGTTTTGGCTTTGAGCTTTGACATGCTCCAGTTGTTGTATCTCAGCTTGTAGGGCTCTAACATCATCATCGTTAGCCTTTACAACTAAGTGCACGAGCAAAAGCATCACAGCACAAATGATTGTGATCGGTATAGCAATAACACCAATACGCCAACCTGTTTTTTTTAAATCCTCATTAAGTTTAGTACTTGCTTGTTTTGCCTGTGTTCCAGCCTTCTCCATATCTTTTGTTGCAAGTGACATTTTTACTTTTACTTGCTCTGATAGCTCGTTAAATTCCGCGTTTTCAAATTTTGACGCGATCTCATGTTCAATATGTCCGATGAGGGCATGGTCTATATTCCGACTTGTCGCATGATGTACGGCAGTTCCACATATATTTTCAAGCGTCTTTAAGTTTTCGCTTGAATAGAAATGTTTAACCGTTTTCACAGCACGATCTAGCACTGGCTGAGCTTCTTCTACATGAGCGACTAGTTCACGAACGGTTTTCAGCAGTTTCTCATTTTCGTCTGATTGCTCTTTATTTTCTTGTGCTTGCTGCTCGGCGGTTTCAAGTAGCGCTAGTAGTCGTTCTTCAAACTCATTCATAGTTACATCCTAAATCGTGGACTAGGTGATGGTGGATCAGGGTCAGGCGTTGATTGTTTAGACTCTGATGCTATGGCTGTGGTACTTTTTTTGGCTTCCTGTGCTGCGTCATGTTTGGCTCTTAGTCGTTCAAGCGTTGATTGTGAGGCAGATCTACTAGAGCGAAGCTCTTGTGGTGCTGATTCGTCTTGTAAAGCGTTCTGTGCGTCACGTTTGGCTCTTAGCCGTTCAAGCATTGATTGTGAAGCAGATCTCCTAGAGTGGGACTCTTTTGGCGCTGATTCGTCTTGTAAAGCGTTCTGTGCGTCACGATTAGGCTTAGATTTGGGTTTAGGTGGATCAAACGGCGTGGGGGTGGCTGTGCCTTCTAAAATAACTTGGTCAGCAGGGTCATTGATACGTTGGTTTTCTGCTATAGCTGCATTCCTTACAAGCTCGTTACGCTCTGCAATCATGGCGTTAATCTCACCTCTGATAGTAGCGGGCGTCTCGTCTATCTCGTAAACCTCGCCTTGTTTCTCTGCTTGCGCCGCTTTCTTTAGCTCATCCTCATATTTATCACGTTCTAGCTTGGTTGCAACGCTACCCATCTTGATTTGTGGCTCAATATTTTTGCCTTGATCGGCATAGCTACGACTGTCAATTAGGCTAAGATCGCGCTCTGCTAATTTTTCATTTGCGATCTGCTCCCATAGTTGCCGAACCTCTTTGATTTCCTCACTAACGCGCTCTAGTCCAAGCGATCTGCGCTTCTTGTCTGATAGCTCAATGGTTGCCTTGTCGGTCAGTACGATGTTGTTATTATCGTCAAGTTCTGCGGTGCGCGTGGTAAATAGGATATGAGCGTGAAAGTTACGCGGGTCTGCGCCTCGATCCACCTCTTTTTGTGTGGGTTGATGAATAGCACAATCGGCAATCGTACCGTAACGATCCGCAAGCGTTTGGGCGAAGCTATGCGCTAACTCCTTGCGCTCTTGCTCGTTCAGCTCGTACGGTAGATTAACCAGCCATTCGCGAGCCACTCGCGCATCCTTTCTCTTCTCAGAAAATTCTGCTTTGTTCCATAACTCACTACGATCAATATCGGCATTGGCAGCAGCCAATGCTGACGGTAAAATAATATCTGCACTCATTACCCCATGCTTTTTTGAGTAGTCATGGGTCTTACCATAGCGCTTATCCTCTAGTTCTACCCCTGCTCGATAGCTCGCACTGGCAACCGCACTTTGTCCGCTGCCTCGTGATATGGATTTGGTCGATGCGATAAAAATAGCCATTTCTAAATACTCATACTTTTGGTTTTTAGCACTACGTCTTTTCGTAGTGTTGGGGGTGTGGGGGCTTGCCCCTGCCGATGTTTTGACTTTATAAATGTGTGACCGATAGGGATAAACATTTGTAAAGTCGAAAACTCGCACTTAGTCAGTGGGACTCAACCATCCGTCAAATAACTATATCACAGTGGATTGTTGGAGTCTGGCGAAGTTGCTATAGTCGGGTGAATAAGTAATTTGATAATTTAGGAGAAAGGTATGAGCTTACTTGGTGGCAATGATTTGAAAGAACAGCAAAGGATTAATGATCTTGAGCTTAAAATAAATAGAGAGAAACAAAAGCTAGATAAGAAACTGACATGAAAAAAAATACTACTGGGTGCTTTTCTTATTGACACTTTAGAAAAAGATCGGGTGCAAGGTCTAAAAGAATATACCGCTAAGACATTGCCCGAATATTTAACTAGAGAGATAGATAGAGAGTTACTAAAGGGACTAATTGAGAACTTAGGGGGTAGTATTTCAAACGATGAGAAACAGTAAAATAACTACTAAAATTAGTAAGAGTGTTTTTAATTCTGTGTAACTGCTTCAATAGATATCTGATCTAACCCACAGTTGCACAGATTTTGAAATAAAATGATATTAAGAGGGTATTATGCTTATACTAAATGCTGCAAAAATATCATATGTGCTACATGCTTCAGAACCATCCATAACTTGATTATGGCTTCTTCCACCCCCTCCTAAATCCAAGTAGCTACCTAGTTTAAATCTTTGCCCTTGAAAAATTAATTCTTGATTATTGCTATCCCATTTTGTTTGCCACTGGCTGCTGTCATCACTAATGGGCAATGCTAAAGCAACTGATTTACCTCCTTGTTTCATCTGGATAACAAGACAGTTGTTATCCAAGGCTAGATAACCGCGTGTTCTACCACTAGAAAATACTGGAGTATCATTATTGACTTTATATCTCAATATGCTTATTCCATCTTTATTTTCAACAGTAGTCCTATTTATATCGTTATTTTGCATTATATTGTTAAGTTGATCATTTTTTTCAACAGTAGTTTGGTTTGATGCCTGACATCCAGTCATCAATATGAAAGCACAAATCAAAAGGATATTATTTTGTAACAACGGTAGCTCCTACTAGATTGGCATAATCTAAACTCGTATATATAACAATTTTTGCCTGTTTTTGTGTGTTAGCGTCTACCCATGCACAGCCTGACTGCACGCCATAACCTACAGTATGAGCAAACCAAGGCCCTCCACTATCACCACTTATGCAGCGCATCGTTCCAACGCCATCAGTTGCAGGATTGTAAGTAGTGCCACCACCCTTCTTTGTATTTTTGACTACTACATAGGTGTTTCCACCAACACCATCACTACCTTGCCCACTAGTACTAGATACTTCCCCACAACTTTGTATCAAAGTTTGATCTGTCTTAGAAATCTGCCCCAAATGGCATATATATGATCCTGGTACAGTACTCTTAGCTACTCTTGTATTTACCCTACTCATCGTACCTGACAAAGTTCTAGGTGCTGAAGTATTGTCGGCATAAAACTGACCTGCTGAAGTAGCATGATTTGCAGTAACAAAGCCTATATCACCACGTCCATCGAAAACGCTTGAAACTATAGTTAGGGGGTACAGAGAACCATCCTTATCAGTATAAGATAACGATGGATTTCCCTTAAGACAATGACCTGCTGTAAGAACCCCTTCCTGACCTGATGTGTGTTTAGCAACAAAGCCTGTCATACAATGTAAGTTGCCGCTAGAATTAACTATTTTGGAGCCACCTCTAGTATGAGTTTGGACGATGCCTGATGGTATTATTTCTACTTGAACAGGGATATCAAGAATCTTCTCTGCTATCTCTTTAGTTGTTCCATCATCTTGTTTTACATATAGAATAGCAGAACCTGTACGCTCATCATCTGCTATTAGTTCTAAATAGGGTAGTTTAGCAAAAAGACGTTGCTTTGCTTTTTCCAGCTTATCCAATCTAGTATTTTTATTAAATTTAGCTTTACCCTTAAATGAAACTTTAGCTTCTGTATTCTTACTAATTTTATCTTTAGCTTTTTCGACTGTTCCTTCAGAAAGCCCCAACTTTTTTAAATTCCCTTTAACCTTATC
>NZ_JBVTUB010000003.1:0-7109 GCF_056156305.1 Psychrobacter sp. TS_SC_6 | reverse complement strand
CACGCACACTTGTGTTGGTGTGCCTGCTGATATAAAATATCCGTATCGAAAGATGGGTTTTATATCTGCTGACACAGATTAAAATTCACCTAACCCCTAGTGATTGCCGTCGCTGGGGGTTAGTCGTTTCTAGCATTTGAGTTTACGCTCTCAATCTTGTTTCGTCAATTAGCAATTTTCTCGTAAAGCCATGTTATTCAAGGGATACAAAGTTATACCTACGTCATATTACATACCTATAACTGAATCGACATAAAACTGCTTTAGGCTTTATTTTTCATAAACGCTGATCTGAAAACGAAAAAAGCCCCCACACACTAGAGAACTTTTTATCATTAAGTACTTGTATTAATAATGCTGTTTACCTATTAAGCGCTTTCTGAATTAATGCCTAACATCCATAACAAGTCTTGTTTGAGCAAGCTCATCAAGATATTGGTCTATGATTTGAGTATTTTCTTTATCCAAATGTGCATCCCATTCATCTAGCATGACAACTGTACTTTGGTCGTCCTCTCTAATTTCTTGAATTTGCTTGATGAGTTGTTGTCCTGTTGAGCCTTTATGGGTTTGATCTGTTTTGTAATTGAAATACAAATTGTGCTTGGCAGGCAAATAGTACGCTCGTTCTTGGTAGTAGTCTTTTAGCTTAAGCAACATACAAGACTTACCAACACCATTACTACCAATCAGCGTTACCCTCCCTTTCTTGGGCAGCTGTGTTGAATCAAAAATCTCTCCTGTTTGCTTCACACGTATTTGGTCTGCCTGAATGTAGGTATCTAAATCCACATTGGTAGGTTGTAAAACCTCCAAAATGCCATCTAGCATCGTTTTAATAACACCAATACTGGTATGGTAGCCAACCAATGCATAGCACATTTGCAATAGCTGAATTTGTCTTGGCAGCGTAGCAATTAGCACCGCCATCGTCGCGGCGTCACTCCAATTTTTATTAAAAATAAAGCCAGTAATCGCAAAAACAGGCAGCATTAATATGATCATGCCTAGGCTTGAATTGATGTGCTGGATGGATGTGGATTTGACACTATTATTCTTTGCGGTCGCAAAGCTTTTTTGAACGATATTATTATAGAGCGTGTAATTATGCTTGTTGAAAATAACGACGTTATCCCAACTGTCAAAGAGTTTAGCGGTTAAGTTCAACCGTGATTGCTGATCTGTTTTGGCAGCGGTTTTTAAAGTATGTCGTCTGAAATGTACAAACGTGGAAGCAAAAACAATACCTACTGCATAACCAAGCAGTAATGTACCATCTAGAAACCAAGCAATAACAAGAACGTTAAATAAGACGTTAAGAACCAACGCTGAAATGTCAAAGATACTATCAATGACTGTCTCAAGCGTGTAGTTACTCTCCTGAGCAAGTGTTGTCGTTGCCGTACTCTGTAATTCATCGCTGGATAAAAAATAGGTTTTACCTAAAAAAACAGTGTGGAAGGTATCATTGTATAATTTATGAGCATCGTACTTAGCACGCTCTGTATTGGTGACACAGAAATACGCAGGCACATAAACGACCACCAAAGAGGCGGCAAATAACAGCATATAGGGAAGTAAAGGCCCATTGTCAGCAAAACTTTGTGCAAGTCGAGCAATAAAATACGTTGAGGACGCTACAATGATTTGCTGAATTACTAAAAAAAATAATGCTATACGCAAATACTTGTTTGAGATAATTTTATAAATCAAGATTTTTCGATATCCCTTAAAATTGAAACACATGAATCTAGCAAATAACGACTTCTTTCTGTTGTTAATTCTTTGTAGTTTGGCATAGATGTTAAAGAATCATAAGCAGAAAGAGTTTGTTCAATAATGTCTACAGAGGGCGGATGAACACATGGTTTTTCAGGCTCGCCCAAATAATTTTTTCTAAGAGCTACTACTTCTGTTGCGACGATAATACTATGGACTACCTTATCTATTGGTCTTTTAGTTTGGAGTATAGCTGAGTTACTGTAGTTATCTTCAGTTAAAATTAGATCATAGTCTGGGTAGTGCAAGTATCTTAACTCATCAATAAAAACTAAAGTATGTGTTAATTCATGAACTAATAATTCAACAATATCGTTTCTTGACCAATGATCCCTATGGTTTACCCAAACAACACCGATTGCATTAGATGTTGAACCTCCACCGGAAACATCTGATTTCCTAAGAAAAATTGAATCTACTGCGATTTGTAATGTGAAGTATATCTCTGGAAATTCGAGTTTAATGAACTCCATAGCACTACGAATACTCTCCTGAGACCTCTGAAATTCTGATTCCAAAGAACTACCAACTGCAGAAGATTGATTCATATCATCTAGCAAAGATTCTGTATAAAATAAATTCGTTAAGCTTTGCTCAGTATTTTTATTTTCGATAATACTTGTTCCTAATTTATTTAATCTAGGAACATCAGGTTGTGTTTTTTTAAGAAATTCATGAAAACTGTTTTCTAAATCGTCAAAACTCTTAAAATTTGCCTCATTGTCTATTGCTGAAAGAACAGCAATATTTTTATAGATATTTGAGTTTCCTATTAAACTAATCATAACACTCTCTTTTTAGTTAAAAAGGTGATATTTCAGTTACCCAAAACACCACCTTTTATTAGTCAACAATAGTATAACTACTTGTCGTTTTTATCATTATCAAATGCAATCATTCTTAGTGGTGGTCTTGGCTTACCTGGATTAGTGATAGCCATTTTTATTGTACTGTAACGTGCTTGTTTAAGATCGCTATCGCTGATACCTGAAAGGATAGATTCAATATTTGGCATAATAAATTCCATAGATTATTAAGTGTATTTAAAACGAGATATTGAGAATCAACATCACAAAAGAACTTTAGTTTATAAAAATTTAGTCGTCAACTGTTCATACTTAACTATCACAAAAGTCGTTATTTGTTCATAATTAAGTAGTAATAACATCTATAATCATACAAAAGTTGGTTTTTACTTATAATCTAGAAACATAAGTTACCTACCCATGTTCGGAGATCTTGACCTTGTGGACGTTCTAGCACGCTCTTGCTCTTTGGCTTTTATCACTTCTCTAACTTGTCCAGCAATCTGTTTAATTCCTTCAATTCCGCTTGTATTCCTGTCTGCGAGCCGGTTATTTTCGCTTGTGATTGCTCTATTTTGATCTGTGCGTTCACTAATGCCTTCAATTCGCTCTCTAACCTCACTGTATCGCTCTCTAATTGCGTCGTATCGCTCTTGAGATAGTCGGGCGGTGCTATCGTAGTCTGATACGTCTTCAACTGCGCTACGAGCTGCATTTGTACGTTCCCTAACGCCAATAACTCGCTTATTAACGTTGCTTGCGTTGTTGCGTGATTTTTCCGATGCTGCACCCAACCATTGAACACGCTTGTTTGTTCTGTCATTGAAGTTTGCAACTGCCTGAACAATACCGGCAAGCGTTCCAGCTCTTGCGTCTTCGTCTGCGCCAATTTGTTCAATGAGGCTGTCAATTCGGCGATATCTTGGTCTTTCTGGTGTATCTGCTGCTGTGTGTATCGCTCTTGGTCGTCTAGCATCTGCTCTTGGCGTTTGATCGTGTCCTGCTGTGCTTGTAGGGCTTGCTGTACTTGCTCTAGTAGTTTCTTGTCCATACTTTACCTCTGACTGTAGTCGATGGGCTGCTGTGTCTGTGTTTGCGGCTGTTGAATGATGTAGGTCGGTTTTGAGAACTTGTTGACCAACGCTGCCCCTATGAGCATACCCAACACCAATACCGTGATTGCGACGATACTGGTGACTATCAGCCATTTTTTCATTTCTGACTTGATGACCTGCGCTATCCGGTCTTCTCGCTGCACAATCAATTGTTTGATGTGCTGTGTGTAGGCTTCTATCGTCCTTTCCATCTCTTCTGCGAACTGCTCTAAATGTTCGGTGGTATGGGCTTGGACGTTGTTCGTATAGGTTTCGAGGGCTGTAGACATATCGGTTTGATGCTTTGCTAACGTTTTTAGCAACTGCTCGTTGCTGGTGTCTAGGCTTTCCATGCCTTGCTTGATGATAGTCTCGCTTTCTTCCAACTTCGCTGTCATAAAGCTGTTTAGCTGAGTCGTAGCGTTCTGTACTTCCTGCTCGATAGTCTTTGCTTGCTGCTGTGACTGTGTTTTGAATTTCTCTGCTAAAGTTAAAATCTCGCTCATATAATCCGCCTGTCAGCCTGATATTCCGTTTCCCTGCTGGGTTTTTAATACTGATCGCTTTGTCGGTCTCTCTTGCGATCTCAAAGCCATTATCGGTGAGGGCTTGTATAACATCGTCACGATTGGTGATAACGCCTTCAACCACCAGTGCTTGTAGACCGTCAGTAATGGCTTGTCTTGCGTCTTTGATCTCTCTTGGCAAGTTGTCACGCTGCGCCATTAGTCGCTTATTGGCTGGATCGTTTGGGTCAGTAAAACTATGCTCGATGTTTTGCATGTCTTTCCATGCATTGACGCGGCGCTTATCCACGCTGTGCACGTAAGGCTGAAAGGCGCGGCCATGCTCTAAATCAACGTTAGCAAAGACAAAGTTCAGCTCTAACCGGCCTTTGTCTCGATGCTCAATCCAGCTAACACTTACTCTATCAACGTCTAGCCCTGCTCGAATGGTCTGCTCAAAGCCGTCCATCAAGGCATTTTTTTGTTCTACCGTCACCTCGTCGGCTGTCTCGGTGAACGATAAGCAACCACTGGTATATTTTTGCTTGAAGTCTAGGCTGTCAATGAGCAAGGCTTGATTGTCTATATCGCCTCTTAATATCTCGGCACCAACACGTTTGCCATCTGGCTGATCTTTGTCTTTGAGCAAGTAATCAAACACGCCTTTGCTGCTACCAGTGCCATTCGTGAAGAATTTAACGATCATCAGGCACACTCGATGCTAGTGCGTCGTCTAGCGTGGTTTGCAGGTTAAGTAAGGCCATCAACACAGCGTTATCCACCTCTTGTCCTGCATTGGTCTGCTTGGCTATTTGATTGATGTTGATACCAATGCGATTAATGGCTCGTACCAATTCGGGATCGGCACTGTGTACGATTTTTTTGTTCTTTGGTTCAGGCGCAGCGATCGGCTGATCGAGTACCAATCCGCGAACGTAGTTAGACATATCGCCTCCGCCTACGCGCTTTTTAATCTCTAAAATCTCAGCATCGGAGACTCGTATTTTTAGCCATTTCGTCCTTGCCATTTTAGCCTCGCTTTAGCAGTTGTTTTTTACCCCTCACGGCTTTTTGTGAGGGGTTGGGGTTAAGGGGTTTCCCCTTACCAGTATGCCTTGGGTCAATAGTAACGCAGTGGATATTGTACCCACGGTATATGCTGGCTTACTACAAAAAACCCTAAAAAATATAATTATTAAACAAGTAACAGAGTGATAATTTTTAGTTAGTTACACACCTAAAATAATATTTTGGTAAAAATCTTTACCCTTATCAGAAACAATGAATGATATTAAGGGTTCAGTTTTTGACGTATAACTTGGTTTTGTCTCTTGTTCAACTAACTCTAAATAAAATAAAGCTTTTCCTAAAGAAGCTAGTTTATCGAAATCATTATCACCATAAATCGAAGTCATTCCAGAGACCAAATATGTATCTAAGTTCTTTATGACATACATATGATAATCAAAAACCAACTGAGCATCATTACCTTCACCTTGCTCACATCTAGAAACATATAACTTTAGCGCCCTAGCTATCATCCTAGCATGAATATCCTTAGCAACACTATCCAAGGCATTAAATACATCCTCGCCTAACTGGGCATCATCCCGAGCAACCATTACTCTTTTGAAAGCTACAAGCTCTGCCTCACTAAACATGCAATAGAAGGCCCAAAACTTCTTACTAAAAGACTTCGATTTAAGAACATTATAAGCATTACAAAGACCCATAGCTGACGTAATAAAGGGGAGTTCTGATACTACATCAGAGACAAGCCCTAGGTTAGGGACAAGGAAAGTTTTAAGCAGAGCTTCAGCGACCTGACCACCTGTATCGACAGACTGCACCATCAGAGAATCTTTATTAGACGACATACGAACCTCTAAAAATAGACAACAGATAAAAGGATGTATAAGGAAGCACACGCAGCAATAATAGCCTAAGCAGAGAAACATAACCAACGAACGAGTATAAATATTCCAAACTAGCAAACCCCCCCCCTCAAGAGGAGCTGTTATCTGATTTAGGCTTATCCACTGTCAAATTTTGCCGAGTCTTTTACGCCTACGGTACGTACTCTCTGATATACCCAACTCCACCCAAGGCTTTAGCGACTGTTCTGACGTAGGTATAGGCTTACGCTTAGATACCTTACCGCCCTTACTTCCTTTCAGTGCTTGGCGATAAATAAACTCGTTATAGTGATACCCATCATTTTTCCAGCAGTATTTAGCAATGCTTTTAGCTGTGGCTTTGATTTCTGAGTACGGTAACGGCTCTGAGAACATCATGTTCACGCTCTGAGCATGTTTAAGTACTGACTGATACCATTGCTCCCAAGTATTCCCTCGATGTTCTCTGATCGCAGAATACGCCCAATGGCGAACAGTATCGAACAAGGAACAGTTCCTACCAAGTCCGTATTCTTTCTCTGTAGTCGTTAAAGGTCTGAGATCAACGAACTCCGCTAGATAATTAAGCTCGTAAGCTTCTTTTGTCCATACTTCGGTACGCCAATGCTCGTGCATCGGGTTTTTGGTGATGAAGTTGGTATAACCGACGTCTGCTCTTGTCTCTCTGACCAGTCCTGCTTGTATCTTAGCGAGATAATCTAAAGCTTTACGGCTGCCATGCTCACTGGTGCAAACAGGCGTTTTTAGCTCATAAACGATGTGAGCATGGCCATTTGAGGGGTTTTGACTTGTCCACCGTGGCGGTGGTAGGTGTTCTTCTGCCCAACGCATTGCGCCATGCTCATGATCAATGTCTAAGCAAATGAAGTGGGTCATGCAAGGGGGGTTATGCTGAATGTACCGCATTTTGACGGCAGTTTGCCTAGGACGAATGACAAGGTTACCTAAATCATTGGTGCAATAGGGCTTATGAGGGAGGTTTTCGTATATTTCCGGTAGTATTAACAT
>NZ_JBVTUB010000002.1:0-23102 GCF_056156305.1 Psychrobacter sp. TS_SC_6 | reverse complement strand
TGCTTCAATCTCCGCAACGATGGCATCGATATCAGTGCGCAGCTGATTAATCTTAGCCACCGTGGTTTTTAGCTCAGCATTGAGAGTATTGATATCAATCACTTCTCGCGTGTCCTCAGCTGCGACGTAGGCGCTGACGGACAGATTATAGTCATTGGTCGCAATTGCGCTATTATCGACGCTCACGGCTAAATAATCGCTGTCTGCTTTGCTATCAAACAGCTGCATAATCTGTTCAATATTTGCCTCAGTCAGGATATTGGTATTGGTTTCTGACTTAAATAATTGACTGGCATCGATAAACTGGGTTTTGCTATCCGTTTTGTGTTTGGACAGTACTAAGATATTGACCGAGATGGTTGTACCAAAGAATAAATTAGGCGCTAAGGAAATCACGGATTCTATATAGTTATTATCTATCAAATACTGACGGATTTTTTGTTCAGCACCGCCGCGATAGAAGATACCAGGGAAGCAGACGATTGCTGCACGGCCTTTACTGGATAAATAGTTTAGCGCATGGAGCACAAAAGCAAAATCGGCTTTAGATTTGGGCGCAAGTACCCCAGCAGGCGCAAAACGCTCATCATTAATCAGGGTAGGATCTTCGCTACCTATCCAGTTCACTGAATAAGGGGGGTTAGAGACAATGGCATCGAACGGTTTATCATCCCCAAAATGCGGATTTAACAGCGTATTGCCCAGCACGATATTAAACTTGTCGTAGTTGATGTTATGCAAAAACATATTCATACGGGCAAGGTTATACGTGGTGTGGTTGATCTCTTGACCAAAAAAACCGTCTTCGATGATGTGATTATCAAAATGCTTTTTGGCTTGCAGCAGTAGTGAGCCTGACCCTGCGGCTGGGTCATAAATTTTATTGACCGTTTCCTGCTTATGCATAGCAATTTGCGCAATCAGCTTAGAGACGCTTTGCGGGGTAAAGAACTCGCCCCCTGATTTACCGGCATTGGCTGCATAGTTAGAGATCAGATACTCATAAGCATCACCAAACAAATCAATTTGATTGTCAGAAAACTGCTCTAACTTAAGACCAGCCACCCCTTTAAGCACCGCTGCTAAACGTATGTTCTTATCAGCAACCGTATTCCCTAAACGATTACTGGTGGTATCAAAATCGGCAAACAAGCCTTTGATATCGGGCTCTGAAGGATAGCCATTGGCTGAGCCTTCAATCGCTTTGAAGATGGCTGCTAGATCAGTATTAAGATTCTCGTTTCTGTGCGCGCCTGTCGCAATACTGGCAAACAGTTGGCTTGGATAGATAAAGTAGCCTTTAGTCTTAATGGCATCGTCTTTAATATCATCAGTAATCACACTATCGGGAAGTGCGGCATAATTGACGCTATCATCCCCTGCTTCAATATAACTGGCAAAGTTTTCACTGATAAAACGGTAAAACAAAGTACCCAGTACATACTGTTTAAAGTCCCAGCCATCTACTGAACCACGAACCTCATTTGCAATTTGCCATATTTGGCGGTGTAGTTCGGCACGTTGTTGGGTACTGGTCATAATAAAATCCTATAAAATAATAGTAAGGCATAGAAGCACCTCACATTTTGTATAAATTCAATTGGTAAGTAATAAACTTTGATTAAGGATGATATACCTTAGCACTGCTAACCGTTTCTGGTTCTATTGTATGGTGCCGACCTAAGCAACAGTGCTTATTTTGCCATTGTTATTTTCTTTGCACTTTGCTTCTGCGTCTGACTTAAGAAAACAGACATCCGATGATACTAGAAAGGTTTACAGCGTTCGATAACATGTATAGTTTTTTGAGTTTTTTATACATATCCTTTTTATAACCATAAAAAATCGGATTTTTTATGCTTATCGCTCAACCAACTTTTCCTCAATCATCTCAGTCAACAGCTCAGTAACCGTTTTGCGGCTCTCAAGCGCATATCGTTTGAGCGCAATGTGCTTATCTTCATCTAGATTGAAATTCACTCGTACCGTCTTTTTGGAACTATCCGTCACATCTGATAGCGCTAACTGATCCTTAACGTTCTTACTAGGACGACCTGCTGATAAACTCATGACTTACTCCTCACCAAAAAATGTTTGAATCTCACTGACCAATGCGCTTATCTCTTGTATCGCATTGCTATTAGGCGATTCGGTATCAAATACGGTCTTACCAAGGGCAGCACTGTTAGGATAAGCAACTCGCTGCATTACTCTGGTCTCTAATACTGGAAGGTTGTAATCCAGTAGTGCTGTCGCTACCTCCTTACCTATATTGGTGTTTTGAATAGCACGTGATACGACAAACGCTGCCTTTAGTTTGCCATCCATCATCTCGATACGCTGCTGCACCAAATCAACCAAATCACTGGTCGCCCAAATATCGTAGGGGCTCGGCTGCACCGGAATCAATATAAAGTCAGCCACCTTGATAGCCGAGATGGCCAAACTGGTCGCTTGCGGTGACCCATCGATCACCACATAATCTTTATCAGAGACGCTTTTTAAATCTTTATCGAGCGTTGGTCTATCGAGCCCGATCACCGGTACAGGATTGTCTTCATCAACTGCCCTCCAGTCACGCGCACTGCCCTGTTGGTCGCTATCTACCAGCAGCACACTATGACCTTTTAGCTGTAGTCCCCGTGCTAAATGCGTTGCAATGGTGGTCTTACCGCTGCCGCCCTTCTGATTCAATACCGCAATTACCTTCATAAATACAGATCCCTGTAGTATGCATTAAGTATATAAGTATATAAGTATATAAGTATATAAGTATATAAGTATATAAGTATATAAGTATATAAGTATATAAGTATATAAGTATATAAGTATATAAGTATATAAGTATATAAGTATATAAGTATAACTAAAAATGTACGTCACATCATTACTAATAGCAATATCTTATAGTAAAAATAGCATCGCCTTTCCTAACGAGCGTATATCCACCATGATGGACGTCCTGTATCAAAGACAGTATCATAAACTGCCTACTACTAGATAAATTGTCGCTATTAGATATCAATTTGAGCTACTAAAAGCAATACTTTAGCTGCTCATATTCGTTATAATCCGCTCACCAATCAAAAACCACTAATATGAATGAGGGAACCACTATGGTGAAGTGTCACTTATCGACCATCATGGGTGAAAGACGCCTTAAAATTGCCGATATCTCAAGAGATACTGGTATCAATCGTGGCACCATCACCCGTATGTACCATGAAGAAGCCACCCGCGTTGATCTAGATGTCATCGAGTCTTTATGTGCTTATCTTAGAATCAATGTTGGTGATTTATACGAAATCATAAATGAGGACAGCAGTGAGTCACCAGCATAAATAACGTTGTCATGAGCTGTGATTGTCTTTAAACAAACAAAAAGACCTACAGAAGGTTATTTTCTCTTGCAATGGATTAAAATATAGGTATAATTTGACCTTTAGTAAGTCATTTTATCTATTATTTATATATAATAATCTATAGGAGAATACCAATGAATAACAATCTATCTCGGCTCAATAGCTGCACATGGTTTAGTGAACAGACTAAAACGTTAGCCTCTCAGCTGTTATTAAGCTTACAAATACAGCAAGGCGTACAGCTGGCAACTTTACTTGGTGTTGACACCATTCTTTATAATGATGAAGCAGTTTATGTATGGGTGCAACGACAGCTAGATGACGGTCTTATCGTTGATGATTATGCGTTAAGCACCCTTGAAACTGCTTTTATAGAGTTGGTCACAGCTCACACTGACCAAGCAGCGTAATGGCTTTAGGGCATAAGAAAATATTTGTCTTATCAGTAGATCTTAATATTCACATCCTAAATAGCCAGTTGTCTTTTGATATTCTGGCTATTGTTAACTCTGTCATATGACATTTATCGCCGCGCCCTTAGTTATGATAGGTTTATGACTATCTTAACCAAAATATTTCTTTTCGCCTGACTAAAAATCTAGTGTATGACTATCGCTCATAGTCACAGATTCTTCTGATTGGCCTTGTCTCATAGTATCGATGTCCATACCCGTTTCCTCATAAGTAGTCTGCTGATACGCCATCTTCTTTTTGGCTTCAAACGGATCTTCCTCCTCGCTCAAGCCCATATCCCCGCCCAAACTTTCAATCATGCTCTTAAACAAATACTTATCAGATGCCCTTGTTAAAAAGTCTGGAAAATTCATCGCAAAATAATCCTGAATCATTTTTTCATCATCACCTTTACCAGCCAATACTTGCCCTAAAAATGCTCCCATTAGAATCTTTTGCTTGTTTAATCGCTTATCAAGCTTCACCTGTTGAACCTTAGTTTGACGTTTTAACTCTTCCAAGCGTTGACGTTCTTTTAGCTCGTTAGTTGCTTGATCATTAAAAATAGAACTGGCTATATTGCTATTAGATACTGACATCAGATTTATCCTCACTGATTAAATTTCATTCAGCATAGCAAGCACCCAACAATCATTCAATCACTTATGATATGCTTTAACACGACCGCATCAGACACCTTAGATATATTATTTTAGCATTGGATGATTGCGTCTCCCTGACTAAGGGCGAAGCAACGACTCTAAAATTGCTATTTCCTACTTCGTCGTCATAGCAATTTTAGAGTCATTCTTCGTTGGGGAAACCCCAAACCCCATGCCCCACGAAATGATATGGGGCAAAAAAACTAAAATACGAGGCGGTCATTATGACCATGGTGCATTTCGATACCAAGGCAATTTCTCGAAAAGTGGGACAATCAGCAGTGGCGTGTGCCGCTTATCGTGCTGGGGATGTTTTGGATGATGCCAAATATGGCAAAACCCATGACTATTCAAAAAAGCGTGGGGTGATGAGTAGCGACATCGTTTTGCCGTTTGCGCTCAAAGCGCTTGGGGTGAGTGTGGACCGAGAGACACTATGGAATTTGGCGGAAGCGGCAGAGAATCGATCGGATAGCCGAGTGGCACGGGAGTGGCTGATTAATCTGCCTTATGCGTTGTCTGAGGAAGAACGCCATACGCTGGCGATAGAGTTCGCTCAAAAGCTTTGCAATGATATGGATGTGATTGCTGATGTGTGTATTCATCGTCCTGTGATGAAGCTGCCGTTTGATCCTGAAGCCAAGCCAAGCTCAAAGCGCTTGCGTGAGGGAGAGGAGAATCCTGATCCGCGCAATTTTCATGCGCATATTCTAGTGACCACTCGAGCGCCTATTGTTGGCCCTAATAAAACCTTGGCATTTGATCCAAATCTGAAAATCCCTTTTGAGTGGTCGAATAAAAAACGCTTGGCACATGATCTGCCCTCATCAATGAAAGAGATTAAGCGCATTCGTGAGATGTGGGTAGATACTGCTAATGTGGTGTTGGCAAAGAAAAACCTACCACTGATGGACGCTCGAAGTTATAAAGATCAGGGGCGAGATCAGCAGCCCACCATCAAAATGGGCGTTGAAGCAACCGCCATGGAGCGCCGAGGTATCACGACGGAGAAGGGCGATATCAATCGGGCAATCATTGCGCGTAATCAGGCCGTTACGGAACAAACCATTCAACAAGGATCAGAACATGAGCGACGAGTTAGAGCACTTAGAAAAGGACTTGCTTGGACAACTGAGCACAATGCAAGACTACCTGAGCTCCTTGGAGACACAACACAGCGCATTGATGACTCAGAACGATGCCTTAACAGCGCAGAACAAGGACTTAGAGAAGCAGAACCAGAAATTAACTGGAGCTCTGAAGATGGTGCACGCGCAACAAACCGTACTTATCGAGCTAAACGAAGAATCGAAGCAGCAAATGACGGCGCTGCTACAGCAGGTCAATACGCTGAAAGCCTCCCAGAGCTCATTAGCGACACAGAACAGCTTATTGCAAACACAAAACCAAACCTTGAGTGGACAGCTAGACGATGTGAAAACCTACCAAAGCGAGGTGATGACACGCAACAAAGAATTGACAAAGCAACACAACGAATTGATGACTCAAAACAGTGGATTACTCAAAACTCAGAAAGAGTTCGAGCTAGCAAATCAATCACTGACGGAATCAATAGCGGCATTACAGAGCGAGCCAGACCAGCCCCCAGCCCCTTTGATGACGACTACCAACGAGCCTTTTATGAGCGAAAAAGACGAGTTAATCGAGACATTGCAAACGCAGTTAGCGCTAGAGACCAAGCAAAATTCGGAGATGAGAGCAACCATAATGCTCTTAGAGAGACGCTGATGGTGATGGCGCACAGGCTATTAACTCGCAACAATCCAAAATTTTGCCTGCGTCCAGGCTATAAAGACAATCCTGCCGACAATCCTGATAAATTCGACTATCGACAAGTTGAGAGCCTTAACCGCTTTGCGGATGCATTGGGTATTGATAGCAACCCTAAAGACTTCAGAGCGGAACAGAGGCGTGTTGCCGACCTGTTCACACCTGAGGTTATGGAAAACCATGTCAATGCTATCGACATCATCTTAAAAAAGCAGCGAGAGCGTAAAGCCTACGAAGAAGCGACAAGTGACTTTACCCAATTTCTTGAGCGCTTAGACAAAACAAGAGCCACAAAAAATGATGAACTGCAAAAACATCTAGGTAAAAGCGACATCAGCAGAATGACAGCAGCCACTCAGACTGCACATAGTTACTTAAAAATCATCACTGATGAGATGAACAAAGAGGACATACCGTGGCAGTCTCGAGAACTGGCAGCAAAACACATCAAAGAGACCTTAAAGCTCACCGCCACACAATTTCAGTTGTCCTATGAGGGTTTGAAAACTTTAGATAGCGTAGAAAGTGCACAGAAGCACGTTAAGGCGCTTGAAACGTCACTAAGCGATATTGATACCAAATGTAGCGTAACATTCACTGAGAGCGATTTTAAGCGTATTAACGAGGGTCTTACCGTACTTAATAAGCCTATCGAAATTAAGAGTTCATATAACAGTCCAAGTCCTCGTTTTTGATATCAGTCTGTCATAACCCCTTTTTTCATTGCTAGCCAATTTTTTATGGTTACTGAAAAACCGATTTTCCAACTTATCCACAGCTAAAATTAAAGGTTCAGTAAAAGAAGGTTTTTATTTAATCCTGTTTAATCCTGTTTAATCCTGTTTAAGAGCCATTTTTCACGTTTAAAATCAACAGGTTACGACGAGAAAAAACAGTAAATGAGCAGAAAAAACAGTAAATGAGCAGAAAAAACAGTAAATGAGCAGAAAAAACAGTAAATGAGCAGAAAAAACAGACGAATATTAATAACTGTTTATTTAACTGTTTTTTATGATAATATAGTTTGAATCTTTTAAAAAAAACAGTAAATGAGCAGGATTAAAAATGGAAAACAACTTAGTTGTTCAGTCAAATGATTTAATCTTAGCAACGTACACCATGCAAAAAACAGACAAAGAGCTGATGCTTGCTTGTATCAGTCAGATTGATAGTAGACCTGACGCACCAGAAGTAACAAAACAGACTGAGTTTAAAGTGTCTGTAGATGATATAAAATCACTGTTCTTTGGTAAGAAGTCGAAAAACGAGCAGAATATCTATCGTGACATAGAAAATGCTAGCAAGCGGTTGTATGACGTTGATATTGTCATGAGCTTGCCGGAAAACAAAACGCTTCGAACCAGGCTTGTTAGTAGCATTGTCTATGATCCTGACAACGGAGAAGTTCTATTATCCTTCGCAAGTAAAATACTGCCCTATTTAACGCAACTTAAAGCTAACTTTACTAAGTACAGGCTATTGGAAATAGGTCAATTATCGAGCATTCATTCGATACGTTTATATGAACTGATCGTTATGTGGGTGAACCAGTTTCAGTACAGCAAAGAGTTTACACTTGAAGAATTTAAGCATGTGATGAATGTCAAAGGTAAATACAAGCAGTTCGGTCATTTGCGACAATTTGTTATTGAAACCGCTGTCAACGACATGAATGAAAATACCAATTATAGAGTTAGTGTAGATTACAAGAAAAAGAGTAGGGGCAAGGGTTATACAGGGTTAACACTCAAGTTCCATAAGAATCAATTAGACAAATTAACCAGCAAAGACGGCACCTTGTCACCGTCCGCTATCCAGTCCATCGTCGATAGTGTGCAGTTTATGCATGACTATAACGATCATCCAAGCATTAGTTATGAAGGCAAACAGCATATAGATGTATTCAAGCGTGAGATGGTACACATCATACAGCGAGAGCCTGAGAGCTTTAACAAGCCAAATAAGAAGCTTGAGAGCTACTTACCGAAAGTTAAGCAGGGTGACTAAATATAAAGACCATGTGCTAACAGCCGGGATTCAAGCTAAGTGACAGTTATATGGAATGTGGGATGGTCTCGGATGGGCTCAAAAAGCCCACCACTTTTTCTTTTTCTGGGTTGGCGCTACGGTTGAGTCGTCTTTTTCTTCTTCTTCTTGGTCAAGTGGCAGCTCATCGCTTATTTCAGCTTGCTTAAACTCTAGTAGTCTCACTTGAGCAAAATCTTGAATACTGGCGTTGGCTCTATCCAGCGTTTTGTTTAGCTGACAGATCTGCTGCTGATAATTCTCTATCAACTTCTTTTGATCGCTTACCTGTTGGCTGAGGTGTTCATTCTTGAGCTTTTCAAGTGCTAATAGGTGTTTAATGTCCGCATTGTACTGAACACTTTGACTGTTCAGAGGTGTACTTTGGACAGTATCTGCTGAACGTTCAGTACGTTTTTTAGAAATGGGCTCACCAAACACCCGCAACATTTCTGAAACGTCTATTTTCTTATCCGCTGTTCTGGAAAGCTCGCCATCATTGACTTTTTGATAGTTCGTCGTTCTGGATATACCCCATTCTTTTGATGCTTTCGTCACCGATATGTTCATTGTTCACCTAGTGTTCAAGTACGTTTTTAGAAAGTGTCCAGTACAACTGTTCAGAACGTTCAGTGGACAACTATGGCACTAACTTGTCTATGAGGCAAATCATAATTCCCTGTAAGTCATTAGGCTCAAAAATTAATAAAGATATCATTGGACAATGCTGAGGATACCAAAAAACTTATACATATATCAGAAAAACATGTATAGAAAAGCTGTTTTTCTATACGTATATATATAACATATATAGAAAATCAGCTTTTTTATACATACCCAAAGAGGTGTCCATGGACGAGTATCAGATTATTCCTCTACCGCTCCCTGACATGGAAGCGCTAGAAACCAGAGCGGTTCTCAAAAAACTGTCATCAGCCAATCGATATTTAGCTGAACTCAAAGGTGTGGTCTCATCCATTCCTAATGAGGCGATCTTAATCAATACCTTGGCGCTACAAGAGGCGAAGCACAGCTCTGAGATTGAAAATATTGTCACGACCAATGATGAGCTGTTTAAAGCTGAGCTTGATATCGTCAACCAAAGCCTTGCAACCAAAGAGGTGCAGAACTATACACAAGCGCTCAAATCAAGTTTTGATACGGTACGAAAAAGCGGCATCATTCGCTTAAGTGACGTTTTAGCGATTCAAGAAGAGCTGGAAAAGAACGTAGCAGGATTTCGTAAGCTACCAGGTACAACACTCAAAAATGGCCAAGGCGAAATCGTTTATACACCGCCCCAGCATGGTGATGATATCAAGGCGCTGATGGACAACCTCGTCACGTTTATGAATGATGATGCGATATGTGATCTTGATCCACTGATAAAAATGGCGGTCATTCATCATCAGTTTGAAAGTATTCATCCGTTTTACGATGGGAACGGACGTACAGGAAGAATTTTAAATATTTTGTATTTGGTGGCGCAAGGCTTACTAGACTTGCCCGTTTTATACCTCAGCCATTACTTGATTCGACACAAGGCTGATTATTATCACTATCTACAGCACGTTCGAGATACTGGCGACTGGGAAGGTTGGCTGTTATTCATGCTTGATAGTGTGGAAGAAACGTCTAAATCTACCATCATATTGATTAAAGATATCAAGGCATTGATACAAGCCTATAAGCTTAAGATACGTGAAGAGAAGCCGAAGATATATCGCCAAGAGCTGCTGAACAATCTATTTAATCACCCCTATACCAAAATAGAGTTTGTGATGACTGATTTAGCAGTAACGCGCATTACGGCAACTAAGTACTTAGATGAGCTGACCGATATTGGCCTGCTACAAAAAGAGAAAATCGGGCGTAGCTCATACTATATCAATGTCAAACTACTGCAACTACTCATGAATCGAGCGTAGTACAAAAAAATAATGCTGCTAGCTTTGGCGAGCAGCATTATTTTTGGAGATACGAATAGGTATGGCTTGATTACAGAAGCTGGGCGATTCTCCATACCTTTCCCCCCCCTCATTTGTCATAAGACCCGTTATGGGAAAAATGTGTGGTTTACTAGTGAGAATTCTTAATAAAGTCTTGTAGTTAAATATCTTTAAATAACGGATTTTCTCTAAAAAAATTTATTGATTCTTCATGATTGTAGCTACCAGCTTGCCATAAAACTCGCATGAGGTGATTAAACCTATCAATGCAATAATCAATGTCATCTTCGCTAGATCTATATGTATCAAACTTCCATGTCCATGCAACTGTAGAGCTCCTATGAGCATAGACTAGATTATTTATACTATTTCCTAGGTAATAGATATTTCTTGCAAGATTTTTTTCTATCATATTCTTGTCATTCAGGTACTTACTTAACTTTATTAGTGAATATTCAAGATCCCAATATTTATCAACATCCCATGTGTCTTCACTCTCTAAATAATGATGAAAAGAGTCACTATTCCAAAACTTTTCTTCGCATTCATTTATTTCCATAAGCATAATTTCCTGTTTTCTGCATCGAGCTTACCATTATCAGCGCACCAATAGAATCGGTTATAGGAGAAGCTGTTTTTTTAGAGTATTGCTAGTATACATATGGCGAACTAATCAGGTGCTTTCACTGGTTCGGTTCCCTAGTGAGGACTTGAATTTTTGGCTGTGTGCTATATACGATAGTAGATACAGCCATCAAGATTATGACAGTGTACTTCGTGGTGTACATGAAATTAATACACCAGACCTAACTTCCATACATTTATCTTTCTTCATTCTCGGGCATATATAAATCACCACCACTTTCTATAATTTCGTTACCAATTTTTTGCATATAAAATCAACACTTTCTTCATCTTGCCGATCAAACTCGTAAACAAAATTACCTATAAATTCATTAACTGGATAGTTGTACTTATAAATAACAATACTAATCTCATTCTGAAGGTCAAAAAGGCTTCTGATGATCTCTTTAGCGCTATCGGCATCTAGATTTTCTATAGAAGCTAACCTTTTTTTAATTTCGCTTTCATAGTATCTCAATACAGAATTTATCTCTGATTTACTTTTAGTGTATAAATCTAAAGCCTCTATAAGTGTAAGAATGCGTTCATCCATCATCATCTTCTCTCGTTTTAATCATTTATTGATCTTCAGATAACTTATTAGGGTATACCCTAGAAGAACCATTCGTTTTGTCCTTTAAACCTATTAACAGACTACTTGAAACAGACTGTATTTGCGGAACTACTTATAACAGACTATTTTAGGTGTTTATGTTTATTAGAGCATATCTACGAGCGTCAACTAAAGAGCAAGATGCCAAGCGTGCCAAAAATGAGCTCATACAGTTTGGTGCTGATCATGGCCACAAAATTGCCGCCTTCTATGTCGAAAACGAATCAGGCGCAACTTTGATACGTCCACAATTAATGCGGCTAATCGATGATGCCCACGAAGGCGATGTGATTTTGGTTGAGCAGATTGACCGCTTAGCACGTTTGAACCAAGCTGATTGGGATACGCTCAAAAGAATGCTATCAGAAAAAAAACTGGCAGTCGTATCAAAAGAGCTGCCGACCTCATATATGGCGCTTCAATCGGAGAACAGCACTGAATTTATGAGCAGCGTATTGCAAGCCATCAATTCAATGATGCTTGATATGCTCGCTGCTATTGCTAGAAAGGACTATGAAGATCGACGTAACCGTCAGATGCAAGGTATTGCTAGTGCTAAGACAGAAGGTAAATATTTAGGACGTAGGAAAGATACCGAGAAACGTAAGATTATCGCTAGTCTCCTAAAATCCGGACATAGCTATTCTGAAATACAAGCTACGGCTAAGTGCTCGCGTCAACTGATAGCTGTTGTAGCTAAAGAAACAGAGTAATACTCAAAAAAATATCGCTTGTCGTCAAGTTAGTGTTTATCAAATCATCAATTGGAGAATGTTGAGTCTCCGACAATACTGGGGCGGTTCAGTGCTTTTTATGCCACGATCGTAGAGTTTCGGGCGTGCAGCCAATCTTAGGCGCAATGGCTTGAATAGCTGACCAGGTGGAGGGATAGTCGCTTAATGCTTCAATCAGCATGCGAACGGCGCGCTCTTTAATCTCAGGAGTGTAGGTTTGTCTTTTCATTGTCGTATTCTCTCAGAATGTTAAGTCTCCGACAATACCGGGGCGGTTCAGTTCAACATGTCTGACTAGAGCCAATAAAAAGGGCGCTATTTCTCATGAAATATCTGAGATGTTACCCCTCTTTTATAACTCTATAAACGGTAGCTACGCCAACACCAACCGCCTTAGCGATCTCTTCTTTTGTCATATTGTTTTGACGAGCTAATTCTTTAATACGATTGTGCTTTGCGGTATTGGCTTTCTTACCGGTAGGTTTATATCCGCTATTAGCCAATCCCTGCTTGATGCGCTCTCTACGCTTGTCGTTATCAAGCTTTGCCATCGTCGCTAATAAATCGATCAGCATATCGTTAATCACTCTTAGGATCTCACCTGTCATGCCATTACTTACCGTATGCGTGGTTGGCAGATCAGCCACCACCAATCGTAAGCCCTTATCTTTGATACGCTGCTTTAGAATCGCAAAATCATCTTGAGATAGCCTGCTCAATCTATCCACGCTTTCAACAAGCAGTATATCGCCTTGCTCAGCGTCCTTTAGCAGTTTAGCTAATGCTGGTCTATCGAGCTTCGTACCACTGAAGTGTTCAACGTACTCAACATAGTTATCATCATAACCTGTACTGAACATCACCAAATCCGCTAATGCTCTGGTCGCGTCTTGATCCTTAGTACTGGCTCTCACATAAATACGAACGGTCATAACGCCATCTCTATTACTTAGACTTAATAATTAATGTTCATTAATAATACCAAGATATTACTATCATTTAATAATAGAAACAAGTCTAATGAGAGGCAGGCTATCGTTTAAAGGTTTTATGTTTTGGGTATAGACTAATGATAGTACGTTTGAAGTGGTTTTACTGCATTAGTCTGTTTTAAGTAGTCTATTAATGGGTTTGAAGGGTGAAATAGCTGGTTCCCTTAGTGTATACCTCAAAAATCAAACGGAAAATAGACGTTATTACTCAAATAGCGTCGCTCAAAATAAGTTGATGCATACCAAGTGTATGCATCATTACCTAATCCAGTAAATCATCTTTCCAGTAGCATTGAGAAGTTTATTTTTTGATACTGCTGTATTCACCACTAGTACGCAAAACAACCTGAACGTCTGATTGTCCTCGGTTACGCCAGAACCAACCGTGATTACCTGTAAATGCGGCCTCTAAAACGCCTTCATCAGAAGCAACCCCGCGACCTTTCTCATAGCTAATGGCTTTACCCAAGGCATCACCGTGAGTATCAAAATTAACCTCACCGCCAGTGACTGCCCAAGAGTAATTTGCTTTATCACCTTCAGACATTTTCATTTTAATTTCTATTCCTTCACCTGGAGTCAGGGTGAAGGGAATCTCATCACGCCACTGTCCATCAGCAACGGTAGTATCAGTAGGCGTGGTATTTATTGTTTGTTCTGTCATATTGTCAATGTCTGGGGTTTCGGTTGCTACTAAACCAGCCGCATCTGCGGCAGCTTCTTCTGCCAATTGCTGCTTAACCTGTCCCATTTCTGTCAAACGAAGCAGTTTACCAACCCCAGTTGGATCAATACCATATTCAGCTGGGAGAACTACCGTAAATAAAAGAACTATTGCTGCGATTGCAGCCAGAATAGTAGATTTTATGAGTTGCTTTGAAGAGGGGAGTTCAGCCTGTAAGGGGGTATCACTGTTATACATATTAGAAATCCTTGAGTTATTGAGACATTAAATAGCCAGTAAGCTGCATGCCCACTAAAATAAATCCTGCGCTCATCATGGCAACGTTGGCGGTATAAGCGTTACGGATGAAACTTGACGTGCGTCGCCAGTAGCTCATGCCAATCAATATGATTGCTAGAGCTAATAGTTGCCCAATCTCCACACCCACGTTAAACGCGAGCAGGTTAGGTAGCAGGCCATCAGGTGACATATCGTATTCAAGAATCTTAGTGGATAACCCAAATCCATGGAAAAGACCAAATATAAGTACCGCTATTTTGGTATTTGGTTGATACCCGAACCATCGCTGGAAAGCACCAATGTTGTCTAAAGCTTTGTAAACAACCGAGAGACCAATAATTGCATCAATCAGATAACTATTGATACCGATGTTGAAGTACACGCCTAAAATCATCGTAGTGGAATGACCCAATGCGAATAAGCTCACATAAATGCCAATATGTTTCATGCGGTAAAGAAAGAAGATGACCCCGAAGAGAAACAGGAGATGGTCATACCCCGTTATCATGTGCTTAGCGCCCAAGTACATAAAGGGTAAGATATTGACTCCTGAAATCTCCTGAATATATCCTTTATCCCCTGCGGTTACAGCATGAGCAAGAGCCTCATTGCTGCCGGTAATAAGACAAATAAAAAGTACTGAGAACACTAACAGACGGGTCTGCCAAGTCGCCCATGGCGAGCTTGAAAGCCTATTGAAAACATGGCTGTGCATTAAGAATCCTATGGTCTGAAAATAATGAATATGCGACGTGGAGCAATACGATAAGAACAGTTAACCCCAACCAATGGGGTAATTATGATTTGTATTACTAAGCATTTTCTTACGAACGGGTAAGTAAAATCGTGAATTTTTCGAATGCAAACCGAGCGATTAAGGAGTAAGATGATATCCCCTAGGGGGGGATTGGGTCAATAAAAAATTAAGTTTTTATCGGGTATAATTGCGCTCTCTAGAGGAAGGACACTGCCATTATGAAAAAACCGCACATACACGAATCTCATCCAGCTGTTATCACACGCCTTAAAAAAGCGAATGGTCATCTAAGCCGTACGATAGAGATGTTGGTTGAGGGTCGAACTTGCCTTGATGTAGCCCAACAGCTGCAAGCGGTAGAGAACGCAATTCACCAAGCTAAGAAAATTTTAATCCAAGACCATTTGGATCATTGCCTTGAAGACTTATTAGGGGCTGTTGACACAGATCAGCAGAATTCTATCAAGGAGTTCAAGGAGATAACCCGTTACCTATAAGATCGATCGCCTGATCTAAAGAGCTCTCATGCTTAGTATCTTTGCCAACCGAACTTATCGTCATTTATTTGCCGCGCAAGTCATTGCCCTGATTGGTACTGGTCTAGCTACTGTGGCGCTAGGCCT
This sequence comes from Psychrobacter sp. TS_SC_6, assembly GCF_056156305.1. Classification (NCBI taxonomy): domain Bacteria; kingdom Pseudomonadati; phylum Pseudomonadota; class Gammaproteobacteria; order Moraxellales; family Moraxellaceae; genus Psychrobacter; species Psychrobacter sp. TS_SC_6. The sequence continues at coordinate 7,553 of NZ_JBVTUB010000002.1, read as the reverse complement.
TTTGGCTTTTGATTTGGCTGGTAATAATGCTGGGGTCGTCATGGGAACCGCATTGGCCATCAAGATGGTTGCTTACGTTGGTATCGCACCAATCGCAGCAGCCTTTGCCGAAAGACTGCCCAAACGCACGATGTTGGTATCGCTGGATGTGATACGAGCAGGTGTAGCACTGCTTTTGCCATTTGTTTCCCAGATTTGGGAGGTTTACGTGCTGATCTTTGTATTACAAGCTGCCTCAGCGGCCTTCACGCCGACTTTTCAAGCCATTATCCCTGATGTTCTATCTGACGAGCAGGATTACACCAAAGCCTTATCGCTCTCACGCCTCGCATACGATATGGAAAGTTTAGTCAGTCCCATGTTAGCGGCAGCATTGCTGACAGTAATGAGCTTTCACAATCTGTTTACGGGAACGGTGTTGGGATTTTTAGCCTCTGCCATATTAGTAGTGTCGGTCGTGCTCCCAGCGCATGCTGTGCCAGAACGCCGTAGCATTTACGATCGAACCACGCGCGGCATTCGAATCTATTTAGCCACACCTCGATTGCGCGGATTGCTCGCAGTCAATGTTGCCGTTTCTGCCGCAGCGTCTATGGTTTTTGTAAATACGGTTGTAATCATTCAGGGTGGCATGGGACTAACTCAGAGTGCAGTGGCATTAGCCTTAGCGAGCTTTGGCGCTGGCTCTATGATTGCTGCATTGGCTTTGCCAAGCCTACTAAGTAAGCTGACAGACCGTAGGGTCATGTTAAGCGGTGTAGGGCTGTTAGTGGTGGGTATGTTCGCTGGTACATTGATGATGGGACAAAACTCACTTATGGCCTTATGGTTCGTGCTAGGTTTGGGTTATTCTGCTGCTCAAACTCCCTCTGGCCGCTTGCTATGGCGATCCTCACATCAAGAAGATCGCCCAGCACTGTTTGCCGCTCAGTTTGCTTTATCTCATGTCAGTTGGTTGGTATTTTACCCCTTGGCAGGTTGGTTAGGTGCTTATTACAGTATGACTGTTGCTTTTGCAGTATTAGGCGGTACTGCTGCACTAGCGGTATGGGCGGCTTTTAGAGTCTGGCCGTCTATTGATTTAACAGAGATTGAACACGAGCATTTCAATCTACCAGAGGGTCATATCCATGCTACTGGATCTCCTACACCCAACGGGATACGCCATACCCATCCTTTCGTAGTCGATGACTATCATCCGCGTTGGCCGAGCTCAGGTTATTGATTTTGAATCTGTACCTGAAGGAACAGCATTTCATGTTGAAAGGTACACTACTATATACACTGGAATTATTTCAATAATTCAAACTCTTGTTATCATTAGCCCACAACCAAAGGTTCAAGTCCTCACTAGGGTACGGAATGATTTAACCAACTTCGCGAGTATAGTTAATGCTCTAAGCACTAACTATATGAACCACAAACTCTATTGAGTAACATCTCTCTCAATTTTTACGAGAAGGATTCTTGTCGATAACGTTTCTAACACCGTGAAAATAAAGCCGTCGCTGCTGACATGCTCATTAACTTGAGCAATACTATCTAGTTTAAAATTGATATATCCACCTATGGTCAGCTGTTCGGCTTCTTCTAATAAATTTGGCTCATTTAATTCAAGACGCAATTGATCTAAGCTAATAGTACCTTCAGCTATCCAATGGTCTTCTTGTTTAACAATCTCTAATGTTTCATCTTCATCAGGAAACTCACCAGCAATAGCTTCAAACAGATCTAAGGGCGTCACCAGCCCTGCAACTTGACCATACTCATCGACCACTATAGCCAAGTTACCCTTGGCATTTTTTAGCAAATTGATAAGACGTAAGTTATCAATGGCGTCAGAAACAAAAACAGGCTGCTGCCTAGTTAGTAAAGGCTCTAAAGCCAGAAGAATATTATCAGGCTGTTCATCTAATACCGCTAAGATATCTTTGGCTCGTACTACGCCCAATATTTTGTTCAACTGTCCTTGGCAAATAGGCAATAAGCTGTGTGGCGTTGACAACACTTGCTCACGAATCTCGTTTAAGTTGTCTTCAATGTTGACCCAAGATACTTCTGATCGTGGCGTCATAATGGTTTCAACATCGCGTTCACCGAGCGCGAGCACACCGCTAATCATGTAGCGCTCTTCTTCTGCAAAAGGAACGATTGGTGCTGAAGTGTCATCTTCAGCTAGCAACTCTTCATCATTGTTAGATGTTTGGCCGCCCATCAGCCTTAGGATATTATCCGCAGTTCTGTCGCGTAGCGGAATGACACTCTCATGTTTAGTACGGTTACGCTGCATAAATTGATTAAACGCTTCAATAGCAATAGAGAAGCCAATGGCCGCGTATAAATAGCTTTTTGGAATGTGAAACCCTAAGCCTTCAACGATCAAGCTAAAGCCGATCATAAGTAGGAAGCTCAAGCACAGGATAACGACAGTAGGGTGCTTACCGACAAAGTCAGTTAAGGTTTTAGCGGCTAAAACCATCACTATCATAGCCACAATAACCGCCGCCATCATTACTTCTAAATGCTCTACCATGCCGACCGCAGTGATAACTGCATCAAAGGAGAAAACAGCATCTAAGATAACAATTTGAGCAACGACAGCCCCAAAGCCAGCATAGACTTTAGTATTGTTATTAGCATCAAGCTTGCCTTCTAACCGTTCGTGTAACTCAAGCGTCGCTTTAAATAATAGAAAGAAACCACCGACAATTAAGATCAAATCTCTGATTGATAAATTGAACGTAGCATAACTGACCACAGGTTCGGTCAGTGTCACGAGCCACGACATGACAAATAGCAGTCCTAAACGCATAATTAGCGCCAGACCCAGCCCAAGATTTCGCGCTTTACTACGTTGATGTGGGGGCAGCTTATTAGCGAGAATGGCAATGAAGACTAGGTTATCAATACCTAGAATGATCTCAAGACTAACCAGTGCGAAGAAACCAAGCCATATCGAAGGATCGCTTAGAAGCTCTATCATTTAATTTGTTACTCTCTATCAAAAGGAATTAGAAGGATAATACAGTCACCATTAAAAATGAATAGTTATTTTAATAATACCTCGAGTCTAATTGCAGTAGGCAACCATTCGAACTAAACCACTTAATTAAGTAGTGTGGTTTATTAGACCTTTTGCAGAAAATACCGACAGCATCCTAAATTTTGTGTAACTATCACTGATCTTATACTGACACAAAATTCAGGATGCTTTCCTTTAATATCGATAATTACACCTTCCCCCCCACACCTTTAAACTTCTCAACAAACGCAGCGATTTTCTGCAAGACACTTTGCTTCTTGGTTAAGTATTGTGGATTCAGTGGACTCAGTTTGGGCAAAATAGCATTTAACTCTGTGCCGTTCTCACTGGCGTACTCACGCTTTAAAGAAGCGGTGATATAACGCTTAGCAGCTTCTTCATTCAGGTTTTCAGCGGCAATCATATCTTTCACTTCACGTTGCTGCTCTACCTGAGCATAGCTAAAGAAGGCATCGATAATGCTGGATTTATCAGGAATAGTATCCAAGTTAGTTTGATTGATAAAATCTACTACCAAGCTCTCTTTAGCACGATTACCAAGACTTGCCCGAATTAAGCGTCGTACTTCTTCAACCAAGGCAGACTTGTCTTTGGTGTTTTTATTATGCTCAAAAATTAACTCAAGAATATAATCTAGATTGATCTCTTGTGATTTAAGCAAGTCTATTTCAAAAACCACGTCATCCCAATCAATAGAAGACTCATCTTGCTGGTCACCCGCTTTTTCACGGCGCAGCCAATCGCGTATGTCGTTATAGGTAGAACGATAATCTTGTACTTCTCGTTCAGCAGGCACTTTAATGGCTTGCATAGCGGCTAAGTCATCATCGTTTAGATAATGCTCGTCCTTAAACGTCTCAACAGCGTCAGCATCGGTCACATCCAAGTCTTGCAGTGCTTTTAGGCCTGCAAACTCATCATAGTTTTGTAAGATGTTCTCGACACGCAAATACTCACCAAACAACTTGGCAAAGTCTTTTTTATCAGACTCTTTGACAATCTCATCAGGATTGGGAAAGCGTTGTTGCAGCTCTTTGACCACTTCCAAATAACCACGGCGCGCTTTACCTGTGGCGATATCGGTAAAACCTTCTAGATATTCTTTATAGCTTTTCTCTAATACCACGTTTTTAGTGTTTCTATCGCCAAACAAAGTGATGGCATCAATGGTCGCTTTTTCTAAGTCTCGAAAGGTCACGATGTTGCCAAAGGTCTTGGTAGCGTCGTAAATACGATTGGTACGTGAGAACGCTTGCATTAAACCGTGATAGCGCAGGTTCTTATCCACGAATAACGTATTCAAGGTAGGTGCATCAAAACCCGTTAAGAACATACCAACGACCACCAGTAAGTCCACTTCTTGCTTGATGACACGCTCTGCAAGGTCACGGTAGTAGTTTTGGAAGGACTTGCTGTCTACGCCATAGTTGGTTTTAAACATGGCGTTATAGTCGCTGATAGCACTGCTTAAAAACTCTTTGGCACTGCTGTTCATGGCGGTAGGCTCAAAGCCTTCATCAGGGATGTCACCCAATGCATCTTGCTCTTCATTGGCGGCAAAAGAGAAGATGGTGGCGACCTTTAACGGTTTGGCGCTGTCTTTTTGCAGGTGATTCAAGGCTTCATAGTAAGCCTTGGCCGCATCCACACTACTGACGGCAAACATCGCATTGAAGCCTTTGCCACCCGCTTTTAAGCGATGGGTTTTTTGCCTAAAGTGCGTTAACACATACTTTGAGATCTCTTGAATACGATCAGGGTGCAGTAACAGCTGCTTATTCTCGGCGGCGGTCAGCTTCGTCTCGTCCTGTTCGCTCTCAATCGCGCTAAACTGCGGTCGTACATCGTTATAATCGACTTTAAACTTCAATACCTTCTCATCACGAATGGCATCAGTGATGACGTATGAATGCAGCTCATGACCAAACACACTGGCGGTGGTTTCAGCTCCTAACGCATTTTCTGGAAAGATTGGCGTCCCTGTAAATCCGAACTGATAGAACCTTTTAAACTTCTTCTTCAGGTTTTTTTGTGCTTCACCGAACTGGCTGCGGTGTGCTTCATCAAAAATAAATACCACTTGCTTAGAGTAAATGGGTAAGTCGCCTTCACCTTTGATTAGGTTATTCAATTTCTGAATGGTGGTGACAACGATTTTATTATCGTCTTTCTCAAGGTTGAGCTTGAGCCCTGCGGTACTGCCTGAGCCATTAACACTCTCAGGGGAGAAGCGCTGGTACTCTTTCATGGTTTGGTAATCAAGGTCTTTACGATCTACCACAAAAAACACTTTATCAATGAAGGGCAGCTCAGTTGCCAACCGCGCCGCTTTAAAGCTGGTTAGGGTTTTACCAGAGCCTGTGGTATGCCAGATAAAGCCGCCACTCTCAAGACTGCTCCATTTCTTAGATTGATAGGCGCTGTTGATCTTCCACAAAATGCGTTCAGTTGCCGCTATCTGATAGGGACGCATGACCAATGAAGTATCGCTCACATCAAAGACGGTGTAATGCATTAGCACGTTTAGTAGGGTATTTTTCTGAAAGAAAGTAGCAGTGAAGTCTTTTAAATCTTTGATTAAGGTGTTGTCTGATCGCGCCCAATTCATGGTGAAGTCAAAGCTGTTTCTGTTGCGTTTGGTGGTATTGGCAAAGTAGCGCGTATCGGTGCCGTTTGAGATCACAAACAGCTGTAAATATTTAAACAAAGAGTTATCAGAGTTAAAGCTCTCTTTGCTATAACGATGTACTTGGTTAAAGGCTTCGCGGATGGCAACGCCACGCTTTTTAAGCTCAACCTGTACCAGTGGCAAGCCATTGACCAAAATAGTGACGTCATAGCGATTTGCCTGTGAGCCTGTTTGGGCAAACTGCTTGATCACCTGTACTTTATTGCGTGGGATGTTCTTCTTATCGAGTAGCGCGATATTCTGCAGACGTCCATCGTCAAACACGAAGTCATGAATATGATCATCATGAATCTTACGGGCTTTATCGGTGCTGTTGTCGCTAGGATTATCGAGATATTGCATTACAAAGCGTTGCCACTCAACGTCTGTGAACTGCATGTCATTTAAGGTTTGCAGCTGTACGCGGACGTTAGCGAGCATCTTTTCGGGAGAATTTAAACCAGCGACAAACTCATAGCCTTGGTTGTCCAAATCCTTGAGCAATTCACGCTCTAAATCGTCTTCGGTTTGATAGCCGCCATCGGGCTGATCGCACTTGGTATATTTATTGAGGACAATAAAGTTATTTGATTCTGCGATGGTTTTGGTCTGTTCAGTCATGATTTGCTACCTCAGGCTTAGGGAAGCTCAAAAGTAGCTCACGATAATACTTATATTGCTGCTGACGCAAGGCAATCTCACGCGGTAAGCCTTCGGTAAGTGAAGTGGTTAAAGCATCGAATTTATCGAGGATGGCGACGATGCGTTGTTGTTCGGCGAGCGGTGGGAATGGGAATTTTAGACGTTCGAAAGTTGCGAGATTTATATTACTCTGAGCACTACCCGTGCTTTGCGCCTGAAGTTCTGATTTGAATGAAGTCAAAAGATATTCGACGTAACTAGTAGTTGTTTTTTCTGGATCTGCAACAAAACCTATAATGCTATCTGGGAAACATGAATCAAAGCCAAGTATGGTTGTTTCTGCGATATTGGCTGCTATGGTTATGCAAAGCGTCCCCTTAGGCCATAGCTTACTTTGTTCCAATCCAAATTTACTATAAGTTTGTGTGTACTCATTAATAACATGAGATGCATTTCTAACGTCTCCTGTTTGAATGAGTGGGACGTCTCCTCCATATAGTTTTGGATCATTTCTAGGGCGATGTCTTGATTTTCCGCGACCAAGTTCAAGCGCAACTTCTTTTAATGTTTTCCATTCAACTTCACCATCATTAAACGTTAATAATTGTTTACGATAGTAGGCGTATTGCTGTTCACGTGCTACAAGCTCTGCGGTAAGCTCTGCGGTAAGCTCTGTAAATGCGTCTAAAATTCGGACGATTTCAGCTTGGATGTTGAGTGGTGGGATAGGGATTTCAAAAGCCTTTACCTTGGTGTCAGATATAGCAGGATATGCTGCACCACTTTCGTTATTTTCAACGTGGCTTTTAAAACGCTTGGAAGCTATGCAATATAAAATCCATTTAGGTAAAACCTTACTTATTTGGGGTCGTAGAACACAGTATCCGGTACTAGCTACTTCTCCAGAATAAATACCATCTATCAAGCAATACCGCATCTGAGTTGGGCGAGTTGTCGCAAAAATAACGTCCCCCTCTTGGACGATTTTTTGTGCTCTACTAGGTGCATTTGTGGCATCAACTTCAGATGTTTCTATGATTCTTTTAGTTTCAACGCTGACGGAAGATAAATCAATATAACGGTGAGTGTGGACAATATCTCGCCATTTAATATTACTAGTAGGTAAGGTCACGTCTGCCAACGTTTTCCATTCAACCTCAACCCCATCAAGCAGCTTATCCATATAACTTAAATCACTCA
>NZ_CM149590.1:0-2931123 GCF_056156305.1 Psychrobacter sp. TS_SC_6 | reverse complement strand
GAATATCAGTAGCCCTATAGTTCAAGGTATTAGCATTTTCTATTGTAAGAATGAATAAAATTAAGTCTAAAAAGGCGTTGAGGCTTACGCTAAATACCCTATTACAAAGTAGACTAACATCTTATATCTTATAGGGGAGTAATCTACCACAAATAACCTGTGGATAAAACCTTGTTTTCTGGGGATAAGCCTGTGGATATTTATGTGCATAAGTAATCATAATAAGTTATCCATATTTCACCCACAGGTTATACACAGGGTTACCCATAGCTTAAATTATTGATAATAAATGTAAATTGTTACTTAACCACAGAAAATCAGCTTCCCAATAACAACAATATCTATATATATTAATCAATTAATTATTATTAGAATCAACAAAAACTGTGGATAACTTTAAAATCATCGTCAATAATACAACTTGTTTTCAAACTAGCTAATACGACTTACAGTAATAAATTTATCAAGTACGCAGAGAATAACTAACTTCTTAGATGGATTTTTAAAATCCATAAGCTTTTTACAAAAAGTAAAAAATCGAATAGCGATATCATACTGATTTGAAACGTAGTGAATAGTTTATTGACCCACATCCTATGCAGTGATATAATCCTCCGTTATTACGAATTTAGTCCATTATTTTGATAGGTGAGTTATGAAACGTACATTCCAACCAAGCGTGATCAAGCGTAAACGTACTCACGGTTTCCGTGCTCGTATGGCAACTAAAAAAGGCCGTCAGGTCTTAGCTCGTCGCCGCGCTAAAGGACGTCATCGCCTTACTGTATAATCAGTAGATTGCGATAAGCATGGCTCATAGTGCTTGTTGTGTTTCTATTATTTATAGATTGCGATAGTCAATCATCACAACTGACACTTAGCCATATATTAAAAGCGCCCACATCGGCGCTTTTTTTGTCTCTATATTTTGTTATTATTTTTACTATCGTTATCATCTCTTATACTAGGTTGTACTATGTCTAATACTCCTCCAGCGACACTTAATGCCCGCTTTACTAAAGGGCAGCGATTACTCACGCCTGCAGCCTTTCGTGAGGTCTTTGACGCGCCTGAGCGTAAGCTACATCAGAGCCATCTGATGGCGTTTGTGCGTACTAACACTCATGAGCAGCCACGAGTTGGTATGGCTATTACCAAGCGCAAAGTCCCTACGGCAGTGGCGCGGAATCTAATAAAACGTCAAATACGTGAGCAGTTTCGAATAAAAGCTTGTGGTTTAGAAAACAAAGATATTGTTTTTATCGTTAAAAGTTCTGTTAAAGGTTTAAGTAATAAAGAAATAAAAATGGAAGTAATTAATATTTTAAAAAAAATAGAAAAAAAATAATATGAATTTATTTGTAAAAAAAATAAATAAATACTTATATAAATTAATTTATAATTTAATAATCTTTTATCAAAAAATAATAAGTCCTATATTACCTGCTCGTTGTCGATATTATCCAACCTGTTCAAACTATGGTAAACAAGCTCTAGCTTGGTATGGTGTTTGGAATGGGATTTTACTATTGTTAAAACGCATTAGTCGCTGTCATCCATTGGGCGGACATGGAGTTGATTTTGTGCCTCTACCTTTAGCTTCTTATCATTATCAATACTTGTCCTGTAATCTATCAACTCATGGACAATTTCATGGTTTTTATGTTTATCGAGATAATCATGGCTATGTGACTCGCCTAAATCATATGATGAAATTGACCTAAGACGTAAGCTTTACTAGGCGTTTCAACATATCTACCTAGTTACCCACAAGTTATCCACACTGTTGGTATCATTTAGAACTGTTTTTTAGTAAAATGATGAACATTTTATGTGATTGACTGCTGACATTACCGCTCATTATATGGGTCAATGCTGTGTAGTAGTCATAACACATGCCCTAGTTTTTTTATTCCCTAATTTTTTAATCTAGGAAAGGTTTATGCAAAAGATATTTCGGGTGATGATCATCATTGCGATGTTAATCACCGCTTATCTGCTGATTTTGGCATGGCGTGATGATTATGCAGATGCCCCAGCTGTAGACACGGTGCCAGAAACTGCAGCTTCAGTAGGAGCCGATATTCCTTCTACTAGCGGTGCAGCAGGTGATATTCCAGTACAGACGCTACCTGTGGACAACGGTACAATTGATAGTGCTGTGACTGCTACACCTGCTACTGATGCAGGACTAATCACAGTCACTACTGATCGTTATGACATCAAAATCAATCCAGAAGGCGGTGACATCGTTTATGCTGCGCTAAAGCAGTATGATGCGACCCTTGATAGCGACAAGCCTTTTGTATTGCTAGAAAACAACAGTAACCGCGTTTACGTGGCTCAGTCTGGTCTGATTGGTCAAAATGGTATCGATACCGCAGAAGGTCGTGCCAAATACAGCCATACCGCTAACAATTACGTGATGGAAAAAGGCCAGCAAACGTTATCAGTGCCGCTTACGTACAAAAAAGATGGTGTGACAATTACCAAGACCTTTAGCTTTACTCACGATAAATATCCTATCGATATCAGCTATAAGATTCAAAATGCTTCTACAGCGGCGTGGCAAGGTCAGATGTTTGCCCAGCTAAAGCGTGATGATAGTAAAGATCCAGGTATGTCTGATAAAGGTGCGCTTAGTATGGCAACCTATTTGGGCGGCGCTTGGGGTATACCTGATGATCCATATAATAAGCTGAAGTTTGGTAAATTTAATGATGGAGAATTGACCACGACCAGTGATAAAGGTTGGGTTGGCATCGTACAGCATTACTTTGTGTCAGCATGGACACCTGAAAACTTTACTGGTAAATTCTTTAGCCGTGAAACGGGTGATGATTATTTCATTGGTTTTAACAGTCAGCCTGTTAATGTTGCGCCAAACAAGCAAGTAACTTTGAATGCGACGTTATATGCAGGTCCTAAGGTTCAATCTGAGCTTAAAGATGTGGCAGAAGGATTGAATCAGACGGTTGATTATGGTCTATTATGGCCAATCTCAAAGATACTATTCGCTATCTTGGATGGTATTCATAAAGTCATCGGTAACTGGGGCTGGTCAATTATTCTATTGACTATCTTAGTGAAGTTGGCATTGATGTGGTTCTCAAACAAGAGCTACTATTCAATGGCGAAGATGCGTGCCATCGCACCACGCCTTGCTGCATTAAAAGAAGAGCATGGCGACGATCGTATGAAAATGTCGCAAGAAATGATGGCAATGTACAAAGAGGAAAAAGTCAATCCAATGGCGGGTTGTCTGCCAATCTTAATGCAAATGCCGATTTTCTTAGCCCTGTATTGGGTGCTAGTTGAGAGTGTTGAGTTACGTCATGCACCATGGATATTATGGATTCAAGATCTATCAGCAATGGATCCGTGGTTTATCTTGCCACTATTGATGGGTGTATCGATGTTTATCCAGCAGCAGCTTAACCCGCAGCCAGCTGATCCGATGCAAGCGAAAGTCATGAAATTCTTGCCGATTATTTTCACCGCGTTCATGCTGTTCTTCCCAGCAGGTCTGGTACTATACTGGACAGTGAATAACTTATTTAGTATGACGCATCAGTATATCGTCAATAAAAAAGTAGAAGAAGAGCAAAAGCTTCGTACAGTTAAAGTACTCGACTAATGAAACATTTGTTATTTTAAAGTATAAAAAACCATTGCTACGGCGGTGGTTTTTTTATGCCATTAATGTCATATCTGGTATGAATACCTACTTAAGACTACCCCATAGTCGCAGCCGCCAAGCTATAGTTAAAATACCTTAAAAACGCTACGGTACTGCTGGTATAAATTTTTTGCAGCCTCTGTCTGCTGTAGGCACAGCAAGCAAGAAAAATTAATATCAGCAGTACGTTATGTATCGATATTGCTTTTCCCTGACTATAGATGATATTGGAAAGGACTTACAACGAGAAGATTGCACTCTTTAAAGATTGTTTTGTCAGTGTGCGTTAAGCCGTCTATAATGGAGTTTTTAGTTATTGAGAGTGCTTGTGGATTCCCAAGAGTTGGCGTTAGCCGCCCCTGAGTCATCAAAAAATCTCGGTTTGTCGAGTCTACCTACCATTGCAGCTATTGCTACACCGCTTGGACGGGGTGGGGTCGGGGTTATTCGTCTGTCTGGCACACGTGCGTATAGCATTGCTTGTACACTGACAGGAAAATCAGCATTTAAACCGCGCATGGCAAGCTTCTGCCGATTTTATCAAGCAGATGGCACGGTCATCGATGAAGGGTTGGTGCTGTATTTTAAGGGTCCGCACTCGTTTACCGGCGAAGATGTGATTGAACTGCAAGGTCATGGTGGCATGATTTTGCAAAATCAGTTGTTGGCGCGCGTGTTTGAATTAGGTGCAAAACAGGCAAGTGCTGGAGAGTTCTCTTATCGTGCCTTTGATAATGATAAGTTGGATTTGGTACAGGCAGAAGCCATTGCAGATGCGATTGATGCGACTAGTGCCGCTGCTGCCAGTAGTGCGATTCGCTCGCTTAGCGGTGAATTCTCGCAAAAAATTAATCAGCTACTTGAGCAGTTGATTCATCTGCGTCTGCATGTTGAAGCAGCCATCGATTTTCCTGATGAAGAAGACGTTGATTTTTTATCAGATGGGGTCATACAAGGTAAGCTTGAACAGACACAAGAAAAAATCCAGCAGGTCTTGGCGACTGCTAAGCAAGGACAATTATTACGTGATGGTATTCATATGGTGTTGGCAGGTAGACCTAATGCTGGTAAATCAAGTTTGCTCAATCGATTGGCTGGTCAAGAGCGTGCTATCGTGACTAATGTGGCAGGTACGACGCGTGATACGCTACAAGAAACCGTGGTGCTCAATGGCTTGACGCTACATTTAACTGATACGGCAGGTTTGCGTGAGACAGAAGACACGGTCGAGCGTATTGGCATTGAGCGCGCGCGGACAGCGATTGCTCAGGCAGATATGCTATTAATGGTTTATGATGTAACCCGTGATCTTGAAGAAGAAATCACCCCGTTACAGCTTGCTGAGCAGCTATTTGGTGAGCTACCAGAAGCCAAGCGCTTGTTAATTATCGCTAATAAAAGTGATTTATTAAACAATAATAGCAGCAAAGAAATAATCTCTATTTCACAACAAGAGATTCATAATCGGGGTTACGAGCAAGTGAATGTTTCATGTGAAACAGGCGCAGGCATCAATGATTTAGTCGAAACTTTGTGTGCCAAAGTAGGGTTTCATCCACCAGAAAACAGCTTAATCGCTCGTACTCGTCATTTAGATGCGTTGAGAAGAACGGCTGAATATTTAGCAGAAGCTCATGAGCAGCTAACCGTTTTTAAAGCTGGTGAGTTAGTTGCTGAAAGTTTGCGTCAAGCGCAGCATAGTCTAGGCGAGATTACCGGCGAATTTAGTGCAGATGATTTGCTTGGCAAGATTTTTGGCAGTTTTTGCATTGGTAAGTAATCTTATTTACGGTTATAAATTTGAATGATGTAGCTTCAAGATAGGATTGTGACTCGTTTAATAGTGCTTCATATAAAGACAAGGAAAGCCGTATGCATTGCCCTTATTGTAATGCGTCAGAGACAAAGGTAATCGACTCGCGTCTTGCTGCTGAAGGTGCGCAAGTGCGCCGTCGTCGTTCATGTAATAGCTGTCAAGAGCGCTTTACTACCTTTGAAGTGGTCGAAGTGGTGATGCCGCGTATCATTAAATCAAGCGGTAAGATTGAGCCTTATGATACTGATAAACTACGACGCTCAATTTTATTACCGTTGCAAAAACGTCCTATCACTATCGATGAGCAAGAAGGGATGATTAGCCGAATTGAAAAACGTGTACGGCAAATGGGTGAGCGTGAGGTCAGCAGTAAAGTCTTAGGTGAAATCATTATGAGTGAGCTTAAAACGCTTGATGATGTGGCTTATGTGCGATTTGCTAGTGTCTATCGTGATTTTCAAGACATTGATGCTTTTCATCAAGAGATTGCCAATATCCGGCCTAATGATAAATAACATTGAGTTAAGGTTTGGTGATTCTTAGTTTCTTACTCCTATTTTATCAGTTTAGTCTTTCAATCGTTATGACCAATCATTTAATAAGTCCATTTTTATGTCAAATTCAGACCATTCTCAAGATGCGAAAGACTGCTATTTTATGATGCTTGCTATCGAGCAAGCAAAGCTTGGCTTGTATACCACTAGACCAAATCCTGCTGTAGGGTGTGTCATTGTTCAAGCAGAGGAAGTTGTTGGTCAAGGGTTCCATCCTAAAGCCGGTCAGCCGCATGCCGAGGTATTTGCCCTAAAAGATGCTGGTATACGAGCAGTAGGCGCTACCGCTTATGTGACGTTAGAACCCTGTAGTCATACTGGGCGTACCCCGCCTTGCGCAAAAGCGCTAATAGAATCTGGTGTCATACGGGTTGTCGTTGCTGGACTAGATCCAAATCCACAGGTGGCAGGTCGCGGTGTGAAATTGTTAGAACAAGCTGGTATTGAGGTGACGGTTGGTATCCTTACCGCGCAGGCAGAAGCGTTAAACAAAGGTTTTCTAAAAGCCATGCGTACCCAAATGCCATACGTGCGACTCAAGATTGCCACCAGCCTTGATGGTCGTACAGCGATGGTGACAGGTGAATCAAAGTGGATTACAGGTCCTGCTGCTCGTGAAGACGTACAAAAGCTGCGAGCGCAAAGTGGCGCTATCATTACCGGTAGCGAAACGGTTATCGTCGATAACCCACAACTAAATATACGTTCTAGCCAACTGGGTATCGCGTCTGAGCAAGTTCCACATCCTAAAGTGGTAATACTTGATAGGCGAGGTCGTTTAAAGCATGATCTACAGTCTGACTATCAGTTATGTCGTCGCCCAGACACCCTGTATTGGTGTGAAGATAATTTGACGGAGTTATTAGAGGTACTGGTCGATGAGTATCAGTGCTATGACGTCTTGATAGAAGCAGGTGCCAGTGTTGCTGGTAGTTTTTTACAACAGCAATTGATAGATGAGCTGATTGTGTATCAAGCACCATGCTTGTTGGGGTCAAGCGCGCGAGCAATGGTTGAAATTAACCCCTTGTCACTAGCTCAGCAGTTACGTTTTGATATTGAATGTCATGAACAGCTTGGTTCTGATCTGAGATTAACCTTATTGCCGCTGTGATTTTTAATTATTTATCCCCAATCTTAAAGAAAACTAGGCCAGTTAGGAATAAACAATGAATATGAATATTGGTTTCACATGAAACTGTGTATAACTTCGTTTCACATGAAACTCTTGATTCTGGTTGAATGTGTATTTTATGAATAATTTGTATTAAAATCAATTATTTGTGTTGTAATGATCAGACATACAAATATTGAATGAAAACAATATTAATTGTGGATAACTTGTTAATAACTAAGGCTTTTAAGCTTGTAAGTAAGTGTTTGCCATCACTTATCCACAGTTTATCCCGAAATATATTTGATATAGCACATTTCTTGCTGGGAAAAGCTATCTATAGGCAAGCCTAAATAAAATAAGTACAAATATTATAACGCACTACTGGTGTAAATTTTCCTTGCTTGCTGTGCCTACGCAGACAGAGGCGACGCAAAATTTATCTGAGTAGCGCGGTGTTCGTTTTACTGTGTTTTTTATAGTGGATCGACTATATAACGACAATAAAATAATGAAAAGAGGTTGATATGTTTACCGGAATTATAGAAAGTGTGGGAAAGGTTAAGTCGATGCAACCGACAGGCGGCGACATTCGCTTGACTATAGAGTCTGACGGCTTAGATTTTAGCGATGTGAAGCTTGGAGACTCTATAGCCTCTAATGGTATCTGTCTGACGGTTGTAGATTTTGGTAATAATCATTACTCCGTTGATGTTTCACGTGAAACTATAACGCGAACAGCGTTAGAAGGCTTGAAACCGGGGCATATTGTCAACTTAGAGAAGGCAATGCTACCGACTACACGTTTTGGTGGGCATATTGTCGCAGGTCATGTCGATGGAGTAGGGGTCGTTAGTAAGTTGCAACAGGATGCGCGTTCTATATATATCGAAATTGAGATACCAAAAGAGCTGGCACATTATACAGCGACGAAAGGATCTATCACTCTTGATGGTATCAGCCTCACAACTAACTTAGTGCGTGATAATATTGTTTCACTCAATATCATCCCACATACAGCTCAAGTGACCAATATTGCACAGCATTGGTTGGTAGGAGACAAGGTCAATGTGGAGGTGGATATTGTGGCTAGGTATTTGGAGCGTTTATTAAATAAGTCGCAGGCAGACACTGCAAATATTAGCCCGCAAAGTAATATTACTGAAGCTTTTTTAGCAGATAATGGCTTTATGAAGTAAGTTATATTTAAGACAATAGTCTTATCTTGCTGCAAATTTTATATTAGTAGTAAGTGAGAAGTATGGAAGCTATAGTCAGGGAAAAGTAATATCGATACATCAAGTACTGCTGATATTAATTTTTCTTGCTTGCTGTGCCTACGCAGACAGAGGCTGCAAAAAATTTATACCAGCAGCACTGTAGCGTTTTTGAAATATTTTAACTATATCTTGTTTTGGTATGGTTTTTTGTAAGTGATCACTAACCTCCTTTATGAGTTTTATTAATATTTTTTAGGGTTTAATTAGTGCTGTTAAGACGTCTTGTAGTTTATCCTTATTAATAGGTTTGCCTAAAAACTCATCCATGCCTACCTTTAAGCACGCTGAGCGGTCTTCTTCAGTATTGTTCGCTGTAAGTGCAACGATAGGAATATCATCGCCTTGCGCTCTAATTGCCTGAGTTGCTTGCAACCCATCCATCACTGGCATCCGGCAATCCATCAGAATAAGATCAATCTCTTGACGCTGCGCTTGCAGTACATCTAATGCTTGCTGACCGTCTTCTGCTACCACGCTACGGTAACCAAGTTTGGCGAGCATTTTGCAGGCAATTTTTTGATTGGTAGGACTGTCTTCTACCACTAAAATCAGAGGTGAGATGATTTCATTAGAGTTATTATCTGCTGACACTACAACGCTGTTGTTATACTTAATATCTGCTGCTTGTATGAGTATCTGTCTGGTAGGAAGTGTTAAGCGCAGTAGCTCAGAGAGCAATAAATTCATATCTAACGGCTTGGTTAAAAATCCATCACATCTATCCAGTAGCATAGAAGCGATGCGGCGCTCAGACTTCATACTTAGTAATATCTTTGGTAGCGATATATTAGCCAATAAGTGATTTAATGTATTCTGTTTGTCAATATTACTAGATAACGTATTTGCTAAATAATCTTCTTTTATTTGTTCCTTTACCATATTGGTATGGATGCTTTTTTCATTTTTCATCTTTGATTGATGAGATAAAGCAAGCGTAATGCTTTCATAATAATCGTAGTCGAGGAGCAATATTGGAGCGAGTGTACGCTGGTTTTGCATCAGTTCGTCGTTGAGTTGCTGTAGGGTCACACTATCAGTAGACATAAAAATAGTGACTTTTATAGATAAATGGGTACATAGGCGTTTTAGATGCTCAGCGGCAAGTGGCTGATTGATGATGGCAATAAGATGCAATCGCGTTAACTGTTGATTGAGATGGTAGATGGGTTGATAGTTTGGATTTTGGCAAGGCAGATAAAGATCAAAGGTAGTTCCAACATCAGGTGTGCTGTGTAACTCTATAAAACCACCCAATAATTTAGCAAAACTATGAGCAGTTGTCAGTCCTACATCTGCTTGACTGACTTGAGTATAAATTTGGCGAGCTTTTTGTGAGTAACTCGACTGGTTTAATTGCGTGTTTTCTGGTTGAGCTGTTTGATTAAAATAACTATGAAGTTTATCTCTTTGGGTTGTCTCTAAGCCAATGCTACTATCTTGGATACTAAAGCGAACCCAGTCATGCGCTGGGTTTATTTGTTTGTTGGTATTATCAGGCACTAATTTATTAGTTGCACCGTTCACTAAATCATTAATCAGAAGGGTATTTTTGGCTGATAGTTGTTCTGTATTCACTGCTTCAACCGTCAGTACAACGTAACCTGAACTTGTATATCTAATAGCGTTATCCAGTAAGTTACGTAAGATTGTATGCAAACGTTTATGGTCGGCATCGATGAGGCGAGGGCAATCAGGAGTGAAAAAGTATAGTAACTCAAGCCCATGTTGTCTTGCATCTTTTGTGACCAAATGACAGACCTGTTGTCCTATTTTATAAATGTCGACAGTTTCAATATTCAAACGAGTTTTTCGAACTTCTATCTCCTCTATATCCAGCATCTCGTTGAGCATAATGAGCATAGCATGACTGGTTTCAATCAGAGTATTGACAATCTGGTGCTCTTTGACAGTCAAAACGCTAGTATCAATCGGCTCCAAAGTATCAATCATAGCCTCTAATGGCAGCCGTAAGTCATGACCCATAGTGGATTTGAGTGCATTAAATTCATCGAGTTGTCGCTGTATTTCTATATTTTGTTGCTGCAGCTGTTCGTTTTGGCTAATCAAATCATTTACATTATTCAGTAATACGGTAAAACTGTGAATCTGACCATGCTCACCAAACCACGGGGTAATATGTAGCTGATAAGCTTTTTTATTAGCCCGCCCATATACCATAAGTGTACGTGTAACACGAAGTTTTGCTAGTTGTTGCAGCAGTAACTGGGTGGATTCATCTTCAGTAAAAACAAAATCTGTTAATTTATAATTGCTGTCGTTTTGAAAGGCAGTAGAGAATACTTGTTCAAAACGTTGATTAAAGAAGCTAATTTCACCGTGTCTCATAACCATCAGCATCGGTAGTGGGGCGTGATCAACCAAACGCTCTAGGCGATGCTTTAGAGTGGTAATATGACGATGATTGTTATGCAATTGATAGTTAATACGACTAAGTGCGTGACCCAATTGCAAAAATTCAGGCGTAGATTCTTTGCTGACAAACGGTGGTGGTGTATATGCCTCTTTTGCATGACTGCTTAAGTTGTCAGTATAAAGCAGTAACTGTACCCAATTGGCACGGCGTTTTAGTGCATATAGCAATGCCAAAGTAAAAAACATGATGGCGGTCATTAAAGGCAACCAATAGCGATAAGATACCCAGTTAATATTGATCGGCTTATGACGCAAAACGGTATATAGTTTATGACCGCTTTTAAGCTCAATGGTTCCGATCAGTTTATCGTTGGATAACGTATAGGTGCTATGAGTATTCTTATTTGACAATAGCGAAGTCTCAATGCTTGAAAACATTATCCCCGTAAATTCACGTTCATCAGCTTCAGTTTGATGGTAGATATAGGTCTCACCAGAGGGCATCATAAAAATTAGCTGATAACTGATTCCTGCCAAAAAAGGCTTCTCCATTATCTTTTTAACGGCAGGGTTTATAGGATTGCTAATCTCGGAAATCTGATACTGCAAGGTATGAAACGTCTCTACACTGTGCTGCTTGCTAGCATTCTTCATCTCATGAAACATGATGAAATAATACAATGACAACATGGCAAATAATGTCAAAGTATAGAAAGCCAACAGGCGTTGTAGAGACTGAAAGTGTGGCATAAAGGCATGACCCTAATTCGGCATAATAATACACAGTAAATTTAAAATGGTTTCGTTAGATTTTACTGCTATATTCTTTATTATTAGCCTACAACAAAGCAATAAACAATATTGATAGCTAGTATATGACAATGTAAAAAATGAGACTCAGTCTTATTGCTATTATAAAGATAATCAGATGCATTAGTAGCGCTTGATTGTGGCTATTACAATCATGGCACAACGCCACAAACTCACCTATAATAGCTTTATTACTTATTAATATTGCCTAAACTATGACCATAATTGCTTGTACTCCTGATGTCTCTCTTAATAATGATAACTTTAAACCGACGCGTACAGAGCCGTTAAGAGTGGTATTTGCTGGCACGCCTGAGTTTGCTGCGCTGAGTCTTGAAGTATTAATCAAGCAGCAACAAGCCTTAAATATCGATATTGTCGCTGTCTATAGTCAGCCTGATCGTAAAGCCGGACGCGGACAAAAGCTGGCGGCATCTGCGGTCAAGCAAGTAGCATTGGCACATAATATCGCTATTGAGCAGCCAGAGACCTTTAAAAAATCAAGTATAGAAGGGATGACAGCAAGGCAAACTTTGCAAGACTATCAGCCCGATGTGATGATTGTCGCGGCTTATGGTTTGATTCTTCCTATTGGTGTCTTGAATACGCCGACTTATGGTTGCTTAAACATCCACGCCTCATTATTGCCACGTTGGCGAGGTGCAGCACCTATTCACCGTGCGCTATTGGCTGGTGATGATGAGACTGGCATTACTATTATGCAGATGGATAAGGGGCTGGATACTGGCGATATGCTTTATAAAGTCAGTGCTCCTATTGAGTCGGATGATACGGCTGCCAGCCTTCATGATAAAATGGCTGAGCTTGGTGCGACCGCCATTATTACTGTGTTACAAGATTTACCACACTATCAAGCTCAGGCTGTACCTCAAGATGACAGTCAAGCCAATTATGCTGAAAAACTTATCAAAACTGAAGGTGAAATTGATTGGACGCAGTCAGCTACTCTGATAGAACGACAAATTCGCGGCTTGACCCCATGGCCAGGTACTTATACCTTTTTGGCAGGTCAGCGTGTTAAGGTTTTAGCTAGCTTGCCTGTAAACACAGCGCAGCCAACCGATAAGTCAGCAGGGACGGTCATTAGTGTTGGGCGCAAGGCAATCTTAGTCGCTTGTGGTCATGACAGTAATACTGATAATGGTGTTGAAAAACCGGAAGCCAGCACTTTAGCTATTACTCAGCTACAGTTTGCAGGTAGCAAGCCTATGAGCGCCGAACAAATTTGTCATGGCAATCAGCTCAATGATGGCGATCAGTTCCATAAAGAGACAAAATAATTTCATCTAGATATACATAACCCAAATCGCAAAAGACGCTAACCATTAGACGTCAAGGAAATTCAATTTAATGAGACAAACCAGTACTGCGCCAAGAAACAATAAGCTCAAACCTTCAAGCAACCTTATCATGAATGGTAGCGTTCGCGTTCGTGTAATTCGTACTTTACTGGCGATTCAAAATGGACAATCGCTAGCAAGTGTCCTTGATCCGCTATTAAACAGTTTACATGACGGCGATAAAGGTTTTGCTCATGCGTTGCTGCTAACAACGTTGCGTCAATGGTATGCGCTCGAGCGACTGTTAGATAGTCTGGCTGATAACCCTATTGATGAAAAAGAAGTACGTACGACTATTCAAGTAGGTTTGACACAGCTGCTCTATTTGCAAGTGGCTGATCATGCGGCGATTCACGAAACGGTTGAAGCAGCAAAAGAAATTGAGTTTGCACATGCGACGGGTTTAATCAACGCCATCTTGCGTAAAGTTGCTAAGAACCCAAGTAAGTTCCGTAAGAAGTGTGATAAAAAACACAGCTTACCTAATTGGCTTGCTTACCAGCTCAAGCAAGACTGGAGTGAGCAGTATGATGTTCTGATGCAGGGTTTACGTCAACCCGCGCCGATGTTTTTACGAGTGAATACAGCGGTTACCTCGGTAGAAGATTATCAGCAAGCATTGGTAGAATTTGAAATTGAAGCAGACTTAGTTGAGTTAACGAGTGGTTTTAACTTACTCCACTCGTCAGATACAGCCACATCTAATAGCATATTAACCAAAGGGTTAAGACTACATCAAAGTACCGCAGTCAATGCCTTGCCGCAATTCGCTGAAGGGGCTGCTAGTGTACAAGATATGCATGCTCAGCTTGCAGCGCCGCTTATCCATAACGCGCTACTCAATAAGCTGAATATTAAAAACGATGCTGCAGACGTTGATACAGAGACCAATAGTAACGAGATCCATATTTTAGATGCTTGTGCCGCACCGGGTGGTAAGCTTGCTCATTGGTTAGAAATAATTAGCTCAAATGAGTCGTCGTTGTTTCACGTGAAACAAAACGATGAATCAGTACCTGTGGTTTCAAAAGTGAAGGTTACTGCGATAGATAATGAAGCGCCGCGTATCGAGCGTATTTATACTAATTTACAGCGCTTAAATTTAAGTCAGCACGACTTGCAGCAAGCTGAGAAAAATATCGAGCTTAATATTGTCTGTGCTGACGCCACTACATGGCAAGGGGCTGGTAAGAAAAAAAGCAAACTCGTATTTGACGCTATATTATTAGATTCACCTTGTACAGCGACTGGCGTGATTCGTCGTCATCCTGATATCAGTATATTGCGTACTGAAGAAGACGTCGAGCAAACGGCATTGCTACAAGCCGATATCTTGCATAATCTATGGCCACAACTTAAAGTTGGTGGGTATCTGTTATATGTTACTTGCTCTATCTTAAAGCAAGAAAACGTCGAGCAAATGCAGGATTTCATGACTTACTATAATAATGTAGCAGCCGTTGAATTTAGCGACGATTGTAATTGGGGTATTGCGCAAGCTATTGGTCGTCAGTGCTTGCCAATAGATAGCGAGAGTGGCGATGGCTTTTATTATGCCTTGCTGCAAAAAACTGCTGAATAAACTGTTTTAATTAATCATCTCATTGTAGACAGGACAATCTAATGAAATATATCAGTACCCGTGGTCAGACAGCGCCGATGGATTTTAGTGATGTGTTATTAATGGGTCTTGCGCCAGACGGTGGTTTGATGTTGCCTGAGCATTATCCGAATATTGATAGTGCAACGCTGACTGAATGGCGCGCGCTGAGCTATCCACAGCTGGCGATGGCGATTATGCAGCACTTTGCTACCGATATTCCTGCGGCTGATTTGCAAGATATCATTGAGCGCACGTATACTGCTGAGATATTTGGCTCTGATGAGATCGTTCCTGTCCGCAAACTTGAAGATAATTTATACATTTTAGGCTTATCAAACGGCCCAACGCTGGCATTTAAAGATGTTGCTATGCAGTTCTTAGGCAACGCCTTTGAATATGTGCTGAAAAGAAAAGACGCGCGTATTACTATTATTGGTGCCACTAGTGGCGATACAGGCAGTGCGGCAGAATATGCACTGCGCGGCAAAGAGAATATCGAAGTCTTTATGCTGTCACCGCATGGCAAAATGAGTGAATTCCAGCGCGCGCAGATGTATAGCCTGACTGATAAAAACATCCATAATATTGCCATCGACGGCATGTTTGATGATTGCCAAGATATTGTCAAAGCGCTACAACAAGATGCTGATTTCAAAGCGGCTTATAACTTAGGTACAGTTAACTCGATTAACTGGGGTCGTATCCTAGCGCAAATTGTTTATTATTTTAAAGCCTACTTTGCCGTGACTTCAAGTAACGACGAAAAGGTTAGTTTTAGCGTACCATCAGGCAACTTTGGTAATATTTGTGCCGGTCACATTGCACGTGAAATGGGTCTGCCAGTTGATCGTTTAATCGTCGCGACCAACGAAAACGACGTATTAAATGATTTCTTTAATCAAGGGGCTTATCAGCCGCGTCCGACTGCCAAAACTTATATTACATCCAGCCCTTCAATGGATATCTCTAAAGCTTCTAACTTTGAGCGTTTTGTTTATTTGCTATTAGATAAAGATAGCGCGCGCGTCCATGAATTATTTGAAGGTGTGAAATCTGGTCAAGGTTTTGATTTGCCTGATTTGATGGAGGCGGTTAATACTCGTTATGGCTTTGCTGCGGGCAAATCTACCCATAGCGACCGCCTGCAAACCATCAAAATACTTTATGAGCAGCATGGAGAGTTGGTTGATCCGCACACTGCTGATGGCATCAAAGTTGCTAAAGAATTACAGCGCGAAGGTGAAGTGATTGTTTGTGCCGAAACAGCGTTACCCGTTAAATTTGCTGATACGATCGTTGAAGCAATAGGTCAAATAAATATTGCTCGTCCAGCCCATACCCAAGGTTTAGAGGGTTTACCGCAACATGTGGTGGTGCTTGATAATGATGCTGAGTTGGTTGCTGAGCAAATCCGTCAACAGGTCACGCCAAATCATGGCTAGTTGATTTTATTTTTAGCCAATTTTTAAAATGAATGTACAATCCAAGGTTACGCTATTGTAAAAAAGTGTTTATGATTGTGTTATGGTGGATATAATTGTAATATTAGAAATCGCGTCAGTAGGTCATCGGTTTACCAGACGCTTTTTTAACAATCATATCTGTCACTCATATCAGTCATTAACACTGAATAGCTGCTCTATAGACGCTATGATAAGGCACTATAAGTCTTTATTTTCCCTAAATTCTTTATTATTATTTTTAAATGAAGGTAAAATAAGTCAACTTAAGTAGCCTTGATTATAGCGCTATCAGCGTTACATATTGTGGATATAACCATGAAGATGAGCTTAAAAAACATCGTAAAAGCGCTATTGGTGACAACCTTTAGTGGTGCAATGCTGATGAGCACCGCCCACGCTAACAATCCGCCGCCGACCATTAAAGCAGATGCGCCCAATCGCTATATTGTCAAAAAAGGCGATACTTTGTGGGATATTTCAGGACGTTATTTGGATAGTCCATGGCGCTGGAAAGAGATTTGGGCGACCAATAAGCAAATCAAAAACCCTCATCTTATTTATCCTAATGATGTTTTGATTTTATGCGTCATACAAGGTAAAACTCTGATCGGCGTTGATACGGGCGAGGGTTGTGCAGGGATTGAAAAACAGTTAACAGGCAATGTGGTGACTACGACAGTCGCTGTTACCTCTGCTGTCAATAGCATTCCGCCGATTCCTTGGTCTGCCATTCAGCATTGGCTTGATAAGACACTAATTGTCAATCCGCAAGATTTTAATACCACGCCTTATATTCTAGCCTCTAAAAAAGGCAATTTAATCACCGCCAGTGGTGACAAGGTCTATGCCAAAGGCGTGCCACTGCTTGTAGGTCAACGTTATGGTATCTACCGTGAAGGCGAGATGTATATCGAGCCAAAAACGCAAAAAGTCATTGGTTTAGAAGCCACACAAGTGGCAACGGGATTGGTTACGTCTACGGCAACCAATGGCGTGACGAGCTTGCAGCTTATTGACAGTTACGGTAAAGAAGTGCGTGAAGGCGATCGAGTATTTGTTGAGCTTGATAATGCTATCCCACCAGTCTTTTATCCGACGCCTGCAACCGTTAATCGCGGTGGTATGATTGTTCGTGTGATGGATTCTATCAGCTCAGCTGCCAAAGGTAGTGTAGTGGCAATTAACTTGGGTCGCATACATGGTGCGAAGCCGGGTGATGTGTTGACTGTTTATCAAAAAGGCGCAGTCATACGTGATATCAAGGACAATGATACACCGGTACGTTTGCCGAGTGAGCCAAGCGGTATGGTGATGGTGTTCAATAGTTTTGACAATATCAGCTATGCTTATGTGCTTGAGTCTGAGCTGCCACTGAGCGTTGGTGATCAGCTGTTGCCACCTCCTTATTTATAACGCTGCCTCAAGTTTTAGTGAGCAGATCCTAAATAAGCCTATATAGAGTCATACGATGATGACGGTAGCCACTTTTACTTTATCAGATGAGCAGCGTGCAGTACTGGCGCTGTGGTTTGAGTTAAATGCGTCATTATCATCTTATCATAAACTCATTCATAACTATGATAGTGCGCAGCTTGCATGGCAAGCTGGCGTAGAGTCGTGGCGTCAATTAGGGATTCATCATAGCCATTTGATACGGCATGGACATCCAGAGAAAACGCGCGCCAGTATCGATACCATTCAACAAGCATTGATAGAAGAAAAGTACGGTCTATTATTTGCCGACCAACCTAGTTATCCTGCTCAATTGTTAGAAATCTACGATCCGCCGCCGCTGTTATTTTATCGAGGTAATAGTGAATTGCTGTGTTGGGCGCAAATCGCTATTGTTGGCAGTCGCAAGCCGTCGGCACACGCACAAAAAATTACCTTTGATATGGCACAGTATCTTGCGCAAGCAGGCTACGTCATTACTAGTGGACTTGCCATTGGTGTGGATAAACGTGCCCATCTTGGCGCATTGGCACAGACCGATGTAGCGTGCCAAGGTCGCACAGTTGGCGTTATGGGCACGGGTATTGATGTTAATTATCCCAATCATCATGATCGTCTGTTTAGCCAAATTATTGAGCAAGGTGGTTGTATCATCAGTGAACTATTACCGCATACGCTACCACATAAGCATACTTTTCCACGTCGCAACCGCTTGGTTGCAGGGTTGAGCCTTGCGACCATCGTCACTGAGGCAACGATTAAAAGTGGCTCGCTTATTACTGCGCGCCTCACATCCGAGCAAGGTAAGCAAGTTTTTGCGATTCCAAGTCATATAGACAATAGTAATGCTGAGGGGTGCCATCATTTGATACGTGAGGGTGCGACCTTGGTTTATCATCCTCAGCAAGTATTGGATGATATCAATGTGCAATTGCCAAGCCAGTCTCAGCAGCATCAACTTGATCATAATTCAAAAGCACAGAGGCTTGATAAGTCAGTATTTAATCAGTCTGCTACCATTGAAACAACAGTAAAACCTCGGGAAATGACGCCAGCGCCTAGTATTACTGTGCCTGAGCATCTAACCACCTTGTTTGAAAAGTTGGACTGGCATGGTCAAGATTTGGATGCACTTATCCTTGTGACTGATCTTGTGCCCGCACAATTGATTGGGCAGTTGATGGAGCTAGAGCTATTGGGCGCAGTGACGGTCCAAGGTGGACGCTATTTACGTATTTAATTATACTGATATTTTTAAATATACTTGCAGCACTGCATTTTTTGTAAAATAAATTTATGCTATTTCTTTTCATTCTCTTTGTTCTAAAGGCATTATTTATGTCCTTATCTACATCCCTTATTACTGACTCTACTATTCAAGCGGCTACTTGGCTTAAAAAAGGGCAGCTGCTCGCGTACCCAACCGAAAGTGTATGGGGCATTGGTTGTGACCCATTCAATAAGCAAGCAGTCATGCGGCTACTTGCTATCAAGCAGCGCCCAATAGAGAAGGGAATGATTGTGGTCACTGACAGTCCCAGCCGCATTAAGGCTCTGCTAGAAGGTTTAAGTATTGACCAACGTCAAAGGGTGCTTGATAGCTGGCAAACTGGTTCGAAAGACACTACTGCCAAACAAGCGCATACTTGGCTACTACCTATTCCAAAAAATCTACCGGTTACTATTCCATCATGGATTACTGGGGCTCATGATAGTGTTGCCGTACGTGTTATTGACCATTCTTTGATTAAGCAACTGTGCGCGCAGATGGTATCAGCCAGCAATCCTTACGGTTTTGTCGTCTCGACAAGTTGCAACCCATCAGGTCATCTTCCTGCACTGTCACTCAGCGAAGCGAAAGGTTATTTTTTAAATCACAATGAAAACTCGAATGAGATTGTTGGCTATATTCAAGGTGAAACCTTGGGTTATCAGTTACCAAGCCAAATAGGCGATGCATTGACAGGGCAAGTTATTCGATAGTTTAATATTTAATAGCCAAAATTTCGTATAACTATCTCTGCTTCTCATTACTCAGCCATAACGTCTACACTTGTCCCCTTGTTTTCATAGTGGGCCTTTTGTCACACTGATGAGAACACAATTAATAATAAGGATAATAAGTGATGTATATTCTAATTAGCGGTGGTTCGGGATTTTTGGGTAGTGCTTTTAGCCAAGAGCTCTTGATGCGCTACCAACAGATGGGAAAAGAGTTACAGATTACTTGGTTGACCCGTGATGGTAATCAAGCACATCCTAGTGATGTCACAATGATAACCTATGATGAACTTGCAAATTCAGATGCAGACTTTGATGTGATTTTAAATCTAGCGGGTGCAGGTATTGCGGATGCGCGCTGGAGTGACGATCGTAAAGAGCAATTGCTAGCCAGTCGAATGAAGCCGACAAAAGATATACTGGCATTTGTTGCCCGCAGTCATGTAAAGCCAAAATTGCTCATCAGTGGTTCCGCGATTGGTTGGTATGGCAATCAAGGCGATAAATCCTTGACTGAGAGCAGTGGTTTTCAGACAGATTTTGCCCATCAGCTATGTGATGACTGGGAGCAATTGGCGCGACAAGCGACTGACTCAGGCGTGCCAGTGGCGCTTGTGCGTACGGGTGTGGTCATCCATCCTACAGGCGGTATGCTTAGCAAGCTTTTGATCCCTTTTAAAATGGGCGTTGGAGGGCAGCTGGGTAATGGTCGACAAATCATGAGCTGGATCAGCCGTGATGATTGGGTGGCAGCCGTGATATTTATTATAGAGCAGCACCTTAATAATAGTGCTTATCAAGTTAATGAGGATGCACAGACTGCTCGCCATACCGCAAGCAATAAAGATGTAAAAATTTATAATTTGACCGCGCCAACCCCCGTGACCAATCATGTTTTTACCAAAACATTAGGTGCTTGGCTACATCGTCCGACCTTTTTTACTTTGCCAGAGTTTTTACTTAAGCTGATGTTTGGTGAGATGTCGACACTGCTTATTGATGGACAGAAGGTATTGCCGAAAGCATTGCTTGATGCTGGGTTTGAGTTTAAACATCAAACACTTAAAGAAGCCTTGGAACAACAAGAAATAAAATAAGCAGGTTTGCCACAATAGATAGTAGTTGCTATAGCTAGTTCATAAGCTAAAAAGCGGATTGTTCCATGTGAAACAATCCGCTTTTTAGTTTTTATAAAGGGACAAGAACATAAATAGTTTCAGGTTTCAATAAACAAAAACTCTGTCTTCAACAGGTAAGAATATTGACGTACTATACGTGCGTCTTTGGCTGGTTAAATTTTGTTATGTGGCTTTCTATAATAGGTACGCAACTACTGGCGTTTATGACGAGTATGATATTTTGGTGGTTAATCAAACCAAAATCTCGCTTTAGTCGTATAAGTTTAGTCCTTAGTATTTTTGTGATTAATAATACTTTTCTTATCTACGGGTTGAGTGAGTTTTGGCGAGAGCGCTTTCATGTCTATCTGTCCGCCAGTATTTTGCAAGGCTTTATGGTGTATGCTGGTTTGGTCACCGCTATCATTGCTATTATTTATACTCAGGTTTTTAAACGGAAGCTCAATAACGTATCTATTCGCGCGTTTGCAGTCGCTGTTTATACGGGAATTATAAGCTTGGCAGTATTTAATGCCTACTCTCCAGTCATTCATCATTTAACGGTAAAAACGGACAAAAACTTAGTCAAACCGATGAGAATCGCCTTAGTTTCTGATACCCATTTGGGTAGATGGTTTGGTAATCAGCAGATAGATAAAATGGTTGCGCTAATAGATGGGCAAAATCCTGATGTGGTGCTTATCGCTGGTGACGTCATGAACGACTCTACTGATGCTTATGATAAAACCAATATGCATGAGCATTTATCAAAATTAAGAGCGCCACTTGGCGTTTATGCAACTTTGGGTAATCATGATTACTCTGGTAATGAGATTGCGATTGCCGAAGCGATTGAGCGTGCCGGCATACAGGTGATTGATAATAAAAGCGTATGGTTGGATGACGCGGTACTGCTGGTTGGGCGTTCAGATGCAACAGACCCTAAGCGTCCTGCTGCAGCAGATTTGATGGGTGATATTCAAACTGATAAACCAGTGCTGTTTTTGGAGCATAGCCCTGAGGCTTTAGCAGAAATAAAGGACTTACCGGTTGATTTACATTTATCAGGTCATACTCATGGCGGTCAAATATTTCCTTTGACCGTTTTATTAAAATGGTTTACGCCTTTGGTTTATGGCTTTAAAGCAGTAAATGGTAGCCAGTTTTTGGTCACTTCAGGCTATGGTATTGGAGCAGTGCCATTTAGGCTAGGGACGCGCTCTGAGATTTGGTTGATTACTTTACAACCGACCTAATGCGCTTCAATATATTGTGATTAAATGAATTTAGCTCAGAATAAAAACACAGTGCTTAAACCCCGCTCAAGGATTTGCTCATGCGTTACGCCTTTATTCTCACCATTATTGTGCTGCTAGAGCTTTTTAGCACGGGTGCAGCGCTCAGCTTGCAGTGGTGGCTTCAGCCTTGGATAGATTCGACAACTACATCGATTACGGTATGGATAGGGGTGTTTTTAATCACGCATGTTCTATTATTACTAAGCGTTACCAAGCTATTTTCTAATAGCTATCGCTGGATGAGTGGTTGGATGTTGGTGATGCATTTCATGATGCTGACTGCGGTAGCGACTGGTATATTGTATGCAGGGTCTTGGCTTTTAATCCCCTTGCTTGATAGTATGCTTGACCATTCAGAGATAATTGCTGCTGGATTACGCATTTTTGCGCTGCTGTTTTTTATAGGGCTGTTTGCATATGCTTTATATAGCGCTTATATACCTGTTGTGCGTGAGCTGTCGATTCATATTCATAAACCTTTAAACAATCCATTGCGTATCGCAGTCGCTAGTGATTTACATTTAGGTCGGCTATTTGGTAATAAAGCTATTGAGCGGCTGCATATCATGCTAAGCAAGTATCAAGCAGATGTCTTATTGATGCCAGGCGATATCATGGATGACAATACACAGGCATTTAATACTTATAATATGAAAGATAGCTTGGCAAAACTTGTCGCCAGTTTGCCATATGGTGTCTATGCGACGTTAGGTAATCATGATTTATATGGTCATGAGCAGCCCATCAGCAACTCTTTACGCGCGGCGGGCGTGCAGTTATTAAATGATGAAGCAACACAATTCATCCATCAAGGAGAGGTGGTCTGGCTTATGGGACGCTTTGATAATCACAAGCGTCAGCGCGTCGCAACGGCTGAGTTGCTCGCACAAGTCAATAGTGCTGAGCCCGTAATTCTTTTAGATCACAGACCCAGCGCTATCATCGAACACAGTCAACTACCAATAGATTTACAAGTATCAGGACATACCCATAACGGTCAAATATTCCCTGTTAATTTTATTATCAGCGTGATTAACCGTTTAGGTTATGGCTATGAAGCCATTGGCAATGGACATTTTGTGGTGTCCTCAGGCTATGGATTTTGGGGGATACCATTTCGACTAGGCTCTCGCTCAGAGATTTGGATAATCAATCTTATAGGTGCCAATATAGGTACTCAAATTTAAGGTCAATAAGCACTCAAATATTAAAATTCTAATTAAGCGCTCAATAGCGCTCTTGTTTTTATGATTTCACGCACAAAATTAGCAAACCCTATGATGATATGCTGAGTTTCTTGCCCCAATCTTCGATGAACGCTCATAAAATGAATAAATCCATGCGGTGCGCCAAGTACCGTATGGGTTTGTACGGCTATACCATAGCTCTTTAGTTGATTGGCATAAGCAAACGCTTCATCACGTAAGACATCCAATTCTGCCGCAACGACATAACTTGGGCAAACCTGTCGATTATTACCAAGCATCGGTGACGTCAGGATATGCTGGCGCGGTAACGGACTATTTTCTAAACAAGCGGCATCAAAAATGGCAACATCAGCATGGTCGAGTAATAGACCTTCACCATATAACTCCCAGCTTGGATAATCGGTCTCAATATCGGTCACAGGATATAAGGGCATTTGTGCCATAGGATGTGGTAAACCTTGTAATATATCAAAGGTCTTTTGACCTTCATCACCTAGGTCTAACCAAGCCTCTTTATTTGGCGTGATGATTTGCTGAGCCATCAAAGTAGATAATCCACCACCTGCGCTATCACCTGCTAATACAATGCGTGATGGCAAAGCACCAAATTCTTCACAATGTTCAGCTAACCAAGCATAGGCACTGATACAGTCTCTTACGGCAGCAGGGGCAGGGTGTTCAGGTGCTAAGCGATAATCAACACTAATGATAGGCCAACCCGTCTGCTCACAAATGGCATGACAAAATTCATGATGGGTATTAAGGTCACCAATACAAAATCCACCACCGTGAAAAAACAATAGCACGGTCTCATCAGGATTACTGGTGTACTCTTTTTTAAAGCCAAAACCATTATCAGAGGTCCTATTTTGATAACAGCGAATGGTCATATCACCGTCGTCGGCATTGGCAATCGTTCTATCTTGCCAACTGATAACGCTATCACCTTTTTTATGAAACTGTTTCAAATTGCTAAGCAAGTTGTCAGACGCCTGCTGCCATACTTTTGGTGCTTGCATAGCGACCGCATCTGTTGCAAAGCGTTTACGCAGCTCAGACATCTCTATCAGCTGCAAAGGCGTTTTTAGCTTGCTATTGACCGCAAGTATTAAGCGCAGATGGGCATCAACATGCAAATATTGCTTTGAAGTAGGTCCATCTAAATACTTTATCAAACTCTCAAGAATCGGCGTCGGTAAGCAGCCAAAGCTTTTTATAGCATAGTGCAGTAGATGCGGTTGATAGTTAGTCGTCAGCTGGTGCTTGAGTATCTTTTCTTTAATAGATACGCCTTTATCCCTGCGACTATCTTGTAAGAAATTCTCTTCTATATACATTATTTCAGCTGATACATTGATATCAGTGCTTTTAGGGTTCTTATCTTGTCCAAATGACATAAGATTTAAGGTCTTCACCGCTTTATTGAGTAAGGTGTTGACTGATAGTACTGTTGAACTAGACATAACACCTCTTAAAAATCATGGTGAGTGCTTATTAAGGGTAAGTACTCACTGTTAGTATTTTGCTGACATCTGGCAGATGTGTAATGACTGTTATATATTCAATTTTGATTATAGCAATCATAAAATAATCAAAAATTAAGTTGGGTAGTCTTTGGTAATAGTTTGGGTACAAAGCGTAAAGGATTGGGAATAAATGACGACTTTTTGTACCTTTTGTTGGCGTAACTACATATTTATGGTTAATAAAGATCAGCAATGTGTATGCAAAATTGATGGATATCCGGCTGTTTCTTCTTTATTTGCATAGTGTTTTTTATTGGTGAGAAAAATTCCTTGCATTGGGCTTGAAATTTGCCTTCACAACCTTTATCAAGCAGCTATTGAATTATGACACTATTAAATTATGACACTATCAAGGAGTTATCATGAGCGCGCAAAATAACAACCACGAATCGATCGATCAAGATGTTTCGCATAACAATGTCTCACATGACAACGTGGCACACGATGAGAGCATCTTAGAAGAGACCTTAAAAGAATTTGACCCACAAAATAATGCTGGTGAAGAAAGTGTCATCGAAAACGATATTGATCTTGAAACTTTTAGAGCCCGTATCGCTGAGCTAGAAGGCGAGGTTAAACAAGCTAAAGAAAGTACCGCTCGTGCCAATGCCGAAACTTACAATGCGCAAAAGCGTATGGAGCAAGAGGCGGATAAGAGCAAACGTTTTGCACTACAGAAATTTGCCAAAGAGCTTTTGGAGGTGGTGGACAATTTGGAGCGTGCGATTGAAAACGCCAATGCAGATGATCCTGTGACTGAAGGCGTGAGACTGACACATAAAGCATTGCTAGATGTGCTGAACAAAAATGGCGTCGAAGCGGTCGAGCCACAAGGCGAAAAATTCAACGCTGATTTTCATGAAGCGGTCGGTATTGACGCTGATGCGCCAGCCGATACTGTTGGTACAGTCTTGCAAAAAGGCTATAGCTTAAATGGTCGTTTATTACGTCCGGCGATGGTACGTGTCGGTCAGTAGTAAGTAGGACAGGCGCTCAAGCAGTAGTATGTTAAGCATATAACGTCGCCAATGTAGTCCTAGATGTTTATAGAGTATATAGACAAAAGATATTCAGTCTTTAACTGTGCTAAACCTTATTATTAGTGAGGGTTTTCACAAAAAATCACACAAAAGGCATTATTTGCAGGGCTATCGACTTGAAAAAATACATAAGTAAACCGATATAAAGCAACAAGTGAACGACTACGATCTAGTGATCGACGGTCTGATGAAATAAAATCTTATTTAAAAATAAATTAGGAGCAATTCATTATGGGTAAAGTCATTGGTATTGATTTAGGTACTACCAACTCATGTGTCGCAGTAATGGAAGGTGATAAAGTCAAAATCATCGAAAACGCTGAAGGTACTCGTACCACACCATCGATTGTTGCTTATAAAGATGACGAGATCCTTGTTGGTCAGTCAGCCAAGCGTCAAGCGGTTACCAACCCAAACAATACGCTTTTTGCTATCAAACGTTTGATTGGTCGTCGTTTTGATGACAAAATCGTGCAAAAAGACATTGGTATGGTGCCTTATAAAATCGCTAAAGCAGATAACGGTGATGCATGGGTTGAAATCAACGGCAAAAAACTGGCACCACCACAGGTTTCTGCGGAAATCCTGAAAAAAATGAAAAAAACAGCCGAAGATTATCTTGGTGAAGCCGTTACTGAAGCCGTCGTTACTGTACCTGCTTACTTTAATGATTCACAGCGTCAAGCAACTAAAGATGCCGGTAAAATTGCGGGTCTTGATGTAAAACGCATCATCAACGAACCAACTGCTGCTGCTCTTGCTTATGGTATGGACAAAAAGCAAGGCGATAGCACTGTTGCAGTTTATGACTTAGGTGGTGGTACCTTTGACGTATCAATCATCGAAATCGCTGACGTTGATGGCGAGCAGCAGTTTGAAGTACTAGCGACCAACGGTGATACATTCCTTGGTGGTGAAGATTTTGACTCAGCGTTGATTGACTTTTTAGTTGCTGAATTCAAAAAAGACCAAGATGTGAACCTAAAAGGTGATTCTCTTGCGATGCAGCGTCTAAAAGAAGCCGCAGAAAAAGCAAAAATTGAGCTATCAAGTGCCCAAAGTACTGAAGTAAACTTGCCGTATATCACTGCTGATAGCAGTGGTCCTAAGCATTTGGTTGTGACTATCAGTCGCTCAAAACTTGAGAGCTTAACTGAAGAATTGGTACAACGTACCATGGGTCCTTGTAAGATTGCCCTTGAAGATGCGGGTATAAAAATCGGCGATATCGACGATGTTATCTTAGTTGGTGGTCAGACTCGTATGCCATTGGTACAGCAAAAAGTACAAGAGTTCTTCGGTCAAGAGCCACGTAAAGACGTGAACCCTGATGAAGCAGTCGCAGCCGGTGCAGCCATTCAAGGCGCAGTATTGTCTGGTGAAAAAACTGACGTATTGCTACTTGATGTAACACCGTTGACGCTTGGTATTGAAACGATGGGTGGTATCTTGACGCCAATCATTGAGAAAAATACCATGATTCCGACTAAGAAATCACAGGTATTCTCAACGGCTGAAGATAACCAACCAGCAGTTAGTATTCAGGTTTATCAAGGTGAGCGTAAAATTGCGAACCAAAATAAACAGCTTGGTCGTTTTGATTTAACGGATATTCCACCAGCACCACGTGGTTTGCCACAAATCGAGGTGAGCTTTGACATTAACGCTGACGGTATCATGAATATCTCAGCGACTGATAAAGGTACTGGTAAAGCACAAAGTATCCAAATTAAAGCGGATTCTGGTTTGTCGGACGAAGAAGTTGAACAAATGATTCGTGATGCTGAAGCCAATGCTGCTGAGGACGAGAAATTCGCTAATCTTGCGCAAGTGCGTAACGAAGCGGATGGTCGTATCCATGCGGTACAAAAAGCGCTAAAAGATGCCGCAGATAAAGTATCTGACGATGAAAAATCATCAGTAGAAACAGCTATCTCTGAGCTTGAAGCAGCGGCGAAAGAAGATGATCATGAAGAGATTAAAGCTAAGCTTGAAGCATTAGACAACGCCTTCTTGCCAGTTAGCCAGAAGATTTATGCTGATGCAGGCGCAGGTAGCGAAGGTATGGATCCAAACCAGTTCCAACAAGGTGCGGATAACGCTAGCGAAAGCAATCAAACAGATGACAATGTGGTCGATGCTGAGTTCACTGAAGTAGAAGACGATAAAAAATAATTCTACTACTAAGCAGCTAAATGAAAAAACGCATCCTTCGGGGTGCGTTTTTTTATTTCGTTAATAAGATTGCAATTCACATGTCACGCTTTAAAAGCGCTTATCATCAGCACATCATAAGTCAAATTTACATAAGGTTGATCTTTTTTATTTAATTCAGAAAACTGTTGCCAATAATCTTGCTCAAATTGTTTTAGACGGGACTTGGTCCATGTAAATGGCTTACCACTACTTGACTGATCTTGCGTTCGATTAGTCGAAACCCCTGTCAGCTTCATATGTTTAAGAACAGCGTAGGGATTGGCAAAAGGTACATCAAAGCGCTGAGCTGATAGTTTGATATTCTCAAAACCTGCGACTTCTAATGCTGATTGCCACTCACTGATAGCTGGATAATGTAACCCTTGGCCCGTTAATTGCTTAATTTGCAAAAAGTTATCTGGCGTAAAAGTATTAAAGACTAATTGTCCTCCTGCTCGCAAACATTGGGCAGATTGTTTTACAAAGCTCAATGGGTTATCAAACCACTGTACCGCATTTGCACTGATTATTAGGCTGTGCTCTATCAAACTGGGTTTTATTGAGTTAGAGCCTTCGAGTAATTCAATGGTTTCAGCATCGCCAATTATTATGTTGGCTGTTGGTACTATCGATTGCAATATCGCTGCCCTTTCAGAACACAGCTCATTGATAAACCAGTGCTGACTTTGAATGTTCTCTGACAACAAACGTGTCATTTGACCTGTGCCTGCACCAATTTCAAATACGCTATCTTGCTTCGTACGAGCGATAAGGACAAGGAGATGCTGACAGATTTGCGCTTGAATATGGGCATGCTGGTCATAATCGCTAGCAGTGGCAAAATGACGCGCGATGTTTTGTTTTCTTGTGCTAAGGATGTCAGGTGTAGCAGGAGGTTTCATGTTGTTTTTTGCATCCAAATAATTCGCTTAACGCTAAAAGAAAGTAGTTACTAAAAAATAATAGCATTATAAATGCACTATCAGCCGCTGACAGTCCTCATGGCTAAGCGCTGCATTCATCACTAAGCGAATACGAGCAGTATTGGCAGGAACAGTAGGCGGTCTGACAGGTAAGGCATAAAATCCTGCTGCTTGTAGCTGCTTTGCTTTTTCGACAGTAAGCGCATTATCGCCTAGTATGTAAGGGACGATAGGGGAGGCATAGCCTGCATCTTGATGAATGAACGACACGCGATATCGTTCGGGAATAGCGTCACTAAGCGTGGCGGATAACTGTGCCAGATGAAAGCGCTGCTTATTTAAATTTGGCATTTTTGCTAAAATAAAACGTGTCCATGCGTGGTTAATGGGTGGTAATGCGGTGCTAAAAATGAGGGGACGCATCTGATTAATTAGCCATTGTTTGATTACATCATCACACATGATATAGGCACCAATAGAAGCAAACGCTTTACCAAAAGTTCCCACCAGATAATCAATATCAGCCAGTGTTTGGGTTTCTTCTGCCAATCCTAAACCTGAATCACCTAAGATACCGATAGCATGGGCCTCATCGATATATAGCTCAATACGAGCATCTTTTGCTTTTAATTGTACCAATTGCGCCAAGTCTGCGCGGTCACCATCCATACTAAAAATACTTTCCGTGACAATAATAATGCGCTCAACACTTGAGTCTGCTTGCTCAATAAATTTGGCTAAATGCTCATAGTCATTGTGACGGTAACGACGATAGCTGACCAGCTTACTTTGGCTCAGGCGTATGCCATCGATAATGCTAGCGTGTACCAGTTTGTCTGCCAAAATTATGGTTTTAACTGGCAATGTCGTCAGTGCAGGCAAAATACCTATATTGGCATGGTAGCCGCTGTTGAATACCAGTGCCGATTTTGATGAGGATAGGTTTTTCTTGTCTACGGCGTTTTGATACCATTCTTGTAGTTCAGACTCCAATACTTGCAGATGTTCATTGTTACCTGTCAAGAGCCTAGAGGAGGTGGCACTCATTCTAGGCATACTATCGACTGGAAATTGATTGAGTTGATTAAGGAACTCGCTCTGGAGTTGCTTATTACTGCCCAAGCCAAGATAGTCATTGCTAGCGATATTGAGTAATCGCTTGCCTTCGCTAATCACATATTGCTCATGATGTTGTAATTTAGGTATCTGACGGTATTGATTCGCTGCTTTTAGCGCGTTGAGCGACTCTTGCAGACGATTGATAATAAGAGCAGTCATTGATATCCCTTCTTTTATTTAATCGCTTTTATTTAATCGGTTTTACTTATTAAAATGAGTTTCTGAGTAAATCGTCTCAAGAATAAGTAGGGATTATTGCACAAACTGAGTCGTTGTAACAAAAGATTTCATATAACTGCCTTTGTAACTTCAACACTGATAAACACTTGCAAAACTTAACTTTCTTACCATTAAACACTGACAGAGTTTCTGACATGGTTTGTTACTATGTATACATCGTTAGCAAACAAGGCGATATGGCTAAAAGTCCACATAAATAAATAACTTGTTTGTCCACAGTAATTGTAAGGAGATACACATGAAAACTCTACAGAAAACTCTAATTGCATTAGCAGCCGGTTCATTACTAAGCATGGGTGCACAAGCTGCCGTTTCTTATGGAAACGGCTACACTGGTCAACCATACGTTGGTGCTAAAGTCGGTCAGTTTGATTTAGACGTTGATGGCGCTGATGATCCAACCGCATATGGCGTATATGCAGGCTACAATTTCGATCCTAACTTTGGTATTGAAGCCGAATTTGTAGGCTCAGATGACGCAGATTACAGAGGCGGTGACATCGACGCAAAAACTTATGGCGCTTATGGTACCTACCGTTATGCTTTCCCAAATACTGGTCTCTATGCTAAAGGTAAGCTAGGTGTTGCTAAGACTGAAGTGGAAGGCAAGAATACTTTGACACAAAACTTCTCGGATAGTGACACTAGCCTAGCCGGTGGTGTAGGTCTTGGCTACTCAGTAAATCCTAACTTCAGTGTTGAAGCTGAGTATGACAAGCTAGGTAGTGACGCAGATCTTATGACTGTCGGTGCACAGCTAAAGTTCTAATTTCTTGATACTTAATCTCTTTATATTAAAGTATTAATAAGAACGCCCAAAATAAAAAACGATCGCTTCGGCGGTCGTTTTTTTTTGCTTTTTTTAAGCACAATATAGATAGTCTTAGTTTAAGGCAAATATGGATGCGCTTTAATACTAAGAAAGGTAATAGGATTAAGATATTGTTTTTATAGCGCTTTTAAAACGTCCTTGGAGGAGGAAATGTGCTACATTGAAAGCTAGGATAACAAAGATAGGGAATAAAGCAATGATGGAGACTCTTTGGATGATTGAACCTTGGCATTGGCTGGTATTAGGCTTTTCGCTGCTGATTGTCGAGATGTTTGTGCCAACCTTTGCCAGTCTTTGGTTTGGTGCTGCTGCTATCATAGTGGCTGCGCTTGCATGGCTTCTGCCTATTTCGATATCCCTGCAAATCATTATCTGGTTACTCCTCTCCGCTATCTTTTTGCTGGCATGGTTTAAGTTTATCAAACCTTTATCGGTTGATCGTACAAAAGCAGGACTTGGGGGCAGTGTGATTGTCGGTGAAATAGGCATGATTATTGTGCAGCCGCAGCCAGATAGAGCCGGTATGGTGCGTTTCAATGTGCCTATTGTGGGTGCCGCTGAATGGATGTGCCGCACTCGAGGCGAGCAAGTGGCAGTCGGTGATCGAGTAGTGGTAACAGATATCGTTGGTAACGAGCTGATTGTGAGTAGCATGACATCGAAGGCAGCTGTGAGCCAAAATACGCACGTATAATAATAAGGATAAATTATGGAAAGCTTTAGCATTGTTATGGTAGTTTTGGTTGCACTGGTAGTCTTTACTGTGTTTAAGGGTGTGCGAATCGTACCACAAGGGTATAAATGGGTGGTACAGCGTTTAGGGAAATATAGCCAAACGTTAGAGCCAGGTTTAAACCTTATTATCCCTTATGTCGATGATGTTTCTTACAAAGTAACGACCAAAGACATCGTCCTTGATATTCCGTCACAAGAAGTGATTACCCGCGATAACGTCGTTATTATCGCTAATGCTGTGGCTTATATTAATATTATTCGCCCTGATAAAGCGGTCTATGGCATCGAAGATTATGAGTATGGTATCCGTAATCTGGTACAAACGTCTTTACGTTCAATCATCGGTGAGATGGATCTTGATAGTGCCTTATCTAGCCGTGATGAAATAAAAATGAAGCTAAAGCATGCCATCTCAGAAGATATTGCAGATTGGGGTATCACGTTAAAGACAGTAGAGATTCAAGATATTAATCCGTCGCAGACCATGCAGGCTTCAATGGAAGAGCAGGCAGCGGCAGAGCGTCTACGCCGAGCGACAGTGACCCGTGCTGATGGACAAAAGCAAGCGGCTATCTTAGAAGCAGATGGGCGTTTAGAGGCCTCACGCCGTGACGCTGAGGCGCAGGTAGTACTGGCGAAAGGTTCAGAGGAGTCTATCCGTCTAATCACTGCGGCAATGGGCACTGAAGAAATGCCAATTGTCTACTTACTTGGCGAGCAGTATATTAAAGCGATTCGTCAGCTGGCTGAATCTGATAACTCAAAAATGGTGGTATTACCCGCTGACATTCTAAGTACCGTAAAAGGCATGGTCGGTGATAAGCTTAAGGTTTAAGCAACTGTGCTTTGACCACATGCTATAAGCACAACGTATAAAAACAGCCAGTGAGTATGCTAAGCACTGGCTATTTTCTTGCCTTTAATTTGTCCATCATTTTTTATGAAATACCATTTTTAAATACTAAGAATATTGAGATAAGGAAAATGATGATGACTGAGCAGAAGCTAAATATAGACATAATCTCAATTGTGGATTTCCCGCAAGGCAGTCCATTACCTTATATAGTTAAAATACCTTAAAAACGCTACGGTACTGCTGGTATAAATTTTTTGCAGCCTCTGTCTGCGTAGGCACAGCAAGCAAGAAAAATTAATATCAGCAGTACTTGATGTATCGATAT
Source organism: Psychrobacter sp. TS_SC_6 (assembly GCF_056156305.1). Classification (NCBI taxonomy): domain Bacteria; kingdom Pseudomonadati; phylum Pseudomonadota; class Gammaproteobacteria; order Moraxellales; family Moraxellaceae; genus Psychrobacter; species Psychrobacter sp. TS_SC_6. Next base: position 2,898,201 of record NZ_CM149590.1, on the reverse strand, counting down.
TGCTTTTCCCTGACTATAGCGTGCTTGACGCAACGCATACTAATGCTGCCTATCCTGAGAAAAACTTAGAGATTCGCGGTGGTGGCTATGGTTCAGATGCGGCGGCACATCCAAGCAATGGCAATCCTATCTCTGGACTACCCAATCCAAAAGCCTTTGGCGGCACCAATGAAGTACCTTATGATATTAATGGTCAACCGATAACGGTGAATCCAGATTTACCGTTTGATGAAATGACCAACCCTATCAGAGATGGGGTGGAAATTGCCCGTATCAATCCTTTTGCACATGACGAACGCAATAATGTGATTATTAACGGTAAGCAGGTGTTATTACCGGCAGAGTTTACCAAGCGCCGCGCCAATCGTGGTATGGAAGCATTAACCATTATGCCAGATCAGACTACGCTTGTAGGTATCATGGAGTCCTCTATGGACAATCCTGATAAATCGGGTCGTGGCTCTAGTTTGGTTCGTATCGTTGCTATTAATCTAATCTCAGGTCAGATAGCACAATATTTATATCGTCTTGACGCAGCAGAGCACGTGGCATCAGGGATAGTCGCTATCAATGAACATGAATTTTATCTTATTGAGCATGACCGCAAGTTTCCTTTACAAGATAAATCGGCAAAAATACCTAGATAAAGAAAAAACCATAGAGGATGCCAATCGACTGTATCTTGTGATGCCGAGTGAATAAATATGGATAATTATTTATAAGTTATAGTTAAAATATCTCAAAAACGCTACAGTGCTGCTGGTATAAATTTTTTGCAGCCTCTGTCTGCGTAGGCACAGCAAGCAAGAAAAATTAATATCAGCAGTACTTGATGTATCGATATTACTTTTCCCTGACTATATAATAGTTATCGCTAACCAAAAACAGACCTCAATCGAGGTCTGTTTTTGGTTAAATAACTTTTGAGAAGCGGTCTTTATGTTTTTTATCCAGATATTCATCGAATACCATGGCGACATTACGGCCCAATAAGCGACCTCTTGGTAACACGCGAATGCCAGCAGCATCCATATCAATCAAGTGGTCTTCTTGCATGTCACCAAGCTGTTGAATCTCATTGATAAAGTAGGTAATAGCATCGATGCCAAATTTCTGATTGATATCTCTAAAATCCATATAATCATGACACAATAAATTCATAATCACGTATTCACGTAAGCGATCTTTGACAGAAGTTTTAATCACATTGACCGCTGGCATGATGGTAGGATTATTACGTGCCGCATCGATATTGTCTTTATATACTTGCAAATCAGTATGGTTTTGTAGGATATAACTGCTGTTGGCATTGGCAATTTGACTGATTGAAGACACGCCAAAGCCCAGTAAATCACAATCGCCCATGATGGTATAGCCCTGAAAATTACGATGCAACTTGCCCTCACGCTGGGCGATGGCCAGCTCATCATCAGGTTTGGCAAAATGGTCAATGCCAATATATTGATAACCGGCTTCAGTTAAGGTATTGATGGTATAACCGAGCATCGTGAACTTATCAGATGGAGTAGGTAAATCGTCCTCTTTGATTTGACGCTGCGCCTTAAAGCGTTCAGGCAAATGAGCATAATTAAACACCGACAAGCGATCTGGTGACATCTCAATAACACGGCGTATGGTTTTATCAAAGGTTTCAAGCGTTTGATGTGGTAAGCCATAAATCAAATCGACATTAATAGAATGAAAGCCTAATTCGCGCGCCTCATTTAATACATTTTCAATAAGCTCTGCTGAATGCACACGATTGACTGCAATTTGTACGGTCTCGTCTAAATCCTGTACGCCTAAGCTGACGCGATTAAAACCAAGAGTACGCAATACTTTTAAGGTCTCGCTACTGAGTTCGCGCGGGTCAATTTCGATAGAGTAATCACCTTGATCTTCTGGTAAAAACTCAAATTGGGTTTGCAAAAACTCCCACAGTTGTATCAACTCATTGTCTTGTAAAAAGGTTGGCGTACCACCACCGAAATGCAGCTGTTTAACCAGTGGTTTTTTACCGTCCTCTGGTGGCGTTAATAAGCTACGTTTGTGTTTAATTTCAGCAATTAGATACTCTAAATAATCGCCTGCATCGCTATTCTTTTTGGTGATGATTTTATTGCAAGCACAGTAATAGCAAAGATGGCGACAAAACGGGATATGGAAATAAAGTGATAGCGGCGCATGAGCTTCGCGCGCTTGCAGGATTTTTGTCTCAAGCCCTTCTAGTATCGATGAAAACTCTAAAGCAGTTGGATAAGAGGTATAGCGTGGTCCCGAACGATTATACTTATTAATGATATCTTGATCGAATGCTGGCAGTTGTTTGCTGGTGATGCTGCCACGAGTACTGGCATATGGATTGTCCGGTTGCATAACAGGACGCACTGTAGTGGGCTGCTCGCTCGCATTGATGGCGTGTTCAGGTGTGCTATTGATATCAAGTTGTTCTGACATGCGAGATTCCTCGTTTGACTGTATCGATCGCTATTTTGAATAATAAATTTATGGCTTTGCTAATAGCTGTATTTCTTGCGAAAGCTAATAAAAAACGATTGAAATAAGTAATAGCTAGTATAACAAATCACAGCTTATAGTGGCATGGACAGTAGTTTTGGGATATACCCATAAGGTTGTATGGTTAGATGATAAAAAATCTCGCTGACAATATTTTTTAAGTGAATCAAAAATAAATCCACAACATTTGCGCACTTATTAATAATCCTCTATGATCGTTAAATCTCTCTATAGGAAAGGCTTATGTCGTTTGCTCAAGTCTATACCCGCTCGGTCGTCGGGCTGCACGCACCTGAAGTCATCATTGAAGTACATTTGTCGCAAGGACTGCCAGCATTGACCATTGTTGGTTTGCCTGAAGCGGCGGTACGTGAGAGCAAGGATAGAGTTCGCTCAGCGATACTCAATTCTGGATTTCAGTTTCCTAATAGACGTTTGACAATTAATTTAGCACCCGCCGATTTACCAAAGGATGGTGCTCGCCTTGATTTACCGATTGCTATCGGTATTTTGGCAGCCAGTGATCAGTTGGATCCAACGGTATTGTCAGGGTTTGAGTTTATTGGGGAGTTGGCGCTCAACGGTGAGCTGCGGCAAGTAAGCGGGAGCTTGGCGGTTGCAAGAGCGATGAAAGCCGAGGTATTGGCGACGCAACTGTTAAAAGGTGATGAGAAGATGTCGTCAATGCGGCAACTCATTGTCCCAACCATCAATGGGGCAGAGGCTAGCCGTGTCGATGGTATCACTGTATTAGCAGCGCCAAACTTAAAGGCCGTATGTAATCATTTGCAGTCGCTCACCGATAGCAGTTTTTTGGATGAACGGTTAACCGAAGTAGAGCCGAGTCAAATCCAGCAGCATATAGGCTATCAAGTAGATTTGGCAGACGTAAAAGGACAGCATCATGCACGCCGAGCCTTAGAGATTGCCGCAGCAGGTGGTCACTCATTATTATTCACAGGGCCGCCCGGTTCAGGCAAAACATTAATGGCTTCGCGATTGCCGACCATCTTGCCGGACTTAAGTGCTGAGGATGCGTTAGAGGTTGCCAGCACGTATTCCGTTGCTGATAGCGATTATGATTATGGCACACGGCCTTTTAGACAAGTTCATCACACCATATCAGCGGTGGCATTGGTCGGTGGGGGTTCACGCCCTAAACCGGGTGAGATTACGCTGGCCAATAAAGGCGTTTTATTCCTTGATGAGTTGCCAGAATTTGATCGGACAGTATTGGAGGTATTGCGCCAACCCTTAGAAGCCAAACAAATTACCATTAGCCGTGCCAACTCTCAAATGACGTTTCCGGCTAACTTTCAATTGGTCGCTGCGATGAACCCGTGCCCGTGTGGCTATGATGGTGATGGCTCAGGGCGATGTCGCTGCCGACCTGAGCAGATTAAACGCTATCAAGATAAGCTATCAGGTCCGCTACTTGATCGTATTGATTTGCATATCACCGTACCAGCATTATCAATTGCGGATCTGCAAAACGCTCAGGCGGGAGAAACCTCTGAGCAAGTACGTACTCGAGTATCGGCAGCACATAATCGTCAATTAATACGACAGAATAAGGTCAATAATGAGCTTAGTCCTAGTGAGATTGATAAATATATTCAGCTAGGGGCGGGCGAGCAGCAGCTATTACAACTTGCTCAGCAGCGCCTTAATTTATCTGCTCGAGGCTATCATCGGGTACTACGCGTTGCACGAACAATTGCTGATTTGGCGGACAGCACAGATATCACAAGCGCCCATGTATCTGAAGCGCTCAGTTATCGTAGTAAATGATAGCTTTGGGTTCTAATTATCGGCAGACGAAAACTTTAATAGATAGTCAACCAAATCTGCAAAACGATCAAACGCCTCAGTCGGGTTTAAATCGCGGATATCTTGCCCATAGTTATAACCGTAGGACAGACCAAGCGTATCTATATTGGCATTCTGACCCGCCAATATATCGTTTCTAGAATCGCCAATCATAACCGCTTGTTCTGGATTAACACTCAGCGCCTCACACACATGTAATAGTGGCGCGGGGTCTGGTTTTTTGCTAGGCAAGCTATCACCGCCAAGCACTTCGCTAAAGATGTCTTGCCAGCCAAAGGATTGCAGTATTTTTGGCACAAAACGAATTGGCTTGTTGGTGACCAATGCCAGCGTATAGCCCGCTGCTTTGAGCTTTTTTAGTCCGCTATCCACGTTTGGATAGGCGACGGTTTTGCTGCCACTGATATTTTTATAAGCATTAAAAAATATTTGCTCAGCATGGTCGACGCTTTCTTTAGTTAATTCTCCCTCTAACACCTCTATCTTACCAACCAAGGCACGCTCAACAAGCATTCTTGAGCCATTACCAACCCAGTTACGGATGCTGGCGAGAGGATAGGGCGTTTTACCAAGGGTAGTTAGCATTGCATTGGTTGCATCCGCCAAATCTGGCACGCTATCAATCAATGTGCCATCAAAATCAAAAATTAAAAGTTGCTTGTCCATGATGTCTATCCGTTAAAAGTGCGGTATGTTTTGTTAAGACTTGTTTGATGGTGGTTACCATAGCATAAGCAAGCAGTAAGTTTTAATGTTGCGAGCTTATTTGATGTCTTGATAGTGCTCACGGTGTCGAGCTTTCAGCGCTAAATACTCTTTATTTTCACGGCATAAATCCCATTTTTCTTTAAAAATGCGTGCAGACTCTGCTTTGATAGGATCTTCGATTTGCCGAGGCAGCTCTTCACGTCCATGGGCGCCGCTTTGACCTTTTTTATCATCAGGGACCGCCCCTTTATATTTTTTACCGCCTTTATGATTGGCATAGCGACGGGCACGGGTAAAACCCATTTGGATAAATTTTCGAGCCATATCAGCGCCGACAAAGTCATCAGATGCCAGATAATCTAAAAACATCTGATAAATGATATCGCTACTCTCACGCGCAATCTCAGGCGTCGCAAAGCGCCAATGTGGCAGTATCTCAGACTTGTAAGGCTCTACCAGTAGCACCCCTTGCTCCCCTCTACCGACACGGTATAGCTCGGGCTGCGCGCGCAAATCTAAATTTTTATAATCCAAGTCATAATCAAATTCTCTCATTATCTTACCTATCGGCTAGCCCTAGATAGCCTTAGTATAAAGAGCTGACATGACCTAAATGTAGCATAAATATGTTATAGATCAGTGAAAGCAGAGTGTAAGAGCCGTCAGCTAACTTGCAGCCATAAAAAAACCCTCAAATATCGCTATTTGAGGGTTTTTAGAATTTTTTCAACAAATGGTGGCTCGAGGCAGGTTCGAACTGCCGACACACGGATTTTCAATCCGTTGCTCTACCGACTGAGCTATCGAGCCGTCTTCGTTGAGGACGCTATTAAACTAAATATACGCCCTGCTGTCAAGTTGTTTTTTCATTATATAAGACAAAAGCGCATAAATAATCGGATATTGATGAAATCAAAGGTTTGAAAGCCTCAGTTAATCTTTAACGCGCAGTAACTCATACTCGCTCATAATGCGATGGATATCGGCATCAACCGGCACAAATGCACGCACGCCTTTTTTGACCTCGGCATCATAAACCAGTTTAATAAACTTAGCATCAATCGCACGACCGCGATTTTGCAGATGTACGGTGAGATACTGCAAGCGTTTGGCATCGGTCTGCCCATCATCAAAACAGCCAACTGCGGCAATAGGCTTGTCATTAAACATCCCAACATACAGCGTTTGACCACGTTTAAACCCTTGCTCTATGATAGCCAATACCTCAGCGCCATTAGGTTGGCTATCATCGGTGTCATAGAGGGCTTGCAAGCGCTCGGCTAATTCGTTGTCACGAGCAGGTTTTCTGATGAGTGGCGCATCCAAGCTATTGATGGCGATGGCTTCTAAAGGCATGTTCAATTCCTATAAGTTGATGCAGCAAGGCATAATAGAATCAGCAAGGTCACGATTGATAAAACTAAATTCACTATTTTAGCAGAATGACATAAATTTGTGCGTGGTTTACGGCTTGGTCGTGGCGGTAAATGTTAGGGTTTGCTATGATGAGGGTAGACAATGGCGCTTATGCCAAAAATTCAATATTCTAGATTGATAGAGAGTCACTATGACAGCCAATGCCTCTGAGCAAAACCTTTCACCGAATCCAAATCTATATGGTCGTCCTGTACGTACGGCGACTGTGGAACGCAACACGGCTGAAACGCAAATCACTTGTACCGTAAACCTTGATGGTACTGGGCAAGGGGTTGTGGATACAGGCGTACCATTTTTGGATCATATGATCGATCAAATCAAGCGTCACGGTTTGTTTGACCTAGACATCAAATGTACCGGCGATACCTTTATTGACGATCACCATAGTGTCGAAGATACAGGCATTACGCTTGGACAGGCGTTTAATAAAGCGCTTGGTGATAAAAAAGGTATCCGTCGCTATGGGCATTTTTATGCGCCACTTGATGAAGCTTTAACTCGTGCAGTAGTTGATTTATCGGGTCGTCCAGGCTTGCACATGGACATTCCGTTTACGCGCTCACATGTTGGGACATTTGATGTTGATTTGTTTAGCGAGTTCTTTTATGGCTTTGTCAATCATTCATGGATGACCGTGCATTTGGACAATCTAAAAGGCAAAAACAGCCATCATCAAATCGAGTCAACCTTCAAGGCCTTTGCTCGTGCCCTGCGTATGGCGTGTGAGTATGATGAGCGTGCGCTTAACACCTTGCCATCGACCAAAGAGGCTTTCTAAAGTGACCAAAATTGCACTATTAGATTATGGTATGGGTAATTTGCACTCAGCCAGTAAAGCATTGTCCGCGGTCGGTGCAGAGGTCTCTATCACCAATGACCCAAAAGTCGTCGCAGCAGCAGATAAGATTTTCTTTCCAGGCGTCGGTGCTATGCGTGATTGTATCGCTGGCATGCAGGAGGCAGGTATTGACGAGGTCATACGTCAGGCGATATTTAATAAGCCCGTTATGGCTATCTGTGTGGGTATGCAGGCGTTGTTTGAGCAGTCCGCTGAGAATAGTGGTACAAAATGTTTGGGCATCTTAGATGGCAGTGTAGAAGCGTTTGACCCGACATGGAAAGATGAGCAAGGGGCGACCATCAAAGTGCCGCATATGGGCTGGAATACCATCAGTGGCATGGATTTTGAGCATCCATTGTGGAGTGGTATCGAAGATAAGGCGCACTTTTACTTTGTACACAGCTATTACTGCGAGCCTAGCGAGGGCGCGCAAGTGGCTGCTGTTTGTGATTATGGTCAGCCGTTTTGTGCCAGCATCTTGCAAGACAATTTATTTGCCACTCAGTTCCATCCAGAAAAAAGCCACACCGCAGGCTTGCAGCTATTAAAGAATTTTGTAGACTGGGATATTTAAAGCGCATACATTAAAAATTTGATTGAGTGCTAAGGTAGGTTGGCAAATGCGCAATCTACCTTTTTTATTCTCAACTATTTTCATCTTCAGTTAACAGTTTTTAGTTATACTCTCAGGCATTCTCTACCTGCTTATACTTGGAATACTCTAGTGGATTTTACCGATTTTAAACTCAGTATTGTTGAAACAACTGACCTTGCCAAAGATGCTCTACATATCTATGTTGGTATCGGGGTCTATCTGCTTTGTCTGCTCGTGCTACGCCCTGTGATTAAAAGTCAGGGTATCAGATCATTCATAGCTTTAATCATCGTGACTGGCGTTGCGCTATTGGGTGAGTATCTGGATAATAGAGATACAATCGAAGCGCTAGGTCTGGCTGGTATAAGCCGTGAACAAATAGTCGCGAGCATCCGTGATTTGATTAATACCTGCTTACTGTCTTATGTGCTTTTTGCCTTAACCAAATGGACGACTATATTTCATCCAACCAATAAGCCTCAGTCAATGACTAAGCGACAGAAAAAAACGGACTATTAATGAGTCCGTTTTTTAGTTTTAGCGCCAAAGATGTTTACTTGGCGTCATCATATAACGCGCGTACCACCTCACCAATCACTTTGATACCATCCGTTAGCGTTTGCTCATCGGCGGCGATACTCATGCGAATACACTCGTGCGCGTGCTGATAGTCCGTAACATCGACACCCGGGAAAAAGTACTCACTCGGTACAATCAACGTGCCTTTTTCTTTAAGACGCTCGTACAGCTCAAGCGTGCTAATTGGCAAGTCTTTAAACCATAGCCATAAGAATATCGCACCTTCAGGCTTATGAATCATGAGCGGATAATCGCCCAAGGCTTCTTTTAGCAGCTTCACCGCGAGAGTCGCCTGTTTTTGATAGAACGGCTTGATATCATTATCAGATAACTGCTTGATACGATCGTTTGCCACCAATGGTGTGGCAATCGCGGCACCAAAACGTGTCGGCGCTAGATTCACCACCGCATTCATCGCGCTGACCGCTTCGATTACTTTAGCATCGGCAACGACGATACCCGTACGCATACCGGGTAGGCCGATTTTAGACAGACTAAAGCACAGAATGGTGTTGTCATCCCACGTCAGATGCGCGTCAGAGTAGATGATGTTAGGGAAGGGCATACCATAGGCGTTATCGATAATCAGCGGCACATCATAACGCTTGGCAATCTCGGCCAGATGCGCCATTTCGTCATCGGTCAGCACGTTGCCCGTCGGGTTGGTTGGGCGCGAGCAGCAAATCGCACCGATGCGACCCTCAACCAGCGCTGGCAAGTTCTCTAACGCGTCAAAGTCCACGCGATATTTAAAGAAGCCTTCCTCACCCTCATGCGTCACTTCATCGATATGCGGTAATACGGCTGCGAAATGCTGACCTTCGACGTGCACGTCGCTATAGCCGATATACTCAGGCGTCAATGGCAATAAAATAGATTTATCGACAAATTGGCTTTCTTTATCTTGACTGTTTTCATCCGTGAACGCACCGCCAAATAGATTAAACAGATAGAAAAAAGCATTCTGTGAGCCATTGGTCAGCGCGATGTTTTCTGCCGTCAGATTCCAATCGTAATGGCGATTAAAGAAGCCGACTAACGCATCAATAAAGGCGGCATCCCCTTGCGGATTAGAATAATTCGCCATGCTAATAATGGCGCTACTGTTGGCTTCACCTGTATCGTTATCAACGCCCAGCGACTTATAAGTCTCCAAAAACAACTCATTGACGGCTTCAATTTTGGCAGGGTTACCGCCGCCCAGCATGTTGACTGGCTGATCGCTCTTTAGCGCATCACCCAGATCGTCCATCAATTGTGAGATGCCAGTGGGCTGGGTAAATTTTTGACCGAACTTTGAGAATTTCATAAGGCTACCATGCTGTTTTGGAGGGTGTTATAAGTTGGTATTGAACCGATAAAGTTGGGCTAGTATAGCAAATGAGAAGTATAAAATAAGCAAAGTGCGGGGTAGATATTAACTTATATGTCTATACAGCTTATGAAGAAAAAAAACGCCTTCTACAGTAATAGAAGGCGTCTTAAATCTTTTAAATCTTGGTTTTATGAGCTTAGGGTTTTGTAGCTAATCCTGCTCTGCGCTTGTAAGCGCCATACTCTACCAAGCTATCGCTGCAATCAGGGCTAAAAACCCTTGTTACGGCAAAGTTCATTAAGATAATCAAAATTCTAACATGAGTTTGGGTAGCAGGTTGCGTTTCACGAGTTTATAGATCAAACAATCTATAAACCTAAACATATTATATTAAGCTCTTAGTGGTGTGCTGACCACACCCTACAAACCTATTATATTAAAAATGATACTGTACGTTACACTCGCTAATTGACCGCGCGCTTGCTTGATATGCTGTTGAGGAAATGAAATATGTACAATTTATATAAACTAAGTTAATATTGTTTAAAACTAGTTTTTTGGTTAATTTAGACCAAAAATAGCTACTAAAATAGTAAAAGAGGTGCCTTATGCTGATTGAATTCACTATCAAGAACTTTCGTTCTTTTAAAGATAGTACCACTTTTTCTATGATCAAGTCGCAAGGTAGCGAGATGGAAGTAAATAATACATTTTCACCTAAAGTACTTAAAACGCCTGATCTGCTAAGATCAGCTGTTATTTATGGTTCCAATTCATCTGGAAAATCGAATATAGTTAAAGCTTTGGGTTACTTAAGGTTTCTAGTTCTTAATTCTACAGAGTTCAAACCTAATCAAAAAATACCTACAGATGTCTTCATTTTTAATGATGAAAACTCTGATTTACCTACTGAAATTAATATTTCATTTGTAGCTAAGGCTTCATCGAAAGTTGAAACATCCCTACCTAATGGTGCCTCTGAAGATAAAAGGCTAATTCGTTATGACTATGGGGTTATATTCAATAAAGATTATGTCATAGAAGAGTGGTTACATTCTTATCCTAAAGGAAAAGTACAAGAATGGTTTTATCGTAAAAGGAACGAAAAGGTTGAGAGTAAATATGAATACTCATTTAGTAGTTTATTTAAAGGAAGTAAAACCAACTGGGAAAGTAATACACGTTCTAATGTTCTTTTCTTATCTAATGCTGTAAACCTTAATAGTGAACAATTGAAACCTGTATATGATTGGTTTGATAATGTAATACACGTAGGCACGGATACAAGAACATATTTTGGTGAAGGCTATACTAGGTCTGTATGTGATGATAATTCTTATAAACAAGGAATTTTAGGCTTTTTGAAGTCTGCTGATATAGGTATCGATGATTTTTCTGTTGAAAAGGAAGAAATAGATATAAATAAGCTTACTCTACCATCTGATATGCCAGACTCATTTAAAGAAAAAATTATTGAACAGATTTCTGGTCAAAATATAATTGATTTAAAGTCTGCTAGAAATGTTAAAGGTACGTTAAAGTATTTAGATTTTGATGAAGAATCTGAAGGTACAAAAAAGCTTTTTGCATTAGCTGGCCCAGTGATTGACACTCTTGAAGATGGAAGTATCTTAGTACTTGATGAGCTGCATAATCATTTACATCCTAAGTTGGTTGAGTTCATCATCAAAAGTTTCCATAACCCAAAAGTAAATAAAAATAATGCACAATTGATTTTCACTACCCATGATACTTACTTAATGAAAAAGAAGTTCTTTAGACGTGACCAAATCTGGTTCGTTGAGAAAGGTATGGATTATTCATCCCATGTCTATTCCTTATATGATTTCAATATAAGAAAAGATAGAGGGTCTGAGTACGAAAATCAATATCTTGAAGGTATTTTTGGTGCAACTCCCTTTATTAATGAGGATTACTTCTTTCAACTGGGAGAGAAGTGATGGCTAGAAAAAAATCAGAAAGACACTTAGGGCGCCAATCTAAGGGTCTTAAGCTTAGAGCTAAGGTGTTAATAGTATGCGAAGGACAAAAAACTGAAGAAGAATATTTTGGATATTTGAGGAAGAAATATCGTTTAAGTACAACGGAAATTATAATAAAGGAAGACGGAGGATCTTCTCCTAATAGCGTATTTAAAGATGCTTTAGAGTTATACAATAGGAGTCTTAAAAGAGATCAAGTTTCATATGATATAGTTTATTGTGTCTATGACCGTGACGAATTTAGTCAACATGCAGACGTGAAAAATAAAATAGAGCAACAAGCTAACTTTAATCTAATTTTTTCTGATCCTTGTTTTGAAGTTTGGTATTTATTTCATTATGATCCTTTAACTAAACCATTTATGAAGAAAGGGAGTAAAACTGCGAGTCAACAAGTCAAATCGCAAGCAAATACACTACTGAAAAGTATTGGTAGTAATTATCTTGAATATCTCTTCAATAAAACAGAAGAAGCTATTAAAAATGCCAAGAGTAATGCAAAACAAAACATTTCTAACCCCTACTCAAATGTGTATGAACTAGTTGAGAAGATGAAAGAAATAGGTGATATGAGTTCTTAATTATCTACGGTGATTGTAGTAGGTATGCAATTACCGTAGAGCTAACCATAACTATACTGATACTTAATAATGGTTCCAACATCCGCGTTGAGAGGTTTTTTGCAAAGCCAAAATTGAATACGCTTAAATCATCGCCCTGACTCTCGCCATAATCCCGCGTCCAATCACCAATCTCACATAAATCACGGCAATCGCAAGCAATAAGCCAATTAATGCCGCACCGCCAATAGCCAAGCTCATCCACGGCACACTAAATTGTAGATTAAACCACTGAGTGATCGCCGCCCACGCGCCCACATTTGCGATGATGACCGCAAACACAGCCGCACTGATACCCAGTACACTCAGCTCTAAGATATTGAGCATATATAAGTCGCGCTTTTGCATACCGAGCAGTCTAAACGACGCGCTTTCCTTCATGCGATCTTGTGAGGTCGATAGCAACGAGCTAATCAATACCATCACGCCAGTGAGTAGGGCGAGTAGGGTAAAGACATAGACCAAGCGGCTCATTTGTACCACCAGCCCTTGGATTTGCTGAGCGATAGCTGTACCATCAATGGTCGTAACGGCAGGAAACTCACGTACCAGTTTGCCCTGTATCTCTGGAATCTCATCGGCTGGCACATGCGCAGTGGCAAATTGAATCTGCGGAGCCGCCGCCAACACCGCTGGCTCAAATAAGAAGTAGAAAAAAGGGCTGGGGCCTTGCTCAAAACGCGAGCGAATACTGGTAATCTGCCCAACGATTTCGATACCTTGAATATCAAAGCGAACCTGATCGCCCATATCGACATTCAGTAGAGTGGCGGCTGTGTCCAAAATAGACAAAGGTACGACGTCTTGGTTTTGCTCACTTTGATTATCAATAGGCGCGTAAAGCTGATCGTCTTCTATGGCATCCACAATGAACTCAGTGTCCATCACCGTATCGGCATAGCTGAGATTAAAGACACGCGTGGGTTCATCAAAGCCATCCTCAGGCTCAATATCTTGTACTGGTACATCATTGGCAGTAATAACCCGTGAGCGAATCACAGGATAGTAGCTCACGGGCGCACCGATTAGGTTATTGATCTCGTCATGTTGATCGCTTTGGATGTCTAACAAAAATAAATTGGGTGCATCTTCAGGATACGCGTTGATGAACTGGGCATTGATACTGTGATTGAGCGTGGTAATTAACGTAAGTACAGCGACCGATAATGATAACGTCACAAAAAACAGCGCAGACTGATTGCCTTTGCGGGCAAGGTTATGAATAGCAATGCGCTGCATCCAGCCAATACCAGAGCGTTTGGCGAGCTTGGCAAGTAGCCACAACCAACCACGAGCCAATGCCCAAAATATCGCCACAAAGCCGATAAGTCCTATCAATAGCTGCGCGCCCAGTAGCCATGAGCCAACTTCATAAGCAAAAAACGCATACAGCCCTGCCAGCATTAGCCCATACCATAATAATGGTACGCGTCGATACCATTTCAGGTTTTGCGCAGGCGAGCTGACACCTTGATTGAGCAACGTAGCAGGCTTGGTAGTGTTAAGGGTACTTAAACCGCGTTGGGCGATCAGTAGTGTCAGTACTAAAGCGATCACGGTAGTTTTAATCGCACTGATAGGATTGATGGCGAGGCCAACGTCTGGCGGCAAGATAGCGATCAGATACGGCTGGCCGACTTTGAGTAAGCCAAAACTTAGGACGATTGCGGCGATACAAGCGATGACAGCCGTGGCGACCAGTAGTTGATAATAGCTACGTTTGAGTGACGCTAGAGGTTCACCCAACGCCAAGCGAATCGCATTGCTAGATTGCTGCTTGGTCACAAAAGCCGTGATGACTCCGTACATCGCGACCGCTGATAATAAAAGCACGGCAATGACAAGTAGCTTTAAAAACATCAATACATTGTCTGAGATGTTTGAGATAGAGGTATCTGCAGATTCTGCGTCAGACAGCTCAATGTCAGGATAATTGGTCAGTATTTGCGTCAGCGCGTCACGCTGCTGCGTCATTAATTCAGGCTCACCTGCCATCTCGATACGGTAGTTTATGCGGCTACGCTGCCCCAGTAAATTGGTGGCAGCCAAGGCATCTTGTTGCATTAACACACGGCCACCAAAGCCAAATGCGGTCAGTGGGCGATCAGGCTCGGTCGTCAGCACATCACTGATGGTAAACTGCCCATCACCAATGGTAATACGGTCACCAATGCTCGCGTTCAAGCTTTTAAGGACTTCTGGCGCGACCACCACATTGTCAGACGTGAGTTGTTGCCATAAGGGCAGCCCTGAGGACAGTTCTACTTTTCCGTATAGTGGGTAAGAAGGGGAGACGGCTTTGACACGGGCAAGTAAGGTTTGCTCATCAGTCACAACCATTGCGCTAAATTGGTAATCAAACACCTTTTGGGTATCAGCGATGGTGTCTACTTGCGCCAAAACCTCGCTTGGCCAGTCTTGCTGACTGTTTAATATCAAATCACCACCGACCAGCGCCCGCTGATTGTCATTGATATAGCGATCAACAGACTGCTGGATAGAGTCAAGGGTGAGGTAAGTGGCAAGCGATAACGTCAGCGTTAATAGAAACAATACGGGATATATCCAGCGTTGCCACCAGCTGCGGCTGAGTGCTTGTGCGCCCAAGTGACGCGCTAATATTTGGCTAATGATAGAATCAGAGCGACTGTCCATTGATTTATGATCTATTGGTTGGTTACTCATTAAGATACAACCCGTCCATCATGCATGGTAATGACGCGATCAGCCATCTCGGCAAGCGCGGGATCATGGGTCACGACGACCAATGCCGAACCAACTTGTTGCCTCAAATCTAATAACAGTTGCATGACTTGATTGGCATTTTGTTCATCTAAATTGCCCGTTGGCTCATCGGCAAAGACAATCTTTGGGTGTGAAACCAAAGCTCTTGCGACCGCTGTACGTTGCTGCTCACCACCTGACAACTGATTGGGCAAACTGTCACGCCTGTGACCCAAATCGACCGCGTCGATCAACTCATCTACACGTGCTGTATTGGGACGACGAGCGATATCGAGTGGAAAAGCAATGTTCTCCGCCACCGTCAATGTCGGCAGCAAGTGAAACGATTGAAAAACAAATCCCATGTCGCGCTGACGAATGACAGCAAGCGCATCTTCATCAAGACTGCTTAACGTTTGATCCGCCAGCTCAACTGAGCCACTATCAGGATAATCGAGTGCCGCCAGCAGTCCTAGTAGTGTCGATTTACCAGAGCCTGATTTACCCATGATGACCACAAACTCGCCAGCGTTGACATGAATATCGACGTCTTTAATAATAGATAAGGACTGGTCGCCAACGTGTACGGTTTTATTTAGCTTAGTGGCAGTGAGCAGGGCTGCTTGCGAGGTAGGTAAGTCTGATGTCATTGTGCAGTCTCAGTAGGCGTATTGGTCACATTCGACGGATTTATTTTTTTAAGCTCAGGCTGCAATATCGGCAAGATATTGTTGTTAACGATCAGCGTATAACCTTCTTTGGTCGGATGAATGGCATCCGCTTGATTGAGCTTAGGATCGCCGCCAACACCGTCTAAAAAGAACGGAATAAGTGTCAAGTTCATGTCTTTCGCCACGCGAGGATATATCTCTGCAAAAGATTTTACATAATCAGAGCCAAGGTTATCATAGATCTGCATACCGCCCAAAATGACTTCGCTGCCGTTGTCTTGCAAGCGTTTAACAGCGGTACGGATATTGGCCTCAACCGTCGCGACATCAATACCACGGATAGCATCATTGGCACCAATGGTCAAAATAGTGATATCAGGTTTGGTCTGCAATACCCAATCTAATCGGTTGACCAAGCCTGTACTGGTCTCGCCGCTCAATCCTGAATTAATCACTTTAAGGTCTTTATAACCAAGTTCTTGCAGGCGTGTTTGTAGCTGAGCGGGGTAATTGGCGTTGTTATCGACCCCAAGCCCTTCTGTCAACGAGTCACCTAACGCCAATATGGTCAAAGACGCTTGTTGTTCAGCGGGGATCGTTGTAGATGTGGTTTGAGACAGTTGAGTGTCAGAGGTTTGATTGGTATTTGTATGGCTGTTTTGAGTGCCAGTATCCGTCTTAGCTTCATTGGCATCAGGCGTTTTTTGACAACCACTGATTGCGATTGCTACGGTCAATACTGCAACCGTGAGCAAGCGCTGCGGTAAGCGAAAAGGTCTGTTCATCATAATTCTGCTGTCCTATAGTCAATAGAACCAGTCTAGCAGAATCAGAGAAACAGCAATATGGTGCAAAAGTTAATTGATTAATGATAAAAATTAAACCTTCTTACCATCGACCATCACTGGACGGCTGACTAGCCACGCAAATCCTACGTTTACCACCATCAATATCAGCATAATGAGTAAGGGTAAATCCCAGTTGTCCGTTCTTTCATGTAACCAACCAGTCCCTAATGGGCCAAAAAACGCAATCAAATAACCAACGGCTTGAGCCATACCAGACAGCTCGCTAGATTGGTTGGTGGTATAAGTCCGCAAAGAGAACAGCATCATGCTCAACGTAAAAATCGCTGAACAACCAATGCCCATCAGCGCCGACCACAACCACGCCAAATCAGCAGATAAATAGCTGACTCCTAAGATACCAATCACATTTAAAACCGCCGCAAGTACTGCCAGTGCCTGAATAGGCCGCCCACGGTTAATCAGCCACGTTAAGCTTAAGATAGATATCGGTGCCATAAACTGAAACACTGATCCCATTTGTCCAGCCTGCACAGCTGACAGCCCTTTACTGACCCAAATAGACGGTAAAAAACTGGCAACAGTATAAAATAACAAAGATTGTAACCCCATAAAGACAGCGATTTGCCACGCAAAAGGCGTACGCCACATCGATATTTCTGAAGATCCGATTGTTGGTAAGGGAACTGCTTGATAACTGGATGAACCAAGCTGCAATCGTAAAAATGTCCAAATAACGATAGCAAAGACGCCCAATAATGACCAGCCACCCAGCGCCCATTGCCAGCCTACTTGTTCAGATAATGGTAGTACCACCCCAGCCACTATGCCCGCTGTTACTGTCATAGTTAAACTAAATAGCCCAGTTATCAAAGGAATCTGCTTGGGCGTGCGCTGTTTAATCACAGGGGCAGCCAAGGTATTGGCAAAACCGATAGCCAAGGTTAGCAATAATGTGCCAACTAAAAACCCAGACCAAGTGGGAATAACCGTACGAATAATCATACCGACGGTCAATAATGCAATCATCGCAATGAGCGTATTTTCAAGCCCAAAGCGCTTGCCAATCGTTGGAGCAATGAGCGCGCCCATCGCAAAAGTTAGCATCGGTACTGCACCCAGCCAACCAACTTGAGTCTCAGAGATATTAAGGGCGTCTTGTACCACGGGCGCAATAGAACCAAGTGCAACGATAGGCGCGCGCATATTGGTCGCCAAAAGAATCATGGCACACAACACCAGCCAAAACGTAAAGCGCGAAGAGGGCAGCTGAAACGGTGAAGGATTATCCGTCTGAGACTGTAAAGGCAAATCATTTTGCACATTAGGAGAGGTAGAAGACATGGCAGCACGAATATTATTAGAATAAGAAAAAGGACACGTCATTAAACAGCGCCAAAGAGTCGTCGCTTGCAAAATAACACCGAAAAAATCTCACAAAGAAGATGAGTGAGATGAAAAAATAGAATGTCGAAATATTGGCAGAAAGCAATTCATATGAACTTGTTGCCTTAACGGGTAAGGCAATATGAATATCTATAAGTAATGATGTAGAACAATAACGCTGCACCACAAAAAATAGCGCCAGCCCTTTTTTTATAAGGTCTGGCGCTATTATAAGAACAAATGACGGCTAAATACTACCAGCGTATGGTAACAAACCGACTATTTATACCGATTTGCCCAATTGAGCCGCTTTTAAAGCGTTCTCTTGTTGTTCGGCGATTAGAGAGTCGCATTTATTAGGATCATCACCGCAGTACGAGCATTTCTCATTGCCCATCAATTTGGCAACACCGCCACAAGACCCTCTAAGCGGCTTTTTATTGACCATATAACCGATACCCATAAAGATAAAAAACAGTATGAATACAGTAAAGGTGATAGCAAGCATAGGAAGCAGTTGGCTAAGCATAGAGGAGACCTCGCGTTAAAAGTAGGACAGTTATCTGTGTGATAACCTCTTAATAGTATAGCAAAAATTCATCTTGTCCGTTTGAGCTTCTCAGCTTAGTAAGACAACTTAAGAAAGATACCGAATTAGCTTCTATGAGTTTTTTTAGATTTAGCTGGACTTTTTATCAGCACGTAATGCTTGCATAGCAGGTGTTTGCACCACTTGCCAATCATCAATGCTGTCCGCAGCTGCTTCTATGCTCACACCATCTGCCAATACAACAAACAATGCCGCTATGTTTTGCTCCTTGGCGAGGCTCAAAGCTTTTTTGTAAGGCATAGCAGTTAAGGCGGTTGCCCAAGCATCAGCCAGCGCGACAGTGTCTGCCGCGACGGTTACCGATGGTGCACCACCTACAATCGGCTCACCTGTGGTCGGGTCAATGGTATGACTGTAGTGCTTACCATCAAAGATGACTGAGTTACGATAGTTGCCAGAGGTCGCTAGATGCATCGTGTTGCCATTATTTATCGGTTGACGAATCACTGCCATAGTTTGGCGCTCGCTGACGGTACTACCTTCAATCGGTGCATCAATCGCAATTTGCCAAGGTTGTTGTTGTGCACTGACACCAGAGGTTGCCACCTCACCACCAATCTCAACCATATAGTTGCGAATTTGATAATTGTTTTTTAGCACATCAGCGATGACATCGACACCATAGCCTTTAGCCACTGCTGAAAAATCAAGCCCAACACCTTCTTTGGTTTTATAGATGGTCTTGTCCTTTTGAATGATACTTTCAAAGTCGACCAAGGCTTTGGCTTGCGCAATCTCAAGCGCCGTCGGTGGGCTTTGCAAACGCTCAACGGTCATCGTGCTACCAAAGCCCCAAGTGTCTATTAATGGCATCACTGTAGGATCAAAGGCGCCACTAGATAGCTCGTAAACTCGTCTTGAAGCTACCAATACATGATTAAAATCTTCATCAATGGTTATAGGCTCATCTTTGCCTAATTGATTAAATCTAGAGATGGTAGAATCCGCTTGATAAGTGGACATACTGTCATTGATATCTTGTAGGCGCTTATTTATGGCTGCTTGTATAGCCGCTTCATCAGCACCCTTAGGAAGCTGATAACTAATATGATAGCTGGTGCCCATGGTCTCACCGCTCAGGTTATTATAATCGGTCTTTTGCTGGCAAGCGCTCATCCCTAGTGCGGCGCTTATAGCAATAGCAATAGTAGGTAGTAGGGCGGTATTCATCGATTCAACAGAAAATAAGAGTGGTGTTGATTTTTGCATGCTTGGTTTTTTCATATGAGTCATCACAACTTGATATAGCTAAGGGGTAAATGAGATGTTAGCTATTAAGTAAGCTAAGCGCTGCCTATTTTACACCCCTTGTCACCCATAACGCCAATTGTCGGCTTAAAACATTTTTAAACATGGATTGCTATGTAATATATAGTTATTTAACATGCTAGATTTATTTGACTTGCGACTCACGAATGAGCTTATAAAGTTTTAGCGGTAGCGTATGCTTGTTTTGCTTGCTGAACATCGGTTATATCAAAAGGGATAAAGATATGATTTTTGCTATTTTTACAGCGGCTTTTTAGGGCGTGTTGAACATTCACAAATAGGCACTGCTGATCGCTAAAACTGTTCCAGACAAGGCGCAAGTCGATGATAATGTGAATACCTTAGCAAGACTTGCAACACCGTATGGGGCAGTTTTAGCATCAGCCTGAAAGGACAGGACTCTTTTTTGCCGCTTCATTGCTAAAAATAGACGTATAGAATGACTATACTTACTATTTTTACCTTCGAATCGCCTAAAAAATAGTCTTTGTCAGTGCCATGGTCGAATGTTCAACACGCCCTACCATTGCTAGATTTTCTTTATCACGTCCACTTAGAATAATACGAGCGCCGCGTTTGGCAAAGGCGATGGTTAATGCTTCGCCGATACCGCTTGATGCGCCTGTTATCCAAATGGTCAAATCTTTATAGTTGCTTTTCATAGGAATCCTTTCCGTTTCGCCCATAAAAAAAGAGCCTCAATTGAGACTCTTTTTTTAGCATATATTATTCTGTTAATTGTGATTGCTTAATGATTAAGCTTAACCACTTATCTTAACCGCCGAAGTCATCAAGCATGATATTTTCATCTTCAACACCCAAACTGTGTAGCATATCGATGACCGCCGCATTCATCATTGGTGGTCCACACATATAAAATTCACAGTCTTCAGGATTTGGATGATCTTTCAGATAGTTTTCAAGTAAGACGTTATGGATAAACCCAGTTGGACCTTCCCAGTTGTCTTCAGGAAGTGGGTCAGACAAGGCCACATGCCACTCAAAGTTATCAAACTCTTCTGCTAGTTGATCATAATCTTCAACATAGAACATCTCACGAATAGAGCGTGCACCGTACCAGAAACTAATCTTACGATCTGTATTCAAACGTTTTAACTGGTCAAAAATATGCGAGCGCATCGGTGCCATACCCGCACCACCACCGACAAATATCATCTCAGCTTCCGTTTTCTTGGCAAAGAATTCACCATAAGGACCTGAAACCGTGACTTTATCGCCAGGTACTAAGCTAAATACCCATGAAGACATTTTGCCTGGTGGAATATTGTCAGGACCACGTGGTGGTGGACTTGCGATACGGATATTGAACTTGATTAAGCCTTTTTCTTCAGGATAGTTAGCCATCGAGTAAGCTCGGATAACAGGTTCATCGACTTTTGACACATAGTTGAAGATACCAAATTTTTCCCAATCTTCACGATACTCCTCGTCAACCACAAAGTCTTTATAATGTACTTCATGCGGTGGCGCTTCTAATTGCACATAACCACCAGCGCGGAAGTTCACTTCTTCGCCTTCTGGAATTTTAAGCACCAATTCTTTAATAAAGGTGGCAACGTTATCATTAGAGACAACCTCACATTCCCACTTTTGTACATCAAAAAACTCAGGGTCAATCTCGATTTTCATGTCTTGCTTAACGGCTACCTGACAGGCAAGACGCATATGATTGCGAATCTCACCTTGGGTAAAGTAGCCAGTTTCGGTGGGCAAAATAGAGCCACCACCTTCAATCACTCGGCAACGACACTGCGCGCACGTACCACCGCCACCACAAGCGGAAGATAAGAATATACCTTCACTAGCAAGGGTTTGTAGTAGTTTGCCGCCTGCAGGCGTCACCACATCATTGTCGGGATTATCATTGATATGAATGGTCACATCGCCTGAACTGACCAGTCTTGAGCGCGCCATCAAAATAACGGCAACGAAGCTCATGATGATCAAGGTAAACATAGCAACGCCACCAATCGTCGTAGCATAATCCATGGTAGGTATCCTTAATCTATGGGGTAGGGGCAAGGTCACTATAATCATGCTGCCTAACCCTACCGAATAAATGAATTAAATAGGTCAAAGTGCTGAGTGAGTAAGCAATAGCCTTTAAATAGACAATCGCTTAAATGGACATGCCGCCAAATGACATAAAACCCAATGACATCAGACCAACTGTAATAAAGGTAATACCCAAGCCCCGTAGCGGTGCAGGTACGTCTGAATACTTGAGCTTTTCACGGATACCCGCTAAGGCAGTAATAGCAATCGCCCAACCAAAGCCTGCACCCAAACCATAAACGACCGACTCACCGAAGTTATAATCACGTTCAACCATGAACAGTACACCACCCATAATGGCGCAGTTAACCGTAATCAGTGGTAAGAAAATTCCAAGCGCGTTATATAAACTGGGTACAAATTTATCCAAGAACATCTCTAAGATTTGTACCACAGCAGCAATCAGACCGATATAACTGAGGAAACCCAAAAAGCTTAAATCTACATCTGGAAAACCTGCCCAAGCGAGTGCGCCATCTTTTAGAATGAACTGAAAGAGTAGGTTATTTAGCGGTACGGTAAGTGCCATGACAAAAACCACAGCAACCCCAAGACCGATAGCCGTAGAGACCTTTTTTGATACGGCTAAAAAGGTACACATGCCTAAGAAGTAGGCCAGCGCCATATTCTCGATAAAGACCGAGGTTATAAATAAACTGACATAATGTCCCATTAGTGACCGCCTCCTTGTGCCATGCCTTTAGATTGCGGCTTCATTACGAATTCAGCATCTTCGACCTGTTCTGGTTTCCATGTACGGATAATTACGATAAACAGGGCAATAATAAAGAACGCTGACGGCGGTAATAACAGCAGTCCGTTTGGTACATACCAACCCCCATCAGCCACGGTTTGTAAAAGAGTGATACCAAACCAGCTACCACCGCCCAAAATCTCACGAATAGTTGCGACAAATAATAGGACTGCCGAATAACCCAAACCGTTACCGATACCATCTAAGAAACTTGGTATAGGCGGATTGCTCATGGCAAATGCTTCAGCACGACCCATGACGATACAGTTGGTGATGATCAAACCAACGAAGACGGATAAGCCTTTACTAACGTCATAAGCGACCGCTTTTAATATCTGATCGACTACGATAACCAAAGAAGCAATAATCGTCATCTGCACAATAATACGAATACTTGATGGGATTTGTTTACGAATGGTAGAGATAAAGAAGCTTGAAAAGGCAGTAACTAACGTTAACGCAACGCTCATTACCAGCGCATTTGCTACGCTAGTCGTTACCGCGAGCGCAGAACAGATACCTAAAATTTGCAAGCCAATCGGGTTGTTGTCAAAAATAGGGTTAACTAAAATACTCTTAGTATCAGCCATGTTATGCCTCCTTGCCGTGAGCTACTGGTGCTACTGCTACCAGTTCAGTTACGGGATGGGTCAGTTTTTGAGTCTGATTGTGATGTAGGTCTTGACCCAATTTTTTATACGGGCTTTGACTTGCTTTGACTTCAGCATCTGTCAATGTTTTACCGCTTTCTTTACGCAGCTGGTCTAAGTACGGCTTATAGCCTTGATCGCCAAGCCAAAACTGAATCATATTGCTGACGCCGCGACCAGTTAAGGTTGCCCCGCTGATACCATCTACCCAATTTTCTTTCGGACTACCAGCTTTGGTGACACCAGTAGCAACAGCACCGTTCTCGTCATAAGATTGAATGCCGCTCCACATGGCGCGCCATTCTGGCTCTTCGATACGAGCGCCTAGACCTGGGGTTTCTTTATGCTCATAGAAGCTGATACCTTTGATAGTATTCATGTCGCTCTCAAGCGTTAAGAAACCATAAATCGTACCCCAAAGACCGTAACCTTGAATCGGTAGAACTATCACTTCAGGTTTGCCAGCCTCATCATTTTTGACATAGACTTTGGCATATTTAGGCTTACGACCGATACCAGCAGGATCATTACCGCCCAAGTCTTCACTAAGCGCTTTATTTTTGGTCGCTTGGCTGGCGTCATAAGCATTACGATCTGGAATGCCAGCTGCTTTTAGGGCGTCGTCATCAAGGTAGTTGCCTTTATTAAGGTCAACGATTTGGACTTCAAAATCTTTAAAACGCTCAGCGACATCTTCATTGGTATCAGATGTCGGGTCAAACATACCCGCGGCAACCAAGATATTCTTATTACGGTCTAAGCGCGCGTTTTCTATTTGTGCAGGCTTTAGACCAACAGCTGCAGCCGAGACCAATACTGAACACACCAAGCATAGCGTCAACGCCACGCCGATGGTTTTTGCATTATTACTTTTGGGCTTGGACATAGCGAACCCTCCGAGCGGTTTGGCGTTTGATGTTTGCTTGGGTCACAAAGTAATCAAACAATGGAGCAAATAAGTTAGCAAATAAAATGGCTAGCATGATGCCTTCTGGGAAAGCTGGGTTGATGACACGAATCAATACGGTCATAAAACCAATCAAGATACCGTAAGCCCAGCGCCCTTTATTAGTATGCGCAGCAGATACTGGGTCAGTTGCCATAAATACGGCACCAAAGGCAAAACCACCGATAACTAAATGCCAGTAAAACGGCAAGCTCATCATCATATTATCTTCAGAGCCAATCATATTAAACACAAGAGATGTGGCAATCAGACCGACCACACAACCTGCCATGATGCGCCATGAGGCAATGCGCGTCCAAAGTAGGACCGCAGCACCCATGAGGATTGCCAAGGTTGATACTTCACCTATACTGCCTTGCATATTGCCTAAGAATGCATCACTCCACGTGATGGCATTGCCATAAACATCAACAAAATCTTGTGGGACAACCCCAAGGGCAGCAAGACCAAGTGGCGTTGCACCTGAAAAACCATCAACCGCGGTCCATACTGAGTCGCCTGACATATAGGCAGGATAAGCAAAGTATAAGAACGCACGACCCGATAGGGCAGGGTTAAGAAAGTTTTTACCCGTACCACCGAATACTTCTTTTGCCACGACCACACCAAAGATAATACCTAAGGCAACTTGCCATAATGGAATATCTGGTGGTAGAGTTAGCGCAAACAGTACAGAGGTAACGAAGAAACCTTCGTTGACTTCATGACCACGGACGACGGCAAAGATAATCTCACAGAGAATGCCAACCCCAAAGGTCACAAGATAAATCGGTAAGAACTGCATAGCACCGTAGACGAAACTTGCCCAGATACTGTCTGGGTTATAGCCTGCCATACTGGTGATAATGGTGCGCCAGCCTTCAGGCTGTAAGCCGAGAGTTGCAATCGCAGTCAATGCTTGATGACCGACATTGTACATACCCCAAAACATCGCTGGGAATGTACATAGCCACACAGTAATCATAATACGCTTTAGATCGATACCGTCGCGTACATGTGATGAGGCGTAAGTCGTTGAGCTTGGTTGACGCAAAAACGTATCAAACATCTCAAAGATAGCGTAGTATTTTGCATGTTTGCCACCCTTGGTGAAAGACGGCTCCATACGATCGAACATATTGTGTAAAAATTTCATCGTGGTTAGCCCTCCAGCTCAATGCGCGTTAAGTTATCACGCAAAATATCGCCGAATTCATATTTGCCAGGAGATACGAAGGTGCATAATGCTAAATCTTCTTCGTCCAATTCAAGTACACCCAAATCTACAGCCGTGATAATGTCTTCGACAATCAAAGCACGTAGTAATTGCGTTGGCAGATAGTCTTGTGGCATGACCTCTTCATAGACACCGATTGGCACCATCGCTCTAGGTGAGCCATTACTCGTCGTGGTGAAGTTATACTTTTTACCACCAAAAAACTGTGAAATATAGATAGGCAGTTTAGAGAAACGATTTGCACCTGGCGTAAAGAAGTGGAACGCTGGACGCTCACGACCTTCTGCCAACACGCTGACTTGATTATGAAAACGACCAAGATAGGCAATATTGCCAAATACTTGACGCCCAGACAGCACTGAACCTGAAATCACACGGTTCTCGCCAGCTGTCAAATTACCTTTGGTCAAGGCAGCAATATCCGCACCGCGTTCGGTGGCGATAATATGAGGTTTGCTAACAGCAGGACCAGCTAAGCTCAACAGGCGACGCGTATATAAACGCCCGCTAGTAAATAGCTTGCCAATCGCAATCACATCTTGATAACCAATCGTCCAGACGCTTGTACCGCGCATGATAGGATGCAAGAAATGAATGTGCGTGCCTGCAAGACCAGCAGGATGTTTACCCGCAAAGCTATGATATTCAGTGACATTATTAGCCGCAGTTTTTGCAACTGGCGTCAACTGACTAGTGCCATGATGGCAGACAAAGGTCTTTGGGCTGAGGGTAGATAATACGGCAAGACCGTCATTAAATGCCTGCAATTGCTCATTAATCAGCAACATCGGGTCAAACGCCAATGGATTGGTATCCATTGCCGTGACAAAGATAGCATGAGGACGAGCACCGATTTCAGGAGCACGGCTAAATGGGCGCGTACGGAACGCCGTCCATTCACCAGAGGCAAGCAGTTGGGTTTCAACAACTTCAGAATCTAGGTCAGCAAGTTGCTGGGAGTCGTAGCGCTGAAATTCTACTTCCGCACCATTTGGGTCAACCGCAATCACAAGACTTTCAAACACACGACGTTCACCACGTTTGATCGCGATGACCTTACCAGCAGCAGGCGCAGTGTAGATAACGCCAGCCCGTTTTTTGTCTTCAAAAACGGGCTGGCCTTTTGCTACGATATCGCCTTCTTTGACATTCATTGTTGGCTTCATGCCAATATAATCATAGCCAATAAGTGCCACATGGGCGGGTCTGTGCTCAGATATCTCGCGGGAGGGTTCACCAGTGATGGGTAAATCCAAACCTTTCTTGATGGTAATCATAAGCGAAAACTTAGTCCATAGTCTAAAACGATACCAGACGTCCTGTGTGGTATATCGGCAGCATGAATGGTAACGCCATCACTAAAATAACCAAATCATATCTTATAGAAAGATAGGGATAAGGTTTTCTAACAATGACACTTCATGACTGCTAGTAAGAGTATTAACGCTGACCTTAGACTCCTTAACAACACGTTAATGTCTTATTCGAATGACCAAAGTGGCGACTGGCTACCAAGGTGTATACTAAAACATTCAAATTTAAAACCGTCCATAAAGGGATGGTTTTAAATAAAATACAGTTTTACCATACGATTTATTAAAATCTTAAAATTCATAATGTTGTGAGATTTAAGCAGCGCTATCCATTTGACTGAATATAAATAAGAGGTAAATGACTTATGATACTGAGTGAAAGCTATCTAAGCATTGTTGAATGACCTATGATTATAGGATAAACAACATTACTGAGTAATAGTCGTTGCTAAGCACAACGCTTAATAGATTATCAATGCCGTGCTGTCATCTACCTTGTGCTGATCGAAATCATCTATAGGTAGCAGACGATCGGGTTTTATCGCACAAATACAAATTTATCTAGGATTATACGCTAAACTGACCTAAAATTACCAGTTAGCAAGTGAATTTACCTAATGTTGCCAGTGATTCTTTGGGCTAAAACTTATGGTTATGAATATTTGTTTTTGCCATAAATAAGAGAGAGCTGTAGTCGATTCTATGACGGTATCTTAGGTTTGCACTTCTAGCCTCTTTATATTACCTTGATTGCTTGATACAAAGGGAGCTTCATGAATTTTATCAGTCATAAGTTCTATCCAGTTTTTGATTATTTTATTATTAATATCGTTTTATAAGGAATCCTATATGTGCGCTGTCCCTGTGATTATCCCTGCTATCGATCTAAAAGATGGTAAGTGTGTGCGCTTAAAACAAGGTCGTATGGAAGATGATACGGTATTTTCTGATGATCCTGTGGCAATGGCTGCACGTTGGGTAAAAGAAGGCGCACGCCGCTTGCATCTAGTTGATCTAAATGGGGCATTTGATGGGATTCCGGTACATAAGCAAGTGGTACATGATATTGCTAAAGCCTTCCCTAAGCTGCCCATTCAATTGGGCGGCGGTGTGCGCAATATGCAAACCATTGAGCAATATATTACTGCTGGTCTGACCTATATTATTATCGGTACTAAAGCGGTTGAAGATCCAGATTTCGTTGCCGAGGCGTGCCGTGAGTTTGCTGGACATATTATCGTTGGTATCGATGCCAAAGATGGCATGGTTGCCACTCATGGTTGGGCAAACGTGACTGACACCAAAGCCACGGAGCTTGCCAAACGTTTTGCTGATGTTGGCGTGTCTTCTATCGTCTATACCGATATCGCCCGTGATGGCATGATGCAAGGCGTTAATGTCGAGCAAACCGTCAATTTAGCACGTGAAGGTGGATTACCAGTGATTGCTTCAGGCGGCGTCACCGATATGAAAGATATTGAGCTGTTAAAACCTTATGGTGATTGTATCGAAGGTATCATCACTGGTCGCGCTATCTATGAAGGCACGTTAGATTTGGGCGAGGCACAACTTTATTTGGACGGTAAATAATATTTGAAAAATACGCTTATTAGATTTTGGATAGATAAGGTGTAATCAAGGATGCTTATGGCCGCTTATTTTGACCGCATTATGTTACGCAAGTGCCTAAAAGTGTGGAGTCAATGGCTGCTATTAAGCATCATGTTCAGCTTACCGGCTTATGCCATTCAAGAAAGCGAAACCGTTAATCCTACTGTATTAGATAATAATTCTGGCAAGCCTGCGCTTGATAGCAACGCATTACCTAATGCGGCTAATGACATTAATAGCACCCCTCTTCCTAGTAATACTCCTGAAAGTGGCATTTTGCCGGCTCAAGCACCAACTGTACCACCTCCGCTAACACCTATTTCAACTGAGCCAGCGCCTCTTATCAATGGCGAGAGTAGTAATAATACTCAAATTGAAACTGCTCAAACTGCGCAACATGATGATGACATCCGCCAACGTATCAGTGGGATATTTTCAGAAATTGAAGGATTGCAAGCCATCAATGTTGGTGTTACTCAAGGGATTGTCACTCTAACCGGTGAAACACCCAACGAGAAAAAAGCCCAGCAAGCCATTAATCTTACCAACCGTTTGACAGATGTCGTAACGGTCGAAGATAAGATTAACCGAACGCTTGATGTCCAAGATAATGTCACCACGGTTTACCAAAGCATTAAAGCCCAAACTAAAAACCTTATCAAAGCCGTGCCGTTATTATTGGTCGGGATTATTTTATTTGCTTTAGTAACTTGGTTTGGTAGTTGGTTGTCCAATCGACAAAAAATGTGGCAACGCTTAACGCCCAACCCTTTTGTCGCAGAATTATTATCGCAAACTGTCAAAGTCATCTTTATTATTTTGGGGCTTATATTAGCGCTAAGTTTGATTGGCGCGGAGACGATTTTAGGGACCTTACTTGGCGGTGCAGGGGTCATCGGTATCGCCGTTGGTTTTGCGGTCAAGGATACCATTGAAAACTATATTGCTTCTTTAATGCTCAGTATTCGCCAGCCATTTCGCGCTCGCGATCATATTTTGATTAATGCTCAGGAGGGAATAGTGGTGCGCCTGACGTCACGTGCGACTATTTTAATGACATTAGACGGCAATCAATTACGTATACCCAATGCCGAAGTCTTTAAAGCCACCATTTTAAATTACACCAAAAATCCTGAGCGCCGTTTCACTTTTGAATTAGGCGTTGATGCTAATGACGATCCGCTTGCTGCCATCAAAGTGGGTATCGATGCGATTTCTCAATTGGGTTTTGCCTTAGATAAGCCAAAAGTCACTGCGGTTATCAAGGAAGTGGGCGACTCAAACTTTATTTTGCAGTTTCAAGTATGGGTCAATCAATCAGAAGCTGATTTTTCCAAAGCCCGCAGTATCGCCATTCGCGAAACCAAGCATGCGTTGGAAGATGAAGGCTTTAGCTTACCTGAGCCTATTTACCAGCTGCGTTTTAATCATAAGCTAGAAAAAGCATTTGAGCATTTTCAAAACAATCACATCAGTGACGATAATGCTAACGTAAAGGTAAATGTGACGCCCAATACGTTGAATACTTCCAAAGCATCTAACAGCTCTCAAGCTACTGAAACGATGGTTGAGGATAAAGATAAAAGGCAAGCAAAGGCGCGAGCGAAGCATATCTTACAAGGTCGTAATGCTGAGGAGGTGCTTGATGCTCGTCCCGATGAAAAACTGATGGAAAAAGTTGAGCAAGAAATTGCCGAAAATTCAGATGAAACTGATTTATTGAGTAATAGTAGCCCGCAAGAGTAGCGTTGAATACCAACTATAAAAATGGGCATAAAAAATGCAGCGAAACGTCTAAATACATTTTATCTAAATAGACGAGAGTTTTTTATGCAAATAAAACATCTGATTATATTCGCGGTCGTTGGTATGGTTATGTTACTCGGTTTCAATGTCATGAATGGCAGTCAACGTGAAAAAAACCGAGAAGTTATAGCAGCGAGTAGTGAAAAGGAACTGGCTGATACAGCCGTCTCTGAAAATAAAGGTTCCCATATAAGCGATGCTAATGCCAGCGATACATCGAATATCGCAAGCGAACCCTTAGGTCAGCAGCCTAAAGCCCTTCTAGATGATGCTACTACCAAGATCGATCAGGCACAGCAAGCAGATGCTGCGCGCTTAGAGCAAATGAGTCCTGCGGAGCAGTGATAAATCTGTTATTAGAAAACTGAAGACAAAAAAAGGCTAACGATAACGTTAGCCTTTTTTAATACTTATAGATTCAAGCTGGTTTAGCTCTTTTTACTACTGCCTCTACCACCACGATTGCTGTTTCTCTTCGCAGGTGATTTCTTTGGCTGATCTTTGCTTGTGGAGCTGCGGTTTAGCTGACTAGAGTTTGAATGATCTTTCTTAGTTTGATTCATTTTACTAGATTGCAGCTTTGCTTGTAAACCAAAGTCAATTTGTAGCAGATCCATATTAACGCCAGCTACTTTCACTTTAACCAAATCGCCCAGCCCAAACACTGTGCCTCTGTCTTTACCGATAAGCTGTTGCTGCTGCTCATCATAAACAAAGAAATCGTCACCAACGTTTGAGATATGCACCAAACCATCGATATACAAATCCGTCAGAGTAATAAATAAACCAAAGTTCGTGACGGTAGTTACGACACCATCGAACTCTTCACCGACATGATCTTTCATATAATGACATTTGAGCCATGATTCTACGTAGCGTGAAGCCTTTTCAGCACGGCGCTCAGTATCTGAGGTTTGCATGCCAGCACCTTCTAATGAAAAATCCATCACAGGCTGTTTGGCATTTGTCACTTTCGCCTTGATCGCACGATGCAACATTAAATCAGGATAACGACGAATCGGCGAGGTAAAATGGCTATACTCGTCATAAGCCAAACCAAAGTGACCGATATTATCAGGAGAATAGTTTGCTTGCATCATCGAACGTAACAGCATGCTATGAATACTGATAGCATCAGGACGCTCTTTAGTCGCTTCAATAATACGCTGATAATCCGCTTGAGTAGGATTTTCTTCTGGGAAGCTTAGACCAAAGTTTTTGGCATATTCATGGATACGCATCGACTTTTCGCCATCAGGCTTATCATGATTGCGATATAACACAGGCAGCTCATTTTTTAGCGCAAAGTTTGCTGCACAAGTATTGGCAAGCAGCATACACTCTTCGATAAGCTTTTGCGCATCACCGCGCGTACGAGGCAAGATGGCTTCGATACCACCTTTTTCATTGAACTTAATATATGTCTCAACGGTCTCAAACTCCATTGCATGACGTTCTTCACGCTTTTTGAGGAGTAGCTCATACAGTTGATGTAAGGTATCGACAGATTTTTTGACCTCTTTATTTTCTGTCAACGATTTTGGAACGCTACTGTCTTTTGGATTCTCAAGATAAGCGTTTACTTGATTATAAGTCAAGCGTGCTTGCGAGTGCATGACGCCAGGATAAAACTCATAACTGGTAATTTTACCAGCACGTGATATCTTAATATCGGCAACCATACAGAGACGATCAAGATTAGGATTCAGCGAACATAGACCATTAGAAAGTACTTCAGGCAACATCGGAATCACTTGATGCGGGAAATATACTGACGTACCACGTTCATAAGCATTTTGATCCAGTGGCGAGTTCGGTGTCACATAGTAACTGACATCGGCAATTGCTACCAAGACGCGATAATTACCACCAGAACGCTTTTCTGCAAACACAGCATCATCAAAATCACGAGCATCTTCACCATCAATAGTTACTAATGGCAACTCACGTAAGTCGACACGACCTTTTAGATCTTTTTCAGTCGGCTCTTTATAATCATTTGCTTGATTGAGCACCGCTTCACTGAACTCTGATGGAATATCATAATTAAGTAACGTAGTCTCAATGATCAGTTCGCGATCATTGTCATCAGATAAGACTTCAGTGATTTTGCCTGTGGCAAATTCATGTTGATTTGGCCAATCAATAATATCAACTTTTACCGGCGAGCCTTGCTTAGCATTGAAAGCCTGTACATTGTCTTCTGTGACGGTAATCGGCTGATGGTTATTTGGGCTACCAAGCTCAACACAGTAACCGTCTTCATCATGAGCCAGCGTACCGATAAAATGATTTTGACGACGCTCAACGACATCAACGATACGACCTTCAGTACGACCGCGGTTGTCTGTTGAAGTACCGACCGCTTCTACGGTATCGCCATTAAAGACCCAACGCATTTGTTTTTCATGCAAGAATAGGTCAGGCATATCACTTAATAACACAAAGCCAAAACCTTTTGGATGGGCAGTCACTGTACCAGTGACGATATCGTGCTGAGTGACTGTACGATATCGATAAGGACGACCGTCGCGGTTTACTTGTCCATCGCGTGCCATCGCTTTTAGGCGATTGCCCAAAGCGTCAAATTGATCAGGATCAGCAATGTTAAAGGCTGTCGCCAATTGCTGATGGGTGATTTCACCGTGTTCATTAATCGTGCTTAATATAAGCTCGCGACTAGGAATCGGGTTATCATATTTTTGTGCCTCACTTGAGGCGTTTGGATCATTCCAACTCATAAATTACCGTATCTATTTTTAAATTATTAATAATGGCTATCTTAACACGAACAACGTCCCAATATCTTAGGTCAATTGTCTTATCTGTATTTGATAGCGAGTAGTCTTTAGTGGTCAAATTTTATTAAAAGTGAATGCTTATCCAAATTAAATATCAATATCGACCGTATTTGATTGATTGGTTATTTTTTCCATGTTCAATTCTTTTGACACTTCCAATACCGTGGTCTGATTAGATTTATCGAGGTATTTTTGGGCTTTATCAACCTCAGTGGTCAAAGTATTGACCGTTTGCTTCATACTCTCAAGCGCTTCAATTTTATAATTACTAATCATATCCATGGTGTCATAGACATTATTGAAGGCATTTTGCAGTTTATCAAGCTCAATAGTGCTGCTGGTCGCTTGCTCATGAATCTCAAGTGATTGACGCTTGAGCATTGCCGAAGTTGATTCAATCAAGCTACTGGTGGTTTTATTCAAAGCTGTGATTTGGTCAAGTACCAGTTTTTGGTTAGTCATGGCTTGTGCGACAACCACTGCCGTACGTAGGGCTGATATAGTGGTAGTAGTGGCGCGATCTACCCCTTTAATCAGCTCTAAATTGTTTTTACGGATAGTATCCAATGCTAAATAACCTTGAACGTTTACTGCCAATTGTGTCAAAAAGTCGGTGTTTTTTTGGCGGACATAAAACAGCATCTCTTCTTTAATAATACGTGCTTTCTCAGGGTCAGTCGCTTCTATCGCATAGACTTTTTGTTCAAGCTGCTCATCGATTTTTTTACCCACATAGATATACTGACGAATCGACTGCATCAGCTCCCACATATTGATTTTTTCTTGCTCAATCATGGCATTGTCTTTGAGTAGCTCATCTTTTCCATTATAGAGGCTTGTTACTACCGCATTAATATGTGATTGCGCCGATTCGTACTGACGGAAATAATCTTGTACTTTATTGCCAAATGGAATCAAACCAAACAGCTTACGTGAGCTGGTCAGCTCTTTTTTACTGGGGTCTAAATCTTCGACGATACCACGCAGCTCCGTCAACGACTTGGCAATAGGGGAGTTGTCAAATAAGCTGTCATTCAGGCTTTTTGCAGGTAGCGCTAACATACGATTAGAAACTTGCGCCGACTCGCGAATCTCTTTATTGCCCAAATTATGGATAGACTGGACGTTTTCTTTAAACTCATTACTATGCACTGAATTGTTGATTACATGATCAACAAAAGCATCGACTTTGGCATCAAGCTCTGGAATATCGCTTTCGTCCAATTTTACCATCTGATCAGCTTCACTTTTTTGTATCTCTTTGACAGGCTCAGGTGCAGTGAGGGTAAGGGTTGGTGTAGAGGTATTGGCAGGTGGAGTTAATTCTTGCATAAGATTTCCTATGATATCTAAAAGAGGTTATATTTTTTATCAGCGACATTTATAGCCGAGGTATAGATTATTTTTATCAGTTAAATTGCTTTT
Organism: Psychrobacter sp. TS_SC_6; assembly: GCF_056156305.1. Taxonomy (NCBI): domain Bacteria; kingdom Pseudomonadati; phylum Pseudomonadota; class Gammaproteobacteria; order Moraxellales; family Moraxellaceae; genus Psychrobacter; species Psychrobacter sp. TS_SC_6. The sequence continues at coordinate 2,863,671 of NZ_CM149590.1, read as the reverse complement.
ATTGAAATTATTATTAACAATTGCAGAATAGGTCTTTAGGTTACCGTGTAATGAAAAGTTTGAGAAGATGGATTTTGTAAATCACTGTCGGCTTCTTATATTTAAGGTTAACGATAGCCAAAGAGGTACAAGTGTCATAATTAACTGTAAAAATGCTTATTAAGCCCTACATACTAAAAACCACCAATACGCCGTAGCATATTGGTGGTGGGAAATCACGGATATCTATATAACCACAGCCACTACTAAGAATAGACGATTAAAAAGTCTATTTCTTCTTAGTAGGTCCTAACAGCATACCCATTTGACGACCTTCCATCTTAGGATACTGTTCGACGTTTGAGATATCAGCCGTATCTTCAATGATACGATCAAGTTGCTTGCGACCAATTTCTTGGTGCGCCATTTCACGTCCGCGGAAACGGATGCTAATTTTAACTTTGTCCTGATCTTCTAAGAAGCTAACGATTTTTCTGAGTTTAACCTGGTAATCGGCCTCTTCAGTGCTAGGACGTAGCTTCATCTCTTTTAGCTGAGTCTGCTTTTGATTCTTTTTAGCTTCTTTCGCCTTTTGCTTTTGATCATAGAGGAAATGTTTATAATCCATGATTTTACATACTGGCGGTTTGGCTTCGGGAACCAGCTCTACTAAATCTAGACTGTCTTCACGTGCCGCTTTCATTGCGGTGTCGATATCGACCACGCCCATTTGTTCACCGTCTTCTTTGACCAGACGGACTTCTTTGGCACTGATATCTTCATTGATGTTCAAACGGTTTGACTGTTTAATAGGTATTACTCCTGATCTATTTTTGGGATCTGTCGGCCTTTTTCAGCAACAGCTGCTTCTACTAATGTGATAAATTCAGCGACACTCATCACGCCTAGATTTTCGCCTTCGCGAGTCCTGACGTTGACGCTGCCTGATTCGACTTCTTTATCCCCTAATACTAGCATATAGGGAATACGTTCTAATGTTTTCTCTCGTATCTTAAATCCAATTTTTTCGTTACGCAAGTCACTAATGGCGCGTAAGCCTGCTTTTTTCAACTCATTGACCACATTTTCACACGCATCTGCCTGTTTATCTGTGATATTCATGACTACCACTTGTTGCGGTGCTAGCCATACTGGCATCCAACCAGCATAGTTCTCAATCAAAATACCGATAAAGCGCTCAAATGAACCCAAGATGGCACGGTGCAACATAATCGGTACTTCGCGCTCGTTTTGCTCATTGACAAATTCTGCATCAAGGCGTTCAGGCATGTTTGGATCAACCTGAATGGTGCCACACTGCCACACACGTCCTAAAGAGTCTTTGAGACTAAACTCAATCTTCGGGCCATAAAATGCACCTTCACCTGGGAGATAATCCCAATCAAGACCTGAACTATCTAATGCATCCGCTAGCGCTTTTTCTGCAAAATCCCAAGACTCATCGCTGCCGACACGTTTTTCAGGACGGGTCGAGAGTTTCATAATGATATTATCAAACCCAAAGTCTTCATAAACAGCAAGGGTCAGCTTAATAAAATCAGCAACTTCTTGCTGGATTTGCGACTGCGTACAGAAGATATGCGCATCGTCTTGAGTAAAACCGCGAACCCGCATCAAACCATGGAGCGAACCTGATGGCTCGTTTCGATGACATGAGCCAAACTCTGCCATACGTAGTGGCAAGTCACGGTAAGATTTTAAGCCTTGGTTAAAGACTTGCACGTGACAAGGACAGTTCATGGGTTTTACGGCATAATCGCGATTTTCGCTCGAAGTGGTAAACATATTGGTCGCATAGTTTCCCCAATGTCCAGAACGCTCCCACAAACTACGATCAACGATCTGTGGCGTTTTGATCTCTTCATAACCATTATCGTATTGTACTTTACGCATATATTGCTCAAGTACTTGATAAATCGTCCAGCCGTTCGGATGCCAAAACACCATGCCCGGCGCTTGTTCTTGCATATGGAACAGATTTAACGCTTTACCAATTTTACGATGGTCACGTTTTTCGGCTTCTTCGATACGCTGAATATACGCTTTTAAATCTTTCTTATCCGCCCACGCTGTACCATAAATACGTTGTAGCTGTTCGTTCTTAGCATCACCGCGCCAATAAGCACCTGACATTTTGGTCAGTTTAAAGACTTTTAAGAAGCGGGTGTTTGGTACATGCGGACCACGGCACATATCGACATATTCTTGATGATGATATAACCCAAAAGCCTCTTCACTCGGCATATCATTAATCAGTTTAAGTTTATAGTCTTCACCACGTGACTGAAATATCTCAATAGCCTCAGCACGTGGCGTCATTTTTTTGATAACGTCATAATCTTGCTTAATCAGCTCCATCATACGTTTTTCAATAGCTGCCATATGCTCAGGCGTAAACGGCGTCTTACTATAGATATCATAATAAAAACCGTCATCGATAACGGGACCAATCACCATTTTTACATCAGGATAGAGTTGCTTGACTGCATGACCTAATAGGTGAGCACAAGAATGGCGAATAATATCGACACCGTCATCATCTTTTGGCGTTACGATTTCAACTCTCGCATCTGCAACAATAGGATCGTGCGCATCTACCAACTGACCATCTACACGTCCAGCAACCGTCGCTTTAGCAAGTCCTGTCCCAATACTTTGCGCCACTTCCATGACCGTTGTATTGCCTTCGAAGTTTTTTACGCTACCATCGGGTAAAGTAATCGCTACCATAATCTATTCACCTTTTTGCGTCCGTTGGCAGTGATGATTGCAACCATCAATCATATAACCGTAAGACTACGTCAATTATATCTAATTGCTATGATATGTTGTAAGAGATAGGTATTACCTAAAGGCATAAAGTCCAGATAAGCAAACTTTGAACTACAAGGACTTATAAGAAGCACCATTAAGTAATATTATAAAGTCAGCTATTATAGCAAAAACTACTTATCAACACTAGATAGCTAGGGAATAGTGGCAGTTATGAATAGCCTTCTATATAGTCATTGATCAGTTTTCATATATAGGTGCTTTATGTTCCAATATCAATACAATCAAATAAAAGGTTGTTTAGTGATAAAAGCGGCTATTAAAGTAAGTTGATGACGGCGTTGAACAAACAGTGGGAAGGAAATTAGATAGAATATTCATAGAGTCAAAGTCTATTTACAACATGATTTGGAAATAGTAAAGTCAACTAACTGCTTAACCCATTGAAAACAATCGACTATTCAAAACCTGATGAAATTAGTTTAAGAATCTTTCATAAAGCGATTGACACCCTTGTCAGAATCTATATAATACGCCCCACAGCAAAGGAAGCTAGGCAGTAAGTTAACCAACTTATCACTTAGATTACCGAGTTGAAACAAATCAAGAAAAGAAGTTGACAGACTATTAAAACATGATATGATGGTCAGCTTGCTAAATAGGATAAACCAGATTGGTTTAATTATTTAGAAAGAACACTCTTACTGGACGACAGTAGAGACATTATTTAAAAGCATAACTAAAGAACAACTTGTGTGGATTTTTGCTGATTCAGAATGTTAAAAAATAAAGTTGGTTTTACTCTCTTTTCGGGAGTCATTCTAACTATAAAAATTATCATTTAAGACAGCAGAAAAACTCAAAGTTAATTCATTACGAACATAATTTTTAGCGATTTGCCAGATTAAATGAGCCAAGTTTAGAAGCTTCTTTAAAGAGCTTCATAGCAAGATTAAACTGAAGAGTTTGATCATGGCTCAGATTGAACGCTGGCGGCAGGCTTAACACATGCAAGTCGAGCGGAAACGATGATAGCTTGCTATCAGGCGTCGAGCGGCGGACGGGTGAGTAATACTTAGGAATCTACCTAGTAGTGGGGGATAGCACGGGGAAACTCGTATTAATACCGCATACGACCTACGGGAGAAAGGGGGCAGTTTACTGCTCTCGCTATTAGATGAGCCTAAGTCGGATTAGCTAGATGGTGGGGTAAAGGCCTACCATGGCGACGATCTGTAGCTGGTCTGAGAGGATGATCAGCCACACCGGGACTGAGACACGGCCCGGACTCCTACGGGAGGCAGCAGTGGGGAATATTGGACAATGGGGGAAACCCTGATCCAGCCATGCCGCGTGTGTGAAGAAGGCCTTTTGGTTGTAAAGCACTTTAAGCAGTGAAGAAGACTCTTCGGTTAATACCCGGAGACGATGACATTAGCTGCAGAATAAGCACCGGCTAACTCTGTGCCAGCAGCCGCGGTAATACAGAGGGTGCAAGCGTTAATCGGAATTACTGGGCGTAAAGGGAGCGTAGGTGGCTCGATAAGTCAGATGTGAAATCCCCGGGCTCAACCTGGGAACTGCATCTGATACTGTTGAGCTAGAGTATGTGAGAGGAAGGTAGAATTCCAGGTGTAGCGGTGAAATGCGTAGAGATCTGGAGGAATACCGATGGCGAAGGCAGCCTTCTGGCATAATACTGACACTGAGGCTCGAAAGCGTGGGTAGCAAACAGGATTAGATACCCTGGTAGTCCACGCCGTAAACGATGTCTACTAGTCGTTGGGTCCCTTGAGGACTTAGTGACGCAGCTAACGCAATAAGTAGACCGCCTGGGGAGTACGGCCGCAAGGTTAAAACTCAAATGAATTGACGGGGGCCCGCACAAGCGGTGGAGCATGTGGTTTAATTCGATGCAACGCGAAGAACCTTACCTGGTCTTGACATATCTAGAATCCTGCAGAGATGCGGGAGTGCCTTCGGGAATTAGAATACAGGTGCTGCATGGCTGTCGTCAGCTCGTGTCGTGAGATGTTGGGTTAAGTCCCGCAACGAGCGCAACCCTTGTCCTTAGTTACCAGCGGGTTAAGCCGGGAACTCTAAGGATACTGCCAGTGACAAACTGGAGGAAGGCGGGGACGACGTCAAGTCATCATGGCCCTTACGACCAGGGCTACACACGTGCTACAATGGTAGGTACAGAGGGCAGCTACACAGCGATGTGATGCGAATCTCAAAAAGCCTATCGTAGTCCAGATTGGAGTCTGCAACTCGACTCCATGAAGTAGGAATCGCTAGTAATCGCGGATCAGAATGCCGCGGTGAATACGTTCCCGGGCCTTGTACACACCGCCCGTCACACCATGGGAGTTGATTGCACCAGAAGTGGATAGCTTAACCTTCGGGAAGGCGTTCACCACGGTGTGGTTGATGACTGGGGTGAAGTCGTAACAAGGTAGCCGTAGGGGAACCTGCGGCTGGATCACCTCCTTATAGATGACATTCGGTCAGCAAGAATTCACAACAAGTTGTTCTTTAGTTTAAGCTAGTTTATTAGCTAGAGGTATATGCCTCGTACAGGCCTGTAGCTCAGCTGGTTAGAGCACCGTGTTGATAACGCGGGGGTCGGCAGTTCAAGTCTGCCCAGGCCTACCATTATTAGGGGCCATAGCTCAGTTGGTAGAGCGCCTGCCTTGCACGCAGGAGGTCAACGGTTCGACTCCGTTTGGCTCCACCACATAATAAACGAATCTTTAGATGCTAATAAGTAAATAGGTATCAAATAGAAACAAGTGATTCTGATATAGCAATATATCAACATGATTACTTCTTTCTGTTTTATACAGAATCTGTGACTCGACGAGAGCATAGAGACTATTTAAAAACATAGATATGAGTCTGGGTTAGGAACACGTGTTCACGCGTTGTTTCTAACCTTAGTAATCAGCTCCTTAACGACATCAGTTGTTATCCCAGGGGTTGATTGCTAAAAAAGTAAAGAGAACTGAATCAAGCGTATAAAATTAGGTGATATCGTTATCATAATTAGACTTATATAACACTTTGAAGTCGAAAGACTACTTGGGGTTGTATGGTCAAGTAATGAAGCGCACATGGTGGATGCCTTGGCAGTCAGAGGCGATGAAAGACGTGACAGCCTGCGATAAGCTTCGGGGAGGCGGCAATATCCTGTGATCCGGAGATTTCTGAATGGGGAAACCCACCTAGCATAAGCTAGGTATCTTGTACTTGTACAAGAGGCAAACGAGGGGAAGTGAAACATCTCAGTACCCTTAGGAAAAGACATCAAATGAGATTCCCCAAGTAGCGGCGAGCGAACGGGGAGAAGCCGATTAATGCTAATGTAGAAGAACAGCGTGGGAAAGCTGACCGTAGTAGGTGATAGTCCTGTATTCGAAACATTAGCGTTAACATATTAAGTAGGGCGGGACACGAGAAATCCTGTTTGAAGATGGGGGGACCATCCTCCAAGGCTAAATACTCCTGACTGACCGATAGTGAACCAGTACCGTGAGGGAAAGGCGAAAAGAACCCCTGTGAGGGGAGTGAAATAGAACCTGAAACCGTGTGCGTACAAGCAGTAGGAGCCTCAATTTATTGGGGTGACTGCGTACCTTTTGTATAATGGGTCAGCGACTTATGTTCTGTAGCAAGGTTAACCGTTTAGGGGAGCCGTAGGGAAACCGAGTCTTAATAGGGCGTTTAGTTGCAGGGCATAGACCCGAAACCGAGTGATCTATCCATGAGCAGGTTGAAAGTGTCGTAACAGACACCGGAGGACCGAACCCACTATCGTTGAAAAGCTAGGGGATGACTTGTGGATAGGGGTGAAAGGCTAATCAAACTCGGTGATAGCTGGTTCTCCCCGAAAGCTATTTAGGTAGCGCCTCGGACGAACACCATTGGGGGTAGAGCACTGTTTCGGCTAGGGGGTCATACCGACTTACCAAACCGATGCAAACTCCGAATACCGATGAGTGATATCCGGGAGACACACAGTGGGTGCTAACGTCCATTGTGGAGAGGGAAACAACCCAGACCGCCAGCTAAGGCCCCAAATTCCTAGTTAAGTGGGAAACGAGGTGGGAAGGCATAGACAGCTAGGAGGTTGGCTTAGAAGCAGCCATCCTTTAAAGAAAGCGTAATAGCTCACTAGTCGAGTCGGCCCGCGCGGAAGATGTAACGGGGCTCAAACTAGGAGCCGAAGCTGCGGATTTGAATTTGTTTTCAAGTGGTAGGGGAGCGTTGTGTAAGCCTGTGAAGGTGTGTCGTAAGGCATGCTGGAGGTATCACAAGAGCGAATGCTGACGTGAGTAACGATAATGCGAGTGAAAAGCTCGCACGCCGGAAGATCAAGGGTTCCAGTCCAACGTTAATCGGGGCTGGGTGAGTCGACCCCTAAGGCGAGGCCGAAAGGCGTAGTCGATGGGAAATCGGTTAATATTCCGATACTTGTTTATAATGCGATGGAGGGACGGAGTAGGTTATGTCAGCCTGGCGTTGGTTGTCCAGGTGAAAGGATGTAGGCAGACAGTTTAGGCAAATCCGGACTGTCATTATGCTGAGATCTGATAGCAAGCTGTACTTGTACAGCGAAGTGGCAAATACCATGCTTCCAGGAAAAGCTTCTAAGCTATAGTTATAAACGAATCGTACCCTAAACCGACACAGGTGATCAGGTAGAGAATACCAAGGCGCTTGAGAGAACTCTGCTGAAGGAACTAGGCAAAATGGTACCGTAACTTCGGGAGAAGGTACGCTGCCGATGGTGATAGGACTTGCTCCTTGAGCTGTTGGCAGTCGCAGATACCAGGCTGCTGCAACTGTTTATTAAAAACACAGCACTCTGCAAACACGAAAGTGGACGTATAGGGTGTGATGTCTGCCCGGTGCTGGAAGGTTAATTGATGGGGTTAGCGTAAGCGAAGCTCTTGATCGAAGCCCCAGTAAACGGCGGCCGTAACTATAACGGTCCTAAGGTAGCGAAATTCCTTGTCGGGTAAGTTCCGACCTGCACGAATGACATAATGATGGCAGCGCTGTCTCCAGCAGAGACTCAGTGAAATCGAAATCGCAGTGAAGATGCTGTGTACCCGCGGCTAGACGGAAAGACCCCGTGAACCTTTACTACAGCTTTACATTGAACTTTGACCTGACTTGTGCAGGATAGGTGGGAGGCTTTGAAGCCGAGACGCTAGTCTCGGTGGAGCCAATCTTGAAATACCACCCTGGTCATGTTGGGGTTCTAACTCAGGTATAACAATACCGAGGACAATGTATGGTGGGTAGTTTGACTGGGGCGGTCTCCTCCTAAAGAGTAACGGAGGAGTACGAAGGTGCGCTCAGACCGGTCGGAAATCGGTCGTAGAGTATAAAGGCAAAAGCGCGCTTAACTGCGAGACCCACAAGTCGAGCAGGTACGAAAGTAGGTCTTAGTGATCCGGTGGTTCTGTATGGAAGGGCCATCGCTCAACGGATAAAAGGTACTCTGGGGATAACAGGCTGATACCGCCCAAGAGTTCATATCGACGGCGGTGTTTGGCACCTCGATGTCGGCTCATCTCATCCTAGGGCTGAAGCAGGTCCTAAGGGTATGGCTGTTCGCCATTTAAAGAGGTACGCGAGCTGGGTTTAGAACGTCGTGAGACAGTTCGGTCCCTATCTACCGTGGGCGTTGGAAATTTGAGAGGATCTGCTCCTAGTACGAGAGGACCAGAGTGGACGAACCTCTGGTGTTCGGGTTGTCACGCCAGTGGCATTGCCCGGTAGCTACGTTCGGATGGGATAATCGCTGAAAGCATCTAAGCGAGAAGCCCACCTCAAGATTAGATTTCCCTAAAGAGCCGTTGAAGACTACGACGTTGATAGGCAGGGTGTGGAAGTGCAGCGATGCATGTAGCTAACCTGTACTAATTGCTCGTTTGGCTTGACCATACAACACCCAAGTGGTTTGTATCAAAGCTCTAATTAATCTATCTTGTAAAGCGAAAGCTTTAGAATATATATATTTCGATATCACCTTTAACCTTGATTCAGTGAGGTTACAAGTTGGTCGATGACAAGCTAAAACTTGACGTCATAATAACAACTACAGACTCATATCTAACCCCCTTTGCTGACGACAATAGCAAGACGGAACCACCTGATCCCTTCCCGAACTCAGAAGTGAAACGTCTTTGCGCCAATGGTAGTGTGGTTCGCCCATGTGAGAGTAGGTCATCGTCAGCTCTCTATTCCTAGATAACCCCCCCTTCGCGAAAGCGATGGGGGGTTTTCTTTGCCTGACGGTTGGTATTTGGTTTGTAAAAAATACTGGTTTATTAGTTGGGAAGAAGTGTTGAAAGCTAGAAACTATAGATTAAAGACTTCTTTAAGTTTGTTTTTTTAGATCTCGTTACCTATTCAGCTGGTTAAATAAGCTTCATCACATGAAGTTAAAGGTACTATCCAAGCTTATAACAGTTTTAAAGCGTTCCAATTTCAGATTAATAGAGGATCTATCTAAATATTTATTAGTTAGAGTCAAAACCATCCAAATGAATATTTTCGCTAACCCATTGAAAACAATCGACTATTCAAAACCTGATGAAATTAGTTTAAGAATCTTTCATAAAGCGATTGACACCCTTGTCAGAATCTATATAATACGCCCCACAGCAAAGGAAGCTAGGCAGTAAGTTAACCAACTTATCACTTAGATTACCGAGTTGAAACAAATCAAGAAAAGAAGTTGACAGACTATTAAAACATGATATGATGGTCAGCTTGCTAAATAGGATAAACCAGATTGGTTTAATTATTTAGAAAGAACACTCTTACTGGACGACAGTAGAGACATTATTTAAAAGCATAACTAAAGAACAACTTGTGTGGATTTTTGCTGATTCAGAATGTTAAAAAATAAAGTTGGTTTTACTCTCTTTTCGGGAGTCATTCTAACTATAAAAATTATCATTTAAGACAGCAGAAAAACTCAAAGTTAATTCATTACGAACATAATTTTTAGCGATTTGCCAGATTAAATGAGCCAAGTTTAGAAGCTTCTTTAAAGAGCTTCATAGCAAGATTAAACTGAAGAGTTTGATCATGGCTCAGATTGAACGCTGGCGGCAGGCTTAACACATGCAAGTCGAGCGGAAACGATGATAGCTTGCTATCAGGCGTCGAGCGGCGGACGGGTGAGTAATACTTAGGAATCTACCTAGTAGTGGGGGATAGCACGGGGAAACTCGTATTAATACCGCATACGACCTACGGGAGAAAGGGGGCAGTTTACTGCTCTCGCTATTAGATGAGCCTAAGTCGGATTAGCTAGATGGTGGGGTAAAGGCCTACCATGGCGACGATCTGTAGCTGGTCTGAGAGGATGATCAGCCACACCGGGACTGAGACACGGCCCGGACTCCTACGGGAGGCAGCAGTGGGGAATATTGGACAATGGGGGAAACCCTGATCCAGCCATGCCGCGTGTGTGAAGAAGGCCTTTTGGTTGTAAAGCACTTTAAGCAGTGAAGAAGACTCTTCGGTTAATACCCGGAGACGATGACATTAGCTGCAGAATAAGCACCGGCTAACTCTGTGCCAGCAGCCGCGGTAATACAGAGGGTGCAAGCGTTAATCGGAATTACTGGGCGTAAAGGGAGCGTAGGTGGCTCGATAAGTCAGATGTGAAATCCCCGGGCTCAACCTGGGAACTGCATCTGATACTGTTGAGCTAGAGTATGTGAGAGGAAGGTAGAATTCCAGGTGTAGCGGTGAAATGCGTAGAGATCTGGAGGAATACCGATGGCGAAGGCAGCCTTCTGGCATAATACTGACACTGAGGCTCGAAAGCGTGGGTAGCAAACAGGATTAGATACCCTGGTAGTCCACGCCGTAAACGATGTCTACTAGTCGTTGGGTCCCTTGAGGACTTAGTGACGCAGCTAACGCAATAAGTAGACCGCCTGGGGAGTACGGCCGCAAGGTTAAAACTCAAATGAATTGACGGGGGCCCGCACAAGCGGTGGAGCATGTGGTTTAATTCGATGCAACGCGAAGAACCTTACCTGGTCTTGACATATCTAGAATCCTGCAGAGATGCGGGAGTGCCTTCGGGAATTAGAATACAGGTGCTGCATGGCTGTCGTCAGCTCGTGTCGTGAGATGTTGGGTTAAGTCCCGCAACGAGCGCAACCCTTGTCCTTAGTTACCAGCGGGTTAAGCCGGGAACTCTAAGGATACTGCCAGTGACAAACTGGAGGAAGGCGGGGACGACGTCAAGTCATCATGGCCCTTACGACCAGGGCTACACACGTGCTACAATGGTAGGTACAGAGGGCAGCTACACAGCGATGTGATGCGAATCTCAAAAAGCCTATCGTAGTCCAGATTGGAGTCTGCAACTCGACTCCATGAAGTAGGAATCGCTAGTAATCGCGGATCAGAATGCCGCGGTGAATACGTTCCCGGGCCTTGTACACACCGCCCGTCACACCATGGGAGTTGATTGCACCAGAAGTGGATAGCTTAACCTTCGGGAAGGCGTTCACCACGGTGTGGTTGATGACTGGGGTGAAGTCGTAACAAGGTAGCCGTAGGGGAACCTGCGGCTGGATCACCTCCTTATAGATGACATTCGGTCAGCAAGAATTCACAACAAGTTGTTCTTTAGTTTAAGCTAGTTTATTAGCTAGAGGTATATGCCTCGTACAGGCCTGTAGCTCAGCTGGTTAGAGCACCGTGTTGATAACGCGGGGGTCGGCAGTTCAAGTCTGCCCAGGCCTACCATTATTAGGGGCCATAGCTCAGTTGGTAGAGCGCCTGCCTTGCACGCAGGAGGTCAACGGTTCGACTCCGTTTGGCTCCACCACATAATAAACGAATCTTTAGATGCTAATAAGTAAATAGGTATCAAATAGAAACAAGTGATTCTGATATAGCAATATATCAACATGATTACTTCTTTCTGTTTTATACAGAATCTGTGACTCGACGAGAGCATAGAGACTATTTAAAAACATAGATATGAGTCTGGGTTAGGAACACGTGTTCACGCGTTGTTTCTAACCTTAGTAATCAGCTCCTTAACGACATCAGTTGTTATCCCAGGGGTTGATTGCTAAAAAAGTAAAGAGAACTGAATCAAGCGTATAAAATTAGGTGATATCGTTATCATAATTAGACTTATATAACACTTTGAAGTCGAAAGACTACTTGGGGTTGTATGGTCAAGTAATGAAGCGCACATGGTGGATGCCTTGGCAGTCAGAGGCGATGAAAGACGTGACAGCCTGCGATAAGCTTCGGGGAGGCGGCAATATCCTGTGATCCGGAGATTTCTGAATGGGGAAACCCACCTAGCATAAGCTAGGTATCTTGTACTTGTACAAGAGGCAAACGAGGGGAAGTGAAACATCTCAGTACCCTTAGGAAAAGACATCAAATGAGATTCCCCAAGTAGCGGCGAGCGAACGGGGAGAAGCCGATTAATGCTAATGTAGAAGAACAGCGTGGGAAAGCTGACCGTAGTAGGTGATAGTCCTGTATTCGAAACATTAGCGTTAACATATTAAGTAGGGCGGGACACGAGAAATCCTGTTTGAAGATGGGGGGACCATCCTCCAAGGCTAAATACTCCTGACTGACCGATAGTGAACCAGTACCGTGAGGGAAAGGCGAAAAGAACCCCTGTGAGGGGAGTGAAATAGAACCTGAAACCGTGTGCGTACAAGCAGTAGGAGCCTCAATTTATTGGGGTGACTGCGTACCTTTTGTATAATGGGTCAGCGACTTATGTTCTGTAGCAAGGTTAACCGTTTAGGGGAGCCGTAGGGAAACCGAGTCTTAATAGGGCGTTTAGTTGCAGGGCATAGACCCGAAACCGAGTGATCTATCCATGAGCAGGTTGAAAGTGTCGTAACAGACACCGGAGGACCGAACCCACTATCGTTGAAAAGCTAGGGGATGACTTGTGGATAGGGGTGAAAGGCTAATCAAACTCGGTGATAGCTGGTTCTCCCCGAAAGCTATTTAGGTAGCGCCTCGGACGAACACCATTGGGGGTAGAGCACTGTTTCGGCTAGGGGGTCATACCGACTTACCAAACCGATGCAAACTCCGAATACCGATGAGTGATATCCGGGAGACACACAGTGGGTGCTAACGTCCATTGTGGAGAGGGAAACAACCCAGACCGCCAGCTAAGGCCCCAAATTCCTAGTTAAGTGGGAAACGAGGTGGGAAGGCATAGACAGCTAGGAGGTTGGCTTAGAAGCAGCCATCCTTTAAAGAAAGCGTAATAGCTCACTAGTCGAGTCGGCCCGCGCGGAAGATGTAACGGGGCTCAAACTAGGAGCCGAAGCTGCGGATTTGAATTTGTTTTCAAGTGGTAGGGGAGCGTTGTGTAAGCCTGTGAAGGTGTGTCGTAAGGCATGCTGGAGGTATCACAAGAGCGAATGCTGACGTGAGTAACGATAATGCGAGTGAAAAGCTCGCACGCCGGAAGATCAAGGGTTCCAGTCCAACGTTAATCGGGGCTGGGTGAGTCGACCCCTAAGGCGAGGCCGAAAGGCGTAGTCGATGGGAAATCGGTTAATATTCCGATACTTGTTTATAATGCGATGGAGGGACGGAGTAGGTTATGTCAGCCTGGCGTTGGTTGTCCAGGTGAAAGGATGTAGGCAGACAGTTTAGGCAAATCCGGACTGTCATTATGCTGAGATCTGATAGCAAGCTGTACTTGTACAGCGAAGTGGCAAATACCATGCTTCCAGGAAAAGCTTCTAAGCTATAGTTATAAACGAATCGTACCCTAAACCGACACAGGTGATCAGGTAGAGAATACCAAGGCGCTTGAGAGAACTCTGCTGAAGGAACTAGGCAAAATGGTACCGTAACTTCGGGAGAAGGTACGCTGCCGATGGTGATAGGACTTGCTCCTTGAGCTGTTGGCAGTCGCAGATACCAGGCTGCTGCAACTGTTTATTAAAAACACAGCACTCTGCAAACACGAAAGTGGACGTATAGGGTGTGATGTCTGCCCGGTGCTGGAAGGTTAATTGATGGGGTTAGCGTAAGCGAAGCTCTTGATCGAAGCCCCAGTAAACGGCGGCCGTAACTATAACGGTCCTAAGGTAGCGAAATTCCTTGTCGGGTAAGTTCCGACCTGCACGAATGACATAATGATGGCAGCGCTGTCTCCAGCAGAGACTCAGTGAAATCGAAATCGCAGTGAAGATGCTGTGTACCCGCGGCTAGACGGAAAGACCCCGTGAACCTTTACTACAGCTTTACATTGAACTTTGACCTGACTTGTGCAGGATAGGTGGGAGGCTTTGAAGCCGAGACGCTAGTCTCGGTGGAGCCAATCTTGAAATACCACCCTGGTCATGTTGGGGTTCTAACTCAGGTATAACAATACCGAGGACAATGTATGGTGGGTAGTTTGACTGGGGCGGTCTCCTCCTAAAGAGTAACGGAGGAGTACGAAGGTGCGCTCAGACCGGTCGGAAATCGGTCGTAGAGTATAAAGGCAAAAGCGCGCTTAACTGCGAGACCCACAAGTCGAGCAGGTACGAAAGTAGGTCTTAGTGATCCGGTGGTTCTGTATGGAAGGGCCATCGCTCAACGGATAAAAGGTACTCTGGGGATAACAGGCTGATACCGCCCAAGAGTTCATATCGACGGCGGTGTTTGGCACCTCGATGTCGGCTCATCTCATCCTAGGGCTGAAGCAGGTCCTAAGGGTATGGCTGTTCGCCATTTAAAGAGGTACGCGAGCTGGGTTTAGAACGTCGTGAGACAGTTCGGTCCCTATCTACCGTGGGCGTTGGAAATTTGAGAGGATCTGCTCCTAGTACGAGAGGACCAGAGTGGACGAACCTCTGGTGTTCGGGTTGTCACGCCAGTGGCATTGCCCGGTAGCTACGTTCGGATGGGATAATCGCTGAAAGCATCTAAGCGAGAAGCCCACCTCAAGATTAGATTTCCCTAAAGAGCCGTTGAAGACTACGACGTTGATAGGCAGGGTGTGGAAGTGCAGCGATGCATGTAGCTAACCTGTACTAATTGCTCGTTTGGCTTGACCATACAACACCCAAGTGGTTTGTATCAAAGCTCTAATTAATCTATCTTGTAAAGCGAAAGCTTTAGAATATATATATTTCGATATCACCTTTAACCTTGATTCAGTGAGGTTACAAGTTGGTCGATGACAAGCTAAAACTTGACGTCATAATAACAACTACAGACTCATATCTAACCCCCTTTGCTGACGACAATAGCAAGACGGAACCACCTGATCCCTTCCCGAACTCAGAAGTGAAACGTCTTTGCGCCAATGGTAGTGTGGTTCGCCCATGTGAGAGTAGGTCATCGTCAGCTCTCTATTCCTAGATAACCCCCCCTTCGCGAAAGCGATGGGGGGTTTTCTTTGCCTGACGGTTGGTATTTGGTTTGTAAAAAATACTGGTTTATTAGTTGGGAAGAAGTGTTGAAAGCTAGAAACTATAGATTAAAGACTTCTTTAAGTTTGTTTTTTTAGATCTCGTTACCTATTCAGCTGGTTAAATAAGCTTCATCACATGAAGTTAAAGGTACTATCCAAGCTTATAACAGTTTTAAAGCGTTCCAATTTCAGATTAATAGAGGATCTATCTAAATATTTATTAGTTAGAGTCAAAACCATCCAAATGAATATTTTCGCTAACCCATTGAAAACAATCGACTATTCAAAACCTGATGAAATTAGTTTAAGAATCTTTCATAAAGCGATTGACACCCTTGTCAGAATCTATATAATACGCCCCACAGCAAAGGAAGCTAGGCAGTAAGTTAACCAACTTATCACTTAGATTACCGAGTTGAAACAAATCAAGAAAAGAAGTTGACAGACTATTAAAACATGATATGATGGTCAGCTTGCTAAATAGGATAAACCAGATTGGTTTAATTATTTAGAAAGAACACTCTTACTGGACGACAGTAGAGACATTATTTAAAAGCATAACTAAAGAACAACTTG
Source organism: Psychrobacter sp. TS_SC_6 (assembly GCF_056156305.1). Taxonomy (NCBI): domain Bacteria; kingdom Pseudomonadati; phylum Pseudomonadota; class Gammaproteobacteria; order Moraxellales; family Moraxellaceae; genus Psychrobacter; species Psychrobacter sp. TS_SC_6. The sequence continues at coordinate 2,847,875 of NZ_CM149590.1, read as the reverse complement.
TGTGGATTTTTGCTGATTCAGAATGTTAAAAAATAAAGTTGGTTTTACTCTCTTTTCGGGAGTCATTCTAACTATAAAAATTATCATTTAAGACAGCAGAAAAACTCAAAGTTAATTCATTACGAACATAATTTTTAGCGATTTGCCAGATTAAATGAGCCAAGTTTAGAAGCTTCTTTAAAGAGCTTCATAGCAAGATTAAACTGAAGAGTTTGATCATGGCTCAGATTGAACGCTGGCGGCAGGCTTAACACATGCAAGTCGAGCGGAAACGATGATAGCTTGCTATCAGGCGTCGAGCGGCGGACGGGTGAGTAATACTTAGGAATCTACCTAGTAGTGGGGGATAGCACGGGGAAACTCGTATTAATACCGCATACGACCTACGGGAGAAAGGGGGCAGTTTACTGCTCTCGCTATTAGATGAGCCTAAGTCGGATTAGCTAGATGGTGGGGTAAAGGCCTACCATGGCGACGATCTGTAGCTGGTCTGAGAGGATGATCAGCCACACCGGGACTGAGACACGGCCCGGACTCCTACGGGAGGCAGCAGTGGGGAATATTGGACAATGGGGGAAACCCTGATCCAGCCATGCCGCGTGTGTGAAGAAGGCCTTTTGGTTGTAAAGCACTTTAAGCAGTGAAGAAGACTCTTCGGTTAATACCCGGAGACGATGACATTAGCTGCAGAATAAGCACCGGCTAACTCTGTGCCAGCAGCCGCGGTAATACAGAGGGTGCAAGCGTTAATCGGAATTACTGGGCGTAAAGGGAGCGTAGGTGGCTCGATAAGTCAGATGTGAAATCCCCGGGCTCAACCTGGGAACTGCATCTGATACTGTTGAGCTAGAGTATGTGAGAGGAAGGTAGAATTCCAGGTGTAGCGGTGAAATGCGTAGAGATCTGGAGGAATACCGATGGCGAAGGCAGCCTTCTGGCATAATACTGACACTGAGGCTCGAAAGCGTGGGTAGCAAACAGGATTAGATACCCTGGTAGTCCACGCCGTAAACGATGTCTACTAGTCGTTGGGTCCCTTGAGGACTTAGTGACGCAGCTAACGCAATAAGTAGACCGCCTGGGGAGTACGGCCGCAAGGTTAAAACTCAAATGAATTGACGGGGGCCCGCACAAGCGGTGGAGCATGTGGTTTAATTCGATGCAACGCGAAGAACCTTACCTGGTCTTGACATATCTAGAATCCTGCAGAGATGCGGGAGTGCCTTCGGGAATTAGAATACAGGTGCTGCATGGCTGTCGTCAGCTCGTGTCGTGAGATGTTGGGTTAAGTCCCGCAACGAGCGCAACCCTTGTCCTTAGTTACCAGCGGGTTAAGCCGGGAACTCTAAGGATACTGCCAGTGACAAACTGGAGGAAGGCGGGGACGACGTCAAGTCATCATGGCCCTTACGACCAGGGCTACACACGTGCTACAATGGTAGGTACAGAGGGCAGCTACACAGCGATGTGATGCGAATCTCAAAAAGCCTATCGTAGTCCAGATTGGAGTCTGCAACTCGACTCCATGAAGTAGGAATCGCTAGTAATCGCGGATCAGAATGCCGCGGTGAATACGTTCCCGGGCCTTGTACACACCGCCCGTCACACCATGGGAGTTGATTGCACCAGAAGTGGATAGCTTAACCTTCGGGAAGGCGTTCACCACGGTGTGGTTGATGACTGGGGTGAAGTCGTAACAAGGTAGCCGTAGGGGAACCTGCGGCTGGATCACCTCCTTATAGATGACATTCGGTCAGCAAGAATTCACAACAAGTTGTTCTTTAGTTTAAGCTAGTTTATTAGCTAGAGGTATATGCCTCGTACAGGCCTGTAGCTCAGCTGGTTAGAGCACCGTGTTGATAACGCGGGGGTCGGCAGTTCAAGTCTGCCCAGGCCTACCATTATTAGGGGCCATAGCTCAGTTGGTAGAGCGCCTGCCTTGCACGCAGGAGGTCAACGGTTCGACTCCGTTTGGCTCCACCACATAATAAACGAATCTTTAGATGCTAATAAGTAAATAGGTATCAAATAGAAACAAGTGATTCTGATATAGCAATATATCAACATGATTACTTCTTTCTGTTTTATACAGAATCTGTGACTCGACGAGAGCATAGAGACTATTTAAAAACATAGATATGAGTCTGGGTTAGGAACACGTGTTCACGCGTTGTTTCTAACCTTAGTAATCAGCTCCTTAACGACATCAGTTGTTATCCCAGGGGTTGATTGCTAAAAAAGTAAAGAGAACTGAATCAAGCGTATAAAATTAGGTGATATCGTTATCATAATTAGACTTATATAACACTTTGAAGTCGAAAGACTACTTGGGGTTGTATGGTCAAGTAATGAAGCGCACATGGTGGATGCCTTGGCAGTCAGAGGCGATGAAAGACGTGACAGCCTGCGATAAGCTTCGGGGAGGCGGCAATATCCTGTGATCCGGAGATTTCTGAATGGGGAAACCCACCTAGCATAAGCTAGGTATCTTGTACTTGTACAAGAGGCAAACGAGGGGAAGTGAAACATCTCAGTACCCTTAGGAAAAGACATCAAATGAGATTCCCCAAGTAGCGGCGAGCGAACGGGGAGAAGCCGATTAATGCTAATGTAGAAGAACAGCGTGGGAAAGCTGACCGTAGTAGGTGATAGTCCTGTATTCGAAACATTAGCGTTAACATATTAAGTAGGGCGGGACACGAGAAATCCTGTTTGAAGATGGGGGGACCATCCTCCAAGGCTAAATACTCCTGACTGACCGATAGTGAACCAGTACCGTGAGGGAAAGGCGAAAAGAACCCCTGTGAGGGGAGTGAAATAGAACCTGAAACCGTGTGCGTACAAGCAGTAGGAGCCTCAATTTATTGGGGTGACTGCGTACCTTTTGTATAATGGGTCAGCGACTTATGTTCTGTAGCAAGGTTAACCGTTTAGGGGAGCCGTAGGGAAACCGAGTCTTAATAGGGCGTTTAGTTGCAGGGCATAGACCCGAAACCGAGTGATCTATCCATGAGCAGGTTGAAAGTGTCGTAACAGACACCGGAGGACCGAACCCACTATCGTTGAAAAGCTAGGGGATGACTTGTGGATAGGGGTGAAAGGCTAATCAAACTCGGTGATAGCTGGTTCTCCCCGAAAGCTATTTAGGTAGCGCCTCGGACGAACACCATTGGGGGTAGAGCACTGTTTCGGCTAGGGGGTCATACCGACTTACCAAACCGATGCAAACTCCGAATACCGATGAGTGATATCCGGGAGACACACAGTGGGTGCTAACGTCCATTGTGGAGAGGGAAACAACCCAGACCGCCAGCTAAGGCCCCAAATTCCTAGTTAAGTGGGAAACGAGGTGGGAAGGCATAGACAGCTAGGAGGTTGGCTTAGAAGCAGCCATCCTTTAAAGAAAGCGTAATAGCTCACTAGTCGAGTCGGCCCGCGCGGAAGATGTAACGGGGCTCAAACTAGGAGCCGAAGCTGCGGATTTGAATTTGTTTTCAAGTGGTAGGGGAGCGTTGTGTAAGCCTGTGAAGGTGTGTCGTAAGGCATGCTGGAGGTATCACAAGAGCGAATGCTGACGTGAGTAACGATAATGCGAGTGAAAAGCTCGCACGCCGGAAGATCAAGGGTTCCAGTCCAACGTTAATCGGGGCTGGGTGAGTCGACCCCTAAGGCGAGGCCGAAAGGCGTAGTCGATGGGAAATCGGTTAATATTCCGATACTTGTTTATAATGCGATGGAGGGACGGAGTAGGTTATGTCAGCCTGGCGTTGGTTGTCCAGGTGAAAGGATGTAGGCAGACAGTTTAGGCAAATCCGGACTGTCATTATGCTGAGATCTGATAGCAAGCTGTACTTGTACAGCGAAGTGGCAAATACCATGCTTCCAGGAAAAGCTTCTAAGCTATAGTTATAAACGAATCGTACCCTAAACCGACACAGGTGATCAGGTAGAGAATACCAAGGCGCTTGAGAGAACTCTGCTGAAGGAACTAGGCAAAATGGTACCGTAACTTCGGGAGAAGGTACGCTGCCGATGGTGATAGGACTTGCTCCTTGAGCTGTTGGCAGTCGCAGATACCAGGCTGCTGCAACTGTTTATTAAAAACACAGCACTCTGCAAACACGAAAGTGGACGTATAGGGTGTGATGTCTGCCCGGTGCTGGAAGGTTAATTGATGGGGTTAGCGTAAGCGAAGCTCTTGATCGAAGCCCCAGTAAACGGCGGCCGTAACTATAACGGTCCTAAGGTAGCGAAATTCCTTGTCGGGTAAGTTCCGACCTGCACGAATGACATAATGATGGCAGCGCTGTCTCCAGCAGAGACTCAGTGAAATCGAAATCGCAGTGAAGATGCTGTGTACCCGCGGCTAGACGGAAAGACCCCGTGAACCTTTACTACAGCTTTACATTGAACTTTGACCTGACTTGTGCAGGATAGGTGGGAGGCTTTGAAGCCGAGACGCTAGTCTCGGTGGAGCCAATCTTGAAATACCACCCTGGTCATGTTGGGGTTCTAACTCAGGTATAACAATACCGAGGACAATGTATGGTGGGTAGTTTGACTGGGGCGGTCTCCTCCTAAAGAGTAACGGAGGAGTACGAAGGTGCGCTCAGACCGGTCGGAAATCGGTCGTAGAGTATAAAGGCAAAAGCGCGCTTAACTGCGAGACCCACAAGTCGAGCAGGTACGAAAGTAGGTCTTAGTGATCCGGTGGTTCTGTATGGAAGGGCCATCGCTCAACGGATAAAAGGTACTCTGGGGATAACAGGCTGATACCGCCCAAGAGTTCATATCGACGGCGGTGTTTGGCACCTCGATGTCGGCTCATCTCATCCTAGGGCTGAAGCAGGTCCTAAGGGTATGGCTGTTCGCCATTTAAAGAGGTACGCGAGCTGGGTTTAGAACGTCGTGAGACAGTTCGGTCCCTATCTACCGTGGGCGTTGGAAATTTGAGAGGATCTGCTCCTAGTACGAGAGGACCAGAGTGGACGAACCTCTGGTGTTCGGGTTGTCACGCCAGTGGCATTGCCCGGTAGCTACGTTCGGATGGGATAATCGCTGAAAGCATCTAAGCGAGAAGCCCACCTCAAGATTAGATTTCCCTAAAGAGCCGTTGAAGACTACGACGTTGATAGGCAGGGTGTGGAAGTGCAGCGATGCATGTAGCTAACCTGTACTAATTGCTCGTTTGGCTTGACCATACAACACCCAAGTGGTTTGTATCAAAGCTCTAATTAATCTATCTTGTAAAGCGAAAGCTTTAGAATATATATATTTCGATATCACCTTTAACCTTGATTCAGTGAGGTTACAAGTTGGTCGATGACAAGCTAAAACTTGACGTCATAATAACAACTACAGACTCATATCTAACCCCCTTTGCTGACGACAATAGCAAGACGGAACCACCTGATCCCTTCCCGAACTCAGAAGTGAAACGTCTTTGCGCCAATGGTAGTGTGGTTCGCCCATGTGAGAGTAGGTCATCGTCAGCTCTCTATTCCTAGATAACCCCCCCTTCGCGAAAGCGATGGGGGGTTTTCTTTGCCTGACGGTTGGTATTTGGTTTGTAAAAAATACTGGTTTATTAGTTGGGAAGAAGTGTTGAAAGCTAGAAACTATAGATTAAAGACTTCTTTAAGTTTGTTTTTTTAGATCTCGTTACCTATTCAGCTGGTTAAATAAGCTTCATCACATGAAGTTAAAGGTACTATCCAAGCTTATAACAGTTTTAAAGCGTTATCATGAGATTTTTAAAAAAGCTTACCCACCTCAGCTGTGTCTTCAAAATCAAATCCTAACTGTTCATCTTTAAGCTGTCTCATTTGTTCTATACGCTGTTTACGTCCTACGATAAGCCTCAGCACTTCGCGTTGCTGCTCTGTGGTCATATTATGCCATCGTTGGCGTTCCGTTCGACTGCGCAGGCAACCAAAGCAATAGCCTTTTTTGTTGCTTCGGCAGACACCAATACATGGATTGGCAATCTCAAACAGCTCAAACTGTTGGTTCATGGCGGCTCCATCGCGTTTATCGTTATCCCTTCAAATTGAATCATTTTATTGTAAAACATTATTATGTCGTAAATAACGAATAACAGTGTGCCGCTTTATTGTTACTATTTTTGACGAGGCAATGCTATGCTTAGCCTTTATAGTCTATATAAAGGCTAAGCATAGCAAAATTAATAAGTGAGATTGCACGTGAACATTATTTATATCCATGGACTGGACAGTGATGCCAACTCGACCAAAGGGGTGCTGTTAGAAAAATACTGCCTACGTCATCATCCTGATGTTAATGTATTACGCCCTAATTTGAATAAATCGCCTGCGCAAGTGTGTGAGCAATTGCTGTCTTTAATAAAAAATCTAAATAATAGTGACAGTCAAAATGCTGTTGACAAGCACTCTGCATTATCAAATACGGTATTGGTCGGTAGCTCATTAGGTGGTTATTTTTCCACATTAATAAGCAACCATACAGGCTGCCCAGCGTTACTGCTAAATCCCAGTATTCAGCCTCATATCACCCTACAGCGTTTTTATAATACATCGATATCAAATCGAGGTAGCAGTGATGGGTTACTTAATAATAAAGTCCTGCATACGACGGCGGGCGGCTGGAATATTACTCCCTTAGATTTGCAATGGTTTGCAGACCATCAACTTTTAGCACTAAACTATCCCTATAAAGTTGCTGTGCTACTGAAAAAGGGCGATGAGCTGTTAAATTCTGAATTGTCTAAAGCTTTTTATCAGAGTCAGGGCGCATCGGTAACGATGCAAGCCGGTGGCGATCATCGCTTCAGTGATTTTAGTGAGCAGTTGCCGATGGTGTTAGATAGGCTACAAGATTTAATACTGGTTTAAACAGGCGACATTATATGACGTAAGCGATGGACTGTTAACGTTAACGTCGCTATTTTTCGTTATAATGGTTTAATAGAATTAAACGCACGTGAACAGTTAAGGATGCATTTGTGAGTCAATATAATGCGCAATCGTTAGAAGTTTTAGAAGGTCTTGAGCCAGTCCGTCGTCGTCCAGGTATGTACACCGATACCACGCGCCCGAACCATTTGGCGCAAGAGGTCATTGATAACTCGGTTGATGAAGCGTTGGCTGGTTATGCTAAAACCATTAAAGTGCAGCTGCATAGTGATGGCTCGTTGTCTGTCGAAGATGATGGACGCGGTATGCCAACGGATATTCATCCTGAATTTAACCAATCAGGTATTGAGCTGATTTTGACCCGCTTACATGCAGGTGGGAAGTTTTCGACCTCCAATTATGAGGTGTCAGGTGGTTTGCATGGCGTGGGTATCTCTGTCGTCAATGCGCTATCAACGCGTGTTGAGGTTACGGTTTGGCGTGATAGTACGCAGTTTGATATGGCGTTTGAAAATGGTGCCCCCGTTACGCCGTTGACTGAAGCGGTCAGCTCAAATAAGCGCAAACGCGGTACTAAAGTACACTTTTGGGCAGATGGTAGTTTCTTTGATACGCCAAAATTTAATGTAAAACAGCTCAAGCATAATTTGAAAGCCAAAGCGGTGCTAGCAGCTGGACTGACAATTGAATTCACCGATGATATTAATCATGAAAAGGTGGTTTGGCAGTTTACCGATGGGGTAGTCGAGTATTTAAATGAACAATTAGATGGTCTTGAGACATTGCCTGAAGCTCCGTTTTATTATAATTACGATGCGAAAGCGGGTGAACGAGCTGCTATTACTTTTGCATTGTCTTGGTTGCCTGAGGGCGGGACGCCAATTCAAGAAAGCTATGTGAATTTGATTCCAACGGCTCAGGGCGGTACGCACGTTAATGGTCTGCGCACTGGTATTTTAGAAGCATTGCGTGAGTTCTGTGATATTCACAACTTATTGCCACGCAGTGTGAAATTGACGGCAGAAGATGTGTGGGATGGGGTGAACTATATCCTGTCTCTTAAGTTCTCTGAGCCGCAGTTTTCTGGACAGACCAAAGAGCGCTTGTCTAGCCGTGAGGCTGCAGGAGCTGTGCAGACATTGGCAAAAGATGCCTTCAGTCTTTGGCTAAACCAACATGCCGATATGGGTACGCAAATTGCCGAGTTGGCAATTAACAAAGCAGGACGTCGTTTAAAATCGGCAAAAAAAGTCGCTCGTAAGAAAATCACTCAGGGGCCAGCATTGCCTGGTAAATTGGCAGATTGCCGCGGTGATTTGCGTGATGGGGCTGAGCTGTTTTTGGTGGAAGGTGATTCTGCGGGTGGTAGTGCTAAGCAAGCACGTGATCGTCATTACCAAGCAATTTTACCCTTGCGTGGTAAGATTTTAAATACGTGGGAGGTCTCATCAGATACAGTGCTCTCGAGTCAAGAAATTCATGATATTGCGATTGCCATTGGTGTCGATCCGGCATCTGACGATTTATCTGAGCTGCGTTATGATAAGGTATGCATCTTAGCGGATGCCGATTCTGATGGACTACATATTGCTACTTTGATCTGTGCGCTATTCGTGAAGCACTTTCCTGCCTTAGTCGATGCTGGTCATTTATTTGTTGCAATGCCGCCACTCTATCGCGTCGATGTGGCTAAAGAAGTGCATTATGCGTTAGATGAGATCGAGCTTCAGCATATTTTAGCCAATGTACCGGGCAATAAAAAAGCCCAAATCACACGTTTTAAAGGCTTGGGTGAGATGAGCGCCGAGCAGCTGCGTGAAACAACCATGAATCGCGATACTCGTCGTTTAGTTCAATTAGATATGGATGACATGGTACTGACTAATAGTGTGATGGATATGCTGCTAGCCAAAAAGCGTGCTGCTGATCGTAAGATATGGTTAGAAGATAAGGGGAATTTAGCTGATATCCCATAGCTATTTTTAGGGCGCTTAGCATTATTTATAGTCATGATTGAGTAAGCTATAACATAACAAAAGCATGCAAAATCTAGATTAGTGATACCAGCTTAATGGTATTATATGGATATCTTCTACTACACGGTGCCGTTATGACATCAAAATTATCCAATCGCTCTAATGCTAACAGTGCTAAGCGGCCACGCTCTAAAATATTACCAAGTCTCAATAAAGAACAGCTTGGGAATTTGGTTCCTAGACGCGGCAGCAAGATTGCGCCAGTGATTGCATCTGCATTGTTAAAAGCGGCAGGCTGGCGCACCGTTGGTGAGATAGCAAATATTCCACAGGCGGTGGTGCTAGCGCTGCCGCATACATCAAATATCGACGGTGTATATGCGATACCCAGTTTGTTTGCGCTCGATTTGAAAATCAGTATTATGGGCAAACACACCTTATTTAAGGTGCCGGTCCTTGCACAGTTGCTTTATTGGATAGGTATTGTTCCGATTGATCGCCGTAATAAAGGTTCCGTATTACAAGCGAGTATTGATAAATTTAACACAGGGGAGCCATTATTTTTGGGATTGTCACCAGAAGGTACGCGTCAGTACACCAAAAATTGGAAGTCCGGCTTTTATTATTTAGCAATGGGTGCCGGTGTGCCAATCTTGCCCGTGGCACTGGATTACAATACCAAAGAGATACGCTTTATGCCTTTGGTCTATCCTACCGGAGATATCGAAGCCGACTTGCCAAAAATATATGCTCAGTATAAAGGTGTGGTGCCGCGACATCCTGAGCGCTTGTCGCAGCCACTACAGGACGTTAACAACGCTGCTGAGTAAGATGATTGACACAGCAGTTCTGATGATTGACTATATAACTGAAAAGCCCTTGATATGTGATATCAAGGGCTTTTGCTTAATTGACAGAAAACAGTATAACTATATAATTGAAAAACCTTAAAGTTGATACAGTGTTGCTGATGTAAATTTTTCGTAGCATCGAGCTGCGAAGGCACAGCAAGCAAGACGAATTTGCATCAGCAGTACGTGTGGTATCGATATTACTTTTCACTAACTATAAATGGTTTGTCAGTATTTTTTAGAAATGTGGCTGGCCGTTGGAAGCGCTGACGCCGCCATCGACTGGCAAGTTAACACCCGTAATCATAGCAGCGTCATCGCTCGCCAAAAAGGTAATGGCTGCTGCAATGTTTTGGGAGGTTGCAGGACTGCTCAGTGCAGAACGGATTAAGGATTTTACCGTTTCCGCTGGATGGTCTTCAATCACACTTGGGTTGACAGCATTGATACGGACGCCATTATGCCTATTATCTGCGGCCAAAGTGCGCGTTAGGTTGCATACGCCAGCTTCGTAGGTTGCCATGTTCCAGTCGCTGTTTATGCTTGAAAGTGCAGAGACGTTGATGATGTTGCCTTCAGCCTGAATTAAATACGGCAAGACGGCTTGACAGAGATGGAGCATATTATGCAGATTGCCATCGATTGCTGGTTGCCACTCTTCCGCTGACAGTTGCATGAAGTCATCTTGTGTGGCTTTGCCGGCATTATTGACCAAAACATCAATTCTTTCAAATTTGTCTATCACGGCTTTAATCATTTCTGGCACTTGGCTTGGTACACTCACATCGCAAGCAATCGTCAAATAGTTATCGGTATGAATCCAAGTTCGATCTTGCGGAAACTTTTTTACCGCTTCCTTCAAAGTCTCAGTCGTGCGTCCTACCAAAACGACATTGGCACCTTCTTGCGCGAAACGAATGGCGGTTGCGCGGCCAATATCTGAACCCGCTCCTGTGACGATAACGGTTTTTTCTTTAAAGCGCTTCATAATGTTCAATCCTTGTTATTATACCAAACCCAAAAAGTACGATTAGTTGTGTCAAACTCGTTTAGTCTACCAGGCGTCGTACTTTCACTCGTTTTCCTTGCTATTCTAATTTTTGTGAATGGTACTATATGACGATGATTCAATAAATTTGGTCAATGTGTCTGGGACAGCTCATGGGGTACAGTCTATCATTCGTAGCACTGTACACAAGCTCATTTGTCTTGATATCATCATAACAACTCATGGTTATAAAAGCGACTGTGTCTAATAGTGCTTATCGCGCTTAAAATTTTGTTGCTATGAACAGCTGGCGCACGAATCATGGTCTTAGGCGTATGAGTAGCAACATACCATCATTATATATAAGTCCACTCGACAATAAAGGGTCAACACTATGTATCATCCGATGACGATAGCTGAGAGGAGTTGCCTTGCTAATGCGTTGATTTGCTATGTGCAGTCAGATGCTGTGGCAATGACTCTCGCCAATATGCAGGCGCTTGAGCATCAGTATGGCGTTCACTATAACGCTCGGCGATATCATTATCTACTACCCTTAGGTAAGCTATCGCTATTTGAGCTGGTACTACATTTGCCAGTTGATAGTAAGCCCGTAGATATCGAATCAGTACGTATGGCGGCGTTAAAGGCGGCGCTGGCATGGCAAAAAACGCGCTTATCTCAAGATAAAGAGAACGAAGCGATTGGCCATGATGTTTTAGTTTTTGATATTCAATTCACTGAATGCACGAGCAGTAGCAATCAATGTCATAACCATAACCATAATCATGACCAGCACAATAACTCTCCAAACCGTCTCAAACATGATTTTGGTGTTCGCTATTTTATGGAAGATTTGATTGTCGATACGAATGATAGCACGGGGCAACTGCAAATATTTAGCTGGCACGATTGGCACTCTATATTGGCAATGCTACAGACACCTTGCGAGCTATGGCGATTTTTAGTGTACCGTTTAGAGCAGTTATATGATTTGGCGGCCTATCAAGGATCACGCTTTGTATCAGAAGAGTCGCTTGCCACGCAGTTTTTGTATAGCACCTCACTATTGGCACCAGCCATTGTGATAGACAACGCACTCATAACATCCAAAATCCAAGATGAACCCAATCCAGCACTGGTCGCTATGATGCTCGCTTATAGGCATCAAAGCACGACAGCGCACATGTATCATCAACACATGCAGCAATCATCAGCACTATGGTCGCAACTTTGCTCACAGATGATAGAGGTGTTGGATGAGAAGCGAACAAGCTATCATGACAAAGCACAGGAAAAAGTAGAACTGGCGAGTTGGCAGCAGCAATTATTGGATGAATCTTTGTTTTCGCGTCATGAATTGGTTCGTACTCTCTATCAATATCCTAAGCAAGGACAGAAATTACAGCAAACTGGTTATGTGGTACATCAACATTCTTATGAGTGTTTAGGACGGCACTATGTCTTAATATTTTATGGACAAGATGCAGAAGGAAAGCATGGTAAGTTGGCTATACGCCCAAATTTAGCGAAAATTGCTTTAGATGTGGCGACACGATTGCCAATAGCAGAACTTCATCATGTGATTGTATTGGGTATAGATTTTATAGTAGAGTCTGAAGAGACTTTTATAGATATCGATTTATGGATTCAGCCCGTCGATCCCATGACCCAGCGTGAGCGTCAACTGACTAAAAAAATTCAGCAATTGCAGCAAGGTAATCAGCATAGCTGAACTAAATGACCGTAAATAGTAAGGAAAAACCTGACTCTAATCATCTATCACATGTACGCTTACCTTTCTTGATTGCATCTTATCTGAAACATTCTGACTTAGATGTCTGAGCATTAAGCATTGAGCATAAAAAAGACAGCCTAAGCTGTCTTTTTTATTACTCAAATAGCGATAAATTATTTTAAATTATTAGGACCATCAATATCGCTATCATCAGTTGCGATATGATTGATATCAACCGTAGAAGAATCTACATCACTAGTAGAGCTTAAGTTATTAGGTGTGATGGTATTATTATCTACTTGGATTGTGCTGCTACCAAACGTATCAGTAGCTGTACTTGGCGTATTGTCCCGTACTGAAGCAGCAACCTTATCTTGAGTCGATGAGTGTGGTTTCAAAGCAGATTTTGCCTTTGCTTCGTCACGTTCTCTGTCCATTTTATCCTGCATCTTGCGTAAGAAACGTGCTGCTGCTTCTTGACCACCTAGACCAAACGATAGGGCAAATGCTACAGCAACCGCGCCTAAAGTTAAACCAAATGCTAGGTTAACAATAGAGTCTGCAATACCCATCGCTTTTAGACCCATGGCAAGAACTAAGCCCATGATCAAAACGCGCACGATATTTGCTAAAAACTGTGAACCTTGTTCAGAGCGCTCAACGACACCAGCGATGATATTGGCAAGCCAAAAACCGATGAATAGGATGATTGCGCCTAGGATGATATTGGCACCAAAAGCAATAAACATCGTAATAATGGCTGAAATAGGCTCAAAACCTAATAAGTCAGCAGCAGCGATAGAGGCAAATAACATGGCAAAAAATACGATGGCATAGCCAACTAAGTCAGAAACCTTTTTATCACCCATGGTCTGTTGAAGACCAACTTTGGCAGGTAACTGATTGATTTGCGTATTTTCAAGTAAGCCTTTGATAATGTTTGCAACCATACGTACAACATAGAAAGTCACAACCAAGATAGCGATTGCCATAAAAATATTTGGCAGGGCTTCCATGATTTTGTTTAACATGTTAGTTGCAGGACGAGCAATTACATCAATTTGTAAGGCATTTAACGCAGCAATAATTGTTGGAATAATCACCACTAAAAACGCTAAAGAACCAGCAATGTTAGGCAAGCTGTTTTGTTCGCTTAAACCAGCTTTGGTTGCAAGCTTTTGCACATCAAACGTAGAAACCAAGTTGGTTACGATACCACGTACCACTTTGGCAATGATGTAACCTACTACAAATACTACAGCAGCAATCAAAATATTAGGGATAAAGCTGAAGATTTTATCAACCATATTGGTTAATGGAGCAAATAAACCGTCAAGCTCCAGTTGGCCTAATACCATGGTCAATACTACTAATAGAATGAACCAATAAACCATGTCAGCAATCGTGCTGCTCATTGGTTTTACACCAGCTTTTGCACTCAAACGCTCATCCATTGAGGTTTTTGAAAGTGCAGCATTGATGGCAGTACGTGCAACCGTTGCAATAACCCAACCGATCACGCCAACTGCAATGGCAGCGATAAGATTAGGGATAAAGGTGAGTACTTGGTTTACCATGTTGGCAAACGGTGCTGAAATAGAGTTTAGGTTTAACTGACTTAACGCGCCAGAAATAGCGATAACGAAAATAAACCAAAAAACAATCTTAGAGATGATGCCCTCTAAGTCATAGCTTTTACCCGTTGAAGAGTTCATACGTTGATTGAGATTGATTTTAGCCAGCACGCCGCGTACGAGAGCAGCGATGCCCAAGGCGACAAGCCAACCAATGATGAAAATAAGAATAGCGCCGATGATGGAGCCGATAGGGCCACCCAGATAACCGTTGAACGATGTAAACATTGGATTCATCCTGTCCTCCTCTAATGATCATGTGTCTGCTATAAGATAAGAAAATTACTTCAATTCAAGCATTTAATCTAAGGCAAACACACACCTATTTTATTAGTATTTTTAATTAAAATTACTTTGGAAATTTGATTTTACTGATTTATAAGAAATTTATGCTTAACAGTCAGTAGTCACTATTAACAAAACATACCTTTTGTTATTTCTTTCCTTAACCAATTTAGCTTAACTTATGTAATTATAAATTTAAAGATAGAAAGCTTAACGTCTTACTATATTTGTGTGATAAGTTGTTATTTTTACGATAAATATTAACATAGACTGTACATTTGACCGATAATTTCAAGTGAGTCATAGCAGGCAAAACTAAGATTTGCTATTATAGATGAATGTGACATCTCGCCACTATTATTACAATTTGAGAGCATTTTATGAAAAAAATCACTACCCTAAGCATCAGTGCCCTTGCTAGTGCTATGTTATTAATCACAGGCTGTAGCGCAAACAATGGCAGTAAAGAAACCGCTACTAAAAGTGTTTCAGTGACTGAACAAAGCCCTGCCAAGGAAAAAGTAGGTTATAGCTTGGGCTATATGATGGCAGAAGGGAATAAAGAAGCGGTTGGGGATCTAAACCTTGATACGTTTGAAAAAGGTTTCCGTGATGGTTATGAAGGCAAAAAAGCGGCGTTAACAGAAGAGCAAATGCAAGAAGTGTTAATGACCTATCAAAAAGAACAGGAAGAGAAGTTTGTGAAAGATATGGAATCTAAGGCGGGTGCAAACAAAACTAAGGGCGCCGCATTCTTAGTAGAGAATGGCAAAAAAGCTGGCGTAAAAACCACTGCTTCAGGTCTACAATATAAAGTAGTGACCGCAGGTACTGGCAAGTCGCCAAAAGCTACGGACGTGGTTGAAGTAAACTACGAAGGTAAATTGATTGACGGTACTGTATTCGATAGCTCATATGAGCGCGGTGAGCCAATTGAATTCCCACTGAACCAAGTAATCGCTGGCTGGACTGAAGGTTTACAGTTGATGAAAGAGGGCGGTAAATACGAGTTTTATATCCCCTCTGATATCGCTTATGGTGAAGCGGGTAATGCAGGTATCGAGCCTAATAGCACACTAATCTTCACTGTTGAGCTATTAAAAGTAAAGTAGTTAACAGTAATTAATGCTAATTTAGTATTGATACAATAGACGTTAAAAGAAGCCCTCTTAATTTAAGAGGGCTTCTTTTTGCGCAAGAAATAGCACTTAAGCTTTCGGCATTAATGAGCCATTATTTAAAGGTTCTTTTGGAAAACTTTAGAATTGCGACCGTTATTATACTTCTCGCGGCGCACTTCAGGTAAGGCACTTGCCTCAACTTCAGCAAACCCTTGTTCAACGAACCAATGTGCTGTACGAGTGGTCAATACAAATAACTTGTGTAGACCATGGCTACGTGCTTGTTGCTCCAAAAATGCCAGTAAATCAGCGCCGCGGCTACCGCTACGATATTCTGGATGTATCGCGACGCAGGCAACTTCTGCTGAATCTGTATCGAGTGGATAAAGCGCTGCACAACCTAAAATCATGCCGTCACGTTCGATGACGCTATAATTATCAATCTCTTGCTCCAAGCGTTCGCGTGAGCGACTGACCAATATACCTTGCTCTTCTAACGGCGATAATAGCTCTATCAGCCCCACCACGTCATCGACATCAGCGCGGCGAATCTCTTCGTAAGGGTCGTGACTAATCAAGGTGCCAGAACCATCACGGGTAAATAGCTCTTCAAGTAGTGCGCCGTTTTTGGCATAAGAGATAATATGGGTGCGATGAACCCCTTGGCGACAGGCATTGCTGGCACAGCTTAAGAAGTAATTAATCTCACAGTTTAGATCACGGTCACGTAAAAAGCGATCGACCTCATTTGGAATCATCTCACGTAGCAAACGATCATTGTGATTGATACCGGCTTCTTCGCCCAAGAATATAAGCTTGTCGGCACCAAGCGCAACGGCGGCACTAAGAGCAACATCTTCCGCAAGCAAGTTGAAAACCTCGCCGGTTGCCGAATAGCCCATTGAGCCCAAAATTACAATATGATCGTGTAGTAAATTATTTTTGATGGCTTC
Organism: Psychrobacter sp. TS_SC_6; assembly: GCF_056156305.1. Classification (NCBI taxonomy): domain Bacteria; kingdom Pseudomonadati; phylum Pseudomonadota; class Gammaproteobacteria; order Moraxellales; family Moraxellaceae; genus Psychrobacter; species Psychrobacter sp. TS_SC_6. The sequence continues at coordinate 2,831,436 of NZ_CM149590.1, read as the reverse complement.
AACATCGATGGAGCGTACTTCGCCTGTCATCTGGTAATCAATGCCATCGCGGATACCATAAGGACGCGCAGTGACAAAATTGCCCGACACTGCATCAATACGTGAGCCGTACATAGGTGAATTGGCAAGTCCCATCGATAGCTGCGCTTCAATCTGCAAGCGAATAGCACCAACCGCTTGTAATATAGAAGGCATTGCAACGCGAGGTGTCACACGAATGTCTTTATGCAGTGGCGACTCAATATCAGCATCTTTGAGGTTTTTCTCGATTTGCGGTCGCGCCCCATGCACTAATACCAGCTTGATACCCAAGCTATGCAATAAAGCAAAGTCATGAATCAGTGTGCTGAAATTTGGATGATTGACCGCCTCACCACCAAACATAATCACGAACGTTTTGCCGCGATGGGTATTGATATAGGGGGCGGAATTACGGAACCAATGGACGTATTCAGGGTTAATCTGGGGCATGGCACTAGTAGTCATAATGGGAGCAATAGTCGTTAGAATAAGAAAAAGGATGTGACAGAAAATGCCTGTCGCTAAAGGATCGCTAAAGATTTACCATAGCAAAAAACGTCGTTATGAGCTATCTTTTATTTCAGTAGCGTTAAAGAGTCCTCAAAGCAGATTAACGATATACACAACATCAACACAGGGTTAATGTACGTATAAATGCTTTTTGTTATGCTAAGCCCTATTGCTTTACCGCTGGCTTACGCAGATAATTGATAAAAACAATAATGTTTAAAAGTTAACATGACTGAGTATGACCATATATGATGGTAAATTGCTTATTGTCCTATATTTTTAAAACTAATAAATTTTACCAGCTTTGTTTTACCGATACATTAACTAGGGATAATGAATGTCATGAAGAAAAGTAACCATTTTGCGAACCCATTCAGTGCATGGACTGGACACCGCCTGTTTCATGTTGTCGCTGGTACGCTCGTTGGCGTTATGGCTGTCACGCAAGCATCAGCGATGTTACCCACACCAGAACAAGCCGTTAATAATTCAGTAGCGGTACAGTCAAACTTTAATCAAAACAGTCAGTCAAATGCGCAAGCAGTTAGCAGTAGAATCACAGCGTCATTAATCAGTGTTGATGCCAATGGTAAAGAAATACTGGTTCCTGTGGATGCGAATACGCGTTTGCAGTCAGGTAATGTCTTAGAGTATCAGGGCTATTTTACCAATACCAATGCGGATCGGGTTCGTAAAATGACCGTGACGATGAGCATTCCTGAACAAGTAGAATTGCTGCGTGCTGTTTCTCCTGATTTTCCTTATGGTAGTGCAGACGGCAATACATTTGCCCGTATGCCGCTACGTGGAAAAGTTGACAATCAGTTGCAAGAAATTCCGTTAAAATTCTATAAAGCCGTACGCTGGGATTTGGAAGGCGTTGGTCTTAATGATACAGTCGCAGTGAAATACCGTGCACGTGTCAAATAAGTATATACTTTGATATCTGCTTCATCAAAAAAGCACCGCAGCAATCACTGTGGTGCTTTTTTATCGTCAACCTTTAATATCTGTAGTTAGCAAGATCTTTATATATCCTTTTCCACTATAAATTAAAGAGTGGCATAGTTACTCTTGGATTTTTCGTTAATAAGTTGCTTAATGGCATGAATTTGGGCGGTAGTGGCTTGCGAGCCAGCAGCAATCAAAGCGCTACGCTGGCTGGTATCTAGCGAGCTGATATGAGCAACATTCGGCATAATCACAATATCAGCACGATCACGCTCATGGCGCATTGATGCATCGCTATGATTAATCGGAGATGCTTTCGCATTATAGGCTGCATTGGCGATTAAACTGTTTTCAAGAAAGCCCCAAAAGCTGGTTAATGTATTGAGGTTCGGTTTTTGATTGACAGTCGATGTATTAGCGTTAGCAGCAGTCACATCAACGGCGATGATAATATCGGCACCCAAATCACGGGCGCTATCAACAGGCACTAAGCTTATCACACCACCATCAATATATTTTTTGCCGACTTTTTCAGGGATGCGCGGTGCAATAAAGATATTAGGCACACTACAGGATGCTTGTACGGCAAGCCCAACATCACCCGTGGTAAAGACCGCTTTTTTCAGCGTGTTTTTATCCGCAGCAATAGCGGCAAAGCGGATTGGGAGTTTTTCTATCGTTCGTCCACCAACATTCGCGTTAATAAAGTTTTTGAGCTTAATACCTTCGATAAAGCCTTGGTTAGATAAGGTAAAGTCTGTTAATTCACTATCAGTGGTGTTCAGTGCCAAGCTCTCAAGCTCTTTGGCATTATAGCCACTGGCATATAAGCTACCAACCAAACTGCCGACACTGGTGCCAACTACTAGCGTTGGTGTGATTCCATTCTCTTCTAATGTTTTGATGACGCCTACATGAGCGAAACCTTTGGCACCGCCACCACCTAATACCAAAGCCACTGTAGGTTTATGGGTTAGCTGCACCGCTGTTGGTGCAACTGGCGTCAAATTATTGCAAGCACTCAACAATATAGCAAATATAGCGAAGAGGCTCAGACGAAGCGTCAATAAAAAATGATAATAAGGGTGGCAGATAGAATCAGAGGACATAAAAAACCTTATCAAAAATTATCATAGAGGAGTAAATAGCGGTGTAGTATGGTATTCATCAATAGGTTACGCAGAAATCAGCTAGACGTTGTATGACGAAATAGCTTAGCATAAGGTATTAGTTAGCATAATAATTTAGTGGTATAGCTTGGCACTTTACAGAAAATTGACCATTATCAGATGATAAGACAGCTTATAAGCTAGCATGAATTCTTGAACAAGACACTTGACCTTATAAAATTTATATTAACATCGTTAGGATTTTTGATGCCCACATCAGTTAACCTTGCTACACCTCATTTACTAGATGTTTTGGCACTTGATATGCCGGTGACGGCGCTGGCAGGTGTTGGGCCAAAAGTGGCCGAGCAATTGGCGCAATTAGGCATTGCCCGTATCTTTGATTTGCTACTACATCTGCCGCGTGACTATGAAGATCGTAGTCGCTTGGTGTCGATAGGCGATGTGGCTCATGGACAAGCCGCCATGATTACGGGTCGCGTCGTGCATGTCGATACCAATCGCAGCGGCATGACGGTGATTGTAGATGATGACACGGGTACGATATCTCTACGCTTCTTTAAGGTGTATCGTGGACTTGCTCAAACCATGTGTCTAGGTACCCATCTGCAATTATTCGGTGAGGTCAAGGTGAGTCGGTATGGTAAGCAGATACATCATCCTGAGTATCAAATTATCGGCAGTAACGAGACAGTAGTAAATACCGGTTTACAGCCTATTTATCCAAGTGTTAAAGGTTTACATCAAAATAAGCTGCGCACATTGATTAAGCTTGCACTGCAAACGGTTCGTAGTCAGGGCTTGCCAATGACTTTATTTACGCCTGAGGATTTTGCAGTTGTTGCGGATTTGCCATTAGTGCCCTTTGAGCCTGTTAAAACACTGAAAACCGAGCCAGATTATCCAGAAGATATCTTTTCCACCCTCGCGCGTAGTGTGCCTGACAACGGTTTTGCTAGTAGTGTTAGTGATAGCAGTAACAGTAGCGTCAATAGAACGAAGCCCTCTTTTTATCATAGTCAAAATAATACCAGTTCCGATGTTATAAGTATGGCTAACAATAACGTCTATAATTTAACCATATTTGAAGCATTGGTATTACTGCATACGCCGCCTACTTATACTGATGCTGGTCAACAATATAAATTATTAACCCAATTAAGCGCTCGTACTCATGCTGCTTGTCAACGCCTCATTATTGAAGAGTTGACTGCACATCAGCTCAGCTTATTATATCGCCGTCAGCAATTACATCAGTATAAAGCGCCAAAATGTGCTATCCAAAGTCCATTGGCAGATAAATTGTTTGGTGCGTTGCCGTTTGATTTAACGGGCGCGCAGAAAAGAGTTATGAGGGATATTACCGCTGATATGGCGACTTCAATACCAATGCTCAGATTGATACAAGGCGATGTTGGCGCTGGTAAAACCTTAGTCGCGGCAGGTGCGGCGGGTTATGCATTAGATAATGGTTGGCAGGTGGCCGTCATGGCACCGACGGAGATTTTAGCGGAACAGCATTTGGTTAATTTCAAAAACTGGTTTGAGCCGTTAGGCATTGGGGTCGGTTGGTTGGCTGGTAAACAAACCGCTAAGCAGCGCCGAGAAGCGTTAGAAGCGGTGAGCGAGAATACCGTACAAGTAGTCGTTGGGACGCATGCGCTTTTTCAGGATCAGGTGCAATTTGCCAAATTGGGTTTGGTTATTATCGATGAGCAGCATCGCTTCGGTGTTGAGCAGCGTATGGCGTTGACCAATAAAGGCGTGGCTGGTAGCACGCCGCATCAGCTTATTATGACTGCAACGCCCATTCCGCGGACGCTAGCGATGAGTGTTTATGGTGATATGGACACTTCTATTATCGATGAGCTACCACCAGGGCGTACACCAATTACTACCGTAACAATTGACCGCAACCGCCGTGATGAGGTGATTGAACGTATTGCAGTTAATTGTGAAGCTGGCAGGCAGGCATATTGGGTGTGCTCACTGGTTGAAGAGTCGAGTGTACTCGATGCGCAAGCTGCTGAGGCGACTTATGAAGATTTGAGCGAGCGTTTAGATATTCGTATTGGCTTGGTGCATGGCAAAATGAAAGGCGCTGATAAACAAGCTATTATGCAAGCGTTCAAGGCAGGGCAACTTGATTTGTTAATAGCTACTACAGTTATCGAAGTGGGTGTTGACGTGCCCAATGCTTCTCTGATGGTCATTGAAAATGCAGAGCGATTGGGTCTATCGCAATTGCACCAATTACGCGGGCGAGTCGGGCGCGGTTCAACAAAAAGCTATTGCGTGCTGTTGTATCAGAAGCCGTTGTCGGAGACAGGTACTGAACGTCTAAATGTATTGCGTGATAGTACTGATGGTTTTGTCATTGCCCAAAAAGATTTAGAGCTACGTGGTCCGGGCGAATTATTAGGAAAGCGTCAAACAGGTAATATCGGGTATTATTTGGCGGACCTTATTCGGGATGAGCAGTTATTTGCTATTGCCCAGCGTTTGGCAAAGCATCTGATTACAGATCCTGCACGCAAAACCGATGTCAGCCAACTGATTCATCGTTGGATGCCAGAGGCAAGTCGTTATACCAATGCCTAAAGAATCAGCATTCTTAAAGTCTTTATAAAGTAAAAAACATTTTTAAGATACTATATGTATAAATAAAGTGACTTCTTAATATATGCTATGCTCAATAAATTTACGGACTATTGTAGTCAAAACAGCGTTTTCACTATATAAAATCGCTTGTTTGACGTAATACTCGCCTAGTTTCACCTATTATTTTCCTCATATTATATATCCTTATTATTGCCTGTATTGACAGAGAATTATCATGAGCGATGTTGAAGACAACAAGCTGCCAGTTGAATCTGAGCTACCCCCATATCGTCAATCTGATGCGCGCGCGTCTGAGCCATTATCAAAATTTCCTTTATGGTTATTACCAGTATTGGCCATTGTGCTCGTTATTGGGGTATTGGTTGGTAAGTACTGGGGCAATGATGAGGAAGCAAGCAATGAGTCGCCCGTTGCTAACAGAGTGCAAAACGATAGCGCTAACCTAAAAGATGCTAGCATCGAGCAAGCTGTATTATCGGTTGAAACAGTGCTACCAAGCCAAGATAATATTGGTAATACGCTCAGTGCTGATGGAACCATCAATGCTAAAGATGTCGCTAATGTCAGTGCCAAAGTAAACGGCGTAGCGATTGAACGGATATTGGTCGAAGAAGGTCAGCGTGTCAAAGCTGGTCAAATACTGGCTGTATTTGATACCGACGCGATGGAGCAGCAAGTCTTGCAAGCAGAAGCAGATGTTGCTGAAGCAGAAGCGACGCTTGCCAATGCCACTGCCGATGCCGTCCGCGTCCTGCCACTTATTGATATTGATGCCATTAGCAAGCAAGAAGCAGATCGCTATCGTACTGCTAAACTACAAGCGCAAGCAGCACTGCAAGCCTCTAAAGCACGGCTGAATACGCAGCGCTTGAGTGTCAATAATGCCAATGTGGTTGCACCGGTTAGCGGTATTATTAGTGAGAAAATGGCTGAAGTTGGTATGGTTGCTGGTGGAGACCCACTATTTACTATTATCAAAGGTGGTATTTTGGAATGGCGTGCGGATATCGATCCTAAGCTGATTGGGGAGGTTAATGTTGGCACACCAGTGCAAGTTAGCCTACCGGGCGGCGATTCTGTCATGGGGCAGGTCAGTCGCATTGCACCAACAGCCGAGAATAATAGACAAATTACCATTTATGCTAGCCTTGCTGCTAACGCAAAAATACGAGCAGGCATGTACCAAACGGGCGAGTTTTTATTGGGTAGTAGTAGCGCTCAAACGGTTCCTAATAGCGCCATTGTCAGCAATGACGGTTATGACTATGTGATGCTAGTGACCAATATCAGTACTAAAAACGGTCACAACATTGGCCGTATTAAACAACAACGTGTGACCCTTGGTGAGCGCTTTGGCGATAGTATTATGCTCATAGAGCCACTCCCTGTAGAGAGCCGACTTGTAAAGCAAGGAGGAAGCTTTTTAAATGATGGTGACTTGGTACGTGTCGTTGATGGTCTGAGTCAAACTGGTAAGCAAGCGAATGCTGATGGTCAAGCAACTGCTAAGCAGGCTAGTGGCGCTGACACGCAGGCGCGCTCATGAGTTTAAATGTCTCCGCCTACTCGATTAAAAATCCATTAGTGGCTATCTTACTGTTTGTACTGCTGACCTTAGGCGGTATCTATGGCTTTATGCAAATGAAGGTGCAGCAGTTTCCTGATATTGACCTACCAGCGGTGGTGGTCACGGTTACTTTACCGGGTGCCGCACCATCGCAGCTCGAAAACGATATTGCAAAAAAGGTGGAAAATAAGCTCACCAGTATTGAGGGCGTCAAGCACATTCGTACGACGATACAGACGGGCGCTGCCACTATGGTCGCTGAGTTCGTCTTAGAAAAAGACATCCAAGAAGCAGTTGATGATGTACGTTCAGCAGTCGGTGAGGTACGTGGCGATTTGCCTGCCGCCGCCAATGACCCTATTATTACCAAGGTCTCAACATCAGGATTCCCAGTCGTCACGTACTCTTTCGCTGCTGAAAACATGAATGTAGAAGACTTGTCTTGGTTTGTCGATGATACCGTCACCAAGCGTTTATCTGATATACCCGGTGTCAGTACTGTTAGCCGTATCGGCGGTTTGCAGCGTGAAATTACGGTTGCCGCTGACCCTATTACCTTGAGTGGTCTAAAGCTTTCTATCACGCAATTATCCAATCAAATTACGGGTATTCAGCAGGACAGCTCAGGCGGTGAAGCCGAAGTTGGCAAAACCACACAGACCATTCGTGTACTTGGTGCTGTTGAGCGCTCAAGCGAGCTGAATAATTTACAAATAGCCGTCCCTACTGGCGGTACGCAAGCACTTGGACGCATGGCACAAATTACGGATGGCGCGGCTGATCCCAGCTCTATTGCCAAGCTCGATGGGAAAACGGTGGTTGCATTTAATATTACGCGCTCGCGTGGTGCCAGTGAAGTAGAAGTGATGACTCTGGTTGACGCTGAGCTTGCCAAGCTGTCAGCAGATGTGGGCAATATTAGTATTGAAAAGGTTTATGATCGAGCAACGCCAATCGCTGAAGATTATCAAGCGTCATTACGGATGCTGATAGAAGGTGGTTTGCTTGCCGTAGTCGTAGTGTTCTTATTCTTGCGCAATATCCGCGCAACTTTTGTGGCTGCTGTGGCATTGCCATTGTCCGTCATACCTACTTTTTTGGGTATGTATCTGTTTGGTTTTAGTCTTAATATTATATCCTTATTGGCATTGTCACTGGTCATTGGTGTACTGGTCGATGATGCAATTGTGGAAGTTGAAAATATCATTCGCCATTTGCGTATGGGTAAGACGCCTTATGAGGCGGCAATGGAAGCAGCGGACGAGATTGGCTTGGCGGTGGTTGCCACTACCTTTACCTTGATTGCCGTGTTTTTGCCGACTGCGTTTATGGGCGGCATTGTCGGGCAGTTTTTCCGGCAGTTCGGCTGGACGGCGGCATTATCAATATTTGCCTCGTTAATGGTCGCGCGTCTAATTACACCGATGATGGCAGCATATATATTGAAACCAGAAAAGAAGCACGTTGAAAAGCAGAGCGCGCTGATGGACTGGTATCTCAAAGTGGTCTCATGGACGCTAGATCATCGCTGGATTACGATGGGTGCTACTTCGGTATTGTTTGTAGCTTCGTTGGCTCTGGTAAAATTATTACCCACCTCTTTTATACCTGATAATGATATTGACCAAACACGGGTGGCGATTGAGCTGACACCCGATATGGCGTTAGCGGACACGGAGCGAGTTGCCGCGCTGGCAAGTGAGCGTATTTTAGCCATGCCTGAAGTGAGCAATATTTTCACATCAGTAGGTGAGGCGCAGGCGACAATGGACTCAAACTCTAGCGGTGGTAAGGCAGAGAATATAGCAGGTCTAGATATTGTACTTGCGCCAAGAGCAGAGCGCGGCTCTAAGCAAGAGATTGAGCGCAAGATTAGTACTATATTATCAGAGGTGCCGGGTGCACGTTTTACCGTTGGTTTATCGAGTGGCGGTGAGACAGGCTATAACTTTTCTTTAACCAGTACCGACCCGCAATTGCTTGAGCAAACGGTACAGCAGATGATGTCAGAGATTCGTCTGTTACCGACGGCGGGTTCTGTAACCAGTGACCGCAGTCTACCGCGCCAAGAGTTGACCGTTACGCCCAACCGATTAGCAATGGCGGATAAAGGCGTAACCACGCAAGATATCGCTACGACCTTGCGTGTGGCTACCGTTGGCGACTATGAGCAACGTTTGTCCAAGCTGAATTTAGATACTCGGCAGATACCAATAGTAGTACGCTTGCCAGATATCGCAAAGCAAAATGTCCGTCAATTAGAAGGTCTTTATGTACCGAGTACGCTGCCAGCAGGACAAGGCGTGCGTGTTGGCGAAGTTGCGACGCTCGACTTTGGTACTGGACCTGCGCAAATCAGTCGTCTTGATCGTGAGCGAGCGATTAGTATTACTGTTCAGCCTACCAATGGTGAGCTTGGTGATTTGGTACAAGCGGTAAAGAGTATACCTAGTATGCAACAGCTGCCAGCCTCTATTACTATTGTTGATCAAGGACAAGCAGAAAGTATGGCCGAATTATTTAGCGGCTTTGTGATTGCGATGTCGGTCGGTGTTGTCTGCATTTTGGGCGTACTTATATTATTATTTGGACGCATCTTGCAGCCATTTACGATTCTCATGGCATTGCCACTGTCTATCGGTGGTGCCTTTGTGGGCTTGGTAATTACGAATAGCAGCCTGTCAATGCCCTCGATGATTGGTTTTATTATGTTGATGGGCATTGCGACCAAAAACTCTATCTTGTTGGTCGATTATGCACTGATTGCTCAGCGGCGCGGCTTAGCACGTTTTGAGGCGATTATCGATGCTTGCCGTAAGCGTGCGCGCCCGATTATTATGACTACCATTGCGATGGGTGCGGGCATGCTGCCATTGGTCTTTGGTTGGGGCGATGCCGATCCGACGTTCCGTCGACCGATGGCGGCCGCCGTATTGGGTGGTTTGGTCACTTCAACTTTATTGAGCTTGGTCGTCATTCCAGTTGTCTATACGCTGATGGATGACCTATCAGGATGGTTTGCTAGATGGCTTGCTCCAAATGGTAAGCCAGATATAGTGACTGAGGAAAAGTAACAGCTCTAACAGTATTACTGCTAGTAAGCGACATAAAAATCTCAAACTATATTCAGGTATAGTTTGAGATTTTTATGGGTAAGAGGTTAGTTACTAGATTAATTCAAGCTATTATCAAGTCAAAGAGTCGTCATGTGTGTTATGGGGAGACAAGTTACCAAGGTAATAGGCTTTAATTATGGTTCTTTGTATGACGTTAGTCTGAAACTGGTAAGTTTAGTGGTTTAGTTAAGCAAGTCTTTGTTATAGTCGACTCAGTTAAGTTTATCAAAGAAACTGTTTGTATCGATATTTTGATGCTATCCGTGTCTTGATCATTACTAGAACTATAAACCAGTTTCTACAAATATTAGAAAACAAGGAGTAACTATGATTAATGCCTATGCAGCAAAAGAAAAAGGTGGCGAGTTTGTACCTTATCAATATGATCCTGGCATATTAGGGGATCATGAAGTAGAAATCGAAGTACATAGCTGCGGTATCTGCCATAGCGATCTATCGATGTGGCAAAACGAGTGGGGAATGACCCAATATCCGTTTGTAGGTGGGCATGAAGTCGCAGGAAAAGTCCTCGCAAAAGGCAAACACGTCAAGCATCTAGAGCTTGGTGATAAAGTCGGGCTTGGCTGGCATAAAGGATATTGCAACGTTTGTGATCTATGTATCGGTGGGGACCACAATCTATGCCCTGAGCAAGAAGGGACGATCATTGGTAACCATGGCGGTTTTGCAGATAAGGTGCGCGCAAAAGATACTAGCGTCATCAAGATACCTGAAGGGCTTGATTTTAATTCTGTAGGACCGTTGCTATGTGGTGGCGTTACGGTGTTTAATCCGCTTATGCAGTACGACATCACGCCAACCTCAAGAGTAGCTGTTATCGGTATTGGTGGTTTGGGTCATCTAGCGCTTCAATTTGCCAATGCGTGGGGGTGTGAAGTGACGGCATTTACCAGTGAATCAAAAATGGAAGAAGCAAAAGAGATGGGCGCTCATCACTCATTAAACTCAAGAGAGGATAGTGAAATTGAAAAAGCAGCGGGTTCTTTTGATTTAATCATATCAACAGTGAACGTCGATATGAACTGGGATATTGTGATCAAGACTTTGAGACCAAAAGGTAAGCTACACTTTGTTGGACTGTTAGAAGCTCCATTAGAGATATCAGCTGCACCAATGATTATGTCTCAAAACAGTCTGTCGGGCTCACCAGTTGGATCACCGTCAATCCTGCGAAAAATGTTAGATTTTGCCGCTCGACATGATATTCAGCCAGTGACTGAAACGTACAAAATGTCTGAGATCAATGAAGCATTTGAGCGCCTAGAGAGCGGTGATGCTCGCTATAGAGTGGTATTAGAAAGAGATTAAAAGTCATTAAAGGTAACGAAGCATAGTCATAGTAGTGATACCTCATTTAAGGAAAGACGGGGTATCGCTATTTTTTTGTATCGTACCTCTACTTTCTTTAAGCCATTTTTGCTTTTTTTTGAGCGAATAAAAAACCCTTGCTTTGGTATTAAACAACAGCAAGGGCTAATAGTTGAGTCAATAGAATGAATTGTCTAGTATGATACTTTATTACTCGCTCACATAAGTATTGTTAAAATAGTAAACATTATTCGACTGTAACTGATTTTGCGAGGTTACGTGGTTGATCGACATCAGTACCACGCATCACCGCCACATGGTATGACAGCAATTGTACTGGCACGCTATAAACAATCGGCGCAAGCGTTTCGCAAACATCTGGCACATACACCACGTGCAATCTATCTGCTGCGACCATTTGACTGGATTCGCTCGCAAAGACAAACAGTTCACCATGACGGGCATGAACTTCTTGCATATTGGCTTTTAGCTTATCAAACATACTGTCTTTAGGTGCTAGCACCACGATAGGCATGTCTTTATCAACCAATGCCAATGGTCCGTGCTTCAGCTCGCCTGCCGCATAGCCTTCAGCATGAATATAAGAGATTTCTTTTAATTTTAATGCACCTTCTAGAGCAATTGGAAACTGCAAACCACGACCTAGGAATAAGCAGCTTTTTTTATACTCAAAATGCTCGCTCATGATCTTGATAGGCGCGTCGAGATGTAAGCTGGCATGGAGCTGACCCGGTAGTTGTTGCAGTTGACCAAGCAGCGTGCTCAAATTTTCATCAGTCATGCGCTGTTGGGTCACACCTACCTTTAACAACAATAACATCAATGCCGCAAGCTGAGTGGTAAAGGCTTTAGTAGACGCCACGCCAATCTCGGGACCGGCAAGCGTTGGTAAGAAAATATCCGTTTCCCGTACCAATGAAGAGGTTGGCACATTGCATAATGCCAGACTTACCAGTCCAATAGGAGACTGTTTTTGAATATCACGTAGTGCAGATAAAGTATCAGCCGTCTCGCCCGACTGAGAAATACAAATCACTAAAGAGTTATCAATGACGACTGGATTGCGATAACGGAACTCACTGGCAACTTCCACTGAGCAAGGCACACGAATAAGACTCTCAAACCAATATTTTGCGACCAAACCTGAGTGATAGCTGGTACCACAAGCGATCACTTGTACGTGCTTAATACTTTTTAATTGTGCTTCATGACGTTGTAAAAAGTCATCACGCAGTTTAGTTGGCTCATCGCTATCTAATGCCATCTCGATAGTACGAGCGACAGCATCTGGCTGCTCGTAGATTTCCTTGAGCATATAATGTTTAAATTCGCCTTTGTCCGCATTGTGTTGTGCTGCGTCAATTTCATGTATTTGACGTTTGACCTCAACACCATCAGCGTAAACCTGAATACTGTTACGCGTTAATCGGGCAATATCGCCTTCCTCTAAATACATAAAACGGTTGGTCACTGGTAAAAGTGCCAATTGATCGGAGGCGATAAAGTTTTCGCCAATACCGACGCCAATCACCAAAGGAGAGCCTAAACGTACTGTAATAAGTTCTTCTGGGCAATCAATATGGATAACGCCAAGGGCAAATGCGCCATGTAATAAAGGAGTGACAGTGCGAACGGCTTCCAATAAGTCAGGCGTTGCTTTATAGATATCGTTAATGAGATGCGCGACGACTTCGGTATCGGTTTGCGAGGTAAACTCATACCCTTTGGCAATTAATTCTTCTTTTAGCTCGGCGTAGTTTTCAACGATACCATTATGTACCACAGCAATTTTGCCTGAAACATGCGGATGGGCGTTACGCTGAGCCGGTTCGCCATGCGTTGCCCAGCGTGTATGTGCAATACCAATATGACCATCGAAAAACTCTGGGTTGACTGCGACGGCATTGACTAGGGCCTGAACTTTACCCACTTGGCGCTCACGGTGGAGCTCGCCATCACGAATGACAGTCAGACCAGCAGAATCATAGCCTCGATATTCTAGGCGCTTAAGTCCCTCAAGTAAGATATTGGCGATATTACGCTCAGCCACTGCCCCAACTATTCCACACATAACTATTCCTTAAATTTAATTATTAGTATTTCGATATATAGTTAAAATATCTCAAAAACGCTACAGTGCTGCTGGTATAAATTTTTTGCAGCCTCTGTCTGCGTAGGCACAGCAAGCAAGAAAAATTAATATCAGCAGTACTTGATGTATCGATATTACTTTTCCCTGACTATATGACGAGGTCTGGTTAATCTATAAATATAAATAAGCAGCACCACAAATCATTGTCGTACTGCTTGAGATTGCTAAGAGCCGTCTTTATTTAACTAACTGTCAACGCTGCCATTATTCTTTAGTCGGACGATTAAAGTCGTTTTTCTGTGTTTGACGAGCACGACCAAAGGCTAGTGCATGAGCATCAACATTTTTAGTAATCACTGAACCAGCTGCCACAGTAGCGGTATCACCAATGTTCACTGGTGCCACTAGGCTTGAGTTAGAGCCAATAAAGGCATTATCTTCAATGATGGTTTGTGATTTATTCACACCATCATAATTGCAAGTAATCACACCAGCGCCAACATTGACACCAGTACCAATAGTGGCATCACCAATATAGCTTAGATGATTAACCTTGCTACCATCACCAATCGTTGATTTTTTAATTTCGACAAAATTACCGACTTTGCTGTTGTCAGAGAGTACGGTCTCAGGACGTAAATGCGCAAAAGGACCAATATCTACACCTGCGCCAACTTCAGCGCTATCAATCACGCAATAAGGTTTTATATGACAAGCGTTGCCTATCCGGGCGTTTTTAATGATACAGCCCGCTTCGATATAAACATTATCACCTAAGACACAATTGCCCTCAAATACCACACCCACATCGACAAACACGTCCTGCCCTGCGCTCAAGGTGCCACGAATATCGACACGAGTAGGGTCAGCGAACTGTACGCCAGCTTCTTGTAGGTCGGCGACCAGTTTACCTTGCCATGTACGCTCTAAGCTAGCAAGTTGTTGGCGGTTATTAACGCCTTCAATCTCAAAAGTATACTCAGGCTCAATGGCTGCAATCGTAATACCGTCAGCGACTGCCATTTTGACAATATCAGTCAGATAGTATTCTTGCTGCGCATTTTTATTTGATAGCTTGGGCAAAAATTTATGTAGCAGAGCATTATCGACGCAGTAAATACCGCTATTAATTTCTTGTATCTGCTGCTCATCGTTATTGGCGTCTTTTTGTTCAACAATGGCTTCAATATTGCCTTCTTTATCACGCTTAATACGACCGAGTCCAAATGGATTATCAACGGTCAGCGTCAACATAGACATACCGTCAGTATTAGCAGATTTTAACGCAGTTAACGTTTCGCAGCTAACCAATGGCACGTCGCCGTAAAGAATGAGGCTTTGTCCATCTTTTGGTAGCGCAGATAGGGTCACTTTGACCGCATGTCCCGTGCCCAACTGCTCAGTTTGGGCAACCCAAGTAATGCGCAAATGCGCATATTGCTGGTCAATGTGATCTTGTACTTGCTCGCCACCAAAACCATGCACAATGATGGTGTCATCAACGGTTAACTGATGACAAGTATCAAGGACATGACCGAGTAACGACTTGCCAGCCAGTGTCTGCAGCACTTTTGGCTTAGCTGATTGCATGCGCGTGCCTTTGCCTGCCGCGAGGATAATTACCGAAAGAGGAGATGTCATAATAGCCTACAAATGTAACAAAATATAAGATCGAATTATAGCGCAGATTGCTAGGTAACTAAAACGCTATGTCGTGACAACTTTGTAATTCAGCTATGGCTAATAGCAATATTAAATGATGAAAGTTGTTTTGTTATCATTATGTGGTTACACGATAAAATAAATGCACTGCTAATGTAAAATTAGAGGATTATATTATAAATAATGACCCAAACTGCCGCTGCCATAATACCAGCAATAATGTCATCGAGCATAATACCAAGGCCGCCTGCGACTTTTTTATCTGCCCAGCCAATCGGTGGTGGCTTAATGATGTCAAAAAAGCGAAAAAGTATGAAGGTCATGATCAGAGCAGCGATAGAAAAAGGTTGCGAGATATTGTGCCAAAAATTACCGTCAGCAATACCTAGATAAGACAACGGCAGTAAGGTAACCCATATACCTGCCCACTCATCCCAGACAATATGTGGGTCATCATGACCGCCCATCAAATCTGAGGTGCGACCACATATCCAAATACCAATGATGCAAGATAAAAGTGTAATAATTAAAAATGGTATAAAACCTAAGCGTAGCAGCGGTATTGCAACAATTAAGCCACCAACCGTACCCCAAGTGCCGGGCGCCCGACGAGGTAAACCACTGCCTAAGCCGATACCAAGCCAATAAACTGTGCGGTCAAGTATGGTGGCGTTGACTGGCACAGGAGGGCAATCATTGGCTTTACGGATATCGGGCTTAACTAGGTCGTGATCGGTCATGGGTTAACCTGCAAAATGTTGGTAACCCATAAGATTGGGCCAAGTAATAAACGGTGAGGGATGGGTGGGTGTCACTGGCTGATCTTGATAATAAAGTTCAGGATGTTTATGCGCCACATTATCTGTATTTCTATCACTCGCCAATGCAATCACATTGCCAATGTAAGTCACAGGCGTATTAACATCGGTACAAGAAGGTGGCTCGATATGGGGAGGCAAGGTAAAAGCCAACTCATAATCATCGCCACCAGTTAATTGACACAATAGCCGCTCAGATACATCGATACTAGCTAAAGGGTTACTGGTAGGAAGAGCTTCCAAATTAAGTCTCATAGCGATGCCGCTTTGCTCGCAGATATGACCAATATCTTGATAAAGACCATCAGAGATATCTATCATTGACGTTGCACCGATTTGTGCTAGTGCTGCACCTAAGCTAATACGTGGTGTTGGCATATGAAGTCGATGCGCAAGTTCAATGCCGATAGCATTATCAGGGTGCTGTAAGGCATAAGCGGCATCGCCAAGTGTACCTGATACATAAATTTTATCACCGACTTGCGCACCTGAGCGACAGACAGCTGGAGTAGCTGCGGCAAGCAGCCCTTGGGCACTGACACTCAACACTAAGCTATCATTACGGGTCGTATCGCCGCCGATAAGGGTAACGCCAAATAACTGGCAAGCATGAAATAAGCCTTTGGCAAATTCAGTCAGCCACTGACTATTAGCAAGGCGCTGAGGTAAGGCTAATGCCAGTAAAATGCTATGCGGTGTGGCACCCATAGCCGCAATGTCCGAGACATTAACTGCCACAGCTTTATAACCAATAGCAAATGCCAACTTGTTAACCTGATCCCAGTCTTTACTAAAGTGACGACCTTGAACGAGTGTGTCAATACAGCTGACTAAGCGCGCACCTTGCGGCAATGCCATCACTGCTGCATCATCACCGATGCCCTTTTCGACAGCGTTAGATGAGGACTGCGTGGCTTGCATTTGTAAAAATATACGCTCAATCAGCTCAAATTCATTCATGGCTAGTCTTTGCTTTGTTTATCAGCATCATTTAATTCAATACTTTTTGTATCAAAATCAACGCTATCCGAGTCAAGTAATTCGACCTCTACTGTAACTTTGTCATTGCTAGCAGCGATGTTTTCTTCTACTGGCTGATCATTGACAATGTTTTCGGCACTAACGGCAATCTCGTCCGCTTTATCAACGATGACTGTTTCGATGCTAGTCGGTTCAATAATAACTTCTTCAACTGTATTTTGAGTATCGTTCTGCTTACTGGCTTTGTAATCAGTAATATTTGCCAAAGCTTTACTGACACTATTGCGTTTAACACTGGCATTATTAGCACTGATACGTGGTTTATTTGATGCTGTCGGTTTTTCTTCGATATCACTATTATTGGCATTGATATCTGTGTTTTTATCCGCTTTGATAACAGGCTTAACTGCCGCTTTTTGCGAGGAGCGAAGATTGGCTTTACTATCTGCGTCTACTTCGGCAGCACGTAGCTCAACTGCCATTCTATCTAATACGGCATTAATCAGTTTATGTGCATCTGTCGCGCCAAAATGATTGTTCAGTTTCATCGCTTCATCAAGCACGACTTTATAAGGAATCTCTAAGCGATTCTGTAGCTCATAAGCACCAACCAAAAGAATGGCGTGTTCAACCGTATCGAGTTTATTGATTTCACGATCTAGGTGCTGACTAATAAGCGCATCTAGAGCATCAATCTTTTCTGGGATATCACGCATCATTTCGTGATAGTAGCCAATATGTACGGTATGCATGGCATTGGTCGCGCGTGTACGAGCAGCAATATCGTGCGGGGCATTGGCTTTCCAGCCAAGCTTGCCATCGATATCAAAACGGCGGTCAGTAACCAGCCATTCATATAGACCTTGCATAGCAAAGCGGCGAGCCTTACGGATAGCCGTGTGACTGGTCTTATAAGAAGACTCACTCATATCAAAGGTTTGATCGCCCGCACTGCTGCTCGCGATGCGCGTGGCTTCAGCTTGTTTATCATTGATTTGTGCGGTTTGTGCAGCGCTAATAGCGCGCTTGAGTTGGTCAGTCATAAGGGGTCTATACCTAGTTTTTGAGATAATAAGTTTAAAAATAAAATGTTAAATAGTGGTCGACTAGCAAATGTTGCTAGTCAGTCTTGGAGATGGATATTCGATAATCACTTAAAATATTAATGCTATTGTAAAATGCTGAGGGCTATCGTTATAACCATAGCCCTATTTCAAACAATAAATAATGATTTTATACTCATAAATGCAGCTAACAGTGAGTGCAATTAAGCGTCTTCGCTGCCATCATCAATGTCTAACTGTGATAACACAGCAAGCATTTCTAGTACAACCATCGCTGCTTCTGAACCTTTATTACCAGCTTTAGTACCAGCACGCTCAATCGCTTGCTCGATGCTGTCAGTAGTCAATACGCCGTTTGCGACTGGAATATTATAGTCAATGGCAACACTGCTTAGACCTTTAGCTGATTCGCTGGCAACAAAGTCAAAGTGCGGCGTGCTACCACGGATAATCGCACCCAAAGCAACGATAGCGTCAAAGCGATCAGACTCAGCAGCGCGCTGGGCAACCAATGGCAACTCAAACGCACCCGGTACACGAATCACGGTGATATTGCTGCCCAATACGCCATGACGAAGCAATGCATCAATCGCACCATCAACCAATGACTCAACGACAAAACCATTAAAACGACCGACGACGATACCGATACGCACGTCCTCGTTTTGATGTAAATTGCCATCAATATGGGTCACGTCATTGCGTTGCTGTTGTAAATTTGACATAAAAAATCCTTTGCCGAATAGGCTATTAATAGAAGTATGAGAATCTAAGTATTAGGAATCTAAATATATTGCTAGGTTCAAATCGCTTATTTAATTGGCTAGTGAGCAGATAAATAGGCAGGCAAATGAACGAAAACCAAATGATAATAAGCAGTTAGCGCTATGATAACATTTTTTTCTGCTATGTTTGTATTTTACCAACGTCTTACAAACGCATTTGTATGCCTTGCGCTGTCATATATGCTTTGGCTTCTTGAACGGTATACTCGCCAAAGTGAAAAATGCTGGCAGCAAGGACGGCATCGACGCCGCCTTCTAATACGCCTTCGGCTAAATGCTGTAAATTACCGACACCGCCTGAAGCAATGACCGGTACATTTACATGGCTGGTAATTTGCTTCATCAATGCCAAGTCATAGCCCTTTTTGGTGCCGTCGCCATCCATTGAAGTCACTAATAATTCACCAGCGCCAAGATCGCTCATTTTTCTTGCCCAAGCGACCGCATCAATCCCCGTAGGCTTGCGACCGCCGTGGGTAAATATTTCCCAACGCGGCATAATAATGCCATCAACTTCAATGTCAGCAACGCGCTTGGCATCGATAGCAACGACGATACATTGATTACCAAATTTCTGCGCCGCCTCTCCAACAAATTCAGGGGTAAATACCGCTGCAGAATTGATCGCTACCTTATCTGCGCCTGCATTGAGTAAATTGCGAATATCAGCAATCTTACGTACACCACCACCGACGGTTAACGGCACAAATACTGTTTCAGCCATACGCTCAACGGTATGATAGGTGGTGTCGCGCTCATCGTTGGTGGCAGTAATGTCCAAAAAAGTAATCTCATCGGCGCCTTGCTCATTGTAGCGTTTTGCCACTTCAACAGGGTCGCCCGCGTCCTTGATATCGACAAACTGCACACCTTTAACCACACGACCATTATCAACGTCCAAACAAGGGATGATACGCTTTGCTAACATAGGGACTTTCGCCTTATAATCAATTCATTCTATAAGCGCTAGTCTAGCAAAATCACCGCCATCTCAGGCAGGTTTTCGCAAGATTAATGTGCTTTTAACCAAAATTTATGTATAAGCGCTGCCATTGCCCTTAGTGTCGCCTATATTTATCTTAACTACCTTCTTTTAATTGCCATAAGTGAGATGTCATGTCCGTCTATACCCAGTTAACCGATGACCAATTTGCTACCTTTTGCCAACGTTTTGGCGTCTCATTCGCGCGTGCCATTCCGATTACCCAAGGTATCAAAAACTCTAACTGGTTTATTCAAACGACTGATGATGTAGATGGGGCGCACTCTTATGTGTTTACCTTGTTTGAAGAGCGTCCACCAGAAGATATTGAAAAAATGGCGGTTATCCTTAATCAATTGGATGGTAAATTACCGGTAGCGGCGCCGCTATCATTGCTTGATTTAGACGCTGATAGCGCAGAGAAATGCTATGTCATACGCTATGATAATAAAGCCATTACGCTAGTGCCCTGTTTGGCAGGCTCGCATCCACAGCAGATCACGCAAGCGATGTGCCATGAAATTGGCGCTGCTTTAGCGATGCTACATGAAACTTTGCAAGCATTACAGCCAAGCGCGCAGTATGGCGTGCCGTTATACCCATGGAGCGATGTGCGCGACCGTGAAAGCCAGTTTATGCCAAGCGACGAAGCCAAACTGATGAGCGATATTTGGCAGTCTTATACGGACTTGCCGCTTGCAACTTTGCCAAAAGGCTTATGTCATTTAGACATGTTTGCTGACAATACCTTATGGAACTTATCGTTAAATAACAGCCAAAAAGGTGAAGAGCGTCTGACAGGTTTATTAGATTTTACCGAAGTCAGCGTCGAGCATTATGTGATGGATATTGCCATTACTATTAATGATTTTTGCACCACGTGGGGCGATGCTGAGCAAGGCGAATCGGTAAAATTTGACCGCAGTAAAATGGCGGCTTTTTTACAAGGTTATGAGTCAAAACGCCTGCTTGGCGAGGATGAAAAACGTGCCTTACCAGTGATGCTAGCAAAAGCGGCGGTTATATTTTGGCTATTACGTCTCAACGTCATTCATTACAACCGTACCGAAGGTCGTACCGGCGATAACATCATGGTCAAAAACCCTGACTTGATGAAGCGTCTAGCCGCGTATCATTGGTCACATGTTGAAAAAGGGCAAAATACGGTATTTGCTTTAATAGCTAATCATATTGATAATAAAACCGAAAAACCGCTAATCGGTGTTTTTAGCAGTATTACTCAAGCTGAACAAGCACGTGATAATTTAAGCAATAGCAGTGATTTTGTTATTAAAGAATATACGCTCGATCAATTAGCATAAATTTTTTTCGACTAATTCTATATAAAACCATAAAGGCTACCTCATGACCGATCAAGTTGATAACTGGCACAAACTGGCACGCTACGATACCAATATCCAAGGTGAGTTACATGCCAATTTGCTGCGTAATAACGATATTAATGTTTCTCTACAACCGCTGAGTGCGATGCCTGGCATGAATTCTGGCATCGTGCTTTGGGTACAAGATACCGATTTGGCACGTGCAAAACGCATTTTGGATAGTATTGATAAGGATGCGGCAAGCTTGCCTGAAACAGACGACCATAACGGCGGTACTCTATAAATGTGTCAACTCTTAGGAATGAACTGTAATACGCCAACCGATATTGGTTTTAGCTTCGCAGGTTTTCGCAAGCGTGGCGGCATGACCGACAGTCATGAAGACGGCTTTGGCATTGCATTTTTTGAGCGTAGTGATTGTTCCAATAACAATTCGGCAAATGCCTCCACTGGACTGCGTTTGTTTCATGACAATCGCCCAAGTCACTTGTCGCCTGTGGCGGATTTGGTCAATAATTATCCCATCAAGGCCATGAATGTCATTGCCCATATTCGTAAAGCGACCCAAGGGCAGAATTGTTTGGCGAATACCCATCCTTTTGTCCGTGAAGTCTGGGGCGAGCAATGGGTCTTTGCGCATAATGGACAGATGAATAGTGAATTTATCAAACGCTGTCAGCGCCTGCAAGACAACGGCAATGCATCACACTGCCAGCCAGTCGGCAATACTGACTCTGAAATGGCATTTTGTTATCTGGTGAATCGTCTCAAAAGCAGCTTTAAAACCCGCCCTGATGACAAGACCCTATTTAATTTTTTGACCACGCAATGTCGCTATTTATCCGCCAATGGTTTGTTTAATTGCTTGATATCGAATGGCAAGTGGCAAATGGCTTATGCAGGCAGTTTACTGTTTTATCTCACGCGTAAAGCACCATTTGGTGAAGCGAAATTGGCAGATGATGATCTAGCGATTAACTTTGGCGATGTCACCACCGATAAAGACAAAGTGACGATACTAGTGACCGTGCCACTCACTGAAAATGAAAAATGGCAGCAATTGGCTGTCAATGAGTGTTTGATATTTCAAGATGGTGATGTCATTTATAAAGACAGCCCAAGCCAGCGCAAGTTTTTGACCGTTGAGGAAGGCATTGCGATTGCACGCGCAGTTGGGGCGAGTGTTTAGCGGTTGAGCTACGATAGTAGATACTTCCCACAACACCGCTTAAATTTCTCACCAGAACCACAAATACAGGGCTTCTTTTGCGTCACAGTCATCGCCACCGTTGGGTCTAAAAAGTACCAACGCGTATCGTTATGAGCTTTGCCTGTCACCTTTACAAAGGCAGATAGCTCATGATGCGCCTGTATTTTTTCTTCTAAACTATCTGACACATTATCGGTTGTATTAAAGTACGCCTTAAACTCAACCTGTGCATGACGTTTACCCAGCTTTGGCGTGTGCTGCACGATTTCTAGTCCTGCCCAGTCCGTTTCTTTTGCCCAACTTTCAATCGCATCAACATCAAGCAAAATTTGCTGCGTGGGTAGTGTAGTCTCGACGATATAGTCTGGCTTAACCAACACAAACGCACTATAGCGCGACCGCATCAGTCGCTCGGCAGTTTCCGCTTTTACACTATCTACTTTATTAACTTCTTCATTATAAAAAGCATCATGATAAGGCTGGCAGCAGTCTTGGTAGGATAGCGGAGCGTTTACCGTCTTTGCTGATGGATTGATTTGGCAAGGGCAAGTGTGTAGAGAAGGCTGCATGTTTGACTCTAATTTTCGTTTGGGCTTAATGGTCTTATGATAACTTTATTGCAGCATGCTCTTTATTAACTCTGGCAATATACCAACTTTGAGCTGTGCCCATGCTGAAGGGTCACTTAGTCGTGACCAAAACATCTCAAAAGGCGGGGCGACATATACCAGTAGTGTAAGGATAGTATATAAGAGTAGATACCACCATTTGTCTTTAGGTTGATAAAACTTCATCGCGGTGCCCGACGAGCGTTTCATTTTCATGTTCGACAAATTGACACTATACAGCTCGTCCAATGACAAATGTACGATCGCACCACCGAATAAAAACAGGCCATAAAACCAGCTAGTCGTCAGCGGTAGATGCAGACCATAATAGCTTAGACAGGTTAAACCCAGTCCGAGTATCGCCATATAAGGGACGGAATGAATCACCCCGCGATGGACAGTCATAGTGGTAAAAATAGAAAAAACCACATATCGCATAAAGCCGTAGCCCGCGAGCCACAATGCTATTAATGCCAGCAAGCTCAGCTCACTACGCCAATGCATCACCAAACCAAAGGCAAATATAAAAGACGTAATATTAAAACCAAGCTTAATCGGTGTTGAGTTATCAGAATCCAAATCAGGCAAGAGTCCGCCGATGGTACCGAGCGCCACACACATCAAAAAACCTGAATCATCAATCAATCCGGCTTTATAAACCGTTAGACTCATCGTACCACTGACCATGAATGCGACATTTAAGTGGGTATTAAAATTTGCCATAAAAACTCATTATTAAATAGCGCGCGAAACGTCATTCCGAGCGGCTCGTCTAGCCGTAAAAAAGCGCTCCATGATACCATAGCCAAGCCAGTCGTCTAATAGAGATAGTCAATATGACCACCACGGATTTACCTACCAAGCCCTATCGAAATACTGCTTCTAATGCATCTATTAATAACCCGTCTACATGCGATAGTCAGCTTGATGACAGCTTTGCTGCTATTGACTGGCAAGCGCCATGGCTGTGTCACTTAAACCAGTTAGGCTATGTGAGTAAAAGCATCACTCAGCTAAGTGACTTAAAAAATGAGCTTGCTCAGACAGATATAATTGAGAATGCGCCTGATATTATCGCCAAGCTTCTAAATACAGCATTGCAGCAACAGGCTGATGACCTACAGCAGTCATTACCGCAAACCAAACCTGCGCTAAACAATCAAGCCCACACCTTACGGTTTGTCTCACAAAATGCGTTGCCAGAAGGTGAAGCGTACGAGAGCTTTATCGGTACGACTGGTAATATTCCGACCCGCGATAATTTGCATGACTTATTTAATGGCAGTATTTGGCTAACTTTTCCCAAAACTAAAGCCTTGCTTAATTATTATCATATGCTTGAAATCGAGCAACAAGGTATTGGTGCCAGTCGCGGGCGTGTCCGCGATACCATTACCGTATTTGATGAGAATGGTGCGATTTTAGTGACAGCAAAGCCTAGTATTGGTGAGGCATTAGTTAATTTTGACTGGCAAAAAAGTTTGGTAGAACCGCGTGAGCAGTGGGATAAACCAAAAGCGCTAAATAGCGACTCTCGGGCGGCAGTTTATATTTTTGGTCATGCCTTGCTAGAAAAACTGCTACAACCACGTAAAGCATTATGCGCCCATAGTATTGTTATTTATGTGACGCCAGATTTTTTTGCCTTATCGCTATCTGAGCGTATTAGTCATTTGGATCAGACAGTAGCTGATTATATGGAGGTACTATTATCACAGCCAGAAGTGACACCGCGCAAACTGTCTCCATTACCTATTTTGGGTGTGCCGCATTTTTGGGCTGAAAATGCCAAGCCTAACTTTTATGATGATGGACAAGTGTTTCGCAGTGGTCGCCGTCAAAAATAAAAAGATAAGGGAATATCTTACGAGCTAAATGTAACAATGCTTAAACGCTAAAGCATTGTTACGTTTACGATTGTGCCACGATTTGACTACGTCTAGACGTTAACAAAGCTCGGGTTATTTGTTATGGTAAAAGGACATTACTGTTAAATACTGAAGATATGCTTATGTCTTTTGTTACCTAAGATTTTGTAAGTATAAAAATACAGCGGTCTATTTTTCTTAGCAACTCTTATGAGTTATTAATTTGAGTTGTTAATAGCAGCTACTAAAGTTACCCATTAAATTCATTTAGTAAAAATTTAAGCACTATTATTTAGCCACCAATTATCAGTATAAATGCTTATTGATTGATAGTCATATTAGTTCAAGAGTCATTTATGTCAAGGATCTATAACAACGATAAGGAAGCTACCATGAGTGATATTTTCGATGTAAAAGACACTATCTCGGTCGATGGCAAGGAACATGCCTATTATAGTTTGCCCAAGTTGACCAAAACCTACCAAAATATTAGCAAACTGCCATTTTGCATGAAAATCGTATTAGAGAATCTATTGCGTAACGAAGATGGTGGTCAATCTGTTGGCGAAAACCATATCGAAGCGGTTGCCAATTGGGATGCGGGCGCTGAAGCGTCAAAAGAGATTGCCTTTATGCCTGCTCGCGTGGTCTTGCAGGATTTCACAGGCGTACCCTCAGTTGTAGATTTGGCAGCGATGCGTGATGCCATAGTCGAGCTTGGGGGTAAAGCTGAGCAAATTAACCCGTTTATCCCAAGTGAATTGGTCGTCGATCACTCAGTACAAGTCGATGCTTATGGCCGTGAAGATGTCATAGATCTTAACGAAAAGATTGAGTTTAAACGTAATAATGAGCGCTATGAATTTCTGCATTGGGGTCGTAATGCTTTTGAAAACTTCGTTGTCGTGCCACCAGCAACTGGCATTGTGCATCAGGTCAACCTTGAGTATTTAGCGCGTGTGGTCATGGCAGCAGAAGTGGAGGGCGAGCTGACGGCATATCCTGATACTGTATTTGGTACTGACAGTCACACCACCATGATTAATGGTATTGGCGTCCTCGGTTGGGGTGTGGGCGGTATCGAAGCGGAAGCAGCAATGCTCGGTCAGCCGTCATCAATGCTCATTCCACAAGTCGTTGGCTTTGAGTTGAAAGGTAAATTGACGGAAGGGGTGACCGCCACCGATTTGGTATTGCGCGTGGTTGAAATGCTGCGTGCGCATGGCGTGGTTGGCAAGTTCGTCGAATTTTATGGTGAAGGCTTACACAGCATGCCGCTTGCAGATCGTGCCACCATTGCCAATATGTCACCAGAATATGGTGCAACCTGCGGTATTTTCCCAATTGACCAAATGGCGATTGATTATCTACGTCTATCAGGTCGTGATGAATCCCAAATTGAGTTGGTTGAAAAATATGCCAAGGCGCAAGGCTTATGGCATGATGCAGATACGCCGGCAGCGACGTATTCAAGTAAGCTTGAGCTAGATTTGTCATCCGTACAGCCAGCACTTGCCGGTCCGAACTTGCCGCAGCAGCGTATTAATCTGTCTGATATGCACGAGAAGTTTGGAGAAACGCTCGCAAAAATGAACAAAGACCGAAAATCAGAAGTCGAAGGCAAAATACGCTTTGATCAAGAGGGCGGTGAGCAAGAGCAGGCAGAGACCTTAGCTGCTAAGCCTAAGATAGGTACTAGCCAAGATGATGGGTATCAACCTGCAAATGGTGTTTTCTCTACCGTCAGTATCGATGAAAAAGACCATAAATTGCGTGATGGTTCGGTCGTGATTGCCGCTATTACTTCTTGTACCAATACTTCAAACCCAGCAGTAATGATAGGTGCAGGTCTGGTTGCCAAGAAAGCCGCCGCAAAAGGTCTCAAAGCCAAGCCTTGGGTCAAAACGTCACTCGCACCCGGTTCTAAAGTGGTGACGGATTATTTAGAAAAAACCAAACTGATGGACGAGCTAGAAAAAACGGGCTTTTACTTAGTCGGCTATGGCTGTACTACTTGTATCGGTAACTCAGGGCCACTGCTGGAAAGCGTTGAAAAAGGCATCGAAGAGAATGATCTGGTTGCCGCAGCTGTATTGTCAGGTAACCGTAACTTTGAAGGTCGTATCCACTCACACGTCAAAGCCAGTTATTTGGCGTCACCACCGCTCGTTGTCGCTTATGCGCTGGCAGGTACCGTCGATATTGACTTAACCACCCATCCACTAGGACAAGATCAAGACGGTAAAGATGTCTATCTCAAAGACATTTGGCCAACGTCAGAAGAGATTAACGAGCTGATTGCCAATAATATCGACGCTGATATGTTCCGTAAAAACTATGGTGAAGTGTTCGACGGTAGTGCCGCATGGAACGCCATTAGCTCAGCGGATAGCCAACTGTATCCATGGGATGAAGAGTCAACGTATATCAAGAACCCACCATTCTTTGATGGTATGACCATGGATCCAGAAGGCATCCCTGATATCAAAGGCGCGCGTATTTTAGGGTTGTTCGGTGATTCAATTACCACTGACCATATCTCACCAGCTGGTAATATCGACCCAGACTTGCCCGCAGGTAAGTACTTGCAAGGGCGTGGGGTGATGCAAGCAGACTTTAATAGCTATGGCTCACGTCGTGGTAACGATGCGGTCATGACTCGCGGTACATTTGCCAATATCCGTATCAAAAATACCATGATGGCTGGCAAAGAGGGTGGCTATACCTATTATTTCAAAGGTGACACTGCTACGCTCGCAGACGGCGAAGAAATGGCTATCTATGATGCAGCGATGAAGTATAAAGAAGATAAGCGTCCGCTCGTCGTACTCGGCGGGGCAGAGTATGGTTCTGGCTCTAGCCGTGATTGGGCAGCTAAAGGGACAATTTTACTCGGTGTAAAAGCGGTATTGACCAGCTCCTTTGAGCGTATTCACCGCTCAAACCTAGTCGGTATGGGTGTCTTGCCATTGACCTTCAAAGACGGTGAAAATGCAGAGACTTACAAGCTTGATGGCTCAGAGGTGCTTAGCATCACTGGTCTTGATAATGGCGAGAGCAAAACTGCAAAAGTCACTGCTACACGTGCCGATGGCTCGACTAAGAGCTTTGATGTGAATGTCATGCTACAGACACCAAAAGAGCGCGAATACGTGCGTCATGGCGGTGTATTGCACTATGTGCTACGTCAACTGGCAGCTGAGAGTAAAAATGCTGCTTAATCATTGACTAGATATAATACGACAAAAAGCCCAGTCCCAGTTAAAGTAGGGGATTGGGCTTTTTTTATGGAGACTCTTATGTTCTGATATAGTCAGAGAAAAGCAATATCGATACATAACGTACTGCTGATATCAATTTTTCTTGCTTGCTGTGCCTACGCAGACAGAGGCTGCAAAAAATTTATACCAGCAGTACCGTAGCGTTTTTAAGGTATTTTAACTATAGTTCTAAGACTTAAGCCTTCTCAGTCAAAAGCTTGACTCCCATACTGATAAATATCACACCGCTTATTCTATTTAAAATCACTTCAATAGTAGGATTCTTACGCAAGTTTTCACTGAATTTTGAGGCTAATAAAGCTAAACATGAGCACCAAATAAAACCGGTCGTAGCAAAGCTCAAACCCAGTACTAAAAACGATACCATGCTATTGGAATAACTGGGGTCGATAAACTGCGGGAAGAATGCCAAGAAAAATAGCGCAACTTTTGGATTAAAGGTGTTGGTAATCACCCCTTGCTTATATATCTGCCACCTATCTAATGGTCGAGCAGACGCCGTTTTTTCCTCATTAGGCAAATCATTGGCAAGTGAAGCTGCCTGTTTACTGGTCAGCATCTTAAAACCCAGGTAACACAAATAACTGGCACCAATATATTTCACTAGCGTAAATGCAAATGGTGAGTTTGCTAATAGGACGGACAACCCAAATGCAGCCAATAAGGTATGGACCAAAATCCCGGAGGTAATCCCCAGTACCGAATAAAACCCTGCCGTTTGACCTTGAGAGATACTACGAGTAATGATATACATGCTATCAGTGCCAGGAGTTATATTTAACAAAATAGCGGCAAGCATAAATCCCAGATAGTTCTCAATACCAAACATCGCCAATACGTCCTTGTAATAGCTTCAAATATCTATAATTTATAGAGCGCCATTAGATTGCATTCTATCAACATTACTAAAAAATGATACAGCTTTGATAACCGTTTGCAGACACAACAGACATAAAAAAGCCCAGTCACCATGTGATGACTGGGCTTTTTTATTGTTCGCTTATTAGTCTAACCCGATGCTTAAAAGGTGCTAATAAGTGACGCCGAATAGTGGCGTCCCCACGGGGATTCGAACCCCGGTTACCGCCGTGAAAGGGCGGTGTCCTAGGCCTCTAGACGATGGGGACGCATAGAGTGTCATAACCCAAGGTTATAACGGTACTTCACAATATCAGACTGCTTATCTATTAAGAATAGAGCAAGCGTTGCCTAGGTGCTGATACTGTCCTACTAGCGAGTATTTATGATGACGTTTCAGTGAAACTGAGCGCTGCTATAAATAAAGTATGGTGGAGCTAAACGGAGTCGAACCGTTGACCCCTTGCATGCCATGCAAGTGCTCTACCAACTGAGCTATAGCCCCTCGCTAAGAGTGTGCGTATTTTATGTAAGACCAGTGGTCTTGTCAACCACTATTTTAAAAATAATCAATAAATATGCAAAAAAAAGTGTTCAAAGCTATTTTATTAACTTACTAAGCACAAATTAGCGTGGGTTTTGCTGACTGGCTATCTCTTTAATGGCTTTATCGGTAAAGAATTCTTCTTCAGTACCATCTGAGAAAATAACTGCACCGCATTCTGTGGGGATATATTGCCCACCTTTTAGTTGTACTGTGCTAATGCCTTTAAAACCAATGATGTCAGATTCTTTCAATCGATCGACATTATGATTGATATAACTGCAATAAGAGGCATATATCCACTTTAAGTCATCAAAGTCTTGACCGGTTGTCAGGGTAAGATTAGCGTCGTATAGCTCTTTTATGATTGCATCATAGTATCTTTGGGCTTCTTTTAGCGTGCTAAAGACATAATCTTTACTTTCTATGGTGACGGTCTTGGCGGCCATATTTATTTCCAATTGAGATATTAAATAAAAAATCAGTATTCGTATTCAAATGCTGAGACTAACATAAAGAGGGGGCAGTATTATTCTGACCCCTCCTTTTTATTCACTAATAATGTTATGAATCAACAATGTTATAGTCGATTCTAAATAAAGTAGATATATTATGTTTTGACGCGGCACTGGTATAAATTTTTCTGGCGTGCTGTGCCTGAGCAGACAGAGGCTGCAAAAAATTCATTCCAGTCCCGCTGCATTGTTTTTACCCTAAGCTTACTATGTTAACAAACAACTAAGATGCTATTCTGCTGCCAAAAAGTCTGGTAATTCTGCTGCTTGTTTCTCTAATTTTTTTAGCTTCTTTTTACCTATGCCGCCAAGTATATCAACCGCATGACGCAAGCGAGTCAAGGTCATATCAGCGCCGATAATCGCCATCGAGTTCATGACCGGCGTCGATGAGGTGCTACCAGCGATAGCGATAAAGAATGGTGCCATAAAATCACGCATCTTAATATCAAGATGGGCGGCAAGACCTTTCAGGGTGGCGTAGATATTTTCCTCTGACCAGGTAGGTAACGTTTCTAGTTGCCAGAGCGCCAGTTGTAGCATCTCAGTAATTTGCTCAGGCGTGAGTGACTTATGAGTAAAGCTTTCAGCATTGATATTAGGTAGGTTTTGGAAATAAAAGCCACCCCAGTTAACCGCATCAGATAAAAGCTCAATACGAGGCTGAATCGCCGCAGCGATAGCGGTTAATTTATCACTGTTACTTGCCCAGTCGAGGATTTTGTTTTTGAGTTCTTCCGGGGTAAGCGCGCGTAGCCACTCGCTATTTACCCAGTTGAGTTTTTCGATATCGAAGATAGGTCCGCCAAGTGAGACACGCTGAATATCGAAGCTAGCGATCATTTCCTCTAACGTAAATTTCTCAGCTTCGTCGGGCATTGAGTAGCCCATACGCCCAAGGTAATTTAGCAGCGCTTCAGGTAGCACACCGGCATCACGGTAATACGTGATAGAGGTTGGGTTTTTACGCTTAGACAGTTTTGATTTGTCTGGGTTACGCAGTAATGGCATATGACAAAGAACCGGCATCTCCCAACCAAAATACTCATAAAGTAGCTGATGTTTTGGCGCAGAGTTCAGCCACTCTTCGCCGCGTAATACATGGCTGATGTCCATTAGATGGTCATCAACGACGTTGGCTAGATGATAAGTTGGCATGCCGTCGGTTTTGAGCAGCACTTGCATGTCCACTTGCGTCCAAGGAATCTCGACCGTACCGCGTAGCATATCTTGTACCTGACAGATGCCTTCAGTTGGCACACGCATACGAATGACATGCGGTTTGCCCTCACTGACCAATTGCGCAGTTTTTTCTGGCGCTAAATGGGCACAGCGACCGTCGTAACGTGGCGTTTCGCCATTGGCCATTTGCTGGGCGCGCATGGCATCGAGCTCTTCACTGCTACAAAAGCAGCGAAACGCATGATTGTTTCCTATCAGCTGCTCGGCGTGCTTTTTATAAATGTCGCTACGCTCGCTCTGACGATAAGGCGCATGCGGACCGCCGATATCTGGACCTTCCGCCCAATCAAGACCGACCCAACGCAGCGCATCCAAAATCATTTTTTCAGATTGCTCGGTTGAGCGGGTTTGGTCAGTGTCTTCGATACGCAGAATAAATTCGCCGCCATGAGCTTTAGCAAAAGCTAAATTAAACAGTGCGATATAAGCAGTGCCGACATGCGGGAAGCCAGTAGGCGAAGGGGCAATACGGGTACGAACAGGACGTATGCTATTAGTAGAAGTAGATGGTTGCATCATAAAAATCTCAAAATGTTGTTGTTAATGAATGGGACAGTCAAAAGTAGTAGTGAAAAGTGAAAATATGGACGAAAGAATGGAAGTCAACGTTGAAAAATAGCGTAAAATATAGCGCTAGTATAACAGAGAGATGGGATATTTTTAATGAAATACCCTTCTAGCGCTTGACTACCCGTGTATCCTTGCGATAATAATGTTAGGTAAGTCATAACTTGTTTATTTTCATCTGATTTTTTACTATTACTGGTCAATTTGACCATCATCTATTGAGTTGTTTGTGTCCATATCGAATAGTAAGCCGAAAAATACGCCAAATGCTAATCACAATCCTTCTGACCTTGATCACTCTATGTCAGCGGCGAGTCTGTTTTCTGAAGAAAGCACTTCTACTCAAAAACTTATACAAGAGTCTAGTGAAGATCAAGCCACGTCTGACGAATTGAGTTTTGTCCATGATGCGGTGCTATTACAAGAAACGGTCGCCGCAGTGTTGGGTGTCAAAGCGCTACCAAAGCAGACAGACGACGAAAGTCAAAATAGCTTGCAAGCAAGTGGTATCTACGTCGATGCTACCTTTGGTCGTGGTGGTCATAGTCGCTTGCTATTAAGCCAGCTTGCCGATGACGCAACCTTGATTGTTTTTGATAAAGACCCAACGGCCATTAGCGTTGCTCGTGAATTGGCAAATAGCGACAGTCGCGTAAAAGTGGTGCATGATAGCTTTGCGACGTTAACAGACAGTCTTGCTGCAATGGGAATCACTCAAGTTGACGGCTTAATGGCAGACTTGGGTATCTCATCACCGCAAATTGATGATGGCAGTCGTGGTTTTAGTTTTATGCGTGATGGCGCGGTCGATATGCGTATGGATACTAGCCGCGGGCAGTCGGTTGCCCAGTGGCTTGAGACGGTCGATGATGAAACCTTGGCCAATGTGCTCTATGAGTTCGGTGAAGAGCGTCACAGTCGCCGTATCGCTCGTGCCATTAAGCAGATGGACAGTTACGATTCTACTTTAGCATTGGCTGAAGTGATAAAAGTTGCGCACCCAAACTGGCAACGCGGCAAGCATCCAGCGACCCAGAGCTTTCAGGCGATGCGTATTTTTATTAACAATGAGCTTGGTGATGTTGACGACTTTTTAGAGCAAAGTATTCCGATATTAAAGGCAGGCGGACAGCTAGCAGTGATTAGTTTTCACTCGTTAGAAGATCGACGTATCAAACAGTTTTTGCAGCGTCATAGTAAAGGGCAATATCCAGAAGATGAGAATCTACCGCTGCCACCCAAGCGTCCACGTTACTTTAGTAAGCCTAAACGGGTTGGTCCAACCAAAGCAGAGATAAGTCATAACCCACGATCTCGTAGTGCATGGCTACGCATGGCAACACGTACTGATGCTGACTGCGTAGTAGATATTCATCTATGAATGCCATTATAAAATTATGGGGTTTAAATATGACTAAATGTTTTAATGATTACGCGGCTGTTAAAAAGCTGTAAATATTATCTGCTAGGCTCAGCAGTTACTTTTTTGCTTGGTATTGTTTTATTGATGGTGCTGATGGCTTATAAGAGTTTTATAACTCATAAATGGTTATCGCTTTTTATATTTTGAAGTTCACTTTTTTGAGATTGTCATGGCAATATCCGACAAACCTGTAAACCGCCGCGCCGCAACGCCATCGAATACCGACGTTGGCACCTTATTTGTGCGTAAATTTAAAATATCAAATATCTATGTGGCTATATTGGTACTGTTGGCGGTTGGTATTGTATGGAGTGGCATCAAAACGGCTGAAGGTGTTCAGCAGTATCATCAGGATTATAAAATCTTGCAAGACATGAAAAAACAAGAGCGGAAATTACAAGTTGAGCATCAGCGTCTACTTATTGAACAGCAGACCTTTAGTGCGACGCCGCAGATTGCCAGTCGTGCCGTTGCGGAGCTTGGGATGTTTTCACCAACACTCAAAGATAAGCTGATTATCCAGCCAGGTGCTGCGACAGCAGTTGCACTCGTGATCCCTGATGCCAGTACTCCAGACACTTTAACGACGAATGATTCTGATGTTTTCGAAGCTGATGCTGTGAGCGATGCACCCGTTAAGGCTGCTGATACCGATTCTGACCTAGCGGAGGCAGGACAATGAGCGATAAAAAACCCAGTGCTAAAGCGACCAGCAAAAAACCCGCCAGCGGCAAGGTTACTAAACCACTACGCCGTGCTAGTGCGGCTAAATCTGGACAAACGAGTAGCAAGCCTGATAATAAATCAGATGATGGCCGTAAAGCCAAGCTATCTGGTCGCTTAAAAAAGAATGAAGAACAGGGTGCTTATACCAGTGTCAAAAATCTAAAAAGCAAAAGATCGATTTTGGGTAAAGCGTCTGGCGCTTCCTCTCGCGGCGGTGTCGAGCAAGATAAGAACCGTTTCCGTTTGATTTGGGGTATAGCGCTGCTTATTTTGGTAGCACTTATCGGTCGTGCTTACTATATTCAAATTGCCAATACTCAGTTTTATCAAGACAAAGGCAGTGAGCTCATCACTAGTGAACGCACGCAAAAATCCTATCGTGGCATGATTACTGACCGCAACGATTTGCCATTGGCTGTCAGTGCACCACTCGCGACAGTCTCTTTTAGCCCGCATGACTATGCCCGTGAATACTACGAGCTTAAGCGTATTATTATCACCAATCCTGAAAGTCCGCAGCTTATCGCACGTATGCAAAAACGCTTGGATAATATGGATTTGACGACGCTTGCGGCGGCTGCCAATATCTCAGCCGATGAGCTAAAAAGAGTGACAGCTATTGACCCTACTATTGATGTAACGGATGAAGTGGCAGTCAAAGCAGCGCTGCCATCGGGTGCAGGCTCGCATTATTTACCACTATTGAATAAAGTCACACCAGAGATTGCAGAAAGCGTTAGCTCGCTTGATTTTCCTGGTGTTAATGAGAAGAACTTCTTTCAGCGCTATTATCCGCAGCCACAGCCTAACTCGCAACTACTAGGTTTCATGGGACAAAATGCCAATGATCCGGAAGGTGGTTACGAAGGACGTGCTGGTATCGAACGTCAGTATGAGAAAGAGCTGGCGGGTGATGATGGTAAGGTTTTGGTGCTCAAAGATGCCAAACAAAACAGTCTTAAAGAAATCAAACAGCTTGAACCAGAAGTACCGGGCAAAGATGTGACATTGACCATTGATTCGCGTTTGCAATATTTGCTTTATAAAGAGCTAGAAAAGGCGGGGCGTTTGCAAAAAGCGCGCTGGTCGACTGGCATGGTGGTCGATGTACAAACGGGTGAAGTGCTGGCACTATCGACATGGCCGTCATTTAACTCTAATAATCTGAATGAGATGACGGGTGAAAATCAGCGTAACCGTGCGCTCCTTGACGTCTTTGAACCCGGTTCAGTCATGAAACCATTTACCGTTGCTGCGGCTTTAGATTCAGGGAAATACACTGCCACCACTTTGATCGATACCAATCCTGGCTCTATCCGTGTCCGTGGTTATACGATTCGTGACCATAGTAATCTAGGGCGGATCACGATGGCAACGCTACTACAGAAATCTAGTAACGTCGCCTCGACCAAGATTGCTTTGTCTCTACCGGCTGACGACATTACCAATATGCAAAGACAGTTTGGCTTTGGGGCAAAAACACCACTGCAATTCCCAGGTGAAGGCAGTGGGCTTGTGGTGACACCAGAAGAAAAAGAAACTTCGAGACGGGCAACGATCAGTTATGGCTATGGTATACAGGTGACGCTGGCACAGATAGCGCAAGCTTATTCAGCGCTGGCGGCAGGTGGCGTCATGCATCCGCTAACGTTGAATAAAAATGATAAAGCGTTACCAAGCAAACGTATTATGGCGCATGAACAAGCGATGGCCATCGTACAGATGATGGAAAGTGTCACAGAAGACGGCGGTACGGCTAAAGGTGCGGCTATTGATGGTTACCGCGTTGCTGGTAAAACAGGAACCTCGCGCCGTATCAATCCAAAAGGTGGCTACTATACTGACCAGTATCGTAATGTCTTTGCGGGTATGGCACCAGCTTCTAATCCAAAACTGGTCGGCGTCATGTTAATCGAAGACCCGCGTGGTCAGATTTATGCTGGTTTAACCGTGGCTCCTGTTTTCCATAATGTTATGAAAGAGGCGCTGCGTTTATACAATGTGCCTTTAGATAAGCCGCTCAAAACCGAAGCTCAATAGATATAAAAGTAAATTTTTAAATATCCACCTCTTAATTATTTGATGTGTTTTAACCGTTTAGGATTTGCCAATGACCCTGTCTACCTCGTCGCCACGCAGTATCACAGTTACCTTGCAACAGCTGCTTGCAGCTAGTAGCAGCGACGATAGACATAGTCTACAGCAGGTATTTACAGCGAATATGACCGCAGCTGTTAGTGAGTCATCGCATCAAATGACCACTGTTCAACTGGATGCGGTGCTCAATATTCCATTCCAGCAGTTCTGTTTAGACAGCCGTCAACTAGCCAGTAACGACGTGTTCGTCTTGTTAAAAAGCCATACGCCAAATTGCCAAAAAAGCCGTGACCACCTTTATCAAGCCGCTAACAATGCGGCTTTTATCCTATCGGAAATCGACCCTATTGCTTTGCTTGCTACGGCTAATGTCCTGCCTCATGCCAATCTCGAATTGACTAAAACCGATAATATAAAATCTATCGCTCAGCAGCAATTAGATACTTTGCCTTGCCCTGTATTATATGTACCTCATGTCCGTGATTTTCTGGGCAGCTTAATTCAAGCATGTTTGCAGTATCAGCAGCCTGTGACATTACCAACTGTTATAGCGGTGACGGGCACCAATGGCAAAACGACTATCAGTCAATTGGTGGCACAACTCACCCAGCTCACCGGTATGAGCAGCGCAGTCATGGGCACGGCAGGGAATGGTAGGCTTGGCGCTTTGGTACAAGCCAGCCATACCACGGGCGATGCCTTAGCGGTCCAGCAATTTTTATATCAAATGGGTACGGAGAATGCTGAACTACTAGCATTGGAAGCCAGCTCACATGGTTTAGATCAGCAGCGTTTACAGGGTATGCCAGTGTCGGTGGCGATTTACACCAACCTGAGTCGCGATCATTTAGATTATCATGCTGATATGGCAGAGTACGCGGCAGCTAAGGCCAAGCTGTTTGATAAAGCCCATTTTCCGGACTTGACCCACGCTATTATCAATATCGATGACGAACATGCCCAGATTATGCTTGATACGGCACACGCTAGCCAATTAATAGTTTGGACGTACAGCTTAGACCCATCAAAATCTGCAACGTTTGTTGCTGCCAAAATCAAACCAAGTCTGCAAGGTGTTGAGATTAGCTTACGTACAGATTTTGGCGATGGGACAATGAATCATTTAGATATCGTTAGCCCATTATTGGGGCGCTTTAATGTTGCCAATTTGCTTGCTGCTATGGCAGCTGCCGTCGCTTTAGGCATTAGCTTTAAAAGCATTGCGACCGTTATCCCGCAATTGCAAGGTGCGGTTGGGCGTATGCAGCGTGTGCCATCGAATGATGGCTGCTTTATCGTTGATTATGCACATACGCCTGATGCCTTAAGTCAGGTGCTTGCCAGTCTCAAAACCCACTGTAAAGGCCAGCTATGGGCAGTGTTTGGCTGCGGTGGCGACCGTGATGCGGGCAAACGTCCTTTGATGGCGCAAGCAGGATTGGCAGGCGCGGATAAAGTCGTGTTAACGGCAGACAATCCACGCACTGAAGACCCCAATGCGATATTGCAAGATATGCAGGCAGGGATGAGTACTGAGCAATATCAGCGCACCCATATTGAGCCTGCTCGCCAAGCAGCGATTGAGTATGCGGTCAATCAAGCAGCGGCTGATGATATTGTTGTTATCGCTGGCAAGGGTCATGAGACCTATCAAGAAATTAACCATGTTCGTTATGATTTTGACGACAGTGTTATTTTGCAAAACGCCTTAAAACAAGCAGGGCGTGTATAGATAACAATACTGGCTTCCGATTTTATGTTTTTTAAGCAATATTAATCATTAAATATCAAATATAAGTAATCATCACATAAGGTAATCAATATGACAGCCGACAACGATAACAGCATTCAGTCGCAAGGGCTGTATGTTTGGCAAGCAGACAATCTGCTCGCGGCGACCGCAGCACTTAACGGGCATTGGCAGCTGAGTGAGGGACAATCTGGCTCAGAAAACGATTTAATGAGCACTCGTATCGCCACCGATACCCGTACGATAAAGCCTGGTGATATATTTTTAGCGTTAACGGGTGATAATTTTGATGGTCACGATTATCTCGACACTGCTATCGCGCAAGGTGCGGTTGCGGCTATCGTCGCTCGCCCTATTGCTATGGC
Source organism: Psychrobacter sp. TS_SC_6 (assembly GCF_056156305.1). NCBI lineage: Bacteria > Pseudomonadati > Pseudomonadota > Gammaproteobacteria > Moraxellales > Moraxellaceae > Psychrobacter > Psychrobacter sp. TS_SC_6. The sequence goes on along the minus strand of NZ_CM149590.1, from coordinate 2,793,388 downwards.
TGATGCAAATAGCATTCCGCAGTTAGTGGTGAGCGATACCCGTTTGGCGTTAGGACAATTGGCTGCGTATCGTCGTCAACAGCATCAAAATTTAACCGTTATTGCTATTACTGGCTCTAGCGGTAAGACCACCTGTAAAGAGATGCTCGGTAGTATCTTTGGCAGACTTGCCCCAACGCTTATCACGCGTGGCAACCTAAATAATGACTTGGGTGTGCCGATGATGTTGCTCGAATTGTCCGATCATCATCGCTATGCCATCCTAGAGCTTGGCGCAAACCATATTGGCGAAATTGCTTATACTACGGAGATTGTCCAGCCAGATGTTGCGTGTATCTTAAATATTGGTACGGCGCATTTGGGTGAGTTTGGCAGCCGTGAAGGGATTTGCCAAACCAAGGCTGAGATTTACCATACCTTGAATGACAGTCAATTTGCGATCGTTCCTGACAAAGATGATTTTACCAATCAATTACGCCGTATCGCTGAAAAGCATACATCACACGTGATTGGTTTTGGTAATACGGATGTCAGTGCCAGCCATTTAGATGTCGAGCCTGAACGCAGTGAATTTAAGCTGCATATCGGCAATCAAGTCCATGATATCAACTTGCCACTAGCGGGCGAGCACAATGTCAATAATGCTTTAGCCGCTGCTGCTTGTGCCCATGCATTAAATATTGAAGTTAGTGATATCGTCGTCGGACTTGAAAATGCGCGTCCTGCCAAAGGTCGCTTGAACAGTCAGCTGTTAGGCATGCATCGACTGATTGATGATACGTATAATGCCAATCCACATTCGGTACGGGCAGCTGCCAAAGTATTGGCAGCGCAAACGGGTACGCAAGTGATGGTATTAGGCGATATTGCTGAGTTAGGTGAGGCTGCAGTGAGCGAGCATCGAAGCTTGGGTCGTACCATTGCAACCACAGGTATTAATGTACTGCTTTGCGTTGGTGAATATGCCCCTTATACAGTCGAAGGTGCGCAGGAGATTTCTGATATCAATGCCCATGCGTTTACCGATAAAGACAGTTTATTGGCGTATTTAAAACCTTATTTGCAAGCGCAGCAGGCGCAACCTTGTACGGTGTTGTTTAAAGGTTCTCGTTCCATGGCGATGGAAACACTTATCAATGCGCTAGTCGAGGAGTAGGCGGTGTTAGTTTGGTTGTTTGGCTGGCTTGGTCAGTATTATACCCCGTTTTCTGCAGTTTCTTCTTTGACGCTGCGCGCGTTACTGGCGGTCATTACTGCCCTTGCTTTTAGCATGATTTTTGGTAATCGCGTTATTCGACGTTTGCGTGCACTTAAATACGGTCAGGCGATTCGTAATGATGGTCCGCAATCGCATTTGGTCAAAACTGGTACCCCGACCATGGGTGGGGTGCTGATTTTGAGCGCAATTGGGGTATCGACGTTGCTTTGGGCACGTTTGAATAATCCGTACGTTTGGATTTTGCTTATTGTCATGATTATCTTTGGTGCGGTAGGCTGGGCGGATGATTGGCTCAAAATTAAATATAAGAACCCCACAGGTCTAATCGCTCGCAAAAAATACTTTTGGCTATCCATGGGTGCATTATTCGTCGGCATTTCTTTATATTATATTGCCACACTACAGCCCAATGCTGTGACGACGCGTGAGATGCAGGATTTGTTATTACCAATCTTTAAAGATTGGATGATTCCCTTTTCAGCTGTGCCGTTTGGTATTGGTTTTATTATCTTTACTTACTTTGTGATTAATGGCGCCTCTAACGCGGTCAATTTAACTGATGGCTTGGATGGCTTGGCGATTTTGCCAGTGGTCTTGGTTGCTGCAGGCTTGGGCGCGATGGCATATGTCTCTGGTGACGTACGCTTTGCGGATTACTTGCACGTACCTTATATTGCCTACAATTCTGAGGTTATTATTGTCTGTGGCGCGATGATTGGCGCAGGGCTTGGCTTCTTATGGTTTAATGCCCATCCAGCCCAAGTATTTATGGGTGATGTGGGTGCGCTGTCACTGGGCGCAATGCTCGGTACCATTGCGGTAATGACACGCCAAGAAATCGCTTTCGCAATTATGGGCGGACTGTTCGTTGCAGAAGCACTGTCGGTAATACTACAGGTTGGCTCATATAAGCTACGCAAAAAACGCGTCTTTCGCATGGCACCGCTGCATCATCACTTTGAAGAGATTGGCTGGAAAGAAACCCAAGTGGTGGCAAGGTTTTGGATTATCGCTATTATCTTGGTAATCCTTGGATTGATGACGTTAAAGCTGCGTTAGAACAGTAACTCAGATTAATCTTGATATTATTCGTTAAAAAGCCATCTCAAATTTATTGAGATGGCTTTTTTGTTTCCCATACTATCTTTTCTCATACCTTTTAATACTTAGCATGGCTGAATTTTGGTAAAATAACAGCCATATTGCTATGATTTGAGATACCTGTGTCCTTATTTATTTGTCCCCTTTGTCAGTCATCACTACAGCCTGCCACCGATATATGGCGCTGTGATGGTAGCTTGCACCCAAAACAAACTGCGCATCCTTTCGATGTGGCGCGTCAGGGTTACGTTAATTTGCTACCTGTCCAACAAAAAAAATCTAAAGCACCGGGTGATAGTCAAGCGTCCATCGAGGCACGGAAACGGTTTTTAAACGCAGGGCATTATCAGCCATTACAAGCGCTTATTTGTCAAAAAATGGTGGAACTTTTAGCAAAAAATGAGTTGTCATCTGAACAAACTGGTAAACCAGTCAATTGGCTGGATATCGGCTGCGGCGAAGGTTATTATACCCAAGCGATGGCTCAGACAGGCATGGATACACTGATTGCGGCAGATATTAGTAAACCTGCCATAGTAGAGCTCGCAAAAGCGAGCAAGGCCGCAAGTTCTCTTTGGAATCAGCAAGATAAGAACGATGGTATGAAAACAGCAGTGATTTATCCATTGGTAACCAGTGCTGCTCATTTGCCTTTATGTGCGCAAAGTATCAATGGGATTAGCAGTATTTTTAGTCCTATTCTGCCCGTAGCATTCAATGAAGTATTAAGCGATGAAGGCTATTTAATCATTGCTAAACCAGATATCGGGCATTTAGCAACAATGCGTGACGCTTTGTTTGACGATGTCCGTGAGCACGATTCTGACAAGTTTTTGCAAGAATTAGCACCATATTTTACGCTGCTTAATACTTATAATGTCAGTACTGAGTTAACATTATCAGCAGATGATTTGGCTGATTTGCTGACTATGACTCCTTACGCATATCGTGCGCATACCGAAAAAAGACAAGCACTACTAGCTTCAGTTGCAACCGAAACATTTGCAACTGAAGCCAAGTTTGTCGTATATATTTTACAGAAAACAACGAACGTATAAGTTTATTTATCGCTATGTTATCTTATCAAGACACTGCACAAAATAACGTGATGGGCTTATAAAACAGGTCCCATCGTAGCAATGATATTGTTCCAAATCCTAGAAACTAGTGGCCAGTTTTTGACCTCATCACGTGTTACTTCGTCTGAGTCAGCGATATATTGGTATTGGCGCTCGATAATATCCGCCGTCAGCTTTTTATCGCTAAAGAGAACGTTATTCTCATAATTCAAATCAAAGCTACGCAAGTCTAAATTGGTCGAGCCAATTAAGCCGATTTCATCATCAATCGTCAAGGTCTTGGCGTGTAACAAGCCTGGTTTATATTCATAAATTTTTACCCCCGCTTCGAGCAATTGCCAATAAAAACTGCGACTGGTCGCGGCAACGATAAAGGAATCGTTATTTTTTGGAAAAACCATCGTCACTTCAACCCCGCGATAAGCGGTCGCGCATAAAATACTGACGAGTGAATAGTCGGGCACGAAATAAGGCGTAGAGATAATCAGCGTCTCTTGCGCTTGGCTAATCAAAGCACCCAAAAACTGTGGCGTGGTACCGTGACGCTGAGTGGGACCATCTGAAAAGACTTGGGCAGGGAAGCCATTAAGTTTTGGCGTGCTATCATAATAAAAGCTATCAAGCGGAGTATCTGGGTTTTCAATCAACCAATCACTGGCAAATAACATCTGATTTTGTGCAACGACAGGCCCTTCGATACGCAGCATAATATCAACCCACGGTGCATATTTTTGCTTTACCATAAATTCAGGATCGGCACAGTTGCGACTGCCTGAGTAGCCAATTTTGCCATCAATAACGGTAATTTTGCGGTGATTACGCAGATCAATACGGCTAAACAGCATTACTTTTATAAAGTTGGTTAGAGGGAGGGCGACACTGACTTGTACGCCAGCATCTTGCATTTCTTGCCATATCTTTGAGCTCACCATCTTCCGTGAGCCCATGCCATCAACCATCGCCCGACAAGTAACACCGCGCTTTGCTGCTCGGATGAGAGCTTGCGCTGTATCAATACCCATGCCATCGACGAGCCAAATGTAATACAGCACATGGATATGGTCTGTTGCAGCATCAAAATCGGCAATCATGCGTCTGCGGGTTTCGCTTGCATCTGCCATGAGCTCTGCCTGATTACCCTCCGTCGTATGAAAACCGGTGGCTTTTGCTGCATAAGCAAAGGAAGCTTGATAAGCGGGCTTGATCATCTTCTCTAACGTCGTCTCATGACCAAGAGCACTTGGACTGTGAGTATGTAATCGCTGAATAATATCGTCGCGTTTTTGCCCAAAGTCATGACCCAAATGTACTTCACCAAACATCCAGTAAATCAGCACACCAAAATAAGGCAAAATAAACAAGATGACAATCCATGCTAATCTAGCGGGCGAAGTCAAATCATGACGAGATAAGACCCGTAAAGAAATCAGGATCAGTAGGATAAAATGTATCGTCAACAAAATATCTACGATCATAACAGCGTCCCTTATTATTTTTTATCTAAGAAGTATCAATCGCTTCGACTAGTCAACAATATAAGCCATAAGCAGCCTGTCTAGTATTCTCCAAAAAGCCAACCACTGACAAAGGCAAAGTACTCTCGAAACCAAGCATTGTAGCGGATGTATAACGGAGTAGGGCTGGCAAGCATAAGAAAACTATAAGATTTATCTTAATGGTTTTTAAAGGATATTTAGGGGAGAGTGGACAGATTGGGAAAACAGGTATTATATAAGATTGGCGGTGAAGGAGGAAGTCAAACTATTTATTTAAGTGTTTGATAAATATAATAATATTTATTATAAATCTAGTTGTAGACCAACTATTAGACCAACATGTACAAAGTGTTGAATGCAAGGCAGATGATGGGATTTATTTTATAATAAGATGTAACTAAGTATTTCCAGAGTGATATTTAGTTTTAAATATATACTATTACTAAAAAACCTTTTAGGTGAATCAATATTAATGTCTATTATTCTTAGTCAATATTTTACGAAATAACAGTTAAGCTATAATGACAAAGAGTTGGCTATCTTAACAGGCAAATAGCCAAAGCACTTTAGTTTTTTAACAAAGAACTATTTGCTCAAAATTCAATTCTATCAACTGATGGATCATTCATTGCCATTAGGACACTAGAAGCTTCCTGAAGGGGTGAAGACTGAACTGTGTTTTGAATGGCAGTCATTGCCATCGAAATTAATTCAGGGTTATCACTTTCAATACCTTGGTCCAGCCTATGAAACATCTCATCAATAACGTGTCTACGTTCTATAAAGCGCTCTTTGAGATACGACTCTAAAAACTCTCTTTGATTGTTAGTTTTTGATAATTGCACTTCTCTCCAAGCTGAAATTGCTTCGCGCTTAGTATGCTCAGTCTGGCAAACCGTCTTATAGTCAGCGTACGCGTTAACCAGCATCTCAAAGCCTTTAGCAGCATTAGATACAGGGTCTTTGGAGGAGGTAAAAGCTTTCTTCGAATTACTGGTAATTTCTTTCATATGGTCGATTTTCCTAGTTATATTTCAAGATAGCCTTCGCACTTATGACGTATGTTCTGTACTGCTTGTCCCTCGCTATTCAAAATAGGCTGATCTAAAATCTTTTTGAGTGACTTTCCTATAGCAAGCATTGTTGTAAAGGCCTCTGGGTCAGACGCGTCATTAACTTTAATTTGTTCAAATCGTTTGACCGTTTCGAGCAATACCTTTTGGACCTCAAGTGCGTTGATAGTAATGGCTTTTACAGCAACCTCCATCAGTTCAATTTCAGCAATATTAGCATCGTTTCTTGCTTCTACTGCTCTTGCTTTAGTTAGAGCTTCTTCCCCTTTCCCCGCTAAATGAAGACCTGTAATGGCTAATGCAGGACCGGCAATTAAACCACCTAACACCATAGTACCACCAGCCATACCCAAACCACCTGTCGCAAGAGAACCACCGCCAAGCCAAGCTAAGGTTGCATTCGTTGAAGCAGCTCCTGCAAGCGTTGAAATGGCTGTTCCTGTAGAGGCTGCACCGAATAAGCCTACTGTTCCATAAGCCCCCATACCTGTAAGAACTCCGGCAGTCACACCGCTTGCAATGCCGTTTTCGATTTTAACTGCGGTAGTAACACCCTGTTTCATTTCTACATATTCTTGCTCAGTTAATATTTGATTGAAGTTTTCAATTCTTGAGCCAGCATCTTTGATTTTTCTCAACATATCTATGATATGTCTAATTTGGTTATTGAATATATCAACTTTTAGTTGACCCAAATTCCTAAGCTCATGATTAGCGTCAGAGCTAGACAGTTTCAAGACGTCTCTTTGCATCTTTAGTCGTACTTGAGACCATTCAACAATGCTATTAGCATCAGATATGTCTGACATGCCTTTGGCACCTGAAGCTACGCCAACTCCTGCTGCGGCTAAAGCCATTCCGCCTAGTATAAATGGAATAGGCATGTGAAACTCCTTGGTTATTTAAACCTGTATAATCGGTAAGTTGTTTTCTATTTGAGCTTTCTGACAGGCACTAATGTTCAGATTTATATAGTCTTCATAATTCATAGTAGAGAAAGCGTAAAAATACATTGCCTCGATATTACAAATTAAAGGTCTGTCTTCATAAATACCGCAATTATTATTGGTTTTATCGAAGTGAATACACACTCCATTACCACTGTCTAAGCTCTCATATAGTTTTTGATTTTGCAGGTTCTGGCAGCACCAGCCACATTGATTACAAGGAAACTTATCTTTTGAAAGAGTGTGACTTAGTTTAGGTGGTTTCTCTATAAATTTAGACTCTATTATTCTCACAATACTCTCTTGATTTGGTGTATCCGTACTTTTCACAATGCTTCGATTCTTTCTGTTATGTTTTTCGTCAAATCTTCTATATGTTGCTCATTCTCTAATATCACGCCACGTTCATTCATGTCAACAAAGCGTGAACTTACCTCAGTAGCGATTTTTTGAAAGTCATCCATCAAATCGAGAAATTCTTCATTATTATCAGTGCTTAATTTATATTGCTCAATAGTAGATATTTTTTCTGATAGCTCATATATTAAATCTAGCAGTGCTTGCTCTTCGTCAATAGACTCATCATTTTCTAATAACATAGCAATTTTGTCTTCTATATCCTCAATACGTTCATCAATGTTATCTAAGGCATCAGTGATAACATATGAATAGATATCTTCTATTTGCTCTACTGCAATTTCTTTATTTTGGTTTAGGTAGGCATTGATACAGTCTGATAGCAGCTCTGCATAGGAGCGGGCCACTTGATCAGTAGACTTTATGGCATATTCGTTTATATAGAGTATCTGATTTGACTGATCGTAGTGGGCTGACGCAAGCTCAACAACTGCATCCCAATCGTTTGAGGCATTTTTTAGAATAATAACGTACCCATCTTCTTCCTCGCTGAAATGCAAATAGATACCTTCTTGTAGGTTTTGGCTGGCAGTTATATCTATATTCAATATTCCTAAAGCAAAAGGAACTTCAAAGCCTGTTGCTGCTTGCGCTTTCTCGGTTCTATCGATATATTTGAGTAATTCTTCCTCACTCATACTTTCAGGAAACCACACACCACCGCCTGCATTAAGTGGTAATCTTTTAGACTCATCACGGAAGTAATCGTCAAAGAAACTACGTAATGGTATTAGCAATGCTTTATTAGAGTTTATGTCTTCGCTAACAGTATCTGGTTGCTCAACAATTATTTGAGTGCTATTCGCATTTTGAGTTTCAGCGTCCTCTTTTATTAGTAAATCGATATTATATTTTGCAACGTCATCACCTTGATCAGCCGCTTTTTGGAACCATTCAAGGGCTTTGATATGATCCTGTGCAACACCTAAACCGTCTTTATACATCAATGCAAGATTGACTTGTCCTGTATGGTAGTTCTGATGGGCTGCTTTTTGGAACCACTCAAATGCTTTAAAATGATCTTGGTCAACACAGTGACCATTGTTATACATGCATCCAATACTATCTTGAGCTGGTGCATAATTTTCACTAGCTGATTTTTTAAACCACTCAAGTGCTTTAGCATAGTCTTGTGATATACCATTTCCATTGAGATAGTCCATTCCAATTAGCATTTGTGCTTCAAGGTAGTTTTTGCTGGCGGAATTTTGGTACATCGGGTTGCTCCAAGTTCTTTGATATAAGCTTCAGCGGCTTTTATGGTATTATTCACAACATATAACACTTTGTAAACTATTGTTTCTAATTTATTGCAATTTAGTGAGATTTTCAGATATTAATTCATGTAAAGAAAGACCTATATATCTCATAGTGACATATTACATTTGGCTTAGATAAACAGCATAAATTAATGACTATATACCGTTATCCCATGCAAAAGTAAAAAGTGTCATAACCGAGTATCAACCAGAGACAGCAAATATATAATGCTATTGCGATGAATACGCGTAATACACCAAATTAATCAATCGTATATTCGTTTAACGAAATAACAAATAAATAAGGGATAGTCGGTATGCCCACTAACCAAATCAATCAAGACGATATCAACAAAGCCGTCTGGAACGCCTGTGACACCTTTCGTGGGGTCATCAGTGCCGATACCTATAAAGACTTTATCTTAACCATGCTGTTCCTCAAATATCTGTCTGATGTTTATAAAGATGAATACACTAAACTGGTTGAGCAGTTTGGCGACAACCCAGAGCTGATCCACGCCATGATGTCCAAGCAGCGTTTTGTATTGCCTGAGGGTGCAAGTTTTTGGGACTTATACGAGCAGCGTCATCAGCCGGGCAACGGTCAACGTATTGATGAGGCACTCCATGCCATTGAAGAAGCCAACGGCACCAAGCTCAAAAACGTCTTCCAAGACATCAGCTTTAACACCGATAAACTGGGTCAAGAAAAGCAAAAAAATGATCTACTCCGCCATTTATTAGAAGACTTTGGCAAAGACATTCTGAATCTAAGTGCTGAGCGGGTCGGCAGCCTCGATGTGATTGGTAATGCTTACGAATACTTAATCAAGCACTTTGCCGCGAGTAGTGGCGCGACGGCGGGCGAGTTCTATACACCGCCCGAAGTATCGAATTTGCTAGCGACTATCCTTGAGCCTGTCGAAGGGGATGAAATCTGTGATCCTGCCTGCGGTTCAGGGTCGCTACTCATTAAGTGCGGGGCGATGGTACGCAAAAACTCAAATTCTAAGAAGTATGCGCTATACGGTCAAGAAGCCATTGGCTCGACATGGGCACTGGCAAAGATGAATATGTTCCTACACGGTGAGGACAACCACCGTATCGAGTGGGGCGATACCATCCGTAATCCGCTGCTACTCGATAAAGATGGCAAGCACTTATTACAGTTCGATGTGGTGACGGCCAACCCGCCGTTTTCACTAGATAAATGGGGTCATGACGATGCCAGCAGCGATCCCTATGGTCGCTTCCATCGCGGTGTGCCGCCCAAGACCAAGGGCGACTATGCCTTTATCAGTCATATGATTGAAACGCTCAAACCTGCGACTGGTCGCATGGGTGTGGTGGTGCCGCATGGCGTGCTGTTCCGTGCGTCTAGTGAAGGCAAAATCCGTCAGCAGCTCATCGAAGAAAACCTGCTCGATACGGTGATTGGCTTACCAGAAAAGCTGTTCTTTGGAACCGGTATTCCAGCGGCTATTTTATTGTTTAAAAAGAACAAAACCGATGACAAGGTATTGTTTATCGATGCCAGCAATGAGTTTAAATCAGGTAAAAACCAAAACCAGCTCACCGATGACAATATTAATAAAATCATCGCTACTTATAAGGCGCGGGAAAGCGTTGATAAATATGCTTATCTAGCCAGCTTTGATGAAATAAAAGAAAACGACTTTAACCTAAATATTCCACGCTATGTCGATACTTTTGAGGAAGAGACAGAGATTGATTTGGAGGCGGTGCGTGCTGAACGTCTTGAGTTGAAAGCTGAATTGGATAGCTTAGAGACTGAGATGGCAGGGTTTTTAAAGGAGTTGGGTTATGGTGCCTAATGGTTGGAAACTAACTTCACTTGGTGATATTTCTAGTAAAATTCAAACTGGACCTTTCGGTAGTCAACTTCATGCTCACGAATATACAGATGAAGGTATTCCAGTTTTAATGCCGAAAGATTTGATTGACGGCAGAGCAGATATTAATAATGCAGCAAAAATACCAGAAACTAGAGCTGATGACCTTGTTAAGCATAAATTAAAAAAAGGCGATATTTTATTTAGTAGAAGGGGTGATGTTGCTCGATTTGGTTTAATAACAGAAGAATCTGAAGGCGCACTATGTGGAACAGGATGTTTAAAAGCCTCTATTAGTAAAGAAAATTCAGCTTTATTTTTATCTTACTTTCTGCAAAAAAGTACAGTAAGAAAGTGGCTAGAGCAGAATGCCGTTGGGCAGACAATGCTAAATCTAAATACCACTATACTTTCTGAACTACCTATTATGGTAGCATCGTCAAAACAGGAACAACAAAAAATCGCCAAAATCCTATCTACTTGGGATAAAGCGATTAGCACCACTGAACGTTTAATTGAGAATAGTACCCAGCAGAAAAAAGCCTTGATGCAGCAGTTACTAACGGGCAAAAAGCGGTTGCTTGATGAGTCGGGTAAGCGGTTTGAGGGTGAGTGGGAAGAAGTTAAGTTGTCAGAAGTAGCTCAAATTACAATGGGTTCTTCTCCAAAATCTGAAGCTTATAACGAGATCGGTGACGGTCTACCCTTGCTCCAAGGTAATGCAGATATTAAAAACAGAAAATCAACGCCAAGAATTTATACGTCACAAATAACTAAAGAATGTCATATTGATGATATTTTATTTAGTGTCAGAGCCCCAGTTGGTACAGTTGCTATATCCAATCATCATGCTTGTATTGGACGTGGTATTGCTGCCATAAAAGCCAAGAAAAATCACTCTCAAGATTACTTATATCAATGGCTTTTATCATTTGAAACAAAGTGGGAACGCTATTCGCAAGGTAGCACTTTTGAAGCTGTAAACAGTAATGATATTAAATCGTTAAACCTCTCCGTTCCAAATTTAAAAGAACAACAAAAAATCGCCACTGTATTAACCAATGCTGATAAAGAAATCGAATTGCTTGAGCAGCAGTTGGCTGATTTGCAGCAAGAGAAAAAGGCGCTGATGCAGGTGTTGTTGACGGGTAAGAAGCGGGTGATGGTTGATTGATGAATGCTAAAAGTACAGGAAGAGTATCGCCTTCGATGATTCCTAAAAGCTTAGAAAAATCTATGTATTTAGGACTGGGTGGTATTCCATTAGAAACCATGCCAACTGATCATACTGACTTCCTGTTCTATAATCCTACAGGTTATTGGTCATTTCCAAATCAAACCACAATTTATTCTCTAGAGTCGCAGTATTTACTACTATATACAGAGGTCGAAATAAAACTGTGGGGAAGTTCTCAAGAGTACCTAGATGCAGAAAGCTCAATCAATACTGATTGGAGAAACATGCTGGTCGACACAGGTTACAATCCTGAAAGTTCGTTAAGCAAAAGTGAATTTGATAAAGTATTAGGACAGTTAACTGATGCTGACGATAAAAAATTTCTACACAAATACCTTTATACCATAGATGTTTTCAACTTAATTTCTAATATTCAGGAAATTTCAAAAGAAGTGATTTATCTGAGCGGAGATTTTTATTACATTCTAAACTTTGAATCAGAGTTATCAGAGTTATCAGGCTTATCTAATAGTGATAAGCAGATGTATAGGACTACAAAGTCTCCTATAGCCAATAAGCTAATTGGTTTAATGGCATTGATTTATATAAGACTTCATAGCTTGCTAGATTATCAAACGAAGCTTGCTTATGAGATTGAGAAGATCAAAACTAGCTTTGAGAAATATCCTAAATTAGCATCAAATAATAAACTTTACAGTGATAAGAAAAAGCTTAAGATTAACGAAAGCATAGGAACTCTTTTTGAAAAGGATGCTTTTATTAATGGGATAGAGTCTTATCGCAACGAGTTAATCCACAACAGTTTATTAGATGATACTCCAAGAATATATGAAAATTATGAAAATAATGAGTTAGTTGAGCGATATATCCTTCTGCCTGATACGGATGAAAACGGTAGAATAGAAGGTTATGTCAATCGAAAGTTCTTTTATTCTCAGGAAGTGAAGTTTAATCTGATTTTACCAGACCTACTTCAAACCTTCCAAGAAAGACAGCTCAAAACTTTACGAGTATTAACACAAAGTATGCAACCGTAGGTTGTGTTTCACAAACCTATGAAGTTCCTATAGAAAAATGATTATAAGAAGATATAAACTCATGTTCAAAAAAGCTATAGTACTACTCTCAATATTACCTTTAACGGCTATGGCTGCTCCAGTAGTAGAATGACCCCTGCTGTCAATCCCGTAGAACTAAACTTGGGAGAATTTAGTTACGCAGCCTGACGATAAAAGTCAAACCACACCTGTCTTGGCGATTTATAGCCCAAACCCTTTTGAATCCTAGTCTGATTGTAATACAGCTCGATATATTTGATGATATCAGTAATGGCTGTGAATTGTGTTTTATAGTCCTTATGATATATTAGCTCATTCTTTAATATGCCCCAGAAGCTTTCTATTGGCGCATTGTCATAACAATTGCCACGACCACTCATAGAGCCTGTAAAGTGATGCTGCTTGATGATTTTGTGGTAGGCATGGCTACAGTACTGACTGCCTCTGTCTGAATGAACGATTAGCCCTTTGCTTGGACGTTTATTCTTGATTGCCATATTGAGTGCACGGCAAACTAAATCTGCGGTCATGCGCTTGTTGATAGCATAGCCGACCACCTCTTTGGTATATAAATCTTTAACGCCTGCCAAGTAAAGCCAGCCCTCAGCAGTCCAGATATAAGTAATATCGCTTACCCATGCTTCATTAGGACGGTTTGCATCAAACTTCTGATCCAGCACGTTTGGATAGACGAGCTTGTTATGATCGGAGTCAGTGGTGACTTTAAAGCGCTTGTGACGACGGCATTTAATGCCGTATTCTTCTTTGATGCTTCTAACCATATATTGGCTGATATCGTACCCTTGCGCTCTTAGGTGGGCATGCAGTCGATCTACGCCATAGCACTGCTTGGTCTGAGTATGAGCGACTTTAACCAGTAGTTCACACTGATTGCGATGTATCTGTTGGTCGCTGAGATCACGACCCAGCCAGTCGTAATAGCTTGATAACTTAACACTTAGCACGCGGCACATAGTGGTGATGCGAAAAAGGTGCTGGTTATCTTTGATGAAGGCGTACCTGACTAGCTGTGCCTTGCAAAGTACGCCGTCGCCTTTTTTAGAATTTCGCGCTCCTCTTCAGCTACTTTAAGCTGCCGCTTGAGCTGCTTTATTTCTTGAAGAGCACTCATAAGATCAGGATCATATTGTTCTGTGCCAATAAGCTTGCCTTGATTGGCTTTGTTCTGCCAGTTCGATAACGTTTGCATCGCTATGCCAAGTTGCTTGGCTGTGGCTGAAACATTACCGTTATTGTCTGCTATTTTCTTAACGGCTTCTGCTTTAAATTCGTCACTGTAGGTTCTTACTTTCTTGGTCATGGTAAACTCCTGTTGTTGTGCTTAGTTTACCAAGTTTAGTTGTACGGTTTCTTCAGCATAGCTCAGAAGGTGTCTATGTTAGCGGAACAAATAAGCGAGTACATCTAAGCAGTTTTGATTATGAAGGTTCAAAGCATTATGAGCTTTTCCTTGCCAATATGATTGGCGACTCTAGCTTTGTTACCGCTAGTAAAGCCAAGCCCATTCAAGACAATAGCACTGTTGTCTTTACAGTACCAGAGAGTGCTTACCTAGAGTATCAACCCAACTTAGGTTGCCAAGTTGAGGTTAAGTTTTCACCCAATGAAATTCAACTAAAAAACTTGACCAACTGCATGTCTATTGAAAAAGCTTTTAATGGCTCTTACGTCTACTCAAAGCAATCTAGTTTGGTTCCTAAAAAATACCAAGGCGCTTGGGGAGAATGCGAGTATGCCAAAGCAAGTCGTCAGTCAGCGTTCCTAAGCGACAGTACGGGCTCTTCAAATGGCACTCAACACTTCAAGATGATAAAAGTAGAGCCCAGCTCTTCTAATGTATTAGATGTCACTGGCGCATTTTATTATGAAGCCAACCCAGTGGTGGACAGTGTAAGATATGAATATCTAGCAGATAAAAGTGTACGTATTCAAGCTGGTTGGAATGACTCTGCATCAACTTATAAAAAATGTCGTGACTAGCTCCACACTTCTTACGCAATACTGGTATGACTAATCCTAGCATCAACCCGCCTAATCGTTACTCATCACACTGGCTATTAGCGCTTGTAGCCTAGCAGTTATTGGAGAGTAAGCGTAGATTGATCGTTGAACATCAATATACATATAGAACATGATTGGTTTTTATATCTCACCTAAAAGGAAATTTGTAAATGGCTCAAGTTAATTTTGTGATGGTCAGAAGTCCCAAACTTATTAAAAATAATCAGATTGGCTATGGTTGGGCGAGTGTTAATTTTTCTCAATTTGAGACTGTCAAAGATTTAATTGAGCAAGGGTTTCAAGGCATCAACAGAGGGCGACAAACCAACCAAATAAAGCGCTATTTTAATCTTAAGCAAGGTGACTATGTGATTGTTCCTTTTTCTGGAGCAGTTGCTATTGCGGAAATAGTTGGTGAGAAAAGTTATCAACCTGTTACCGAAGGCATTCAGTATGGGGAGAATAGAATATCTGTCAGATATCTAAAGCATAAGGATGGTTACTTTATCCCTAGAGGTAACTTATCAACTGCCCTGCAAAACAGACTTAAAATACGCATGACTGTTTGTGATTTGAATGAGTTTTCGGACGAGTTATACAAGCATATAGAATCGGTTAAGAACGACAAGCTATATACATGGAACAACGAGCAAGAATTTAAAATACAGCAAAATACTGAGAAATTTAAAGTTGATCTACTATCTAGATTGCGCAGTAATAAAGATATAAACCTTCAGTCTGGTGGCATTGGTCTTGAACACCTTATTAAGGAAATCTTGGAAGCTAAAAACTACACTGCACGTATACCTGCGAAAAATGAGAAATCGGGCATACAAGATGTCGATGTCATTGCCACACGTTTTTCAGAGTTCTCAGAAAAGAAGGAAGGCATTTTTATCCAAGTAAAACATCATGAAGGTACAACAGGCAATCGTGGTATCAGACAAGTGGCAGAGTACGAGATTAATGAAGATGACTATACGCACATTGATAGAGTTCTCATCACAACAGCGGAATTTAAAAATACCGATTTTGCAGAGTTGCATGATGTAACGGTGCTAGCAGGCGCAGATTTCGTAAACTGGATATACGATAATCTTAATCTGTTATCAGATGACAGTCTCTCATCACTCGGGATATCGAGCTTGCCTACGCTGTTATGACGCAAATTTATAATGTGTACCAAACTCACTCCATGCATATGTATTGCTACTTACAGATATCGAGCGAAAGCATAGATATACGTCGCATCATCAACCTTTGATGGGCAAGACATGAGTCATGACTTATGAATAGGTGTGATATGTAGGCTAGATCCTAAACTTAGCTTATTGATACTGAGCGTTTTGATAAAAATGTACATAAATAACTTAATAAATACTTGAATGGAGATGAATATGAAACAAGATTTATTCGATAAATTAGAAACTGGAATGCCAGTTACATATCAAAAGATGGGAGCAAAAGAGCACAATTTTTATTTTGTTATATCTAAAATAAACTTTAGTAATGACACTGTCGATGTAGAAAGATACTCAAAATTGACAGGAAAAAAAGATGAGGAAAAGAGCATTTCTTATAAGGATGTCCTATTGTCCGATATAGACTTTATTGATGCAAAACACAAATTGATTGGATTAGATCCAAGTAAATTTTTTCCGAAATAGAAAGATGAATAACGCTTGTTTCTACGTATTGTGCTTTATTCAATATAACTGCCATGCTTCATACCCTTTGGGTAACGAGCAATCATGGCGGTTTTTTATTGCCTTTTTTAAAGCAAAAAAAGACGTCACGCTTCATTGTAGCGACAAACCGTAGCGCACTGCTATACTGAAAAGGTATAAGGCTCTTTATAGATCGATCACATAAGAAAGCGACTGGATATACTCATGGATATAAAAAAACTCACGCTAAATAATCTAGGACGCTTTGAAAACCTTGAGGTAGACTTTGCCCCAACTGAGAGTAATCAGTCGAATGTCACGGTATTCATTGGTAATAACGGTGCTGGTAAGACTTCCATACTAAACGCATTAGCAACTTCTTTAAGCTGGTTCGTTGCACGCTTGCGCACTGAAAAAGGTAATGGCACGACCATCGATGAGCTGAATATCATAGACAATGCGTCAGCTGCTGGTATTTCATTATATTTGTCCGATGATATTAAAACGGATAGTGAGATATCATTTTTATTGTACCAATGGACGCTCGTAAAAGTACGAAAAGGGCGTAAAAGTGAGAAGTCTAGCAACCTAAGTCAACTTTCTAAGCTAGTAGATAGTTACCGTCAGAAGCTCACCGATAATGACAATGCCAGCCTGCCATTGATCGCTTATTACCCTGTTGAACGTTCAGTCTTGGACATTCCGTTAAAGATAAGAAGCAAGCACAATTTTGATCAGATAGATGGCTATGACAGCGCGCTCAATCATGGCGTGGACTTTCGACGGTTTTTTGAATGGTTTCGTGAGCGTGAAGATATTGAGAATGAGGAGCAAAGTAGAAGAGTAGAGCTCTTCTTTGATAATGATTTGAATATTTTCGATAAGATGAAGGTAATGCTTGGAGACTACGCTAACAATAGTTATAAAAGGGAGCAAGACAATATAGAAGTTGTGAAAGACAATGGTGTAGAAAGTATTGGAATGAGTGTGCAAGACGTATTAGAAAAAATAGAAAATCTCAAAATTTCGAAATATAGATATCAAGATAAACAACTAAACGCAGTCAGAACTGCGATCACAGCTTTTATGCCTGATCTCAGTAATATCCGCGTTCAACGCAAACCACGCCTACATATGGCGGTCGATAAAGATGGCAGGTCACTCAATGTCATGCAGCTCTCACAAGGAGAGAAGTCATTGATGGCGTTGGTAGGCGATATTGCCCGTCGTTTAGCGATGATGAACCCAGCTCTTGATGACCCACTACAAGGTGATGGCATTATCTTAATTGATGAAGTCGATATGCACTTGCATCCTAGTTGGCAGCGTAATCTTGTGCCACGCTTCACGGCTACTTTCCCCAATTGTCAGATCATACTTAGCACCCATTCTCCTTTGGTCATCAGTGATCAAAAAGGCATATTGGTCTATCTGCTAAGTGATGGTGAGATTGGTGCATTGCCGCCTTTATATGGTGCCGACGTTAACACCGTATTGCTAGAGGCAATGGACACAGACGTTCGTAACCCTGATATTAATAGTAAGCTTAATGACTTATTAGATGCCATTCATGACGGTGATGTCAATAATGCCAAGATGCTAATGCAAGCACTAGGTCGTGAGCTGCCAGCAGGCAATATGGAGCTTGCCAAAGCAAGATTGCTGCTTCGTAAAAAGGAGCTGCAGCTTGCGAAAAATAAGTAAACAAGTAGGTTTCGAGCCAGCAAGTTTAAGTCAGTTTAAACGTCGCAATAAGCAAGGCAACTATAGTGATCTGACGGTTGAAACAAGACAAGATATCCGTTTGGCATGTACCATAGAGCAGTTTTATTTATGTGCTTACTGCTGCAAACAAATCTCAGGCAGCAGCGACGATACAATGAATGAGCATGTCATAGCAAGAAAGACAGCACCTCATAAAAGCCTTGATTACACCAATATCGTTGCCAGTTGTACAACGGCCAATCAGTGCGATAATGCACATGGGTCACAGACATTACCGTTAACGCCTTTCGACGTTGAATGTGAAACAGATTTAGATTTTAAGCTCAGCGGTAGAGTGGTGGGTTTAACCGATGACGCTCAAAAAACCATCGATGTATTAAATTTAGACAATAGGTCTTTGACTGAGCAAAGAAAAATATTTATCGATACTATACTTTTCACATATGGTGAGGATGCTATAGAGGATGACTATCTGATAAATATAATGATAGACGAATTAGCGCAACTAGAAGAAGGTAAACTTGAAGCATTTGCGCCTGTGATTATCAATGTATTACAAGGATGGCTAAATGACTAACAGCATCAACTTCGCCGAAGAATTCAGCTCAAAAATTCCTGCCTTAACCTTGCTCACTACGCTCGGCTATCAGTTTATTCCACCCAGCCAATGCATCGCCATGCGCTCAAAGGTTGCCTCAAATAAAGCCACCAATCAGGTGATGCTATTGCCTATCATGCGTGCGTTTTTAGCCAAGCAAACTTTTACGTTTGAAGGTCAGGCGCATCCTTTATCAGACAGTGCAATCGATAAAATCATGCACGAGCTAAACCCAGCGATGAACTTAGGCTTGCAGGCTGCAAACGAGGCGCTATATAACGCTATGCTCTATGGCGTGACTGTGACTGAGTTTATCGATGGTAAAAAAACCTCACAGACTATCGCTCTGATAGATTGGAATAATATTGGTAATAATAGTTTTCACGTTACCGAAGAGCTGGTGGTACTTAATAGCGAGGGCACGAACAGTCGTAGACCTGATATTGTCTGCTTTGTGAATGGTTTACCGCTGGCATTGATCGAAGCCAAGCGCCCTGACTCTAGTCGAGAGTGGCAATCGACCAATGCTCAAGCGGTGTCCCAGCATATTCGCAATCAACATCAAAAAGAAATCCCACATCTATTTGCCTATAGCCAATTATTGCTAGCGGTCAATGGTAATGACGGTCTGTACGCCACCTGCGGCACGCCTGAGAAGTTTTGGGCAAAATGGGTTGAAGAAGAGATCTCTGAGCCTGAGTTTGCGCGTCTAAAAAATCAAAAGCTCAGCGATGAGCAGATTAACAACCTATTTGCTCATCGTCCTACCTCTATCAAAGAGGAGTATAAGTCATTAGTTGATGGCGGCGATCTAGTCGTCACTGACCAAGATCGCTTAATCATCAGCCTTTTACAGCCACAGCGTCTACTTGAGATGACACGCATGTTTACCTTGTTTGATAAAAAAGCTGGCAAAATTGTTGCCCGTTATCAGCAAGTCTTTGGCATCAAAGCTCTGATTGAGCGTATCAGTACCTTTGACGAGAAGGGTAGTCGTGAGGGCGGTGTCATTTGGCATACCACAGGCAGTGGTAAGTCTTTTACGATGGTATTCTTTTCCAAAGCACTTATTTGGTTAGAAGAACTCGCCAAGTGTCGCGTCATTGTCGTCACCGATCGTGTCGATCTTGAGACCCAGCTTAGTAAAACCTTTGCTTCTGGTGGTGTGCTTAGTGATCGCGACAAAACGGATGCGATGGCAACTTCTGGTCGCCGTCTAGCGCAGCAGATTGGGCACGGTAATGAGCGGGTTATCTTCTCGATCATTAATAAGTTTGGCGCAGCCGTTAAGTATGATGAGTGCTATAACGACAGCCCAAACATCATCGTCATGGTCGATGAAGGTCACCGTAGCCAAAACGGTGAGAACAATATCCGCATGGCGCAAGCCCTGCCAAACGCCGCCTTTATTGCGTTTACGGGTACGCCATTATTAAAGGATGATAAGACTGAGAACAAATTCGGCAGCATCATTCACTCCTACACCATGCAGCAAGCGGTCAAAGATAAAACCGTTACGCCACTCTTATACGAAGAGCGTATCCCTGAGCTGAATACCAATGATGCCGCCATAGATAGCTGGTTTGACCGTATCACCCAAAAGCTGACCAATGATCAAAAAACGGATCTAAAACGTAAGTTCTCGCAAAAAGGTCAAATCTATCAGGTTGAAGGTCGTATTGAGCTGATCGCTCATGACATCTCTGATCACTTCCAAAACTTTAAACAGCAACATCTAAAAGGTCAGTTGGCTTGTGATTCTAAAGCCTCGGCTATCCGCTATAAAATGGCATTGGATAAGATTGGCAAAGTGACCTCAGTGGTTGCCATGTCACCACCTGATACTCGTGAAGGGCATGATACCGTCGATGGCGAGTCAAAAGACATCGTCCAGAGATGGTGGCAAGATAATGTCGCCAATCAGTACGGCGGTGATGAAAAAGCCTATACCAAAGCCATCATAGAAGCCTTTAGTCAGGATGATGGTCCTGACATTATGATTGTCGTTGATAAGCTACTAACGGGCTTTGATGAGCCAAAGAACACCGTCCTTTATATCGATAAGCCATTAAAGCAGCATAACTTGATTCAAGCAATTGCACGTGTAAACCGCTTGCATGAGAAAAAACGCTTTGGTTATCTGATTGATTATCGCGGCATCTTAAAAGAGCTGGATATCACCATTGAGAAATACCAAGACTTAGCTGAGCGTACGCAAGGTGGCTTTGATATCGAAGACCTCAAAGGTCTGTATAACGCGATGGATACCGAGTACAAGCAGCTACCAAGACTGCATAACGAGCTTTGGGCGATATTCTCATCGGTGAAAAACAAGCAAGATGGGCAAGCGCTAAGACAAGTGCTTGCGCCAAAGATGCAAGAAGTAGAGGGCAGAGTAGTCGATACCAAGCTCAAAGAACGTGACGACTTTTATGCTGCTTTGACCGCATTTTCTAACGCCATGAAAATTGCCTTGCAGTCAGCGTCTTTCTTTGAAGATGCCTCGTTTGATGGCAAGCGTGATCGTTATAAGCAAGACGTAAAAGCCTTTATCAATCTACGTAAGCAAGTCCGTGAAGATGCAGATGAAACCATTGACTACGATGAGTATGAAGCAGATATTCGTAGCTTACTCGATAAGCATATCGCAGGCCTTGAGGTTCGCGAAGCCAAAGGTGTTTACCTAGTCGATAACTTAGGAAAAAACGCTAAGCCTGAGGCGATGAGTGATGATGAAGCGCGTAACCAAACAGATAAAATTACTGGTCGTGTGACCAAGATGATTGAGCAAGATCTGGCTGATGATCCTTATGCCCAAGAGTATTTTTCAAAATTACTTAAGCAAGCGATTGCTGATGCCAAAGCCATGTTTGATGCACCAGTGAAGCAGTACATGATGTTTGCTGACTTCGAGCAAGCCGTAAAAGACCGTGATGTCGCTGATGTACCAAATAGATTTATCGATGGCAATGGCAAATTAAACAAACATGCTCAGGCTTATTTTGGTTTGTTTAAGCATTTATTTGACGCTGCTGGTGATAATGATAGCTTAGCGGATAAAGAGTTAGATAATGATAAGCTCGTCGCTTATGCCTTTGAGATTGATGAAGTAGTCAAAACGAATGTGGCGGAATATTCAATCAATGCCAGTGAAATTGAAAATGCGATTAATAGACGCTTATTGCCAATGTTATTTGCTGACCTAGGTATCGATAAAGCGCAGCAGCTCATTGAAGCAGTACTAAAAATTACCCGAATTGGGCTTTCAAGAGAAACAAAAAGCACGAGAGAGGCAAGTAGCCCACGAGCAGCAAGAGGGTAGTAGGCAATGACTGAGAATGGCATTTTTTATTATGGTCAAGATAAGATCTACTACGAAATCGTGCGTAAAGAAG
The DNA here is from genome assembly GCF_056156305.1 of Psychrobacter sp. TS_SC_6. Taxonomy (NCBI): domain Bacteria; kingdom Pseudomonadati; phylum Pseudomonadota; class Gammaproteobacteria; order Moraxellales; family Moraxellaceae; genus Psychrobacter; species Psychrobacter sp. TS_SC_6. The sequence continues at coordinate 2,771,281 of NZ_CM149590.1, read as the reverse complement.
TAACGTATAAAGCAACAACAGGTAAGTCTAAAGCTGACATGATCACCACTGAAAAAAGCAAACCTCGCAAAGTTGTGATTAAGGTACATCCTGATCAGCGTGTGGTTGCCACAGTGCCTATCGATGCTACGGATGAGATGATCCATGACGCGATGATGAAACGCGCGCGCTGGATATGGCAAAACCTACAGGACTTTGCCAAACAAAAAGATCATGTATTGCCCAAACGTTATGTCAGCGGTGAGACCCAGTTTTATCTGGGTCGTCGTTATGTGTTAAAAGTGATAACCGATGCAAAAACTAACGATAAAATAAACAGTACGGTGAAGCTCAGTCGCGGTAAGTTACATGTAGAATTGTCTCAAAGTGATTCTGAATTAGACGCTGAAAAACGAGCGGCTCTCGTGAAAAGCTTGATTGATAAATGGTATAAAGATAAATTTACGTCGGTCTCTAGAGAGAGGCTTGAGGCCTTGATGTATAAGGCCTCATGGGTAAAAAATAATCCTTCATTGAAGTTAATGACCATGAAAAAACAATGGGGAAGCTGCTCAAATAAAGGCAATTTAATCCTCAATCCGCATTTAGTCAAAGCGCCGAAAGAATGCATTGATTATGTAATATTGCATGAGCTGTGTCATATCGCAGAGCATAATCATAGTGAGCACTTTTGGCGTTTATTGACCCAAGTCATGCCGAACTGGAAAGAGGTAAAAGCGAGACTTGATGGTATGGCTGAGCTGTATTTGAATGAGTGATTTGGAGTTAGAGGAGTATGTTGAAATAAATATTTAGTTAACCATAAAAATGAAGTAAGCCTAATATCTTATCTATTAAAATCTCAAGTAGATTTCACATTTATAGACACTATCCTTTTATTCTCTATACATCTTTTGTTCAATCAAGCTTTTCCGTTATACTAATTTTTGATCAATTAATGAAGCTTTTGCCATGTCCGACTACTATCAACATCTTGTCCTAAAGCTTATCCAGCAACCAACCGAACAAGAGTGGCTTGAGTTTAAGCATAACTTTCATAGTCCTGATGAGATAGGGCAACGGATATCTGCGCTTGCCAATGGCGCTTGTTTGGCTGATAAGAAGTTTGGCTACTTGGTGTTTGGGGTAGAGGATGGTACGCATCACATTGTGGGCACAAGCTTTAGCCCGAAAACAAAAAAAGCCAAAGGCAACGAAGACTTAGAACATTGGCTGGTGAGCCGTTTAAGCCCCAAGATCCACTTCACCATCCATGAGCTAAGGATTGATGGTAAAGCGGTAGTACTGTTCGAGATTCCCGCAGCTACCGATACGCCCATTAGTTTTTTGCATGAGCCTTACATTCGTATCGGTAGCTTCACAAAACTGCTTAAGCAATACCCAGATCAAAGCCGTAAGCTCTGGCAAAACCGAGCGGATGATTGGAGTGCCGAGATTTGCCATGAGGCAACGCTTGAAGACCTTGATCCTAAAGCCATTGTTGTGGCCAGACAAGTCTTTGCTGATAAGAACAAACGTTTGGCTGAGGACATAAAAGGATGGGATGACATCACTTTTTTAAATAAAGCCAAAATTACCATTCGCGGTCAGATCACCAATACCGCTATCATTTTATTAGGGCGTTACGAATCCACGTATTTTTTAAGCCCAGCGCAAGCGCATATCACTTGGATTCTAAAGGGCGTTGATGGTATTGAAAAAGATTATCAACATTTTGAACCGCCGTTTTTGTTAGCCTTGGATGAGGTTTATAACAAAATCCGCAACCTAAATTACCGCTACATGCCTGCTGGTACGCTATTTCCTGAAGAGGTGCAGCAGTACGATCCTTATATCATTCGTGAGGCATTAAGTAATGCCATTGGTCATCAAGATTATCAGCTAGGCGGACGTATTACGGTGGTCGAAAAAGAAGACTCAACGCTGGTGTTTCAAAATAGTGGCGAGTTTATTCCTAAAACCATCGATAATGTCTTATTGCAAGATGCGCCTGAGGCGAGCTATCGCAATCCGTTTTTGGTCAATGCCATGGTCAATTTAAATATGATGGATACCATCGGTAGTGGCATCAAAAAAATGTATCAGATTCAATACAAGCGTTTTTTTCCTTTGCCAGATTATGACTTAACCCATGAAAGAGTACGTGTAAAATTCACAGGTAAAGTGCTTGACCAAGAGTATGCCAAGCAGCTAGCGACAGTTGATAATCTCACATTACACGACATCATAGCACTTGATAAAGTGCAAAAAGGGCAAGCGATCACTGAAAACGAAGCAGAAGCGCTACGTAAAAAATCACTGATAGAAGGGCGTAAAAATAATTATATGATTGCTGCTGATGTGGCGAGGCATACAGAGCAGCAGGCAGAGTATATGCAGATGCGTGGCTTAGATGACATGCATTATCAAAGCTTGATTATAGAGTACCTCAAGACATTTGAGCGAGGTAGGTTAGCTGACTTTGATAAGATGCTGACTAATAAATTACCGCAAGTATTAGACGACCAACAGCGCAAACATAAAGTGCGTAACCTATTACAAAAAATGCGCCGCGATGGTTTAGTTATATCTAAGAATCAAGTCTGGTATCTTGTAGCTAAACCTAGCTAGATGCGGCTAAACCTAGCTAGGTGCGGTTAAGACAGCAAAAAATAAGCTGCGTAGTGCGGCTTATTTTCTATCCTTGATCAGTGAATCCGAGCAGCTATCTTATTCTCAATCCACTCAGCGACTTCGCTTTCAACCCATGCCACGCGTCCCTTCGATAGTTTTACCTGAATAGGGAAGGTGGGGTCATAGCGGTTTGATTTTTTATCTAGCATATCGTAAATCGTTGTACTGCTAAGCCCAGTATAATATATGACTTGCTTAAGTGGGAGCATGCGAGGTATTTGTAGGGCACTTAAAATGGCTGCGTTCTGTTGTGTATTCACATTCAAATTTTCCATGATTATCTCCTCGTAAGTTAATGAGAATTTTTCTTCTCATACAGTTACGGAGTCCCATATTTTTTTACGGCATTCCATACCGTCCGGCCGTTAGTCTTAACTTAGACAATAAAAAAAGAGCTGAATCATTCAGCTCTTTTTTATGTCGCATATCCGTGCAATTGCTTTAACTCACCGCTGTCACGCTTTTCCGCAGTCCTTGCTCGATGCTGGTCATGTTCTGAGTGGCTAACCCATTTTGATAGTTTCCCTGCTGAGTACTACTCACATTCTCTGTCTCCATTGGATAAAACTCTTCAGCCACATCAAGCAGACCATCGCTATCAATCTCAAAGCATGAGTTTACATAGCCTTGTTTGGCAGCTGCCTCTAATGCCGCTTGGTCAAAGCCGTGTTCGCTAAGCTCCTTATCAATTGCCTGTGCATCCTGTACCGCTTGTTTAAGCGTAGTGCCATCACGTAGCGTCAAATCCACAAAGTAGATCGGCGTACGATAGCTTTGGGTGGTGCTTTTACCTCGTAAGGTGAGTTGCAGTGGTAAACACGACAGCTTGTTGCCAGATACCGCTGCAAAGTAGCTAAGACGTGCGGCTAAAGTGCGAATACTATTAAAGCCAGTCGTACGAAAGATAAACGTGCCAAGCTCATCGTCCTCACTTAGATTCACGTAGAGGCGGCCGTATGGTTTACAAGCACCGCCTTGCGCCAGTGGGCAGCGATCTGGCGACGGGCAAGTAAGCTGCTCGACACCGTTACTCGTTCGACGCTGACAATGTTCACCGTCACCCACGCATAGTGGCCGACCAGTCTGCCTGTCGAACAGCGTATATTCAGCACGTAGGTTTAGCTCAGGATCATTAAACAGCATACGTACGGGTATTTGTCTCAGCTTACCGTCATTCTTTTCGCGTAGCTTTGCATCAAGTGGATGATTGATCCAGCCGTCTTTATTCTGGATTTGGCTGGTGATAGTGAATTGATCGTCTTTGGCAGGCAGACGTTTGCCATCTTTTTCAATGACACGGCCAATGCTGATGCGGCCTAGGACTGGTGGAGTGATAGTGAGACCTTTAATCATGGTGATATTCCTTATGTGTTTAATAAATTGTGTTTGGCCATAAAAAAGCCCACCTGTGATAGGTGGGCTTTATGTGCTTGATTGATTCGCTTTGAATCGTTGATTGCTGCGTTGATGATTAAGTGACTGATGGCTTAGTCATTAAGAATGACAAAACGTCTGCTGCCTTGCTTTGTTTTACTAAACTGCGCGAGCAATTCAGGATGTGCTTTGATAACAGCCTTGCTATCGAGACCAATACTGTCTTTAGAACGCTTCCAAGATATAGCTCCACTAGAAAATACTGCTACCTCATTATCAGCAATGAGCGTTTGCAGCTGATGCTTCACTTGATCATGACGCTGCTCGATATCTTCCATAGATGCGCGGTAGCTTAAGAGTTGCTCAAACAACTTGTTAGCGCCAGCGTCTTCGCGCAAATCGATTTTGCTTGATGGCTTAGCGGTTGGATAAAGCCGCTTTAATGCCCGCGCGGCCGATTCAGAATGATCAGGGGTTGGCGGCGTGTCGGTTTCCACATACTCCCAGAACAGACGCTCATGTTCGATGATAGATTCGATTAAACGTTCATCACGCTCAACCTTATAAATCTTGGCTTCATGACCACATAGCAGCACGCAAATATGCGCAGCTTGTTTGCCAGTCACCGCCAATTGATGCTGAACTTGGCAGGTGACGTATAACGGTACGCCATCTCTCCATAATTTCGTACCGTGTTCGCCAGCGGTCTTACATTCTAAAATCTGCACCTCATCATTGCCTGTAATGGCATAATCTAAATTGGCCAACATAAAGTGTTTGTCAGGATCAGGATGCTGCAAGATGGCATTGACGCGCCGTACCTTATTGCCTGTATGCTCTTGGTAGTATTTCGCCACCATGGGCTCAAGCGTATTGCCCCAATACAGCGGTGAATACCCTTCAATGCCGTTATTACTACTGGCATCAATGTTTGAGCTCATGCGTCCTGTTTTGATCATCCATAGCTCAAGCATGGATAGGTACGGATGAATACCACAAGCAGCGGCAGCATCAGAGCTGCCAATACCTTGCTTTCGTACTTGTAGCCAGTCTTCACGGCCTAGATGCTTGGTGTTGATCAAACGCTTAGGCGTGGTTAATGTATTGGCTTGGACGGGTTTATCAACCGTTTTATTTTGCTTTAGCATGACTTCTGCTAATTTGGCCTTGGTTTTAGGTTTAGCATTTCGAGACGCTTTACCTGTCATGACTGAACGTTTGGGTTTTAGCTGAGTCGTGGTTGTGTTGTTTACTGCGATCAGGTTCATGGTGAACTCCTTTAATAGATTTATTCTTAGCGATATGCGCATGTGACTTGCTTAATTGACGGCATAAAAAAACCACGCGCAAAGGCGTGGTTAAGTCGTTAGATAGAGTAGCTAGGCGATTAAGCGTAGCGCTTCATCGAGGCTTTTATCTTTGAGTTTAGCGCCTGCGCCAAACCATGCTGAGTCCAAACGATGATCTTGCGACATGGCACGGCGTTCATGATCAACAAATTCTGTCATCGCATTCAATAATCCATAAGCCGTGTCCTTAGCTGAAGCCAAATCAGCACCGCGACCTTGGCCATTAAACATGGACATGACTTGATTCATGGCTTTTGCATTAGGAACCGCATCCTTTTCTTTCTTCGCCGTATTAAACAGAATCAAGCCATCGTCTTTGACATCGTTAAACACACGATTTAAGTAGTTGGCCGCTTCTGCTTGTGTCACGCGCCTATTGGTTAACTGTTTCATCTCATAATTGAAGTCATCCCACTGGCTGACGGATACGCCCAGTTGACGTTTGACCTTTTCGGCATCAAAGGTGGTGCTATGCGGTACTTTCACCACACCGCCACTGCCATTAGCGAGGCTGATCGCTAAGGTGTTATTACACACCACGCGAATATTGGTGAACTGCGCTGTGGTGGCAAGCGTACCATCACACGCGGTTGCAAGTAACAAGTAGCCATGACTGACGTCACCGCCGCGTAGCGTTGCTGATTGTCCCGTACGGGCGAGTGCCCAGAACTTACGTCCTTCTTTAAGCACTCCTGCGGTCTCAAGCTCAAAGTCTGCTTGTTCAGTCAGATCACGATAAAACTCTAAAATCTCACTGGGCTGGACTTCTTGGTAGCGCTGACTCACTACTGATAACGGCTCAAGCGTGTCTGAGCGGTACAGCACCTTGTTATTGTCATAAGGCATGATCAGGTTTTGACCTTTATCATTGGTTGCCATGTAGCTGACGTCTGATGACTCAATACGCCAATCCATCCCAGCCTCGCGTGCCCAGACCTCAATAGGCTGTTTGGGGGATAGCTCGTTACCCAAGCCGTGCCATGGTGTTTCGCCGACGTATGCCATGCTTTCTATTAAGTGTGCCATGAGTATTGCTCCTTTATGGTTCGATAAAATAAGTGGTTTGATAATTGAATAAGTAAATAAATGAAGACGTCAGACGCTAAAGGTATGCTGACAGGTACTGCATAGATAGCGCGGCAGGATGGTCGCTCTGAGTAATGGCGGCTGCATCAGCCGTTGTTGTGCCAGATTGATCACGGTGGCAATAGCGCCACCTGCAACCATCCCGATCATCGGATTAATCTTGTAATACTTGCAGACGCTCACACCAAGACTGACTAAGAGTTTGGGTGAGCACAGATGCTCTGTCATGCTTTGCATACTGGTATCAGTATTCTCTATAACGTGTGCTGAATGACAATTGGGACAGATAGGTTTCATAATATCTCCTTGATAGTGGCGCATAAAAAGGCCTGCTATAAAGCAGACCTTGATTAGACGTTGAGGGATAGACGGATAAGACAACAATGGCTCCTTATCTCATCACATGGCGATACTGTATATCTGAAATTATTTTGGTATTTAGTCAAGCCAAAGTATTTATTCTCTATTTTTCCTTAAATTCACCATGTCCAAATGTTTGCATCTTAGGCAACCACACTTTGAGCTTTTGATCGTATTTATCAGACTTTGTTAAATACCTTGCTACAGTAAAAGCGTTCTGTATCTCCTGAGGATTATCACGATGTATTCTACCAACACCTAACTTTCCGTTTTTTTCAAAACTATGCTTGGTCTCAGTGTCGTGAGAACTATGATAAGTACCGATGCCCTCTGTGACTTCTTGCCACTTCTCACCTATCATTTTAGCGATATGCCAGTCGGAATATCTTTTTGAATTATCATAAGTTAAGACTAAATGGCAGTGGAAACCGCCATATTTATAGCCTTGCTCTAATGCCCATGCATAACCAGTTAGGTGTTTAAAACAAGCGTTTTTCTTGCTGATGAGTTTTCTGAGTTTTTTCATATGATTATAAAAATCGTGAATAGTCAGATGATGGCGTTGGTTTTTCAAATACTTCAGCTCAATAAAAACAACTAATACTCTTGATTTATTTTCAATCAGGTTTTTAAAGTAACACTCCAAACCTTTTTGATTTCGAGATTCTTGGTAACGCCAATCATAACGCTCTCTCATAATACTATCTTTATACTCTAATAACTTTGTAATGAGTTTTTGACTTCTCTCATAGTCCCAAATAACATCACAAGGATACGAAGTACCAATTAAAGTAATAGTGCTGTTCATAAATGCGTTAATAGCTTGTGAGTAATTCACAGAGTCTTGTGAGTAAGTCAAAGCGTCTTGAGAGTAATACATAAACATAAATGGACGATATAACTTGTTCATTTGATCTTGAAAGCGTTTACCTCTAAGATTTTTAAATAATACGTTTTTGACCAGTTTATCAACATCGTTGGTAAGTTTGGATTGGTTATAAGTTGAATGTGACATTATTTTCCCTATAAATTTATTGGTGCATAGGGTTACGTACATTCATAATTTTATAATGCAGATAGCTAAGAGAGTAACTCTTAGCTCAGTAGTACTTACTAGTATATTGATATTGATACTCTAATACCAACCTATTGCATCTCAGTAAAATCCATATATCTCTAGCATAAACACATAGTCTGCTTAAAAATTACTTCATATTTTCCTCAATAAACTGAGAGTATGATAAGGGATAGTTACCTGAGAACTCAGATTATAGTAATAATTAGACTAATCTAGGGGTTGGAGCATTGAAATAGAAGACTTAAGGTGAATATTTTATATGAAAATATCACTAAAATATTGCTTAAATAGCACTTTAAACCTACAATATTATTACTATTTATTAATGAAAATATCACGCGTGATAAAATAAAAAAAGGTGGGATAATGTCGAATAACAATGTAAGTCATGTATCAAATGTAATACATGAGAATAAGAAGTACTTTGACGAAAACATCAGATGTTTATCGGAAAGAGAGGTGGCTTGGTTACAAGCCTATTTAACCAAAAAAATAAACGTTTCTTTTATGAGTATGGGGTCAACTAATATACATGAAGAGCTCATAAACCAGTTGGCAAGAATTGATAACTTTAAAAACGTTATCCATGACGCTATTTTAAAAATGTCCTACGTTCTAGTCCCTGAAGAACACTTCTTTCTTCTTGAAGGTAGTTTGAGAGCTCAGATATTTTTTTTAAATGTGCTCATTTCTGAATATAGCTACACTGTAGAAAATATTAAAATTAACAAAATGATGAAGGATATTTATTCTTTCTTTGATAAAGTGAAAGAAGGTGACACAGTAGGGAATAATATAAAAATTTTAGATAATATATTATTGGCATTTAAAGGTATTGTTTTAAAAGGTAATTATACTAAATGGTTAAAGAATGGAGAGGATCAATTAGTTTGGACTAATAATTATTTAAATGAAAAAAAATTAATAGTAAATATAAATGATGATAGCCTTTCAGAAATGGAATTTAGATCTATAATATTGGCGTCTCTAGATCTTATTGACTGCCCCCAATATACTAGAACAATTAATAGTAGTTATATATATAAAATGAGTCCGAATAAAGAACTCGTTATTGATAAAATGAAACGGGCTTGGAGCCAGCAGAAGTACCGAGATGCTGGAAAAACAAAAAAACCTTATCATCTGCCACTAACAAAAAAGACAGAAGGCAGACTAGCGAAGATGGCGCAGGTACAAGGACTGTCAGAGACAGCCATGCTTGATATATTGATCAATCGGTTTTACGATTTAAATTATCTAGATGTTGATGGTAAGGACTTATACTAATGCTGAGCGATATAACCTTGCAGCTCATCTACTGTGATCCCTTGAGCCAGCAACGCTTTCACCAGAGCTTGCTTATCAGCATTTTGTAATGAGTCAGGTTGCTTACTTGCCAATGACTGCTCAATCTGCTGACGTGCTGTCTGGAAGTCCACAACCTCACCTTTGTCTCTGAGCAGGTCTAAAAAGTCTGCCCAGACTTGCATTATTTTTCGGCGCTCATCTAAATGTTGCGCGTGGTTATAAACTGCGCGGATACTGCTTTTCTTATCATGTGCCATCTGCTTTTCGATGGCGTCGCCCATATAGCCCAGCTCGTTTAGATTAGTTGAGGCAATATGTCGAAATCCGTGCCCAGTTTGCTTGCCAGCATAGCCAAGGATGTCTAACGCATTATTAATGAACTCTTCGCTATAAGGCTGGTGCATGCCAGTATGATAGAACACGTATTCGTATTGGCCTGTGATTGGTCTCATCTCTTCTAACACTGCTAGCATTTGGTCTGACAAAGGAACAACATGCTTACGCCCGCTCTTAAGGTTATCAATATCGACACGCCATAAACGGTTAGGGAAGTCGATATGATTCCATTTCATCATACGTAGCTCGATAGTACGACAGAATGAATAGGCTAAAAATTTCATGCCCAATCGAGTTTGGTCATGACCATGGTAGCTTTCAATGTCTTGTAAGAGCTTAGGTAATTCGCTAAGCTCAACATGTTTCATGTGCTTAGTTTTCGCTTTCGGATATAGCGCTTTTAACCCTTCAGTGTGATTTACTTCGATTAACCGCTCTCTCTTAGCTCTTTTTAGAATATTGCCAACGAGATCAATAGTGCGTCTGGTTACTTCTCGTGGCGGTGTTCCTTTTTCGGCCCTAGCTTCAATGCTATCTGCCATCGACTTACAATCTTCGAATGTCACATCTTTTAAAGCGATACCTTTAAAACTAGGTAAAACATCTTTGTGCATTCGATTGTAGTCTTGCTGATAAGTGCGAGGTTTCACGTTGCGTTCACGTTCTTCTAGCCATTCAAGCGCATACTCATTGAACATTTTAGCTTGCTCATTCGCAAGCTTGTCTTGACGCTTTTTATTTTTTGGATTAACTCCATTAGCTACTAAAGTCTTAATATCAGAGTTAGCTACTCTCGCTTCTGCTAAGCTCATCTGCGGGTATGTACCTAAAGTAGTCTTCTGCTGCTTACCGTCGAAGCGATATGCACTTACCCACGTTCGCGTGCCTGAGTTGCGTACCAGTAACTGTAGACCTTGCTGATCGCTATATTTATCTGGACGAGAAGGGGTGCATTTATCAGTTGGTTTAAGCTTACGTATTTTGCTATCACTTAACATGTTGGTCTATCCCCTATACCTACGAGCTATATGTTTAAAGCGTTAAGACGATTATGTTGGTCTAAGGCGTATAAAAATAGGTCGAATGTTGGTCTAATTTAGGTGTATATGAATAATAGACCAACGAATAGACCAACACAAGTCACGGGATAGGTGGGTTATGTTAGGATAGCTTAGGAAAATAGTAGACATAAAAAAAACGCTAGACGCGTTATTTATAAAGGGCTTAAAGGGTATTTGGGATAGGGTGGGACAAGATAGGAAAACTAGGATTTTATAAGATTGGCGGTGAAGGAGGGATTCGAACCCTCGATACGCGATTAACGTATACACACTTTCCAGGCGTGCGGTTTCAGCCACTCACCCACTTCACCGTTTTGAGTCATACTCACCTAAATACTGCACAGACTGTTGACAATCTGATTCGGACTTTAAGCTTTTAGATACTGTATATGATATACAGGCACTGATTTTTGCAGGACCTAGTATAGCGGATAGCATTTAAAATGTCACGGTGTCCGCAGTATCTTTCTTTATTCTTAGACGCCTGCTAGGATGGAGCATACCTAACGTTAAGCATAAATGGGTGAAAGTTGCATGAGAAGTATTTTTAAACATAGATTTAATCTGAAAAATACCATGATAATGGTGGTAACCGCTACTATTCTGAGCATATCAGCGGCACATGCTGATGATTTCACACAATGCAGCCAATCATTTTATGGCGGTGTCTATCCTGAATTCAGCAATACGAAGCTCAGTAATAATACCCAAGCACTATGTATGGACGGTTTTGCTGTCATGTATTCTGGTATATCACGTACGCCATTATGGTCAGCAGAATATCTGGATCGTAAGCGTTTACAGCAGGCCAAACAAATCGACCGTGAAGACAGTTTTCATGAAGAAAGCCGATTGCCACAGTCCATGCGTGCGAAGCTCTCTGACTATTCAGGCTCAGGTTATGACCGCGGACATTTAGCACCTAATGGAAATATGGCCAATCGAAGTCAGCAGTATGATAGCTTTAGCCTGGCTAATATAGCACCGCAATCACCACGTAATAATCGCTATATCTGGCGCAATATTGAATCGGCGACTCGCTATTTAACGCAGCAATATGGTGAAGTCTATACTGTCACAGGGGTTGCATTTACTGATAAAAAAGCTAAGCAACTAGCAGGGCGGGTACTGGTGCCCAGTCATTTCTTTAAAGCCGTTTATATCCCAGCGATCAATCAAGCAGGTGTTTACTATGCGCCAAACGACGAATCTGAGCGTATAGAAATTATTAGTATTGACGAATTGACGTCTAAAATTGGTATTGACGTCTTGCCGGTACTTGATGCAAAGACTAAAGTACAAGCTCTAGATTTACCGCTAAAGGCTGGTGAAGCGATAGATCTACCAACCACAGAGGTAGAAGAGCCTGCTTGGATACTATTCGTAGTAGCAATTTTTGAATGGCTCATGGCACAATTGCAAACATAAATCGTTTAAATCTTGTTAAAACTGAGCGATTCTGATACATCCTGTAATATGCTACTTATGAAAAAAGGGGGATTAAATGATTGATCCGTTTGCTAATAACCACCAAAGCATGCAAATTGGTGAGCTGGTGGTTGAAAATCAAAAAGATAAAATTATTATTTATGGGGACATTAATCTGGTCTTAAATGACACTGGATATGAGCAGGCAAAACAGCTGCATGAGCTTAGCGGTAAAATTTTAAGCGCCTTCGAAAGTAAAAGTCTCTATATTAATGATGAGGCTAAGTCAAAAGAAAAAGATGACCAATCGGGCAAAATTATAGACAATCCTTTCTTGTAACTTATTGATATAGTTTTGATTTTATAGAAATAATAAACTATAAAAAAATTACTAGGCAAATTCTTAAAATTGCTTATAATGAGTCAAGACAACGCTTATGCGGTCCAGATTTTTTATAAAGCGTAAATTGGTCATTTGGTATTTCCTGTACTAATAAGTGAAAATTAAATATAGTACCACTGCGCTGTAATAAAAAATTGTTGGCAAAGGATTAGCTTAGGACATAGAAACATATCGTTTCTAATAACCATTGAATGAAGGGAGTCTATTTATGAAACTATTCGCAAAAACTACATTAGCAATTGCTGGTATCAGTTTAGCAAGCATGGCATTCGCTGCTGATCCATTAGCCAATACTACTTGGCAGACTTATGACGAAGGCAAGCCAAAAGGCGTGGTTAAAATCACCGAGTCAAATGGCGTGTTGACTGGTAAGCTTATCAGCACCGTATCAGAGAAAGGTCAGAAGCACGTTGGTATGACGATTATCTCTGGACTAAAAGCTGATGGTAATGGTAAATACAGTGGTGGCAAGATTACTGACCCTGAAAAGAACAAAACTTATAAATTGACTGCTAACTTGAAGGGTAGCAATCTTGATTTAAAAGGTCATTTAGGGCCATTCTCACGTAGCCAAACGTGGAAAAAGAAATAAGTTTACGCTAATGTAATTTCCTTTATTAAGCTAAGTATTAGTAAAGGATAAAAAAATCCCGCATTACCGAAAGGTTCTGCGGGATTTTTAATGGATCTACTTTAACGATATTGAGCTTAGTATAAAAACGAGTCAGCGGAATTGGAATGAATTTTTAGCAGTCTCTGTCTGCGAAAGCACAGCAAGCCAGAGACATTTATACCAGTTCCGCATTGAAATATAATGGTTCTGCTTTATTTGAAATGGATTACAAGGCTCGCTGTTCTTATCTACCGAACTCTGGATATGCTTCCATACCACATTCGGCAAGATCAGCCCCTTCATATTCATCTTCTTCAGATAGACGTAGACCAATAACAGCTTTGATAATTGCCCAAACGATTAAGCTTGCCACGAATACCCAAACAAAAATAGTAGCAGCACCAGCAATCTGTCCTACGAACGATGCTGCTGGATTGGTAATCGGTACGATAAGTAGCCCGAACAGACCAACCACACCATGAACTGAAATCGCTCCAACTGGATCATCTATTTTTATTTTGTCTAATGCCAGAATAGAGAGCACCACGATAACACCAGCGATTAAGCCAAACAGCGTCGCTTGCAATGCAGATGGTGTAGAAGGTTCTGCCGTGATGGCAACCAATCCAGCAAGTGCACCATTTAAGAGCATGGTTAAATCGGCTTTACCAAATATAAGGCGTGCGATGAGCAACGCACCAATCGCTCCACCAGCAGCGGCGGCATTGGTATTCAAAAATACGATAGCAACGGAATTGGCGCTAGCGATATCACCAAGCTTTAATACTGAACCACCGTTAAAGCCAAACCAGCCCATCCATAAGATTAAGGTACCAAGCGCTGCCAATGGTAAGTTTGCACCAGGAATGGCACGTATCTCGCCTTTAGCGCCGTATTTACCGAGGCGCGCTCCTAGCAGTAGTACACCTGATAACGCCGCCGCCGCACCTGCCATATGTACAATGCCAGAGCCTGCAAAATCAGAGAAACCCAAGTCGCCTAGACTATATAAGCCAAAAACATCTTTGCCGCCCCAAGTCCAGCTGCCTTCTAGTGGATAAATCACCCCAGTCATGACCACAGCAAAGAGTAAAAACGACCATAGCTTCATGCGCTCAGCCACAGCCCCAGATACGATAGACATACAGGTTGCGACAAACACGACTTGGAAGAAAAAATCAGATGCAGCAGAATAAACAGAATCACCGCCGAAGCCATTTTCAGCAGAAGCGGCCAACGCGTCATCTACTAATGTCTCATTGCCTGCAATACCACTCAAAAATAAATCACCGCCATACATAATCGCATAACCGCATATCATGTACATGGTACAAGCAGTAGCAAAGAGCGCGATGTTTTTGGTTAGGATTTCGACGGTATTTTTTGAGCGAACCAGCCCTGCCTCTAACATTGTGAAGCCCGCAGCCATCCACATGACAAGCGCACCACACATTAAAAAGTAAAATGTATCTAGCGCGTACTGGAGCTCAAAGATTTGATTTTGCATGTTAATTCCCCCTTGAATATATGCAATACAGAGATCGATATGACCTATAAAGAGATATTTATAGGTAAGTCTTACGTTTAGATAGCGTCGGGACCTGTCTCACCTGTACGAATACGAATGACTTGCTCGAGATTGGTCACAAATATCTTACCGTCTCCGATTTTACCGGTACTAGCGATACGCGTGATAGCTTCAATAGCTGGCTCAACCATCTCATCCATTACCGCCACTTCTACTTTTACTTTAGGCAAAAAATCCACCACGTACTCGGCGCCGCGATAGAGCTCAGTATGACCTTTTTGACGACCGAAACCTTTGACTTCAGTGACGGTAACGCCTTTTACACCAATGTCAGAAAGCGCTTCACGCACATCATCGAGCTTAAACGGTTTTAAGATCGCAGTGATTAGCTTCATAAAAAAATCCTTATATGGGTGATGTCGCAGGTCAATAGATGCCATTTGATACAACATATTATGATCATGCTTATATTAAATGATTCAAGAATTGTGCCAAACTTACTCAAGGGGGAGGATAAAATAAGGCGCATTTACTCAAAACCATTAGCACAATGACAAAAATGGCGTTTATACAGCAAACATAATCCTCGTTTTACACTGTATAAACAGCTAATTAACCTGTAACGTTACATGAATACAAACTTTATTATAACCAACTTTTTAAGCGCTTGGGGAGGATATGTTTTTATTTCCTGTGATGATTTGCTAAATGATTGCAGGATATAAAAACAGCGGTAAAAGACAAAGGCTAAATAATGGTCAATATGAAGATTGGCACTTCTATCGATAATTATTTAGCCTTAGTGTGAAGGGGGTTAAATTAATAGTTTACCTTTAAGCCTTTGGAAACAGGAGATACGGGGTAGTTGTACTGCCTAGTAGCTTTTTGGTGTCACTGCCTTTTAATAGCTCAATCAAGCGCGGCTGGGCAAAGGCACCAGTCATCAGTAGACCAATATCGTTATCGCGTTGGTAGTAGTTTAAAGCTGAAGTGACATCGCGGCAGTCGAGCAAGGCTTTTTTGCATTTAATACCAGCCTGTTTCAGGCGCGCATAAGCTTCACGTAGCGCATCGCAGTTTTCAGAATTTTCTTTACCAACCATGACGACGTGGATTAGTAAGGCACGCACGAGAGAAGTTTTACATAGCCAATTGAGCATTTTATGGGAAGTGGGGCTATTATCAAATGCAAATAAAGCACTGATAGGGGGCAAAAATGGTGCATGAGTCACCAAAATGGGGCAGTGACTTGAGCGGATAAGCTGGCTTAGAGTGGATTTACAAGTGACATGATGACCAATCACGATAATTTGGGCTTGGTCATCGATATAATTAATACTGTCATCGAGCTTTTCATGCCGATACAGCGTATAAGTCTTGATTTTATGACGTTGCTGCTCGCAATAGCTGCTGGCTTGATGTAAAAGCAGCTTACCTTGCGCTTTTAGCTCACAATTACTCAAGTGCTCTTTTGTAGTGAATTGATCTAGTAAGGTATTTTCATCATCAATATTGAGGCAGCCTGAATAATCAACGGCTGCCTTTTGCTGTAGGCTTGGCACTGAATACAGCAGTCCAATCGGGGCTTGCAAGCGGATAGACGCCCATATGCTTGCTTCCAATACAGCTTGCACATGGTCTGGACAGTCTAAGCAGGCAATCACGCTATCTGGCTTCAAATTACTCATAGAGGCATCACATCATTTCAATAACTTAAATGCAAGCTGGGCAGTCGAGATATGGCGCTCAACTGCTCAACCTGATTTATATACCAATATAATTACTGATCAATAAACCAATCGTTTATATCAGCTTGATAACACACATACAGTTCTAATCTAATAAGCCAATGTCTCGGCGATCATGAGTCGAAAAACGATCGATAAGGGTACGGCTGGCACTGTTCAATCCAACGACTTTTACCTCAATACCTTCGCGTTGCAAACGTATCACCAACTTGTCTAAGGTGTCTACTGCGCTGACATCCCAAAAATGCGCTTGGCTAACATCAATATGAACGTTATCTAATGCCTCTTTGGTATCAAAGCTTTGCAAAAACTGCGTGGTAGATGCAAAGAACACTTGTCCTTGAACGTAATAATAACGCGTATTGCTACTGTCATCATATTCGCTAAATATGGTTAAGAATTGACCAATCTTATTGGCAAAGGCTAGGGCAGATAATAGTACGCCAACACCAACGCCATATGCTAAATTGTGAGTAAAAACGGTAGTCAAAACCGTTGCTAGCATGACGATATTAAATGACATAGGATGGGTCTTAAATTCACGAATAGACTGCCAGTTAAAAGTACCAATAGATACCATAATCATCACAGCTACCAGCGCCGCCATCGGTATCAAGCTGACCCAATCACTTAAAAACACTACCATAATCAGTAGTACGACACCAGCGATGAGCGATGATAAGCGGGTACGCCCACCAGATTTTACGTTAATCATTGACTGCCCAATCATTGCACACCCAGCCATACCCCCAAAGAACCCTGAGACCACGTTAGCGATACCTTGACCACGGCATTCGCGGTTTTTATTACTTGGCGTATCGGTCAGCTCATCGACAATGGTTGCTGTCATCATAGATTCCAACAGACCTACGATGGCAAGTGCAATCGAGTAAGGCGCAATAATAAGCAAGGTAGTCAAGTTTAGGGGAATATCAGGAAGCAAAAACATTGGTAATGAATCTGGCAAGTCACCCATGCTACCGACGTTACGAATATCAAGATTCATATACATGGCAACAGCTGTCAAACCTACAATACAAATCAGTGGCGATGGAATAACGCGACCAATTTTAGGAATGAGGGGAAACAAATAGATAATCGCCAAACCTGTAGCAGTCATTATATAAACCGTCATGCCGACGCGTTCAGTGGCAGGATTAAGCTCGGGCAGCTGAGCCACAAAGATCAAAATCGCCAACGCATTGACAAAGCCAATGACCACTGAGCGCGACACAAAACGCATCAGATTACCGAGTTTTAAGATACCCATTACGATTTGAATACCACCGCACAATAAGGTTGCAGCAAGCAAGTATTGCAGACCGTGATCGGCGACCAAATCAACCATAACCAGTGCCATGGCTCCCGTAGCTGCCGAAATCATACCCGGGCGTCCACCAACAAAACTGATGACTACTGCGATGCAAAATGAGGCGTATAAACCAACTTTTGGGTCGACACCGGCGATGATAGAAAAGGCAATGGCTTCTGGAATCAGTGCCAGAGCAACAACCAAACCTGATAAGGTATCGCCACGAATATTGGAAAACCACTCTTCACGTAAATTACCAAAAAAAGATGTCATAAGTAAACTGCATATGGTTGGAGACAAAAAAAGCAATCATTACTCATTGATAGAATGATTGCATTGTGATGAGCATTTCTAGAATGATAAAATTGTGTCCGCAATCATGGTCTGCGGTAGAAGAAAACAGATGAATTGTCAGAAAAATTATAAAAATACGTATGATGAAAAATAAGGGAGAACATACCTGTCATACTATTAGCATAATATGAAACATTGCCAATAAGAGGCGACAGTCATATGATAAACATCACAACATGCTAAACTAAAACAATAGGTTGAAGTTGTCATCAATATAGTCGCTTTTACTAAGGTCGCTATTATAGCATTAGCCACTCAATATAAAAACCGCCGTCTCATTGTATAAAGTATTGAAAAATCAGTACCGAAATATGGTTGATACCGTTATCATGCTATTCATTTTAATCGAATGGTTCAGGCGATATGTGCATTACATTGATTGTCTGTTTTCTTGATATCATTTTGTTCGTTTATTTATTCGTTTCATAAAAGGAAAAGCCATGACCGCTAGCACCGCAACAGAAACCTTACTTCATAAAGGCAGTGGTTTACAAGTCGTGGTCGGTTTGGGGCAGTCGGGGTTATCGGTCGCGCATTATTTGGCCGAGCAAGGCTACCAAGTTGCTGTCACTGACAATCAGGAAAATCCTGCGTTAGCAGACAAGCTACCTGTTAATATTGATATCAGGCAGTTTGGCGCGATAGATGCAGAATTATTACAACAAGCGGCACGCATCATTATCAGCCCTGGTATCTCTTTAGATCATGTTACCATTGCAGCAGCGCGTGCGGCAAATATTCCAGTCGTCAGCGATATTCAGCTGTTTTGTGAGGCTTGTACGGTACCAATCGTTGCGATTACTGGCTCAAATGCTAAGAGTACAGTCACGACACTGGTCGGACAAATGGCGGCAGATGCAGGTATCAATGTTGGCGTAGGCGGTAATATTGGTGTGCCAGCGCTAAATCTTCTGAGTAATACAGAGATGGAGCTAGCGGTCATAGAATTGTCTAGTTTTCAGCTAGAAGCGGTCACCAACTTAGGAGCACAGGTTGCAACAGTCCTCAATATGTCTCCTGATCATTTAGACCGTCATGGCGATATGCTCGGCTATCACCAAGCCAAACACCGTATCTTTCAAGGCGCCAAATCTGTAGTAATTAATCGTGAAGATGCGTTGACTCGGCCACTGGTGTCAGACAGTCTACCGCGATTAAGTACAGGTATTCATGCGCCTAATAAAGGACAATATGGACTTATTACAGATACTGCCGGACAGACTTACTTAGCACGCGGCACAGAGCGTCTAATATCGGCAGACAAACTCAAGATAAAAGGGCGTCATAACCTGCTTAATGCTCAAGCAGCATTGGCATTGGGTGAGCTTGCTGGTTTGCCACTTGAGAGTATGCTAAACACCTTGCAGCAGTTTGCAGGGCTTGAGCATCGCTGCCAATATGTTTCTACAGTTGCTGGCATTGATTATTTTAATGACTCTAAAGGCACTAATATTGGCTCCACTATGGCGGCTGTTGAAGGTTTAGGTGCAGTATATGCGCCAAAAGACGGTAAGCTGCTATTAATATTGGGCGGTCAAGGTAAAGGTCAGCAGTTTGGTGAGCTTTCACCCTTTATCAATCAATATGTGAGTCAAGTGCTGTTTATTGGTGAAGACGGTAAGCAAATTGAGCAACATTTACGCGCAGCGGGTCTCAGCGATGAGGTCAGTCTGCATCAATGTCAGACATTAGAAAATGCTTTTGCGACGATTGAGCAAGTAACAGCAAGTAGTTTGTCGCAAGTACAGGCAGTGTTATTGTCACCTGCTTGTGCAAGCTTCGATCAGTTTGATGGGTTTGTCGCGCGCGGCGAGCGCTTTAGCCAGCTCGTTAACCAGCTAGATGTTGTGTCTTAGAGGTTTCTATCATGAATAGCGAAACCTAAGCATCTATATCGCCCTATTCAGTCTTGTAAAGCACCTTGTTACAATATTATGTGACATGCGCTTTATAATCGTAAACACGACAAGCATTTTCTGGATAAATGATTGTTTTGCTTATAAATTGCTGCTACTGTCAAAGACAAGCATTACGGTCAGGAATTACAGACTGTAGCAGAGACAGTGAATACTTTGATGAGTATTAATTGAAGGTTTTCTAATCGACACTGTGTTGCTTATGCGTAACTTTTTAGTCAAATCTATTTACCAATATCTCTTTTTAATTTTTAAACGGTGGCGTTGAATAAACGCCGTGTTTTTTCGTTTGCTAGTGTATATAAAATTATGGCGCTCTCTTCTTTCTTTCGTTCTTCTTTTCAATCTCGACAACCTAAGGGTTCTGATGGCGTCTTGTCTATGCCATCTGCGCGTGCGATTTTATTATCTAGCGTTGGCTGTATGTTGGTTATGAGCCTATTAATGGTGGCTTCGGCGTCTATTCCTTTTGCGCTCAGCCGCGGCATGACAGAGCTAAAGTTTTTTTATAATCAGCTTCTATATATGGGCATTGGACTGGCTATCGCAGCGGTTTCTTACCGTGTTGTGTCCTTAAAGACCTTATATAAGACCGAAACCCAATTTATACTCTTAGCCATTACAGGAGCCTTGCTATTTGCTACCTTATTTAGCACGCCCATTAACGGCTCGAAGCGTTGGTTAACCTTAGCGGGATTTAACTTCCAAGTAGCAGAACTTGCAAAGCTTGTAATGATTATATTTGTCTCAGATTTTGTTGTACGGCGCTCATTCGAAGTTCGTAATGGTTGGGATGGCTTTTTAAGGATTGCGTTGGTGGTTGGGATGATAACCTTCCTATTATTGGCGCAGCCAGATTTTGGCTCCTTTGTGGTTATTATCGGCATGGTCTTTGCGATTTTTTATATCGCTGGTGCTCCTTACAAACAGTTTATAGCCTTGGGTGCGGTCGCTGTCGGCGGCGCAGTATTAATGGTTGCGACGGTACAGTACCGATTGGTACGGGTGATGTCTTTTCTAGACCCATTTGATGATGTGCAAGATACGGATTATCAGTTGGCACGCAGTTTAATCGCCTTTGGTCGTGGACAGTTTACCGGCGTTGGTTATGGTGAAAGCGTGCAAAAGCTGTCGCATTTGCCGGAAGCGCATACCGATTTTTTATTAGCCATTACAGGTGAAGAGTTAGGTTTTGTTGGGGTGACGATGATTCTAATACTTGAAGCGCTGATTATCGGTAGTGCCATGCGTATTAGTTATACCGCTCTAAAGCGTCGGCAGATGCGCATGAGCTATACTGCTTTTGGCATTGCGGTCGTGTTTATTGCACAGACCATTATTAATGCTGCAATGAATATGGGTGCAATTCCGACTAAAGGTTTGACAATGCCTTTCTTTAGTTATGGTGGCTCATCAATGCTGATTAGCTTAGTGATGGTGGCAGTACTACTAAAGATTTATAAAGAAAGTCCTGAGATTGAAAAAAGCCAGTGTCGTTATTATTAAATGGTTTTATTCATCAAAGCGGCGCTAGTAGCGGCGCTTTTTTATTACGTAGTTTTATTATGTAGCAGGCATATTTAAAGACTGCCTACCTTGTAATGGCGTGTTATCCCATTGAGAAATTGCTTGATTTAGCATACGCTCTGGCGAGTCATGCTCGACTGGTAACTGCCCTAATAGCTTTAACGCATACGCAAGTAATTTACTTGGATGACGGGTATCGATAGGCTGCGCAAGATTTTGCTTGGAGAGTTTTTGACCATCTGAATTGCATATCAAAGGCAGATGATACCAATGACTGATCGTCGGTAAACGTGCTGCTTGCATGATGCTGATTTGAGCAGTCGTCATCGGTAAGATGTCCAAACCACGCATGATATGGGTGACTTGCTGTAGTCCATCGTCAAGACTTGCTGCCAAAATATAATTAATCATGCCATCTTGGCGTCGAGCCACCATGTCCCCTAAAGTTTGCTGCGGATTGTCCCATTGTATGCCCTGAATACCATCGTTGAATCCAATACAATAATCTGGCAGCTGTATACGCAGTTTATGTTGTGTAGGACTTAAATCCTCCTCAATACAAAAGCGTGGATAACGTTGCCTATTAGGTTGTATATCGCTATCTACTTTTCGATCATCGTTAATACATAAGTCAGTGGATAATTTTACATCATTAAGCGCTATTTGCTGCTCTTGCTGTGTCCAATAATGCTCTAAACGCTTACGTGAGCACTGACAGCCATAAGTCAGAGGACTCAATACTGAAGAGACATAATCATTATAAATATCAATGCGCTCAGATTGAAAAATAACATCGCCATCCCAGTTGAGCCCAAGCGTCTCTAAATCTATCAAAATTTGCTCGGTAAACTGTCTGTCACAACGTTCGGTGTCCGTATCTTCGATACGTAATAACCATTTGCCACCGAGTGATTTGATATGACAAAAGCTGGCAAGCGCGGTCGTTAACGAACCTAGATGCAGCTCACCTGTGGGTGAAGGCGCAAAACGGCCGATAGGCTGCGTCAATTCAATATTGGTTGGCATGGTTTTCTCTGACTCAGACGGGGTAGACGTTTTCCACATAGACAGTTATTGTAAAATGACTGGAGAGATAAATAGAATAAACAATACACTTATAAAAAGATATTTAACGAATACGCTCATTTTTTTGGTGACTCGTCAACCTGCATAAAGCCTATTTATAAAACGCAAAGAGCGACCAATCAATAGTCGCTCGTCCTTATTGTCATACTTGATCAAAACCGCTTCAGTTCACTATATCTTGTATGTAGCAAACCTAAGCGCTTTTAGGTATGACCTTGGTTTTGGCGTTCTTTAATCTCAGACAATGTTTTGCAATCAATACACTGAGTTGCTGTTGGGCGTGCTTCAAGACGACGCAAACCAATCTCTACGCCACAGGTTTCACAAAAACCGTAATCATCATTTTCTATTTCTGAGATAGACTTGTCGATTTTGCGAATAAGCTTACGTTCGCGGTCACGCGTACGCAAAGTCAGCGCAAACTCTTCTTCTTGAGTAGCGCGATCATTGATGTCTGGCATAGCGCTCGACTCATCTTGAATATAAGTCTTGGTGCGATCCGCTTCACCGATAAGCTGATGCTTCCAGTCTAACAACATTGCCTTAAAATGTGCCAACTGCTCATCAGACATATACTCTTCGTCTTTGGCAGGTGCATAAGGCGTAAACTTAACATCACTTGGATTCGTGGTCAGGGTGCTCATATGGGTATCCTACTTTTTCAAATTAATTCAATAAAACGTGCTGTCAAAAGACCAGACGTTATCAATTTACCAAACGCTATAAATTTTCCCTTTATAAAACGTTTTACCACTTAGTAACACAGCTGATCTGATAAAAATGTTTGTCTCAATATGCTGATAATGACGTATCAATGGTCAAGTATATTGTCATAAATATTTTTATTTAAATGGTTATATCTAAATAAAATAATAAATCACTGACTATGTACACTTAAATTATGGTCGAGGTAGCCATCCTAGCTATTATAATATTACCTAATGATATATTAAACTGTTGTCATTTCTAGCACTATTTATCGTTTGTAATGCTGTCTTCAAAACATGGCTCTCAAGACAAAAATGCAATTAGTTATATTGACATCAACCTATACTGTGCCAGCCATTCTATGACGAATCAAGCAAAATCAGAGAGCAACATAGCTAACAGGCTCAAAGCACCATTATAGCCAAACAAGTAATCAACTCTAGTCAATAAAACTGGTCGTCAAGTATCTAGTCTTTCAACCCAGCTTGCAACCTCTCCATTGTTGGCTAATTGCAACCAACGATACCCTGGGCGCATATTTTTATCGTAGGCAAAATTGTCTTCAAACGGCTTAAATTGATAGCAGGTAGAAGGAGTGCTATACACAGTAACACCTTGATGATGGCGTGTTTGCTCTTGATGGGTATGTCCATTGATAATAACGCTAAGATTTTCAAAAGGGGTTATATGCTGCCAGAACTCTTTTGCATTCTCTGCCATATGGCTATCAATCCATTCGGAATCTACGGGCAATACATGATGATGGAGCGCGATGAGCGCGGGCTTAGCACAAGATGCTAGCTGCTCAATTACCCAATCAATGTCGGTCCCCGTAATCTCGCCTTCTACTTTGCCAGTAATCGATGAGTCTAGTAAAAGCAGCTGCCAATGCTCAGACTCAATCAAATGACGGCTAAGCAGACGTGGGTCAGAAGCCCTCGCAATCAGCGTCCGTTGGTAAAAAGGTAAGTCCTCACCCATCTCATCAGTCACGTCATGATTGCCAGCAATACAAGCAAAGGGAATGCCTGTCTCCTTCAATACTGTAAAAATATGGTCATAAATAGCAGGCTCTACTTTATTGACCAAATCGCCTGTTACAATAATTAAATCACAGCGTATCTCTTTGCTCAATGCTTGCTTGATAATTGCCTCAAAACTATATTGGCAAACAGCGACTTCACTACTGGTTTCATCAGCAGAAGCCGGCACATGTGATGATAGATGCAAATCAGTGATTTGTAATACATTCACCTGTCCGTCTGGCGTGCTGACGGCACTCACAGGATAGCTTGGCATTAGATTTTGCCCCTTATCGAAGACTAACAATGAACACTTTTAGGATATTCGGATAATTAAATGTAACATGCTAGCTCACCTGATTTTTCGATGTCGTTTTTATAGAGGGCATTTTTGACTGCTGATAAGAATAGTGTTCCCTCTTGCGTAAAGCCTATTAACTATCATATTGATAGCATTAGTGAAATTTTACAACATTAAACGTATGAAAGCTTTAGCAATTTTAATGAAATAAAGTTGTGCAAGGGAAAGAGGTATTTGAGAGCATTACTAATGGCTATAGTGTGTTATGGCAAATGGCCTACCTTCTAACGGCGTGGCGACCAAAACTTTGCCAATATGGATCTTGATGTGGTCAGCTTTGAGATGATTAAAGCAGTAAAGAACAAACTGGCTAAGACCAAGACGATAGAGAGTCCAGTTTGGATATCAAGCCAAATACTGCCCCATACACCGAGTGTCACACCAAGTTGGGCTGTAAATAGGGCGATAATCACCATCTGTTTTGGTGACGCTGACCACAGGCGGGCAGTAAGAGCTGGCAATACTAATAAGCCGCTGATCAATAAGCTGCCAACAGCTTGCAAAGCGATGGCACAAAACCCTGCTAATACGCCCATAAAAAACAGACGTTGGCGAGTAGGGTTAATGCCTTGTATACGTGCCAAAGCTTCATGGGTTGCCAATTTAATTTGGGCAGGCCATATGTAAATAAGCAATGCCAAACCGACCAATACGCTACCAGCAATTAAGGGTAAATCTGCCCAATCAAGCTCAAGCAAGTTACCAAACAAGAACCCTAATACATTTGCTTGCTGATCGGTTAGCTGGGTTAAGGTTAATAGCCCTAGACACAGTAAGGATACGGCAACCACTGCTAGTACTGCATCGGCTGGTAAGCGCTCATCATCAATCAATACCAGTCCTACTACCACCATCACACTGATCAATGCAATACCAATGCCTATGGGCAGCTGCCACCATACTGCCAGTGCCACACCGAGTAATGTGCCATGTGCCAGCGCATCCGCGAAAAAAGCCATACGTCGCCACAAGACCAAGCATCCTAAAGGTGCTGAAAGCAATGCTAAAATACTACCGGCAATCCAAGCAGGCGCAATAATGGCTAACCAAGTGGTCATAATACATATCCATAAATTTTTATAAAAAGGGTGTCAGGCACTTTTTTCTTTAAGCAAGTTGGTTGTTATTGTATTTAACTGGGTGCGTGATGCTCGCAGGCATGTGGCTTATGGACATATGGCTGCTCATAATGATGACCGAATAGTTTCTGAAACTCACTGCTGATGGCAAGCTCGCTTGGCCGTCCTTCACAACAGATATGCTTATTCAAACAAATCACGCGTCGACTGCCTTTCATAACCCAGTGCAGATCATGAGATACCACTAGCATGGCGCAGCGTAAAAAATCCGGTAGTTCATCGATAAACTGATACAACCAAACCTCAGTATCAGGATCAAGCCCCTGCATCGGTTCATCTAAAATCAATAAATTGGGTTTATCTAATAACGCCCGTGCCAATAATACCCGTTGGGTTTCACCGCCCGATAGATGCAGCATTTGCCGTGATAGTAGATGGGTCAATGATAATTTATCAAATATAAACTGCCGCTGCTCAGGCGTTAGGCGTTTTTTATGTGCTTGCGCTAACAAGTCGCTGACGCGTAATGGTAGTATTGGTGGCACAGAAAATCGCTGCGGCACATAGCCTATCTGTAAATTCTGGTATGGTGTTATCTGTCCAGCTTTCGGTTCAATCAAGCCTAAAATAAGCTTAACCAGTGTCGACTTGCCAGCACCATTAGGACCAATAACGCTTACTGTCTCATTGATAGCAAGGTCAATATCGATATTTGAGAGAATACGTTGCTGGCCAACATAGTAGCTGATATTGGTTAAGCTCAGCAGCGGGCGTATATCGCTCGCAGTAGTATTGTCAGCAATAGAAGGCAGTGGCTGATTATGGGATAGGGTAGAGAGGCTCATAAGATGACAACTAATAATAGATAAAAGGGTAGTACGGACGAACCATCAGTAGCAGTGAACATATCTTTATCAGTGCTTAATTTACTAATACCGGTAAATGTGTGCTACTGGCAAACTTGGCAACGCCCACTCAATTCAATAACACTGCGTGCCACCGTAAAGCCTACGTCTTGCTCAGCAAAGTTCATCATCTCTTGCACAGGTAGGCTGCTGCACTCTTGCACCCGCTTGCATTGTTCGCAGATTAAAAAGGCGGCCGTATGATGCGCTCTTGGATGGCAGCAAGCAACATACGCATTGATGGAGGTCAGCTGATGAATCAGGCCCTCTGCCAACAAAAACTCCAAACTTCGATAGACCGTTGGCGGCGCGACGTTTTTTTGCATCGAGTCATTGGTGTGATTGTCTGTGGTGGGCGAGCGTTTTTGCTGTAACAGAGTAATCAAGTCATAAGCACCAATCGGCCTATTGGCTTCTAAAACCAGTTGATATATTTGCTGACGCAAGGATGTAAAGCGTGAGCCATTTAGACGGCATTGATCTTTGGCCTCGGCCAAACGTTCTATCACATCGTGCGGCGTAAAGTCCTGCGCATCATGCAGATGTTCACAAACTGATGAGTGGCTAGACATGGTGCAGACTCCTAAAAATAAAATGGCTGTTTTATTATATTTTTTATTGTTATAGTATAACATAATAAAACGAAAAGCAGATAAGCTGTCTTAAGCTATCTGGTATCTATTCTGTTTTTATCAAATAATATGTTTTAACACTACTACGGTCACCACTTATTTCTCATCACCTATATAACAAAGATACCAACTATGAACTCAGCTTTTAATCGTTTACTACGTCCAGTTATGAAATTAAAACGTATACTCATTGCTAGCACTGTGCTAGGGGTTTTGACGCTAAACGCTCAAGCCGCAACCGTGAGTGTGAGCAATTACCCCATGTTTTTACTCAGTGAGGCTGTCACTGATGGGACGCCCTCAGCCAATAGAATTCTGCAAGCAGGCGATGTAGGACACCATGGTAGCATCAGCCCAGGTGATATCAAGGCGATTCAAGACAGCACCTTTGTAGTTTGGTTTGGTGAGTCACTAGAAAATAATTTGGCAGCAAACTTGAACAATGCGCCCAACTCTATTGCCTTATTTAAATTTGATGCATTTAAGCGTCGTCCCTTGCGCGATATCAAAGGTAAGCCTATCGCTGGCACGTTAGATCCGCATATTTGGCTAGACCCTGACAATGCCAAAGACATTACTCGAGCGCTTGCCGTCATACATAGTCATGCCAATCCGCAATATAAAAAACTTTATCATGCCAATGCGCAAAAATTTGCCCAACGTATGGATGCAGCAGTGGCAGAGTCAAACCGTTATGCTAATCAAAAACCTTTGCCATACTGGGCTTATCATGATGCATATCAATATATGGAAAATAGCGTCAATCTACAGCTCATTGGTAGCCTAAGTACTGACCATCATCTTGCGCCAAAAGCCAGTCAATTACGCTGGCTTAACGATCAGCGTCCCACTAAGAGAATGTGTCTGGTCAGTCCAAGTGCGCCTGCCAAAGGTTTACTTGCCAAGTTGCAGCCCGTTCAAGATACCGTCCAGGCAGAAGATATGAGTAATAGTAAAGACTTTGTCAATGGGTGGCAAACGATGGCACAGCAGATTCGCCAATGCGTATCGTAATGGACTTATTAGAATAAGTGATTGAAACTGTTAATTAAGAATCCCTAAAGACTGTGATATAGTGCCGATAAAAGACCAGTTGTCTATGCTTAAATATCTGAAATCTTGATGATTGAGCTAGGTGACTGATAAAAGGTATATTTTACTTGCTTAAAAGGGGTTCGCTCCCTATAATAAGTGGCGTTTAATTTTGGTTAAAAGGTAATATCTGTAGAGTGAGCCATTCACGGATAATTGTATCGCGATGATATCAGATAGCGACACAATCTAAATGTTTAAGGCTATAGGAATACCGATGACCAAGCCTGCCAAACGCACACAAAAAGATAAAATTGGTATTTATATCAAACGTCAAGCATGGATACTGTTTATCCTTATTATTATTGCTTGGTTTGTAGATACGATGTGGCTGCACAGTGCGCTAACCGTTGCAAAAAGCACCGCTATTGGTGCCTTGCTAAGTTTTACCACGCAAGTGGTCTTTGCCTTTTTTATCTTTTGGTATACCGGTTATCGCGCGCGCTTACATATTGTTAGCCAGCTTTATCGGGGTCAGGTGGCCAAATGGCTATTGACTGTGTTTGGTTTCGCACTAATTTTTATTACCGTACAACCCCTATCAGCGCCTGCGCTGTTTATCGGTTTTATGGTAATGCAAATTAGTCACAGTTGGATGTTGTGGCATATACGCTAGTGTTAATAAATGATAACTATATACATAGTTACAGTATTCATTGCGCTTAGCAAGTCACCCTGCCGTCCAGCTTCTCTATGACTGATTTTAGAAAGTCGAAGCATAATAATTGTCTCAGGACAGTACCAACTATCGTGATATAAGCGTTTGATGTAAGGTAGCGTGCAGTAATGTGCGGGTAGGGGAGCGCGAAATGAGCGTTTACTACTATTTATAATTAAATTCTTACAATTTAATTATAAATGCGAAGCGATGGCATTAAACGCCACTAGCAGCTAACTTATTCATACAGCGGACAAAAAAGTCACAATTGACTTTACACGAATATAACCCTGCATTAATATATGCAGCTAAATATTTTAGTTAACAGCGCTGTATTGAGCGTCGACTGTCAAAACACAGTGATAAGTAAACATATACATAAGAATTTTGCGTACACATGTAAAGGGCTATTACTGAACTATCATAAGTCCTTTTTTTTGATAGCTAAAATTCATCTTACGCTATCAAATCAGCATGAGTTATAGAATTATGGGTTGGATGTTATTGGTTATATGAGCGTGTTAGCATGAGTCATTTGCTTGCTTTGTTGCAAGGCAGATAGCCATACTAAACTCTCATCAGATGACAACCATATTTTTGGTAGTTGATTAAATCGTTGATTAATAAGAAGCTTACATTATGGCATCCGAGCAAACATCATCAGAATATATCTCTCACCACTTAACGAATTGGACGTACGGCTACTTGCCGGGCGAAGGCTGGAAAGTTGCCTATAGTGCTGAAGAAGCAGGGCTGATGGGCTTTAAAGCTATCCACCTTGATTCTATGCTATGGTCAATTGGTCTAGGCATTGTTTTCTGTACCATCTTTTGGATGGTTGCCAAAAAAGTTACCTCAGGCGTACCAAGTAAAACTCAGGCCGCGGTTGAGATGATCGTTGAGTTTGTTGATAACAACGTTCGTGATTCTTACAGTGGAACCTCAAAATTGATTGCGCCACTGGCGTTGACTATTTTTGTTTGGATCTTCTTGATGAATCTCATGGATTTGATTCCAATTGACCTTATACCGGGTCTAGCTGGTCAAATTGGTGCGGCAATGGGTCATGATCCCCATCATGTTTTCTTTAAAATAGTTCCAACCACAGATCCTAATGTCACATTGGGCATGGCGTTTTCAGTATTTGCTTTGATCATTGCCTATAGTATCAAGGAAAAAGGTATCGGGGGCTTTTTAGCTGAGCTAACGCTGCATCCATTTAGTTCAAATAATATTATTTTAAAGATTGTCTTGATTCCTATCAACTTCATCTTAGAAGTAGTGACTTTGATTGCTAAACCTATATCACTTGGCTTACGTCTATTCGGTAACATGTATGCAGGTGAATTAGTATTTATTTTGATTGCCTTAATGCCGTTTTGGATTCAGTGGGCACTATCAGTACCATGGGCAATATTCCACATTTTAGTTATTACCCTTCAAGCGTTCATTTTTATGATGTTGACGATAATTTATTTGTCACTAGCATCATCAACTGAACATTAATTAGACACTTATCAATAAATAGGTAAAGAGGATATATCAATGGATCCAGTATTAGGTGGTTACACAGTTATCGCAGTTGCATTACTTATTGGCGCAGGCGCTCTTGCAACAGGTATTGGCTTCGCTCTTTTAGGCGGTAAATTCCTAGAAAGCGTTGCGCGTCAGCCAGAACTTGGTTCACAGCTGCAAACTCGTATGTTCATCGTAGCAGGTCTTCTTGATGCTATTCCGATGATCGGTGTTGGTATTGCTATGCTATTGTTGTTCGCTAACCCTCTAGCAGGTTAATCCGAAAGCTCAGTTGTACATGTTTGGCATGTGAGTATTTTCTATTAAATGTAGTCAAAATTTGGCTGCCAGACATGCTCAATGAAACTGATTTTTCATTAACAGAGAGGTGATCACGTGAATATCAATTCTACCCTCATCGGTCAAGCCATTGCTTTTGCAATCTTTGTGATGTTCTGCATGAAATTCGTGTGGCCACCACTTATCGGCGCAATTAACGACCGTCAGCGTAAAATTGCTGAAGGCTTAAATGCCGCAGAAAAAGCAAAAGCAGATTTGGCGACCGCGGAGCGAGATGTACAGCAGGAGCTTGATCTTGCAAAGACTAAAGCTGCTGCTTTGATCGAGCAAGCAAATAAAAGTGCCAATCAACTTGTTGAAGATGCAAAATCGCAAGCCCAAGTGGAAGCCGAGCGCATTCGTCAACAAGCGCAAGCCTCTATCGACCAAGAAATCAATCAAGCACGTGAATCATTACGTGCCCAAGTTGCTGAATTGGCGGTACTTGGTGCAGAAAAGATTTTGCAAGACAAAGTCGATGTGCAAAAACATGCCAGCATGTTAGACCAACTGGCGGCGAAGCTGTAATTGTGAGGATATAATGGCTGACTTATCAACCTTAGCACGACCGTACGCTAAAGCCGCGTTTGACTATGCCAACGAAAACGGGGCAGTAAATGAGTGGGAAGACTTCTTATTTGTTGCCGCCACCGTTGTCAATGACAAGTCGTTCAGTACTTGGCTAGACAATCCAGCTGTTTCTGCTGAGCATAAGTCAGCTGCTTTGGTCGATCTTTATGATACACAAGTAGCTAGCGCTAATGATTCTGCTTTTAAGCAGTTATTAGATGCAAATAAAGGGGTTCGCCCTGACAGCAACGCCAGCTATCCAAAAGTATCAGTAGCATTTAGTAACTTCGTTAAACAGTTATCAGAACAAGAGCGTCTGGCGCTGCTTCCTGAAGTTTATGAGCATTATCGCCGTCACAAGGCAGTAAGCTTAAAGCAGCTTGCCGCTTATGTGACCTCTGCTTATCCATTAACCGATGAACAGCGTGATATGCTACAAGCACGTCTTGCTGCTTCGCTAAATGCTAGCGTAGTGATTCATGAATCGGTGGATGCCAGTCTTTTGGCAGGCGTTACGATCAAAGTCGGTGACAAAGTCATTGATGATTCGATGCGCGGCAAGTTACAACAGTTAAAAACACAGCTAACGGCCTAATGCCAATCATTAACGTAGCTTAATCAAGCATGCGTGATATAAGAGCATTTACGTCAGTGGCGGGTTATCATAAATTAAAGGAAACAAGGCAATGCAACAATTGAATCCAGCGGAAATCAGTAACCTGATTAAGCAGCGCATTCAAGACCTTGATGCGGGTGCAACTGCAAAGAATGAAGGCACGATTGTCAAAGTATCTGACGGTATCGTGCAGATTCATGGTCTTGAAGATGCCATGTACGGCGAAATGATTGAGTTTGAAGGTGAAGTCTACGGAATGGCGCTCAACTTAGAGCGTGATTCTGTTGGCGCAGTAGTACTGGGTGACTTCCTAAAACTACAAGAAGGTCAAAAAGCCTATTGTACTGGTCGTATCCTTGAAGTTCCGGTAGGTCCTGAGTTGCTAGGTCGTGTTGTTGATGCTTTAGGTAACCCTATTGATGGCAAAGGTCCTATTAATGCCAAAATGACTGACAAAGTTGAGAAGATCGCCCCAGGTGTTATCGATCGTCAGTCAGTTGATCAGCCAGTAATGACGGGTTATAAAGCCGTTGATACTATGATTCCAATTGGTCGTGGTCAGCGTGAGCTTATCATTGGTGACCGTCAGACTGGTAAAACAGCGATGGCTATCGATGCGATCATCGCACAGAAAGCCTCTGGCATTAAGTGTGTATACGTAGCTATCGGTCAGAAACGTTCTACCATTGCCAACGTCGTACGTAAGCTTGAGCAAACTGGTGCCCTAGAATATACCACGGTTGTGGTTGCATCAGCGTCAGAGCCAGCAGCATTACAGTACATCGCACCGTACTCAGGTTGTACGATGGGCGAATACTTCCGTGACCGCGGCGAAGACGCACTGATTGTATTTGATGACTTATCAAAGCAAGCAGTCGCGTATCGTCAAATCTCACTACTATTACGTCGTCCGCCAGGTCGTGAAGCGTATCCTGGTGATGTATTCTATTTACACTCACGTTTACTTGAGCGTGCATCACGCGTAAACGCGGCGTACGTAGAAAAATTCACCAATGGTGAAGTGGTTGGTAAAACGGGTTCTTTAACCGCGCTACCGATTATCGAAACTCAAGCAGGTGACGTCTCTGCATTCGTACCAACCAACGTGATTTCAATCACTGATGGTCAGATCTTCTTAGAATCAAGCCTATTCAACTCAGGTATCCGTCCGGCTGTGAACGCTGGTATTTCGGTATCACGTGTTGGTGGTGCGGCTCAGACTAAAATTATCAAAAAGCTATCTGGTGGTATCCGTACCGCACTTGCTCAGTATCGTGAACTTGCAGCATTCGCTCAGTTTGCATCAGATCTTGATGATGTGACTCGTGAACAGCTTGACCACGGTGAGCGTGTGACTGAACTGATGAAGCAAAAACAGTATCAGCCAATGTCAATCTCTGAGCAAGCCGCTGTTATCTATGCGTCAAACGAAGGTTTCTTAGCAGACGTACCAGTTGAAAAAATCGGTTCTTTTGAAGAAGCTTACTTACGTTATATGCATGATGAACAAGCTGACTTAATGAAAGAGATTGATGACACTGCGAATTATAACGATGATATCGCAGGTCGTTTAAAGTCGTCTTTAGAGACTTTTAAACAAAATCACAGTTATTAATTTAACGGGTTAAGCCAGTTTTGTTGTGGCTTTAGTGTTAGAGCTTATGGAGTGGCGCGTTGTCTGATAAGCTTTTTATTAAGACAGCAGCGCCACTTTAGTCACAACATATGGTAGATGGTTGCGTCATGCTACAATATATTGAAACATTCAAACAATGATGCAATGCTAAATTGTACATTGTTAATGAGAATACCATTTTATATTGAAATATTGTTGCAAGCGCCAATGCTTTTTTAACCCTCTTATATTGGAATCATTATGGCAAACTTAAAAGAAATACGTGCCAAAGTCACCAGTATTCAAAGCACCCAGAAAATTACTCGTGCTATGCAAATGGTAGCCGCTAGTAAAATGCGCCGTGCTCAAGAGCGCATGGAAGTGGGTCGCCCGTATGCTGATAGTATGCGCCGGGTTATTTCGCATTTGGTGCATGCCTCATCCGATTATAAACATCCGTATATGGTAAGCCGTCCAGTCAATAGAGTTGGCTATATTGTCATCACATCTGACCGTGGTCTAGCGGGTGGTTTGAATATCAACTTATTCAAAGCCTTATCTAAGAATATTCAGAAATACCAAGAGCAGTCTGTACAAGCTGAATTTGCTGTCATTGGCTCTAAAGGTGTCAGCTTCTTTAAAAGCTTTGGTGGTAAAGTCACCTCAGCCGTAACTGATTATGGTGATAAACCTACTTTTGAGCAGATAAATGCGCCAGTTCAAGCGATGCTTGACGATTATACTAACGGTAAAATAGACCGCATCTATGTGGTTTATAATAAGTTTGTCAATGCAATGACCCAAAAGCCAACGGTCAATCAGTTGGTGCCTTTACCAGAGAGTGCGTTTGGTGAAGAAGAGAGTGGCATTCAGACTGAACTTAGCTGGGATTATATCTACGAGCCTGATATCAAAACACTGATTGATGAATTGCTTGGACGTTACATTGAGTCTATCGTCTATCAAGCGGTAATGGAAAATATTGCCTCTGAGCAGTCCTCACGTATGGTTGCGATGAAAGCGGCGACAGATAATGCTGGCGACCTAATTAACGATTTACAGTTGGTTTATAACAAGCTGCGTCAAGCGGCGATTACTCGAGAAATATCGGAAATCGTTGGCGGTGCTGCTGCTGTTTCATAATTGAAACCTTTTATAAAACCCAATATATACAGAATTTCCAGGAGAACGCAATGAGTAGCGGTCGTATTGTACAGATTATTGGCGCGGTTCTTGACGTTGAGTTTAACCGTAACGAAGTTCCTCAAATTTTTGATGCTTTGCTAGTTGATGGCACCGAAACTACTTTAGAAGTACAGCAACAGCTGGGTGATGGCATCGTACGTACGATTGCTATGGGTTCTACTGAAGGACTCAAGCGTAACCTTCCAGTTACCAATACTGGTGGCCCAATTTCTGTGCCAGTTGGTATCGGTACGCTAGGTCGCATCATGGATGTACTTGGTCGTCCTATCGATGAAGAAGGTCCAGTAGAAGCATCTGAGCGCTGGTCAATTCACCGTGAAGCGCCAAGCTATGCAGAACAATCAAACAGTACTGAGCTGTTAGAGACTGGCATTAAAGTAATCGATTTACTTTGTCCGTTTGCTAAAGGTGGTAAAGTTGGTTTGTTTGGTGGCGCTGGTGTTGGTAAAACCGTCAACATGATGGAACTGATTAACAACATCGCGCTTAAGCACGAAGGTCTATCAGTATTTGCTGGTGTTGGTGAGCGTACGCGTGAAGGGAATGACTTCTATCACGAAATGCAAGAAGCTGGCGTTGTCAACACTGAAGACTTTAGCAAATCTAAAGTTGCGATGGTATACGGTCAGATGAATGAGCCACCGGGTAACCGACTACGTGTTGCTCTGTCTGGTTTGACCATGGCTGAATACTTCCGTGATACTAAAGATCCTGCTACTGGCAAAGGTCGTGACGTATTGCTATTCGTTGATAACATTTACCGTTATACGCTAGCCGGTACTGAAGTATCAGCATTGCTTGGTCGTATGCCATCAGCAGTTGGTTATCAGCCAACACTTGCTGAAGAAATGGGTATGCTCCAAGAGCGTATTACTTCTACGCAATCAGGTTCTATTACTTCTGTACAAGCAGTCTATGTACCTGCGGATGATTTGACGGATCCATCACCTGCGACTACCTTTGCTCACTTAGATGCAACTGTGGTACTAAGCCGTGATATCGCCTCACAAGGTATCTATCCTGCGGTTGATCCACTAGATTCTACCTCACGTCAGCTTGATCCATTGGTTATCGGTGAAGAGCATTACAATGTTGCTCGTGGTGTTCAGGAAGTTCTACAGCGCTATAAAGAGCTGAAAGACATCATCGCGATTTTGGGTATGGATGAGTTATCAGAAGAAGATAAGCTGGTCGTTTATCGTGCTCGTAAAATCCAGCGCTTCTTATCACAGCCATTCCATGTTGCTGAAGTATTCACTGGTGCACCTGGCAAATATGTCCCACTACGCGATACCATTGCTAGTTTCAAAGCAATCATCGCAGGTGAATATGACAGCTTACCAGAACAAGCCTTCTATATGGCTGGCGGTATTGACGAAGTTGTTGCTAAAGCTGAAAAAATGAAGTCTTCTGCTGCGTAAGTAGTATTAGTATTCGCTAAAAAGTAGGTATAATAAAACTTTATATCTACTTTTTGGTAACGCATTGCAGTTTTTACTGTTTTTTTGATCGCGCTTTAATGGTAAGGAATTAAGTATGGCAACGTTACAATGTCGCGTCGTAAGTGCTCGTGAAGAGTTGTATTCAGGCGAAATTAGCATGTTAATAGCTAGTGGTACCGAAGGCGAGATTGGTATATTGCCAGGTCACACTCCGCTTATTACTTTGCTTAAGCCAGGTACAATGCGTGTACAAACGCCAAATGGCGAAGAAGAAGTAATTTACGTCTCAGGTGGCGTACTAGAAGTACAGCCAAAAATGGTCACCGTACTTGCTGATACTGCCATGCGTGCAGATAACCTTGACGAAAGTAAAATCGTTGAAGCACGTAAGAAAGCGGAGCAAATGCTGGTCAACCAGTCTGATACCGTACAAACTAATGCTGCCTTGGCGTCATTAGCGGAATCTGTTGCCCAGCTACAGACCATCCGTAAGTACAAAAACCGTGCTTAATACTTTTTGCTTGTGAGGATAAATATTTACTCTTGTAAGCATTGATAAAAAAACAGTCCTTTATGGGCTGTTTTTTTATGGTTGTTGGTTTTATTGAATAGTGACGGTTTTTAAGTTTTAGCCAAAAAGCAGCTAGCAACAATGGCAATATATGGTTATATTAAGGGTTGGAAAATAGTTTGCTAACTTATAGAGTTGAGCTGTTTTATGCGCTTTACTTAATGCTCAGACTTATGACTGAAAGCTTTAAACATAGCCAAATAGTTATGAGAAAATAAAGTTATTTGATTCTTTTTGAGTACGGTAAACGGTATGATTTTTGCATGTAAAATAAAGTTTTAATAGTCGTAGTTTATAGATTTTGTTAACGACTATAAGCTATAGTATAGGAAGCTGCAGGATTAATAGTATACTGTGCTGCCAAGTTTGTAACAGCTATATAAACAGCAGTTGCACTATTTTGTAGTGCTATTCATTTTACTGCTCTTATTTTGACTACTTTTAAATGAGATGTATTAGAGGATATAACAATGACAACGAATGATGATGACAACACCCCCCGAATTTTGATTGTTGAGGACGATGAGCGTCTGGCCATGTTGACCCAAGATTATTTGGTCAAAAACGGTCTAGAAGTGGCGATTGAAACGGATGGTAATCGCGCCATTCGTCGTATTGTCAATGAGCAGCCAGATTTGGTTGTACTTGATGTCATGCTTCCAGGTAGTGATGGCTTGACAGTCTGCCGCGAAGTACGTCCACATTACCAAAACCCTATCTTGATGCTGACTGCACGCACAGAGGATATGGATCAAGTATTGGGTCTTGAGATGGGTGCAGATGATTATGTCGCCAAACCTGCTCAACCACGTGTTTTATTAGCGCGTATTCGCGCGTTATTACGCCGTTCAGAAAACGCCCCGTCAGAAGATGTGCCGCAGCGCCTAGAGTTTGGTGAATTGGTTATCGATAATGGTGGTCGTTCAGTGAATCTAGGTGATGAGTTAGTAGATTTTACCAGTGCAGAATATGACTTACTATGGTTGCTTGCTTCTAATGCTGGACGTATCTTGTCACGTGAAGATATCTTTGAGCGTCTACGTGGTATTGAGTATGATGGTCAAGATCGATCCATTGACGTCCGTATCTCACGTATCCGTCCAAAAATTGGTGACGATCCAGAAAATCCGAAACGTATCAAAACCGTACGTAGTAAAGGCTATCTATTCGTAAAAGAAGGCAACTAATCGTCGACTTTTGCTATAAGTCTTGATTTTTCATCGTTATGCAATAAAAAACCAGCGTAAAGCTGGTTTTTTAGGGTCTAAATATTAAGTTTTTAACCTTAATTGCTGCGTTATGTGGTTTAATTAAGCGGTAATTTTATATCCAGTTTAATCACCATTTGATAAATAACGTAGCAAATATTATCCTATATTCGTTAGGATAGGGATCCTTCTATCCATAACTTTTATTCATCAGGTTGGTCACAGCACGTATGTCATTAGTCTCTTCTCTTAAACACAGTATTTTTGTTCGTATTTATGCAGGTTTATTGATAGTCTGCTTATGTGTGGCTTTATTTGCCCAATTATTGATGGATACGATCAATAAAGAGCGTGTGCAATCTTATCGAGAAAATATGGCGACCGGAGCGTTTCATATCGTCAGTGAGGGTTTGGCTCACCAAGAAAGCGAGGCGCAACGTGATTATTGGTTGTCTGATGCCAGTAGTTTGTTTGGCTCAGAATTTAAGATCGTGTCTATCGATGAGGTAGATTTTAATGCCAGCGAGCTGCGCCGTTTTGAGAAAGAAAACACGGTTGTACGCTATATGAGCCAACTGGCCACTGCTGATGTCTATTATCGCCTACCAGATAATCAAGGTGTTTTGACTGCGCGCATCTCACAAGTGACCGAACAGCAAGTCAGAGCCATTGCTGTTTTTTTGCTAGATGATTTGTCCTATTATATTACTTTGTCTGATAAACGTGCACGTTTGGCGCAGTTAGAAGAAAAGTTTTCATTCCCTTTAGCATTTAAAGCTGTAACGGCGCTCGACTTAGATCCTGATCAGATGGCGCGCTTGCGTCGTGATGAGGTGGTTATCTTATTACAAGATACCAATACCAGTAAAAGTAACTCATCTATTAAAGTCATTGTGCCGTCTGAAATTAGTGATATGGCAATTTTGATCGGTCCAGTACCTTTGTTTAATTGGTTCCCACTAAACTTGATCGTCAGTATGATTTTGATCAGTATGTTTTTAATTAGTTTGGGTGTGTATGCACTGATTTTCCCGCTTGAGCGCAAGTTACAACTGATACAGGTCGGGGTAAATGAGGTCAGTAAAGGTAATCTTGAAAGTCAAGTACAAGTGATTGGTCAAGATGAAATCGCCCGTTTAGCTGCGACCTTTAATGCCATGACGTCTCATATTAAGCGTTTGATTGAGTCGCAGCGAGAGCTAACGCGAGCGGTGTCACATGAGCTACGGACGCCCGTTGCACGTATTCGCTTTGCTGTTGATATGCTGGCAGATACTGATGATGAAGATTCGCGTTTTATGCAGCGTGACTTTATTGATGAAGATATCGAAGCGCTTAATGGCTTGATTGATGAAATTCTAACCTATGCGAAACTTGAAGAAGGCTCGCCTAAGTTAGATTTGGAACCAGTCAATCTTCGAGAACTGCTTGAGCAGATTGAGCGTGAAACCAATGCCCTGGGTAAACCGATTAAAATTGTCACCAAACTGCCAAATGCTAAAGTAGAAGCAATAGCAGATAGACGCTACTTACACCGCGTGATTCAGAACTTGGCTGGTAATGCTTTGCGTTATGCAGAGACTACGATTATCATTAGTGCTGGGGTCAAAAAGGGCAATGCCTTTGTCAGTGTTGAAGATGATGGTCATGGTATTCCAGAAGCTGATCGAGAAAAAGTCTTTATTCCATTCTCGCGTTTGGATGACAGTCGCACACGTGCGTCAGGTGGCTACGGTTTGGGCTTGTCTATCGTATCACGCATTGCTTTTTGGTTTAATGGTCGTATGAATGTTGATGAGAGCCGAGATCTTGGAGGCGCGCGGTTTGTGATGACTTGGCCTATCAAGCCACTGACACAAATTCTAGCAGCCGATGAATTAACCCAAGATAAGAGTGAGCGTGAATTTGATGCATAAGCATCTTTAATATAATTTTGGAATAAGACAGTGCTGTTAAGATAGCTTTTATAAAGGTATCAAAACGCCTATCGAAATAGTATTTCACTTGTAGCTATGTTATTTCTAACTGATCATAAATAATGCTAATAAGTTATTTATTGCGGTTATTTAGTCTTTAATGGAGGAGGGCAAAGGATGCCGTATTTATTCGGGGGTTTGGTGATATTAAATGCTGTGACACTAGGATATTATTTATTCTTACAGCAGCCAAGTACTACTCAGACGATAAAGGTAGCGCAGGATGAGATTACCCAGCCTTTAGCCTTTACTAATAGTGCTGAGTATATTCCGCCAGTTATTGGCAGCAAGTAATAAGTTTTATAACCGTTGAAGTTTTTAGTATTATTGATTGATACTATCATGATCAGTTCAATATAAAAGTGAGCAAGGGAGAAAAATTCGTCCCAGTCTCGCCCTATAAAATAAGGTATTTATTTTATTTAGTATCAAATGTCGCAATAAATGGCTTTGTAGCGGGATTGACATCCAAAGGCTGCTCTCCGGCAACTTCTGAGATGAGAGGGATGCGAATACAGACTTGCAGACCACCATCTGGATGATTAATAGCCTCAACTGTTCCATGATGCAAGCGTGCGATACGGTCAACAATCGCCAAGCCGAGTCCACTACCCTGAGTGGTACGCGCTGATTCGCCACGCTCAAACGGCTGCATGACACGCTCGAGTTGGTCTTCTGCCACCCCATCGCCGCAGTCACGCACACATATAATCAACTGCTCTTTTGCTTCTTTATTGACTGTATTTTCAGTCACAACATCGCTATATTCTATTACCTCTTTTTCTACAAAGGTTGGCATGACAACAGCAGACAGATAAATAGGCGGCTCACCATAACGCTTAGCATTATTCACCAGATTGATAATCAGGCGCTTAATCGACATAGGACGTACGGGCACAAGCTTGCTGCATTCTGACTGATAAATAAACTCTAGTGGCGCAAATTGCACCATAATCTCATTAAATATGGTATCTAAATTGGTAAGGCGTACAGGCTCATCGGAGCCATCTTTCATAAACGAGATAAATTGTTCTAAAATAGCATCCATATCTTCAATATCGTAAATCAACCCTTCACGAAAAAAATCATCGGGCAGCATTTCAGCAGTTAAGCGCATACGAGTCAGCGGGGTACGCAGATCGTGTGAGATGCCAGCTAACATAATCGTGCGCTCTTTTTGTGCTTGATTGAGGGTAGTAAACAGCCGATTAAAGGCCATATTTACCTGACGAATTTCAGTAGGACCATGACGGGTCGGCAGCGTTGTTGCATGTCCCAACTGAATATAGTTGGTAGCAGCACGTTGAAGATAACGCAACGGACGATTTAATTGACGGGCTAATAAAATAATGGTTAGCAAGGTCAAAATGGGTAGCCCAAACAAAAACAAGATCAATAAAGTAGGGCTGTACTGCGAATAATAAACCACAGGTTCGCGTATCCAAAAACTGCTATCACGACTGTCTTGTACCCAAAGCTGAGGGGTTGGTTTAAATTTAAAGTATACTTCAACTGGTCGCCCCAATTGTGCGCTGATTTCTCGCTGTAACACATCCGTAAAAACACTGACAAAAGCTTTGTCCGCAACCTCTGGAAAGTCACTTGGATTATCCACCACTACTACATGTGAGTGCTGATAAATCCACTGACGAACTTCAGGATTGTCCCGCCAGTCTCGGTTGGCGCTGTTCATCAGTCGAAGCTCGCTGGTCAAATAGCGCGCATGGCTTTTGAGCTCAGGTAAATATAGACTGCGCCAAAAAAACAAAATTGATACCCCGACGCTAATGAGAACAATAAAAGCCACCATTAGAGTGGTTAGCAGACTATTAGAGTAAGAACGGGGTAACCAGCTTTTATGAGGCAATGGTGGGTTTGGCGTGGTCATAGGAATCCAAATTATAATGAGGCAGTGACAGATGCTATTGCTAGGATAGCATAACCCATTAATAATGCTGCCAGCTTTCATCGACAACGCTAGCAGTATCATCCGCTTAAGATAAAGCCATGTGATAGAGGAGTATCCATTATATTAGCAGCGTGAATGATGAATCTTATTTACAGTCATGACGATTTAAGCTATTGTTAATAAATAATTAAATAAGCGCAGTTTATGTTTTCAATAAAATAAGACTGTGGTATAATTATGCCCTTTTTGGTATACCTGCGAAAGAGAGAATTCACATGGTTGTTATTCGTTTAGCACGGGGCGGTGCCAAGAAACGCCCATTTTATCAAGTAGTTGTTGCTGATCAACGCCGCGCGCGTGACGGTCGCTATATTGAAAACATCGGCTTTTTTAACCCACTCGCTAAAGATTCTGAAGAAGCAGTGCGCTTAAACATGGAAGCGTATAATGCGTGGGTCGCAAAAGGTGCACAACCTTCTGATCGCGTTGCTTCATTAGCAAAAGCTTATAATAAGTCTGCTGCTCAAACTGAAGCTACTGCTTAAGTTTTGGCTACAATAGACTGATAGTGCATTTATGCATCCATCAGTTGGCTTAAGAATACCTAGCGTAACTGGTCTAACCAGGGTACGCCATTAACTGTTTATCGCTTTTGACGACGTTTATCGTATTTAATGGCTTTTTATTTATCATCGTTGTTTTTATCATTGTTAGGTTAGCTGTTATGTCTTCTGCTCCAAACGCTAGTGCCCTTATGAAAATTGGTCAGCTCAAAAAGCCTTATGGCATCAAAGGTTGGCTTTGGGTATTTAGTGAAACAGACGATCGTACGGCGATATTTGATATCAAGCCTTGGTGGATGAAAACCGCTACCGGTATGAAACCTTTGACAGTAAAGGCTTGGCGTGAGCAAGGCACAGGAATTGTAGCTCAGTTTGAGCAGATTCCTGATCGCAATATTGCTGAGACCATGAATGGGGTAACTCTTTGGGTTGAGCAAGACATCTTGCCAGAACCTGCTGAAGATGAATACTATTGGTCGGATTTGGTTACTCTGCGCGTGATGAACGAGCAGAATGAGTATCTAGGCGATATTACTGAGATGTTTGAGACTGGCGCCCATGCTATCATGCGGGTTGCGGCAACTTCAGACAGCTTGGATAAAGAAGAGCGTCTGATTCCATGGCATAAGCAAACTGTAGTGAAAGTCGATCTGACTGGAAAGACAGTGCTAGTGGCATGGCCAAGTGACTATTGACAAGCGATTATTAAAACAAGCTTTAGTGGTATAAGCTTTAACTTTATCGCTTAAGATTGTTAGTAATAATACCGATTTATTTAGCCAATATTAGCCCCTGCGCAAGTAGACATCTGATGTATTTTGCCGTTATTAGTATTTTTCCTGAAATGTTTGCCACGATTCGTGAATTTGGAATCACAGGTCGGGCAGTCACTCAGAAGCAAGTAACGATTGAATGCATTAACCCGCGTGATTTTACCAGTGATAATTATCGCCGTATTGATGAACGCCCGTATGGTGGCGGTCCTGGCATGGTGATGATGGCTGAGCCATTATCACAAGCCATTGAGAATGCGCGCCTGCGCGCCAGTCAGTATGGTTGCCGCGTCGACAAAGCGCATTGTCCGGTGATTTATATGTCGCCACAAGGGCAGACGCTGAGTGAAAGTAGTGTGGTCGATATGACTGAGTATGATGGCATGATTATATTATGCGGTCGTTACGAAGGCATTGATGAGCGCTTACTGTCACAGTATGTCGATAGGGAAATATCACTTGGTGATTACGTGCTTACCGGTGGTGAGCTACCAGCAATGGTGCTGATGGATAGTGTGATACGTCGTTTGCCAGATATTATGGGCGATGACAAGTCAGCTGAGCAAGACTCGTTTGTCGATGGCTTGCTTGATTGTCCACACTATACCAAGCCGCATGAGTTTGCGGGTATGTCAGTGCCTGAAGTGTTACTTTCAGGTCATCATGCCAATATCGCTGAGTGGCGCTTTCGTCAGCAAGTCGAACGTACGCAAGCGCGTCGTCCAGACTTATGGCAGGCGTTTACCCCAACGGTCACGCAAGCAAAGTGGCTAAAGGCATTAGCAAAAGTTGATAAAAAATAGCGGTTAAAAAGATAAATAGTTAAGTAATAAAATTTTGAGCAACAACAAAACGAGTCATAGCATAATGGCCGTTTGTCATAACCCACTTACGTTGTGTCTCATTAAAAAGATACGATCCATTATTACAAACAGGTGATATGCGTCAAGCCTCTATTATCTAATGTGAGGAGATAACTCTCATGAGCAACAAGCATCCATTGGTTCAGGTCATCGAAAATGCTCAATTGATTGAGCGCCCAAGCTTTGCACCCGGCGATACCGTTGTGGTTCAAGTAAAAGTACGTGAAGGTGAGCGTGAGCGTTTACAGGCTTTCGAAGGCGTTGTAATTGCTAAGCGTAACCGCGGTTTAAACTCAGCGTTTACCGTACGTAAAATCTCAAGCGGCGTTGGTGTTGAGCGTGCATTCCAATTGCATTCACCAATCATCGATAGCATTGAAGTGAAACGCCGTGGCGCTGTTCGCCGTGCGAAACTATACTACTTACGTGAGCGCTCTGGTAAATCAGCACGTATCCGCGAGAAGCTTGCTCCGCGTGCACCTAAAGTTGTTAAGCCAAAAGCTGACGCTTAGATTATATCCAGTATCTGGTTTTAAGCATTGTGCTTAATATTGCTTTATTACTGAGCCGTCTATTATGCGATTCGGTAATAAAGAAGCAGATACAAGCCCTTATTCATAGGTTTATCATATAAATAAGCGGGTCATACCAAAAAAGACAAAACCCCAATCTGTGCGAATGCCAGATTGGGGTTTTTGTTTCTGGCGCTTTAAATTCCAGACTTAAATGAAGGCTTTAAACATTGCGTTTAATCATCGAGATTTTCAATACGGCTG
This sequence comes from Psychrobacter sp. TS_SC_6, assembly GCF_056156305.1. Lineage (NCBI taxonomy): Bacteria > Pseudomonadati > Pseudomonadota > Gammaproteobacteria > Moraxellales > Moraxellaceae > Psychrobacter > Psychrobacter sp. TS_SC_6. Next base: position 2,726,342 of record NZ_CM149590.1, on the reverse strand, counting down.
TTTTGGTCTTTAGATTTGCTGTACTTACGCAAGCGTATGTATAGCGTCTTGGTGACGATAGCGATGATCTTTTGCTGATCGTCCACGATATCTACTTGGTATTCACGAAAGACGGGTTCACCCTCTTTTGCCAGCTCTTGAATGGCTTTAATCTCACTGCTAGGGATTTTCATGCGAGCAGTGACTTTGCTATTGCCCGGCGCGATAAATTCAATATGTGAGCTTTTATCCCAGACGACGTAACTGCTACCCAGTTGATGCATGAGCATGAGCATATAAAATGGATCAACCATTGAATATAAGCTGCCGCCAAACTGTGTCCCTACAATGTTCTTATTTAAACTATTTAGTCCCATATTGACCACACATAAACCTTGGTCAAGGTTTATGTGCTCAATCTTGATGCCGGCACCGATATAAGGTGCATAAGTGTTGATACGTAGCTTGAGCAGATAAGGCGTCAGCAATGGCATAATATTTTTTTTAGCGTTACGTTTTAGCGTCTCAAGATTTTTGGGTAGTAAACTCATAAACTTATCCTAGGGTACTTCTTGATTTTTAGACTGCTATTATTCAATCGTTATGGGTAAAAAGGTATTTATCATAGTGAAAAACTTGTAAAGGCGCTAGAGCTAAAGCGTAACTTCATTCAAATCTTAGCGCTTTGTTTTTTGTCTATGTGTGATGGTAGATTGTTTATGTGCGATAACGTATTATTAATTATAAGAACTATGATCATAATGACTACAATCTACTATTTTATTAGCAGCTAAGTAGTTAATAAGTTTGTATTTATTTTAAAATGAAACTTTATGTTCTTAATTCCTGCTATATTTATAGTACATTCGAATCGTTATAAATTCGCGTTCTAAAGTCTCATGACATACAATGACTGCATTTTTTCTTCAGTGGCTTAACACTTATCGCAAGAGTAGTAAGTGGATAAGCAGTCACTAAAACGTCGGTCGACACAAGGAAATGTGATGAGTAACACGCAGCTTCCCCCTTTAGATGCCAATCCGCAGCAGCCAACCCCTTCTGATAATGATGTTCAAAGTAGTTATGTAGAATTACATAAGCCTTATTCAAGTTTTAAAAATCGTGATGCCTACCTCAATCATGAACTACAAATCATGCAGCCAAAACGCTGGCGCGCCAACTTACCGTTCCGTGACTATCGTTTTGAGTACGAAGATACCATTCCAGCGATGGCTGCGACTATTGGTAAAGTCGTGATGGTGGGTGCTATCGCGGCGACGTTTGCCGGGCCACTCGGTTTGAGTGATGCTTTTATTTTAGAAAACGTCCGTTATGAGTTATTGATTGTTTCGTTTTTTGTCATTTTATTCTCAGGTTTTCTACTGCCGACCGCCAATCTTGCAGGTACTCATGGGCCTTTAATTCCGCTTATACCTATTGTGGTCGCAGCTGGTGGTCACCCGATGGCCTTTGGTCTGCTCATCGGTGCCTTTGGATTATTATTGGCAATCAGTAAAGGGGGCAGTTTGCTAGCAAATTTGACCAGTAAAGGCGTGTGCGGTGGTTTGCTGCTCTACTTGGGCTTTATTGGTACGATATCACAAGTTAAAAACTTGTTTGCATGGGCAGAGGGCATTGGCATGGCATATATTGCTTTTGTAGTGATTTTGCTGACGATTATCTTGTATGCCGTGTTAGAAAATTTTCAAAAGCGCTGGCTGGCTGTGCCGCTGAGCTGTTTGTTAGGTGGTGGCGTGGCGTTCGCTATGGGTGCACCTTTCGCCTTTAAAACTGCACCCGGTCTACCGCATATGAGCCCTATGTATTGGTGGGGCGAAAATACCGGTTGGATGTTAGGATTGCCGACAGTTGAGAGCTTTATCGTGGTATTACCTTTTGCGGTGTTAGCGGTTGCTATGTGGTCGCCAGATTTTTTAGGTCATCAGGTCTTTCAGAAAATCAGCTATCCCAAACGTACTGAACGTGTACTGATGGATATTGATGATACGATGACCAGTGCATCGTTTCGTCAGGTCGTAGGTTCTGTGCTCGGTGGGGCGAACTTTGCGTCGTCATGGGGTACTTATATCGTACCTGCAGCAATTGCCAAACGTCCCATTCCAGCTGGTGCGATTTTGACAGGACTATTCTGCCTTATCGCAGGTGTTTGGGGTTATCCGATGGATTTGGCAATCTGGGAGCCAGTGATGTGTGTGGCACTCATCGTTGGCGTCTTTATACCGCTACTTGAAGCTGGGATGGAGATGACGCGTGAGGGTAAAACTACTCAGTCTGCTGCTATTGTGGTTTTTGCGTCCGCACTAGTTAACCCTGCATTCGGTTGGTCTATTACTTTGGTGCTTGATAATTTAGGGTTAATTGGCTCTAAAGAGCGCAGTGCCAGTCTGACCAAAATGAGCCGCTGGATTATTCCTGTGATCACCTTTGTGATACTGACCGGGGTTATGGCAATCGTCGGTATGTTGCCAGGTATCCCAGCACTATTACCAAATTTCCGTCACTAGTCGCACTGTAGGATTGTTTTTCTGCAAGAAGCCAGCCTTGATGCTGGCTTTTTTTATGGTTATTGCTAAGCTGATAAGGGTTCTTGTAAAACCCATGCTATCGCCCCATAAACATCTGTATATCAGTATCTTGAGAGCAATAAATTCTATGGTCAATGTCTCAGAATCGAGTCCCGTCGATGACAAGAAAGCCCGTCTTAAACATTTAATCCAGCGCCTGCCAAACTTGCCGGGAGTGTATAAAATGCTGGGTAAAAATGGTGACATCTTATATGTTGGTAAAGCCAAATCACTCAAGAGCCGTGTGAACAGCTACTTTGCGAAAACCATTGACCATCCAAAAACACGGGCACTGGTGGCACGGATACATAATATTGAAACCATTATTACCCGCAGTGAGACGGAAGCGCTGTTACTTGAGCAAAATCTGATTAAAGAATATCGTCCACCTTATAACGTGCTACTGCGTGATGATAAATCTTATCTTTATGTGTTTATTTCAGCAGATAAGCCCTATCCAAGATTGGCTTATGGTCGCGGTAAAGGCAATCACCAAAAGGGTCGCTTTTTCGGTCCTTTTCCTTCCGCGCATGCGGCAAAAGAAACACTGGTGCTCATGCAAAAAATGTTTCAAATGCGCCAATGTACCAATACCTTTTTTAAGCAACGTAAGCGTCCGTGTCTTGAGTATCAGATTAAGCGTTGCCGTGCACCCTGTGTGGGCTTGGTATCAGCAGAAGAGTATGCAGAAGATGTCAGCAATACCATTCGTTTCCTAAAAGGCGACTCTAGTGATATCCATACTGCTTTGATTGAAAAAATGGAAGCTTCTGCTGAAGAGCTAGACTTTGAAAAGGCAGTTTTTTATCGCGATCAGCTGTCTATGCTGCGTGAAGTACAAGCGAAGCAAGCCGTTTATACCGTGCAGGGTGAGGCGGATGTGATTGCGATTGCCAGTCAAGCAGGCATGACCTGTGTCAACGTATTGACTGTCCGTGGTGGGCGCGTGCTTGGCGGTAAGAACTACTTCCCTGATGTGGATAGCAGTGAGCCTCTTGCAGACAATTTATCAGCGTTTATCACCTCATTTTATTTTCAGGTGACAGATGACTTGCCAGCTGAAATCATGCTGAGTCATGAATTACCGGATCAACTAGCAGTGAGTGAGGCGTTGGCAACACACTTTGGTAGTAAGGTCGTTATCAAAACCAGCGTACGTGAGCACCGTGCTGAATGGTTAGACTTAGCAAAACTTAATACTAATAATGCACTAAAAACCAAGCTGGGCGATTATTTAGAATTGCATGCACGCTTTGGGGCGTTAAAAGATGTTTTGACTGAAGTCACGGATCGTACCATTGACCGTATCGAGTGTTTTGATATCTCGCATACGATGGGCGAGGCGACGATTGGTAGCTGTGTGGTGTTCGACCAAGGTGGCTCGCGTCGTCGTGATTATCGTCAGTATGCTATTCATGACATTGTTGGCGGTGATGACTATGCAGCGATGAAGCAGGTGTTGACACGGCGTTATAAGAAGCAGCCATTGCCGGATTTATTGCTTATCGATGGTGGTAAAGGGCAGCTCGGTATCGCTAAAGAAGTGCTGACTGAGTTGGGTATCCTGGGTGATACTTTGCTTATCAGTGTGGCAAAAGGGGAAGGGCGAAAGGCTGGCTTGGAAGTGTTGCACTTTATTGACCATGAGCCACTTGATTTGCCTATGGATAGTAAAGCGCTGCATTTATTGATGCACATTCGTGATGAGGCGCATCGCTTTGCAATTACAGCGCATCGTAAGAAGCGCGATAAGCGTCGTTCATCGTCGGTGTTAGAGGTGATTCCGGGACTGGGTGAAAAGCGCCGCCGCGATTTGCTCAATCACTTTGGCGGCATGCAGCAATTGCTTGGTGCCTCGCAGCAAGAGCTGGCAGGCGTGCAGGGAATTGGTCCGGTATTAGCAAAAACCGTTTATAAAGTGCTGCATGAGTAGTCTAGGTAATGTTCGTCAAATTTAGGTTTATGTTCATAAAATTTGAACATGAAAAAAGAGGCTGTCCTAGAGTTATTTAGGATAGCCTCTTTTTACGTTTTGTTTAAAATTTTACTATTATTCAGCGCTTTTTATTTTATAAGTCACAAATCTAAAATCTAACGCGCTTTTTTCATCATGCATTTGCTCAGATTCTTCCGCGACTACGAACTCGCTTGGCAATTTAGGATAAAAGGCATCGCCATTTGTAATCTCAGTATCGACGTGAGTCAGCTCGATACGATCGGTATACATCAAGGCATCGCTAAACACGCGCTCGCCGCCAATCACCCAGATCGTATCAAGATGCGCACCATGTGCTAGACTGGCTGCTTGGGTTAAGGCATCGTCTAAATTATGCATTACATAAGCTTTTTCACTACCTACCAAACCCTTTTGCTCAGCATAATCTATCTGGCTACTGATAATAAAGCTCACACGTTTAGGTAACGGCTTGCTGCCCATTGACTCAAATGTCTTACGACCCATAATCACGATACCTTGTATCGCTCCGTCATTTGGTTTGGTTGTCATACTTTTAAAATGCTGCAAATCGGCTGAGATATGCCACGGCAGCTCATTGTCTTTACCAATACAGCGATTGCTACTGATAGCAGCGATTTGGGCAACTTCGGTGTTGGCATAGCTCATAAATTATCCTTTGCTAATGTTAAAATATGGTTTAGAGAAGTTGAATAAATAGCTGAATAGACAGCCGCTATACCGCCACTTGCGCTTTAATCGCTGGGTGCGACTCATAGCCATCGACGCTGATATCTTCATACTTAAAATCAAAGATATCTGTCACATTAGGGTTAAGCGTCAACGTTGGCAGCGTATAAAGCGAGCGCGTCAGCTGCAGCTCCACTTGCTCACGGTGGTTTTGATAAATATGGCAATCGCCACCAGTCCAAATAAACTCACCGACTTCTAGTCCGCATACTTGCGCCACCATATGAGTAAGCATGGCATAGCTTGCGATATTGAAAGGTACGCCTAGGAATAAATCCGCTGAGCGCTGATAGAGCTGGCAGGAGAGTTTATTGTCTGCGACAAAAAACTGAAATAGCGTATGACAAGGCGGCAAGGCAACTTGCTCCGCTTCACCCGGATTCCAGCCAGAGACAATCAAGCGCCGCGAGTTAGGATTGGTTTTTATTTGCTCAACCACCTGTGCGATCTGATCGATACCATCGGATTTATATTGCCCATCTACACTTTTGCTCGCGCCATAATTACGCCACTGATGACCATAAACAGGACCTAAGTCGCCTGCAGGACGATTAAAGCGCGCGGTTTGCTCGCTAGTTGCCCATTCATTCCAAATGCGTACGCCGTTTTGTTGCAGATAATCAACGTGGGTACTGCCACTTAAAAACCATAGGAGCTCATAAGTGATGGATTTAAGATGAACTTTTTTGGTGGTTAATAGTGGAAAACCATCGGCTAAATTAAAACGTAGCTGCGCGCCAAAATGGCTAAGCGTACCGGTTCCAGTGCGGTCGCCTTTTTCAGTGCCTTCGTTAAGGACAAGGCGTAGCAGGTCTAAATAGGCTTGCTCGTTTTTAACTATAGAGCTGTTCATGGTCATAAAATTACTCTTTGCGCTTTAAAGTGTCTCATCAAAATCATGCTTAACAGGTGTTCGATAAACGTACAGTTTAATAAGCTGCTTGCTTACCCCAATCATAAATACCACGCTTATAAGCATAAATCAGCATAATCAAGCCGGCAATAATCATCGGTGCGCTTAATAGCTGGCCCTTGGTCATCCAACCTAATAGGATAAATCCTTGATCAACGTCTGGTTGGCGGAAGAATTCGATGATAAATCGGCTGATACCATAACCTAGTAAGAACACAGCAGAGGCAGCCATACGTGGACGCGGCTTTGATGAATACCACCATAAGAAAATAAATAGCAGCAGACCTTCGGCAAAAGCTTCGTATAGCTGTGATGGGTGACGCGGCAGCACATACTGACCATTGACCTCAATCATTAACTCTTGCAATTGTGGATTACTCTGTAATTGCTCCATATCAAAGGCAGCGGCTTGCGGAAAGTAGGTCAGCCAGTTATAGCCACCGTCTGATACGCGTCCCCATAACTCACCATTAATATAGTTACCAATGCGACCAAATAGTAAGCCGGTTGGTACACAAGGCACGATAAAATCGAATACTTGGAAGGGCGCTTTCTTATATTTACGAGCAAAGAACCACATGCCTACCATGACACCGATAAAACCGCCGTGGAAAGACATACCGCCTTCCCAAACTTTTAATAAATAAGCAGGGTTTTGTAGTAGCTCGCCAAACTGATAAAACAGCACATAGCCGATACGACCGCCTAAAATCACACCAAGCGCACCATAAAATACCAAATCAGACACCATGTCGGTGGTCCAATTGTCACGTTTACTGCTGCGATACCAAGCCAGACCAAAAGCTGCAGCAAATGCTAACAAATACATCAAGCCATACCAGTGTACTTCTACTGGACCCAAGGACAGCGCTACAGGATTGTACTGAGGATGAATTATCATAAGGGCATCATCATTATTGGTAATTAAATGCTGTCTATAATAGCAAAATTCATCCCTTGCGAACACTATGATAAAGGTATGGTTTATTGAATGAATAGCAAAGCGCTAAAAAAAACGATAAGATGAAAAAAAGCGCGTCAACTTCTAAGGAATTATCATGTCTGCTACCGTATCATCACGATCATTTTTGCACGATAAACAGTTAACCACTGTAGTGGATGTGCCAACGACAAACCTTAAGAGAAACAGACTATCATTATCCTTATTATGTACAGTAGTCGCATCAGGCTTCGGTTTTTTTGTGCCAGTGACGGCGCAAGCAGCAACCAGTAGTATCGAACAAATTACCATTTATCAAGGCTTAGCCAGTGTCACTCGTGCATTACCCATCAGTGGTATAGGTGAGCAGACACTGGTTTTTTCCTGTCTTTCGCCTGCGATCGAACCCGACAGTATTAGTGTGCAAGCACTGGGCAATGTTAATATCGGTGAGGTCAGTATTCAAACTGTGAGTGGTGAGCAGGCAGCGCAGTGCCAGTATCAAGGGGCAGCGAATGTACAGACTCAGCAGAATAATCTTGCGGATATCAGTGCTGAACTGGAAGCGGCACGCCTGACCAAAGCTTATTTGCAAAACCTTACTAAAGTCACGCAAATCACTACTGCTGGCACCCTTGCTAATAATGCACGCGACTTAGAAACGCAAGCCGCCAGTATTAACAAAAAAATAGTAGAGCTACAAAAACGAGAAGCTCGTGCTAAAGACGACTTAAATCAGCTGGTCGCTGGCAGTACTTCTTCGGTACAAAGTAATGTCACCCAAGTCAGTGTACGTACCGCTAGCCGTTCTGCCAGTAGTGTGAAATTACATTATCGAGTACGCGGTGCCAGTTGGGAGCCGACTTATCAAGCGCGTTTAAATACCGATAATAAACAACTCAATATCACCGCGTCTGCCATCATCGCCCAACAAACGGGCGAGAATTGGAACAACGTACCTATTATTTTAAGTACCGTTAATCCCAATCAAACGACGACCAGCCAGCTACCAAGAGTTGAGCGCTTATCTTTATATGAAGAGCAGCAAGCTAAAATGACTAGGTTTGCACAGCCGATGATGGAAAGGGACACAGCTTCAGTGGTGGTTGTGTCTGCCAGCGACAGTTATGGCGGTGCAGAAAATATGGCGCCGCTGCCGAGCTTTACGGTGAGCAGTCAAAATAAAAATGGTATTACCGAGTATCGCTTACCGCAGCGCGTCAGTATTCCTAGTGATGGCAGGCACGTACGCACTGTTATTGATGAGCAGTCTGGCACCAGTAAGTTATGGCTACGGAGTACACCGAGTGTCGAGACCGCCGCTTATTGGTATGCATCTGCGCCGTTTTTGACGCCAGCTTGGGCGGATGGCTCGTTGCAACTGTACCGCGATGATAACTATGTTGGTCAATCACACTATGATTATCAGAGTCTAAAAGAGCAGGGCATTGGTTTTGGTATTGATCCGAGTTTGCTTGTGAAACAGCTGACTGATGAAGATAAAAAAGGTGATAAAGGGGTGTTTAATCGTCAACAAACTAAAACCATTACCCAAGCGTATCAGTTTACTAATCAGCACAATCGTAGTGTGCGCATGCAAGTGTTAGGCGCAGAACCTGTGAGTAGCGATGACAGCATTAAGGTGAGCGCAACGCATACACCAGCGATTGGTACAAAAGATTGGAACGATAATAAAGGCATGGTAGCGTGGGAATTTGATTTACCAAGTAAACAATCTCAGGTGCTGCAATCTACTTATCAGATTAGCTATCCTGCAGATAAAAAATTAAACACCAACTAAGTGCTAATAATTTTATATAAATGATATCAAGGAAAACTATGTGTATTGTCGCTGTTGCTTGGCAGTTATTTGATGAGCTGCCTTTGGTGTTATTGTCCAATCGCGATGAGTTTCTACAGCGTCCGACAGAGCCACTACATCAATGGGAAGATAAGCCTATTTTTGCAGGGCGTGACGCGCAAAGTGGCGGTACATGGTTAGGAATTCACCAAGAGCCGCATGCTAACTTTTATAAGCAAAATGGTCGCTGGGCGGCAGTATTGAACTTTCGCGATGGTGTACAGGCAAGTAACGATGAGCGCTCACGTGGTGAATTGGTCGCTGATTTTTTGACCAGTTGCTTAAACCCGATGGATTTTGCACGGAAAATCAGTCTACAAGAATATGCTGGGTTTAATCTGATTATCGGCGATAGCAGACAAGCGGTTATCGTTAATAATCGTGGTCATGCACCGACACCCTTATATGCAGGCTTGCACGTATTTTCTAATGGTCAGCCAGAAGAGGGTTGGTTTAAGACAGAGCGTTTGCGTGGTCGTTTACGTCAAGAAGCGCTAACGCTCATAGCTGAGGACAGTACTCCTGAATATTGGGAAGAGGCTGCTTTTAAGGTATTGTCCGATAATACTCAAGCACCAGAAGAAGAGTTACCAAATACTGGTATCGATATCAAAATAGAACAAGCGCTGTCTTCGATTTATATTGAAAGCGCCAATCTTACTGGCATTGCTAGTAAGGAGGTCGTCAATAATGCTGTGCCAAGCTACGGTACAAGGACACAAAGTATTTTAACGTTACGGCGAAACTCTATTAAAGACTTAGGCATTCAAGCTGAAATCGTCAGCCGCGAATGTACTCATTAGCTATTAACAAAAATCCAGTGAGAAAAAAATACCGTTAGTGACATTAAATATCACTAACGGTATTTGTTGTTGTGCTAATTGCATTAAAAATTAGTGAGTTTATTCCACCAACAAATGGTTGTTTTGTTCCGGAATAATAAGCCCTTGTTGAAGCGGTAGCTCGGGCACCAATTCTTGCAAGGCACGACGATATACGCTGCGTTTAAAGTGAATCACTTGTCCAAGTGGATACCAGTAGCTGACCCATTGCCAGTTATCAAACTCTGGTTTTCCCTCATCAAAGCGGATGTGTTGGGTATTTGGCTCATCTAAGCGTAGCAAAAACCATTTCTGTTTTTGCCCAATACATAAAGGGTACTGCCCATGACGTACATAGCGTTTTGGCAGACGATAACGCAACCAATCTTGCGTAACCGCTAGCAAATCAACATGACGCGGATGTAGACCGACCTCTTCCCAGAGCTCGCGATACATCGCATCCATCGGCGTCTCTCCACGGTCGATACCGCCTTGAGGGAACTGCCAAGCATTGTGACCAATACGTTTTGCCCACAGAACTTGCCCTTGTGTATTTGCCAAGATGATGCCGACATTGGCGCGAAAGCCGTCTGCATCTATCATGACGTAACCTTTTAAAATGTTTAAAAATAGCTTATTTCAACAAGGCACAGTGACAGCAATCATAATTATTATAAGGTGATTGCTATCGATACTTTGGCAAAATAAGATTTATTACCATCATTAAACCAAGAAAAGAGCGAAATGTGTAACAATATTTTGCTATAAAATGTTTCACGGCTTTAATGATTTAACATCAAGAAGTTATATAAATATATTTAAGCAGACTTTTGTATATTTTTTATCTAAGTTATTTTGTTGTTAAATTTTTTGCTCTAGTGTCTTATCGTTATAAGTGCTTACTTAATAATATAAGTAATAATACGAGTCTTTGATTCATCAATGCGAGTTTTAGCTTATGCTACACTAGTCATATTTTGCTTATCTTAATCAACGATAAAGTATTAAATCGATAAAGCCATTATTATATATTGAACCAATAATATCGAACAAATAAGAACCTATTATTAAATAAAACAAGGATTATTTAGAATGTCAGAATCTAAAGCAAGCGTTACATGGCAAGAGAACAAAGCCTTTATGGGTGTATCGCCATCAGGGCATAATGTACAAATCGATGCTGATAAAGAAAAAGGCGCCAGTCCAATGGAGCTGATTCTATTGGGGCTTGGTGGTTGTGCCAGCTACGATGTGGTGGCGATTTTGCAGAAATCGCGTCAAAATGTGACTGACGTACGTTGTGAGCTGACAGCTCAACGTGCCGAAACCGTACCGGCTGTTTATACCGACATTCACATGCATTTTGTCGTGACCGGTCAGGATGTCAAAGAAAGCCAAGTAGAAAAGGCCATAAAATTATCCGCAGAAAAGTACTGCTCAGCCAGTCGTATGTTGGTACAAGGCGGGGTCAATGTGACGCATGACTTTGAAGTTATCGCAGGATAAAGGCGAGTATATTGATGAATTTATTCTTAGGGTTGGTCTCTGATACCGCATCGTCAGCCATTTGGGCAATGGTGGTAGCCAGTTTGCTGCCATTAACAATGGCATTAACTGCAAAAATGCTCGGCGGCTTTAATTTGGCTGACAATGCCCATCCACGAGATTTTTTACAGGGTACGACGGGCGCTGCTGCACGTGCTAATGCCGCGCAGCAGAATAGCTATGAGACTTTACCGGTATTCTTAGCTGCAGTCTTGGCAGCGATGCTGTTTTTTGTGCCACAGATGATTGTGAATACATTGGCTTGGCTATACGTGCTGATTCGTATCGGTTTTTGCGTCGCTTACATCACTAATTTGGCGATGTTCCGCTCTATCCTTTGGGTGCTATCGATTGCTTGCTGTTTGATGCTATTTTATTTAGCTATTCGCGTCAGTGTATAGTAGCAGCTGATTGAAAAAACTAATGCTTATAAGATAAAAGCAGCTAACGTTATTGTGCACTCATCTGTAGTGCACTAATGATAGCTGCTTTATTTTTCTCTCTTTTAATACTGTCCCATAATATCTTCGCCTCGCTATAGCCTTTGGTGAGCATCGCTAACCATTGTTTATAACGACCGACCAATACAATATCGCTTTTTGCCGTGCCTTGCAGAAATTTAATTTGATGCGCAATCAGGTCTTGCCATAGCAATGTTTTTTCATTATTTAAAGTCTGACTAAGTTCTCTATCAACCTGCGCAATCAAATCGGGACGGGTGACCGCGCCACGACCCAACATCAAATGCTGCGTACCTGCTTGTACCATACAATTTTGTGCGTGCTCTGCATTCCATATTTCACCATTGGCAATGACTGGAATGCTAAGCGCATTAAAACTTTGAATCTTGTCCCAGTAAGCAGGCGGCTTATAGCCTTGGGTTTTGGTGCGTGCATGAATGGTCAGCCAATCCGCGCCGCTCGCAGCAATCGCGCCGCGAATGTCATCCATCTTGCTGGTGTCGGTGTAGCCCAAGCGGATTTTTGCGGATACTGGGATATGCTCAGGAACCGCCTGACGTACCGCGCTGATAATTTGATACATGGTTTCGGGTTCATCCAGTAATACCGAGCCGCCGCGATGACTATTAACCGTCTTAGCAGGACAACCAAAATTGATATCAATGGCTGGCGCACCAAGCTCACACGCATAAGCAGCATTGTCTGCCATCAGCTGCGCTTCACTGCCAAGCAACTGAATATGAATCGGTGTGCCAGAGGCAGTTTTGGCATCATGATGCAGCTCGGGGACATACTTGTAGAATACATGCGCGGGCAAGACATGCTGGGTCACGCGAATAAACTCGCTAACTGACCAATCATAGGGATGACCTAAATCTGTTGCAATCTGCGTTAGGATTTGCCGCATTAATGGATCAGTTAAGCCCTCCATTGGTGCAAGAAGGCGGACAGGATTGGCAAACAATCGCTGGATGGTGTGTTGGCGTTCTTGCATTGCTTGCGATAAAGAGGAAGTGTTATTCATGGTTGGTAAGCTATTACTGTAAATTGAGGTCGGTAAAGACTATGAAGTGTGAGACTATGAAGTATGAGATAAAAAAGAAAACTAAGTATTACCAAAAATCACTTTTTTCCCCGTCTGTAACCCTGATATCAAGTCTTTGATATTATGAATGTCTAAGTTGCTTTGAGCACGTGTGCAGGCGACATAAAGCAAGCGCAGTTCTTCTGGGCTGATTTTGACTGCGTTGGTAGTGATGTCATAATAAAAGTCGTCATCGAGCTGCACTTTCCCCCATTCCAGCCCTTTGGCTTTATGGGCGGTAGAGATAACATAATCGGCATTCTCGATACTGGTCAGGCTATTCACCGCTTGACTGAGTACATTGGTACCATGGTCATCGACCAGCTTGACCAGTGTCTTGAGATCGCTGCCTTCATTGGTCTCAGCGTACTCTTGTACATCACCCCAATTATAAAAATACGCCAGCTCAGGCACGCCATAAGCTGATTTGCCGTTCTTTAAGTTTTCAGCAGCCTGACAGAATTTTAGCATGCGATCGGTATCGGCTTGTAGCGCAACTCTATGGCCAAGCTTTAAACCCGTCAATAGCTGAGTCATAGCAGCGGCATTGGTACGGCAAAGAATGGCATCTTTTTTACTGTGTACCATGCCTTTATCAGTAGAAGATTGTTTATTAGGATTGCCTTTTAAGGGTACGTCTTCTTGCAAGGCTTTGAGTAAGGTATTGGCAATTTCAGCAATCGGTTCACCGAAACGAAACGACTGGGTCAATAAGGTTTGTGGCAATGGCAGTTTTTTCATCGCATTAACGGCACCGCGCCATTCATAAATCTGCTGATGGGCGTCGCCCACATAAATCACTTGCCTCGATTGCTGGGTCAAAATCCCCATCATCAATGGGTCGGCATCTTGCGCTTCATCAAATAAGATAAAGTCAGCTGGGATACTAGGTTTTGATAATGCCCAAAGTTTTAGATAAATATCATGCCCGATACCAGCCGGATGGCGCGCATCAATCGACTGTAGCCAGCGCTGCTCAACGGCAGGGTAGAGCATCTCACGCAATTGCTCGGCATCCGATTCATCAAGCCAGCTTGGAAACAGTATGTGCCTCGGCGCAGGATAGCTGGCGTGCGTACTACAAAAATTGCTGATAGCATCACTGACAAAGCGCGATAATCGGGCTGGCGTGAGGGTAATATATTTATTAATCCCATCAATCTGCCGACGCACTTGTACAGGTTGTAAACCCAAATCATCACCCAAACGTTTGGGTGAAAAACGCGGTAACGATAGCTTAGCAGTGATATCACGGGCAACATGACGGTAGGCGAGTGAGTGAAAAGTACGGCACTCGACATGGGGTGGGAATTTGGCGCGCGCATCATTGGCAATGGCTTTATTAAAAGCTAAGTACAAACCACGTCCACGCAAACGCTCACCAATCAGTTTTAAGGTCGTTGTTTTACCAGCACCAGCATAGGCCACCACTTTAAAAGACTTGTGATCCATCGCCATATTGAGGGCGCTGAGCTGCTCGTCAGTGGGATCGCTCATATAAGCTGGCATAGATGCGGACATAATAAAGCTACCTAAAAACTAGAATGGGGCAAAAATAACGGGGTTAAAAAAAGCCACTGCATAGACAATGGCTGACTGGTCGTAATGTTGATATTGATGTTGATTGCAAAATACTTGCAGTCGCACATAACATGATAAAAAAGTTAGTAGGGAATAAAGCCAGCTATATTAACAGATTAGCGCATTGAGTGTTTTGGCAATAAGTGTCTGATAAGTAGCGCTATTCTTTCTTCAATGCTATATCATCTGCTGCATCAAGGCTGCGATCTTCTTTGATTAAGATTTTTGCCAAAAACAATCCCAACTCAAATAGCAGCCACATCGGGATGGCGAGCATCAACATCGACACCCCATCAGGCGGTGTAACGACCGCAGCAACGGCAAAACAGCCGACGATAATATAACGGCGCTTATCTTCTAAGCTCTGAATGGAGACAATGCCAGTCAATATCAATAGCAAGGTGACGACTGGAATCTCAAACGTTAACCCAAATACCATAAATAATTTAAGGGCAAAACTTAGATAACTGTCGATATCTGTCATCGGTAGGACGTTCTGCGGCGCAAACATGATAAAAAACTTAAGCACGCCTTTGAGTACAATAAAATAAGCAAAAGCCACGCCTGTATAAAACAATAATATAGAAGACAGTAGCACGGGGATAGCGACTTTTTTCTCTTTTTTATATAAACCGGGTGCGACAAACGACCAGATTTGATACAAAATGTAGGGCATTGCAAAGAATGCAGCGACAAAGATAGTCAGGCGTATTGGTGCCATAAAGTTGGAGGTGATATCGGTCGCGATCATCGTTGAGTTGGCGGGCAACTGGGCAACCAATGGATCCGACAAAAAGTCATAGAGCTCGCGGGAAAAGCCAGCCAATACTAAAAATATCACCAGTACGGCAACGCATATCTTAATCAGATGCCGACGCAGCTCAATGAGATGCTCGGTAATCGGCATATCGCCAAGTGAGCTTAACATATCGCCAGAATCCTCAGTATTGCTGTCGACATTACCATCAATGGTAGCGGTTGAGGTCTCGATATCTGAATCCGCGACTTTTTCTTGACGGCTTTTTTTACGTTTGAATAAGCCCACTAATTACTCTCCTGCGCACTAACAGATGCCTGTTTAGGTAAAGGACTGTCTAGATGGCTGTTTAGTAAGATATCGGCTTTATAGTTTGGTAAGTAAGGCGGTTGCGGCAAACGACGGGCTTTGTCATACGCACCAAGACGAAACCACATGTTTTCCCATGGTCGGGTGGTGAGGGGTTGAGCGGTTTGACTGCTACCATTACGAGAAGCGTTTGCTACATTGCCTTCAACGACTTGCTCAGTACTCTGTTTGGTAGCTTGTGTTGATAACGGCTCATGATTTTGTAATTTTTTATCCTGACCTTTATCTTCATTCTTAATATCACTCTCACCATATTTATCATCGGTGAGAGTGGTATGCTTGGCTTGTAAGTGTTGATTTTTCGAATGCTCAAACTCTTGCATACTGCCACGTATCTCTGCCATTTCACGGCGCATTTCTGCTTCAGTTTGACGAATTTTGGCCAGCTCTTTTTGCATTTGCTGGCGCGTCTCAGCTAAGTCAAGCTCCGCTTCTATTTCAGATTGCAAAGTAGAAACTGTACGGCGAACTTTGGCATACCATTGCCCAGCGGTACGCGCCGCTTGGGGCAGCTTTTCTGGTCCCAAGACGATTAAGGCAATGACGCCAAAAAGCAATAATTCAGAAAACCCAATATCAAACATAATGTTTCAATGTCACTGTCTAAATGCTATACATTATGCGTGTCATCAACCTTAGCGGTTGTTGGGCGATCTTTAGTGTGTGCGTTGCCATCATGGTCGAGCACCACTTGCTTTTTGGCATGTTCAGTATTTTCATCTTTGACGGCTTCTTTAAAACCTTTGACCGCGCCGCCCAAATCTTTACCAGCATTTCTCAGTTTGGAAGTGCCAAATACGACAACCACCACCACCAATAAAATCAGCCAATGCGTAATGGAAAAACTGCCCATAATGCTATCCTTATGTCTTAATTTTCAGTCTTTATAGGAATACGTTGAATGTATAGAATATTGTGATCGTACACAAAAGCTATCGACAGCTTATGCGAAGTAGCACGTCACTATATTATAACCTGCTGTTATGACAAAAAGGTGAAAGCAACAATAATCAAACAGGGTAATGGCTAATCTGATAAAACGCTATCGAGCGGCTTTTTCATCAATACCTGATAGACCAAAGCGTCGACCCAGTTCATATAATACCGCATCCGACTCTATGTCGAACCATGCTAAACCAACCAATGTATGAAACCAGACATCCGCCACTTCATAGATGAGCTCATGACGCGCTTCGTCATATTGGGCTTTATCCGTATTTTCATTGCAATTGGCAAAGTCTTTGGCAGCGATGATACTCTCTGTACTTTCTTCACCGACTTTTTCTAATATTTTATTCAAACCCTTGGCGTATAAGCTTGCTACATATGAGCTATCGGCATCCGCTTGTTTGCGCTCAGCCAATACACCGTCAAGCTGTTGCAAAATGGAGGAAGTGATGTGGCTATGGTCATTCTGATTGCTATCTGAATCGACTATATTATGAGATGGTGCTTCGTTGATATCAGGATTGGCTTGTGTTGCTGTATTTGAATGATAAATATCAGCAGGATCCTTTAACACTTTATCAACCGTTTGCCACTCAGGCGTTTGCCCTGACAAATCCAAACGCTGATAAAAACAAGACTCACGGCCAGTATGACAAGCAATACCACCAGCTTGAGTGACGCTAAGGACAATCACATCGGCGTCGCAATCTAGACGAATATCATGCACGCACTGGGTATGCCCAGAGGATTCGCCCTTATGCCATAACTTGCCCCGCGAACGCGAAAAGTACACTGCCGTCTGCGTTTGTGCGGTTAATTGTAGGGATTCGGCATTCATCCAAGCCATCATCAAAATACGCCCTGACACATAGTCTTGTGCAATTGCAGGAATCAAACCATCAGCATTAAAATTTACGGCAGCCAGCCAAGCAGGTGAAGTCATAATCTTGTTGCCATCTTATAGGTAGAAAATAGTAAAAAGTCGCTAAGTATTCGCTAAATAATAGTTATTCAGTCTATCTGTCATTCATGCGAGCGCTTTATCAACATGCAGTCTCTACTTAAACACAGCTTAAGCTGACATTCAATATGTTAAAGCAGTAAATACAGCACAATTATACTTGAGCTAAATTTTGATACAGCAAGAATTGCAAATTAAAAGTGTTTTTAATTCGCCTAGTTTTTTTCAGCTATAGTTAAAATACCTTAAAAACGCTACGGTACTGCTGGTATAAATTTTTTGCAGCCTCTGTCTGCGTAGGCACAGCAAGCAAGAAAAATTAATATCAGCAGTACGTTATGTATCGATATTGCTTTTCCCTGACTATAGCTATCGCTTGTGGCTGCTCAGTTTTTGCTTCTAAGCGTGTATTTTAAGTGTCTAATAATCAAGTTTTGGAAGATGAAAATAAGCAGCAAGGTATTTGTGATTAGAAAGAACAACATACGTTAAACAGCGTTAAAACTTTCCTTGGCAAAACAGCACACGATCTGTTAAAATGTCGCCTCCCACCTCGAGGCAAATAGAGGTTTGGTGCCTGTTTTTACAGCCACCAATCATTATTGACTATTTGACGACCAGGTTCTAAAACAGAAAAAGAGGCAAATCATCATGAAAAATAAGATGAAAACCAGAAGCGGTGCAGCTAAACGCTTCAAAAAAACAGCGAACGGCTTTAAGCGTAAGCAAGCATTCAAAAGCCATATTTTGACCAAGAAATCACCTAAGCGTATTCGCCAGTTGCGTGGTCTTAAGTTGGTGCACAAGTCTGACGAAGCAGCAGTTCGTCGTATGTGCCCATACATTTAATAGGCTATCGTCATTTATCGTTGATTAAGCGCTTTTTAATTAATAGCGACTGAATTAAAAGTATATGACTTTGCAATTTGATAACGATGTCTATTATCCGATGACATCGTGATTCGTTTAATAATGATTAAAAATATCTTGGAGTAATTTATGGCCCGTGTAAAACGTGGTGTACAGGCGAATCGTCGTCACAAAAAAATCTTAAAGCGTGCAAAAGGCTACTACGGTGCCCGTTCACGTGTTTACCGCGTAGCGGTACAGGCAGTGACCAAAGCTGGTCAATATGCTTATCGTGACCGTCGCAATAAAAAACGTACTTTCCGTCGTCTTTGGATTGCACGTATCAATGCTGGTGCACGCTTAAACGGCTTAAGCTATAGCCGCTTTATCAATGGCATGAAAAAAGCTAACATTGCAATCGATCGTCGCGTACTTGCTGACATCGCTATGCATGATGCAGCGACTTTCACAGCGTTGGTCGAAAAAGCTAAAGCGGAACTAGCATAAATATTAACCTTCCTTTAGGTAGGCTGCTTTCAAGTCATTACTGATAAGTGGTTATCTACATGGATAGGAATAATATTGATTAATAGGTCGATATTAATAAAAGCTACCGCTGGTCGGTGGCTTTTTTTATATTACATTATTTTATGACCCGTTTTATCATCGTTAAAATGCAACCAGTCTTTGTCACTGTTGCGCTGCTCATTGTCTAAATATTCAAGCCATTCATATCATTGAAATTATCGTCACATGAATGGGTAAATGGTTTGCAATATTTGGTCAAATCCCTACAATTACCTATCGCTATTATTAATAGTCCGTTTAAATCAGGAAAAATGCGTCTTATGACTACCCCTGCTGCTACCACCGATTTGTCGGCGCTACCGACCTTGTCCACAGAGCTAAGCGAGCTTAATGAAGCTCAGCTAAATGAGTTGGCCAGTGCCGCTGAAGCCTTGGTTCTACAAGTAACCGATGTGCGTGCGTTGCAAGATTTGCGTGTGCAGCTGACCGGTAAAAAAAGCCCATTAACTGGCTGGTCAAAGCAGATGGGTAAACTCAGCAGCGACGATAAAAAAACCTACGGTGGCTGGTTACATGAAGTCCGTAGCCGTATTCAAGATGCATTGACAGAGCAGCAGCAGCAGCTAGAAGTGGCTGCACTAAATGCTAAGCTTGCAAGCGAAAGTATTGATATCACATTGCCTGCTCGCGGTGGTCAAAAAGGTCATTTGCATCCGGTAACGATGATTACTCAGCGTATGCAGCAGTATTTTGTGCAAGCAGGTTTCAATGTCGCAACAGGTCCTGAAGTTGAGAGCGACTATTATAACTTTGAAGCGCTTAATATCCCTTCACACCACCCAGCACGAGCCATGCACGATACCTTCTATTTTGATGCCCATTACTTGCTGCGTACCCATACCAGTCCGGTACAGATTCGTACCATGGAAAAAAATCAGCCACCGATTCGTATTATTTGCCCCGGTCGCGTTTATCGCAATGACTCGGATCAAACCCACTCACCGATGTTCCATCAGCTAGAAGGGCTTATGGTTACTGAGTCGAGCACTTTTGCTGAGCTCAAAGGTCTGATTAGTGAGTTCTTAGAAGCGTTTTTTGCCAAAGAGCTGACCGTTCGTTTCCGCCCTTCATTCTTCCCATTTACCGAGCCTTCTGCTGAAGTCGATATCCTAGACGATAATGGTAAATGGCTTGAAGTCATGGGCTGCGGTATGGTACATCCACAAGTACTGACCAATTGCGGTATTGATGCCGAAAAGTACACCGGCTTTGCCTTTGGTATGGGTATTGAGCGCTTTGCGATGCTCTATTATGGTATCGATGATTTGCGCCTGTTTTTCCAAAATGACGTGCGCTTTTTAAAGCAGTTTGGCTAGATTTTCGTTAATAATACGTCACCCTTTATTCTAAAATATTTATTATAAAATTCTGATCCGAGATACTTATGAAAATTAGCGAACAATGGCTACGTCAATGGGTGAATCCCAACAATAACAGTGAACAGTTGGCAGACCAACTCACGATGGCAGGACTTGAGATTGATGATCGCTTTGCAGTCGCTCGTGCCTTTAGTGGTGTGGTCGTCGGTGAAGTCATCAGCGTCGAGCAGCATCCAGATGCTGATAAGCTACGCGTCACACAGGTCAATATTGGTGCAGCTGAGCGGTTACAAATCGTTTGTGGCGCGCCCAATGTGACTGTTGGTATGAAAGTGCCTGTTGCCACCGTTGGTGCCGTTTTGCCCAGCGATGATATCAGTAATGGTAAAGCGGGTTTTGAAATTAAAAACGGTAACCTACGTGGTATCGACTCTAACGGCATGCTTTGCGGTGCGTCTGAGATTGATTTAGTCGATGACATTGATGGTTTGCTCGAATTGCCAGCTGATGCGCCAATCGGTATCGATATTCGTGAATATCTAGGCTTAGACAATCAAATATTGGATATCTCTATTACGCCAAACCGTGGTGATTGCTTTAGCGTACGTGGTATTGCGCGTGAGATATCCGTCATTAACGATTTGCCGTTACAAATGCCAAATATCCCTGATAATATCAATTTCACTCAAAACGAAGTGATGCCAGCTGTAACAGTCAGTGCTGTAGAAGCTTGTCCACGCTACCTTTTACAGTCGATAAGTAATATCGATCGTACTCTCGATACGCCAAAGTGGATACAAGATGCGCTGGTTCAGTCAGGACTGCGCTCGCACAACTTTTTGGTTGATGTGACCAACTATGTATTGCTGGAGTTGGGTCAGCCGCTACATGCGTTTGACGCTGATACTATCGAGGGCGATATCGTTGTGCGTTTGGCACAGCCTGAAGAAACCATTACTTTATTGAATGAGCAAACCATTATCTTAACGGGTGATGAATTGGTCATTGCTGATGATAAAGGCGCACTTGCACTCGCGGGTATCATGGGCGGTCAACGCAGTAGTGTTACTGATAGCACGACTAATATTTTGTTAGAGAGTGCATTCTTTAATCCATTGGCTATCGCTGCACGCGCACGCCGTTTTGGTCTGCATACTGATGCCTCACAACGCTTTGAGCGTGGGGTGGATTTTGAATTACCAGCGTTAGCACTGGCGCGTGCTACTGATTTGATTACCAGTGTCACGGGCTCTCAAGCTGGGCAAATAGTAAAAGTGGAAAACAGCGAGCATCTACCGACACGTGCGCCTATTATGTTGCCAACCACTAAAGTTCGTGATGTCATTGGTATTGAGATTGAGCCAGCAGTCATGGTACGTATCTTGACCCAATTAGGCTTTGAGGTAGAGCAGCAAGCAGATAGCCTAATTTGTACGCCGCCATCGTATCGCTTTGATATGAGTATCCGCGAGGATCTAATCGAAGAAATTGCGCGTATCTATGGCTATGACAATATTCCAAGCGTCTTGCCGCACTTGCAAGTCAGCATGGCTTATGACGATACCGCAGACCTGACACATGACATGAAGCTGACACTGGTCGATAATGGCTATATGGAAGCGATCAGCTTTAGCTTTAGTGACGCAAAAATAGAAGCCTTGCTCGATGATGAAGCATTGGGCGAAGTGTTGGCATTGGCCAATCCTATCTCTAGTGACTTAGCCGTGATGCGCCGTACTTTGCTGTCAAGCTTATTGCCTTGTGTGCAATATAATGTAAATCGTCAGCAGCCGCGTGTGCGTTTCTTTGAAACTGGGCTTAGCTTTGTTGGTCAAAGTATTAGCGAGTTAGTACAAACGCCAAGTATTGCATTGGTAGCAGTCGGAGATGTTTGGGACGAGCAAGCATATCAAAACCGTGTGTTAGACTTTTATGATCTTAAGCATGATATCGAGCAGTTATTACCTGCGCAAGTGAATAGTGCGCGTATCCGCTATGAGCGTAGTGAGCTAGTTTTCTTGCATCCAGGTCAAAGTGCCAAGCTTTATATTGACGATCAGTATGTTGGCTGGTTGGGGCAATTGCATCCTAATACCGCTAAACAGTTGGATCTGCCAGCTACGTGGGTTGCGCAGTTGTCATTGGCACCATTACTAACGCTTGCTCATAAACAGCATGCCATAACTACTCCAAGTAAGTTCCCGCAAGTACGCCGCGATATTGCTATATTAGTAGACAGCGATATCAGCCTTCAAACCCTAGAGTCAACTATACGTAAGGCATCAGGTGCACTCTTGACTGATCTTTGGTTGTTTGATGTATACCAAGGCGAAAAAGTGCCAGCAGGTCAACGCTCATTAGCATTTGCCTTGATATGGCAAGATAAAATGCAAACCTTATCGGATGACGCTGTAAAAACGGCCACTGATAAAGTGGTACAAGCATTAACAGTTGAGCATTCAGCACAGCTACGTAACAGCTAACCTCTAATCGAAAAAGACAAATATACTATAGCCTCAATATAAATGAGGCTATGGATTTTTGCTATTTATAAAAATTATTAACTGATAGAAGAGTTTTATTCATAGAGTAAGTTAAGTGGTTATTAATAAAGGATTTTAATGCAGACTTTATTAAAAAGATGCACGAAAACCTTTATAATAGCTAATACTAATTCTCATGCCGCTAAACCATGATATTCGACATCACGACATAGCATAGGAGTCGTACTGTGAGCACCTTAACCAAATCTGACATGATTGAGCATTTGATGAATCATCTAAACCTAACGCGCCAAGAAGGTCGCTGTTTGGTAGAGAATTTTTTTGACGAATTGTCAGAGAGTTTGATTGATGGCAAAGAAGTCAAGCTTTCAGGCTTTGGCAACTTTGAGCTTAAAGACAAAAATAGTCGCCCAGGACGCAACCCTAAGACCGGGGAGCCCGTCGCGGTATCAGCGCGCCGCGTTGTGACCTTTAAAACAGGACAAAAATTTCGTCAACAGGTCGATGAGCGTCTATTTGACCAATAATAGTAGTGAGTAGGATTAAAAATGATGGTTTACAGTTGTCTATTAGACCTCTTGCAAAAGTAGCAGAGGGAATTAAAATAACTAATACATTCATAACTGGCTAGGAACCATGCCAAACATAGATAAGCTACTCAAACAAAGTGACGCTGGTTTTAAACGCTATACTGGCATCCATAAAGCCACCTTTCATGAAATGCTGGATGCTATGCAAGAGCATGAATTATCTAAGACCAAATCAGGCAGACCCAGTGCGCTTAGTCTTGAGGAACAAATATTACTGGCCCTTACTTATTGGCGTGAATACCGAACGCTATACCACATCAGTATGGACTTTGGTATTCATGAGTCTTCTGCCAGCCGCATTATTCGTAAAGTAGAAGACGTACTGGTTGATTCAGGCAAGTTTGAACTGCCCAAAAAGCTGCCATGTCGCGTCGATGACGATATCAATTGGCGGGTAGTCATCGTTGATGCGACCGAAACCCCAATTGAGCGTCCAAAAAAAACCAAAGCGACTACTACAGCGGTAAGAAAAAACAGCACACATTAAAAGCGCAGGTTATCGTTCATTGGCAAACAGGCTTGATACTTGATGTGCAAACCTGCAAAGGGTCAATCCACGATTTTAAGCTCTATAAAGATACTTGTCCTGACTGGTTACCTGAAAATACTAACTATCTAGCAGATAGTGGTTATCAAGGTATAGCAAAACTACATAACCAAACCTTCACGCCATTTAAAAAACCTCGTGGTGGTCAGTTATTAGAGATATGCAAACAGGCGAATCATTATCTGGCAAAGTTCCGTATTATGGTTGAGCACAAAATAGGCTTAATCAAATTGTTCAAAATCGTGGCTCATAAATATCGCAACCGTCGTCAGCGCTATGATCTTAGAATGAAGCTGTTTGCTGGTATCGTTAATTCCGAGCTTAACCTATGACTTTCGCAAGAGGTCTATTAGATTGACTGTTATGGCCATCATTTTTTATGCGACATTGTCTCAGTTATATAAAATAAAAATTGCAGGCATAAAAAAAGAGAGCATAGGCTCTCTTTTTTTTAGTACAGTATTTTTATTTATAAAAATAAAAATTACTGAGCTGGTTGCTCAACTACAACTTCGTCAGCTGCGTCTACAGCTGGAGTTTCGCTAGCTACGTCAACGCTAGTAGTAGTACCGTCTACAGGTACTTCAGCATCGATTTCGTCAGTAGCAGTAGCAAGTTGTGCATCAGCGATGTCAGCTGCAGCGGCGTCAACAGCAACTTCAGCTTCAGCAGGAACAACTTCGCCTTCAGCAGCAGCTTCGTCTAATTGCTCAGAAGCATCAGTTACTTCTTCTTGAGCGTCAGATAAATCTTCAGCAGCGTTTTCTTTGTTGCTATCACAGGCAGTTAAGCCCATAGTTGCAGTCATGATACCAGCTAGAGCAAGTAATTTTAAGTTCATAAGGTTTTCTCCGGGATAATTAAATGAGCAGTAGCAGCAAAAAAGGTTAAACATCCGAGATATCTCAGATATTCAACTAGTCTTAGTCACAGCTACTCAGCTTCCACGCATTCTATATGATTTCTTTCTGTATAGAAAGAGGTTGTACAATTAAGTTACAATAAAATTGTAAATAGGGTTTTATTTTACTTATCTTACATAATTATCCATACAAAACGTCAAATTAACCGACGTATAATCAACGACATCTGCTTATTGCAGATAGATTTCTTATGTTTGGTGCTTTGTATCTGTTTGCGCCCTTTATGACAGCATAATAAAGAAGAGAGTGGATACGTAAGTAATGCTAAATGATGGTCATAATAACTGGCTGTAGATATAAAAAAGCGCTAAGTGTTTTAAAGCAGTTTGTAGTTTGTAGCAGATGAAATTAGCAAAGGTTATCAAAATATGACATCAAAGGATTGAGCTAAAAACTATATAACATGAATCATAGTCGATATGAGTGGCATAAGATATCGTATTTTTTGGGAGAAGGATTATGAAATGGCAAGGCAGACGTGGCAGTACTAATGTGCGCACTAGTAGTGGTGGCGGTAAGCTAATGGGCGGCAGTATCGGCGGTATCATTATTGCTGGTATTTTATGGCTAGTGTTTGGGGTAAATCCCATGACCGCATTGCAGACAGGTCAAGAGGTCGCAGGCGGTGGTAATACCTCTACTCAACCAGCTACCAGTGACGATCGGGATACACAGTTTGTCAAAGTTGTCTTGGCGGACACTGAAGAGGTTTGGCATCAAATATTCAATGAGGGTGGTAGTACCTATAAAGAGCCGTCACTGATTTTGTTTAATGGGCAAGTCAGTTCTGCCTGTGGTAGTGCCAGCTCAGCGACAGGTCCTTTTTATTGCCCAGGTGATCAAACAGTCTATTTAGATACGTCGTTTTTCGTAGAGATGCGTCAAAAACTTGGTATCTCTGGTGATATCCAAAACTCAGGGGATAGTGACAATCAGAACAAAGCGGGCGATTTTGCCCAAGCCTATGTGATATCCCATGAAGTAGGTCACCATGTACAGACTTTGCTTGGTATTACTCAGCAGGTAAATGAAGCCAGCCGTCAAGTGACCCGAGCACAAGCAAATAAATTGTCTGTACTGCAAGAGCTACAAGCTGATTGCTTTGCTGGTGTTTGGGCGCAGCGCAATCAAGAGCGCGTACAGTTTTTAGAAGCAGGTGATATTGATGAAGCTATCAATGCTGCTGGTCAGATTGGTGATGATCGCTTAGCGCGTGCAGGAGGCAGGGCGGTAGTACCTGATAACTTTACTCATGGTACTAGCCAACAGCGTGTAGAGTGGTTTACGCGTGGTCTAGAGAGCGGTAATGTGCAAACTTGTGATACGTTTAGTGGCGCTTTATAGCACTAACCATTATAAAACCAGTTATATTGATTGGTATGATCAGTAGCTAATATAATAATCGTTAGATAGAAAAAAGCCTGCAATTGATTGCAGGCTTTTTTTGTCAGCTGGTTGACTAGGTAATATCTTTCATAAAATATATGTGCCAAAGAGCGGTTTAAAACTGATTATCTGGTTTGATCATAGATATAACCACCCGCGCCGCCAATAGCAGCACCAGCAATTGCACCACGAGCGATATCTTTGCTATCGCCTTTACTTTTAATCAGTGCACCAGCAGCAGCGCCAGCAGTGGCAGCTTTAGCTGTATTACTTAGACCAGTGTTATACCCGTTAGTAGCACAGCCACCCAGAATAAGAGCAGAGCTAGTTAGAACCGTCATTACGAGAGTTTTAGCAAGTTTCATAATATCACCTATTAAATCGTCAAGTTTAAAATACTAAGTATACAGTATATATTTCAGTATGTTCTTAACCCTTATAGTAGCCCTTATATATAAATCTGGTCGTATTAAAAACGCTAAGCTTTGCAAGTAAGCTGTAAACTATGTTGCCTCACTGTGTCACTGGTAATGCCTTTGTTTAGGGTTATTGTATTTATCCTGATAGTAAGCTAACTGTATTCGACGCGAATTATTACTAATGATAGAGCCAATAGTAATAAAAGCAAAAAGACCGCCTTATAGGCAGCCTTTATGAGTAAAACGTCAATTATTTATATAACTTTATTGTCGTAAAAGATTTAAAATCAATTTTGTGATTTACGCTTCATTTGCTCAAAAAATTCATCATTGGTTTTGGCTTCTTTTAAGCGGTCCAATAAGAACTCAGTTGCTTGTACACCATCCATCGGCTGTAGCAATTTACGCAGGATCCAAACTTTACGCAGCTTATCTTCATCAAGCAGACGTTCTTCACGGCGTGTACCCGATTTTTTGATATTAATAGCAGGGAAGACACGCTTTTCTGCCAAATCACGCTCAAGGGTAATCTCTTGGTTACCGGTACCTTTGAATTCTTCAAAGATAACACTGTCCATCTTACTACCAGTATCAATAAGGGCACTGGCGATAATGGTCAAGCTGCCGCCTTCTTCGATATTACGAGCAGCACCAAAGAAGCGTTTTGGGCGCTCTAACGCATTGGCATCCAAACCACCGGTCAAGACTTTACCTGATGAAGGAATAACGGTGTTATAAGCGCGGGCAAGACGGGTAATCGAGTCAAGCAAAATGACCACATCTTGCTTGTGCTCAACCAAGCGCTTGGCTTTTTCAATGACCATTTCAGCCACTTGTACATGGCGCTGTGGCGGCTCATCGAAAGTTGAGGCAACCACTTCACCGCGTACGGTACGTTCCATCTCGGTGACTTCTTCTGGACGCTCATCAATCAGCAGCACAATGAGGTAGCATTCAGGGTTATTACGAGTGATCGATTGTGCTATTGACTGTAGTAGCATCGTTTTACCCGCTTTGGGCGGTGCCACAATAATAGAGCGCTGACCTTTACCAATCGGTGCAATCAGGTCGATAATACGACCAGTTAAATCTTCAGTTGTACCGTTACCCAGCTCAAGCTTTAGCTGCTCAGTCGGGAATAATGGCGTTAAGTTTTCAAAGATGAGCTTATGACGTGAGCGGTCTGGCGTATCAAAGTTGATTTCACCGACTTTTAATAGTGCAAAATAACGCTCAGAGTCTTTTGGTGGACGAATCGTGCCCGCGATACTGTCACCAGTTTTTAGACTAAAACGGCGAATTTGGCTTGGGCTGACATAGATATCATCAGGACCTGCTAAATAAGAGCCTTCAGATGAGCGCAAAAAACCAAAACCGTCGGGGAGCACTTCAAGCACACCATCACCATAGATGGCCTCGCCGTTACGGGCATGAGTTTTTAGAATGGCAAAGATAATGTCTTGTTTACGGCTACGTGCCATATTATCAAGACCCATCTCTTTAGCGATGGCCAGTAGCTCAGCAATTGATTTTTTCTTTAATTCAGTAAGATTCATAGATAGGTCGTTAGCAGTTGATAAGATGAGAGATGCCATTATTCACAAATCACGACAGTGATTAAAACAATGTTATTAGGGTGATAGAGGGTATATATACAGAGTTAGTATGTAGTTTTGATTTTATGTGTCAGTTTATGAGCTTGTCGCAAGAGAGGTAGACAAGTTATAAAAGGTGAAGATAAAAAAGTCTACATAAGAGTCTGCGCCAAAAACTCAATATCAGTCATTGTGTTTAGTCATTCGGTCAGTAGTGGTATTTAATAATGACGATGGTGTTTTTGTTGATAAACACGAGGAGAATAGCGACAAGATATTTAGGAGAGCCATTAGTGTTCTCTTATCAGCAGACTATACGGGCTTAAAGATAGTATTGTCAATAATTTTTGCCAAAAAAGTCAAGCAATCTAGCTTTTTGGTCATAAAATCAACAAAAAAGCCACTATCTGTATCAGATAATGGCTTTAGCATTTACGATATTTTAATGAGGCTGCCAAACATCAACAACGCCAATAAGCACTAATTTATAAATGCTTATCTAGTACTTTTGCCAATTCAGCCTTTGGCTGTAAGCCCATGACTGAATCCACTTTTTCGCCACCTTTAAATACGAATAAGGTAGGAATGTTGCGGATACCAAAACGACTTGCTGCTTGTGGATTGTTATCAACGTCAACTTTAACGATTTTAACTTTACCTTGGTACTCAGTCGCTAAATCTTCTAAAATAGGTGCGATGGCTTTACAAGGACCACACCATGTTGCCCAGAAATCGACTAATACTGGCACGTCAGATTGTAAGACGTCTTGGTCAAAGTTGGCATCAGTGGTGTTAACAATAAGGTCTGACATAATTTTTCTCTCTTGTATTATTATATTTGTCACCATTTATCGATAAAACAATAAATGTCATACCAAAATGATGACCGGCTAAAGAATGTTAAGAATGGGTAGAAATCTGCCATTATATTAACATGTTTGCCTAAAGTTGAAAGACGTAGACTGGTTAAATTGTTTAACAATTACGATTAGCACAATAAATCGACACATAAGGATACAGGGTTGGCTTTTATCTGTTACCTACTGTATTGATTTCTGCTTTTAACTGCTCGTTAAGATTATTTGCATTTTTGATTCTATAACGGATTCTGATTTTTATATCCGAACTGATTAATATAAGTCCCTTCATATAAGTAGCCCACATTTATGCCTTTTACAAATGAAAAAATCGATGCCCTTAATGCTGAAGAAAAAACCCGTTCGCTTGAGTTTTTTCAAACATTTGCAAAAAAAGTTACCGTCTATGAAGATGAAGATATCTGGGTAGTCGATAAGCCAGCAGGACTATTGAGTGTCGATGGTAAGACCTTAAAGGTCAGTTTGCTGGCACGACTTGAGCGTGTCAATCCTGCCGTCAAACTGATTCATCGCCTCGATATGGATACCTCTGGGCTGCTTATTTTCGCCAAAAATGCAGCGGCACAAACCAATATTAGTAAGCAGTTCATTGACCGACTGCCACAAAAAAGTTATCAAGCACGAGTGTTTGGTCAATGGGACAGCGTTGGCACTACTGGCAAGATATCGGTACCAGTACGTTATGAGCCTGCAACCAAACCGCGTCATATTGTCGATCCTAACTGGTCAAAACATGCGCTGACTTTGTATGAAGTATTGGCGCATGAAGAATGTGATGGTCAAATAGTAACTCGCGTCCTATTAAAACCAGTCACCGGTCGTAGTCATCAGCTGCGCGTCCATATGGTACATGTCGGACATGTGATGATTGGTGACCCGATTTATGCAGAAGGTATTGCGTTGGATATTGCGCCAAGACTAAATCTACATGCGCAGCAACTGCGCCTAAAACATCCAACGCTTGGGGCGTGGATGGACTGGGAAAGTCCAACACCTTTTTAGTGTTTTTAAAATAAACTAAAATCTAGTATTTTTGCAAATTACTAGATAAAGTTACTAGGTAAAATTGCTATGGAAAATTAGTAGGGCGTCCTGTGCTCTGATAGGTCAGCCAATTTGCAAAAACAAGGATTGTATTATGCTTAATATGACTACTGCCAAGCAGGCGCTTAAAAAGCGCTTTAAAGCCAAACCTTATTCATCAGATGTTCCTACAGATTATGAGGTACTGATTATTGGTGCGGGTATCGCAGGCATCAGCATGGCTTGCCATTTGCAGCAGCAGAGCTCGCAAAAAAGTCATTTTGATAGTAAAAGCGTTAAGCAGAAAAAACGCCTCAAACTTACTAGCCAACGATTTTTAATCGTAGAAAAACGTGAGGATTTGGGCGGTACATGGGATTTGTTTACCTATCCTGGTATTCGTTCTGACTCGGATGCGCTGACTTTTGGCTATAGTTTCCGTCCGTGGATGGATCATAAGATGCTTGCAAAAGGTGCAGACATTAAACGCTATATTGCTGATACCGCACGCGAGTTTAAGGTGGTAGAGCACATTCGCTATCAGCATGAAGTACAGCAGTTATCATGGTCAAGCGACAGTCAGCAATGGACGGCGATGATTAAAAATCATGCTACCGGTGAAGTATTGAGCTTAACGGCAAACTTTGTTGTTGGAGCGACTGGTTATTATGACTATGAGAGCGGTTATAGACCACATTTTAAAGATGAAGAAAGTTTCAAAGGTGAGATAGTCCACCCGCAACATTGGCAAGACACGCAATACGACGATAAAAAAGTGATTGTCATCGGTAGTGGCGCGACGGCGATGACACTGATACCGGCATTGGTCGATGAAGGTAGTAAACAATGTGCCCGTCATGTCACCATGCTGCAACGTTCACCGACGTATGTTGCAAGTGTACCGGGCGATGATCGTGCGCTTGACCTGCTCTCAGGTAAATTCTCACCTTTATCAAAAGCACAGGCGTATACCTTGTTGCGTACGCGCAATGTGATGTTTCAACAAGGTGTTTATCGGGTGGCGATTTATGCGCCAAAAGTGATGAAAGCGCTATTAAACCATAAAGTCAAAAAAGAGCTTAAAGGCAGTGGCGTGGATGTTGCCCATTTTAAGCCAGCTTATAATCCTTGGGAAGAGCGCTTATGTGCGGTACCTGATAGCGATTTGTTTCAAGCTTTGCATAGCAAGCGCGCTAAAGTGGTAACCGATAGCATCAGTCAGTTTACCTCAACTGGTATTGCATTAGCATCAGGCATGCATTTGGACGCAGATATCATCGTTACTGCGACGGGTCTAAAATTACAGATGCTAGGAGGTGCCGCTTTATATGTCGACGGGGAGCCGATCGATGTAGGCGCACGAATGACCTACAAAGCAGTGATGCTTGAGGGTGTACCAAATATGGCAATCATGTTTGGCTATACCAACGCGTCTTGGACATTGAAGATTGATTTGGCTTGTCAGTATGTGCGGCGTTTACTGAGTTATATGAATAAAGAAGGATACAAAACAGTATGTGCGCAGGCTGAGACTGAGCACGAACAAGTGAAAATGCAGGCAGATACGGTACTTGGGGCACTATCGGCAGGGTATGTCAGCCGTGCCAAGGATGAGCTGCCAAAACAAGGTGATCGCTATCCTTGGCGGGTGAACAATAACTATCTAACCGATCGCATCATGCTCAAACACCGTAAAATCAAAGATGAGTGGCTACAGTTTAGTCGTTAGAATTTGCTAATTATTAATCTTGCTGTGCTTGATTGATAAAATCACTGACTTGTTTACTAAGCATCTGCCACAAGGTTTCTTGCGCGCTTTTGCTGCCCCATGCATTGTGCGGACTGAATATTACGCGTGGATGCTCGCTAAGAGCCAGAGCCAGTAAAGGATCATTGGCAGCTATGGGTTCTTGCTCAAAAACGTCGCTGCCATACCCTAAAATCTGCTCATTTTTAATGGCATCAGCAAGCGCTTGGCTATCCACAATACCACCACGAGCGACGTTGACAAGTAAAGGTTTTTTAGTCATTTTGGCCAAGGTGTCTGCATTGATAAGGTGCTGAGTTTTCTCATTTAACGGGCAATGTAAGCTCAGTACATCGGACTGCGCCAGCACGTCTTCAAACGCTGTATAGTCATCATTACGCGGCATACGCCCTTGGTGTTCAGCCCACAATACTGTCATGCCAAACGCGCGCGCAATATCAGTGACACGTTTGCCAATGGTGCCAATACCAATAATACCGAGCGTTTTATTTTCCAAATCTATAAGCGGGATATCAAGCAGGCAAAAATTACCGTTATCTGCCCACGTGCCATCGGTGACTTTATTATGATAATGCAGGCCAGCACGCATGGCATTTAGCATCAGCATAAAGGTGTGTTCAGGCACGCTTTTCACCGCGTAACCGGCGACGTTATAGAGCGCGATATTACGCTCAGTACAAGCATCTTGGTCAACGTTATTCATGCCCGTAGCGGTCAGTTGAATAAGTTTTAGCTTTGGCAGCTTAGCAATCACCTCAGCATTTATTTGCACTTTATTGGTAAAAATAATGTCGGCATTTTGACAACGCTCAATGATCAGTGCTTGAGGTGTATCGTCGTAAGTAATGTAATCAGTAACGCCAGCGGGTGCTGGCAAGTCGATGTTATCAGAGAAAGTACCTTTATCTAAAAAAACCGCTTGCATGATGATTCCTTATCTTGTTGTTATCGTGAATGGGTTTTGTTTATTATCGGTTTAATGTAGCACGTTGCAGTATTTAGTCAAAAAGGTCGTTAAAAAACACGAAGCAAAAAACCTCTACTTCAAGCTGAAAATAGAGGTTTTATTTATTGAGACACCAGTTTATTGCGCTTATAAAGAAAAACGTTTGCGCAATTTACCGATAAAACTACGTACGCGACTGCTCAAGTCAATGCGCACATCATTTTCAGGATCGTGCTCGACTTCATAACGTTTGATCAATTCAGGGCTGGCTTTTAGTTTTGCATGATGTTGGAAAGCACGATTGACACTAATCTCAAGTAAGCTGGCACGCATCGGCTTCGGTAAGCAGCGATAGACTTGACCTTTATTAATCAAATCAATCAGCAAGCCAGCGTCTTGGAATTCAGTCTGTACCAATACGACCAAATGCGGCGCATCTTGTTTTAAGGTAAAGATAATCGGCGCAATATTCTCGCCACTGACGTTGATATCGGTAATACAAACACCGATATCCTCGTTCGCCAAATAATCGTAAGCTTCCTCTAAACCTTGGGCATGCAGCACTTTATAGTTGTTAGAAAACTGCTTACGTATTTGCTCAATCAAATCATTGGTCTCATCAATGACCAATAAAATCTGCTTATTGCCTGAACTATCGAACTGCTCAGCGTTTTCGTCTGGGTTATAAGTCAAAGCGATTTCAGTAGCGCGTCCGACGACAGCGAGCAGTTCTTCAGATTTACACGGCTTAGTTAAATAACGGTAAATTTCACCATCATTAATAGAGCCAATAATCGCGTTTAAATCAGCATAGCCTGTTAGCAATATACGCATGGTAGAAGGTGATACTTCTTTTACTTCGCGCAAGATATCAACGCCAACCCGCTCAGGCATACGTTGGTCACTGACCGCGACGTGTACATGGTTGTCTTTGATATAGTCGATGTATTCAGTCGGGTCGGTGGTAATAAAAACGTCATGCGTTTTACGAAATAACAGTTTCATAGAACGTAAAATGCGTTGTTCATCGTCAATAAAAGCCAGCTTCGGTTTAGCTTCAGCCCCTAACTCAGCGGTACTGATGTTATGACTGGTGTCATTTTCTAATTCATTCATGATGGTATCCTTATGATGAATAACAGTGATATAGCTTTATATAATCATTAAAATAGTAATTAAAATAACAACAGAACCTAGCGATTATGCCGCTAGGCTTTTTTCTGTCAGATCATTATTAATCGGTAGCGCTAAGGTAAAGGTTGTGCCAACGCCTTCAGTCGATACGGCTTTGATATCGCCATTATGCTGCTCCATAATCTGCTGACTGATTGCCATACCAAGACCAGTACCTTCGCCTGCGCCTTTAGTCGTAAAGAATGGCTCAAATATCTGACTGAGCACTTCTGAGCTCATGCCTTTACCGTTATCAATGACATCAATATAGACATTGCTGTCATCGGCGCGGGTTCGCACTTCAATTTTGCCATCAGATTTTTCACCCATGGCTTGCGCGGCGTTATTGAGCAGGTTGACCAATACTTGATTGATTTGCGATGGTGAGCATTTAATCTCAGGCGTCGGCGCAAAATCAGTGACAATCTCTTGATGTCTGATAGAGTTACCCGCGATTTTAAGCGAGGCTTCGATACATTCGCGCACATCAATGGTCTTCACTTTTGACTCATCAAGACGGGCAAAGTTACGAAGATTAAGTACCATCTCGGTGATTTGTTCAACACCAAATAGCGAGTCTTTAATCAGCTCTTTTAGCTCAGCGGACAAATCATCTTCTTGGATTTCATCAGAAGCACGGACGATATCTGCTAATAAATTATCAATCTTCCCATTAGATACGGCGTCTGACTTGATACCTTTTAACCCTTGTACCAGTTCAATCAGCTCTTCATATTGCTCAGTCAATTGACCGATAATTTCAAGGTTATTTTGAACATACGATAATGGTGTATTTACTTCATGGGCAACACCTGCAACCATTTGCCCCAACGTTGCCATTTTTTCTGAACGGATCAATTGTAGCTGCGAGCTTTTCAGCTCTTTTAGTGTGTCTTGCAGCTCGGCGGTACGTTCTTCTACTTTAATCTCTAGCTGTTGGTTAATATTGGCAAGCTTACCTTCGTTAGATTGGATACGATCTAATAGGTCGTTAATAGAGCCGTTTACCAGTCCAATCTCGTTGCGACCTGTCTTGAATTTAACTGAGCTTAGCTTGTTGTACTGCTTGTTATTAATAATGTTTTCTGCGAGAGAAATTTTATCAGTGGTTTCTTTCAATGGTTTGAATGCTAAGAAAGTTAGCATAAAGTAGATAATACCAGCGGTGATAAGGAGCGCTAATGCAATCCAGTTAATCAAGTTTTCACTTAGATTGTCGGCGATAGCGTTAATTTCAGCGTCAGGTTGGACAACGATAAGTTTCCAATAAGTTTCAGGAATCTCAAAGACATAGGCTTGACTGCCGTTATAAAAGTTATCATTGGTCAGCTCAAAGCTTTGTAGCAAGCGGCTATCCATAGCATTTTGCTTATTTTCACCGTTATTTAGGTAAGCAGCATAGTTGACCAAATAATAACCTTTGGAATCACCTGTTTCTGCTTTATCAATCGTATTCAATACTTGCTGAACTTGCGGTGACACGCTAGCTGCAACTTGCTCGATAATCTCGTTACGCTGCGTTTCCAAGAAACCTAGCACTGGCTCCCAAGCAGGGTCAGAGTTGATAACCTGTTTGATATCAAGCGGTGTACCGGTTGCTTCATCAATATAGTTTAAGCGTTCAGGGTTAGATGAGGCGATGACCTTATCACTGTTATCCAATAATAGGATATAGCCTGAACCCGAGCTTTCACTCAACTTAACGATGTTCTCTTGCAACTGGTTTAGGGTAAAGTTGACCGTACTGGCACCCCAAAACTGATTGTCACGCTCAATGGCGACACCGCAGCTCATGGCAAGCTCGCCTTTGGTTTGGCTGGCGCGAACATGGTTCCAGATACAGCTGTCAGGTTTGAGTAGTTTTAAGACACTAAACCAATCTTCTTGATAATAAGGATTGGTTGGGTTTGGATCGCTTAGCACTGCTTGATAATCACCGTTTTGGCGTACCATCAAAAACGGATGGGTCACGGTATTGGCACCAAGCGCATCTTTTTCTGGCCAAATGCCGCCACTACCCAATAGGTTATAGTCGCGTTTATCGAATGCATTGGCGGTACTGACTTGCAAAATATTCTCTTGCGGTGGCAGCGTTTGCGCGCTTTGCTGTAACAGCAAGGCACTACGCATGACACGATTGATGTCGGCTGAGATACTATTAACCGCGGTATTACCACGTTCAGCGACCAGCTTTGCTGATTCAAGGCGAATTTTATCATGACCTTCTTTATCAACGACATAAACAACGACCGCAAGTACGACCGCAAAGGCAATAAACAAAATAGTAGTAACTTGGGTACTGACTTGATTAAAAAAGCCGACTTTTTTGGAGTCACTCATGATGGGATTTGTCCTTGGGAGTAGGGAGTACAAAGAAGATTGCTAATAAGATTTTTTTGCTACAGTGACCTATATGGTTAGGTTCTATTAAAATGGCGTATGAATAATAATCATAAACGTCAACTGCAGACAGTATTAACATAACTTAAAATAATGACATTAAATTTAACCTATAACTTAATGGACTATTACAGACAGTCATCCATCCATCCATGACTGCTGATAACGCACAGATAACAGCTACTAGGTCTATGCTGTTTTTTTATATAATTAGTGGTTAGCTAAAATTCTAATGACTTAATTAAGTTACATAGCTTTGGTGTTAAGAGAGATGTTCTATTGCATTTTTTAACAATACAGTAACAATTTTACGATAACAATATTTTTTGTTTACTTGCGAGTCGTTATCTTACGAGTTTATAAGCCCAACTTATGCTTAGCCTTGACTTTATCTTGTAGAAATCTGCTCTTGAAAAGTGAACTTAACGCACTTATCTAAGCGCTAACGTTATATAATGATCTGTTTTATCGACGGATTTGGCTTACAAGCTGATGTGCCTGATATATCTCGTGACAATATACTGAATGACCGCATATTGAATAAGTGTATATCCAATAGTTGTCAGTTCGTCAATGTGACTGAGCCAGCAAGCATGGCTTGCATCGTAAACTACCTATTTTCTTATCATCTGAGTACAAAAAGACATCGCCCTATGACTATCTCTATCGCTTCATTGCACAGCACCGAATTCGCCGTTGGTCAACGCTATTTATCTGATACGGAGTCCGAGCTGGGCTTAGGTGTGGTCATCGATGTAGACGACCGATGTGTGCACATTTTATTTCCGCAAAGTGAAGAGACGCGCGTTTATGCAAAAAACTCTGCGCCGTTATCTCGTGTGGTGTTTAAAGTCGGCGATAGTATCTCTGATCAGGCAGGTAAGAGCTATACAGTAAGTGCTGTTGAAGAAGTGATGGGTGTGCTCAAGTACAGTGTAAATGAGCATGAAAAAGCCATTATGGAAACCCGTCTGGCTGCCAATATTACTTTGGCTAAACCACTGGAGCGTCTGCTAGCAGGTCGTATTGAGCGCAGTGATTGGTATGATTTGCGTCAAGATATCTTGCGTATGCAATCAGCGCTTGCAGGTCATCCGCTCAAAGGCTTGATGGGTGCGCGCGTCGATATCATTGAGCATCAGCTCTATATCGCTCATGAAGTTGGCAAACGTATCGCACCGCGCGT
Source organism: Psychrobacter sp. TS_SC_6 (assembly GCF_056156305.1). Classification (NCBI taxonomy): domain Bacteria; kingdom Pseudomonadati; phylum Pseudomonadota; class Gammaproteobacteria; order Moraxellales; family Moraxellaceae; genus Psychrobacter; species Psychrobacter sp. TS_SC_6. Next base: position 2,688,739 of record NZ_CM149590.1, on the reverse strand, counting down.
GTTGCTTGCTGATGAAGTGGGCTTGGGTAAAACCATTGAGGCAGGTTTGATTATTCATCAGCAGCTACTGACGGGCAAAGCTGAGCGTGTACTCATTCTTGTGCCAGACAGTCTGCAATATCAGTGGATGATTGAGCTGCGCCGCCGCTTTAATCTAAACTTTGCCTTATTTGATTTGGTACGTACCGCAGCGATTAAAGAGCACGACCCTGAGCAAAATGTCTTTATGACTGAACAATGTGTCATCGCTGGTATGGACTTACTCCTTGACCATCCTGACTTGTATGACCAAGCGATGGAAGCAGGGTTTGATTTATTGGTCGTTGATGAAGCGCACCATCTGCATTGGGATGAAGCGCAAGGCGGCAATGATAAGTACGACCTCATTGCAGATTTTGCTGAAGAGACTGCAGGAGTCATGCTATTGACGGCGACACCTGAGCAGCTTGGGGCGCAAAGTCACTTTGCCCGTTTGCGTCTATTAGACCCAGATCGCTTTGATGACTTAGATGAGTTTATCGATGGTCAAGATGCCTTTGCAGAAACGGCAGCCGTTGCCAGCCTATTAATAGAAGACAAACCTTTAAGTGATGGACAAATTGCCGCACTGAGCAGTTTATTGACGATTAATATCGATGAATTAGCAACGATTAACGAAGACGAAAAACTCCGTACTTATGCGTTAAATGAATTGCTAGATCGCCATGGTACTGGACGTATTTTATTCCGTAATACTCGTGAGAGTGTGAAAGGTTTTTACGGTCGTAGCAGTCAGCCGTATCCATTGCCGCTACCAGAAACATGGGTCGATAGCTATCAAACCAATGGTAAATTGCGCGAGCAGCTATGGGGCGAAGAAAATCAGCCCGATGGTGGCTGGTTAGAGGACAACCCGCGTGTGCCTTGGTTGATAGATATCTTAAAAGGTGATCTTAAGCATAAAAAGGTGCTATTGATTGCCCGTAGTGGCGCGACGGTTGAGAGCTTGGAAGCAGTATTACGCTTACATGCTGGTATCAAAACGGCTATCTTTACCGAGCAGATGACCTTACTTGAGCGTGACCAAGCAGCAGCGTTCTTTGCCGATAATGAAGGCGCGCAGATATTGTTGTGCTCAGAGATTGGCTCAGAAGGTCGTAACTTCCAGTTTGCAAGCCAGCTGATACTGTGGGACTTACCTGCCAATCCAGATACCCTGGAGCAGCGTATTGGTCGTTTAGATCGTATTGGGCAAACACAGCAAATCATGTTGCATGTGCCTTATGTGCAAGGTACTGCGCAAGAGCGTCTGTATCAGTGGTATAACAATGCGCTCAATATGTTCAATCAGATTTCACCAACAGCACAAAGCGTTCAAGAGCAGTATATCCAAGAGCTAAAACCGATGCTTGAGGGTGCTGATAACGACGTCAATCGTGCAATATTGGCAGATATTATCGCAGAAGCGGCACAGACACGATTGGGGCTTGAAACACAGTTACAAGCTGGTCGTGACCGTCTATTAGAATACAACTCATGCCGTCCGCGCGTCGCTGGACGTATCGCTGACGCCATGCGCGATTTTGATGGGCATAATCTATTGCCGCAGTTTATCGAGCGCTTTTTTGCCTCAGCCAATATCGAGCATAATATCCAACGTGATGGCTCGTGGGTGATTTCACCGATTGACAGCACTGAAATTAGTGATTATATCGATGGTCTGCCACTCGGTGATGAAGACGGTATGACGTTGACTTTTGAGCGTGAGCAAGCGCTGCAACGTGAGGATATTGCTTTTATCACGCATGAACATCCATTGATGCAGGCGATTTATGAGCTGGCGAGTACCAGCACCTTTGGTAATACCACCGTTGCAATGCTAAAAAGTGCTGCGGTACCACAGGGCATGGTGATGTTAGAAGTGAATTTCCGTGTAGAAGCCATCGCACCGAAACTACTTAACTTGCCTGCTACCTTAAGTACGCAAAATATCCGCGTCTTTATCAGTGAGCAGGGCAGTGATTTGTCAGCGCGTATCAGTGCCGATATGATCATGCCGCACATTGAGCGTTTGGATAAAAACCGTGCCCGCCAAGTGATTAAAGTAAGGGGCGATGTCATCGAGCAGCGTTACTATGAAGCGGAAGATATTGCCCGTCAGCAGTTGGCTGAGATTGGTGAACAAGCAAGTGCCCGCTTTAGCCAGCAGTGGTCGCGTGAGATCAAACGTCTTAAGCATCTACAAACCATCAATCCCAATGTGCGTCCAGCAGAGATTGAGCGTTTAGAGCAGCTAAAATCGCAAGGCGAGCAAGCATTGGCGGGCTTGTCATTGGTGCCAGATTCTATCCGTGTATTGGTGGCAGTAAAACCATAGATTTACTACAATAGTAAAAGCGAGGTGTATTTGAGCATCTCGTTTTTATTGATGACTTTTTATCATGAGTTTTCGATAATCCATTTATTGCTCATCTACAGATTTATCTTGTATATTACTGCTATTGATTTCATATTATTTACATTAAAACGCCATATCGGCTGAAGCCATATCGTCTTGATATTCTTTGGCGCTTATATCTAGATGCCTGGCGTTGCTGATAAAAATAAGGAAAGTAATCGTCATGTCTGATTATTCACAACTAATAGATGAGCTATTGGCTACCGTCGCGCTCATCGAAGTCAGCCCTGATGTGTTTGAAGGTAAAAGCCATGACTATGTTGGTGCCCGTATCTTTGGTGGGCAAGTGCTCGCACAAGCGATCATGGCAGCAGCGCATACGCTTGATGAAGACAAGCCTTGTCACTCATTGCATGGGTATTTTTTGCGCGGCGGTGATATTAATCAGCCGGTGATTTATCAAGTGCGACGCTTACGTGATGGGCGTAGTTTGTCCGCGCGCGAAGTGACGGCGATTCAGTATAAGCAAGTACGTGGTAAGCCGCCGGTTGAGCAAGTGATATTTTCAATGATTGCCTCTTTTTCACCGATGGAAGAGGGTTTAGAGTATCAAGAAGATATGCCTGTCTATCCACCGCCTGAAGACTTACTTGCGGAGCAGGATCTAAAAGAAGACTATGTTGGTAAAGTTCCAGAGGCATTAAAATCTCGTTTTATGCGCCGTCGTCATATCGAGATTAAACCAGTGAAACCGCGTGACCCGATCCATCCGGAACCAATGAAACCTAAGCAAGCGAACTGGCTGCGTATCCGCGAGCTTGGCAATCAACCTGTCGCGATTCAGCAAGCATTACTGGCATTCTCCTCTGATTTTTATTTGGTTGGCACGGGGCTGATGTCACATGGTATTAGCTTTATGACCAGTGGCTTGCAAGCTGCTAGTATCGACCATTCCATGCATTTTCATCGTCACTTTGACCTAAACGATTGGCTGTTATATGACATGTGGAGTGATACGACATCCAATGCGATGGGGCTCAATCATGGTCAGTTTTGGCAAGATGGGAAGTTGGTCGCGACGGTACAGCAAGAAGGCTTAATGCGTCTGCGTGTACCGAAGTCTTAAGTTTTTATCTTCCGATAGATAAAAAAGCGACTCAAAATAATTCTGAGGCGCTTTTTTATGGCGTATATAGTCGATTCTAAATAAAACAGATACATTATAGTTCAACGCTGAACTGGTATAAATTTTTCTTGCTTGCTGTGCCTTCGCAGCTCGATGCTGCAAAAAATTCATTCCAGTCCCGCTGTATTATTTTTATACTGAACTCACTATACAATCGTTATTTTAAGCCGATTTTTTAGTGATTATATATGGGATCCTATTCTAAAATCTTTACCATCGCTCTTGGTAATCCTAGCGTTGCTTGCGCATCATTAGCATTCAACCAGTTAATATTAATTTCAGCTGCTTCTAATGCCTTGGTTATCTCAGTCACCTGTTTATCGTTTAAAGTTACCGATTGCGGGGTTAAATACCAATGAAAATGGGTCAATGAATGTTTGATAGGCGAATCATCGAGTAATGTGTTGCTAACTGATTTTGTGACCAATTGATTCTTATCTAACCACTCATTAATAATTTGCTCAGCAGTGGTAAATTCTGTCTCGTATATTTTTTCATTACTAGCTACTTCTAAAAGCTGATTATCATTCGCTGTAATTGGTTCCTTATTTTTATTCTTGTCAGCATCCTTCACAGCAACTTTTCCGCTAATTTTTTCTATAAATGCTAGCGGCAAACTCCACAGTCCGCCCCAAATGCCATTGTCAGGGCGCTGTAGCCAAAGTATTTCGCCATTTTCGTTTTCAATAAGCAGTGCATTACTAAATTTACTCGGTTTAGGCTGTTTCTTAGCTTTCACTGGATAGTCCGTTTCACGACCTTGCGCATGCGCTAAGCAATCATCTTGTAGTGGACATAGTAGACAAGCAGGCTTACTACGCGTGCATAAAGTTGCACCCATATCCATCATCGCTTGCGCAAACAATCCTGAGTTCTCTATTGGCGTTAGACGCTCTGCCAATGCCCACAGCTCTTTAGTCGTCGAGGACTTAGTGATGTCACCATCAATTGCTGCCCAACGCGTCAAGACACGTTTAACGTTGCCATCACAAATGACGCCATAACGATGCAAGCCCATTGACATAATTGCCCCAGCGGTCGAAGGACCAACACCTGATATCGCTTCCCAACCTGCCAAGGTTTGCGGAAAGTCGCCAGATTCGTCAATCACAGCGACCAATTGCTTCGCGCCTTTATGCAAATTACGTGCACGCGCATAGTAACCTAGCCCCGCCCAATGCTCCGCGATGGTGTCCCATTCTGCTGCTGCTAAATCTTGCACGGTCGGAAAGGAGTCCATAAAACGGGCAAAGTAGGGCAGCACAGTGGTCACTTGCGTTTGCTGGAGCATAACTTCTGATAGCCAAACAATATAAGGGTTGGGCGTATCGGTTAGGTGTTGTTGCCAAGGCAGATCATGGCGACCGTTTTCGGTGAACCAATCTAGTAGGCGGGGTGCGAATGCGTCTAAAGAAGTTAATGAGTGAGAAAATTGAGTATGCAAGAGTATTCCTTGTAAATTTAACAGGGATATATAAGGTTTGGGATTAAGGTTACTTATGGGGTGTAATACGATTGATACAAGACAACAGTAGGTGAGCTTAATTGTGAGCACCATTGGATAAAATGGCAATTAACTGTATTGTTTGCCAAGTGAGATTGTGAGGATTTTCAGATAAGTTAAAGGTGAATTATAAAGATAAAACAGGTGCGCTAGGCGGGCGCACCTTATGAGCTATGTTAGTGAGAGTTTACTTCCGATTCTTCCGCGTTTTAAGGCGACGCAAGCGTTTCTCTTCTTCTTTAGCGATTCTTTTTTCTTCTGACGCGATGCGTTGCTCAGCGACGACGACTTCTTCAGCCTCAGTCATAGTTGGCGTCTCCAAAGTGATACGCCCAATCTTACCGCTACGCAGCTCATTGACTAGGATTTCAGACATCCGGTACGTATCGACTTTATTACCCGCGCGCACGCAGCCACGATTACGCCCAGCTATTTCAAAAAACTCCCAATCGGTCTTAGGCAGCTCATCAATTTTATAGCGGGTTTTTAGCAGCTCAGGATAGGCAGTTAATAAATACTCAGCGGTATAACCAGCAACATCCGCAAAATCAAACGCCGTATCACGAATGCCGCCTGTCGCCGCCAAGCGATAGCCAGAGTTTTCGTTTTCAACTTTTGGCCACAGCATACCTGGCGTGTCATAAAGCATGATATCATCATCAAGTTTAATCAGCTGCTGCGACTTGGTGACCGCTGGCTCGTCACCAGTTCTTGCCACGGCGCGTCCAGCCAAAGTGTTGATCAACGTCGATTTACCGACGTTTGGAATACCCATAATCATGGCTTTGATTTGGCGACCCGTACCCACTTTATTGGGGACAAGTTGTTTACAGATTGCGATGATACGTTTGACATCATTGGCTTTATCGGTATCGCAAGCAATGGCTTTAACACCATTTTGCTGCTCAAGATAATCCATCCATGCTTGGGTCAGCTCAGGATCAGCAAGATCAGCCTTATTTAAGATTTTGATGACCGGTTTTTCACCGCGTAATGCCGCGACCATTGGGTTTTCGCTGCTATAAGGAATACGCGCATCAATCACTTCGATAACCACATCCATCTGCGGCATAATTTCTTTGATTTCATTGCGGGCTTTGTTCATATGCCCAGGGAACCACTGAATACTTACTCTCTTATCCATCTGCTTTCATAACCTTTTATAAAAAATGCTCAAAGTAAGACGATCGTCATTTACTTTTCATGGTGTTCAGTTTACTACATAAGCCACGTACGGATGCTAAAAAGTAATGATGTTAAAAAGTGCTCACGCTATAATTCAATTTACTCTAATAAAAAACTATGACTCGATCTATTCTGCCGTTCCATCACGCGCTGGTGGCAACGGTGCCAAATAACCAATCAATAAAATCAAACTACCTGCACTAAGGAAAGAAATTACTCGCCAAATTGCCTCAGTCTGTGACAAGTCAACCAAGACCAATTTTAAGACCACAATACCCAATAAGCCAATGCCCATAAACCATAGCGCGCGCTGCCAATAGCGACTGGCAGTAATGGTGGCGACTAAGGCTAGTAGCGTCCATAAAATCGTCAGTCCAGTTTGCACTTGCTCACTATCCCATGCGCTGCCATTATGATCATATAATTCCGCTATCCACAGCGGTGTATTGATAAAAGCGTGTAGCGTTCTGACCAGCATACTAGAGAGTATCCAAAAGCTAATCAGCGCTAGTACGATCAACAACGTGTCACTCTTACGAAAGGCGCTAAATAAATTTTGCGAGTGCCCGCCACGTTGACGCAATAAATAAACGCCCAATCCGTAAAATAGCACTAGCCATAACGTCACATCATATAAGTTAAATAAAGGAAAGTAAGGCAGTTCCCAAATCACGCCATCATAGGTGACATTGGTAAAAATGACCCAGCATAATGTTAGTGGCACGAATATTCTGGCGCTGTTTAATAGCGATTTTTGCCAGTCAAACCAATACATAGAGAGCGGTGAAATTAGATTTTTCATCTGATTATTATTTTGCTGACGATACGTCAACCAGAGTCCAACTATCATAAGCGCAACTGGCACAAGAATGGTCATCACACCTTTTGACTCGGGTAAGCCGTAATGTACAGCCTCAGCCAAAATTATAATGCCAGTACCAAGCCAGCTTGCACTATCGTAACCTTTTAATTCTGCACTATTATTGTCGTCGTTATTAGCATTGTTATGCCACGTCTTTAGCCATAATTGACCAAGAACCAGCCAGCCGATGAACAACGTTGTAAATATCGGCCAATAAAAGGCTGTCCATTGATAGTCAAATTCATATTGTTGTGGCAGTTGTAATATCAGCATCGCATAAAATAACAGCAGCAAACCATGGCTAAATTGTCTAATTTCTCGCCACGGACGATATTGATTGATGACATAATAAATAATCATGCTAACGACACTTGCTAAGGCAATAAGCGTCGATGTTGCTGATTGCCAGCTGGCAAGCCATTGGTCAAAATCGAGGACTAACACATACAGCAGCCAGCCCATCGCGATGAGCGTTAAAAGCCGTATCAAAGCAGGACGTTGCCAAATGATTTTAAACGCCATACTTTGGTTGTTGATACTTTCAAACCATTGCTGAGCAGCCGCCTCACTAATGCCTAACGCTTTGGCATATCCAGACAGCGTATTATTGGCATTAAGCTGATTTTCAGAATCGTGGACAGATGGCATTGAGCCTTGCGTCGCTGTCATAGGCGATAAAATAGGTAATGAAATAGGTAATGAAATAGGTAATGAAATAGGCGAATTACTGGCACGTAAGATAAAGACGCTGGCAATTGCACTGATGGCAGAAATGGTTAATGCGAGCGTCGGATAGTAATCAAGGGTAATGACAAAGGTATTTGATAACATACCAATGCTAATTAGCTGCAATACTAAACCCAATAATATTGACCATGCACGAAGAGAACGCCTGCCAAACCATACCAATGCTAGTCCTTGAACCGACCAGCCGAAGGCAATCCATTCTGCATTTAATGCCAGAGGAATCACTAATGCCAAAAATCCAAAGCCCAATGCCAGCATCCCTTCCGTAACCAATGCATAACGCTGACTGCGCTGAATAAACGTCCAACCAAGCCCCAAATAAATGACCGCTAAAATTGTGCTAGTTAGGGTTAAAGCGTGATTGATATCGTGCAGTAATGCTGAAAATAACCCAAATGCCAACAGTGGCACAGAAAATAGCAGTCCGATATCAATAGGAAATACATAGCTGGCATGCTGACTCTTAATATCAGCATTTTGGTCAGTATCAATAGCCGTAACGGTAGCGGCGTCACTATCGTTATAAGCAATAGTATCGTTATAAGCAATGATTTGCTGTGCATAGCGAATCACGACGAATAAATACAGCAGTATATGTAGCGCGACGAGTAAGACCAATGTCCAGCGTTGATTTTCTATAATTACCGTTAAATTTTCAGTCAATCCCCAATAATATGCCAAGCCAAATGTCACACTCGCGCCAAATAAGTTCAGCACCTTCCACGGGCGATAATGAGCAATAACCGCAATGGTGATATTTAATAACAAGTAATAGCTAAATAATACCGTTAAGCTGCCAGTATCTTGACTGGTCAAAATCGGTGCAAAGAATCCACCGGATAATGCTAATAATGCCAAAGGAAAAGCATTTTGGCGTACCGCTAAAGCGACCGTTACCGCTGATAATATGCCAAGTGCTATAAAGCTTGGCAGACTACCGATTACCTGATAGACGCTATAGGCAAAAAATGTGGTCAAATAAGCAATGGCTAAGCCCGTACCTTGTAAGCTGATACCATAGGCAAAGCGTTTTGCCGCCAGCTTTAAGCCTAATCCTGCCAATCCTAATCCTATGATAATAATGACTGTTAGCTTAACGCCAATGGATACTTGTATATAGTCACTTAGTAAGCGCAGCAATAGAACCACGCCGATCAGTAAAACCAATACGCCAACACGCACCACTAAATTGCCACCCAAAAACCAGTTTTGAATCGAATGAATAAGTGAGGTAACAATAGGAAATGAGCGCTCGTCAGGTTCTATCGGTGCATTAACCGCTTTATTGGCTAAAGGCTGACTATTGGAAACTGGTGATTGAGTTGCAGATAGTGACACAAAGTGAGTTGATAGAGGGTTAGAGGATAAAGCATCAAGCGGCAACGGGGGCGGCATTGATTTTTCTGTTGATGACAATGCATCTTCACTAGGTGATTCGATGTCAAATATACTTTTTACCGCAGTGGTACTATTCTTTTGCTGCTTAAGTTCGCTCTTTAGCTGCACCATGTCTTGACGCAGTTGTGCCAATTGCTGATGCAGCCTAATATAAAGGGCAATCATAATCACTATTAAAGTAATTACAACCAGCCAACCTAAAGAACCCATCAAAAAATATAGCATCATTATTACTCAATCTGTCTGTCCATTGAGTGATAATGACGCTATTTGATTATAAGCACAAGAGTGACGTGCCCAACACGCCATAAATGAGATTATTCAACGAAATTTAAAGGGCTTAAATAAGCTTATTGAATGTCAAAGTAGTATAAAAAGCTATTATGCCAAATTGTCTTTCATAAACTCCAGCATATTGTCCCAGCTCTGTTTAGCAGCCGTTTCGTTATAGCCTAAGTCCACACCATTTTTAGCAGCGCGCTCATCCGCATTTGGATTGGTAAAGCCATGCTTAGCACCATCATAAACATCAATAGTGTAATCAACGTTCGCCGCATCTAACTCTGACTTGAGACCTTCTATCGCATCCATAGATACCATAGAGTCATCACGACCATGAGCAACCAATACTTTAGCAGTGAACTGCTCATCGGCAGGCTGCTTCGGTGATGGGTTACCGTGGAAGGTAGCGACTGCTTTTAAGGGCATACCTTCACGTGCCATATCAAGGACGATTTTGCCACCAAAGCAATAGCCAATCGCACCTAAGTTGTCGCTATCAATGGCTAGTTGATCAGTAAAGTCATTGAGAATCAACCGGCAGCGAGACATGAGCATATCTTGGTCTGCTAACACTTGCTCCATCCACATATTTGCCTGCGCGGCATCTGAGGTTAGCTTACCTTCACCGTATACGTCCATAGCGACCGCGGCGTAGCCTGCTTTTGCTAAGCGTTCAGTGACATTCTTTGGATGCTCGACTACGCCCCACCATTCGGGTGCAACCAAAATACCAGCGACAGGATGGTCCTCTGAGGCATTTTCTGGCAACGCGACATAGCTGATCAATTGAATACCATTTTCTGTCGTACTGATTAATTCAAACGTCTTAATTGACATAGTATTGTCCTTTTTTAGGTAATGAAATTTATGTGATGAGTATCAGATATCCGTATTTTTTGAGTGATCTATTTGCTGACCTTTACTACCATACCGCCCAACCTAGTCAAAAACAGCTATAATACTGTAACGCTCTTTGTCAAAATGATACGGCAGTTTTATGACCCTAAATTTTTTAAATAACGATAAATCTCATTTAAGTACTGCTACGGACACGCCTTTATTATTTGAAGGTGGCTCGACTGAATCACTGCGCCCGCAGTTTTGGTCACGCTATATTTTAGCGGAATTAAACCCTAGCGAATGGGAAGCCTTGTGTGATGGCTGCGGCAGTTGCTGCTTGATTAAATATATTGATGAGGACGAGCAGGGTAATGTTGATGAAGATTTGGTGGAATATACTGATGTAACCTGCCAGCTAATGGACTGTGCGACTGGCTATTGCAGGCATTATGCGACACGGCAAGAGCATGTGCCAGATTGCATTCAGCTGACGATTGAAAATCTGCCGAATATGATGTGGCTACCGTCACACTGTGCTTATAAGCGCTTATATAAAGGGCAGAACTTACCAAGTTGGCATTTATTATTGACCCAAGATGCGCTGGCAACTCAGCAACAAATGCGTGCTGCCAATGTTGGCGTAGCAGGGCGCTGCGTGACTGAAATTGGTATGGATGATGAGGAGATGGAAACGCGGGTAGTCAATTGGGTGAAGCCTTAATAATCTCTAACCCTTGATTGTCAAAATATTTAATCTTTAATATAGTCAGGGAAAAGCAATATCGATATATAACGTACTGCTGATATCAATTTTTCTTGCTTGCTGTGCCGTTGCTGCCAGAGGCTGCAAAAAATTTATACCAGCAGTACCGTAGCGTTTTTAAGGTATTTTAACTATAGAAGTAATATTAATGGGAAGCTTGAGCGGCAGATTGAGCATTTGCTTCGGCAATAGCTTGTGAGTCAGCCAATGGCGGTATCGGAATACCTTGGCGAATCTGCTTTGAAAACTCGCTGCCATGAATATTGCTGCTATTCTGAAATCCTTTAGCCTTTGGATTGATATGGGTGCGCTCATACCAGGTATCCATCGACCAAGGTTGTTCTGTATTTTTAGGATTGGCGCCTAACATCCCGACATCATATAGATAGTTTGGTAGCCAACCAGAGACCCAAATCCGGTAATCCCATGGCAAACGCTCATCACTAACCAGACGCGCCATATAAAAGATAATATTGGTACAGTTGCTGGTTAAAGTGTTGTACCACGCAGGCTTGGTATTAAGCTCATCAGCGGCTGTCAAATAGGACTCAAACAATGCTTTGACTTCATGCCGCTGTAGATGGCTAATGGGGAATAAATAGACTTGCTCGCCGCGCGCGTTACTGCGCGTATAGATAATGTCGCGCTCTTCTGCGGCAATCAAGCTCAATTCAAAACGTCTAAAAAATCCTGCCAATGCCGAAAACGATTCACCATTCTCTTTACGAATCTCAAATGAGAAGGCAAGCGGGCGCTCCTCTTCAAAACGAAAGCTCACTAGCGTATGGGCAATCAGTGGCCCCATCCAATACGAATTGGTAATATCGACGCCATATAACTTTGACATATCAATCGTACGCGTCTCCCAGCGCTCTGTCGCTTCTGTGTCGGTATGCCAATCAAAATTTCGTACATTGGTGAGTGTAATCAGATTAGGATTGCTAGGATCGCGCCTATAAGTGACTCTTTCAGAGACTTCTGGCATCCAGTCGCGCTCTTGTTGCGCTTCAATAGAGAAAAACCAGCCAAGACCTATTAGCCAAAAGGCAATATAAGTGGCTACAAGACTTTTAGCAACAGTCTTTGCAGAAATATGTTTACTATTCACTTTCCTTATACTAGTAAGCCTGTTTATCAGTTTTCCCGCCATACCTGTCCGCAAGCGAATAGCAAGCAGCGATGCCAGTAGCCCAACGACAGTAATGGTTGCGAACCACGTGATAACTGAGTAACCACCGAATTGATACCAAATCGCTAGCAGTAGCCAAACCGCTGACAGTAATAGCGTTAGCGCAATAAAAAATTGCAGTAAATAATGTCGCCACTTGGGTTTAGTTGGCTTAGTTTTTAGTGGCTTACGATTTAATGGTTTATTCAATGTGCTATTTACCTTGTCATTATTTAACTGATGATTGCCTAAGCCATTGTCTGAACGATGACCAGTTGAGTGCGACGAAAATAGACGAGAAAAAAAGGCACGTAGCGACATAAGGTTTATTTTGCCTTTGTGTTGGCTTTTATTAAGAAATAAACAGGCTTTGACCATAGCAAAAATTGCAACACACTGACAATACAATTTGAGTGAATTTGACGTTGAATGTCGTCACGCCTTGCGATAAAGTAGATCTGATTAAGAGGAATAATTTATGCTTTAATATCCTGTTAATGATAAGCTGACTGTTTTATTTAGCTTTTTTATCCCCATCTATCATTTTTATGATTCTAATCACCATTAAATTAATCAAAGAGGTTAACTCACACCATCATGTCTGAAGATGCTCCAAGCCCGAGTAGTTGGTCGATGCGCGGCTTAAAACGCTGGCTATCGACTGCCCCTGAAACCCGAGATGAACTGATACGTTTGGTGCAAGACTCGCGCCAATTTTTAGAACCTGATACGGTGGATATGTTAGAAGGCGTACTTGATTTGCCTGCAACACAAGTGCGTGAAATCATGACACCGCGCCCGCAGGTAGTAGGGTTACATGAAAACACCAGCCTTGCTGAAGTCATGGACATCATCCTTGAAACCACCCATTCGCGCTATCCGGTTTTTGATAGCCAAGATGACGATGCGGTCATTGGTATTCTGTTGGCAAAAGATTTGATTCCTCTGTTGGTGCACATGGTGCGCGATGAAGAAGAGAAGATCAGCAGCAAGCGCTTAAGAGATTTGGTACGTCAGCCACTCTATATCAGTGAAAGTGCGCGCTCTGATACCTTGCTGCGCTCCTTGCAGCGTACCCAAGTCCATATGGCGATTGTCGTCGATGAATTTGGCAATTTTGGTGGCGTGGTCACGATGGAGGATTTGCTTGAAGAAATCGTCGGTGACATCGTCGATGAGCATGATGACTTCGATGAAGACAGTGATATTAATAATATCGTCGCTGACCCTGAAAAGCCCAATACTTGGCGGGTGCAAGCCTCTACCGTGATTGAAGATTGTAACGATGAGCTTGGCTGTCATTTTGATGATACTGATGTCGATACCATGGGTGGCTTGGTCATGCAGACCCTTGGTCATGTAGGTAATCTAGAGGGTGAGAGCGTGGTCATAGGCGATTGGCAAATCACTATTACTCATGTCGAAGGGCGTTTTATTCAAAATCTTGAGCTGACTAAAATTAATCCTGAACCACAAATCTTGATTGGCAGCCATTAAACACTTTGTTGAATAAGTTAGCTTATTGATTAGAGCTATTAAATATACGCTTAATAAAGGTCATAACCATACAAAAAACACGATTGCGATCGTGTTTTTTTGTTTTTTAGCATTTGTAATTACTCTTTGGTCGATAAAACATGCAAATTTACCCATTATTTTGGACAGACTGGTATTATGAGCAAGTTTGATCTTTGATGGTTGTATTGAGCATAATATGCCCATTTTTATATGAAACGTCGATTGAATCATCAAGATTTGAAATTATTGAATAATAAAGTTTTGGATAACTGCTATGCGTCTGTCTACTGTTGATTTGCAAAAACGTCTAAACCCTGAGAAGCCAAAGGGCTTACCTCTGGTGCTGACGCTATTGATTGCGTGGCTGGCAGGCGCAATATTTATCTTTGCACTCGCGCCTTATGGAATTTGGCCCGTGGCTTTAGTATCGCCAGCGATTTTATACGCTTTATTATTGCCACAAATGAATGGTAAGCGAGCGTTTTTTATCGGTCAGGCTTATGGTACAGGGCTTTGGTGTGTGGGAGCGTTTTGGTTATATACCTCCATTCATGTCTATGGAGATACGCCAGTATGGCTTGCGCTGATTATGATTGCGCTAATGGGTCTAGGCATGGGGTTATTCCATGGCTTTTTGGCGCTGACTTTTAATCGGATGGTGGGTAAGCAGCCGTTATCATTTGCCGCGCTATGGATATTGCAAGAGTGGATGAAGACTTGGCTGTTTACGGGCTTTCCATGGCTGTTTGTCGGTTATGCATTTACTGAGCAGTATTGGCTGTCGTCATTGGCACCGGTCGCGGGCGTGTTTGCTGTATCATTTGTGGCCGTATTATTAGCAGCCAGTATCGTGGAGCAATTTCGCCGTCGCGGTGGTTATCTGATTGCCACGTTTGCGCTATTAATCATTAGTACTTCTTTATGGCTCATCAATCCACAATGGACAAAGCCAAAGGGCACACCTGATTTGTCGGTGTCGTTAATTCAAGGCAATATCCCCCAAGACTTAAAGTGGCTGACTGAGTATCAAGTAGAGACGTTAAAAATATATGCAACTTTGACCAGTACAGAATGGGAACGTGATATTGTCGTATGGCCAGAATCTTCTATTCCTATGTTTCAAGATGAAGCGGTTGGTTTTATCAATGAAATGGTAAAGATGGCAAAAGAAACCGATACCACATGGGTCACAGGTATTCCTTATAGAGATCAAACAGATTTTGATCCAAAAATAGATAAGTACCCGCCGTTTTATAATAGTGTGATTGCGCTTGGTAGTGATGCGCAAGGGATGTATAAAAAGCAGCGTTTGGTCCCATTTGGTGAATATATTCCTTTTGAGGGTATGCTAGATATCTTGCCAAATCTTGCCGGTAGCCAAGATATCATGAGTTATAGCCGTGGTAGTGATAGACAATCACCGCTGCGGGTACGTGGGCATAATCTGGGCGCGGCAGTATGTTATGAAGTCGCTTATCCTGATACCACGCGCAAAAATGCTATCGATACTGACTTTTTATTGACCATCTCAAACGATGCATGGTTTGGCACTTCAGCGGGTCCGCTGCAACATCTGCAAATGGTACAGATGCGCGCATTAGAGAACGGGCGCTGGTTTATGCGTGCGACCAATACGGGTGTGACCGCTATTATTGACCACAAAGGGCGTATCGTTAAACGTGCCCCGCAGTTTGAGCGTACCGTATTACGTGGCGATGTTCAGGCGCGTGTCGGTAATACCCCTTTTATGCGCTTTGGTAATTATCCTATTCTAATCATGATTGCGCTGCTATTGTTATTGAGCTATCTTGGCAAACGATCAACGCCTCAAATACGTACGATTGAGTAATTACACCGTAAATATACGGTGGCTATGATATTTTTCGATAATAAAACCTTTAATTAGTTGAGGGTTTTAACAAATCGACATAAATTGCGATATAATAGCCCAATATTTTAAATATTTTGTGCAAGGTGGATAAGGTATGTCAGAACATATTGTCGAAAACAACCCTAAAAAAGAGCTATTATTTACTTTAGGCGGTGTCGCCTTATTTTTAGGTATCGTCTTATTGATCGGTATTTCTGGCTTCTTGCGCCCAGCGGGAGAGCATATCACTGCTGAAACTATGCCAGCAGTTGAAGCAGAAGCACCTGCAACCGAAGAGGCAGCAACTGCTACTGCCCCAGCAGCAGATAATACCGCAGTGGCGACTGCTACTCCCGCGGATGCGACAGTGACCCCAGAAACTGACGCTGATAGTGCCGTTGTTAGCGCAGAAGCAGGTACAGCTACTGCTGAAGGTACAGTAAGTCAAGCGGCAATTGCTGATGCTGATTTAACAGCAGAACCTACTGATGGAGTAGCAGCGGAAACTACCGAAAAAGCGCCTGCTGCACAGTAGTTTTGCTGTTTTAGAGTGATAGCATAAATCTAGTGATGAGCAAGCTGTCTACAATTAAGTCTCTAAATGTAGCGTTTAATCTCTACTTATTAACAGTGCTATTGCTGCTATGATTACGACTCAGCACAACCATAAAAACCCTGTTCTCAATCATGGAGAGTGGGGTTTTTTTATGGTTGTTTGTGTAAATTTTTTGCAGCCTCTAGCAGCAACGGCACAGTAAGCAAGAAAAATTTGCACTAGCAATACGTGTTGTATCGATATTACTTTTCACTGACTATATTTGCTGATCGTTATACAGATCTAAACGTCTTAGGGTTTGAAGTACCCAGTATCTGGTTTCAATCGTTGAATCCGTTGTTTATCTTAATATTAGCACCTATAGCTAGTATTATATGGGTCAAGCTTGCGCCAAAAGGGATGCAAGGTCAGATGATGGGTCTGTTGTTTGCCTCCGTTGCATTAGGTAACTTGGTAGCTGCATTCTTTGGTGGTCAGGTATCAGCAGATAAAATTGAAGGTCACCCGGTTTATGTACAACGATGACCCTCTTTTTGGTGGGGACGGCCGTGATCTTGCCGTTATTGGCAAAACCTATCAATAATATGCTCAAACAAAGCGAGCATGCGGATCAAGCCAGCTAAATAGTAAGTGGTTGATTGGATGAGTCGACCAAGTCAATAATCTACAATAAGACGTGTTATCATTCTTGGTAGCACGTCTTATTTGCTGAAATATTTGCCTAATACTATTGAAAGCTTGCTGTCCGTCCAAACATCTAAAGATGTTATTTTTTCTTCTTATGTTCAATCAACCTTGTCTCATGGCTATATCAAAAGGCTCTGTTAAACGACGTTGTCAAACAGTCCTTTGCTTGGTCTTGAGTGCTTCTCCATTTATGTTAATGATCATATCAATTTTCAAATAAGACGGCTATTAATAGTCGCCGAATACTATTTTTTTTAAAACTGATTTTTGAAACACTCATAAGGAATTACCTAATGAATAAACAAGCCATTCATGATCGTATTGAGAGCCTACGTCAGACCCTAGCGGCACAAGACCTTACCGCGATTATTGTCCCTTCTGCTGACCCGCATTTGTCTGAGTATCTACCAGAATATTGGCAGGCAAGGCTTTGGTTGTCAGGATTTACCGGTTCGGTCGGTACATTGGTCGTTACCGCTGACTTTGCTGGTCTGTGGACCGACAGCCGCTACTGGGTACATGCAGCTGAGCAGTTGGATGGCACGGGTATTACTTTAGAGAAGCTAGCACCGGGTCAGCCAAACCATATCGATTGGTTGGCTACGCATTTGGCGGAAGGTGATAGTGTGGCAGTCGATGGCAATGTACTGTCTATCGCTGAGCAAGATCGCTTGCTTGATGCCTTTGACGCCAACGATATTACTTTAATCACTGAGCGTGATCTATTGACGGAAGTATGGACTGACCGTCCAGCATTGCCGGCAGCCAGTTTATATGTACATGATGCACAGTTTTTAGCGCAGTCTGCTATCGACAAACTTGCCGCCGTCCGTGCCGGTATGGCAGAGGCAGGGGCGACGCATCACTTGCTTTCGAGCTTAGACGATATTGCTTGGTTGACTAATTTACGTGGCGCTGATGTCGATTACAATCCGGTATTTTTGGCGCATATGTTCATTAGCGAAAACGACACGACATTGTTTATTGATAATAATAAAGTCAGTAGCGAGATAGCACAAAGCTTGAACGATAGCGGTATCACAATTGCTGATTATGAGGCAGTGCAAGACGCATTAGGTACGCTCACAGCCGATGATTTATTGTTATTAGACCCGAGTAAAGTGGCAGTGGGTACGCTATCTAAAATGGCCGATGGCGTAGGTTTTATTGAGCAAATGGCGCCAAGTACTTTACTAAAATCAGTGAAGTCCGACTCTGACATCGATCATGTACGTGAAGCGATGCGTCAAGATGGTGCAGCATTATGTGAGTTTTTTGCTACTTTTGAGCGGCGTCTAAAAGCAGGTGAGCGTTTAAGTGAGCTGGATGTTGATAGTATGTTGATTGAAGTACGTAGCCAACAGCCACATTATGTGTCGCCAAGCTTTCCGACTATCGCAGGTTTCAATGAAAACGGTGCGCTGCCACATTACCGCGCAACACCAGAGAAATTCAGTTATTTAGAGGTAAATGAAGGCGAAGGCGGACTGCTACTGATTGATTCAGGTGCTCAATATCAAAACGGCACCACAGATATCACCCGGGTGGTTGGCATCGGTCAAGTAAGCATGGAACACAAACGCGACTTTACCACCGTACTTAAAGCACATATTGCTTTAGCAAAAGCGCATTTCCCTGATGGTATTGCCTCACCACTGATTGATGCGATTTGCCGTGCGCCACTATGGCAAGCTCAAATGGATTATGGTCACGGTACGGGTCATGGCGTTGGTTATTTCCTCAATGTCCATGAAGGTCCACAAGTGATTGCTTATAGCGCCAGTACGCCGAAAGAGCGTGCGATGAAGGAAGGTATGATATCTAGTAATGAGCCGGGTCTATACCGTGAAGGCAAATGGGGCATCCGTATCGAAAACTTGGTGGTAAATATGCCAGTTGGCAACCCTGCGGAGACAGAATTTGGCGATTTTTTAAACTTTGAAACTATCACTTATTGCCCAATTGACACACGTTTGATTGAGCCATCATTATTAAGTCAAATAGAGGTCGATTGGCTGAATGACTATCATCGCCAAGTATATGCAGAGCTAAAAAATCGCGTTGATGGCGCAGTGCTTGACTGGCTAACCGAGCGTACACAAGCCATATAAACATCGCTCATTTTTAAGCAAGCATAAAAAAGCCCCGTTACTCATTGACGGGGCTTTTAATATTTTAGAAGTGCCTTTAATCTTTTTGCACATCATTTTTAGTAAGCGTCTTATCTTGCTCGCTTAAATGTTGAGTCATCTCAGCACGCAGCCAAGATTTTAGGTTTTCAGACATCAGCATCATCTGATCGCTCAAATAATCGTCAATCTGCATTTCAAGCTCATGAATTAAGTCTTTATGAGTGACGCTTAATTTGGCGTCTTTGACGGCTAAGCTGATCGCTAAACTGGCTTTATTGTTGATGGCGTTAATACTGCTATCATTTTTGATGCCTTGCTCATTTTCGATACTGTCGTCATCGATTGCAATGGCATTAGCATGTTCGCTAATGGTTTTACTACTAACAATAGGTTTCTCATTATCAGAATCACCATTGATGATAGTATCAACTTTATCGTCGATTTCTGTTTCATCTGCATCAACTGTCTCTAGTTTTATAGCTGCTTCTAAATGATTTTTATCATCAGCCAACAGTGTCTCTCTTTCTGCTTCTTTGTAAGTATTTTCAGTTTCTTTATGCTTATTTTTTCCTTCAAAAGCTTGTTCTTTTAACCTGCTTTCCTTTGTTAAGTGAGCTTCTTCTTGACTTTTGCTCTCTTCTGCTGCTTTGATTTTTTGTTCTTCTTCTAAACGCTGTTGTTCAAAAACTCGCTGTTCTGCCGCTTGTTTATCAGCGATTGCCTTGGCGATAGCTTGCTCAGCTTCGTGATTCTCATAGAGATCATCAAGGTGTGCATCTAGGTCATGGGTGCTAAAAACAAAAGTTTCAAATGGTGTTTCAGCTTTCAATAAAGTTGTGATATCGGTGAGTTCTTGGATGATTGAGGCACGGATAGGCTCTGGTGCACACGTCCAGCGCTGATAAAACTGATGAGAAAATGAGTAGCTTGACATGGTATCGTCCATAAATGTTGCAAAAATTACCCCTTATCATACGCAAGGATGATAAGGGGCTGCAAGTAGACAATCGTAGTAAATCTGCCACCAAGGTTACAAGGTCTCACTCATAAGCTTGATACCTTAATGATTGAGTGGCCAGCGGGCAAATATCAATGAACCATTGGTGCCACCAAAACCAAAGCTATTGGATACGGCATACTGCAAGTTCTCAACTTGGCGCGATTGATTGGCGACATAATCCAGATTACAGTTGTCTTCAACATTGTCCAAATTAATCGTTGGTGGTACTTGCTGATGTTGTAAAGCAAGCACAGTAAAGATGGCTTCAACGCCGCCTGCCGCGCCAAGTAGATGACCGGTCATTGATTTGGTGGAGCTGACCAAGATACTGTCTTTTATAGGGGCAAATACCGTTTCAATGGCGATAGATTCGGCGACATCACCGGCAGGCGTGCTAGTGCCATGAGCATTGACATAGCCCACGACTGACGGCTCAATACCGGCATCGTTTAAAGCATTACGCATAGCACGTGCTGCGCCACTACCATCTTCTGGCGGCGCAGTAATGTGACTGGCATCATCACTCATACCAAAACCAACCAGTTCAGCCAGTATCGTCGCGCCGCGCGCTTTAGCATGAGCAAGACTTTCTAGTACCATGACACCAGCCCCATCACCAAGTACAAAACCATCGCGGTCTTTATCAAATGGGCGTGACGCGCGGGTCGGCTCGTCATTGCGAGTTGAAAGGGCGTGCATGGCACCAAAACCTGAGATACCAAGTGGGCTTGAGCCTTTTTCACTACCGCCTGCTAGGATCACATCGGCGTCGCCATAAGCAATCAAGCGCGCTGCTAGACCAATTGCATGAGTTGCTGTAGTGCAAGCAGTGGACGTTGCAAGGTTTGGACCTTTTAAAGTATGTTTGATCGCCACCAGCCCTGCTGCCATATTGACGATAGAGCCTGGAATGATAAAGGGAGAAACTTTACTGGCGCCTTTTTCACGTAAAGTATCACGGCTGTTTTCGATGTTTTGAATACCGCCGATACCTGAGCCTATAATGACACCAAAGCGCTCTTGATCAACACCTTTTACCGGAGCATCAGCGGCGCTCACTTCGTCAATAAAACCTGCTTGCTGTAGCGCCATTGAGGAGGCCGCAACCGCATAATGCATAAAATCATCATAACGGCGTGCGTCTTTAGCATTCATATATTGCTTTGGATCGAAGTCTTTGACTACGCCTGCGATTTGCGCACGATAGCCAGATGCGTCAAAATGACTAATAGCTGTGATGCCGCTTTCAGCTTTGAGTAGTTTCGTCCATGAGCTTTCGACATCTAATCCCAATGGCGTGACCGCGCCCATACCTGTCACGACAACGCGCAGCTCATCAGTGCGCTCGAAATGTGGCGGCTTATGACGTTTTTTTGTCTGAGCGGTGGTAGGAGTGTTGGCAATAGGGCTATTAATAATACTATCCGTAGCTTGGTCGATAAGTGAGTCGTTGGGTAAACTGCTGTGCTGGCTCATTCGCTATATCCTATACTGACAGATCCTAAGAGGAGTGTATTTCTAAAACCATTATAAAACACATAGGTGTACGCATGTAAACTAAAATTTGACCGCTCAGGCAAAACATACTTGTCCCAATACCACGCCTTTACTTGCGCCCGTCACGGCGGGCAAGTTACCGGTTTCACCCATAAGTGTTTGTCTTGCTAACCAAGCAAAGGCAACGGCTTCTACCCAAGTTGGCTCAAGTCCCAAGCTGGCTGTCGTTTCTACTTTGCATCGTGGCAGATGTACTTGTAAGCGAGTTATTAAATAATCATTTAATGCCCCGCCGCCGCAGACATAAACAGCATTATTATTACTATTAGCATTGATAAATAGATTGATTTGCGCACTGGCACTGAGGGCGGTCAGCTCAGTAAGCGTTGCTTGTACGTCGGCGGATGAGTAGCGAACATCAGCAGAAGCTTGGTCGAATTTTTGTAACTCATCTTGTAGCCATGCTAAGTTAAAATCTTCACGCCCCGTACTTTTTGGGTAGTTTTTCTTAAAAAATGGATGCTCTAATAGCTGATTCAGTAAAGGCTCAACGACTTGACCTGACTGTGCCCATGTACCGCCAGCATCATAATCCTTGTCCGTGTGCAATGTTGTCCACGCATCCAATAATAGATTGGCAGGACCGGTATCATAACCAACCACGCTATCAGATGGCTGATTTTCTGAGGGTTCATTGGAATCTATGTCATTATAAATCGCTGGCAAGACAGCGATATTAGCAATACCGCCCAAGTTTAATAACACGCGCGTGCTATTTGGCACCGAAAACAATGCTTGATGAAAAGCTGGGACCAAAGGCGCACCTTGACCACCGACTGCCATATCACGGCGACGGAAATCACTGACCACGCTAATGCCCGTACGTTCGGCAATGATATTGGCATCGACCAATTGTAAGCTAAAACCCATCTGCGGACGATGGCGTACCGTTTGACCATGACAGCCAATCGCTAGTACAGATTCACTATCAGTATTTGATTGCTGCAATAACGTATTAATCACGTCGCTTGAAAATTCTGCATATTCTTTACTTGCCCAGCCAAACCAGTCTAATTCGCTATTTGGTTCATCATCAGATGGCGTTAATACTTGAATACCATTAGGCTGACACAATGCTAATAGTACTTCACGCAGACGCGGTGGGAAATTTTGGCTATGAGTCGCTAACAAGTGCATTGGTTGTTGGGTATTATCTCTCTCACTGAATTGACAAAGAACCGCGTCCATACCATCTAAGCTAGTGCCCGACATCATACCTATATATAAGCCATCATCGAAGTTTTCAAACACCGTTTGTTCGAGCGCATCGGTCAAGGTGGCATAGTTTAAATCGTCCATATTATCTAGACGGCTATCAAAATCATTATCTGAACTCAGATTTGAAAAATTATTATGCTGACTATCAGCAATCGATGCAGGGTTGGTCATGGCAATTTACCTTAAAAAACGCTAGTATATCTGTCAAATTCTAACATTTTTTGATGGCTACGAGATTCTAAATAGCCCAAACGCTTTACCCTTTAAATAAAGACAATAAAGAGAGCATCATGACCACCCAAACTTATACCCTAGAAGAACAGCTAGCGATAATCCAACGCGGTACACAAGATATCCTATCTGAAGAAGATTTGGTTAAGAAGCTAAAACTCAATCGCCCGCTACGTATCAAGGCAGGCTTTGATCCCACCGCGCCGGACCTGCATTTGGGTCATACCGTGCTGATTAATAAGCTGAAGCATTTTCAAGATTTGGGTCATGAGATTTATTTTCTAATCGGTGATTATACCGCCAAGATTGGTGATCCTTCTGGCAAAAACAGTACGCGACCGCCATTGACCGATGAGCAAATCAAAGTCAACGCGCAGACTTATGCTGAGCAAGTATTTAAGATTTTGGATAAAGAAAAAACCAAGATTGTCTTTAACTCTGAATGGTTCAAAGATATGTCAGCGGGCGATATGATTCAGCTTTCTAGCCAGTTGACCGTCTCACGTATGCTTGAGCGCGATGATTTTTCTAAACGCTACGCGGCGCAAACGCCAATTGCTATCCATGAGTTTTTATACCCATTGGTGCAAGGCTATGACTCAATCGCGCTAAAAGCCGATGTCGAGCTTGGTGGTACTGACCAAACCTTTAATATTTTGATGGGACGCACCTTGCAAGGTCGTTATGGTCAAGAGCCACAAGTTTGTATCACGGTACCGATTTTGGAAGGTTTAGACGGCGTTAATAAAATGTCTAAATCGCTCGGTAACTATGTTGGTATTTATGATGCACCGGGCACCATGTACCAAAAACTATTGTCGATGCCTGATACCTTAATCCGTCGCTACTTTGAATTTTTGAGCTTTAAGCCGATGGAAGAAGTGGAAGCGTTAATGGCAGAGATGGAAAACGGTCGCAATCCACAAGAAATCAAACGTATTCTTGCTGAAGAATTAATTGAGCGTTTCCATGATGCTGACGCTGCTGCCAATGCACACAAATCAGCGGGTAACGTACTTGCCGATGGTGAGTTGCCAGTCGATTTACCAGAAGTGACGTTAGAGTTAGAAGGGCAGGACGCATTATTTATCACGCAGATATTAAACCAAGCAGAGCTTGCCAAAAACAGCTCATCGGCTAAAGACATGATTAAACGCGGCGCGGTAAAGGTAGATGGCGAAGTCGTCGATGCAGGCTTTAGCTTAACCTCTGGTCAGACAGTGGTTATCCAAGCAGGTAAAAAGGCGTATGCAAAAGTAACGGTTGCTTAATAAGTGATTGGGACAAGCTATTGGTATTAAAAATAAGGTCGACATTGATGGTCGACCTTATTTATTTTGCGATATGAATATACTGCGACAATATTTGATTCGTACCTTTATAATAAATTAGGATTCTGCCATGACAGAAAAAACGGTTCCCCAAGGTATTTACCGCCATTACAAAGGCAAACTTTACCAAGTCTTGCATACCGCGCAGCATTCAGAAACGGAAGAATCGTTAGTCGTTTACCGCTGTCTATACGGTGCGTATAGCGTTTGGGTAAGACCATTAGCCATGTTTTCTGAAACTGTCACGGTAGACGGTAAAGAAGTGCCTAGATTTGAGTTGGTTAAGGCGTTAATGGATTAATTTAAAATAAAAGGTAACTTATAGATGCAAATACATGAAAATGAAAATGTACCTTTGTTATGGCAGCTATCAGTACTTATAGTCCAGTTCGTTATTTACTTATTTATCAATTGGTTAGATGTTTATCTCAATCAAAAACCGCCTACTTCATCATTAGATAAGTTTTTTTGGATAGTCATCGTTCCTATTACTTGGCTTGTCTATATGCTCATGTCTTATCATTATTCTCATAAGCTCTTGCGGGCAGTTCTCCAAGGATTACTGCAGACGCTGGTTTCTTATACCGTCGTCATTGCTAGCGTATTAGCTTTTTATACATGGACTGGCGGCTCATTTTGAGAATTTGTTAATGTTTGATTCTTAGCTTACTTTTCTAAAAAACTCTTTAATACTTCATAAAACCCAATCGGCTCATCCATTGGTACCGCATGACCTGAGCGCGGCAACACAACCTCAGTTGCATTGGGTAGCATTTGGGTGACTTTTTGCTGCCACTTAGCATCATACAGCTTAGAGCGTCCGCCAATCAGATTAACCACCGGAATGGTGACCCGCTCTATCGCGCCGCGAAAGTCATAGGGCAATGTCAAATAGGCTTGCAAGCAACGCACTTTATGATGCCAAATACTGTGGTCATAAAGCGCAAGTTTGGAGTCATTTTGATAGGTCATCACTTGTATAAACGCTTTTGAGTGCGTGCGATTGACGGATAATAAAGAAAATAGCCGTTCGACATCCGTTGCGCGACGTTTAAGAGCAAAAGGCAGATGGGTAAAGCTTTCGACGTCAGCATAAGGCAAAGTCTTATCAATCACCTCATGAAAAATATCAAACATCTCTTGTTGCCGCTTTCCAAACAGCCCACCTTGCCAATCCGCTTGATTATGAATTACAGGGCTTTGATCGATGTTCAAATATCGATTGACTCTAGATGTACCAAAACGCTCAAAATACGACCACATTACTAGAGCACCCATCGAGATTGCAGCCACAGGTAATGACTCTATATGATGAGACAGGCAAACGTACTCAATAATGCTAGCGATATCATCGGTATACTGATGCACAAAATCAAACTGAGTCAACTGTAACGTTTTTGCTGCGCCAAATCCTCGAAAATGCGGTAGATAAAATGCGTATTGGCCAATTAAAGGTAAAATAAACGGCAAAAACTCACGCGCATCCATACCATAGGCATGCAAGAGTAGCATGGGTTTACCATTTCCTATGACAGACACTGGTAGCAAGGTACCGTCAGTCAAAACGATGCTTATCGTTTTCAATTGGTATTTAGTAGGCAAGTTAATTAAGTTTTTCTTCATAAGGCGAGGTACCTTGTTTTTATTAAGCGCTTTCACCAAGCAATTATTAGCCAATGAGATTTATCAAGACTGGATTAATAGCAGCGTGTTTGGACGTTATTTACATCGTGATTTTACGGCGTTCTCTCAGCAAACAGAAGACAGTTTCAATATTGATATGCCTTCATTGTTTCGTCAGGAATTGATGCGTCACGCGCAGTATTTACCGCTAAAGCAAGTATTGTTTTTTGCAGGGGATTTACCAAAAACCGTGCGCCAGACAAAGGTGTTAATTACAACTGTTAATCCTATTACCGCCATCATTAATGCTCAGAAACTAAGTGAAAAAACTACCATCAATAATTCGACCGCGATTATCAATCAGATAGTGATTACGGGTAAGCAAATCTTAGCATTTCCGATACGGCACAATAAACGCACTAGCGAGCGCTTGCGTAATGAAGTGCTAATTTTAGACTTTCAGGAATTGCGCTTAGTCAATGAAGAGAATATCAGTACCAAAAAAAGAAGCAACATAGATGGGACTATATTGCTTCGGTCTTATGAATTACGTTAATAAGCCAAACGGTCAGCTAAAATTTTAAGAATCTTGCTTAGCAATCGTCAGACCGTTATAAGTTTGTGCAACCGGCATCACTTCCAAGCGATTGACATTAATATGGGCAGGCGATTCAATCAACCATAATAAAATATCGCCGATATCATCGCCGGTCATGGTTTTAAAGCCGTCGTAAACCTGAGCGGCTCTAGCATCATCGCCGTGGTAACGCACGTTCGAAAACTCAGTGCCCGCGACATTACCGGGCTCAAGGTTGGTCACGCGCACTTGCGTACCGATTAAATCTGCACGCAAATTTAAGCTAAACTGTTTGACAAAGGCTTTTGTCGCACCATAGACGTTACCACCAAAATAAGGCCAACTTCCGGCAATTGAGCCGACATTAATGATATAACCGCTATTTCGTGCGACCATCGCTGGCAAGACCGCGTGAGTCAGCGCCATCAACCCTTTAATATTGGTGTCGGTCATACGCATCCAATCATCAAGACTAGCACTGTGCGCAGGCTCTGTACCAAGCGCCAATCCTGCATTATTTACCAAGACATCGATTTGTTTAAAATCAGCAGGCAAATCCGCAATGATTTGCGGGATAGACGCTGTATCACTCACATCCATGACCACAGGTAAAAACGCCTCGCCCAAAGTTTCTGCCAAAGCATTGAGTTTGTCTAAGCGTCTGGCACAGCCAATCACGCGATGACCTTTGGCAATCATACGCTCAGCCAGCGCTTTACCGAAACCCGCGCTTGCCCCTGTAATCAATACATTCATCTTAATATCCTTATTGTTGATGTTTTGTACATGTGTCATCTTGTTTGAGATGATAGCTTGTCTTAGTGTATCTGCTTTGGCTTACTTATTAAATAATTGCTTACCAAAGATTTTATCACCAGCATCGCCCAGACCTGGAATAATATAACCCTGCTCATCCAAATGGCTGTCTAAAGCGGCAGTATAAATGGTCACGTCAGGATGTGCTTCATTGACCACGCGTACACCTTCAGGTGCGGCAACCAAGACTAATGCTTTGATATTGGTACAGCCGTTTTTCTTTAGCATTTCGATAGTTGCAACCATCGAGCCGCCAGTGGCTAACATTGGGTCAATGATAAGGGCTGGGCGTTTGTCCATGTGGCTAACAAACTTTTCAAAGAAAGGCACCGGTTGTAAGGTTTCTTCATCGCGCTGTAAACCAACGACAGAGATTTTCGCGGTGGGAATCAAATCGAGCACCCCATCAAGCATCCCAATACCTGCGCGTAAAATCGGTACGATAGTTGCCGTCTTACCGATGATTTGCTCACCAACGATTTCACCACACCAGCCTTCCATCGGAAAGGTTTCAATTTCAAAATCGCGGCTAGCTTCATACGCCATCAAGCGCGCAAGTTCTTTGGTTAATGTACGAAACTTATAGGTACTACAGTCTTTTTCACGCATAAGGCTGAGTTTATGACGGACTAGAGGGTGATCGATGACGGTAATTTTTAAGTCGCTCATAAGTATTCTCTTGGTTTTTTGGACTGATGCTTGATTAGTATAAAAGATACAAACATTTACTGCACTTAAACCCTATATTTAGCCCATCAATAGTAAGCTTAATACTTTAACAAAAAGTAAGCCAAAGGCATTTACAACGTGATCGGTTTTATTTAAGCCGACTATGTTTGACTATATAGTGCTATAACAAATGAAGTAGTGTTTAACCTTGCTATGATACCAAAAAAACCGCTTTTCTGATGAAGAATCTTATGACCAAAACCTCACTGAATAATCCCATCCATCCACAAAAAGCTGCTAACGACTTTGTGTGGATACAGAAATTAAAGACCGATAGCGCAAATATCGAAACCCATCCTTTTGGTCCTGTCCTGCCACCTGATGCCACTGTCATGATGATGGGCAGTTTTCCGCCCACTTCCGATAAATGGGCAATGAGGTTTCATTATCCCAATTTTCAAAATGACATGTGGCGCATTTATGGACGCGTATTCTTTGATGATGCGGATTATTTTAGAGTAGGGGATGAAAAACGTTTTGATCCTGAGCGCATTCAAGCCTTTATGTTTGAGCGTGGTATTGCCTCTTGTCCCACGGTAGTACAAGCGATTCGCGAAACAGGCAATGCGTCTGATAAAGACCTTACAGTCGTGACCACTGTCGATCTAGACACAATTTTGCCGCAAGTACCAAAAGTACAGGCGCTATTCACCACTGGTGGTAAGGCAACAGAGGTCTTACTGAATTTATTGGCTGAACCACCTGCCAAATCAAAGCAGCCAAAGACCAATCAAAGCATGGACTATCCTTATAAATGGCAAGACAAAGACAATAAAAAAGCTGATATTAATAGTTTAACCCTATATAGACTGCCTTCTACCTCGCGTGCCTATCCTTTAGCATTGGATAAAAAAGTCTCTGCTTATAAAGACTTCTTCAAAAAGATAGGTAAGCTATAAAAATATTATATAGAAGAGGCTATATATAAGCATTAACTAAGCACAAGAATTGATTTTGGTAAAGGTAAAACTACTTTTAACCCTAACTGACTGATAAATATATGGTATTGATTATAAGAGTAGATAACCGCTAAAATATCAGGCAAACCCCCTTGACCCTCTATAAAAACAGCGTATACTGCCCTCCAGTTGAAAGGGAAGGCAGATTGAGAGTGGTTTATCGCTTAGACAATTTAGCCAATCGAAAAAATTACTTTTAGGTTAACTCAAATTAAAATAATTTACCTCTTGACTTACTAATTAAAGCGTCTATAATACGCACCTCATTAAGACGAACCGGAATCAGCTACTGTGTGATTACACAATAACTAACCAGTTAACTTAAAGAAACAAATCAAGAAAAGAAGTTGACAGACTATTAAAACATGATATGATGGTCAGCTTGCTAAATAGGATAAACCAGATTGGTTTAATTATTTAGAAAGAACACTCTTACTGGACGACAGTAGAGACATTATTTAAAAGCATAACTAAAGAACAACTTGTGTGGATTTTTGCTGATTCAGAATGTTAAAAAATAAAGTTGGTTTTACTCTCTTTTCGGGAGTCATTCTAACTATAAAAATTATCATTTAAGACAGCAGAAAAACTCAAAGTTAATTCATTACGAACATAATTTTTAGCGATTTGCCAGATTAAATGAGCCAAGTTTAGAAGCTTCTTTAAAGAGCTTCATAGCAAGATTAAACTGAAGAGTTTGATCATGGCTCAGATTGAACGCTGGCGGCAGGCTTAACACATGCAAGTCGAGCGGAAACGATGATAGCTTGCTATCAGGCGTCGAGCGGCGGACGGGTGAGTAATACTTAGGAATCTACCTAGTAGTGGGGGATAGCACGGGGAAACTCGTATTAATACCGCATACGACCTACGGGAGAAAGGGGGCAGTTTACTGCTCTCGCTATTAGATGAGCCTAAGTCGGATTAGCTAGATGGTGGGGTAAAGGCCTACCATGGCGACGATCTGTAGCTGGTCTGAGAGGATGATCAGCCACACCGGGACTGAGACACGGCCCGGACTCCTACGGGAGGCAGCAGTGGGGAATATTGGACAATGGGGGAAACCCTGATCCAGCCATGCCGCGTGTGTGAAGAAGGCCTTTTGGTTGTAAAGCACTTTAAGCAGTGAAGAAGACTCTTCGGTTAATACCCGGAGACGATGACATTAGCTGCAGAATAAGCACCGGCTAACTCTGTGCCAGCAGCCGCGGTAATACAGAGGGTGCAAGCGTTAATCGGAATTACTGGGCGTAAAGGGAGCGTAGGTGGCTCGATAAGTCAGATGTGAAATCCCCGGGCTCAACCTGGGAACTGCATCTGATACTGTTGAGCTAGAGTATGTGAGAGGAAGGTAGAATTCCAGGTGTAGCGGTGAAATGCGTAGAGATCTGGAGGAATACCGATGGCGAAGGCAGCCTTCTGGCATAATACTGACACTGAGGCTCGAAAGCGTGGGTAGCAAACAGGATTAGATACCCTGGTAGTCCACGCCGTAAACGATGTCTACTAGTCGTTGGGTCCCTTGAGGACTTAGTGACGCAGCTAACGCAATAAGTAGACCGCCTGGGGAGTACGGCCGCAAGGTTAAAACTCAAATGAATTGACGGGGGCCCGCACAAGCGGTGGAGCATGTGGTTTAATTCGATGCAACGCGAAGAACCTTACCTGGTCTTGACATATCTAGAATCCTGCAGAGATGCGGGAGTGCCTTCGGGAATTAGAATACAGGTGCTGCATGGCTGTCGTCAGCTCGTGTCGTGAGATGTTGGGTTAAGTCCCGCAACGAGCGCAACCCTTGTCCTTAGTTACCAGCGGGTTAAGCCGGGAACTCTAAGGATACTGCCAGTGACAAACTGGAGGAAGGCGGGGACGACGTCAAGTCATCATGGCCCTTACGACCAGGGCTACACACGTGCTACAATGGTAGGTACAGAGGGCAGCTACACAGCGATGTGATGCGAATCTCAAAAAGCCTATCGTAGTCCAGATTGGAGTCTGCAACTCGACTCCATGAAGTAGGAATCGCTAGTAATCGCGGATCAGAATGCCGCGGTGAATACGTTCCCGGGCCTTGTACACACCGCCCGTCACACCATGGGAGTTGATTGCACCAGAAGTGGATAGCTTAACCTTCGGGAAGGCGTTCACCACGGTGTGGTTGATGACTGGGGTGAAGTCGTAACAAGGTAGCCGTAGGGGAACCTGCGGCTGGATCACCTCCTTATAGATGACATTCGGTCAGCAAGAATTCACAACAAGTTGTTCTTTAGTTTAAGCTAGTTTATTAGCTAGAGGTATATGCCTCGTACAGGCCTGTAGCTCAGCTGGTTAGAGCACCGTGTTGATAACGCGGGGGTCGGCAGTTCAAGTCTGCCCAGGCCTACCATTATTAGGGGCCATAGCTCAGTTGGTAGAGCGCCTGCCTTGCACGCAGGAGGTCAACGGTTCGACTCCGTTTGGCTCCACCACATAATAAACGAATCTTTAGATGCTAATAAGTAAATAGGTATCAAATAGAAACAAGTGATTCTGATATAGCAATATATCAACATGATTACTTCTTTCTGTTTTATACAGAATCTGTGACTCGACGAGAGCATAGAGACTATTTAAAAACATAGATATGAGTCTGGGTTAGGAACACGTGTTCACGCGTTGTTTCTAACCTTAGTAATCAGCTCCTTAACGACATCAGTTGTTATCCCAGGGGTTGATTGCTAAAAAAGTAAAGAGAACTGAATCAAGCGTATAAAATTAGGTGATATCGTTATCATAATTAGACTTATATAACACTTTGAAGTCGAAAGACTACTTGGGGTTGTATGGTCAAGTAATGAAGCGCACATGGTGGATGCCTTGGCAGTCAGAGGCGATGAAAGACGTGACAGCCTGCGATAAGCTTCGGGGAGGCGGCAATATCCTGTGATCCGGAGATTTCTGAATGGGGAAACCCACCTAGCATAAGCTAGGTATCTTGTACTTGTACAAGAGGCAAACGAGGGGAAGTGAAACATCTCAGTACCCTTAGGAAAAGACATCAAATGAGATTCCCCAAGTAGCGGCGAGCGAACGGGGAGAAGCCGATTAATGCTAATGTAGAAGAACAGCGTGGGAAAGCTGACCGTAGTAGGTGATAGTCCTGTATTCGAAACATTAGCGTTAACATATTAAGTAGGGCGGGACACGAGAAATCCTGTTTGAAGATGGGGGGACCATCCTCCAAGGCTAAATACTCCTGACTGACCGATAGTGAACCAGTACCGTGAGGGAAAGGCGAAAAGAACCCCTGTGAGGGGAGTGAAATAGAACCTGAAACCGTGTGCGTACAAGCAGTAGGAGCCTCAATTTATTGGGGTGACTGCGTACCTTTTGTATAATGGGTCAGCGACTTATGTTCTGTAGCAAGGTTAACCGTTTAGGGGAGCCGTAGGGAAACCGAGTCTTAATAGGGCGTTTAGTTGCAGGGCATAGACCCGAAACCGAGTGATCTATCCATGAGCAGGTTGAAAGTGTCGTAACAGACACCGGAGGACCGAACCCACTATCGTTGAAAAGCTAGGGGATGACTTGTGGATAGGGGTGAAAGGCTAATCAAACTCGGTGATAGCTGGTTCTCCCCGAAAGCTATTTAGGTAGCGCCTCGGACGAACACCATTGGGGGTAGAGCACTGTTTCGGCTAGGGGGTCATACCGACTTACCAAACCGATGCAAACTCCGAATACCGATGAGTGATATCCGGGAGACACACAGTGGGTGCTAACGTCCATTGTGGAGAGGGAAACAACCCAGACCGCCAGCTAAGGCCCCAAATTCCTAGTTAAGTGGGAAACGAGGTGGGAAGGCATAGACAGCTAGGAGGTTGGCTTAGAAGCAGCCATCCTTTAAAGAAAGCGTAATAGCTCACTAGTCGAGTCGGCCCGCGCGGAAGATGTAACGGGGCTCAAACTAGGAGCCGAAGCTGCGGATTTGAATTTGTTTTCAAGTGGTAGGGGAGCGTTGTGTAAGCCTGTGAAGGTGTGTCGTAAGGCATGCTGGAGGTATCACAAGAGCGAATGCTGACGTGAGTAACGATAATGCGAGTGAAAAGCTCGCACGCCGGAAGATCAAGGGTTCCAGTCCAACGTTAATCGGGGCTGGGTGAGTCGACCCCTAAGGCGAGGCCGAAAGGCGTAGTCGATGGGAAATCGGTTAATATTCCGATACTTGTTTATAATGCGATGGAGGGACGGAGTAGGTTATGTCAGCCTGGCGTTGGTTGTCCAGGTGAAAGGATGTAGGCAGACAGTTTAGGCAAATCCGGACTGTCATTATGCTGAGATCTGATAGCAAGCTGTACTTGTACAGCGAAGTGGCAAATACCATGCTTCCAGGAAAAGCTTCTAAGCTATAGTTATAAACGAATCGTACCCTAAACCGACACAGGTGATCAGGTAGAGAATACCAAGGCGCTTGAGAGAACTCTGCTGAAGGAACTAGGCAAAATGGTACCGTAACTTCGGGAGAAGGTACGCTGCCGATGGTGATAGGACTTGCTCCTTGAGCTGTTGGCAGTCGCAGATACCAGGCTGCTGCAACTGTTTATTAAAAACACAGCACTCTGCAAACACGAAAGTGGACGTATAGGGTGTGATGTCTGCCCGGTGCTGGAAGGTTAATTGATGGGGTTAGCGTAAGCGAAGCTCTTGATCGAAGCCCCAGTAAACGGCGGCCGTAACTATAACGGTCCTAAGGTAGCGAAATTCCTTGTCGGGTAAGTTCCGACCTGCACGAATGACATAATGATGGCAGCGCTGTCTCCAGCAGAGACTCAGTGAAATCGAAATCGCAGTGAAGATGCTGTGTACCCGCGGCTAGACGGAAAGACCCCGTGAACCTTTACTACAGCTTTACATTGAACTTTGACCTGACTTGT
Organism: Psychrobacter sp. TS_SC_6; assembly: GCF_056156305.1. NCBI lineage: Bacteria > Pseudomonadati > Pseudomonadota > Gammaproteobacteria > Moraxellales > Moraxellaceae > Psychrobacter > Psychrobacter sp. TS_SC_6. The sequence goes on along the minus strand of NZ_CM149590.1, from coordinate 2,654,710 downwards.
GCAGGATAGGTGGGAGGCTTTGAAGCCGAGACGCTAGTCTCGGTGGAGCCAATCTTGAAATACCACCCTGGTCATGTTGGGGTTCTAACTCAGGTATAACAATACCGAGGACAATGTATGGTGGGTAGTTTGACTGGGGCGGTCTCCTCCTAAAGAGTAACGGAGGAGTACGAAGGTGCGCTCAGACCGGTCGGAAATCGGTCGTAGAGTATAAAGGCAAAAGCGCGCTTAACTGCGAGACCCACAAGTCGAGCAGGTACGAAAGTAGGTCTTAGTGATCCGGTGGTTCTGTATGGAAGGGCCATCGCTCAACGGATAAAAGGTACTCTGGGGATAACAGGCTGATACCGCCCAAGAGTTCATATCGACGGCGGTGTTTGGCACCTCGATGTCGGCTCATCTCATCCTAGGGCTGAAGCAGGTCCTAAGGGTATGGCTGTTCGCCATTTAAAGAGGTACGCGAGCTGGGTTTAGAACGTCGTGAGACAGTTCGGTCCCTATCTACCGTGGGCGTTGGAAATTTGAGAGGATCTGCTCCTAGTACGAGAGGACCAGAGTGGACGAACCTCTGGTGTTCGGGTTGTCACGCCAGTGGCATTGCCCGGTAGCTACGTTCGGATGGGATAATCGCTGAAAGCATCTAAGCGAGAAGCCCACCTCAAGATTAGATTTCCCTAAAGAGCCGTTGAAGACTACGACGTTGATAGGCAGGGTGTGGAAGTGCAGCGATGCATGTAGCTAACCTGTACTAATTGCTCGTTTGGCTTGACCATACAACACCCAAGTGGTTTGTATCAAAGCTCTAATTAATCTATCTTGTAAAGCGAAAGCTTTAGAATATATATATTTCGATATCACCTTTAACCTTGATTCAGTGAGGTTACAAGTTGGTCGATGACAAGCTAAAACTTGACGTCATAATAACAACTACAGACTCATATCTAACCCCCTTTGCTGACGACAATAGCAAGACGGAACCACCTGATCCCTTCCCGAACTCAGAAGTGAAACGTCTTTGCGCCAATGGTAGTGTGGTTCGCCCATGTGAGAGTAGGTCATCGTCAGCTCTCTATTCCTAGACAACCCCCCTTCGCGAAAGCGATGGGGGGTTTTCTTTGCCTGATGGTTGGGGTGGGTTTGTGTTGATCGGATAATCGCGCTGATTTATTCAGTTTAGAGTAAGTATCTTAGTGGGCGTTATCATGAGATTTTTCTGTTATAAAAATCGCTATATCTTATATTCGATATATTCCTTCTTAATCATTTAAAATGATTTGACTTATATCGTTATAGCTGCTAATTTTAATGGGTATTTCAACTTTAGTTAATTAAAAGCATATATGAAGTCCATACGGAATTTGACTCTATAATTAACTTATTAGTAAAGACTTATACCTTATTCATGGTTATCAAAAGGAATTGATAATGAAGTTAGCTCCTCTTTTTTCAATAGGTGCCTTAGCAGCTATTAGCCTTCTAGGTTGTTCTAATCAAGCTTCCGATAGTACAGATGCTTCAGCAGCAACTTCTCAAGAAACAACCACATTACGTTTTTCTCATTTTTGGCCAGCAACTTCTTCTATTAGCACAGAGGTCTTTGAACCTTGGGCTAAGCAGATAGAAGCAGATTCTAACGGCCGCTTAAAAGTAGAGTTATATCCTTCAGCGGGTCTTGCTAAGGCAGACGTTACTTATGAATCTGCTGCCAAAGGCACGATAGATATTGGTTCACAAGCTCATGGCTATACCAATGGTCGTTTCCCATTAACTCAAATTACTGAACTTCCAGGTTTATCAAGCTCAGCCACTCAAATGGGTTGTATGTTACAAACCCTTTATAATGATGGCACCCTTGCTAGTGAATATGAGGACACACACCTTTTATTCATGTACGGCGCAGGGCCTGGAGCTCTTCACACCACAAACAAATTGATTCGTACCCCTGAAGACATGAAAGGTATGCGTATTCGTCGTCCCTCAGCAGTTGCAGGCGATATCATTGAGAGTATGGGTGCCTCTCCTGTAGGCTTGCCTGCCAATGACATGTATACCTCTCTACAGCGCGGTGTCGTTGATGGGTTAAGCTTTCCTTGGGAAGCGGTAACCGCTTTCAAAATTGACGAGATCACAAAATACCATACCAATATTCCTTTTTATAGCTCAGCGCTGATGGTCACCATGAATAAGGGTAAATACGAAAACTTACCTGATGATTTAAAGCAAGTTTTGGATAAAAACTCAGGTATGGCGCTTGCCAATAAGGTCGGTGAAGTATTTGATAAGTATGACAAAATGGCCATACAAGCTGCCAAAGATAAAGGGGATGAAATTATAGAAATTCCTGATCCTTTGAATGATCCAAATTGGAAAGGTCCGCTTGAAAAAGGGACGCAAAAATATCTTAGTGATGTCAAGGCTCTAGGTTTGGATGCTGATGGTGTTTATGAAAAAGCCAAAGCCGCCAGTGCAGCCTGTAAGGTCTAACCTAAAGGAGTTTTACATGGCATTTTTAGTCAAACTGAGCACCCTTATCTCCAGGTTATGTCAATTCATTGGTGGTATCAGTCTCATTATTATTGTATTGACCACGATGCTAGATGTTATTGCCCGCTATGTATTCAAGCTCACCGGTGGTGAGGTTGGATTTACGGTAAAAGGCAGCGTCGAGATCGTCTCTTACTTTATGCTCTTTGCTTTACTCGGTGCGTTTGCTGCTTTTGTAGAACGCTCGCAGATTATCGTCGATGTATTCACTCAAAAGATGTCAAAAGCCTTTAAAGGTTACATGATGGGCACCTTTATGATGGGGTTCTTTATCATCGGCATTGTATTTGCTTGGGGTCTGTATGAGAGCGCTTTTGATGCAATAGAGTATGGCAAAGTGACCCAAGACCTTCGAATATCCATGATGCCCATCTACGCTATCAGCGCTTTCTTAAGTATCTTACTTGCCATTCGGTCATTGATCGAATCCATCAATATTTTTAAAACAGGCGAGTTCTTTGACGCTGAGGAGACAGGCGCATGAGTCCAGAAATTATTGGTGCCATTGGTTTGTTATGTATGATTGCGATGGTCATGCTGCGTGTTCCTGTTGCACTTGCTATGTTAGGTGTGGGTCTGGTTGGTTTTGGCGCAGTGACGGCACCAAGCGGTGCACTGCAAATGCTAAAAGATATCCCGGTGGATGTCTTGGCAAAATATGACTTTAGTGCTATTCCGTTATTTATTCTAATGGGTGTCTTCGCTTCTCATTCTGGTATGGCCGGAAAATTGTTTGATGCCACCCGAACCATCTTTGGCGGCGTAAGGGGCAGTCTAGGTATTGCCGGTATCGGCTCATCTGGTATCTTTGCTTCCATCTCAGGGTCATCATTGGCAACTGCGTCTACCATGACTAAAGTGGCATTGCCACAAATGGAGAAGTACGGTTATCAGCCAGGCTTTGCCTGCGGTATTTTAGCTGCTGGTGGCACTTTGGGAATCATGATTCCGCCAAGTATTGCCTTACTGGTCTATGCTATCTTAACTCAGCAGTCAGTCGGAGATATGTTTATTGCTGGTTTCTTACCGGGCATGCTTGGCATGGTGATGTATTCAATCACTGTTATGATCATGGTGCGCTGGAAGCCACATTTAGCACAACGCGGGGAGTCTACTTCTTGGAAACAAAAGCTAATCTCTTTGACAGGTCTTATTCCGTTTAGCTTTATCTTCATTGTTATTATTGCTGGTATTTTCTTTGGATTATTTACGCCAACAGAAGGCGCGGCAGTAGGAGCGTTTGTATCATGGGCTTATGCTTTTGCCAAAGGCATGCGAATGACAGGGCTAAAGCAATCCTTGATTGAGACGCTTGCCCTCTCTGCGGTAGTCTTCTTTATGCTACTTGGTGCTGAAGCACTGGGCTACTTTATTTCAGTATCGCGCTTGTCTTATAGTTTGGCGACGTGGATTGGTACATTGGCAGTTAGTCCAATGATAGTACTGATCTGTATCTTGATCATGTATTTCTTGCTTGGTCTATTTATGGATGCCTTAGCGATGCTGGTAATTACGATTCCGGTCGTGTTTCCAATCATTGTGGCTTTGGGCTATGATCCGGTTTGGTTTGGTATCATTGCTGTATTGACGGTAGAGCTTGGATTAATCACGCCGCCAATGGGGATGAATATCTTTGTGATTAAGGCAATGGCACCGCATATTAAGCTGTCCGATATGTTCAAGGGGGTGATGCCCTTTATTGTCTCTGACTTGGTGCGCTTGGTCATTTTGGTGGCGTTCCCAGCGATATCTTTAGTGTTATTGAGTTAGTGATAACTTAGAGAAATGAGGGATAAAATATTTAAATTAGAATTGTCTTAGTTAGAAAATAAAAATAGCAATTTGATTTTATAGCCATATTGTCATGATGATAATATGGCTTTTTTTATGAGTTAATATTTTAAGATTGTTATAGAGGTTCAATTTAAAAATGTTTGGTGCTATTGTTACAAATTTTTATCCTATATAAAGTAGACGGTAACAAGTAGGAGAAATTTATAACAGTAATATATTATTCAAAGCGTTTTTCTTTGATTTTGAACTGACTATATAGGATTATGCAGATAATGACGTTAACATAACGTGCCTCGTTATTAATGGTAGCTATAGTAAAATTCACTCTATTCATTTCGATTCCCAAAAAACCCATTAAGCAGAAAGACCATGGCCATTGATCTTACCAATACCTTGATAGTTGCTATATCGGCAACCGCTTTATTTGATTTGTCAGAGTCTGAGAATCACCTCATATCGCTTTTACAGCAGTGTCCTCGCGATGCCGTTAAAGAGTTCCGCACCTATATGGCTGAGCGTGAAAATGATCCGTTGACCATTGGCGCAGGTTATCCGCTGATTAAAGCACTGTTGAATTTGAATCGTTATTGTCATGATTGTGATAATAAGAATGACGGTGGCGATGCACCCTTGGTAGAAGTGGTCATTGTCTCAAAGAGTAGTCCTGATACAGGTATTCAAGTCCTTAATGCAATACGTGAGCATGAGCTAACCATTTCACGTTCAGCATTTATATCCGGTAGTCCTATTGCCCCTTATATCAAGGATTTTAATGTAGATTTGTTTTTGACGACCAATCTTGAAGATGCGCAGCAGGTTACAGATGCTGATATCTGCGCTTGTGCGATATTGGATGCCACGCCAGTCAATACTTATGAGCTGGATACCAAGCAGTTACGTATTGCCTTCGATGGTGATGCAGTATTATTTGATGATTCAGGCGAGCTGCTTTATAAGCAAAAAGGGTTGCAAGCGTTTCATGACCGTGAAGCCAAAATGCGCGATTTACCGATAGAAAAAGGTCCTTATGCAGAGTTATTAATTAAGCTGTCCAAAATGCAAGAGCGTCTACCAGCAAGCCTGCATTCTTGTCCAATGAAAATAGCCTTGGTGACGGCTCGTAATGCCCCAGCTGACTTACGAGCGATAAAAACATTGCGTAATTGGGGCGTAGATATTGATATGGCGTTTTTTTTGGGAGGACTTGAAAAGACTTCGGTACTTAAAACATTTGCGCCGCATATTTTCTTTGATGATTCAGTTAAGCATATCGATGCGGCTCGTAGCTTTGTACCAACAGCGCTAGTGCCTTATCATTCAACCTCACTATTACACGCCAGTAGGCTATTAACTACCAATAAAGATGCGTCATCGCTATCTTTTAAACCCGTAGTAACGACGATTTTGTCTGCCAGTCATTAACATGCATTTAACAAGATAAGAAGGATAAAATAGTAGATGAAGTGGCAGCAATTGGCGACGCTTGTAATCGTACGAGTTAAGCAAGTATTTGGTCTATATGCTTTTGTATTGATACCAATGTGGGTGATGTTTTTTCTTAATGACACCGTATTTTTTGGTCTATGGAATATTTTCGGTATTGTGCCGCGAGCACTGGATATTGGCAGTATGATAGGGATATTTGCCTCATGGACGATGCATGGTAACTTTTCACATCTAGTAGGAAATTCGCTGACACTGATACAGATTTTGTTCTTGTTTGGCTTATTTGAAAATAACGCTTATCGTACCGTTATTAAGCTGATAGTTGCCGCAGGGCTTGTAACATGGGTGATTGGTTCACCGTTATCGATACATATCGGTGCCTCAGGGCTTTGTTTTGCAATGCTTGGGTTTATGATAGGTGGGGCGGTATTCGCTAGGCATTGGGGCTATTTACTTGCTTGTATTGTGATGGGTACGGGTTATTGGCTGACTATCAAACAAGGTTTGATACCGCAGCAAGGTATCTCATTTGCGGCGCATTTTGGTGGTCTATGCGCCGGTTTGTTGTTGGGTGCCAATTCTAAACATGCTTATACGAAAGTGAATAATCGTTATTAGCCTTATTTTTCGGCAATATATTTAGACAGACTGTTCAATAATTCATAAAGATAAGTCAGCTAACAGTGGCTTCAATGATTGAGTTATTTTTTATTAATACAAACATGGATATATAGCGGCTCATTTTTTTCTAATGGACGCCAAGCAGTCGTTTGTTTCACATGCTCATCGATACTAAGCTTACTGCCTTTTTCTTGTAGTACATAATCTGCACGGGCAGGGGCAGCACAGTCGATCACTTGTGGTACTTGCTGCACACTTCTACGTCTCTCAAACAAATACAAATTGACCAAGTAAACCTCTGGGTTATCGGCGTTAGCACGAGCGTGTCCGCTATCAGCTGCTATAAAGCGTAACGTCTGTGGTTTAACGTAAGACCACGGGCGAAACCACGTACCTTCTTCAACTTTTTTGACGACATGAACACCTTCAGGGAGCTGTGCAATCTGTTGACCGAACCAGCTATATTCTTGGCTTATTTGAAAGCCAAAAATACCGATGGCACCAAATAATGGAATAAGCCATCTTGGCGCTTTCTTACCTGCGAGCTTGCTGAGGTGAGTGATGACTAGTGCTATCCCAGCTAAACCAAACCCAGCCGCTATGGTCGCGATAAACTCAAAAAGCATAAGACTTTTCCTTAACGCACTCAGCGCATTTCATACCAATTATTAAAAATAAAACCACGTTTTCAACTTTTTTTAAGCGAATTTATTATGGCATTTATGGTCACCTTTCTCATAATGTTTACTTTTAAGAGAGGTGAATAAAATAATCATAGTTGGATAAGCAGTGTTGAAAAAACACTCTATCACCAGATTGGGATAAAAAAATCACTCACAAGCAGCTGCTGCCTGTGAGTGATATATCATCGTAAAAAAGCATACGTCATTTGCACTTCATTTTCTAGCTTGTATCGAAGCTTAGTGATCGATTGCAGCACCAGCACCACGTGGAGAACGTACACTTTCCACCAAATCTTGGATATGTTCTGGTGGTGGCGCAGTCGCATAAGAAACTGCGAATGCTACGATAAAGTTAAGCAATGCACCAATCACACCAAATGATAATGGTGAGATACCAAACAACCAGTACTCTTCAGTATCAGGGAAGCTTGCTGTACCTGGGATGAAGAACCAGCCTTTATAGATGAAGATATAAACTAAGATACTAATCAAACCTGTGAGCATACCAGCGATGGCGCCCAAGTTGTTAATACGTTTAGAGAAAATACCCATCATCAATGCCGGGAACAGTGTGGAACCGGCAATACCAAAGGCCAATGCAACGACCTGTGCAGCGAACCCTGGTGGATTAATACCTAAGTAGGTAGCAACCACAAGCGCAATAGCCATCGTGATACGTGCGACTTTTAGCTCGCCTGCATCAGTGATATTTGGATTAAGGTTACGTTTAATCAAGTCATGACTGATCGCTGATGAGATGGCGAGTAACAGACCAGCTGCTGTAGATAGCGCTGCTGCCAAACCACCTGCGGCGATAAGACCAATAACCCAACCTGGTAGCTGTGCGATTTCTGGGTTAGCCAATACTAAGATGTCAGCGTTGACGTCAAGCTCGTTACCTGCCCAACCTCTATCAACAAACAAACCATCACGCCCTAAAGCATGTTCAGCTTTTGCTTTTTCAACGGCCGTCGTTGCTGCTGCAACATCACCGCCGTCAGTCGTTGCCGTAGCCAATGCTAGCTCTGCTGCGCCAAGTCCATTATCATTATAGAACTGGATGCGACCGTCGTTATTTAGGTCGTTATATTTAATAAGACCGGTTTCTCCCCAGGTTTTCATCCAATCTGGACGTTGATCATACTCGATAGGAGCAGCGTCAACACCTTGTGGATAAACAGTATCGATGAGATTTAGACGCGCCATTGCACCTACTGCTGGTGCAGTGAAGTATAGTAGTGAGATAAATACCAACGTCCAACCAGCTGTCCAACGCGCATCCGCAACTTTAGGAACCGTGAAAAAGCGAATAATAACGTGAGGTAGACCCGCGGTGCCAATCATCAGTGATAACGTAAATAGCACCATATTTAGCTTGTTCGGTACATCAGCGGTATAAGCGGTAAAACCTAAGTCGACGACGATTTGGTCAAGCTTGGTTAGAATAGGAATGCCTGATTCAACATGGTTTGAGAACAAACCAAGACCTGGAATTGGGTTACCCGTCAACTCAAGTGAGATAAAGACAGCAGGAATCGTATAGGCAATCATAAGAACTACATACTGCGCAACCTGCGTGTAGGTAATCCCTTTCATACCACCAAGTACGGCGTAGAAGAATACAACAACAGCCGCAATAATCAGACCAGTGGTACTGTCAACTTCTAAGAAGCGTGAGAATGCCACACCAGCACCTGTCATCTGACCGATAACATAAGTGGTTGATGCGATAATCAAACAAACAACGGCAATCATAGCAGCAGTTTTAGAATAAAAGCGATCACCAATGAAATCGGGAACCGTGAACTTACCAAATTTACGTAGGTAAGGCGCTAGTAGCATGGCTAGTAGCACGTAACCGCCGGTCCAGCCCATTAAGTAAGTTGATGCACCATAACCGCCAGAGGCGATAATACCAGCCATCGAGATAAATGACGCCGCACTCATCCAGTCAGCTGCGGTTGCCATACCGTTAACAACAGGATGTACACCACCGCCAGCAACATAGAACTCACTGGTCGAACCTGCACGTGCCCACCAAGCGATACCGAAGTATAAAGCGAAGGACAGACCTACAAAAATGATATTAATCGTAAATTGACTCATAGGGCTATTCCTCGTCTACACCATATTGTTTATCTAGTTTATTCATGCGCCATGCATAGAAAAAGATGAGGGCGATAAATACGATAAGAGCACCTTGTTGTGCAAACCAAAAGCTTATATCAGTACCACCTATTCTAATACCTGACAATAATGGACGTAGCAAGATGCCAAAACCATAAGAGACTAAAGCCCAAATGACGAGGCTGACTTTAATGAGACGGAGATTGGCGCGCCAATAACCTGACGAATCGTTGTGGTTCTCCATAGGACAACTCCTTTTGCCTAACATAAAAACAAGGTTACTGATCTGAGTCTGACAAGTCCCTGTGCTTTAGTGTTTATCTTATTGTGAAAACAGTATCTTACAACCATAAAAACGGTAGATGAAAGACTAAAGCAGAGCGATCAATCAAGATAAGTAACCCAAGATTATCAAAAAATGAACCAACTTTTCCAGTGCAAACGATACAGACACCGAGGATAAATTACTCGATATGACTGTTATAAAAGTTAAAGGATAAAAATCGATGTTAAGCGCTCAAAATCTAATCATTTAACAATAGATAGTGAGACAATCGATCAAATTTATTATATGGAAAGAATGATGTTTAAAGAGGAGGGGCGGTACTCGCTGACAATCCTCTGTCTTATTATTATCATCTTCCCGATGACATTATCTTAATAATGAGAAATACATTCATGCCGATAAGTATTGCAAGCAGCTTTTATAAACTTATTAGGAATATATACACTATTGACTTAATTAACAATAAATAAATTTTATTTACTTTATGTAACTAAATATGTGTCTTGTAGAAACCATAACTAACTTATGTTAGCAGAACCCAATAGATATCATGACACTGAGACAATAGTATACTTAGACCTTAGTTGTACTAAGAATTTTTTATATTCGTTAGATTAATTGATAAAATTAAAAAACGGCATTTATTTTTAAAATAACGGTTATGTAAATAACTATTTTTATCGTAAATAAGTATGACATCAATATAATTTCAATATCATAACTATTCATTAGTCCTAAAATCTTTTCATAAACTATAAATAATAATGGTTATTCTATTACTATTAGCTTACTAATAAACAAAAGTTTAAAAATAATTGATAATTAAAAAAAGCATAAAAACAGCTAAATTGTTTATAGTCAGTTAAAATACCGCCATATGATATACGTGATTTCCTTGTCATTTTATTGCTCAAATAGGTAATGAGGATCAATAAGCAAAGAGAGAACGAAACATCATAAAAAGCCATTAGTTACATCAATTTATAACATATGCTAAAAGTATAGAATGTTAGTGAGGGGGATAGAGTATGAGCGAAGGCATAGCAGGTTTGTTTAATAGTATCGTAAACTATGGTGTGGGTATCATTTGGGGTAATAATGATTGGTTGATTGCCAGCAATCCATGGTATGGACTGCTGATGTTCGTCTTAATAGGTGCAGGTCTATATTTTACCGTGGCGACCCGCTTTATTCAGTTTCGTCATTTTGGTCATATGTGGCAGTTATTACGAATCTCAAATCAAGGGCGTAAAGATGGTGGTATCAGCTCATTTGAAGCACTGATGACATCACTTGCTGCGCGAGTAGGGACAGGGAATCTAGCAGGGGTGGCAATTGCCATCTATTTGGGTGGACCGGGTGCTGTATTTTGGATGTGGATGACAGCGATTGTAGGTATGTCGACCAGCTTTATCGAGTCAACCCTTGCGCAAGCATACAAAGTGCCGCATAACGATAATGTCTATCGCGGTGGACCGGCTTACTATATCGAAAAGGGTTTGGGTAAACGCTGGCTTGCCATATTTTTCTCACTATGTTTACTGGTCGCTTTTGGCTTGGCGTTCAATGGCGTACAGTCCAATACCATCGCACAGGCGACTAATGAGGCGTTCGGTATTCCAACTTGGATGACTGGCTTGATATTAGTCGTGCTAGTCGCACCAGTAGTATTTGGTGGATTACGCTCTGTTGCCCGTATTGCTGGTAAAGTTGTACCAGTGATGGCGATTCTTTATATTCTGTTGGCACTCTATGTCATCTTGACCAATTTTAGCGAATTTCCAGCGGCGATTGTTTTGATTGTAAAGTCAGCATTTGGCTTTGAACAAGCAGCAGGTGGTGTGATTGGTTATGGTATTGCGCAAGCGATGATTAATGGTATTAAGCGTGGGCTATTTTCGAACGAAGCAGGTATGGGTTCAGCACCTAATGCTGCAGCGACTGCAAAAAGTCATCCTGATCATCCGGCAGTGCAAGGTTTTATGCAAATGCTGGGTGTCTTTATTGATACGCTTGTCATTTGTACAGCGACAGCTTCAATTATTATTCTCTCTGGCGTGGTTGATCCTAGTGTCGAGCAAGAAGGTATTCAGTTAACACAGCTAGCATTGTCGCAATATGTAGGTGATATGGGTGTAATTTTCGTCGCGATTGCCATCTTCTTTTTCTCATTCACCTCTATCATTGCAAACTATAGCTATGGTGAGTCAAACCTTGAATTTATCTCTGGCGAGAAAAATGCCAAAGTAATGATTATGATATTCCGCTTCATGGTCTTGGGTATGGTATTTATCGGTGCTGTCGCCAGCCTACCAGCTATTTGGAACTTTGCCGATTTATCCATGGGTCTGATGGCATTGGTCAACTTAGTGGCTATTATCATCTTGTCGCCAGTAGCACTTAGAATATTACGTGACTATGAGCGTCAGGTTAAAGAGGGGAAAACTGCTGATCAAATCAAGTTTAATCCTGATGATTTTGTGAAATTAAAAAATGAAGCCAATCGTGATGCATGGACAGATTAAGCTGAAATCCTAGATATACAGCGATTAAATATACCTATAACTAAAAATCGCCCTTCTGAGGGCGATTTTTTTGCAGCTTATTCTAAATAATAACCATCTAAATCATGGTTTACATGTTTGGATAGTTAGGACCGCCGCCGCCTTCCGGCGTTACCCACGTGATGTTCTGTGAAGGGTCCTTGATATCACAAGTTTTGCAATGGACACAGTTTTGCGCATTGATGACAAATTTAGCGCCTTCCGCGTCTTTTACAATCTCATAAACACCAGCCGGGCAGTATAAACGCGCTGGCTCAGCATAGAGTGGTAAGTTAATGGTAACAGGCACTGTTGGATCAGTTAATTTTAAATGTACTGGTTGATCTTCAGCATGGTTGGTATTTGAGATAAATACTGACGATAATTTATCAAATATCAATTTGCCATCTGGTTTTGCATAGGTTGGCTGATAGGCATGAGCCGCACGCTCAAGCTGATCATAATCTTTTTTATTGTCATGAATGGTCAAAGGCATTTTGCCGCCCATCAGATTTTGCTCTAAAAAGGTAAACGCGCCGCCCATCCATTGACCCATACGGTGCATAGCAGGAGCAAAGTTACGTGCTTCATAGTTGTCTTGATATAACCAAGACTCTTCAAACATCGTAGTATAAGCCAGCACTTCATCATGTTGACGACCTCCTTGCAAGGCTTCGAAAATTGCCTCAGCCGCCAGCATCCCTGACTTCATTGAAGTATGGGTACCTTTGATTTTTGCAGGATTTAAGAAACCGGCATCATCACCAGCTAATACACCACCTGGGAAGGTGAATTTTGGCAAGGAGTTTAAACCGCCTTTAGTTAGCGAGCGTGCGCCGTAAGATATACGTTTACCGCCTTCTAACACATTACGAATAAGCGGATGTAGTTTTAGACGCTGCATCTCATCAAATGGCGACATATATGGATTAGAATAGGAGAGATCAATAACGAGACCAAAGCTTACTTGATTGTTTTCAGCGAAATACAACCACCAGCCTCCAGTTGAGCCAGTGTCAGTTAAAGGCCAACCTGAACCATGCATGACCACACCTTCTTCATGCTTAGCAGGATCAATATCCCATAGTTCTTTTAGACCAATACCATAGTGCTGGGGGTCACAGTCTTTATCAAGATTAAAACGACTGATCAAGCGCTTGCCTAAGTGACCACGGCTACCTTCGGTAAATATAGTATATTTAGCAAGCAGCTCATAACCTGGCTCAAAGCTATGCTTTGCTTCGCCACTGGCAGCCACACCCATATCGCCTGTCAATACGCCCTTAACTGAACCATCATCATTATATAAGATTTCATCAGCGGGAAAGCCTGGGAACATCATGACTTCTAGCTCTTCAGCTTGTTGAGCCAACCAACGAACGACATTGCCCAACGAGACAATATAGTTGCCTTGGTTATGCATGCTGGCAGGAATGACTGAATCCATCAATTTGATAGATTTGGTCGCTGAACCCAGCATATAGACGCGATCTTCGATTGCAGGAACGTTTAGCGGTGCACCTTTTTCTTTCCAATCTGGAATCAACTCATCCAAAGCGCGTGTTTCCATGACCGCACCAGAGAGAGTATGAGCGCCAAACTCCGAGCCCTTTTCGACCACACAAACCATGAACTCATCGTTACCTGCTGCGATGGCAAGCTGGCGTAGACGGATGGCAGCTGAAAGTCCGGCAGGTCCACCACCAACGATAATGACATCAAATTCCATTGACTCACGTTCTACTTCAGGCTCTGCTGCAACAGGTTCTGGCGCTTTGTCGACAACGATTGTTTCGGCAACTGGCTCAACGGCCTGCACTTCCTCAGCGAGCACTTCTGGTATCACCACTGCTGGCTCTGGATTTGCTGTGTCTGTCACGATTGGGGTGTCGATAGTTACAGTATCACCATCAATAACTGGCGATTGATTGTCTTGCTCTTGCATACCTACTCCTAAACTTGTAGTGGCTTATCTCAGGGCATCATTAGCTTAACAATTGGATAATAAGGCTTGTGGCGCTAACTTTACTCAGACATATGGCTGCCCGATAAAAAGGGTCTTTACGGTATCAGTTGACGGCGTTACGATGAAAGTGTTTTTAAAAACCTTCAAAACATAACGTAAAATGTGTCGTTAGTACAACGCCCACCAGACTATTTCAAATAAAAAATCGTTACTTATTATAAAAGAAAAGTCCCACAAACACGATACGCATTTCACAACATCGGTGTTAAGGTAAGATTAAGACGGTGGGGTACAATGACGATATTGTCTTATCATACCCGAAACTAAAATTTATAGTAATAACAGATTTGCCAAACTTTGATTACTACGTGAAGGATTGTACGATGACAGATAATACTAAAGATATCGATGCCACAACTTTAAAAGATGCTAAAGCCTCTAATGACAAGGTGCCTGAGCTAAATACTATAGACAATTTGAGCCAATATTTAAAGTCTGCGGCAGGGACACGTGAAGGACGAGCCATACCGCCACTAGAAAATTGGCATCCTAAACAAATTGATAATATGGATTTGATCATCAAAGCCAATGGCGAGTGGTGGCATGAAGGCGGACACATGACCCGTGAGTCATTAGTCAGTCTGTTTGCTACTGTCTTATGGAAAGAAGAAAAAGAGGGTGCGACTGAGTATTTTCTAAAGACGCCCGTACAGAAATTGCGTATCCAAGTGGAAGATGCGCCACTATTAATCAATGATGTCGGTATCGTCAACGAAGACACTAATAGTTGGCTTGAATTTACCACGACAACGGGTGATGTTGTACGCTTAGATGATGAGCATCCTATTTTTTTACGTCCTTATGACTCTATTAATGTAGAGGGTGATGAAAATAGAAATGGTTACTCTAATGATATGAATGCCGTTCATAATAGTCACAGAGAGGAAAACCAAAAATTAACATCTGAGGCACAAATGCGTCCTTATATGCTGGTTCGAAATGGATTGACGGCACTTATTGGTCGCAATGTGTTTTATCATTTAACCGAAATTGGCGAATTGACAGAGCAAGATGATAAAACCACGCTAACGCTGCAAAGTGGCGGTCATGCTTATACATTGACGATGACATCTATTTAATGGTCAATAATGAGCTATAATTAGCCAGTGATTGCTATTTATCTTGAGCAAATCTTGTTATCTGTCTTATAGCCCTTTTGATTTATGGGTCTATTATTAAAAGTAGTATTGGTTAAATTTATTGGTAGGGTCGGTATGACAGTATTTTTATTAAAATGGCGGTGAAATAATATGAAAGTTGCCGCAAGTGCTGTTACTGACACAGTTAATACTTACTCAATAATTTCTGATAATAACACTGCTGAAGAAGCGATGTTCAATAGTGTCATATATAGCCATAGTAAAGGGATAAAGGCAGAGCATGACCGTAGTGCGCCCATTGGCTTATTTGATTCTGGTATTGGTGGCTTGTCTGTTTATCTACATTTAGCCCAGCAACTGCCCAATGAACGTTATATTTACTATGCTGATACCTTGAATGTGCCCTATGGCAATCGAGATAGTGATGATATTAAAACATTAACATTGACGGCAGTAGAGTGGCTATATCAGCAAGGCTGCAAGCTTATTGTCATTGCGTGTAATAGTGCTTCAGCCTATGCGTTACAGACAGCAAGATGCCATTATCCGCAGCTACCCATTGTGGGTTTGGTACCAGCATTGAAACCTGCGGTATTGGCCAGTAAGAGTGGTCATGTGGCGGTATTAGCAACCAAAGCGACTCTAAACGGTAAACTCCTGAACGATGTCATTGCTATGATAGCCAGTCCGAGTGCAACCAGAGTGACCAAATATTTTGACCCGCAACTGGTGCCTTGGGTAGAATCAGGTATGCCAGAAAATAGTCAGACGGCGCAAAATCTTCGTCAGCAATTGCAAGTATTTGCAAACGATGGGGTAGACCAGCTGGTATTAGGCTGTACACACTATCCATTCTTTAGAGGTTTTGTGATGCAAGCAATTGAAGCGCAAAAACTATCAATGCAAGTGGTTGATTCAGGTCAAGCAATTGCGGAGCGCGTTAAGCAATTGTTAATCGTCAATCATTTGTCAGCATTGCCTATAGATGGATTAGATAGAAATGGTGTTCTAGATGCCAGTTTGAGTGACAATCAGATTAAGCCACCGTTGATATTTTATGCGACCAAATACGATAAGCAGATGGATTTGCTGTTATCACGCTTACTTAGCGAGCAAACGCATTTACAATACCATTCTTATCTTGATTATTAGCCTTAAAGGCTCCTAGGATTAATCTCGATACAGCTGTTATAATCCCGTAGTACATTAATGGAATTGAAAATAAAGTAAACGCATCCTAGCAAGATTATGCTAGGCTTGTATTTACCAAAAAGAATATTTTAATTGCTTATTATTATAATTTTTCTGAGAACTCTGAGAACTTATCTTTTTCGACCAGCTAATAGAGATTAGAGATGATCGTGCCAAACCGTCGCTACCATATTCATATTGTATGCGCTGATAACGACCAGTTATTGGTATTGGATAGTATTGCGATATTTTTTCAAGGCCGTGCCTTTTTAACCTATGATGCTTCTAGTAAATTACCCAAAGCTTCGTTATATGGGCGTCAGTGTATTGATGCTTGTGATTATGCTTTGATGGTCATTGGCGATAGCTACGGTACGACGCAAAATAACGGTGTTAGTCAAATGCATTTGAGCTATCTCAATGCTAAAGCGAAGCTCAAACCTTTACTGATACTAATAAAGAAACATCATAACGGTGCCAATATCAGTAGACAGTTGCAAGAATTTACCAATGCAGTAACGTCAAAAACGGATAAGATTTATTATTACGAGACAGAAAACGACATCGAGCAATTGCTTATCCAAGCCTATTACAAAATGGTTGCTAGCCATAATATAGCTGCGGGATGGATCAGGGTTGATGAAGAGGCGATGAAGACTAATAAACCTTCAGCATCTGAGACTCTGGCGGCTACTTTGACAAATAATAGAGTGATAGCGCAAGAGACTACTGTCGCCCCTAGTCAGAGTATGGACGATAATGTCAGTAAGCCAATTGTATTGACAGAGACCTTTGAGATTCACTATAAAGCCCAAGCTTATGAGGGTGGTAATTTAACTGATGTGACAAGACCAATGGTATTGGCATGGCAAGAGGTATTAATCACCCTGATAAAAATGCCCGCTACTTTTTCAAGCTATGGCTTACAAAGTGGTATCAACCGTTTAATCGCTGCGCGCGCTGAGATCGATATCAAACGCGAGATGCCAAATGTCCATGCTGTGGCACGTTGTCAAATCTCTCAAGACGATCTCAATCATCTGCAGCGGCAATTGGTTGCTGCTAATTGGCTACAGCTAACTACCTATGGAACACGGGTCACACAGGAGCTTTGGAAGCTGACTTTTTATGCAAAAAGTTTACTTGATGTAAAAAATCCTGCTATATCAACCGCCACTAGCTAAATTTTTGCCTTCACCATTATCGTTGCTACCAATCTTAGAAACTCATACAAATCATGATTCACTAACACATTTTTTGCTGATGGCTACGTTTTGTAATACAAAGTATACGTGGTACTCGTTGTGAATCCCTTTGATACTCGTAATAATAATCAAGATGAACACATAATAATACTGAGCAATTAAGGAGAGCAAATAATGAGTAATGCTGAAAATGACGCGTTAAAAAGTGAGTTGGATAGCTTAGAGCAAACCATGCATGAGGCAAGTCAGTTTCATACGTTAGAAGAGCAAGTAGCAGATATGAAGCGCCGCGGTATCGATCCGACCAAAGTCTATAAGGAATTGGATAGACAGGAAGAGGATGCAGATTGGGGTGATGCCACGTGGAAAGAAAATGGCAAATGGGAGCCTAAGACACTGGCAGATTTAGATGATAAAGCTCGTGAAAACTGGGATGGTGACAATGGTAAACCAAATCCACCGCCTATCGTTTAGTGTTTAAAAATTAGGTATATTATGTAAATTGTGTCAAGTCATAAAGAGTGTTAGAACTGACATCATCAAAAAGCCACGCTAATGAGCGTGGCTTTTTATTTATATTATAGTCGGTGAAAAGCAATATCGATACAACACGTACTGCTGGTGCAAATTTTTCTTGCTTGCTGTGCCTACGCAGACAGAGGCTGCAAAAAAATTACACCAGCAATACTGTAGCGACTTTAAAGTATTTCAACTATACTACTTAAAAGGTATTACCTAATCAAGAGCCTTCATCAATACGTACCAGTTTTATAGTGCCATCAGCACCCGTTACACGGCGATATCGAGTTGTGCTTGAGTTTGATGGGCTGATCGCTGTAGGCTGCGAGTAGCTATTAGGTGTGGTATTTTGCTGTTGAATCAATTGTCCCATACGATCAGCAGACGCGGGGTTTAAAGGACGACTGTTTGTTGGCGGGTTATATGGATTGCCGTATTGCGAAGTATTAGGCGCCGTATTACCAACGATGGCACGATAGAATTTCTGCCCTGCACGTCCATCAGCTGGAAAAATGCCACGGCTAGACTGGTACTGCTGAATAGCCGTACGAGTATTATCACCGATAATGCCATCGACGGCGCCGATATCATATCCTGCATTTAATAATGCTTGCTGAATCGCTCTGGATTCTTGGCGACCAATACCAGGATCGTCAGTTGGCCATGCCGTGATAAAGTCAGTTTTACTGCTACTCTCGCGAGTAATCAAATCTGATAAATGGGCAATCGCCAGTGCATAGCTTTCTGAGGCATTATAAGAATAGAACGTATCAAAGTTTTTACCGACTAAGAATGCAGGGCCGTCAGGACCTGCTGGTAATAATAATCCAGCACTACTCAAGTCAGAAGGGAGTGGGCTGCCATTAGCAAGGGTTAAGCCTTGATTGCGCCAGTGGCTCATCGATTTTTTATCCTTACGATTGGACGCTGCCCAAAATCCACTTGGCAGTTTTACCTCATAACCCCATGCTTCGCCTGAACGGTAGCCACGTTTATCTAAGAAGTTTGCTGTAGAGGCAAGTGCATCGGGGACGCTATTGACCAAGTCGCGGCGACCATCGCCATCGAAGTCGACTGCCAACTCTAAAAACGTACTTGGCATAAATTGCGTCTGACCAAACGCGCCTGCCCATGAACCTGTCATATCGCTTGGCGCAATATCACCGTTTTGTACGATTTTTAGTGCATTGGCATATTCGCCTTGGAAGTAGCTTTGGCGGCGATCAAAGCAAGATAGGGTCGCTAAAGATTCAAACAAAGGTTTTTTGCCCAATGTCTGTCCAAAGTTGGACTCCACGCCCCAAACGCCCAATACGTGTTCGGCTTTAACCCCATAACGCGATTCAATTTTACGCAACGTATCTGCCCATTGACGTTTGGCACGGATACCATCTTCTACTCGTTCAGTATCAACGAGCGAAGATAAATAATCCCAGACGTCTTTTTGAAATTCAGGTTGATAGTTTAGCGACTGAATCACACTCGGATCAGGCTGCGATGGGCGATAGTTATTAAAAGTATAGCTATCGACGCCACGAAATTTGCTAGAGCTTTTTAGTCCATCTAGACACTGCTGAAACTGAGCATTAGACAAGTTTGGTGCGTCTGGCTTGGCAGCTTGAGCGGTGCTGGCAAGACTTAAGCCAATCGCTGCTGTCAATAAAGATAAGGTGGATAAGGAATTCAAGCGCATAAAAATATCCTATAAGCGTCGAGGTAGCTGTTAAAAAAACAGTTACTAGAAATTAGTTATTAGAAAGTAAAACAAAGCGTTTAAAAGTCGATTTTACTTAGAGTAACCAATCTCCATAGTAAAGAAAAGGTATCGTAGCACTCGGTTACTATAAGCTGACGTTTGCGTGAGTTTAGAATAGGGTTTTAGAAAAATATAGCATTACATAATTTTAGGAAAGGCTCTGGCTTTAATGTAGGTGATGAATTTTCCAGGTGTTTTACAAAGCTATTTCGCTAAAATGATATCCAACTCCTCAATAAAATTATGAATACGCGCTGCGTTTTTACCCAAATCGCTACTGCCAACCCGCGATTTACTACGGATATCAACCAGACGCTCGCTACCATTATCGTTGATACGTACAACGATATCATCTTTAAAACCGAACCACGCCGTAGTATCTGTTGCTTCAACAATACCTTTATTAGTATCGATATTGACAAGCTCCCAACCTAAATTATCGATAGCTTGTTTGGTTGCCTTAACCAATTCAGCTTTTGATTGTGAATAGACTAGCGTTTTTAGTTCCGGATAGCCTTGACGTTGTTGCTCGGCAATTGCTTCACCAGCGTAAGCGACTGGATTGGGTGCGTCAGCGCGTAGCGGAGCAATAGCGACAAACTCAGGTGGGTTGATTAAGTCAGTTGAAATATCATGAATAGGCGCTACGCTTTTGCCCTTACTCAGCATGCTAAGTGGTAATCCGAGAGCAACGGCGGATAACGCAATGCTGACTAACACATTGGCATGCGTTAGTGTATTTCGCTTAAATATAACTTGTAATACGAGTAACACAATCGCTGCAACAGCAGTCAATATGCCATATTTAAATCCTGTAAAAACCGTACCTAATTCAATGATGTCATACTTATAAAGAGGGGCTGTCAATACGACTAATAAGAAAGCAATGAGACTTACGAAACCCACTAAAATTTTCATCAGATTTCTCGCTTATGGTTTATTCAACAACCAAACATGCTCTGTCACTGCCATCTCAGGTGCGGCGTTCAAAGTCGATGATTCGCCCTCAAGGTCTTGAATTTGATAGTGAGCGCTATAGTACTGCTGGATTTGCTCATGACTGATTGAAAAGGGCGGTCCTGCTCGCTTATTTTGGTCGTAATTGAGTGTCAGTAATAATTGAGGAGCGTTTTGACTGAGGTCGATGACTTGCTGACTATATTGCGGGCGCAACTCTTCTGGCATCGCAATTAATGCTGCTCGATCGTAGACCGCATCAACGCGACCAACATCATTAGTACGTAGCATAAATATATCTGCAACCCATAACGCTATTGTTTGTCCTGATAACTGCCCTTGATAGCATTTAATATTTGAATTTTCACCATGCGCTTTTATCGTATAAGAGATGTTATTTTCAGCAAAAAATTCCTGTACCGCTGATTCAACCAATTCAACGCCAACCATATCAAAACCCTGATTGGCTAGCCAAATCATATCAATAGATTTGCCACATAAAGGGATGAATATACGGCTTCCGATGGCCATTTTTAAATCTGAAAAGTATTTAATCAATAAGGGATTTGCTTTAGGCTGATTAAAGCCGATGCGTTTTTCTTTCCAGCGTGCTTGCCAAAATTCTGGATTCATTGCTTTAGCCTTCAGTTATCAGGATTTCTATTATCAGTTATTTTTTACAGTCGATGCATTATCATAACTTGTCGCTTGATATTGTCAAAGTCATTAACGCCAATAAAATTATCAGAAATTAAAAAAGCCAAATACTTATACTATAAGCATTTGGCTTTTATTAAATAGTAGATTAAGACATGTCTGAAACGAATAAATTGTTAGGCAATGTGATGCTTAGCTCACCATATATTGACTGAATTCTTTACGCAGTTTGGCAAGCTTTGGTGGTATGGCGAAGTTGCAATAAGCTTGTCCTGGGTTGCGATTAAAGAAGTCTTGATGTGTCTCTTCTGCTTGATAAAACTCAACCGTAGGATGTACTTCGGTCACCACATTTATACCCATGTCACGCAATTTGTTAATGGTACGATCAACCGTTGGCTTTTGATCTTCGTCTGTGTAAAACACGACGCTACGATATTGGCTACCGACATCATTACCTTGACGATCCATTGTGGTGGGATCATGGGTCGCAAAGAAGACATCAAGTATCACTTCTAATGGGACAATTGATTCGTCAAATTCGATTTTAATCACTTCAACGTGACCAGTATCCCCACCGCAGACTGCTTCATAGTTGGCTGATACCGCATCGCCGCCCATATAACCTGATATTACAGACTGTACGCCTTTTACGGATAAAAATACCGACTCGGTGCACCAAAAGCAGCCGCCACCTAATACGATTGTTTGCATAATTTTTTCCTATTTTTATCGATATGAGCCAAATGCTGATTACTCAGCAGTACGTATTTAGCTTAGCAGGGCATCTAGCCGCGATAAGTAACAAACAGTAATGTTATAATGGGCTTTTGCTACGTTCGCCTACTCTTGATTAACGGATTGGGTAAAATGCATAAATATATTCTAATGTCAGCTTTATTATTACAAAATGAGTCGCCCCATGAGCCAACCTGATCCCGCTAAACACGACATCTTATTTACCACGCCACTGGATAAAGCGGCGCGTTTTTCTTTTGATGAGCAAGTGGTGGCGTGTTTCCCCGATATGATTCGCCGTAGTGTGCCCGGTTATGGTCAGGTATTGGCCATGCTGCCCATATTTGCCCGTCGGCACTGCAAGTATCGTCAGCAAAGCGACAAGGGTCAGCGTGTTAGCCGCGTTTATGACTTGGGTTGTTCGTTGGGTGCTGCCAGTATGACGTTGGCTGGCGAGTTTGATCCGCAAGATTTGCAGATCAAAGCCATTGATATCTCGCCTGCGATGACCACTGAAGCGACTACTTTATTAAGTGATAATTATCCTGAGCATGATATCGAAGTCATTACTGCGGATATTAGAGATATCGAGCTTGAGCCCTGCGACATGGTGATTTTAAATTTAACGTTACAGTTTTTGCCAGCCGCTGATAGAGTAGCAGTATTAGAAAAGATTTATGCCGCGTTAAGTGAAGGCGGCATACTAGTATTGACGGAAAAAACGCACGCGTTTGATGAGCAGTATGACGCGTGGTTGGTTGAGCGTTATTACGATTTTAAACGCGCCAATGGCTATACCGAAATGGAAATCAGCGGCAAACGTAATGCGCTAGAGAATGTGCTTATTACGGATACTTTAGATGAGCACCATGCGCGGCTAGATCAAGTTGGTTTTCAGCGACATTTGACGTGGTTTCAGTTTTTAAACTTTGTCTCTATCGTGGCGTTTAAATAATGCTGACAAGCCATGAAAATAACGTTTAACTTTTTAAAAAATAACTTTCATATTGTTTTTGATTCACATGGTAATCTGCGCTTATGCTTAACGACACGATCACGCACGCCGAACGCGAACTGTATTTAACCCTATTAGAACTGGCCCAGCAGCAGCCGAGCGCTTATGAATGGCTGACGCGACTACCAACATGGTTGAATGCTATCAAGGACAAAGCCAACTATGCCCATGCACCGGCTTATCAAGCATCAGTGGCGCGTTTACCACAGTTGACGGTTAATCATGTCGATCTCAATAGCGATACATTGACGATTGATGCGAGTCTTAATCAGTCTCAGCATAAACAAACGACAGCGTTATTAAAGCAGCTGATGCCGTGGCGCAAAGGGCCTTTTCAGATTGGTAATGATGAATCGTCGATAAAGATTGATACCGAGTGGCACAGTGATTGGAAGTGGCAGCGAGTCGCGCCGCATTTAAGCAGTTTAAAAGGTCGACGTGTTTTAGATGTCGGTGGCGGTTCTGGTTATCATGGCTGGCGCATGGCTGGTGCTGGGGCAGACACAGTCATTATCATTGATCCGTCTTGTTTGTTTTATCATCAATTTATGGCGATTCGGCATTTTGTCGGTAGTGCTGATGCTCATACTCATGTTCATGGTACAGGCCGTTATCGGACCCATTATATTCCTGTGCCACTTGAAGCATTGCCAGAGCATAGCCAGTTATTTGATACAGTGTTCAGTATGGGCGTGCTTTATCATCGTCTGTCGCCATTTGAGCATTTACAGCAGCTAAGAGGACAGCTGATAAAAGGCGGCGAGCTGGTACTTGAGACGTTAGTTATTGAAGGCGATGCCAATACCGTACTAGTGCCGCATGATCGCTATGCTCAAATGAATAACGTATATTTTTTACCTTCAGTTGCCGCATTAACTGGCTGGCTAGAAAAAGCGGGATTCTCAGACGTGCGTTGCGTCGATGTAGCCGTCACCTCAGTTGAGGAACAACGTAAAACGGAATGGATGACGTATCATTCGTTAGCAGATTTTTTAGATCCCAATGACGCAACAAAGACCATTGAAGGCTATCCTGCGCCGATGCGTGCTACTCTAATTGCAAAAAAATGATTGTCAAAGCAATAAATTTTCGATGCTTCTTAGATAAACCACCGTGTAAATGCCATTTCTAACAATATTTTTAAGATAAAACCGATAAAACCAGCACCAAGTGCCAAAAACATCCAAAATGTACCCGCGCGCCCTGCATCAGACTGTTTTGATAAGTCCCAAATAATAAAGAATAAAAAGGCAATAAAAATGGGCAGTAAGATGTAAAGCCCCCAACTGGTAACGGTACTGGCAGCAATGGCAAACATAATTTTATCCTATATCTAAAGTCAAAAAATACCATGTTCTCTGTTCGTTACTTGATTGCTTTTTAATGAAATACTTACAAATAGTTGAATAAATATTTAAGCGTCACGATATCTAGAGAAAGTAGCCAATAAATGGCGTTATTATAACGTGGAATAGGCTGGGTATGAATGTTTCATCAACTTTGGGAAACAGGAACGCTACAATAACTCTGACCTATAAGCCATCTGCCAATTATAATAACCATTAAACGTCAAATAAACCCTAGCATCTTGCTATAAATAGCATTTTATCGCTATTTTTAGTCCAGATAGTGCAATAGCAGGTAAAGGTTGTTATATTTGCAGGTTACTTATCTTTTTATCGTATTTTATATTCCACTACTTTTATTGTTTATTTATCCGAGTTTATAGTCCTATGTCACAAGCCCAAATCGATACGCTTACCTCACTGTTTGACAGTGCGATCGCAGTCCTAAAAAATGACGGCGAATTACCGGCTGATTGGCAAAATAATAGCCAAATTACGCGTACCAAAGATACCAGTCATGGTGACTTTGCCAGCAATATTGCCCTAACAGCTGCTAAAGCTGCCAAAGCCAATCCGCGCCAAGTGGCTGAAAAAATCGTCAATGCATTGCCTCAGAATCAAGACATCCGCCAAATAGAAATCGCGGGACCAGGGTTTATCAATGTATTTTTGAATACTGAAGCCAAGTTTGCCGTGTTAGATGATATCTTCAATTTGCAAAATGGCTTTGGCTTAAGCAAGCAGTTTGACGGACAAAAAATACAGGTCGAATTTGTCTCTGCTAACCCAACTTCTAGCTTACACGTTGGTCACGGTCGCGGTGCCGCATTTGGTATGAGCGTATCAAACTTGCTTGAGGCGATTGGCTATGATGTCACGCGTGAGTATTATGTCAATGATGCCGGTCGCCAGATGGATATCTTAGCGACCAGTACTTATTTGCGCTATCTAGAAACCAATGGTGAGACGGTCACCTTCCCCGTCAACGGCTATCAAGGCGACTATGTCAGTGATATTGCTCAGACATTAAAGACGCAGTATGCTGATACTTACGTACATCGTTTCGCAGACATTGCCGAGAACGTGCCAGAAGATGCGCAGTTCGAAATAAGTGACGATGGCGAAAAAGTACTGCTATCAGGTGATAAAGAAGCCCATATCGATGGTCTAATTGCCAATAGTAAAGCTTTACTTGGTAATGGTTATGAGCTTTTTTTAAACGCTGCTTTGAGCAGTATTTTGGCTGATATCAAAGACGATCTAAGTGACTTCGGTGTGAGTTATGAATGCTGGTTTAGCGAAAGATCGATTGATAGTGAGATTGAGCCAGTCTTACAGATTTTAGAGGACAAAGGCTATCTCTACGAAAAAGACGGCAATATTTGGTTTAAGTCGACGGATTTTGGCGATGAAAAAGACCGTGTCGTACGCCGCGCTAATGGGCAAAGCACCTATTTTGCCTCTGATATCGCCTATCATAAAAATAAATTCGATCGTGGTTTTGACAAAGTAGTGAACGTTTGGGGTGCAGACCATCATGGTTATGTACCGCGCGTAAAAGCGGCTTTATTGGCGCTTGGTATTGATGCCGATCGTTTAGATGTGGTGTTGGTGCAGTTTGTCGCATTATGGCGCGGTGATGAAAAAGTTCAAATGTCATCACGCTCGGGTAAGTTTGTGACCTTACGTGAGCTGCGTCATGAAGTTGGTAATGATGCCGCACGTTTTTATTATGTGGCGCGTAAGCCTGAAGTACACGTTGATTTTGACTTAGAGCTTGCAAAATCGCAAAGTAAAGACAACTTGGTTTATTACATTCAATATGCACATGCTCGCGTTTGCCGTGTGTTAGAAAAACTACAAGCCAGCGGTTTAAGTGTGGATGATGCGATAGGTGCGGCGCAGCAAGAATTACTTGTTGCACCAAGTGAAGAGGAGCTCATTAAGCTACTTGCCGCTTATCCTGCTACCTTGATGCGCTCAGCGACAGGTTATGAGCCACACATCTTGACTAACTACCTTAAAGAGTTGGCGGCGTTATTCCATGGTTGGTACGACAGCAATCGTATTTTGCCTGTGAGCCTGACTTCAGGTGAGACACCAAGCGCCGATGAGATGGCGTTGATGCAAGCTCGTTTACGCTTATCTAAAGCAGTACGCCAAGTTATCAGTAACGGGCTTGGTCTATTAGGGCTGTCTGCACCGTCTAGCATGTAAAAAGCTGGCAACTAATAGTAATAATTCCATAATGACAGATAGATTCAGTAGGGAGAATGCGATCCATGTTAGCCAAAAAACCAAAAGGTGCCACTGAAAAGCGCAAAACAAGTAGTGCGTCAGGCTTATTATGGATGTTTGTTGGTGCAGTGTTGACGCTGATGATTGGGGTATTCTTATATCTGTCACCATGGTTTAATTTTAGTCCTGCTGATACGGCTGGAGATCCTAATAAGCAAATACAGCAAAGAGTGGATCCTGATGCCGACAATGGTGATTATGAATTCTATGATATTTTACCCAATCAAGAAATGGCAACCGTCCCTGATGAAGAATTTGACAAGACCGACAATGACCAGTTAGGTGAAATCATTGATTTTGAACCGGATGTGATTGTCAATCAAACTGATAGTAATGTGCCTAATACTAATGATGGTACGGATAATATTTCTGAAGGTACAACCAGTTCGCCAAATGCTGGCGCAGCTACTGGTAATGATGATATCGTTATTATTGAAGAAGATGCGACCTACGATGGTATGCCAGCGACAAGCAATCCGAGCACTAATGCAAATAAACCCAATGCAGGCAATTCAGGTACTCAAGCTGCTAAACCTGCTGCTACGTATATCTTACAAATTAACAGTTTTGGTGATGCTGATGAAGCAGACCGTCGCCGTGCGCAAGTACTGATGGCAGGTGTCGATGCGAAAGTCGTCAAAAATACTACTGGTAATGGTTTACCTATCTATCAGGTAATCTCACGCCCGATGAACAGTCGTCAAGCCGTTGCTACTGCTCAGCAGCGCCTGCAAAATACTGGAATTGATTCTATTATCGTTGAACAACGTCGTTAGTTTGAGATTGATTTGATTGTTTAGAAAAAAAGCGTCACAGTGGCGCTTTTTTTATACGTTTTTTTTGCTGCTAGCGGCGTATTTTTTCTAAGCTTGACCCACTATATTGAAATTTTTTATTGCCACACTAACCGAGAGTATCGCTATGACGGTATTTAATTCAGCAGTAACCACGCACAGTCCTTTTAAAGCATTTTTTCAAAAATACTTTATTGATGCATTTACTGGTATGGCTTTAGGGCTTTTTGTCACCTTAATAGCGGGTCTGATCATCTCGCAAATCGGTGGCTGGCTAAATATTCCAACATTGATTGCCGTCGGGAAATTGGCGTCTGTGTTAATGGGCGCGGGCATCGGTGTCGGCATTGCTTATTATCTAAAAGCGCCAACTTTGGTCATGCTTAGCTGCTTGGTCGCTGGTATGTTGGGCGCTCACTCTGAAGCTTTGATGGCAGGTAATCTATTTATTGCTCAAGAGGCAGGTCCGGCAACCTTTGCTGCGCTACCGGGTAATCCAATTGGTGCCTATTTGGCATCTGTTTTTGCCTATCGCGCTGGTACATGGGTTGCAGGCAAGACCAAGCTTGATATTCTACTGGTACCTTTACTGGTCTGCGCGGTGGCATTAGCCGTATGTGCACTACTCAATCCTCCTGTCGTTGCTGCGGTCAATGCCATTGGTCAAGGGATTCAAGCGGCAACTACTTTACAGCCATTATTAATGGGTATTGTGATTGCTGTCGTCGTCGGTATGTTGCTAACGATGCCGACATCGAGTGCGGCGATTTGTATTACTATTGGACTTGGCGGAGTTGCAGGTGGGGCGGCAGTGGTAGGCTGTGCGGCGCATATGATTGGCTTTGCCGTCGCCAGCTTTAAGGACAATGGCATAAGTGGGGTGGTGTCCCAAGGTCTTGGCACTAGCATGCTACAGATTCCTAATGTGCTCAGAAAACCCATTGTTTTATTACCGGCTGTTATAGCAAGTGCTATCGTCGGTCCGATAGCGACCGTCGGCTTTGAGCTAGCATGTACGGCTACAGGCGCAGGTATGGGAACCGCAGGACTGGTTGGCGTATTTGGCGTGATTGAAGCGTCACAAGATATTATGAGTACTGGTCAATTATGGACGGCGATTATTTTATTGATGTTTATATTGCCCGCTGTGATTGCTGGCATCGTGGCTTATGCGATGCGCCGTCTTGGTTGGTTGGTCGAGGGCGATATGAAACTGCCTTAACATTCATTAAAGAATGAAAAGAATTTATTAAAAAGTAAGGTTTAAGGAAGAGCTCAGGAAAATCAAAAAGTCCGGTTATCTAAAGTATAGTCAGGGAAAAGCAATATCGATACATAACGTACTGCTGATATCAATTTTTCTTGCTTGCTGTGCCTATGCAGACAGAGGCTGCAAAAACTGATACCAGTAGTACAGGACTGTTGATGTATCGATTTTACTTTTCATTGACTATAAATAATAGGACGGTAGGCATAAAAACGGCGTCTTAGCACAATGAATGCCAGACGCCGTTTTTATCATAAAAGCTTATGAGCGATAACCAAGTAACCTCAATTTGCCACCAACGATAGGCTAAGCAATTTCAGGCGTCTTGCCTTCGTTAATCACTTGTTCATCAACGAGTACGGTCTTAGCATCCTTCATAGAAGGCAGCTCATACATCGTCTCTAACAGAGCATTCTCAACGATAGAGCGCAGTCCACGAGCACCAGTTTTGCGTGCCATCGCTTTTTTGGCAATCGCATCAAGCGCTTCTTTGGTAAACGTAATGTCAGCGCCTTCCATATCAAACAGATACTTATACTGCTTAACCAAGGCGTTTTTAGGTTCCGTTAAAATCTGTACCAATGCATCTTCGTCTAGCTCTCGTAAGGCTGCAAGCACTGGCAGACGACCAATTAATTCAGGAATAAGACCAAATTTAATTAAGTCCTCTGGCTCAACTTGCTGTAGTAGCTCTGAGCTGCGACGGCTATCATCTTTTGAGCTGACATCAGCATTGAAGCCAATGCCTGTCTTTTCAGTACGCTGCTGAATAACTTTATCTAGACCAGCAAATGCGCCACCAACGATAATCAAGATATTGCTGGTATCGACTTGGATCAACTCTTGCTGCGGATGCTTACGACCACCGTGTGGTGGAATAGCTGCGACCGTACCTTCGATGAGTTTTAGCAATGCTTGCTGAACGCCTTCGCCCGATACATCACGGGTGATAGAAGGATTGTCACCTTTTTTGCTGATTTTATCAATCTCATCAATATAGATGATGCCTTGCTCCGCTTTACTTACATCATAATCTGATGCTTGTAATAGCTTTTGCACGATGTTTTCAACGTCTTCGCCGACATAACCGGCTTCGGTTAAGGTTGTGGCATCTGCCATCGCAAACGGCACATCGAGTAGGCGCGCTAAGGTTTGCGCAAGCAAAGTCTTACCAGAACCGGTTGGACCGATCAGTAAGATGTTACTCTTTGCCAATTCTACCATCGCATCATCAGCGCCAATTTTAGCTTTTTTGCTATCATTGGCTAAAGTTTGGCTAACTTTTAGGCGTTTATAATGGTTATAAACCGCAACCGCTAACGCTTTTTTGGCAGCGTCCTGTCCGATGACATATTCATCAAGCTTGGCACGTAGCTCTTTTGGCGTTGGTAGCTTTTTATTGACCCAAGAGGTATCAATGTCGCTATCGTCATCACCATGTTCGTCACTGTCGGCGATAAGGTCAGTACATAGCTCAATACATTCATTACAGATATTGGCATCGTCAGCAGCAATCAGCTGCTTCACTTCACTTTTTTCTTTGCCGCAAAACGAGCACTGCGGGGTGTTATCTTCTGCCATATACAGGCACTCCTAAAATTTTATACTTATAAATATTCTGATGTGTGTATCAACGCTTAAGTGTCTAATATAGAGCACTTAAGCATAAGCAGCGCTACTAGCTACATCGATACAGCTGCTCATAGACTGGCTATTATAAAGAAGCAGGACGACGCTCTAATACTTCATCGATCAGACCATATTCTTTGGCCTCTTTGGCATCTAACCAATAATCACGCTCAACGTCTTTTTCAATTTTGTCTACTGGCTGACCTGTACGCTCAGCCAAAATCTCGTTTAAGCGTGCACGAGTTTTTAGAATCTCACGCGCATTGATTTCGATATCTGATGCTTGACCTTGCGCGCCGCCTGAAGGTTGATGAATCATGACGCGAGCATTGGCTAGGGCATAGCGTTTGCCTTTCTCACCAGCAGCCAACAAGAATGAGCCCATGCTATACGCACCGCCCATACAGATGGTTGATACTTCAGGCTTAATAAAGTTCATCGTATCAAAAATGGCCAAACCAGCACTGACCGAGCCGCCTGGTGAGTTGATATATAAATGAATGTCTTTATCAGGGTTTTCGGCTTCCAAAAATAGCAGCTGCGCCACAATAAGATTGGCCATATGGTCTTCGACTTGACCGGTCAAAAAGATCACGCGCTCACGTAGTAGACGCGAGAAAATATCAAACGAGCGTTCGCCGCGAGCTGACTGCTCAACTACCATAGGAACCAAGGCACTTTGAGTAATGCTCTGCACATGGTTGTGTGCGCTCATCAGCATATCAAAATGCGGGTTGGCAGTGATGCGATCATAATCTGTCATAAAAATATCCTGTTTATAAAGATAGAAAGTAGAAAATCGTTAAATTTTTATTGGTGTTTATCATTGTAAACATTGTCGGTTTATAATAAAACCTATTACGCTAAATAAGACGGGTATCGGATCAATAATTGATAAATAGCGGTAATAAGAGCTATTGGGTTAAAATAATTGAGCTAATGGTAACTTTTTTATCAGAGTAATAGTAACTTTTTCATGTGAAAAATGACTTTCTACTAAGAGCATAGGGGACTTCCTATTAATAGGGCGTTTGTGCCCACTTATCAAGGGTGCTTTCTATAATCTATCCATAAAGATAGCATATAAGCCACCAATAAAAATGCCCTAACAAATTTGTCAGGGCATTTTTAGAGCAATCTTAGCAGTCAGTTCCAGTTAATGGCAAAGAGCTAGATTACATTGCTTGCTGTTGTTGCTGAGCAGCTAATAGGTCTTGGTAGCTAACTTCTTTATCCGTTACTTTGCCTTGACCAATTAGATAGTCTACTACTTGGTCTTCTAGTACAACAGACTCAATGTTCGCGCGCTGTTGCTTATCAGTGGTGTAGTACTCGATTACCTCACTTGGATCTTCGTAGTTTTCAGCCGCTTCTTTGATGAATGTCTCAACGCGAGCCTGATCAACTTCTAAGCCTTTGGTATCGATAATGCGAGCAACGATGATGCCAAGGCGTGCCGCACGTAGTGCTTGCTCTTCGAATAGCTCATTTGGCAGCATGTCTTTATCAAAGCTATCAGCATTGGCGCCGAACTGCTGAGAAAAACGTTGCATCATCATGTTGCGCTGACGATCGATTTCTTGCTCTAGCATAGCGTTTGGTACGTCAAACTCGTTCTTTTCTAACAAAGCGTCAAACGTTGCTTGCTTAACTTGGCTACGCGCCGCGTTTTTGATTTCGCGTTCCATGTTTTTGCGAACGTCGTCCTTTAACTTCTCAACGCCGCCTTCTTTAACACCGAATAGCTCAAGGAACGCATCATCGATTTCTGGTAGCTTAGATTTTTCAACCAATTTTACGTTGATTTTGAACTGAGCTTCTTTACCAGCCAAGTTTTCAGCTTGATAATCTTCTGGGAAAGTGACGTCGATCACTTTCTCTTCGCCAGCTTTCATGCCTTTGATTCCTGCTTCAAAACCAGGAATCATTTGGTTGCTACCGATAACCAGTTTGAAGTCTTCAGCAGAACCGCCTTCGAACTTCTCGCCATCGATAGAGCCTTCGAAGTCAAAAGTTACTTGATTGTCTTTGTCCGCTTTCCCTTTTTTCTCAACGAATTCTTCACGTTGTTTTTGTAGGTTTTCGATCATGGTGTCAACATCAGCTTCATCAACCTTGGCGGTATGACGCTCAACTTCGATTTCATCGATACCTTGTACATCAACTTCTGGGAAGATTTCAACAGTCGCTTGATAAACCAAGAAATCGTCTTCAAGTTTTACGTCGTCGATATTAGGCATGCCAACGGCGCGGATGTCTTCAGATTTGATCGCTTCAAAAACGGTATCACGGATGACGTCGTTGATCACTTCTTGCTGAATGCCAGCACCGTATTGTGCACGGATATGTGACATAGGAACGTTACCTTTACGGAAACCGTCAATCTTGGCAGTTTTCGCAACTTGACGAATACGACCTTCAACTTTGTTTTGAATCTTTTCAACGGGTACTTTGACCGTTAACTGAGTTTCTTTGTTAGAAAGCTTGTTGGTTGTGACTTGTAAATCTGTAGCCATGTTGATTACACCTTTAGGATTAAATAGTACTTCGGATTGAAAAGTACTTAGGGTTAAATAGTAATAGACAACCATGCTGCAAAATACGCGTGTGCTACTGGTTGCCGTTGGAATAAATAGGGGAATAGTGATAGCTATTTTACCACCAATGCCTCAAGCAATCGCCCTTGGTACTGGTATAAAAAATGGTAAATCGTAATAGATGCTATCAAATATCAATCATAAACCGCTAATGGCTCGCATAATAACGCTTTTTGGCGAATTATACAGAAAACTAACGGCTTTCAACAAAATTTTAAAAGTAGAACAGTATAATCTATCTGATTATTAAAGTAAAAATTATCTCTTTCATAGCCGCTCGCACGATTTTGATAAGCCATATTGTGTACTGCCTGCTTATCCAATATGACTATAACGGCAATTGTGCCAATAACTGCTGAATCGCCTGACCACGATGGCTGATGCGGTTTTTATCAGCAGCGCTTAAGCTTGCTGCGCTTGCTTGCAACTCTGGCAACCAAAATAGCGGATCATAACCAAAGCCGCCATCGCCATGCGCTGCTGTTAGAATTTCACCTTGCCATAAACCCTGCGCGATAATCGGTAGCGGATCATCAGCATGACGTACCATCGCTAGTACGCAAACGAACATGCCTTTAATAGGCTCATTAGGGTGCTCATCGCGGATAGGCTGCAATTCAGTGACTAGTTTGGCGTTATTTTTGGCATCATTGCCATGCTCACCGGCATAGCGCGCCGAAAAAATACCCGGTGCGTTGCCCAATACTGGCACACATAAGCCAGAATCATCGGCAATCGCAGGTAGACCACTAATACGACTGGCATGACGGGCTTTTATAAGGGCGTTTTCTACAAAACTCAACCCATCTTCCAGCGCATCCTCGATATCAAGCTGTCCTTGCGGTATCACCGTCACATCCAAATTTGCTTCGGCAAATAGTCTTGTGAACTCAGCAAGCTTGCCTTTATTATTGCTGGCGAGTACCCATGGCTTGTGAGATGTGGGTTGGGTCAAGGGTGGTGATGTACTGATAACGCTCATAAAGGGTATTCCGTCGTGTAATTAGGTCTAAATAATAAAAGAGAGTGATTCATATTAACGTGCTGTTGCTATAGTTTTTTGCCTGTTTTTCGCAAGCGATACTGCTTGCGCTTTACATAACATTTGGTAACTGATATTTGTCGCCACTATTGCTATAATAGCTGCCAAGCTACAGTGAATTATATCTTATAGCTTGTGAATATTTGGTTAATAAAGGCTGACAACGTCAAGTGTTTGGTTTTTGTGCCAAGAGCAAGTAAAGAATAATAGTTAATTTTGGATTCATAATAATACGTGATACTGTGTTCAGTAATACAATGTATTAATCGATAACATTCATTTTAAACAATAAACTCAGCCAATTTAGCCAGCTATTTTATAGGGTTTTTTGCGTGTTAAAAATAGCGTAAAATTCAGTTTCCATAAAATAACAGCTAAAACAGCAAGGATAAAATAACTATGTCAAAGATTACTTTACCAGACCTACCATATGCAAAAGATGCTTTAGAGCCGCACATCAGTGCTGAAACTTTAGAGTTCCATCATGATAAGCATCACAATGCATACGTGACTAAGCTTAACGAGTTGCTACCAGGTTCTGGTCTAGAAGACAAAACTTTGTCAGAAATCATCATAGCAACGGCTAAAGATGACAGCAAGCAAGGTATGTTTAACCAAGCAGCCCAAGTATGGAACCACACGTTCTATTGGAACTGCATGACGCCAACAAACGGCGGCGGCGAACCTACTGGTGACTTGAAAGCGAAAATCGAAGAAGATTTCGGTAGCTATGACAAGTTCCGTGAAGAGTTCAAAAACGCAGCATTGACTCAGTTTGGCTCAGGTTGGGCATGGCTAGTCGCTGATAAAGTCGGTGGCAAATTGTCTATCGCCAAAACAGCTAACGCTGATACACCACTTGCACATGACCAAATCGCGGTATTGACTTGTGATGTATGGGAACATGCTTACTACATCGATTATCGTAACCGTCGTCCTGATTACGTCGACACGTTCCTAGACAAGCTAGTGAACTGGGACTACGCAAACGCAAAATATAAAGGTCAAGATGCTGGTGTTGAAGAGTAATCTTTAACCACTAGGTATTTGATTTGAAAAAGGACGCTGAGAGGCGTCCTTTTTTTGTTTGGATTTTAGAAA
This sequence comes from Psychrobacter sp. TS_SC_6, assembly GCF_056156305.1. Lineage (NCBI taxonomy): Bacteria > Pseudomonadati > Pseudomonadota > Gammaproteobacteria > Moraxellales > Moraxellaceae > Psychrobacter > Psychrobacter sp. TS_SC_6. The sequence goes on along the minus strand of NZ_CM149590.1, from coordinate 2,619,428 downwards.
CTAATAAATTATTTTTGTTTATCTCTTTGCCTAATGTGTTCTTGCGTATCTAGTGGAATCAAATCTTTATATAAACTTTCAAGCTCTTTTGGTTTAGTAATTAGTTGATCCGCAATATAGTTCAATATACTAAACAATTTCTCAGCAATCTCAGCATTATCGTCTAAGTTTATCTGCCCAGGATGTACTGCGTTGTTTCCTACCACTCTCAGTAAGTCTAAAGCTTGCTGTATTGTAGGGCTTAATCCTTCCGTTACTAGCTCTCCTATATCATCATTTATTTTCTTACCACTTTTGCCTACTTGTTTTAATAGCATTTGAAGAGCTAGCCGTAAAAGAGCAGTAGAACCTTTAGGTGAGTCAATTAAAATAGTCGCAGCTTCCATATAAAGATCTTTTATACTTTCTTCTAAATCTTCATTAGGTGGTGGAATTGTGGTTCTTTTAGGATAAACAATTTGCTCATTTACCCATAAAGTAATTTCACTACATGAGCAGCAAGTAGCTATTGAAAAACCATTGGGTACAAATCTATTAAAAGTTTGTTTAAAGTCATGTGTGCTACTGTCTAAAAAATCGGAAACGAACTTTTGAGCATAATCCTGAACACCTTGTCTATAGTTTAAATAAATATGCTGAAAAATTGATATTACTGCATTACCTGCATTGTACCCATTAAACCATTCTTGGGTTGCAACGATATTACAGTGTGGACATTTAAATTTTTTACTTCCATGTTCTGGCAACATTTGCTGCTCCATAAGTTGACTAGATAACACGATATGATAACGGAAAATTTATATTAAAAATCAAAACATCTCAAATCCAAACTGACCCAACGCCTCTCTCAGCATCGCAATATTATAATAAGCGTGCGCGTTGACGGTGTTTTGAAAGAATATATATAGCGTATCAAAATGCTGACGCTGATTGGCAATTGCTTGCGCCCAATCCTGCATTTCCGCCTCGCTATAACGATAATCATGGCGGTCAGCGGCACTCATCGCATCCCACCAGTTTAGATTATTGCCATGCATACGCAGGTAGCCCGTACGCTGAGTAAATATTAGACGAGATGGCGGTAAACCGCTGACTTTGGGATAATCGACGCTACACCAAATCAACCCTTGTTTGACAAAACTATCGACCACTTGCGGGGTATGCCAGCCGTTATGACGAAACTCAACAGCGAGTGGGTAGTCCTGAAACCAACTGACAAGGTTTGCGAGATATAGACGATGCTCACGAGTACGATCAAAGCCATGTGGGAATTGTAATAATAATGGCGCTAGAGCATTGGCTTCGATAAGCGGGGATAGGGCATTTAAAAACGCTTGCGCATGTTCAGCAGTGCCCTTACGCGCATGAGTAAAGTCTTGATGCAGCTTGACCGCGAACTTCAACTCACTGTCTGCTTGTACATAGGCTTTATCGACCATACCAGCAAAGGCTTTTTGTCCAATGGGTGCGTAAAAAGTACTATTAATCTCAACTGCGCCGTATTGTTTGGCGTATTCACGTAAGAAGTCGGTTTTTTTGGTGCCAGTTGGATAAAGCGTACCGAGCAAATCGGTATCGCTATAACCGCCAGTACCGAGGTAAATACGCGGGGTAAGGTTACTGTCCATGTTGACCACTCACTGCTGTTTTTTGCTGATTAAAATATTGGGCGTGTTGGTTATTAGACTATTTCTTACGTGCCCAAAGCCATTCGATAAGTGCCATCAGCGCATCGGTGTCTGAGCTGTCGTCAAGCTCACGAGAAATGGCTGCACGCCCATCATCAAATAGCGATTGCGCATAGCTTGTCGCATTATTGACACCCATCAATTTTACATAGGTAGATTTATCTAACTTTTCATCACTGCCGGCAGGTTTACCAAGCGTATCAGTAGAGGTCGTTACGTCTAGAATATCGTCCTGAACCTGAAAGGCGAGACCGATATGCTGTGCACACTCTTGTAGAGCCATGCGCTGCGGAGCCGTCGCGCCAGCACAAATACCGCCCATCAACATCGCCGCTTCAATCAAGGCACCGGTTTTATCACGATGAATGGCTTCTAAATGATCTTGTGAGATGTCGTTACTGGCTTCGGCATTAAGGTCAAGCATTTGACCCGATACCATGCGTCTGGCACGTGGGGCAAATACAGCCAGAAGCTGGCTGGCAATAGCTGAGTCAAAAGGCGCAAAGGTTGGCAGCTCAGCGGTCAATACTTCAAAGGCTAGCGTCTGCAACACGTCACCAGCGAGCAGGGCGGTCGATTCTTCAAAGACGATATGAGCAGTTGGCTGACCACGGCGCAGCTCGTCATCGTCCATACATGGCAAGTCATCATGCACCAGCGAATAAGTATGCAGCAGCTCCACCGCCAACGCTGCACGGCGGCACATATCATAATCTGAGTCGTGTTCTAACAAAGATGCCAAGGCATTGTCTTTATCAGCGATTGTATCATTATGGCTATAAGTGCTGGAAAAAGCGCTGGCAACCAGTAGCGGACGTACCAATTTCCCTGTACCTGTCATTACATAGCGGCAAGCGTCAAGCAGCGGGCTTGGCAGCTCAGCATAATCAAATAACACTTCGATATCTTTGGCTAATTGCGCGCGCACCTCATGGTGAAACTGCTCTGTATTGCTAAAAGGGATAAAGCTAATAGGAACAACGCTCGACGTAGAAGAAACAGACATAACCCAACCTTCTATCAGGTGAATAATAAAAATATCGTTAGTGTAACATGATAGATTATATTCCTTATGCCACATGCATAATCCCTAATGTATTTTTTAAAGTTGTATATTAAAAATAGAAGGTTTGAGATCAAAAGCAGAAAGCTTGATATGAAAAGCAGCATGAAATAATGCAACAAGCCCTCGTTACGTATTATTGATTTAACTTAGTGGTTAAATATGTTTTGATAAGAGGCTGCATTTAAAGGTTAATCACTACAGTCTGATTCCATTATACAAACAATCACTTAAGGCAGATTGCTAGTCAGGTAAAGGGCTGCTGTGGATTTAAGAGTGACTTGCGAGTATGGTATTAGCTTGTGACAGTCGGGGGCATAATCCCCTACACTAATTGGCGTGAAATTGGTCTAGCGATTGATAACTGAGGTTTTACACCATTTATCAATCGAAAAACGGCTATAAGACCAAGTCTCAGTCAATAGCGACAATAGTAGTAATATAAGTACATAGAAAACCAGTACATAGCTATAAAGATACAGGCATAAGCGCTAGATAATAAAGATATCTTCACCGTTTAATTTGGCTCACTTTTATCCCCATTATCACAATGACGTCATTATTGTTGATTAGGATAAAAGGGCAGGTTAGCGGTGCTATTACCCATTTTTCTAACAATAACTGGCTATTTATTTTAATTTTAAAACGTAGCTTTCGTTATATAGCAAGGAGTTCCAAATGGTATACCAAGGAAATCGCATCACGGTGACAATGCTAGAGGATGGCATCGCCAACATGCAATACAACGCCGAAAATGAGAGCGTGAACAAGTTTGACACTGAAACCAACAAGCAATTTGCCGAAGTTGTTAATGCATTAGAAAAAGCGGATGACGTTAAAGGCTTAATCGTCACGTCAAGCAAAGGCGTCTTTATCGCTGGGGCAGACATCACAGAGTTTGTGGCTTCTTTTAAGCAATCAGAAGAAGAAATCAAAGATTGGGTTATTAATATCAATGACGCCTTCAATCGCTTCGAAGATTTGCCTTTCCCGAAAGTAGCGGCTATCAATGGTGCAGCGCTTGGCGGCGGTTGTGAGATGACCTTGGTTTGCGAATACCGCGTCATGAGCGACAAAGCCATCATCGGTCTACCAGAAACTCAATTGGGTATCTTCCCAGGTTTTGGTGGTACGGTTCGTAGTACGCGTGTCATAGGTATCGATAATGCGCTTGAGCTGATTGCGACTGGCACACCAAAAAAAGCATTTGATGCATTAAAACTTGGCTTGGTTGATGCGACTGTTGCTGCTGATGACTTGCAAGATGCTGCCATTGACCTAGTCAAAAAATGTATCTCAGGTGAGCTTGATTGGCAAGCAAAACGCGAAGAAAAGCTGGTTCCTGTTAAGTTAAATCAGCTTGAGCAAGCGATGGCGTTTAACAGTGCAAAAGGTATGATCTTTGCCAAAGCCAATCCTAAGCAATATCCTGCGCCAGCACTAGCTATCGCTGCTATCGAAAAACACGTTAACTTACCACGTGATAAAGCAATTGAAGTAGAAGCAGCAGGTTTTGCAAAAGCGGCTAAAACCCCACAAGCAGAAAGCTTGGTTGGTTTGTTCTTAAACGATCAATTGGTTAAAAAATTAGCCAAGCAGCACAGTAAAAAAGCACATGAAATCAATGAAGCGGCCGTACTTGGCGCTGGTATCATGGGCGGCGGTATCGCTTATCAAGCAGCCAGTAAAGGCTTGCCAATCATCATGAAAGACATCAAGTCTGAGCAATTAGACCTTGGTATGGGTGAAGCCAGCAAGTTACTTGGCAAAATGGTTGATCGCGGCAAAATGACCCCAGCAAAAATGGGTGAAACCTTAAGCCGTATCCGTCCTACTTTGAATTATGGCGACTTTTCTGAAACGGACATCGTAATCGAAGCCGTCGTAGAAAATCCAAACGTGAAGCGTGCGGTTCTTAAAGAAGTCGAAGGCTTGGTAAAAGACGACTGTATCCTAGCGTCAAATACCTCAACGATTTCTATTACTTTCTTAGCTGAAGCATTAGAGCGTCCAGAAAACTTCGTTGGTATGCATTTCTTTAACCCAGTACATCGTATGCCATTGGTTGAAGTTATCCGCGGTGAGAAGTCATCAGAAGAAGCGATTGCAACCACTGTTGCGCTAGCCTCTAAAATGGGCAAAGTACCTGTTGTGGTTAATGACTGCCCAGGTTTCTTAGTGAACCGTGTCTTGTTCCCATACTTTGGTGCCTTTGATTTGTTGCTTAAGCAAGGCGCTGATTTTGCTCATGTTGATAAAGTCATGGAAAAATTTGGCTGGCCTATGGGTCCTGCTTATCTCATCGACGTGGTCGGTCTAGATACGGGTGTTCATGGCGCAGAAGTGATGGCAGAAGGTTTCCCTGACCGCATGAAGCCTGATTATAAAGGCGCGATTGAGCTTTTATATGAAAACAAACGCTTGGGTCAAAAGAACGGCGTTGGTTTTTATAAATACGAAACAGATAGCCGCGGTAAGCCAAAAAAAGTGGCTGATGCGGCCACTTATGAGCTATTAAAAACTACGACTGATAGCGATAAGCAAACGTTTGAAGATCAAGCTATCATCGACCGCACCATGCTGGCTTTCTGTAATGAAACCGTCCGTTGCCTAGAAGACAACATCGTTAGCACGCCTGCCGAGGCCGATATGGCGATGATTATGGGCGTTGGTTTCCCGCCATTCCGCGGTGGACCTTGCCGTTATATCGACCAAATGGGTCTAGATAACTACTTGGTACTGTGTGAAAAATACGCGCATCTTGGCAAAGCTTATGAAGCGCCGCAAAAGATTCGCGATATGGCAGCAGCAGGCGAGACCTTTTACGCTACCGCGTAACAGGCAGTCATTACTAGGATGAAGTGCAGTACACATGCTCGATAAGAGAATTGGTAATTTATTTATTATCAATAACCTTCTAAATTAGATAGGCGAGCATTAGGGTACTGCCACTGACAATAAAAATTGAAAAGGAAGATAGTATGACAATTTTAAGTCCAAAAGACGTGGTCATCGTAGATGGTGTACGCTCAGCAATGGGTAAAACTAAAAACGGTATGTTTCGTCATGTCCGCGCTGATAGCATGTCTGCTGAATTGGTCCGTGCATTGGTTGAGCGTAATGACTTTGACCCACGTGACGTCGAAGACATCATCTGGGGTTGTGTCAACCAGACGCTAGAGCAAGGTCTAAACATCGGTCGTAACATCGGTCTGCTGGCTGGTATTCCAAAGACTGCGGGCGGTCAAACCGTTAACCGTCTATGTGGTTCATCTATGCAGGCGCTACACACTGCTGCGGCTCAAATCATGACCAACCAAGGTGATGTATTCATCATCGGTGGTGTTGAGCATATGGGTCACGTCGGCATGATGCATGGCGTTGATCTGAATCCTGAAGCGTCAAAGCATTATGCAAAAGCCTCAAACATGATGGGCTTGACCGCTGAAATGCTTGGTCGTATGAATAACATTACCCGTGAAGAACAAGATGCCTTTGGTCTTGAGTCGCATCGCCGTGCATGGGCGGCCACCACTGAAGGTCGTTTTGACAATGAAATCATCGGTATCGAAGGTCATGACGAAGCGGGTCGCTTGCAACTATGTACCGTTGATGAAGTGATTCGTCCTGATGCCACGATGGAACAAATGCAAAAGTTACGCCCAGCCTTTGATCCAGTAGGCGGTACGGTGACTGCTGCTACCTCATCTGCATTATCTGATGGTGCATCAGCGATGCTAATCATGAGCGCGCAAAAAGCTAAAGAGCTTGGTCTAAAGCCACGTGCTCGTATTCGTAGCATGGCGGTCGCTGGTTGTGATGCGGCGATTATGGGTTATGGTCCTGTACCTGCCACGCAAAAAGCGCTAAAACGTGCTGGCTTGAGTATCGATGATATGCAAACCATCGAGCTTAATGAAGCCTTTGCCGCGCAAGGCTTGTCTGTACTTAAAGCCTTGAACTTGACTGGTAAGCAGGACATCGTCAACATCAACGGTGGCGCGATTGCGCTAGGCCATCCACTAGGGTGTTCAGGTGCTCGTATCACGGTTACTTTGCTAAATGCCATGGAGCAATCAGATACTGAAATCGGTTTAGCGACGATGTGTATCGGTCTTGGTCAAGGTATTGCGACTATTATTGAGCGCGTTTAAGCCTATAGTATGGCAATAATTTTAAAATAGTTAAGCACTCTAATATGAACCCCTAGTTATCATAACTGGGGGTTTTCGTATTTATGAATCATAGTGGTTTACTTAGAATAAAAAGGTCATAAGTTGTTACTATCGCTTATCTCCATTGACGCATTCGCTAAACTGTGACTAAATAAGAGAGTAATTCATCATTATGATTTTAAGTCTGATATTCATTCTAAATCAGTTTAGAGCCGTCGGCTTCAGCCGTACAAGGAGTGTACTATGTCCACCATGATTACTGATCGTACCTACCGTATTGACCGTGAAAATACTCAAGCGATGATAATCGACGTGCAAGAGCGCCTAACACCGCATATCTATGATCATGAAAATATTCTCAAAAAAATAACGACTTTGATTAAAGGTCTGCAAGCGCTTGATGTTCCTATTATGCTGAATGAGCAATATAAAAAGGGCTTAGGCGAAACATTGCCTGAAATTTGTGAATTATTAGAAGGCGATAATGCTAAAAGTTTTGAAAAAGTCACCTTTAGTGCCTGTGATAATGACGATTCATGGAATCATCTTGCGCAGCAGAATCGAAGCATTATTTTATTATTCGGTGTTGAGGCACATGTCTGCGTGCTACAAACCGCGCTTGATTTGCTAGATAATGGCATGCAGCCAGTTATTATTGGTGATGCCGTCGGTTCGCGTTTCCCGTATGATAAAAAGCAAGCCATTCGCCGTATTCGCCGTGCTGGTGGGGTGATTACCACGGTTGAAACCATTCTGTTTGAGCTTTGCCGTAGTAGCAAAGACCCTGCGTTTAAAACCATTAGTAACTTGATTAAATAGCTATTGTCATTCTTTGCACAACAGATAGCGCTTACTAAGATAAGCGCTATTTTGTTTTTATGGTAACGCTAATTAACGATAGGTTAGCACCTTCTTTTATAGTCAGCTGACTCCAAAAATGTTATAAAGTAAATCAACTAAACGATTATCACTATAAATGACCATGACTTACTCCCTAGATTATCGCAAACAAGTCCTGAAAAGCTTAGATGAGGGCATGACCTTTGCTGAAGCTGCTGTTTTCTATGATATCAGTCCCACGACTATCCAGAAGTGGAAGAAGCGTCTTCACAGTAAAACCACTCGAGATATTAAGCCCTACAAAATAGAGGATGAAGCCTTAGCTCAAGATGTTAAGGATTACCCTGACGATTACCATTATGAGAGAGCTCAGCGTTTTAAATGTAGTCCAACGGGTATTAGTAAAGCCTTAAAGCGTATTGGTATTAGCAAAAAAAAAGACACTTGAGCATCCCAAAGCTTGTCCAGTAAAGAGAGCTCACTACCTAAAAAAACTTAACCACTTCATCTCTCAAGGCTTTGCTATTGTCTACATATACGCGCGTGGCTTTGAGAGTGAAACAATGCGCCCTTGTGGCTATGCACCCATTGGTAGCCCTTGTATTGACAGTTATAACTGGCAAGCTAAAGATCGAACCAATGTCATTGGTGCCCTATATGACAAAATGCTCTTTGCACTCGATTACTTAAAAACAAACATTAATAAAGGGATTTTCTATAACTGGTGCAAGTTCATACTAATACCAAAGCTTAAAAGAAAATGCGTGATTGTGATGGATAACGCTGCCTTTCATAAAAATAGGCGTATTCAAAAACTACTCAACAGACATGGCCATCGTATTCTATGGCTACCACCCTACAGCCCTGATCTAAATCCTATCGAGAAGAAGTGGGCTCAAGTGAAGTTCCTACGACAAGGCTGGATGGAAAATGACTTATCTAAGTTGTTTTATGATATTCATCCAAATCATAACTCTTTTGTAGTACAGTGACTATATAGCGCTTATAAAATGTATAATAATTGCTTATGCGTAAAGATAGAATGAAGCGATATACATTGTTAGAAAAATTAAGAGAAAATTTATGTCATCAGCTAATTCCATGTCATTCCCTAACCCAGCGCTTGCCTCAAACATTGATATAGATTATGTCACTCATTTCTTATTAGAGCTTGATGCGCTTAAACGTGTCAATCGACGTAGCTATGTGACAGGTACGACTCGCTTAGAGAACTCAGCTGAGCATTCTTGGCATTTAGCCATGGCATGTTGGTCCATTGCTGAACTGTTTGAACTTGATGTCAATCATGAGAAACTACTAAAGCTGGCGCTAGTACATGATTTGGGCGAAATTGACGCTGGTGATACTTTTTTATATGCTGATAAACGTGCTGATGCGCATGTTAAAGAGCGAGCTGGCATTGCGCGCTTACAAGCTGAGCTTGGTAATGGCATTAAAGATTTAAATGAGATTTGGGAAGAACAGGAAACTGGCAGCAGCAAAGAAACCCAGCTGCTGAAAGTGGTTGATCGCTTGTTGCCATTTTTGCTTAATTTAAATACCAACGGAAAAACGTGGATTGCATCTAATGTTACGCGCTCGCAAGTAGCTGGCGCGCATGCCTTTATTAAAGACAGCTTTCCGAGTATTTATGATTGGCAGACACGGCAGATTGAATTTGCCACCGCGCAGGGCTGGTTGATTGATGGTTAAATTTATAGCAGTATCACATTACTAAAAGCGTGTCTTTTTTATTTTGAACGGACTATGTTCTAAACAGACCAGCGTGTGCGATAAAGAAAATGCTATTTATTACTACCAGCATCCGTGGTTTGCTGGATGATTTTTTCTACTTGCATAAAATTTGTATGCCGCACATCTTTACCGCTGGTGCAAAAAATAACCAGCTCAGCAATGTTTTTAGCATGATCGCCCACACGTTCTAGGGCGCGCAATACCCAAAGTATATTCATCACTCTGGACACGTGGCGGCTGTCTTCCATAATATAGGTCAGCAAGGCTCGAGTGGCAGATTGATATTCTTCATTGACCGCAGCATCACTTTGCAAGACCGAAAATGCCTGCTGAGGATTCATCTGCGAGAAGGCGTCAATCGCATCAAGTAGCATCACGTGCACCTTGTTGGATAAATGCTGAACCTCTGCATATCCTCTTGGAGAAGCGCCGTCTTTAATTAACTTGCAGGCCATACGCGCGATTTTTTCTGCTTCATCTCCCACACGTTCAAAGTCAACAATACCTTTGCTAACCGCCATCACCAAACGCAAGTCATTTGCTGCGGGTTGGTGCTTGGTGACTAACAAAATGATTTGCTCATCGATTTTAATATCTAGCTGATTAATCAGCTGGTCGTCTGCAATCACTTTTTTCGCGGTCGCTTCATCTGCAGCTATCAAAGCGCGTGTCGCAACCATGACTTGCTCTGCTGCCATGTAACCCATTTGCATAAACAGCTCAATCACATCATCTAAGTCATTATCAAAACCCTTTGATAAATGTTTTTGCGTTATTAGCATGGCGGCTTCCTTACTCTTATAGATTTAAATAGGGGTGCAAACATAAAATAGATACTAAAAAATTAGTACTATCAGTACAGACTGTTTTAACCATGACGACCGGTAATATAATCTTCAGTCGCCTTTTGAGTGGGATTGGTAAATATCTGATTCGTCTCGCCCATCTCTACCATATCGCCCAGATACATATAGGCGGTATAGTCAGAGACGCGCGCCGCTTGCTGCATATTGTGGGTCACGATAGCAATCGTATAGTCGTTTTTTAAATCGGTAATGAGCTCTTCAATCGCGCCTGTCGAGATAGGGTCGAGCGCTGAGGTTGGCTCATCTAGGAGTAGTACTTCAGGTTTTGTCGCTACACCGCGAGCGATACAAAGCCGTTGTTGTTGACCACCGGATAAAGACAATCCTGATGCACGAAGTTTGTCTTTTACCTCAAGCCATAAAGCTGCCTTTTTGAGTGCCCATTCGACACGATTATCCATCTCAGCTTTGCTTAGCTTCTCGTAGAGGCGTACGCCAAATGCCACGTTGTCATAAATAGACATTGGAAATGGCGTCGGTTTTTGAAAGACCATGCCGACTTGTGCGCGTAGCAAGTTCACATCGATGTCTTTGCTCAAGATATTTTTGCCATCGAGGTTGATATTACCTTCTGCACGCATACCGGGATATAGATCATACATACGATTAAACGTACGTAATAGTGTGGATTTACCGCAACCTGAAGGCCCGATAAAGGCAGTCACTTTTTTGTCTGGAATATCAATATTAATATTTTTTAGCGCTTGAAAGTCACCATAATAAAAACTTAGGTCACGAATCTCTATTTTTGCAGCGGGCATATTTTTAGGAATATCATGAATTGTTTGCTTGGTTAGGCTGGCAATATCCGGTTGTTGCATCTGCGTGCTAGTAGACGTAGGTCTACTTAATGGATTGCCTGTTGTCTGATTGCCTGTTGCCTCATTGAAGCAATTAGCAGGCGCTTCTGTACGAACTTTGCTGATGACGTAATTCATAATTTTATCCAACCCAGCTCAATTAAAATTCAAGTAAATGCTCGATGTCACGTGTTCTATCGTCAGATTTATTTGGTCTGACCTCTACCACTGATGAATCTCGCCAAAATATTTAATACCAAGACAGAGATCGTAATAAGCAATGCTGCTGACCATGCCAGTGTGTGCCAGTTGTCATAAGGACTCATCGCAAACTGATAGATGGTATTGGGCAAGTTAGCAATGGGCTGACTCATGTCGGTACTGAAATACTGATTATTCAACGCTGTAAATAGCAAGGGTGCCGTCTCACCAGTGATTCTGGCAAAGGCCAATAGCACCCCAGTGGTGAGTCCTGCGCTAGCCGCCTTAATAGTAACCTGCGTCACCATTTTCCATTTAGGGGTGCCGAGTGCATAGGCCGCTTCACGAATACTATTGGGCACTAGATTGAGCATGTTTTCAGTGGTACGCACCACCACAGGAATGACAATCAGTGCTAGTGCCAATGCGCCTGCCCAGCCAGAGAAACTTTGACCTTTGACCATCAGCGCATAGATAAAGAGACCAATAACAATTGATGGGGCAGAAAGCAAAATATCGTTTAAGAAACGCGTCACTTTGCCAAGCATACTACCTTGAGAGAATTCAGATAAATAAATACCTGTCATCAGGCCAATAGGTGCGCCGATAAACAATCCTGAAAAGGCCAACATCACCGAACCAACAATGGCATTACGTAAGCCACCTGCACTCATGGGCGGTGGGGTATCAGCCGTAAATACAGGCAATTGTACGATGCCTTGAAAACCTTCAACAAACAACGTAAACAAAATCCAAGACAACCAGAACAAACCAAAAAACATTGCCGACATCGCAAAGCTTAGTCCTAGCTTATTGGCCCAGCGGCGCTTGTTATAAAGGCTGCGGTTATAACGACCTTCAAATCCTGTTTTGACTGGTAACGGTGCATTGGTTGCGTTGGTTGCATTATTAGAAGGCATCATATTTATTTTCCATATCTTTTATCAATCCTTCGAAGTCTGTCGAAACGTAAGAGGCTAGTCTAAGACTTATCGATTGCCTGCTTTATTATCCATGCGCATAAGCATCAACTTAGCCAGAGATAACACGATGAAGGTAATAACAAACAAGATTAAGCCCAAATGTAGTAGTGATGCCAAATGTAGCTCACTGGACGCTTCCGCAAACTCATTGGCCAAGGCCGAAGTAATCGTCACTCCAGAGGTAAACAGACTTGGACTGATATTAAAGGCATTACCAATTAAGAAAGTAACCGCCATCGTTTCACCCAATGCGCGTCCAAGCCCTAAAATTACGCTACCGACCACGCCAGCTTTGGTATAAGGTAGGATGATTTTGAACATCACCTCCCACGTCGTTGCACCCATGCCATACGCGGATTCTTTTAATAATTCAGGCACCACAGAAAAAACATCCCGCATGGTGGCCGCGATAAAAGGAATAATCATAATTGCCAGTACTAAGGAGGCGGTAAACATACCAAGCCCCATTGGTGCACCTGCAAAGAGCTTGCCGATAATAGGTAAAGGCCCTACGTGCTCAATGAACCATGGCTGAATGTGATCGCCAAAAAAAGGCGCAAATACAAATAATCCCCACATACCATAAATAATAGAGGGAATGCCTGCCAACAGCTCAATGGCCATACCCAATGGCTTTTTTAAGAAGTTAGGGCATAGTTCAGTCAAAAAGATAGCAATACCGAAGCTCACTGGCACAGCAATAGCGATCGCAATAAAGGAGGTGACAATCGTACCGTAAATAGGCGCAAGCGCACCGTATTGATTATTTACCGTATCCCAGTTATTGCTGGTATAAAACCCCAGTCCAAACTCAGTGATACTGGGCCAAGCGCCCACGATTAATGAGAGGAGGATGCCACCAAGCGACAACAGCACCAAGATTGCAAAGGCTTTGGTTGCATTGACAAACAGCGTATCGTAACGTCTTTGTTTAGCCAGTTGGGACCTTAAATCATTCATAAGTGTCTCAGCGTTGAATAGAATCAAGTCAAAATAGTAAAAGAGGTTTTATCACAACAAACTTAAAAAGACCTTTAAATTTTCTGTGATAAAACCTCTCAAACCCCTACCGGAGAATAGTGGTTTGAGAGGCTGGCTTGAGAGTGATTATGCAATCACTAGGATAAACAGGTTATTGTGCAGGTTTATAGACAGGTTGACCGTCGCTGCCTTTGACCTCACTCCATTTTGATTTAAATAAGGCAACCGCAGTATCAGAGAAGGGTACGTAATCAAGTGCCATAGCGTCGTCATCACCTTGCGCATAAGCCCAGTCAAAGAATTTCAATACACCAGCGATTTGTTTGGCATCTTGTGGCTGCTTATGTACTAAGATAAAAGTGGCTGCGGCGATTGGCCAAGCTTGCTCAGTCTCAGAATCAGTAATGACTTTATAGAAACCTTCTTGCTGTGACCAATCGATATCACCTGCCGCGGCAAAGGTCTCTGCAGATGGCTGTACGAAGTTACCAGCAGCATTCTTAAGTGCCGTGTGTGACATTTTGTTCTGTTTAGCGTACGCATATTCAACATAACCGATAGAGTTTTTCATACGGTTGACGTAACTTGAAACGCCTTCGTTACCCTTGCCGCCTGCACCAGTGGCAGATGTTGGCCATTTAACGGTTTTATCAACACCCACTGAGTCTTTCCAGTCTGGTGATACTTTTGCCAAATAATCCGTGAAGTTAAAAGTCGTACCTGAACCGTCTGAGCGGAATACGGTGGTGATTTGGGCATCAGGTAGGGTCAAATCTGGATTCAATGCTTTGATAGCAGGATCATTCCAGTTACTGATTTTACCCAAATAAATATCGGCTAAGGTTTTACCGTCTAGCTTCAACGCGCCTGGCTCAATACCATCAATATTGACAACTGGCACGACGCCGCCGATGACTGTTGGGAACTGTATCAGACCGGCTTCGTTTAACTCTTCTGGTGTCATCGGCGCATCAGATGCCCCAAAATCTACGGTCTTCGCAACGATTTGTTTGATACCGCCCGATGAGCCAATAGACTGATAATTGACCTGACCACCTGTGGCTTTGTTGTAGGCATCTGACCACTTAGCATAGATAGGCTGTGGAAAAGAAGCACCAGCTCCGGTAATGTTCATCGATACATTTTCAGCTGAGCTAGCACTAGCGTCGCCACTAGCAGCGGTTTCTGATGGTGCTGTGGTTGCTGCGTTGGTTTTCTCGCTCTCATTGTCGCTCGTCGTTTGGTTACAAGCGGCTAATGTCAAAGTGCTAGCGATTGCTACTGCCATGAATGAATAACGCATTATTTCTCCTAAAATTAATCAATTTTGAGTATCAAGCATTTATAAATAACAATAACAGTGGTTTGCTGAAATGATGCTCTGCGGTTAATAAGGAGAGTTTGACAAATGAATATGACAGTTTGATGACATAAAGCCTTTTTATCACAAAAAAAACGACTGAAAAAAGACAGTATTAAAAAACATAAGAAAGGAGTAGGCACAAAAAAAGCATAGGCAGTATTCTGGTTACTGTCTATGCTCATGTTGCCCAATATTACTTGTGACAAGCGTTTTTACTTAGATAAATGGTATTAGATTTTAGCGCTACCTAACAGTTGCCCCATTTGAACGATGGAGCCATGCTGCATGGTATCTTGCCAATCCGTTTTTGCCGCTTTTGGCAGTATTACAATTGCGGTTGAACCTAAATAAAAACGACCAAGCTCGTCACCTTTTTTAAAGCTCATATCATGATCGGCTTCTTGAATATCATCAGTACGGCTAATTTTACCCGTTGCTACTGTCTCAATCCCAGCGACAATCATCGCACCGACCATCACTACCGCCGCTTTACCATAGGTAGTATCAAACAGACAGACGAGGCGCTCGTTACGAGCAAACAAATCCGGTACATTGGCAGCCGTGGTATTATTGACCGAAAACAGTGTACCAGGGACATAACGAGTTTTAATAAGAGTGCCATCGAATGGCATATGTACACGGTGATAGTTGCTTGGGGCAAGATAGACCGTGGCAAAACTACCGTCAGCGAAATAATCGCCATCTGCGCTATTCGCTAAGAGCTGACCGATATCATAGTCACGACCTTTTGCTTGCAGTAGTTTATGGTCATGAATCTGCCCAAGCTGCGAAATCATGCCATCTGCAGGACTAACAATACCATTGATACTGGTATCGATAATACGGGCATTGTCTTGGAGCTCACGAGTAAAGAAATCATTAAAGCTCTCATAAGCGTTTAGGCTTTGACGCTCATATTCATCTAGACTAACATCATATGCTTTGGCAAAACTGCGGATAAATGTACGCTTGACCCAAGGGTGGCGGCTGGCAGCTAAGCGTCCTGCGACTTTACTGATTTTTTGCTGCGGTACAAATTGCTGTAAGGTAGTAAATACATTCATAATAGATGACCAAAGTAGGGATTAAAAATAGTTATTAAAATAAAAAGTTATATTAAAAAATCATAGATAGGCAGTTTTATAGCTAGATTTATTTATAAATATAATCATAAGTACATGCATCGATAATTGTATTTTATCATGGTCTGCAGCAGACTGTATGACCATAATCGTTAAAGGAAGTAAGCAATGAGAGCTCTTATTCAGCGAGTCAAACATGCCAGTGTCAGCGTTGATGGGCAGGAGGTTGGCGCTATTGATTTTGGAGTACTGGCGTATATTGGCTTGGGGCACGATGATAACCTACAAAGTGCGCAGCGGATGATTGATAAAATCTTGACTTATCGACTCTTTGACAATGATGACGATCCAGCCAAATACGGTAAACTCGATAAAAATATCCAGCAAGTCGGTGGTGGGCTATTATTGGTCTCACAATTTACTCTGCTGGCAAAGACGGACAAAGGACGCCGCCCTGACTTTGGTAGCGCAATGACACCTGATATGGCTCAAGCTTTATTCGCACAATTGGTTGATTACGCAAAGACGCAGTATCTAACGGTTGCAACGGGTCGGTTTGGCACTGATATGCAAGTGTTGAGTGTTAATGATGGACCATTAAACTTTTTATTGGAAGTGCATTAAGTCATTAGCAGGGCTACTAAGTATTATAAATCTAAGAGTAAATGTCATTAAGCTGTCATAATTAAGCCCTTTAATAAAGAAACGCTTATTTGCGTTTGTTACGGCTTTTATAAACTCTATTTTGTCCTCTAACACTAAGAATACATTATGTCTAAAGAGCAAATTTTGATTGTTGAAGATGAAGACGCCATTCGTGAAATGGTCGTCATGACGCTAGAGATGGCAGGCTTTGATAGTTTACAAGCAGCGGATGTGTCAGAGGCGCACCAACAAGTGGTCGATCACCGTCCGGCACTGATTTTATTAGACTGGATGTTGCCCGGTGATAAAAGTGGTATTGATTTTTGCCGTATGCTAAAAAGCGATACGCTGCTCGCCGAGATACCGGTTATTATGTTGACTGCTAAAAGTGAAGAAGACAGTAAAGTGCATGGTCTTGACGCAGGCGCTGATGATTATATGACCAAGCCTTTCTCGACTCGTGAGCTTATCTCAAGAATCAAAGCGGTATTGCGACGTAGTAACGCGCTAAGCGGCGACAAACCTATCAGTATAGGCAGGCTAACTTTAGATGCCAAAAGCCAACGCTTTATGGTGGGTGATGACATTATCGATATGGGTCCGACAGAATATCGCTTATTGGCGTTTTTTATGAGCCATCCTGAGCGCGCCTATACCCGTGCCCAGCTGCTCGATCAAGTATGGGGTGGTAATGTCTATATCGAAGATAGAACCATTGATGTTCACGTAAAGCGTTTACGCACATTACTACGTCCACATGATTGTGATACATTGATACAAACGGTACGCGGTACAGGTTATCGATTTTCTAGCCGTATCGAAAAAGGGTAATCGCTAGCAATATGGATATTGTATAGTGTCGCCTTTTATCGGAAGCGGCTGATAGTAGAAAAATTATAAAAAATAATGGATAAATAAAAATGCCTATCCAAGATAAATACCAACGTCCCATAAATCAACTTAAAAAAATCAGAAGTGCTTTACGAGCATTACGTGATGCTGTGATTTTGCTCAATGACGATGATGGAATTGAATGGTGGAACCAAGCGGCGCAGGATTTATTATTGTTACAATCTTCAGATAAAGGCAGGCGTATTTTTGACTTCATTCAAGTGCCTGAATTTATGAAGTATTATCAGGAGGCAACGACGATTAATAGTGATGCCGATGAGAGTGTGAATATCGTCTCTTGGCA
This sequence comes from Psychrobacter sp. TS_SC_6, assembly GCF_056156305.1. Lineage (NCBI taxonomy): Bacteria > Pseudomonadati > Pseudomonadota > Gammaproteobacteria > Moraxellales > Moraxellaceae > Psychrobacter > Psychrobacter sp. TS_SC_6. Next base: position 2,601,791 of record NZ_CM149590.1, on the reverse strand, counting down.
AGACCCAAACCGCTATCTAAAGTGTGAGCTGACGCCATTTGGCGATGAAAAACTACTGATCATTTATGATGTGACCCGCTTGCAGCATTTAGAAGCGATGCGCCGCGACTTTGTGGCCAATGTCTCGCATGAGCTGCGTACGCCATTGACGGTCTTGATGGGATATCTGGAGAATTTCTCTGATCAGCCAGATATGCCTTCACACTGGCGCCGCGGCTTTGAGTTGATGACTCAGCAGACAGCTCGTATGAACAGGGTAGTCAATGACTTATTGCTCCTGTCTCGCATCGAAATCGAAGAAACTCATGCGTTTGATGATATCGACATGACTAGGCTACTCACAAATGTCTATGATGACGCGCAAGCATATAACCAAGAATACAAGCATACCATTCACCTGCATATCGATACCTATGACGGGCTATATGGCTCAGAGATGTACTTGAATAGTGCACTGTCTAATCTGGTGATTAATGCCATTAAGTACACACCAAAAGGCGGTAATATCTCTATCAGCTGGACTAAGACTGCTGAGGGTTGCCGATTTGCGGTTGAAGACAATGGTATCGGTATCGCACCAAAGCATCTTAGCCGTTTGACCGAGCGTTTTTATCGTGTTGACAGTGGGCGTAGCCGAGCAACGGGTGGCACAGGACTTGGACTGGCTATTGTAAAACATGTGTTATATCAGCATGAAGCGCGCTTGCAGATTGAGTCTGTAGAAGGCGTAGGCTCGACATTTAGTGCCGTGTTCCCAAATAACCATGTACGATCTGCCGCAATGAATTAATGCTTAATACACTTTAATCCTTTTGCAAAAGTGGATAAGGATTTACCGCGCTACCATTAATATAAATTCCATAATGAACATGCGGCGGTGTGCCTTTAGCATTGCCGCTATCACCCACGTAACCAATGGTATCACCGGCATTTACCCAGTCATTGGGAGAAATGTCAGCATAGTCTTCCAAGTGCGCATAATAGTGTCCTGCGCCGCCTGGTCCCACTATCATAACGACGCGACCGCCTAACGCATTTTCGCCTACCTTGCTGACGATACCTTGGGTCGTCGCTTGAATCGGCGTGCCGCGCGCCGCAAAAATATCAATCCCTTCATGTGAGCGGCCTTGACTACGAGCAGCGCCCCACGTATCAGTCAGATGCTGCTTGGGTAGCGGATTTGGCAGGCTATTCTCTGTTGGTAGCGGATGTTGCAATAGGCTAAGCTGCTGCCATTTTGCTATGAAAAATGATTGAGTTTGTTGGCTGATACTCGGTAATAATCTGTCAAATACGAATAACAGCATCAGCAATACTGCGGCCTTGATAAGTACGCTAATTGCGCGGCTGATAAACCTAGGGTTTGGTTGTTCATGATTGCCATCTATTCGCATTGAAATCTCTTTGAGTTTTTGAATGAATGCCAACAGATATTATATAAGCTAAGTTCTCTATTATTTGTATGCCATTGTTATCTCTGGCTTTTATCCCCATAAATATAACGTTTACGTGTCTTTAAAATAACCCTTACCTAAAATACCAATGTTACTATCTATTACTGCTTTCCATAATTCTTGGCTGAACCTTTATGACAGACACTGCGCTTGTTATCGATACCGAAACCGATCAAGGTCGTGATCCACGTCCTATCCAAGTGGCGACGATTAATGTAGCTACGGGCTTTGAGTGGATGAAATACTTTAATAGTGGTCGATCAATATCGCCAGTTGTGATTAGAGTCCATGGTATTACCGATGACGATGTAGCAGGTCTTGAGCGGTTCGAGCTTGAGCAGTTTGAGGTACCTGAGTATCTTATTGGGCATAATGTACGCTTTGATTGGCGGGTGATTGGCAGTCCTTCCGCTAAGCTAATTTGCACCGTTAGGCTGGCGCGCGTCGCATTTCCTGAATGGAGCGCCTATGGTCAGTCCAAGTGTATCGAGCAGTTATTGGGCAAAGGTGAGGCTAGTAGGATGACGATTGCTGCTCATGATGCGCTCGGTGATGCTCGTATGTGTTATCTGCTGTATCAGGCTTGCTGCGAGCGCTTAGCGATTGCACCAACTGATTTTGCAGCAGCGCATGCTATTGCCAATAAAGCCAATCCAGTTAGTAAAATGCCCTTTGGTAAGCATAAAGGCATACCAATCAAAGATGTACCTATTAGCTATATAAAATGGATGCTGGGTAATATCCACAACATGCAGCCGTCGCTTTATTCTGCATTGACCAAACGCATCAAGGCAGAAATTGCAAAAGAATAAATAGACGGCTTCTTTGCTAGATAGACGCTGAAACCGATTGATTATTTAGCCAATCAATCGCCATTTGCCACAGCTTAGGCGCTTTAGCATTGGTCCTGCTGCTAAAATAACGCATGTGACCGATGCTACTAACACCAAAATCTTTGGGATCTAAAAAGTGTTTTTCTGCTGGCATTTTGGTAAAGACACGAATCATATCATCCATATTTTTGCTATTGGCAATCTCATCATCACTAAACCCTAGCCATAATGCTGGCATATCGATCTCATCATAAAAATGCGTGTGTATACTTTTACCAAAGGCGGTCTTGATATAACCTGCGCCATTACACCACTCACGCCATTGACGAGCGACGCCGCGCGGCAGCGGCTCGCCCATGCCGATTTTATCCGATGGCGTATAGCCTAACGTCAAATTAGTGAGAGGAATAAATGCTTCCATAAAACCTATGGCTTTGAGCTTATAAGGCATGTCCATGTTTTTGATGCGACCTGATGAGCAGGCGACATTAAATACTGAAGCAATAGACTGGTAATTTGGCATCAAACCAATCAGCTGACCGCCAGCGCTATGACCAATCAAATGATAATTGGCATCGGTAAATTCATCTTGCAAGGCATCAAGGACGGCTGGCATGTCATGACGACCCCAGCTGATTAGAGACGCATCACATTTTGCCAAATCGGTGGACAATGACTCGCCGATGCCTTCATTATCAAAGGTTAGTACACCAAAGCCATGCTCGGCTAAGTAAGTGGCAAAGTTATGATAAAACTGGCGTTTGATACCTGTTGCTGGCGCGATCATAACCGCTGTTTTTACCTCATTTTTAGGACGATAGACAGTCGCTGCCAATGCCTGATTGCGATCGGTCATAATGCTTAATGAATAAGCCTCTGTTTGAGTAATGGTAGGGTTATTTTCCATGGTTGAAACTTAATATATTGTTATCGTTTTTATGAATGAGCTTTGTTAGAAAAGAGAAGGCGTTAATTTGTAATAAGCTGCCAATGTGTAGCCTTAAAAATGTAGTAATTGCGTAGTGATAAATGGTTGCGACCGCGTGATAGCATTGCTTATGTTAAAATAAATCTCAGTAGGGAAGGCGCTCAAATATGACTTCTAAGTTCTATCCCAATTTATCTTGCATGATATGATCCATTAAGTCTGGACTGAATAACTATCTTGACTATTCCATATGCACGGATAAAAATACTTTAACAAACAAGTTCTTAATAAAAACAATTGATATAAAAGTTAAGGAAGCTAGCTATATGCAAATGAAAATTAATAATGACACGTATGAAGTGATTACCAGTCAAGATATTACTAATATCGAAAAAGCCGTGGATAAATCAGCGTTAACTATGCCGCTAGTTGCGGTCTATTGTGGGTCGCGTTTGGGTAATGATGTCATATATGAGCAAGCCGCACGAGAGCTTGGTGTGGCATTAGCAGACAATGGCATGGGTTTAGTATACGGCGGCGCGAGTATCGGGCTGATGGGCGCTGTGGCAGATGAAGTGATTCGAGGTGGTGCAGAAGCAGTCGGCGTGATTCCAACCTTTATGCTCAAACACGAAATCGCTCATGAGCAGCTGACCCGTTTACATCTCACAGATACCATGCACACACGTAAAACAGTGATGGCAGAATATGCTGATGCCTTTATTACTTTACCAGGTGGACTTGGTACTTTAGAGGAAATCATGGAAATCGCCACATGGCGCCAGCTATATCAACATGAAAAGCCAATGATTATTTTGAATATTAATGGTTTTTATGGTCGTATGATTGAGCATTTAAAATATACCACTGAGCAAGGCTTTATGAAGCAAGAAGATCTTGAGCGCTTGGTAGTATGTAACACGATTGGTGATGCCATTGATTTACTGCAGACGATGGTCAAAATAGATGCTGCTGTCAATACAGAAAAGATGGCAGGCAACTAAAAACAGATATATAAGCAAATATGAAAAAAGGGAGAGAATGGCTAAAAAAGCAATTCTTTCCCTTTTTTTGTCCGCTAATTAAAAACGTCTTTCTTAAGTCCTATAATTATCTGAACTATTGTTAATATTTAAATCCTCTAACGCCTTTTCGCGAATACCACGATTGACGCCTGCCATCGCCAGCGGAAAGCCGCGCTCTTTTGCCAAATCACGGGCGACCGTCTCAATAGCCAGACTGTCGTTGTGCGCCAGATACGCCCACTCATGAGCATAGCGATTACGGTTCACGGGCGTATCAAGTTCAATCAAACCAAGCTCACTCAATTCGTCAACGATTTGATCTGCTGCAATTAGAGTTGAAGATGCTTTGACGTTTTCAGCACGGGCATAGCGAATATTAAAGTATAAGCTCACATCAGCGACCCGCAGTGTGTCATCCTCACCAGGAATTTGCTGCCCACCGTATAAAGCATTGCCGACCGTACGGGCACTATGGAAGGTCGGTACAAATTCTGCCACATAATCAATCGCTTGTTGACTACGCGCTTGTAGTGGTGCTTTGTCCCAACCATCTTCGATATAATGCACATATTGCGGCGGCAATTTTGGTTGGGCGCTGTCTTTGCTTGAAGCGACCAAACCATCATTGAACAGCGTGATAAAATTACTCATGCCATGTATCTGAAAATAACCACCTGGATAAGGGGTTAGTTGTGCCATCCCTTCAGGTGTACCGCGATTACCATAGACAATAATCTCTGGTATCTGTCCACCGGTATCTTCCCAATGAGTAATATAAGAGGATTTAAACTCTACCATACGCGTGACTTTGACACCGACCATATCATCAATCACCCCTGTACGAAAACCACAGGCATTGACGAGGTAGTCGACTTCGATGGACTCGATTTTGCTATTGGACTGCAATTCAGGATCTAAACCAGCGCCTTTCTGATAATCAATACGCCATTTGGTCACATGATGATCAGCGTTTGAGCAGTTTTCACAATCAACTGGCATGACCTGCTTTACTTGAGTATCGGTAAATACATGCGCATGCTCATAACCATCTAATGCCAATTGCGCCGATGCTGCCAAGCGGAAAATATTCCAGCCATATTCTTGTACCACAATCAGCGGAAATTTAACTTTATTTAAATCCAAGTATTTTGCAACCGGTATCATCCATTCATCAACGGTAGTTGGCACAGTCACTTGCTCACGCTCAGACAATGCAATCAGTCGTTCATGACTGTAGAGCTGATAATAATCTTCTGGTTCGCCCAGTACTTTGTTATTGGCATCTTGAGCAATCAGCTCACGATACGCATCGGTCAATATCTCAAGCCGCGGTAACAAGTCTTCGGGCAAGCCGTCATCACGAGTCGGCACCGCAAATACCGTTGGACGTACATCAATGGTATAAGGATAAAGACGTAAAATATCGATGCACTGTTTGAGAAGGGCGACGCAGTCCTCGTCAGGGATTTCGCGATAGAGATTGCCACCGGCATGCAAATGGCACATAGGCGGACCATCAATCAGCGATTTGTTTTTTTCGAACACGTAAGTTTCAAGCCCTAACGCTGCCAATCGAATGGCAATGGTTGCCCCCGCCGTACCACCACCGAGGATACCGACACGTTGAGTAGCAATTACTTGATTATTCATGAGAGAGTGAGTCATTGTCGAGGTTATATCCTTAATAGCATTTGCATCAAGTGGTAATTAAATCAGTATTTAAAGGGGTACTTGGCATAGGCATGAGGTGGCTTATGGATATTAATATGCGTGCAGAGGCAGTCAAGTTCAACAGTAATCATAAATCTTAATGGTCACATTCGCCATTGTGTAGTCATGCTTAATTTCTATAGCGCTATTCTACAAAAAACGTTGGAGAATAGAACGGCAAATTGGTAAGTGCATACATGATTTTTGTCAACGAATAGCCGAGTAATAAAAAAAGCAGCCACATATCATGGCTGCCTTTTGAGATTTAGAGAAATTGATAATGCTTGAACCTAAACGTTAGGTTTATTTCGCTTTTTTCTCAATCAGCTCACCATCGATTTGGATCGGGACATTGGTGGTAATGCCACTTGCAAAAGCGGTCATACCATAAGCGGCACGGTCAATCACACCGGTCGCACGAAAGCCAATAACAGGCTCTTTGGTCATAGGACTATTGGCTATTTTATTTAGAGTCACATCTAAGGTCAGTGGTTTGGTTTTACCTAGCATGGTAAAGTCGCCCGTGACTGTAGCTTGTTGTGGATTTTTAAATGTGACGCTAGTCGATTTAAAAGTCATGGTTGGATATTTTGCCACATTAAAAAACTCATCCTTTTTTAGATGAGCATCACGCGCATCCCAATTGGTATCAATACTGTCAGTTGCAATGGTGAAGTTCATATTGGCTTTATTAGGGGCTTTGATATCGTAATTGACCACCCCTTTAACATCATTAAAGTGACCCATGGTGGTCGAAAACCCTAAGTGATTGACCGAAAATCCGACACGGGTATGTGAGTCATCTAACTGCCATTGAGTTGGCAGCGCCGCACTTGCCAGCGTTGTCATAGCAATTGCTGAGCCAAATAGAACAGCTTTTATACTGGTTTTCGCGATTGTATTTTTCATTGTCTTATCCTTATTGAATACTATTAAATTAACCTTAAAAATTAATGAGTATTGATTATATTATCTAACGCATCATTATACTCAGCTTGTCTATCTCTCTCAATACTATCGATGCTGCAGTGACAAATTAGCACTGATAACCCTCACAACTGCTGCTTGCATCAAACCCCAAAAACCGGTAAAATCGCGGTTTGATTTTCCCGCTGGGGAAAGGCTAAGCGAGCAGAGGTGTGGTATTGGGTGCTGGAATAAGCCAGTGACGCAGTTGCCAGACTGAGAATGTCCTTAGTGCCTCAGTTACGTATGTCATCGTTCGCTGAACGCATCGTTAAAAATGCTGTTTTGCAAAGTCGTTATACATACATCGGACATAGAGAGTTTATTATGCGTAAAGATATCCATCCTAATTACCAAGAAGTTTTATTCCACGACACTAACGCTGATGTGTTCTTCTTGACTCGTTCAACTGTTAAAACCAAAACCACTCGTGAATACGAAGGTTCAGAATATCCATACTACCCACTTGATATCTCAAGTGCGTCGCATCCATTCTATACTGGTGAGCAACGTAAAACTTCTACTGAAGGTCGTGTTGCAAGCTTCAACAAACGTTTTGGTGCGTTTGGTGGCCGTAAGAAAGCTGCTGATACTGACGCTGCAGAATAATTCACCCGTATTGTGTGATATTATTTTAAGCATGTGTGTTTTCAAGCATGCACAGTGATGGTATTAAGAATACAAAAAACCGCTGACTATTCAGCGGTTTTTTTGTGCTAGCTTTTGGCTAATGGGTTGATGAATCGAGTAACTCTACAATCCGCTCCGACAATTGCTGCGCCCAATAGCCATACATCAGGCTACTTGGATGAAAGCCATCGCTCGCAAACATTACCTTGATATCGATCGGCATACCGTTAGAGTGCTCAGCGATCATGCGTGGGAAATCCGTTGCCATATAAGTGACGTTATTATGAGCCATGCAGATTTGCTGCAATATTTCGTCAAGAATAGACGCTTTTGCGCCAACAAAGTTATTTAGCGGAGCAGGTATTGCTGGCATTTGTGCCATAGGCGGTAGACTTAGAAAAAGCAACTCACCCACGCCAAACTTACGCTGAGCGATGGCAATAATATCTCTGATTTGCTGTTGCCACTTGTCTACAGCCACACTCGATGTTGTATCATTGACCCCAACACTTAGTATCATCACATCGATAGGCTTGTTTGGTGCTGGCATAATGTATAGCCTGCGTAAAATATCAAAGCTGGTGTGCCCTGTTGTTGCTTGCAGTGACCATTTTAATACCGAAAACTTCTTATTAATAGTGGGCTGCTGCTGCAAAATTGGAATGAGCTTACCAACGAGCGCTGTTTGCTGCGTTTCACTACCGACTCCAGCCGCTGCTGAATCACCAACGATCATGATATGTAGTGCGGGTTTATTCTGAGCGGCTGACTTGTTACGGGCATGATCCAGTTGCACAGACCCATATCTTTCTCCATTTGGCTCAGGCAAACGGACGGTATCTCGCTTGATTTTTCGACCTTGATAAAGGTATACAGGAGCAAATAAAACATCCTTTGCAACAGCGGCTATTTTATTCTGTATTTTGCTAGTAGCTACCATCCTGCACGCTCTCTAATAATAGTTAGGCTCTCGTCTATAAGTAATTTTCCATCAATATAAACATTACGCAGTAGGTTATCGCTCTCAGCAGCAAGCTCATCAGCCTTAATCGTTTTTAGCTGTCCATTACTGTGTTTGGTTAATGCCAAACGCCCTTTTTTCGAGCGTTTTGAACGACTGGTGATCGGGTCTTTATAGATGTCCTTCCATATACCATTGATAGAGATAGCACTGGCTTTCATCGCCCAGCTCATGGTGTCGCGGTTGACTTGTTGTAGCAGTCCACCACCCATACCGAAAGTCACGTTATCAGCGCTAAAGCCTGCTCTCATGACCACATCGATAATCTTACTCAAGCTTTGTGGACTGATGCCGTCACCTTGAATAACGCGTACATAATCGGGCAGGACTTTGTAGCCTTTACTGTTGATTGTCGTACCAAACTTTACTGCCAAACGCTCCAAGGCTTCGCGCACGACTTTGGCTGGGTCGCCACTGTCTGGTCTGATAACTAAGGTACCGCCCATATTTTTTATATCGTCTTTTAGGCTGCCGCCCCAAATATTGTCAATGGCATTCCATAAGTCATAGCTGTCAGAGACCACAGAAAAGCTTTTACCTGCTCCGCCAAACTGTTCAATCATATTGGCAAAGGCAGCAGTTTCACTGTCGCGTCCCCATGCCGTCATCGTGCTATGCTCAGCGGCAGGGATAGAAAATGCTGGCATGTCTTTATCCATTTGATACCAGCGGCTGGCAGCCACCAGCGCTGTCATCGAATCGGTACCGGCAAAATTGACTAAATGTGCAAGACTACCAAGGGCGACCGATTCTTGGCTAGATGCCCCACGCGAGCCGAAATCATGCAAACGAAAGGTTAGTGATTCGGTAGTGTCTGCTGATTTGTCTAATGCTTGACGTATGATGCCTTTGCAATAATGGGAGATACTAGCGACGGTCGATGGATACCAGATGGCACGAAGCAAAGCAGTCTCGATATAGCTTGGTAGCCAATAAAACTCAGGGTCGGTATTTATGATTTGGCAGACGACGTTGGATACAGGCACGATGCTACCTTCAGGTATGGCTTCGATACGTAGTGGTAAATAACCCCCATGTTTATCAACCAAGCGCTCCCAGCCAGCACGGTTAAAGGTCAAACCATGTGCTTGAATGACCATTTCGGCTTCATCAATATCTTGATGAGTGATTGGCGTGCTTAGATATTCTTTGATAAACGCTTGTAGCCCAAAAAATACCACATCGTAGTCGCCTTTACGTGCTTCAATATAGCTCGATAGATATTCACTACCGCTTGGATATTGCACCCAATGTGAGGTCTTGTAGCTGTCGCTATTTAGGATTAAGTTATTTAAATTACTGGTGTACATCACAGAACTCCTCTGCTTTGAGATGCCGCAACTACGCTGATAAAAGATAAGCTGCGGCGGTTAGCCCTTGCTGTCTATCAGCTTGGGCATGGTAAATTATGAATACAAGACGATAAAATTCTACAAACCCACCATTTTGGTGATAATCGCATAATGATCTTCAAACATCATTTTGGCATCAAGCTCGGCGAGTGGCAACCAAAACGCTGTGGTTGCGTCATCGCCGCCTTTTACTTTTGGCAAGCCTTTTGGGTCGTTTTTTAGCTGAAAATAAAATGCTTGAGTAATCGTACGCCCACGCGCTGAGCGATACGGGTCGTCAAAAGTATGCTGACTATGACAAGAGCCACGCAATACAGGCTCAGGGACTTTGAGGCGAGTCTCCTCACGTAGCTCACGGATACAGGCGTCAAATAGTGTCTCTTTTGGGTTTAAAAACCCACCCGGCAGTGCCCACAATCCTTGTCCCGGCATACTACGGCGCTCAACCAGCAAGATATGTCCTGACTGTACGACTAAGGCGTCGGCAGTCATAAAGGTTGGCGGATAAGGAGCAGCCTCCCATTGTTTTTTATACTTATCAACAAAATCGGCTTCATCGTGCAGTTGTTGATATTCGCTTGTTTTCTTGAATTCATCCAATACGTTGCGCGTTGACTCAGGGGTGCGCTCAGGCGTTGGCGTAGCACCCATTAAGTAGCTGTCGCGTATAGGCGTTGCGGATAAATTATGATAATTAGGTACGGAGACCGATGCCCAATTGGGGAATAGTGATAAGTAATACGATGAGCTGTCTTTTGAGTGACCAATCAGCCCGATATCAGTCTGTAAATCGCCGGTGACTGATTTGACGCCTGCTTGCACGTATTGTAGCCAACGCGTGTCATTGTAGAGTGCATCATCGAGTCCAACGCAATGGATACGCGCAGCTTCCTCTGCTGAATAAGCGCCCTTAATCATCGCCGCGCGCTCATCAACACTAAATGGATTTCGCAAACTACGTGGCAGATTAGCAGAACCGATGAGCATAATCACATTGTTAGCCCGCTTTAGTGCCTCATCAATAACTGCTTTATGGCCACAATGAAAGGGCTGAAAACGCCCGATAAACACCAAATAGCGATAGTGTGTATTTTTTTTATTTGAAGTTTGCTCTGATGCTTCACTCATAAACGCCCAGCTCCTGCCGTACTGCTATCAATCATTAATGGGGATTTTTTAATTATTGGTTATTAACTAGGATTCAAAATATTATCAATTCAAAATAATTTAAAGACATCAATACTGACACAAGCTGCAACTGGCTGGCAAGTATAAAGATGTTCAAGGCTGTATCTATATTATTGAGCAATCAAGCTAGAGGTAAATATATAAAGTTAGTCGCTATGCTTGTCAATCCACGCCGCAACTGTTGGCCAAATCTCTTCGGCAGCATGACGGCTATTTAAAATGCGGCTATGCGTATAGTCGTCTAAATTACCATTGCTAAGCGAGTACTCACGAAAGGTATTCGCATGATTGTGAAAATCATTAAACAGTGCGCGACAACCCAAAGTGGGGGAGATGAACTGGTCACCTTTAGCGCTAATAGCATATATGGGTATGGTAATCTTTGGCATATGCTGTCGGTAATCAAAAGGCGCAGGATCAGCAAGTATATGTGGCGCCCTGTTCTTATTTACATTGCTTTTATTTGTATCGCCTTGTTTCATAAAGCTGCTATAAAAGTTTTGCTGTAAATTCCAGTCGTACCACTGCTTCATTATATGGTAGCTTTCATTAACGGGACCGAGTTTCAATCTTTGCGCGGGAATATAGCCTGATAAGCGATTGAGATACTTGGCAATAAATATTTTGACACGGCTAATAGGGTGTAAGGCGGCGCCATAGGCTTGGCAGGCAAATAGGCTGGCGCTGTTTATCTTATCGATATAGTCTGGGTTTTGAATCAAAAACATGGTTAAGCCAATACCACCGCCGCTGTGGGTAACGCAGTGCAGATTATCAAGTTTTAATTCTTCAAAAAGATAGTGAAAAGTCGCCTCGTAATCATAGGTTGCCACCGTTTCAAAATTAAACTTATCTTTTGGTGCTGAGCTTGCGCCATGACCGCGCCATTCCATGATATAACAGTGATGACCAAATCCAGCCAAGTATTCAGCGATTCTTATGCAGGTTTTTTTGTCTGAAAATGTACCATGAGTTAAAAATATATTTTGGGCTTTATAAGTAGAGCTATCAGATAAATAATGCTGTTTTTCACCATCAAAAATGTGCCAAATAGCGATTTGTACATTAGGGCGTGTTGAACATTCACAAATAGGCACTGCTGATCGCTAAAACTGTTCCAGACAAGGCGCAAGTCGATGATAATGTGAATACCTTAGCAAGACTTGCAACACCGTATGGGGCAGTTTTAGCATCAGCCTGAAAGGACAGGACTCTTTTTTGCCGCTTCATTGCTAAAAATAGACGTATAGAATGACTATACTTACTATTTTTACCTTCGAATCGCCTAAAAAATAGTCTTTGTCAGTGCCATGGTCGAATGTTCAACACGCCCTATCTCTTGTGCTCACAAATTTTAGATTTTCAGTCAACATACAGGGCTCTCTTAAGACTTAAGTTTTCTGAGCAAATTTCTTTAGCGGCTTTCATTGCTTGTAACAGCTTTTAACTACACTGAATACATCATAGACTTGATAAGTCAGCTTACTGTCTTTATATACAATGAAGATACGGTCAGCTCACTATAAGTGAGTATCATTACCGATAGCCACTGCTAATTCACACCGCCGCAGTCGGAATAGTCGACTAAGTGCGCTATAATGAGCCGTATAAATAGATAGCTGTCATGGTCAAAGCAACAAACGATAAGCATGATAGTCACTGACACATATTCCCTTGCATTGGCGACACAAGAAGCGGGTACACAGCACGCTGGTGTCATAACACAGATAGGACGCATTATGAGTGAACATAACCCAACGGATACTCAAGTAGAACCTGCTGCCGATTACGAGTCAGCGCTTGATACTGAGCAAACCGAAGCTAAAAGCAATATTACCATCACGGAAGCGGCGCAAGGTTACTTAGCGGATTTGCTATCGAAGCAAGACACCGATGGTATTGGCGTACGTATCTTTGTTGAACATCCGGGTACACCGCGTGCTGAGTGCTGCATGGCTTACAATCAGCCAGGCGAAGAGGATAGTGCGGACTTAAAATTCAGCTACGATAATTTCTCTGCTTTTATTGAAGCGGCGTCAGTACCTTATTTAGAAGATGCGGTAATTGACTATAATAAAGACCGTTTTGGTGGTCAGCTGACCTTCCGTGCACCAAACTCTAAAGTGCCAAAAGTGGGTGCTGATGCCAGTGTGGAAGAGCGTATCAACTATGTGTTGCAGTCTGAGATCAATCCAAGCCTAGCGGCGCATGGTGGTGATGTGCAGTTGCTTGAATTGATTGATGAAGAAGGCGTTGGTCTCACTGCGGTATTAAAGTTCGGCGGTGGTTGTCAAGGCTGTTCAGCGGTTGATATGACTTTGCGTCAAGGTGTTGAAGTGCAGCTGAAACAGCAAATACCAGAGCTGACGCAAGTGATTGATGAGACTGATCATACCCGTACTGAAAACGCTTATTATAAATAAAAGCTAATTGGTAATTATAAATACGAATAGAATACTTGTTTTTTATTGCTTATGAATTTTTGTCATTAAGCGATGGATAATTTGCTATTATTTTCATAAAGAAGTTGAGTTATGATTAACTCAGCTTTTTTTATGCCTATCGTTTAGCGATAGCTATTTTAATCAACAAGTATTTTTTGATAGCGAATAAATATATATAGTCAGGGAAAAGTAATATCGATACATCAAGTACTGCTGATATTAATTTTTCTTGCTTGCTGTGCCTACGCAGACAGAGGCTGCAAAAAATTTATACCAGCAGCACTGTAGCGTTTTTGAGATATTTTAACTATAGGAGCGCAATATGAGTGACGGACAACCAGCTAAGCAAAATAATCAACGCCTTGAGACCTTGGCGATTCATGCCGGATATACTGTAGAGCCGACCACCAAAGCGGTCGCCGTGCCCATTTATCATACCAGCTCATATGCGTTTGATAATACCCAGCATGGTGCAGACTTATTTGATTTAAAAGTCGCGGGCAACATTTATACCCGTATCATGAACCCGACCAATGCGGTATTAGAAGAGCGCGTTGCTGCACTTGAGGGTGGTATTGGCGCGCTTGCTGTGGCTTCTGGTATGGCTGCCATTACTTATGCGATTCAAACCATTTGTGAAGCAGGCGACAATATCGTTGCGGTATCGACACTATATGGTGGTACTTATAATTTATTCGCTCATGCATTGCCACGCCAAGGTATCGAAGTTCGCTTTTTCGACCACAAAAACCCTGCCGCGATTCGTGATTTAATCGATGATAAGACCAAGATGGTCTTTGCGGAAAGTATTGGTAATCCACTCGGCAATATTATTGATATCCAAGCACTCAGTGATATCGCGCATGAATATGGCGTGCCAGTCGTGATTGATAGCACCGTTGCGACACCTGCATTATGTCGTCCATTTGAGTTTGGTGCGGATATTGTCATTCATTCATTGACCAAATATATGAGCGGTACCGGTACCTCGATTGGCGGCGCCATTGTTGATAAAGGCACCTTTCCTTGGGGCGATTACCCTGAGCGTTTCCCATTATTAAATACCCCAGATGCCAGCTATCATGGCGTAAACTTCGTCAAAGACGTTGGCGCTGCGGCATTTATCGCCCGTGCTCGTGTGGCACCTCTTCGAAATACTGGCGCAGCGTTAAGCCCACTCAATGCTTTTAGTATTTTACAAGGCTTACAGACGCTGGGTTTACGTATGGAGCGTCATGTTCAAAACGCGCAAGCGGTTGCAGAGTATCTACGTGATCATGATAAAGTCGCATGGGTAAAATATGCCGGACTGCCAGATCATCCTGAACATGAACTTGCTAAGAAATATATGAAAGGCACGCCTTCTGCTATTTTGACTTTTGGGGTGAAAGGTGGACTTGAAGCCGGTGCGCGCTTTATCGATGCCTTACAGCTGATTACGCGCTTGGTCAATATCGGCGATGCCAAATCACTGGCCTGTCATCCAGCGACGACCACCCATCGCCAGCTCAATGAGCAAGAGCTCGAAAAGGCAGGCGTCAGCATTGATATGGTTCGTTTATCAATTGGTATTGAGCATATCGAAGATATCAAAGCGGATTTGGCGCAAGCATTGGCTGCGGCTTAATCAAATAATAGTTGATAAAGCAGAAAGCCCATATCAAATCGATATGGGCCTTTTTATTTTTTAAGCTATCTAAACACTGCTAAGTATTAGGCTTGATTTTTTAAGCAGTCAGTACACGTTTGGCAATATCTCTATAATCTTCTGACGCTAAACGTGGACCGAGCTGTTGAATCACTTGCGCGGCAACTGCGCTAGCAAGAAGACCACATTCTGGTAAGCTATATTGCTGCGACAAAGAATATAGAAATGCACCCGCATAGTTATCACCGGCACCATTGGTATCGATGACATGATCGATCACTGGCGTAGGGATATCATGAATTTCAATGTCAGACTCATTATTTGGCTGATGGGCAATTACCGCCCCATTTGCACCATCAGTGACTACTGCAATTTGGCAGTATTCAAGTAGCGCACGCGCCGCTGACTTGTATTCTTTTTCTTCTGTAAATAAACGTGCCTCTTCACTATTGCAGAATATCACCGCAACCTTATTGCCAAGCATATTTAGCAAACCCTCTTTGGCGAATTTTACAACGGCTGGATCAGCAAAGCTAACGGCAATCTTGGCACCATTGATAGTCGCTTGCTGACGCAATTGATCCATCGCTGGCTGAATACCTGCAGACATCGCAAGGTAGCCTTCCAAATATAACCACTCAGCTTGAGTTAACGCCCCAAAGTCAACGTTATCAGCGGTTATATCGCTTGAAGTACCTAAGAACGTCTGCATAGTACGCTCGCCATCTTCAGTCACTGCAACCACACATGAGCCAGTGACACCGCCTACATGAATGGACTGAGGTGAGGTGGCAACACCTGCTGCATGTAAGTCTTTTAAATAAAATTCACCTTGCTTGTCATCGCCGACGCGGCAGGCATAAAAAGGTTTACCGCCCAAACTTGAAAACGCATACATGGCATTGGCAGCTGAACCGCCGCCCGCCTGTTTTGATGGTTCTATTTCTGCCAGCTTAAAATACGCCAATAATTGCTGTTGTTCTTCAATACCCGCCAGCGTCATATTGCCTTTGGTCAGGTCAGTTTCTTCTAGTGCTGCATCTGATAACAGATATTCGTGGTCAACCAAGGCATTACCTATCGCCATCACATCGTACATTGCTTACCTCTCCTCAAAAAATCTATACTTGCATTTGTTTGGTTATAATATCCAAAAACTATTGTGCTTGGAGCTCAAGTAAGCGCTGATAGAGTGCATTTTTTTTGACACCGGTGAGGTCAGCACCTAGGGCAGCGGCTTTTTTCACCGACAAGTCCTCTAGCAGCCGTTGCAGCAATTTATCATGAATACTGATGTCATCATCGTCTTGGGCAACATTAGCGCCGGCGACCACTACTACGATTTCACCGCGCTGCTGGTTATCATCCGCTTTGACAAATTCAACCAAAGCGCCAAGCGTACTTTTATTGACAGTTTCAAAGGTTTTGGTTAATTCGCGGCAAAACGTCACTTCGCGCTCAGCACCAAATACCGCCGCCATATCTTCTAAACTGGCAATAATACGGTGCGGCGCTTCGTAAAATATTAAAGTCTCAGTACGAGAGTGCAGTGCTGCGAGTTGCTTTTGACGACCGTGGGTTTTTGCTGGTAGAAAACCAATAAAGCTAAAACGATCTGACGGCAGTCCTGCTACAGACAGTGCGGCAATAGCAGCAGAGGCGCCAATAATAGGGGATACGCGAACGCCAGCAGCATGTGCTGCTTGTACCAATTGGTAGCCTGGATCACTAATCAGCGGCGTGCCAGCATCACTGATCAAGGCAACGGAATGACCTTGCTCAATCATCTCAATAATTTTGGGTGTTTGAATGGCGCTGTTATGCTCATGATATGCCCACAGCTTATTGTGCCCTTTTTGCTTAACAGCTATATCAGAATCACTATCGACATCATTTTTATGAGTGTGCATCGTTACTTCTTTGTTATCGTCAGCTTTACTGCCTTTAGTATCGATACCGAAATGGGATAATAGCTTACCTGAGGTTCGTGTATCTTCACAGGCAATGATGGCAACTTGCTTTAAGACATCGATCGCATGCGGTGTCATGTCACTAAGATTGCCAATCGGCGTGGCAACGATATATAGACAAGCTGGCATCGCGGTAGGGCTAGACATGAAAACCTCGGGTCATTAAGATAATAAAAGGGATATGGCGCGCTGACTGATAAAACTGGCTAATAACATTCAACACCAAAGGCAAGATTGCCTCATCCAATAAGGCTTAAGCACAGCCTAAAAAACGACACCAGCATCTGAGCGCTAAAGTGGTTAGTTTAGCATGATGTGCTATGATAATTCTGAAATGTTGAGCAGACGGATAGATATCATGGCAAATGATAAACCTTTAATGCTAACCTCTCCAAAACAGCGCCAAGGTAGCCGATTTGAGCAGCAGGCGTGTGAGTTTTTGCAAGGAAAAGGGCTGGTTTTGATAGCGCAAAACTGGCAACAGCCCAAAGTTGGTGAGCTTGATTTGGTGATGATAGAAAAAGGACAAGCATGGTCGACACTGGTGTTTGTGGAAGTGCGGCAAAGACAGCGCTCACATTTTGGTGATGCAGCGCGCAGCGTGACAATAAGCAAACAGCGAAAAATAATTAAAGCAGCACGTTACTTTTTGCAGCAAAATCAAGAATACAGTGATTATGAATGTCGGTTTGATGTAATTGCTTATAATACGGCGCATAATAGTAAAAATAAGACAGGTATCACGTTGGATAATCAACCAAACCAAGGGTTAGACATCAGTCAGCCTGAATGGCTGCAAGGCGCATTTATTGCGTCAGCTTGGTAATAGAACTTGTTTATGATTTACTTAAGCGTGGCTAATTTTATAATGTCAAAGCATATTAAATGAAGTTGTCGTTACCAAAAGCCTAACGGTAAGACGTAAAAATTCAGTAGAGTAGCGGTCCTATAAGAATTTTATTGAATCAAGGTTCTGTCATATTTGTTAAAATAAAAACCATTAACTACTGCTTTATTTATTATGAATACTCATGTACTAAAGAGGTAAATCATGACACAGATGAATCTGCGCACTGCTATTTTTGGCTCACCGCGCCGTAACGTGATAGGCATTATAGTAATGTTGAGCATTGTCACGACTGGCTGTACCACCAATTATTTGACCAATAGTACAGAAGGTACTTATGGCGTGCCCATGACTGAGCGCACCATCCCGCAGCGTCTGCTTGATCGTAGTATTGAGCATACCGTCAAGATTAACGTTTATGGTTTGCAGGAAAATTTGCAACAGACCAGTCGCATGAGTATTGATAGTTTCAATAGCACCGTATTGTTGACGGGTGAAGTGCCGACTGAGGTCATTAAGGCGGAAATTAGCAAAGTAGTGGGTTCTATGCCAGATGTTCGTCAAGTATATAATGAGCTGACGGTTAGTGCCTCAAAAGGCTATAGCCAGACTGTCCATGACGGTTACATCACCTCAAAACTGATGGCAAAAACAGCCGCAGCTAATGGGGTAAAAGCGTCACAAATTAGAGCAGTGACCAATAGTGGCGTGGTTTATATCATGGGCCGTATGACACCGACGCAGCAAAGCCACCTGATTGATATTGCCAATAGCACGGTTGGTGTTACAGAGTTGGTGCTACTGACTACTGTCGTTGATGATAGAGGCGTCAAGCTAGGTAATGATGACATCATGTATGAGTCTAATGTGGCAAATTCAGCCAATCCGACTAGGGTAGCAGTCGTGAATAACAGAGCAATACCTAATACCAATGGTTCTGTCGCAGCAGATGCGACTATCAGTGCCACACCTATTGTAGTGACCGAAGATGGCTTACCAGTTACTGAGCCTTCATCCAGCCCTTACATTGACCTGTATCGAAACCCATAGATTGAAGTGAGCTAAATGAATGATTAAGCTTGATAAGATATTGTTATCTAATGCTAGTTTTATTCTAAAGTCGCCCAAATATCACTCACAAGAACACTTAATACCCATAACAGTAGAAGCACGATAAATCCCCTGTTATTTCGTAAAATATGTACAGTCAAAAGATATTAATCGCAAATATAGTTAATGCAGTGTAGGTGAGATAATAAATCTATAACTGACTGACATATAACAGGAATACTGCTATGAAGGCTTTAAATAATGATGTACAGCGACCTAAGGTAGGTATGTCCAAACTCGTACGTGTAGGGGTTACTATTGCGTTGGCAGTGGGCAGTATTGCGCTAGCGACGCAGCAAGCACAAGCGTTATCAGCGCTTGCTATCGTTAATGGTATTACTTCAAATGGCGGCATTGGGGTTAGTAAAGACATCCTGTATGGTGACGAGCCATTACAAGATTTGGATATTTACTATCCAAAACCTTTAGCGCAGGCTATGAAAACGAATACCACCATCAAACAAGATTATCCGATGGTGGTGTTTGTCCATGGCGGCTCTTGGGAGAGTGGTATTAAGGAGGAATATGCCTTTGTCGGGCAAAGCTTAGCTCAAGCAGGTTACGTGACGGCGGTGATTAATTATCGCAAAGCCCCTGAGCATGTCTATCCTGATTATGTCGAAGACACGGCGCAAGCGATTGCGTGGAGCTATAAAAATGCTGCGCGATTTTATGCTGACCCTGAGCGTCTAGCCGTCATTGGTCATTCTGCTGGCGCGTTTAACGCGGTTGCTGCTATCGCCAATGAGGATTTTTTAAAGCCTTATGGCGTCAAACCAACAGATATCAGTGCAGTGATTGGTATTGCTGGTCCTTATAGCTATGACTTTCGTAAATTTAGTAGCGCCACCGCTTTTGCAGCTGACGCGACCCCTGATGAGGTAATGCCAGACCGTCAGATCAAAGGGCAGCAGCCGCCATATTTATTATTGACTGCTGAAAAAGACAAAGTTGTTTATGCCACCAATACCATCAAAATGACACAGGCATTAAAAGCGGCTGGTGTTACCGTGCAGACAAGTGAAATTGCCGGTGCCAGTCATGCCACCAGTATTGGCGCGATGGCACCACCTCTACGCTGGGTCAATGATGTACGCGCACAAGTATTAAGTTATTTGGATAAAACCCTTAAATAAGGCTTGCAGTTAGTAAGTCCGACATGGGTATTGATTCTATCTTAGGCTAATGATGGTTAAGCATCGTTGTGTAAGACAGTGCTGTAAGATGGTCAAACTCTTGTTATAATGTCGTCACTTTACCTCTATCCCCTATCTAAAACCTTAAGGCAGAATATTCTATGAGCATGAACGCTGACGATTTGATTGCATTTTTACAAACGCATTTTCCAGATGCCTTTATTCAAGCTGCTAATCAAGGAACTAAGTTTGATGTGCGTGTGGTTGATGCCAGTTTTGAGGGCAAACGCGCCGTCCAACGTCAGCAAGCCGTTTATGCTTTGGTCAATGATAAAATCGCCAGTGGTGATATTCATGCGCTCAATATTCAAGCGTTAACGCCTGCTGAATGGAATGTTCAATCGCAAGGCTAGAGTAGGTTAAAGCTTTTTATTTACGACTGGATTGTTTATTACGAGCAAGTATTTTTGCCACTGATAAGCGATTCGGTTTTTCATTGTTTTTATACTTATCGTTAGGTTGTCATCTTTATGGATCAATTTTTAATCACTGGTAGTAGTCGTATCGCAGGGGAAGTCACCATTTCAGGCGCTAAAAATGCCGCGTTGCCATTGCTTGCGGCTATGATATTGGCTGAGACGCCGACGACATTGCACAATGTGCCATCGCTACAAGATGTGCGCACTTTGATTGAGTTGATCGGTGGCATGGGTATCAAAATCCAAAAGCAGGGTGATACCGTCACTTGCGATACCAAGAGTATTGATAATTTTTATGCGCCCTATGATTTAGTCAAAACCATGCGCGCCTCAATCTTAGTACTGGGTCCATTATTGGCACGTTTTGGTGAGGCAGAAGTATCCTTGCCGGGTGGTTGTGCGATTGGTTCGCGCCCCGTTGATCAGCATCTTAAAGCTTTTGAAGCAATGGGTGCTAGTATTACAGTAGAAAATGGCTATGTAATTGCGCAAGCACCAAAGGGCGGTAAGCTGTTAGGTTGTAAGTTCTCATTTGACATGGTGACGGTAGGCGGTACTGAAAACGTTATTATGGCAGCAGCACTTGCTAAAGGCACGACTGTTTTGGGCAACTGTGCGCTTGAGCCAGAAGTGGTTGATTTGGCTAACATGCTGGTCGCAATGGGTGCTAAAATCAGTGGTATTGGTACAGCAACCATGACGATTGAAGGCGTTGAGCGCTTGCATGGTTGTGAGTACTCGGTCGTGCCAGATCGTATCGAAACAGGCTCTTACCTTGCTGGCGCCTTGATGACACGCGGTGATGTATTGACTAAGAATACTTCTGCGCTACTATTAACACCTGTGCTAGAAAAATTTGAAGACATGGGTGCAATTATCACTACGGGTGATGATTGGATTCGCGCACAAATGAAAGTTCGACCAAAAGCGGTCGATATTCGTACCCAGCCACATCCAGGCTTTCCAACGGATATGCAGGCACAGGTGATGGCGATTGCTTGTTTGGCTGATGGCACCAGTACCTTTATCGAAAATATCTTTGAGAACCGTTATATGCACGTCCCTGAGCTTAACCGCCTAGGCGCCTCTATCCAAGTAGACGGTCATACCGCTGTGGTAAAAGGGGTTGAATGCTTTACCGCCGCACCTGTGATGGCGACTGATTTGCGTGCTTCGATGTCGCTGGTGATGGCAGCGGCAACGGCAGAAGGCGAGAGCTTAATTGACCGCATTTATCATATTGACCGTGGCTATGAGCACGTTGAAGCAAAACTGCGTGCGCTTGGCGTCAATATCGAGCGTATCAATAGCAACGATTAATGTGGCTTGCTAAAAGTTATAACGCTAGCATTAACACTGGCGTTATAATCGAAATAAATTTTAAGCCTAGTATAATATTATTAAGAATGCCCTTTAACGGCGACAACTTCCAGCACCATCAGCACACGGACCAGCGTCACTATGACCGAAGTAACCAACAGCTTATCAACCAGTGGTTTATTAAACGAAGTCAATGATGAATTTTCAGGCTTAACACTGGCATTATCCAAGGGTCGTATCTTAGAAGAGACGATGCCACTTTTGCGTGCCGCTGGCGTTGAATTATTGGAAGATCCTGAAGCCTCACGCAAGCTTATTTTTCCAACCTCAAACCCCAATATCCGAGTATTAATTTTACGCGCAAGCGATGTGCCAACATATGTTGAACACGGTGCAGCGGATTTTGGCGTGGCAGGTAAAGATGTGTTGCTTGAACATGGCGCCAATCATGTTTATGAATTATTAGATCTAAAGATTGCTCAGTGTAAGCTCATGACCGCTGGCGTAAAAGATGCCCCATTACCCAACCGTCGCCTACGTATTGCCACTAAATACGTGAATGTTGCCCGTGCTTATTTCGCAAGTCAAGGACAGCAAGTTGATGTGATCAAGCTGTATGGCTCGATGGAACTTGCGCCCTTGGTTGGTTTAGGTGATTTGATAGTCGACGTCGTTGATACGGGCAATACGCTACGCGCTAACGGACTCGAAGCACGAGATCATATCTGTGATGTTTCCTCTCGTCTTATCGTTAATCAAGTCAGTTATAAGCGCAAGTTTTCATTGCTTGAGCCGATACTAGATAGTTTTAAAAACAGTATCAGCAATGCTTCATAAACCCGTACATGATAGAGGCGTACCGTAGATTGATAATATCAAGTATGGTTATACAAAATTCCAAACCAGTTTAGCGCTCTAAGGAGAACATAGCGTGCTAAACTGGTTTTATTGTATTTGTATGTCAGCTAATAAAAGCATCATATAGTCTGAATGTGATTACTATAAATAAGCTGGCATCTAAGCCCCCATATTATCCTTTTTACCGCTGTATTCATGCTCAAATATAGGACAAAGCCATGCGCCAATTAAGTACGCAAGATGCCGATTTTGACCGTCAGTTGACAGAACTGCTTGCTTTTGAAACCGTTAATGATACCGATTTACTCAAAACGGTAGATGACATTATTAGCAAAGTCCGTCATGGCGGGGATAGTGTGGTGCTAGAATTGACGCAGCAGTTTGATCAACATCCAGCAACGACAATGCAGGCTTTAGAATTACCCAAAGAGGCACTCGCTGAAGCATTTGCCAATCTTGATGACGCCGTGAAAAGCGCTCTGACCACAGCAGCGACGCGCGTGCAAAGCTTTCATGAGCGCCAAGTACAAGAGTCATGGCAGTATGAAGATGAGTTCGGCAATCGTTTAGGTCAAAAGGTCACGCCGCTTGACCGTGTCGGCATTTATGTGCCGGGCGGTTTGGCATCTTATCCTTCTTCAGTATTAATGAACGCTATCCCTGCCAAAGTTGCTGGCGTCAAAGAAGTCATCATGGTCGTACCAGCACCAAAAGGTGTACTCAATCCCTTGGTATTAGCGGCGGCGCATTTGGCACAAGTTGATCGCGTCTTTACTATTGGCGGTGCACAAGCGGTAGCAGCATTGGCATATGGTACTAAAACGATTCCGGCAGTAGATAAAATCACTGGACCGGGCAATAAATATGTTGCAGCCGCCAAACGCGCGGTATTTGGTCAAGTCGGTATCGATATGATTGCTGGACCTTCTGAGGTACTGGTTTATGCAGAAGGCGAAGCAGCAGACCGTGCTGATTGGTTAGCGATGGATTTATTATCACAGGCAGAGCATGATCGTATTGCCCAAGCGATTTTTGTGACTACCAGTGAAAAACAGCTTAAAGAAGTCGCCATTGAAATTGAAAAAGCCTTGGCTGCATTACCCAAGGCAGATATCGCTCGTGATTCGCTAAAAAATCGTGGCGCGCTTATTCTAGTGAAAGACCGTGAAGAAGGGATGGCGGTGATCAATCGCGTTGCGCCTGAGCATTTGGAGCTTTCTGTTGACAATCCAGACGCATTGCTTAGTAGTATTCGTCATGCAGGTGCTATCTTTATGGGACGTCATACACCAGAGGCAATCGGTGACTACTGTGCAGGACCGAATCATGTGCTACCGACATCGGGTACAGCACGCTTTTCGTCACCGCTTGGCGTATATGATTTTCAAAAGAAATCATCCATTATTTATTGTAGTGAAGCGGGCAGTAAGCCTTTGGCTGAGACGGCAGATATTTTAGCGCAGCATGAGGACTTAGAAGCCCATGCGCGTTCGGCTCGTTATCGTTACGAGTCCTAATTTTCTCAAAAACAATTATTGGAATAACAGTTTTAGAAATAACCATTTCTGTGATTAATAGTAGGATAACTTATGAGTGAATCAAAGATAGATAACAGACTTTGGTCATCTAAAGCGCGTAATTTATCGCCGTATGTCCCTGGCGAGCAGCCCCAGCATCACAATTTATGCAAGTTGAATACCAATGAAAATCCATTTCCACCTTCACCAAAAGTGGGTGAGGCGATTATTGAAGTCTTAGCGCAGCAAGCGGATGATTTGCGCTTGTACCCTGCACCTGAGTCTGAAGAATTGCGTGGCGCATTGGCCACGCTTTATGATCTTGATATCAATCAAGTGTTTGTTGGTAATGGCTCAGATGAAGTATTGGCATTGGTATTTGCCAGCTTCTTCTTAAAAGAGCGCCCAATTTTAGCGCCTGATATTAGCTACAGCTTTTATCCCGTTTATGCCAATACCTTTGGTATAGAGCTTGTGCAAATCCCATTAGAAGCAGATTTTAGTATCAGTCCTGATGCCTATCGTCGACCTTGCAGTGGTATCGTTATTGCCAATCCAAATGCGCCAACCGGTTTATTATTGTCGCTTGCCGATATCCGTAAGCTTGCAGGCGAGCACTCAAACTCAGTGATTGTGATTGATGAGGCGTATATTGATTTTGCTCAGCCAGAAGAGAGTAGTACAGACGTAGAAGTATCAGCGGTTAGCCTTATTAATGAATTTGATAACTTGCTCGTTACCCAGACCTTTTCAAAATCGCGCTCGCTTGCCGGACTGCGTGTCGGTATGGCATTTGGTAATGCCTCATTGATTGAAGCATTAACGCGTATGAAAAACAGCTTTAATAGTTATCCACTTGATAAGTTGGCACAAGCTGGTGCAACAGCTAGCGTCTTAGATGTTGAATATTTTGAGAAAACTCGCCAGCAGGTCATCGATTTTCGTACATCATTGACGGCTGAGTTGACAGCATTAGGTTATGACGTACTGCCATCACATGCCAACTTTGTATTTGCGCGTCCTCATGATGGTGCTGCCAGTCAAGTAGCAGAAGTATTACGTGAGCAAGGTATCATTGTTCGTCATTTTGATAAGCCGCGTATTAGTGAGTATTTGCGCATTACGATTGGCACCGCTGCCCAGAACGCGCGTTTAATTGATGCGTTAAAAGCGCTACAAGCAGTGGCAGATGTTGAAGTTAATTAATATCTAGCTTAACTATAGTACTAAAACAATGTTTTATAAGTCATAAAAGAGCCTGCTAACATCATGTTAGCAGGCTCTTTTGCGCCGCTTTAAGCTGTCTTCTAACTTAAGCCTCAGTCGTTAGCAAGGACAGAGAGTAGGTTGCCGACCTTATCTAGGCATTCCTGATATTCAGCATCGCAGTCAGAGGCAACGGTAATACCTCCGCCTGCCCATAAACTGACTTGTTTACTGTTGTCTGTTGTGCTGGTTGTTTGTAGTGTGCGAATCAGTACATTCCACTGACCGCTACCATCAAAGTTCATATAGCCCATGGTGCCACAATAAGCACTACGTGGTGCCGCTTCCAGTTCTGCAATAATCTCCACCGCCCGTTTTTTTGGCGTGCCAGTAATTGATCCTGCAGGCAAACTGCCAAATAAGACGCTTAACGGATGGGTATCTGTCTTGAGCTCGGCGGTAATGGTGCTGACCATATGATGTACATTACTAAAGCTCTCAATCGCAAATAGCTGAGGCACTTTTACGCTACCGACTTTGGCGTATTTACCCAAGTCATTACGTAACAAATCCACAATCATGACGTTTTCGGCACGGTCTTTTTCGCTATTAATTAACTGCTGCTTGTAGTCATTGTCTTGTTCGGTTGTTAAGCCGCGCGGCATGGTTCCTTTGATCGGCTTGGTACGTATATGATGCTTGTCAGTCTCAATATCTTTGCTAAAGGTAAAAAACAATTCAGGCGAACAGCTTAATAATTCAAACTGGTGGTTTGATGTATTTACTTTACCTTCATGATGATAGCTATCAATGGCTATATATCCTGCAAAAGGCGCTTGAGTATTAGCGTGCAGAGCAGGTAAATAGTCAATGAGGCTTGTGATTGAATTATCTTCATAAGCGCTTAAATAGCCACTCCATGCTTGGGTTAAATTAATCTGATAACAATCGCCTTGCTGCAAATAATTTTGTGTTTGATGGAACGCCTGCTGATAGTGTCGTTTGCTCCACTGAGCTTTTAGTAATAAAGGCGGCGTTTTACAGGAGTATTTTTTAGTGACATTCTCATTTGATAGTTGATTATCCAAACTATCCAAATAAGATGTCAGTACTCTGATTAGAGCATTTGTATCCTGCTGGACTGAGCTGCTGTCAGAGTTATTATTGTTATCATTATTTACCTTTAGCTGCCAATCGTTTGGATTACTTGCATCTGCTGTGAGATAGATATCGTAATGCCCTAGCAATGCGCACGGCTGTGCTGCCATCTCAATATTGGCAGTTGGGCTTAATTCATGAGCGCTGATGTCATAACTGATAAAACCTATTAAGCCATGCTGATAATTCGGCGACTGATTATCCTGACTTATTGAGAGTGAGCTAGCACTGCTATTTTCATGAGCCCGACTGTAAGCAATTAATTCCTCTTGCCAGTCGCTATAACTCATATAGCTTGTAATAGCACTATCACTGGAATTACTATAAAGGTGAACATTCCTACGCCATGTTTTCTCGACTTTATAAAGGCTTGCCTGTTTAGTAGCATGCAGCGTGTCATTAGTCACAGGATAAACGCACCAGCTCGTCTTTGGTAATAAGCCAATGACTGGTAGCCCATCGTTATTGAGCCAAACCAGCTGCCAGTTTGCTTTACTATTTTGTTCTAACAAATATCGTTGCAGGTGCGGCATTAATTCGGCAGCAGATAAGTCACCAAAACGCCAGCTAGTTTTGCTAGCTGGCGGTAGGGCAGAATCTTTCTGTACAGTAGTATGAGAATCTATTACAACCATAGTCTAAGCGTCAAACTTTTTGATGATTAATGTGGCATTAGTACCACCAAAGCCAAAGCTATTGCTCATAAGAGTCTCAAGCTCAACATCGCGTTTTTTAGTGACGATATCAAAGCCTTTGGCAGCTGGATCTAATTCTGTAATATTGATACTTGGTGCAATAAAGCCGTCTTGTAACATCAGTAAGCAATAAATGAGCTCTTGCGCACCGACCGCACCCAAGCTATGACCTGTCATAGACTTGGTTGAGCTAATCGCAGGTACTTTACTGATATCGTTATCAAATACTTTGGCAATGGCTTTAAGCTCAGTGATGTCACCAAGTGGCGTACTGGTACCATGGCTATTGATATAATCTACGCTTTCTAAACCAGCTTCAGCAAGTGCCAGCTTCATACAGCGTACTGCGCCTTCACCGCTTGGAGCGACCATTTCTGCGCCATCAGAGCTGGCACCGTAACCGACGATTTCAGCCAAAATATTGGCACCGCGTGCTTGGGCATGTTCTAAGCTTTCAACGACTACCATCGCGCCGCCTGCAGCGATAACAAAACCATCACGGTCTTTGTCATAAGCTCTTGAGGCAAGCTCTGGGGTACCGTTGTATTGAGTGCTGACAGCGCCCATGGCATCAAACATACAAGACTGAGTCCAATGTTCTGCTTCACTACCACCAGCGAGTATCACATCTGCTTTACCCAATTGAATAAGCTCGACAGCATGACCGATACAATGCGTTGACGTCGCACAAGCCGAGGTTAATGAGTATGAGATACCTTGGATTTTTAGACCCGTAGCAAGCGCCGCCGATACTGAGCTGCCCATTGTTTTTGGTACAGCCATCGCACCAACGCCGCGTAACCCTTTTTCTCGCATGGCGTCTATTGCATTGACGATATTTTCTGTTGACGCACCGCCTGAGCTGGCGACTACGCCCACACGCGGATTATTATTGATGGTTTCTAAAGAGAGTCCAGCGTGCTTAATTGCACTTAACGCACTGACATAAGCATATAGACTTGCGTCACTAAAAAACCGTTTTAGTTTGCGGTCAATAGCTGAGGTATCAAGCTGTGATTGATCAATACTGCCGCTGACGTGTGATTTGAACTCGTGCTCAGCATAAGATTCGTTGAATGTGATACCAGAGCGTCCTTGTTTAAGAGCCTCTGTGACAGTAGCCAAATCATGTCCGATACAAGAGACAATCCCTGCTCCAGTGATAACAACGCGGCGCATACAATATTCCTTATTAGTAACGATTTTTTTGATAATTACTTTTAATCATCGTTTTAAAATATCTACTTCCACCATATCACTTCATCTCTCTCTATTTTTGATAATAAATGTGTTGTTATATCAAGGCATTTAAGTGCTAGCAGCAGACTCTAACGCTATTAGGGATTCATAGAGAGTTGAGAGAAATAGAGTGCAGGTAAATAATGGTACAAGTGTACTTTGAATTATGGCATATGATACCGTATCGAGGTGGCAAAATGTTTGAGTAAATGCAAAATAATAATAAAATAGGGCTTATCAGTAACAATGATTATTCTATAATTTTATGCCGTTTGCTATTAAAGAGCAAACAATGAAGTAGATGTATGTCATGGTACAAACGTCTTTAATACGAGCTGAAGTAATAGATATACTACGATGGTTAAGTTCTCATGGATAAATGACACTTTTGGATACAAAAGGGCTGATAGCGATAACATTGTTCGCACTGACACTCGCAATAGGGGTTCGCTAGAATGGCAAACAGCGTATTATTATAAAAAGGGTGTTATAACAATATTTGAACAATAGTAATTTAACACCTGGTTCTCTAACCACATTACTTTATAACAAACATCATACTAAGGATATCAAGATGGGAAAGCGTAGCACTTTATCGAAAGGTATTAATACGGTTGGCTCTTTTACGCGTGGCAATTTAGAGCGTATGGGCGCCATGATTGATAGCGCGAATGCAAAAACTGATAAACCGCGTCAATTTAAAGCGGTGAACTTAGGCGATGAAGATTATCAACAAGATTTGTTCCGTGAGCAAACGTTAAAAGCCACTCAGCAGCTATTGGGTACACGCTTTGCAGCTTATAGTAAATATGCCAAAAAAGTAGTGCCGAATAGCTTTTTTGAGTCGACCGTTGATGGCGCTTTTGCTCAAATTGCTAAGCTTGCCGACAACTGGAGTCAAATTGACTTACCGAATCAGCATCGCTTTGCCAATATTGCTCGCTTAGACGACGAGGAGCGTTACGCGTTAGCGACCGATATCGCCAATCAAAACCGTGCACTTGCCACGCTTGGCGGTGTTACAGGTTTGGCAGGTTTGCCGGGCTTGCTTGCGGATACATTATGGTTATTGTTGGTTTCTCTACGCACGGTTTATCAATTGGGCGCTGTATATAACAAGCCGTTAACTGGTAAGCAAGGCGTCAAAATGGCATATGAGTTACTTGCCAATGCAGATCTCAGCAAAATGCAAGAGAAGCAAGCATTGCTGGCAGGTATTGGTATTGGTAAAGGTTTATTGGATAGCGCCCAAAGCAGCGGTTTGCATAATGAGCTCAAAAACTTAGGCTTGCAGAATAAAAAAGTTAATTTTTACGCAGAGCAAGTGGACAGTATTGCCAGTCAGGTCGGTGTTGATTTGGATCAAATTAACTTAACGTGGATACGCCGATTCCTACCAGCCACTGCCGTTATCGTTGGTATGCGCTATAACAGTCAGCTGATTGATGAGGTTATTGGCGTGGCTCAAGCAACTTTTGCGCCAGAAGCTAAGCTTGCCAATCGCGCTATTACGGATGACAGTAGTAGCGAAGTAAAGGTTAGTAAGGCAACGGGCAGTACTGAGCAGAAAGAAGACAAAGCTCAAGATGCTGCACCACTGGAGAAGGAATCTAAAGAAAAAGAATCAAAAGATGCAACATCAAAAAACATAAAGTCAGACGATAATGTTACAAAAGAGGATGCAAAAGATACTCAGAAAAAAGCTGACGATAAAGAAGACGATGTTCAAAATGATGCTACAGCTGACGAAAAGAAGGCTAGTGAAAAAAAAGTCGACAGCACTAAGAATGATAAGCAGAATAGTGCAGCTAAATCTTCTGACAGCAAAACACAAAAAGCCGCTGCTAAGTCGAGTAAATAATAACCCATTAAGGTTTATTGATTATTTCGTTTTAGGATACTGAAGCTCTACGTATTTGCTATTTGTTTTTAATGTTGGCGATATCGGCTTACTGCTATTGAAAATTAAACCGATATCGCCATATAGCTCAAGTAAATGACTGTTTTTTGTCTCTAAATATCTTATCTAAATGATGTAATCATCTACTTTTGATACCGTATTTAGTTAGCTGTTTTTTTGGTTATGCCGTTAAAAACAGATAAAGTGGTATAGTAGTAGACTGAATACATATCTATCCGCTGCTGTAAAGTCCAACTACTCATAAGTGGTTGAAATAGCAGCAACAAGTCTTTATAATACACTGTCCTAAAAATGGGTGTGCCAAAATCTGTCGTTAAAGTCAGATGGATGGTGCGTTTCCCTATTTTTTTGTTTTTTACCAAACGGGAGAAGGATGCCTCATGGCAACAACTAACCAATTGATTCGTAAAGGTCGCAAAACCATCAAGGAAAAGTCAAAAGTTCCTGCGTTGGAAGCGTGCCCACAACGCCGTGGTGTATGTACTCGCGTATATACTACTACCCCTAAAAAACCTAACTCAGCCATGCGTAAAGTATGTCGTGTACGTTTGACTTCAGGTTATGAAGTATCAAGCTACATCGGCGGCGAAGGTCATAACCTACAAGAGCACAGTGTTGTTCTTATCCGTGGTGGTCGTGTAAAAGATCTACCAGGTGTACGTTATCACACCGTTCGTGGTGCACTAGATTGCGCAGGCGTTAAAGACCGTAAGCAAGGTCGTTCTAAATATGGTGCTAAGAAACCTAAAGTTTAATAACTAACTGTTATTAAATGAGTTTCTTTGTATCAAACATTAACTGTGCATGGGTCTGATGTGAGTAATTTTTGACCAAATGAGTCATTAACCTTTATCACATACCGCCATGCAGTAAGGCTGACTGACAACTCGATATAACGCCATCCAATATTAATTGGTGCGAGATTGTGAATGTCAGACACTCCTGAAGAAAAGGATATTTATTATGCCAAGACGTCGCGTCGTTGCTACCCGTGAGATCCTACCGGATCCTAAGTTTGGTAGCCAAACTGTTGCAAAATTCATCAACCATGTCATGAGTCATGGTAAAAAATCTACTGCTGAGCGTATCGTTTACGGTGCACTTGAAACAGTAAGCCAAAAGCGCAACATTGAAGATCCAGTTTCTTTCTTTGAAGAAGTATTGGAAAATGTTCGCCCAATGGTTGAAGTAAAAGCTCGCCGTGTTGGTGGTGCAACCTATCAAGTACCAATGGAAGTACGCCCCTCCCGTCGTACCGCCTTGGCTATGCGTTGGTTAGCTGAAGCTGCTGCAAAGCGTTCTGAAAAATCAATGGCTTTACGTTTAGCTGGCGAATTGAATGATGCTGCTGATGGCAAAGGTAATGCTATGAAGAAGCGTGACGAAGTTCACCGCATGGCAGATGCTAACAAAGCATTCTCTCATTATCGTTTCTAAGCTACTCTTAATTAATTTGTTTTTTAAAAGTAGTGTTGGATGACTGGTGTATGCCAGTCATCTAGATATAATTTATTCTATTGATTGTCGCCATTGTTAATAAATGATTTGCTTGTAATTATTGAAAGATAAATGACAGACACACTCATTCTCAGATGGCGGACATCTGTCAAGATGCTGTTCTGGAAAGGGATGCTATTCTGTAAAGAAAGTCTCCTGAGTTTGATGCCGCACTATTCTTATTAGTTACTCTTTTTTGCCCGTATTAGGTTCAATGATTAGTAATATTGCAGGGCTGAATGGCTTTGTCATAGAGTAGAGGTAGAGACACAACACATTAATATATACACGAATTTCCCTAGGAAAACACTATGGCTCGTAAAACTCCCCTAAAGCGCTATCGCAATATTGGTATCTCTGCGCACATTGATGCTGGTAAAACGACCACTACTGAACGTGTTTTGTTCTATACCGGTGTTAGCCACAAGATTGGTGAAGTACATGATGGCGCAGCCACTATGGACTGGATGGAGCAAGAACAAGAGCGTGGTATTACTATCACCTCAGCGGCGACAACTTGTTTTTGGTCAGGTATGGCAAAACAGTTTGACGAACACCGTATCAATATCATTGACACCCCAGGTCACGTTGACTTCACGATTGAAGTTGAACGTTCTATGCGTGTTCTTGATGGCGCTTGCATGGTTTACTGTGCAGTAGGCGGCGTTCAGCCACAGTCTGAAACCGTATGGCGTCAGGCAAACAAATATAAAGTTCCACGTCTTGCATTCATTAACAAAATGGATCGCGTTGGCGCTGATTTCTACCGCGTAGTAGAACAGATTAAAACTCGTTTAGGCGGCAAGCCAGTACCATTGGTTATCCCAATTGGTAAAGAAGACGACTTTGAAGGCGTTGTAGATCTAGTAACGATGAAAGCCGTCTATTGGGACGAAGCGTCTCAAGGTATGGAATATGATGAGCGTGAAATCCCAGCAGAACTACAAGAAAAAGCGGAAGAATATCGTGAGTATCTAGTAGAAAGTGCTGCTGAAGCGACTGAAGAATTGATGAATGAGTATCTTGAGAACGGTGAATTAACGGTTGATCAAATTAACTCTGCTATTCGCCAGTTGACTATTGATAACGAAATCATTCCACTTCTTTGTGGTACTGCCTTTAAAAATAAAGGTGTCCAGAAGATGTTGGACGCTGTTATTCAGTATCTTCCTGCACCAATGGATGTACCGGCTATTCGCGGTATCCTTGATGACAAAGATGAATCTGAAGGCACTCGTGAAGCGTCAGACGAAGCACCGTTCTCAGCTTTAGCATTCAAAATCATGAATGATAAGTTTGTTGGTAACTTAACCTTCGTTCGTGTTTATTCAGGTGTTCTAAAGCAAGGTAGCAGCGTTTATAACCCAGTTAAAATGAAACGTGAGCGTGTTGGCCGTATCGTACAGATGATGGCAAACTCTCAAGAAGAGTTGCAAGAAATCCGTACTGGTGATATCGCAGCCTTGGTTGGCATGAAAGATGTAACCACTGGTGATACGTTGTGTGACGAGCAAAATGTTATTACGCTTGAGCGTATGGAATTCCCAGATCCAGTTATCAGTCTAGCGGTTGAACCTAAAACCAAAGCTGACCAAGAAAAAATGTCAATCGCTTTAGGTCGTTTGGCGAAAGAAGATCCATCGTTCCGTGTACATACTGACGAAGAATCTGGTCAGACTATTATCAGTGGTATGGGTGAGCTGCATCTTGAGATTCTTGTTGACCGTATGAAGCGTGAGTTTGGTGTTGAAGCTAACATCGGCGCACCTCAGGTTGCTTATCGCGAAACGATTCGTAACACAGTTGAGCAAGAAGGCAAATTCGTACGTCAGACTGGTGGTCGTGGTAAATTCGGTCACGTTTGGTTACGTCTTGAGCCTATGGATCCAGCTGGCGATGTTCTTTATGAATTCAAAGAAGAAGTTGTTGGTGGTACGGTACCAAAAGAATTCCATGGTGCGGTTGATAAAGGTATTCAAGAGCGCATGAAAAATGGCGTACTTGCAGGTTATCCGATCGTTGGCGTAAAAGCGACCTTGTATGATGGTTCTTACCATGATGTTGACTCGGATGAGTTATCATTTAAAATGGCTGGTTCTATCGCATTCCGTAAAGGCTTCATGGCTGCAAACCCAACGCTACTTGAGCCAGTGATGAAAGTAGAAGTTGAAACACCTGAAGACTATATGGGCGATATCATGGGCGATCTTAATCGTCGTCGTGGTATGGTTCAAGGTATGGAAGACTTACCTGGTGGCACTAAGCAGATTCGTGCTGAAGTACCATTAGCGGAAATGTTTGGCTATGCCACACAAATGCGTTCAATGTCACAGGGCCGTGCAACTTACTCTATGGAATTCCAAAAGTACGCTGAAATTCCAAAATCAGTTGCAGAAGCTATCATCTCTAAATTCAACAATAAAGATGATGACGAATAAGTAAAAATCTATCGATCATGGCAATATAAGACATATCTTTATATTGTCAGTAGATAATCGAGCAATAATTGGTTAAAAGACTTGTTATTGCTCGTGATTTTCTTATAATATCTGCACATTAGTATGTGCACCCTTTTAACAGTTATCTTAATGTGGTCAGTATTCACTTAATTACTTCATATAAATTAAGCAGTTGACCCTAAAAAAAGAGGAAATACCCATGGCAAAGGCCAAGTTTGAACGTCTAAAACCACATGTTAACGTCGGTACCATCGGACACGTTGACCACGGTAAAACCACCCTTACCGCTGCAATCGCAACCGTAGCTGCAATCACTTCAGGTGGCGAAGCCAAAGACTACGCGTCTATTGACTCAGCACCAGAAGAAAAAGCACGTGGCATCACCATCAACACCTCACACGTAGAATATGACACCCCATCACGTCATTACGCTCACGTTGATTGCCCAGGTCACGCCGATTATGTTAAAAACATGATCACCGGTGCAGCCCAGATGGACGGCGCAATCCTAGTCGTATCTGCAACTGACGGCCCTATGCCACAAACTCGTGAGCACATCCTGCTTTCACGTCAGGTTGGCGTACCGTACATCGTTGTATTCATGAACAAGTGCGACGTTGTTGATGACGAAGAATTGTTAGAGCTAGTAGAAATGGAAGTTCGTGAATTATTGAGCGACTATGACTTCCCAGGTGATGACACCCCAATCATCCATGGTTCTGCGACTGAAGCCCTAAAAGGCTCACAAGAAAAATATGGTCAACCAGCGGTTGTAGAACTATTACACGTTCTTGACACCTACATCCCAGAGCCAGAGCGTGACATCGACAAAGCATTCCTAATGCCAATCGAAGACGTATTCTCAATCTCAGGTCGTGGTACTGTTGTCACTGGCCGTGTTGAATCTGGTATCGTACGCGTTGGCGACGAAATCGAAATCGTTGGTATCCGTGACACTCAAAAAACCACCTGTACTGGTGTAGAGATGTTCCGTAAACTGCTTGACGAAGGTCGTGCAGGCGAAAACTGTGGCGTACTACTACGTGGTACTAAGCGTGAAGACGTACAACGTGGCCAAGTACTAGCTAAGCCAGGTTCAATCACGCCGCATACCAAGTTTGACGCTGAAGTCTATGTATTGTCAAAAGAAGAGGGTGGTCGTCACACACCATTCCTAAACGGCTATCGTCCACAGTTCTACTTCCGTACCACTGACGTAACTGGCGCAATCCAATTACAAGAAGGTACTGAAATGGTTATGCCTGGTGATAACGTTGAGATGGGCGTAGAGCTTATCCACCCAATCGCTATGGACAAAGGTCTTCGCTTTGCTATTCGTGAAGGCGGCCGTACAGTAGGCGCTGGTGTTGTTGCTAACGTATTAAACTAATAATTAACGCTGTCAGAGTAATCTGATCTTCGTTAATAAGTTAGTCAAAGGCCATCCTTGAAAGAGGGTGGCTTTTTTGTGGGTGAATGGTTTGCTAAATCGCAGAAATGCTAATCAATTCAGTATTTATTAAAATAAGGTCTGTATGTTTAAAAGTTTAAAGCAATAAATCCATCTCTGATTTTGACTTCTATTTTTAATTTTAAATAGAATTTTCTGACTTTTCTCTATTAAAGTAATGATTCATTGCATTAAGTAAATAAAATATCGTCTTAAAACTTGCATTCTTAGTAAAACCTTGTATAATTATCAGCCTTAACACCCCTAGGCGATTGGCTCAATTGGTAGAGCATCGGTCTCCAAAACCGAGGGTTGTAGGTTCGAGTCCTACATCGCCTGCCATCTTCTTATCACATCTTTGTCATACCCCACCATCTCCGAAGTGAGTTCTTTATGAGCAATAATCAAGATAACCTCGAGACTAAGTTATCTGATGCTAAGGCAGTTGCTGGTGGAATGCTGTCCAAAGATAAGCATACTTCAGCAGGTAATAAAACGACTGCTGTTGAGATTGCTAAGACGGGTTCAGTAAAAGATGTGATTTTGTGGCTACTGGCCGCAGTTGTTTTAATTGGTGCAACGTTAGTTAATCAATATTTGCCCGGCTATTGGCAACCTGCCAATGACCTTTGGGTACGTATTGGTATTATCGTTGCGCTTTTTATATTTGCGCTGTTATGTCTTGCAATGACGAATCAGGGCCGTGCATTTAAAACTTTATTAAAAGACGCTGCTGTAGAACTACGTCGCGTTACTTGGCCTGGTAAAGACGAAACCTTCCAATATACATGGCAAACGATAGCTATGATTGCGGTGGTTGGTTTATTAGTTTGGCTATTAGATAACTTTTTTAATTGGTTCGTTGGCATATTTATTGGTTAATGACGCGTATTAGCGACTGTTTAGCCAAGATTTATGGATAACGACTTACTTATAATGATCAGGAGCGTGATATGCGTTGGTATATTGTCCAAGCATTTTCAGGATATGAAAAGCAAGTACAACGTTCATTAACTGATCGTATTAATCGTAGTGAATTTGCTGAGTTTTTCGGCGATGTATTGGTACCTACTGAAGAAGTCGTCGAAATGAAAGACGGCAAAAAACGTAAAAGTGAGCGTAAGTTCTTTCCGGGTTATGTATTGATCCAGATGGACATGAACGACAATACTTGGCACATCGTTAAAGATTGCCCACGTATTATGGGCTTTGTTGGCGGTACGCCAGAGACGCCTGCGCCGATTACGGAAGTAGAAGCTAATCGTATTTTAAATCGTTTGAATCAGACTGAAACTGACCCGCGTCCTAAGACTCTATTTGAGCCGGGTGAAGAGTTATTGGTTATCGATGGTCCATTCACTGACTTTAAAGGGTTGGTTGAAAAAGTGGATTACGAAAAGTCTAAATTACATTTAACAGTGAACGTATTTAATCGACCGACTCAGGTTGAGCTTGAATTTAGTAAAGTTGAGAAGCTAGATTAAATCAGCAAAAAAGTTCATCAACCGGGGAGCTGTTAATCAATAAGGTTTATACCACATTGATTTGGCGCTATCACCCATTTAGGAGAGTATCATGGCTAAGAAGATTGATGGTTACATCAAACTGCAAGTGCCTGCAGGCAAAGCAAATCCTTCACCACCGATTGGTCCAGCATTGGGTCAAAAAGGCGTGAACATTATGGCGTTCTGTAAAGAATTTAATGCTGCGACCTCAAACCAAGAGCCGGGTTTACCGATTCCTACTGAGATCACTGTATATAGCGATAAGTCTTTTACTTTCATCATGAAATCACCACCAGCGGCGTATTTGCTACGTAAGGCTGCTGGTATTGCTAAAGGTTCTGGTACACCTAACACCGCTAAAGTCGGTAAGGTTGACCGTGCTCAGTTAGAAGACATCGTTAAGACCAAAGATGCAGATTTGACTGCGGCTGATCTTGATGCTGCTGTTCGTACCATCGCTGGTACTGCACGTTCAATGGGTATTACCGTGGAGGGTGTGTAAATGAGTAAACTTACTAAGCGTCAAAAAGAAATCAATAGCCGTATTGAGCACGAAAAACAATACACGATTGAAGAAGCGGTTCAAATCCTAAACGATTTACCAGCTCTTAAATTCAAAGAGTCTATTGATATCGCTGTAAACTTGGGCGTTGACCCACGTAAATCTGATCAAGTGGTACGTGGCGCAACCAACCTACCTGCGGGTACTGGTAAAACCAAACGCGTTGCTGTATTTGCTCAAGGTGCGGCTGCTGAAGCTGCCAAAGAAGCTGGTGCTGACATCGTTGGTTTTGAAGACCTAGCAGAATCAATCAAAGCCGGTAACATGGACTTTGACGTGGTTATCGCTGCTCCTGATGCGATGCGCGTTGTTGGTCAATTAGGTACTATCTTAGGCCCACGCGGTCTAATGCCTAACCCTAAAGTCGGTACGGTTACGCCTAACGTTGCTGAAGCAGTTCTTAACGCTAAAGCCGGTCAAGCACAGTATCGTGTAGACAAAGCAGGTATTATCCACACGACTATCGGTCAAGTTGGTTTTACTGCTGAGCAAGTAATCCAGAATGCTGAAGCACTGATTGCAGATTTAAGACGTGCTAAGCCTGCTACTTCTAAAGGTACTTTCATTAAGAGAATTACCTTGTCTAGCACTATGGGTCCTGGTCTAAGTATCGATCCAGTTCCATACCGTACAGCGAAATAATTGAGTATGATCTGTTATTCAACAATTTTGAATAATGAGACAAAATATTTTAAAGAATTAGGTCAGCGTAGCAAACGCTATGCTGTCTAAGACCGTAGGTAGACAGCGGTTTGGTAAAATGGATTATGACTCTTGTAGATCAAAGTTCATTACATTGAGCTGCTGTTGTTAATCGATGAAAGATGAAAATCTTAATTGTCCTACGCAGACGGTGGCCCACCCAGTTGTTGATAAGAGCCGATAGGGCAACCTGTCACTTGATGTCATTCTGATAACGGTGCCGTAATCAGTCGTTATGAGTATGTTTGTTTTTAATAAATACATTCGTAACGTGTCGTATCAAGTCAATCTTAGTTTGTGATTTAGATTACAGGATGATTGATTAGATTAAAGGAGTCAACTTATGGCATTAACGCTAGAGCAAAAACAACAAGTTGTGGCTGAAGTGTCTGAAGTTGCTGCTAATGCTTACTCAGCAGTAGCTGCCGAATATCATGGTATTGGTGTTGCAAAGCTTACTAAGCTACGCGAACAAGCCCGTGAAAAAGGCGTCGTTTTGAAAGTGGTAAAAAATACCCTAGCAAAACGTGCGTTTGAAGGCACTAAGTTTGAGAGCATGTCAGACCGTATGACTGGTCCATTACTTTTGGCTTTCTCTATGGAAGATTTGGGATCTGCTGCTCGAGTCATTTTTGACTTCAGTAAAGATCACAAAGCTTTAGAGACCAAATTGGTATCAGTTGGTGGTGTTGTTTATGGTCCAGAAGAGCTAGAGCGCGTATCGAAGCTACCAACTCGCGACGAAGCACTCTCTATCTTGATGGCTACTATGAATGCACCAGTGACCAAGCTTGTCCAGACTATGAACGCAGTTCCTGGCAAGTTCGTTCGCACTGTTGCAGCAATCAAAGACGCAAAAGAAGCTGCTTAATTGCTTGTTTTAACGTAACTTTGACATCGCTGATTGCACTTTATTGCCAACACTATTTGAAAATTTGGCAAGCAATCTAAGCGATTTTAAAATCAATTAATTTTTATCAGATAACGGAGAGTTCTCATGGCACTATCTAAAGATGACGTGTTAAACGCAATCGCTGAAATGTCAGTAATGGATATCGTTGAATTAATCAGCGCTATGGAAGAAAAATTCGGCGTAACAGCTGCTGTTGCTGCTGCACCTGCTGCTGCTGGTCCTGCTGTTGCTGCTGCTGAAGAAAAAGACGAGTTTGACGTAGTTCTTGCCAGCTTTGGCGAGAAGAAAGTTGGCGTAATTAAAGCCGTACGTGAAGCGACTGGTCTTGGTCTGAAAGAAGCGAAAGATTTGGTTGAAAGCGCTCCAGCTCCAATCAAAGAAGGCGTTAACAAAGCTGAAGCTGAAGAGTTGAAAAAGAAACTTGAAGAAGCTGGTGCAACTGTTGAACTAAAATAGTTTAACGGCAGTACGAAAAAAAGCTGGTAATGCCTTGCATTATCAGCTTTTTTTTACTATAATTCGTATCTTGACCTTTTGTGTCTGCCAACAGTCGTAAGCAACAACACGGTGGATACCCATCAAAAGGACAGACGATATACATGCAAGCACACTTAGTAGTTATTGAAATCAGATAATGTGGCTAAACGTCAATAGATGTTTGGCATTTTTTTGTGTCTGCACGTTTTCTATTAATATTATCACTTATATTGACTCTGAATATTATTATTTATAAGCATTATAATTGTCCTACTTATTACTAATCAAAAACTATTGAATAAGCTTTCTAGCGTGATTTTACTGTCAGTATATAGGCTCGTAGACGGTATACATCACCGACGATATTGATTTTGGCAGTGGCCAGTTTGGATGTTAAATCGTTTATACACTATGCTAGTCGCGTTTATATTTAGATAAAGTAACTGTCACTTAAGCTTTAAAAGTGACATATTGCCAACACTTTAAGATTGAAGTTTTTGCTCTGAGCAGTCATATAGGCTGACTCAAATGACGATAGCAAGATCGTATTTAGAGTGCAAAGCAAGCACTGATTGTTAAGATAGTAATTGATACAACGCCCTAAAAAGATTAACTGTGCTTTAAAAAGAACACCTGTTTTATATTGTCGTTTACGTCGCTTAGTTTGCATAATATTTATGCACGCCAGCCGCGATTTTAATTTGTTTCCACGTTTACTGTAAGGACTCTCGATGGCATATTCTTATACTGAAAAAAAGCGTATTCGCAAAAGTTTTGCTGAATTGCCTACTGTAATGGACATTCCCTATTTACTGTCTATTCAAGTAGATTCTTATGAGCAATTTTTGCAAGAGCATAAAAAGCCAAAAGCTCGTGAGAATACTGGCTTGCAAGCTGCATACTCTTCTATTTTCCCAATTGAGAGTCACTCTGGTAATG
Organism: Psychrobacter sp. TS_SC_6; assembly: GCF_056156305.1. Classification (NCBI taxonomy): domain Bacteria; kingdom Pseudomonadati; phylum Pseudomonadota; class Gammaproteobacteria; order Moraxellales; family Moraxellaceae; genus Psychrobacter; species Psychrobacter sp. TS_SC_6. The sequence goes on along the minus strand of NZ_CM149590.1, from coordinate 2,560,632 downwards.
CAGAGCTACAATTCGTTGAGTACTATTTAGGTACGCCTGAATTTGATGAGCGTGAGTGTATCTTACGTGGTTCGACGTTTGCTGCGCCTATGCGTGTCAAAATTCGCTTAATCATCAAAGACAAAGACAGCAAAGATAAAGACAGCAAAGCAGCTATTAAAGATATTCGTGAGCAAAGTGTCTATATGGGCGAGATGCCACTGATGACTGCTAACGGTACCTTTATTATTAATGGTACTGAGCGTGTTATCGTATCTCAGCTACATCGTTCACCTGGTGTGTTCTTTGACCATGATAAAGGTAAGTCGCATTCAAGTGGTAAGGTGCTTTATAACGCCCGTATTATCCCTTACCGTGGTTCATGGTTAGATTTTGAATTTGATGCTAAAGACTTGGTTTTTGCTCGTATTGATCGTCGTCGTAAGTTATTAGCGTCTATTATTTTACGCGCTTTAGGCTTAAGCACTTCTGAGATCTTAGATTTATTCTTTGATAAAGTGCGAGTTTATAAAGGCGAAGAGCAGTTCGAGATTGATCTGGTTGCTGATCGCTTACGTGGCGAGATGGCACAGTTCGATATCGTCACGCCTGCAGGTGACGTGGTTGTTGAGCAGGGCAAACGTATTAATGCTCGCCGTATCCGTCAGCTTGAAGAAGCAGGTATGACGAAAATCTCGATTCCTGATGAATATTTATATGAGCGTATTCTAGCCGAAGATATCATCGTTAATGATGAAGTTATTGCTCGTGCTAACACGCTGATTGACCATGAACTCTTGGTTAAATTGAGTGCGTTTGAAGCCAGTGAATCTATTAAAGAATTTAGTATTCTGTTTACTAACGATATCGATCAAGGCAGTTATATTGCCGATACGCTACGTGCAGATAGTACGTCAAGCCGCGAAGAAGCTTTGATTGAGATTTATAAAGTCATGCGCCCAGGTGAGCCACCAACGGTTGAGACTGCTGAGAAACTTTTTGACAGCATGTTCTTTAACGCGGATCGTTATGACTTATCGAATGTCGGTCGTATGAAGTTTAACCGTCGTTTAGGTCTTGATTTTGTAGATACCGATGACGCTGATATCCAGCGTGAACGTAGCGTCTTGACCAATGCCGATATCGTTAACGTTCTAAAAGAGCTTATCGAGATTCGTAATGGTCGCGGCGAAGTTGATGATATCGACCATTTAGGTAACCGTCGTATTCGTTCGGTTGGCGAGATGGCAGAAAATCAATTCCGTGTTGGTCTAGTACGTGTTGAGCGTGCGGTCAAAGAGCGTTTAAGCTCAGCTGAATCTGATAATTTATCACCACAAGATTTGATTAACTCAAAACCTGTTGCGGCGGCGGTCAAAGAATTCTTTGGCTCGAGCCAGTTATCACAGTTTATGGATCAAAATAATCCATTGTCTGAAGTCACGCATAAACGCCGTGTATCTGCACTAGGACCCGGTGGTCTGACCCGTGAACGTGCAGGCTTTGAAGTACGTGACGTACATGATACCCATTATGGTCGCGTATGTCCGATTGAGACTCCTGAAGGTCCAAACATTGGTTTGATTAACTCATTAGCGACCTTTGCAAAGACGAACAGCTTTGGCTTCTTAGAAACGCCTTATCGCCGTGTGGTTGATGGTAAAGTAACGGATGTCATTGAGTATCTATCAGCAATTGAAGAAGTCGGTACGGTCATTGCACAGGCTGATTCACCAGTAACCGCAGAAGGCGCGTTATCTGATGAGATGGTCAGTGTGCGTAGCTACGGTGAATTCGTGCGTATGCCGCCAGAAAAAGTGACGCATATGGATGTGTCGCCAAGTCAGGTAGTATCGGTAGCCGCTGGTCTGATTCCATTCTTAGAGCATGATGACGCTAACCGTGCCTTGATGGGTTCAAACATGCAGCGTCAGGCAGTTCCTACACTACGTGCTGATAAGCCATTAGTAGGTACCGGTATGGAGCGTCACGTTGCGCGTGACTCAGGTGTTTGTGTGATCGCTAAGCGTGGCGGTGTGATCGAAGACGTTGATGCCTCACGTGTTGTTGTTCGTGTAAATGAAGATGAGATGATTGCTGGTGAAGCCGGTATTGATATCTATAACTTAGTTAAATATACGCGTTCTAACCAAAACACTTGTATTAACCAACGTATTATCGTAAACCAAGGCGATGAAATTGCTGTAGGTGATATCTTGGCTGATGGTCCTTCAACGGATCTTGGTGAGCTTGCCTTGGGTCAGAACATCCGTATCGCATTTATGCCGTGGAATGGTTATAACTTCGAAGATTCAATCTTGCTCTCTGAAAAAGTCGTAAAAGAAGATCGTTTTACTACTATTCATATTCAAGAATTGACCTGTGTGGCACGTGATACCAAGCTAGGTACTGAAGAGATTACTGCAGATATTCCAAACGTCGGTGAAGCGGCGCTATCAAGCCTCGATGAAGCAGGTATCGTCTATATCGGTGCTGAAGTTGATGCTGGTGATATTCTAGTTGGTAAAGTGACGCCAAAAGGTGAAACGCAACTAACGCCAGAAGAAAAACTACTCAGAGCTATCTTTGGTGAAAAAGCGGCTGATGTTAAAGACACCTCATTACGTGTACCAACATCAAGCAAAGGCACAGTTATTGACGTTCAAGTCTTTACCCGTGATGGTGTTGAAAAAGATGCACGTGCAAGAGCGATTGAAAAATCACAGCTTGATAGCTATCGTAAAGATTTAAAAGAAGAGCTACGTATCTTTGAAGAAGCGGCTCGTGGTCGTATTGGTAATCTATTAGACGGTCAAAAAGTCAGTGGTGGTTCAGGTCTGAAAGCCGGTACAGTGATGGCATTGGCTGATATGAAAGATATGAGCCTTGAGACCTTGCTTGACATCCAGCCTGTTGAAGAAGAAATCTCTGAGCGTCTAACACAAATCGCTGAGTACTTAGTTGATAAGCAAAAAGACATCGATGTGAAGTTTGCTGAGAAGAAACGCAAACTAACTGCTGGTGATGACTTGCAGCATGGCGTACAAAAAATCGTTAAGGTATATCTTGCGGTTAAGCGTCGTATTCAGCCTGGTGATAAAATGGCGGGTCGCCATGGTAACAAAGGTGTTGTCTCGCGCATTATGCCAGTTGAAGATATGCCTTATGATGAAAATGGTAATACCGTTGACATCGTCTTGAATCCGCTTGGTGTACCATCTCGTATGAACATCGGTCAGGTGCTAGAGACGCATTTGGGTATGGCAGCGAAAGGCTTGGGTGAGAAGATCGATGGTATGCTCAAATCGCAAGCAGCGATTAAAGATTTACGTGACTTCTTAGACAAAATCTATAACCAAGTCGGCGGTGAGCAAGTTGATCTTGATAGCTTGAGTGATGATGACATCATGGCGCTAGCAGACAACTTGCGCGCTGGTGTACCAATGGGCACAGCAGTATTTGACGGTGCAAGAGAAAGCCAAGTTAAAGATCTGTTAGAGCTTGCTGGTATGGATCGTGATGGTCAACAGACATTGTATGATGGTCGTACTGGTCAGAAGTTTGACCGTAAAGTGACGGTTGGCTATATGTATATGCTGAAACTTAACCATTTGGTCGATGACAAAATGCATGCGCGTTCAACAGGCTCTTACTCACTAGTGACGCAGCAGCCACTCGGCGGTAAAGCGCAGTTTGGTGGTCAGCGCTTTGGTGAGATGGAAGTTTGGGCACTAGAAGCTTACGGCGCAACATATACACTACAAGAGATGCTGACTGTGAAGTCGGATGATGTTGAAGGCCGTACGCGTATGTACAAAAATATCGTCGATGGTGAGCAATATATGGATCCAGGTATGCCTGAATCGTTTAACGTATTGACCAAAGAAATCAAATCACTGGGTATCAATATTGAGTTAAAACAAAGCAACTAAATCCGTTGTTTAACTTAGTTGTCAACTAAAGGCAGTATGCTCATTGCTGCTGCTTTTGGTGATTTGTCTCAACCCTATTCATTGCCTTCATTCATCGTGGCCACGCTCATAATACGCTGTCAGATGATTATAAAGATAACGGAGAAGCAACTTGAAAGATTTACTCGATATCATGCAAAGCCCTACCAGCAATGGTAACCATGAGTTTGATAGCATCCAAATTACCTTGGCATCGCCTGACGTTATTAAGTCATGGTCGCATGGTGAAGTAAAAAAACCTGAAACCATTAACTACCGTACGTTCAAACCTGAACGTGATGGTCTTTTTTGTGCCAAAATTTTTGGTCCAGTAAAAGATTTTGAATGTTTATGTGGTAAGTATAAGCGTCGTAAGTTTCAAGGCGTTATCTGTGAAAAATGTGGCGTTGAAGTCACGACTGCAAAAGTTCGTCGTGACCGCATGGGTCATATCGATTTAGCGAGCCCTGTTGCGCATATTTGGTTTTTAAAATCATTACCAAGCCGCATCGGTCTATTGCTAGACATGACGCTTCGTGATATCGAGCGCGTTCTGTATTTTGAAAGCTACATCGTGACTGAGCCAGGTCTGACTTCTTTAGAGAAGTATCAGCTGCTTGATGACGAAGATTATTATAAAGCCCTTGAAGAATTTGGCGATGAATTCACTGCCAAAATGGGTGCTGAAGCCGTTCAAGACCTTTTAAAAGATATCGATTTAGATTTAGAGATTGATGAGCTGCGTGAAGCGATTCCGCAAACGGGTTCTGAAACCAAGCTTAAAAAAATGTCTAAGCGTCTTAAATTATTAGAAGCATTCCGTGATTCTAATAACAAGCCTGAGTGGATGGTAATGAATATCTTACCAGTACTACCACCAGATTTGCGTCCGCTAGTACCACTAGAAGGCGGTCGTTTTGCAACATCAGATTTGAACGATTTATATCGCCGCGTTATTAACCGTAATAACCGTTTAAAGCGTCTGCTTGAGCTGAGCGCTCCTGATATCATCGTACGTAACGAAAAACGTATGTTGCAAGAGTCAGTAGATGCCTTGCTTGATAACGGTCGCCGCGGTCGAGCTATTACTGGTAGTAACAAGCGTCCATTGAAATCTTTGGCTGATATGATCAAAGGTAAGCAAGGTCGTTTCCGTCAGAACTTACTAGGTAAACGTGTTGATTATTCTGGTCGTTCGGTGATCGTTGTTGGTCCAACCCTACGTCTACATCAGTGTGGTCTACCAAAGAAAATGGCACTTGAATTGTTCAAGCCATTTACTTATAACAAACTATTGTCTCATGGTTTGGCGACAACGATTAAAGCTGCCAAAAAGATGGTAGAGCGTGAAGAGCCACAAGTGTGGGATATGCTGGCCATGGTTATCCGTGAGCATCCAGTGCTTCTTAACCGTGCACCAACGCTTCACCGTTTGGGCTTGCAAGCATTTGAGCCAGTACTAATCGAAGGTAAAGCAATTCAATTGCATCCGCTCGTTTGTACCGCATTCAACGCCGACTTTGATGGTGACCAAATGGCGGTTCACGTGCCATTGACGCTAGAAGCTCAGCTTGAATCACGTGCGCTGATGATGTCGACCAACAATATCTTGTCTCCTGCTAACGGTGAGCCAATCATCGTACCATCACAGGATGTTGTATTGGGCTTGTATTACATCAGCCGCTCGTCAGTAAATGCCAAAGGCGAGGGCATGATTTTTGCCACCGTTAATGAAGCATTGCGTGCAATTGGTTCAAACGATTTACATGTTAACGCCAAGATTAAAGTTCGTGTCACTGAAACGCATATTGATGATGATGGCAATCGTACTAAAGAGACGAGTATCAAAGATACCGTTGCTGGTCGTTTGTTAATCTGGAACATCATGCCTGTTGGTATGTCGTTTGACGAATGTAATGAAGAGATGACTAAGAAGAATATCTCTAAATTGATCAACTCTTGCTACCGTAAAGTGGGCGTAAAAGAAAGTGTTATGTTTGCTGACCAATTGATGTATCTTGGTTTTGCACAAGCGACACTATCTGGTGTGTCTATCGGTATCGATGATATGGTTATTCCACCACTGAAAAAGCAAATCATCGAAGTCGCTGAAGCTGAAGTGCGTGAAATTGAAGACCAGTTTGAGCAAGGCTTTGTAACGGCTGGTGAGCGTTATAATAAAGTGGTCGATATCTGGTCACGTACTAATGACAAAGTCGCTAAAGCGATGATGGACAACTTAGCGACTGATAAAATTATCAATGCTAAAGGTATCGAGGAAGAGCAGAAGTCATTTAACTCTATCTTTATCATGTCAGATTCTGGTGCTCGTGGTAGCGCGGCACAGATTCGTCAGCTTGCTGGTATGCGTGGTTTGATGGCCAAGCCAGATGGCTCAATCATTGAAACACCGATTAAAGCTAACTTCCGTGAAGGTTTGACTGTACTTCAGTACTTTATCTCAACGCATGGTGCGCGTAAAGGTCTTGCGGATACGGCATTGAAAACAGCTAACTCAGGTTACTTGACGCGTCGTTTGGTTGATGTGGCACAAGATTTGGTTATCACTAGTGATGACTGCGGTACTGAGCAAGGCTTGCTTATGAAACCGCATATTCAAGGTGGCGAGATCATCGAGAAGTTGGGTGAGCTTGTACTGGGCCGTGTAACGGCACGTGATGTCACTTATAACGATAATGCTGAAAAAATCTTGATTCCAGCGGGTACGTTGATTGATGAGCATTGGGTTAAAGTACTAGATAACAATGCAATCGACGATATATGGGTACGTTCGGTGATTACTTGTGATATCGAACATGGCGTTTGTTCACAATGTTATGGTCGTGACCTTGCTCGTGGTCATAAAGTGAATATCGGCGAGTCTGTCGGTGTTATGGCAGCGCAGTCTATCGGTGAGCCTGGTACTCAGTTGACTATGCGTACTTTCCACGTTGGTGGAGCGGCAAGTTCTGCTTCTGTGGACAACAGCATTTCAGTCCGTAGTGCTGGTCAAGCGCATTTTGAAAACATGAAAACTGTACAGCATACCGATGGTCATTTGGTTATCGTATCGCGTTCAGCTGAAATCGCCTTGACCGATGAGCTTGGTCGTGAGCGTGAACGCTATAAAGTCCCTTATGGTTCAAGCGTTCTTGTGAAAAATGAAGAGCAAGTTGAAGGCGGTCAAACCATCGCTAAATGGGATCCGCACACGCATCCTATTATTACAGAATTCGCGGGTACCGCACGTTTCAGTGAAATCACTGATGGCTTAACTGCTACCGTAAAAGTTGATGATGCGACTGGTATGAGCTCGTTTGAGATCCTAGCCACTCGTGATCGTTCAAGCTCAGCAAAAGATTTACGTCCGGCGATTATCTTGAACACAGATGAAGGTAAAGAAGTCGTTTACTTCTTACCTGCTGAAACCATCATTCGTGTCAGCGATGGTGAAAAAGTTGCAGCCGGTTCAATTCTAGGTCGTGTACCACAAGCGTCTTCAGGTACTAAAGATATTACCGGTGGTCTGCCACGTGTAGCTGATTTGTTCGAAGCGCGTCGTCCAAAAGATCACGCTATCATGGCTGAAATGACGGGTGTTGTTAGCTTTGGTAAAGAAACCAAAGGTAAAAATCGCTTCATTATTACCAATGAAGATGGCGAGATTCATGAAGAGCTGATCCCGAAATGGCGTCAGATCAACGTCTTTGAAAACGAAACTGTTGCTCGTGGTGAGGTTATTGCTGATGGTCCACAGAATCCGCATGATATCTTACGTCTGAAAGGACAAACCGCGCTTGCTGACTACATTGTTAACGAAGTACAGGACGTTTATCGTCTGCAGGGCGTAAAAATCAACGATAAACACATCGAAGTTATCATTCGTCAGATGTTGCGTAAAGTTGAAATTACTGATGGCGGCGATTCAAACCACTTTAAAGGTGATCAAGTAGAATATGCTGATATCAAAGCATTGAATGCCAAGCTAGAAGCGGAAGACAAATTTCCAGTTCAATTTGAACGTCAATTACTTGGTATTACCAAAGCAAGCTTGGCAACCGAAAGCTTTATCTCAGCCGCATCGTTCCAGGAAACGACTCGTGTCCTAACGGCTGCTGCGGTCACTGGTAAAGTGGATGAATTACGTGGTCTGAAAGAAAACGTAGTTGTTGGTCGCTTGATTCCAGCTGGTACTGGTCTTGCTTATCATAAAGCTCGTAAAGAAAAAGCAGAGCAAAAACTGCAAGATAAAGACTTAAATGCGGCGTTTGATATGTCAGCAACGACTGATGCGACAGACTTTGCAAGCTTCGATGAAGCCTTTGCTCAAGAGTTGAATCAAGGTAATCATTAAACTAGATAGCGTTTAGTTATTTGAATAGATAAAAAAGCCAGCCTAAGTTGCTGGCTTTTTTTGCTTTAAAATTCCATCACAACAGGTTTTTTCTTGGGAAATGATGAGATAAAATAGTACACTGCATAATTTAAATATAGTCAGGGAAAAGTAATATCGATACATCAAGTACTGCTGATATTAATTTTTCTTGCTTGCTGTGCCTACGCAGACAGAGGCTGCAAAAAATTTATACCAGCAGCACTGTAGCGTTTTTGAAATATTTTAACTATAGTCAGAGATTTTGGCTCTAGTATTCATAAGTATTCGTAATTTCCGATTATTTTTAGCAGTACTCACTAAAAAGGATAAGCGCATGGCAGATAAAACTCGCGTTGCCAAATATCAAGCTGACCGTACCAATCAAAAGCTATATTTTTGCCGCCTTGCCTGTCAAGCTGCTGCAGAAACGACTGACAAGCAGTTATATCAAGCACATTGTGAGACCGCTATTTTTCATCTATACGGTACGTTTTTAGCTTTTTTACAAGAGCTTGGTCACTTTTATAACATAACACTGACGACGCCGACGTTGCTAGATATCGAAGAAGCACTGATCGAGCGTACGCAAGTATCACCTGAAGTGCAGCGTCTAAAGCAGTTACAGCAGCAAGGATTTCTAGCTGATATAGAACATGCCTATCAGCGTTGTCTATATGCCGTGATATCTGAGCATTCAGTCAATAAAGCGGCTGATGACAAAAAAAAAGTGTCTGATTTGATTGTCAATGTAGTAACACTGTCCAATCAATGGTTGCCAGATGATGTAACCATACGTGAATGGCGCCAACAGTTTTTGGAGCTGATTGAGCAGCTACGTGCTGGTATGGTGGAATTTTAGTTCCTATGGCTTAGATTATATTTTCAAAGCTTCGTTATGAGTGCTTAATGATTAGCTGCTATTTTTAAACTGAGTAGAGCACAAAATTAAATCCAATTGAAATGTGCCTTATAAAAAAGGCTGGCTCAGTGTTTACTGAACCAGCCTTTTTAAATGTATCAATATAAAAAGCAGACGCTCTAAGCAGTCTATTACTCAGGCATCGTTGGCATACGTTCTACAGGCTCGACTACTAACGGTTTTGGTTTCTGCGCTGGGCTATTGGTAATACCATTATTAGCAGGTTTAACAGCGGTCGTAACTGCCGGCGTTTCAACAGGTTTTGGCGCAGGTGGCTGGCGCTTTTGAATAGATGTCTTGACCGGTTTTTCCGATTTGCCTGTATCAGTATTTTCGCCATCAAGTTCAGTGACCCCTTCATCCATCATCTCTATAATGTTTTGCTGTTTTTTCTTGGACTTGGCACGGTTATTGATAGAGACCCATTGGCTAGGCGTGTCGTTAAGTTGGGCTTTCATAAAATCCATCCAAACGGGTAGGGCTGCCACACCACCATATTCGCGACGACCCATGGTTGATGGTTGGTCAAATCCCATCCAGACAACGGTTGCATTGGTAGGATGGAAGCCTGCAAACCAAGCATCTTTCGCTTCATTGGTGGTTCCTGTCTTGCCGCCAATATCATCACGTCCCAAAGATCTTGCTTTAAACGCTGTACCACGCTGTATTACATCACGTAAGATATCTGCCATCTCATAAGCGACTTTAGGCTTTAAAATACGCGGAGCTTGTTCAGCGCGTACGTACTGTACAACAGGTGCTTTTAGGCGATCTGATTCTGGACTGGCATCGTAAATACTCAAATCAATCTTGTTACTATCTGTAGTAGGGCTGTTGCTCTTGTCAGCCTCTATATCAGTTTCTGTATTTTTACTTGCCGGCGATTCTTTAGCGTCGCCTGTTTTATCGTCTTCAGCTACTTTTTTACTATCCTCTATTTTTGCATCATATTCTTCAGTTAGTTTTTTATTGACATCGTCGAGCTGCTCATTAAAACATAGGGCGCAAGCTTGCTGGGGATTGGCTTGAAACAAAAGCTTATTATCATAGTTATAAATTTGTTCAATAAAATAAGGTTGAATGCGATGCCCGCCATTGGCAAAGGTGGCGTAAGCGGTTGCCATTTGTAATGGGGTTGCTTGACCTGTACCCAATGCTAAAGACAAAGTAGTTGGCAGCTTCTCTTTATCAAGACCAAATTCATCTAATAAGTTGCGAGCGTCAGAGATACCAATTGCTTGCAGCAAGCGAATAGATACTAGGTTACGTGACAAATAAAGTCCGCGGCTTAACGTGATATCACCTAAGAATCGACCATCAGAGTTTTTTGGTTTCCAGTCACCTACTTGCAGCGGGCGATCCGAAACTACACTATCTGGACGATAGCCTTTTTCTAATGCTGCTGTATAGACAAGGGGTTTAATGGTGGAACCCGGTTGACGCCAGCCCTGCAGAGCGCGGTTAAATTTACTATGGTTAAAATCAAAGCCACCGACCAAGGCACGAACACCACCGGTATCAGGATTCAGAGAAACCAAACTACCTTGTATCTCAGGTATTTGACCAAGCTGCCAGCCACCACTAGCAGTCGGTATCAGGCGAATAATATCGTTCTTACTCACTATTTGGCTGGCATTACTTGGAAAATAACCAATGCGATCAGCAGAGATGTATTTACGTGCCCAGCGCATACCAGACCAATTAACGGTCACGCTTTCTCCTGAAAGCATGGTTGCCTCAAAACTACTGGTATTTACTTTAGTCACTTTGGCAGGCGACATATTGCTATAGCGACTGAAATTCTTTAGCGGTTCATCATTTGCTTCGGCGCCGCGCCAGCCATGGCGATGCTCGTAAGCAACCAAGCCAGATAAAATTGCCTTTTCTGCATCTATTTGTGCTTGACTATCAACCGTCAAGCGTACACGCCAGCCGCCATGCATAACTTGCTCACCATAACGATCAACCAAAGCTGCGCGCGTCATTTCTGCCAAATACGGCATATTAACATCCAGCTTTTCTTGATAAAGCTTAATACCGATGGGCGCATTAATGGCTTCGTCATATTGGGCTTTGTCGATGTAATCCAATTCATGCATTCGACCAATAATCCAGTTACGGCGCGTGAGTGCACGGCTTGGATTGGCAACAGGATTGTATTTAGAGGGCGCTTTCGGCAAACCTGCAAGCATTGCCATCTCAGCAATGGTGAGATTTTCTAACGATTTACTATAATATTTTTTGGCAGCCGCACGAATGCCGTAAGCGCCTTCACCTAAGTAAATTTTATTGACATAAAGGGTAAGAATATCGTTTTTACTCAGCTCGTCTTCAATCTTACGGGCTAAAAACAATTCCGTTAGTTTGCGATTTAACGTGCGATCTGAGCTTAGAAAATAGTTTTTGGCGACCTGCATGGTGATGGTCGAGCCACCTGTTTGACTTTCATCATCCGTCACCACTTCGGTGACCGCGCGCCCTAATCCTTTAATACTAATACCACTGTGCTGAAAAAATGAAGAATCTTCTGCCGCCAAAAAAGCATGGGTCAAGTCTTCCGGTATCTCCTCAAAGGTAATAGGCAATGATAAACGGTTGCCATATTGCCCAATCAATTTATCATCACTACTATATATCTGTAATGGCATCTCTAAAGTTGCTGTTTTAATCTCTTGCGTGCTTGGCAACGTTGGCGATAAATACATCGCCATACCATAAAAGCCAATAGGGACGGCAAGCGCTAATACAACCGCCAACGCTAGACAGGCAATAAAAAGCCCCACCAAAAAGTGAATGAGACGAACGGTGGCATTTTTTTTGGTCATAGTCAGACTTATCGATTAAGGTTTGCAACAGATAAAAAACATTATACCTTGAACAAAATAGCCAAGTAATAATAAATGTGTAAGTTAGCCTCTACAGGATATTTAAATGCTTGAATCTATCTGTTAAGTAAAGTATTGTGCTAAATTATTACAAATAACTATCAGATTGTACACTTAATATAAGGTATAGAGTTTGTGAAGCTATTTACTTCTAAAAGTCGACATTTGATTGGCGTGGATATTTGTACCACCTCAGTGAAGTTGGTTGACATACAGCGCCAACAAGGCGTTTTTCACCTAAAATCTTATGGTACTGAAATATTACCTGAAGGCGTAGTCATCGACAAACTCATTGTAGACACGGAAGTGGTGGGCAATACTATAGCAGGCTTGGCAAGGCGTTGCCAAGCGGCGGGTAGTAGTGCAGCCACAGCAGTCTCAGGGTCAGCGGTGATTACTAAAATCATCGATATGGATATGGTGCTAAGTGACGTTGAGCGTGAAGCTCAAATTCGTTTAGATGCTGACCAATACATACCTTATCCGCTAGAAGACGTCAATTTGGACTTTGAAGTATTGGGTCCCTCTCTTATTAATGATGACATGGTGCAAGTGCTGCTTGCCGCCTCTCGTTCAGAAAACGTTGACCAAAGAGTTGATGCTTTAACCTTTGGTGGTCTGCAAACCAAGGTAATGGATATTGAGTCGCATGCCATTGAGCGTGCTTTTGGCTTGATGGCAGATAGTCTGCCAAACTTGCCAGATTTGGTGGCGCTGGTTGATATCGGACACAATCAAACAACATTATATGTCGCCAAAAATGGTGAGTTTATCTACAGTCGTGAGCAGTTATTTGGAGGCAGTCAGCTGACAGAAGCCATACAAAACCGCTATGGTTTGTCTGCTGAAGAAGCTTCTATTAGTAAGCGCGAGCGTGCTCTACCTGATGATTATTATACTGATGTCTTAACACCATTTATAGAAAATACCATCCAACAAATCACTCGCTCTTTACAGTTTTATTTCTCCTCAAGTCAATATAGTAGTATCGATCATGTGGTCCTTGCTGGTGGCAGTAGCTCTATTGCAGGTCTTGCTGGTATGGCGCAGCAGCGATTGGGCGTGCCTGTGAGTATTGCAAATCCATTTATTAATATGACTATTGCGCCGCATATCGATCATGAGCAATTGGTGATTGATGCACCCAGCTTAATGGCCGCTTGCGGTCTGGCGTTAAGGAGCTTTGACTAATGGCTCGTATTAATCTACTGCCCTGGCGAGAAGAAGAGCGTGCCCGCCGCAATAAAGAGTTCATCACCTTGGTGGTGGCAGTGACACTGTTGTCTCTGCTTGCAGCATTTGCGACGTGGAGTTATTTTAATAATGAACTTGCTGAACAATTAGATGCCAATGCATTGATTGAACAAGAAAACGCTCGCTTGGATAAAGCGTTGGTTGAGATTGACAGTTTAGAGCAGCGCCGTGAAGATATCATCTCACGTATGCAAGTTATTCAAGACCTGCAAGGTCGACGTCCTGTACCTGTACGTTTATGGGATGATCTTGCTAAAGCCATTCCGCCAGCGCTTTATTTGAATAATCTAAAACGTGAAGGGGATGTATTAACATTGACAGGTCTTGCTGACAATCCAAACGTGGTATCAAGCTTGATCCGTAATCTTGATAGCAGTAAGTGGATGGGCGATTCAGCCGTAAGTAATATTCAGCAAAATATCACCGCTTATCAAGCAGCGCCCGTTTTAGAAAATACGGTCACTACGCCGGGTGAACAACCGCGTCCTATTTATCCTGAAGACAGCTATGTACAGTTTGTGATCACGACCAAAGTACAGTCTGAAACGGCTGTTCCTGTAGAAGGTGCTGATGGCGCTGTGGTACCCGGAGGCGAGTTATGAAACTGACCCGTAAAAAAAATCGCATTAAACTCAAAAAAACGGTGATAAGACAAAGAAAACAGTTTGATTTAAATGAGTTTCGCCGCAGTTTTGAGTCATTGGATTCTGAAAACTATGGCAGTTGGCCTCTTCCTGTTAAAGTCACTGTCATTGGTTTTATTATTGCTTTGATTGCTGCTTTGTCATGGGCATTGCCAATCAGCAGTAAAATTGATGAAATTACAGCAGCCGAAAGCCAACAACAAACCTTGCTTGATAGCTACCGTGAAAAAGAATCGCGTGCGCGCCATCTACAAGCTTATCAAGCTCAAGTGATTCAAATGGAAGCAGAGTTTAATACTTTGCTTGACCAGCTACCAAAAGATACCCGTGTATCAGAATTGGTGGAGGGTATCAATATGACGGGCGTGGGCAGTAACATACGTTTTCAGGATATCTCTGTTGAGCCTGAAATTGAAAATGAATTCTTTATTGAGCAGCCTATTCGTATTGCAGCGTTGGGTGATTACCATCAGTTTGGTAGCTTTATCAGTGGTTTGGCAGCTTTACCAAGGATTATCACCATGCACGACTTCGAAGTCAGTAATCCGCAGCCAACCTTGGATGTTTTACCCGAGCTGAATTTGGTATTGCAAACCAAAACCTATCGTTCAAAAGAAGCGGTCCCTGAAGGTGATGCAGCGGCGGCTGAAGCTGTACCCACCGATGCTGTTGCAGGAGGCAACTGATGACTAGCCAGAAATTGCCTAAGTTAAGGATATTGCTGTTAAGCGCTACTGTTTTATCTCTAACGGGTTGTACAGATCGTATCGGTTTAGCAGAACAGGCAATGGCTGATATCCGTAATCAGCCTGCGCAGCCGATTGAGCCTCCTCCTCAGGCCGAGTTGGTAGAAGATTTTGTCTATAGTGCCAGTGCGCAGCGTAGTCCATTTTTGCCGCCGAGTTTAATGAACGTACAAGGTCCGACAACCTCTATTGACGGGGTACGCCCTGATATAACCCGAGTCAAAGAACCGCTAGAAGAGTACGAGCTGACACAACTGATTTTTCGCGGTGTGGTTATCTCGCCTGACGGTCAACAGTATGCTTTAGTACAGCGTCCTGATGGCTCAGTTGCTAGTGTTAGAGTGGGTAATTATCTTGGATTGAATGACGGTCGTATTGTTGAAATCACGCCGACTCAGATTAACTTGATTGAAATTGTGCCAGACAGCCGTGCTGGGTTTGTTGAAAAACCCCAATCACTGGTGTCCCCTATAAGCTAAGTCGGCAGATTTTTTGAGGAATAAATAATGACAGTACGCAATAACAAGGTAATGACGATGAGCAACCGCGTAACTTCTACTTTTGCCATCTCTGCATTGGCAATGAGTATGGTAGCTGTAAGTAGCAGTGCCCATGCCGAACAGCGCATCAACAATGTCTCTGTGGTGCAGACTGCGCCAGCCGTAACGCAAATGCGTTTAGGGTTTTCAGGTGCGCCAGTATTACCAGCCGCTTATCAGCTCGACAACCCTAGCCGTTTGGTACTGGATTTTGAACAGGTGCAAAACGGTCTTGCCAGTCGCTTTAAAGAATATAATATCGGTATGGTCAATGAGGTCACCACCTTAAATAGTGACAATACCACCCGTCTTATCGTTGGGCTAAAAAAGACGGGCGACTATACCACCGCGATTGATGGCAATGAATTATTGCTAACGATTACGGACCCTAATCGTCCAGTGATTGCTCCGGTGGTCACGAAAGTCATTACCAACGACCCTGTACAAGATGTCCTAAATGGCAATTCGGCTATTACTACCACGGCTGTGGTTACCCCCATTGTTGAAACCAGTAGTGTTGCTGTTGCGCCTATTAGAACCACAATCACAAAAAACCAAGTACCTGCTGATACCATGGTCGTACGTATCAACCCTTTATTAAGCCCCCAACTCGCCTCTGCACAAGTCAGTAAGCAGTATAGCTATGATGGGCTAAGCGCTGTAAATTTTTCAGCAGGGAATGATGGCGGTGGTAACGTGAGTATCTCACTTGCCAATGAAGCGATTCCTGTAGACGTTCAGCGTCAAGGTAATAAGCTGGTTGTGCGTTTGACAGGCAGTACCGTACCTAGAAATCTGCTACGCCGCTTAAATGTTAATGGTGGTTTGGTAGACAGTATTGATACTAAAAACCAAGGTCAAAATGGTGTTATTACCATCAATATGAAAGACGATTTTGAATACCAAGCCTATCAATCAGGCAGTCAGCTAAATATTGGTATCAGACGACCTGAGCTACTACGCGAGCCGACCCTTGAAGAAAAGGTCTATACCGGTGCAGCGCTATCTATGGAGTTTCAAGATGTTGAGATCCGTAGTGTCCTAGATATCTTAGCGCAGTTTACAGAGATGAATATCGTTGCTAGTGATTCGGTCGCCGGTAATATTACCTTACGCCTTATCAACGTACCTTGGGATCAAGCACTTGATATCATTCTTAAAAGTAAAAATTTGGGCAAACGTGAAAACGGCAACGTAATTTTGGTTGCGCCTTCAACTGAGCTTGCTGAACAAGAAGCACGTGAGCTTGCAGCACAGCAAGCGGTTGAATCTTACGCACCATTACGCACTGAATATATCCGTCTAAGCTACGCAAAAGCGGCAGATGTCCTAACCCTGATCTCTCAAGGTAGTGGCGGCGCCTCTGGCGGTAGCACTACTGGCAGCGCCAATGCTAATACTAATGATAGCAATAGCTTGCTCTCTAATCGTGGGACGGTAACAGTCGATGAGCGTACCAATACTTTGATTGTTAAAGATGTGGCAGCCAGCATTGAAAATATACATAAGCTGATTGGTAAAATCGATATCCCAGTCCGTCAAGTCATGATTGAAGCGCGTATCGTTAGTGCAACTGATAGCTTTAGCAAAGAGATTGGAGTGCGTTGGGGTATCTTGTCAAACGGCGCTGCCAATAACCGGAACTTGTTAGTCGGTGGCAGTAACCAAACTTTATGGGACTTAAAAGATTTTGATGTGCAGACCACGACTATTAATGGTCAGACCGTCTCTTATCCTAAATACGATATTACTCGTCCTGACAATCTAAACGTTGATTTAGGCGTTGATAATCCAGCAGGTCGTATTGCCTTTGGTCTGCTAGGTATTTCCGATTTTATGCTCGATCTCGAATTGTCAGCCATGCAAGCAGACAACCGCGGTGAAGTGATTTCTACGCCAAAGATTTTGACCTCTGATAAGCAAACAGCAAAAGTATCTTCTGGTACGCAGATTCCTTATCAAGAAGCATCAGCAAGTGGTGCGACTACTACTAGCTTTAAAGAAGCTGCTTTGAGTTTGGAAGCCACGCCAAATATTACTCCAGACGGTAAGATTGGTTTGCAGCTGTTAATCACCAATGGCACACCGACCATTATTAACAATCAGGTTGCTATCGCTGAGGACTCGATTTCTACCAACGTCATCGTTGAAGATGGTCAAACCATTGTATTGGGCGGCGTCTTTAAAAACCGTACTAATAATGGCGTTGATAAAGTACCGTTCTTAGGTGATTTGCCTTATATCGGTCGTGCCTTCCGTAAAGATGTGCGCAGCAATACCAAAGAAGAGCTGCTGATATTTATCACGCCGAAACTGATCAATGATGGTATTAGTCGCTTAGATTAGTCAGATTTTAGTTGGTTTTGAGTCATAAAAAGCAAGCCTTAGCGCTTGCTTTTTTAATGGCTGCTTTTTAGGCTGGAAAGGATTTTACTAACAATAATCACAGCTCATTACTAGCCAGAATATCAATGACGTTGTATCATACCTAATTTAGCTGAGTGAGCACTATGGTTGAGGAATTACCGTCGGTATTTTTGGTAGGGCCGATGGGAGCAGGGAAGACCACAATCGGCAGATTACTAGCAAAGCAGCTCGGGCGCTCGTTTGTAGACAGCGATTGGTATATCGAATCGCAGACCGGTGCCGATATCGCTTGGATATTTGCCAAAGAAGGTGAAGCAGGTTTTCGCGAACGGGAAACGCGTGCAATCGATGAGCTAACACAGCAACCGCAAATTGTTTTAGCGACTGGCGGCGGTGCTGTAATGGCAGCTGAAAATCGTGAGTATTTAAAGCAGCGCGGTATCGTTATTTATCTCAATGCGCCTGTCGATGTACAGATGGCTCGTACTGCGAAAGACAAATCGCGTCCTTTATTACAGCAGCCAAACCCCAGAAAAATACTGCAAGGTTTATATAGCGCGCGAGATCCATTGTACAGGGAAGTAGCGCATATCATTATGCCAACAGGACATACGTATCCACGGCACATGGTCAATCAATTATTACAGCAGCTTAACGCATTTTGTATCTCTACGTCTGTTGATTCAGAGCCTGAAAAAGACTGATGTCAAAAAATGACTAGTATGACCAATATTATCGAATCCCTATTTAGTTAACTTTCACTCGTAAGAATTAAGGAGATTTTCATGGCCACGCCACTGTTTCATGCTGAATTGACAGTACATACGCAAAGTCATGACTATCCAATCGTCATTACTGAAAACGCAATAGCAGAAAATAGCAGTATGGCTAGCCAAGTTGCTTCTTATGTTACGGGTCAGCAGGTATTGATTGTTACCAATGACACCATTGCACCGATTTATCTACAGGCTTTACAGCAGCCATTAGAAGCACAATTTACCGTGCAGGTGTGCGTGCTGCCAGATGGTGAACAATATAAGAACCAGTCGAGTATCAATCAGATTTATGATGTGCTGATGGCAGCGCATTTTAATCGTGATGTGACTCTGATTGCGCTAGGTGGTGGTGTCATTGGTGATATGACGGGATTTGCAGCGGCAAGCTTTATGCGCGGCGTCAATTTTATTCAGATACCAACCACCTTGCTGTCTCAAGTGGATTCAAGTGTCGGCGGCAAAACCGGTATCAATCATCCGCAAGGCAAAAACATGATTGGCGCATTCTGGCAGCCGCAAATGGTATTGGCAGATATGAGTACGCTCAAAACCTTGCCAGCGCGTGAGCTGTCAGCAGGGCTTGCTGAAGTTATTAAATATGCGCTGATTATGGATGCTGAGTTTTTGACTTGGCTTGAGCACAATTTGCCTGCGATGATGGCTTTAGATCTAGCGGTACTGGGTGAAGCGGTCAAGCGCTGCTGCCAGTACAAAGCTGATGTTGTCACCCAAGATGAAAGAGAATCAGGTGTACGCGCTTTATTAAATTTTGGTCATACATTTGGTCATGTGATTGAAACTCATGAAGGTTACGGTAATTGGCTACATGGTGAGGCAGTTGCTGCGGGTATGGTACAAGCGGCTGAGCTGTCGCAAAAAATCGGCTGGTTAACGAGCGATGAGGTTACTCGTGTTAAGCGTATATTGTCATTAGCCAATTTACCGATCACGCCGCCACCTATTGAAGTTCAGACAGCTTTGGACTTAATGGGGCATGATAAAAAAGTGAAACAAGGACAAATCCGCCTTATTTTGTTAAAATCATTGGGTAAAGCAGTATTAACCAATGATTTTGACCCGCATCTGCTCACCGATGTGCTAGCCACGCATGCACCGTAAGCTATAAAAGAACATATATTATAAGTGGCTATGAGTAGTTCATTGTTTACAATATAGAAATAGCACGGCACTAAAAGCGATTCTCTTTTATTTTGACGTGAGTATAGAGCGCTTGGTTTTATTTTATCTGTATAATTTTTATGATCTTATCCTAAGCATATCTTTACCAAGGACACCTCCATGGCCGCATCTCGCTCGACGACTCGCACCCCGAGTCAATCCTATCGCCGTCAAGCGCTGATTTGGCTGATAGCGACTCTGATGTTGGGTGTGACCACCGCTTTGGTATGGATGTTTAGTCAAACGCCAGCGATGGGCGCTAAGATAGAAAACGCGCCCATAGCAACGCCGAAAACACTGAGTGCAGAGCTTGAGCAGCCATTAAAAATTGAATCGCTGCATGAGCTTGATACCGATGTACAACCGATAAGTTTTGATGAAACGGTTCGTGATTTGCGCACCTATCCTGATGAGTTTAAAGATAAGCGTTATCTGCTTGCCAACAAAGGCAAGTGGACAGTACAGGTCATGAATGTTGCTGAAAATGAGGTGATTGTCAGTTATCTAGAAGGACGTGAAGACCGTAGTAAATTTACATATTTCCGCTACCTTGATGAAAACGAGCAAGTCCGTTATATGCTGACTTATGGCTTGATGGGTAGTCCACAAGAAGCGGTCGGCGCGGCTAAGTTGATAGATTTTAAGCTGCCTACCAATGTGCGAGTATTGCCTGAAGAGATCAATCGCTACGTCAGCATCATTGATAATTATGAGCGCCCTGATCCTGTAAAAGATTTGAGTACAAAACGTACCCGTGCCGTCAATCTGCAACCCACCAAGCGTGAAGTGCCGCTACGTCAAAAAACACCGACGGTAAATAACAGTGAGCAAGCCGCAAGCAATGCGACCAGCCGTACTCCTCAAGAATCAACCAATAGTAGTGCGACTGAAAGCATTCGTCAGTCCGTTGATACCTCTGATACCTTGACAGTTAATGAGGAGCGTATTTTTGGTATAGAAGAGCAATCTCCTACTACTTCAGCCCCTAAAAATACTGATAATAACCGTAAGCCTGAGCAAGAAAGCAAAAAGCCTGTTGTGTCTGGTACTGATACTAATTCAGCGAAAAAACCAACAGTGGTTGCCACGCCTAAGGCGCCGAATAATACTGCCAATAATAGCTCTAACAATGCAGGAGCGCCAAAAGCCAAAAATGACAGTATAAAAGAGCTCATCGAAGAAAAGAAAGACTAATTTTAAGTAAGCACATACGTCAAAAAGCCCACTAAAAAATACAGTGGGCTTTTTTTTATGAATTATTTATTTATGGGTTATGATATCTTGTATAACCAATAATAATATAAACACTTACAAAATCTGACGAATGAATCGGCAGAAAAGACTAGATTTTTTGTCAATCATTCACTAATATAAGGATGGGTGACGTTCTGTATAGTTATCGTAAATAGTCATTTGTTAGCTTCTAATTTAATAAAATTTTATTATATCTAGGATAAATGATTAACAGAAAACATCATATCTCAAGCGCTGCTACTTGTTAGCTGGTTACTAGTTAATTGCTACGATCAGCATATTGCAAGTGGCGCAACTTCTCTTACTATCATCCTTATTAGGATTGTTAAGGCGCTTGAATATAGGCGTCTTATATTCACATTTGATGAATAAACTGCGTTTTTTCAGCTATTTACTCGTTTGGTCATTGAAGATTATAAAATTCATATTGAAACTTATAGCCAACACAAGATCGACAAGTAGTCACGTTGAAGTGCTGAATATTTTGATTTGCAACGATTGACATTGAATGCTTTCACCAAGTTATTCTATCAGTCCGCGTCAAATTTATGGCTCAAATGTTGCTAGCATATAGGGTGCTTTGGTAGTTTTTTTATTACACCCAGCGTAATGGCAATAATTTTTCTGCTCGCGCTTTATTAATCCGGATATGTAAATATAATCCAGCCCGTTCTGCTTGCGGAAAACGGTTTGTGCATCACATTGGTTGCATAAGCTTCCGCTTACTTAAAAGGACCAGCTATGTCAATGATTTCCTCCCATACGCATTTGGCCTCGCCAGATGACTTTTCTGACAATTGCGGTTTTGGTTTGATTGCTCATATTGAGGGTCAGGCCAGTCATGACTTGGTAAAAACAGCCATTCACAGCCTAAGTTGTATGACCCATCGTGGTGGCGTGGCAGCTGATGGCAAAACCGGCGATGGTTGTGGTTTATTGTTAGCGACGCCCGTTGCCTTTTTTAGAGACATTGCAGCAGAGCAACAGTTTGATATAACGAATAACTTCGCGGTTGGTATGGTATTCGTCAATCCAGATACGGCAACGGCTCAGCATAGCCTACAAGTATTAAATGAAGAGATTACCGCACAAGGCTTAGAAGTAGCCGGCTGGCGCGATGTACCACTTGATTTAAGCATTGTCGGTGAAATTGGGCGTCAGACACTACCAGATTTTAAGCAAGTATTTGTCAATGCGCCGGATGTTTTAGCGGCAGATGATTTTAATCGCAAGCTGTTTGTGGCGCGTAAAAAAGCTGAGCAACGCTTGGTTGATGATGAGCTGTTTTATGTCTGCTCATTGAGCTGTCAGACTATTATTTATAAAGGTTTGGTGATGCCATCAGACTTGCCTGCTTTCTTTTTAGATTTGCAAGATGCGCGTTTAGCATCGCATATCGTGGTATTCCATCAACGTTTTTCAACCAATACGCTACCACGCTGGCCACTAGCCCAGCCTTTCCGCTATTTGGCACATAATGGTGAGCTAAATACCATCACGGGCAACCGCAGCTGGTCTGAGGCGCGTACGCCAAAATTAAAATCAGATAAATTACCCAATTTGAATGAGTTAACGCCCCTAGTTAATAGTAGTGGCTCAGACTCATCTAGCTTAGACAATATGCTAGAAGTTCTGATGTCAGGGGGTATGAGCTTGTTTCATTCAATGTCGATTCTGGTACCACCTGCTTGGCAGAATGTCGATAGCATGGATATGGATCTGCGAGCGTTTTATGAGTTTTACTCACAGCATATGGAAGCATGGGACGGTCCTGCAGGGCTTGTGATTCAAGATGGTCGCTATGCGGTCTGTATGCTTGATCGGAACGGTTTACGTCCATCGCGCTGGGTGACGACCAAGAATGGTTATATTACAGTGGCCTCAGAAGTAGGTGTTTGGGATTATAAGCCAAAAGACGTGCTCTCTAAAGGCCGTGTTGGACCCGGTCAGATGCTAGTCATTGATACTCAAACCGGTCAAATAATGGATACCAAAGCCATCGCGACCTTGCTCAAAAAGGCGCATCCGTATCGTAAATGGTTACGTGACGAGGCAACTCGTATCCGTGATGATGAGCGCTTAGAAGAAGAGTTAGCAGCGCAAGCATGTCGCGGTGAGCCGCTAAAAGCATTGCAAAAAATGTATCACATCACCAATGAAGAACGCACAGAAATCATCCGTCCTAATGCCGAAAACGCGCAAGAACCAGTCGGTTCGATGGGTGACGATACACCAATGGCGGTACTCTCGCAGCAAATTCGCCATGTCGGTGATTTCTTCCGTCAGCAGTTTGCACAGGTGACCAATCCACCGATTGATCCGTTACGTGAATCTATCGTTATGTCGTTACAGACTTGTCTTGGTGCGGAAACCAATGTGTTTGCACCATCAGCAAGAGACGCACATCGTCTTATCTTGTCATCACCGGTGTTATCAGCAAGTAAAATGCAGCAACTTGAAACCTTGGATGATCCTGCCTTTAAGCTGGCACGTATCGATTTAAATTATGAGCGTACATTAAAGCTGTCTGATGCCATTATCGCTATCTGTGAGCAAGTTGCCAGTAGCATTCGTGCTGGTCATACCTTGATTGTCTTGTCTGATAAAGACATCGCAGCAGATAAAGTCCCTGCCAACGCCATAATGGTCACAGGGGCGGTGCATCATTATCTGATTGCACAAGGTATTCGTACTGATGCCAATTTAATTATCGAAACCGGTCTAGCGCGTGATTCACATCAAGTAGCGGTACTGATTGGATTTGGTGCGACCTGTGTTTATCCTTATCTAGCTTATGACGTGATTGATGATTTGGTTGCGACTGGCGAGCTGCTTGGCGATCCGATTCAGGCACGGGTAAATTTCCGTAAAGGCTTAGATAAAGGTTTGCTAAAGATTTTATCAAAAATGGGTATCTCTACCATTGTATCCTATCGCGGTGCACAGTTATTTGAAGCGGTAGGTCTTTCTGAAGAAGTGGTTAATCTGTGCTTTAAAGGCGTGCAAAGTCGTATTAAAGGCGCAACCTTTGCTGATTTGGCAGCAGATCAAACACAGCTCGCGGCAAATGCTTTTAAGCGCCGTGCACCACTTGATCAAGGTGGCTTATTAAAATTTGTCTTTAATAAAGAGTATCATGCCTTTAATCCTGATGTGATTAATAGCCTACATCTGGCGGTACGAACTGGTAATTATGACAATTACCGTCAATATGCAGAAATCGTCAATAGCCGTCCGGTCGCTACATTACGTGATTTACTACAGCTTAAAACTGATAACCCACTTGACGTTGATGAGGTTGAAGATATCTCAGCCATTTTGTCACGTTTTGACTCTGCAGGCATGTCGTTAGGTGCACTATCGCCAGAAGCGCATGAAGCTATCGCTATCGCTATGAATACCATCGGTGGTCGTTCAAACTCAGGTGAGGGCGGTGAAGACCCTGTACGATACGGCACGCTACGTAACTCAAAAATCAAGCAAATTGCTTCTGGTCGTTTTGGTGTAACGCCCGCTTACTTGCGCTCAGCAGAAGTCTTACAAATCAAAGTTGCTCAAGGCGCAAAACCTGGTGAAGGTGGTCAGCTACCAGGTGGTAAGGTCAATGCCTTAATTGCTCGCTTACGCTACTCTGTGCCTGGTGTAACCTTGATTTCACCGCCGCCGCATCATGATATTTACTCGATTGAAGATTTGGCGCAGCTTATTTTTGATCTTAAGCAAGTCAATCCAGATGCGTTGGTGTCAGTTAAATTGGTCTCGCGTCCAGGCGTTGGTACCATTGCAACTGGTGTGGCAAAAGCCTACGCCGATTTGATTACCATCTCAGGTTATGACGGTGGTACGGCAGCGTCGCCACTGTCTTCCATCCATCATGCTGGCTCACCTTGGGAGCTGGGTCTTGCTGAAACTCATCAATCACTACGAGTGAACGGCTTACGTCATAAGGTTCGTATTCAAACCGATGGCGGTCTAAAGACAGGACTTGATGTGGTCAAAGCCGCTATTCTTGGTGCTGAAAGCTTTGGCTTTGGTACCACGCCGATGATAGCGGTCGGCTGTAAATACTTGCGTATTTGCCATTTAAACAACTGCCCAACGGGCGTTGCCACTCAAAAAGCCCAGCTGCGCGATGATCATTTCATCGGTGAAGCTGAAATGCTGATTAACTTCTTTAAGTTTGTCGCAACCGAAACTCGAGAATGGCTTGCCAAGCTGGGCGTACGTACGATGGAAGAGTTGGTGGGACGTACGGACTTACTTGATATATTGGAAGGTAACACGGCTAAGCAGCAGCACCTTGATTTATCGCCTTTACTATTTAGCCATCCTGCCAGTAGCGGTAAAGCACAAACTTGTCAGGTTGAGCGTAATGAGCCATTTGATAAAGGCTTACTTGCTGAGCAAATGATTAGCGATATGCTGCTTAATATTCGTCAAGGCAATGGCGGAGATTATAGTTACCATATTGGCAACTGTGATCGCTCGATTGGCGCGCGTATCTCAGGCGAGATTGCAGAGTTATGGGGCAATCTTGGCATGAGTGACAAACCCATTAAGCTGCATTTGACCGGAACAGCAGGACAAAGCCTAGGTGTTTGGAATGCTGGTGGCTTGCATATTGAGCTTGAAGGCGATGCCAATGATTATGTTGGTAAAGGCATGGCAGGCGGTGAAATTGTAATTTATCCACCAAAAGACTCAAGCTTTGTGACGCAAGATACTGCCATTGTAGGTAATACCTGCTTGTATGGCGCAACAGGTGGCAAGCTATATGCTGCTGGTACGGCAGGGGAGCGTTTTGGCGTTCGTAACTCAGGTGCTCATGCTGTTATAGAAGGTACAGGCGATCATTGCTGTGAGTATATGACTGGCGGCATCATTACCATACTGGGGCGCACTGGTCTTAACTTTGGTGCAGGGATGACGGGCGGCTTTGCTTACGTACTCGATTTGGAAGGGGATTTCTTTGATCGCTGCAACCATGAGCTGATTGATTTAAATCGTATCTCAAGCGAGCAGATGGAAAGCCACCGTATCTACTTACAGCACGTTATCGAGCAGCATGTCGATAAGACGGGTAGCGCATGGGGTCAGACAATATTGGCGGATTTTGAACATTACGCACGTAAGTTCTACTTGGTTAAGCCAAAAGCGGCAAACGTTGCAACTTTGCTAAAAACCACGACCGCTGATCCACAATAATTGGTCTAACTTATTGATAGCGTTGTGGAACCTATAGATGTCAGAAGTACACAACGCTATTTTAAAGATAAATTTATAGATGTTTTGAGCAGGTAAATGACCGTCAGTATCCGTAAATTTGCCTCGGTGAGGCTACAGATACGGACGGTCGTTAGCCACTATAAAAGACCCCTATATAAAAGAGACAATACCATGGCAAAACGCTTAGAAAATAGTTTTCAGTTTTTAGATGTACCACGGGTTGAGCCGATCAAAAAAGACATTGCGACTCGTTCAACGGAGTTTGTTGAAATTTATCAGCCGTTTGAAAGTGAATCAGTCGCTCAGCAATCGCATCGCTGTTTAGAATGTGGTAATCCATATTGTGAGTGGAAATGCCCCGTACATAATTACATTCCTAATTGGTTAAAACTGGCCGCTGAAGGTCAAATTTTCCAAGCGGCAGAATTGTGTCATCAAACCAATACTTTACCTGAAGTCTGCGGACGTGTGTGCCCGCAAGACCGCTTATGTGAAGGCTCTTGCACACTTAATGACGGCTTTGGTGCCGTGACGATTGGCAATGTCGAGAAGTATATCAATGACACCGCTTTTGCCCTCGGTTGGCGTCCTGATATGTCCAAAGTAATTTGGACAGACAAGAAGGTTGCCATCATTGGAGCAGGACCTGCAGGACTTGGCTGTGCAGATATCTTGGTTAGAAATGGCGTCAAACCCGTTATCTTTGATAAACGCCCAGAGATTGGTGGTTTATTAACTTTCGGTATTCCAGAGTTCAAAATGGAAAAAGACGTCATGCGTAATCGACGTGTCATCTTTGAAGGCATGGGCATGGAGTTTCGTCTTGAGACAGAAATCGGTACAGATGTCACTATTGATGAGCTGCTCGGCGAGTATGATGCGGTATTTATGGGCATGGGTACTTATACCTATATGCGCGGCGGTTTTGCTGGTGAAGAGTTAGAAGGTGTTTATGATGCCCTAGATTACTTGATTGCCAACGTCAATCGCTGTAATGACTGGGAAAAAGACTCAGCAGAATACATCGACTTTAAAGGTAAAAAGGTGGTGGTGCTTGGCGGCGGCGATACCGCAATGGATTGTAACCGTACCAGTATCCGCCAAGGCGCACATCAAGTGGTCTGCGCTTATCGCCGTGATGAAGAAAATATGCCCGGCTCACGTCGTGAAGTGGTCAATGCCCGGGAGGAGGGCGTTGAGTTTTTATTTAACCGTCAACCAACTGAAATCATCGGTCTCAATGGCAAGGTTAATGCAGTTAAAGTCATCACGACCCAATTGGGTGCGCCAGATGAGAATGGTCGTCAGTATCCTGAGCCAATTGCCAACTCAGAGGAGATTATCCCCTGTGATGCGGTGATTATGGCATTTGGTTTCCGTCCAAGCCCTGCGGATTGGTTTGACGCGCAGCAGATTTCTATGGACAAATCTGGTCGAGTATTGGCAGCGGAAAAACAAACCTTTAAGTTCCAAACCAATAATCCTAAGATCTTTGCCGGTGGCGATATGGTACGTGGCTCTGATTTGGTTGTTACTGCTATCTGGGAAGGTCGTGAAGCAGCTGAAGGTATTTTAGATTATTTAGAAGTGTAGTCATTAGCCTGATTAACACCCAAATGCTCACTTAATCATATTTTTTTCTGGCGATGTGCGAGCTTGTTTTGACACTTAACGTCTTTTATCTTTTAATAGGTAAAAGGCGTTATTTTTATGCTTTTTTTAATTCTAATTCTCATTAATGATAAGAGATGTGCTGTGTGAAGCCGACTTTTTTACAACGATTTACCGCGCCTGTGATAGAGCCATACGCTCGCTATCAGCATGCTGATGTGCTGCATGCCATACGTTTGGGCGTGGCAGTTATACTCGCTTTATTAGTCAATAAAGTCACCAATTTTCCACATGGAGAATGGACGACTATTACTGTTTTTATTATTCTAGGATTGCTACAGTATCAAGGTGCAATCTATACTAAGGCTAAAGAGCGAGTCCTTGGTACTTTATTAGGTATTGGTGCTGCGCTCGGTATTGTATGGTTTAGTCAAGGTGTAGGGACATGGTTGTGGGTAGATTATGCCATCATCGGACTGATGAGTGGTATTATTGGCTATCTGGCGATTAGGAATCTTGGCTACACAGGGTTATTGACTGGTATAACCATGTTGATGATTGTCTCAGATTTGGGTCAAAGCACTATTGGCCAAGATGGTATCTACCGTGCCCTCAATATTTTACTTGGTACTGGCCTTGCCGTTGCAGCAACATTGATTTTGCCATTGAAGTCCACATTGATGTGGCGATTTTTACTGGCTAGTAACCTCGATGCTTGTGGTAATCTGTATGCTAGGGTAGGCAATCATATCGATACTGCTGAAGGATTGATTGATGGTACTGTTCAGTACGTCAATCCAGCTGTCTTTGCCGTTGATGGAGTACCTGTTGATAAAGCTTTAGTGACAGAGCTACAGCAGATCAATAAAAGACTCTTAGCGGTACGCCCACATATGGCAGCAACAACGAGCGAGTCTGGTATCGATAAAGAGACAATTGAGAGTATTCAACGTACCCACCGAAATATTATTGGCACGATTGATCTGCTGCTAACGGCAGCACCGCGCTTAGCCAGTATCGAGATCGATGAGGATAATCATATCCTGCTCAGACATTATCAGCACGAATTAACCCAAGTGATGCAAAATATGGCAGCAGTGTTGCGTAGCCCAAGTGATGAGGTGTTTCGTCCCATTACGCGTATTACCTTATCAGAATATCCAAGCGTAGAAAATTTAGGCTTTGAATGGCAGGGCTACTTTTGGTTGACACAAACTCTACAAGTGCAATTACAACAGCTCAGTAACTTATTGCAAGAGACTAAGCCGCAGTGGTTTGCGGCTTCTGGCCTGCGCTACCAGCGTCGTGAACAACGACGTATAGAGGAGCATGGCGGCGAAACCGACTTACATTTATAAATAAAAAACGCTGACTTTATAGAGTCAGCGTTTTTTACCATCATAATTACTAAAAACGGTTATCAACAATCAGCTATTAATAAACAATGATTAACGACCGGTTTTTAGCTTATCCCAATACTGCTGATATACTTGCAATGCTTCATCACCAACATCTTCTTGGAATTCAGCCTTTGCTAGCACTTCTTTACTAGGATATATGGTTGGATCGTTTTTAACCTCATCTGGCATCATTTCACGTGCGGCGATATTAGGCGACGCATAACCTATCTCTTCACTGACAATTTTGGAGTTCTCAGGACGTAGTAGATAGTCTATGAACTTGTGGGCTGCATCGACTTGCTTGGCATTTTTTGGAATGACAAAGTTGTCCATCCATAATATCGCACCTTCAGTTGGGTATTTATACACTAGACTGCTGAGACCTTCACTATTGGCGATGATAGCTTCCCCATTCCATGTCATACCGACGCTGGTTTCACCTTCCATATATGGCATACGTGAGGCATCTGAATTAAAGGTTTTGACATTTGGCATCAAGGTCGTCAGCTTCTCATAAGCAGCTTTGATCTCGTCAGGATTTTTACTATTACCTGAATAGCCTAGGGTCAATAGCGCCATGCCAAACACTTCGCGCATATCATTCATCAGCATCACTTGACCTTTATACTCAGGACGCCATAAGTCATTCCAGCTATTGACCGTAGCTGGATCGACGATCTCGCCATTGATAGCAAGTCCGGTACTGCCCCACATATAAGGAATCGAGTATTTGTTTTCTGGGTCAACCTTGGTATTGGTAAATGAGGTATCAAGGTTTTTAAAATTACTTAATTTAGACTTATCAAGCTCTTGTAGCAAACCTTCTTTTGCCATTTTTTCGACATAATAGGTCGATGGAATCGCCAAGTCATATTGGCTAGAGTCATCAAGCAGTTTTAGCTTGGCATACATGGCTTCATTAGAGTCAAAGGTGGTGTAATTGACTTTGATACCGGTCTCTTCAGTAAAGCCATCAAGAATCTCTTGTGGCATATACTCTGACCAATTGTAAAGGTTCAACGTGACATCGCTGGTCGCAGCCCCATCGGCAGGCGCGTTATCAGATTTGCTACAGCTGCTGATAGAGAGCCCGATGGCGGCACAGAGCAATGCTTTAGGCAGTATTTTAATAGAGGCGCGAATAGACCAATTGGATGAGGATAAATGGGACAAAATGTCTCTCCTAAATTAGGGCAAAAGGTGAAAAGCGGCGCATGAACCGTCATGAAATTCATTCATTATACGGTTATGATCATGGTAAGTCGAAATTTATAAGGCAGTGATTTAACTGAGTTCAGCACTAGCCAATGCTAGGAATACTGCTCATGAAATGATAGCAATCAATCATGCTATGATAAGCAAGACCTGGTCTTTAGCCAAAGCTTTTTAAGTATAGTCATACTCTAACCATAACCATAACATAATAATAAAGGATACAACATCATGGCTCAAACCGTTATTCCGGCACTTCTTACGGGTAAAGTTGCTATCGTTACAGGCGCCAGTCGTGGTCTTGGCGCTCAAATTGCCATGCAGATGGCCGCAGCAGGCGCAAGCGTTTGCGTGAATTATTTGCATAGTAAAGAGGCGGCTGAAAAAGTGGTTGCTGATATCGAAGCAGCAGGCGGGCGTGCTTTTGCTTACCAAGGGGATGTAACTGATTTAGCACAAATGCAAGCAATGGCAGCGGCAGTCATAGAACGTTTCGGGCGTATTGATATCTTGGTTAACAATGCTTTGCCGAGCTATCAGTTTAACCCGAGTGCTGATTACACCAGTATCGAGACTGTAAAATGGGCACATTTTTCTCAGCAAATTGACGGCATTGTCCAAGGTGCCGTCAATACAGTACAAGCAGTATTACCGCAAATGAAAACTCAGCAGATGGGTAAGATCATCAATATCTCAACCAACTTGGTTTACAATCCGGTGGTTACTTATTATGACTATACCACTGCAAAATCTGCATTGATTGGTCTGACACGTAATCTAGCAGCGGAGCTTGGGCAATATGGTATTCGTGTGAACTTACTAGCAGGTGGACTATTAAAAACGACTGACGCGAGTAAATTAACCACTGAAGAAGTGTTTGATTATATCGCCACGACAACGCCACTACGCCAAGCGACCTCAGTTGCCGATTTCGCCAATTCAGTACTATTGATGGCATCTGATTTGAGCTCAGCTATTACTGGTCAATCTATCGCCGTTGATGGTGGTTTAACGATGCCTTAACAGTAGAACTATTTTTTTTGGTTACTAAATTGATTTAATTGTACAAGAGAGACGAGATGACGAACCGTAAAATCGCTGGCATTATGATTGCTGTTATAGGACTGTGCGTCATTATTGCGTTTTTCAATGATGGTATGAATACACCCTTGTTAAGCTGGCCATTGGAAGCTTATCTTGGCGTGGCATTCACTATTGGCTGGTTGACCAATTTACCCACTTTTTTGGTTTATTTAATCGCCGCATTGATCTTTGTTTTGATCGCTGGCGCACTTTATAAACTAGGCATTTGGGTTTATGGGTTGGTATTTAAACGCAGTTAAATGTAGTGATAGATCAGATGAATGATTCAACCTGCCTATTTGCAGACCATCCATCTGCTTGACTAAACTAATAACCTATTTAAGCCCACACTGTCACGATGCTATATGAAAATGATCGAGTACCGCTTGTATTCCATATTCTTCAATTGTCCCAGTGACAAAATCTGCACGCGCGATCAGTTCAGGTTTTGCATCGCCCATTGCCACTGCATAGCCGACCAAATCAAACATCTCTAAATCATTTAGCCCATCACCAAACGCCATACAATCCTTTGCATCAATATCGTAATGCAGGCACAAATCGATAATACCGCGTGCTTTAGATGCCTCGATTGGTAATATATCTGCGCCAATATGATGCCAATGTACCAGTTTTAAGTCATCTTGGGCAAAATCGACATCCTGCATTTTTTCTTCTTGATGGTTAAAGAATACAGAACATTGATAAACGGTATTTGCCTTATGATAATCTGGGTCAAGGATAGAATTAGGCGTTATCGCATTGTATTCACGCAAGCGCGCGTTTTCATGTGACCATGCAATATGCGTTGCCGAATCAAACTTGTGAATGAGTTCACTTTTTTGGCATAGCATTACAATCTTGTTAATCTGCGTATCAGTTAATGGATAATGACTAATAACGCCATCTTTATTAAAGCTATATTGTCCATTCATACAGATAATGGCATCCAATACATCAGCCTCAAGCAAAGCTAATATATCAGCAGGCAATATCGCTTTGGAACGTCCAGTTGAAATCACCAGTTTAATGTCAGTTTGGGCAAGCGCTTCAAGCGTTGCTTGATTGTGTTCAGCAATGATGCCGTTGCGGCTCAAGGTATCATCGATGTCAAAGAAGATGATTTTAGGTATCGAGGTCTTGGCTTTTATACTTTCTTTGGAAACCTTATCTTTAATAAACATGATAATCCTATTATTTTTAGTCATTTAGATACTTATGATTCAGAGACTACTACAATCCACCTAAAGAGATAAACACCTATAAAGTAACCTGTGATGTTGCATATGTGCCTGCTGATCCATTATCAATCTTACTATCTCTACGATTGCTTATTACTCATCTAAAGAGTTAATAAAAATCCTAAACGATATAATTGCCTTAATGGCTTTGATTTATTATGAGGATATGATTAATTATCAAATTTTATCAGTGCATCAGCTACCTAAAAGAACGAATATGAACATCTTTACCTTGAAATTGTTCACCGCTATGACAGCGCTGGTACTATGTACTAAATATTGTGTATAGGCGGTTTTTTGGTGAAGAGTTGACAGGCGTCTATGATGCGCTAGATTATTTGGTGGTTGCTATTTTGGGGTTGAAGGACAGTTATAGGCAAATACAGACGAGACTTTTGAGCTATTAGAATAATGCAAATGCACTGATTACACCAATTTTTGTAGTATAGTCGATTCTAAATAAAACAGATGCATTATATTTCAACGCTGAACTAGAATAAATTTTTCTTGCTTGCTGTGCCTTCGCAGACAGAGGCTGCGAAAAATTCATTCCAGTCCCGCTGTATTATTTTTATACTGAACTCACTATATTATTTTACAATTATAGATATCGGCATGCGATACCATTAAATAAAACTTCTATGTAATAAATTATAGTAGAGGATAAAAATTTGGTCAAAACGCAACAATTTTATTGGTTATATTTTATAATAAAGTGTATCTTAAATTAGATTGGGTTTTTATAAATAAGGTTTCTTATGACTATAACGAAAAGCCAACCTTCAGAATATAGAAAAAGGCATGGCGAGCATATTCTTATCCATATGACATATATCGCCAAAAATGTCGACCTAAATTCGGGAATCGAGCTGACTCGTGCACTTGAGTATTGGCGAAGATATTTTGAAGAAAATAATATAGTTTCAGCTTTAGTCATTAGTGAAGGTTATTTCGTTCAAAGTTTTCAAGGGACAAGGCCTGCTATCAATACTGCCTTAGCAAAAATACTTGACGAGCATTCAACCATTTTTCCTAATATTGTTAATATTGAGGAAATAGAATCACGCCAATGGAATGGTTTTTTAGTCAAACATCTAACGTCAAGCGCTGAAGATGAAGAATATGCCCTAAAAAGCTTCTCAGCAGGTTCCGACTATAACCCATATCTAATGAAAAGCTCTCAGATTGAAAACTTTTTAACAGCGGTCTTTACAGAATCCAAATCCAAAAATTTTTAGAAAGGTAGTATCTGCTTATTATATAATAAGGCTCATCTATTCTAACTAGCGTAAAAAAGCCGTCTATATAGTGCGTATAGGCGGCTTTCTGCTCTTTAATGTATCTTAAATATTGAAACGATAAAACTTATTCTGCCACCTCAATACTCGTTACATTCTGAAAGCCTCTTGGCAGCTGACCGCCACGACTGCCACGCTTAGCAGTATAGTTGGCTAAGTCCATTGGCTTTAAGGTCACATGACGCTTGCCAGCCGTAATGACTAAGCTGTCCTGCAAGCTGAGTGGCGTAATAGTGAGCACTTCTTCATCACCTTTTAGAGTAATCATCTTATTACCCTTACCACGAGCCTGTTCAGGCAAATCATCAAGCGCAAATATCAACAAATAGCCAGCATTGGTCACGACAGCGATATGATCAAGCGTAGCGCTGTTTTCGCGAGCAGAGATGCCATTATTCTCAGCGCTTACCATTAAATCAGTTTGAGCATCGATACGTACGATAGGTAATAGGCAGCTATTAGCCGCTAGATTGATGATATTTTTACCGGCTTTTTGATTGCTATCTAGATTGCCAAGTGTGTTAATAAAACCATAACCTGCGGAACTAGCAAGGATGATGCGCTGGTCATTGGCACCCGTTAATAATTGTTCAAAAGTCGCGCCTGATGGCGGTTTTAAAACGCTGGTGAGCGGATCGCCTTGACCACGAGCAGAAGCGAGGCTATGCGCATCGATACTATAGCTGCGTCCGGTACTATCGAGCACGTAGATTCTCTCATTGGATTTAGCGCGGATGTGGGCTTGGTAGCTATCACCTGAGCGATAAGTCATTCCAGCAGCATCAACATCGTGACCTTTAGCCGCGCGAATCCAGCCAGCTTTCGATAGGATAGCGGTGACAGGCTCGCTTGGTACGAGGTCAGATTCTTTGAGCGCTTGCGCTTCTTCGCGGTCTGCCAATTGCGATACGCGCTCATTGCCGTGTTCTTTCATATCGGCAGTGAGCTCATCAATCATCAAATTGCTCAAGCTATCTGGATTATCCAAGTATTCTTGAATGATGGCGCGTTCAGCAGCTAGCTCATCTTGCTCGCGGCGCAACTCAATCTCTTCTAGTTTAGCTAACTGACGCAAACGAATATCCAAGATAGCATTGGCTTGTATCTCAGTCAGGTCATAATCTTGCATTAATGATAATTTTGGGTCGTCTTCTTCACGAATGATGCGTATAACTTCATCGATATTCAGATACGCAATCAGCAAACCTGCAAGAATATGCAAGCGCTTATCAATTTTATCAAGGCGATATTGCAAGCGGCGAGTGACCACAGAGCGACGGCAAACGAGCCATTCTTCAAGGATTTCTTTAAGGTTTTTAACTTGCGGTTTACCATTTAAGCCAATCATATTCATATTGACGCGGTAATTACTTTCTAAGTCGGTACTGGCAAATAAATGGCTCATGACGCGAGCGACATCGACCCGTGTTGATTTTAGCTCAAGCACGATACGGCAGGCATTTTCGTGGTCTGATTCATCATGAATATCAACAATCCAAGGCAGCTTCTTATCGGTCATCAGCTTGGCGATTTGCTCTTGAATCTTATTGCCTGAGACTTGATAAGGAAGCGCGTCGATGATGACAAGATTTTTCTCTTTTGGGTCAATATGAAAGGTCGCGCGCATTTTATAGCTGCCACGTCCAGTCTCATATATCGACTGCAAATCTTTCTTACTGGTAATGATTTCAGCTGGCGTTGGCAAATCAGGCGCTGGTATCGATTGGGTGAGCTGCTTAACCGACAGCTCAGGATTTTTTAGCAAACGAATCGCCGCGCGTATCACTTCATTAAGGTTATGCGGCGGAATATCCGTTGCCATACCGACGGCGATACCAGTTGTTCCATTCAATAAAATATTGGGCAAGCGGGCAGGTAGGGTTGTTGGCTCCAACATCGTACCATCGAAGTTATCTTGCCAATTAACCGTACCTTGACCAAGTTCCGTGAGCAAGGTGTTGGCATAAGCAGACATTTTGGCTTCGGTATAACGCATGGCGGCAAATGATTTTGGATCATCTGGACTGCCCCAGTTACCTTGACCGGTGATGAGTGGATAGCGATAGCTAAACGGCTGTGCCATGAGCACCATGGCTTCATAACAAGCGCTATCGCCATGCGGATGGTATTTACCTAAGACGTCGCCAACAGTACGGGCAGATTTTTTCGCCTTCGCTGTCGATTTTAGCCCAAGCTCACTCATGGCATAAACAATACGGCGCTGGACAGGTTTTAGACCGTCAGCGATATTGGGCAGCGCCCGATCCATGATGACGTACATGGCATAATTAAGATACGCTTGCTCAGCGAACTCTGCCACTGAACGCGTATCCATTGGTTCATTTACAAGGATTGGGTCAAGCATATGATCGATAACATCGGACATAAAATAGGGTTCACTTATCAGTTTTAATAGGTATAAAAAATCGGTGCAATCATGCAAATAGGATAGTGCTATCCTAAAGGATATTGGCGCAATTAAAAAGCCACTACTCAGTATAAACGACAGTGCATGACGTGCTTAGGACAATGGGCTTATTAAACATGATGATCCCATAACGTTTTGGTCGATAGTTTTTAGAAAATAAGAAGAGTGTCGTTCATGTTATTTTTTTTATCCTCTTACTTATCACAGTAACGTTTTCATCCATATAGCCTTAATAATGCTCATAATCATAAAATCGATGCAAGTAAGCGGTGTGCAGGCAGGCCAAGCGCTTATTGTCTTATTCAATGCCATTTCCAGATTTTAATGGATTTTATCTATGAATAGACGATAAATATTTATCAACAAAAAGTAGGTTTACTGCTTGGATTTCTGGCTAACTCACTGATATAAATGTAAATATTGACCGTCAAGTTACTTTGCGAACTCAAGTAGCATTTTTTTGTATTGAGTAGTTTGTATAAAGTGTGTATGTTAAACAATAAAGGGCTATTTACCACTAAATTGTTGACTCATCAAAATATCTTTGCATCGCCAACCTTGCTTGCCATCACTGTGGTGAGCTTGCACACCGAGTCTTTGTACGTTTATCACATTGTGATAATTATGGGTTTACAGCAGCGCATTATTTATTAGGAGTAAGAAGATTATGGAAAATCAAGGTAACCAGATTCGTCGTAATGACAAAGTATGGGTCAAAACGTATGAGAAGCTTGGCATTCAATATGATATCGATATGCCACCAGCCAATACGTCTTTAATCGATATATTTGAACGGAATTTTGTTAAATATGCTGGTAAAACAGCGTTTGTGTGTATGGATGTTAAGCTTTCCTACGAAGATTTAGATCGCTATAGTAAACAAATTGCTGCCTACTTACAGTCACTTGGACTGAAAAAAGGCGATAAAGTTGGTGTTATGATGCCAAATATTTTGCAGCTACCGGTTGCAGTATTGGGTGTGCTGCGTGCTGGTATGACCTTGGTCAACGTCAATCCGCTTTATAGCTCAAAAGAGCTTGAGCATCAGCTAACAGATTCTGATACCAAAGCATTATTTATTTTAGAGAACTTTGCCAAAACGTATGAAGAGATTGGCAAAGACTTGGTTGACCATGTCGTCGTAACCTCGATGGGCGACTTGATGAGTCCGTTGAAAGGCTTTATTGTCAATATGGTCGTGCGCCATGTGAAAAAACTGGTACCTGATTATAACCTTAAAAGCAGCACCAACTTTAAAACGGCACTGAATCGCTTTCCGACGGAAAATTATAAACGTCCAGATAATATCTGCCTTGATGATATAGCCGTTTTGCAATATACCGGTGGTACCACAGGTGTGGCCAAAGGCGCGATGCTTACCCATGGCAACTTAGTCGCCAATCTGATTCAGTGTGATACCTATCTTGGTGATGCTTTCGATAAATTTGACGGTATGGCTGAGCAGCCTGTTATCATGACGGCGTTGCCGATGTATCATATCTTCTCATTTACTGTTTGTGGCATGTTCGGCTTATATCGCGGCTGTATCGGTCTACTGGTGCCAAATCCACGTGATGGTGCAAGCTTAATCAAAGCTTATAAAGATTACCCACCTGCGTTTTTCCCAGCAGTTAATACCCTATTCAATGCGTTAGCGAACAGTGAGGTATTTAAAGCCTTAGATCATAGCAAGCTTGAGATGTCTATGGGCGGCGGCATGGCAGTTCTAAAGGATACTGCTGAGAAATGGCAAAAAATTACTGGTAACGTGATTGTACAAGGTTATGGTCTGTCAGAGACTTCTCCGGTTGCGTCTGCAAACCCACAAGGTAATGGCGAATTCTCAGGCAATATCGGTCTGCCAATGCCAGCGACTGAGATGGCTATCTTGGATGAAGAAGGCAATGAAGTAGCCCTTGGTGAGCGCGGTGAGATTTGTGTTCGTGGTCCGCAAGTGATGAAAGGCTACTGGAAACGTGATGATGCTACGGCTGAAGTCATGACGTCTGATGGTTATTTCCGTACGGGTGATATCGGTGTGATGGACGAAGAAGGCTATTTTAAAATTGTTGATCGTAAGAAAAACATGATTTTGGTATCAGGCTTTAACGTCTATCCAAACGAAGTAGAAGATGTGATGTCAGCACATCCAAAGATTTTGGAATGTGGTGTCATCGGTGTCGAAGACGAAAAGAGTGGCGAAGTTCCGAAGATTTATGTGGTACGTAGTGATGACAGCTTGACGAAAGAAGAGGTGCTTGCCTATAGCAAAGAAAACCTAACCGGCTATAAGCGTCTGCGTTATGTTGAGTTCATCGATGAGTTGCCAAAATCGAACGTCGGTAAGATTCTGCATAAAGATCTGCGTTTACTTGAAGAAAAGAACCACGGTTAGAGTATTTACCATCAAGTTAAAAGCGCTTTTTATCTGCTTTCATCTTTATCTATTAGTAAGAAGCAGGGGCGAAAACCGCTTAATAGCTGATGTGGCAGTTAGTAAAAACAGCCAGTAAAAATAGCTATGATACATTGATTGAAAAGATGGTTATCAATAATGATAAGGTCACTTATATAGGGCCTTATCATTTTTTTTGTTTTCCTATTATGATTTGGTGGTATTCATAGAGAATTCTCCATAAAGCTGATATAGTCCGTATCGATATTTTTTGCACTTAACGATAAAAGTGTAGATTTTTTAGCCCAGAGCTTTCACAGAGTGAGCACTATAAAGCACTATAAAGCACTATAAAGCACTATAAAGCACTGTAGCCGTGTTAGCTTTAACGGTTTCATAGTAAATAATAGAGTGGAGTGTGAAGGTGATAATGTTGATTTAAGAGATTTGTGAATGACAGGATCTGTTTGCTTGTGAGTGAAAAGACTTCTTATTCACAAGTTTTTGATTTTGCAAATGAGTGACTAACGACCACGGTGATTTAATTAGACATATTCTATATTTTAACGGCCACATTTAAGGAAAATTATGACTGATAATATCAATAAAGAGATGACAGACCATAAAGCTGCGAATAATATTCAGTCAAAGGCTGAAACTAACACGTTTCCTACTATGCCGACGATAGCGAGTGACAGTCCATGGTTAAGTGCTTATGAGCGCTATGGCATTAATGCTACCATTGAGATGCCAGATGACAGTACCTCTTTACTTGATGTGTTCGAGCGTAATTTCAGCCGTTATGGACAGAAAACTGCCTATATCTGCATGGGTGCTTCTATTAGCTTTAAGCAATTGGATTTATACAGTCGTCAAATTGCCAGCTATTTACAGTCATTAGGGCTCGTAAAGGGTGATAAAGTCGGTGTCATGATGCCCAATATCTTGCAGTATCCTGTGGTGGCTTTGGGTATCATTCGCGCAGGTATGGTGCTGGTCAATGTCAATCCATTGTATACCAGCCGCGAGTTATCGCATCAGCTGCATGACAGTGGCACCAAAGCATTATTCATCGTCGAAAACTTTGCAAAAACTTATCAAGATGCGCAAGATAAGGGTCAAGTGAAGCATGTCATCGTCTGTAAAATTGGCGATATGTTAGGTACGATCAAAGGACCTGTGGTCAATCTGGTCGCCCGCCATGTCAAAAAAATGATTCCCGCATATCGTTTGCCAGAGAGCACGAGCTTTAAGCAGGCATTAAATGCCGTATCAGCTAGCAAATATCAGCGTCCTGATTTGAACTTAAGCGATGTGGCATTATTGCAATATACCGGTGGTACGACTGGGGTAGCTAAGGGTGCGATGCTGTCTCATGGTAACTTAATCGCCAATATGTTACAGATTAGCGCGCTCATGGACAGCGCTTTTGAAGAGGATATAGACGCTACTGATGTGCTTTTGACCGCGCTACCGCTATACCATGTGTTCTCGTTTATGGTTTGCGGAATGTATAGTATGTACCAAGGTTGTGCTGGTTTGCTGATTCCAAATCCGCGTGATCTTGATGGTTTGATTAAAGAGATGGGCAAATATAAACCGGCCTTTATTCCTGCAGTAAATACTTTGTTTAATGGCTTGGTACATAAAGAAAGTTTTGCAGATTTGGATTTCTCTAGTTTAAAAGCCTCTATCGGTGGCGGGATGTCAGTACTACCAAGCGTGGCAAAAGAGTGGCATAAAATCACTGGTTTGCCTATCGTTGAAGGTTATGGCTTGTCTGAAACCTCACCAGTGGTTGCCTTTAACCCAATGACCATTGCTGAATTTACTGGGAAGATTGGTATCCCTGCCCCTAGTACCGATGTCATTTTGATTGACGATAATGAAAACATGGTGGCTATCGGTGAGCGCGGTGAAATCTGTGTCAAAGGTCCACAAGTCATGATTGGCTATCAAAACCGCCCTGAAGAAACGGCTGAAAGCTTTACT
Organism: Psychrobacter sp. TS_SC_6; assembly: GCF_056156305.1. Lineage (NCBI taxonomy): Bacteria > Pseudomonadati > Pseudomonadota > Gammaproteobacteria > Moraxellales > Moraxellaceae > Psychrobacter > Psychrobacter sp. TS_SC_6. Next base: position 2,519,879 of record NZ_CM149590.1, on the reverse strand, counting down.
GCCAGTGGTCATCTTAAAACAGGTGATATCGGCATTATGGACGAAAAAGGCTTTATCAAAATTGTTGACCGCAAAAAAGACATGATTTTGGTCTCTGGTTTTAATGTCTATCCAAATGAAATCGAAGAAGCCATGAGCGAGCATCCAGGGATAGTAGAGTGCGGTGCGATCGGGATTCCAAATGATGATCGTGGCGAAGACCCAAAGCTATATGTGGTCAAAAAAGGTAATGTGACCGAGCAAGAGCTGCTTGATTTTGGCAAAAAACAACTGACCGGCTATAAGCGTCCACGTCATATTCAATTCGTTGACGAATTACCAAAATCAAACGTGGGCAAAATCCTGCGTAAAGAATTGCGTAAGATGGAAGGTTTAGAATAACTTTTACAGCTATTTTTAATCAAGACAGCGGTGCGATAGCTTGTGTGAATCTTGCTATTGCGCCGTTGTCACGTTAGGATAACCTAACATTTAGCCCTGTTAGAGCATTCAGCTGTCATTTATTTTAATATATAAATTTGCTGGAAATACTGATTGGCTAATCAGATAACGATAAACCTTTTATTTTATAACACTGCTTTTACAGCTTCATACTAGGGAATTTTATGCGTATTGACAACCGTGAGCTTAATCAACTTCGCTCAATCAGCTTTGAGCGCCATTACACTAAGCATGCTGAAGGGTCAGTATTGGTCAGCTTTGGCGACACCAAAGTACTGTGTACCGCAAGTGTAGAGTCTGGCGTACCACGCTGGCTCAAAGGTAAAGGGAAAGGCTGGATCACGGCTGAATATGGTATGTTGCCACGCGCGACCAATACTCGTAATCAACGTGAAGCGGCTCGCGGTAAGCAATCAGGTCGTACTCAAGAAATTCAGCGTTTAATCGGTCGTAGTTTACGTGCCATGATCGATTTAAGTAAGCTTGGTGAAAATACTATTTACCTAGATTGTGATGTCTTGCAAGCAGATGGTGGTACTCGTACTGCTAGTGTGACCGGTGCCGCGATTGCCCTTATCGATGCCTTAGAGAGTATTCAAAAAACTAAGAAACTAAAAGCGGATCCATTGATTGGTTTGGTTGCTGCCGTTTCTGTCGGTATGAAAGATGGTAAAGCGTACTTAGATTTAAACTACGAAGAAGATGCCAGCTGTGATACTGATCTAAATGTGGTTATGACCCAAAAAGGCGAGTTCATTGAGCTACAAGGGACGGCGGAAGAAAAGCCATTTACTCGTGCTCAAGCTGATGACATGCTTATTCTAGCCGAAAAAGGTATCGCTGAGCTGATTGCTATGCAAAAAACTGCCTTAGGTTGGTAGTCATATAAGACCGCAATATGGCTTACTATTCATATTTTTATAATACTTTCACTGCTTTTCTATAGGTAAACGTGCATGCTTAAGCTGACTGATGACGGCGCCAAAATCACCTTACAAGGACAGCCCCAAGCATTAGATAATGGGTTGTTTTGGTTTGGTGCGGCGTTATTGGTAGGCGCAGTATGCGTCGCGCTGGCGATAAGTTTGTTGCCGGTACGCTGGTCAATTGGTGCGCTTGCACTGCTGATTATTGGTAGTTTCTTTTTTAATCGGCAGCGTCAACAGCATAAAAAAGTGACAGCGGGTAATATCAGTAGCGGCATCTTATGGGTGCGAGCTGGTGAACTGGTACATGACAGTCAAGGCAAGCGTACGCCTATCCAGCTCACTGACAGCGATAGGATAAGTCTTGTGGGCGAGCAATTAGAGATTATTGATGGCAATTCTAAATGTAAATATTATATTAGCGGCTTTGATAATCTCCAAGAAGCCACTGCTACCAAAGCCATTCTACAAGGTCAAACATTGACCAAACGTCATGTCACTATCAAAATGAGCAGCGATTAATGCCTTTATTATTAAAGGCTTTTTTATGTTAAAGTTTTTTAACCCGCTCATCTTGCCTCGTTTGTGCACCGCTTATTCTTATATTTATACCTTTTATCGTTTACTTAAGCGTGATAAGGCTTGCAGAATCCTGTCCGAATGGTTTATAAGTAAGATTGAAAAATCTCATCATACTTATAATGAATACGGTTATCACTACTATGGTTATTGATACTATATTGACAAGGAGCTAGTCATGTCGCGTTTGCCCATTTGGTCAATCACAACGTCATGCAGTGCATTATTAATTACTTTGGGTGTCGTCGGTCAAGTTCACGCCGATAGTATGAGCAGCTTAATTGCTCAAAAATCTTTTTTAACTGATTATAGCGCCCGTTATACACCATCGTACCCCGCTGTCCCTGCTGCTAAAATCAGTACACGATCCACTATCCAACGTGCTGGTACTTCTAGTAGTTATCGTTCGAATACCAGTAATACACAACCAAGTTATTCTAATAGCAGCTATGCTAATAAAACTTACTCTAACCAAAATGCTTATGTTAGCAATAACCAAACTAAGTATCGTTACCCTGAAGTACAACGCCAAACATCATCAGTTCTGCCCGCATTTTTATCAGGCAACTATGACAATGTTGATAGCGAGTATCTACCGTTACTCAGTAATGCCGAAACGCAAAGTAGTCTGGCTGCCCGAGAAGTAATTAGCACTGCCCGTAAAATGGCGTTGAACGAACGTACGATTATTCAAGGCGGCTGCTGGGATTATCTGAATGCAGTGTTCAAACGAGCAGGGGTGATGCGCGATACCATCCATAAAGGTACTTATGGTCAAGGTCCTTATGCCAATAGTGATGAAATCAAAGTTGGTGACTGGCTCTACTATATCAATCATGGTTATAACGGTGTCGAGCACAGCGGATTGTTTGTCGGCTGGGTTGATGAGCAAGCAAAGCAAGCGCTGATATTAAGCTATGCTGGTGAGAGCCGCCGCGAGCCTGCACGCTATCGTGTTTATGATTTGAGCAATGTCTATCAAATTATGCGCCCGAACGTTTAATATAGACCTTCTTAATATAGTTTATTCAAACATAAAAAAGCGTCCCTCACTTCATCAAGTGAGGGACGCTTTTTTTGTTAAGTATGGCCTATACTAGAGTCAATTTTAGAACGGTTTAACCACCACTAGAATCACAATAATGACTAAAGCAAATACGGGTACTTCATTAAACCAGCGCCAAAATACATGCGATTTATATTGCGGGTTATCGACCAGCTTTTTACGATAAAAACCACAGGCACCATGATAAGCGGACAATAGAATAACTAGAAAGATCTTTATGTGTAGCCAGCCTTGGGTTTTATAGACATCCCAACCCAAAAACACCATCCATAACCCAAAAGCCCAAGTCGCTATCATAGCTGGCGTCATGATGCCGCGATATAGCTTGCGCTCCATGATAGTAAAGCGCTCTTGACTGATCTTGTCATCGCTCATTGCATGATAGACAAATAGGCGCGGCAAGTAGAAAATCGCTGCAAACCAGCACACCACGGATATAATGTGTGCCGCTTTAATCCAATTAAAATAATCTGCCATGCTGAAGTCTCTTTGGTTATTTTAAGCAATGATAAACGCGGGCAAGCTTAGCGCAGATTATCTGATAATGGTAGCGTTATGCCAAAACTACTCAGCCAAAACTACTTGTGATTGATGACCGCTCATAGCATCCATGACGGGCACTTGCTTTGGTGCACGAGGGGCGGCAAATTGTTTGGTCAAACCAAGCTCGCGCATAAGTCTATCATCGCCTGATTGACTGGCATTGCCCGTGGTCAGCAGTTTGTCACCATAAAAGAATGAGTTGGCACCCGCCATAAATGCCAATGCTTGCTCAGCGTCAGATAAGCTTTCGCGTCCAGCAGATAAACGTACATAGCTACTTGGACAGCAAATACGTGTCACAGCAATGGTACGAATCCACTCAAGCACTGACAATTGACCTTCTGCCAAGACCTTATCACCGATTGGCGTGCCCTGAATTGGAACCAATAAGTTGACTGGAATAGACTCTGGTGCTTTGGGCATTTTTAGTAGTTCGTGCACCCAATCGATGCGGTCATCACGGCTTTCACCCATACCGACGATATTGCCGCTACAGACATTGATACCTGAGTTGCGTACGTTTGTAATGGTATCTAGACGCTCATCGTAGCTGCGCGTACTGACTACTTGCTCGTAGTAACTTCTTGAAGTATCTAAATTATGATTGTAGTAATCCAGTCCTGCCTCTGCCAGTTGCGTTGCTTGCTCCGTATCTAGCATACCCAAAGTCATGCAGGTTTCAAGCCCTAAGGCTTTGACTTCTTTGACCAGCTCAACCACATAAGGCATGTCTTTGGCACTAGGGTGCTTCCATGCTGCGCCCATACAAAAGCGTGACGAGCCAGTGGCTTTGGCACGTTTGGCAGCAGCAATGACCTTATCGACCTCAATACGTTTTTCTGCTTGTAACTTGGTAGTATCGCGGTGGTGACCGGATTGTGAGCAGTAGCCGCAATCTTCAGGGCAGTTGCCAGTCTTGATAGACAACAAGGTGCTGATTTGTACTTCATTAGCATTGAAGTTTTGACGATGTATGGTTTGAGCTTGCAGTAACAAATCCATCAAAGGCAAATCGAACAATTGAGCAATCTGCTCACGGCTGTATTTTTTTGTGGCATCGGTCGTTAGTGATGCTAAAAAATCGTTGTCATTGCTATTAATGTTGGTATTCGGCTCTGTGATATTGAGCAGTGCTGACATAATATAAATCCTTTTATAGAGGTATTAAGCATGGTCGTAGAAGATAAACAGTAGCTGTCGCTCAGCTGTTTTAATTTTTCGTAGTACGAACTACAATAAAAAAGGTTGCGCTATAGTATAGCGCAACCTTTTTAGAAAATCAGAATCTAGCGAAACAGACATTTAGCTATCGCTTCTGATTATTCGATTATTTACCCAACTTGTGCTTAGCAACGCCGACCCAATGGTTAGTAAGTTTTTGTGCCTTATAAGCATATGGCTTGGCTTTTTGGATATAAGGTTTACATTCTTCTGGAATGGCTGGCACGATATGCTGAGCAAGTTTGTTGAACCACATCATTAGGCTGTAGTCGCCTTCGATGCTTAAGTTGCCTTCTTGTACGGCAGTCATAAAGGCGGGAAGGCTGCCTTTAGTTAAAAGCTTAACGCCTGTCATAGAGTCTTTAAAATTGATAGTCAGGTCAGCTTCTTTAGCATGACCACTATGTTGGCTAAAATCACCATTATCAAAGCTATAATAACGTGCCACATCGGCGTCAGTGCTAGCAAGCTCAATGATAACCTTACGATCTGCAAGTATGGCTTTAACATCTTCATTATCGCTATCAGCGAGCATAGACAAACGATAACCAATCACAGCTAATAAAACATCTAATGGATCAGACTTAATATCCAGAACAGGCACAGTAAACATAGACAAACTCCTAAAGGATGAGACGCAAATAATGCGTACTTTATAACAATTTTTGTGACAAATATATAAGTAGATTATAAACGATTGCTAGGTGTCATTTCTTTAGGAGTTACGTAGAGAGCCTTGAGTATCTTGTAACATTCGATGACAGCAATATGATAGCGCAGGGCTCAATGAAAGCGTGGCTGATAGTCGTCGTCATAGACGGGTGTATGCTCTATATAACGCGCTGCTTGTAGCTCACGCTCTTGTATCATACCGCGACTGACATCCTCATAACGTAACGCTCGATATAAGACCCATGCGCCCAAAGGCAGCCAACTGATACCCATAGCAATTACATAATTGTGCCATTCTGACCATAAGAACCAATGTGTCACTAAACTATGAATCATTTCTACGGCTAACCAATATCCCATGCCGCCAAACAAATACCAAAGCAACCAGCGCTGTGATGACACAGCAATGGCAACAACTGCGATTAAAAATAAACCATAGCCCAATATGGCACTTGTACTCAACGCCTCGCTACCAAATGTAGAAAATATTGTTAATAACATTGTTCATCTCGCTCTTCATAAGGTGAATTCCAACAAGGCTATTATGGAAGTTTGTAGCCCAAAGCTAAAGCCTCTGAAGGCGACTTTGCGACAACAGCTGACGTTTGATTTTTTAAAAGTATTTAGCAAAATAAATGGTAAATCTCACAGTTTTAGAGAACAAAAAAACGCCTTAATCTGGGCGCTTTTTTTTGATGGTAAGATTTAATATAGTGAGTTCAATATAGAAGAGTTATGTTAAGAATAGCATTATGCTGGTATAAATTTCTCTCGCTTGCTGTGCGCTTTGCACTCCAGAGGCTTCGCAAAATTTATCCCAGCAGTACTGTATTCTTTTTAAATTGAATCGACTATAGCAAGAGTAGACAATACTAAGGGCGAGGGCTACGGCGACCCCAAAGCGATAAGGCAGTCACTAGAATGGCACCTAATAGCATCAAGCTCAAGGTCGTTAACCACTCTGCGCCAGTAGGGTAATGCCATGGCATGACGTTATGTATGGCTTCACTATTTAATGTCCCTAGGGCATCTGTTTTCCAAGGCCAGACTTTGACTAACGAGCCTGCGATAAAGCCGATAAGTAGCGCTAAAGTAGCTTGATAATAACGGGACAATAACCATTTGAGCATACGGGTAAAGAGCAATAATCCCGTTGCCATCCCAGCCACCAATGTAAAGATAATAGCAAAGTTTAAAGTATGAACCGCTTCGAGCACCGTATCATAAGCACCCATCAACAATAAAATAAAAGATCCTGAGATGCCTGGTAATATCATCGCGCAAATAGCGATAGCACCGGCAACAAACAAATACGGCAAACTTGGCGTCGTGTTCATCAGAGGCAAGCTGCTAATGATAACGGCGCTGGCTACTCCAAGCAGGAACAAAAGCGCCCGTCCGATATTCCAGCGCTTAATCTCACTTAATAACAGAAAAACAGTTGCAATGACCAAACCAAAAAAGAAAGACCAAATCATTAAAGGCTGATTGTCTAATAAATGCTTAATAACACCGGCAAGCGTTGCAAGGCTGGTGGCAATACCCATCAACAAAAACAATAAAAAAGTGGCATCGACTTGTCGCCATACTGCAATTAAGCCTTTGATACCACCCTCTTGGCGAAAGACCTGCCAAAGATTGGGACCCATACTGCTCAAAGCGTTAATTAAGCGCTCATAAATACCTGCAATCAATGCAATCGTACCACCAGAGACGCCCGGTACAATGTCAGCAGCGCCCATTGCCAACCCTCGCACATAGACACCCAGTAATTCCTTGGGGCTATTTTTATAAATCGGGCTGCTTTCGTCAGCCGCAGGTTGGTTATCTAACTGGGTGGAAGATGACTGGGCATCTGGCCGTGGTGATTGTGATGCCGTCATGGACAATCCTTTTTATTGGACAAGATAAAGTTACTGGATAAGATAAAAGTGTCAATATGAAATGACAATCGTGAATGGCAGTATAGTAGCGCCAAAAAACACTGTAAAGCAGAGAATAAACCACAAAAGCTGGACCAATTAAAATGTATCAGCCCAGCTTTTGGTTTGAGATATTTTATAATTAGCTAAACTTTGCTGCGTTCAACACTGCGTACAAATGCAGGATAGCCTAGAGCATATAGCACACCTTCAAGCCCTGTGACATTCACAGCGGCATCAGCGCGCGCTTGTACGATAGGTTTGGCATTAAAAGCCACGCCCAAATCGGCCAAAGCCATCATCGGTAAGTCATTGGCGCCGTCACCGACACAAACCACTTGAGACATCGTAATACCTAGGCGCTCAGCCGTATGAGCGACGATAGCCGCTTTTTTGGCACCATTAATGATAGGCAACTGTATATGACCAGTGACTTCACCTTCTTCGATATCCAATGGATTGGCATGCACTTCATCAATACCTAATTGCTCGGCGATATAGCGAGCGAAGTACGTAAAGCCACCGGATACAAGCACCGTATGATAGCCCAAAGCTTTTAGAGCGTTAATGGTAGCCAAGGCACCTGTTGATAATGTTAAGCGATTGCAAATTTCATCAAGCACGCTGGTTGGAATACCTTGCAATAACGCCACGCGCTGTGCAAAAGATTCATCAAAATCCATCTCGCCCCGCATGGCGGCTTCAGTGATGGCTTCTACTTGCTCGCCAATACCTGCCGTTTTTGCCAGTTCAACGATGACTTCTTGTTCAATCAACGTAGAGTCCATATCAAAACAGGCAAGCTTATGAGTGCGCAGCATATGACCGACCGATAAGATATGACAATCGACGACATCCAAATGATCGCTTATGACGGCGTTTTGAGCGTTGTTATAAGCTTCAGTCAAGTCGCGACGCAAACGCGTGGTCAATTGGTCATCAATGATATGTGCAGCGGCAGTTTTTTTGGCAGGATGCATCAGAGTATCAGTCACTGGCACCAATAAATAACGGAACACTTGCACATCGATAAATGAGCGTTTGGCAAAAGGTTGCGCTGTGTCTACATCAGCAATATTAACATCTACAAAATTGGCATCAGCATCTTCTGCAACCGTGACCAGATGCCAATTGGGCTGCTCATCAACCCATGATTGCACATATTGGTGGATATCAAGTGAAGATACATGCGTCGGCAATACCACAATCAAGGCAAAAATAGGCAAGGATTGTAGTACATCAAAATCCTGTAAATTGGTCCCCTCTGGTAATAACGAGGCCACGGAATCAACCGCCTGTTGCCATGCTTTGCTGTCTTTTGGTAACGAGTAAGAGGTATTGTTTGGCATCGCTCAATTGTCCCTTGTATGCTGATATAAGATTAGGAATAATAACAGCTTTAGGGGGCAGCGACTATAGATGAGACGCAAAGCAACAGCAGCAAATAAAACGGCGACTGTTGCAAAAAAAATCTCAGTAGGATTGAAATGACTCATTACAAAAAAATTATGATACTCGCTAACGCCATAACTCTTACTATGGTGATATAGTAGATGTCAATGTGTGGGTAAGTGAGTCGTAAATGCTGCTCAAATGCTTGCGCCACACATAATTGAACAACATAACTACTGTACGATGGCAGCGTTAAATAATCAGTCTTATAAAAAAGATTATTTAGACAATGCGGTATTGAATTGAACAAATATAGCTGCATATTCTTACAAAAATGAGCGAATGAGCAATAGCCTCGTTTTTTAACTCCATTTATCCAAAAAAGTTTCCCATATCATGACCTATTTAGCGCCGCGGCAAGGGTTGTTTGCCATCATTCTTCTGGTTAGTTTTTGTTTGCAAACCCTATTATTGGTCATCAGTACCGATCAACAGCTGAGCAACAGTCGTGCGCAAAAAGGCGAGCAAATGGTCGCTCAGCTCATTGACGAAGCGCGCCTGTCTTTAGAAAATAAAGACCGCGTCAGCTTAAGCGTTATTGCCAATCGCTATACCAGCGAACAAGACGTAACCCGTATTCTGATAAAAGACAATAATGGCGATATCTTGGTGCCTGTCGGCAATGCTCCGATGCAGCAAGGTGATACCGTTAGCCAAATTGCCACCAAAGGCGATGCGGTCATCGGTAGTGTGGCATTGACTCTAAAGGATATTAGCAAGGGTGAAATCATCGCCATGCAATGGCCATTTGTGATTGGTTCGATGGTGCTGCATTTATTACTGTGGCTGATTTACAGCTATATCGCTCGTCCAACCAGAGAGCAAATCAACGCCATTAGCCGCGATGTTCAAGACTTGCATCGTGAGCAATATACGCAGCTCGACCAGCGCAGTTATGCTCGTGAGCGGGAACGTCGTCAATCAATGTCTGATAGTGATAGTAGTGAGACAGGTACTAGCCAAAGTGATCGTTTAGTAAATGATGCTCAAGCAGCTGCCCGTACAGCGTATAACCAGCAACCTAATACGCGTAAATTAGATATTCATAGTGCTGTCAATCAGTATGTCAGAACCCAGCAGAATCAAGATTCGACACTCAATGATAATGCTAACGGTACAACTGCGGATGCTGCCAGTAATATGACAGACAGTGATGTCAATGATCATACTGCTTATAAAGCAAAAGACAGTAGCCAGCATGCTAACAATCATCTCTCTCGATTGTCTGCCACCAGAGCATTTGATAGTATCAGCGTCCAGATTGTTTTTCATGATGAGTTTAATATGCTTGAGCGCTTGGCACCGTCTCAACGTCTGCCGTATTTGGCACTCTGTACGCAGCTACTAAACCAAGCGGTGACTGAGTTACTGAAACAGCCATTGTTGCTGGGCGTGAGCGCACTCAATGAACCACACTTTGATGAAAGTGGTGCTTATGTGATGCTTAAAGCAGAGAATAGCCATGCAAAAGTTGCATTGGCAGGCGTGATGCTAGCCAAGCTATATTTGATGCTGAATAAAATTATCCATGATAAACATATTGAGCTGTCACGATTTGCGCTGCCAGCCAAAGCTGGTGTGAGTGACAATGCCCAAGTGGATGCCATGACGCATCTACTAGATAGCGTCGGCAAAAAAGAGCAGATGCTGATTTTATTGCCGAATGGTGGTCTCAAACAAATCAGTCATCATGTACAAGTACAAAGCGTCATGCGTCCAACGACGGTTTATGAGCGTGAGTGTGCAATATTCGATGGTGGCAATGATGCGATGATTCAGCGTTTGGCCGATGTGCGTAATGCGGTACTGATGATTGATGACTCAGAAGAGTAGGAGTAGATAATCTATTTAACTTGTAGCAACTCCCTACAATTGCCTGCGCGATAATGACTAATAGTGTCTTGTTGTTGACTTGTAAATGCGTCATAGTAATAAAAAGCATTGACAAGGCTTAATAGAGACTTTATAAGGCATATATATATTGATAAATTTTCAGTAATTTTGCCAAAAAAGATAGGAGTTGGTCATGAGTGATGCTGATATCGATGACGATTTTGATGATGATTTCGTTGATGATGATGATGCAAAGATGGTTGAAGAAGCAGAGACGAGTGTACGTACACGCTTAAGTAGCCTTGAGAAGCGTCGTCTAATTGATAATCTACTAGAAGAAAAGCGTTTGGCTAAAGAGCTAAAAGATGATCTAGACGATATCGATAATTTCGATGAAGATGGCGATGATTGGGATGATGACGAACTTTAATTGTCATCGCTATAATAAGGTTATCACGCAAATATTTTGCGAATAATTTTTAATTGTTGATTTGCACTCTTATGGCTATTAGCTAACCATCGTTAACTAATTATAATAAGTGCGCTATGTTAAGCTGGTTGGGTTCTGATTTTAATAGTATCAATAGTGAATAGCACCTATTTAACCAGCTTTACTTTAGCAATGAGTGAGTTAAAAAATCTTTGGGTAGATTGACTTATTCCAGATAATCGTCATCTTTATACCTCTCGTTATTTTATATAACCCTTATTTATTGCGCATGACGCAATCCATCTTTTAAGGACAATGACAACATGACCAACCAACTTAGTTTCGATGAACTACTCGATTATTTAGACAACGAAGAAAGCGCATTTGTACTTGATAGTGTTGCCACTCATGGTTTTTTGACTGCGACGGTTATTGGGCGTCCATTACCTAATTGGCTAGAAGCACTGTTTGAAGATAATGTGAGCGAGATTCCAGCAAACGTGATTGATGGCATTCAGCGCTGGCGCGAGTCGATCATCGCTGAGCTAAAAAACGAGACGCCTATTGAGCTACCATTTGGTGAAGATGCGGGCAATGAAGAAGTGGCGGTCGATTTTTCTGATGATTCAGATATCGTTGCTTGGTCGATTGGCTTTGTGGATGCTATGTATGGTGATGAAGCCAGTGATTGGATGGAAAACGAAGAGACTGCAGAAGATGTGGCCGTTTTGACCTTGCCGATGATTGTGCTGAGTGGTATCGATGATGAAGACCCTGAGCTTGCTGAGATGCGTCGTGACCAAGATAAAATGGTACAAATGGTAAACAGCATCGAAGGCAACTTAACTGAGCTGTTTTTGTTGTTCCATACTAACGACTAAAGACTTTGCTCAATATAAATTGTTTGAGCAATGTGCGTTTTAAAGTATCGCGCTTTTATCTTGAACGGGCGATACGTTTTTATCATTCTGTAAGTCACTAATTCTGTAGTTTATCAATAAGGCTGTACTATGACTGTCCAACTCTCCAATCTTGAGCACTTGCCCAACTATCAGATTACTGAGCGCTTGGATGTGGTATACGGCAGTACTGTGCGCTCAAAGCATGTTGGTAAAGATTTATTTGCGGGTCTAAAAAATATTGTAGGCGGTGAGCTCACTGCCTATACGGAGCTGTTAGAAGAATCGCGTCAAGAGGCGATTGATCGTATGATCGTCAAAGCTGAAGCGTTGGGCGCTGATGCAGTGGTTGGACTACGTTTCTCGACCTCTAGTATTGCGCAAGGCGCCTCTGAGCTATTTGTTTACGGTACAGCGGTCAAAGCCGTACGGATGCAACAACAGCCTATCTATCAATCAACGAATCAACCGCCGGATCAGTCATCAAATCATCATTCTCAATATGAAGAGCCTGTGGCGTCAGTTGCTCCACCTTCAACAGTAAAGTCACCTGATGATTTACCACGCTTTAATCCTTTTGGTGAATAAGAATACGCTCAGGTACTGACTGGTAGCCTTTTTGACGATAAGAGACGTTCCATGAATCAATCGTTCAGCCAAATGTTGATGAACTATGCACCGCTACTGGTCTTATTTATAGTGGGCTGGTTTTTTGGTGCGCGTCATGAGCGTCAGCATTTGGCAAGATTGACTATAGCCGAAGCTGAGTTGAGCCATATTATTGTCTCAAGTGAGCGTTTTTATGTACCAAAATTAGTCTCGCAGTCTGAGAGTGAGCTGGTGCTTGGTAGCGTCGTTATTGCGCAAGATTATTTTAAAATGGTAATTGCCAAAGTGTTGAATTTCTTTGGTAAAAACCTCACTACGTATGAGACCTTGCTTGATCGCGCCCGCCGCGAAGCTCTAGTACGTATGCGCACCCAAGCGCAGGCAAAAGGCTATAACCATATTTATGGTTTGCGTCTTGAAGTTAGTAATATCAATCAATTGGGTAGTATGGTCGAAGCGATCGCTTATGGTACGGCGGTTATGAGTACTGAAAGTTCTAATAAAGCGCCCAATAACGCTTTCAGTAATACTGCTGCCAAAACCTCAATCAATATTTCCAAAATATAACTTCTTATACCGTCATAGCTATTTAACACCAATTATTAAAATCCAAATTATCCAAAAACTCACGTTAAACACTCTCATTTAATCTCGTTACAATCCCTTTCACTCAATCTCTATATTCTGTATTTGACTGGCGAGTTGCTGAATAAAACAGCTAAACCTAACTTTTGCCCTATATACTCCCCTTATTAATTCTTAATTGTTGATAATTAGCAATAACATGCTATGAGATATGCTAAAAAGAATTGTTTAAAACGGGTGATGTCCGTTATTTATAAGTATCAGCAGGTAGTAGCAAGCGTATTAGCAAGGATTGCTAATTAGGCATCATTTGATCATTATAAATTGACCTAGTATTAGGTCTTATCTACAAGGATGTAGTTATGGAAAGTCTTGAGATAGTCACGTTAGTAAATTCAGTTGTCATTCCTATTTGCCTGTTTTTGATTATGATGGGTATGGGTCTGACCCTCGTTGCAAACGATTTTAAACGCGTTCTAAAATACCCGAAAGCCGTTGGCATTGGCTTGACCAATCAGCTGTTAATGTTACCGATTATTGGTTTTGCGTTGGCAAATATCATGCCATTAGAGCCTGAGTATGCAGTCGGCGTTATGCTCCTCGTTCTGTGTCCAGGTGGCACTACCTCAAACTTATTTACCTATTTGGCTAAAGGCGATGTGGCGCTGTCGGTGACGATGACGGCAATTGCCAGCGTCATCACCGTATTTACCATTCCTATTGTGTTGAGTTTTTCATTGATTCACTTCATGGGCGCGGGTAGCGAGTTTCAATTACCCGTATTAAAGACGGTGCTTACCTTGGTGTTGCTGACGATTGTACCTATCAGTGTTGGTATGCTCATCAAACGTTATGCGCCAAAGCTTGCGGACAACTCGCAGCGATATGTGTCTAGATTTGGCGTTATATTTTTGGCCTTTTTGGTGGCTTTTTTGAGCTATGTACAAAGAGATATCATCGTTGAGGCCTTTTTTGCCACAGGGCCGGTCTCTTTATTATTGAATGTTTCAACCATGGCGCTGGGTTATTACAGCAGTAAATGGTTTGGGTTGAACTTAGCACAAAGAGCGTCTGTGACGCTAGAAGTCGGCTTACAAAACAGCACGTTGTCGATCTTTATGGCACTGACGTTATTGGCCAATTATAAAATGTCATTGATGCCTGCTATTTATACGTTAATTATGTTTTTAACCGCAGGTATTTTAGTCAGGGTATTCAGCGCCAAGTACAATAAGCTCAAAAAATCTGAAATAGAAAGAGGTATTTTGGCCGCGCGCAGACTTTAGGTAGAAGGTATCAAAGAGGGATTGGTTATCGAGTTTGATTAGCTATTTACTCCCAAAACAAGTTCAAGTTTTTATGCTTGTTTTGGGAAATAGATGTGTTTATTGCTAATGTCTGCACGCCCTAAAGACGAGAATCATTTATTTCTGTTTTTGCTTCTGTTGTTTGTTCTTTAACCCTAAGATATGCTCGGCATAAGCGTCAATGTCACTTGCGCTAAATAGCTACATATTTAAACCTAAACTTATTTTATTGCATGACGGTCATCGGTTCTGTTGAGCATGGGGTCGATTGGCTTTATTAATTATTCCATACCGTTTTTCCAGCCTGATAAATTGCCTTAACCTCTAACAAAATCTGGCTATCTGCGTTAAAATCACGCTATTAATTATTTTCCTTACTTATCCGTATATGTGTTTGACCACATTCATTATTAACAAAAGACCATTCCATTATGAGCAATCCTGAAAGCACAAATACCAAAACCAACCTGACCCAATCCATCCAAGCGGCTTTGACTCAATTAGAAAACGCCTACAATCCTGCGGAAGTCGAAGCAGGTATGTATCAAGGCTGGGAAGAAAGCGGTTATTTTAAACCAAGCTTTGATAAAGACGAGTCGTTCTCTATCGCGCTGCCACCACCAAACGTCACCGGCTCACTGCACATGGGTCATGGTTTTAACAATGCGATCATGGATGCGCTCACACGTTTCCACCGTATGGATGGCGACAATACGCTGTGGCAGCCGGGTACAGATCATGCCGGTATTGCCACGCAAATGGTGGTTGAGCGTCGTTTGGAGGCGCAAGGTATCAAGCGCCGTGATATGACGCGTGAAGACTTCGTCGATAAAGTGTGGGAGTGGAAAGAAGAGTCGGGCGGCAATATTACGAGCCAAATTCGCCGTTTGGGCAGCTCGGTTGACTGGTCACGTGAGCGCTTTACCATGGATGATGGGTTGTCCAATGCGGTAAAAGAAGTGTTCGTTCGCTTATTTGACGATGGTTTGATTTATCGTGGTAAACGCTTGGTAAACTGGGATCCTAAGTTCCAAACTGCGCTGTCTGATTTAGAAGTTGAAAACCATGATGAAAAGGGTAGCTTGTGGCATTTCCGCTATCATTTCACTGACAAAGACCTGATGACTCAAGATGGCAAAAACTATCTGGTCGTCGCAACCACGCGTCCTGAAACGCTACTTGGTGATACGGCGGTTGCAGTCAATCCTAGCGATGAACGTTACGCACACTTGGTCGGCAAAACCATTACCTTACCAATCACTGGTCGTGTTGTCCCTATCGTCGCTGATGACTATGTTGAAAAAGACTTCGGTACTGGCTGTGTCAAAATCACGCCTGCTCATGATTTTAACGATTATGAATTGGGTCGTCGTCACAGCTTGCCGCTGATTAACATCCTCGATGAACGCGCCAATATCTTGACCGCGATGGAAGTCTATCCTGACTTGCAGACGCGTGAGCCAACGCTTGAGACCACGCCAAGCGACCATTTAGGTAACAGCTATGCAGGACTTGAGCGTTTTGCCGCGCGTAAAATCCTTGTTGAGCAAGCAGGCGTGCAGGGCTGGTTAGAAGACATCGAAGACTACGCCCTCAAAGCCCCACGTGCTGAGCGTGGCGGCACAATCGTTGAGCCGTGGTTGACCGATCAGTGGTATGTCGCTGTCAAAGAGCTTGCCAAGCCTGCGATTGACGCGGTAGAAGACGGTAGCATCGAGTTCGTCCCTGCACAGTACAAAAACATGTATATGGCGTGGATGACCGATCTACAAGACTGGTGCATCAGCCGTCAGCTCTGGTGGGGTCATCGTATCCCTGCATGGTATGACGATGCGACAGGTGAAATTTATGTCGCCCGTGACGAAGCGGAAGTACGCACTAAGTACAATCTCAGCGACGATATTACCTTACGTCAAGATGATGATGTGCTTGATACGTGGTTTAGCTCGGGTCTCTGGACGTTCAGTACGCTGGATTGGGCAGATGTGAACGCTGACCCACGCGTGATGGACACTTTCCATCCAACCAGCGTGTTGGTGACAGGTTTTGACATTATCTTCTTTTGGGTGGCGCGCATGATCATGATGACCATGCACTTCGTGAAAAACGAAGACGGCACGCCGCAAGTACCGTTTAAGACAGTCTATGTCCATGGTCTGGTACGTGATGGCAATGGTCAAAAGATGTCAAAATCTAAAGGTAACGTCTTAGATCCGATCGATCTAATTGACGGTATCGACCTTGAAGCGCTGGTAGAAAAACGCACCAGCAATATGATGAATCCAAAAGATGCGGCCAAAATCGAGAAGCAAACGCGTAAAGAATTCCCGGAAGGCATCCCAGCTTATGGTACGGATGCACTGCGCTTTACCTTTACTTCGCTTGCCAGTACGGGTCGTGATATCAACTTTGATCTCAAGCGGGTTGAAGGCTATCGTAACTTCTGTAATAAAATCTGGAACGCTAGCCGTTTTGTGCTGATGAACTGCGTCGATAGCGAAGGCAGTGCCAAGCCTATCGACCAAACGGCGAACCCTGACGTGTGGGAGTTGCCAGAAAAATGGATCATGAGTCGTCTGAATTCTAGTATCAAAGACATTCATCAGCATTTTGCCCAGTATCGTCTCGATATGGTCAGCCAAGACATCTATGAGTTTATCTGGAATGAGTACTGTGATTGGTACGTGGAGCTTGCCAAAGCCAGTCTGAATGACGACTCGGTATCAGATGAGCGTAAAGCACAAATCCGCTATGTGCTCTTGCATGTGCTTGAGACCGCGCTACGTTTTAGCCATCCAATCATGCCGTATCTGACTGAGCAAATCTGGCAGACCATCGCGCCGCTACTGGGTCGTAAAAACACCGACAGCATCGTGGTCGCTGACTATCCACAGACTGATGCCAGCCAAATCAGTGAGCAGACTGAGGCGGATATGGCGTGGCTACAAGAGCTGATCGCGAGCGTTCGTAATATCCGTGGTGAGATGAAACTGGGTAATGCGGTACGTCTGCCAGTGCTATTACAAAACGTCTCTACTGATGAAGATGCGCGTCTGTCACGTATCAAAAACCAGTTCAAAGCGCTTGCCAAAGTCGAGAGCTTAGAGATCGTCAAAGAAGGCGATGAGGTGCCACTATCATCATCAAGTATGGTTGGTCAGTTACGGGTACTTGTCCCTATGAAAGGTCTGATCGATCCAACGGCTGAGCTGGCGCGTTTGGGTAAGTCATATGATAAGTTGAAAGGTCAGGCCGACGGTATCGCACGTAAGCTGGGTAATGAAGGCTTTGTGAGTAAAGCACCTGCGGAAGTGGTCGATGCTGAGAAAGCGAAACTGGCTGAGTTAGAAGGGCAGTTGACAGCGATGACGGCGCAGATGGAGCAGCTGAAAGCGTTGTAAGAAAAGCAAAAGCTTAAAGAGCATGGCCTAAGATTTTATTTTGTGATTTATAATTACGCAAAGTTGAATAATATCTGTGAAGTAGTTACAAGTAATTTACTACTCACTCTTAGTGTCTAAAATTAAGTTTCTAATTTGCCTGAAGTGAAAAAACCGTTACAATTTCATGCTGTAGCGGTTTTTTTCAATGAATACTTTACTGGTATTAGATTTGTCTCAACTGTATGTATCGATATATTCTTTTACTTGATAATAACGGTCACCCAGTAACTCTGATATACATTGCATACGAACAACTTCTTGCCAAGCTACTTCTGACTCTTGAGCACGGTTGATACAAATTTCGTCACGTTCTGCTACCCATTCCTTTTGTCCTTCTGCCAAAGACTCTCTAATCTCAGTCGATGCTGAACTCCATAATTCGTTAAATTCATTACGTTTATAATCCATTGTAGCCTTAGCTTTGGCTTTTTCAGAAGAAATATTGGCAAGCTCCTCCGCAGCCTCCATACTCGCATTTGCTTCAGCCTCTGCGGTTGATAAAGCTTCAGCTTCCATCGCCTGTTTTTCAGCAATAGCTCTTTGTGCATTATCCTTTTGTTCTTGAGACTTCATTGCTTGTACATTGTTTTTCTGAAGAGCACTGACTACTGTCGTACTAATAAAATCGATAAGCTCTGAACCATTTTGTAATTGACCATAAATATTTTTTCCATCATCAGTAGGTTGTATAGAGTATTCAATTGAATAGTTTATAACGTTACCATCCATGTCAATATCCTGTTGAAACGCTTGTTCATTAACTTCTGATATTCCATAGTACTCATTAACTAAATTAGCACGATCAATTGTTTCAGTATCCAAATTTGTAGACAATGCTGCAACACAAAAGACTTTTGTGCTGTTGGGATCAGTTTTAGAAGTACGGACATCTTCTAATGAATAAGTAATTTGACTAGTACTAGCTCTCAAAGCAGAACTATCCGTCGATACACCTTCATTGGAAGCGATCCTTTTAACGTAAGATTGAGTGCTATCATCTAACAAAGATTGAACTAATTGAAGAGAACTTTCATCGCCACAGTTTGTGTTGTTACTAGATATAGAACTAAGACCTTTATCACAGGCACTAAGACCGATTAAGAAGGGTATGGAAAGCACAATCGCAAATTTTAACCTCATGAATCACCTGTAATGTATCGCGAATTAGCGAATTAAATAATAATTTAGAATTATTGGGGTTATAGATAGTTACTTTTAATACATAATTAAGCAACATAAAAATTATGCCTGAGTTTTTCGCTAATTGCCATTTAATAAGGCAAACTAAAGTTCTGTCTCCAATAAGTAATTTTAATTTTTTAGTTATAACTAGATTTGAGTTTGCCTTAAAAATTGTTATGACTCATGCTGTAGCAGCTTCTTAATGCCAGTAACTAGCTTATTATTTTTAAAGGAATAAAACGCTAACGTAAGGAACATCATGAACCATCTCACTGTCGGACAACGCTCGCCTTTAAGCAATCTTGCTATTGACGATACCGCACCAATTACGCTTAAGTTCACTCGCCAAAGCCCAATAGAGATGGACATCAGCTGCTTTGCCTTAGATGCAGCGGGTAAACTGATCAATGATGATTACATGGTGTCTTATAATCAGCCAACCTCACCATGCGGGCAAATCGAACTCACCCATTACGAGTCTCAGCCATCATCTTCTAGCAGCATCCAAGCTGAATTTGAAGTTAACTTATCTAAACTGACGGATAATATCGACAGCTTGTTTTTTGTGTTATCAGCCGACACCCCGCTGTATCAAATCCAATCGCTAGAGATTGGCATTTGGCAGCAGTCGCAAAAAGCGCAGTCAGAGTATCAAGCAGCAGACTTTGCCCAGCAGCAAGCCAGTATGCTCATGCAGCTGTATCGTAAGGGCGGTGTGTGGCGTGTATCTAACGTCGCGCAAGGCTTTAATGGTGGACTTGCCGCCATCGTGCAGCATTTCGGTGGCGATGTAGAAGAGGGTAGCTCGCAAGCAGACGTAACGGCAACGCCATTTCAAGCAAAACCATCATTAGAAAAGGTCATGCTAGAAAAAGCACCAAAGCTGGTCAATCTTGCCAAAAAAGCCACGATATCGCTTGAGAAACGCCAATTGCAGCAATTAACCGCAAAGGTAGCACTGGTGTTAGATGCCTCAGGCTCGATGAACAGACAGTACAAAAAAGGCCGCGTGCAAGAGGTGGTCAATCGCATATTGCCATTGGCAGTGAACTTCGATGATGACCAAGCGCTAGACTGCTGGGCGTTTGCCCGAGATCCGCAGTATTTGGGCGAGATTGGACTGAGTAACTATGACGGTTTCATTGATAACGCTCATGGTGGCTGGCGCAAATGGGCGCTTGGCCCACGTGTGAATAACGAAGCAGAAGTCATGAAAGCCGTGACTGAGTTTTATCAAAAAGACGGCTTGCATGTGCCCGTATACGTGCTATTTATTAGTGATGGCGGGGTGAGTGACAATCGAGGTATCACCAGAGTCATGACGGAAGCGGCAAAACTCCCAATATTTTGGCAGTTTGTGGGCTTAGGTGGTCGTGGTTATGGCATCCTAAAAAAACTAGACGATATGACAGGGCGCGTGATTGATAATTGCGACTTTTTTGAACTCGATGATTTGGATGATATCAGCGAAGAAGCCTTGTATGAAAACATGCTAGAAGAGTTCCCAAGCTGGCTAAAAGAGGCACGGAAGATAGGATTGATAGCGAAGTAAATTAGGATAGCATCCTTAATAATAAAACATGGTCAAAGAGCGTGAGCTCATTTACCCAACCACTAACCAAACATACCTATTGATAGCAAAAAACTCGTAAAAATAGCCTTGTACCATTTTGAGTGATATTGCATGCTTAGCTACCTATATAGATAGGCAGTTCTATAAATGATTATCTGGTTTAAGACGTTAGCTGTCTAACCTTTATCAAATATCAGCCACTCCATATCATTTAATGACAGTATTTTTATGAGCCAACACAAAAAAGCCTTTTATTATCGACCCAAGACCAATCAACATAACAATCCAACGGTGCGTTGGATGTTTTTGTTATTGGGCTGGCTGTTTTTTGCCTTGGGTATCATTGGGGTATTATTACCTGTCATGCCGACCGCACCTTTTATCTTGTTGGCGGCGGGTTGCTGGGCACGTAGCTCACGACGCTTTCATTTTTGGCTGATTAATCATAAATATTTTGGTAAATTCGTCCGCGATTGGGAAAATAATCATGCGGTACCCCTCTATGCTAAGTGGCTAGCGACTATAATGATGACCATTTCAACAACGATGTTATTTTTTAACATTCCTGCTGACATGATGTGGGTAGCTTGGCTGGTAGCCACGGTCTGTACTGGGGTAGCGGTCTATTTATTCCGTTTGCCAAATGCCTAAAATGCGTTGATTTTAGGGCGAAAAACAGTCAAAAAGTGGCTTTGGTTACATGAAATCTAAGATAAGACTTGCGAAAATGGGATCTTGCCCTTATAATACTTCCAAGCTTAAGAGCAGTTCTGCACCAAATCATTACCTCGTAGTATTAGTTATAATCCTTCGTTTTAATATTTATCGTTCAGTAGCTATTTGCAAGCGTTACCGGTCACTAGACCATTAATAAATTTAAAAGTAGGATTATCAATATGTCAGATACTCAAAAAGGTACAGTTAAGTGGTTCAACGAAGCTAAAGGCTTTGGTTTTATCGCTCCAGAAACTGGCGCAGACGTTTTTGCTCATTACAGCGAAATCACTGGTTCAGGCTTCAAAACTTTAGCTGAAGGTCAAGAAGTTGAGTTCACTGTAACTCAAGGTCAAAAAGGCCCACAAGCTCATAACATCGTTGCTATCTAATCTGTCTTTATAGACGCTTAGAGCAAGATGAATAAAAAACGAACCTTCGGGTTCGTTTTTTTTCGTCTACACTTTATATTGATTGGCTTTTAAATCAAACGATAAACCAAAATACCGATGACTACTCTGGTCGGCGGCATTTTTGATCTATATAACTCACAGCAAGAATGATAACGAACGGCAAGGGTGTTTGGGAGTTTACTTTAGCCAATCAAGCTAATACCAATATTAATCAATCCACCTCCAACGATCAGCCAAGCAAACATAATCGTCCCTAAGATAAGAGGTTTAACGCCCGCTTGTTTAATAGCACTCAGATGAGTCGTTAAGCCCAGCGCAAACATTGCCATCGTGAGCAGCACATCGTCTAGCATCACCATACTATGCTCAAAGCTTGCGGTCATCGGCACCCAAGTGTGCAGTAAGACGATGACAATAAATATAAAGGCAAACCAAGGGACTTTGACTTCTTTAATACGGCTCATAAATGAAGCACTTCCACCATTTTCGCTACAGCCTTTGGTCAGAGCAAAAGACAATACCAGTAAGAAAGGAGCGAGCATCATGACCCGTATCATCTTGGTGACAACAGCTGTGTCACCCACTTCGGGACTGACTGCGTTACCAGCGACGACGACTTGCGCCACTTCATGTATGGTTGAACCCGTATAAACTCCGTACTGCTGAGCATTTAACCAAGGTTGCAACCAACCAAGATGATAAAGAAAGGGGTAGAGCAGCATGGCAACCGTACCAAAGACCACTACTGTCGCCACGGCAATAGTGACTTTATGCGCTTCTGCTTTAACGATTGGGTCGGCGGCGATGACGGCGGCAGCACCACAAATACTGACGCCTGAGCCTATCAATAGTACGGTTTGTTTATCGACTTTTAATAATTTAGTACCTATCCAATAGGTCAATAAAAAGGTTGAGGTGAGTACCAGCGCATCGCTCATCACTGCTGGTAGACCCACGCTAGCAACTTGTGTGAGGGTTAATTTAAAACCATAAAACATAATGGCGAGTCGTAAAATCTGCCCTTTAGCAAAACAAACCCCTTCATTTAAACGCTCAGCAAAATTGGTATAGACCGTATTGCCAAGTATCATCCCGATTAAAATCGCCAGCGTCAGTGACGACAGTCCTACGATGCGCCCATTTGTCCATGTGTTTACACTAGTATTGAGCCATAAACAAAATAAACTGCCAATCAGCACGACGATGAGCCCTGCTAGATGGCGGCTGCGTGGAAAATAGTTGTTCACTGATTGGGTCAAGGCGTACATGACTGACCGTCCTATTATCTATAATCGAAATAAGCATAAGCTTATGAATAGACATTATAAGATAGACCAATCTATAATAAAAACAGATTAATTAGATACAAATTATCGATTTTATGGGTTAATGGAAAGTTTTAGGGTTAAAAAGACAGTTTTTAGATAATAGAGAGTTTTTAAAATAACAGATGGTTTTTAGGTTGTATCAATAAGATAGGATGTCAGAGAAATTATGAAAAAAGCCATGCAGGGATTACCAAAGATTACCCTCAAGCAACTATCGGTGTTTGTCAGTATTTATCAAACAGGTAGTACCAGTCGTGCCAGTGAAGCGCTACATTTATCGCAGTCGGCGGTCAGTAGTGCGTTGACAGAATTAGAAGCAAGGCTGCAAATGCCATTGTTTGAACGGGTTGGGCGTAGGCTCAATCAGCACCCCAATGCCCATCCTATTTATATACAAGCTCAAGCTATCCTAGGGCAGTCTTTGACACTAGAGCATTATCATAAGCACCAAGCAGGGCAGATCCATATCGGTGCCAGTACCACCATTGGCAATTATGTGCTGCCGCCGCTGCTTGCCAAGCTCTATGAGATGCTGCCAGATGCAGATGTCGATATGTATATTGCCAATACTCAAGAAGTAGTAGCAGAGGTGGAGCAACTAAACATTGATATTGCTTTAGTCGAAGGTATGCCGCGCCCAGTAGATATGAAGGTGATTGAGCAGCGCGTGTGGCGCACTGATACATTGATGCTTTTTGCTAAGCACGACAGCAAATGGTTGACCGATGTGGGTTATTATAACGATGCAAATAATTGCTATGAGCTGAGTATTAAGCAGCTATCAACGCTACCACTATTGGTACGAGAAACGGGGTCTGGTACGCGGCAGATCATTGATGAGCAATTATTGCAGCATTTGCCCAATGCTGAGGTGATTATGGCAATACAGCAGTCAGAGGCGATTAAGCATATGGTCAGCGCTGATATTGGACTTGGGTGCCTGTCACAGCACGTCATTGAAGCAGAGCTTGCAACAGGGAAGCTGGTACAAGTGCAGGTTGCAGGAATTGATTTGTCACGTACATGGTGGCTGGTATGGCATAAAGCGCGCCATCAAAGCCCGATTTGGCAAAGCTTTATTGATATTATTCAAGAGGATCATGTGTAAAGGTAGCTATAGTCAGCCCCATATTAAAAAATAGGGCGAAACTGGGATAAATTTTTTGTAGCCTCTGTCGGCGCAGCCACAGCAAGCAAAAAAAACTTGTACCAGTTTCGCCCTATAATAAAGTGCATTTATCTTATTTAGTATCGACTGTATTCATTCTATGCTGACACTTATTTATTGACCGGCTTATCAAGCCTTACAACTAAGCTGTCACAAGGTACATTTGGCAAGATATTATCTGCCGTTGCACCGCTAAGCCAAGCTGCGATCCCATGACGTTCATGACGACCAATAACCAATAAGTCAACGTCATTCTTATGGCAATAGTTGACAATACCTTCACTATTAGAGATGGCAGTCGTCACTTCAGAGTTAACCACATGTAAGTCGTTACGATCTAAGAACTGCGCCAGTTTTGCACGCGCTTCTTGGCAACGCTCATCATCAATCTCATCATATAAGCTTGAGGCAGGCACCAGCTCGTAGCCAAAGCCAACCATGGTATCTTTTACGATATGCAATACCGATAATTTGGAGTCAGGACGATTATCAACGATACGCTTGGCTTTTTGAGCAACCAAGTCAGCATCAGATAGTAAATCGGTGACCAATAAAATATGTTGGTAACTCATGAGCGGCTCCTTCCTTGTGGCAGATGATTTTAACTATAGCACTACTAATGACTGCTGTTAAGTAGGCTTTGTTAAATCGGACGCTATCCTTATCCGTTATTCTTGATGACTTATTGTTTTTCTCCACCCACTGTCTTGACTTACTAGCGTATTAGCCCCATCTACTGTCATTAGGCAAATTCTTTTTAGCTGATAAATGCCATTCAATTCGAAGATGACCTATGAGGCTTTGATAACTTTAATTGTTTATTCAAAGCGATCTTTTTATAAATATAAATTTTACTATTTTAATTGCTGATATCGATTTCATACCTTGGTTATTGGCTAAGATGATACTGAAGTAATTAATGCATAAGGATAACCATGACTGACACGCTATTTACTGCCGATTTAACCTTGCATCCTGCCTTTGAGCTGATTGAGCACCGCCATATCGATGCATTATCGATGGATGTGCTGATCAGTCAGCATATCAAAACCGGAGCGATGCATTATCACTTGGCGCATCCGAGTGATGAAAATGCCTTTTTGGTTGGCTTTCGTACCCAGCCGATGGATTCAAAAGGTGAGGCGCATATTTTAGAGCACGTGGCTTTATGTGGCTCTGAGAAGTTCCCCGTACGCGACCCGTTTTTCTCAATGATTAAGCGTTCGCTCAATACCTTTATGAATGCGATGACCGCTGCTGATTGGACAGCGTATCCGTATGCGACGCAAAATAAAAATGATTATTTTAACTTGCTTGCTGTCTATCTTGATGCCTCATTTTTTCCCAATATTCATCCGCTTGATTTTGCCCAAGAAGGTATCCGTGTTGAGTTGGATGAAAATGATAAGCCACAGTTTAAAGGTATCGTCTTTAATGAGATGAAAGGCGCAATGAGTGGCGAGATTGACCAGCTGTATCATACGGTCGCCCATCATTTGTTCCCAACGACGACGTACCATTATAATTCGGGCGGTGATCCTGCTGATATCCCAGACTTGACTCATAATGAGCTGGTTGAATTCCATCAAAGCCATTATCATCCGTCAAACAGTGTGATTATGAGCTTTGGTAATATTCCAGTTGCCCAAACGCAAGCAAAAATTCATGACGATGCTTTGATTGAGTTTGAAGCGGGCAAAAAACATGTTTCGCGTCCAGAGCAGCGTTTGTCTGCGCCGATTAGCGCGGTCGATACTTATACTGCTGATGAAGCTGGTCCCGATCAGACTCATCACGTGCTTGCGTGGTTATTGCCATCGATTACTGATCCGAAGCAGCGTTTGGCACTGCGTCTCTTAGAGGGCGTATTGATTGAGCATGCTGGCTCGCCGTTACGTGCCTATTTAGATAGCCATCCACTAGGCAAAGCGCCAAGTCCGTTATTGGGACTCGATGACAGTCATTATGAGATGGTTTTTTATACCGGTTTACGCGGCTCTAACCCTGAACACGCCGAAGCGGTAGAGCAGGGTATTATTGATTTGCTTAAAGAGGTCGCGAGCAAACCGATTGACGATGAAACCATTGAAACTATCTTGCACCAAATCGAGATTGATCAGCGTCATATCGGCGGCGATAGTATGCCTTATGGTCTAAATCTCATGCTAGAAGGCTTTAGCACTGCCATCCATGATGGTAATCCTATTGATGTCTGGGAAGTTGATGAGCATTTGCAATGGCTACGTGAGCAAGTCGTTGACGCGCAGTGGCTGCCAAATTTAATCAAAATCCATTTGCTTGATAATCAGCATCGTGTCCGCGTTACTATGACGCCTGATAGCGAAAAAACAGCCCGTTTGGCAGCAGCGGAGCAGACCCGTCTTGATACCATCGAGATGGATTTGACCGCTGATGATAAAGCTATCTTAAAACAACAAGCGCTTGATTTGGCAGCGCGCCAAGCAGCACCTGATGATTTAAGCTTATTACCAAAAGTGGGTTTAGAAGACGTACCGACCGATATCAGCTTTAAGCAAGGCACGCAAAAGCAGATTAATCTAAGCGGTAAAGAGAGCACCTTATTTGAATATGAAGCGGGCACTAACGGCTTGTATTATTATCAAATCATCGTACCTTTGACTGATGCGATTGGTAATGAGGATACAAGCGAGCTACCCTTTAATGAAGTCATCAATCATCCGCTGTTGCCTATCTATTTAAGCTTATTATCAGAGCTAGGTACAGACTCTCTTAGTGCTCATGAAATGCAAGCGAAGCAAGCGGCGCACTCATCAGGGGTGACCGCCAGAATCAGCCAACGTACCAATATCGAT
Organism: Psychrobacter sp. TS_SC_6; assembly: GCF_056156305.1. Lineage (NCBI taxonomy): Bacteria > Pseudomonadati > Pseudomonadota > Gammaproteobacteria > Moraxellales > Moraxellaceae > Psychrobacter > Psychrobacter sp. TS_SC_6. The sequence continues at coordinate 2,492,739 of NZ_CM149590.1, read as the reverse complement.
GACAGCCAAGCGATTAGCAGCTATTTTGTGGTGGCAACGCGCGCGCTGAATCGTAAACCTGAAGCGATTGATTTGCTCAAAGAAGTCATGGAACATAGTGTATTCACTGAGCATGACCGTATCAAAGAAATCTTGCAGCAGCGTCAAGCAGGCTGGCAATCAAACCTTGCCGGTTCAGGGCATTCCTATGCCATGCAAACCGCCAGTCGCGGTATGAGTCGCCAAGCGCAGCTAGAGTATGTGCGCAGTGGTCTGCCAGCATTGAACGCGCTAAAAGACTTCTTAACCCATGCCAGTAGCGATGATGCACAATGGGATCAGCTTGCGACGAGTTTGATGGACTTACATCAACGTCTAATCAGTTTGCCTAAGCACGCGGTTATCATTTGCGAAGCGGAGCAAACTGAACGCTTGAGTAACTTAATCGTTGAGAGCTGGAAAGACAGCCAAGCGCCAAAAATTGCAGAGCAGATACACAACTCTGATAAGAATATTGAAGCAAATATCCCAAGTGAGTTTACGGAATTATCGCTAAATGCTGCATTAGGTAGTGAGAACACAGCTGCAACAGAAGAAGTAGCCGTTGACGATCTGGCATGGCTGGTTCCGACCAACGTCTATCATAATGCCAGTGCTTATACCGTGCCAGCGGCTGATCATCCTGATACGGCAGCCTTGATGGTACTAGCGCCTTATCTACGCAATGGTTATCTGCATAGCGCCATTCGTGAGCGCGGCGGTGCTTATGGCGGCGGTGCGGGCTACGATGCCAATGCATGTGCCTTTAAGTTCTTTAGCTATCGTGATCCGCAGTGTGCTGAAACTTTTACCCATTTTGACGCCAGTATCGAGTGGCTATTGAATGAGCCACAAACCGATGAGCAGTTAGAAGAAGCCATCTTAGGTATTATCTCAGGTATGGATAAGCCAGGCTCTCCAGCAGGTGAGGCAATAAAAGCCTGCTTCGCAGATTTGCATCATCGCGGTGTAGAGTGGCAACGCAAAATGCGCGCAGCGATATTGGCAGTGACGGTTGCTGATTTACAGCGTGTGGCGAGACAATATTTGCAGGGTCAAAAACATGTGCGTGCGGTATTAGCGCCTTATGATAAAGAAGAAGTAGTAAAAGAGTTAGGCTTTAACGTCTGTAAGATTAAAAGCTAATCATTTAATGTTTACTGACTTAATCGCTATATAAAAAACCGCCGCTTTCACAAAAATGAAAGCGGCGGTTTTTATTTTTAGGCAGTATTTTTTAAAGGCTTACTTTCTAATTAAGTAATTGGCGACTGCTTTATAGGCAGGTAGCGAAGTTGGGTCGACTTTACCATTACTGGCTTCAGGGTATGAGGAAAAGCGAACGATGACCATATCGGCTGCTGGATCCACATAGATCGTTTGACCGTGGACGCCGCGCGCTGCATAAATAGGCGTGGGGTTATTAAACAGCCACCACATACTTTTATATAGTTGAAATACTTTAAAGTCGCTACAGTGCTACTGGGATAAATTTTTCGAAGCCTCTGGAGTGCAAAGCGCACAGCAAGCGAGAAAAATTGATACCAGTAGTACAGGACTATTGATGTATCGATTTTACTTTTCATTGACTATAGCTGCCATCATTAAGCTGTTTATAGCCTGCTTTTGCACATGCACCTTTATCACCGCCAGCTTCGATATTATCGACTACCGCTGTTGGGAATAAGCGCTCACCATTCATCTTGCCTTTATTGAGCATCAAGCTGCCAATATGTGCCATATCATGCAAACCTGCACTGATGCCGCCGCCAGCAAACGGCGTACCCTTGGCATCGACCGTCATAATTAATAGCGTTTAATGGCTTGGTCTTTGCCAATGATCTCTTGATGAATTGGGAATTGATCATAACTGTCGTAATGTTGACGGTCTGCAAAATAGCTTTTTAGGGTACGGCGTACCGCCTCAAACGCAAGCTTATCCCAAGGAATGTCTTCTTCTGTGAATAACGCACAATCAAGACTTTCAGAGCCGATGCCATAAGCACCGTCTTTTAGTTCGGTGATATAGATGCTATAAATTTGACCAATATCTGGAATGTCATACAAGCAATATAAATGTGGATTGATCACGACCGCGTCAGCCTCTTCAAAGCTCTCACGCGCGGCGCCTTCGGCCATGGTTTCGCCGTTTTCCATGAAGCCTGCAGGCAAAGTCCATAAGCCATACTGCGGCTCGATTGCCCGTCGACAGAGTAGTACCCGATGTTTATGGACGACCAGTGAACCACAAATTATCTTTGGGTTTTCATAATGAATATAATGACAGTTTGGGCATACCAAACGCGGTATATTATCCGTAGCTGGTATTTTGCGTTCTGCTTCACAACCGCATTGTAGACAATAGCGCATATCGACTGCCTTATATAATAAAATGAGAGAGATAAGGTTAATTTAAGGACATATAACTTTAAGATTTATAATGATGGTTGTATGAGATAGTAGGGATATCGAATATCAGATGATTATCTGACAATCGCTCTTTATATTAAGATAACACAAATCTTCCTCATACTGGCAATGATAATAACAGCGTATTTTGTGAATTGAATCACTGTTGATTCCCTTGTGTGCTGATAGGTTAGATAAAGCATGTCAGTCACATAAAAGGTATGCAGTGATAGCGAGATTGCGCTAGGCTAAAGTCATTGAGCAAGGATAAGGTTTTTATCGGCACGCTTACCAACAGAGCGGGTAGTGTCTGCTACGACCAATGTTGTTGTAAATCAGTGCCACCCCGATTCCCAGTAATGCCAATACAGCAGTGGCAAATGTCCCGCCAGTCCAAGCAATGGCAATGATGACTAATAGCAATATTTGCGGGAAATCATCAGTTTTGCCCTGCATTTTATGTAATGAAAAAATCTTATCCACGAGCATTTCCTAAATAATATATGAATGACACCCTTGATCCATGAGGACCAATTGCAGTCATACAATGATAAAAGACCATGTCTGTCTGACGGTTGTCGAAACCTGCTTGTTGCAATTATTCAATATTTTGATGGCTAAAACTGATAAAAATACAGGGCAATTATAATGCTAAATCCCTCACAGTCCGTACGTTTTGATGAAATGACAGTCGCTGTACCAGATTTTATACGTTATCCCACGATCAGAAGGTTGGCTGAACGAGTGCAGTACGAGACTTTAAAGGCTATTGTGAGTCCTGCACTTTATGACTCTCACGACCATTCGCGCAGTACCCGTATTCTAAATAGTCTTTATCAAACCCCAATTGCCGATGCCTCTATCTTGGTCGCTATTACTCATGAACGCCATCCTAAGCTGCTGCTGACTCGCCGCGCTGCTCATATGAACAGTCATGCGGGTGAGGTATCCTGTGCTGGTGGCAAACATGAAGTAGGTGATGGTAACAATGTCGTTACTGCCCTACGCGAGGCTTGCGAAGAAACTGCGCTACCGCCTAATAAAGTTCAGCTGCTTGGTCAACTGCCTATCCAAACCTCTAAAAGTGGTATGAGTGTGCGTCCTATTGTGGCGCTTATTGCGCCAGATCTGCTTTTGGTACCAGAGCTTGGGGAGATATCACGCATTTTTTGGGCAGATTTTGAGACGCTATTAACTCAGCCGACCGTCGAATATTCTATTGAATATACGTTACAAGATCAGACAGCGACGCTACTCACGCCAAGTTGGCAAGTGGATGGTGAGACGGTATGGGGTCTGACAGGACGAGTCATTGCCAGCTTATTGGAAACAGGCTTTGATCGGCAGCTTGAGTGGTATTACCGTATACAGGACACACGGCTGTAGAGATGGTAAAGGTGAATAAGAACCACGATGAAACACATCTTTTGTAAGATGATTATCATATAGTTAAAATACCTTAAAAACGCTACGATACTGCTAGTATAAATTTTTGTATCAGAGTGTTTTATTTATAATAATCATCATTTTTCTTTAACCACCAGTTCATATTGTCTTGGCGTTTAGCACGAAATGCTTCTAGCTTGTTGGCGACTCTACTATTGTGGTGACGGGCAATATCGAGCGCAAATAGAATCGGCACGGAAGACAATACGCCAAAGCGTATTTTTGATTTTGGCAGGTTTAGCCCATCACCAATATCATCACCAACCAAGGTACGGGTCACGCTGGCATTGACCATCTCAATAAAACGCCCACGGCGATTGTCCTCACCCATCAGCTGACGTGGCAAATCGTGCAGGGCTTTTGCCAGTGGTCGTCCCATTTTAAAATCAAGCTGCTGAATCGACAAATAGGTATAGAGCCATTCCCAACAAGCGGCTTCATCTTTTGGCAGTCGCTGCAAATCAACGCCCATCCAGTAACTGGCAAGATTCCATAAATGCAAAATGCCTTCTGCTTCCTCAGTGCTAATACGGGCGCCAAGCAATCTTAAGCCGCGCATAATCAACAGTGAAAACTGCAAATGAGTAGCAATCATATCGGTTTGGTTGATAGGAATACCCCAATATGCCGTATTCCAGCTGCCATCTGGGTTGTGATGTTGGTTGGCATCTGGTATGACGCTTTTAGCAGCATTTGCTTTACCTCTAAGCAGGTTTTGCCGCACCAAGGTATGAATTTGACGTACTTTAATGGATTGCTGCCAACCTTCAGAGCCGATAGCCAAGACTCGTTCAATATTAGGTTTGCTATGCTCTGAATCTAAATGCAACTGAGGGTGCTCAGAGACTGCCAAGATATAGGCGTAGGTACGCATCAATCTTGGTAAAGCGTCGTGCATCAGTGCGCCAGTCTGAATCAGTGGTAGCGATAAGGCAGGGATACTATAGCCTGCCATGAGGGCTACATTACGCAACAACCAAATCAGCATCAGTGGATAACGGCGATAGGCAACCGCGCCGATTTGGGCCAGCTTAGGGTCAAACCAATCAGGATGGCGACTAAATTGTTCAGTTAATGCGTTGAATGAGGAATTATTCTTGAGGTTAGCGTTCGCTTTCTTATCAATAATAAAATGCTGTAAGGGCTTGGCAAAACGAATGCCATCAGAGGCTAGATCATCTGCTATTGGATCGCCAATATCGTAGCCTGCAACTATTTCCTCTAATAAATCCTGCGAGATAACAAAGTCTTGTGGCAGTAGATAACGCTTAATGCGTTTTAATACTTGCAGATCACTATGGTCATCAATAGCAGTGGTGCGTCCATGACGCTGATAAGAAGAAACAGGCGCTTGATGACAGCCTGCACCTTGCCGAGCACTGGTGGCACTTGTTTTAGCGATTTTTTTAGAGATGTCGATGGAATCCATATTTATGAGCAACTCTGTAGCAACTGCTCTTTATTAAGTTGATTGAGCTACTTTGGGATAAAGTAGCTCAATCGTACCTTAAGAATGGCGCGTTAGGTCTACAGAGGTTACATTAACCTCATCTTTTAAAGTGGCTTTGAGCATCATATAACCTGCGATACCAGAGACGATTGAACCCATAATGATACCCAAACGCTCATCAAATAATGGCGTCTCACCGGCAAATGCAAGCCCACCGATAAACAAACTCATGGTAAAGCCCACACCACATAACAATGCTGCGCCGTAGATTTGCTTAAAGTTCATGCCTTTTGGCATAGTAGAAATGCCCAGTTTAAAAATTAACCAGCACATAAACATAATGCCTATTTGCTTACCAATAAATAAACCAGCGGCAATACCAAGCGGCACAGAATGAAACAGCTCACCAAACCCTGCGCCCTTAAGTGAAATGCCCGCATTGGCAAAAGCAAATAATGGCAAAATACCAAACGCCACGGTCGTATGTAGATCATGCTCTAGCTCTTCAAGCGGGGAATGCTCAGGATCAGTGCGGTCAAACATAGGGATAAAAAGTGCCAAGACTACGCCAGCTAACGTTGCATGGATACCAGATTTGAGTACGGCAACCCACATGATAACGCCAATTAGCAAATAAGGAGTTATGCTAGTAACGTTACGGCGATTAAGCAGATATAAAAACGGCAGGCATAAGCCTGCGATAGCCAGTGAACCAAGCGATAAATCATTGGTATAAAATAAAGCAATGATAATAATCGCGCCGATATCATCAAAGATAGCAATCGAGACTAAGAATACTTTTAATGAATTGGGTACGCGATTACCAAGTAAACTCAAAATACCAAGAGCAAAGGCGATATCGGTTGCGGCAGGAATCGCCCAACCTCGCCAAAACTCAGGTTCATTATAGTTAAAAAACAGATAGACGATGGCTGGCATGATCATGCCGCCAAGAGCCGCCCCTGCTGGCAAGATAATTTGCTTTATATTGGACAGCTCTCCGATTAACACTTCACGCTTAAGCTCAAGTCCTACTAAAAAGAAGAACACTGCCATCAAGCCATCGTTAATCCAATGATGCGCATCTTTAGCGATTGAGAAGCTGCCAATTTGAATAGCGACAGGTGCATGAATAAAGGATTCGTACCACGTATTTAGAGAAGTATTAGCAATAATCATTGCTGCGATAGCTGCCAGCGCTAGGACGATACCGCCTGAAGCCTCGAGATTAAAAAACGCTCTGATTTTATGTATTGCCATATTGTCCTCATTAACTAAATAAAACGTGTGAAAGTATTCAAAAACTCAAGTATTTTTGTATATCTGTAATGGCTCTGCCTTAAGTGCGTGACCACCTATGGGGACGAATCTTTGTTAGCACTGATGTTTATAATACCAGTGTAATAGATGCATATCCCTAGTTTCTCATATTCTTATTCATATAAACAAATGAAATAGGTTACCGGTTTTACCTTTTAACTTAAAAGCTTAATGACGAAAAAAGCTGTTTTTAAAGTATAGTCAGGGAAAAGTAATATCGATACATCAAGTACTGCTGATATTAATTTTTCTTGCTTGCTGTGCCTACGCAGACAGAGGCTGCAAAAAATTTATACCAGCAGCACTGTAGCGTTTTTGAGATATTTTAACTATACCTTGTGCGATAAATCTAGCAGACTTTGCTAGGGTAATGGCTTTTTTCGCAGTTTTATCTTTATAATAAGCCGCTTTACATAATGGTTAGCACCGGATTTGACTCCCATATCATAAATTTTGCAGGTCAGTGTCATGGACGTATCCCTTTCTATTGAAGTTATTTTAATGTTGACTGCTGTGGCCACGCTAGCAGGTTTTATCGATGCTATTGCTGGTGGCGGTGGTTTGTTGACCATTCCTGCCATGCTACTTGCCAATATTCCGCCTGTATTGACATTGGGTACCAACAAACTACAAGCAGCATCAGGGGCACTAGCAGCGTCTATCACCATGATTAGAAAGGGTGTGGTCAAACCCAAGAATATTAAAGCAGCGATTATTGCAGCTTTTATTGGCTCTATCTTCGGCTCTATCGCGGTGCAGTTATCGCCACCTGACTTGTTAGAAAAACTGATTCCGTTTTTGATTGCAGCCATTGGTATCTATACTTTGTTTGCCCCCAAACTTGGTGAAGTGGAAGCTGCCCCTCGTATCTCAGAAGGTGCTTGGCAAAAAATTGCCGCCCCTTTAATTGGTTTTTATGACGGCTATATGGGACCTGGGACAGGTATGTTTTTTGCGCTTGGCAATGTGGCGTTACGTGGTCGAAAAATTATCGAAGCAACTGGTACGGCAAAGGTACTGAATTTATCGACCAATATTGGCTCATTAATCTTCTTTATATTGGGCGGTAATGTATTGTGGACAGTAGGGCTAGCAATGATGGTAGGGCAAACTATAGGAGCGTATTTTGGCTCGCATATGGTAGTAAAAGGTGGCAGTAGACTCATTCGTCCCATGATTGTATTGGTTTGTCTTGTGATGGTGACCAAATATGTACTTGGTTAGTGGAGAGTAGGTTGATCAAGAAGAATGCAACTCTTGGTCTACAAACGTAATTGCTGCATAAAAAAACCTCAGACCAATCGGCTGAGGTTTTTATGACTTATTTATAGGCAATCACTGATCACAATTAGCCGCGCTTAACATCATCATATTCACTGCCCATCACACCATCGTGAAAGACTGCTGATAGTTCACGCTCGCTGTCTGCGTCGATATGACCATCAGACATCTCTTTTGCACCCGCATTAGGATCGTTATAAATTGCTAAATCCATCTCACCTTCTGACTTTGCAACGATGACTGTAACTGCCACATCGCCACTGACGTTCACTGCGGTACGTAGCATATCAAGAATACGGTCAACCCCTAAAATCAGACCAATACCTTCAATCGGTAGACCGACTTGGGCAAATACCATGGATAACATAATCAGACCTACGCCCGGCACGCCTGCTGTACCTATAGAGGCAAGCACTGACATCAAGATAACGGTCAGGTAGCCGGTAACGCCTAATTGAACACCATACAGATTGGCGATAAAGATGGTCGCCGTACCTTGCATGATTGCCGTGCCATCCATGTTGATCGTCGCGCCAAAAGGGATGGTGAATGAAGCAACTGAGTTATTAACACCCATGCGCTTGGTGACCGTACGCAAGGTAATCGGAATCGTTGCATTCGAGCTTGAAGTACTAAAAGCAAAAATCTGTACTTCACGCATTTTTGCCAAAAAAGTCTTAACAGATAGCCCTGAAGTCAGCTTGAGTATCACCATCATCGTGACGAAAAAGTGAAAGAAGAGTGCACCAACCAATACAGCGACATAACCCAGTAGTGACCAAATAAGATCTAATCCAAGCTCAGCCATTGCTTTGGTCAACAGTGCAAATACACCATACGGCGCTAGATTCATAATGATGGTCACCATTTTTAAGATGACTTCATTGATAAGCTCTAAGCTTTGTACCAAACCTTTGGCGGGCTTACCCACCATTAAAATACTAATACCAATCAACATCGCAAAAAAGATAATCGATAGCATATCGCCATTTGCCATCGCGCTGATGGGGTTAGAGGGGATAATATTGGAGAAAACGTCAATAAGGGGCGGCGCTGACTCGGCTTCGAAGACCGTTTCGGTTTCGATTTGCATGCCTTTACCAATCCCAAATAGTGAACCAAGCCCGATAGCAGTAGTAATCGCTAGTGCTGTGGTCACCATATAGATAAAGAAGGTTTTGCCACCAATACGTCCTAATAGACGAACATCCCCGATACCGCAGACGCCGCAGATCAGTGAAATCAAGACCAACGGTACGACGAGCATTTTTAACGAGTTCACAAACAGCTTACCGACAATGGCAAGAAAACCATTGGTGACATAATTATTAATGAAGCTGCCTTCCGTGTTCAAGCCAGAGTAGTTTATAACTAGACCCAGTATAATACCGAGCACCATGGCAACAATGATTTTGCCGGTCAAACCCATATTTTTCCACATAAACGCTATCCTTGGTGTCCGTTACGCACAACAATAGACACAATAGCGCGCTCAATATGAGTGCAAGATTGTTGTCATGACTGTTGCTGTGACGTCTATAAATATATGAACTGATCATTAAGTCAGATTTTGGGGGGACAATATAAAAGAATAGTTAGGGATACTGCAAGATGTTTTTATGACTTAAATGACGTGACATTACAATATTAGTATGTTCGAGTTTTTCATCTGTCAAAAATTCATATAAATTTGGCTGAATGAAACGTTGTTGAAGGAGTATAAAAAAATAATATGAGCGGTAAAATAAAAAAGCGAGATGGCTCTGATAAGAACATCTCGCTTACTTCAATCAATATAGATAAATGCCGATAGGTAGATCAATCCTAGTTAGACATTGTCGTTTTCGTCACGGCGCAAACCATCTTTCCATGTAGGGTCACTGGTTTCTGTTTGCTGCTGGTGATTGTTTTGCTCCGTACTTGTGCTAGCAAATTTATCTTTGTTTAATCTATGGTTATAACTCATACGTTCATTTAGATGCGATGCTGCATCACGGTGACGCGAGCCAAGGGCTTCTATTTCAGGATATGAATCCTGAAAATCAGTTTGTGCATTAATTTCCTTGGCGGTATCTTGTTCATTGACCATTTTTATATCACCATCACTCTCGTAACCATGATCAGGGTTATTATCTCCTGTTGGTTGGTTATTTTCTGGCATTGAATCAACTGATGCGATATTCTCAGAGGTTTGCTGCAGATTATCAGGGTTTAATGGCTGATTTAACTGAGCATTGTTTTTTAACTGAGCATTACTTTTTAGTTCAGCATAGTCAGTTAGTCTATGTACAGCGTTCTCTAAACTGTGTGGGTTAGCACGTTCTTGCACTTTTGATAAATGCTTATCAAATGTATCGGTCAATAAGGAATCATAGCGTATCGAATTATAGGTTATTAACTGTTCGGCTTCTTCTTCAGTAATGTCGCCATTTTGACTGGCATAGACCACATGATCTTCAAAAGTTAAACCTTCAAAACTGTCTTTATGTTCTGCTTTTTTAAATTTCTGCCATAAGGGTTCGACTTGGAGGAGTATTTGATAAGCATGCTCCATACGACCCGTGACATCATCCGGCTCAGTATTATAATAAACCATGGTTTTAAGATAGTCGCGGAAGGGATTTGCTTCAAAATCATCCATAAACGTATCACCCAGTTGGCGTTTTAATTCATCACTCACTGGGGCAAAGATACGACCACTGGGAAAAGTCACAAAGCTCACTAATTTGGCTGCAAACTGATTTGGAAAATTGGCAAATAAAGATAGGAATGCTTCTTGGATAGTATAAAGGCTATTTTTTAACGCCACTTCAGCATGCAAGCGCTCAGCGACTGATTTGCTGCCATATTCATAAAACTGCAAAATAGCTGTACAGATAAATAGATGAGAGTGGATGTCTGCTAAGCGCCCAGATAGCATCTCTTTGCGTTTTAAATCACCAGCCAATAACCCTAAAGACATGTCAGCAGTTAAAGCAAAGCCTGCGCTTAAGCGGTTAATGTCTTTGTAATAGGGACGGGTAAAGTTATCCGCAAAATTTGGCGCATCATTGCTGCCACCAACATAGCCTGCAACGAACGCTTTGGCACCGCGATTAAAGGTATAGCCCAAATGCTTAAAAAATAAATTGTCGAACTGCTTGAGCGCGCCTTCTTTATCTTCGCTTTGTAGTAGTTGCAGCTCATCGAATAGATAAGGGTGACAGCGCATCGCCCCTTGACCAAAAATCATCAATGAGCGCGTCAATATATTGGCGCCCTCAACAGTGATTGATACTGGGATCGCTTGATAAGGAATGGCTAAAAAGTTGCGCGGTCCCATTTGTACTGCGCGACCTCCAACGACATCCATACCATCATTAATCACTGAACGCATGGTCTCAGTGGCATAGTATTTTGCCATTGCCGTCATCACTGATGGCGTACCACCTTGGTTTAGACCACAAGTCACCAGATGCCTAAACGCTTCTAACATATAAGTATTACTGGCAATGCGGCTGGTGGCATCTTGCACGCCTTCAAATTTGCCGACGGAAATTTTAAATTGCTCACGAACCTTTGCAAAGGCACCAACCGACAAATAGCTCATTTCACTGGCTGAAGTTGAGAGGGCAGGTAATGAGATCCCGCGACCAACGCCCAAGCATTCCATCAGCATACGCCAACCGCGACCCGCATTTTCGATCCCGCCGATAATATAATCTAGCGGTATAAAAACATCTTGACCATCGACTGTCCCATTCATAAATGGCGAACCGATCGGATTGTGACGTGGACCGATAATGACCCCTTTATGCTTAGCGGGCACCAGCGCACAAGTAATACCGTAATCGGTTTTTTCAGGATTACCTAGCAGACCTTCTGGATCATGCATTTTAAATGCCAAACCTACTACTGTTGCGATAGGGGCTAAAGTAATCCAGCGCTTAGAGAAATTCATGCGTAGCCCCAGCACTTGCTTGCCTTCATGCATGCCATAACAAACCACGCCAGTATCCGGAATCGCACCTGCATCAGAGCCAGCTTCTGGACCTGTCAGGCCAAAGCACGGAACTTCTTCACCTTTGGCAAGACCCGGTAGCCAGCGCTGCTTTTGCTCATCAGTACCGTAATGCATCAGTAGCTCACCAGGACCAAGCGAGTTCGGTACCATACAAGTGACTGCGGCAGTCGGCGAACGCGATGCAATTTTGCTCATCACGCGACTTTGGGCATACGAGCTAAATTCTAATCCACCGTATTCTTTGGGAATAATTAAACCCAAAAAGCCATTGGCTTTGATAAATCGCCACGCTTCTGGTGACAGCTCTTTATCTTCATGATGAATTTGCCACTCATCAAGCATTGCACAGAGCACTTCTACTTCATTATCTATAAAGCTTTGCTCTTCTTCTGACAATTCTGGATAGGGGTATTTTGCAAACGTATCCCAATCAGGCGCGCCCATAAATAACTCTTTTTCCCACCAGCTAGTACCAGCATCAAGTGCTTCACGCTCGGTGTCACTCATGCTTGGCATGGCACCGCCCAAGGCTTTATAAGCAGGCTTGGTGATCATGCTTTGACGAATAGGGGTGATCAGTAACAGCAAGCAAAGTAGCGCAATGGGTAGACCTAGGATAAGTGACCATGGACTGATCAAAGCAGTAACGAGGACAGTGATTAAAGCAATAATGCTGCCTGTGACACGCGATAATGACAACAAAAAGATGGCTAAGACCATGGCTAATTGAATGATAACTGCCAAAATAAATAAGCCAATGGCCATAACTGCCTCCTTTGCAACGCTTAATAAAAAAGCGCCAAAATATAAGTAAATAAGAAAGTTTGAAATAACTATGATTGTTGTTTTATATTTCAAGCTTCCTTTTCTATAGTGAAAAATAGTTTTAGTTTTTTGACATTAGTGATTTCAAATAGAGCTAATATAGAATAAAAACTCTCCCAAAAATAAAGTTAACTACCAATATGGAACAGTTGTTTATAACTATCAAGAGCGAAAACGCTACGCTGTGTCGATAATATGTATCAAGATTTGTCTATATAATCAAATGCGAGTCATTAAACATTACCTAAAAGGCGGTAAACTGTTTTCAGCATAAGATAAAGTCTCATTGCGCCCAACAATGACATGGTCAATCAAAGATAAATCTATGAGGTCACAAGCTTTTTTGAGCTCATAGGTTAACAAGTTATCCGCTGTCGATGGCTTAGCATCGGTATGTGGATGGTTGTGAGCAATAATGAGCTGGCTTGCGACATGACTTAACGCATGACGCAGCACATGCTTGATACAAACGGAGCAAGAAGAGATACCGCCTGTAAACAATATCTCAAAATTGATTAGATTCAAGGCATTGTCCAAACATAGCACAGCGAACACTTCCCGTGGCTCACCGCGCAGCTGAGTGCTGATATAGTCTTTGACCATTTGAGATCGCTCAAGTCCTTGCCCCGTTTTAAGCTGACTGTCCAAATAGCGTCTGCCCATCTCAAGTGAGGCGAGTATCTGCGCGTATTTGGCAGGACCGATGCCATGACAAGCAAGGACAGTTTCTTGTGGGGCGGCTAACAACTCTGCTAGGCCGCCAAATTGCTCGATCAGATGGCGAGCCAGCTCAATAGCTGACTGCGACTGCGTACCTGTGCGCAGAAATATCGCCAATATCTCAGCGTCAGATAAGCGCGCTGCGCCAAATTTTAATAGCTTCTCACGCGGTCTGTCATCTTCATGCCAATCTTTAATCGCCATTGCTACTCCTTGAATTGTCATTGCCACGAGATAAATTCAGAAAACTTTCCCTAACTTATCGCATAATTGCTACTATAAGCGCAATTTTATCTTTCATTTTTTTGTTGATGCTCTCCTTATGTCAAATATTCTGCTTGCTATCACCGGCGGTATTGCCGCTTATAAATCTGCTGTGTTTGCTCGTCTATTAATCAAGGCAGGCTTTGAGGTTCGCGTTATTATGACCTCGGGTGCTCAAGCTTTTATCACACCGCTGACCTTACAGGCTTTGACTGGCAATGAGGTGCATATCTCGTTACTCGATGAAAAAGCAGAAGCAGGTATGGGTCATATTGAGCTTGCCAAGTGGGCAGACCTTGTGGTTATCGCACCGGCATCTGCCAATACATTGGCGCGCCTTGCAATGGGTATGGCTGATGATTTATTGACCACTGTATGCTTGGCAACGACGGCACCTGTTATTCTTGCGCCAGCGATGAATCAGCAAATGTGGGCGCATCCAGCGGTGAATCTGAATGTGCAAACCTTGCGTGATATGAATTATCAAATCATTGCGCCTGCTAGTGGTGAGCAAGCTTGTGGCGATGTGGGTGCAGGACGCTTACCTGAGCCTGAACAGTTATTAGAAGAGATACTGCTGTTTCAAGCAATGCAGACGACGCCTCAGTTATTGGCAGGTAAAAGAGTGGTGATTACCGCAGGACCGACCGTTGAAGCAATAGATCCGGTACGTTACTTGTCTAATCACTCTACTGGCAAAATGGGTTTTGCTTTGGCGCGTGCCTGTGTTGCGGCCGGTGCAGACGTTATCTTGATTGCTGGGGGCAAAATCGCTTTGCCAACACCGCTCAATGTCACACGCATTGATGTATTGTCAGCTAAAGAGATGTTGACGGTCGCGCAGCAGTGTGTGACAGGCACGCATAGTGCACTACAATATATGGTTGAAGATGAACATGATCATTCTCACGATCATAGCCACGAACATACGCATGCTCATCTTCATGGCGATTGTGATTGCGATGATGAGAATACTGATGCTATCGATGACAATAGCGTGAAAATGGCTGATATTTTTATCGCCACCGCTGCGGTCGCTGACTATCGAACGGAAGAGGCGGCACCGCAAAAAATAAAAAAAACCCAAGACGCAATGACGCTAAGCTTGGTCAAAAATCCTGACATTTTAGCGACGATTTCGCTTGCTCATCCTGAGTTGTTTGTCGTTGGATTTGCAGCAGAAACTCAAGATGTTGAACGTTATGCTCGTGGTAAGCTGCTTTCTAAAGATTTAGATTTGATTGCTTGTAATGATGTCTCACGTGCTGATATTGGCTTTGCCAGTGATGACAATGCAATGCAAGTATTTTTCTCAACACATTATGAGCACGATAGCATCATACTTGATAAAGCGAGTAAGGATAAAATTGCTGAGCAGCTAACGACGATTATTGGTGAGGCGATTTGGCAACGTTACGGGGTTTAGTAATATTTAGTGCTACTCAATGCTGCTCATTACAGTACGTATTGTAGTGACGATTAGTACGATTACTTGTTACATAAGCATAATACATATCAAAGAAGATATGAAGTCTTGACTGGTAGGGCTAATATGATAGATGGCGATAGTACTCAAATGTTATTGCTCATTGCGATTTTTGCTCTCGCATCCTTACTACACGGCATTAGTGGCCTAGGTATCACCTTGGTAACTACTACCGCGCTTGCCAGTATGTATCCTTTACCACATGCTATTGTATTAGTCATTTTTCCATCGTTATTACTCAATGCGATGACTTGGCTAGCAGGTGGTGGTCGCACGATTTGGCAAAATTTTATTTATTATGGCAGGCGCTATTGGTTACTGGCATTGACCAGCTTGCTCGGTAGTATTTTAGGCGCGAAGCTCTTACTATGGGTCGATAGCGCATATATTTTATTATTATTGGCAGCCGTTATTGGTTTTTATGTCATAAGCAGCTTGCTTGGTAAGCAACTTCGTCTACCCGCTACCAAGCCTGTGTTAATCATCGTTGGCTTTAGTGCAGGCGTGATTGGCGGCGCGACCAATGCTATGTCGACCATATTGATGATGTATTTATTGTCTGCAAGCAACGATAAGCATACTATCGCTAAAGTCGGCAATATGTGCTATTTTTTGGGTAAAATTGCTCAAATCATTGTATTACGCGAGCCAATCATGGCACTAAGCAGTGGTGAATGGCAACTGATTGCTTTACTTAGTGTCATGTCAATCACCGCGCTCTTAGCCGGCATCCGCTTGCGACGTTATCTACCACAAGCACGCTTTCGTCAGCTTATCTTAGTGATCCTCACAGTACTTGGTATACGTATTGGCTGGCAAGGGATTATGTCGTTTATGGCTTAGCAGAAGCGAGAATAGAGTTGGTGCTAAATTTTAGTCAGTCGCCTCATCGAAGAACATCTGTTGCGCCAGTCGAAAGGTATTGCAATGTGCTTCAACCACATCATTAATATCCTCTGAATAACCGCCGCCCATGACGATAGCGATTGGAATATTGGCAGTTTTGGCTTGGCGTAAGACGTATTCATCACGCGCCTTGCAGCCCTCTATGGTGAGTCCAAGTTTGCCCAATTTGTCCGTCGCTAGCACATCAACCGCCGACTGATAAAAAATCATATCTGGCGCAAATTCGCTTATTAAGCGCGGTAATGTATTTTCTAATATCTGTAAATATTGCGCATCATCGGTATCGTTATCTAGCTCAATATCTAAGTCTGATACTTGTTTGCGAAACGGATAGTTCTTTGCACCATGCATACTAAAGATAAAAACACGTGGCTCATCTGCCATGATACTGGCATTACCATTGCCTTGATGGACGTCTAAATCAACGACCAATATCCTTTGTGCTTGTCCGCGATTTAATAGTAAATTGCTCGCGACACAGACATCATTAAAGACACAAAACCCCTCACCATGATCGGCAAAGGCATGATGGGTACCGCCCGCGACATTCATTGCGACGCCGTATTGCTGTGCAAAAAGCGCGCATTCATAAGTCGCGTGAGCAATATAGCGCCCACGCTCTACTAACTCAGGTGTCATCTCAAAGCCGATTGCTCGCGCTTCTTTTCTTGGTAGCGTTTGGGTCTTAAGTTGATACCAATAGTCAGCAGTATGCGTCGTTAAGATTTCATCTTCGCTTAAGTATGTGGGCGCAAAAAAGTTATTCGCACTAATAGTCTTTTCCGCTAATAAGCGCTCAGGAATCATGGTGTATTTTTGCATCGGAAAACGATGTTTTTCAGGTACTGAATAACGAAAAATATCAGAGTATGCAATTTTTAACATAGTATTTTTAATATCGTATTGAAGGCTTTCTGAGTAGAGGGTTGTCTAACATAATAAGTTTGAGCCGATGGTTTCACTGGGAAAAAATCCAGTCTCACTGTACAAACTGAGTGGGCAAAAAGAAGGTTCTTGAGTCTGCTTGTTGACGTAGCTGCAAAAGCAGATCGGGTAATTCTTCAGCAGGGTATTGGTTATTGAGCAAATCACTGAATATCTCATGAGCGACTGTGGTCATGGCAATGATACTTTGCAATAAATGCTCAAGGATATCGTCGTCAAGACCGACTGCTTCAACATCAATAGCGTTTTTATAGCGTATCTCACTCTCTGATCCATCCATCTCTAATCAGCATTTGGCAAATTCTTAGATAATTTGATCTTCTCAATAACAGAGCGCACAGTGGATGTGGTTAGCAGCTGCTTCATTTTTTGCCATAAGCTGAGTTTATTACGTTGACTCATAAATAGTCTGCTAACCAACAAATGAATAATAGGGATTAATAAGAAATACGGATAAACAAGTAGGCAAAAATAAATTACTGCTCGTTCAAACCCAAACTATCTTTGATATTAGGCTGGCTATAAAACGCTTGCAGCATTTCACGCAGATGGGCAGTCAGCCATTCGCTTTCAAGCGCATCATAAACGATAGGCAGCAGGGTAGTAGATAGCTGCTCAATCGCTGCCTCATCGATATGTAAGCTTTCTGCCACCTGTGCGATGGTATCGGACTTATGATTGCGATACCAAGTATCGACGCTCGCTGCTACCAGGCTGTGCAAATAAGGTGACATGCGTAAACGATTGTAACTCTGCTGAATACTGGCTTCAATATGATCGATGCTACTGTTATCAGGCTCATCACTTAGATAGGTTTGGATATGGCTAATCGGCTGCTCTTTAATCCGCGCCCAACCAGTAACCAATAATCGCGACACCTCTTCATTGGATAAATGTTCTTGAGCATTGGCTTCTGCGCGATGCGCCAAATCTTTAATATTGCGATGCAGATACGTCTGTAATTTTTCATCAAGGTTTCTGTTGGTTGCCTTTTCAAATGAGCTGCGTCCAAGCTTCATCAGTTTGCCAACACCGCCCGCTTTTTCTAGCGTATTTTCCATAAAGTCGTTGATGGCGTGGTATAGCGTTTGGGTCAACAAATCTGCAAATGTATCGTTGCCAACCAAGGTATGAATCAAGATATTACGCTGCTGCTCATGGCTGCCGATATAGTCGGCCAGCGTTGCAACCTGTGTATCATCGATAAGCTCTGATAATGGCACATTGTCATTGGCTGGGTGATAGATAATGCCATGCAAGATATCACGGATATCGGCACGCATCACCTCACTTAAAGGATGGTCTAGTAGCCAATCATTAAGTAGGCGCTGTAAATCATCGTTACTGATATATTTGTCCAATGGCTGCGCACCAATCCACTGCCAAGCTTCCATGCTCAGCGGTTCAGCTTGCTTACGTAGCCAGTGCTGCATAAACGTGACTTGTGCATCAATTAAGCTGTTTATCGTTAGCATAAGCGTATTTGGGGTTTGAATATCTTTTGAAGTCTGCATAGGTTTTGAGGTCATAGTAATCGACAATTTGTTATACTGTGTGGTTATGGGGCATAAAGTATTATGCCACGAACATCGTCTGGGTTTGTGATGAATATTGACTGCGGCTCAATAAATAACGAGAGGTTGTAATGACGGCTCTGAATACCGCCTTACTTGCGCTTGATGAGCTGACCGTTCAGCGTGGTGAAATCCCTCTATGTGAAGGGGTGTCACTCAATTTGGCTGCAGGCAGCATTTGCCATTTAATTGGTGCTAATGGGACTGGTAAGACCACGTTACTTATGCAACTGGCTGGGTTATTGCCGGTGCTAACAGGTGATACTTATTATCAAGGGACAGCCAGTTTACCGATTCAGCCTTTGTATGTATCGCATCAATTGGGCATTCATCCCAATCTTACCGTTGCTCAAAACCTCACTTTTTTGCTGAATTTGTACGGTATCACACCAAGCAATGATGATATTGATGATGCTCTCACTTGGGTAGGGTTACAAGGATTTGAGACCATCAGCTCAAGTCATTTATCTGCGGGTCAAACTAGGCGAATTACCCTAGCGCGCTTATACTTACTGACGCCTGATGTGACGCCATTATGGCTGCTTGATGAGCCGTTCACCGCACTCGATGTCGATATGGTGGCGCGGATGGAAGACAGATTACGCGACTTTGCTCATGAGGGCGGTGCAATATTAATGACCAGTCACCAAGCAGTCGGCGTTGCCAATCAAGTGCTCGATTTATCCGATTATATGGTATGAAAGCTATCAATATCATTGTCAGTATAAATGCGATACGCATCAGTAGAAGAGCAAACAAATGATAGAGTCAGATACTCCAACACAAACCTTAAATACAAGCTCAAATGCTCATATAGCTGATGTGCGCAGTATCAGTTTTATGCAGCTGTGGCGCCGCGAATGGCAGGTCAAGCAGCAAGGGGCAGTGCAGTGGTTATATCCGCTGGTGCTGTTTTTGGTGATTATTACCTTGTTTCCGCTAGCGGTTGGCAGTGAGCCTGCACTATTACAACGCCTCGGGGTGTCAGCGGTGTGGATTGCCGCTTTATTGTCATTGGTGATGGGCGTTGATGGTTTGTTTAAGCCGGCGCTTGATAATGGCACATTGGCGCAATTGGTCGTTGCTAAGGCGTCGCTGCCTTTATGGGTGCTGATTCGTTTGGTCATACATTGGATTTTTAGTAGCGGCATTGTGGCGGCATTAAGTTTGCTTGCCGTGCCTTTATTTCAGCTGAGCTGGTTTGAGGCGTGGATATTGATGGCATCAATTGTTGCGGGTAGTCCGATGCTGCTCATGCTATCTGCGGTTGCTAGCAGTTTGACGTTATCATTGAAGAATGGCGCTGTGCTAGTGCCTTTAATCGCTTTGCCGATGCAGTTGCCGGTATTGATTTTTGCCACCGGTGCGGTTGATTTATTTGCTACAGGTCTTAACGGTTTGCCTATTTTGGCGTTGCTACTGGCAGGTAGTATTATCTCAGTGCTGGTGATGCCATGGGTGATTGCTATGACGTTAAAAATGTCGTGGTTGAATTAAAGTTTACACTGGCATGGTGTTCCTTCTCTTATTAAAGCCTTTTATATTAACAACATGATGAAAATTGGCAACTTTGCTATAATAGTCTATTAAACACACACTCACGTGTAGATTCTATCCATCGTTTAACGCCAGCAGGTTAGCGGATAATTGTATGAATCATGCGTTTAACTTGATAATCACTAGCTGCGTAATAGGTTTATTTCCATGCCCAACCTAAATAATGTCTCATCTCCTAGCCTGTGGCAACGCATTTGGCAAGTTTTCCTGACCACGGTGGGTACCAAGGAATTCTTTCGCATCTTTTCGCCTTGGGTCAAGTGGCTGGCGATACTAGCAAGTCTTTGCCTGCTCATCGGGAGTATCTGGGGTCTGGCGTTTGCGCCGCCTGATTATCTGCAAGGCAATAGCTATCGTATTATCTTTATCCATGTACCAGCAGCAAGCCTTGCTATTTCCATTTATTTTGCTTTAGCGGTACTTGGGGTAATCTATCTAGTCTGGAAAATCAAGACCGCAAGCCTTGTGGCGCAGGCAATTGCTCCTTTGGGGTTTTTATTGTGTGTGATTAGTTTGCTGACCGGTTCTATTTGGGCAAAACCCACGTGGGGTACTTATTGGGTTTGGGATGCGCGGCTGACATCGATGCTGATTTTGGCATTTTTATATGCAGGTGTGATGGCCTTGTTTGCAGCCTTTGAACATACGGCAAATCGTGGTAAAGCGGCGGCTATTTTGTCGATCGTTGGCGCAGTGAATTTGCCGATTATTAAGTATTCAGTAGAGTGGTGGAACACCTTACATCAAGGGGCGACTTTTACTTTGACTGCGGCACCTAAGATGTCAGCAGATATGTGGCTGCCACTGTTACTGATGACTATCGGTAGTTATCTATTGGTTGCAACTTTAGCGATTTATCGTACCAATACGCTAATCCTACATCGTGACCAAGGTAAAGCGTGGGTAAAAGAATACATTCGCAGGCAACACAAATAACGGCTAGGAAAATATGATGCAGCCTTACTTTTATAGTTTTTCTGAGTTTATTGCCATGGGTAAGCATGGGGTTTTTGTCTGGTCATGCTGGGCGATTACCGTTGGTATGATGCTGGCTTTTGTATTTTATAGCCGTCGTCAAAGACAAGCCCTTATCAAGCAGCTGGCGATTCAGCAAGCCCGTCAAGCACAGCGCACGACCAAAACGTCTACGCCAGTGATTAAAAGCACCAAATAAAAACCATTAAAAATCCTGTTATATCATGCCTTTGTTAGCTGTGTTTTTGAACATCGCTGATATAGCTGATATATAAATAAGTCGGCAAAGGTTTTACTGAAAAGTCTTGGTCTTATTGAGTTATCGGTAAAATGCTCCTATATAGTTATTAGAAGAGTACGATTAGAAAGACATTTTTAGAACGTTTTTCTAATCGTGGTTTCTTTAATATTTTCTGTTTTATAGATGGATAGTGTCTAAAACAGCGACTCATCAATGAGGTAATAGTATGAACGCAGTTCGTCGTAAAAAACTGATGTGGGTTATGTTTACGCTTGCAGGGGCAGCCATAGCCGTAGTATTGGTGATTTATGCTATTGGGCAACAGACTGATTACTATTTTGACGCAACTGCCATTGCAAATGGTGAAGCGCCACAAGATAAGCGTATTCGTGCAGGGGGTATGGTGGTTTCAGGCAGTGTACAGCGTGCGCCAAACGATCCACTGAGCGTTGAATTTGCTATCACAGACTTTCAATCGACCGTGCCAGTGACTTATCAAGGTATCTTGCCGGATTTGTTCGCTGAGAACTCGGGTGTTGTGGCGACTGGCAAAATGCAAGGCGATATCTTTGTCGCGGGTGAAGTATTGGCAAAGCATGATGAAAACTATATGCCGCCAGAGGTTGCCAAGTCGATGAAAGAAAATAATCGTAATGGTGCAGTTCCTTCTTCTGAACAATACAATCCTGCTGAAAAAGTTCATGAGACCAAGACTTTACAGTAGTAATTGCGCTCGCCACAATAAATGATAGTTATCATAAAAAGCCTTAAACATAAAAATCCAGTGACCTTTATCACTGGATTTTTTGTTCTTAGTATTCAAATAACTATGGTTTATTAATCATCCCATTCTGGTGAATAATCTGGATGCTTAATTTTACGACCATCAGCACGTGCTAAGCTGCCGATTTCCTCAAGTTCATCTGCACTGAGCGTTACCCTAATGGCATCTAAGTTGCCTTGTAAGTGCTCAGGATTAGAGGTTTTTGGAATCGCAATACGCTGCTTATCGGATAATATCCAAGCCAGTGATACTTGTGCTGGCGTGACATTATGACGATCGGCAATCTCCTTGATGATCTCATTATCAAATACATCACCGCGGGCGAGCGGCGAATACGCTTCTAATAATATATGGTGGTTATTTAAAAAGGTCTGCAACGTTTTTTGCTTAATAAAAGGATGAAACTCGACTTGGTTGACCGCAATAGGCACATCAGCATATCTCTTGGCTTCAATGATATTAGCAATATTAAAGTTAGACACGCCAATATTGCGAGTCAGGCCCTGTTTTTGTAGCGCACACAGAGCCGGAATAGTTTCTGATAGTGAGACACGGTCATCAGGCCAATGTAGCAGCAATAAATCAACATAATCTGTATCTAGATTTTTCAAAGAGTGCTTAGCAGCGGCAACAAGTTTTTCTGGCTCAAACTTCATGTCATCAGGGAATATTTTAGTTGTTAAAAAGAACTTATCGCGAGCGATACCTGATTGCTTAATACCTTTACCAACCTCGACTTCATTGCCATATGCTTGAGCTGTATCAATGTGTTCATAGCCCATTTTTAAACCTTGGCTGACGACATCGATACAGTCCTGACCCGTTGATTGCCAAGTACCCAATCCAAGTACCGGAATGTTGGCTTGTCCTGCCGTACGAATATTGTAATGTTTAGCGTGCATATTATTATCCTTGTTATGTGAGGGATTTATCAATATAAGAGTCAGTATTAGGATACTGCTTTCTACTTAGCCCATTGACTATAGGAAAAATCATGCGCCAGCGATAGGGCGGGTGACGCTTTTCTACAAACCACAAACAGGCTGTAACGTCATTTTTGTCGCTGCCTGCTTAAACAGTAAAGCAAAAGAAGCCCATTATTAAATAATAATGGGCTTCTTTTATGCAAAATGACTCATTGATTTAAACGAGCTATCTCAAATGTAACCTTTTTTCATGACGGCGTTAGCTATTTGGCAGCTTCTGCAACCGGAGCAGTTACAGCAGTGTCAGCACCCCAAATCTTTGGATATTTATAACCAGGGAAGCTGTCATGAGCATACTTTTTAAAGGCTTCTGAGTTATAAGCGTTAGTGACATCTTTTACCCATTTTTTATCTTTATCAGCCGTTTTAACCGCAGACCAGTTCACATAAGCGAAGCTTGGCTCTTGGAACAGGGCTTCTGTCAGCTTGATGCCTGAATCGGTCGCATAGTTACCGTTGATGATGGCAAAGTCGACTTCATCACGTGCACGAGGCAACTGAGCGGCTTCTAGCTCAACGATTTTGATGTCGTATTTGCTGTTGTCAGCGATATCAGCTTTTGAGGCGGTCAATGGATCAATGTTGTCTTTTAGCGTAATCCAGCCAAGCTCATTCATCATGACCAATGCACGTGCAAAGTTACTTGGATCATTCGGAGCAGAGACGCTCATACCTTTAAAGGCTTCGTCGATTTTGGTTTTCTTACCTGAGTAAATACCAAGTGGTGCTGTTGGTACTTGGAAAACTTCTACCAAATCAAGGTTGTTTTCTTTTTTGAAGGTATCAAGGTAAGGCTTATGTTGGAAGATGTTGATGTCTAAGTCGCCATCTGCTAGCGCAACGTTTGGACGAACATAATCAGTAAAAGTGACCAGCTCAACTTCATAACCTTGGGCTTCTAATGAGCCTTTTACTTGGTTACGCACCATATCGGCAAAATCGCCTTCGGTCGTACCAATAACAATTTTACTGTGTTCAGGGTCAATATCACTGGTTGTAGTAGCTGCTGTATTGGCAGTTTCAGCTGCGCCTTCAGTGGTACCTTCAGTGACTGGCTCTTTGGTAGCTTCTGGCGCTGATGAATTGTTGCAACCAACCAATACGAGACCTGATACGCCAACAGCAGCAAATGCAGTCGCTACTTGACGGCTGATATCTGTTAATTTCATGGAACTTCCTTAATAAGGGTAGGGATCAAATAATAAATGATGAGACTCAAAACAGGATTAAAACCGCATTAAAAAAGCAACATTATACATAGTAATGCTGCTAAGTTAACGAGTGTTAAGATAGTATCAAAATTAAAGGGAATCAGTTACAAAGTCAAGCATTTGCTTAGGATGAATCAGCATTAGACCCTATAAATTATTCATATCAAGCATCACTCAGTCATCAACATCTAATCTTAATAAGCCAAGTGATCACGGGTTTTTAACGTTTATCCAATCGAGTCGCGACCCAATTTCCTAAGGCTTGAATACCAATAACCATGATCGATAGCATAATCACGATGAATACCATCACCTCAGTCTGATAACGATAGTAACCATATCGAATTGCCAAATCACCCAAACCGCCGCCGCCAATCATACCGGCTGCTGCTGAAAAGGACAGCAAGCTGATACAAAGGATGGTCACAGACAAGACCAAGCCAGAACGAGCCTCGTTTAGTAATACTTTGATAATCGTAAAAGGTCTTGCGCCCATCGACTCGGTCGCTTCAATAATACCACGCGGTACTTCACGTAAGTTTTGCTCAACCAAACGTGCAAAGTAAAATGAGCCAGCAATCGCAAGCACCAATGAGGCGGCGATAGGACCAATACCTGTACCGACGATGGCTTTGGTAAAGGGACTCATGGCAATCATCAAAATCACAAACGGGAAGGCACGCATAAAGTTTGTGATGCCACCCAGTACAGCATAGAGCGTTTTATTCTGCAAAAACTGCCGATCACTGGATAAAAATAAGAAGACGCCAAACAGACCGCCGATAAGAATGGCTACTGTGGTTGAGATACCCAGCATAATAAAAGTATCTAAAAACGCCTGCCAAATCTCTTTACGCAGCACAAGCAGCTTGTCTATCGAGGCGGATAATTCTGCACCGGTTATCATGTTTATCTCTCCTGCCTCATTAGTCTTCGTGGACTAAGCCTTTGCCAATTGGGGTGGTGGCCTGAATGAGACCGTCGCGGATGTCCGCTACTTCGAGCAATTGTCCTTGATGTAACAAGGCTGCACGGTCACATAGTCTGCGAATGACGCTCATCTCATGAGTTACAATGACGATAGTGACGCCAAGCTGCTCATTGATATCACGTAAGCAAGTCAACAAACTACGCGTAGTGGCAGGGTCAAGCGCACTAGTCGGCTCATCAGCAAGGAGCACTTTTGGGCTTGGCGCAATCGCACGGGCGATACCAACACGCTGTTTTTGTCCACCTGATAACTGCGCTGGATAGTGACTAGCGCGGTCGGTTAAATCAACAATGTCTAGACAATCCATGACACGCTTATGAATATCAGCGCGAGGGTAGCCTGCAACCGTTAAGTTAAAAGCAACATTGTCAAATACGGTGCGATTAGACATCAGATTAAATTGCTGAAAAATCATGCCGATATTATGACGGGCGATACGCAAGTCACTGGCAGACAAAGAAGTTAGGTCTGTACCATCGATAATCACTTGACCTGAATCAGGACGTTCAAGCAAATTAATCAGGCGTAAAAGCGTTGATTTGCCCGCACCTGAATAGCCCATCAAGCCAAAAATCTCACCTTGCTTGACGGTTAGTGACGTCGGCTCGACAGCAGTAAACCAATGCGGCTTGCCGTTTTTATCTTTTATAGACCGGTCACTCAAAAAACTCTTGGTCACATCGTTTAAGACAATCATGTCACTCATGGAAGGCTCAAAATTCAATAAATGTTTTAGTGGTTATGAAGTGGTCGTAATTTCCTTGACTGCTGAACAGTTGAGTTAAAACCACATTCGATAACCCCATAATAAGGGGCGCTAATATAGCATATTATGCAAGGTTTTTGATACAGGCATTGGTGATTGACTTTGAACTTAGCTTAGTCAATATCAAGATATATAGAATGAAATAGGTAGGATTTCATTATGGTATGTTTTCTGACTTATTGATCGCTATGCACGCTAAAGGTTTGTAGTTCTTATCCTAGAGTACTTCTGAGAGTTTGTTTATGATATGAATGAATAAAATCAATTACGATTGTCATGATGATGGTAATGCGGATCGAGTTTAATAGGTAATACCACCAAAAATCGCGTGTGACCATTGATAGTGTCAGTGGTGATTCTTCCTTGATGGGCGGTGACAATTTGTGAGACTAAGGACAAGCCAAGACCTGAGCCTTTATTTTTTTGTTGCAGGCGTACAAAGGGGCTAAAAACTTCTTCACGTTTAGTTTCAGGGATGCCATCACCCTCATCAATCACTGCCAATACCACATACTTCGGAAGCGGACGTGTTGGCTCCGGTTTAGATTTTTTGAGATGTTTGCTAAATAGGCTTTCTTTACGGGTGGTATTTGTCGTTTCAGGACTTTCTTTATCAATTGCTTTATCACTGTCTTTTATCGCCACATCACCATTTTTATTCACTTTATTGGCATCTTCTTTATTGCTATTGATAGCATTTTTACCAGAGATGTCATCAATAGCATGATCAGGATCTTGAGAAGACTGTTGCTTCTCAGGCACGGCACGCCACATCACTTTCTTTAGCTTATCGGTCAAATCTGATGTAAAACTATGATAATTATCAAACAATGAAGAATTACCAATCTTTTCAAGTGTCTCGCTTGTATTGGTAAGGTCTACTTGCTCTAAAATAGTACTATCGCTATCTTGACTCACAGTATTATCAGATTCGCAGTCAGGACTAATATGAGCATCATTTACCAAATTTTCACCATTCTGATAAATAGGCGGGGCTGGTAATATAACTATAGACTCGCTATTTGCCGCTTTTGGCTTTGGAAGTGCTGCGCTAATAGAATTATTCAGCTCTGATACGGTATCTTGATGATGAGCAAGCGGATTTGTACTATGAGATGACTCATCAGAATAAAAGTCTGAGCTGTTATAGTCTATAAAACTACTGCACAACACTGTCTGCAATAAAAAATCAGGAATAGCTTCAGCTTCTTCAAGGGTTTGCACCCCATAAAGCAACACAGTGACTGGTGGTTTTCCATGCAGCATGGCATTGGTTAATAGATTGCGAATTAAATGGGTGAGCATTGATGATTGACCGTCAATCATGATGTGCTCGCCAATTAACGTTGCTTCAGGATAATGTTGACGTTCTTGATTCACCAAATCATATAAATCTAAATTTTCAACTTGCTGCAAGGCATGACCAGCATCCAAACGGCTCACCAATAGAATACTTTCAACCAAATCATTGAGACCTGAAAGGTCGCGATTAATGGCTTGAGCACGCTTATCAAACTTGGCTTTGTTGTCACTTGGCAATGGACCTGTCAGCATATCCATCATCTCAATCTGTAGGCGAATACGTGTTATGGGCGTACGCAGCTCATGAGAGGCATGTGCAAGTAACAAATTATTGGCATCAATAAGGTGTTCAATCTTTTGTGCTGCTTGATTAAATCCACGTGCCAGTGAAGCGATTTCATCATTGCCGTGTGCATTAACCCGTACCGTAAAGTCACCATCGCCAAGCTGAGCCATCTGTAGACTCATCTGATTAATACGCCAAGTAATGGTCCGGGCAATCCACCAAAGGACGCCTGCCATAATGAGTAGCAATAAGAGCGTGCCAGTAAATAAGTTAAGCGCTGCAGAGAGAACCGGCTTTTTGGGTGGCAAGCGTGACTCATATAATAGCGTATAGCCAGTACTGCTATAAACCTGTGCTTGCTTGGTTGGTGACGTTTCTGCAAAAGAGGGGAAAACACGTGAGAACAAAGAAGGCGTGGCAGGAAGCTCTAGCGGCAAATCGCTATTATCTGTTTGCATCAGCAGATGACCTTCGCTGTCATATAAGCCCATTTTTGCCTGCAATGACTCATCAAAGATATCGAAGCTTTTTTTGACTACGGCTAGCATAAAACGCGATTGTAGGCGATTTTCCTTACTAACTGCGATATTTAGCTCATGCAAAAAAGGATCGATCTGTCCTAAAATTTGCGTTGCCAATACCTCTGAGCGAATGCCAGCATCTTTATCATGTACCAACTGTGTCAATGATACCATCGCAACAGCAAACAAGATAAGCGCCAGCATGACACTGGCAAATAGCTTGGCAAATACGGAGCGAAAACCCAATTGCTGCATCAAATCATCTCTATTATCGAAAACTCATGTTACTTTATATGGTCAAACATAAAAGGGGTATCATACGTATGATACCCCTTTTAACGAACCGTTTTAAAGCAGTTTGACTGTTTATTTACCAACAGTTTACTACTAATTACACTTGGTCAGTGGCAAACTGATAGCCGACGCCACGTACTGTGATAATACGCTTTGGTTGACGTGGATTGTCTTCAATCAACGCACGAAGACGCGAGATATGTACGTCAATGGCGCGATCAATATTGTCTGAGCTGTCATCATTTGGCATAGCTTGCCACAATTGCTCGCGGTTCAGTACTTTGCCTGAATGTGTGGCAAAATAATGCAGCAATTGGAACTGATGCGTCGTCAAACGTACTGGCAGATCATCGATAGTCACTTCATGACTGTCAGGGAACACGCTCAAACGGCCAAAAGTTAAGCTGTCTGACTGACTGTCCGCTTGGTTTGGCTGCTCATGACGACGAATAACCGCACGAATACGGGCGAGCAGTTCACGCGGCTCAAACGGTTTAGAAATATAATCATCAGCGCCCATCTCAAGACCCAATACGCGGTCTGTGGTATCACCTTTTGCCGTCAACATAATGATCGGCACTTTATTGGTCATATTGTTTTTATTGCCACGGATTTTTTGGCAAACTTGCATACCATCCATGTCCGGTAGCATGAGGTCAAGTACCACCAAGTCAATATCACGCTCTTTAGTGTCTAATAAATCTAGACCTTCTTGACCAAGACCTGCATGATGCACATCATAATAATTCATGGTCAGATAATCACTGATTAATTCTGCCAAATCTGGATCATCTTCAATTAACAAAATCTGCTTGCTCATAATGTTTCCTCTAGTTGTTTTTATAATTTGTCTTAATACACTTTTACAATTTATAAAAGTGGCGTCTGCCCTTAGTTTTCAATTATCCAAAATGCTCATATTACAAACATGTAAATTATAAGCACCTATAGATACAAGCCATGCTCGAATACTATACAATAAAAGTATGCAATCCGTACTATCCATAATACGCTATATTGCCTAAACAGAATGTTATTAAACAAGGCGTGCTTTGTTAATGTTTCTACACAATGTAACTGCGGGATTCTGTGCTTAAGACACCACCACTTTTTTGCCTTTAGATTCAATGGGTAAGTTCGCCAAACAAATCAAACTGTCACTACTGATACCTGCGATTAAATATTGTTTGGTCAGCGGATCGTATTCAATCACTTCAATAGGCTGACGGGTTAAGCGCTGGTCTTGACCTATAATCCAGATATTGGCAGTCAGAGAACGCAGCGGTTTGTAAGGCGGCACCTGTATTTGTCTTAAATCCACATTATGTAGGGCAATTTTAGGCACAATAGTACCCACTTCTATCTGCCCGTAGTCAACTCTGCCAGTGACTTGCATATTAGGCGCTAGCTGATTGCGACTGACTTCATTGTCAATCACATTGACATAAACTAAAAGCTGTATCGGTTGTTTTACCGCCTGCACTTTACTAACCTGACCGGTAAATTTATCCACTCTACCTTCGGCAGTAAAGTTAACGGTTTGACCAACAGAAATTTGCGATTCGGCTTCAATCGGCAACGTTGAGATAAAATGCAATTCTGTTTCGTCACTGAGCTTTAATAACACTGTTTGAGCTTCTATCTTTTGTCCGGTTTGCACTGACAGATTCTCTACGCGTCCTGAAAAGCGGGCACGCAATGTGATTAAATCAGAGGTCGGGCTAGTATTGTCAGAAGTGCTAGCTCCATCAGCATTACTAGCAGTCGTATTTAATTCTGCTTCTATATTGGTTTCAGTATCGCCTAAGCCTATCGCTGTGTTTAGAATTTCCTGACGTCGAACTGTGAGTAGGGACGTACCTTTTTTCACCCATTGGTTGTCACTGACTAATACTTGCTCTACCGTCAGCGGCTGTGCTGCCATAAGGTTGATCTGCTTGATAGGTTCGATACGACCTTGCAAACCAAGGCTGGGCTGATAACGGGTAGGTTTGATGCTTAAAATATGATCAGGTGTGATGGTGACACTATCGGCACTAATGAGTGGTATATCAACTGGCTCATTATTGTCTCTACTTAACGCTTCGGTAGGAGATGTTGGC
Source organism: Psychrobacter sp. TS_SC_6 (assembly GCF_056156305.1). Taxonomy (NCBI): domain Bacteria; kingdom Pseudomonadati; phylum Pseudomonadota; class Gammaproteobacteria; order Moraxellales; family Moraxellaceae; genus Psychrobacter; species Psychrobacter sp. TS_SC_6. Next base: position 2,462,076 of record NZ_CM149590.1, on the reverse strand, counting down.
TGGCAGGCGATAAGAAATAGCGCGCTCAATATATAGAGGCTCTTTTTCAACGGCGCAGTCTGTAAGCATATAAAACGCATGTAATGCAGCGAGCGCATAAAAGATGTCATACCAATCACCATCATAAACGACTTTTTATTATATAGGGAATTCAAAGTATGGAAAATGGTTCTACCTATATTGTATTTAACTGTTTTTTTAAGCACTAGATGAGACGCTGTAGAATGCCTTTTTTATATAGAGAATAGTCGTTAAGTAGCTAAACTTAGAACATAATTTCACCAATTACTGGATAATAGCTGGTAACTGTGCTAAAACGAACATATCAAAATATATTGATACATTTTTATTACAAAGGTAAATTATTCAGTAAGATGAGTACTGGTTCTATATAATGGCTGCGATTCGAAAGACGATATTTAATAACAAGACTATTCACTTGTAACTTAGTCGATTTTTTCAGTTTTTAGTACAGTGGATTTTTGATGAGACTAGATATTCAACTGTTTTTATAGCAAGCAATATTGAATAAGAGCTACTCGTTTATTGACAGAGGATTCGATTACATTATTCATTAAATTTGCCTGCGATAATTAATGGTTGCAGATTATGAGTAATCATTGAATTTATGGCTATAATAACACTGTAAGAAATTTAGCATAACGCCCAACATACTAAGATAATTCATTGTGAGTAAACAGTACTACACGTGAGTAGTACTGTAAACATATCGCATAATGAATAAATAGTCGTTAATAGGACAATAAGAATGGAAAATAATTTTGATGGTTTAAAAGTAATGGTTATTGATGACTCAAAAACCATTCGCCGTACCGCAGAAACCTTGCTGCAAAAAGCTGGCTGTGAAGTTGTCACTGCCATTGATGGATTTGATGCCTTGGCTAAGATTGTCGATCATAATCCAGATATTATTTTTGTGGATATCATGATGCCACGTTTGGACGGTTATCAAACTTGTGCCTTGATTAAAAATAACCCTGACTATGCCAGTAAACCTGTGATTATGTTGTCATCTAAAGATGGTTTATTTGATAAAGCCCGTGGACGTATTGTAGGTTCTGATGAATATCTGACCAAACCGTTTAGTAAGGATGAGCTTTTTGAGGCAATTAATCAGTATCGTTAATCTGTAAAATGATCATAAAAAGTGGTCAAGAATGTTTCATATAACGATAAATTATTATTGTCATAATCAGTAATATGCATTCAGTTCAGCATAAAGTATTACTCCAAACGGTTTGTTTTAACACTATATATCTAATGGATATCATCGAAAATAAAGGAAATAACCATGACTACTGTATTAGTCATTGACGATTCACCATCTGAGATGGCGAAATTTCGTGACATGCTTTCTAAAAATAACTATAAAGTCTTGGAAGCAACCAATGGTGAACAAGGCTGCCAGATGGCCATTGCCCATCTACCAGACGTCATTTTGATGGATGTGGTCATGCCTGAAATGAATGGTTTTCAGGCAACTCGTAAAATCACTCGTGACAAGGCAACAGCACATATTCCTATCATCATGATCAGTACCAAAAATCAAGAAACCGATCGTGTATGGGGCAAGCGTCAAGGCGCAAAAGAGTATCTTACCAAGCCTATTGATGAAAGTGGTCTGGTTCAGATCATTCGTAAAGTAATGGAGTAGCTTGTGGCATCGAGAGGATTTATTGAGCTTCTGCGTATAGCAGATATGGCACGTTCGCGTAAAAGCGGACGCCGCGGCGGACAAGAATTTGACTGGCAAGGGGTCGTATTTGAGATTGGCGGTCAACGCTTGGTTGCGCCAATGGGTCAAGTAGCAGAAGTATTGTCCATGCCAGAATATACCAGCGTGCCCTTAGTAAAGCCTTGGATGCTTGGTATTGCCAATATTCGTGGGCGTTTACTGCCACTAACCGATTTGTCTCGATTTTTACAAGTGCCAAGTCGGTTAGCGCAAATGAGTCAGCGTAAAGTCATGGTCATCGACCATGATAATGTGTTTTCAGGGTTACTTGTTGACCAAGTGATTGGTATCGAACAGTTTACTCAAGACCAATATCGTCCAGAAGCCATTGAACCAAATTCGCCATTTGCACCTTATAACCATGGCAAATTTCTCAAAGATGAACAAGATTGGTATGTGTTTATGCCAAGCTTACTGACACAGGACCTACAGTATACCGATGCTGCAATATAACTGTTTTTAATGACCTGTCATGTTTGATCATTAGGTGTTCATTAAAAAGATGATAGAAGAATCATAGCTGACATTATCCGGTGGTGTGTCAGCATTCATACAGGCTTTGTTCATCACGGTTGTTTTGATAACACTATGATTTCAGAGTCAGACTCAATAAGACTTTGACGATTGTTTGAAAGGAATAAGTGCGATGAGTGATGCTATAAATAATCCTGTAAGTGGCGTAAATAGAGCGGCGACAAATACTGATAGTCAGTGGAAACTATTACTAGGCGGATGTGCTCTAGTGGCTATGGGTGCCCTATTGGCGCTGATTAATGCCATATCATCGGTCAGTGAGTATTTAACTGATTTTAATCAGGCAGTCATAATACCGGTAGTTGTCTTTGTGCTCAGTGTACTGGGTATCTTTTTCGCTTTTTATAAGTTGCTACAGCAGCGCGGTGGCTCAGAACGTTTACTTATTGAAAAGGAAACTTTGCGTCGTCGTCAAGAAGCAGAAGCTGAGTCTGAACGTGCACGCCAAATTCAAGAAGAAAATGAGCGTAACCAGATCGCTATTTTGCGCCTACTTGATGAGTTGGGTGATTTGGCAGACGGTGATTTGACGGTCAATGCAACCGTATCAGAAGACTTCACTGGTGCAATTGCCGATTCTGTTAACTTTGCTATTGACCAACTGCGCCAATTGGTATTGGTTATTAATAGTACCGCTGAACGCGTTTCGCAGTCATCAGAGCAAACGCAGATGAATGCAGTCGAGCTTGCGACAGCTTCTGAGCATCAAGCACAGGAAATCGCTGGTGTGTCTGCGGCTATTAATGAGATGACGGTGTCCATTGACCAAGTTTCGAATAACGCTGCAGAGTCTGCAACAGTTGCTCAGCGTTCGGTCGCCATCTCTTACAATGGAGCAGAAGTAGTACAGCGCTCTATTGAAGGTATGAATGTTATCCGGGATCAGATTCAAGAAACCTCAAAACGTATTAAACGTCTTGGTGAGTCTTCGCAGGAAATTGGTGATATCGTTGGTTTGATTAATGATATTGCAGACCAAACTAACGTTTTGGCATTAAACGCAGCGATTCAGGCATCGATGGCAGGTGAAGCAGGACGAGGCTTTGCAGTTGTTGCTGATGAGGTTCAACGTCTTGCTGAGCGTTCGGCAAATGCAACTAAGCAGATTGAGACGTTGGTAAAAACCATTCAGGCAGATACCAGTGAAGCGGTCATGTCGATGGAATCAACGACGTCTGAAGTCGTACGTGGTGCGCGGTTGGCTAAAGATGCGGGTGAAGCACTAGAAGAGGTGCAAACCGTTTCTAATACTTTGGCTGATCTCATTCAGAATATTTCAAATGCTGCTCTGCAACAGGCGGAGTCGGCAGGTCATATCTCTCATACTATGAACATTATTCAAGATATTACCTCTCAAACGTCTTCTGGCACGATGGCGACCGCACGTTCTATTGGTGAGCTTAGCCAAATGGCTGCAGCACTACAAGAATCAGTCACTGGCTTTAAGATATCAAACGATGATGAGCAGTTGAATCATGAAAGCATGGATCATGAATATCTCGATATGGATGAAAGAGTCTCAGCCAGTATGTAAAACTGTCGATAATAGCTATGATTTTTTCTATGGAAATGTTAACCAAATTGCTGCTCTAAACAGACATTATAAAATTTGGAGCAGCAACATTAATAGCAGGTCGCATGAATCATCATATTCAAAAAGGCAGTAATAGCATTCATATAATTGAAGCTACATCAATAGACTGCCTCTTGCAAGATAATGTGAAAGTGATACGGCATGACGATTATTTTGATACTAGACAGTGGCAACGTTACATAGAGTGTGAGATTGGTTTTATTTTACCTAATATCCAACGAAATTGGTTGGAAAACGCGGTGATTCACACGGCATTGTTTTATGGATTGACTACCGTCCAGTTGTGGCAGCAGTTGCCGTTTAATAATGAGCTACGCCAGCATTTGCTTGATAAAGTATTGATCCATGAAAGTCGATTTTTTCGTCATCTGCCTTCTATCAATTTTGTCACAGAATGTGCAGAGCAGTATCAGTGCCACACGCGAATAGCTGCTGATACTAGTGAGATGTTTCGCATATGGAGTGTAGGCTGCGCGAGCGGACAAGAGACGTGGTCTCTAGCAATGAGTTTGGCTGCAAAGCAATTGAGCAACTACACGATCTTGGGCACAGATGTCAGTCAACAAGTACTAGCAAAGGCGCGATTGGGTCAGTACGACGCCAAGCAGCAATCATTAATCCCGCCATATTGTCAGCAGTTTGTGCAACCATTATCACCAGCAATCATGGCTGACGAAGCGAGTATTGGTAACCCTTATCTAAATAGAACCACGGCAAGTAGTAGCTATGGCTACTGGCAGGTCACAGCAACGTTAAAATCGCAGGTCCGTTTTGTTATACACAATATTATGGATGAAAAACCGCCTACCGCGCATATACAACAGGTGATTGTTTGTCAAAACATGCTGTTATATTTTCGCAAATTTGATCAGCGTGATATTTTAGCTCGATTATCAAAACAATGCGCCTTAGGTGGTTATATTATATTGGCTCCAGGTGAGGCGCTATTTTGGCGTCCTTCAAATATGCGCCGTATTGCGCACCCACATCTCAATGCGTGGCAAAAAATCAGTACCTAAATTAGCGCCTAAAAGAGTCAGGATGAATCTATGAAAAACCAGCCCAATGACATGGTAACGCTTGAGTGGTTATTGCCACTGTTTAATCAGCACTTAACACAGGTAGCTGATGGCTGGCAATTAAAGGCAGCACGCACTAAAGATGAGCAAATGGCACAGTACTATCATGAGATTGCTGGTGCCCTAATCATGATTAATTTGCCTGCTCTAGCAAGTTTAGCGAATAAGCTTAGCCTATTAGCAGAAGCCAGTGTTTTTGATGATCTAAACAATGATGATCTAGATAATGACAGCGTAGATATAAATTTGGCTGCTGAGAAACTCAGAATAGGGCAGATTGCTCATAAAGTGTTACAGCGTGAGCTAGAATATTATGTGCGCACAGGTAGATATCATAGTGTTTTAATGAATAAAACGCTGTCTGATCTAGCGCAAGTCTTATCGCAGTTTGATGTAGTCACAGAACCACCTGCAGATACGTTATCATTGACGACAGACAGTCATTTGGCTAGCTTATCGGATTATGATGATATTGACATAGCCCTACCTGTGAATAGGGCAGTGTCAGATTTAGATAGTCAACAGCATCGGCAATTGCTATTAGCGTGGCGGCAACAGACGCAAAAATTGCTCGCTGCCAATATGAATAAGCCTGCTATCCTGACTGTGCTACAAAAGGTCAGCCATTATTTATGGCAAACGGCGCAAGAAGCTGATTTGCAGCGCTTGTGGTATCTGGCTGAGCTGTGGCTACAGGATCTTGGACAAAATGAAATACCACTACCTAAGCAGTATGCAGGAATATTAAGTCAACTCGATCAATTGATAGACAGTCATCAAGATCAGATTGAGCCATCTATAAGCGAGATTCAAAGTCTCATTAGTCATATTTATAGTGAATTAAGTAGCCTTATTCATAACAGTGATAATGCTGAATCTTTATTGAAGGGTGGTGTACAGATAGACTGTGAAGTACGTCTCTTACCTCGTATATTGAGTGAGATTGAGACGATTATTTTTGCACTTGATAAGCCTCATACTTTGCTAAAACCTTTAGCGAAAATAAATAATCAGCTTAAAAGTCGTGGCTGGACATTATTTGCCTCACAAATCGATGCTATTGCGATTAATGTAGAGCGTAGCCTCTTATCAGAGCAGGATTTTACGCAAGAACAATGGCAGATTGAACGTCAGCTACAAGAGTTGTATAGCGCTGTCTATAATACAGAACAAATGATTTCTATCAAGATGGATGATGGAGCTGCATTCACTATTTCTGCTCGCACTGATAATGACTTGCAACCAGCAAACAGTTTAGATGTTGGTTCTATTAATGTGGATTTACGTGAGTTACGTATTGCGGCTGAAGAAGTTAAGCAAGATTTTCATAACTATATACAACGCCAACAGTTAGAATTATTGCCAGAGCAGGCAATTTTTATCAGCATGAGCCAGACTTTTAATAGTATGGGGCTGCCAGCGATTGGCAAAGTAGTCGACAAGATAGCCGATATATTTGTACAGATACGTACTCATAATATTACCATATTAAGCTGGGACGTTATCGAAGCGTTGGCAGAGAGTTTGAGTGCCATTGAGCTATTATTGGATTATCTTGCGCAACAGTTTGTTGATCAAACACTACTAGAAAAAGCAAATGCTTATATTGATACGGCAGCCAAGCTACTTAATACATATATCGATGCGCCTGAAGCAGTCAACGATACTTTGCTCACCCAAAAACCAGCCGCCAATGATGTATTGCGCTATGACGACAGCGGTGAGATTGCGCCTGTCACTGAGCCGTCTTTTAATGCCGAGACTTTGACTGGATTACTGTTAGACAATAAACAGTCTATAGAGACAGAGTATAGCGAAGCTTTATTGAAAATGCGTCAACAGCTAAATCCTGATACCTTCGATATCGATGAAGACATTCGAGAAATATTCATTGAAGAAGTTGCAGAGGTGATTGGTGATCTAGAAGATTTTTTACCAATATGGCAGGAAGATGCGCAAGATTTAACCCCATTAACGGAACTACGTCGCGGTTTCCACACCTTAAAGGGCTCGGGACGTATGGTTGGTGCTGTTAGCATCAGTGAGATGGCATGGTCTATTGAAAATCTACTCAATCGTTTATTGGATAAAACCTTATCCGTAACGGACGATGTAGTAACGTTGATAACAGAAACCACCAAACGCCTACCTGTTATGCTATCTGACTTTGCAGCACAGCAGCCACCAAGCTTTGACCCTGCTATTACTCTTTTGCAAAGTCATAACTTGATGACTCAGCAACCACTAAATGCAGGTTTACCAGTAGCTGCGCCTATGTCATTAACAGCTGATATTGAAGAATCGGACCTTGCATCAGATCATTATGTACTTGACCATAATTTACATGTGACAGCCGTAAGTTCAGTCTCTGAGCCAGCTAACACTTTGGATGCATGGTCAGATTTAGAGCTACCTTTGGTACTGCAGCCATTTATTTTGGAAGCACAGTCGCTAGTGACAGATGCAAACGATGCTGATCCTGATATTAAAGAGATATTTATAGAGGAGGCTAATGAAGTTTTAGGTGAAATCATCCCTTTATATGAACATTGGCAGCTTTTACCTACTGATTTGACTGAACTGAAAGACATACGCCGTGGCTTTCACACTCTAAAGGGCTCTGGTCGGATGGTCGGTGCTCATTACAGTGCTGAATTAGCATGGTCTATAGAAAACTTGCTAAACCGCATTTTAGATAAGAGCATAACTGCCTCAGCAGATATACAGCAGCTGATTGGTGATGTATTGGCCGTATATCCTGAGTTGTTAAGCACTTTCAAGCGTGAAAGCCAAGATTACCCTGCTATGATGCCATTGTGGGTTGCCTGTGCTAATGCTTATAGCAAACAATTAGGTGATGAATTCACTTATCGTACATTATACAATCAATGGTTACAGCCTGCTAAGCATACGCCAAGTCATATTGATTTAGACAGTCGTATTCAAGATTTGGAGAATGATGCAGCAATCGATCGTACCTTGCAGACGATTTATTTGGTCAATGAAAAAATGGCAGAAGCACCAGTTATTGTGATGCCTCAAAGTGAAGAAGAACAGGCGTTCTTTGATATCTTTATTGAAGAGGCAGAAGAGTTGTTACAAGGCGTTAATGACTTTGTATGTCATCATAAAAATGAGCCATATGTCGAGGTAAGTGACGAGATTGTGCGCGCATTCCATACTTTGAGAGCAGCTTCTGGCTCTAGTGTATTGACTGCCATTAGCGATGTGAGTGCGACGATAGAGCAAAGCTTAGAGCTTCTACAGCAGCAGGATATACCGATGAATGCAAGCCATTTGACTGCACTCGCCCAATCTGTCACGCTTATTGATGGTTATCTCCATAACTATAAACAACATGCAAACCAGCAAGATATGTCGGCAGAGCATATGCAAAGCGAGCAGGATATTGCCTCTTTACAGGCGATGCTTGAAGAGCAAGATGCCGATAGTGAGGCAAGCACTGAGGATAAACCAACGATTAATGACTTATTAGATGGCAATATTGATAAGTTATTAGATGCCGAGTGGCAATTAGATGAAGCGCTTAACAGTGCTGATATCGAGCAAATCCAAGCCTATATCGCTGAGCAAATTTTACAAATTAAATATTTAACTGGTAAAGCACAAGCCTTTCCAAAATTCGTCTCTATTCTTGATGCCTTACAAGATGCTTATCATTATTTGAGCCAGTATCCAAAAGAAGCGGCAGATATTGATATCCAAGAAATTCTACTTGCAGGTCATGCGCAGTTAGTTGGTTTATTTGATGCTTTAGCAGGCAGTATGTCATTAAAAATTGATGAGCAAGTACTACAGCAGTTAGAGGGTATCAAGCAATACAACGCCGTGCAAACTGGTATCGAGCAAGACAATATTGTGCAAGATAAGAATGAAAGTGATGAAAATATAGCCGCTGAAGAACAGGCTACTGTACAAAGTATTGCCGCACCTGAGCTAGAGCTTGAAACCATCGATACGGATATTGAGCTACTAGAAATCTTCTTAGAAGAAGCGCAAGAGCTTGATGATGCGCTGGTCGATAGTTTCAGTAAGTGGCGTGTAGACATCACCCATATTAATACCTTAAAGGTACTCCAACGCCATCTGCATACCATCAAAGGTGGTGCTCGTATGGCAGGTATCCGCAGTATTGGCGACTTGACTCATGAGGCAGAAAGCGTTTATGAGGCGTTTGTAGAATCTAAACGCGAGCCAACCGCGCAGTGGCTTGAGATTATGCAAGTGGTGCAAGATACCTTATCGCTGCAGGTAGCACACATTGTACGTTATCAAAAATCTTTTTTTGCGCCTGAGCTCATGGCGCAATTACAGCAGTTTTTAAAAGCCCAAGCCTTGCCAAAAACGGTACAGCTTATTATTCCTATGCCAAATAACCATGTGGCAGCTGAGCCTCAAATCTTTGCAAATCAAGATGCCCAGCCTGTAGCAAATGAGGCAGATGCGTTAAGTTTAAATAAAATCATCCAGCAATCGTGGACGCATGGTTTACCTGATGCTGATATTTTAGAGGTTTTCTTAGCTGAGGCAGCAGCGCTCATCAATCATAATGAATATCTACAGCTATTCTTAAGTAATGCTGGTGACATGGTTGCGCTGCAAGCACTACAGCGCGACTTGCATACCTTAAAAGGTGGTGCACGTATGGTTACCGCTACTGGTCTTGCTGATTTAGCTCATGAAATGGAGTCAGCTTATCAAGACTTTGTTGCTCAGCGCCGCCCTGTAACCACGAAAGTGCTGGAGTTGCTCGCTGCTTGTTATGACTGGCTAGCAGATGCTGTTTTTATCCTATCGCATCAAGTGAATCCGCCAACACCTAGTTTACTAATTGAGGCATTACAGCAATTTAGTAAAAATCCTAATAGCTTAAAGCAGATACCAGTAGAAACCTTGCAAGAACAGCGTGACGCGATTTTAATTGCCAAAGAAAACAAAGAAACGATCGGTATCCAAAAAGATATCAGTGCCATGCCGCTGATGGTGAGCGAGGTAACTGAGCAAGATCAAAATGCCAATAATAATGAGATGATTCGTATATCAGGCAGTCTGATTGAGCATATGATTAACCTGTCAGGTGAGTCTGCGATTAACCGTGCTCGTATCGATATGGGTATCAGTAGCTTGACCAACAGTATCGAAGAGATGGGTACTACCGTACAGCGTCTAGCGGATCAGTTGCGCCGTATGGAAATTGAGCTTGAGGCACAGATTTTATCGCAGATTGATGAAGAGCTGGTCAATCATGAAGGCTTTGATCCGCTGGAGATGGATCAATACTCTTCTTTAAATCAGCTGTCAAAATCTTTGTCAGAGTCGGCATCGGATTTGGTCGAAATCAACCATACTTTGTTAGAAAAAACGCGTGATAGTGAAAGTCTATTGCTCCAGTTATCTCGGACGCAGACTGAATTACAAGATGGTTTGATGAACTCACGTATGGTTCCTTTTACGCGATTAACACCAAGGCTTGAGCGTATTGTCCGCCAAACGGCTAATGAGCTGAATAAGTCAGTTGAGTTAAAAATTATCAATGCTGATGATGAGATGGATAGAACCATTCTAGAGCGCATCACCTCACCGCTTGAGCACATGTTACGTAATGCAGTCGATCATGGTATCGAGAATGTGGCAGCAAGGCTGGCAGCAGGTAAAGAGCGCAGTGGTCAAATCACGCTAGAAGTGCTACGTGAAGGAAGTGAAATTGTCATTTTGCTCAATGATGATGGACAAGGGATTGATGTAGAAGCGGTACGTGAAAAAGCCATCTCTCAGGGTTTGATTGACGCCAAAGATAGGAGTCTTAGCGACCTTGATATTATGCAATATATTTTTAATGCCGGTCTTAGTACCAGCAAACAGGTCACGCAGATATCAGGGCGCGGCGTCGGTATGGACGTTGTTATCAGTGAGATTCGTCAACTAGGCGGTGCCGTGTCCGTGGTATCAGAGCTTGGCAAAGGATCAAGCTTTACCATCCGTGTACCATTAACGGTGGCTGTGTCTGACGCTTTGATAGTTCGAGCAGCAGATCGTTACTATGCCATACCTTTGGTGCAGATTGAACGCGTTGTCCGTATCAATCCAGAAAAAGTCTATGACTATTATCAATCGGGCGAGGCGACTCTCAATTTTGAGGATACCGACTATCGTGTACGATATTTAAATGAGATTTTATCAGGCAATAAGCTCAATGAGCTGGTCGTTAATACCAATACCAGCGTGCCGCTTATTATTATCAAAAATCGCAGTGGTCAGAATATGGCCCTACAAGTTGATCAAATAGCAGGCTCACGTATTGAAGTAGTCGTAAAACCTTTGGGGCAGCAGTTCTCAAATTTATCAGGTATCTCAGCGGCTACCATTATGGGCGATGGCTCGGTGATGCTCATTCTAGACTTGATAGCCTTGATGCGTAACACGGCTTTAGTCAAAGAAGTCACGCATTCTAAAGCTGCTAAACAAAGAAACGTGGAGTCCAATACCACTATTTTGGTCGTTGATGATTCAGTCACAGTCAGAAAAGTAACATCAAGATTCTTAGAGCGTCAAGGGTTCAATGTCGTACTTGCCAAAGATGGTATCGATGCGCTTGAGATACTACAAGAGATGACGCCTGACTTAATGCTGCTTGATATTGAAATGCCGCGTATGGACGGTTTTGAAGTTGCTACCCAAGTCAGACATAATGGACGCTTGCAGCATCTGCCTATTATCATGATTACCTCGCGAACCGGTGAGAAGCATCGTGAGCGTGCATTTGAGATTGGGGTAAATGACTATATGGGCAAACCTTTCCAAGAAAACCAGCTGCTTGATAAAATCCAAAGTTTATTGGATGAAAAGGTCCGCCTAACTCATCATGGCTAACATACGTGCCTTAGCGTTAAAGGATAAAAGTGAGATTAAAGTGTTGGTAGTGGCAGAAGACCATCAGCAGCGGATGGCGTTCTCTGATACAGTGCGGAGCTGCGGCTTTCATCTGGTAGATTGCGTTACACCATCGCAGTTGAAGGATAAGTTTGATGGTTATGAAAGCGCTATTGATATCTGGTTGATAGACAGTGATTACGATGAGCATCTAGCGACCATGACAGCTGCTTCCAATCCTGTAGCGATGTTGGTCGGGTTTAGTCAAGCGCCTTATCTTAATGAGGTGCAGCAGTACGCTAAATGGCAACGTAAACTTAAGCGTAAGCTTGCGCAACTGCTGGATTTGCCAACACTTATCGATACTTCTGTCTATAAAGAGGAGGGTAGTGAGTGGCGCTATGTGGTGTTTTTAGGGGCATCTATGGGTGGTCCTAGTGCGGTTAAAGAGTTCTTAGATCACTTATCGCCAACACTGCCGATAAGTATTTTACTAGCGCATCATTTTAATCAAACCATGATTAGCACCTTGCCGCGTATCTTAAGCCGCCATAATGACTGGCACTGCCAGATGATTACTTCCTCGCAACGCATGCGTACAGGTCAATGTCTGATCGTACCTATCGATCAACAGATTGTCTGTGACTCAACTGGTCGTATTATCTTATTAGATCAGGCTTGGGTAGGGGATTATAAACCTGCTATTGGTCAGATTCTTAAAAACACCAGCGATGTTTATGGTAGCGAGCTGATAAACATTATCTTTTCAGGTATGGGCAATGATGGCACTCAGTATTTAGATTTGATACAAGATAATGGCAGTCAATTATGGGCACAAGACCCAAATTTAAGTACTTGTTCCAGTCAGCCACAGGCTATCATTGACTCAGGATATTGTACCTTTATCGGCAGTCCTCAAGCATTGGCAGAAAAGCTGACCAACTATATTGCTAATAAAGCGACAAGCGACACTCCACATTCATTTATTGTGAGCGACTTATGAGACAGATGTTAAAACATTCATTTGAGGCAGTAAGCTTACTGACCACTACTAACGGTATACTCGATGTGTCGATCATTCCAGCGCCTGATCAGCCAGATTGGCTTGTTCCTAGTGGTTTGATTTTAAGTATAGATGAGTACAGCGAATATACGCAATTTTATGAGTGGCAACAGCAACGGATCGCCGTGTTCCATATGTTACCGAGCCATCAAACGCCAGACACGATGGTGGTATTAGAAGGAAACACATCAGCGCATCGTATTGCTTTGCAAACTGTAGGTGAGATGCGCCAACTACAGGTGCGTATTTCTGATGTGAAAGATGTTGAACTACCTGAGCATTTTATCAAGTCAAATAGCAATATCGATACGGTTTATGAACGTGTACAAGAAGAGGTTGTGCTATCCTATCTTTTTCAGACGGTCATGATTGATAATACGCTGTATCTGGTGCCAGATTTGGATAAAATCGCGCATCAATTGGTAGATTTAGATGTCCAGTTTTCTCATTAGACAGTCACTGTCTACGTCTAAGCATTTATTAATCAATCAATAGCGACAGAGGTAATACGGTCAATTATGAATACTACTCATTCCAAACTAACAAAATGGTCCTTTGCTAGTCGATTTTTTCACTGGATTAGCGCGATTTTATTGCTGATTACGTGGGTCATGATATTTTTGTATGACAACCTTGATAGCAGTCTTTATATTGGGCTACACAAAGCTTTTGGGGTTAGCCTATTATTTTGGATGATAGCGCGAGTCATTAATCGCATCTTTACCAAAGCGCCACCCGCAATATTGATGCCGAAATGGCAAATGCTGCTTTCCCGATTGTCGCATTTTGTACTTTATGCTCTGTTAATTGCGATGCCAATAGCAGGGTTAATGATGTCTTTGTATGGTGGCCGTCCAGTTGATATATTTGGTATATTCCAGATACCTGTATTAGTAACCCCAGATAGAGGGTTGGCTCGACTCTTTAATGACTGGCATGTAGATATCATTTGGCCTATGATTATCGCCTTTACTGTGCTTCATATCGGGGCGGCTTTGTATCATCAGTTTGTGAAAAAAGACAACCTCATAGCACGTATCAAATAATAGACTTTTAATGTCGTTATGATGTATCAAAAATGCTGCTCATAGCACCCTTGTATTAAGCAAGGGTAATGATTTTTATAGACAGCAGGGTGAAATCTACTCGTAAAAAAGCCCTATTAGCATACACAGGGCTTTTTTGATCATCGATATCAATATGGTACTGACTACAAATTTACTTTTTATGCTCAGGCAAACTGATATTCATCTCAAGTACATCGAGGCTATCTTCAGAACGATGATTGATGTTGACATCATCAATCTGTACACCATTGACATATTTATTGACTACTTCTAATATCTCACGCTTCATCTTTTCGATACGATCTGCGGTCAAGCGATTGTTTAAGCGATTTTCACTTGCGACAATAACTTTTAAGCGCTCAGTTGCCATATTGGCACTGCCTGCATTGCTGTCGTCAGTGCCAAATAAGCTACTCCAAAATCCTTTTTTCTTACTCATTATTAACTCCCAAACCAGCGCTGTAATAGACTCTTTTTCTTCACATCAATATGACGTAAGGGACGTTCTTCCCCTAGGAAGCGAGCGACAATATCATCATAACATTGACCAGCGATAGAGTCGGTATAATGAATCACGGGCTCACCATGGTTAGAAGCTTCCAGCACGGAATGACTCTCAGGAACAACGCCCAGTAATGGAACTTTTAAGATGTCATTTGAGATGGTTTCGATATCCATCATCTCATTGGCTGCTGCGCGCTCTGCATTGTAACGCGTGATGATTAAATGCTCACGTACGGTCCCTTGGTTTTCAGCCACCTTTTTGGTCTGGCTTTGCAAGATACCAATGATGCGATCTGAGTCACGTACTGATGAGATCTCAGGGTTGGTAACGATGATAGCTTCATCCGCATGATACATGGCAAGCTGCGCGCCGCGTTCGATACCTGCAGGTGAGTCGCAAATAATGTAATCGAATTGCTTAGAAAGCTCTTCCATAATCTCTGCCACACCGTCATCTGTTAACGCATCTTTATCGCGCGTTTGACTGGCAGGTAGAATGTAAAGATTTTCTAATTGCTTATCTTTGACAAGCGCTTGTGATAGGCGTGCATTGCCATTGATGACATCGACAAAGTCATAAACAATTCGATTTTCGCAGCCCATAATCAAGTCTAGATTACGCAAGCCTACATCAAAATCGATAACAACTGTCTTATAGCCACGTAATGCTAAACCGGCGGCAAAAGAAGCACTGGTCGTGGTTTTACCCACACCGCCTTTACCCGAAGTGATTACAACAATCTTCGCCACAATGGCACACTCCTATAAATTGATGAATTGATGAGAGAGATATTATATAAAACAGCATATATATTATATATAAAGCATTATGCTTTCTGGTCGTCCATAGACTTTATATATATGCTCTTTGCGAGCGTAAGCCTAGCATAAATATAGCAGAACTTATACCAAGTCTCTATTAAAGCATACAAACGGCTAAGATATAAAATTAAGCGGTTACCTAACTGATATATGGCGTAGGTGTGGTAAATAGTGGCAGAGCTAAAAATTCATCATAGCGCAGTTTTGTTAAATAAACTTACTACAATATGAATTAGAAAGGTTTTTTGACATATTTACTTTTTAGCCTTAACAGTATCTATATAAATAACTAGGGTTTGATGCTTTTGTTAATCTGAGATTCATCAATGATCGTAAATATCAAACCTTGACCTTCTAAAAACCGCACTTCGACCGATTTATCGATCACATGCTCAGGCAGATTGTCGCGTAAGCAATAAGTACCGGCGACTGAAACCAAAGAGGGGTTAAAAACTTGGCAAAAAATGCGTGCGTCTTTATCGCCCGTAGCACCTGCGACCAGGCGACCTTGAGCACGACCATAAACGTGTAAGTTGTTATCCGTAATGGCCTCAGCACCACTATTGACACTGTTGGTCAAAATCAAATCGCCACCGACATGATTAAGACTTTGTCCTGAGCGCAGCATTTGATCATAGATAAGACTGGTAATATGCTCAGTACTGATAAGAGTTTCTGCTGTTTCTGCAGATACATCAGCTTGCATCTCCATGCTTGTTTGTAACGCTTGATGAGCACTCACGTTATCCGTCTTAGACTCACTATTATCAATAGCAGCCGTTGTAGAAGCAGCAACTTGACTTAGTTGCGTTACTGCTTTCTTACTGGGTAAAATGCGTTCGATACGTTTGCCATCTGCTGGAAATATTGCCAAGCGTAGCTCACGTGCTTGCGCGTCTAGCAAACCTGTCACGACGCCGATAGGCTGTAAACCCCAAGACCATAGCAATTCGACCAGTGCTGATAGATCTTGTTCAACCTCGCTATCAATCAATACAGGAATATCACTGCTCTTATTGCTCAACGTGCTTTGTAATTGAGCGGCAATCGCTACAAAGTCATCGGTGCTAAACTGTACCCGTGAAAAGGTCAGCATTTTGCCATAAAAGGCTAAAGCAGGCGTGGCTGACGAAGTGTCGGTATGGTTGTCGGCAATGGTCATAATCTACATCCTTAAAAGGTAATCGTAATGCTGTATTCGTGGTGATATTTTTCTTATCAAATCATTATTTTAAAGCTTTAAAAATTTTATAATTTAAGCAAGTCTTGATGCTTCCACTGTTGAACTTTTATTTGCGCTTCAAATTCTGTCAGACCATCATCGATAATGCTAGCAATGAGATGGTCTAATGCTGGATTGTCTGTATTGATTTGAGCGATACCACTAGCGATAGCGACCATCAATGCATCAAGTCGTTCAGCGTCAAGCAGACGCTCGTTGAGCGCATAAACCACATTTTCACCAATATTGTGCCCTACATGTTGTAGCTGTGATTCAATCAAGCTACCCGCAATAGGTATCATACGCAGATAGCGGCGCAATTCTGGTGTATTGGCAAGCCCATCTTGGATCGCATTGCCCACTTCACTAGCGATAATAGCGCCGCCACCTGCTGACTCGGTCAGTGCTTGTAGCTTTGGTGCCATCTCTTTACGCAGTAGTGACAGTATGGCGGCCTCAATCTCATCACGATTGCGCGAGAGGGTAGAGTCGATAAACGATTTTTGCCTTTTCGGATCAGTAAGCTCCTGCCGAAAGGTCTGAATGGTCGTTAAAATAACGCGGTCAGACAATTCCTCTAATACTACATCGATATAGAAGTTGATTCTATTGATCCATGGCTGCGGCAATACTTGATAGCCTAGTTGATATAGTCGTCGTCCGATAATAACAACGCGAAATAATCGCAGCGCACGCAATTGCGGAAAACAGCCTAATACCTCGTACCAATGCACAAAAGGAAAAAAGAACCAGCGGTAATAGATTTTCTCTTTGATGGCAATCGCCCAGCGTAATAGCAGCTCTGCAATCAAAAATAAGGTAAAAAAGCCGCCCACGGTACGTAATGAGTCATGGATATTACTTTGATACCAGATCAATTGATTGGAAATTCCAAGCCAGTTTGCCGCGTCACTACTAAAACTACTCATCAAAATAGCATCAGTACTGATAACCAATAAGTCAATACTGATGGCGATAATCATCACGATATCATATGTAAGCTTTAAACGATTTGGTTTAGGGCGATTTGGTCTTGAAGGCGGAGTCTCTGGTGACCCTATTTGTGGCTCTGACCCTGCTGACTGATTGAGCGTGGACGTTGACTCTATGGGCGGGCGAGTAGTGGAAGAGGCGGGCACAGTCAGTCCTTATAAGTAATAAATGGCAGCAGTTATGGGAGGTATTACACCATTCATAACAAAATCAACACAGCGTTCTAATGTTCATTCACATTATCAATGAATAACGCCAAAAAACAAGACATCAACCATTATAATTTGATATTTTGCCATTTATCTTTTTTCAAGGAACATTGTCATTTAATTGCTTGAATTGTCAACCTTAGGATTGGTTTCAAACTCAGCCAGCATAGTGGTGATACGCTGATCTTTTTGTTGCCAAACATGCTCTACCCACTCAAACATTTGTGATTTGATATCCTCATCATTTTCATAGCCACCTTCTTTGATTCCAGAAAATAAATTATCAGGTATTTCAAGATAGCGCACATCAACGCCTAAGCGTTTGATATTGCCTTTCCACAAATCCCCGTAAGTCGGTACCCCATCAGGATAGACAATGGTCATATCTAAGATACCATCGATGTGTTCACCTAAAGCACTAATCGCCAGCGATAAACCGCCAGCTCTTGGTTTTAGCAGATGGGTATAAGGCGAGCTTTGCTTATTATGCTTTTCTTTGGTAAAGCGAGTGCCTTCTAAATAGTTGAGCAAGGTAAAAGGTTTGTCTTTTAATAACGTGCAGGCACGCTTTGCTTCGTCAATATCTTTACCTTTTAAAGCAGGGTTTTTGGCAACCGCTTCTTTAGAATGACGGCGCATCATTGGAAAATCTAAGAAGTAAAAAGCCTGACCAACAATCGGGATATAAATCAGCTCAAATTTCGTAAAAAATCGCGTGAGGGGTAAGCGTTTTTCGCTAATGTACTGCACAATACTGGTATCAACCCAAGATTGATGGTTGCTGATGAGCAGATATTTGCCATGCACATGTACATCATCAGGTATCGCGATACGCCAATCTTTTTTCGGTAAGAGGTTTTTTATTAAGGCATTGTTACTACTAATCCAGTGATTGGTAATTTTAATCACTGTTTGATCTGTAATAGGTGCGCCAGTGATGATTTTGCCCATACCCATTAACCATAAGGGAACACTACCACCAAAGCTATTGGCAGCAATGACACCCGTTGCCGTTGCTAGCGAAACCACTTTGCCCAATTTAGGGGCACGCTGATGGAGTTTTTGCATGGTGGCGTTTAAGCGCATGACCCATTCCTCTCTGTTAATTTTATAAATATATCAATAGTATGTTTTAAGTATATCTAACACTATATAGCCTCGCAGGCTTAGCTTGCAGGCAATAGGACAACACATATAAGCTTTATTTTTACGCGTTTTGACTTTGCTAGACTCTTGATAGTATAGTCATATTCACCCAGCCTATAGATACTGCTGATATTAATAGTTCACGGCAGCCTTTTATAAATAAAGCTTTGATAAGTAAAGAGTCTTCTATGCAGAGTGATTTTATTTTTAGACTCTCGCACTGGCTGCTAGTAAAAGAGCTTTTGATTGATAAGACACCTACTTTTATTCTTGTAATGTTGCTGAGGGATTTTAGCAGAAAAAAATAGAGCGTACGGCTGAAAACGTGACTTGCGATAGCAAATTATGCATTTAACAAAGTCGTATTTATCAACACTTATGCACTTCTCATACATAGATGTGACAAAATATTACACAGAATTAGAGTGAGATTGCCATAATACTTTTAATGTCGATAAACACCCAAACAATATAGTTAATGGCAACTTTGTCGTTGGCGTTTTTTATAAAAGTACGATTATCTTTTCAACTTAAGAGGACATACTATGCGTAATACATTAATGGTTGCAGCAATCGCTTCAGGCTTGGTTCTTACTGGCTGTGTGACTGATCCTAGCACTGGACAACAACGTCTTAACAAGTCTGCTATCGGCGCTCTAGCCGGTGCTGCAGGTGGTGCGACTATCTCAAAAGCCACTGGTGGTGATAAAACTGGTCGCGATGCTGCTATTGGTGCTGCATTAGGTGCTGGTGTTGGTTACTATATGGAGCGTCAAGCTCGTCAGCTTGAGCAACAGATGGCTGGTACTGGTGTAACTGTTACACCAAATGCCAATGGTAACATTGACCTAGTGATGCCAGGTAGCATCACGTTCTCGTTTGATGACGCGACTTTGAACAACTCATTTAAGCCAACGCTTGATAAACTTGCATCTACAATGAATGAGTATAACCAAAACACCATCACTATTGCTGGTCATACAGACAGCAAAGGTACTGATGCTTATAACATGAAGTTATCACGTGACCGTGCTTATGCAGTAGCGAACTATTTAAGTGCACGTGGTGTAGCATCTAACCGCATCAACGTGGTAGCTTATGGTGAGTCACGTCCTGTTGCTGATAACAACAGTGAATATGGTCGTCAGCAAAACCGCCGTGTTGAGCTGACAGTTAATGCACCACAAAGCGTTCGTTAATTTTAAATGATTAGCTAATAGGTAATATTGAATAAAGGTCAGCATAAAGCTGGCCTTTTTTTTGGCTTGAATTTTGTCCATTACACCAAAAATTATATTTGATAATAGTTATCAATAACATTATAATTCCCATGCATTTATTTTGCGGATAGCTACTTTTTTTCAGTATTTAATAGCAAGCTGATAATTGCTATTATCTATAATCAAGCTGTTTCAATGCTCAATACCATGCTGGTTTCGTCTATTTTCATTACTAGTATCGATGTGAAAGATTTATCTCTTCTTTGTTTTGTAGCCCATCAAGGACATCTATGAATATCAAGACAGCGCCAAGCCGTAAAATTTTACCGACTACTTTAGCTGCTGCACTGGCGGGGATATTGATGGTTTCAGGTTGTAGCAAACAGTCTGATGAAAAAGTGACGACCGACACGCAAACGGAAACAACTAAAACGACAGACAGCAAAACCTCATCAGCTGCTGACCAAGCCCATATGGATCGCTTGCTTATTAGCTATGCCGATATGGCGCATGCTGCATACAAGGATTCGTTAGAGACGGCAAAACTTTTACAAAGCACCGTTAATACTTATGTAGAAACCCCGACACAAGAAAATTTGGATGCTGCAAAAGCCGCTTATAAAGCCGCGCGCCAGCCATACTCACAGACTGAAGTATTTAGATTTGATGAAGGTTTTGTGACTGCCAATGACAAGCGTAGCATTGCCAGTACGGACAGCTGGGAAGGGCAGGTGAATGCTTGGCCTTTAGATGAAGCCTTGATTGACTACGTAAGCGCTGACTATGAAGGCGAGTACAACAGTAAAGACAACATCATTAATAGCGATAGCATTAGCGTTGGTAGCCTCAAGCAAGATACCAGTACCATCACGCCTGAGCTGCTCGCAGAAATGAGTGAGATTGGCGGTAGTGAAGCCAATGTGACCACAGGCTACCATGCTATTGAGTTTATGCTATGGGGTCAAGATACCAATGGCGTCGCTGAAGGTGCTGGCAACCGCCCGTTTAGTGATTATCTAACGACTGACGGTCAATGCACTAGCGGCGAGAGTGTCAATCCTGATGCTAGTATCTGTGAGCGCCGTGGACAGTATTTAAAAGCAGCAACTCAACTGCTGGTTGATGATTTGACCACGATGGAAGCGCAGTGGCAGCCTGAAAGTGAAAACACTTTACGCAGTGACATGATGGCACGTAAGGATAGCAACAGTCTGCGCCAAATCATGTATCAAATGGGTAGCTTAGCACTCGGTGAGCTTGCCTCTGAGCGCATTCAAGTGGCGTTTGTCACCGGCTCTACTGAAGATGAGCATGAGTGCTTTAGTGATTTGACCCACTTAAGCTATGCTAGTAACGCTCGTGGTATCCAAAATGTCTTTAATGGTAGCTACAAAACAGTAGCTGGAAAAACGGTAGGCGGGTATGGGCTCAAAAACTATCTTATCGATACAGGCAATACCGAAGCTGCTGATAAGCTAACTGCTGATTTTGCAAAAGTAGAAGCAGCATTCAACGTCATTGTTGAAAAAGGCGAGAAGGAAAATATCAAGATTGATCAGATGATTGCCACCGTAGGACAGGCGAGTAAATATGGTGTTTCTGCTGAAGAGCAAAACAAGCGTCGCGGCTGGATTGAAAGCAGTATCACAAGTCTGCAAGAGCTGACAGCTGGTATTGAAAATGCTGCAAAAGCCGTCGGTATTGACAATTTAGATGCAGATGCAGGTTCGCAGTTCTAATTTTTTATTCACTAATAATACCTGAAGGGTCGTTATCCATGAATGAGACTTATTTTCTTATGAAAATAAGTTTTATATTATAAACACGTTGTCAATTTTGCTTGGCAACGTGTTTTTTCATAGCGTATTAAAATAGCCAAATAAGTCAGTGTGCCGCCGCCACTTATCGACTAGAACTAAGGTACTCTATGCACGTCAAGAAAGCTTCTACCGTCAAACCACTCTCCGCAATGCATTCTTCTGTTAAATCCCAGTTTAAAACAGCCGCTGTCAGCATGTCTGCGCCATTAACATTATCGCTGGCATTAATAGGCGCCCTGTCAGTTAGCGCCTGTCAGCCAGTCAAAGACAATAATGATAACGCCGCTGGTAAAAACCGCCAAAATTTAGAAATCCTGCAGTCTGAGGTCTTGACCCCTGAGCGCATTCAGACGATTGAAGCGCTAGCAGGCGTGCCTATGCAGCAGCTAGCAAGCTTTGATCCACAAGAGATTAAACAAGGCGGTGATACTGGGATTAGGGTTAGTAGTAGTGAGAGCTACTCTAAACCTTCATCGAATATTACCGCATCTCGCAAAGGCTCATTCTTTATTGGCAATGCGTTTTTCCGTCAGCCGTGGGTGATTGCCCCTGCCAGTACTGACAGTCGAGATGGTCTTGGGGCTTTATTTAATGTCGCCGCCTGCCAGTCATGTCATGTAAAAGACGGTCGTGGGCATGCCCCCATGAACGCTGATGACGATGCCGATAGTCTGCTGATTCGTCTTGCTATGCCAGCAACCACAGATGAGCAGCGTCAGCAGTTAAAGGACTCACTCATTGAAAAAGTCGCCCATCCTATGTACGGTGGTCAATTACAAGATCGCGGTATTCAAGGCGTGCCAGCAGAAGCAAGGATAGCCGTGCAGTGGACAGACAAGCCGGTTACCTTTGCGGATGGGCATGTCGAAACCTTGCGCGCGCCAACCTTTAACTTAACCAATCCAGGTTATGGTGCATTTGATGAGGAGCTCATGGTATCGCCACGTGTTGCTTTACCTATGATTGGACTTGGGCTACTCGAACAAATACCCGATGCTGATATTAAAAAACAAGCGGCTATCAATCATAAAAATAACAATGATATTAAAGGTAAATTTAACTGGGTCATGGATCCGCAAACAGGAAAGGTAGCATTAGGTCGCTTTGGCTGGAAAGCAGGGCAAACCAAGCTAATTACCCAAAATCAAAGTGCCTTTAATGAAGACATGGGTTTAACCTCAAATATCCGCCCACAGGAATCCTGCATGCCAGCGCAAACCGCTTGTAAGAATGCGACAACAGGCGCTGATGAGCAAGGCAATGGCAAACCACCGGTTGAAGTCAATGATGAGGTGGCAAAATTTGTAGAGTTTTATACGCGCAATTTGGCAGTACCGCATCGCCGTAATGCGGATGATAAGTTGGTATTAGCAGGTAAAAAACGCTTTTACGATATGGGTTGTCAAAGCTGCCATACGCCAAGATATCAGCTACCAAAAACCGCTGATGACCATCTTGAGCAGCATGGACAGGTGATTTACCCTTACACAGATATGTTGCTACATGATATGGGTGATGACCTTGCGGATCGTACCGTTGCTGGCAAGCTGCCGCCAAAAAACTGGCAAGTTGAGTTTTTAGCCAACTCTTATGAGTGGCGTACGCCTGCTTTATGGGGAATTGGACTTGCTCAAACCGTTGATCCACAAGCGACGTTTTTACATGATGGTCGTGCCCGCACGCTGATGGAAGCGGTGTTATGGCATGGTGGTGAAGCCAAAAAACAGCAGCAGAAAGTGCTGACGCTTGATAAACAAGGACGTGCTGAATTGAATGCGTTTTTAAAGTCACTATAAGCGTCTGACTGTGTATTTCTAATGCTTAAATAACAGATAGATAAGGTTATCCGCCTGACTGCTCTGTCACTACGATACTGATGCTCTACAATAACGATTGATAATATTACCGAGAAATCTATGAAAATAAACCATGCGTTAGCAATGGCGCTATCGGCATTAAGCGCCGGCATACTCATTAGCTGCGTCAAACCTGCTGATGACAATAAAGCGGCTGAAGTAGATAGCCAAGTTGCACAAGACAGCGCTGTGCCGAAAACTGGCGAAAATGCCGCAGTTAATGGCAGTACAGATAAAAATGCGGAAAAAATAGTCGCGGTCGATATCAGTGCTGAGACTGAAAAAACTTATTTAACCCATGTGGCTAATGAGATTGTCATACCCGCTTATGCTGACGCGGCGAAACAAAGTGATCTATTGCATGATTTGGCACAAAAACATTGTCAAAAATCGCCAGTCAGCGGTGATGAATTGCAAGCGCTACGTGACCAGTGGCTAGTATTGGCACAAGCATGGGCAAGTGCTGAGATAGTCAATTTTGGTCCTGCGACCGCCAGTATGAGCAATCTATATATCAACTACTATCCTGACGAGCGCGGCTTGGTACATAGCGGAGTGGCAGATCTTATCGCTGCCAATCCAAAACTGACGGCTGAACAACTTACTAACGAAAGCGCTGTTGTCCAAGGCGTCCCTGGTTTAGAGGAAGCACTCTATGTCAATGACAGCTTAGATGTCGGTCAGTGCGCCTACGTTATAAGTGCGAGTAGTGCGCTAAGTACACGCCTAAAAGCTATCGAGAAAAACTGGCAACAAAACGCCACTAAGCTGTTGGCTATTGATAAAACTGCCGAAAGTGACCAAGGCTTGAACCAATGGATTAACTCTCTACTGTCATTGGTTGAGACGATGAAATCTGACGCCATTGAGCAGCCATTAGGCTTGAGCGGTAAAGCCAAAGGTCATCTACCTGCTGCGACCGCAGGACAAAGCCGTGCAATTATCAATGTAAAATTGGCGACCTTAAATAAAACCCTGACCGATCCGGTACTGACTGCTATCTTGGGCAGCAATAATGACAATAGCGTAGCAGATACGCTATCGACAGCCCTTTCTGATACCACGGCGCTATTGGCACAAATGCCAGAAGATCTGGCTACCGCCGATAAAGCCACGCAGCAAGAGCTATATGATCATCTAACTATCATTACGCGCTTAATCAAACGTCAATTGATTCCAACGCTCGGCATCCGTGTTGGTTTTAATAGCACCGATGGCGATTAAATAATGGCTATTATTAAAGCGAGTACAGCAGCGTCCGTAGCTGAGTTAACTACGGACATGGATCAGCAGTCGCCTCAGCCAAAAGCAAAACCATTTAGCCATGAGCTGCTGACAACCTCAATACTGACAGTGCTTGGCACAGCAACTTTCGTTGGTATACATCATCGTTATCGTAAGCAGCATCGACCTGATGCTAGTTTACAAGATTATGTAAGCGGCATTTATACTCAGTTGAATGACTTACAGTCAGCCAGTCATACAAGGTCAACGCTCAGGCGTTTTTGCTATGCTTGCCAGCAGGCAGCGTCGACGTTGCAACAAGCGTACCGCTTGTCAATGATTGATAAACAGACCAGTAGCCATGATTTGGCGACTAATGATTTTAGTGTAATACATACTACTACCATGCTTACTCGCCCTGTATGTTGGGTTAGTGGTGTGGCTTCTATGCCAAAAGATATCTCATTGCTAGATGAGAATAATGAAAACGATTTTGGTGTGGTCGGTATCGATGCTGACAGAGAGATCGTATGGCAAACCACCATGCCTGAGCGCGTCCATGATACCGTCGTTCAACCTGTATTTAGCGATCAAGATAGTGCGGTCAACGATCATCTAAATAATCATCAAAGTCGTGACGTTGTGGTGATGGGTCGTCGACCGAGTGAAAAGTTTTGGGTACTTAATACTGCGACAGGACAAGTAAAATTTGCTATTAGTTCGGTAACCAATCGTCATTTTTATGGTCATGCTTGCTATAGCTTAGATGGCTCAAAGTTATATGTGACTGAAAATGATACGCTAAGTTTAGATGGCAAAATCGGTGTTTATGCCGCTGATAGCGCTTATCAAAAAATAGCAGAATTTAATTCGTATGGAATCGGTCCGCATGAGCTCATCATGCATCCAGATGGCAGGACTTTAGTGATTGCTAATGGTGGTATCAAAACTGAAAAAGCCTCACGAGAGGAGCTGAACCTTGATACCATGTACTCCTCACTGGTGTATCTAAACTGCCATGATGGGTCATTGCTTGAGCAGATTACTCCTGAACACAATCAGATGAGTATACGTCATTTGGCGATGCACGATGATGGGACGGTGATGATAGGCATTCAGTTTCAAGGTGAGAAGCATGTCAATGTGCCATTAGTATTGACGCACAAGCGCGGTGATATTGACTTTAAACCCCTTATTATGCCAAATAACCAATGGCAACGCTTCCACCAATATATCGCTAGTGTGGCTGTCGACAGTGAACGAAATTTACTATGTGTAACCACACCAATCGGTGGCTGTGCGGCAATATTTGATTTGACCGCTCGAGTATTAATCAACTCTGTCAGTTTACCAGATTGTGCAGGTGCTTCCGTTTATAGCCGTAATATATGCAGTGGTAACGATGTTGTTAAGGCTAATATAGAGCAACAATCCGGCTTTATCGTGAGTGATGGGCAAGGTCAATTAACCAGATTAAATATCAATGAGTTAACTCTATTAGACTCAGAACTAAACTCAGACACTATCGCCAAAAATGCCGCTATTGGTACAGATAGCAAACGCCATATGATGTCTTTTGATAATCATCTGCAAGCGCTGTGACCATGAATGTGACACCTGAATACCATAGCCCTTTATTGCAAAGCACTATTTACTGTTTGTCAGAGGCAGGCATTGAATTACAAATAATCAAAAAGCGGGTTAAAAATATTAATTTTCGCTTAAAGCCACATAAGCTAATGGTGTCTGTGCCATCGTTTATTAGCTCAGCACAAGTCGCACAGGCGGTAGCAAAACGTGTGCCATGGGCGATAGAAAACCACCCGCAAGTCTTAGAACAACATAAGCGTCAACAGTTTCCTTCAAAGGAATCTTCAACGGCTGACAGCACCTTGCTATTGTGGGGTATAAAACAGTCATTCACCTTAAACCACGATAAAAAAATTGCTTACTATCGGCAACATCTTTCTGAAGCAATGCCTGCATTATTTGCAAAGTGGCAACCGATTGTCGGTGCGACAGCCAATGAGATACGCCTAAAAAAAATGCATACGCGCTGGGGCAGCTGTAACACGCGTGCGCAACGAATTTGGTTATCTGTGTATCTGCCTGCTTATCCTATTGAATGCACCGAATACGTCATCGTCCATGAGCTGTGTCATTTACATTATGCCAATCATAGTGCTGCTTTCTGGCAAACGGTGGCAACAGCGATGCCTGACTATCAGCATTGGCACGATATGCTGGCAGGTAAAGGTGGTCAGCTTGATTAGAAATAATACTTAGGTGGTTTCAGTAATGTCGATAAGCCTGATATGATAAGATATAACGGTACCAATTGTTTCGTTTAAATAATAAATTTATCTACAGAGATGTCATATGGAAAACGTCAATCAAGCGCAGTTTTGGCAGCAGCGTTATGAGCAAGACAGTATTGGTTGGGATATGGGACAGGTGTCGCCGCCACTAAAAGCTTATATTGACCAGTTACCTGAAGCCGCTAAAAATCAGGCTGTTTTAGTGCCAGGAGCAGGTAATGCTTACGAGGTGGGCTATCTACATGAGCAAGGTTTTACCAATGTCACCTTGGTTGATTTTGCACCTGCGCCGATTGCAGCGTTTGCTGAGCGTTATCCTGACTTTCCAGCTAAGCATCTAATCTGTGTCGACTTTTTTGAGTTATCGGCTGATCAACATCAATTTGATTGGGTGCTTGAGCAGACGTTTTTTTGTGCGATAAATCCATCACGCCGTGACGAGTATGTGCAGCAGATGGCAGCATTATTGAAACCGAATGGTAAGCTCGTTGGATTGCTATTTGATAAAGATTTTGGGCGAGATGAGCCACCGTTTGGTGGTACAAAAGATGAATATCAGCAGCGTTTTGCGTCTCATTTTGACATTGACATTATGGAGCCGAGTTACAACTCACACTCAGCACGGCAAGGCAGTGAGCTTTTTATCGAGATGCATGTAAAAGACTGATTTCACGCTTGATATTGTCTCGAGCTTGTACTTCGAAGTGGTTATGATAATACACTGTCAAATAAAGTACTGGGTGTGCGAGTAATTTCTGCAAGACCGTAATACACCCAGTACGATAATCCTCGTTTGCTATATGGCGGTACTCTTGACGCACCGCTTGTGCATAGACCTGATATTCAGACCAAGGCGTACCCAAAATACTTAAATCCATATCTAAGAAATAAGCGGCATCACTGACGGTATCTTTATCTAGACATTCATGCAGCTCATGAGTGGCTGTCATCATAATCAGTGCGTAGATATGTTGGCATTGCTCAGCACTCAAAAACCTTACCAAGCTCAGTCTCTATTTGTGACAATCCGTCCATATTCAACCTTCGTTTGATGATTGTCTATCATTTAGAAATTGTTACTTATTTCTTATTGGCAGCGTCTTCAAATGCCTGTTTAAACACCTTACCAAGCAAATTGACATCATCAACACGGGCATAATTTAGACGTGTGACAAACGCAATATGACGATGAGGGCCTTTTTCTGCTAATGGTACGGCGACCGCATTTTGGTTTTGCAGATGCAGCTGGTCTAACGCCATTTCTGGCACTAACGTCGTACCCATATTAGCAAGTGCCATTTGAATAAGTGTGTTTAAGCTGGCATCTGAAAAGCTGGACTTCATCTGCGCGCGGTCAAAATGGCAGACAGATAGCGTTTGGTCAGTCAAGCAATGCCCCTCGCCAAGTAACATGAGATTTGCTGTTGCCAGCTCATCAGCGTTGATCGTTTTGAGCTTGGAATGTATATCATTTTTTGGAAAGACGGCAAAGAAGTCTTCGCTCCAAAACTCAAAACTATGTAAGCCATCGATTGCATAAGGTAGCGCGATAATAGCGGTATCAATATGTCCATAACGTACTTGCTCCAGTAAGCGCTCGGTTTGTTGCTCGACGATGGTCATACGAAATTCTGGATAGTGCTCACGCAGCGCAGGCAATACTTTTGGTAGCAGATAAGGCGCAATCGTCGGAATAATACCAACGGTCATAGGGTAGGCAAGCGGCGATTGATGGCTATGCGCGCGCGTGGTCAAGTCGTTGACTTCAGAAAACACCCGCTGCGCCCGCACTAAGATATCTTCACCGATAGGGGTGATCAAGACTTGTTTATTATTTCGCTCAAAAATCTGTGTATCAAGCTGTTTTTCCAACTCAGCGATACCCAAGCTCAGCGCTGATTGTGAGATATTACAATCTTCTGCTGCCCGTTTAAAATGACGGTGTTTGGCGACGGCTAAGGCGAACTCAAGTTGACGTAAAGTAATCATACAACCTCTCTATCAATGGGTTTTTAAGGCGATTTTATTTACTCATTTACATTATGTACACTATCTATTACTGCTGATACACAGCTAAAAAGCAGATAGACCAGTTTAACAAGTTTAATAAAACAAAACATCACATTAAAAACTTTTAACTGGATTAACCATAGAATTCGCGTATAGTTTGTCAGGTAGCCCCGATAATGTAAGGGTTAATAGATACAAATCTATAAATAAATTTCAATTAACAAAACTTTCATCAATCAAAAAAAGGAGCCACTCATGGCGTCTATTATCAATCAAGAAATCCCAGAATTTTCAGCAGATGCGTTTGTAAATGGTGAATTTAAAACCATCACCTCAGAAGATGTAAAAGGCAGCTGGGCAATTTTCCTGTTTTATCCAGCCGATTTTACCTTTGTTTGCCCAACTGAACTTGAAGACATGGCCGCTCATTACGACGAGCTTAAAAGTTTGAACGTAGAGGTGTACTCAGTATCAACGGATACACATTTCACCCATAAAGCATGGCATGATTCTTCAGAAGCAATCGGCAAAGTACAATACCCAATGATCGGTGATCCTACTGGTCGTATCACTCGTGGCTTTAACGTCATGATCGAAGAAGCTGGTCTAGCTGAGCGCGGTACATTTTTAGTAGATCCAGACGGCTTGATTCAAGTTGCTGAGATCCATGCTGGCGGTATTGGCCGTAGTGCAAAAGATATGCTACGTAAAGTAAAAGCGGCACAATATGTTCGTGAAAACGACGGCGAAGTTTGCCCAGCCGCTTGGGAAGCTGGTCAAGAGACTTTAAAACCAAGTCTTGATCTGGTCGGTAAAATCTAAGCAACCATTGCTTCGATAGGATGAAAGAAAGCAGTATCTGCTTATTCATCATACTAAATAAAGTATGAAAAAACCCCATTAACTTATGCTAATGGGGTCTTTTTTTGTCTAAATATTATCATTTTTCATAATAGCTAATGGTCTAAATAGCTGTTAGTTAGGCATGAGATCCTAATTTATTTTTATCAATTACTTTATAAATCTCATCTTTTAGATGCAGCTTTCGCCGTTTCATCTGCTCGATTTCCTCTTCACGGCTAGCGTGCATGACCAAATCTTTATCAAGCTGATTAATTTGCTGGTCTAGCTGGGTATGTTCATCAAAGATAGTTGCAAAGTGACTGTCTTTTTGCTTAAGCTCAGCAATAATATCTTTGTTATCTTGCCATGTATCTGTCTTTCTCATCTTGTCATCCTTGTTATGAAGCGCAAGCTTGTATAAGCATCCGCGCATGGTCTTAAGATTGTTTTGATGAATTACTATGATTATGAGACTTAGATTTTATGGAAACGAACCGTTATTTAATTGAATAACGATGAGGCTTCATGCCAGCGAATCTACTTTTAAAAAGTATGTTTAATAAACAGATTTATCGAATACTTATAAAAGTAAATCTGCCATAACACGCATAGAATTCTTCTATCCGCTTCACTCGATTGTAGCGAAAAAAATACTTAGATACTATAGTTAGTATTGATTATCATTTAGAAGTAATTTTGAAATTAAATAAAAATATTGATCTATGATAGGTTTTATAAAACATAAGGTTTGAGTTTATCCGCTTGCTCAATACTCTCAAACCTTTGATAATAGACGTATCAAAGATTATATGCCACGTATAAATAGCAGTATTGGCATATGACTTTTACTCATTTAAACGCGCAGTACTGATGCTGACGTTACATATTCGATAATAACAAGGAACAATTATGATAGACCAAAGCTTATTAGATGCAGTAAAGAGCTATAGTGTAAATATGACCCGCCCAATTAGCTTTATCTTAGGTAGTGGCGAGCATAGCAAGCGTGCTGAGTTGATTGATTTTTTGAGCAAAATCGCTGGTACGACAGATAAGATTAATTTTGATGCCACAGCAACGGATGACAGCTTACCAAGTCCAATTAGTTTTGCTGTGCGTAGTCACATCGATGGTGCTTTGACGGATACGGGTATTGTCTTTAGTGGTATTCCTGGTGGGCACGAGTTTACCTCGCTGATATTGGCAATTTTGCAAGCTGGTGGTCATACGTTGAAACTGGATGAAGGCATTCAAAAGCTGATCAAGCGTTTCAATAAGCCGCTACAATTTCAGACTTACGTATCGCTCTCTTGCCATAGCTGCCCAGAAGTTGTGCAAGCGCTGAATCAGTTTGCGTTACTGAACGATGACATCAGCAATGAGATGATCGATGGTGCGTTATTCCAAGAACAAGTAGAAGCGAACAACATCCAAGGTGTACCAGCGGTATTTTTAAATGGTAAGCCGTTTGCTAATGGTCTTATCGATACAGCAAAATTGATTGGCAAGTTGCAAGAGCAGTTCCCTGACTTATTATCAGAAACGGACGACGACGCTGAGCAGTTAGAGCAGCAAGATGTGACGATTATTGGTGCAGGTCCTGCGGGGGTTGCTGCAGCGATTTATACCGCTCGTAAAGGTTTAAAAGTCACCATAGTCGCTGACCGTATTGGCGGGCAAGTAAAAGATACGCAGGATATTGAAAACTTAATCTCAGTACCTTTAACGACAGGTGGCGAGCTGTCAGCGAACTTTGAGAAGCATTTGCGCGAATATAACATCACGCTTAAAGAGCATGTCAGTGTCAAAGAGATTAGTGAGACAGCTGATGAAAACTATCGCATTCATCTAAATACTGGTGAGACCTTTGAGACGCGCAGTATTATCTTGGCGACTGGTGCTCAGTGGCGTAAGCTTGGGGTCGCTGGCGAAGAAGAAAACATCGGTAAAGGCGTGGCTTTTTGTGCGCACTGTGATGGTCCATTCTTCAAAGGTAAAGATATTGCCGTCGTCGGTGGTGGTAACTCTGGTATCGAAGCGGCATTAGACCTTGCTGGTATCGTGAAGCATGTGACCGTCCTTGAGTTTGCTGATGATTTGAAAGCGGATCAGGTATTGATTAATAAAGCCAAAGAAAAGGCGAATATCGATATCATTACCAGTGCAGCGACCCAAGAAATTAAAGCGACTGATGGTAAAGTATCATCTATTGTCTATCAAGATC
This sequence comes from Psychrobacter sp. TS_SC_6, assembly GCF_056156305.1. NCBI lineage: Bacteria > Pseudomonadati > Pseudomonadota > Gammaproteobacteria > Moraxellales > Moraxellaceae > Psychrobacter > Psychrobacter sp. TS_SC_6. The sequence goes on along the minus strand of NZ_CM149590.1, from coordinate 2,429,681 downwards.
GCAATAGTAGCGAGAATAAAGAGCTTGATGTTGCAGGGGTGTTTGTACAGATTGGCTTGATACCCAATACTGGGTTCGTTAAAGGCTTCATCGATTTAAACCGCTTTGGTGAGATTGAAATTGATGAGCGCTGCCGTACAGATCGCAAAGGCATCTTTGCTTGTGGTGATGTTACGACTGTACCCTTTAAGCAGATTAATATTGCAATGGGCGAAGGTTCAAAAGCGGCATTGTCAGCGTTTGAATATTTGGTTATGCATTAAATTTAAAGAAATAGTAATTATGAAAAACCATCTCGAATAATTGGTTGAGATGGTTTTTTTATGCTTGTTACTCAGTTTTTATTCCTAATAAAAAAATAATAAGCAACGCAATCATATACACCAGCATGCCATATAGCGCGGCGGGTAGGGCAATGACTGGTAATGTACTGACGCCCATATGTTTATATGGGCTTCTTGGATTATTGCTTTAGATTATTGATTATGATATCAGTCGTCTAGCAAATCCATGCGCTTAGCCGCTTCATAGATGCCAGTTGAGCGATTGCCCGTACGGCAAAATATCAACATTGGTTGCTCGGCTTGATTAAAAAAGTCAGCAAATTCTTCAACGTGGTTCTGATTGAGCTCACTACCAGCAAAGGACACTTCTTTATAAGCCAGTCCTGCTTTTTCAGCGGCAGCAGCAATCTCAGCACTGGTTGGCTGGTTCGGTTCTTCACCATCTGGACGATTGTTAATAATGGTTTTAAAACCATTTTCTGCAATCATCGGTACTTGGTCAGGGGTGATTTGTCCGGTAATACTCAATTGATGGCTCATAAGAGCTCCTTTTATTTTTTATATTAAAATTAAATGGGTAGTACAAGAATACAAAGCCTAAGCGCAATCGATAATTTTCTAAAGATAAAATATGTAAGCTTTATTGCCTTTTTATATCAACGCCTATAGCAGCCCTTGCATCAATGCGCTTTGGTACAACAGTTTGGCACGTGCGCCCGTACCACAAAACATCAATATGGGTTTTGGCATCGTACGATAAAAAGTAGCAAACTGCTCCACAGTCGCCATACTCAAGCGCTCATCATCAAAGGGTAAATGCTGATAATTCAAATTGGCTTTCGCCGTTGCACTGCTAAAGTCACAGCTATTAGGCTGCGAATCAACCTCAGCGTCAGGACGAATATTGAGTACAGAGCGGTAGCCAAGCTCTGCAATTTTGATACATTGGCTTGGGTAAATTTGCTTATAAATGGTCAAGTCATCGGTCATAAATAATATCAATAAAGGTTATAAAAAAAGTAGAGGATATAATGAGTTCAAAAAAGCGCTACAGGCTAGTATTTATTCTTCACTAGCCCTAATAATTTAGCATAACACAGCTTTTGTCATATCTATATGTTATAGACAGCCAATAATTATTCTTAGCCTTATAAGTAGCGCAAAGGCCGTTAATGAGTGTCTTTTAAACCGTTAACTGCATCCATAGTGCTTAAATAAACGTGTCCCGATAAATCAGTAATCACTGGTGTATGTTCAATGATGTCCATGACAGGACCCTTAATAAAGCTAAAGCTCAACTGCTTATTTTGATTTAATAGCTCTTGGTTTAAGCTGATCAGCATCTCTTGTCCGGTAAAATCAATATGATTGACTGCCGACATGATAAGAATAATCTCGCTTGCCTCTGGGTATTGACGCGTAGCTTGTACCACGAGACGATGTACCGATTCGCTATTACCAAAAAACAAACTCTCATCAATACGCAGCATCAACAGATTATGAAAGGTCAGTACGTCATGACGATTAATATTACGAAAGTGCTCCGTACCGGCCAGTTGGCCCACAATGGCCACATGCGGTTTGCTTGATTGCCAAATGAGACTGGCAAATGACACCATCAGTCCAATCACGAGCCCCGTATTCAGCCCAAATATCAATACACCGGCGAAAGCGGCGATAAAGCTCGCGGCATCTAAGCGGTCACGGTGCCATGCCGATTTCAACGTCGCTATGTCAATAAGACCGATGATAGCTGCCATGATGGTTGCGCCCAAGATTGCATAGGGCAGCGGGGCAAGCAGATACCCAAATGCTATCAAGGCAGCTATCATAACTAACACTGTGACCAAGCTCGCTAAAGGCGTTTTGGCACCTGAATCGACATTGATAGCCGTACGCGAAAAGCCACCAGCGATAGGAAAGCTTTGAAAAAAACTACCGGCAACATTCGCCAGTCCAAGCCCTGTCAGCTCGCGATTGGCATCAAATAGCTCACCGCGCAAACGTGCATAAGTGCTAGCAACAGAGCTGCTTGATACAAATGCAATCAGCGCCATCAGTCCTGCAGTCGGTAATAAATTGAGCGCTTCATGAAAGTCTGGCAGATATGGCGCTGTAAAGCTTGGCAGTCCTTTCGGTACATTACCAATCGTTGCCACACCGCTTGTCGTCCAGTGTAAAACGATACTGAGCGCGATTGCAGCGGTCAGCAGTATAAGAGGAAACAGGCGCTCTGCCCATTTCGCATAAGAGGCGGATAACCAAGACTGCCAAACCCATTTTTTACCATAGCGATTAAGAAGCATGAGTGCAAAGGCGCTGATACCAATCAATAGCGTCAACAGATGCAGCTGATTGGCATACATCTGCATGCTCGATAAATAACCGATTAAGCCATCGCCTGAAATGGGTATGCCGGTTAAATATTTAAGCTGGCTTATAAAGATAAGTACAGCGGCACCACTAATAAACCCAGCAGAGACGCCACGGCTGATAAACTGCATAATCCAGCCCAATTGCAGCTTTCCTGCCAGCCACAAAATCGCACCCATCATCAGTGCTAGGAGGGCTGCCATCAAGACATACTGCTCAGCGCCCTTGTCTGCATAAGGGTGCAGCGCGCTTGCAGTCATAATAGCGGTCACAGCAGCAGGTCCGACGGCTTGTACACTACTAGAGCCGAGCCACGCATATACCGCCACAGGTACGATAGCCGCGTATAAGCCATAGACCGGAGGCAAGCCTGCCAAGACCGCATAACCCAAGCTTTGCGGAATCACGAGCACACCAACGACTATCCCTGCAATGATATCAGTTGACAGGGCAGACAGCTGGTATTGACGTAACCAAACAGGTATCAGTCGAGTGGCGATAGAGGGCATAGCAGTACGTCCTCACAATAAAAAATGTTCATTAACACCAGAGTTTAATCAACGAGATTTAGCCAATCATTTATGCCTTAGCAGGGGCACAAAAACGCTGATATAGCAGCTCTAGTACGGCTAATGCATCATCACTGGTGATTCTATAGTAAATTTGCTTGCCTTCACGGCGTGTCGTCACTAGCTTATCTTTACGCAAAATACCAAGCTGCTGCGATAAGCTTGGCTGCCCAACACCAACTAAGCTTTCAAGCTCGCTGACGCAATACTCTCCTTGAGTTAGCTGACAGAGGAGGAGCAAGCGATCAGGATGCGAGAGTGATTTAAGCAGTTGGCTGGCTTGCATCGATGCTTGCTGCATTTTTTCAGCCAGGTCTTTTGGTGCAAAGCCGTCATTGTTGTCACCATTGGTATCAAATGTGCTCAGTACTGAGGTAGAAGTGATCAGAGCGAGCTCCTTAGATAAGAGATAAAAATATAAATGGAAAAATTGTATATAACTGTATAGGGTCGATTATCAATTATATCGCCATTTATAGCAAGTTATCATTATTTACATTATATAAACTGATATATTATAGAATAATTGCTATATTGATGCTCATAGCCAATTAATAGACCTATTTTAAAGACGATAGATATTGTCCTATTATACGTAACAATTCATCGAAAATTGAAACATTCCTATAAAAATGGAGAGTAGCCATGCAAGTTCATTCATTCTTACATAGCGATACAGAAACCTATACCCATGTGCTCGCCGATGCTGAGCAGCAAGTATGCGCGATTATTGATCCTGTATTGGATTTTGATGGCAAGTCAGGACGTACGAGTACAACGAGCGTCAATGAAGTGATTGAGTTTGTCAAAGAGCATGGTTGGGAGCTCATCTATATCATCGAAACTCACGCTCATGCTGACCATGTATCGGCCGCTATTCATGTCAAAGAGACGCTTGGCGGGCAGTTAGTGATCGGTCAACACATCACTGAAGTACAAAAAATATTTAAGCAGATTTTTAACTTTGATACCAGTTTTCGCACCGATGCCGGTCAGTTTGATATTTTGACTGATGATGGCGATACGTTAGCACTAGGCGGCATTACTATTACTGCTATGTATGTCCCCGGTCATACGCGTGCTGATATGGCTTATCTTGCCACTGACGACGAAAAAACCGTGGTGTTTGTCGGTGATACTTTATTTGCCCCTGATGTGGGTACGGCGCGCTGTGACTTCCCAGGTGGGGATGCGAAAACTCTATACCAATCGATTACAAAATTGCTCGAATTGCCCGAAGATACGATGATGTATCTTTGTCATGACTATCCTAGTAAGGGTCGTAAACATTGTCCAACCACGACGGTCGCTGCGCAAAAATTAGGCAATATTCATGTAAAAGATGGTATCAATGAAGCAGAGTTTGTAGAGATGCGTGAGCGCCGTGATGCCAATCTTGAGATGCCAAGGCTTATTATTCCAGCAGTACAAGTCAATATCGATGCGGGTCATTTTCCGAAACCTGAGGATAATGGTACACGTTATCTAAAAGTACCTATCAATGTCCTTGGGGAATAAACACCGTATGAGCACAGTGTTATCTAATTCATGCATTTTTACGATGATTTCATATTTATGATAATTTAACGGAGTCTTATTATGAGTAAAAAAAATGCTCATGTAGTATGCCCACATTGCCAAGCAACGAATCGTGTACCAGATTCCAAACTCAGTGCTGCACCAAACTGCGGTAATTGTGCGAAGCTTTTACTGACTGCAACGCCGCATGAATTGAGTGCCCAAACGGTGAGTAAAGTTATTCAAAAAAATGAAGTGCTGACCATCGTAGACTTCTGGGCGAGCTGGTGTCAGCCTTGTATTATGATGGCACCAGAGTTCAAAACTGCGGCTGGTCAACTGCCGCATGTGGTCTTTGCTAAAATACAAACCGATAAATATGAGCAAGCAGCGGCACCTTATAATATTCGTAGCTTACCAACGATGGTAGCATTTAAAAATGGTAAAGAGATAGCGCGGCAGTCGGGAGCGCTACCAAGCCATCAAATCGTACAATGGGTACAAAGCTTAAAGCAGTTATGATTGAGGTACATGCTGTCTCATAAGTCTGACTTTGTTGCATCCAACAAAAAGCCAATACGCGATAGACGTATTGGCTTTTTTATTATGCTGGATGAATCAAAGCAGTTTTAGCCTACTCACCATAAATCTTGATGCCATTAGCAAAGCCACAGCGCTGAATACGTGCTGACTGGATAATCGCATCACGTTCGCCGTATAGACGCGATAACTTGGCATCACGAGCTTTATTATTTTTGCTTTGACCAACGCCAAAGCTGATGTTAGGGGAAATTCCCCAGCGTCCCGCAGATACCCCAACACCCACACCTGTCGATGATAAGGTTGATTGCTCGTTACGGGCAGCATTCACATAACTATTAACACGGACATACTCTTGATTTAATGCTTGGCAATCATAGCTTTGATAGGTGCTTGGCGGAATATACTGCGGCGTAATATTACCCGTAGAAGCACAGCCTGAGAGACCAAAAATGCCAGCGGTTGCTAGTAATGCTGTTACAGAAAAAGTTTTCATAGCGGCTCCAGTAGGCTAATATTGCGTTTTTATTTATGTAAGATAGCAAAAATAATCTCATTAAGATATTGAAAATACATAGAATATTTCGTCATCTTCATTGCAGGAGTATTTATGATTATCTAAGTAATTATCAGAATAAGTTACCCGGTTTGGTAAAGGCAAGTATCACAATACCCACATATGCTGCTCCAGCAATGAGGATACCGGTTTTTCTTTGGCTCGGTGTTGCAATATTATTAAAGGCTTTTATACTGGCGCTGATAGCAGCCACAAGCAAGATGATTTTGGCAAATACCCATTGTACAGGTGCATTGGCGCTCATCAATTGCATCAGCATACCAACACCCGAAAGAATCATAACAGCGTAGAGGATGTGCGACGATATCTTGACCATGCGTGGTGCTTGCTTATTTGCGCTTAATACCAGATAGCTTTGATATAAAAACAGCGCAATCAACAGCACCGCTATGAGCATATGTAAATGTTTCATTGAATACGGTTCCCTTTAAAATTATAGTGTTTATCGATAGCATTTGATTGTTTATTGCAAAAAATAAATATCATTTAGCCTTTATTTTGTCCGGCACATAACGGGCTATCAGGGTTTTGACCTTGCCACTCTGTCGGTGTATAGGCATGAATCGCTAAGGCATGGATTTGACCGCCTTTTGAGGTTAACAATGCATCTACTAGATGATAAACCATTTGGTGACGGGCAACCAAGCGCTTGCCTGTAAACGCTTCGCTGACCATAATAAGTTTAAAATGGCTCTCTTTACCGTCAAAGTAACCGGCATGATTCACTGATTCGTTAACGAGTTGCATATGCAGCGGGTGTAATTCTTGCAACTGCTGACTAAGTGCGTCGGCAATAGGGGTGCTACTGGTGGTAGAGGTAATGGTAGTCATAACAATCCTTTATTCTATTGAGCTTTATCATCGTTAGACAATATATCGTCACCATTATAGCAGACACCGATATCGAGTCTGCATGGTATTGATAGAATGCATTCTATGAGTGACAGGTATAAAAAAGCAGAGCGCCACATGATGATATGGGCTCTGCTTGTCATGACTTATGAGTGTCTACTTCAAAATTCTGCCTAAAAAGCACTATTAACGACGTGCTCTTTGATAGAGTGGCATTACTTTTGGCATCAATGACTGCAACTCAGCGATACGATTGCTACTAGAGGGGTGAGTGCTTAAGAATTGTGGTGGCTCGCCTTGGCTGGCGCGCTGCATTTTTTGCCACAAGGTAATAGCGGCTTGTGGGTTGTAGCCTGCACGTGCCATTAGTTCAAGACCGATTTGATCTGCCTCAGCTTCTTGGGTACGACTATGCGGACGGCTCAAACCTAGGTCACCAGCGACGTTTGCAATCTGAGCTTGTCCTTGTGACAGACCAAAAATACTGGCTGCGACACCGATACCAGTTTGAGTTGCATATTGACGCGATAGGCGCTCACGTGAATGCTCACGTAAGGCATGAGACATCTCATGACCCATAATCGCCGCGATTTCATCATCACTTAAGTTCAGACGATCGATAATGCCTGTGTAAAACATGATTTTACCACCTGGCAACACAAAAGCATTCAAGTCGTTAGATTTAATCGTATGTACTTCCCATGGCCATTTTGCCGCATCAGGACGATAGACGCCAACTTGATTGACCAAACGGCTAGAGATATTCTTCAAGCGATTTAGCTGAGCAGTGTTCGTATCTAGTACACCTTTTGATCTTGCGTCTTGTAGTGTTTTCGCATAGCTTTGGGCAGATAGTTGTAATACTTGCTCACTTGATACGAGTAGCAACTGCTGACGATCAACGCCAACCGCACCTGTGCTGGTCGTGCTAGTACAACCAGTTAAAGTTAATGCCGACAATGAAGCTGCCATGACCGTTGTGGTTAGTAGTTTTTTCATAAAAAACGTCCTCGCTATAGATGGGGATATAAAGTTAAATAAACGCAATATTGATACAGTAGAGATAAGGGAAGTTTATTATTAAAGTTCTATTTCCTGCTCCCAATCCACCAAAACAGTAGAATTTTACCTCAATTGTTCTTGTACATAAGTATAATAATGTTAACTGTTGAAAGCCAGTAGAGCAAAAGTAACAATACAAGGTAGGATTGTAAGTAAGATAAACCGTCAAGATACTGATAATTTTGTTCAATGATCAGTACAACAGGTTGAAGCTAGTAATAAGGGTAGCAACAAAAGAATTATTTATAAAAATATTTGTATTTTTAACTTAAAAAAATAAACTGTAAAATCAATTGTCTAAAGAAAATTCTACCTTGAAAGCAAGTGAAAGACAGTCGTAGTGATAAGAAATTTAAAAAAACCTGTTGACACGCTCAGAATATTTGCTAAAATAGCCAGCCTATCGAGACGTAGCTGTTAGCAATAACGCTATAGATTGATACTAAGCGGGAATAGCTCAGTGGTAGAGCATAACCTTGCCAAGGTTGGGGTCGAGAGTTCGAATCTCTTTTCCCGCTCCAAATATGGCTTGTAAGAGCACTAAAGCATCACTTCTTATAGTAAGAAGTGATGCTTTTTTTATGTCTAAAATTTGGGTTAGCAATCAGTTAGCAGCATCCACAGTGACAGTGACAGTGACAGTGACTAGAGTGGCATGATACTCAGTCAAATATTAATCATTACAAATTAAAAATAATATCGACTCTCATTATCTGATTTAGCTATGATTCACTAGCTCGCTTACGTCTCATTAAGCTATTTGCAACCCATGCAGGACCAATCAACAAGAATTGTAAATCTTCAAAAAAAGAAGGTTTTTTACCTTCAAGCTTATGACCGATAAACTGCCCAATCCATGCCACCACAAAGACCGCCGCCCAAACTTTAAAACCCCAAGGGAATAGAGATATTGCTGAAAGACAAATAAGAATAAAAATACCCATTGCCATAAATAGTGGCGTTGATAAGCGCATATAAAATAACAATACCAAGGCACTCATGATTAAGGTAAACCAAACGGATAGCGACATCCCCATCCCAAGCAGACTGACAAAAATAGCCGGAACACAGAGCCAATGGATTTTTTTATTGATAAGATTTTGATGACTGACTGAATACTCACTGAGCCATTGCTCAAGCGTGCGTTTGGACATTCGTTTTTTCTGAGTGATAGACATACCAACCTCCTTGTTAGTAAATGATTAATAGATAAATAAAGTTACTTACGACTACCAGTTGTAGCACTAATCTGAGTAATTCGCCATTTTATCTGTTAGACCGCCGAGTCAACTACTCTAATCTCAAATTCTTCCATATACTCAAACTGAAGTGCCACATTATTTTTCATATAAAATCGGCCTATTGGTCTTTATTTTCTGATGTGTATTGGTGTCTCGACCGATTCTTGCTCGCTGCGGTACCATTCATAGAGCCCGACAAACGAGTTTACTTGATAGACCATGGTCTGAATGGCAAAGATGTAATTGCCTGACATCAAGTTTACGGTCAACCAAACGAAGTTGGATAAAATCCATAACCACCAGTTAAATGAATAGCGCAGAATCATCGCTGCCTGAGCGGTAATAGACAGTACAAAGGCAATGACGTTAATCCAAAAGAAAGAGATAAGGCCCAAAAATTTACTGTTGTCGTCTTCAACGACCGCATAACCATAGCTTGCCAATAAATTATTTACCGTTGGGAATAAGGCAAGTCCAATCACCATGAAGCTAATGGTCAGTAGCCAAATCCATTTGCTCGCAGATTTGGGCACCATATCACCATCGGCATCAGTATGCTTTGACCAATAAAAAATACCATAGACGTGGGTAAAGAAATTGAACAAAGGCGCAAGCATCAGACCAACAGCGCCAGAGGTCGCTTGTACGACCACTTCACCGGCTGTGGCGCCCATACCAAAGCCATTGCCTAAGATGTTTTTACGAAAGGATAATGAAACCACGCATACCAGTCCGATAAAAGACACGCCTAAGTAAAACCAATCGAGCATGGTATGTTCGGTGGTCAGCCAAAACCCTGTAGATAAGGCAAGCACGCCGCAAACGAACCAGATGACAGTCCATTGTATGGCCCATTTCCCAGTGATATTGTCCAGAAGCTGAATACGCATGGCGTTATATTCCTAAAATAAATAATGGTGTCGGTGATGCTTTTTTAATTTGGGTTATCTTTTACGTCTTTTGACCATAAATACACTGGTCGATAAATAACAAGGCTTGCTGGTAGCGCGCCTCATAATCTGATTGATCAATCATGTGCGGCTTAATATCATGACGGGCGAAAATATCCAATAGACGCGCCTCAAAACGTCCACGTGCCTCAGGCGTACCCAAAGAGCGCATACCATCATCAATCCAAGGCACATTGTTATCGAGCATAATTGTATGGTCTAAGCGAAACTCATCGATACAAGCAGCCACAAAAGGATGGGTGCGACCCTCGTACTCTTCACAAAACGCTTGAGTCGTGACAAAATCGGTATCAATTATCGTCACTGGCGCCGTGGCTATGCTTGTTGCATCACGTATCGCTTGCGCATGGTGCAAGGCAATCGCTCCATAATCGCTATATTGTAGTCCAATTTCGGTGCCGCCCAAATCTGTACCGACATAAACCCGTCCCATCTCAAGAGCAAAGCTAGCACCATAATAATTGGCCAGCTTATGCACCAATGTCGTCTTACCTGAGCTTTCGCCGCCGACAATAGCAACCGTCTTAGTATAGTCACTGCGTGCTTGCGGATGTAATGCTGTCCAATATGCAACCGGATTTCGTGCAATGGCATAAGAGTCAAAGTCAGGCTGTAACGGTGTTGTGACCACCTGCATGATTAGCTGCTTACAAATATCAGACTGTGCTAACGGATGGTTCTCTGCGACAAATACTACAGTTTCAGTAGGCAAGTTTAACGCATCTATCAAATGTCGCAGCTTAGCGTTACTGGCAGTGATATCAATCGTCACATCTTCAAAGCTTTCATGTACTGGCAGCTCAATCTCATCAGTAGTATGAATATGGATAAAAGGTAAATCAGCACAAGCCATCTGTAACCAACGCGCTTTATCTTGCAACGTAATTTTAAAATCTGGATGCGGCGATGGATGCGTCATAATGACAAGATGTAAGTTTTTTGCTTGTCCTGCTGCATCCAATATACTGCGCATTTGCCCCAAATGTAGCGGCTCAAAATGTCCAATCATCAATCCTGACTCGTACATAGCTGTCCTTATTCATACTTACTGAGTGCAATTTATTTTTGGTTATCTAAAGTTTCTAGTAGTTATAATTATGGTATAAAGATTAGTGAGGACTTACCCGTAGATTATTGTAAATAGTGCGTATCTTACGGTGTATTTATCAATAAAATAATGATTTATCTGCTTATTACGTTTTCGTTTTCGTTTTCGTTTTCGTAAATTGTGATTTTCATAAATAAGCGATTATTTTTAAGATAGAATAATAAAGTCTAAGCATTTGGTTTCATTAAAGAATATAGCACATGTAACAAAGGTTGTAATATCCGGGAAACAAAGCCACCTTTGAAACAATTTGAAATAACTATTTAAAATCAGAGATTTACGGGTATCAATGAGAGGTTCTAGTAAGCTTAAGTAGCATAAATTCACAAAGCACGTCTACACAGTCAACAGATATAAGAAAAATAATTGCTATACTTATTCATAAGTTTAAAGACAAACGTAAAACGTCTTTATAATAAATCATAAAACAGTTCATAAGAGTAATACTAAGATAAATAATAAAAAGAGGTATTTGATTTGGCTAAGCTAGCAAAATTACATCGTTCACAGAATAACCGCATGATAGCGGGCGTGATGGGCGGCATTGCAGAATATGTCGGTTGGTCACCAACTTGGGTGAGATTACTGTTTTTTATTGTCTCAACTTTGAGTGCCGCAGTACCTGGTATTTTGATTTATATCATATTATGGATCATCATGCCGAAGGCAAATGCTCAGTCTTATCAGTAAAGGATTGATTTATAAGAGCAGTGGTAAAGTAAAATAGTTCAATAAGAAATTGCAATACCCCAAAAAACAAAAAGCCTGAACAATCAGGATGCCCAAGACATACCTTTCCTCCTGCCCAAATGCTCACGCATTTGGGTATTTTTTTGTTCATCGTACTGACTGTTTTTAGCCCTAGATTGTATTCATTCACTGCTTTAAAAATTTACTATCTCTGCCTGATATATAAATTTAGTTCAGGTAAATATAGATAAAATAGTCAATTTTTAGTAAGGTGAGCAGTCAAATAGACTCGTTGTCATATAGGCAATACGAGCGCTATCAATATTTTATTTCAAAATACTAATTCCACAGTGGCTTTATTACGAGGCCCCAAACTATGACAATCCAAACTATGACATCACAAGCGATAACCTCGATGACACAAGAAAAAGACTCTCAACCGATGACATTTCAAGATTTAATCATGACCTTGCAGAATTATTGGGCGGATAAGGGCTGCGTGATCTTACAGCCTTATGATATGGAAGTCGGCGCAGGTACGTTTCATACCGCAACATTTTTGCGCTCATTAGGTCCTGAGCGCTGGAACGCAGCCTATGTGCAGCCATCACGTCGCCCAACCGATGGTCGCTACGGTGACAATCCAAACCGCTTGCAACATTATTATCAGTTTCAAGTGGTGCTTAAGCCCAATCCGCCTAATATCCAAGAGCTGTATTTAGGCTCACTTGAGGCGATTGGTATTGATCCATTGGTACATGATATACGTTTTGTCGAAGACAACTGGGAATCGCCAACGCTAGGTGCATGGGGGCTTGGTTGGGAGATTTGGCTAAACGGTATGGAAGTCACACAGTTTACATACTTCCAGCAAGTAGGCGGTATTGAATGTTTCCCTGTGACTGGCGAGATTACTTATGGTCTTGAGCGCTTGGCAATGTATGTGCAAGGCGTCGATAGCGTATATGATTTGGTTTGGGCAGATGGTGAGTTTGGCCGTGTCACTTACGGTGATGTTTTCCATCAAAACGAAGTTGAACAATCAACTTATAACTTTGAACATGCCGATGTGCCAATGATGGGTCAGATGTTTGATTTTTATGAGCAGCAAGCCGATAAATTGGTTGCTGAAGGTTTGCCATTACCAGCCTATGAGATGGTACTAAAAGCCTCACATGCTTTTAACTTGCTCGATGCTCGTGGGGCGATTTCAGTGACCGAACGTCAGCGCTTTATCCTACGAGTACGTACGCTAGCACGGAAAGTGGCCTTTGGTTATGTCGAAGCACGCGCTAAGCTGGGCTTCCCGTTGGCGGATGAGGCGCATCGTCAAGCGGCGCTCGATAAGTATTTGCCAAAAGAAGACGCTGACATGGCAACTGAAGAATTAAACACAAACCAATCAACTAACAATAATAAATAGGAGCATCCCATGAGTACTATTCTATTTGAACTGGGGTGTGAAGAGCTGCCTCCAAAAAGTCTAAAACCTTTACGTGACGCATTACAAGAAAGTGTTACCGAGCAATTAGCAGACGCTAATATCAGCTTCGATAGTATCAAAGCCTTTGCAGCACCGCGTCGTTTAGCAATACAGATTCAAGGCATTAGCGATAAACAGCCGGATCGTACTGAGGAAAAACGTGGACCTGCGATTAAAGCGGCTTTTGATGCCGATGGTAATCCTACCCGTGCGGCGATGGGCTTTGCAAAAGGCTTGGGTATTGAAGCCAGCGAGTTGACCACTATCAATACCGATAAAGGTGATTACATCGGTTATGAGCAAACGATTCAGGGTCAAGCGACCACTGAGCTGTTGCCCGCCATTTTTCAAACCGCGCTTGATAATTTGCCGATTGCTAAACGTATGCGTTCAGGCGCAAGCCGCAATGAGTTCGTGCGTCCCGTACAGTGGGCAGTCTTGATGCAAGATGATGCTGTCATTGATGCCACTATTCAAGGTCATCAGACAGGGACACAAACTCGTGGTCATCGCTTCCATAGCCCTGATTACTATAACATTGCACACGCCAATGATTATGAGCCACTACTTGATGGTTTAAAAGTCGTGGCTGATTTTGATAAGCGTCAAATGCTGATTAAAAACCAAGTCAAGGCATTGGCAGATGAGGTTAGTTCTGACGCTATCGTGCCGCAGAGTTTATTAGATGAAGTCACCGCATTGGTTGATTTCCCCATTGCCCTGCGTGCAAGCTTTGAGGCGCGTTTTTTAAAAGTGCCGCAAGAAGCGCTTATCTCTACCATGCAAGCGGATCAAAAGTATTTTTGCTTAACCGATAAGGCTGGGAAGTTGCAGCCATATTTCATTTTTATCACTAATATTGAATCAAAAGATCCGAATCAGATTATTGAAGGTAATGAAAAAGTTGTGCGTCCACGTTTGGCTGATGCAGAGTTTTTCTTCTTACAAGATCAAAAGCAGCCGTTGTTTGCGCTGACAGAAAGCCTAAAAACCCGCGTGTTCCAAGACAAGCTAGGTACGATTTGGGAAAAATCTGAGCGCATTGCTAAGCTTGCAGCTTTTATTGCCGCTCTGATGCAACAACAAGGTAGTGAGATTAGTATCGATGAAACGGTACGTGCAGGCATTTTGTCCAAAGCGGATTTGGCAAGCTCATTGGTCGGTGAATATCCTGAATTACAAGGTATTGCAGGCACTTATTATGCGCGTTTGAATAATGAGCCAGAAGCAGTTGCGGCAAGTTTAGAAGAACAGTACCTACCTAAGTTTAGCGGTGACGTATTACCACAGACGCCAATAGGCATTTGCTTAGCGCTAGCGGATCGTTTGGATACGCTCGTCGGTATTTTTGCGATTGACCAAGCGCCGACAGGCTCAAAAGATCCGTTTAGCTTACGTCGCTCAGCCATTGGTATTTTGCGTATTTTGATTGAGAAGCAGCTACCGATTAACTTGGTAGCGCTGGTTGAGCAAGCCATCAAAGGCTATAGTACCGCGGAAGGTAGCAAGATTGCCAAGATGGGCGATACCTTTACTCAAGTGATGGCATTTTTGAACTCGCGCTATCGTGCGATGTATACGGAGCAGGGCGTTAGCGTCGATACGATTCAGGCAGTGCAAGCGATTAACCCGCATATGCCGCTGGATTTTGATCAACGTATTCGCGCCGTTCAAACCTTTAGCGACTTACCTCAAGCGTCGATGCTTGCTGATTCAAACAAGCGTGTTGCCAATATATTAGCCAAGTCACAAGTGAGCGTTGCTGACACGGTTGATGAAGTGTTGTTATCTGAGTCTGCTGAGCAAAATTTATATGCGAGTGTGAAGCAAGCACAAACAGTGGTACAACCATTAATTGAGCAGGCTGACTATACGCAAGTATTGCAAACCCTTGCTAGCTTAGATGAGCCGTTGACACAGTTTTTTGACAGTGTGATGGTCAACAGCGAAGATGCAGCACTCAAAAACAATCGCTTGGCATTGTTAAAGCAAGTTCGTGCGTTATTCTTGACCGTGGCTGATATCAGTGAGCTACAGCTGTAGTTCTACTCACATTTGATTGTGAATTTTGATGCAAAAAAACTGGCTCAATGTGGCCAGTTTTTTATATGACTATTCTGAATCGTTACGTTTATAATGTATTCAGCCATATTTGAAGGAGCGCTGCCGTGTTAGCTGTTATTATTATCATCATCATTATCTGGGTTTCGATGTGGGGATTTTATAAGTTCATGTACCCGCGTGCGCCCAAAAGCATGATGCCCAAAAAAGGCGATGTCATTACACCGCGTCAGTGTGACTTTTGTGGCAATAGCTTGGCTGAATATCGTGGCGTGCTTGAAAGCAGTGTCAGCGCTAAAACGATTGATGTCAGCGCGGATGCTGATGCCAATATGGCATCAGAGATTATGGATAAATCAGCATCTGGTGAGCTGTTCTTTTGCAATTATGAACACCAAGCAGATTTTCATGCTGGTAAGGTTTATCAGCCATAAGTCTAAAAACAGCATTATCTAATGATCATAAAAAAACGCTTAGTTTCATAAACTAAGCGTTTGATATATTTATAAGTATCAAGAACTGCATTGGCTTATAAAATAGAGTGGGCATCTTGAATAACTTTGTTTAGCAAAGCCATAGACTGCTTATCCTGTTGTCCGCGATCTTCTTCACCTCTTTCATGAGTTTGGATTTTTTCATATAAATTTAGGCAGCATAATACCAATAAGCTTTCTTGGCTAAGACTTGGTGCGTCCCTTTTTAAATTTAAAGCAAAGTCGTTGATGTAAGATACCGCTGAACGCAACTCTTCTTGTTCGTGTACTGGGCAGTAGACAGGATAAGTAATGCCAGCAATCGCAATATCGACTTTCTTGATTTGCGGCTCAGGTACGCTATTTACTTTAGCAATGGGGCTGCTTTGCGTATTTGCATTAGTTGATAAAGTTTTCTGTGCCTGATTATTTTTTACTTGGTTGGTTTCTACTTGAGCATTCTTTACTGGGCTGTTTTTCTGTTTTTCAGTGATTTTGTTATGGTTGTCGGTCATGATAAATCCTACAATGTCTGGTCAATAAAGTGGAAGAGGGATGCTGTCATCGTGAGCGTTTGTGAGCCTCATTAACGAAAATAGTGCTAACTTTTGACTATGAGACACTACTGGCTTTCTGTTTGATCAATACGGGTTAAGCGTTGTAATACCACTTGTGTACGCTCCGCTGCCAATTCATTCTTCTTTTTTAAGTCACTGTTTTGCTGTTTTATATCGCTATACTGCTGCTTTAATTCATTATTATGCTGTTTTAGGTCGTGGTTTTGTTGTGCTAGCAGCTCAATCTGCTTATGAAGTTTATCTTGCTCTTCACCGATCATATGGTGCGCTTCAGCCAAGCTTTGGTAGCGTTTATCAAGATCATTAAATTGTTTTTTGGCACCATCGCGTTCGGTATAGCTGCTATCTAACTTAGTTTTTAGGGCACTCAGTTCTTTCGGGTCAGTTAATGGTTGTTGCTTGAGACTGCTAAGTTCAGCACTGACAAGCTGATACTGTTTTTTGATGTCGAGTATCATTTTTTCTAATATTCTAAGTTGGTCATACATAGTCAGTTTTTATCCTTAACAAATAAGCGTAAATGAATGTTGTTGCCTGCGTTTAATAATGCCATAGGTGACCGCATAATATCTATACCAACAAAGTAATTACCAGCGTTGGGCTTGATCTCTTTATTTTTTATGAGTCACTGCCTCATCGATAACATTGTACTGATTTTATTTTATAAGCAATCATTAACCATCAATTATTAGGACATCTATTATGAATGACAATATCTCTGGCTGGAATACATGGTTAAAGGCTTTTGACGACTGGACTGATGTGTCTATCAGTGAGGTACATGGTCTAATGACTGGGCTGATGACTGCTTGTGACGCGCCTGATGAACAGGTATGGGCCAAGGTATTTGAAGAACTGAGTTTTGCGCCATTACCTGACGAAGCGTTGAGCTTGCTGACTGAAGAAGCCGAAGACACCGTATTTCAGCTAAAAGACAAGGATGATGCTTATTCCTATACGCCGCTTGTGCCAGATGATGAACATGACCTATACGAGCGCGTAATGGCATTGAAACAGTGGGCAAATGGTTTTATGACAGGTTTTGGTATCACTGATTGTCGTCTGAGCAGTGAAGAAAATGAGATGCTTACCGATTTGGCAAAAATTGGTGGCATTCGTTTAGAAGACGATGAAGATTTTGAAGGCGGCGAAGAGTCATATTTGTACATTTATGAATTTGCCCGTATGGTACCAGTGAGCTTTGCCACTCGTCAGCGTAAGCCTGTGAAAGACATTGCGTTGATTGCGGGACTGGCTATGGATGCCAAAACCACTAAAGAGTTACAATCAGAAGGTAGGGCTTCTAATACTAAGCCAAAACCTATGCCACCTGTCATTGATGTGATGAATCAGAATCATCCATCGTAAGTCAGATCTGTCATAAAGGGTTTGAAGATATGGGGTACTATAAAACCTAACAAGGAATGTAACTTGCTATAAGGCAATAAAAGGGAGACTGAGATGATAACTGACAATGATGATAAAGCCGATGATATGATTCATTTGCGCCGCTCTATTGAGCTTGCTACCGAAGCCTTGGAGGCAGATGATTATCCATCGAATAGCCTTGACTGGCTTACAAGGCTGATTGCTTTTGATACGGTCAGTCGCCATTCAAATTTGGCATTGATTGAAGATGTGCAACACTATTGTGAGCAATTAGGCTTAAGCGTAGATTTGACCTTTAATAATGCCAAAAATAAAGCCAATTTATTTGTCACCGTAGCAGCAGGTGGCAATGCTAATAACAGTGCTGATATCATCAATCATGGTTTGGTGCTATCAGGGCATACTGATGTCGTACCAGTTGATGGTCAAGCATGGACATCAGAGCCGTTTACTGCGACGATTCGTGGTGACAAGCTATATGGACGCGGTGCTTGCGATATGAAAGGCTTTATTGCGTGTGCGCTAACTTTATTGCCAAAAGCGGTACAGTTATCGAGTAGTGGTCAGCTGAGTCGTCCTCTTCATTTGGCCTTATCCTTTGATGAAGAGGTTGGCTGTCTAGGTGCGCCATTAATTTTGGCAGACTTAAAAGCTCGTGGTATTACCCCTGATTATTGTATCGTCGGTGAACCTACCAATATGGCGATGGTCGTGGCGCATAAAGGCATTGCCGTCTATCGCTGCCGCGTCCACGGTAAATCTGCGCACTCATCATTGACAGCAACAGGTGTGAACGCCATCAGTTATGCCAGTCGTTTGATTAGCTATGTTGACACCTTGGCGGAAGAAATAAGCCATCGTGACGATAATGACGCACTGTTCGATGTCCCTTATTCGACATTGTCTGTGGGTACCATACAAGGTGGTACAGCGACCAATATTGTGCCCAATCTGTGTGAGTTTACCTTTGATTATCGCAATCTACCACACATGACACAGGACGATATTCTACTACCGATTCAAGCAAAAGTTGCAGAATTAAGGGCACAGATGCAAGCGCGCGCTGCCGATACCGGCATTGAGCTGATGCAAGAAGAAAGCGTACCAGCAATGACAGATAATGATAGTGCCGAGCTACAAGCATTGATAGCGGCACTGACGGGGGATGCTAAGCGTCATAAAGTTGCTTACGCTACCGAAGGCGGGCAGTTTACTAATAGCGGTATCCCAACGATTATCTGTGGTCCCGGCAGTATTGAGCAGGCGCATAAAGCTGATGAATATGTTAAGTTAAATGAGATTGAGCGCTGTGATAGCTTCTTACAGCGTCTATTAGAAAGTTGTACTATGGATAAATAAACCGCAAGGTTTCGATCGTGGTTGATATAATAAACACTGTCTTTATGGCGGTGTTTATTTTTTCGTTTAGTCAGTTTAAAATAAAAAAGTAGGGGTTGGTTGATGTCTTGGCATCTGTTTGCGGTATTTTTTGCAAGTACGTTTTTTATCTCAGCGACACCGGGTCCGAATATGCTACTGGCATTTCAATATGGGATTAATTACGGAGTCAAGCGGACATTATGGACGCTGGCAGGTCTCAGTCTTGGGCTGTTTATCCTGTTGCTCTCGACACTACTGGGATTGGATGTCATTAGCCGTCAGTCGCCATGGTTATTGACGGTCATTAAAACAATCGGTGCTATTTATCTTATCTATTTGGGCATTGCATCGTGGCGTGATAGTGGCAGCAATAGTAGCTTAATGAATGATGCCAATGCTATGAGCGAAGAAGTTAGCACAGAGTTGGCAACGAGCTCAAATCGTTCTGATAGCGTTCATAAATCTGAGCCACTCAAGCCGCGCTCGCTCTCTAGTGCTGCGGTCAAGATGGCACCTAGTAATGCTATGCTATTTCGAACAGGGATGTGGGTATCACTCTCTAACCCAAAAGCGATTTTATTTTTTGCAGCCTTCTTTCCTAAATTTATCAATTTTAGTGCACCGCTATGGCCGCAATATATTGTGCTTACCTTAGGACTGTTTCTAAGTGAGACGATTTGGCAGATAGTATATACATTAGGCGGCAAAAATCTGGCAGGGTGGTTAGATGTTGGTGAGCGTTTGGCTTGGCTCAATCGTGGTTGCGGAATAATATTTATATTAATTGCTGCCACTTTATTGGCTGATGTGTCCAATAGTTTTATAATTTAAAAGTTGCTATTAGGGCGTGTTGAACATTGGATAGAAATTGATGGCAAAAAAAATAGCGAACGGTTAATCTTTAAGTTCTGACACAAAAAAGATATCGTTCGCTATGCCTCGCACTATGCTCAAAGATGAACACTGGACAAGACTGAAACCTATATTACTAGAACTTAAGATCTATGACAAAGAAAATCTTAGAAATACAGTTGAAGGCGTGCTTTATCGTATGCGTGTTGGCTGTCCTTGGCGGGATCTGCCAGCTTACTTTGGCAAGCCTAATACAATATACAAAGCTTACCAGCGCTGGTTTAAGAGTAATAAGCTGATTGCGCTGTTTGCTTTATTAATCAAAGACGCTGACTGTGAATGGGTATTTATTGATGGTACTCATATCAAAGCGCATCAGCACAGTAGTGGTGGTAATGAGAACACCCAAGCCATTAGTAAAAGTGTGGCAGGACGCGCGACCAAGATTCACTTAGCCGTTGATGCTCATGGCAATCCACTGACCTTTATTTTATCAGATGGTACCACCCATGATGTTAAGGTCGCACCTGATTTAATAGACAAGATAGATTTAAGCGATACAGAGGTTTTATGTGCCGATAAAGGCTATGATTCTGATGCACTACGAGCCCATATTGAACAAGCAGGGACGCATGATAACATCCCTAGAAGATCAAACACGAAGTCCTCTAATGATCATATGGACTGGGACTTGTATAAAGTACGCCACTTAGTAGAAAATGCCTTTGCTAAGCTAAAGCAGTATAGGGCGGTTGCCACTAGATTTGATAAGCTCAAGCAGAGTTATGAGAATACGGTGGCGCTCGCTTGTGCTTATATTTGGCTCAAATTATGAATGTTCAACACGCCCTAGTTATTCCTATATAGTTGAAATACTTTAGAGTCGTTACAGTATTGCTGGTGTAAATTTTTTGCAGCCTCTGGCAGCAATGGCACAGCAAGCAAGAAAAATTTGCACCAGCAATACGTGTTGTATCGATATTACTTTTCACCGACTATAATTACTTTTCACCGACTATAAAGGCTAATCTTTAGTCATAAAAAAGCCGCTTACTATTGAATAGTGAACGGCTTTTTTGATATTTTATTTAAAACAACCATTAAGCTAAAACTGCTTCAATCTCACCTTTTACCATATGCGGACTCACAAATTCAGTAATGTGTACGCTCACAATTTTACCCAACATCTCATCCATTTTATCAACATTGTAAGGGAACATTACGGTACGGGTATTGTCTGCTGTACCAATTAAACAATCAGGATGGCGATTGGCGACTTGCTCAACCAAGACGCGGGTAGTAGTGCCGACCATCTCATGGGTCTTAGCGAGTGTTGAATCAATAATTACTTTTTGGAATTCTGCCAATCGCTCTTTTTTAGTTTTGAAGCTCACATCGTCCGGCAACTCCGCTGCTGGCGTACCCGGCCGCTTAGAATAGATAAAGCTATAAGAATGATCGAAGTTTAACTCTTTTGCTAGATTTAAAGTATCTTGGAAGTCTTGATCTGTCTCACCTGGAAAACCAATAATAAAGTCGCTAGATAAGTGAATATCCGGACGTATGGCTTTGAGCTTATTAATTTGATTGATATAAACATCAATCGTATGGTTACGCTTCATTGCCGCCAAGATCGCATTTGAACCACTTTGTACGGGCAGATGCAAGTGTGATACTAGCTCTGGCAGTTGTGCATAGGCATCAATGATGTCATCAGTAAATTCTAGCGGATGGCTAGTAGTATAACGAATACGCTCAACACCATCGACGTGTGATACATAATGTAAGAGTTCTGCAAAACGGCAAATACTGCCATCGTCTTTTTCGCCGCGATAGCCATTGACGTTTTGACCAAGTAGGTTGATTTCACGGACACCTTGTGCCGCTAAGCTGTCAATCTCAGCCAATACGTCATCAAGTGGACGTGACAATTCTTCACCGCGCGTGTAAGGAACCACGCAAAATGAGCAATACTTTGAGCAGCCTTCCATGATAGAAACAAAGGCCTTAAATCCTTCTACTCTTGGCTCTGGTAAAAAATCAAACTTTTCGATACTTGGGAAGGATACATCCACTGTGCCAATACGGTTTTTTGGGGCAATCTCACGCTGTTGATGCGATTGGTCATATAGCTCTGGTAAACGGTGCAACGTTTGTGGACCGAATACCATATCGACATAAGGCGCGCGCTTTTGAATGTTATCGCCTTCTTGCGAAGCCACACAACCACCAACACCGATAACAAGGTCAGGACGTTTTTCTTTCAATTTGCGCCAGCGACCCAATTCTGAAAAGACTTTTTCTTGGGCTTTTTCGCGAATGGAGCAAGTATTCATCAGCAGTACATCGGCTTCGTCGATATTATGCGTCACTTCCATACCATGTGAGTCACCAAGCACATCAAGCATTTTGCCCGAGTCATAGACATTCATCTGACAGCCTTGGGTGGTGACAAAGACCTTTTTGGTAGCTGCTTTTTCGACAGGAGCTTGTGCTGAACTTAGTTCGTTGAGTGCGGTGACCGCAGGCGTGACAGCAGTAATGTCAAAGGCAGCAGCGTCATCGATGCGGGGATTGAATACAGTAACACTCATAAGGAGAAGTCCATGATTGACCAAAAATATAGCGGGCTAGCCGATTAACAGGTGGCGTATTTTATCACAACCCCGTGCTAATGTGAAAAATTAGCGTCTGCTCATTATTATAAGTAGATGGGATTATTTATAATAGTATCAATTGCTTATCGATGATTATCTGGTTATAACTAGGATGCATAATGATTGATGCCGATTTGTACGCAGTAACACCTTCGTGTTACGCGGTGCTATCCAATTTATTAACGAAAAGTAAAGCTTATGGTTGAAAGTGCAACGAGTATAGTATGATGAATGTCATCCTATTAGCGTCATTGAATAAATCCTGATTTCTATCTGTCTAAAATATCGATTTAGGAATGTATTTTTTAAACCTATATTTTAGAATCATTTGATTAGAGTCACTTTTTTAAAAGCCTTTTTAAAATATTATTTAAGACCCATTATAAAAGAGAGTCAGTATGAAAAAGCCGCAGGTTGCTCCTGATATGATTGATAAGAATATCTATCAAAATGAGACGCATAAGAGTTTTAAAAAAATGACGCTTAAAAAAAGTGCGCTGAGCTTGGCAACTGCAGTCGGTGTTTTGGGCTTTTCGCAAGTAGCTTGTGCAGAATTGACATGGGGCGAGAGCGGTAGTTCTGAACAACAAGACAAATATCAAGTAGAGCGCTATCAACCTGATGGCTATCAACCAAACAGTCAACAAAACACTTCTCAACAAAACAATGCTTATCAACCAGATAATGGCGTGGGTTCATTCACTGCAGCAGCCATTGCGGCAGAGCGTGGCGATGTCAATGCGCTTTATAATTATGAGCAAGCTATGAGTGGTGGCTTATTTGCCATGTATCCTACTTATTGGCGGATGAATGTAGATTTGAATTCGCAAAGCCCTGCGGCAGTGTCGCAGTTTGTGCGCCAGTATCCAGACACTGTCATGGCAGAAAAGCTCGTTGCTGATTTTGCTGAAACCAAAGCGGGTTCAAATGATTATGCAGCCGTGCGTCAAGTGGCAAATCTGATCACCAATGCTGATGACAGTGAGAAGTGCGCCATTGCGCTTGGGTTTAATAATGGCGGCGATACCATGCGTGCTATGGCAGCGAAATCTGATGTCTGGTTGACGACCAAAAAACAGCCTGCCCTTTGTGATCAGCTAGCGCTTGAGATGAATAACAATGCCTTAATTAGCAACCCAGAGAGAGTATCTCGCCTCAAACGTATGCTGCGTAAAGGCAAAACCGGTGATATCATGGCGTTATCTTCGCGCTTGGGGACGCCTATTCCTTATGCGTCACTGAGTGAGATTCAACTTAACCCTTCGTCGTTCTTTAGCCGTTTTGCCCGTGAGCCTGCTAGCCAAACCAATCAATATCTGTATCTTTACGCGATGGGGCGTGTCGCCGAAAAGTCTTATCGTGAGGCGGCGTTGCAGTTAGAGTTTGATATCAAGCAAGACAATCAGCGTTCAGCCAAATTGTTAACCGATGATACTCGCCGCGCAGCTTATCGTACCCTTGGCGTACAGCGCATGAATCATAATACCGATGATGGCTTTAACGTTGAAGCCGTAGACTGGTTCCGTAATAGCTTAGACAATGACTTTAGTTTTGAAGAAGCAGAATATTATGCCATGGCAGCGATTCGCTTTAGTCGCTGGGATGATGTGGTCGAAGCCATCTCAAGAATGGATGCTGAAACCCAAAAAAACAACCAATGGCAGTATTGGTTAGCGCGCGCTTATGAGCAGTCAAATGATGCCAATAAGCGCAATACGGCTAAGAAAATGTATCAAAATCTCGCTAAAAGTAACGAATATTATGGTTTGATGGCAAAAGAAAAAGTTGGTCAACGTTTTGATTCCAGCCGTTTGGGGGGCAGTAATTTACCTAATGTCAGTAGCGCAGATCGTGCTCGCGTCATGCAAAATCCACATTTTGCCCGCGCATTTGCGTTATATAACGCTGATGCCAGCCGAGCTTATGCCAATCGTGAGTGGAACTGGGCGGTCAAAAAAGCACGTGACAATCGTGATGAAAAATTGATCATTGCAGCAGCGCGTCAAGCCTATGATATAGGCTGGCTAGACCGTGCGATATATGCCATTGACAATACTGACAACGTCAATAGCCTTGCAATATCGCATCCGATGCCGCACCAAGATGCTGTAGTACGTTATAGTCAGTCAGCTGGTATCGATCCTGCTTGGGCATATGGCATCATGCGTCAAGAGAGTCGATTTGTAGCCTCTGCGCGCTCAAATGTCGGCGCAAGTGGACTGATGCAAGTCATGCCAGATACTGCAAAATATATCGCTCGTAATTTGGGTGAGACATATAATGCAAGTCGTGCCAATAGCGGTGATACCAATATCCGTTATGGCACATGGTATATGGGTGATATCTTTGGGAAGCTAAACAGTCAGCCTGTATTGGCAACAGCAGGCTACAATGCAGGTCCAAACAATGCTAAGCGTTGGCAGCCAACCTATGGCTCATTGGCAGCGGATCAGTATGTTGAGTCTATTGCTTTTCCTGAAACACGAAATTATGTCAAACACGTGATGGAAAATGCCACCATTTATAGCAGCTTATTGGGTAATGGTCAGCCAATCACTCAGCGTATGGGTACGGTACCTGCCGCATTTTAATTTAAGTAATAGCAAAAAACCATTAACGATAAAAGGTTAATGGTTTTTTTACAGCTGCAATTTTTTAGCTTAACAATCGTATTTTGATGACCAAATTTTTTTAATAATGACAATGGTCAACATAGATGATTCATTTATTGTGTATGTTTACGTTTTTGCTATAGATTAACAGAGGGTTTTTGTTACCATTGCTGGCATTATGAGCGATTTTTTATAAGGCGTTTTTGAGGTAATCAATCGATGCTTTGGGTTTGATTAGCCAATTTGAGTAATACCACTCGAATCTAAAAGCTGATTTTTATCATTACTCAATATTTTATCTTCATATAGTTAAAATATCTCAAAAACGCTACAGTGCTGCTGGTATAAATTTTTTGCAGCCTCTGTCTGCATAGGCACAGCAAGCAAGAAAAATTAATATCAGCAGTACTTGATGTATCGATATTACTTTTCTCTGACTATATAATAAAAAATATCTCAATCTGTCTATATCGTTGCATGTTAGGCATCGGTTAACTCTTTAAACCAAACTGGGCTTGATGCCAAAAAACAGTGATATCAGAGTACGTAAGTGACAATATGATAAGTAAACAGTATAACTATAGCGGTTGGACAGCTTTTAGTATCACCACTTTGCTACTGTTGCAAGGGACAATGGCTATGTCTGCCCAAGCGGCTTATGCGAGTAAGAGTGGTCAGCGCGTGCTGATGATTGAGATGACACCGGCATTATGTAATTTGCAACCAACGCGTTCGCGTATGCGTCAGTGCTTAGAAGGTTATTTTTTGACTGTGTCTGGTTTGGACATGGGTTATGGGGAACGCTGTGGACGTGGTAGTGAGCCGCGTATCACACCGCTACAGCTAAAAGTCGTCAACCGTATTATGCCCGATAACACAGTGCGTACCCAAGCGTGGCAACGTTATGGCGCTTGTAGCCCATTAAGTTCCAGTAATTACTTCCGTCAAATCACTAACTATGCAGGCGCTCTAAAGTTGCCAAATGAGCTAAACACAGGCAATAGTTATACAGTGTTAAAATCTCGTTTTATCGGTCAAATGACCAACTTAAATAGTGGTATGACCCCTGCTAGTGTCGATCTGATTTGTCAGTCAGGTACGCAACGTCAAATGATATTGACGGATGTACATGTCTGTTATGAAGGCAGTAAATTTGGCAATTGTCATAATGTCGTGGACAATTGTGGCAGTAAATTCGTTATTTCAGGCGGTAAATAATACCCCTTTAATCTAGCTGATTATCTCTCCTGTTATATTTTCTTTTGTCTTCTATAATCCTCTCTTGCTATATTTGTTCTCGCTATTTCAGCGTATAAAATGTAACAATATAGTTAGGGATAGGTTTCTTGCTTTACCTAGACGCTTAATAGACTGAAGTGCTACACTAGCTCTCGGTTTATGACTACTATATTAATCGAGTAAGCATTCAGCGAGTAAGTCGCTATCTAAATCGATAATCACCAATTAGAATCGTGACTATCTAATCAATAATTAGGGAGTATTCAATGTCAATGAAACAGCCTGTACGCGTTGCCGTGACTGGTGCCGCTGGTAATATCAGCTATGCTATGTTATTTCGTATTGCTTCTGGCGAGATGCTAGGTAAAGATCAGCCAGTGATCCTGCAATTGCTTGAAATCGCTCCAGCACTCGACGCCCTAAAGGGTGTGGTCATGGAATTAGAAGACTGTGCATTCCCATTATTGGCTGGTGTCGTCCAAACTGATGATGCAACCGTGGCTTTTAAAGACGTCGATTATGCTCTATTAGTAGGCTCACGCCCTCGTGGTCCTGGTATGGAACGTAAAGATTTGCTAGAAGCCAATGCTGCGATTTTCTCAGCGCAGGGTAAAGCATTGAATGACGTTGCAAGCCGTGACGTAAAAGTATTGGTAGTGGGTAACCCTGCGAACACCAATGCGCTTATCGCTCAGCGTAACGCACCAGATTTAGATCCACGTAACTTCACTGCTATGACGCGCTTAGATCATAACCGTGCAATGGCACAGCTGGCTGGTAAGACTGACAGCACGGTTAATGACGTGAAAAAAATGATTATCTGGGGCAACCATTCATCGACTCAGTATCCTGATTTGACCGCTAGTACTGTAAATGGTAAACCGGCGTTAGATTTGGTTGATCGCGCATGGTATGAAGGTACTTATATTCCAGAAGTACAACAACGTGGCGCTGCAATCATTAAAGCTCGCGGCGCATCATCTGCTGCTTCTGCTGCCAATGCTGCTATCGCTCATGTACGTACTTGGGCGTTGGGTTCTGATGAGAACGATTGGGTATCTATGGGTGTCTATTCAAACGGCGAGTACGGTATTGCCAAAGGTTTGATTTACTCATTCCCAGTGACTTGTGCTAATGGCGATTGGTCTATCGTAGATGGCGTTGATGTGTCATCAGATTTCTCAAAAGAGAAAATGGCAGCCACTGAGCAAGAGCTGAGCGAAGAGCGTGATGCAGTAGCACACTTATTACCGTAAGCTTTTAGGCTATTGTCATATTAGGGCTACTTATATTCAGCACTAAGTAAAAAGTCCTCATTTATCATGAGGGCTTTTTTTTGTTCGAGTTTTAGCGTGCTGTCAGCATTATTTATGTTTTATCGATAAATAGCCTACTTATGATGCCTATTTTCGTATAATGCTTAAGGGTTAATACAATTGATAACGTTAGATAAACGTGGATTAACAGCTATTACTATAAAGCTTGCTACAATAATCAGGTTCATTTAAATAATAAGCATAAGTAAATTACCATTTAAGGAGAAAATGTATGTTAGGCGAATCTGAATATAATATGAGTGAGTTATTCGCTCAGCTGGGTCTTGATAGCTCTGATGAGGCGATTGATCATTTTATTGAAAACAATCAATTAGCAAAAGAGGAAAAGTTGATAGAAGCCAGTATCTGGAATGACAACCAACGTATGTTCCTACAAGAAGAATGGGAAAAAGATGCAGCGTGGGTAGAAGTGATTGATGAATTGAATGTACGTTTGCACCCATAAGCGTAAGT
Source organism: Psychrobacter sp. TS_SC_6 (assembly GCF_056156305.1). NCBI lineage: Bacteria > Pseudomonadati > Pseudomonadota > Gammaproteobacteria > Moraxellales > Moraxellaceae > Psychrobacter > Psychrobacter sp. TS_SC_6. Next base: position 2,401,382 of record NZ_CM149590.1, on the reverse strand, counting down.
TATCAGCTAGGCAATAAAAAATAACCTGATAATAAAACAGCCATTGAAAAACCCACAACTTTAAAGGTTGTGGGTTTTTGTTTATCAATGATCTACTTAAAAGGGTCACTACTTAACCGCCCGTTTGCTTGTTTCGCCATTCAATCAATTCTTGTACATCATGATGAATACCTTCTTTTAGCGCATCCAAACTTTCGTAATGACGTTCTCCATGCAAATAATGCAAAAAACGCACCTGCAAGGTTAAACCATATAAGTCGGCTTGTAGTTGTGGAAAGTGTACTTCCAAACGCCAATCGTGGGTTTTGTCGACAGAAGGTCTAGTGCCGATATTAGCAGTACCAAACAAACTGTGTGCCTGCAAACCTGCTATGCCTTTATGACCATTATCTGCACGTTTGACTAAGTCGATTGGTATAACATTGCCATCACTATCCAGGCTAACCACATCGACCGCAAAAATACCATGTAAGGCAGGCTTAATACGTTTTAGGTCAATATTAGCGGTCGGGAAGTCCATGGTGCGACCAATTTTATCACCGCCAACGACCGTGCCAGTAATGGCATAATCACGACCAAGTAATGCATTAGCCGCATCGATATCACCTGACAATAAGAGATCCCGAATACGAGTGGAGCTGATGCGTGCTGCTTTATGATTATCGTCAGTAATCGTATCTAGATTGGTCACATGCAAACCATAATCACGTAAAAACTGACTGTCGCCGGTACGATCATGCCCAAATTTAAAATCATCACCCAATACCAAGGCTTGTACGTTCAAACGCTGCGCTAAGATATCTGCAAATGCCTGCGCTGATAATGAGCGAAATTCGTTGTCGAAGCCTGCCACAATCAAGGTTTCAACACCATATTCTGCTAGTAACGCTTGCTTTTCGGCAAGGTTGGTTAAACGGGCTGGGGCAGCAGCAGGAGCAAAGAACTCCCTAGGCTGTGGCTCAAATATCATCACGGCAGAGCCAAGATTACGCGCCTTTGCAAGTTCGCGCACTTGAGTAAGCATCGCTTGATGTCCCAAATGCACGCCATCAAAATTGCCAATAGTGAGCACACAGGGCGCTAAAGCTACTGGGTTGGCATTGGTAGGCGAAGCGTCTGAAGACGCCATCAGTTGCTCAAGAAAATAGGTGTTCATAAATGTTCAGCTATGATAGATGAAACCGGATAAAAAATGAAAAACACGTCTGGATATAAAATCGATGTGTTTAAAATCAGCCATTATAAAGTAAAATAGACACACTAACATCCTATAGTCTGCTGATAATGACGGAACGGCACTATCTATTTGACAGCATAGTTACTTTATTGGACTCAAGCTTGTTTGAATGTTGAGATGTCGATTTATAGGATGGTCAAACCATCAACAATGAATAACCCATTATGGAGGTGCTATGTCTGCAATAACAGCTAACCCAAATTCTAAACCTATTTTTGATTGTGCTAACTTGCCTATATTAACAAATAAGTTTGGCGATACATTTACGGTGCAGTATGCGACGGCAGAAGATCTATCTGAAGTTTTAGCCATCTATAATCAAAGTATTGCTGGTAAGCAGGCGACAGCCAATCTAGAACCAGTGACTTATGAAGAGCGGGCAGCTTGGTTTGCAGAGCATATCGAGAGTGCAACACGACCTATCTATGTAGTTAGAATGGCTTTGGAAACAGCAGTTAAAAGCGCTGAACAGATACAGTTATATCCTATCGTTGCTTGGGGCAGCTTTAGTGATTTGTATGCGCGTCCGGCTTATCATATCAGCAGCGAGATTAGCGTTTATATCCATAACGACTATCATGGTCAAGGGCTAGGTAGTTTATTGGTACGCTGGATGTTACAGCAAGCGCCAAGTCTAGGTATTCATAATGTCACTGCGCTTATTTTCGCCCATAATCAGCCAAGCTTAGGACTATTTCGTAAACTTGGCTTTGCACAATGGGGGTTGATGCCTCAAGTCTGTGATATGGATGGATTCATCGCTGATGTGGTGATGCTGGGCAAACGGGTGCTAGATAATGACAATAATATCTAAGATAACTCTGTTTATATTCCTGCTTTAAACAAGCATTTTTTACCCCAATATTTTCCATTCACCATTGATTTTTTGCAGCTCATAAGCCAAAGGCGCAGGCTCACTTTGACCTTTTAGTCTTAGCTCACCTGTGACCGTGGCTTTTGTTTTATCGTTATTATATTTGGTGTCAATAATAGTGACCGCTTCAACTGTCTGCTTAAAGGCAAACTGGGTATTTTTTAACTCTTCAGCGAAATTCTCCATATCGACTTTATAGTATGACGCCGCTTTTTTGACGTCGCCATAATATAAGGTATCAAGCGCTAGTTTCACTGTATTTTCTGGCGTACCTGATTGGGTTCGATTGGTTAATATACTTGGCTCTTTTACAGCGGCTGCGATAGGGCTGATATCTTGACTGACAATGTCGCTATCTGTAGTAGCCGTATCACTATTAGCTATGCTATCAGTCTTATTAACATCAGGAGTAGTATCGACATCATCCGTGCTGCTAACGGTATTTATGGCAGATGAGCCGTCTGTTGTCTCGTCTGTTGTCTCGTCTGCTGGCTGGTTCTCTACCTTGTTATTATCGCTACAACCGCTTATTAATAGTCCAGCACTGAGTAGACCGGTCGCAAAAATTATAGGTAAGCGTTGAGCGGCAAGCTGCTGAGTAGTCATATAAAACCTTAATAGTGAGTGATTTAACAATAAGCCATTATGGCAACTACCAGCAGTATGTACTGTCAATTCTCATATTGCGCTTGTTTTGGTTTGGTAAACCAATAATTTATCTAGCACTTTTAACCATGTTTGAGCTGGCGAGGACGGAAGCCTGTTGCCAATAATACTCCGCCGTAAACCAACGCACCGACCACACACATAATCAGCAGCGCAACCAAACGTTGCCACTGTGCCTTATCGGTTGGAAAGTACGGTAGCATGACATAAAGCACAGCGACCATGGCACTGGTAGAGATTGCAAACTGCGCAAACAGTTTTTTCCAGTGACTGCCAAAACGGAAAATATCACGCTTATGCAAGAAGTAATATAACAACCCTGCATTCACAAATGAGGCACCAGTTGTCGCAAGTGCCAGTCCGCCATGCAATGGAATCTCAAGGAAGTAAAATATCCCAATGAAGATAACACTAAAGATCATATTAGCAAAAACGGAAATAATACCGATTCTGACGGGCGTACGAATATCTTGACGAGCAAAAAACGCAGGGGCAAAGACTTTAATCAACATAAAGCCTAAGATGCCACCCGCCATGCTTTTTAGCGCAAGCGAACTCATTTGCGCATCACGTAAAGTAAATTCGCCACGTAAAAATAGCGCTTGCATGAGCACGTCGGACAGAATAAACAGTGCTGCCGATGCAGGTACACCGACTAAGATAATTAAGCGAGCTGCCCAATCAATGGTCTTTTTAAAACTGACATCGTCTTTTTGGGCTTCACTTTTTGATAAGCTTGGCAAAATGACTGTACCAATTGCCACCCCAATTAAACCAAGGGGTAACTCGCTCATACGCTCAGCGGCATATAGCCACGAGACTGAGCCGCCAATCATCAAAGAGGCAAAGATAGTATTTAATAGCAGATTAATTTGAGTCACCGATACCCCAAAGATAGCAGGTAGCATCAGCTTTAATATGCGTCTGACGCCTTCATGCTGGAAGTCGATTTTGGGCATCACCAGTAGTTTTTGCTGGGATAACTGCGGCAATTGCAGTAGAAGCTGTAATAAGCCTGCGATAGCGACCGCATAACCGAGCGCCATAATGGGCGTCTCAAACATAGGTGCAAAAACCAGCGCGCCACCAATCATACACAGATTGAGTAATACAGGTGCAAAGGCTGGTGCCGCAAAACGTCCATAGCTTTGCAAAATACCACTGGCAAATGCAGTCATTGAGATAAATAACAAGTAAGGGAAGGTGAGGCGCAACAGCTCAGCGGTAATCGCAAACTTATCAGGTTGATCGGCAAAACCGGGTGCAAATAAAGTCACCACCCACGGTGCCATCAAGATAACCACCACAGTCAGCATCGATAAAATTAACAGCAGCGCGCCTGAGGTGCGACTAACTAATATCTGTACTTCTCGTAAGTTGTATTTTTCTTTATATTCGGATAAAACAGGTACAAAGGCTTGACTGAATGCGCCTTCAGCAAACAGGCGACGCAAAAAATTGGGTATCTTAAAGGCGACCAAAAAGGCATCCATCAGGCCACCAGCGCCAAAGACGCCCAATAAAACAATATCACGTACCAGACCTAAAATACGTGACAGCATGGTCATGCTGCTGACCACCATGGTTGAACGAAATAACCGACTTTTTGCCATGAGAACCTATTCTGCTAATTTGTTTGGTGATGGTTGCTTGCTGATTTACGAGAGTCAAAAAAACTGACAGATTATAGCACTTTCATTATCCTGATAAATGGATTGAATGTGGAATATATATCCTGTTATCAAGAACGGCTTTGTCTTAGTTAACATTAAATTTAGGTATCAAGAAGGCTTGCAACCATCTGACGCAATCTCTTCCATTCAAAATAATCACCGGGGTCAGTCTTACGACCGGGTGCAATATCACTATGACCAGTCAGATGGCGACGAGTTTTAGGATAAGCGTCATAAATGGCAACGATGGTTTGAGCCAGAGCTTCATATTGTGCTGCACTAAAGGACACAAAATCTGATCCTTCAAGCTCAATGCCAATGCTATAATCATTACACTCGGCTCGACCAAGATAGCTTGACCTGCCAGCATGCCATGCGCGCTCATTAAAATTGACAAACTGAGTGATAGTGCCATCACGCTCGATGAATAAATGCGCAGAAACTTCAGCACCTTTAATGGTTTGAAAATAAGAATGAGCGTCCCAGTCTAATTGATTGGTAAACAAAGCTTTGACGTAATGAATGCCATCAGCTCCGCATGCACCAAACTCATTAGGTGGTAAGCTGATGTTGTGAATAACAATGGCATTAACCGTAGTATTTTCAGGTCGTTTATTATAATTTGGCGATGCAAGCCAAGTGGCGGCAGATAACTGACCCTTATTAATAGTCATCGATGACGCTATAGACATAGTACTCTCTTTTATTATGGTTATTGATCAGCGAAGCGCAAATGCGTTTTATCATAAATTTTGTATAAATGAATAGCAAATATACTAAGCTCAGTATAAAAACGATACAGCGGGACTGGAATGAATTTTTTGCAGCCTCTGTCTGCGTAGGCACAGCATGCCAAAAAAATTTATACCAGTCCCGCGTCAAAACATGATGTATCTACTTTATTTAGAATCGACTATATATCGTCATCTTGGTACAAAAAAGCGCTACTTAAATAATGCTGCGCAAAAAAATCATAAACAGTCAGCAATATCCTTATAAATCTGATAACGCAATAAGCGTATTATTCTTAACGTGCGAGATTTTGTCTTATGTCTATACGCTCAGTTTCAAATCGTGTTGTGCTAAATGATAGGCCAATCAAAAAAAGCCGATACGCGCGTTTGCCATTGGCGATTGCTGGACTGCTGCTAACCGCGCAGGCACAAGCATTTTTACCAACGCCTGCTTCACTGGTCACGACTGGTGAGCTTGCGCTTAATACCGATGACAGTATCCATAACAACGCTAAAGCCGAAACAGCTGCTGAAATAGACACCAAACAGCTGCTAGCTTCATGGCGTGAGCAGGCTAAGACAAAAAATCTTGCCCAACATACGACATGGCGCCGCTTATTATATTTCTCTGATGAGAAAAAAGGCTTGTTTGGCAAAAATAAAAATATCAGTGCGGTCGATGACGCCAGCTTCTTTTTAAGCCCAAATGGCCGTGAGGATTCAGGTGCTGAGCTTGATGCCATGCTGGTTGCTTTTGCTGAGGAGAGGGCTCATAAAACCAGTAACTCTAAAACTAATCATACTGCCCAAGCTAGTAATAGTAACTCTGTGCTATGCCGTTTTCCAGCGCGAGCAAAATGGCTAAGTGATACCTTAGCTATTGATAAGTCAGCGATGCAGGTAACTTGTCCAGAACTAACCGCATGGATGCAAAAGCTTGCCCCTGAGCAGCTGTCTATTATGTTTGCGCAAGAGTACTTAGACAATCCTCTGTCTGCTTTTGCTCATACCTTGTTGCGTATCGATTCAAAAGCTAGTGTGGCTGATCCAAGCCAGATTCATCATGCTTATGCGCTAAATGATACAGTCGATGGCGATACCAAAGATAACTTTGTATTGTACGCCATCAAATCTATGACGGGCGGCTATAACAATCTGATCGAGATTGACCCTTATCCTGAAAAGCTGGCTAAATATCTGCAAGACGATGAGCGTGATGCGTGGACATATCAATTGGATTTGACCCCAGAAGAAGTACAGCAAATCATATTGCACGTTTGGGAAACCAAAGATTTAAAATTGCCCTATTACTTTACCACTGACAACTGCGCCTCTGAGATTTTGCGCCTGATAGATGTGGTACGTCCAGAGCAGCACTTATTAAGTCAGCTGCCTTATGCTGTTATTCCATCAGATGTGGTACAGCTGCTGAACAAAGAAGGTTTTCTTGCTAGCACCCATTATACGCCGGCTGATAGTACCTTACGCCAAGCACAATTGAACAAAGTCAAACAGGAGCGTGAGCAGCTCGGCTCCCATAACAACCCCAAACAGATGCTTCATGAGACTAAGTCGGCCCAGCTCAATAAAGTTTCGAGCATGTCACCTGACGGTCAGACGTTACTCACTCACCAGATTGCGGTCTCAGATACCAATCCTCTCAATCGACATTCGCTGCAAATGGGCAGTATTGGTATCGGTCAACGCGGAGATAATAATTACATCGAGCTTGGGGCGCGCGCAGGCTATCACGATACCCTTGATCGTCCGTCTGGTTTTCCGCAGTTCTTTGATTTAGAAGGTGCTTCTGCGACTGTACGTTTGTATGACACAGATAATGATAAAGCCAATCAGCCAAAAAGTGTGGTGTTACAGAATTTTACGTTAATTAAAGGGCGTTCTTTCAATCCGGTCAATTCTGCTAAGAAGGGCAAAACCTGGGGCGCGAGTATAGAGGCCACGCGTGTAAACGATGGCTCGCAGCAAGACGGTACCGACCATTTAGTTGGTAGCTTGGGCTATGAGTCTGGTTGGTCATGGGCATTTGGTACGCCTAGTGCAGGTACAGGCGAGATGCCGCCGCAGCTTTGTTATACCTTTTTTGCAGGTACCGTGCAAACGGGGCGTGGTATTAATAAAGGCTTTCGTGTCGGCGCAGGCGTAAACGCTGGCTGCCGTTATCAGATTAACAATCAGTTACGTGCGCAGGCTGAATTGCAATTGCCATATTGGTATCATGGCAACAGCGACGACTCTAATGTGCGCGGTCACTATTGGCAGCCGATATCAAGCTTAGGGCTACAATATGATATTGATAAAAAGCAGGCATTACGTATCAATGCCAATTATGAATGGCAAGATCGCATTGATGCCAATGACGATGTACAGCTGTCATATCGACGTTATTTTTAAGTAGCCACCAATATTTTTAGCAGCATCTTCAAAGGTAGGCAGGAATTATGATGAATACGCACAATATACTGATTATCGGTCAAGGTGACATTGGATTAGCAGTGACCAATAAGCTTGCTCAAGACGGTGTTTGCGTCACAGGATTGGCACGTCGTGAACGTCAAAATTACGTATTGAGCGATCATGCCAAGTTTATGCAAGCAGATGCGTTGACGATTAGCGCTGAGCAACTACAAGACTTTACTCATATTGCTATCATCGTCACCCCTGATGAGTACTCAACCAGTGGTTATCACAACAGCTACTTGGCGATTAACCAGCATTTAGCGTTGCTTGCGGATAAATTATCCAATCTTCAGCGCATTGTTTTTATTTCTTCAACTGGTATCTATGGGCAAGATAATGGTCAATGGATTGACGAAGATACTATACCAATGTTGCCTAAACGCGAAGCATCACAGGTCATATTGCAGGCAGAGCAGGTACTGCAACAAGGTTTTGATGATAGAGCCATTATCATCCGCCCAAGTGGTATTTATGGACGCGAGCGCTTAATGCGTGTGCGTAAAGCCAAAGAGTCAGAAAAACAGCCAATAGCAGCTGGCGCATGGACCAATCGCATTATGGACTCTGATTTGGTGAATATTGTTGCCAAGGTATTGACGATAGAGGTATCAAAGCCTGTATATATTGCAACCGATTATCTACCAGTAACTTCCTTTACGCTGACCACTTGGCTATGTGAGCAACTGGGCGAAGCGCTGCCAACACGTGACGATAAAAATAGTGCCATGACCGGAAAACGCTTGCATAGCAATATTCCGTTAGCGTGGCTGACGTATCCTGATTGGCAAAGCGGTTATCAAGATATTTTGAGTCATCAAGAGTGATAGAGTCGCTATAGCACTGAAATACGTTTTCTAATATGTTGTTTACGGGTGCCTTTATAAGAAGGCATTTATTTAGGGAGATTTTATGACCCAGCCTTTTACTTCTGATGAGAGTTTATTCAGTGTTGATCTTGTGATAAAGGGTCAGTTTGCAAACAGTAATGCGGCGCAATCAGCTGCTTTTTTCAATAGTGACCAGCCTGCGATTGTCCATCCTAATTTTGATCCGACCCAAGTGCCGTTAGATCCTGCAAGAGCGCTGACGGATATTCCCGAACCAGCACGCCGCTTAAATGGGCAGTTACGTCGATTATATGGCAATGCTGCGCGTTTTTATCAGCCTGATAAGGACAGCTTGTCAAAATGGTCGCTCATTGCTTCAGAGGCATTGGCAGAACATTTATCATTACTAAACGCTGCTAAATTGATAGCGCTCCCTGATAGTTTTTATCACAATCATAGCGAGCAGCCGTTAATGTCGTCGTTAAATGAGATGGTTTTGCTAGATATGTCAGATATCCAACAAGCAATTCGGGCGTATCCAAGATTGAATCGTTATGGATTTTCAGAGGTGGAGAACGGGGATGTTGATAAAGATATTAATGTTAAAACCAAAGCGTCTGCTGCATTATCTCTGCGCACCCTGACCAAACGCTATAATCCTGATGAGCTTTTAAATAGTATGTATGCTGATGACTGGCACGTAATATTGCAGCCGCAGCAGTTCGAGTTAGGCGAGGGCAGTTTAGCGACTGATACTATGGCGTGTAGCGTTGCTGTCCATGCTTTAAAGCAGTGTAGCCGTCGCAAAAGTATCAACCATAGTTATAGTACCGCGCAAATTTGCCAGCATATACGCAGCTATTTACTCAGTCAGAGTATCTGTGAGCCTGCTCAGCGACATTCTTATCGCCAAATCCGGATTTTTGCAGGGCATATTATCGTTGCGGCGCATTATTTAGGTTTTGAGATGCAAGTGAGTAGCGATGGTCAATGCTATTTTAATCTCTCATCACGTTGTGGTCTTTTAACCCGATATCCCAATATGCAAGATTATGATATCAATGGTTGGTCAAGTTAAGCGCCAACGCCTATAATGCGCATCATCATAACTGTTTTTAAACTTTCTTTTTGTTCATAGGAATCCTCTAATGCCCCATGCCCAATACGCTAACAATGCCCTATTTTCCTCTCATGCCTTTATTCAACTGGCTTTAGATAATCAAGTCTTAAAATTTGGCGAGTTTGTCTTAAAGTCTGGTCGCATTAGCCCGTATTTTTTTAATGCAGGTTTGCTTGCATCAGGTGAGATGTTGTCGTTATTAGCGCGTGGTTATGCAGATGCTCTAGCTGAACAGATTGCGGCTACGAACGATGGTCAAGGTGCCCAAGAATTGGTTATCTTTGGTGCCGCTTATAAGGGTATTCCCTTTGTGGCAGCAACCGCACAAGCTTTATGGCTATATCATGGTATCAATGCCAACTGGGGTTACAACCGGAAAGAGGCCAAAACGCACGGTGAAGGCGGTAATTTGGTCGGCGCTGATGTCAATGGCAAAGCCGTTTGGGTATTGGATGATGTCATTACCGCAGGTACAGCGATGCGTGAAGTGGTTGAGATTTTAGAACAAGCAGGCGCACAGGTTGCCGGCATTATTGTCGCCCTTGACCGTAAGGAAAAAGGTTTAGCAGAGCGCTCGGCAATTCAGGAGCTGGCGGCAACTTTAAATGTGCCAGTGCGCGCCCTTGTTGATATTGATGATTTAATCAGCTATTTGGTAGAGACTGATAATCCGAACAAAGACGCAACCCAACTTGCAAAAATGCAGTATTATCGTGCCCATTATGGCGTATAGTTAATCGCAATTGTTGCTATCTATATTTGCCTATATTGGCGTAATGATATGTGATTTTCGTGTATTTTATCTATTACTAACATCCTGTAAATGAGTACTCTTATGAGCCTAGAACAGCCAAAAAAATCTTTGAACATACTTGTGATTATGGATCCCATTGAGCAAGTGAATTATAAAAAAGACACCAGTCTGGCTATGATGTGGTCGGCGCAAGCTCGCGGTCATCGTTTGGGTTATTGTCAGATTCATGATTTATGGCTCGATCGTGGGCAGTTGATGGTCGATACGCAGTCTGTTACGGTCAAGCGTGATCCTGAAGATTTCTATACATTGGGTGAAAAAGAGACGAGCACAGTTAGCGCTTATGATGTGATTTTGATGCGTAAAGATCCACCGTTCGATATGCGCTTTATCTATGCAACTTATATGCTTGACCATGCCAAAGCCGCAGGCGTATTGGTGGTCAATGACCCACAAGCCATTCGTGATTGTAATGAGAAATTGTTTGCTACTTGGTTCAGTGACTATATGAGCCCAACGATTGTGACCAGTAAACAGGCACATATTCGTAAGTTTATCGCTGAGCAGCAAGATGTTATTGTGAAGCCGTTAGATGGTATGGGCGGTACGGGTATATTCCGCCTGACTGCTGACAGTCCTAATATTGGCGTGACGCTTGAGATGTTGACTGAGCTTGAAACGCTGCCGATTATGGCGCAGCGTTATCTACCAGAGATTAAAGAAGGTGATAAGCGCGTTCTTATTGTTGATGGCACTGTGGTTGACTATACCTTGGCTCGTATTCCAACAAAGGGTGAGACGCGCGGTAATCTTGCCGCCGGTGGTAGCGGGGTGGCCATGCCGCTGACCGATATCGAACGCCAAGTCGCAGAAGTGGTCGCGCCTATTGTCAAAGAAAAAGGTCTAATGTTCGTTGGTTTAGACTTAATTGGCGGACGCATTACGGAAATTAATGTCACCAGTCCGACCTGTGTGCGTGAGATTGATGACCAATGTGGTACTGACATTGCGACCGATTTTATCATCTCTATCGAGCGAAAACTGGCAATCTGATAGGTTGCTAAAGTTTGTTAGTTAAATAAGCTGTAAGGATAGAGTAATGTAATGCTCATCTACTGGCACAATGAGTAAAAATAGTTGTGCTAACATAGATCGTTAAAACGTCAGTGAACTAGCGTTTTGATAATGATTTCGCGGTATTTACCAAAGCCAAGTCGCGATTATTCACGGCTTGGATTTTTGTTATTGGTCGGGCAGAAATGACTATATATCAGACCACGATTTACACTATACTATGCGGGCTTTTAAACAGCTCTAATGACCCGATGAGTAAGATGGCTATAGGACAATAAGTCCTTCATATTAATACGAAAAAGATAGGCAGGCGTTTCATGAAGACACCGCACATATTAATGATGGCTGCCGGTACTGGCGGGCATGTATTTCCAGCACTTGCGGTTAGTGAAGAACTGACTAAGCGCGGTGCGGTGATTCATTGGTTAGGCACACCAAACGGCATGGAGAATGGTTTGGTGGCGCCAACCGGTTATCCTTTTCATGCGATTGAGATGCAAGGCTTACGCGGTAAAGGAATTGGGCGTCTGCTTAAGATGCCCGTGACCTTGCTGTCTGCGACTATGGCGGTTATCAAAATTATTCGTGGTAATAATATTGATATGGTGGTCGGCTTTGGCGGATATGTCAGCGCACCCGGCGGTATAGCAGCCCGTTTGACCAAGACACCGCTTATTATCCATGAACAAAATGCGATTGCCGGCATGAGTAACCGCTACTTGGCAAAGATGGCGACCAAAGTCTTGCAAGCGTTTGAAAATACCTTTGGCAATAGTCAGCTTGATTCAAAACTTGAAACAGTCGGTAATCCAGTACGTAATGCGATTACTGGAGTCGCTGAACCTGTGGCGCGTTATGATATAAATCACCGCTCAGCATTAAAGCTGCTAGTGGTTGGCGGCTCACTTGGTGCACAAGTGCTAAATGAGACTGTGCCAAAAGCGTTGGCATTGATAGAGAGTCCGTTTGAAGTGCGTCATCAATGTGGACGCAATAACGAAGCGGCGACGCAAGCGGCATATAATAGTGAGAATTTAAGTACGCATCAGTTTACCGTACAGCCCTTTATAGATGATATGGCAGCGGCTTATAACTGGGCAGATATTATTGTTTGCCGTGCTGGTGCCTTGACCGTTACTGAAATCCAAAATGTCGGTATTGCTGCGATTTTTGTACCATTGCCAAGTGCGGTTGATGACCATCAAACAGCGAATGCGCGGACGCTGACATTACATAAAGCAGCGATCTTATTGCCGCAAAATGAATTGACGCCCAAACGCTTGAGCGAAGAGCTTGCAGTCCTTAATCGACCGGCTTGCTTAGAAATGGCAAAAAAAGGTCATGCCCTTGCCAATCGCCAAGCCTGCCAACACGTTGCTGATATTATTTGGCAAACTTTATAGATAAACAAATAAACGCCTGATATTTTTACCTCATTATATTTTATCCGTCTTATAAAAAGAGAAAACGCTATGCCTACCTCTGCTAAAGCTTTAACCAAACGCTTGATTGAAATACCAGAAATGCGCCGTATTCAGCATCTGCACTTTATCGGTATTGGTGGTTCGGGGATGTGTGGTATTGCTGAGGTTATGAATAATCAAGGCTATCAAGTGAGTGGTTCTGATATTACTGAGAGTTTAGTGACCAAACGCTTGGCACAGATTGGTATTGATATTGCTATCGGTCATGATTCTAAAAACATCGCTAATGCGGATGTCATCGTCGTATCGTCTGCCATTGACCGTAGCAATCCTGAAGTAAAAGCAGCACTCGAAGCGCGTCTTCCTGTGGTTCGCCGTGCCGATATGCTTGGTGAGTTGATGCGTTATCGTCATGGTATCGCGGTTGCCGGTGCGCATGGTAAAACCACGACGACTAGTTTGTTGACTACTATGATGGCAGAAGGAAAGCTTGATCCTACTTATGTGATTGGCGGTAAGCTCAACGCTTCAGGTAAAAATGCTGCGCTTGGTAGCAGTCGTTTTTTAATTGCAGAAGCAGATGAATCCGATGCGTCGTTCTTGTCATTACGTCCGATGGCAGCGATTGTCACCAATATCGATCAAGATCATATGGAAACCTATGGCAATAGTTTTGATAAATTAAAAGCAGCTTACATTCAGTTTTTACAAAATATGCCGTTTTATGGTTTGGCAGTGGTCTGCGGTGATGACCCTGAGCTCTATGCGATGATTGATGATATTGGACGTCCGGTATTGACCTTTGGTCTTGAGCCATTTAACGATGTACAAGCCGTTGATTTGGTCACCGAAGGTACAAAAACCCACTTTACCGTATTGCGCCGTGATCATGAGCCATTACGTCTGACGCTGAATATTCCGGGCGTGCATAATGTCTACAATGCGCTTGCAGCCATTACTATGGCAACTGACGAAGGCGTCGATAATGCGGCAATCACCCGTGCGCTACAGAAATTTGAAGGAGTTGGTCGCCGATTCGAGCAGCATGCCTCTGTGGAGATAGATGATGGTAATGTGCTATTAATTGATGATTATGGTCATCACCCAAAAGAAGTTGATGCTACCATCAAAGCGGCCCGTCAAAGCTTCCCTGAGCGTCGCTTAGTGATGATGTTCCAGCCTCATCGTTATAGTCGTACACGTGACTGCTTCGATGATTTTGTCGAAGTACTCTCAAGTGTTGATGAGTTATTATTATTGGATGTCTACTCTGCTGGTGAAAGCCCTATCGCTGGCGCGGATACCAAAGCCTTAGCACGTAGTATACGACTGCGCGGTGCGGTCGAGCCGACGATTATTGATAAAGATAATATTGCCCCTGTCATGCAGCGATTACTCAAAGCAGGTGATATGCTGATCACCCAAGGCGCGGGTAATGTCGGGCAGATAGCGATCGATCTCGCCGCCAATAATCTTTATATCAAATAAGCCTTAGAGGCATTGCTTTAAAAACATTAGGAGCACTAACGATGACCATGAATAAGACTAAAGAAAATAATAATATTGATGAAGATGGCGTTAATGTTGAGCAAAACGCTACAGATAACAGTAACAACAACATTAAAGGCAATGCTCAAAATAACGCTGCCCCTATTATCAATCCAGAAACAGCTTTAGCAGCTGCTGCACAAGCAGAGCAGGATAAAGTAAATAACAATAGACAAAGCGCTGATACGTTACCCGCTATTAAAGAAAGTAAAGTAAAAGAGGCGAGTGAATTTGGTAAAGTGGCGGTGATTTACGGTGGTAGCAGCAATGAGCGTAGCGTTTCTTTAGATAGTGGCGCTGCTGTATTGCAAGCACTGCAAAACCAAGGCGTTGATGCCACGCATTTTGATCCTAAGCATCAAGACATTACTGAACTACGTCAGTATGATCGTGTATTTAATGTCTTACATGGTCGCGGTGGCGAAGATGGTCTGCTACAAGGCGTGCTGCAGTGGTTTGATATTCCTCAAACAGGCTCAGGTATTTTGGCGTCAGCACTTGGTATGGATAAAGTACGTACCAAACAGCTGTGGCAAGGCTGTGGATTATCGACTGCACCGTTTTCACTGCTAACCGCTGATACCGACTGGCAGCAAGTGGTTAATATGTTAGGGCTGCCACTTATTATCAAGCCGGTACACGAAGGCTCAAGCATTGGTATGACCAAAGTCAATCACCTTGATGAGCTGCCGGCTGCCTATGCGACCGCAGTACAGTGCGGTGATGCCGTGATGGCTGAGCGCTGGATTACCGGTCGTGAATTCACGATTGTTATCATCGATGATGAAGCTTATCCTGTCATTCGCCTAGAGCCTGCTGACATCACCAATTTTTATGATTTTGAAGCCAAATACAATCGCAACGACACCAGCTACTATATTCCTTGTGGTCTAAGTACTGCCGATGAAAAGCATTTGCAAGATTTAAGCTTATCGGCGTTTCGTGCCGTTGAAGCAAAAGGCTGGGGACGTATTGATGCGATGCAGGATGAAGCGGGCAACTTTTGGCTACTTGAGATTAATACCGTACCGGGCATGACCAGTCATAGTTTGGTACCAATGGCAGCGAAAGCTCGTGGTATGGATTTCGAGAGCTTGTGCTGGCATATTTTGGCGCAAACGGTGTAACAGCTTATTTAATAAGTCACTGCCTATATACAACAAGCTGTTTTTAGTAATTACATAAGAATGATTATTTAAATAAATGAGGCATTTAAGCTATTTATCATTGTTTAGTAGTAGCTTCTTATTATTCGTAATGTATCGCTATAGCTGCTATACCACAGCTTCGTGTAAACTTGTGTAAAATCGTTAGGAGTAGTAGGGGTTAGGCTATTGTTTGAAGCTAAAATGCGTTAATATTGTAACTATGTAGTGGTTTTGGTGATAGTTATGCAATGCTTTGGTAAGTCCTTCATTAAATAAGAGAAATGTTACATTTAAAGGCCGATAAGCACACTTTATATTGCCGTTTAAAGTTATGAATTGATAGCATATCTATTAAGTAGATTTTACATAAATAAAAAAATCATCGATTTACGTGAACATGAATCAAATGTATGAAATATACAGATTATTTTGATTAAATATAGGGACGAAGTTTAGTATGGCTCAAACTGTCAATGACGTCGCTGACTTGATGAGTGATAAAACCCGTCACCCAAAATCAAACTTTCAAGTACCCACTGCGGTTAGATACTTTTTTGCCGTATTGGTGCTTGGGTTATTAGTGCTGATATTGATAATGGGCGGTAAGGCTTTACGTGAAGCACCTCCAGCAGCTATTCATGTCGATCATCAAGGATTGAAGGTTGCCGAATATCGGGCGCTACAGCATATTATGGATCAGCAAAGTGTGAGCAGCTTTTTCACCTCTGATTTGCAAGCGCTGAGAGATATTACCACTGGTTTGGCTTGGGTTGATCAGGTCGGTATTAGTCGTGACTGGCAAAAAGGTATTGTGGTTACCGTACTGCCTAAGCAAGCAGTGGCAAATTTCGGTACTGAGCGTCTAGTGGATGCAACAGGCAATGTGTTTGTTCCTGCTGATAGTAGAGATTTAACGCAAGAGAACTTTGCAACTTTGCAAGGCAATATGACTCAAGCACCAGTCATAATGCAGCAGATGCAGCAAGTCAATGACTGGTATGCTCCGCTTGGCTTACAAGTTGAAGATATTATTTTGTCGCCAAGAATGACGTGGCTGATTCGTTTTGATAATGGGTTACGTCTTATCGTTGATAATGAGAATACAGCGCAAAAGCTCCTGAACTTAAGTCAGCTGCTGGGTAATCAATTAAAAAACCGCCGTGATGAGATACAGTCAGTAGATCTTCGTTACAAAAATGGATTTACGATTGCATGGAATGTAGCGGTGCCAAAAGATAATGACACACCCATAAACGAAAGACCATCAACTGAAGCACCTCTATAAGTAATATAAAGTAGCCAACACGCTAAACTTGTCTGCTTTATTTTTTATACAGAGTATACATACGCTATTATCAGCTGATAATAGACTTATTTTAATGATTTAATGGAGACATCATTTGTTCTCCTGTTTAGCGATAATTTGTCTGGTACCATGAAAAATACTGAAAATTTGGTTGTTGTCCATTTAAGTGCCACGGCAGTTTATGTCGTCATTGGTAGTGTTGTGTCTGCAAAAGACATCCGTATTATGGGTGTGGGGCAAGTTAAGAACAGCGACTTTTATCAAGGTCAAATAAAGCATCGCGAACGCTTGCAAGGTGCTATCAAACAGGCTATTCAAGAAGCGGAAGATACCGCTAATTGCCGTGTACATAGTGTCTGGCTGACGCTGGCGACTCCTGAGCTATTGAGCAAAAATAGTGCGGGCGATGTTAGAGTAGAAGACGAATTCGTTCGTGCTAAAGATATGGTGCAAGCGCTCTCAAATGCCAAATCTCAAGATTTGTCATCTGACTATTATTTGATGCATTGTTGTCAGCAAGGTATTTATATCGATAACCAAGAGTTTATGGTTGATGATGCTATTGATATGGTGGCGCACAATATAGCTGTGATGTATCACATGATGATGATGCCAGTTGCTGGTCGTCAAAATATCCAAAAACTATTGCAAAGTTGTGATGTGGGCATTGATCATATCGTATTCGATGCGGTAACCAGTGCCGAATATAGCTTGATGAGCGAAGAGCGCCAACAAGGCGTTTGCTTGGTAGATATAGGTGCCAGCACCACAAGTATTTGTGTTTATAAAGAAAATAAGCTGATTTTTACCCATTGTATCGCAACAGGTAGTCATGAAGTGACGATGGATATTTCAGCAGACATGGGTATTTCAATGATAGAGGCTGAAAAGCTGAAAAAATCGCATGGTACAGTGGATGTCAACAGCGTAGATCCAAGCTCATTTTTCCTATTTAAACCGCAAGGGTCAGGTGATGAAATCAACATTGGTATCTACAACCTTGCGCGTATTATCGAAGCCCGTTACGTGCAGATTTTCACTGAAGTAGTACGCCAGTTACATGAAGCGGATTTATTAGGCTATATTGATAAGGGCATTGTGCTCACAGGCGGCGGTAGTGCGATTAAAGGCATGATACCGTTTGCGAAAAAACTATTAAAAATGCCAGTGGTATTGACCAACACCCATCCTGCGATTAGTGCTTATAATCATTTTGATAATGATGAATCCTTTAAGCAGCTGAATCTACAGGTTAATGATCGGGCTTATCAAACGGCATTTGGTACACTATTATATAGCCAAAGCGAGCAGTTTCGGCGCAGTGAAAAAAGCGAGCCTGAGGCGATTCAAAAAAATCGTGTGACGGGTGTTTTTCAAAGTGCTGGTCAACGTTTTGCCAGCGTCCTGAAAAAGATATTATAATTGTCCTATAATCCTGTTGACAATCTACTTACCGTGATTAGGTAAGCGGTTTGTCAGCAAGACCAAGCAAGCATATTAAAAGCAATACCCTGTATAATAACGGCATATCTTGGTTAAGCATTACTATTTAAGCCATGGCCTTGTTTTAATCAAATACATTTATATATAGTAAGTCGATAGCGCGCCATATGCGTGTGTTATTACGTATCGACCATCACGCTATCTGCAACTGGAGAAACTTTTTTATGTCAAAATACACCATGCCAGATGATAATCAGCTTCAAAATAATGGCCAGGCAAGCTTCACTGTATTCGGTGTAGGCGGCGGCGGCGGTAATGCAGTTGAACATATGGTACAGCAAGGGATTAGAGGTGTAACATTCGTCTGTGCCAATACGGACAAACAGGCGCTTGATCGTTTGACCGCACCACATAAGCTACAACTTGGCGCAAAAACCAACCGTGGTCTTGGTGCAGGAGCGAATCCAGAAGTGGGTCGTGAAGCGGCAGAAAGTGACGAAGAAGCGATTCGTGCACTGCTCGAGCATTCAGATATGGTCTTTATTACCGCTGGGATGGGTGGTGGTACGGGTACGGGTGCTGCACCAGTCGTAGCGCGTATTGCCAAAGAAATGGAGGTACTGACCGTTGCTGTAGTTACTACGCCGTTCAAATTTGAAGGCGGAAAACGCATCAAGGCTGCCAAAGCGGGTATCGAGCAGCTGACTAACTTTGTAGATTCTATCATTACGATTCCAAATGATAAGTTGATGAGTGTCTACGGCAACATCTCTATGCAAGATGCGTTTAAAAAAGCAGATGACGTGCTATTGCATGCCGTCCAAGGTATTGCAGAGACCATCGCTAGCGAAGGCATGATCAACATTGACTTTAACGATATCCGTACAGCAATGACCGCTAAGGGCCATGCGATGATGGGTATCGGTCGTGCCAGCGGTGACGATCGTGCGCGTCAAGCGACTGAAAAAGCCATCAGATCGCCATTACTTGATGATTTGCGCCTAGAAAATGCCAAAGGCTTACTCGTCAACGTGATCTCATCTGAATCGTTATCTTTAGATGAGATGAGCAAGATCAGTGTGATTGTCGAAGAAATTACTGATATCGATGAGGCACATATCTTCTATGGCTCAGTGATTGATGAAAAAATGGGCGATGACTTGCATGTAACGGTTATTGCAACTGGTTTAACTTTAGATGAAAACGCTGGTGAAGAGCTTGAAGTGGTTGAGCAACCTGTACCTTCTGTAAACAGTACACAACCTGTTGACCCAAACTTGCATACCAGTGCATTAAATAGCCAAAAGCAGGCTCAGGCCCAGTACCAAGAAACTCCAGTCCGCTCAAATACTTTACCAGAGCAGACAAAAACCAAGACCAACAGTATTCAAGATTATTTGAAACGCCAACAGAATAAATAATTATACAAATATAATTATTAAAAAAGCCAGTGTTAATCACTGGCTTTTTTGCGCTTAACACTCGTCTCTTTTTAAATAAAATCTAGCGTAAATGCTAGCATATGCGCTGTTCAAATCTACTGGATGGATGGTGATAATTAGCAAAAAAATCTTTATAAATCACCATTTCATAGCGATTTATATATGCTTACGCCATTAAAATCCTCAGTAATAGCAGTTTGATAAGTGTTATCAATCAAAGAGATAGATAAATTAACGCTTTTTATCGCTAGCGAACAGGGTTCGGGTAATGATACACTATGGCAATTGTAACAAAATATGTGAGAAGACAGCCATGAATCAACGAACCATAAAGACAGCAATTGCTGTTACAGGTACTGGTCTTCATAGTGGTCAACCTGTTGATTTAGAATTTCATCCGCAACCAATTGATACTGGAATCGTTTTTGAACGTTCTGATATTACTGGCAGTACGCCAATTCCTGCCAGTGCTTTTCTGGTACAAGATACCATGATGTCATCTAATCTGGTGTTTGGTGGTACACGTGTCGGCACGGTTGAGCACTTGCTCAGCGCGATAGCGGGACTTGGCGTTGATAATCTATTAATTCGTGTATCCGCATCAGAGATACCTATTATGGATGGCAGTGCTGCGCCTTTTGTAGGACTGTTATTGCAAGCCGGTTTCTACGAACAGGATGCTTCAAAGAAATTTATCAGAATTGTACGTACTGTACGTGTCAAAGTTGACGATAAATGGGCAGAGCTACGTCCTTATAATGGATTTGAGCTTAATTTTGAGATTGATTTTGATCATCCTGCGATTGATAAGAACTTTCAGCATGCCCAATTGCAGTTTTCAACCCAAAACTTTATTGAGCAGCTGAGTTCAGCGCGTACTTTTGGTTTTTTACGTGATATTGAAGCCATGCGTCAGAACAATCTGGCATTAGGCGGTAGCATGGACAATGCGATTGTTATCGATGAAAATAATATTTTGAACGAAGAAGGTCTGCGTTTTAATGATGAATTTGTTCGTCATAAAATTTTAGATGCACTTGGTGATCTATATCTGATTGGATATCCTATTTTGGGTCGTTTTAATGCCTATAAATCCGGTCATGCTTTAAATAACTTATTGGTACGCGAGATCTTATCTGACCATAATAACTTTGAAATTGTAACTTTTGATGACAATGTAACATGTCCTATCGAATATTTACCTTTGAATAGTATAACTGTCGAAGGATGAATACAGGAATATACACGAAGTATCGAAACATTTACGCAATATTA
Source organism: Psychrobacter sp. TS_SC_6 (assembly GCF_056156305.1). Taxonomy (NCBI): domain Bacteria; kingdom Pseudomonadati; phylum Pseudomonadota; class Gammaproteobacteria; order Moraxellales; family Moraxellaceae; genus Psychrobacter; species Psychrobacter sp. TS_SC_6. The sequence goes on along the minus strand of NZ_CM149590.1, from coordinate 2,380,359 downwards.
CATAAAATGGTTATAAGTAGAGTGAAATAATATTCATATAAGTGCATATGTACTTCCTTATATTATGATAACTTGCCTGTACAGTAGATGAGATAAAAGCTGTAGCGAATCGCAAAATCATCTGTCAGTGATGTTCACAATGTGAATGACACTGACAGATGATTTTTTTTGTTTTTGAAATTACAAAAACCCAGCCTGAATCTTATTATTTACTGGATTGGTTTACATAACTTTACATTATCTATAGGAGTTTTTTACGGATTTATAAGGCGTAATAGTGCTTTTTTGAGGTTTTCATCAGTGGTGACATGCTCTGCTGCCTGTGATATAGTCCGCTTTGTGTTTTGGCTAAGAGCCTGATTTTCATGGGCTTTAACGGACATTGAGCATGGTGATAATGAGCCTGATGATGATTTAGAATAATTATTATTAGTAGATTTGTTGGCTATGACGACGCGAATTTGTTTGAGTTGTTTAAATGTAATTGATTGCTGTGTTAACACTTGCAAATACGCGTTTTGCAAATAGCGAATATGATTGGCAGCAGTGACTGATTCGACACTGAGTGTTAATTGCTCAGACGTTAAGCCTACGACCCAGCAGTTATTGAGGATTTCCTCAGGTAGACAATCTACCAAAAGCGCTTTTATTTCAGTGGTCGCTTGCACATATAAACGCATACTATCAGATAGGCTTTGAGGTAGCGCACTACCAGCAAAAGCTTGATGATCGATAAGAGTGGCAAGGCGGTTAGGGTTTTTTTTGGACATCGTAATGACTCATCTAATAGGTGAAAAATCGATACTCATAATAAACAGGCTCTAAACGCTCATTTTTAAAGCAAGGTATGACGTAGCAAGCGATTTATGTAGTAGATGATTAAGCTGCTAATGATATCAGCATCAGCTACTTAAGAAGTAAAAGAGCGATTGTACTAAATATTTTATCATGTTTATTTCATGATTATATTCTCTAAACTAATTCATGCTTTGTCACGGATGACGAGCAATTCTGTTTTCACAATGGGTAGTAAATTTATGAAACAAGCTTTATTAATTTTATCAGTATTGGGAATGGGCGTAGCACAGACAAGTGGTGCTGCCGAAACAACCTTTCAATCAAATAATACCTTGAGTCATACCATCACCAATATCACTACTTCTGCGAACTATGGTTCTAGTCGTAACATCTACAGCACCAACAGCGGTGCATATGTTTCTAGCAATGATGAAATAAGCCAAGCAATCGATAATTTAAGCGCGCATGCAAAACAAAAAGAATATCAGCTTGCTTCGCTAACCAATCGTTTGTCTTATGAGCAACGTCAGCAGAAAGTAAGTTTAGTGCCAGACCGTTATTCGGCGCCTGCTATTGCAGCAGCGAATGCTTCACGAGTCGCTTTATCTAGTAGCACAGGCTATTGCGCTCGTTATGTTCGTAAAGCGTTACAATCAGCGGGCTACAAATTCACACCTAATCCTTCAGCGTATCAATATGCGTCTCGCGGCACACTGTCACAAGCGGGTTTTACCAAAATCAGTAATAACATGGAACCCCAGGTTGGTGATGTGGTTGTTTATGACCGTACATCAAGTCGTCCTCATGGCCATATTCAAATATTTGATGGTAATGACTGGGTATCTGACTTCCGTCAAAACAGCATCAGCCCATACAGCGGTCATTACAACTATACGACGTGGCGCGATGCTAGATACGTCGATGATGCTTCAGATCGTGGTATCTACCTTGCTATGGCTGACAAATAAGTATCAGTTAAACGTTCTCTCCGGACTCAGTAATGCTCTTTATGACATTACTGAGTTTTTTTATGTCTTAAATAAGGCTAGCTATTAAGTGGATATTTTTACTTGGCAAGGGCTGCTAGCCTATCAAATGGTGTCCAATACTGACTATCATGAAAGTCGGGTGGCGAGGCATGTTTGGGCGCAAAGTATAGAATCGTAGCGCCAAAGGATAAAATGACACAAGGATGTATATCGTTAATAATGGCATCATTGGAGCAATCTACTTTGTAATGCAGTGGCGATAATGAGCCTAATGGCATTCTAAGGCTACGTTGGTAGTGATAAGGTTCATGTGTTGATATCGGGTAGTCTATTAGCAGTTTCGGGTTGTTACCGTCTATCCAATCGATAGCAGCACGTGTCTGTCCATTAGCTTGTGTAAGAGGTCTTGGCGGTAGTGTTATAGGAGAGCGATAGCTGTCAAATTCATAAAGTGCATACTGACCTTCAGGACTGGCATTGATCTCAATATAGGACGTTGTCATATTGGTTTTGGGGGACTTATCACTATCTTCTGAACGGCTACTTATTAAAGAATCTGCTAAAAAGCACTCAAGGCAGGTGTGTTCCCACAGATAATCCTTGAAGCCTACTTTATCTGCTTGCCACTTTGGCCAAGTTAATTGAGCAGCTAGTGATTCAGAGGGCAACGTCACACGATACTGTAGCTGCAGATAAGCGTCTGGCTGTACTACAAGCGTTGCGCTTACCTGTACGCTAATTTGCTGTAAAGCTTCTGGCGTTACGCCAAGTTGCTGCGCATCTTCTACTAAGGTTTCAGTTGCTAGGTATAAATCAAAAATTTGGCTCATTATCTTATTATCTCAAAAATTATTAGCATCATAAAACATGATATAGCTGCTAACGAATATTGCCTGTTAAATAGTAAACTATAAATGGCATAAAAGCCGCGAGCAAAAGTGCATCGCGGCTTTTATTATTCACCATCATCATCTGTCTAAAAATAAATCAGTAGTATTCTAAACCGCTTTATATGCCACAGACGATATAAACTTAGCAAGCAATGAGGCATTACACATTACGAGCAAGATTTGAAAGCTTAGGATTGGCATTTGGGTTTTTGCGTAGCAATAGCGCCATACGACCAATTGAGTGAATCAAAGTTGCCTTCGCAGTAGCAGCAAGCTCAGCGCCGATGACATCACGCTCTTCCTTAGTACCAGCAGGCAATTTTACTTTAATCAGTTCATGATCTGATAAGGCGCGATCAATCTCTTCAGTAATGCTTGGCGTAACACCTTTATTGCCAATCATGACAATCGGTTTCAGATCATGACCAATGCCTTTTAAGCGTTTGATGGTTGCGTTATCAAGTTGCATATAATTCCTAGAGTTTGTTAAAAATAAATGATAATAAAATTGAAAGCAATTGAAGACCATTATAATTAATCTATGATCATCTTGCATGAGATCAGCAGGATTTTGCACGATTTTACGTGATGAAAATGTTAAACTGTCATTATGGATACATTATAAACGCTACGCTCTTATAAAGCAGTGTTTTCACTAAGAAAAATTAGCGGTTTAGCCTTTTAAAGATAATAAATAGCTTGATAGTATTTAAAATCATAGTTAATAATGTTTTTGATTGCATGGTTGTAGAAAGTGACATATAGCAAAAATTCTATTAAGACATCAGCTAATAAATATATATGCGCATATATAAAAGCACGTTATAGGAGCAGGAATTTTGGCCACACGCATTGAAAACAAAAAATTGTCAAAGAGCAGTAGTGCTTGGATGAAAGAGCACATTGATGATCACTATGTGCAGAAGGCCCAAAAAGATGGTTATCGTGCCCGTGCTGCTTACAAATTATTAGAAATAAATGAAAAAACAAATCTGATCAAAAAAGGTATGACCGTTGTTGATTTGGGTAGTGCCCCTGGCAGCTGGTCTCAAGTGGCTGGTCAATTGGTCGGTGACAAAGGCATCTTGATTGCCTCTGATATTTTGCCGATGGATACCTTACCGGATGTTACCTTTATCCAAGGTGACTTTCGCGAGCCAGAAGTGTTTGACCGCATTATGGCTGAGGTTGGTGATAGATCAGTTGATGTGGTGCTGTCTGATATGGCACCCAATACGGCAGGCAATAGTGCTATTGACCAGCCGCGTATGATGTACTTATGTGAGCTGGCGGTCGATTTCGCGCTGGCAACCTTACCAGAAGGTGGCGCGCTTATTATGAAAGTGTTTCAAGGCGAGGGTACACAAGAATTACGTAAGCAGATGCAGGCGGATTTTAGTAAAATTCGTAGTATTAAGCCTGGTGCTTCTAGACCGCGATCGAAAGAGATATTTTGGATCGCAATCAAGTAATATGAAATGAAACTTTCACCTCAAAATTAGCCAGTTAAAATCATTGAATGAAAACGGCTACAATCGTTAACTGAATAAATGGGAATGCTGCTTGAATTATTCAAGTTAATACCACATATCATGATATATTAACTTTGTTTGAAATCAACTCTTAAGCATTTTTCTGAGTGCTTATATGATATTTTTAGCAAAGTCGTCTGACAGTAAGCGCCTTATAAACTCAGTTATTTATCGTTATTGCCCGGCTTATTTCTCTAATAAAAATATAAGGTTCTTTTATACCCTAGATTTGCAATGAGAAATGATAATTCGTCAATAGACCTTGAATAGCGAGACATACGTTTATATATAGACGTCACGTGTTTAGTAAACACACCAATAAGTATGGGATGGGAATAACTAGTGAGCGACATGGTAAAAAATACCTTATTGTGGCTGGTGGTAATCGGCGTTTTAGTGCTGGTGTTTAGTGGCTTTGATAAATCATCTGAGCCCGATAACCTTAACTACTCTGAATTTGTGACCGCTGTGTCAGAAAATCAAGTAGCCAGTGTTGAGATCGATGGCGAGCAAATCACCGGCGAGAAGAAAAATGGTTCTGAATTTGAAACCATTCGTCCAGCTGTGATGGATGACGAGCTGATGCCATTGCTGCGTGAAAAGAAAGTTGAAGTCCAAGGCACTGCACCGAAGCGCCAAAGCGTATTGATGCAATTGCTGATAGCCAGTTTCCCAATTTTGCTGATTATTGGTCTGTTTTTATTCTTTATGCGTAATATGCAAGGCGGCGCTGGCGGTAAAGGCGGTGGACCGATGAGCTTTGGTAAATCAAAAGCCAAAATGCTAACTGAAGACCAAATCAAAGTAAATTTTGAAGACGTTGCTGGTTGTGAAGAAGCTAAAGAAGAAGTCGTTGAAGTCGTCGAGTTCTTACGAGATCCTGATAAATTTACCAAGCTTGGGGCGACGATTCCACGCGGTATCTTGATGGTCGGTCCACCGGGTACAGGTAAGACTTTATTAGCTCGTGCGATTGCTGGTGAAGCTAAAGTACCGTTCTTCTCGATTTCAGGTTCTGATTTTGTTGAGATGTTCGTCGGTGTTGGTGCATCACGTGTCCGTGATATGTTTGAACAAGCAAAGAAAAGCGCGCCATGCATTATCTTTATTGATGAGATTGATGCTGTCGGTCGTCATCGTGGTTCCGGTATGGGCGGCGGTAATGATGAGCGTGAGCAGACGTTGAACCAATTGTTGGTTGAGATGGATGGTTTTGAAGGCAATGAAGGCGTTATCGTCATCGCTGCTACTAACCGGGCAGATGTTCTTGATAAAGCACTATTGCGTCCGGGTCGTTTTGACCGTCAGGTACAAGTAGGGCTGCCAGATATCAAAGGTCGTGAGCAAATTCTTAAAGTACATTTGAAGAAACTGCCTAATACTATTGGTGTTGACGCTCATGCCTTAGCCCGTGGTACGCCAGGATTCAGTGGCGCGCAGCTTGCTAACCTTGTTAATGAAGCTGCTTTGTTTGCAGCGCGTCATAACAAGCGCAGCGTTGATATGAATGACTTTGAAGATGCTAAAGACAAGCTATATATGGGTCCTGAGCGTAAATCAATGGTCATACGTGAAGAGGAGCGCCGTGCTACTGCTTATCATGAAGCAGGCCATGCGCTAGTTGCTGAGCTACTACCGGGTACCGATCCTGTACATAAAGTCACTATTATGCCGCGTGGCTTTGCGCTTGGTGTTACGTGGCAGTTGCCTGAGCACGACCAAACCAGTATGTATAAATCAAAAATGCTGAGTGATATTGCAATTTTATTTGGCGGTCGTATTGCTGAAGAAGTCTTTATAGATCAAATGTCGACGGGTGCCTCAAACGACTTTGAACGTGCGACCAAAATGGCACGAGCAATGGTCACCAAATACGGCATGTCTGATGCGCTTGGTATCATGGTCTATGAAGATGATGACAGCTCACAAGGTTACTTTGGTGGTGGTGGTCGCACGATTTCAGAAGCAACACAGCAAAAGGTTGATGAAGAAGTACGCCGTATGCTAGAGGAGCAATATGATATCGCTCGTGAATTGATTGAAGGCAATCAAGAAAAGATGCATGCTATGGTTGATGCCTTGATGAAATGGGAAACCATTGACCGCGATCAGTTGCAAGATATATTAGCGGGCGAGCAACCTCGTCCACCAAGAGTCTATCAGCATCACGAAGTCAACTTATCAAAGAATGGTGTGAAAACAACCGGAGTAACCCCTCCGCCATTACCAGCGATGTAAAAGTTACTCTTAAGTTTTGAATAAAAAAAGCCCTTTTGATAAAGGGCTTTTTCTTTATTAGTAATTTAGAATGACATCAGATTTACTGGTATCATAAGCATCATAAGCATCATAAGCATCATAAGCATCATAAGTTAGAGCTAAAATCAATTTTACAAATTCAAATTATCATGGATAAGTGATGTCATTATTTCAACCTTTAACTGTTTATAGTATAAACAGTCGTGATAAGGTTCTAGATTTATCACAGCCTCGTATCATGGGTATTTTAAATGTCACACCTGATTCGTTCTCAGATGGTGGGCAGTTTAATGCGGTTGATAAGGCGGTAGCGCATTGTAAGGAGATGATGGCAGCAGGTGCTACCATCATCGATATTGGCGGCGAGTCTACCCGTCCAAATGCTGAAGTGGTAGCGACTTCTGATGAGCTACAGCGTGTGGTGCCAGTCGTGACAGCGATTAGGCAGCAGCTAGGCAATGACATATGGCTATCGATTGATACCAGTAGTCCTGAAGTTATGCAAGCAGCATTTGAGGTAGGCGCGGATATTTGGAATGATGTACGGGCACTCAAGCGTGAGGGCGCAGCGGTGATGGCAGCTAAGCTTAATATTCCTGTTATGCTAATGCACATGCGCGGTGAGCCAACTACGATGAATAATCTGGCACAGTATGATGATGTGGTTAGGGAAGTCATGACAGAGCTAGAGGTGCGTATTGATGAAGTAACAAGCATTGGCGTCATGCGCGAAAATATTATTATTGACCCCGGTTTTGGCTTTGCTAAAAACTATGAGCATCACTGTGCATTATTGAGTGAGCTTAAGCGCTTACAAACACTCAAACTGCCAATGATGTTTGGTATTTCACGCAAGCGGTTTTTAGCAGAAGTGCTGACCAAAACAGGTCTACAAGCGCTTGCTACCACCCAACCGCTTGAGCGTGATAACGTGGGTACTGCTGCAGGTCTTTTTGCATTGCAGCAGGGGGCAAGTATCATTCGTACTCATAATGTTGCTATGATGCAGCAAGCCATAGCGTTATGGAGCCAGCTATCTGCATATGATCAAACATAAATTTATCGATGATAACAATTGCGAATAATAGAGTTAGAGTTTTGGCACTTTAATATTTATTTAAAGCCCTTTTAAACGGATGAGAATACCTTTATGAGCATTAGTAACCAGCCAGAGCCCACCAATGAGCAGCGCCGTATTATTTACCAAGCACGTCGCGGTCTAAAAGAGTTGGATTTTTATTTTGAACCCTATATTAAAGAGCTTTATTTAACAGCAGAAGCTGCCGAACAAGAAAGTTTTGCGCAAATGCTGACTCATGAAGACCCTGATTTATTAGATTATTTTACCAATCAAAGCCAACCAGAAGATGAGGCGATATGGGAGTTGGTTAATAAGATTAAAACGTGGCGTCATGGTAAAAGTTTGAGTTAATTGTTTAAATGGTTGGTTTTATTTTTTGATTGTTAAAGTAATATTGAGTCTTTTCTATTAATCAGAAATATTCCTTGGTGGCTCACTATGACAGCATTAACCTCGCTACGTATCGACACTGCCATCAAACCTATAAGCTATTTATACTTGCTATTTTATATGGCATTATCCAGTATCATCATGGTATTGGCGGCGCTTGCTTCATTAGTTTTATGGCAATATGTGGTGATACTCCTCATCAGCGCTGCAGTCATTGGCTATTTAGCGTTATCACGACCCATACTATTACATCTAAGCCAGCCGCCACTTGATAAAAGTGTTTATCAAGGTTGGCAGTTGTTAATACGTACGAGTCATGGGGATGCTTTGTGGAAAGCAAAGCTTAATACAGTCAGTCATTCTCATTGGGTTATCAGTTTTGATTTTAGTATCATAGAGCCTTATCAACGCCGATTTTCTGTGGCTATATTTCGTGATCAGGTTAGCCCCGAGCAATGGCGTGAGTTAACTATCTTGGCAAATATGATTGCAAACAAAACCGTTTAATTGAACTTAGTTTTAATTGTAGATGCTTACCTGCCTTATCTTACCGTGCTAAATTATCTCCTACATCTCATAACAAAATACCTATCTAAAGAGACAAATAGATTTGCTATATTGGAATTTATATTTATAGGTCGGTTTAAACACTAGGTGATGGTAGCAGTCGTTACTTTGCTATACCAAAACCTGTATCGACAAATTTTATTATAATAAAAAGGATAAAGTTATGAGTTTGCTAGGGAATTTAGTGAGCCAAGTAGCACGTAGTGCCATGGATCCAGAGGACGCACAGCGTAATCCAGTTAATCAACGTATCAATCCGCGTCGTACTGGTGGTCTTGGTGATATATTGGGGAGTGTGCTTGGCGGTGGCAATCAGTCAGCAGGCTATAATCCGCAGCAGTATGAGCGCCGCTCAGCAGACAATGGTTTTGGGTTAGATGATATTATCGGCGGGTTAACAGGTGGTAAGCAGCGTGGTGGAATGAGCTCAGGCACTGGTGGACTTGGTGATATTTTAGGTAGTGTACTTGGTGGTCAAACGACAAGAGGTGGCTTCAATGGTAAAGGTATGCTTATCGCTGCCCTTATGCCTATGGTACTGAGCTGGATAAAGCGCAATGGTGGATTAAGTGGTGCTCTCTCGAAAATTACTGGTATGGGCTATGAAAAACAAGCGCGCTCTTGGTTGAGTACTAATGAGCTTAACGATAATCTTGATCCTAATGATATCAATCGATTGTTTGATGACAGTGAAATCCAACAAGTTGCTGCTCATACAGGTGCTAACGAGATAGAAGTACGTCAAGGCTTGGCTGAGCTATTACCTGAAGTCATGAACCAATTGACGCCAAATGGTAATTTGGAAAACGAACCTGAAGCCAATGAAGAGATTGATCAAATTATTAGTCAATTATCAAGCCGTCTAAGGGCACTAAAATAATTAGGTTATTATTTATAGCATTTAAAATGATAACAAAGCGTACCTGATTAAGTGCGCTTTGTTATATCTAAAATATAATAGCAATCGTTAAAGGTTAGGACTGTTGCATTAAAAATTGCTAAAAACGTTCATCTAAAGTATCTAACGTATAGCTCAATGCTGCAAAGCAAATATCACTATTAAAGCCACGATACTGTAAAAAGCGCAGCTGCCTTGCTTTGTCTTTTTGTTCAACGGGTATGTCATCACCGTATTTTTTGATACGTGCTGTGACTGCCAGTTTGAGCCAGTCTATGCCTTCGACCAAATTATCTGCGCTGCCATCTATAAATTCGCCAAACTCGTCCGACTCAGCATTAGCCATATCGATAAGTTCATCGATATTATCGGGCATCGCCATCTTTTTACGATGGAATTCTTGCTTGATACGACCTCTGCCACGTCCTTTTCTGATATTTTCACGAATCAGCATTAGAGTAGTGCGGTAATCACTTTGATAGCCTTTTTCTTCGAACTCATCGAGTAGGGCATCAATTTTAGCCGCTTCTTGCTCTTTATCTAGCAATTTTTGCTTAAGCTCAGCCTTGCCGTATTCGCGGCGTGACAAATAATAAAATGCCAACCAACGTAAGCGACTTTCTGCTTTGACTACATCCATTTCTGCTTGGCGCTGCTCAGGCGTGCGCAAATATGCCTTGAGAGCAGCTGGTAGGTTGTCGATTTGGCTATTTTGGTCGCCTCCCTCACTATCATGAGCAGCTACCGATTCAAATACTTGTTGTGAGTTTATTAAAGCTGAATCAACGCCAGCCCCATTAATAGAGGCACTATCTTCTTTATCGTCATGAACCGCATGTTTAACTTCAGCCAGCATCTCTTTGATACTTTGCGCAGCAGGTGGCTGATAAGCAGGTACAGTATTAGGCTCAGCGTAGAAAGTAGCAGCTGGATGAAAGCGTTTTTTACGTTTTTTGGATTTGGATGAAACTTTTAAAGAGGAAGAGGCGCTAGTCGAATTTGCCGTAAAGTTAGTATGGTTATCTACTGTACACTTCTCATCTAAATCATACGTATTTAGATTTTGAGAGCGCTTGCCAGTTTTACTGGTGCTTTTAGGCTGGTCTTTATATGAGTGCCTAGTAGATGAATGTTGTTCAATGGATTTCTTGTTTTTATGCGTAGAACTCGCTGAGTCAGTATCCGACTCAACGAGTATTTCAGCTAACGTTTTAATTTTCATAAGACATCATAGTTGCTGATAATGGTTTAAAAATAAACCGTTATTGTACAGGTTCAGAGGCTAGTTCTTCGTTAGTCTCAGCTATGATCGCCGCTTCGCTGTCATCTTTCACACCAAGCTTTTCAGCACGGATTTTGGCCTCTATCTCTTCAGCAATAGCAGGATTCTCTTTTAAAAACAGTACAGAATTGGCTTTACCTTGACCGATTTTCTCATCGCCATAGCTATACCAAGAGCCTGCTTTACCAACTGCACCAATCTCAACACCCAAATCAATCACTTCGGCTAAATGATTGGTGCCTTCACCGTAAGTAATCTCAAATTCAGCTTGGCGGAATGGCGGTGCCATTTTGTTTTTGATGACTTTAACGCGAGTTTGGTTACCAATAATTTCATCACCATTTTTGACTGCACCGATACGGCGAATATCCATACGTACCGAGGCATAGAACTTAAGCGCATTACCACCAGTTGTGGTTTCAGGGCTACCGAACATAACGCCGATTTTCATACGAATCTGGTTAATAAATAACACCATACAGTTTGAACGTTTGGCGTTACCAGTGATTTTACGTAAAGCTTGACTCATCAGACGGGCTTGCAGACCCATGTGTGAATCGCCCATCTCGCCTTCAATCTCGGCACGCGGCGTCAAGGCTGCGACCGAGTCAATAACGATCATATCGATTGCACCTGAGCGTACTAACATATCGGTAATTTCAAGTGCTTGTTCACCATTATCAGGCTGTGAAAGTAGCAAATCATCCGTATTCACACCAAGCTTGCGGGCATATACAGGGTCTAAGGCATGCTCAGCATCGATAAAGGCACAAACGCCGCCCTGTTTCTGGCACGCTGCAATTGCCTGCAATGTCATAGTCGTTTTACCTGAGCTTTCAGGACCATAAATTTCAACGATACGACCTTTTGGCAAACCGCCAATCCCGAGTGCAATATCTAAACCTAATGAACCAGTCGATACCACGTCGACATCAAGCGTTGCTGAGTTGTCACCCAAATGCATAATGGTATTTTTACCAAACTGCTTTTCGATTTGAGCTAATGCAGCTTTAAGTGCTTTGGCTTTATTGTCGTCCATGTAGGACTCCTTTTTATCAATCCTTTATAAGGATAAGTTGTATTGATATAAAAAACGGCTTGTTCAATGCTATCAATGGCAATGTAAGCTATCGCTGGTAGTATCTTGAACTAAGCTTAGAGTAGGCAATGAGATGAGTCTTGTAGATCGCGATGTCAGTGACATCACCCTACTATACAGTAAAATTAGATGCTGTTAAAAGCGAAAAAAAGTTTAGAGATTTTAATGAGGCTCATAGCGCTTGCAACTTATACCACCAAATCATATTTTCCTCTAACTTTGTATCATTGTTTGTTAGATAGGGTAATTATAACAAAATCCAAGTTATATATTGAGCATAACTGAATACTAGGCGACAGTAGATGTCGTATGGGAAAACAAAAATATTTGTATATAACGCTTAAAATTGCTGTTTATATTTGAACCTGAGCGGCATACTAATTGTCAATAGTTTTAGAAGTTATCCACAATAAATAAATGAAGTTTATTTAGCAGGTGTGAAACATATTATAGGATAAAACTAATATTAAAAATTTTATAAATAAATTATTTTGCTTTTTAATTATCATTAACTTATTGATTTCAATAAATTTTTAAATCGTACAAAAAATGAACGATTTTACCTAAGCCTTTAAGCTATCTAGGAAAATGCTTGTCAAGTAGCGACTTATGCACAGGGTTATCCACAGCTTATGGGGAGAACTCACCAAGCCCTTACGGTATCAATGATTGCGCAGACAAGAGTTATCCTCTAATTTACAAAACTTGGCTTTGTCTGATTTTACAAGCTTAAATTTATCATGATTTTAGTATGGGCAATGCCTATGTTTCACATCTATGCTGATAATTTTTTTCGAGTTACAAGCTCTTGATATGCATCAAACATATTCAGAGTAAGTTATATCAGTCTTTAACCCTTATGAGTAAAAGGTTTGAAAACTGACAGATATAAGAAAGCGGCTAAGATACTGATAAGTATCTTAGCCGCTTTAGAGGAAGCCGACGTAATGTGTTTGGTATTAGTCTTTTAAATAGATTAAATCCCAAACCCCATGTCCGCTTGCTAGACCGCGGCGCTCAAATTTTGTCATTGGACGAAAGTCAGGGCGGTCAGTGAAATTGCCTGCGCCTGCTTGATTGCTTAAGCCTGCAAAACCATCCAAAACTTCTACCATCCAAAAGGCATAATGTTCCCAGTCAGTGGCGGTATGGAACCAGCCGCCTTGCTTTAAGCTGCGGGTGACAATTGCCATGCGCTCAGGGCTAACAAAGCGGCGTTTATGATGGCGCTTTTTTTGCCATGGGTCAGGAAAGTAGAGCTGAATGCGATCGATATGGTTTTCTGGTAACTGTTTAAGTAGTTGAATGGCATCACCATTGATAATTCTGACATTACTCAAATTTTGAGTGCCAGCCATATAAGCGCATTTGCCGATACCCGGCTCATGGACTTCAATGCCAATAAAATTACGACTTGGCTCGGCTGCTGCCATTTCAATGAATGAATCTCCAAGTCCAAAACCAATCTCAAGGGTCAAGGGTGCCTCACTGCCATTTGGCAATTCAGCAAACAGTGTGCGCAAATCATCAATACCTTCAAGATTACCATCACCAAAGCTGTTATTAACCAAGTAATGCGAAAATTCAGGCGCCGTCAATGCCAGCTCGGCATTTTTATTCATGTGCGTACGGCGTTTCATAAAGGTGTTGACGATACGAATATGCTTACTGCCGTCAGGTGCGACCTCATTGCCACTGGTAGCATTAGTGTCTAAAGATTTTTGATCATCGGTAAGGCTGGTGGCGTCGACGTTGGTATTAATATCAGGATGTTGACTCATAGGATTAACAAGGCTTAATAAATGGGTAGTGCGCTTATTATAAGTGAAATCTGTACGGCTGTGAATGAACAATACTTTTTTAATAATGTTAGCGCGCTTTGTAATTTGGGTGCATTATTTATCTGGTGTTTCTCTGGCCCATGCAATGCTATTAGCGTTATCATATAATCCCAATAGTTAAGTTAAATGTCTTTTTAATCGCATGCAAGGCTTGTCACTATGTTATTTATTGAGACGGATTCGCCGCCACCTTTTTACCAAGAGAAATTGCCTCCTGCCAGACGCACACAACTGGATAAATGGTTTATCGGGCATCGTAGCCAACGCTATTATCTAAAACGCTTTGAGCAATTTGATGAACAAGGCTATCTGTCGCCAAAATGGCATTGGGCAGCATTTTTTGTGACCTTTCCATGGTTACTCTATCGTAAGCGTTATATGGATGCGCTCGTCTACAGCGTGGCAGGATGGTCATTTATTCAGCTTAATATCGCGCTCGTTTTGGTAGCAGTCGAGTTCTTAGCAATGCCTTATATTGCTCATGCTTATCAGATGACAATACGCGTTAGTATTGCCGCGCTGATTTGGCTGTTTTGGTCGTTTATGGTGGCACGCTGGACGGACGCTTACTATTACCGGATGGCACGACGTGAGATTGCCGACGCGATTAATGATTATCCACAAGATGAGCGCTTGCAACAAGCCCATCTAAACCAAGAGGGCGGAGTGAGCTTATTTGGGCTAGGATGGGGTTTTGGATTTTTTGCCTTTATATTAATGGTCATTAAAGTGCAGTTCTTACCTATTATTGCCAAACCAAAAGAAAACGAAGTGCTGTTTGATGCGTATGATACCGTTAAAACCACACAAAATTATGTGGCGCTAGCGTATCGGCAAACAGAACAATGTCCGCTGGAACTGCCTATCGATAGCGGAACCGAGCAGGTGCATATTGTGATCGATCGTAGCGCAGCTGGCGTTGCAGAAACTGATTGTGCAGTGATTGCAACCATTCAAAATATAAAATTCCCTATACGCTATCTCAATGATCAGACACTGGTGTTTTATCATCTGCCAAACAGTGATGATTGGGAATGCATCAGCTCATTGAATAAAAAACAAGCACCGGAAAATTGTAGCCCTGATTAGGTGGCTACAAAGATTAAGAGTTATTTTTGACAACAATTTCTATAGTTGAAAAAATTAATGCTTAGATTCAGTCGTATTATTATTTTTATCATCGACTGGTATGGCTTGGCTTTTTAGCGCTTCATAAAAATCGCTCAAGTCCATCTTACGGGCTTTACCAATATCTTCATCAAATAAGCTTTCAAGCTCCGCCATCGATGATTGAGCCGACTCGATCATACTGGCCTCATCATCATAAATAGCTTGTTGACGTTCAATCAGATCATCATCGTAATCACGGAAGGTTTGTACTGTCTCACGCGCTTTTTCTGGTGATATGCCAAGCAGTTGTAGCGACTCACGCGACATATCTAGCGAGGACAAATACGTCTCACGCCAGATATGACGAACCCCAACCTCACGTAATCGGTAGTAATGCTGGCGGTCACGTGCCCGTGCTAAGATAATTAAATCTGGATAGTTTTTACGTAAATATTGGGCGGTGGTGATAGAACGTTCTAAATCATCGATGGCAAGGATAAAGATACGTGCTTTTTTGATACCTGCTGCACGCAGGATTTCAGGGTTTTTGGGATCGCCATAATAGACTTGGTTGCCGAATTTACGGACAAAATCGACGCGGTTTGCCGAGCGCTCAATCGCGGTAAATTCAATATTGTGCATACGTAGCACACGACCGATAATCTGACCGACTCGCCCAAAGCCAGCAATAATCACCTGATGTTCATGATCTGGAATCGTATCGTATTCGCGACTTGGTTTGCTTTTGGCAAATAATGGTTCGCCGACTTTTTCTAATAACAAGAATGCCAAAGGAGTAAGTGCCATAGAGATGGTTACGATCAGGTTTAACGTATTGGCAAGTTCAGGTTGTAAAACGTTTTGGGCACTTGCAACACTGAACAAGACAAAAGCAAATTCACCACCTTGAGCCAGTGTAACCCCCAGTCGAATACTGGTTGGCCAGCGATTACCTGAGATTTTTGCAATTGCTGTAATCACTCCGAACTTGATAAACATCAATGCCATCGCACAGCCGATGATAAAAATGGGTTTCGCTAATATCAATTTCACATCAGTCAACATACCGACTGACATAAAGAACAGACCTAATAACAATCCTTTAAAAGGCTCGATACTGGCTTCAAGCTCATGGCGGTATTCAGAATCCGCCAACAATACACCAGTTAAAAATGCGCCCAACGCCATTGAGAGCCCGATTTGACCCATCAAAATTGACACACCCATTACGATAAATAGCGCGACTGCCGTTAGTAATTCTGACGCACCACTTGAGGCGACAAATTTAAAAAATGGACGAACGACGTAGCGACTGGCAAAAATAAGCCCAGCAAAAACCGCAAAAACTTTACCAAAATAAATCAAATCATAGCTTTGTTCACGCACCCCTGATAAAAAAGGAATGACCGCTAATAAAGGGATAATCGCAATGTCTTGGAATAATAAAATCGTAAAGGCTTCACGACCATGAGTGCTCGATAGCTGCTGTTTTTCAGTTAGAATTTGTAGGACAAAGGCAGTGGATGAGAGTGCAAGACCGAAGCCAACGATAAAAGCAGTATCGAGCTGCAAGCCAAAAATCTGATGTAACAGCCCCATCAATAAGATACCAGTCAAACCAACTTGCAAACCGCCAAGGACGAATATTGAGCGCCTGAGTGCCCAGAGCCTTGATGGCTGCAGCTCAAGCCCAATGATGAACAGCAGCATCACCACGCCAAACTCAGAGAAATGTAGTAAGCTCTCAGCGTCACCTGCTACGTCCAGTACACTTGGACCTAATATCAATCCTGTGATCAGATAACCTAAAACCGTCGCAATACCAAAACGTTTACCAAGGGGTACAAAGAGCAAGGCTGCTCCCAAGAAAATTGTCG
Source organism: Psychrobacter sp. TS_SC_6 (assembly GCF_056156305.1). Lineage (NCBI taxonomy): Bacteria > Pseudomonadati > Pseudomonadota > Gammaproteobacteria > Moraxellales > Moraxellaceae > Psychrobacter > Psychrobacter sp. TS_SC_6. Next base: position 2,363,746 of record NZ_CM149590.1, on the reverse strand, counting down.
CTTGTAACATTAAATTTGGTGAGCCGGTGGCGGCAGCGAACATCTGGAATCCTTAGCAATGACGATAAATGGGCAGTACAGCAGCAGTATTAGAAATAAAAAGCAATTTTATAACGATTATTTTTTATGATAAATCTTCCATATGCCATTATCTGCCAGCGGATTGTTATAAGCATCGTTACGGCGCTTGCGTGGTGTTTGTCGACTGTCTACGATTTTAAAATCGGGTAGGGCATGGACAATAAGTCCAGTGCGATAAAATCGTACTCGCTCAGGCTCTAGCATCTCACCCTTATTATCTCGGCAAAATACATAAGCACGCAAATCAATAAACTCACGGTGCGCGACCAAACGCGTCTCCTCATCCTTATCAAACGCAGCAGTCATACGTGCAATGTCATCAGCACTATAATGGCCGCATTTATCCGTAAGTGCCCCGACCGAGCCGAAATTCTTGGATTCTTTTGCATGGGTTTTGGTTAGATGTAGGCGCTGAACATGATATATAAACTGGGGTAGCTCAAGACTGGCAGGCAGTGGCAAATAGTCAGGCGGTAGATTGGCAGCAGGATAAAACGCCATGGCGCGTTCAAGTAAATTGTGCCAACGTTGCTGATAGGCTTGGACTTCTGCTAAGTTACCTTCATAGATAGGCATGTCACGAATTTGACGTAAGATATCAGGTGGAAACTGTACGTCTCGAAAGCGAGCAATGTCTTCTTGCAGCGTAGATAATAAAACTTTGGCGTGTTTTTTGCCATCCTTTGAAATCGGGTCATCGATATAGTTTGGGGCGACGAATGGCGCTGAGCGTCTAGACATAGCAAAAGGTCATCCATTGGTGGCAAATGTGGCGTTTCAATTTTCAGTATACAGAATTTATATTAAAAATATGACAGCGAGGCTAAATTTCTCATCATTTTTAACATGTGCTTACATTGATAAAAGTCAGTGTGATATTGGTATATGGGAGCCGCTTATTTGCCTCATATTATGAATGGATTCTTGGATTCGGATGACTTTGTTAAGAGTGGGAGTGGGCATTTGGATAAGCATTGCCGTATGGTTATTATGGCGTATACTGTGTTATTTTCATGATTTGATTAGACGTCATTAACAATTGACAATACTTAAATAATTAATGACGTCTAGATGACTGGCAGCATTTTTTTAAACCAGACTTTTTCAATGACAAACTATTTTAATGATTGTGCCCGATATGATTATTCTCTGCTGGTCGCTCTGAGATATTGCAGACTAGGGCATCGCTATGGGTACTCGTTTGTGGGTGTGTCGCACTTTCTACCTGAATAGTAGCGTGATGGATGCCGAGCTCAAGCAGGCTTTGTTCTAGACTGCCAATCAATATACTGGACTCATGAATACTCATTTCACCATCGACGACCACATGACAAGATAAGGCGTTTAAACCACTGGTAATACTCCAAACGTGTAGGTCATGCACTTTTTGCACCTGCGGATGAGCAAGGAGTTTTTCCTCGACATTCACTAGAGAGATACCTTCTGGCGTCCCTTCCATTAGAATATGTACAGAATCACGCACCACACGGTAGCCCTAAATAAAATAAGTATCACCACTACGGCTACCTCGATGCATAAGCCACGTAACCAAAATATTGATCAGCATACCGATAGTGGCGACGATAAGCATGCAAGATTTCCTTTGTCATAGAGGTTAAGTTTTAGTAATATAGGTTTCAGTCTTGTCCAGTGTTCATCTTTGAGCATAGTGCGAGGCATAGCGAACGATATCTTTTTTGTGTCAGAACTTAAAGATTAACCGTTCGCTATTTTTTTTGCCATCAATTTCTATCCAATGTTCAACATGCCCTAGAAACTGTACTGACGAAGTAAAGATAAAGGAGTAATGCGACAAATGATTATGCTAGCAATAACTCGCAAATTTCCATTACCAGCCGACAGGGTCAATATCTAAAGTAAGCTTAAGATATTTAGCGCTCGGTAGGGTAAGAGCGTGTTGCCACCAATGGTTTAAAACATGATGCAGTTGCTGCCGATCCTTGGCCAATAGCAAAAGCTGGGCATGATAGCGACTGTTCTTTTTACTCATGGGCGCATCGATAGGACCAAGAACGGCTAAATTGTGCCCTGTTGGCAGAACGGCAATGGCATCTTTGAGTGCTTGTGTGGTGGCAGCAAGGGTTTTACCTTCGCAGCGTATCAGCGCAGCATGACTATGAGGGGGCAGTCCCATCATTTTACGCTCTTGCAACAGCTCACGAGCAAAAGACAAATAACCGTCTTGCACCAATTTTAATAGTAAAGCATTGTCCGGTTGCAGCGTTTGAATCAATACCCGTCCTGATTTATCACCGCGTCCTGCACGCCCTGCTACTTGGATCATCAATTGGGCAGTATGCTCTGGAGAGCGAAAGTCTGCAGACAAAAAGCCACGATCAGCGTTAGGTAAGCAAACGAGCGTGACATTGGGGAAATGATGACCTTTGGCAACCATTTGCGTACCGACCAATATGGCAGGATTGCCTTCATTAATACGCTGATAGATATTTTCCCAGCTGTCTTTACGCCTAGTGGTATCACGATCAATTTGGATAATGGGGTAAAGCGCTTTACTGGTTTGCGGATTGGCAAAGATAGCGTGCAAATTTTCGCTTAGTCTTGTCGTGCCCATCCCTTTGGCATCTAGATTTTGACTGCTACAATCAGGGCATACAGTCGGAATATAGGCTTGCCAATCACAATGATGGCATTTTAAATAAGAGTTGCTTGAATAGTTGCTACGCTGGGCGTGATTATTATAATGAACGGTTAAATGCGCGTCGCAGCGCGGACAATCTGCCTGCCAACCACACGCCTCGCATAATAAAACAGGCGCATAGCCGCGACGGTTTAAAAATATCAAAACTTGATCGCCAGCTTCTAGGGTTTGCCTTATGGCGCCGATAAGCGCATCCGTCAGTCCGGTATCATAACGCGCGCCATCATTTTGCGTTTGCTGATGAGTACTTTGCAAGCGTGCATCAATCAGCTGCATGGGCGCAGGTTTAGCATTGCCAGGGCGCGTCGATAATTGACACTCTACTAGCTTGCCCTCATCGACTAATTTTAAATGTTCAAGAGAAGGAGTAGCCGTACCAAGGACGACCGGTATTTTGGCTTGGAATCCTCGATAAAGTGCGACATCAGCAGCATGATAGCGCAAGGTATCCTGCTGTTTATAGGAGCCATCATGCGCTTCATCAACGACAATTAAGCCTAAATCTGCAAACGGATATAGTACTGCTGAGCGCGTACCAATAATGATTTGAGCATGACCCGTACGACAATCTTGCCAACCTTGCAATCGATGAGTATTGTTCATACCAGAATGTAGCAAGACGATATGCGCAGCGAAGCGACTGGCAAAACGTGCACGTGTCTGGGGCGTTAAACCAATCTCAGGCACTAAAATAAGCACTTGCTTGCCAGCCTCTAATACTGCTTGCATGGCTTGTAGATAGACTTCAGTCTTGCCACTACCAGTAATGCCATTTAATAAAAAGCCCGTGTAGCATTTGGATTCATGTGCAGCAACAATCGCTGCAACGGCAAGCTGTTGCTCCTCATTAAGATCAAGGGGCATTTTTGCCAATTTGACAGGAGTAGGTGCTTGTTTTGGTTGAATATAGCGCTCAATCAAACCTTTATCTTCTAGTGTTTTTAGAAAAGCACGCGCCATACCTTCTAATAACAGTACATCTTCACTTGCACCATGTTGACCATGTAGCTTTAGCATATCAAACTGCTGCTTTTGCTTTTTGGCGTTAGTACGAAAGTCGTCGTCAGTGACATGTGGCAGAATTCGCCAATGGGTAATGAGTAAATCTAGCGGTTTACCTTGACGAACCAAGGTGGGCAAGATGACCGCTAACACCTCACCAAGCGGATAATGATAATAACGAGCAAGCCAATAGGCGAGCTTTAGCATGCTGCTATCTAAAATAGACTCAGCATCTAAACACTTATTAATGGGTTTCAGCTTATTGAGTGGTACGCTGGTATCCGCTTGCGCAATATGAGCAACCACGATTCCGATTAAAGTCTGACGACCAAAGGATACCTCAACACGACTGCCAATTTGCGGCAGTTGTATTGAGCTATTGTTTGGCGAAGCATTTGGCAAAGCACTTATATCGGACGGTAGGCTATAGTCAAATACCCGATAAAGGGGCACGGGCAGAGCAACTTGTACCAACATAAAAAGGCTTCGCAGTTTGATTAAGTCAATATGAAATAAAAATAAAGAAGGAGAGACAAATAAGCTTAGCATGAGGTTAAGCTTATGGTGATTCAATATGAAATACTGTTATTCAAGCAGTATTGAATTTCTAACTTATTCAATATATAGAATAGACTCAATTTCGACCACGCCACCTTTAGGCAATGCCGCTACTTGCACCGCTGCGCGGGCAGGGTAAGGTTCAGTCAAATTAGCCATGAATACTTCGTTTAATGCTGCAAAATCATTTAAATCAGTTAACGATACATTGAATTTGACCACGTCATTTAGGCTGCCACCAGCAGCTTCACAGATGGCTTTGATGTTTTCAAATACTTGCTTCGCTTGTGCATCAAACCCTTCTTTTAGTTCCATGGTGATAGGGTCAAAACCTAGTTGACCTGAAATATAAACAGTATTGCCAACTTTTACCGCTTGTGAGTAAGTGCCAACGGCTGCAGGTGCTTTATCCGTTTGGATGGTTTGACGTGTCATGATATATCCTTATCGTATTTTTTGGTGTTTGATGTGCTAAAGCTATTTTCTAAAAATTAATAGAAGCATTTAGCACGATTAAAAGTTTTACATGTTTCAAATCATCTATGTGTTAAGAGATGATTTGAGAGGCATATATTTTAACAGTTATGATTATAAAAGTATTTATAGTTGATATAAACGCATAATATTGGGGAAACCAAGTAAGGAGCGTAGTTCACGAATACCTTGGGCTAAGTGATTGCGACTACGAACCACAATATGAACGATAGTATCATTGCTGCGTACGTCGACCTTTTCAACCCCTATATTTAACTGCCGAAGATTATAAATAACTTTACTGATTTGCTCGTCGCTCAGTGCTATAGACAGTTTTAGATAAGCAGGAAAACGAATTTTATTACCGTGATCTTCTGAGTCACCTTGCTTGATCGCCTTATCATTGCGCCAACGTAATTGGATGACTTGATAAGGATTGTCTTTACGAATATCGTCTAGTGAAAAGCACTTATGTCGATGCACGACCAGACCATGACGGGATAAATGTCCAACGATAGGATCACCATAAATCGGATGGCAACAATTGGCAAAATCAAGCTCAACGCCTGAAGCATTGACGATCAGTTGCTGTGGTTGGGTCATGTCATCGATACGTTCTTGCGATTGGATATCACAGACTTCATCGCTAAACAAACGCGTGACCACGAGTTGCGGTAATAACGTACCGGAGCTTATTTGCTCAAATAGCGCTGATTTCTCAGTCAGTCCACGCCATTCAGTTAGATTCTTCCAGTCGCTATCAGTTAGGTCATCCAAGCTTTTTTGATAGGTTTTTAGCGCGCGATCTAGTGCTTGTCTACCATGATGCTGCTTATCCGCCGCTGATAAATCTTTGAACCAACGCAAAATCTCTACACGGGCTTTATTAGTAACCACAAACCCAAGCCATTCTGCTTTTGGCTCAGAATGGCTATTAACCTCGATTTCTACTAACTGTCCATTTTTGACTACCGTCCCAAGTTTGGCATGTTTTTTATCAATATTGGCGCCAACCGCGACATTGCCAACCATCGGACCAACGGCATAAGCAAAGTCTAGCGCAGTCGCACCTTGTGGCAATTCATAAGCGCGACCTTGCGGGCTATAACAGATGATTTTGCTAGAATGCAGGTAATCCATCAGCTCATTAATGGTCGATACCGCGGCGGCAAAATCAGGGTTGCCTTCGTTTAAACAGTCCTCATCGACCAAATCTTTCATATTGCGTAATGACGCCTGAATGACTGATTGACTGACATCAGAGGCATGCTCTGCACCAATGACACCAAGCCTTGCGGCACTTTGCATCTGCTTAGTCAAAATTGTTACTTTAACAAAGTCATTGTCGCGCTCGTAGATAAGCGTCAGCGATTGATTGCCGCCAGGTAAAGGTCTACGGATATTGTCCGCAATATGACTGTCCGCAATTTGATATTTTTTAATGAGATAGTAGGCAAGTTTGTCACAAGCTTCGATATTATCTAGCACAATCTCAAACGCATAATGGCGTAGCAGTGCATTAATCTCGCCGCGATTACGGAAAAATTGTCGGAAGATAACCACGCGATTGTCTAAGACTTTAACCATGCCATCAAGATCAAGATTATTTAGAACAATACTCAAGTAACGATGAATGGCTTCTCTTTGAAAATTTCGCCCGAGCCCATGTTGTAGCAATTTATCAGAGATCTTGTTATACATCTCAGAGTCAAGATTGCGATAACAAAGTACTTCAATATAATCAGCAATATCGTTGAGACCCATGAGCCGTGCAAAGGGCACATAAAAGTCTAACGTTTCTTGCGCGGTGGTACGTTGTTTTTCAGGACGTACCGCATCTAGGGTCGACATATTGTGTAAACGGTCAGCAAGCTTGATAATCAATACACGTGGGTCTGCGAGGGTAGCCGTCAGGATTTTATGAAAGGTCGCCGCTTTATTTTCTTGTTTATTATGCGTCGATGATTTTAATTTGGTCACACCATCGACCAGCCTAGAAACCACTTTGCCATAACGCTGTTCTATCTGCTCATCGCTCACTTCCGTATCTTCAACCGTATCATGCAAAATTGCCGCAATGATGGTATCTCGATCTAAGCGAAAGCCAGCTAGTATCTCAGCGACCGCAATCGGATGCGTGATATAAGGCTCTCCTGACTTGCGCTTGTCTTTAATATGCGCAACATCACCGAACTCACAAGCATCAACAATATCACGGCGTTCAGCGCCCGTGAGGTAACCTACTGAACGCAGCAGGTTATATTGAGCGTCATCAACTAACGGATGACTGAGTTTGGGCAAGTTTTGAATCATAAAGTCACGATCCTATGTTCTTTTACCTGTTTAAAGGATGATTTAGCAAGGTAAAGAATGGCTGAATAAGTGCTGAGCTATTAATATAGAGCTTAAGAATAAAGCTTAAAATTGGGCAGACTACCCTCTAATTAATCGTAAATCGCCGTCAATGTCAACCGCTAAGCAATAAGCTAATGTAAAAACTGGAGAATTCTTACTTAAGGTTAGGTTTTAAAAGCCAAACGGTTACTAAAACAGTAAAGCCAGTATCATTACAACCAAAAAACCACAGCCTACGCTGTGGTCTCTATCGTCAGTCAATACTCGTATACTTGCTGAATTCATACTTTTTACGGTAATTTATTAGAAGCTGTGATCGCCTGACAATGCTAAATCTAATGAGCTCGTAGCAAAATTATGCTCGGGCTGATTTAAAATGTCACGGGTAATTTTGCCAGCAGCGATTTCACGTAATGCCAATACGGTTGGCTTGTCGTTATCAACATCAACCAACGGCTCTGCAATACCTTTAGCCAACTGACGTGCGCGTTTGCTTGCGACCAGAACCAGCTCAAAGCGATTATCAACATTATCCAAACAATCTTCAATCGTCACTCGTGCCATAAATAGCTACCTCGGTTGTTTTTACTGGTTGCGGACATGGCGCGCCACTCAATAAAAATAATATCAAAAATATAAAGGGGGATAGCGAGACATTATAGCATTTTTTGCTTGCAGGCGTAATGGCTTTTTGCTTGTCTGCTACTAACTATTATCCCAGATAAACTATTAAGGCGTACCAGCGCTTTATTTACTCGTCTACTGTGTTTTTTAGTAGGTTGTTGATCGTACGCTGATAACGCTGCTGTTGGCGTTTTAGAGTCTGTCTATCGGCAACGATGATTGCTTTAAGCTCAGTTAAAGCCACCTCAAAACTGTCGTTAATAATGACATAGTCAAAATTGACGTACTGCGCCATCTCATTAACAGCACCAGCCAAACGCTGCTCAATCACCTCCATACTGTCCTGTCCACGCGTTGATAAGCGTTGACGCAAAGTGGCGATACTTGGCGGTAAAATAAAAATCATGATGGCATCGGTAAAGATTTTTTTGACTTGTAGCGCCCCCTGCCAATCAATCTCCAAAATCACATCAACACCGGCGTCCAGCTGCGCGCGTACGCTTTGTTCTGAGGTACCATAATAATTGCCAAACACTTCGGCATGTTCTAAAAACTGACTTTCGCCGATGGCTGTCACAAATTTATCAACGTCAGTAAAATGATAATGATGACCGTCAATCTCGCCTGGACGCGGTTTGCGCGTGGTGTGTGAAACACTGACAGTCAAATCATTGGTGGTAGCAAGTAGCTGCTTAACCAATGAGGTCTTGCCTGTGCCAGACGCGGCAGTGATAATAAATAATGAACCTGTCATACAGTGTGTCCTAGTGAATTGTGTCTTGATAAATAACTGAAAGTATTTGATTGAGTATAAAAGGGTGGTAAAAATAAAAAACACCATCATGTATGGTGGCAAAAGTAGTAATCAATGCCTCATTATAAACTGCTTTAAAAGCAAATTATGCTAAAGTAGGGTATCGATTTTACCGAAACTTTTAAATAAAAGTTTCGGTGGCTTAGGCTTTAAGCCTAGGCTTTTATATAAATTATCTAATGATAGGTCTTCTTATGCAAATTTATCTTGCCAATCCACGTGGATTTTGTGCTGGTGTGGATCGCGCGATTGCGATTGTCAACGAAGCACTGTTACGTTTTGAGCCACCCATTTATGTCCGTCATGAAGTGGTACATAACAAGTTCGTGGTATCCGACTTGGCCAATCGCGGTGCTGTTTTTGTGGAAGAGCTGCATGAAGTGCCAGATGGCTCTATCGTTATTTTTTCAGCTCATGGAGTTTCAAAAGCGGTAGAAGATGAAGCAGAGCGCCGTGATTTAACGGTATTTGATGCCACTTGTCCTTTGGTCACCAAAGTACATATCGAAGTCGCTAAATTTGCTCAGGATGGTATGGATGCAGTATTGATTGGACACGCAGGACATCCTGAAGTAGAAGGCACTATGGGACGCTTTAACCATCGTCATGGCGGACAGATTCATCTGGTTGAAAACGAGAGCGATGTTGAAGCTTTGAGCGTACAGAATGCTGAGCGCTTAGCATTTGTGACCCAAACGACCTTATCGATGGATGATACCGCGCGCGTTATTGATGCGCTACGTGAAAAATTCCCAAGCATTCAAGGTCCACGTAAAGACGATATTTGTTATGCCACTCAAAATCGTCAAGATGCGGTCAAGGATTTAGCGGGTCGCTGTGAGGTGGTCTTGGTCGTTGGCTCACCAAACTCATCAAACTCAAATCGTTTACGTGAATTGGCAGAGCGCATGAATTGCCGCGCGTATTTGATTGATAATGCCACTGAAATGAATAAGAGCTGGTTCGATGGGATACAAAGTGTCGGCGTGACTGCGGGTGCTTCAGCGCCTGAAGTATTGATTCAAGAGGTACTGCAGCAGCTGCAAGATTGGGGCGGCGATTTGCCAAGTGAGCTGTTGGGTATTGAAGAAAATGTCACCTTTAGCTTGCCAAAAGCTTTACGAATTCCAATGACGCAAGTTGGCAAATAAAATAAGCAGGCTTTGTATGCAGGCTTTGTATATAGCGCCAGAGAGGTAACATAAAATGAAACAGCAGAAAAAAAGATTTGTCTTGGCAGAAGCTAGCCTTGATGAGATCAATAAACAATTAAAAATTAATACGTTTACGATCATCATCCTGATAGGGATGCTGATGTTAAATACGACCCAGTTTATGAGAGATTATAGTCTGTTATATGGCGCCCTTATTGCCATTATGGCTTTCTTTTTATTTGTAATGGCTAAAAGTCGCACGCTACTGACGGTACAAAAACAAGCCCTTATGCGCTAAACAAGGAAAGCTTACCTTTATTTTATACATAATCAATCTATTTTAAAAAGAATTCAAGGACATTCATGCCAGCTTATTACACTTTTATAAAACGTGAGCAGCAAGCAGATGGTAGTAGTGTTGCTTATTATCAGCCAACCAAGCATGCGCAAGGTGCTTGGAACGAGCATGAACAACATATGGCGCCAGCCACCGGCTTGCTCACTGCCGAATTACAAAGTTTTATACCACAAGAAAATATGCGCATTGCTCGTATCAGTTTAGATATTTTAGGGCTGATACCGCTTGATAACTTCACTATTACCACGCGCTGTATTCGTCCGGGTAGAACCATAGAGCTTATCGAAGCAGTGATGAGCAGTCGCGGTCGTGATGCGATTATTGCACGGGCATGGCGTCTGCTGACCCAAGATACCAGTGACATTGCAGGCATTGAAGATCAGAATGCGCTACATCAACCTGAAGCGCTGCCCATTTGGGAAGACATGAAAGGCTGGCCGGGCGGTTTTATCGAAAGCGTGCGCTTAGTCGCTGATCCAGACCGTCGCCCTGGTCGCGGCATGGTCTGGATCACCAACGATGTCGAGATGATAGAGGGTAAGCCGACTGACGACTTGGTGCATCTGCTGGGTATGGTCGATACCGCCAATGGCGTTGTGCCGCGGCTTGGGCTTGGCTTGTCAGAATTAGATTGGATGTTCCCCAATACGGATTTGCAAATTCATATGCACCGCGCGCCGCAAGGTCGCTGGCTTGGCATTGAGGCAGTGCAGCAGTACGGTGATGATGGCATCGGGCTGACCAGTGCTGTGTTACACGATTTTCAAGGCCCCTTTGGTCGTAGCGAGCAAATCTTGACCATTCGTCCGATGCCGCATTAATTGCTCAATACTATTTTATAAAGCACTTTGTGATAGGGTCAATTCACTTTAAAAAGTGATGAACAGATCGATAGTACGCTTTTGTTGTTCATATTTGTCATTATTAGTCGTTGTTAATAATAGCCGTTCTAGTGAATAAAGCAGGTGGACGAGTCACAAACAAGGTAAGTTGTTCTGAAAAACAAAACCAAAGCATGTAATTAATTAATTATACAAATCAATGGTAATGAGTTGTAATAGGATCTAACCACAGAACATGACTGTCATTAGGCATCACTATGAAAAAAACAAACCGTTTTTCGAACAAGCTGACAACTATTCTGGAACTATTAATAGAAGCGTATTCAGAATAGGTTTTGTACTTTCATCCATTTGCTAACCAAAGGAATATGATTATGAGCGATAACAAGAGCGCCAAAAACTGCCCCTATGCACCGACCCAATTGACGATGAGCAATGGCGCACCAGTTTCAGACAATCAAAACAGTCTCACTGCAGGCAAGCGTGGTCCATTATTAGCACAAGATATCTGGCTAAACGAGAAGCTAGGCAACTTTGCCCGTGAAGTGATTCCAGAGCGCCGCATGCATGCTAAAGGCTCAGGCGCATTTGGTACTTTTACCGTGACCAATGACATCACTAAATATACTCGTGCTGCTATCTTTAGCGAAGTAGGCAAGCAGACGGAGATGTTCGCGCGCTTTAGTACTGTAGCAGGTGAGCGCGGCGCGGCTGATGCCGAGCGCGATATTCGCGGTTTTGCGCTAAAGTTTTATACTGAAGAAGGTAACTGGGACATGGTGGGAAATAATACACCTGTATTCTTCTTACGTGATCCGCGCAAATTCCCAGATTTAAACAAAGCGGTCAAACGTGATCCACGTACCAATATGCGTTCGGCGACCAATAACTGGGACTTTTGGACTTTACTGCCAGAAGCATTACATCAAGTCACCATCGTTATGAGTGATCGCGGTCTCCCAGCATCATATAGAAATATGCATGGCTTTGGCTCGCACACTTATAGTTTTTGGAACACCGCCAATGAGCGTTTTTGGGTCAAATTCCATTTCCGCACGCAACAAGGCATTAAGAATTTAACTGATGCTGAAGCGGCGGAAGTCGTTGGTTCGGATCGTGAAAGTCATCAAAAAGACTTATACGATGCCATCGAAAATGGTGATTTTCCAAAGTGGAAAATGTATGTGCAAATCATGCCAGAAGCTGAGGCAGATACCGTTCCTTATCATCCGTTTGACTTGACCAAAGTATGGCCAAAAGGCGATTATCCACTGATTGAAGTGGGTGAGTTTGAATTAAATAAAAACTCGGACAACTACTTTGTTGATGTGGAACAAGCAGCATTTGCCCCAAGTAACTTAGTGCCAGGTATTAGTGTATCTCCGGATAAAATGCTACAAAACCGCTTGGTTAACTATGCCGATGCGCAGCGTTATCGTGTTGGGGTCAATCATCAGCAAATTCCGGTAAATAAGCCGCGTTGCCCTGTGATGAGCAATCATCGTGATGGTCTAGGACGTGTCGATGATAACTATGGCAGTCGCCCGCATTATGAACCAAACAGCTTTAGCCAGTGGCAAGAGCAGCCTGATTATGCTGAGCCACCATTAAAAATTGACGGCTATGCGGCGCATTATGATTTCCGTGAAGACGACAGCGATTATTTCAGTCAACCGAGAGCGTTGTTCAATTTGATGAGTGCTGAGCAAAAGCAGGTACTGTTTGAAAATACAGCGAACAATATGGCTGGTGTGCCGGACTTTATCCAGTATCGTCACATTCGCAACTGTAACTGGTGTGATGCCTCCTATGGCGAAGGCGTTGCCAAAGCATTAGGATTAAGTGTTAAAGATGCAATAGCAGCCCGTGATTCGGATCCTGCTCGTCATTTGCCTAGCTGCTTATAATGGATAAGATTTATACATAAGCAGTTAATCAGTTAAATATCATTACAATGACACCGCCTCAGGAAACTAGGGCGGTGTTTTTTATCGAATCAAGTTTTTACGCTTGAAATTTTCTCCTGCGCCCCTATTAGTATAAACAGCTTAGCAGTGTTCAAAACGTAAGCTCTCTAATATTCATTGAGTAAGCTTCGTCTGAGTACTGCTATCTTATAATAAGTTTTTAACATGAATTGAAGGAGTTTTTTATGAGTGAACAGAACCCAGTTGATAATCAAAAAGTTGATAGCATCAATATTAATAAAAGCAGCCCAGAATTAAAAAAACATACCTTCGAAGCAGAGGTAGCTCAATTATTGCATTTAGTGACGCACTCGCTATATTCTAATTCCGATATTTTTGTCCGTGAGCTGGTTTCAAACGCCTCTGATGCCTGTGATAAATTGCGCTTTGAAGCGACCAATGACGACAGCCTTTATGAAGACGATGGCGAGCTAAAAATTCGCATTGCGGTTGATGAAGATGCCAAAATCATCACCTTTACTGACAACGGTATCGGCATGAATGAAGCTGATGCCATCGAAAACTTGGGTACGATTGCCAAATCTGGCACTAAAGCATTTTTAGACAAGCTGTCTGAATCACAAAAGCAAGATGGTCAGTTGATTGGTCAGTTTGGGGTTGGCTTTTATTCGGGTTTTATCGTTGCTGACACGATCAGTGTTGAAACCCGCAAAGCTGGCGAACCTGCGGATAAAGGCGTACGCTGGGTATCTGATGGTACGGGTAGCTTTACCGTTGAGCCTATCACGAAAGCGACGCGTGGTACCGCCATTACTTTGCATTTAAAAGAGCAATATAGTGAGGGCGAAGACAGCTATTTAGACCGTGGCAAAATTAAGCAGTTGGTTAATAAATACTCTGACCATATCAGCTTACCGATTCAGATGCGTAAAGAAGTCTGGCAAGAAGATGAGGTTGAAGAAGGAAGTGACACGCCTGCCAATGGTCAAATGGTCTTAACTGACGAATGGGAAACCATTAATAAAGCCAGCGCCCTATGGACACGTTCAGCCTCTGAGATTGAAGATGAAGAGTATGTCGATTTTTATAAAAATATCACCTATGACATGGACGCGCCACTAGCATGGACGCATAACCGTGTCGAAGGTCGTGTTCAGTATACGCAACTATTGTATATTCCTAAAAAAGCCCCTGTAGATTTATATACTCGTGAGCAGCAGCATGGTCTAAAGCTTTATGTTAAGCGCGTCTTTATTATGGACGAGGCAGAGCAGCTGTTGCCAATGTACCTGCGTTTCGTCAAAGGTGTCATCGATTCAGCCGACTTGCCATTGAACGTCAGCCGTGAGCTATTACAAGAGTCGCGTGATGTGAAGTCTATCCGCGATGGTAACGCGCGTCGTATTTTGACTTTGCTGGCTAGCCTTGCCAACAGTGAAGACAGTGATAAGCAAGAAAAATTCGCGCAGTTCTACGCTGAATTTGGTGATGTTATCAAAGAAGGTCTAGGCGAAGACATGGGCAATCAAGAACGTATTGCCAAATTGCTGCGTTATGCAACCAGCATGCAAGATGGTGAAACCACCAGTTTTGAAGACTATAAAGCACGTATGAAAGACGGTCAAAAAGCCATCTATTATCTAACGGCTGACAATCTAGCGGCTGCTAAAAATAGCCCACAACTTGAGCTGTTCAAAAAGAAAGGCATCGAAGTTATCTTGATGACTAGCCGTGTTGATGAATGGGCGATGAATTTCTTGACCTCATTTGATGAGACACCGCTACAAAACATCGCTAAAGGTGCAGTTGATTTGGGCGATTTGCAAGACGAAGCCGAAAAAGCTGAAGCTGAAAAAGCGCAAGAAACCATGAAGCCAGTCGTTGATAAGCTAAAAACGGCGTTAGGCGAACGTGCCAAAGACGTTAAAGTATCGACGCGTTTGGTTGATAGTCCTGCCTGCTTAGTCGTTGGAGAAGGTGAGTTATCACCACAAATGATTCAGATGCTTAAGCAAATGGGTCAAGATGTGCCAGAAAGCAAACCGACGCTTGAGGTAAATCCTGATCACCCACTCATTAAAAAGTTAGAGACCAGTGAGCAGTCAGCCGAAGATTTTGACAAATTGGCGCAAGTTATTTTCGACCAAGCATTACTAGCAGATGGTGGTCAGTTAGATGATCCAGCGGCTTATCTCAGACGTGTTAATGAGTTATTAATGAGATAATGTTCAAGGTTTGATAGAAGATTTTGATAAAAAAGGAGGTCTTAAATTTAAGACCTCCTTTTTTGATGGGTTTTTAAGCGAATTTTACAATTCAGCCTTATGCTCTTGACCGACAATCCGTTACAATCGCGATAGATTAGCGAGCTAAAATATTAGTCAGTAATATTGATGTGCGCTATCCGTCTCTTATATCCATTTCATAGTGAATTAAATATAAAATTGATATCCTTATGCCGTGTAAACAAGTTAAATGAAAGACGATAAACGGCATCGATATCAAAATATTTTATCATTGATTTGTTTTATTTCTCTCGACTGGCTAGAGGTCTAAGTCTTTGTCACTTGCGTCGTTAAAAACCGTTTCACTGCAGCGCTTTTCGCTCAATTTCGCTGCCAATATTATTGCAACCTTGTGGATGCTAGTAGGCTCAACACGGGCATTCTCTTGGGTCAAACCTACCTTTGTTCAGTTCGCTGTATTTGCGCTATTGGCATTGGGTAGTAATGTCTTATTTTCTTGGTTAGCTGCTCCAGACGGCAGTATATTCAATGAGCAAGGACTGGTCAGCTATCTCATATGGCCGATGATTATTCTACTTGGCGGTATTATTCTGGCACGGCGCGCAGGCAATCAAGCACTGGTTTTTGTGCCTGTCGTACTGTGGTTAGTTGCTGATACTTTATCTGCTCTATTACAAAGCTTAGTACAGTTTTTGGGCAGTTATAGTTGGTTGCCTGATTGGAGTTATTCGTTTTTACCAACGCTATTTTTGGTGCTGTTTTTATGGCAGACCTTGGCATTGTTATGGATATTTTCTCGTCGCCTGCGTATACCGTGGTGGGAGCGTATCATCGTCCTCATCGGTGCTGTTGCACTATTGACGATTTGGCAGCGTAACGTCGCTGATCAGCCCATATTTAAGCAGATACCGGTAGAGCCAGTATTAGAAGAAGCTGCCTTATATGAACAGCCCCGTTTACTGCAAGAGGCACTGGCCCGTATAGATCCTAGCATACCGGGCAAAAGTGATTGGTACTTTATGGGTGTGGCGGGATTCTCTGATCAAAACGTTTTCCGCTCTGAGATTAATAAAATACGTGAGCTGTTTGATGTGCGTTTTGGTACTAGCGGGCATTCATTGGCACTAATTAATAATAACTATACTTGGCTAGATGAGCCAATTGCCACCAAAACAAGTATCTTACGCGGCTTAAAAAGAATTGGTCAGCAGATGAATGCTGATGAAGACGTGCTGTTTATGACACTATCATCGCATGGCGATCAGGACTTCATTCATTTATCCAATCCGCCACTTGCGATAGATAATTTGGATGCGACATGGCTTCGAGAAGCGTTAGATGCCTCAGGTATTCGCTGGCGGGTCATCGTGGTATCGGCGTGTTATTCAGGCTCTTTTATTGATGAATTGGCGTCGCCCACGACGGTGGTGATTACCGCTTCAGCAACAGACAAGATGTCATTTGGCTGTACCAATAGTGCTGAGATGACCTATTTTGGGCAAGCCTTTTTTGCTGAAAGCTTAAGAGAAAACACCAGTTTTTCTGCTGCCTTTAAAGACGCCGCTTATCGAGTAAAGGAGCGTGAGCTTTACATGGGGTTTGAGCCATCAGAGCCACAAATGGTGATCGGTAGTTTGATGGAAACGGCGTTGCCAGCATTTGAGCAAGTGTTATTTGATAAAATACGACCGCCGCTTGCTAGCATTACAGATACGTCGAATGCGATAACGACTATCAATATTTCACCAAATACGGGCGCAGACACAGTTGTAGGTAATAAGAACACAGCGAACTGATTTTTGTCCCATTTTTAATCAGATGCTTTTTTAAATAAGCATCTGTTTTCAACTATTTTGTCTTAGCTAGAAAGGATATTGCTCATGAATAATTCTTATAACCACAGTCTCTCAGCCAGCACCCAGCTGACGCAAAAAAGTGTCAATCGTTGTTTTGATGGTGAGCAGCGTTATTACAGTCATCAATCAGCAGCTACCAAGACGCCGATGACCTTTAGTATTTATCTGCCTGATGAGGCACTAGCAGGGCAGCGTTGTCCGGCGATTTTATATTTATCAGGTCTCACTTGTAATGCAGATAATGTGACCCACAAAGCGCATTTTCAACAAAAATGTAGCGAACTTGGCATGATATTTATTGCGCCAGATACCTCTCCTAGAAGTAGTGAAGATAATGAGGTGGCAAATGATGAGCGTTATTTTGTCGGTCAAGGTGCAAGCTACTATGTCGATGCGACGCAAGCACCATGGGCTGAACATTTTAATATGCAAAGCTATATCGTTGATGAGCTATATGATTTATTACGCTCAGAGTTTCCGATTCATAGTATTGGTATCACGGGTCACTCGATGGGTGGACACGGTGCGTTATTATTGGGCTTTAAATTCCCAAGTAAGTTTGTCAGTGTGTCAGCTTTATCACCTGTGTGCGCCGCTAGTGAGTCGGCATGGGGCCAAGCGGCTTATACAGAGTATTTTGGTGATGACAAGAGCTTGTGGGCGCAAGCAGACGCTTCTCAGATGATTGAACAAGTTGGTCAGCAATACTCAAGCATCTTGGTTGACCAAGGCGCTGCCGACGAGTTTTTAGCCGATGGTCAATTACAAACGTCAAAGTTACAACAAGCCTGTACAAATGCCAAGCAGCCATTAACATTGCGCTATCAAGCCGGTCACGACCATAGCTATTATTTTATCCAAACAGTGATCAATGACCATATTGAACATCACTGGCGTATGGCACAGCTTAGCTAAAATTTAATCTCATATTGTTCGTTATAGTGTTTCAGATTTAAAAGGTCGTATCTATGGCAAGTTATCAAGATTTAAGCACTGTTACCGTCGATACTCCATCAGTAGAGGGTAATTCCGTTGCTGCTGCATCTACGCTTGCTACCATGCAAGCGGATATGGATGCTGCTTTAAAGAATAAACAGCGAGACCATACCAGTACCAATTTAAATAATCCTCAAACTCATGCAGTCAAATCAAGCCCAGCTATCGCAGCTTCTAGCAATGATATGACTAATCATGACCTCGATGAGTCACAAGTGTCGCGAGTGATAGAGATGGCGTGGGAGGACAGGACACCGTTTGAGGCGATAGAGCATAGCTATGGGCTCAATGAGTCCGATGTCATTACACTTATGCGTCAGGCGCTAAAACCGTCCTCGTTTCGCTTATGGCGAAAGCGGATGAGCAATCGCGCTACCAAGCATGAAGCAATACGAAGTTTTACGATAGGTCGTGCTTATTGCAAAACCCAATATAAACCGCGCTAATTGTCTGCATGTGTCTGTATCTGCTGAGTGCAGCTATAATATCGATACTCAGTACCCATTATAGACCCTGATTATCCGTTATAATAGACATACGTATTATTCGTGCTATGCATACATCTATATATTAAATCCTTAGTCAAATATCCATTAGGTAGCTCAATTATGATCAGTCCCTCTAAGCCGTATTTAATCGCCCCTTCTATATTATCTGCTGACTTTGCACGTTTAGGTGAAGAGGTAGAACGTGTATTAGAGTCTGGTGCTGATGTCATCCATTTTGATGTGATGGACAACCATTATGTGCCCAATTTGACGTTTGGTAGCATGATTTGTAAGGCGCTGCGTGATTATGGGATTGATGCACCAATTGATGTGCATCTAATGGTTAGCCCTGTTGATAGTATGATTGAGCAGTTCTTAGAGGCAGGTGCCAGCATCATCACATTTCATCCGGAAGCAAGCTCGCATATCGATCGTTCTTTGCAGTTGATTAAAGATGGAGGCGCAGAGTGCGGTTTGGTATTGAATCCAGCAACGCCATTACATTATCTAGATTATGTCATGGATAAAGTGGATCAGGTCCTACTGATGAGTGTCAATCCTGGCTACGGTGGTCAGTCATTTATTGAAGGGACGCTAGAAAAGGTTCGTCAAGTGCGTCAGCGTATCATTACCAGCGGTCGAGACATTAGATTAGAAGTAGATGGCGGTATCAAAGCCAGTAATATCCGTGCCATTGCCGAAGCAGGTGCCGATATGTTCGTCGCCGGTTCAGCGATATTTAACCAAGAAGACTATAAAGCGGCAATCGATGCCATGCGTGCAGAGCTTGCCTTGGCAAATGGGGAGTAACGCTCCATATAGTAAGTTGTATACTATTAAATAGTAAAGTTACCTATTATTAATAGCCGCTGTATGATTGATTATATAGTCGGTCCTAAATAAAAGAAATACAAATGTTATAAAGTGCTACTGGGGTCAATTTTTCTTGCTTGCTGTGCCTACGCAGACAGAGGCTGCAAATAGGGCGTGTTGAACATTCGACCATGGCACTGACAAAGACTATTTTTTAGGCGATTCGAAGGTAAAAATAGTAAGTATAGTCATTCTATACGTCTATTTTTAGCAATGAAGCGGCAAAAAAGAGTCCTGTCCTTTCAGGCTGATGCTAAAACTGCCCCATACGGTGTTGCAAGTCTTGCTAAGGTTATTCACATTATCATCGACTTGCGCCTTGTCTGGAACAGTTTTAGCGATCAGCAGTGCCTATTTGTGAATGTTCAACACGCCCTAATTAACCCCAGTAGTTTTGTACCCTTTTAAAATTGGATTAGCTATATTAAGCGACACGTCAGCTAAAGGTAAAATATGCATATGCAAAACCTAAAACATCAAAATTCAGACTTGCCATCACGTAGCTTGGTACCTAAAGGTATTACGATTGGCTTAGCCATGTTCGCCCTTGTGCTGAGCCTAGCTGGCTATGGCTTTCGCTTGATGGTTGGGGAGGATGTTGGTGAAGTATTACGCCATGCTGCGGTGATCGTGCCTGCATTTGTGATTGGCATTCCATTATTTTTTTGGCTCGGTTCACGACTGCTGAATAAAGTAAAAGGCCTGCATATTGAGACTAGAAATGCCTTAACGCTTGGCTGGTTGACCGCTTGTGTGGCTATGTTGTGGCTGATGGGTACCTATAGTTAAGTTTTTATCGGTATAGATAAAGCGCCTGAACAAATAGTGCGCGATAATATTCATAAGCTGTTTTTGTGACACTTTTTAATCGTTAAGTCAGGCTCTATAAGCTTGACTGGAATTTTACATGAGAATTATCCCGACCAGTATTGCCGACATCATTTATCCAAAAGACTTACCCAATGGTTTATTTACCAGCTTAATTATTGCCTGTCTGCTGCTAGGACTATCGTCACTGCGACATGGTACTGATTTACAAGGTTGGCTACACGTTTTTGAAAACTGGCTGCTGATGTTATTGATAATACCAACCGCGACCGCGACAGTCGCCTTACCATTCAAATATCGCGATCCAACATTAGAGTTAAAGCTTATGTATTATCTGGGTATGTTTGTTGCCTTCTTATTTACCCTAGCAAAACTGCGCTACTGGCGCTAATGTTACAAGCACCGCACATCCAAGTAGTATTTATATAGAGGACTTATGTGACAGACCTTGAATTTCAAGGCTGAAGCGTCCATTGTATGAATAATGCTGTTTTATCCGTGTGATTGTAAGATGATAGCCTTGCTATATGAGAGTGTCTTTGCAAGTATGAGACGGGACAATAAGGAATAAATGAATGCCATATGATATCGATAATGATATAGAAGTAGATAATGACAGTACCGACCAATTTGCAGGATTTGCCAAAGAAACCACACTTGAGCTGGTAGAGGCGGCGGATGGTAAGCTATTATTACGCGATGCTGAACAGGACGATGCGCCGCTGATGACCATTGATTTCTCTGATAAATTAAAAGAGATATTAGGTAGTGATACCCAAGCGATAGGTCAGCATATGATTCATGCCGCAATCCAAATCATCATGCAAAAGCAGATGAGTCAATGGCATGCGCATGTCTATGATAAAGAGCCGACGCACTACAGTTGATGATGTATAAATCAATAGCAAATAGATGAATAGTAGTCAGTCTAAATAGCGATAATAAAAAAGGGTTTATCGATTGATAAACCCTTTTTTTGTTCAAATAAAACCATTTATAAAAATGGAGATTATTTGATTTTTGCTTCTTTAAAGATCACATGCTGGCGTACTTTTGGATCAAATTTTTTGATTTCCATTTTGCCAGGCATAGTGCGCTTGTTTTTGGTAGTGGTATAGTAATACCCAGTACCAGCAGTTGATACTAACTTAATTTTATCTCTCATGATGGCTTTCCTGTAAATGAGCGGTCTTCAATCGATAGGTATGGATCTAAAGTATTAAGTTGCTGTAGATAGTATCCAGTCATAAACGTATGAGCTGGTAAATATTCAGCATAGCAGCAGCCTAAATAGCGATATTCATCGATAGATTAGGCTGCCAATATTTACTTAAACTTTTTGACCTTGTGCGCGTAGATCTACTAGCACTTTATCGATACCCAATTTGTCAATGATGCGCATACCTTTGGTAGACACACGTAGACGTACAAAACGATTTTCCGACTCTACCCAAAAACGATGGTTGTGAAGGTTTGGTAGAAAGCGACGACGGGTTTTGTTGTTTGCGTGCGAAACATTATTACCCACCATAGGGCGCTTTCCAGTCACTTGGCAAACTCTAGACATGGCGAACTCCTAATCTATGAGGTATGAGGGATTCTCATACCAGTCTGGGCAAGTTGCACGTATTTGCGGCATGGACACAGCAAGCGGCAGCTTTGCACCAAACAAAACTATATGAAGGTTGAGCTGATTTACTGTCATCTAAAGGCAAATAACAGGCAAACCAAATCAGAAAATTTTAAAGCCGACATTTATACCATAAAAGTAATGAATACTCAAATATTTTTGTGATAGTTGTTGGTTTAAAGGGTAGCTATTATACCCTGAAATGATCGCCCTATGTTATTGATTATTTAATAATAAGGATTCACTTTTTAGTTGTAAGTTATGACAAAAGTCAGTAAAGTCTCAGTTATATATTTAATACAATCTGTTAATACTACTGGCATTATTGTAAATGTGTGTATCATTACCAATCTACTAAGATTCTGTGTAATGATTTTGCCTGTCCACTTACATAAATGATTGCCGCTGCGGAGTTCCAAACATGTCATACAGCTCATTGCCATTTACTTCTAAATTATTTCAGCTCACCCTTTTGACTTGTGCATTGGCATTGGCTGGCTGTGGGGGTGGTGACGGCACAGACATAATTGCGCCTACACCTGACTTAGAGGTACAGCAGCCTGGTACCAGTGGTGAAGATGGAACAGGAATACCAGTAAGTGCTATTAATATAACATCTATAATATTAGTAGATCCTAATGGTAACGTGACTCGAACTATTACTTCAGCTGGAGCAAGCGCAACAGTAATAGTGACTGATAATAATAAAAAGCCAATAAGCAATGCTTTAGTATCTTTTCAGGCTGAAGGTGTTACGTTTGGTACGAGCAATAACACTGTTTTGACTAATGAGAAAGGTGAGGCAACTATATCTGTTAAACCTTCAGATAGTACAAATACGGGGAGCTATCAGCTCAGCGCGACTGTTAAATATAATGATTTGACCAAAACTACGCTTGGCTATAACTTTTCTTTACAGGCTATACAAGTGTTATTAACTGAATTTACATTGTCATCTACCAATTTGGACTCGGGTAGTAATACAAATATCACTCTCAAAACAAAAGATGCAATCAATGACGTCTACCAAAACGATGTTACTGTAAACTTCACTACTAGTTGTGGCAGTTTTGATAGTAATAGTGTCATTTCAAGCAATCAAGGTGATGTAAGTACAACTTATAAGGCTATTGATGATAATGGTAACTTATGTGAAGGTGCACAAACCATCACTGCTGCTCCTGTGAACAATCCAGTAAACAGACAAACAAAGACTATAAACATCTCTGGTATTGAAGCGAGCTCAATATTTTATACCACAACTGAGAAACTGCAGTTAGGAGCAAGTAATAGTGGCTCATCAAGCTCAGGTCAGATAGAATTTACTGTATTCGCAAATGGCAGACCTGCTGCCAATCAGCAAGTTGAAATAAGTAAATTGCAGGTACCTACTGACTTTAGTTTTGTAACATTAAATAACCAAGCCCCTAGAACAGTAACTAGTGATTCGCAAGGTAAGGTCGTCGTCAACTTATATCCAGGTGCATTACCCGGTCCTGTAGAAATTAAAGCCACCTTAAAATCAAATACCAGTATATTCGCTTTATCAAAAGACGTCTCTGTAGCGACAGGACGTGCAACTCAAAATGGTGTTAGTATTTCGTTGAGCAAAAACGTATTAGCTAATAGTGTAGATGGCGATACTGCAACCATTACAGTACGATTAGTAGATAGAGTAGGTAACCCTGTACCTGATGGTACAGTAATGAGTTTCGTCAGTGAAGGCGGTAGAGTAACGCCAAGTTGCGCGACTAACAAAGGAGTATGTACGGTTGAATTCAGTACTCAAAACCCACGTCCAGTAGATAATCGTGTCGCAGTAATTGCTTATGTAGAAGGTGATAAAGCTTATATTGATAAGGATGGCGATAATCAATTTAGCGCTGGGGATATATTCACGCATAACATCGGCGACTTCTTCCGTGATGATAATGAAAACAACAAGTATGACTCTGAAGCTGGCGAATTTGTATATAGAAGAGGGGCTACTGGCGCTGTTTGTGCACCTTCTCCTAACTCTCAACCAAATATTACAGATACCTGTGATAATAAGCTGTCAGCTATCTTACGCCAACAGTTTATACTAGGTTTAGCTTCCGATAGTCCAGTATATGAGGGTTTACCTGATTCTCTTAATCCTAATTTAGGAAAGACGGCTATTACCCGAGCTTTTAAAATGTATGGTAATAGTGCACGTACGGTCAGTATGCCGTCAGGAACTACCATTAGTGTTGTGGCTGAAGATAAGACTGACTACTCTCCTACGGTAGAACTGACGAATGGTGTAATACAGGTATCAAATGCTGAACCAAATACTACGGCTATTGTTAAATCAGGTTCAACCTCTATTAGTGTTTCAATCAGTGGGAACGGTACGGGTTCAGTAAGTACCACGTTGCCAGAAGGGTCATCCTTAACTATAGCAAATACGAATGTGACCTGTGAAGCAGAACTTACTTCTGGCAATTTGAAATTACCTAGTACTATTAATCTAGGAGTTGGTAAAGTAGTTGATAGCGCGGTAAGCTATAAGTTCGAATATAGCGGCTGTCGTCCTAATGATAAAATCAAAGTATCAGTAACAACACCAGCTCCAGCCGCTACTACGACAACGACCACAATATCTGTCATATAGTAAGCATCTTACAATATTATAAATACGAAAACCCCCAACCCTCGCGTTGGGGGTTTTTGCATTGACCTCTCAAACAGCCAAATCAATCTAAATAACCAAAAACAACTAACGCGCTCAGCAAAACATTGCAAAAAAGATTAGAATAGTCAGTTTCCTATGCTGCTATCTATACACAGTAAGCAGCACATTTTATTTTTAATTGGGCGCACTATGTCAGACATTGCAACGATTGCTTCACCAAAAAAGTCACTTCAAGTGGCATCTAAAGAGATCTCCGCTATCACTGCTACAGCCACGTTATTGATTAAATGCCGTGACCAAGCCGGTATCGTACAAGCCGTATCTGAGTTTATTCATCGCTATGGCGGCAATATTATTACGTTAGATCAGTACTCAACTGCCCATGAAGGCGGTCAATACTTTATGCGCTTAGAGTTTGCCTTAGCAGGATTGAGTGAGATTATCGATAACTTTGAAGCCAGCTTTGCACATACCGTTGCCAAACGCCACAATATGGAATGGCGCTTACATGACAATGCGATTAAGACCAAGGTTGGTATCTTGGTATCTAAATTTGATCATGCCTTATTAGACTTGCTATGGCGTCATCAGCGCGGTTTGCTTGATTGCGAGATTACCTGCGTTGTGAGTAATCATAGTGCTTTACGCCAAGCAGTCGAAAATTTTGGTATCGTTTTTCATCACGTGCCAGTGACCAAAGACAATAAGGTAGAGGCAGAAGAGCAAATCCATACGTTAATGGCGGGTAATGATTTATTGGTGTTAGCGCGTTATATGCAGATATTGTCATCAGACTTTGTTAAGCGCTGGCCGATGCAGATTATTAATATTCATCATTCATTTTTGCCAGCGTTCGTCGGTGCTGACCCTTATCGTCAAGCTTATGATAAAGGAGTGAAGCTAATTGGCGCAACCGCGCATTATGTGACCGCTGAGCTCGATCAAGGACCTATCATTGAGCAAGATGTCCACCGAGTCACTCATCGTCAAGGTGTCACGGAGCTACGTGCTATTGGTCGCGACATTGAACGTAATGTATTGGCACGTGCCGTCAATTGGCATGTACAGAATCGGGTGATTGTGGCGGGAAATAAGACAGTTGTCTTTAATTAGGTTTTCATTAGAGTGGTTTGAAGTTTAGAACAAGGTATTAAAAGGTATTTAATAAAAAAGCTGCCAGTATTACCATTTAATACTGGCAGCTTTTTTCTAGACCACTATCGTAGCACGAGTTTTATAACAGCATCTCCAGCACAAATTTACTGCCGACAAAACCAATAGCCAATAAAATAAAAGCATAAATAGTCATATTTGCGGCACGTTTTCCGCGCCATCCAGCACGCCAATTACCGATAAGTAATGCGCCAAACAGGAGCCAAGACATTAGGCTAAAGGCTGTTTTATGGACAAGGTGCTGTGCCATCAAGTCTTCTACGTAGATAAACCCAATGCCGAGTGCAACGCTAAGTAGGACAAAGCCGACCAATAGCATATCGAATAATAGACTCTCCATGCTTTGAAGAGACGGCAGCTTATTTACCCAAAAGCGGTGAATCGATTGATGCTTAAGTTCACGTATCTGTAGGCGTAAGAACAACGCTTGTACTGCTGCCATCAGCAGCACACAATAGGCGGCAAGCGAAAGCAAGATATGAGTCTCAAGCCCTATGCTAATATCCGTAATCGGGCGATAAGGCGCACGCCCAACATAACCGATTAACATACCTACAAGGCCAGTCGGTGCCGCCAATATGCCGAGACTAACAATTGGTCGATACAGAGAAAACATGACGTAAAAAAACAAAAAAAACAAACTGATTAGGCTGAAGATATTGAACAGATTGAAATTTAGCCCGTAGAGTGTGACCACGTGCGGATAAAGTAGCGCTGCGTGTGCCAACATACCCACAAACAATAAGCCTAAGCTGGTGCCTTTATGAATAGGTTTATCCTGAATCAGCGCCCAACCCATATAGACGCTGACTAAGAGGTAAGCCATCACAGCAAGTAAGAATGCAAGTTGCAAGATAAAGAACCTCATCTCATTTTGCGCGCAAAATACGCGCTTAATTTAATGCTAAAGTGGTATTATTAGAATAATTACCCAATTTATCATAAAATGGCAATCAATTGAGCACCATCTTATGTATTCATGATAAATGCTTGGCAATTGCGCTTGAATACTTGCGATCAGATACCAATACCGGAATCGTATTTATCAGTGCGTTAACTTCCGAAGCCAATCTCTACTAAGCGCCAAGTTTCATAAAGAATTATTTTAACTGAGAGTTATTTATGTTTGATACTTTAACAGAACGATTATCGTCGAGCCTGCGCAATATCGCAGGTACAGGGCAATTGACCGAAGATAATATCAAAGACACCTTACGTGAAGTGCGTATGGCGCTATTAGAAGCCGATGTCGCATTGCCGGTCACCCGTGATTTTGTAAAGCGTGTGAAAGAGCAAGCGCTTGGCGCTGAAGTGCTTAAAGAGTTGGCGCCAGGTCAAGCTTTTGTCAAAATCGTCCATGACGAGCTGACCGAAATGATGGGCAGTGCCAATCAGCAGCTTGAGATGACTGGCAAGCCACCTGTCGTTTACTTATTAGCAGGTCTGCAAGGTGCTGGTAAAACCACCACTGCTGGTAAATTGGCAAAGTTTTTACAAGAGCGCCATAAGAAAAAAGTCATGCTGGTATCTGCTGACGTCTACCGTCCAGCAGCGATTGCCCAGCTTGAGCAAGTAGCAGGGCAAGTAAATGCCAAGTTCGTTAACTCAAGTACTGATGAAAAACCGATTGATATTGCGCTACGGGCTATAGAAGAAGCTAAAATACAGTATCAAGACATCTTGATTATTGATACTGCCGGTCGTTTGGCTATTGATGAAACCATGATGGATGAAATCAAGGCGTTAACCGCTGCGGTTAATCCTTCTGAGACTTTGTTTGTCGTTGATGCGATGACCGGTCAAGATGCGGCCAATACTGCCAAAGCTTTTAATGATGCGCTGCCATTAACCGGCGTTATTTTGACCAAGACTGACGGTGATGCTCGCGGCGGTGCGGCGCTTTCTGTACGTGCCATCACAGGTAAGCCGATTAAGTTCTTGGGTCGCGGTGAGAAACTTGATGCGCTAGAGCTATTCCATCCTGAACGTATTGCTCAGCGTATTCTTGGTATGGGTGACGTACTGAGTTTGGTTGAAGAAGTTGAGCAAAAAATCGACCGTGATAAAGCCGAAAAAATGGCGAAAAAGATGCAAAAGGGCGGCGAGTTCGATCTTGAAGATCTATTGACCCAGTTTCAGCAAATGAAAAGTATGGGCGGCATGGCAGGTTTTTTAGATAAGATGCCAGGTATGGGCGGCTCTGATATGCAAAAAGCCGTCGAAGATGCCAAGCCAGAAGAAAAAGTACGTGAGATGGAAGCATTGATCAATTCGATGACCCCGTTTGAGCGTAAAAATCCTGATAAAATCAACCCAAGTCGTAAGCGCCGTATCGCTGCAGGCTCAGGTCGTGAAATTCAAGACGTCAATCGTTTGCTCAAGCAGCATAAGCAAATGGCAAAAATGATGAAGATGATTTCTAAGCCTGAAGGCATCAGCAAAATGATGAAATCGATGCAAGGGCTGATGGGCGGCGGTGCTGGAGCGGGCGGCGGTGGTCCATTGTTCGGTGGTGGTCAAAAAGGTGGGGTCAAAGATGTGAATCCGCAGCAAATGGCAAAACAGATGGGACTTGACCCAAATAACATGCCGAGCGCTGAAGACATGCAAAAACAGATGCAAGAGCTACAAGGTCAAGCGCCAAAGAAGTTTAAAACACGTTTTTAAATGATTTAGTGCTACTGGGAAGTATTGATAATAAAACCTCAAAGCTAAATGAGCTTTGAGGTTTTTTCATATTTTAGATATTTGAGTGAATTCTCACAAACAATGTGTGAAAAATATAGAAAGTGAGTCAATTAATCTGTCCTAAATGCTATGATAGGCGCTGTTTTACGATGCCAAGAGAATTAGCCGAGGTTATGATGTTTTTAGCAATGGATACCGTGTTCGATCAATGTTCGATCGCCATTTTAGATGCCGACGATCAAGTGTTATCGAGTCATACCGAGACAGGTAAGCGCCAGCAAACGCAGCAAATATTACCGATAATTGACGCGGCATTATCTGAGGCGCAGCTAAAACTGGCTGACATACAAGCACTTATCTTTAATCGTGGTCCTGGTGCCTTTAGCGGTATACGTATCAACACGGCAGTGGTACAGGCATTGTCGGTTGCGCATGATACCCCTTGTGTAGGTGTCTCAAGCCTGCAAGCGATTGCGCAAGCGGCGTATCAGCAACAGGGTTATAGTGAAGTATATAGCGCCCTTGATGCGCGTATGCAGCAGGTATATTTTGGGCATTATATGCTGGTAGATAACATTATGCAGCCTGTTAATCAAGACAGTGGAGAAGATACTGAGCAGCTACTTGATTATGATTGCCAGACAGCGCTCAATCTTCCTATCGTTGGTAATGGTGCTGGTTTATTAACTTTGCATAACGGTCAGATTATCCATGCTGATATCCATCCTGATGCAACCGTAATAGGACAACTGGGTATGGCCCAGTTTATGGTCAATGGCGGAACAGAAGCGGCGCAAGCTTTACCTAAATACTTACGCAATCAAGCGTGGAAAACGCTCAAAGAGCAAGGTAAGGCTTAGTATACCCTATCTATATTTAGTGGTCATAAAGCTTTCAGATGTCGAACACGACAATAACAGTATTATGAATATAGCAATATAAAACAAACGCCTTTACTGTTTTCGGAATTTCTTAGGAATAATTTTGTGGATATTATTTTATTAATTCAAGCTGTCATCATGGGTATCGTTGAAGGTATCACTGAATTTTTACCCATCTCGAGCACAGGATATCTGATTTTATCCGCTGATTTGATGGGTTTTTGGACCAAAGAAAAAGTCGATTTGTTTGTGGTGGTGGTGCAGTTTGGCGCTATTTTAGCGGTCATATATGACTATTGGGGCAGACTCTGGCAGGCACTAATGGGTTTGCTGACGGGTAAAGCAGAAGGCATGAGTAATCCACGCCAACTTGGACTTAGCCTAATTGTCGCGACTATTCCGGTGATGATTGTTGGTTTCACTTTTGCTGATGAGATTAAAGCCTATTTATTCAATCCTATTGTCGTGGCGATTATGCTAATTATCGGTGGTTTACTTATATTTTATGTTGAAAATCGCCCGAAAGCCATTATTGCAGCAGAAGCAGAGGACGTTAGCCTAAAAACAGCTTTGATGATAGGTTTGCTGCAATGTTTGGCATTGATACCCGGTACATCACGCTCAGGTGCGACAATTATTGGTGCGCTGTGGCTTGGCGTCTCACGTAAAGCTTCCGCTGAATTTTCGTTCTTTTTAGGTATTCCAGTCATTATTGGTGCAGCGCTATTAGATTTTATTAAGCATCATGACGTTTTAACCAGTAGCGAAGATTGGTTGGTGCTAGGTATTGGTACTGTCGTATCATTTATCATCGCCTTGCTTTGTATTCGCTTATTAGTCGCTTGGGTCAGTCGCCGTGACTTTAAAATCTTTGCATGGTTGCGTATTATCACTGGTGTGTTGGTTTTAATAGCCGCTTGGGGTTTTGGATATCAGATGGCAGGCTAAACTTCATGATGGAATGGTTTTTAATAGAGATTCATGGTGTTATAAGTTTTAAAAAGGAATGGCAGTCATGACCGATTTGAAGCAAGTGCTGACTGCTGATATTAGCTGCCAACTACTTTGTGTGAATGAAACGCAGGCAAGTCAAGTCGAGAGCTTGCAAGCACTCATAGCTGAGCATAAGCTACCCATTATTTTGAATACTGAACTGGTGACAGAGAAATTGAATCAAAAACGTCGCCAGCAGTTAAGCCAGATAGCTACCCAACCTATATTGCTGTTAGATGAAAAAGATAAACTTTCATGGTTGATTGATGGGTTAAGCGTTGCCCCCGAATGGGATAAACTGCAGCGTCGTGTAGTCAGTGCAGGGCGTAAATCTGAGCTTTTATTACAAGCAGCGAAATTGACCGCAGATAGTCAGGTCATTGATGCAACTGCTGGTTTTGGTCATGATAGTCTGATACTGGCGAGTACTGGCGCCCAAGTTACCATGCTTGAGCAGCAGCCATTTATGGCGTTATTGTTGCTTGTAGAGCAGCTGCGTATTAGTACGCTGCCAAATTGGCAAAAGCTGATGTCACGTTTGCAAATCATTAATACCGATGCGCTCACTTATTTTGCAAGGTTTAATAACTATTTAGAGGCTGATAACGAGCAAGCCATTGATGTGATATATCTTGACCCCATGTTTCCAGAAGACAGTTATCAAGATAGCAACACGGGGAAGGGCGCGAAAGTCGGTAAGCATATGCAAGCGTTGCATCAATTAGCGCATCCGCCAACTTTAGATGAAGAGCAGCAATTACTACAATCTGCGCAAGCCGTTGTCAGTCGAAACGGTCAAAAACAAGGTCGTGTCATCGTTAAGCGTCCACAATTTGCGCCGTTACTTGCTGATCAACAGCCAAGTGAAAGCTGGAATAATGAGGCAGTGCGTTTTGACGGTTATTTCGTTTAATGATATTAAATAAGACAGCTAATAAATTTAGGAGCAGGGAATGTCTGTGTTAATCATTTGGGCTATGGGTGCGGCGTTATTATTAATCAACATTATGCTGCGTACCAGAATCTTGCGCCTTGAAGCACGTCTAAAAGAGTTAAGTAATCCTAAAGAGCAATTGGCATTTTTACGCCAGCAAGCTGCACAAAAAGAGAAAGTTGCTGCGATTAAAGCCTTACGCAAGCAATATCCCGAGCTATCACTCATTGAAGCCAATAAGATGTGGCAACAAGTCTAGTGGCATTATTATGATTAACAGTAGCAGAGTAGCAGAGTAGCAGAGTAGCAGAGTAGCATACGCCAAGTTCCATGTACTAATTTGCTATACACCAAAACCATTATTTACTATTTTCTATCCATGATAATTAAAACGCCATGACATTTAACGACAAGCTACAAGCTTATATTCAGCTGACACGTTTTGATAAGCCTGTCGGTATTGAACTGCTACTGTGGCCAACATTATGGGGCGTGTTATTTGCGGCGATGGGGCAGGCGCAGCAACAAGGTGCAGGCATTACGGCAGGACTACCCAGTTTCAGTATCTTTGTGATTTTCGCCCTTGGAGCGATATTGATGCGGGCAGCTGGCTGTGCCATTAATGATTTTGCCGACCGTAAAGTCGATGGTCACGTAAGCCGTACTAAAGGTCGCCCGTTAGCTGATGGACGTCTGTCTGCTAAAGAGGCAATTGCAGCTTTTTTAGTATTAATATTATTAAGTGCAAGTTTGCTTCTGTTTTTACCCATTCAGGTGTTTTATTGGTCATTTGGTGCCGTCATATTGGCGTTTATTTATCCATTTATGAAACGTTACACGCATTTGCCGCAAGTGTTTTTGGCAGCGGCTTTTGGTTGGGCGATACCGATGGCATATGTCGCGATACAAGGCGCGCCTGATATCTGGTGTTGGCTGTTATTCACTGCCTATATGTGTTGGACAGTCGCTTATGATACTCAATATGCGATGGCTGACCGAGAGGATGATATAAAGATAGGGGTCAAATCAACCGCGATATTATTTGGTCGTTATGATGTGATTGTCATCTCGTTACTACAGATGTTGTTTTTAGTTATCATGGGCGCAGTCATGTGGCATTATTTTGCGCCGACCCGTTTAGGTATTACGCCAGTCTTTGGCTTGGCGTTAGTCGCGATGATGTTTGCTAAGCAAAACAGTGCATGTGCCAGTCGCAATGCTTTGGCTTGTTTTAAAGCATTTTTAGCCAATATATGGGTAGGACGTTATGTCTTTGCGCTTATAGCCATCGCTTGTATCTGGACGACTTTTAATGGATAAGCTCAATAAATTTTCGAGACTAAAGACCAAGAAGTCATCTGCGCATAATATGCCTAAGAGTGATTATGAGGCAAGATTGGCTGAGAATGGTTTGACGCGCGAGCAAGTAATTGAGACGGAGCGTAAATTGGCAAAATTTGCCAATACCATGGATTCGCTCGTACGTGTGCCTTTTACCAAACAAGGCATGGGCGCAGATGCTGCACTTTCGACCATTCCGCTGGCAGGGGATTTAGCAGGTCTGGCATTAACAAGTTATGCCTTTATATTGGGTCGTCAGCTCGGTGTACCCGCGCATAAAATGACGCCCGCTGTCAGATTGGCACTGATTGATATGGTAGTTGGCATCATACCGGGTATTGGGACGCTGCTTGACATCTTTATTCGCCCGAGTCGTAAGACCTTGAGCATCGTGCATGAGCATCTACAAAACGAGTATGGCATCATCGAAACCATCCATATGGATCGCCCATTTTTACATCAATCACTTGAAGATAAGCAGCAGAGTCGTTTTGGCGCTTTTTGGCGCAATCCAATAGTTGCTTGGCTGTATCTGCATATTCCTGATATGTTGGGGCTCGTTGTCATTGTTATTATCGGTTGGGGTTTGTGGTCATTGATGAGCTGGCTGGTGAGTCTGTTTGGTAAAACTACTGGATTTGGTTAAATAACAGAAGAATGGGTCAGTTAGGCAATAAAAAAGGCTGCAAACGTTGATATCGTTGCTGCCTTTTTTATTGCCATCTTCACTAACTTTACGACATATTTTTATATAGTTGAAATACTTTAAAGTCGCTACAGTATTGCTGGTGTAAATTTTTTGCAGCCTCTGTCTGCGTAGGCACAGCAAGCAAGAAAAATTTGCACCAGCAGTACGTGTTGTATCGATATTACTTTTCACCGACTATACTTATAAAGCCTATTCAGTAATCACTTCTGCATCGGCACTAATGGCATCAAAGCTTGTCATTTTATTATTTTGAATAAAATCTACCGTGCCACCGCCAGTATGACTAACTAACTGAATATTGCCATCGCTTGAGCGATAAGTAGGATTATTACCTTGACCCTCAGACGCGCTCAAGGTCATTTTAGGTTTGTTTGGTACGGTGATGATGGCATTAAGCATGCCCGCTGCTGAAGTCTCAAAAACGACTGATAATGATTCGCCCGAAGCACTTCGATACTTAACGTCAGTGATTTGCGCGCCTTTAATGGCTTGCTCTGGATTGGGCGCTGGAGCAGGGTCAATGACAGAGGTATCCGATGTGCCAAGATTATTCTCTAGCTCCGTTAAGTTCTCATCCTGTTCTGGATTCGCAGCAGACGCATTGGCATTAATATCATCAGCAACATTGGGTGCATTAATGTTGGAAGTCACAGGTGTCGTTTGAACTGCCACTTCTGTGGCTGTATCATTATTTGCTTCAGGTTCTGGTGTTTTTTTGCAGGCAATCAACAGTGATAAGCTTAAAAAAATGGCAGATACAGCCTGAAAATATGGTTTTAATTTTATAAAGGTAAAGGGAAAAGTTTTCATAATAAGACAGCTATCCATTAGTGAGGGTCATAATTAGGCACATAGCTAAAGTGCTGAACCTAAATTACTGCTTGACGTGTTTTATGCTTATGTACTTTATGTAGCCGCGCCCGATTGGGCGATAGACGCGCCAACATAGCGGCAGATAAAGGTGTAAAACAACCTAACATCATATCTGCTAAGGCTTCGGCACATATGGGTGCAATCGCATAACCTTTTGCACCCATTGCTGACATTGTCCATAAACGCTGACTTTGCGCAAGTAATCCGACCAATGGATGATAATCCATCGTTTGAGTACGAATGCCAGCACGCGCATGCCATGTACTGATATCATTTGGTAAGACGCTGCTTAATTCAGGCATATCTCCAATCAACTTGTCATAATTTTGCTGATTTTCTTCATCTCGGACATCGATATTGGCATCACCATCGATAAAGCTTGCACCAAGTAAAAACTGTGGCTGATTTTCGCTAATATGGTTCAGTTCCGCATCACCGCTCTGTCCAATAAATGGCGCACAGTAGCCACTGTATTTGAGCGGCAATTTAGGCAATTTAGTCAGTTGCTGCGCAGTTGGCGTAAACCAAGACAGTTGCCCGCGAATCGTACGGCACTTAACGATACGTTTATCCAATTGATGGCTTTCATAAGCCGCGCAAATCACAACATGGTCAGCTGTGATAGTCAAAGAGGCTTGGCTCGCATTTTTATCCTCTTTAGTACCTGTCAAAATGATACTGTTCTCGGTTTCCTTAATATTAATAATATTGAGCTGCCGATAGATGATATTGGGGTGCGCAAGAATAACAGTTTTTAAGGCTTGTGGATTGACCAGACCGGACTGTGGCAGATACAAATTATGAGCCAAACCTTTATCTTTTAGGCCACTGATATCCTGTGTTTTTTGAGTGCTGATGATGGTTGCCATGGTATCTGGATACTCTGCAATCTGCTCCGTACCAATATTGGTTTTTACCAATAAGTCTAATGTGCCGGTCTGCTCAAATACCAATGGCGATTTTTGCAAAGCGGCTTGCTGATTAAAGTGGTGATATAAGCGACCACTGTATAAGTAACCAATAGAATGCAGATGCTCGTATACATGATGAATCGGCGTCATATTAGGCGCAAGGAGGGCGCGCGGATTACCAGATGCACCAGCCAGCGGTGCGTCCTTATCGAGCACTGTCACGCTGATACCGCGATTGGCAAGTGACCATGCAGTCAATAGTCCTGCCACACCAGCACCGATAACGACTGCATTATTAGGATGGTTGGACAAGAGTGCCTTATTAGACAGGGTTGAAATAGGCTTATCTAAAGATGACATCTCGCTCATAACGGCCGTGAGTATCTCACGCTTAGACTCAAACCCTTTGCTCTTTTTAATGACAAAACCCTGCGATTGTAATCCACGTTTGATGATACCTGCACAGCTATAGGTAGCAGCAGTCGTGCCAGCACGTGATAAGCGTTGCATATGGCTAAAGATACGCTCTGTCCATAAGATCTCATTGCAAGAAGGCGCAAACCCATCTAGAAACCAGGCATTGATATACGGACGCTGAGTCGCTACTGCACCATCTAAACTTGCTAAGCTATCACTAGCATCTCCCAGCCAAACATCAAGGGTTAAATTATCATCAATAAAATCTAACCGATGACAACCAGCGATAAGAGGAGGATAACTGGTTAAAAGTTGCTCAATCAACAGTGACAGTTCAGGTGTACGTTGTCCTAGTGGGGCAAGTATCTTCGCTAAGTCACGAAAGGGGATGGGGTGTTTTTCGGTAGTAATAAAGTGCAAACGGGCGCTTGCTAAGTGCGGGTGTGTTAATCGAAGCTGTCGCCACAACTGCCAAGTCGCGAGTAAATTAAGTCCTTTACCAAAACCTAGTTCGTAGATCGTAAAGCATTGCTTAGGAATAAGGTTTGCCAATCGCGTGGGCAGCTGATTATGTGCCAAAAATCCATGGTGAGATTCTGCTAAACCATCTACTTGCGAAAAATAGGCATCGCCAAACTCACCTGATACTGGCACTTCATTACCAGCGTCATCAGTTTGCCATTCAATGTTGGCTGGAGAGATAACATGTGGTGGTGTCGTGCTTTTGGTTGTATTAATAGCCATAGAAGCTGGTTTGGGCATAATTATTTATCAACCGCACAGTGTTCAAGCAAGTAGGAAGTGGAGCATTAAATCGGTAGACATCAATCCAATAGATGATTTCAATCGATAAAAATGCAACTACCAGCGTTCACGGCGAACAAATACTAGCCATGAGATAAAAATACCGACCAATAGGCTAAGCAAAACAGTGAATGCACCATATAAAAATAATTGACCTTGACTTTCATAAACCAAGACGTTTGCTTGCGTCTGTAAATCATTGACTTGGCGTTGCAGATGAGCATTACGGCTTAGTAATTCTTGGTTAGCAGCCGATAAAGCTTTATTTGATGGTTGCAGCTGTGCCGCCAAGGTATTGTTAATATCGGTAGCAGGCTTCGCTGCGGTAGGCATTTCTATGACCGGAGCAGCTGTTTGAGGGTCGCTCGATTGAGGAGCGTTGCTAGCTGCGATTAGTGCTGGCATAATCCCTGCTGCGGGCTCGGTTTGAGTAGACAGTGTTGGCGCTGCATGTACTGATATAGACAGGGCAGTAATGGATACTATGCCCGCAAAAGCAGTACTTGCAAGACCAGTTTTACGACTTTTTAATGGGAGTAACCGCTGAATCACGATGATGCTACCTCATTTGTTGTGCTGACATTCACTGCTGGTAGGGCTTGAATAAATGGCTTGATGTCAACATGACTGTAGACACCATCACGCAAATACGGCTCAGCGCTTGCCCAGTTTTGAGCTGCCTCAAGCGAGTCAAAGTCAGCGATAATCAGGCTACCTGACATCTCGCTTTTACCATGTTCAATCGGTGTTGGACCAGCGATAATCAAGCGATGCTCACGACTCAATACTTGTAAGCGCTCAACGTGCTCTGGGCGTGTCAGCTGACGTTGCGCGCTACTGCCTGCTACGTCGTGACCAATAATGGCGAATAAAGACATGTTACTTCCCCAATTGATAATAAAAATGAAGCGTTGGAATTAATAACCATAAGGCGTCATTTTGTCTTCTCAGACTTTACAAAGCATTATAGCTACCATTGACATTCAGAGATAACAAAATATCTACTATTAAGTTATCAGTTGCTATTTAACTGTTTATTTAGCAGACTTATCTGTCAATGCAGGGTTCAGATGCTTTTTCAATAACAAAAACTGAGCAACTACGAATACCAGCATCAGCGGAATCCAGCCATAAGTTTTAAAGTTAATCCAAGCTTCATCAGACATGGTAAATGCCGTGATATAATGTAGGATAGCCATCATCGCAAAAAACAATGCCCAAGCAATGGTCAGTTTTTTCCAACCACTCATCGTGAGCGAAAAAACATCTTTCATTGCCAACTGCATCAAAGGTTTATTGATTGCGGCACTGATCAATAGCGTTAGCGCAAAAATACCGTTAATAATCGGTGATTTCCAGCGTAAGTAAATATCGTCACGCAACAGCAGGGTACCACCGCAAAAAACGATGGTTAGCAATAAGACGACCCACTGCTGTTTGTCGAACTTGCCCTTTTGACGCACAAAGTGAATCGCATAGACGATGACAGTGGCAATGAGCAATGCGCCAGCTGCTGCTAAAATGCCATTGTAACGAGCAGCAATAAAAAACGCGATCAAAGGAATGAAGTCTAATAAGGCTTTCATAGCAAATAAAATGTCCAACTAAAACGTATGCGCTAGTTTACACGTCTACTGCGCCAAAAAAAAGCAATCAACACTATAATCCTCTGATATGAGCTGCTTTGGCACTTTTAACCTTATTTTACTCAAGAATATTCAAAACCCTAAGGCTTGCTTTATGAAAATCGATTTACATTGTCATAGTACCTGCTCTGATGGCACTTATGCGCCGGCAGAAGTGGTACAGCGCGCCCATACGGCTGGCATTAATGTATTGGCTTTGACCGATCATGATACTTTGCTAGGTATTGATGAGGCACGCGCCGCGGCAGAAGCTTGCAATATACAACTGATTAATGGCGTAGAAATCAGCTGTGAGCACACCTTAAGCGGCGGCTACGGTAAAAATAAATCTACTAACAAAATTATTCATGTACTTGGTCTTGATTTTACCGACCGCGAGAAAATGCACGCCACTCTACAACAGTTGCAAGACAGCCGCGCCACTCGCGGTCAGCGTATTACAGAAAAACTCAGTAAGTTGCTTGGAGTCGATTATGATGAGCTGTGGCAAGCTGTTCTTGCTAAAGCCAGTGGCAATCCGCAAGCAGTTGGGCGCGCACATATCGGGCAAGTGTTATTTGAACGCGGTGAAGTAAAGACGGTACAAAAAGCCTTTGATAAGTATTTGGCAGACAATAAACCCGCTTATGTGGCGATCGAGGCGCTGACGATGCAGCGCGGCATTGAGCTGATACAGGAATGTGGTGGCAAAGCAGTGTTGGCACATCCAACGCGGTATCAGCTGTCAGCGACGCGCGTCCGTAAGCTTATCGAAGAATTTGCGCAGCTGGGTGGCGATGCTTGTGAGTTACCTGCCAATAGCGAGCCTGTCAGTACGCGTAAAATGGTTGACCGTAGTATTGCTGAACACAAGCTGGCTGCATCGATAGGTAGTGACTTTCATGGGAGCAATATGCCATGGCGACGATTGGGGGATGTCCCCAATATGCATTCCGAACAGCAAGGTATCTGGCAATCTTTTGCCGCTTTATCTTAAATAATAAACGGCTGCACTTATTATCCGATGAATTAATTAAACGGATTGATCAATAGATCAAAAATTGCCACACTCAATGATAAGTTCAGATTTAGTATCAATCATGACACCGGATGGATTGCTCTGGTTTTAACTCAATCACTTTCATTGTTTTCGGTCGCCCATTATGGCTTTTTCGATATTTCATCTAGGCTACAGAGAACTCTCTCGAGTGATTTTCGAGTGGCAGGCTGCTGATAGAGCATTGCTGCTAGCATTGTTTGTGTTGATGGAAATCACCTTACATTGGATTTGGTGCTTGTATGTTTGGTGTTGTAGAGAGACCTATGACTCCTACGTTGATATGGCGCTGTTGTATCCTTTATGGATTGGCATTACGCTGCTCGGACTCTTCTTTTTATGGATGATCAGTCGCTCATCGCCTATCAAAACCGGTCACGGCTCGCTACATACATGGCAGGCGGTCTTAATCACACTTTATAGTACTTATATTGCGGTGGTTATTTTGGTGATGGGGCATAGCAGCTTGGTGGCTGGGGTGTCGCTGGTGGGCGGGGCGATGCTGGGTATGATGCTTATACGGCGACGTTATGTATGGAGGGCTTTTTTGGCTCATAGTATGTTGATTTTTTTGGCTACATTAATTCCCTATTTTGGCTTTACAATTCCCAATCTGCAACAAATGACAATAAGCTCTTTTCCCTTAGATAGATATAACTATTTGACCTATAGCGAGACCACGGCTATCGAAAATGCCATCTCTGCGTCCATATTTCAGAATGGGACGCTTAGCTGGGATACGTTTAATCAAATGCGTTTTTCTTCTGCGTTTTTTTGGCGCAGCACGCATATTTATATGTCGCTGCCAAAAGCGATTTTTATCATCTATATGTTTCGCACGCTGTTATTGATATTGGATAACAGTAAAGCTGAGATTATGCAGTACGCCAATCATGACGAATTGACTCAGCTGAAAAGTCGCCGTTATGGCTTAACGCAAATGCAGCAGGCACTTTTGGCAATGGGAGATCAGCAGGACGTCAGTATTATATTATTAGACTTAGATTGGTTTAAAAATATTAATGATAATTACGGTCATGATGTTGGCGATCAAGTATTATCAGAGGTTGCACAGACCTTATTGAATTCATTGACAGAAGAGGCGATTGTGACTCGGTATGGTGGAGAAGAGTTTTTAATCGTGCTCCCAGATACCTCGCATGATAGCGTCATGACGATTGCTAAACAGCTGCGACGAGATATTGCTGAGCAAGTCATCAGAGGCGACAACCATACAGATTTTAATGTCACGGCAAGTTTAGGGGTTTATACCTTGACGCATGCTGAGCGTACTCATATTCAAAGTGAATATAGGACTACTGAATTAGAAGAGAATATACAATCGCCAAATAATTCAAAAAAAGTTCGTTCATCTGTTAAAGGATTGCAAAAAAGTAGCCCAATACAAAACAGCTCGCAACAAAGAATTACCCACAGAAGAAAACGAGTCGCCACAGAAATCGCGCAGGCGCAATTGCCCATCGACATTTGCCAGCGCTTGATTTGTATCGCTGATAAAGCACTATACGAAGCAAAGGATCGCGGACGCAATCAAGTCGTTAGTGCCAACGAGGTACTAGCAGCAGAAAATAGCACGGTTATCTCATTTTATACCGCTAGCAAATAAATCAGTACTTTAACTTTTTAGATCCTGAACCGGTTATGACATAGATAATGTCTAGGTATTTAATTCTTGTACCAAACTTGCTAATACGCTGGTCGCAAAGCTACCGGTCGTCAAAGTAAAGTTTAAGATCAGTAACTGACTACCTTCTGTATCCTGCCATTCCCAACTTAATGCTTCAATAGGTAATCGCAGTGCTCGCCTTTGCGCTTTGATATCACGCTGCTCTAGACCTGTGGCTAGCTGTTTTAATAATGGACTATGCGCTACGATATCAGTTTCCATGGCGGCCGCTTTGCCGCTGACCTTCTCATTACCTGTGCCCCACAGCACGGCGGTCGGATGGATATCGCCTGATTCAAGACGGGCTCGTAAGGTATCGTCTATCTCATCGCTTGCAAATATCGAGCCTGAGCCATCTAGATTAAATACTTCACCTGCAAGTCCGTGGTTCCAGCTACCATCACGGACACGTGCTGCCAATATTTCATTAAATATCAAACTGCGTGCTGCTGACAGCTCCATGGTATTTTGCTCGCGTGGCACGCGTTTACGTTTGCCTTTATTAGACGGCGGACGGGCCTCAGGTACAGGACGCGCAAACAATGACAATGCTTCTCTAATATTATTGCCACTGCGACCAAAGCGCTGCGGTCCAAAATAATTGGGCACGCCACTTTGACGAATAATCACTAAGTGCTGCTCGACGGCTTGCTTGACAGACAATAGCTGTTCAGGTGATGGTGTATCAAAGCCTACAAATTCAATATCACGTAAGGTAATAATAAATTGATTGGCGCGGTGCGTGCCGCGATTGAGCTTTTTATTGTGCCACTGCTGCTCAAGGATAGTGATTGACTCATTAGCACCGATATCTACGGGCGCAAACTCAGAGTCTGGTAATTGCTTCTTTGGTATGCGCAGGCTAAACCACTGCGTCGTTAGCGCATGACGGTCTTTCAGCCCTGAGAAGCCGACATCACGTAAAGGAATATCCGCCCATTCGGACAATAATTTGGCAAGATATGCCGTGTTCATCCCTGACTTTTGGATATGGAGCCAGAGATGCTCACCCTCACCTGCGAACTCTAATGGTAGCAACTCGTTAACAATAAAATCCGTGGTATGAGCCTTATAAGTAGCATGCTTTAACAACGGCGGTATCGGCTGCGGTAAATTGGCAGTATCAGTGGCAACGGTAATATCATGGTCTTGAACAGTCATAAGATAGTCTTTTACGTTTTATAGAACATTAATAGGGATTGAAAAAGCAGTCAGTATGTTTTGTAACGTCGTCAATATACAAAAGAACAGCATAAGTGAAGGAGGCTTGCTACTATCGATAAGTCTCGAAACGCTTTAAACAGGAACCATTATAACTGTTAAGGATGACTTATGAGTAAGGCAGCTACTATAAATACAGTCACTATAAACAAAGCTGACATTATCAGCGGCGGTATGAAATCCTACAAACAGGATGATGATAGTATCATTTTAATTACCCGCGACGACAGCACGTTTCATGCTTTCGATGGGAAATGTCCGCATGCTGGGGCGAATCTGGGCGACAGTTTGACGGTTTATACCTCAATCAAAATAGATAATCATATTGAAGCGGACAAATTAACTGACACCCATACTATTATCGTTGGCGGCGGTGGTGCAGGATTTATTATCCAAAGCTTTTTAGCAGGGAATATGCCTGAAGAAAAGCTATTACCGTCATCGGGCAAGACCATCGCATGATGGGCAATATCGTCTCCAAAACGGTCAGTGATGCATTGATTAAATTGCATAAGGAAAAAGGTCTTGAGTTCGTGTTTAATGCCAGCGTCGCTGAAATTATTGAAGCTGAAAATACGACTGACAATGGCGAAGAGAATTTTTCACAAGTTAATAGTGTCAAAATAGTATGGTCACGGCAGCAGCGATATTAAATAATAACAACGTCAAGTCGCTAGCGGAGCGTACCCCTTTCTTTTGGACGATGCAATATGGTAAAAGTTTACGCTATAGCGGACATGCTGCGATGCCAGATCATGGCATTTTCTGAGTTATTGCGCCAAGGTCATGCACCAACACGGGCAAAAATTAACGCAAAATTTGATATTATCGAGCAAGCGCAAACGTTA
Source organism: Psychrobacter sp. TS_SC_6 (assembly GCF_056156305.1). NCBI lineage: Bacteria > Pseudomonadati > Pseudomonadota > Gammaproteobacteria > Moraxellales > Moraxellaceae > Psychrobacter > Psychrobacter sp. TS_SC_6. Next base: position 2,321,141 of record NZ_CM149590.1, on the reverse strand, counting down.
TTGCACTAGTACTGAAAACGAATAAATATTACTATCAAAGCTGGGCTATTCATTTAGGTCAGCTTTTTAATATAGACGTAAAAACAGGAAAAAATAATATGAATAAAGGCAATACTAATAATGACAATATTAATAAAGAAACCGTTTTTTTACGTCAAGCTGAAGCTAATGATATTGGCGCACTTGAGCAGCTATTGAACCGATGCTATCGGCAGACAGAAGGCTGGACCAATGAAGCAGATTTAATCGGTGGTATACGTATTACTAAAGATGAGCTGGCTCGTACTATCGCTAATCCCACGCATTATCTTTTCGTTTATCCAAAAACCATAACAGGCGAGCGTGATGGAGAAGAAACGGGTGAGCTGTTAGGATGTATCGGAGTGGATATGAAAATTAATGCTGCTGGTGATAAAAAAGCCTATATCGGCATGTTTGCCGTCCATCCTGAGCTACAAGGGCAGGGCGTTGGCAACGTGATTTTGCAAGCAGCTGAGACATTTGCAGGTCGTCATCTACAACCAGATGAGCAAGCTTCTGATAAAAAACCGGCTCGTTTGACCATGTCTATTTTAAGCCATCGTCCTGAGCTGTTGTCTTATTATCAGCGCCGCGGTTATCAGCTAAATGGCAATAAAATGCCGTTTCCAAATGATGGTAATAATGGCGAGCCAAAGCGTCAGGATTTGGAATTATTAGAATTAGAAAAACCAGTCAGTTAAAAAATATGTAGAGGCTAATATTATCGACCCCAAAAGTATTTGAAAGTCATAAACAGTCCCACGCTCAGCAGTAAAAATGCCCCCACAATTAAGCGCTTAAACCAGTTAAATGCTGGTAAGCGTGTGGCGTTGTCATTAGAGGTGATATAGACAAATAAAAATATCAGACTGACAACCAAGGTTAAGATGCCAAGCCCAATCGGTAATATAAAAAAATACGCCTGCCACATGAGTATCTCGCAACCATCATTATTAAGCACATCATAGCAGCATCCCGATTGTACTGTCTGACTTATCCGCACCTTAAATTTTATAAACATATCAGGAAGACGATGTGAGAAATTTCAAAAAATCGGTATTCATTATGGTATTCACGCCGTTTTTTGCCGCGTGTTCTAATGCGCTTCCTGACGATACAGTTGAAGGTCTGATCGAAGCGCAATATGAGCAAACTACTAAGATAGTAGAGGACGCAAAGGCTAACGCAGGCAATGATAAGATGGCAAAAGCCATGAGCGGGATGATGGAGACCATGATGCCAAAGCTTGAGCACATTGAGAATATCGACTGCGATACCATTGAGGGTGAAAACGCCTATTTCTGTAGCGCTGATGTCACTCAAACGATTGCGGGTAATAGCCAAACCAATAAGACGGGATTTAAAGTTTATCTAGTCAATGATGAGTGGGTATTGGGTCATTAGAGGCTTTGATGCTTTCTAAGCAATAAGCACTAATACATAAGCACTTCTACTGGTTGCTGATAATCAAAAAGGATGCCCAAACGGCATCCTTTTTATGTAATAGGTAAAGCTATTACTAATATTACCCGGTCCATTGCTAGCGCATCGTCACAAACTCTTCTGAGCCAGTGGGATGAATGGCGACGGTATTATCAAAGTCAGCTTTGGTTGCGCCCATTTTGATCGCTACCGCAAAGCCTTGAATCATCTCATCCACGCCAAAGCCGATACCGTGCAAGCCAATGACTTTTTCTTCATCACCTAAACATATCAGCTTCATTGTAGATTTTTGGCGATGCTGAGTCACCGCACTATACATATCCGTAAAGGTGGAGGTATAGCATTTAATATTGCCTTTACCAAATTGATTTACGGCATCGATTTCAGACAAACCAATGGTGCCAATAGGAGGGTGGGTAAAGATAACCGTCGGTATCAGCTCATAGTTTAGATGTTCATCAGGTTTGTTATTAAACAAGCGCTCTGACAAGCGACGACCTGCTGCGATAGCCACTGGGGTCAAATCAATACTGTTTTCGATAATATCGCCTACCGCATAAATCCCTTTAACATTGGTGTTTTGGAATTTATCGACTATGATTTTACCAAACTCGGTCGTTTCCACGCCCGTCACTTGCAAATTGATATTGTCCGTCGAAGGCGCGCGACCAATCGCCCAAATCAAACAATCTACCGTATCGAGGCTACCACTTTCGGTACACAAGGTTAGGCTACCGTCGTCATTTTTAACAACTTCGGTGAGCATGGTGTTGGTATGCAATTGAATGCCATCTTGCTCCATTTCTATTAGCAAAGTCTCCACAATAGTGTGATCAAACGAGCGCAGCGGCGAGTGCTGACGGACATACAAGTGTACCTCCGCGCCGAGACTATTCATCACACCAGCGATCTCAACGGCGATATATCCTGCTCCAACGATAGCAACCCGCTTTGGCAAATGATTCAAGGCAAAAAAGCCATCAGAGTCGATGCCGTATTCTGCGCCTTTGATATTTGGCTTTATAGGATGACCGCCTGTGGCAATCAAAATATGGTCAGCGGTAATCAGCTCGCCATTGACCTCTACGGTATTGCTATCGACGAATGTGGCAAAGCCTTTTATCACTTCAACACCGTTTTTTGCCAAATTGTTATCATAAGCGCGATGAATGTTTTGAATATATTGTTGACGGCTCTGTACCAGTTTTTGAAAGTCAAAGCCTTTTAGTTCAACGTCAAAGCCATAATCCGGCGCATACTTATGAATGGCTCCAGCAACTTGCGCGCCATACCACATCACCTTTTTAGGCACGCAGCCCAAGTTTACGCAAGTGCCACCCAATTGGTTGGCTTCGATAATGGCACATTTTTTGCCATAGCTCGCGGCTCGATTAATCGAAGCAATGCCGCCGCTACCGCCGCCAATGGCGATATAGTCATAGTGTTTGGTCATATTGAGTCTCTTTATTGAGGGGTTGTTAACATAATTTTGAATATTAATTGAAAACAGTCCATCATCTATACGATGGCACGACGTCTATAAAATAACAGCCCGGGAATGGACAAGCCCAGCACCAATCCTGAAGTCACAAATAACGCCTCAAACAAATACACCATCATTTGGCTAAATAACTCGTCGGAAAAGCCAAAATAGCCAATCTGAACCATACTCACCATCGCCTTATAAGCAGCGATACCGGGCATCATACAAATGACACTGGGCGAAATTAATGCTTTGGGCGGTAGCGTATACTTTTTAGAAAAGTAAACGCCCAAGAAGCTGGCAAGCATCGCCCCAAAAAAGCTGGCCACCACGAGATGGACGTGTTGATAGACAAGCGCTGTTTTGAGCCCGAATCCGAACGCGGTCATCAGCAAACAAGGCAAAATGTAACGTTTGGGAACGCTAAACATCAGCGTCCAACCAAGGGTGATGATACACGACAGCACCAGGGTTTCAATGAACCACATGTCAAAACCCCCAGTGCTGTATTTGAAGTAACACCAGCGCCATCACGATGCCAACGCACGCGGACAAGGTCAACATATAGGTAAACACGGCACGTCCAATCCCAATATTGACATAGCCTTTTAAGATGTCTGAGAAAGAGTTGATCAAAGGAAAGCTTGGCACCAGTAAGAGCACGCTTGAGGCAACGGCAATATCGGCATTATTACCGATATCAAAATAATAGGTCGTCGCCCCAATTAAAGAAGCAATAAAAGCCGTCACAATGACTGCTATAAAGGGGTTGAAATGGTGCTTGGCCAGATAAATACGCGTGAACATCGCTACCATACCTGCGATAAACGTCACGCCAGTAATCGACCAACTGCCGCCATTTAGATAAGCAAACGCAGCACAAGATGCACCAACAAATATGCCCACTAGCCATGTTGGATAAACGGTTTTATCTAATTCATCAAAGGCAAGGGTAGTGCGTTCAGTCAGTTCAGACTTCAGTTTGTCATTATTATTATCGTTATCTGTGACGGCTTCGGTTCTATTGACAATTTGCTGGATTTGTACCAATAAATTGACATTGATGCTTTGATTGATCGTGTCTCTGGTGGTGGTGATACAGCGCTCATCGCAGATGGTGGTCAAGGTCAGGGCATTAAAATTCAGCGAACACTCTACGCTGTTCATCCCCAACGCAAGCCCTAGGCGTTTGGATAAGTCCACCACGACGGCAGACTCAGCACCATATTGCATAAGAAGTAAGCCGCAGCGCACGCATAGTCGAGTGATACGCTGCTGCTGGACGTAGCTGATAGAAGTCATGGGTGAGATACGCATGTTGGTTGGCGATTGATACGCTATTATAAAGGGTATGGATGCTGAGGCGCAGCCATTATCAGCCATTATCGAATATTATATTGGATGCCAGTATAAAATTTTTTGGCAAGGAGTCTAAAATGCACATCGCTATTTTGACACTGACGTTTTCATTGCCTGGATGTAGCTCGCTAAAAGAAAAGCGGCAACGCATGGGCGGCTTGCATGCACGCTTTAGTAATACGCCAAGCGTTGCGGTCTGTGAGAGCGGTGAGCGGGATCGGCATGACGCCAGCGAATGGACGTTTGTGATCGTTGGACTGTCCAAACGTGAGGTTGAGTCGCAGTGTAGTCAAATTGAGGAAAAGATAGAGCGTACGGTAGATGCGCGGGTGATGAATGTTGAGAGAGAGTTTATTTAGGAGGTGGCTTTTTGGAGAGCCAATCCCGCTTTTCGCTTATATCTTGGCTAGCACATGGGTAGGCGCTAAAGCCAGTGTCATTCCAACATTTGAGCGACCAACTCTAGCCAAGCGCCCGCAGCCTTGCGCGTTGCCAAGGATAACCGCTATAGTTAAAATACCTTAAAAACGCTACGGTACTGCTGGTATAAATTTTTTGCAGCCTCTGTCTGCGTAGGCACAGCAAGCAAGAAAAATTGATATCAGCAGTACGTTATGTATCGATATTGCTTTTCCCTGACTATGCAATCGGGGCTAAACCGCGCCTCAAGGCAAGTATCTAGGGCACGTCCTCAATTCAATCGATGGACATCTAAGTGGGCTAAATTTTGTCAAACATCGTCAAATAGCTGGGTAATATCCCGATAGTAACAGCGCTATTTTCCTTGTTTGACTGCAATTTATCTCATTTTTATCTCCATTTTTAAAATGAGGACACGCCTTATCACTGAATCTGAATGAAACCCAACAAAAAAGGCCACTCCCTAAAGAGTAGCCTTCTATCAACAACTAACCAATTTTATTAGCTAACTTCTTTCAACCCTTGTTCAAGCATGGGCTTTAAGAATACACCCGTGTAGGATTCTTTCACTTCAGCTACTTCCTCAGGCGTACCTTCAGCGATGATCATACCGCCACCTTTACCACCTTCAGGACCTAAATCAATTACCCAATCCGCAGTTTTGATGACGTCAAGATTGTGCTCGATGACGACGATGGTATTACCTTTATCGCGTAGGGCATGCAGGATATGCAGCAGCTTATCGATATCATGGAAATGCAAACCAGTCGTTGGCTCATCCAAGATATAGAGCGTCTGTCCGGTATCACGCTTGGCAAGCTCACGCGCCAATTTGACACGCTGCGCTTCACCACCTGATAGCGTCGGTGCAGACTGACCCAAGCGAATATAGCTCAGACCGACATCCATCAAGGCTTGCAAACGACGATAGATCGCCGGAATCGCTGAGAAAAACTCAGTCGCATCCTCAACCGTCATATCGAGTACGTCGGCGATGTTTTTACCTTTATAGTGAATCTCCAAGGTCTCGCGATTATAGCGTTTGCCTTCACACGTATCACATGGCACATACATATCAGGTAAGAAATGCATTTCGACTTTTATGAGACCGTCGCCTTGACACATCTCACAGCGTCCGCCTTTGACGTTGAAACTAAAGCGACCGGCTTTATAACCACGGGCACGCGCTTCTTGCGTTTGGGCAAACATTTCACGCACAGGGGTAAATACGCCGGTATACGTCGCTGGGTTTGAGCGCGGTGTACGACCAATAGGGCTTTGATCGATATCGACCATCTTGTCCAAGTGCTCAAGGCCACTGATACTGTCATGCTTATCCGCGATAAGTGTTGAGGCGTTGTTGAGCTGCGTTGCTGCCAATGGCATAAGTGTACGATTAATCAAAGTCGATTTACCAGAGCCAGACACGCCAGTGATACAAGTCATGATGCCAATTGGTATCGTCAAATTCACGTCGTGTAAGTTGTTGCCTGACGCGCCTTTGAGCTCAATCGTCATCGGGACTTGTTTGGGCTTGGCTTTCCCTTTAACTTCCATATTCATCGTTTTGGCTTTATGACGAATAGTTGGAATCTCGATTCTTTTCTTACCAGACATATATTGTCCAGTCAGTGATTCTTTGTTCGCCATGATATCGTCGACTGTGCCTTGAGCAATGATATGACCGCCATGTACACCCGCGCCGACACCGATATCGATGACGTGATCCGCTTGGCGAATGGCATCTTCATCATGCTCAACGACGAGTACGGTGTTGCCCAAATCACGCAAGCGCGTTAGGGTTTTTAGCAGGCGATCATTGTCACGCTGATGCAGACCAATGGACGGCTCATCGAGCACGTACATCACGCCCATGAGTCCCGCGCCGATTTGGCTGGCAAGACGAATACGTTGTGCTTCGCCGCCGGACAACGTTTCGGCAGAGCGGGCAAGCGATAAATAATCAAGACCAACACTGACGAGGAAGTTTAAACGCTCATTAATCTCTTTAAAGATTTTTTCCGCGACTTCGCCTTTATGACCACCAATTTTGAGGGTTTTATAATAGTCAGCCGCATCACCGATAGACAGTTTGACGATTTGAGCGATGGTTTGATCGTCAACGCGGACGTTGCGTGAAATTTCATTCAAACGCGCGCCATCGCAGACATTACACGTGGTATCGGCCAAATATTTCGCCAGCTCATCCCGTACGAGGTTACTTTGTGTCTTGGCATAACGACGCTCTAAATAAGGCAATACGCCTTCAAATGGCACGGTTTTATTGGTTTTGCGACCGCGCTCATCGGTAAAGTTAAAAGTCAGCTTTTCTTTACCAGAGCCATGCATGATGAGGTCTTGTTGCGCTTTGGGTAGGTCTTGCCACGGCGCATCCATGTCTATTTTAAAGTGTTTGCAGACGGTGCTGAGCAGACCGAAATAATACGCATGACGCTTGTCCCAACCATTGATTGCGCCTTGATTGAGTGATTTTTCGTGATGAGTAATGAGCTTTTCGGCAGCGAAATACTGACGTTTACCCAGACCATCACAGCTTGGACACGCGCCATATGGATTGTTAAAACTGAACATGCGCGGCTCAAGCTCAGAGACCGCACGATCACAGACAGGGCAAGAGTGCTTGGCTGACATGACTTGGTTTTCATCGCCGCCTTCTTTTGGATTGCCATCCATAAAGTGTAGCGTCACCAACCCTTGACCTAAACGCAGAGCAGTCTCTAGACTTTCAGCGACACGGTTACCCAAGTCATCACGGACTTTAAAGCGATCAACCACGACTTCGATGGTATGTTTTTTCTTTTTGTCCAGTGTCGGTAGCTCATCGGTATCGTAGACATCGCCATCGACACGTACACGCACAAAGCCTTGCCCAATCAGTTGCTCAAGCAAGACGGTATGCTCACCTTTACGCTCACGAATGACAGGTGCCAAAATCATAATCTTCGTATCATCTGGCAGTGCCATGACTTGATCGACCATCTCAGTCACCGACTGCGCAACCATTGGCTCGCCATGCTCTGGGCAATAAGGGGTACCAATGCGCGCATACAGCAGCCGCAAATAGTCATAAATCTCGGTAATCGTACCGACCGTTGAGCGTGGATTGTGGTTGGTCGATTTTTGCTCAATAGCAATCGCAGGTGACAGACCTTCGATACTATCGACTTCTGGTTTTTCCATCTGTGACAAAAACTGACGTGCATAAGCCGATAGGCTCTCGACATAACGACGTTGCCCTTCAGCATAAAGGGTATCGAATGCCAATGAGGATTTACCAGAGCCTGACAAACCCGTAATGACCACAAACTTATCTCGTGGAATGTCTAAATCGATATTTTTTAGATTGTGCGTGCGTGCGCCGCGAACCTTAATATACTCGTGTGCCATCGGTGATAGGTTTCCTATTTGCTAAAATGGTATTTTCAAAAAATTTAAAAGGGTCAATCAATATGAGTTAAGTGATTCATTGAAGGCGTAGATAATTTTGAAAATGCTGTTCAAATTAATATGGTTTTATAAAAATATGCAGCTTTCGTAAAGCGATAGTAATGGCTGTCTATTTTAGATCATGCCTTTAATACTTGAGATGGATAAAGGTAATCTAAATAAAGGTTAACTAATATGAGTGGTTTGTTATAGATTTAGCCGAACAACATCGTTCTGTAAAAAGATTTATCATGAAGTTTTTTCAGACAACAATGTTCTCGACGTCTTACTTTATTGTCATGATAGCCGTATTATTCAAGGTGTGATGACCAATGAGACGCACTTAGTAACAAAATTATCGCATAAAATGAATGGCTTAAGTCGGTGTCTACTATGATGCTGAAGTAGGAGGGCAAAAGTCTCGGCAAGCAAACGGCGAATGTCTTATACTAGTGAGCTTCATTTGTAGGCTAAACCCTTGATACAGTCGTAATAATACAAGCAGAGCCGCCGTGATAAACCAGCAATGATGAACCAGTGAGGCAAGTATGAATAGCGTAGAAAAACGGGCAATCCTCGGGGTCGGTGGCATCTTTGCCTTACGGATGATTGGTTTGTTTATGATTGTGCCTGTGTTCTCTGTATACGGTGATAATTATGCGCATGCCACCCCATTTTTGATTGGTTTGGCGGTTGGTATTTATGGGTTAGGGCAGGCGATATTTCAGATCCCGATGAGCCTTGCCGCTGATAAGTTTCCACGTAAGCCGATTATATTTTTAGGTCTTATCTTATTTGCTATAGGCGGTATCATGGCTGCCAATGCCACGGATATTTATGAGGTCATTATTGGTCGAGCGCTGGCCGGTAGTGGCGCCGTCTCTGCGGTGCTCATGGCATTACTGGCAGATGTAACTCGTGAAGAGATGCGCACCAAAGCGATGGCGACGATGGGATTGACCATTGCCACCTCTATCATGCTGGCTTTTGCTTTTGGCCCCTTGCTGGTGGGTTCGCTTGGCATCTCAGGATTGTTTTGGCTGACTGCAGGCTTCGCTGTTTTGGCGATGGTGTTGTTATTGGTTGTACCCACACCGTTACGTGTACTCAAGCACAATTTGGACAACAAATCGATTGGTCAGCAGTTAGCAACCGTCCTGAAAATCGGCGATTTAAACCGTTTGCACATTGGCATATTTGCTCTGCATCTGACCATGACGGCGATTTTTGTTATTTTGCCGCATCAATTAAATGAGGTGATGGGGTTGTCGGTACGCCAACAAGGCTTGGTGTATTTGCCCTTATTATTTATTGGCTTTGCGGTCGCGATTCCTTTTATCATCATTGCCGAAAAGAAACGTAAGATGCGCCAAGTGTTTTTAGGCGCGATTGCATTAATGACTGCTTCTTTGGTCATACTGGCGCTTGGTAGTCAGGTCGGTGTTGGTATTATTTTCGGATTATTGCTCTATTTTATGGGCTTCAATCTACTTGAGGCGACGATTCCTTCGTGGATATCGAAGCGTGCACCCGTGGCTAATAAAGCAACTGCGATGGGGCTCAATTCATCCAGTCAGTTTTTTGGCGCGTTTGTTGGTGGTGCGATGGGTGGCTTGCTATTGAGTCAGCCAAATGTGCTGGCGTGGGGCATATTGGCAATTATAATGGCCGCCTCTTTATTGCTGATTATTCCTATTGCTGATCCACCATATTTATCAAGTACGACTGTGACGATACCAAAGAATATCGATATTCAGGACTGGTCACGGCAAATGCTGGCAGTAGAGGGTGTGGATGAGCTGGTGGTCATGGCAAAAGAACAGGTCGCTTATTTAAAAGTGGACAAGACGCAGCTCACAGATTTGTCGCGACAGGAGCTGTCGCATTTAGCCCAATATCCTCTAGATATTTAACAGAAAAATGGTTAAAGTAAAAGTATATTAGTGCTAAGATTGAGTCTTTATATGAAAGACTCGATTAAAGCTGGTAATAGAATTATTCATAATAAAAGGACGATATCATGCGCGGTGTTAATAAAGTTATCATCATCGGTAACCTCGGTGCAGACCCTGAGGCACGTCAATTCAATAACGGCGGTAGCGTGACCAATATCTCGGTTGCGACATCAGAGCAGTGGACAGACAAGCAAAGCGGTGAAAAAAGAGAAGCGACGGAATGGCATCGTATTTCGTTGTTCAATCGCTTAGGTGAAATCGCTGCGCAGTATCTTCGTAAAGGCAGTAAGGTATATATCGAAGGCAGCTTACGCACCCGTAAATATCAAGATCCCAACGGACAAGACCGTTATATCACTGAAATTCGTGCTGAACAAATGCAAATGCTAGATGGCTCGACAGGTGGTAGTAATGATGCTGGTGGTGGCTTTGGTAGCAATAACCAAGGTGGCTATGGTAATCAGGGCGGCGGGTTTAGTAGCCAAGGTGGCCAGAACGACTATGGTCAGCAAGGAGGCAATCAGCCCGCGCAACAAGGCGGTTATAATCAAGGCGGCAGTGTGTCACAGGGTGGTCATCAAAATAGCTTTAACAATCAGAATGCGCCCGCTCAGCAGAATCAATTTACCAAACCAACTCAAGCACCAGCGCAGTCGAAGCCTACAGCGATACCAGATGGCCCTGTAGACGATGACATTCCGTTTTGAGGAATACATAATTAAGTAACGTTGATTAAGTTAGATAGAGCCTATGTGAATAGGCTCTTTTTTTATATCTTTAATATAAAAAAAGTTTATAATATATTTATGAATAACATACATGATTTAATGTTGATTAAAGGGTTCGTCATATGTCTCAAATTAAGAATTTGGTATTTAGTAATGGCGAGAGATATCCAATCCTAATAGATTCAGATGGTACTCCTGACTATTGGGTTACTTTATATGTAACAGAGAAGCTAAGACCTTCTCAAACACAGTCTGCAATCATTAATACTCTTGGGCATTTAGTACACCTTAAATTATGGGAGGAGATTAATAGTCGAAACCTTATAGAAGAGTTTACAGAATGTAAGTTTCTAAGTAATGAAGATGTCTACTCTATTCGTGATCATTGTATGTTGGATAGTAGAAGCTTGAGAAAATGGTTGAAAAGATCGAGGAGAAATACTGTAAGGTTTCCGTCAGCATCAACTGCGAATTTCACACCTATCCAAAGTGTTTCTAGCAATCATGCTTCAAATAGAATGTCACATATATCTTCCTACTTAGATTTTGTAGCTAGAGTCTTACTAAAAAATAAATTGATGAATGGGACTGTGTCATCTTCACTTACTAGTATGAACAAGTTGTTATTAGCTAATAAACCTAAAGGTAACAAGGGAAGAGGTCTGGCTACTGACCCTAATTTAAAGTCTGCGCCACCTGAAGCTTTCGCTCGAATATTGGAGATTGTAAAAGAAGACTCATCTGATAACCCTTTCAAAGGTACGGATGTTAAATTACGCAACGCGATTATATTTGAAGTTATGAATATAACAGGTATGAGAGCTGGTGAAATTCTAGCCTTGCAAATTGATGACGTAGATTTCCGTAACAACTTTATTACGGTTGTAAGGCGTCATGATGCTATCGAAGATCCTCGAAAAAGGCAGCCAGTAGCTAAAACTAGAGAGCGTAGAATTCCTGTTAATGCAAATCTCATCAAACGATTAAACACCTATATTATGGAAAATCGTGCAGCTACAGATAAAGCTAAAGGTCACCCCTATATCTTTGTCACTCATAAACATGGCAAATATTTTGGTAAGCCAATATCTAATAGTACGTTTGTTAACCGTATTGTTAAGCCAGCAATAGCAGTGAATCCAGAGCTACTTGAAGAAATAACAAGGCATGGTTTTCGACATAATTTTAATTACAATCTTTCAAAGAGTATAGATGCGAATAATGCGTCAGCAAAAAGCAATTCAAAAATAGCACTAGTCACAGAGAAAGCGGAAATGCAAATTAGAAAGCATCTTAATGGATGGAGTTCTGATAATACTGCTGAAATTTATAATTTAAGACATATAAGAGAAGAGGCTGATCGTTTAATGCGTGAAGATATAGAGCATTGGTCTCAATTTATTGATAAGGATTTATAGCGTGCAAAGTTTACTAAAAAATAATAGTAGTTTAGAAAGTCTCGCTGGTTTTGAAACAGCAGAAGTCAAAGTACCTGTACAGCACACTAGTAAAAGTGGGTATCTTTTCCAATTTGACAGTGATGAGTGGCGACTAGATGGTTCGACTGTTGTTAAATTCGAAAATCTTGTGCCTATGAATTATGAGTTAGAAGTAGGCTTCAAGAAAGCTCTATGTCGCTATGCTGAGGAACTGTCAGCAATGCATACATCTAATATGTTTAAACACTTTAATGCTTTTATGAAGAGTGACAACGAAAAGGAAATTACAGTAGAAGCTTTATCAAAATATAGAGCTTCACTGGATTCAGAAAATGAATATAAATTAGGTGCTTTAAAAGGATTTTTACTAGCTTGGTATGAGTGGCAATTCAAAGGTGTTGATAAAGATGTTGTAAGTTATTTAGATGAGTTAATACTTAAAGGTAATTCTAAAGGCAATGCAGTCAAAGGTGCATGCCCGTATTCGGGGCCGTTAACTCATAATGAGTTAGGAGCATTGATTGATTGGTCATCAAATGCATTTAACACGAAATTGCTGAATCTTGAAGAGTATGCCTGTTTTATGACACTAGCATTAACTGGTCGTCGATTTGTTCAGATTCGCTCGTTAAGATCCATAGATCTCATTTTACGTGAAGATAATAACGGTAATGATTATGTTATTAACTGTCCTAGAGCTAAGCAACGTGGCGTTAGTTTTAGAGGTCAGTTTACACCTCTTCCGATTAATGAAGATCTATACCTTATTTTGAGTAACCAACGTGACAAGTCGATAAGGCTTATTGAAAATAGATTGGGAATTACTTTACCTCTGAAAGTTCGTAACCAAATCCCTATTTTTTTAGAAGAAGGGAGAGTAAGTAAGATAGTAGATCAGAAGGACTTAGTAAGAAAATTGACTGACACACCTGATTATTTGCATATTACGCGTGAGACAGCCTCATACTTGCTTAGAAATGTCTCTATTAAGAATACTGCTTATTCAGAAAGAACAGGAGATTTTATCAATTTTACCGCCTCTCGATTCAGATATACCAAGGGTACTAATCTTACACGTCGAGGTATAAGAGGTGTTGCGTTAGCAGCTGCATTAGACCATACAGATACACAGAATATTGGCATTTATGTGGAAAATACTGAAGAGACAGCTCAGCAAATAGACGAAGTGATGGCTCCTATATTAGCGCCTTTAGCACAAGCATTTGCTGGAAAGCTGATTGCTTCCGAAAGAGACGCTATCAGAGCCAATGACCCAAATAGCAGAGTAAAAAATAGTGTTTCAGAAAGCGTAGGTAACTGTGGGACGCATTCATTTTGCGCATCTGGCTATAGGGCGTGTTATACCTGCGTAAATTTTCAACCTTGGTTAGAAGCTCCGCATACTGTTGTTCTTACAGAAGTCATAGAGGAAAGGAAAAGACAAGAGGAGCTCGGACTTTCAAAGAATGTTATTCAATCCACAGATAAATTACTGCTTGCTGTACAGCAGGTAGTTCTTATGTGTGAAGCTATTAAGTTAGAGGGGAAAATAGTAAATGTGTGATGTGATTCATTTTCAACCTAGAGATGAGCTAACAGCTCAAAACAACTTAGAAAACTTTATTATCCATTGTCGTGATCACTTAACACTCTACGAAGATCAGGGAGGTTGGCAGAGTAATAACTGGAAGCATGAACAAAAAGGTCGTTCAATCGCAATGACCTTTTCGAAGTATCGTGAAATTTCGAATCCTGCTAGTTTTGACCCTTTAGAAGAACCTTTCCTATCTTTTGCAAAGGCTTATATCAGGTATAATCAAAGCATTAAAGCTGTATCTAGCGTTACTAATAAGATGGTTGCCTTGCGCATAATCCATGATGCTTTATTTGAAGTTCATGACGACACGGATATATTAAAAGTTGATGGTTTGGTCTTAAGCAAAATGATTGAACTGACTACGCTTCGAGTAAGTAATGATGATCGTAGAAATAAAACAGGTTATCAGATTCAAATACTGTTTGATTTTATTCGGGATAAGGGGTTTGTACCTACACTTCAGGCATGGGTAAACCCTTGGCCCAAAGTAGGGGCAAAAGCTGAAAGAACTGATAAAGAATCTATTGAATGGCAGGATACACGTTGTCCAAGTATGCATCAGATGTTAGCTTTGGCAGATTGTTTTGCAAAAGCTAAAACTCGGGAAGACCAGTATTGGTCTAGCATTGTGGCATTATTAATGTTTGCACCTGGAAGAGGTGGTGAGCTTTCAGAATTAACTATTGATTGTATTCATCGAGGCGAGAATGGAGCACTAGGTGTTAGGTGGTATGCTAACAAGGGGTTTGGTTATACAATTAAGTGGGTTCCAAAAGACCTTGAAGAGACTGTGCTAGAAGCACATAGGAGGCTAATGAAGATTGGGCAACCAGCAAGAAAAGCTGCTAAGTTTGCTTACGATAACCCTAATACTTTCTTACGTCACAAAAACTGTTGCACTTCAAAAAACCTCTCTGAGAATGAGAAGTTAAATGCATACGAATTTGCATGTGCAATGAATTTTTCTGAGTCTACTACTGATAGACTACTGGATGATTATATAGATTTACACTCTGATGCTGCTTGGATTGCTATCGGAGAAAACACTACCAGATGGATCAAAAAATTAAGAACTAATGGTAGTCCGGTAATCCCCCCAATAAATAAGAACACTTACAAATAGAGATTAACTGCTAAAATACACCAGCAGGAGAATCCTATGAAAAAGACACGCTTTAGCGACAACCAAATCGTCAACATCCTAAAACAAGCCGAACAAGGCGTCCCTATTACCGAGCTATGCCGTGAGCATAACATCAGCCAAAGTACCTTTTATAACTGGCGCTCAAAGTATGGCGGCATGGATGCCACACTTATCAGCCGTCTTAAAGAACTTGAAGTTGAAAATGCCCGCCTTAAAAAGATGTACGCTGATGAATGTCTTAAGTCCGATATTCTACAGGATGCCATGTCAAAAAAGTGGTAGCGCCCCAAAGGCGCAAAGGGTTGGTTTGTCACTACATTGAAGATCGTGGTATTGGTATCCGCAGGGCTTGTAGCATCTTTAACATCAGCGTCACCTGTTATTATCACAAGTCGGTGGTAACAGATGAGAACCAGCAAATAGCGGACTTACTTATCAAACTGACTGATGAGAACAAGAACTGGGGCTTTGGCTTGTGCTTTTTAACCCTGCGTAATGTCATGGGACTGCCTTACAACCATAAGCGGGTATATCGCATCTACTGCGAGCTTGAACTCAACCTTAGAATCAAGCCTAAGCGTCGCATTAAACGTGCTAAACCAATACCATTAGCAGTACCTGATAGGATTAACCAAAGCTGGAGCATGGACTTTATGCACGACGGCTTAACTGATGGCCGCGGCTTTAGACTGTTCAATGTCATTGATGATTACAACCGTGAGGCACTCACCATTGAAGTCGACTTCTCGCTACCGGCGCAAAGGGTCATACGCAGTCTTAATCAGCTTATTGAGTACCGAGGCAAACCTGTGCAGATAAGATGCGATAACGGCCCTGAATACATCAGCAATGCGCTCAAAGACTGGGCTGAGCAGCAAGGCATCATCTTAAGCTATATTGAACCTGGCAATCCACAGCAAAATGCGTATGTAGAGCGCTTTAACAGAACCATGAGATATGATTGGTTAAATCAGGAGCTGTTTGATAATCTAGAGCAGGTACGCGCACAAGCAGAAAACTGGTTATACCATTATAATCA
This sequence comes from Psychrobacter sp. TS_SC_6, assembly GCF_056156305.1. NCBI lineage: Bacteria > Pseudomonadati > Pseudomonadota > Gammaproteobacteria > Moraxellales > Moraxellaceae > Psychrobacter > Psychrobacter sp. TS_SC_6. The sequence goes on along the minus strand of NZ_CM149590.1, from coordinate 2,305,066 downwards.
TAAGCGCCCAAACATGGGCAATGGCGGTTTTACACCGATACAGAAACTCAATCAGGCAGCTTAATTCTATTTATTAGGTGTCTTAAGTTTGGGAGGGTTACCGTCCTATATATAGAGACTTAGCTAAAAGTACATTAGAAGAGTATAAACATGCGAGCTGGCCGAATCTAAATTCTATTGATCGGCCCATTTGGGAATCCTTAGTCATAATTCGTGACCGTGAGTTTCATAATCAGTTCTCTGCCAGAAATTTTTCATGGCGTTTACCCACGGTTAACGAATTGAATGCCCAATTAGCTATCCGAGACAAACTGAAAAATCCGCCTAAAACCCTTTTTCAGAGAATGGGTTATAAAGACGAAGATAGAACTGAAATTCGTTTAACTTCACATCAAATTCGTGTTTGGCTATCCACTAATGCTGAGCGTGGCGGTATGGATGCTTGGCAGTTTGAGCTATGCTGAAGAAACCGTAGAGATAAACTTGGTAAACTAAGCACAACAACAGGAGTTTACCATGACCAAGAAAATCAGAACCTACAGTACAGAATTTAAAGCCGAAGCCGTCAAGAAGATAGCGGATAATAATGGCAATATTTCAGCGACCGCAAAGCAGCTTGGTATCGCCATGCAAACCTTATCTAATTGGCACAATAAAGCCAATCAAGGCAAGCTTGTCGGCACAGAGCAATACGATCCTGAGCTTATGAGTGCTCTTCAAGAAATAAAGCAGCTCAAACGACAACTTAAAATCGCTGAGGAGGAACGCGAGATCTTAAAAAAGGCGACGGCGTACTTCGCGAAAAACAGCTCGTGAAGTATGCCTTTATTAAAGACAACCAGCAAATATTTAGCATCACTTGCATGTGTTGTGTTTTGAAAGTAAAGCCCTCAAGCTACTACGATTGGCTAAGCCGCGATATCAGCGACCAACAGATACATCGCAACCAGTCTGAGCTATTGGTTAGAGCCGCTCACAGTGAAACGAAAGAACGTTATGGCGTAGATCGACTGCATGCTCATCTAAGTGAGCAAGGGCATTATATTAGCCAGTATATGGTCAGAAGCATCAAAGAAGAACATAGCATCAAATGCCGTCGCCATAAGCGCTTTAAAGTCACCACCGACTCCAATCACAACAAACTGGTCTATCCGAACGTGCTGGATCAGCAATTTGATGCCAGTCGCCCTAACCAAGCGTGGGTCAGTGATATTACCTATATCTGGACAAACGAGGGCTGGTTGTATTTAGCGGGAGTCAAAGACTTATACACCAAAGAGCTGGTCGGCTATGCCATTAACAAACGTATGACCGCTGATCTAGTATGCCGTGCACTCAATATGGCAATCAAGAATAAACGTCCAAGCAAAGGGCTAATCGTTCATTCAGACAGAGGCAGCCAGTATTGTAGCCATGCGTACCACAAGATTATCAAGCAGCATCACTTTACAGGCTCTATGAGTGGCAAAGGCAATTGTTATGACAATGCGCCAATAGAGAGCTTCTGGGGCACATTAAAGAATGAGTTGATATATCATAAGGATTATAAAACAAGGTTTGCCGCCATTACCGATATCATTAGATATATCGAGCTGTATTACAATCAGACTAGGATTCAAAAGGGCTTGGGCTATAAGTCGCCAAGACAGGTGTGGTTTGACTTTTACACTCAGGCTGCGTAACTAAAATCTCCCAAGTTTGGTTCTACGGGATTGACAGCAGGGGTCAGTTAGCGAGATGGGCAGGACGAGCAAGAATAAACGACAACCGTCATTATGATCTTCGAACTAGTGAAGAGCGAGATCAACAAGCTAGAAATATCATAGAATTTAATGAGCGTCCTACTGCGCTTCAAGCTATAAAGCATAATTTGCCTGTAAGTTATAAGGACTTAGGTTTAAATCGCATAGGTATTGCTGATGTCACCGAGTATGGAATGTGCACTCATGACTATGCTATGTCACCGTGTACTAAGGGTGGCGAATGTATGACGTGTAAAGAGCATGTATGCATCAAAGGGATGCCTAATACTTTAGAGAGTATCATTAGATTAGAAGGTCAAGTAGAATCACAATTCGAAAAAGCAAAGCGTGACGAAATTAGCGGTCACTTTGGTGCTAACAGATGGATAACTCATCTTAAATGGAAGTTGGCACATATTCGCACGCAGCGTGTATTAATTGAATCAGAGGACACCGCTGAAGGGACTGTTTTATGGATTCCACCAGACCATGACCCTAGTCCAATCAAGCGTGCTCTAGCACAAAATGATCTACAGGTTTCAGCCAGTAGCGAAGATTATGTTGAAGAATCTACACTTAATTTACTACTAGGAATCGAAAATGCCTAAACAAATTATCACACAGAAAACCCTCCAAGTTGCGTTGCATGAACTAGATAATTGGAGCGGTAAGCTAACATGGGACAAGTATGCTGAACAGCTTGCCAAAGTATTAGGTGAGGATACGATTAGTCGGCATACCCTAATGTCATACAAGGTGCTAGTTGAGGCTTTTAGGGAGCGAAAAGGAAGTTTGAAAGAAGCTAAAAATAGCGATGCACCAGATATTACGCTAGAGTTTGCAAAGAAACAAATTGATATGCTAGAAGCTAAAGTAAGACGACTCGAAAGTCAGAATGAGAAGTTACTAGAACAGTTTGTAAGATGGCAGCATAACGCTTATATGATGCCGAAAGTAGATATGAGGTTGCTTAATCAGCAGCTGGATAAACCTTTGACCAAAGTAAATAGAAGATGATTAGTATGCTTCTATACTGCCGTGTATTGAACTTAAATAGCAGATGTATACCTTTATAGATAATTATGCTTTAAGCAATTGTAAGGCTAAATTTAGAGCTCTAAACCATCAATAAAGGTGCTAAATACACTTAATGAATTGACTTAACTCAAATTCTTAACTTATAGAAATTAGATATTTAACCAACTTGGAAGAATCATGCCGTTATTAGACTGGGTAAACCGCAATCAGGCAGAAGAAACTGCTGATCAAGTACCATATCATTTGCTTAAGTTTGAGAAGTCTTATGGTGATAGCGATAAAGCAAAAGATAACTTAATTGTTAAAGGCGATAATCTTCATGCTTTGAAAGCACTACTGCCTCTATATGGTGGTCAAGTGAAGTGCATATTTATTGACCCTCCATACAATACAGAGCAGGCTTTTGAACACTATGATGATAAGTTAGAACATGCCCAGTGACCCCTGCTGTCAATCCCGTAGAACCAAACTTGGGAGATTTTAGTTACGCAGCCTGAGTGTAAAAGTCAAACCACACCTGTCTTGGCGACTTATAGCCCAAGCCCTTTTGAATCCTAGTCTGATTGTAATACAGCTCGATATATCTAATGATATCGGTAATGGCGGCAAACCTTGTTTTATAATCCTTATGATATATCAACTCATTCTTTAATGTGCCCCAGAAGCTCTCTATTGGCGCATTGTCATAACAATTGCCTTTGCCACTCATAGAGCCTGTAAAGTGATGCTGCTTGATAATCTTGTGGTACGCATGGCTACAATACTGGCTGCCTCTGTCTGAATGAACGATTAGCCCTTTGCTTGGACGTTTATTCTTGATTGCCATATTGAGTGCACGGCATACTAGATCAGCGGTCATACGTTTGTTAATGGCATAGCCGACCAGCTCTTTGGTGTATAAGTCTTTGACTCCCGCTAAATACAACCAGCCCTCGTTTGTCCAGATATAGGTAATATCACTGACCCACGCTTGGTTAGGGCGACTGGCATCAAATTGCTGATCCAGCACGTTCGGATAGACCAGTTTGTTGTGATTGGAGTCGGTGGTGACTTTAAAGCGCTTATGGCGACGGCATTTGATGCTATGTTCTTCTTTGATGCTTCTGACCATATACTGGCTAATATAATGCCCTTGCTCACTTAGATGAGCATGCAGTCGATCTACGCCATAACGTTCTTTCGTTTCACTGTGAGCGGCTCTAACCAATAGCTCAGACTGGTTGCGATGTATCTGTTGGTCGCTGATATCGCGGCTTAGCCAATCGTAGTAGCTTGAGGGCTTTACTTTCAAAACACAACACATGCAAGTGATGCTAAATATTTGCTGGTTGTCTTTAATAAAGGCATACTTCACGAGCTGTTTTTCGCGAAGTACGCCGTCGCCTTTTTTAAGATCTCGCGTTCCTCCTCAGCGATTTTAAGTTGTCGTTTGAGCTGCTTTATTTCTTGAAGAGCACTCATAAGCTCAGGATCGTATTGCTCTGTGCCGACAAGCTTGCCTTGATTGGCTTTATTGTGCCAATTAGATAAGGTTTGCATGGCGATACCAAGCTGCTTTGCGGTCGCTGAAATATTGCCATTATTATCCGCTATCTTCTTGACGGCTTCGGCTTTAAATTCTGTACTGTAGGTTCTGATTTTCTTGGTCATGGTAAACTCCTGTTGTTGTGCTTAGTTTACCAAGTTTATCTCTACGGTTTCTTCAGCATAGCTCACAGTGGCTTTCTATGATGTATCCAAGAGTTCAATTGTTGAGAGATTTTTTAAGAAGTAATGGCTTGTTCTTTATTATTTTAAGTGATCATCAAATTCACTACATGAAAGTAATGTGTGATGAAATATTTGGTAGGTCTAATTTCATTAACCAAGTTAGCTTGAAAATGAAAGAAACTGCTGGTGCATCAGGTGGTGGTGAGGATAAAAAGCTTAAGAAAAATATCGAGTATCTATTAATCTATTGTAAAAACCTAAACAGTTTTTCTAAATTTAATGACGTAAAGGAAGAAGAGGATTTATTTGAGTACATCGAAGATATGAAAGAAAAAGGTAAGAGTTGGAAATATACAAGAGTAGTAGAAAGCTTTGGTGAAAAAACTTATTTAAAGAGTATTGAAGATGGTGCTGGTGAAGAGATTAAGATATATAAGCATGAAAATGTGGTTTTAACTTCTATTTCAACGATATCTAAGCGCGATGACTTAACTGAAAAGGAAGTATATTTAAAGCACTATGAAAATATCTTCCGAGATACTAATGCTCAAAGCTCGATTCGCAAAAGAGTTCTAGAGTCAGTCGATGAAGGAGAGTTTTTCAGTATTGAATATGTTCCTAAGTCAGGTAAAAATAAAAATAAATTAACAACTGTTCATTATAAAGGTCAGAAATGTGATCAACTGGCTTGGCTAAGAGATATAGCGTTTAAGAAGGGTCGTAGAATAGTTAGACAGTCTAAGCTTGGAACATACTGGGAAGGGTTTCCGTTAAACAATCTAACTAAAGAAGGTGGGGTGAGGTTTCCTCAGGGGAAAAAGCCAGAGGCTTTAGTTAAAAGAGTATTAGACCTTTGTACAGTCGAAGATGACCTAGTCATGGACTCTTTTTTAGGCTCAGGTACTACGGCTGCTGTGGCTCATAAGATGAAAAGAAAGTATATTGGTATTGAAATGGGAGAGCAAGCAGAAACACACGTGCTCCCTAGGTTACGTCAGGTTATTAATGCGGAACAAAGCGGTATATCTAAAGACGTTAATTGGAGTGGTGGTGGTGGGTTTAATTACTTAACACTTGGATCAGCTGTATTTGACGAGACACGGCTACTACATCCAGATGTTAAGTTTAGTGATCTAGCTAACTATGTATGGTGGTTAGAAACGAAGACTCCTCTACAATCTACTCAATACTCTACGCCCTTCTTAGGTGTGCACAATGAGGTCGCTTATTATTTATTATATAACGGTATTTTGGGTAACAAACGTCCAAATGGAGGTAACCTTTTGACTCCTAAAGTTTTAAAGCATCTTGATGAATGCTATCAGCATGATGGCAAACGTATAATTATTGGTGAGGCTACACGTATTGGTGACTCAAGCTTAGAAGCATTAAATATCGAATTTAAGCAAATTCCATATGCTCTCTACGGTACTCAGGCGATTAAGGACTAGAATATGAGCTTAAGATTAAAGAACTATCAGAAAAAATCGCTAGAGGCTTTAAACAGTTTTTTCGTACTAGCTTCTTCAGTTGGTGCTAAATCTGCTTTCGAGGAATGCGTTGCCGAATATAGCTTTGAACGTGTTAATTATAATGACCGCCTTGAAGGTGTACCAAGCGTATGCTTACGTGTCCCTACAGGTGGAGGTAAAACATTGATGGCAGCGCATAGCATCCCCGTAGCAGCTGAAAACTATGCTAATACTGAGACGCCTATTGTGCTATGGCTTGTGCCTACTGATATGATAAGAACCCAAACTTTGTCAGCATTGTCTAATCTTCATCATCCCTATCGAAAAGCTTTGCAAGGCTATTATGGCGATCGATTGAAAGTATGTGATATTGAAACTCTACAGACCTTAAATAAGCATGATATTGAGGGTTCGTGTGTGGTCATAGTTACCACCATACAGGCTTTCAACATAGATAAGGATAAAACCTATCAGCGTAACGCCTATGCGTTTGATGAAAATCTAAGTGAGTTTTTTAAGAATTTATCAGCTGATCAAGTTTCGAGATTAGACAAAGTAACTGAGGATACTTTACAGTATCAGCAGTTTTTGACTAAAAAAGATGTAGGTCGAGTAAAGCATTCCTTAGTTAACTTTTTCAATATTTATAGACCTATTATTATTGTTGACGAAGCGCATAAAAACCGAGGTGGTAAAAGCTTCTTCCCTACACTACAGCGTCTTAATCCTAAATGCTTAGTAGAGTTCACTGCTACCCCTAAAGATAACAATGTGCTGTACTCTGTATCTGCTGCTGAACTTAAAGCGGCAAATATGATTAAACTTCCAGTTGTATTAACCGAGCACTCCCACCAAGACTGGCAGTCTTGTATTCGTGACTCACTCATTCACCGTGCAAACCTAGAGGTATTAGCTCAAAAAGAATATGAATATATTCGTCCGATTTTATTGATTCAAGCTCAAGATAAAAATGGTGAAGCTAACGTTGATGCTGTTAAAGACTACTTACTTTCAGAATTTAGTATCGATGAAGACTGGATAGCTATCTCTACAGGTCAAACCAAAGAGCTTGAAGACGTTAACTTATTTAGTGAGTCTTGTTCTATAAGAGTTGTTATTACTGTAGAGGCGTTGAAGGAAGGTTGGGATTGTTCATTCGCTTATATTTTAGCCAGTTTACAAAATATCAATTCGGCTACTGATGTAGAGCAGTTATTAGGTCGGGTATTAAGAATGCCTTATGCCAAAGAACGTGCTCAGCCTGAGCTTAACAAAGCATATGCACATGTTATATCAGATAGTATTGCTGAGGCCACTGCTAATCTAAAAGACCGTATGGTAGAAAATATGGGTTTTAATAGGTGGGAGGCAGATGCTGCTTTAATTCCAAACACTCAACCTGAATTAGGATTGGATGAAGTAGAAGGTAGTGCCACTCAGCCTAAAGAGCCTGAAGTATCGATACCTTTACCTTTCGATTTAAAGACAGAGGAGTTAGAGCCAGAATTGCAATCATCGGTTAAGAAGTATGAGACTAGTCAAGGCTCATCACTGGTGATTATGAAAGGTACAAGTGATGAGGTATTTGACAGAATACAAGACATGGCGTTAAACCAAGCAACACCTAAGCAACAAGAAAGTATACAAACCTCCTTCCAAGAAGCCAGAGCACAAAGACAAGCCTCTTTAGCTCCTGAAAACTGGAACGCTACCTTCGCACCTATTCCACAGTTAGGTCTGTTGTTAGAAGGAGATTGGCAACTTGCAGATAAGGAAGCCATCGAAGATAGTGTTGAGTGGAATTTACTAGATTTCCCAGTGAGTTTAGAACAGTTTAGTATCAGAGAGACTGCCACCAGCTTTGAGATTGATATAAGTATTGAAGAGAAGTCTCTTAGCTACAAACACCTAGATACGAAGCAGCTCCATTTTGAAGATATGCCAACGCCTATTTCAGAGAATGACTTAATTAACTGGCTAGATAAGAAGACCCGAAGGGCAGGATTAACTCAGATACAGCTGAGAGCGTATCTTATAAAGCTGCTGTCATATCTCATGAATGAAAAGAAATTCAGTTTGACTAGTTTACATCGTGCACAATTCCAGTTAGCACAAGCCGTAAATGATGAAATTAACAGGCTTTTTAGTTTGGCTAGAAAAAAAGCTTTCCAGTCTGACTTATTTGAGCATCTCAAGGTAAGTGAAAGCGTTACTCAGCATAACTCTTTTGAGTTTAAAGCAGGAATATATCCTGTGCGCAAACCATATCGTGGTAGTTATAAATTTAGCAAGCATTTCTATACCCAAATAGATGATCTTAAAGAAAAAACCGACGCAGGGAAAATTACAGAAGAGTTTAAATGTGCCCAGCTTTTAGACTTTCATCCAAAAGTTAAGCATTGGGTAAGAAACATACCTAAACAGCCACATTCATCTTTTTGGTTACCGACACAAAAGGATTACTTTTATCCTGACTTTGTTGCTGAGCTACTAGATGGTTCTATTTTCGTACTTGAATATAAAGGTGGGCACATAGATACTGCTGACGATGCTCGCATTAAAAATGACATTGGTAAACAATGGGCCAAAGATAGTGACGGTACGCGAATATTCTTGATGGCGACTGCTCAAGATAAGTCTGGGCGAAGTTTAGAAGAGCAAATTAATCAGGCGATTGGGTAAAATATGATTGATAAGTATCAAGGAATGAAATGGTTGAAGTGTGATCTTCAAGTCCAGACACCCGCAGATGCGAAGCATTGGACGGGAGAGAAGCTAATCAAGGGAGAAGAGCATTTATCAGCAGAAAAATTTGCCGAAGCATGTTATGAGCTTAAGTTAGATGTAGTAGGTATAACTGAACATAATTTTTTATCGAAAGACTTTATTCCTTTTTTGAAGGAAGCTTTTAATAATATCTACACGAAATATCAACATCAAATAACGCTTTTACTAGGTTTCGAATTTGAGGCAGCTGGTGTCGGTAAAGGTGTTCATATCCTATGTTTATTTGATTCTGATACAGAAATTGATAAAGTTGATAGTATTCTAACCGAATGTGGCGTGGGCGTACCTAGGATAGAAAATGGTCAGCTTAAAAAGTCTGATAGAAACCTAAAAGAAATTATAAGAATCGTTCAAGATAGTCATAAGGGTATTGTTATATTGCCTCATGCAACTAGCAATGATGGCCTTTTTGATAATGAAAAAATATCTGATTGGGTACAACAGGATCAGTTCATAAACCCATCACTTCTTGCTATTGAAATACCTAGACCTATAGAGAGAATGTCAAAAGGTTATCAGAAACTAATATTAGCGACTGATGACTGTCATCCTGACTGGAAACGTATTAGACCTATTGCAACTTTGATGTCATCTGATAATAAAACTTTAATTGATAAAGACTCAGAAGGAAATCATAAGCCTAATAGTTTAGGATATCGTTATTCATGGATAAAAATGTCTAAACCTTCTATTGAGTCATTGAGACAGGCTTTTCTAGATCACTCTTCTCGTATTAAGCTTCCCGATGATGTAAACAATGACGTACATCCTGAAACAATATCCGAAAATAATATTATTAAATCTATTTCTGTTAGAAATGTGAAATTTTTAGAAGATCAAGAAGTGCATTTCTCTCCCAGTTTTAATTGCATTATTGGTGGTAGAGGTAGTGGTAAGTCAACGCTTATTGAGTATCTTAGAACTGCTTTCAAAAGAGATAATCTTGAAAAAAGCACCAAAGCTTCAGAAAAAGTTGAACGTGTTAAAAGTACACTAAATTCAACAGGTGCAAAAATTGAAGTTCATTGGCAAAGTAACCAACTCAACCAAGATACGATAGTTTGGCAAAATGATACAGGAGCTTCGGTAATTAGCCGAACGGTAGTTGATAATGACAAGTATTTTAATGACCTACCTGTCAGTTTCTATAGCCAGCAGCAGTTAAATGATCTATCCGCATCAGTTGTGGTCAATGATGGTAATAGACAGGCTGGAGGGCTTTTAGATCTTCTCAATAGTTTGATTAGAGATGATTTATCAAGACTTCACGAGAGAGAAGTTGAAATTAAGCTTGAGATTGATGCAACCTATGTTCAACATCGAAACCTAATAAAGATGAGATCAATCCAACAAAATCTTGAACATGATTTTAATGAATTAGATCTCAAATGGAAGGCTCGTAAAGACATACAAGAAGATGCGACACTTCATGAACTGCTTATGGCTGAAAAAAATCATCTAAATGCTGTTTGGAATGAGTTTATAAGCAATAAAAAGGCGTTAGAAGAAAGTTTAGATAGATTTTCTAGCACTAAAATAGTAGCTTTATTAAAGGAAACTCCTAATAACGAGTGGATAAAAATATTTGAGAAAAGGGTTGAGTTAGCTACTCAAGAGCTTGTAGATAACGTCAGAAAAGAGTTGATACAATGCAATGATAAGATTGTTGAAATTACACAAAGTGATGCAGGTCAAGAGGTAGTTGGTCAGTTGAGGAAGGCTAACGAAGAATTTGAAAGTGCATGTCGTGAACGTGGAATGTCTATTGACGATGTTGCCAACTTAAGTGCTCTTAATACAGATAGGATTAGTAAGAGGGAACTATTGCATGAGAAAAACCAGCAAATAGAAGAAGCTGAAACTAATGCTAAAGATATTGAAAAGTTACTCAGAGGTTTGCATAAGGTTTGGAATGATCAATACGAACTTAGATCCAACTTAGCACAACTCAAGTCGGATGAGATGAAGGAAGATAAAACTGAAAACTCCATGATTGAAGTTAGTGTTTTAAAGCAACAGGATTATAGGAGCTTCGAAAAGCACTGGAAGGAGTTTTCTCCATCGGATGCACGTACTCGGCTAGGAAAAAACTGGACTAAAATAGGTGAGACGATATATGCTAGTTATGTTTCATCCGATAACTTTACAGCCTCATCACCTTGGGATTTACTCAATGACTTGATAGATAAAAATGCTGAAAAAGTTAATCTTAATCTTGAGGTTGATATAGACACAAAAAAGATAGGTATAAAAGAAGAACTTTATCAATACATTACTTCTAATCCAGATCAGTGGTTGAACCTGCGCTGTCAGAGAGTTCTTGATAGCGTAGATATTGAGTTGTTTAGACACGATGGAAAAAGTGCAGGGAGTATTTCAGATAATAATCTGTCAGATGGGCAAAGGAATACGGCTGTTCTAGCATTGCTACTTTCACAAGACGGTGGACCGCTGATAATAGATCAACCAGAGGATGAGTTGGACTCTAACTTTGTATACAAAGAGCTTATCCCATTGCTTAGAAATATGAAGCATAAAAGACAACTTATTATAGCTACACATAATGCTAATTTACCTGTAAACGGTGATGCTGAGATGGTTTACGCATTTGATGTTGAAAATGGTAGGGGTGTAATGAAAGCATGCGGTGGATTAGATAATCCTGAAGTAACGACGGCTATTCTAGATATCATGGAAGGTACAGAAGAAGCCTTTCGAAGAAGAAGAGAAAAATATAGCTTCTGATGAATATTTACCAAAAAAGTTGATTAAAATGCCAATAAAGCTCCAATAATGCTTTAAATCAACCATTATATTAAAAATAGTTGATTTAAATATATTTAATCTATACAATATATTGAAATTAAAGGCTTTTTTTATATCTAACGTTTCGATTTTCTTGATTATGTATTCATTACCGTTTTAACTTATACAATAACAAGATGTTGTATTTATGACTAAGAGCCCCCGTAATTACGGGGGCTTTTAGTATGTACAGATAATGAAAGTGTAAGGAGTCATTCATATCATTAAGTCAATTTAAAACCGATATGCCAATAGAACCTGTGCATCAATGTGCCTTATAGTAACTATACAGCCTTAATCATTACGGAGGCTATTTAAAGAAAGATTAATAAACAAAGCTATTTATTTAATATCATTAATTGTCATCGAATTAACCATCATTTATTGATTTTAGCAGGAAATAATGACAAGTCATTGTTATTGTCAGTATTTTTGTTTATATTAGCGTTGCTTATAATTTTAAGCATTCGAACCATATTTATCATTAAACAATCAAAAGTTTATCAATATTTGAAAGATTTATCATTTAATAATTACTGGTATTTAGTAATTTTTAATTAATCTGTTTTTTAGTATGAATACTATTTATTTATACCCTTTATATTAATATGGAAAACACTATGAACAAAAGTAATGTTATTGATTTAAACAGCTTAAATGTTGATGAGCTACGTGCTATTACTGAAAATGCGCAGCAGCTTATTGCTCAAAAGCAACACCAGCGCTTGTATGATGCTTATACGCAGTTTGAAAAAATCGCTGAAGAAAGCGATGCTAGTATCGAGGAGATTTTACAAGCGGGCGAAAAACTAGAAAAGAAGCGTAGCATTAAATACCGTAATACCGAAAATGACGAAGAAACATGGACTGGTCGCGGACGTAAACCAACATGGTTAGTAGAGGCATTAGCGTCAGGTCGTCGTCTTGAAGTTTTTGCTATTTAATTTTCTAATGGATAGTCGCTGTTATATTTAGCAATGAACGCTTTGTCTATAAAGTTCTGTTTGATTGACAAGTAGATTGAATCTTTATAGGCAGATAAAAGCCAGTATCTTTTTACCACTATTTTGGTAAAAAGATACTGGCTTTTTTGCTGTCATCTGTATGCTATTGTTTGCTATGATAATGACGTTTTTAGCTGATATAAGAGTTATGCCATCGTGCCCCAAGTATCTGCCTCGTCTCATAAGCGTCCCCGTAAGCTGTGGTGGTTGATTGGGCTGGTCTTATTTGCGCTATTTGCTATTTTGCAGATGCCCGCAGCATGGCTACTTGAAAAATATGCACCAGAGACGCCTTATGTACAGCACGTATCCGGTAACGTATGGCAGGGCGCTGCGATTTGGCAGATACCTCTGTCAGCGACGCCATTGATCGGGGCAGCCGAATGGTCATGGCAGCCGTGGCATTTATTATTGGGTAAGTTTGGTGCGGAGATTGATATTTTATCAGAGCAAACTCGCCTCAATGGGCAGGTAGAAATAGGCGCAAATTCTTGGGAAGTCACAGACATGAGCGGTAAAGTTGCGCCTGAGACTTTGTCTCGGGTTGTCGATTGGCAATTACCAAATACGCCAATTCAGGTCAATAATATCTCGCTCAAACGTCAGTCTGGTTCAAACGATGGTGACTCAAACAGTGACTCCAATAGAAACACATCCGGCTTTCGTCAAGCGTCAGGTCAGCTGACATGGATTGGCGGCGAGCTTGGCTATCCTAGCGGTGGCAAAATATTTTATCTCACCATACCGGCGCTGCGTGCTGAGCTGAGCACCGAGCAAAAAAATAACAAAAATCTGCTGCATATCAATCTTGTCAACAATCAGGACAAGCGTTTAGGCGACTTGTATCTTGATGGCGATAATATGTTGGATGTTAGCTTGACCCAGCGTCTGCTCGAGAGTATGCCTGAATACAAGGGGAAAGCGCCGCAAGATACGCCTGTGGTTAGTGTGCGTCAACCACTGTTAAATGGGCTAGGGACACACTAGATGATGACGCTCCCTACAAGTTTAAAACCTGTGCTAAATATTTTTAACCGCTTTGCCATTTGGCTGCTATTATTGGCAATCACTTGGTTAAGCTGGACGGCAGCGCGACTCTTATGGCTACTGCTTGCGCCACCGTTAGCGCCGACATTACCACTGGTACCTTTACAGGATAACGCCTTATCCGCTCCAGATTATAGCAGTCTATTTGCTATTTTTGCCGACCCTGATCCTATCGCTGCGGTGGTGCAGCCGCCGCCTAATATTGTGCTAAAGGGTGTATTGCTCGCCATTCCAGAGAGTTTGTCTTCGGCACTTTTAGAGGTCAACGGTGAAGTCAAAAATTACCGAATTGGTGACACTTTAAAAGACAGCGAGTATACCTTGGTTGCGGTTGCTTGGAACGTGATTATTATCGCCGATGCTATGGACAAGGAAACGGTGATTCGGATGCCAGAAGCCATGCCACTTGATCAAAGTGCAATGATGGCAAACGGGGTCAGTAACCAGCGCTTGCAAGATAACAGTATGTTGCCTAATGCGCCTGTTGCGCCTGTGCCTGATCTGGGCAATACGGACAGTCAAGCAGCTGCCGCAGCCCCTAGCGACAGCGCGCCTACATCAGCAATTGATGAAGCGGTGACTGAGTTGCAAGCGAACCCTGCCAGTTATTTGAGTAGAATGGGTGTGATGGCAGGCGGCGATAGCTATCAAGTCACGGCGGCAATGCCTGCTAATATACGCAATCGCTTGGGACTAGAATCAGGTGATCGAGTACTGAAAGTCAACGGGCAAAGTGTCGGTAGCAATCCTGCTCAGGATGCTCGCGTATTACAACAAGTGAAGCAGTCAGGGGAAGCGCAGATAGAAGTACAGCGCGGCGATCAAGTCATTACCATTCGTCAGAAGTTTTAGCGCATATAATATAGTGACGTTTTTCCTTAAAGTAAGGGTTTGTTGGCTGATAGGGTAGTTAACATCACTTAGTAGCATTTAAAATTATGACTTATTAAAAGCGTCAAAGCATTAAAGCATCATGACTTATCAAACTCAGTAACCATTACATTCAATAGTCATTGAATTCAGTATATACCAAGCGCCATCACTGTAGGTAATCATCAATATGGTCAGTTCTTATAATTTTTCAGTCACACCTTTGTATCATATTTTGCAGCGTTTGATGCGATTGTGCCGTCCTCTCTGCTTAGCTATACCATTATGGGCGGCTAGTACGGGGCTGGTGAATGCTGAAAGCTGGAAGGTCAATTTGCAAGATGCTGATATCAAAGCCTTTATCAATGAAGTGGCGACGATTACCAATCAAAACTTCGTCCTTGATCCACGCATCAACGGTAATGTGACTGTGATCTCCAACAAGCCGTTGTCACGTGATGAGATTTATCAGCTGTTTTTGAGTGTGATGCAAGTCAATGGTATCGCTGCTATTGATTCAGGAACAACGATTAAACTGGTGCCAGATAACGTCGCCAAACAAACCGGTGTTGCTGTTGATTTACGTGGTGAGAGCGTCGGTGAAACCTTGGCAACGCGGGTGATTTATCTGACAAATACCCAAGCAGCAGAAGTCTTAGGCGTTATCCGTCCGCTCATGCCACCGTCTGCACATGCCGCTGCTGTGCCTGGAGTCAATGCTTTAGTGCTGTCCGATCGTGCTGATAGTCTAAATCAGCTGACAGCGCTTATACGTGATTTAGACAGTAATGTGAATGACAGCTTACAAGTCATACCACTACGTCATGTCGATGCTGAGCGTATGATGGAGTTGATTAGCGCACTGGTAGCGAGTGCTGGTAGTGGTCAAGCGCAAGGTGGCAGTAATCAGCTAAAGGTTATCGCCGACACAGCGAGCGATAGACTGTTGGTTAAAGGCAGTCCTGAGATGATTGCCAAAGTTCAAGAGATGGTTAATCAATTGGACACAACGCCTTCAAGACGCTTAAGTGGTCTACGTGTTTTCCGCCTAAAATATGCCAGTGCCGGTCATATTGCTGAGATGCTGCGTGGTCTCCTTGCCAGCCAATCTATCAATAGCTCTGGCGGTTCTTCAACATTAGAGTCAGCATCATTGAATGATGCCGCTGCTACAGGGTCGTCGCTAACTGGTGGCGCTAATAGTAAGGTAGGTAGCAATAGTATCGGTGATACTGCTGCTACGCCTTTAGCGAATAAGAGTTCAGCGGGTACAAGTATCGGTATCGGTGGTCGACCTTTTAGTATTATCGCTGATGAAACTCAAAACGCCGTCATTGTTAATGCAGCACCTGAGCTGATGTTTGAGATCGAAGATGCTGTCAATCAGTTAGACAGCCGCCGTTCGCAAGTATTGATTCAAGCAGCTATTGTCGAAGTCTCAGGCGATGATGCAACGCAGCTTGGGGTTCAGTGGGCACTGGGTAATGCTAATAGTGGTTATGGCGTGGTGAACTTCAATAACGTGGGTGCAAGTGCAGTTTCGCTTGCTGCTGCTGCTTTGTCAGGTGGTACAGGTATAAGCGCGGCAGCAGGCTCCATTGCTGGTGCTTTGCTGGGCATTGGCAGTAGTAGTAAAGACAGCAAGGGTAATGCACAGTTTTATGGTGCTATCTTGCAAGCACTTGATTCCTCTACCAGTGCCAATCTGCTGTCCATGCCTTCGATTTTGACCTTGGACAATGAAAAAGCCAGTATCTTAGTGGGTCAGAACGTACCGTTTGTGACAGGCTCTTACACTACAGGTAGTGACTCATCGACCAATCCCTTTCAAACCATTGATCGCCAAGATATTGGTATCAATCTAAACGTCATCCCGCACATAGGGGCGAACGGCACTGTACGTTTAGAGGTATCGCAGGAGGTTTCCTCGGTCGTACCGGGCAGTACAGCAAATGCCAGCGGTCTTATCACCAATAAAAGCCTAATCAATACCACTATTTTGGCAGATGATCAGCAGACCATTGCCTTAGGTGGCTTGATGCGTGATAACTCAACCACGCGCCAACAAAAAGTGCCAGGTTTGGGCAATGTACCCCTTATCGGTCGACTGTTCCGTTCAGACAATGACAATAGCCAAAAAAGCAATTTAATCATATTTTTACAGCCGACTATCCTTCGGGATGGCGGTGCGGTAGCAAGCGTGACAGAGCGTAAATACAATCAGATGCGCGTCCTTCAGCTGGTCATCGATAAAAACGGTACGATTAAACAGCTACCATTAAGTGGTACCGAAGGTTGGAATGGTGATATTAGTGCTGATTACGAGCTTATGCCACTCAATCCTTTGATTCCTAAACGTGATCAAAAGCCAAAAACAACTTCCAAAGGTTTTACTCGTGTGGATAGTCCAAGCACAGGTATCACAACTTATCCCTTAAATCGTTAAGTGCTTTTATGGCTGTTTGCTAATAGATTATCTAGGCTTTTAGCGCTTACCAAACTCTCCTTTCATGTCTCTCTTAAAGTTTTACTATGCTTAAAAGTACGGTTATTACATACACCGTACTTTAGTCTGTGTATTCATATAATAGATAAACATATGCCTTGGCTATACGCGTATAATAAAAAAAGATAACATGGGTATGTCAAGCTTTAACTGATAGTACGATATATTTGTTAAAATAGATAAAGGTCACCTATAAAGCCGTATTTATCAAATATCGGCTAAGTACTATTCTTCAGTTAATTTTAAAAGGCAACTATAATGACAAGCACTAATAATAAAAAAAAGTGGCTGGCATTAAGCGTAGTGGGTATTGCATTGGTACTGATACCAAGACGCAGTAGTCAAAAGGCGCACAAACCAGTGCCTGAGAATGATGACTCTATAGAAAAAACTAAAAGCATAGATAGTGAGTAAAATGATTCTTTAGAAAGTGGTTAATGGGAAAGCTGACTTATCATAGCAATGATGAATTTTGGAGTTTCTTGATGACGGTGATTGGAGCATCAGATATCAATAATAAAGTAAGAACGAAGATTTTTCCTTTAATTGATACTCATACGCATTTTGATGCTCCTGTGTTTGATAAGGATAGAGGTGAGCAGGCGCAATTTGCCTATGATAAAGGTGTGCGCCATTTAGTTTTGGTTGGCTACTTGCATCGATATTTTGCACGGCTTTATGAGAATCAGCAGCAGATAAATGATCTTTGTCAGTTGGATAAAAAAAATCATTTGAACCAAAAAAAACGTTTTCCTAAAGTACATATTGCGCTAGGTTTACATCCTTTTTATATTGAGCAGCATATAGAAGCCCATTTGGAAGAAATGGCGCAAATGCTAAATGAACAACGTCCATTGGCCATTGGTGAAATAGGTTTAGATACCTTTACCGATGCTATGAAGCAGCCTGAAACGTTTGCCAAACAGCAGCGGTTTTTTATTGCGCAGTTAGATATGGCAGTGGCACATCAGCTACCTGTTATGCTGCATATTCGTAAAGCACATGCCGAAGCACTGGCTTTACTAAAAGCACATAATTATGACGCGCATAAGCTTGGCGGCATTGCCCATAGTTTTAGTGGCGGTGTACAAGAAGCCAAGGCTTTTGCGAAATTAGGGTTTAAGCTTGGCGTGACCGGGCAAATAACCAATCCCAATGCGAAAAAACTGCGCCTTGCCATTCAAGCTGCGGTTGAGAGTTATGGTATCGACTGTTTGGTTATCGAGACAGATTGCCCAGATATGATGCCTATCCTATGCCAGACGTTAGATGACAATTTAGAAGGTGTATCATCTAATGACACGTCTGTACTTGGAGGAGATAAAAATAGCGAATGGGGTGATACATCTATGCATAGTAGGAATATTCCTGCTAATTTGCTTTACGTATTACATAGCTTGAGCGACTTAATAAATGTTCCTGCGGCTATTCTCGCTCAGCAATTGTGGCTCAATAGTTGCGATGCTTTGCAAACTAAGTGGTCTTATACGCTTTGAAGTTTTTAGCGCATACCAATTAATATACAAATGTTTTAACAATAAAATCTTTAAAAGAGTTTCCACATCGTTATGAATGAAAACACACAAATGCAATCAGACATTATCCAGCCAGAGCCTATTGAAGAGCAGATGTTTGTATCTGAAACATTAGAGACACCTGATAGAGATGCCGAGCAGTATGAGCGCCGTTTTAAAGGTACTCAGACACTGTATGGTAATGCTGCAGTAGATACATTTTCTGCTGCGCATGTTTATGTGATTGGTGTGGGCGGTGTCGGTTCTTGGGCAGCAGAGGCTTTGGCGCGTACGTCTGTTGGTGCTATTACATTAATTGATTTAGATATATTGGTCGCATCCAATGTCAATCGGCAGCTGCCCGCTTTAGATAGTACCTTTGGGCAAAGTAAAATTGAGGCGATGGCAGCACGTATTCGTGAAATCAATCCAAAAGCTACGTTGCATTTGGTTGATGATTTTTTGACTACTGAAAATGTCGCAACATTACTGCCCAGTCGTAAAGAAGCAAAAACGGCGGCACAAACCGCTCCGATTGTGATTTTAGACTGTATCGATGATATGGATGCCAAGCTTGCCATTGCTTTGCATTGTCGCTTTAACAAACTAAAATTGGTCTGTGCTGGCGGGGCAGGTGGTAAAATAGACCCCAGTCAGATCAGAGTCGGCGATTTACGAGACACTTATCAAGATCCATTATTGGCCAAATTACGTAACAAACTGCGCCATGAAAAGGGCATCAATAGTACCCTAAAAGAGAAATTTGGTATCAAGTGTGTTTATTCGACAGAACCACCGCGCGTAGACAAGAGCTGTCAAACAGGTGGTTTGCACTGTGGTGGTTATGGCTCGGCGGTCGTCGTCACCTCAGTGGTTGCCATGATTATGGTAAGTGAGGCATTACAATTATTGCTTAAGCAGGCGGCTGTTAAACCAAGCCCCTGATATGAATTTATGGAGTCCACCTTGTCTATATCCAACGTACCAGACTTTGATTACCCTATGGCAGAAGATGACGCTGAGCGTATTAATAGACTTAAAAAATATCAGGTACTCAATACTAATGAAAAATCTTCCTTCACGCGCCTAACTGAGCTTGCACGACTATTTTTTAAGATACCAATAGTTGCCATCACCTTTATGGATGAGAAAACACAGTACCTAAAATCTGCGCATGGGCTGGACAATATTTTTACTACGACGCGTAAAGTCGCCATCTGTAATTATACAGTGCTCTCTGATGAGGTTTTTGTAGTACCAGACTTAGCAGCTGATACGCGTTTTAGCCAAAACCCATTGATCACAGAGTCACCTTATCTGCGCTTTTATGCCGGTGCACCCATCATCATGTATGAAGACGGCAAAAAGTATCGTTTTGGCTCTTTATGTCTAATGGATATAGAGCCTCATCACGATTTCAGTGATGAAAAAGCCAACATGCTAGCCCAGTTTGCGACGATGGCAGCCGATGCTTTACAGCTGCAAGAGCAACAGCGCAATGCCAGACATGCCAATGATATGAAGTCATCGTTTTTGGCCAATATGAGTCATGAGATACGTACACCGATGAATGGTATCATCGGTATGGTTGAGATGCTCAGTGACACCATGCTGAGCGTTGAACAAAGAGAGTATATCGAGAATATAAAAGTATCAAATGAACATTTGCTCGCGATTATCAATGGTATTTTAGACTTATCAAAAGTTGAAGCCGGTAAAATGACTATAGATTCTATCCCGATGAATTTATCTAGTCTTTGTAATGAGGTCGTTGGCTTATTTGCTATCAAAGCTCGCCAACGCGGCTTGGTTTTAGACTATCACTATACCGAGTCACTATCGCCCTATGTTAAAGGGGATCCCGTACGTCTTAAGCAGATCATGGTAAATTTGGTCAATAATGCGATTAAATTTACTCGTGAAGGCGGGCGTGTAACGATTGATGTTAAACATATGCAAGACAATCCGTATCTAGATAATAAGGATTGTGATCACGCTAAAGGAAGTAGTGATAGTCGTTTAGATTTAGCCATTGATGATAAAAATGACACAACGATCCATCAAGAAATGACTTTATGTATTGAGGTTACGGATACAGGCGTCGGTATTAAGTCTGAATCATTAGAGGCAATATTTGATGCTTATGACCAAGCAAATAAATATACCCATAGGCTTTATGGTGGTACCGGACTTGGATTGTCTGTCTGTAAGTCTCTAGTTGAGCTAATGGGTGGCTATATCGAAGTAGATAGTACAGTCGGCGTTGGCACGACCTTTAGGGTATTATTGCCGCTACCATGTATTGCTACAGAAGATTATGAGATATGGCAAACGGACAATGACTTTACCATAGCGTTGCCGAGTGATGAGCTGGTCGGTCATATCTTGTTGGTTGAAGATGATAGTGTGAACGCGATGATTGCCAAAAAAGCCCTTAATAATGGTGGTCATACGGTCACTCACGTCAATGACGGGCAACAAGCTATTGAGATATTTGCTTTATATCCTGAGCGTTATGATGTCATTTTGATGGATCATCACATGCCGATTATGGATGGGGTACAGGCAACCATCAAACTTCATGAGCTGTATGCTCCCCAAGATTTGCCGCCTATTATTGCGCTGACTGCCAATGCAATGGATGGCGAGCGCAAAAAATACCTTGATGTGGGCATGCAAGATTATTGTACCAAGCCTTTTAAACAAGAGCAGCTGAATGCGTTGGTTCAATATTGGTTGATGCATAAGCAGTCGTTAGAAGAGTAGCTGGCAGTTTAATTCGACCCTTTATTATTCCTGACTTATTTGCTAGCCATTAAAAAAGCTTAACCGATCGAAGATCGGTTAAGCTTTTTTGTTTTTACAGACAGACTAAAGCTATTTGTTAATAGCTTTAGCTAACGCGCGTTTGATAATCGCCAGTACGAGTGTCTACACGTACTACTTCACCTTGCTGCACAAATAATGGTACACGTACCACAGCGCCAGTCTCTAACATTGCAGGCTTGCCGCCGCCGCCTGAGGTATCACCACGTACACCCGGATCAGTTTCAGTGATTTGCAATTCAACGAAGTTTGGCGGTGTTACTGAAAGAGGAGCACCGTTGAATAGAGTGATGGTACATAGTGCATTGCTGTTTTCTTTTAACCACTTTACTGAATCGCTCATCGCTGTTTTGTCCGCTTGAATCTGCTCAAAACTCTCAGGATGCATGAAATGCCAAAATTCACCATCGTTATAGAGATAGTTCATTTCAGTGTCCATGACATCAGCAGCTTCTAAGCTATCGCCTGACTTAAAGGTTTGTTCCAATACTTTACCACTACGAAGATTGCGCAATTTGACGCGGTTAAAAGCCTGTCCTTTACCTGGTTTGACAAACTCGTTTTCAAGAATGGCACAAGGGTTGCCATCGAGCATGACTTTGAGACCAGATTTAAATTCATTGGTAGAAAAACTTGCCACGGAAGACTCCTAAGGGTTTAAAAAAAGGGTTGAAAAAAAGGATGGTGAATATTTTTAGTGAAAATGGAGTGCCAGATTTACCGTGCTAAAAGATATGAGCCATTCTGGTACATAAACGATAGGACGTTTGCTTTGATAGGCGACGCCCTAACAGCGTATAATATCGGCTTTTGGGCACAGGTATTAGGTTGTCATGATAAACCATTTAATCACACAAAAAAACTGGCAAACGCAATTATCCGAAGCCATTACCTCGATTGATGAGCTGCTTGAGATATTAGAGCTAAAATCTCTGCGCTCAGAGGTGTATGTGCCTAAGTATTTTGAGCTGCGAGTACCGCGTGCCTTTGTGGCAAAAATGACCGTTGGTGATCGTGATGATCCTTTGTTAAGGCAGGTGTTACCCAATCATAAAGAGCAAATGGCAGTGACGGGCTATGTGGCTGACCCACTAGCCGAAAATGCGCATAATCCTGTTAAAGGCGTACTGCATAAATATCAATCAAGACTGCTATTAACCATTACTGGTGCTTGCGCGATTCATTGTCGTTACTGCTTTCGTCAGCATTTTGACTATAGTGCCAATATGCCAACTGCCAGCGCAAAACAGGATATTATCGATTATATCAGCGCGCATCCTGAGATTAATGAAGTTATCTTAAGTGGCGGCGATCCATTAAATGTGACCAATAGACGTCTATTTGCTTGGCTAGATACCTTGGAGGCGATTGGGCAACTGACAACCATTCGTATACATACCCGTCTGCCGCTCGTGATTCCAGCAAGGCTTGATGATGCGTTATTAGAGCGTTTGTCACAAAGCCGCTGTCAAATCGTCATGGTCATTCATGGTAATCATGCCAATGAGATTGATGCGTTGACCGCAGAGTATTTGCAGCGCGCTCGTGCCGCAGGAATTACTTTATTAAATCAAGCAGTACTTTTAAAAGGTATCAACGACAGCGTTAGTGCGCAAACGGCTTTGAGCCAGCGTTTATTTGCGGCAGGCGTGTTGCCTTATTATTTACATGTGCTAGATAAAGTAGCGGGCGCGGCTCATTTTGACAGTGATGAGAAATTTGCCATTGAGCTTTATTGGTCGCTATTGGCTAAATTACCGGGCTACCTAGTACCCAAACTGGTCAGAGAATTGCCAAACGAACCTTTCAAGGTACCAATTAATGTTTACAATAATAAGTAAATTGTGCACTATGATAGGATTTTTATTTTGGCAAATACATAACAAGAAATAGATTTGAGAAAATTATAAATAAGCAACATATATAGAAGAATGGTTAGGTATGATAGCAACATTCTTTTTTTAAGAATATATCCTTTTACACTCATGGATAACTTACGCAATTACTAAGGATGGTAATGGTAAATTTATCGACGTTTCAAGCGTATTTAGCGGCTGAACCCTCTTTGTTAGAAGCTTGCAATAAGTCTAAGAGTAGCAATGAGCCGCACTTGTATAAATGGGCAGCACGATTGCCAGCGCAAACAGAGGCTCAGCAAGTCGAACAAATAGAAAAAGTATTAACAGAATTGCGCCTGATTCCTACTGATGATAGGCAGCGTTTAAGATTGATTGAGATTGTCATTAATGCCGCCAGTCAGCTGATTGCGGCGCTACGCCAACAGTACATTTATGAGACAGGGGCGCTCAATGAGGCTCAGCTTGGCTATGTTGCTCAGGTGAAGTCGCTGTACTATTCATTGATTATGACCTATGACGGCGTGATACGCCGCAAAATTATCTTTTTGAAGGATAAGCAGCAAGCACCTTCAAGTAATCTGTTGCAGCGCTATTTTACCAGTGAAAAATCATCTCCTGTTACTTTGGCGATTGCTACTTACCAAACGCTACTGATGTATCAAAAACTGCTATTTGAAGATGGCTTTTGCTATCAAAAGTCGCCAGCCTATATATGGGCCAATGTAAATGACTTATATCTCAACGCATGCCAGCAGCGAGCATCACATATCGTACTGAGTGCTTACATCCCAGTGCAGCAAGGTGATACTATCCATCACTTATATTGCCAAATATGCTTGCATGAGTTGCTAAATGTACGTGCACTGCGTCGACCTCATATCTTACTGCTTCAGCGTCTGCTGCCAGCGTGGAGTGCACATATCGTTGCTACCATAGAGCCGCGCACAGCAACGCGAGTGTTCGTCAATCTACAGAGTAAAGAGCCGCCTACTTATTTAACCGCATTATCTACTATCAACCCATATGAGGCTCATCACACCTGCTTATTTATAGAGCTTGAACCTTTATTGACGTATTTACAATCGCGTATAAAAACCTTAATCGATACTGATCGAAGAGGGATTGAGTATTTTCTGATTAATACCGTTTCAATGGCGATAAGATATCGTTATATTCAACCAAAGCGCATGTCTTCTATTGATCACAATACAAAGCAGACGGTAACGCTAATATCGGGTTTTAATGAAATACATTACCGTATCAGTAACGGTGAAGCTTTCAGCAGTTTAATAGCATCTAAAAACCTGCCAGAGTATCAGCAGCCGCGTTATGATACCTTGCCAAAAAACATTGCTACCCATAAAGAATTAAAGGCGGATACATTTGAGGGTAATAATCAGTTGTCACACTTTTGTACCCTACGCCTGTTTCTAGATTCATCTGAGCCATCTAGAGCATCTAAGCCAACTGATAAAATTGAAGATCTCGCTTCCATCGCACCACCTTTACAACTCATGAGCCTTTTTTTGTTGTGCCGCATAGATAAGGCTACCGCGCCTAGATGGTCCATGGGAGTGGTGCGTTGGCTTAATTTGGATAGCGCAAGACCCGAGATTGAGTGGCAAATCCTTGGTCATAAGATAATCGCCTGTGGCATTGGTCTACAAGATAGACAGAAACGCAGTCAGCATTTTGTGCCAGCGCTTATCATTGGAGCAGATGAACACCTACAAACATCTTATAGTCTACTATTACCAACTTCTCATTTTCAGACAGATGACAAGGTTCTCATGCGCATCAGTGATCAGCATAAATCTTTACGTTTGGGTCGTATTTTGATGGTGACGGATGAGTTTAGCCAATATGCTGTGGTACAGGGTTAATGATGTTAATCTACAGTCAACCTAGATCCCTAAAGACTCAGTCACTCGTGTATAGAATACAGTGATTGTGCTGAATTATTTAACAATTACCGTGGCAAGATAGGCAGCGGGTGGATAAATTATTGTTTATAATGACAACGAAAACAACGACGCTGTTCTTTAATATTCTGCTGTTTTTTATCTGTTTGGCTACCGCTCAGCGTCGATTCATATTATTTTTTAAGATTAAAAAGGCTTCCTATGCGTACTCAGTCTCTCTTGAACTTATTGGTTGTCGATGCTGATCAGCTTTATGCTGAGCGCCTTGTGCAGTTACTTGGTTCGTACTATGACAGCGTGAATTTGGGTTTTTTGGACGATAGAGATGAGCTGCTAAAAACATTGCGTCAATCATGGGATGTACTGGTTTTTGGTCAAGCATATGATATGAGTTTTACTGACGTGGTTGCTATCATTCAAGAGCAAAATATTGATTTGCCATCGGTTTGTTTGATAAATAAAGACACGGTAGCCAATGCTAACAATGACGAAGGCTTGCCGTCTATCATGAATGGTACGATGGTCAAAGCGCTCTATGCAGAGCAAGAAATGGCAGTCATCATGGCTATTTGCTTATTGCATGAAAACTTGCACAGTCGCCAACAGCTTAAGACATTGCAATCTGTGCTCTCTGAAGCAGAACAGCGCGCAAACGTATTGATCAAAAACTCAAAAAGTGCAGTCGCATACATTGATCAAGGTATTCATATCTTTGCCAATGATTCGTATCTGCAGTTATTTGGTTTTGAGGCGATGAACGATATTATTGGTATGCCTGTGATTGATTTGATTGCAGGCGGTGATAATGTTAAAGCTGTTAAACAGTTTTTACGTCAGTTCGACAAAGGGAACCGTAAAGACGTTGAGTTTAATTTTGAGAGTAGACGTAAGGATGGCAGTACGTTTGAAGCAAAACTACAGTTGGCAATAGCGACACTAGATGGTGAGCCGGTCACCCAGATTATTATTCAACAAAATAATAGCAATAGCATTGAAGTCGCCAAACGTTTGGCTGAAGCTGAGCGTAAAGACAGCTTGACGGGCATTGATAATCGCCACAGCTTTGAAGAGCAGCTGGCGGCAGCATATGAGCAGGCAAGAAAAGGTGCTTTAACGGCGGCACTTTTGTATGTGCAACTCGATAATGTCGGAAAAATTAGAAGCAGTTTAGGTCTGCAAGGTATTGATAGCACGGTGAAACAAGTCGCTAATACCTTAGATGAGCTGGTAGTCGATGGTCATGTCAGCCGCTTTAGTGATACAGCATTCACTATTTTGGTAGAAAATCAGACGACAGCTGCGCTTGAAAAGCTGGCTGAACAGATTGGTATGAGTATCAGTAAGATGCTTATTGAAGTGGATAAGCGCACAACCAACACGACAGCAAGTACTGCTATTGTTAAAATTGAGAAAAATACGCCTGAGCCTAGAGTGCTGCTTGAGCGCGCCATGGATGCCATCAATCAAATCATGATAACGACCTCCAATCATGGCGGTCGTTATCATCTATATGATGCAAGTGAACACGCCAATAGTGACGATCATGCACTGGCAGAATCTCTGGTCGATGCCATTACCAATAATCGCTTTGAGTTATTGTTTCAGCCGATATATGATATTAATAACGACCGTAGTGACTTCTTTGAAGTATTCGTGCGGCTGCCGCTAGCAGATGCTGAGAATACCGTATTGACGCCAGAACAGTTTATGGCGGTTGCAAAATCTCATCAATTATTAGAAAAAATAGACCGCTGGGTATTAATTAATGCCTGTAAAAGAATCAATGAAGTGCGTAAAACCCATCCAGAGGCGCGATTACTGGTACAGCTAACCAGTGCGTCCTTAATTGATAAAAAACTGCCCAGTGTTGCAAGCCAGCTCATCAATGCCATCGGTGGTAAAGCTGAGGCGTTGACACTGCAGTTCAATGAAAAAGACCTCTCAGATTATTTAACGGTAGCGAAATCTCAATTCACCGCGCTCAGTCAGGTAAACTGCCAGCTTAGCATCAATAATTTTGGCTCATCCGTAAAATCTGTGGAGCTTGCCGATTTTGTTCATCCTAATATGGTGCGTTTAGCCCATAATTATATCGAAGGGATTGATGCCGCTGACAATTTAGAAACGGTCAAATCAATTATCGTACGTACCAATGAGATTAATGTTGATGTATTGATGCCTTATATTGAAGATGCTGCAACCATGTCTGTTGCATGGAGTGTCGGTGCACGCTACCTACAAGGCAATTACTTAGAAATGCCGAGTAACAGTATCAAAGTCGCTACTGAGAGTTAAGTCTTATCCTATATTCATAAATACTATATAGATACTCTGCATTTATGGTCTACAGACGGCTATCGATGTCTATCAACCTTTGCATTATAGGGTGTTTGATGTAGACTCATCGACATCAATACCTATTAATTAAAGATGACACCATGTCTATAGTCAATAAATATCAAATGGTCGGTATGCTTGTCGCCGCTTTGCTGCTAAGTGCTTGTGAGAAAACGCCGCCTTATCACCGTGCGCCGGTGACATTGCCATTATATACTCAGGGTGATGCTATTAAGGGCGCTATTATTTATCGAGAGGCTTGCGCTCAGTGTCATCAGCTCAATGCTGGTCTCAATAAAAAAGGCCCACAGCTGATGAATATATACGGTGCGCCCGCGGCCGAGCTAGAGGATTATAATTATAGCGCAGGGCTAGAAAAATCGGGCTGGGTATGGGATGCTAAAACACTTGATCCTTATATTGCCGATGCCGAAAAAGCCATGCCAGAGTCAAAAATGCTATCAAACCCTATGCCGGATGCCAAAGAGCGTGCAGATGTCATCGCTTATCTGTCTACGCTACGTGCGGCGGCACCGATAACGGAAGCTAATGCCCAGTAACGCCTGATTTATCATCGCTACTTCCCTAAAAAATGAGCCAGTAATTTACTATGACCCATTCAGCTACCGAAACATCATCTGCATTTGCGCCTCAGTCAACAGTAGAGGTAGCCAGTCAATCCACTTTTAGCCCTGCTGACTATCGCCACAATCAGCAAAAAATTGCTCAGTTAATGGCGCAATTGAATCAAATTATATTGGATAAATCGCAAGTAGTGAAGCTTGCGCTTAGTGGTATTTTAGCAGGTGGTCATTTATTGCTACAAGACTTGCCAGGTATGGGCAAGACAACTTTGGCTCAAGGGTTGGCACAGTTGCTAGGGTTAAGCTTTAGTCGGGTGCAGTTTACCAATGATATGCTACCAGCCGATATCTTAGGGATGAGTATCTACGACCAAAGCAAACTAAAATTCGAGTTTCGTCCTGGCCCCATTTTTACGCAATTGCTGCTTGCTGATGAGATCAATCGCTCCAGTCCTAAAACGCAAAGTGCGCTACTAGAAGCCATGGAAGAGCGGCAAGTAACGCAAGATGGGCAAACCTATCGCTTGCCGCAGCCGTTTTTTGTGATAGCCACTCAAAACCCTTTGCAGCAAGCGGGTGTCTACCCACTTCCTGAGTCGCAGCTAGATCGATTTTTATTGTGCTTATCGCTTGGTTATCCATCAGCTGCAGCAGAGCGAGCATTGTTAAAAGGTCAAGATCGCCGCGAGCTTTTAAACAGTTTGGGTACGGTGCTTGATACAGAAGCGGTATTATTGGCGCAGCAAGGGGTTAAGCAGGTACACATTGCAGATGTGGTCTTAGATTATCTTCAGCGTCTGGTTGCAAAGACGCGGGCAAGCTCCGAGTATCATGGGCTGTCGCCGCGCGGTTTATTGTCGCTACAGCGTGCCGCGCAGGCTTACGCCTATGTATCAGGACATATGGAGGTCACGCCTGAAGATATTCAAGCGGTATTTGCTGCAGTCACTGATCATCGTTTGGGTCAGCGTTTTGTGCCAGCCTATGTCACGGGCGGGCAAGTTACCTCGACCATTTCTCAACGTATTTTGGCAGAAGTAGCAGTTATTGTTTAGATATTTATAATTCGATAAATGCTCATCTAAAATCATTGAACACTAAAGGCGATTCTCTAGGTGGTTATTCAACATATTGGTATCAAATGCTTTCTCTGAATATCAATGATATTGTCAATTTTATGGTAACGATAGGGTAGCCATGAGCCTTTTGCCAAAAGCTTTCACCGTACCAGTCGCCTCAGCAGCCAATCGATGGTTCGCCTCGCGTGCGCCCAAAAGTGACAGTGCCAAACTTAACTTGCGTAATGTCTATATATTTTTTAGCCGGGAAGGCATGCTATTTGCGGTGCTGCTGATCATTACTTTTATTGCCGGTATTAACTATGGCAATAACTTGGTGTTAGGGTTGTGTTTTTATTTGGTCAGCGTTTGGCTGATCAGCTTTCATGTAACCTTTACGCACATTTCAGGTTTGCAAATACGTTTGCTTGAGGTGACTATGGCAGAAGCAGGTGCGCCTGTTTGGGTTACCTTACAACTCCGTAGTGAGAGCCGACAACCTAGACGACAGCTTGTGTTTGACTTTGAGCAGCCGAATAAAAAGCCCAATAAGCGTGCTGGTAAAAAGACTAAAGACAGTAAGGACAATCAACATTCTGTGCTGGTGACCCAATTACAAGGCGAGCAAATTATTCGTCTGCCTATTCAAACTCATACTCGTGGTCAGCTTGAATTGCCACGGTTAAAAATAAAAACGGTTTACCCTTTGGGTATCATGCGGGCGTGGTCCTATGTTTATTTTGCCCGTACTGCTTGGGTCTATCCAAAACCTGAAGTATTTGATTGGCAAGCGCAGTATGCAGTTGCCAGTTTGGATGATTTACCTATAGGCGGGCAATATCATCAAGGTCAAGACGACTTTGAGCGGCTAGATGGCTATATCGAAGGAGAGTCACTGGCACGGGTTTCTTGGGGTCACGTAGCGCGCGGTCAGGGTATGCTTACCAAGCATTTTGCCGATCCTGTCGGTCACGAGCAAACCTTGGATTATGCCGATATGCCAGCGGCAAATCATGAGCAGAAGCTGGCACAACTGGCACACGGCACGCTCATATTAGGGCAGATGGGTGTGCCGTTTAATATGTGCTTACCAAATGAGGCACCGTCTGATGCTTCCTCTGCGGTAATGATGGGCGAGGGCAACAGCTTTGCACAAGCGTGCTTGCTAAGATTGGCAAAAGCGCCATGAATTCTAAACGATCTTCCTCAAATGACATTGAAAATGTATCGATCGATTTGCTTACTACAAACTCTACAGAGACAGCCATTTTTGAGCAATTGGCAACGGGTCAAAGCACCCGCTCTAGTGTTGAATACGGTTACGCTAGAAAATGGTATCGCAATTTTTTGGCGCTACCAGCCTATTACTGGGTATTAATTGCCCAAGTCATTGTTATTTTACCTCATGCGGCACACTTACCATTATGGCTAATGGGTTTTGCTGTCGTCAGTATTATTGCCCAATTGCCACGCATCAAAGTGCGTTTTAAAAAAATAGCATATTTAAAACGCGTCTATCAAGGCATGCAAATGCTTGGCTTCTTGCTGGGTCTTGTCGGTCTATGGCTGACCTACAATACTGCATTTGGACTGGATATGGGCGTGGCATTTTTAGTGCTCTGCCTTATCAGTAAACTGTGGGAGCTTTACAAGCGCCGCGATGCTTATGTGGTGTTGAATCTTTCACTGTTTGTACTTGCAGCGTTGTTTTTGATGGATCAAGGGTTGATAACGACTTTAGAAGTGATTGTTGGCACGATTGTTGTGTTGCTGGCATTTATCGCGCTAAATGATGATGGTAATAGTCGCGGTGATGGTCGTCTGCGCACCTTGGGTGTATTGGGTATTGGAGCATTGCCATTATTGGTGGTGCTGTTTTTGTTTTTTCCGCGTCTGCCGCCATTATGGTCAGTACAGTTATCTGGTCAGCAAGCGACTACAGGCGTCTCTGATAGTATGTCGCCGGGTGATTTTGCCAATTTGGGACAATCAACTGAGCTGGCTTTTCGCGTTGAATTTGAAAACAATCGTCCGCCACAACAGCAGCTTTATTGGCGGGGTTTGGTCTTTAGTGAGTTTGATGGCGTCACATGGCGGCCAAGCCCTCAGCAACGACAATGGCAACCTTCACCGCAAATGCCTGCTTGGATTGAAAATGCATTGGCGACCGTCCCTGACGAGGTAAAAGTCGCACCCAGCAGTTATGAGATTATCTTAGAGCCCACACAACAAAGCTGGCTGTTCGGACTCGATTATCCTTTTAGCCAGCGTCCTGACGTCAGTATCACCTCGGACTTTACTTTATTAAAAAACCAGCCTGTCACGCAGCAGCTGCGCTACGATGTATTACAATTCACGCCGATGCGTATCGACCCTATTTTGGAAAATGAATCGCGGCAGCTGAATTTGGCATTGCCAGCCGATGGTAATCCGCAAGCACGGGTACTGGCTAAGCAGCTTTTTGCCCAATCAGGTTCTGATCCAGTTCGCTATATGAGCGCTATTGAGCGCTGGATTAATCAAGCAGATTTTCGCTACACGTTATCACCGCCACGGCTGAATACCAACCGTATTGATGAGTTTTTATTTGAGACCAAAGCGGGATTTTGTGAGCATTATGCTTCTAGCTTTACCTTTATGATGCGGGCAGCGGGTATTCCGGCACGAGTTGTGGCGGGCTATCAAGGCGGCGAGCTGAGTCGCAGTGGCAATGTCTGGGAAGTGCGACAAAAAGACGCCCATGCTTGGACGGAGGTTTGGCTTGAAGGGCAAGGTTGGGTACGTGTCGATCCGACAGCTTTTGTTGCACCTGAGCGCGTTGAGCAAGGGATGGATGCGCTGACGCAGTCGCAGGGAGCTGCAATGTTTGGTGATGGCACTGGCGCACAAATCAGCTATCAGCAGTATCAAATGCTCCAATCTTTGCGCCGCTTATCAGATCAGGCCAGTTACTATTGGCAAAAAGACGTCGTCGGTTATGATCAAGACAAACAAGCGGACTCACTACTCAAATGGTTTAACATCCGCTCAGTGATGCAGCAGATTATTTGGTTGGCAGTGAGTGTTATTACCGTCATGTTAATTCTCGTTTTTGTCATTTGGCAACGCCGCCGCAAGCGCTGGCATCCAGCAGATCTGCCACTTGCACAGTTATCCAAACGTATTGGCAAGAATAATAAAACGTTGGCTAGGTTTGAGAGTGAAGGGCAATTGGCATGGCTCGAACGCTTGGCAGCAACGCTGGATAACCGCACTGACGATATGATGACTCAGGATCGTCACCTTGAAAGTGATAATGCCAAAAAGTTAACAAATTCGGCTAATTCAAAAGGCCTGCACGCAAAAATTGAGCAGATTCAACAAGACTATCGGCAACTGCGTTATGGACGCCTTAGCACATTGGATACCAGTGATCGCGAATATCAAACACGGCTGAAACAGCTTAAGAAACATATACGCCAACTGCTGTAAATGTTTTAGGGAATAGTAAAATGGCCATATACGTGGATTTTGTGAGAATAACCTTCAAAGGTTATCAGTGGTGTCATATGTTGGCCGATACGTTACAAGAACTGCATGCGATCTCGCTTTTCAGAGCAGCGTTTTTCTTTGAGACATATTTTTTGATAGAGGGCACGCCCTAGGCTAAGCGTTTTGCCAAATAATCTACCAGCAATCTAATTTTTGGCGATAAGTGACGGTTGCGAGGGTATACTGCCCATATTCCTTCTTCTTGCTCTCTATATTCGTCCAATATCGTCATTAGACGCCCAGTTTCTAGGTATTTTTGCACATAGTAATCTGGCAATTGTACGATGCCAAGCCCCTTTAATGCCGCATCAACCAAGCTATAACCGCTGTTATACCGTATTTTACCGCTCACGCGTATATTGCGCTCTGTATCCGCTTCTTTAAAATGCCAATAATCAAGTGTCCCTAATAAGCAGCTGTGTTGACTGAGTTCATCCAAGGTTTTTGGGCGACCATATTTCTCAAAATAAGCGGGCGATGCACAGACAAAGTTGGTACGGTGACTGAGTTTTTTGGCCATCATCGTAGAGTCGCTCAGCTTACCGATACGTATTGCCAAATCATAACCACCTTCAATCAAATCAATCTTCTGATTGCTCAAAAAAGCCGTCACTTCGATATCACTATATTGCACCATAAAATCATTTATCAGTGGCAATAGCTGCTGCTCTCCATAGGTGACAGGAGCTGTCAGCTTGATTCGACCTTGCGGTTTTGACTGCAAATTACTGACCGCTTGCTCTGCGGCATCGAGTCCATCAAGGATGCTGCGGCAATGCTGATAAAACACCCTCCCTTCTTCTGTTAGCGACACTTTACGAGTGGTTCGATACAGCAGTTTGGTATTGAGCCGCTTTTCCAATGCAGTGACTTGCCGACTCACTTGCGCTGTCGAGATGACAAGCTTTGCCGCCGCTTTAGTAAAGCTCTCAAATTCTGCCACGTAGACAAACTCACTGATACCATCCCACTTCATAATTATTACCACTGTGTAAAAGATATTTGCAAATATGCTATATTATCATTAGCAGGGAAGTAATATAAAATAATCACACTATTAGACCTCTTGCAAAAGTACCGTTTTATTGACCTCCGCTAACAGAGTATCAAGGGCTAGCAATGACTTATGCAAGAGATCTATTAAAATTCAATCATTAAAAGGAGAGACTTTTATGTCAGACAAATTTATTAAATCAAAAGCCGCCATTGCTTGGGGTCCTAATCAGCCATTATCGATTGAAGAAGTGGATGTCATGTTGCCACGTAAAGGCGAAGTATTGGTTAAAATCATTGCCAGTGGCGTCTGCCATACTGATGCGTTTACCTTATCTGGTGAAGACCCAGAAGGTGTATTCCCAGCGATTTTAGGTCATGAAGGTGGCGGTATCGTTGAGCAAATCGGCGAAGGCGTGACCAGCGTGCAAGTTGGCGATCATGTCATTCCTTTATACACTGCAGAGTGCGGTAAATGTAAGTTTTGTACTTCAGGTAAAACCAACTTATGCTCGGCGGTGCGTGAGACTCAAGGTAAAGGCTTAATGCCAGATGGCACCACCCGTTTTTATAAAGATGGTCAGCCAATTTACCATTATATGGGTTGCTCAACCTTCTCTGAATATACAGTATTGCCAGAGATCTCTTTAGCCAAAGTTGACGCCAATGCACCATTAGAAAAAGTTTGCTTGCTAGGGTGCGGTGTCACCACTGGTCTGGGCGCAGTCATGAATACCGCTAAGGTTGAAGAGGGCGCAACGGTTGCTGTTTTCGGTCTTGGTGGTATTGGCTTAGCAGCTATCCTCGGTGCAAAAATGGCAAAAGCCAGTCGTATTATCGGCATTGATATTAACGAAGATAAATTTGAGCTCGCCAAAAAGCTTGGCGCAACTGATTGCATCAACTCTAAAGACTATGACAAGCCTATTCAAGAGGTCATCGTTGAGATGACGGATGGCGGTGTTGACTACTCATTTGAATGTATCGGTAATGTCGATGTTATGCGCTCAGCGCTTGAGTGCTGTCATAAAGGTTGGGGTGAGTCAGTCATCATCGGTGTTGCTGGTGCCGGTCAAGAAATCTCAACCCGTCCATTCCAGCTAGTGACTGGTCGAGTCTGGAAAGGCTCAGCATTTGGCGGGGTTAAAGGCCGCTCAGAGCTGCCCGGCTATGTTGATCGTTATATGCAAGGTGATATTCCATTAAATGACTTTATCACTCATACGATGCCATTAGAGGACATCAATGAAGCCTTTGACTTGATGCATAAAGGCGAGAGTATTCGTACAGTTATTCATTTTTAACTGGTAGCAGTTATAAAATTAGCGCTATAGAATACGAAAAAGCCGCTCCTATCATAGGGGCGGCATTTTTTGGTCTATCTTTTAGTCTTTTTTAAAGCTATGCATATCTTCTAACATCCCCGTAAACCTCTGGTATAGTTAAAATACCTTAAAAACGCTACGGTACTGCTGGTATAAATTTTTTGCAGCCTCTGTCTGCGTAGGCACAGCAAGCAAGAAAAATTGATATCAGCAGTATGTTATGTATCGATATTGCTTTTCCCTGACTATATAGCCATGGCTCCATATCATCGACTACTTGATTATAAAAATGCGGACCTACATTTTCGATGATAAACTCCAATAAGAATTTAGCGGGCAAATTGCCAATATCGATATCAAATTCATCATTCATATAAACCGGCAGTTGATCTAAGATAAGAATCTCAGTCTCGTCTGATAGGGTGATTGGTTTATTTTTATTCATACAAATGGTCCTACTAAAAAATCTTAATTTACTCTTTCATATTGGATAGCTGCTCTAAAATATTGATATAATTGTTCACGCCTTGCGCGCCACTAACCAAGTGCTGCTCATTAAAAATGATTGCAGGGACGCTTTGGATACCTTGCCTCTACCAATGCTGCTCTACCTCACGTACATCATTGGCAAACCGCTGGTCCTCTAAAACCGTCAACGCTTCTTTACCATCTAACCCAATCTCTGCAGCGATATCAGCAAGTACCGTGATATCAGAGAGGTTTCTGTTATCGGTAAAGTGTGCGCTAAATAATGCCTGCTTTAACTCATGCATGCGCCCTTGCTGCTCAGCCCCGTGCAAAAGCTGATGCAGATTAAAGGTGTTGTGCATACGCAGGTCATCATTAAAGTTAAACTCAAAGCCCACATCAGAACCTGCCTCGGCAATTCTGGCACGGCTAGCATCTGACTCGGCTTTGCTTGAGCCGTATTTTTCCATGATATGCTCACGCATGTTTTGACCCTCACTTGGCATATTAGGATTTAGCTCAAACGGATGCCAGTGTATTTCATGGTCAGTATTGGTCTGCTCTAGTGCGGCTGCCAGTTGGCGATAGCCGACGACACACCAAGGGCAGACGACGTCTGATATGATATCGATGCGTAGTGGCTGCTCTGATATTAACTGCCCTGATTTTTCCATATGTTTTACCTAATTTATTGTCTGTTTTTTATCTAATGAAGTACCATTTGAAGTAAGCTTTCTTACCTGAAGCTGACTGTAATCAGTATACTTATTAAGCGATACTAAGATAAAGGCTAGATGATTACAATGGCGGATAAGTTGCTAATGATAAATACCAGCCATAATCACAAGCCAACTATTGATTATGGCGATTTAATGAGTTTTATAGAGTACCAAATGAAACCTTATATAGAAACAGAGCGTCTTTATCTTAGACAGTGGCAAGCAAGCGATTTTGCAATATTTGCTGCTATGAATGCCGATCCAGAGGTGATGAAGTATTTCCCCAAGCTTTTATCAGCTAAAGTGAGCGATATTATTGCGAATAAATGCCAGCAGCTGATTGCAGATAATGGTTGGGGGTTTTGGGCGCTCAGTTTAAAAGAGGGTTCAAACAAAAACGATGCTTTTATTGGTTTTGTTGGTTTAAATCAGACGCATGCTGATATGTATTTTGCGCCCTGTGTTGAGATTGCTTGGCGACTGCGTAAGGATTTTTGGGGACGAGGCTATGCAACTGAAGCTGCTCGTGCGTCTTTAGATTTTGCTTTCAGCGAGCTAGCGCTTGAGGAGGTGGTTGCATTTACTGCTGTGATTAATAAACGCTCTCAACTGCTTATGAAGCGTATCAGGATGACTGATACGCAAAACAATTTCTATCATCCTGCACTTGAGGCAAATCACTTACTCGCTGAACATGTGCTATATAAGATTACTTGGCAGCAGTGGCAGGCAGTTTGAGTAGCTTTAGAATGAGCGTTGCCACATCAGAAGAGAAGGCCTTAATGTATTACCATCTCATTGTGAATGGCTATTTCCATTATTTAAATGTACTAACGAGTCATTGCATATAAACAGTGTGCAATGCCTTAAATAATTTTTATAAGACAAGGTGCCTATTTTCATTTAAAGTGTTATTGATAAAGCGATTGATAGCCAGATGAGGTATCAAACAGCGTTGATGGTTCTTTAACACCACTTAGCCCATTAATTCCATCAATGCCTCCAAAGCACATTCAATATCTAAGAATATTAAGCCAAGTTTGGCATTCAGTTTAGCCCTAATATTCATTGCAGTCTTATAACCTGATGAAGTCATGATTACATAGTTTTTCACACCTTGAATCATAATACGGTCGGTGCTACCACGAGCCAATTCGCGACCAATACGATCACCCAGTGACAATAAAAGCTGCATAGCTCGAATGCGCTCTTCATCGACGTCTTTTGATAGTGCTAATGAAATCATTATTCATTGTTAAAGACAAATGCTTCAATATTCGCTTCAGTTGTCTAAAGCTTTCTAAACTAATCACCTTTTTTTAATTATTAAGTTTTTACTACGCACTATTTTCAGATATTTTAATGATAACAACTTATCCATAACTTTTGATGATGCTGATATTTACTAGACGTGTACATCAAAAAAATGATATACAGTTATGAGATAAAAATAGTCTGGACTTATTTATCTTAATTTAGAGACCCAAACCGTTGGATTCTAATCCCACCAGTTGTTATACCAAATAGCGTATAGTAGCGACATCAATTCCACTTCTGCGCTTACCATCCTATCGTTTGCGGGCATACGATAAAGCGTCGATGTAGATCAGCATGATTTCAATTTCTACCTTAAGGAACTTATATGAGTATCAGTCAGGCAATCGAAAAAATCGAAGCACGTTATGCCCATCAACCTGAGTTTATTCAGGCAGTAAAAGAAGTTGCAATCACGATTGCGCCACTATATGACTCTCATCCTGAATATGATGCTTTCAAAGTTTTCGAGCGCTTGGTTGAGCCTGACCGCGTGATGGGTTTTCGTATCAACTGGGAAAACGATAAAGGTGTAGTACAGGTTAATCGCGGCTGGCGTGTTCAATTTAGTAACGCGTTAGGACCTTATAAAGGTGGTATTAGATTTCACCCAACCGTCAATCAATCGGTGTTAAAATTCTTAGGTTTTGAGCAAATTTTTAAAAATGCCTTGACCGGTTTGCCAATGGGCGGCGCTAAAGGCGGTTCTGATTTTGATCCAAAGGGCAAGTCAGACAACGAAATCCGTCGTTTTTGCTATGCTTTCATGCGTGAGCTGCATCCCTATATCAATAAAGATACAGACGTACCGGCTGGTGATATCGGTGTTAGCGGACGCGAAATCAGCTATATGTTTGCCATGTATAAAAACCTGACCCGCGAATACGGCGGTGTATTGACTGGTAAAGGCGTAGGGTTCGGTGGCAGTTTGATGCGTACGGAAGCGACGGGCTATGGCGCGGTTTACTTCTTAGAAAATATGCTAACGGCTCAAAACGAACACATAGACGGTAAGCGAGTACTGGTTTCAGGCGCGGGTAACGTCTCTCTACATGCTGCTGAAAAAGCTCATATGCTGGGCGGTGTTGTGGTCACCGTATCTGATTCGCAAGGTACCTTGTATGATGGGGCGGGTCTAAATCAAGAAAAAATCAACTGGTTAAAATCGCAAAAAGCAAAAAGCCAACCATTAGCAGATTACGTTGCGGTCTATGGCGGTGAATGGTTCGCTGGACAAAAGCCTTGGCATATCAAAGGCGATATCGCTATCCCATCAGCCACGCAAAACGAAGTGAATGAAGACGACGCTAAGCTGATGGTTGAGAACGGCATTAAGTACGTGGTTGAAGGTGCTAATATGCCATTGACTGCAGAAGCCATTGATCATATCCGTTTGCACCGTGTGCACTATGCTCCAGGTAAAGCGGCAAATGCAGGAGGCGTTGCCGTATCTGGTCTTGAGATGTCACAGAACTCAGTACGTCAGTACAAAACTTTTGAAGAGATTGATGCGCGTTTAAAAGTTATTATGAAAAATATTCATGACGACGCTGCTGAAGCCTCAGAAAAATACCATCAAACTGATAAAGGTTATATCGATTATATGACTGGCGCTAATATCGTCGGCTTTAAACGTGTTGCCGATGCCCTAGTTGCTTATGGTATCTTGAACTAAGAGTGGTTTATAGATCATTAAGTTGTTAATGTCATAAATTCTTTTCATAAACCAAAAAGCCCTAGTCATTGATTGATTGGGGCTTTTTAGGATTTAAAAGAGCGTGGTCAAACACGAGTGGTAAAGTTTAACGCCATGCACCTTTGATCATAATACCTTTAATAGGATTTAGCCCCATTTGATAGGCTAAATCAGCAGGGCGAGTGATATCCCAAAGTGCCAAGTCTGCATCACAGCCAACTTCTACACGCCCTTTATCAGCTAGACCTAACGCTTGAGCTGCATGAACTGTTGCCCCTGCCAATACTTCTTCAGGGGTCATATAAAATAGGGTACAGCCCATATTCATTGCTAATAACAACGACGTTAATGGGGAAGTGCCAGGGTTGCAATCTGTCGAAACGGCCATCGGTACTTGATGCTTACGCAGCTCTCTAATCGGTGGCAACTTGGTATCCCGCAAGGTATAAAACGCGCCGGGTAATAGCACTGCAACCGTATTGCTGGCGGCCATTTTTTTGATATCGTCTTCTGATAAGTGCTCGAGATGGTCACTTGATAGCCCTTTATATTCTGCAACCAACGCACTACCGCCTATGTCAGATAACTGCTCAGAATGCAGTTTGA
Organism: Psychrobacter sp. TS_SC_6; assembly: GCF_056156305.1. Taxonomy (NCBI): domain Bacteria; kingdom Pseudomonadati; phylum Pseudomonadota; class Gammaproteobacteria; order Moraxellales; family Moraxellaceae; genus Psychrobacter; species Psychrobacter sp. TS_SC_6. Next base: position 2,265,333 of record NZ_CM149590.1, on the reverse strand, counting down.
CTGGTAAGTTTAATGAGCGTGCGACTTCAAAAACCCGTTTGATTTGTTCGGCACTAAAGGCAATGCTTTCACAAAAGCCATCGACTGCATCGACCAAGCCTTCTGCATGTAAGATAGGCAGCCATGCGCAGACTTGTTCAATGTAGTCATCGGCACGGGCTTTGTACTCAGCTGGTAGGGCATGGGCAGCCAGATAAGTCGTGCTCACATGAATATTGTGTTTTTCGCCCAGTTGGCGCGCAACGGTGAGCATTTTACGCTCAGTTTCTAGGTTCAAACCATAACCCGATTTGATTTCGATACTGGTGACGCCTTCTTTAATGAGAGCAAGCAAGCGTTTTTCACTTTGGATAAATAGCGCTTCAATACTGGCCGCGCGGGTGGCACTGACCGTGGCGACAATACCGCCACCTTGAGCAGCAATGTCTTGATAACTGGCACCATGCAGACGCGCTTCAAACTCATTGCTGCGGTTGCCGCCATAGACGATATGAGTATGGCAATCTATCAATCCAGGCGTTATCCAATGACCATCAGCGTCAGTGATTTGCTGACGCTGATAATGGGTGAGATAGGGTGTTATTTGCGTATGCGCCCCAATCCATGCAATTTTGCTGCCTTTGATACCGATAGCTGCATTCTCTAACTGACCGTATGGGATGCTATCAGCATCTTCTTTTTCATAAATATTAAAACCATAGTGCGCTGAAAACGTCGCAAGATTGGCATTGATAATAATATGGTCAAACGCAGTTAAAACATCCATAGCATCCGTAAGATTGATAGAGGCGTCAAGTATCTGTTCGCTAGAGTTGTTCATAATAAGCTCCTGCTTAATACTGATAATCAGGTAAATATATAAAATTCATTTCTAAAGTTAAGCTTGTAAGCCTTTATCTATAAATTCAGTAAATGCTGCTCAATAATAGTCGCCAAAAGACGAGCAGCAACTTTGCAGCTACGCGAATCAATATCAAAAGTAGGGTTAATCTCAGCAATGTCAGCTACTTTTACTTTACCAGACGCCATAATAAGTTTGACGGCGCGCTCAACAAAACTGAGCTCAATGCCATAAGCGGCTGGCGCACTGACGCCAGGGACAACACTCGATGGCAGGCAATCCATATCAATGGTCATATAGAGCACATCGACTTTACTAATAAATGCATCGATTTGCTGGGCGAGCATATCCCACGGCTGATGATGGCAGTCTTCATCACTGATAATGTGCACGCCCAATTGCTCAGCACGATCAAAGAGCGCAGCGGTATTAGAGAAACGACTGACGCCAATACAGCAATAATTAAATGGCTGACCTTGCTCATCAAGGTGTTCTGCAATTTGTCGAAATGGCGTACCTGAGGTGGCGACATCAGACTGACGAATATCAAGATGAGCATCAAAGTTGATAATGCCAATACGCGGCGGCGCATCTGTATCACTATTACTGTCTATCTGCTGTAGAGCTTGCCACAAACCTAAAAAGCTACCATAAGCAATAGCATGACCACCGCCAAGACCGATGGGTAAGCCGCCTTGCTTGATAATCTGGCTTACCTTATCGGCATATTTGCTCTGAGCTTGCTCAAGTGTACTCTCGGCAAAACCGTCGTTGTCATGACAATGAATATTACCCGCATCACCTAATAGAGTTGTCAGTTGATTGTCAAAGCGCTGCTGTAGCTCAGCGATGACTGGCAATGCAGCAAACGCCTGACGAATCAATGGCGGTGCAGCTCTTGCGCCCACACGTCCTTGATTGCGCCTGACACCTTGGTCACAAGCAAAACCGATCAAACCAATACGCTGGCTTATACCATCAAAAGCATAAGGCTGAGCCAACTGATACCAATAGCGAGCGCGAGCTGTCTCAAACGGCTCTGCGCGTCCTATCCATCGGTTCATATCGGCGACAGTATGGTTAACCATTGCGATGGTCATCAAAGACCTCCTTTTTCTAATATAGTTAATCCAGAATAAAAATGATGTATACGTTAATGGTGTTCTACTGGTATAAATTTTCTTCGCTGGCTGTTCGCAAGCGTGACAGATGCTTCATAAAATTCACACCAGCAGAACAGTAACCTTTTTAAAATGGATCGACTATATAAACTTACCGACTCTTTATTTTGATTCGTACCAATCGCGGCGCAGTTCTTGCCAATGCTCAGCAAGCGTGCCAGCTAATACCAGCTGTTTGGCTGCTTCAATATCAGGGGCTAGGTAACGGTCTTTATCATAAAAAGTCACTTGCTCGCGTAGTTTCTGATGTGCCACAGTCAAAGGTTCTGAGGTCTCTAATCCGCGATGGAAGTCGATACCTTGACCAGCGGCTAATAGCTCAATCCCGATAATGGTGGCAGTATTTTGTGCCATCTCATAGAGGCGACGTGCGCAATAAGTCGCCATTGACACATGATCTTCTTGGTTGGCAGAAGTTGGAATACTATCAACACTGCCGGGGTGGGCAATGGACTTATTTTCAGATGCCAGCGCTGCGGCGGTTACATGAGCAATCATAAAGCCTGAGTTTACCCCAGCATTATCCACTAAGAATGGCGGCAAGCCACCTGATAAAGTCGCATCGATCAGCAAAGCCACACGGCGCTCAGACATAGAGCCAATCTCGGCAATGGCTAGGGCTAAAATATCAGCAGCAAAGGCGACGGGTTCAGCATGAAAGTTACCGCCTGATATAGCGACCGGACCATCTTCATTATTGAAGATAAGTGGGTTATCAGTTACCGCGTTTGATTCGATTAATAACGTTTTGCCCGCTTGGTTGATGATATCAAGGCATGCGCCCATCACTTGTGGCTGGCAACGCAGGCAGTAAGGATCTTGTACTCTGTCGTCTTGCTCGCCATCATGCGAGGCGCGAATGGCACTGCCTTTAATCAATTGACGATGTGCTTTGGCGATTTCAATTTGACCATGGTGACCACGTACGTCATGAATACGAGCATCAAACGGCGCATCTGAGCCTTTAGCCGCATCGATAGACAGTGAGCCGACGATGGTTGCCGTCTCAAGCAAATCACGTGCTAGGAAATAACCACGTAGTGCCAGTGCGGTGGATACTTGAGTGCCATTAATCAGGGCAAGACCTTCTTTTGCCGCAAGGGTGATTGGCTCAAGACCATGCTGTGCTAAAGCATCAGCGGCGAGTACTTTTTTACCAGCGACATAGACGTGACCTTCACCCATCATCGCAAGCGTCATATGCGATAAAGGTGCTAGATCACCAGACGCGCCAACGGAGCCTTTGGCTGGGATATTGGGCGTGATTTGATTATTAATTAAACCAAGTAAGCTATTAACCACCTCTCGACGTACGCCAGACACACCTTGTGCTAAGCTGGCAACTTTCATCACCATGATCAATCGCACCACATTGTCTGGCAACGCTTCACCCGTGCCCACCGAGTGAGAGACGATCAAGTTACGCTGAAGCAGTTCAAGCTGGTCATCACTGATACGCGTCTTCGCCAACAGACCAAAACCGGTATTGATACCATAAGCGCTTTTATCACGGCGGATAATCGTTTGTACATCTTCGTGTGAGGCATCTATTGCCTCATAAGCGCTATCAGGCAAGGTCAATCTGACGGGCTGCTCATAGATATCGCGTAGTATCTCAAAGCTAAGCTGACGTGGCTGTAGGGTTAGTTCTTTTATAGTAGTCATGCGTATTGTCCTAGTGTTAAATGTTATTGGCTGTATTTATTATATGGGGGTAGTATTGATATTGTGTTTGTATTAATAGGTGCAATCTATCCTAACTTATCCAGCCAAAAGACATTGCCAAATGTCCAAAAGCTGCTGCCAGTAAGATACTAAGTGCTACACGCTGGAACCAAACGATGACCATTTTCCCAACAGAGATAGGAATCTCAGTTGCTAGTACACACGGAATCATAGCGGAAAAAAATAGCACACTGCTAATGGAGATAACGCCCGCCACATAACGAGTCAACAGGTCAGCTTCACTGAGTAATAGCGCTGGCAAGAACATTTCAGCCAATCCCGCTGACATACCTTTGGCCGCCACAAGTGGTTCTGGCAATCCGCCTAACCACGTAAATGGATAGAGCAGCAACCCTAAGGCGTCAAACACTGGCGTGTACTTGGCCAATAATAAACCAGTGAGTCCAACGGCGATAATAGAGGGCACAATAGCGGCTGCCATTGTCAAGCCATCACGAAAGTTGGTCCATAGAATTTGTTTAAAATCTGATGCACGGCGTGACGTGGACAAACCTAGCTCATATGCCGCTTTTAGACGCGTGCCTCTTTTGTAGTCTAAATGTGGACGCTCTACCTCATTATCAAACTGACTAATTGGTGGAATACGGGCAGTGATAGCGGTGACGATAAAAGTAATCACTAGCGTTGACCAAAAAAACAGATTCCAAAATTCCATCAATCCCAATGTTTTGGCAACAATTACCATAAACGCGGCTGATACAGTTGAAAAACCGGTCGCAATGATAATGGCTTCACGCGCAGAATATTGCTTTTGCAGATACACACGATTGGTAATTAACAGCCCAATCGAATAACTGCCCACAAAAGAAGCAACTGCATCAATCGCTGATGCACCCGGCGTTTTCCAGATAGGTTTCATAATCGGCTGCATCAGCACGCCAACCATCTCAAGCAAACCAAAACCCACTAAAAACGCCAGAATCAAAGCCCCAAGCGGCACAATCATACCAACGGGTAGCGCCAGTTTTTCAAATAGAAACGGCAGCATATCTTTTTCCATCATGAAGGCTGGAGCGTTACCAGTGATATACATTACAGCTAATACCAGTCCCAGTACTTTAAAGACAGTTAGGATTTTATGGGTGATGTTTTTGCGCCATGAGCCATCAATAAACGGTTTACTTACTCCAAATATCATCAGCATAAACAACAAAGTCACAGATAAAGTATATTGCTGATTGACCAGATAAGTTGCGCCATGGTCGAACAAAATCGTACTTTTTTCACCAATGGTAAATGGCACAAAAAACATCACCAAACCGATCATACTAAAGACAATCAGTTGCAGTAAGGCAATGGGTTTTGACAGCAATATCTCTGGCGTTGTCGTATCGGGCACGGTGTTAGCAACTTGCTCAGTTTTCCCTAGTTGTAGGGTATCTTGCTTGGTCATATTATCTTCCTTGATAAAATCATGTGATCTATGTGTCTATAGAGAATTACTTAATCATCGGTAGATTTAGACCATAATCCTGAGCAGTTTTAATCGCCAGCTCGTAGCCAGCATCCGCATGACGCATCACACCAGAACCGCAGTCATTGACCAATACACGCGACAAGCGTTTGGCTGCGGCATCCGTACCGTCAGCGACGATGACCATACCTGAATGCTGCGAGTAACCCATGCCAACACCGCCGCCATGATGCAATGATACCCAAGTCGCCCCGCCTGCGACATTGAGCATGCCGTTCAATAGTGCCCAATCCGATACTGCATCTGAGCCATCTTTCATGCTTTCGGTTTCGCGGTTTGGACTGGCAACAGAGCCCGTATCCAAATGGTCACGACCGATAACGATAGGGCCTTTTAGCTCGCCGTTTTTGACCATCTCATTAAAGGCAAGACCTGCTTTATCACGCTCACCGAGACCTAACCAGCAGATACGAGCTGGCAGACCTTGGAACTGAATGCGCTCTTTTGCCATATCAAGCCAGCGATGAATGTGCTGGTTTTCAGGGAACAGCTCTTTGATTTTTTGATCGGTTTTATAGATGTCTTCTGGATCACCGGATAGCGCCACCCAGCGGAACGGGCCTTTGCCTTGGCAAAACAGCGGACGAATATAAGCTGGTACAAAACCGGGGAAGTTAAAAGCGTCTTTGACTCCTTCATCAAACGCCACTTGACGGATATTATTACCATAATCAGTCGTTGGGATATCCATTGCCTGCAAGTCTAGCATCGCCTGTACGTGTATGGCACAAGATGCAGCAGCTGCTTTGGTCAATGCAGCGTGTTGCTCTGGATCTTCTTGTGCTGATCTCCATTCTTCAACGCTCCAGCCACTTGGCAGATAGCCATTGATTAAGTCATGGGCTGAGGTCTGATCGGTCACCAAATCAGGCTTCATGCCGCCAGCTTTGGCGCGCTTAACCATCTCAGGTAAAATATCTGCGGCATTGCCAAGTAGGGCGATTGAGACCGCTTCACCAGCCGCCGTATGTTGTTTGATCAATTCATAAGCATGGTCAAGATTGTCAGCTTGTTTATCTACGTAGCCTGTACGTAGACGGAAATCAATACTAGACTGCTGACATTCTATATTTAAAGACGTCGCGCCAGCAAAGGTCGCCGCTAGTGGCTGCGCGCCGCCCATACCGCCAAGACCCGCGGTCAAAATCCAGCGTCCTGCCCAGCTGCCATTATAGTGCTGACGACCTGCTTCGACAAAGGTTTCATACGTGCCTTGGACGATGCCTTGCGTGCCGATATAAATCCAGCTACCCGCCGTCATTTGCCCATACATAAACAAGTCTTTGCGATCGAGCTCATTGAAATGCTCCCACGTCGCCCAGCGCGGTACGAGGTTAGAGTTGGCAATTAATACACGCGGTGCATTTTCATGCGTTTGAAAGACGCCTACCGGTTTTCCAGATTGCACTAATAAGGTCTCATCGTCTTCTAATTCTTTTAGTGATTCTAAAATTTGATCGTAGCTTTCCCAGTTACGAGCAGCGCGTCCGATACCACCGTACACCACTAGACTTTTTGGGTTTTCGGCCACATCAGGATGCAGATTGTTTTGTAGCATACGATAAGGCGCTTCGGTCAGCCAGCTTTTGCAATGAAGTGTACTACCAGTAGGGGCGGCAATCTCACGACTTTCGTCACGGCGGGTAAACCCGTTATTTTCGACTTGTGCGTTTTTGCGCGTTCCATTTTCGGTGGTCATAACCATTCCTTATGATTGTTTATACAGTTGTCTAATAAGATTGTTTGCTGTTATGCAAAGTTGTATATACAAATTATCAAAGATTATTTTTTCATGCAAGCAATTTTTTAGTATTCATCAAATTATTTATAATAGAGAACCGCAAGGTCGGGTGTTTGGATGCAGGTTATGATGATTGTCATGATATTATGGCGCTCTTCTTATGGGCAAAATTGACGGTTAAAGACGGATATGACAAAGACGATTCCGGCGTATCAGCGGATTAAACAGGCGATATTGGACAATATTCATGCGGGCAAATGGCAGGCGGGCAATGCGATTTCTACAGAAATGGCGTTGGCAGCGGAGTTTGGCGTCTCTCGTATGACGGTCAACCGTGCTTTAAAGGAATTGAGCGAAGAGCGAGTATTGGAGCGCCGACAAGGGTCGGGCACGTTTGTCGCCCAGCAGCAGTTTAATCATACCTTTGTGGAAGTGCGCAATATTGCTCAAGATTTAAAGTCGGCCAATCGTGATTATCAAGCACAAGTTGTCAGTAAGCGCGTGATTACCGCTGCTATGTTCAATGATGAGCTACGGCGTAAATTTGGTCTTGAGAAAATGGTTGAAACTTCTGAATCGAAAGAAGGTAAAAGTATTGATAGCGAAGCCGCTGTTTTATATGAGGTCAAAATTATCCACTTTGCGGATGGTCAGCCGATACAGTTTGAAGAACGCTGGGTCGATGCTCTAAAGGTTCCTAATTTTATCGAGCAAGATTTTAGCGTGGTCAATACCAGTGATTATCTTATTGCAAAAAGCCCACTGGAGCGTGGTAGCTATACTATTCGAGCGCTGGCTGCTCCAGATGAGATTGCAGCGTTACTACAGATTACCCCGCAGTCGCCTACATTGGTACTTTGTCGTCAAACTTATTCAGCAGGTCAAGTATTAACTTTTGTCAAAATGTGGCACGCAGGTGAGCGGTACCAGTTTTCAGGTGAACTATAACAACCTTACGCATATTCACTATTTTTGTGCGTTTATACTTTCTAAATTGCGTTAATATACACATGAGCAGGTATTTAATTGGCAGACTTAGAATAAGTATTTGTTATAAAATGCCTCAAATTTTTAAGAAAAAAATAAAACCAGCATTGAAAAATATGCTGTGTATCCTCAAATTGAGCAGTCACAGTCAAATAATACCAAGCAGATATTTATGATGATATCTGATTATTTTTCAGTACATTTTTATTGGCAGGACATATTTTGCTTTATTTGACTCAGTCACTTTTATTTACTCACTATGATAAGGACGTCTTATGAAACGTCGCACGCTTTTAGCCCTTGCCGCAAGTACCGTATTGCTTGCCGCTTGTGGTCAATCACCTACCAATGATACTGAAACCAAGTCAACTGATACCGCTACAAGTGGCGGTTCTGATTTGCTACAGCGTATCAATAACGGCGGCACTATCAACGTCGGTACCGAAGGCACTTATCCGCCATTCACTTATCATGATGAGAGCGGTAAGTTGACCGGTTATGATGTAGAAGTCACCCGTGCCGTTGCTGACAAACTTGGCGTTAAAGTTGAGTTTCAAGAAACTCAGTGGGATGCAATGCTCGCAGGTTTGGACGCCAAGCGATTTGATATGGTGGCCAACCAAGTCAGCTTAACCACGCCTGAGCGTTTGGCAAAATATGATAAAGCGCAAGCATATAGCTGGTCAGGCGCAGTGGTTTTAGCGCCAAAAGATGATAACCGCTATAGCTCGTGGGAGTCGTTAAAAGGTCTGCGCAGTGCTCAATCATTGACCAGTAACTATGGTGAGCTTGCAGAGCGTTATCAAGCAGAAGTTGTTCCTGTCGATGGCATGGCGCAAGCGATTCAGTTGGTTAAACAAGATCGCGCTGACTTTACTATGAATGACAATCTTGCGGTTTTGGACTACCTAAAAAAATTCCCAGATGCAGCGCTTGAGATTAAACTGACTGCCCCTGTTAGTGAGCAGACTGGTTCAGGCTTGGTAATGATAAAAGGTGATGATGAAGTATTGGCAAAATTAAACGAAGCCATGGCAGCATTAGCAGCTGATGGCACGCTCACCAAGCTGAGCCAAGAATTCTTTGGTGCTGATATAAGCCAACAAAAATAATGCTAGCTTCTATTATGGCAGCCTCTATAACCTCAGGGTTAGCAGATTTATTGGCATTACTGCCATTTATGAGTCCTGATCGGGCGCAGATTGTTATCTCGTCCTTTTGGCCGATGCTTAAAGGCGCTATCTATTATTCGATACCGCTGGCATTGATATCGTTTGCGATCGGTATGGCAATTGCGCTGACCGTGGCACTGATTCGTATTGTGCCGCGTGCTGGTTGGGTTCATGAGATTGTCTATAGACTTGCTCGCATCTATGTGTCTGCTATTCGTGGCACGCCAATGCTGGTGCAGTTGTTTATTATCTTTTATGGACTACCAAGTGTCGGGGTTAAGCTTGATCCTTTTCCGTCAGCAATTATCGCTTTTTCGCTTAATATTGGTGCTTATGCATCAGAGACGGTACGTGCTTCTATCTTGTCGATTCCCAAAGGACAGTGGGAAGCAGGGTCGACTGTAGGATTGACTTATCTACAAACCTTCCGCCACGTCATTTTACCGCAGGCACTGCGCGTCTCCGTACCGCCGCTATCTAATACCTTTATCAGTCTGGTAAAGGATACTTCGCTAGCATCGCTCGTATTGGTGACTGAGCTGTTTAAACAAGCGCAGATCATCACTGCGCGTAACTATGAGTTCATGCTAGTTTATATCGAAGCGGCCGTTATCTATTGGGGTATTTGTCTGTTTTTGACCTTTATCCAAGGTAGGCTTGAAACACGTCTTGATCGTTATGTTGCCAAATAATATCGCTATCACCTCATGATATATTTCTCCCTCCTTTAACCTATGTGTTTTTTAATTTGCAAGTGGATGTCTTATGATTCAAGTCACTAATATTCACAAAGCTTTCGGCGGCAATCAAGTGCTTAAAGGCATCGATTTGACCATCGAAAAAGGCAAGGTGGTGGTAATATTAGGGCCATCAGGGTCGGGAAAAACCACTTTTTTGCGTTGTCTGAATGCGCTAGAAATACCTGACCAAGGCGTGATTGCCTTTGATGATGGCAGTTTAACGGTTGACTTTGCCACTAAACCTAAGAAAAAAATCTTACTTGCGCTGCAACGTAAGTCAGGTATGGTCTTTCAATCTTATAACTTGTTTCCACATAAGACAGCCATCGAAAACTTAATGCTTGGACCTACGGTGGTACAAGGCCAAAGTAAAGCGCAAGCACGCGAGCAAGCATTAGTATTACTCGATAAAGTGGGTTTGTCTGATAAAGCAGATCTCTATCCGTTTCAGCTATCGGGTGGTCAGCAGCAGCGTATTGGTATTGCTCGTGCATTGGCGATTGAGCCGTCTTTACTACTATTCGATGAGCCAACGTCTGCGCTTGATCCTGAGCTAGTACAAGACGTGCTTGAAACCATGAAACAGCTGGCATCAGAAGGTTGGACGATGGTCGTTGTTACTCATGAAATAAATTTTGCCCGCGATGTCGCTGATCATGTGGTGTTGATTGAAGATGGTAAAATTGTCGAAGAGGGCAGTGCCAAGCAATTATTCGAGGATTCAAAGCATCCGCGTACGCAAGCGTTTTTACAGCGTATTGAACAGTAATAAGCTTGAAAGATGTTAAATAAAAAGCCCCAGTTATTCATAGTAGGGGCTTTTTTTATTTAACAGAAAGAAATCTAAGGCTATGAAAAGTGATTGTAGGATATAGATTAAATCCTTTGCCGTCTTTTTAGCCAACGTGGTACACGAGTAGTAGTACCGTTTAGCACAGCATTAAATAAAGCTGCTAGCAGAATGAGTATGACGCCGACATACTGAATCCAAGATAATGATTGATGCAGTAATAGCGTTGCCAAAGCAATCGCGGTTAAAGGCTCAAAGATAGTAAACACTGATGCACGGGTGGCAGGTAGCTTCTCTAATGCCTTCATATAGAGCGCAAAGGGCACGACGGTTCCAATCAAAGACAATCCTAATACATAGCCCCAAGTAGATAAGGGTAAGGTTAATAGTTGTCCATAAGTGTTATAGGTTTCAGGTAGTAGGAGCAGTATGCTAGCACTGATGGTAATAGAGGTAAAAAATACTAAAGGAGCAGGGTGCGCGTCATGCATAGCGCGCTTACCTAATACCCCATATAGGGAATAACATATGCCTGATAATAAACCTAATGCAATACCCCAGTTGACTTGCGCCTGCTCACCTAACATTGTCAAGCCGACACCAAATACTGCCATGAGTGCCAGTAGGGCTGACTGCCGAGTAATGGATTCATTAAGCAAGAATGCTGAAAATAATAAGCTAAAAACGGGCGCAGTATATAGCAAGGCGACTGCAGGACCAGCACCGACATAGATAACGGCAAAAAAATAGCAAACCGACATGCCGAGTACACCAATCAAAGACTGTATTGCCAGTCCGAGCCATTGCTTGGGGCCTAGCTTAAGCAGCTGTGGCCATAGTTTTGGCAACATGACCAGGATGATAAGAGCGGCGGTCACGATACGTAAAATAGTCGTTTGCCAGCCGCTAAAGCCATTTTGATTGAGGTAGGTTGAGAATATCCCTAAAGTACCCCAGCAGACAGCGGCTGTAATGATTTGAATGGTGCCTATCCATGACTGCCGTGCTGACATTACGCTATCGGTATGTGCCATATCGCTCTCTATTTTTATTTGTTATCAGGTTTAAAGAATAAGTGGTCCAAGCCTTCTGGCTCATTACTTAATAGTATGCTGAAATAACAAAAGACAACCTGGTTAAAGGCTGCCTTTTGTTTGTTTTTTCAGTCTATCATTAAAGCGTGAATTAGGTACTAACACAAGTCACTTAGATATAAAATGCAATTTATTTGAGTTAGGTGCAGGCTTCACTTGAGCTTATTACCCTTTAGCTTCATATCCTCCAAACCAGCTTAAGCATCGTGATTTACACCTGAAGTAAAAAATTCGTTAGCAGACGCTTAGCACCTTCGGTCGCAAACGATTCTGGGTGAAATTGTACGCCTTGGATCGGATACTCGTTGTGTTGCAATCCCATAATCTCATCACCTGCTAGTGCCGACTCAGCCAAACCTAAATCGTTATGTTCATCATTAGCGACGACGGCAGTGACCGTTAAACAATCCGGTAGCGTGTCTGCTTTGACCATCAATGAATGATAACGCATGATCTCAAGCTCTTGCGGCAGTCCTTGATATATACCTGCCTCATTATGGCGTATCGACGAAACTTTACCATGCATCGGGACATTGGCACGTACCACATCACCGCCGAACACATGGGCAATGCCCTGCATCCCCAAGCAAACACCTAATAAGGGCGTGGTCTTGCCCATCACTTCAATCACTTCGCTACAAACCCCAAAATAAGCGGGATCGTCCGGTGCGCCAGGGCCGGGTGAAATAATGATTCGATCTAGATTCATTGCTTGCACGTCGGCTAGAGTAATCTCATTATTACGCTTGACGATGACGTTTGCTTGTTTATCGCCATCCAGCGTCTGTAAAATCTCGCCAATATATTGGTAAAGATTGAAGGTAAACGAGTCATAGTTATCGATAATTAAAACATTCATGGGTAAACTCTTTAATAAAAATAGTGTCAATTTACGGATGCATAAAGCTGTCTAATACCACTTTCATCGCCGACAGTTTGCGCTGGATTTCTAGATACTCATCTGCTGGATTGGAGTCATAGACATTGCCGCCACAGGTTTGCGCGTAGGCCGACTCGCCATTGATAAATAAGCTGCGAATAGGAATGGCAAAAATACAATCACCGTTGAAATTAAATGATCCTAGTGCGCCGCCGTAAGCACCGCGACCATCTGGCTCTAGCTCGTTAATCACTTTGATGGCTTCCACTTTTGGCGCACCTGACAACGTACCCGCAGGGAAATTACTGGCAAGGGCGCTAAACATATCTTCGTCAGGATGCAAAATACCGACGATTTCAGAAGAGATATGCTGTACGTGTGAGAAGCGTTTGATGTCCATTAGGCTACGTACTTTGACCGTACCAAACTGTGCCACACGGCCAATATCATTGCGATGCAAGTCAACCAGCATATTGTGCTCAGCAATCTCTTTATCATCATTAAGCAGGGCGCGGGCAAGCTGTCGGTCTTCGATCACATCGACGCCGCGTTTGGCAGTGCCTGCTAATGGATAGGTTTCCATCTCACCTTGACGCAAGCGAAACAATAGCTCAGGTGACGCCCCAATGATGCACTGCTGAGCAAATTTCATAAAGTACATGTGCGGCGATGGATTGACGGTGCGCAGTTTTTCATAAATCGGCATCTTATCGCCCGCAATGCGATATTTGGATTTAAAGCCGACTTCACATTGAAAGATACGCCCAGAGATGATGTCTTCTTTGACTTGCATGACGACTTTAGCGTGCTCTTCTTGACTCATGCCGTCACCTAAGAACTCAACAGTGGGCAATTCATAGCTTGGGATGGGGACATCAAGTAAGGCTTTGATTTGTTCAATGCGATTGTCTTGCTGTGCGGTCGGATAGTAAAAATAAAAAATCTCACCTGTCATTTTATCAAGTGTTAAGCCATCCAAATACACACCAAATTTAAACGGCTCAAAGTCTTCGCTCGGCTTAGCATTTAGGCTGGGTTCAAAAAAATTCACACTGTCATAGCCTAGATAGCCGACGAGACCACCGCTTTGATCGCGGGCAATGACATGCTGCGGGGTAATTTTGCGCAGTAATTGATAAGGATTGTCGGTTTGATAATGGCGTGTTTCAGCTGTTTTATTATCGGTAATGGCAAGGGTAGTGCGATCCAAGGCAGCGATGGTCATAACCGGATCAAAACCAATGGCATGGTGACGCGAAATGTGGCTTTCTTCGCCCAATGATTCGAGCAAATAACAAGTATCAAAAGCGCCTTCAATACGTTTGAATAACGCAAAAAAATCAATATCTTGCGTAAGTTTAATCCGCTGCGGCTTGCTGGGAATATCAATAGTAGCAGGCTGGTCATATTGTAGGGTAGGAGAGGTCATAACGAGGTCCAAAGTAATTCAAATAGGTCTTATAAAATAAATTCAGCTAATATTCTTGGCGTTAATTGTCTTGTCTGTGAGTGGCTAGCAGTGCGCTTACATCGTGAATTTGCATGGCTTTAGCGCCACGAGAGACCGTTGCGATACCAACGCCCAGCTGTTCGGATATGTCACGCTGGGTGATGCCACGTTCGAGCAAATCAAAAATACAGATGCGATTGGCAATCTCGTGTTGCTCTTTAGTCGTCAGTAGCGCTGTTAATAGCTCATCGATATCATTACTGTCATTGCAATGGGCTAAATGCGTCAACAAGCTACGATAAGGGTCAGTGCTCATAATATTTACTCTTAATAAAAAAGAGGTAAGTGGCTATCTTGTTTCAGTATTCTAGTACAGTAGTACATAAAAAACAAGTAAAGTGATTGATTTTTTAGCATTCTTGGTTAAAGCACTGTTTAAAAATATGAACTTAAGCATAAAATTAAAAAGCCAGCTAATCGTAATAAGCTGGCGTTACTATTAAAATTTTTGCTGGTGTTCTAAAGAACAATGAACGACTGTGCCTTTAGATTAGATGACTTATTTTACTGGACGGATAAACGGCATATGTCTATTCACGTCTTTATATAACAAGTATCTAAATGGACCCGGTCCGCCAGCGTAACAAGATTGTGGGCAGAATGCACGCAGCCACATAAAATCACCCGCCTCAACCTCTACCCATTCACCATTTAAGTGATAGACGGATTTACCTTCTAGTACATATAAACCATGTTCCATAACATGAGTTTCATCAAATGGAATCACGCCACCTGGCTGAAACGTCACGATATTGACATGCATGTCATGACGCATATCAGACTGCTCTGTAAACCTTGTGGTTTTCCATACGCCATTGGTACCCGGCATCTCAATGGCTTCAACATCATGATCGCTGGTTACAAACGCTTCAGGCACGTCAATACCTTCACAGTGTTGATAAGCTTTACGGATCCAATGGAATTTAACGTGCTTGTCGCTATTGTTCTTTAGCGTCCATTTGCAGCCAGGTGGTAAGAATGCATAGCCACCTGATTCAAGATGATGCGACACGCCTTCAATCGTCATGTCCATTTCACCTTCAACGATGAATACGACGCCTTCGGCATTTGCATCTAGCTCAGGTTTTTCTGAGCCGCCATTTGGTGCGACTTCAACAATATACTGTGAGAAGGTTTCAGAGAAACCGCTTAAAGGACGTGCAAGCACCCACATGCGCATGCCTGTCCAAAAAGGCAGATAACTGATCACGATATCAGTTAGTACACGTTTAGGAATAATCGCATAAGCTTCGGTGAAGATAGCACGATCGGATAGTAATTGTGTTTGAGGAGGCAAGCCGCCAGTTGGTGCGTAATAAGTGCTTTTTGTTGTCATGGTTCGTGTTCCTTAGGGGTTTGGTACCGCGATAAATTTGTGTCTGAATCTTTGATTTTTATGCGATTAATGCTCTGACATTAGCATAATTCTTCATCAGTTGACGATAGCCATTAAGCCTGATCTTTAGCTTGCTCAGCAGAGATATCAATGCAAACTTCCCACTCATCAATCTCGAATTCATGGCAGTTATTACCCTCGCCGTTGATACGATCAATCACTAAAAAGTCACAATCCGCTTTTAGCGCCAGTAGTGGATGATGCCAAACATTGGCATCATACTGTACACCTTGATGCGAATGAGCATAAAACACTTCTAAATCATCAGCTGATTTAGGCGCATCGCCAGCTTTTGCTACAACGACTATATAGTCTGTGCCATTCATAGAAAAGAACGCTTGCGTGCCAAATGGATGGTATTCCATCACCGATAACGTAATAGGGCAATCACGTCTTTTGGTACGGAAAATACTAAACCCAACTTCTCCGCCATCATGAGTGACTTTTGAGATGGCATTATGACGACAGGCAAAGCCGCGATTGATATCCCAGCTGTTTTCAGGGCATTTTTCTTGATCATCATAAGGCTCAATCACTGAGCCATAAGGCGCAAAAGCAGCTTTAGTTAAAGGTTTGGCAATGATTGTAGTTTTCATAAGTTCACCTTTAGATTAGATTAATTAGCAATATTATTTATTTGTTCTAGCAACTTATTAAGTGATAGATCTATTTGAGCTCAGAAAATACCGGACACAAGCTGTCATTTTTAAGCAATTACAGCATTCAGGTATCAACCACCTCAAGCGTATCATTCGTTAGCTTACGTGGTTTCTATGACCTACATACTTATTGATGTGATGATACGTCTTATGATTGTTGTTACGACTACATCCAGTTGGCGGTATTATCGGCCGTGGCTGGATGATTTTCATACCAGTGCTTGGCGATTTCATCGCGGCGGCAGATCCAGACATCGGGTTTACTGGTGATGTATTTTAGAAACTGTTTGAGCGCGGTTATACGACCAGCACGGCCAATGATGCGGCAATGCAAACCAATGGTTAGCATTTTTGGTGTATGCGAGCCTTCTTCATATAAAGTGTCAAAGCTGTCCTTTAAATACTGATAAAAAGGTTCAGCATTGGTAAAGCCAGGGCTTGAAGAAAAACGCATGTCATTGGTTTCAAGCGTGTAGGGAATGACCAGATGCGGTTTGCGAGCGATTTTGTTGCCTTCTTCTACTTTAACATTGAGCCAGTAAGGCAGCTCATCAGCATAAGAGTCAGAGTCATAGATGTAGCCGCCTTGTTCTGCGACCAGCTCGCGAGTATTTGGGCTATCGCGACCCGTGTACCAGCCAAGAGGCTGATTGCCGACCATACGCTCAAATATTTCAGTGGCGCGGCGCACATGCTCACGCTCGGTCTCGCGGTACATATATTGATAGGTGATCCAGCGCAGTCCGTGACTGGCAATCTCATGACCATCTTCTAGAATGCGCTCGACAATATGCGGCGTTTTTTCGGCAGCGGCGGCACAAGTAAAGGTAGTAATAGGTAAACCATATTCTTTAAAAGTATCTAGTACGCGCCAAACACCCACTCGGCTACCATATTCAAAGGCGGACTCAATCGACTGATGGCGGTTGTTAAATTCTGGCGTACCTAAAACATCTGATAAAAAACGTTCTGACTGACCATCACCATGCAAGACACTGTTCTCTGCGCCTTCTTCGATATTTAGCACAAACTGTACGGCAATCTTAGCGCCGCCCGGCCAATTGGCTTTGGGTGGATTGTCGCCATAGCCTTTTAAATCACGTGGATAAGCGGCTTGATCAAAATCGCTGGTTATCTTTTTTGTCATGGTGTTTTATCCTTTATAAAAACAGAGTAATAAATCTATTAGAAATGTAATAACTATTTTTTATTCTACTATGGTGTTAGGATCTACTGCATAAGGGCGCATTAATACCCAATACACAATGCCACCTAGTGCTGCGCCTAATAAGAAACCGTAACCTTCAAGCTTGGTCAGTGCAGGTATCAATACCGTGGCGATAGAGAATAAAGCGCCGATTACAAAGGCGATAAGCGCACGGATATTCCAGCCTTTGTAGTAGTAGTAAGCGCCCGTTGGTTGCGCAGAAAATAAATCATTCATATCGATATGTTGACGTTTAATCAGGTAATAGTCGATGACTAAGATACCAAAGAATGGAGCAA
Organism: Psychrobacter sp. TS_SC_6; assembly: GCF_056156305.1. NCBI lineage: Bacteria > Pseudomonadati > Pseudomonadota > Gammaproteobacteria > Moraxellales > Moraxellaceae > Psychrobacter > Psychrobacter sp. TS_SC_6. The sequence goes on along the minus strand of NZ_CM149590.1, from coordinate 2,247,616 downwards.
TGACCGCACCAATAGCATTTACAAAACCGACAATACCGATCTTACTGATGAATGATAACCACAATGCACCAACGAAAAAGGCGATAACAGCAGTAATTAAGCCGCCCATGCGAAAGTTAATATGCTTAGGAAATAAGTTAGCCAAATCGTAAGCAGGGGGAATAAAGTTTGCAACCATATTGATACCGACGGTTGCGGCAAAGAAGGTCAGCGCTGCAATAATGGTCAAGGGTAGAGAATCTACGCGATCAACAATGTCCGATGGATTGGTCAATGCTTCGCCAAATATTACTAAGGTTCCAGCAGTAATGACCAAAGCGATGAACGAGAAAAACACCATGTTGATGGGTAGACCGAGTAAGTTACCCAAGCGCATATCGCGCTCACTACGCAAAAATCGTGAGAAGTCACCGAAGTTGATGACGACTGCGGCAAAATAAGCCACCATCGTACCGACGATAGCAGTAAATGCCTGTATGGAATTCCCACTATAATTACTGCCACTAGCGAAAATAGAGTTAATCGCAGGTAACAACTCAGAGCCTGATTGATACCAGATGACGCCCATAAGAATGACCATCACGACATAGACCAAGGGACCTGCCCAATTCAAAAAGTGCTTGATGGGCTCGATACCTGCCCAAAACAGCAAAATCTGAAATATCCAAACGATGACAAAGGCCATCCAAGCGGTACTGTTCAAGCCTAAAAATGTCGTATCTGAGCTGCCTATAATAATAGTCAACAAAATGGCAACTGCGGTAGAGGCAAAGTAAGTCTGCACCCCGTACCAAAAGATACCGATAATAGCGCGTAAGATGGCAGGTAAGTTAGCGCCATTGATACCCATGCTGGCACGTATCAAGACTGGAAAAGGGATGCCATATTTGACACTAGGCTTACCAGTTAAGTTGACCATCAGCATGACGATGAATCCTGAGCAGATAATCGCTGCCATGACCCACCACCCATTCAGTCCATAACTCAAAAACAAGGAGGCCGCTAAGGTATAACCGAATAAGCTCTGAATATCATTGGACCAAACATTAAATATCGCAAACCAACCCCAATTACGCTGTTCAGGCTGTAGTGGGGCAAGATCTTCATTATATAATCTTGAGTTTTTGCGTTCTGGATTAAAGGTATTGCAATCATAGAGCTCGCTATTGGATTGAGTATTAAGCTGACTTCCTTGCTCATTTGCAGTGGACATCCTTTTCTCCCTTTAGATTGGAATCAATCGAAACAAACATTGTTAACACTTATTAATGTTTATTGTTAACACTTTAAGGATGTCTAGGTCATTGGTCAAGGTAATTGTTTGATCAGCGTTTACTCTTCTTTGTCTAGAATGCTCATTTATAACCCTGAAGCATAAGCGACCAGTTGTTGGCGCTCTTCATCGCTTAGCTGAGTGATATTACCCAGTGGCATATAGCCACTTTGTACGGCAGTCACAATCTTAGCTTGATGCGTTTTTACGTCTGCAGGGGTTTGGACAATAATCCCCGCTGGTGGTGCGTTAAATCCAGCTTGTGTGGGTTGTGCCGCATGGCAAACGCCGCATTTTGCTTCTACTACTTTTATGATAGCGTCATCAGCTGAAGCAGCAACAGGTACCACTTCGGTAGCGGCAGTTCCCCCAGCAACCGCATTGGCATCAGCCTCTGTAGCAGTGGCAGTGGCAGGTGCTACTGTATTCGTATCTTGAGTGACAGCAGTAGGCGGTGTATTTGTCGGTGCTACTTCAGTGACAGCAGGCGTCTTGATTGGAGAAACTGGTAATGGCTCGATAGGTGCTGGACGCATCCAGACAATTAGTAGTACGGTTGCGATCGCAGGAATCACTAAGAACTTTGGTCTATGGCGACCCAAGTGTTTTTCGTTGAAGTAATGACGAGCTGTTGCCGTAATGACACCAATGAATACCAATATCAACCAACCATGCGCATGTGAATACATCATTGGATAGTGATTACTAATCATGATAAAAATGAGCGGCAAGGTAAAGTAGTTATTCATTAATGAGCGGTTTCTTGCCATCAATGCCAAATCTGCTACTTCTGGACCTGGCTTTACGCCGCGGCGTACACAATCTACGAGTGCACGCTGAGCTGGCATAATACCGAAGAAAACATTACCTGCCATGATAGTACCTAAAATGGCACCGACATGGATAAAGGATGCACGATCACTAAACAGCTGGTATGAGCCCCAAGTGGCGAGAATCATGAGTACAAAGATAGTGATACTAAAAGCCAGTTTATTTTTGCCGACATTGCTGCGTACAATGACTTCATAAATAAAGTAGCTACCGAATAAGAACAGTAGACTGGTCGATATAGCACCAATACTGCTACCAAAGTCAACTTTGCTCGGATCAATCAAGTAAGCCGTAGCATTGATGTAGTAGACGATAATGAGCATCGCCATACCGGTCAGCCATGTGGTGTAGGCTTCCCACTTAAACCAATGCAGCGTTTTTGGCATCTCTTCAGGTTCGAGCTTGTATTTGGCAATTTCATAGAAACCACCACCATGTACTGCCCAAAGATCACCTGAAATGCCTTTTTTGGCTTTCCATTCTGGCGGCTTCTGAAGACTCATATCTAGCCATACGAAATAAAATGATGCGCCAATCCATGCTACACCAGCGATCACATGGAACCAGCGAAAGAATAAGCTTAGCCAATCGAGAAGATATGCACCCATGTTGTCAATGTCCTTTTATATTATTATATCTTGGTAACTCGTAGCGACTTTTGCTCACCTTCGTTATTATAAAAAATTGTGATACAACATAGCGATACCAGCATTATTCATTTGGTCGTAAGTCACTGACCTCATTGTCAGATGTTCAAAGTTTCCAGCGCTCGTTTGGTCTTGTTTTTATAATGTTTCGAGTCATAAAGCGATAACTTTATGATCCGCGATAAGTGCCGTAGCCGTGTGCGCTAAGCAGTAGCGGCACATGGTAGTGACCGTTGTCTTGTATCATAAAATCGATGACCACTTGTGGATAAAATGCTGTGAGGTTTTGTGTATCAAAATATGCTTGGGTATCAAAGGTCAGCGTATAGCGACCGATATCTAAATGATACTGGGCAATATCAATTTCTGGATTAAATGCCCAGCTATCTGGTGTCACGCGACCATCAGCGTTGGTGACACCGTTTGCCAATAATGACGGCTCGCCACTGGCGCTAATACGATGTAGCGTCACTGCGATATCAGCAGCAGGCTTGCCAAGATGGGTGTCTAAAATATGTGATGAGAGAGTACCTGACATAATAATTCCTTTTATGTATGAGAGAGACAAAGCAAGATTTAAGCGTCGCCTAACAGTTTTTGTAAACGTAAACGCGTGATTTTATTTTGTTCAGTAGCCGCATTGAGCAATTCAGTCTTGCGATCATTTGGCAGGCGAGCTTGCAATAGATCAAGCATTTGCTGCGCGCTTTTACCAGTTGCAAAGACGATAAAGATAAAGCCGAATTTATCGAGATAGTCTTGATTGCCCTGTGCTAACGCTTCAAGTACTGCATCTTCAGCGTCATTGGCGCCTGATTGCTCATGAGCGGCACTGTCTTGCGTATTGCGATACTTCTCCTTTAGTGAGTCGACATTACCGATCTGTGGATGACCATCAAAAGCTTCTAGCAAGTTAGCTTCACTCACTTTAGCTTGTTGCCATGCGTCATCGCTTGCGCTCAGTAAAGCCTCTGTATCTGCAAACGGACGCGCGTCTGCCAAGGTTTGCGCCCATTGACTACTGGTACAGCACGTTAGAAATTCTGAGGTCGCATTGGCTTGCGAGAGGGCGTTCAGTTGCGGTAGTGATAAGCTCACAGTGATATCCTTATCTGTTGACACAAAGTGTTGACGGATACACATTTATCATTTGAGTGATATGAATTTATAAGGTACAGACAGTATCGTGTGCTGATATTAGTCTGTTGATTACTTAACTCAGGGAAAACTCAGGTGAAAGTAGTATCGATTGAGTCATAATTGGTTAATATATATCCATTCTGCTTAAACCTGACTAAATGGTCAACTACTTTATGCAAAATATTTTTATTTTTTTCTAGATATGCTAATAATCAGTGTGTTTATTCACAGTTTATCTCAAAGTCACGCTAGAATATGGTACTTACTGATATAAATGTCTAATGGTGCAACCTATGACTCAAATTTCTAAAGCAAAAGCTTCATCCGCCTCTGAGAGCGTGGTTCATCGCAATCAGCAGGATATTCGCGCCCAAAACCAAGCGGTGATTTTGACTGCCGCTGAAGAAGAGTTTGTGCTGAAAAGCTATCGCGGTGCCACCATGCAAGGTATCGCCGATCGAGCAGGGCTGCCAAAAGCCAATGTGCATTACTATTTTAAGAGTAAGACCAATCTGTACAAAGTGGTTTTGCGTGCCATCATTCAAGAGTGGAATGATGGCTTGGTGACGATGACAGTAGACAGCGATCCAAGAACTGTTATCGAAAAGTTCGTCCGTACCAAATTGCATCAAGCATTTACAAACCCAAATCGCCATAAGCTATTTGCGTTAGAGGTTATCGGCGGTGCCCCGCATTTACATGATTTTATGTCGACTGCGATGAAAGATTGGGCGCTGGATAAAACACAAGTTATGAAGATATGGCATGAGCAAGGCAAAATCGCCATTGCTGACCCTTTACAGCTATTGATTTTGATTTGGGCAACCACGCAGCGCTATGCAGAGTTTGAAACAGAAATCGTCGGCTTAATGCAAAAGAGCGCGTATGATGAGACAGACGAGGCACGCGCTGCTGACTTCTTAATACCTTTTATACTACGAGGTTGCGGACTCGAGTAGTGGTAGATTGGAACAACTGCTATTACTGAATGGCTTGACGTATAAAGGATTGCTTTAACGATATCGCTGCTAATTAGCGCTTTATCATTAAAACAATCCTTTTTCGTGTCATTCAGAAAAGCTTTTTACATTGTCTTATACAATCATCTGAGCTTTCACTATTAAGCGGCTTTTATGTCATCTTCAAGATGCTGTTCAGCCGTATCAAACTCAGTGCCAAAGCTTTTTGGTAAAATCATATCAAGCGTAATCGCGATAATACCCGATACGGTCACTGCTGAGCCAAAGATATTACGGAACATCTGCGGCATTTGTGCAAATACATCAGGCACAAAGGCAACACCCATCGCCAAACCTAGAGAAGTGGCTATGATTAAGATATTACGATGGGTAAAGTTTACGGTCGAGAGTATGCGAATACCAGCAGTCGCTACGGTTGCAAACATCAGCAGTGTCACACCACCAACTACTGGTTTTGGCAGCTGAGTGAAGATAGCACCTAGGATAGGGAATAAACCCATAAAAAATAAGATACTACCGACATAAAAACCCACATAGCGACTAGCGATACCCGTCATCTGAATAACGCCATTATTCTGGCTAAAAGTAGTGACTGGGAAGCTGTTAAAGATGCTAGCAATGGCAGAGTTGACACCATCAGCTAATACCCCACCTTTAATACGCTTCTCATATAGTGGACCTTTGATAGGCTCGCCTGAGATCATCGAGGTCGCGGTCAAATCTCCGGAAGTCTCAATACTGGTAATGATATACATAAAGGCAATCGGTATAAACGCTTGCCAATCAAAACTAAAGCCAAACTTAAAAGGCACAGGTACAGTCAGTAGCGGGGCTTGTGAGACTAATGAGAAGTCAATACGACCCATAAATGCTGCTACCAGCAAGCCTAACATCAGACCAATAAAAATAGCGCTTGAGCGAATGACTTTATTGGGTACGATGCTAATAAGCACGACACTGATTAATACCCCACCGCCCAGTAGCAAATTCTCCATGCTACCAAAATTCTCTGCACCAACACCGCCTGCTAGATCGGTTAGACCAACTTTGGTTAGTGACAAACCAATAGTGACAATGACACAGCCGGTGACGATGGGGCTCATCAAGGATTTAAGTTTAGTAATAAACTGACTCAAGAATATCTCGACAAAGGCACCTAAAAATGTCACGCCAAAAATAACAGAGAGAATCTCCTCAGGACTACCACCTCGGTTTTTTACCACAAAACCTGCGGCTAACACTGCCGCTAAGAAACCAAAGCTGGTGCCTTGCAGAGCCATTAGCCCTGAACCGACAGGACCAAATTTACGGGTTTGAATAAAGGTTGAAACCCCAGATACCATTAGCGCCATACTGATCAGGTAGGGAATATGCTCACCTAGACCCAAAGCACCGCCAATAATCAATGAGGGCGTAATAACACCAACAAAAGCAGCGAGTACATGCTGTACCGCACCTAAAAATGCTTTTACAGGGCAGGACGGTCGTGCAGTCCGTACAATAAATCGGGATTTCCTTGAGTATGCTCACTCATTTTGGCTTTCTCCTAAAGTGACTTTTAGTCCAAGCTCTGTAAAGATATTTAGAGACAACGTTACGTGGATAAATAGGAGACATATGAGGGTCTCTATAAACCCTTATCGCTGCTAGCTGTTTACACAGTATCAAATACAGAGTCGCATGATCCTTATGCAAATACATGCAAGCAAATAACAAGTATTTCTCAGTCTGACCGATAGTCACATTTACAAACCTGACTAATTAGTCAACTATATTAGGGTATATGTAGTTGGCAGTATATTGCAATCCTTTTTTTGCCATTACGCGTTTATAAATAATTCCTCAGTCGCTGATAATTGCCTGTGCATATGACTCATTATCTTCTAAACACTAATATATTAAAGGGATTTGTCAGATGTGCAGAGGCTAATGCCAGCATACACAGCCACTAAGAGAAAGTTTCTCAGATTAAATATTGCCAAATTGTTAATACTTCGTTATTATGCCTGTCAATATTTAAACGCTAATCATTATCATTAGTGTTAATAACGTCATTATTATATGAAACTTAACAATTATTAAAGCACCAAGCTTTTTAAAAGTGATTTTGGGCAAAAATTACTGATTATTGGTTTCTTAAACAAGTTTTAAAATTCTTTTATTAGATAAAGTGAGTATGTTATGCGCGAAGTAAAATCAGCAAGATTTTCTAGTCGATTGACCGTATTGTCTATGGGCGTAGCAGCAGTATTAGGTGCACAAGTGGCGAGTGCTGCTACCTCAGAAAATATGCCGAGCACTACCTTACAGACCATCACTGTGACGGCAAACAGCTCAGTACGTGAAAGCGTGCAAGAGCGCGGCATGGATGTAGAAGGCTATACCCCAGCTGCGCAGGCAAGCCACTTAAGTGGCTTTTTAAATGTCGTACCCGGTGTCACCGTAGGCGGTACGTCAACAGTTAATCAGCGCATACGGGTGCGTGGGCTTGACGATACCAATCTCAAAGTAACGATTGATGGCGCCCGTCAAGAAGGCACGCTGTTTTATCATATGGGCGATGTGACCATTGACCCTGATTTATTAAAACAAGCGGAAGTGTCAGTCGGCAATAACTCGGTAACGCTAGGTAATGATGCGCTAGGTGGTGCAGTGGCCTTTACAACGGTTGATGCCGTAGATTTATTGAAACCGGGGCAAAAAATCGGTGCCAAATTGCACGCAGGTTATGCTAGCAATAATGACGAACTACTCACCTCAGCGACTGTGTTTGCTGCACCGTCTGATAAAGTAGATTTATTGGCTTATTATGGCAAGCGCGATACCAGCCCGGGCGAGGATGGTGATGGTCGTGAGCTGTTTGAAGACAGTACAAGTGAAAATATCTTATTAAAGGCTGGCGCTTATATTGCCGATGATCATCATTTCGGCGCCAGCTTTAGCCGTACTGATAAAGAGGGTATTTTCCCATTCCGTCCTGATTTTCCTAGTCGCACTGATGCCCCAATACCGCAACAAATTAAGCGTGATACTTTCGGCCTTGATTATAAATTCAATCCTATCAATAAGTTGATTGATGTTGATGCTAATGTTTATCAAACCGAAACACAGATTTCTCGCGATACCGACTATACAACAAAACCAGGTTATAACTGGGAAGCAGGCGTCAAAACCACTGGTGGGAAAGTTCAAAATACCAGCATTATTGATACTAATTTTGGTACACATAAATTAATCGCTGGTGTTGAGCACTATAAAAAAGAATCTGAGCTTGAGCGCGACTTCGTTAAAAAGGGCACAGATGAAGCCAAAAATACCTCGGTCTATTTAGAAGATCAGTGGAAAAATGGCAAATTAGCTCTAACGCCGGGTGTACGCTATGACCGTTATGAGTCGCCTGAATTTGTTGCTGGTGGCAAAACTTATGATAACGTCGTCGGTGCCCTTGCTGCCAGTTATGAGATTGCGCCGATGACGCAAGTGTTTGCCAGCTATAATCAGCTATTTAACGGTCCTGATTTGAGCCAAGCAATTTTTAACTCAAACGGTGACAATACCTACGTTAATAGTGACTTAAAAGCAGAAGAAGGCTCAAATGCTGAGATTGGTATCGTTACCACATTACGGGACTTAACAGTAGCAGGGGATGCGCTACAACTGAGCGGCAAATACTTTGAAACCGATATCGAAAACTACATTGAATTTGTTCGTTCTGGTGGTACCAACATTGGCTTAGACTGTGCAACTGGACAACAAGGAACAACAAGTTCACCTAAGCCTTGCCAAGGTGCGGTCAATAAAGATGAAGACTTTAAAATCAAAGGTATTGAGCTTGCTGCTGATTATAAAATGGACAATTTTAGTATGGGTCTAAGCTATGCTCGCGCTCGTAGTAAAGGTGAAAAAACAGGCGATAGCATTCCATCTGTCACTGGTGGTAGCTCTAACTCAGGCGATCGTTACATGGTGAACTTAAACTATGAGCCAAATGATACCGTTGGTCTAGGTTGGCGCAGTACTTATGTGGCATCAATAACCGACAATAAACAAAATACCAAGCCAAATTATGATGTGCACGATGTGTATATGAATTTTTCACCACGTCAACTTGATAATATAAAGGCGACGGTTGGGGTATATAACCTCTTTGATGAAGCTTATGCCAGTCATGCTTCAAGATACAGTGCATCAGATGACAATTTTACCGACTTTGAACCCGGTCGCAATATCAAAGCATCTTTAACTTATCAGTTCTAAATTTATACCAATCATGCGTAAAAAATGAGTATCAAAAAAGCCAGCTGCTTTATGTAAGAGCTGGCTTTTTTATGTTGAAACCTCTTTTTTAAATCATATGTCTTTTTTAAATCGTTTTATACGTCTTTAACACATCAGCATTTAGCGCAATTCTAACGCTAAAATTAACAAAGAATAATAATCAATGATTTCATTTAACCTGCGCCAAATTTGCCTATGGATTCACCGTTATACTGGACTTGTGATGGCCACTTTTTTACTCATGGCTGGTATAACGGGCGCACTATTGGCATTTCACGATGAGCTGGACGTGGTATTTAATCAGCGTTTGGCGGTTGTTGAGCAAGCGCAGACACCGCCATTGGCTATCGCCACCCTGCATGACAAGGTGATAAGCCGCTATCCTGAATACAGTTTTTCAACCATGCCCGTGGCAATCGAGCTTAACCGCGCTGTTGTCTTTGCGGTTGATAAAAATAAAGGTGATGTAAAGGTAGAACCTAAACCCTTGTTCCAAGAGGTGTATATCAATCCCTATACTGCGGATATCATTGGGGCACGTGATAAAGACGAGTGGGCATGGCGCAATACCATGTGGAAAGTGTTCTGGCTGCATCGTGAGTTATTGCTTGGTGATATCGGCAAGCTGGTACTGGGTATTATTGCGCTTGTTTGGACGATGAATTGTTTTATTGGATTTTATTTAACCTTTCCGAGAGCACTTAAAAAGAAAAACACTCAAAAAAATACAATACCTAAAAAACGTGCGTCGTTTCTAAAGCGCTGGCTGCCTGCGTGGAAAATCCGAACCACAACCAATACCTTTAAGCTTAATTATGATGTGCATCATGCGTTTGGTTTATGGTTGTGGCTGATGCTGTTTGTGATTGCTTGGTCAAGTGTGGGTTTTAATTTGCAGCAGATCTATAAGCCGGTGATGCAAGCGGTGGTAGGGCTTGATAGTAAAGCAGGCAACAAAGGCAAAGAAAGTAAATCAAATAAAGCAGATAAATCTAGCGCCCCAGTGAGCACTGAAATGATCACTGCTAATATTGTTAATAAAACCAATAGTATCGATTATTTAAGCAAACAAGCGAATATTGCCGCGCAAGAAAACGGCTTAATCGTACAGCAATTATTGGGTATTCGCTGGGTTGAGGAGGATAAACAGTGGCAGCTGCGCTTTAAAACCAATCAAGACATTGGCAAGAAAAGTGGCGCGTCTTCAATTACAGTAAATGCAAGAGATGGTAGCGTTGAGAAAGTAAATTTTGCTTATCAAAACGCCTCATTTGGTCATAAAGCTGATCAATGGCTATCCACCTTACATATGGGACATATCAGTCATGGTGTCGGTCATCTGGCATATCAGATATTCTTGGCATTGATTGGACTAGCCGTTGCCGTCTTGTCTGGTACTGGCGTGTATTTGTGGTGGAAAGGTCGACAGCAACGCTTAAAATCTTTGCGAAAGCTGAGATAAAATAGGTCTAAAAGTGACAAAGCCGCTTATAAGTACGATTTTAAGCCGCATCTACGATTACCGGACGACCTTGATGATTAAGTACAGTCACATCAACGTTATAGAGATCTTTCATGGTTTGTTGGGTGATGACATCGACAGGACGTCCAATAGCTTGTACTTGACCGTCCTTCATGGTCACCACCGTATCAGCAAACTGGGCGGCTTGATTGATGTCATGGAGGACAATGACCACGGTTTTTTGCTGGCTATGACTTAACTCGCGCAGCTCACGCATCAAGCGTCCGGAATGATACATATCGAGATTATTTAGCGGCTCATCAAGCAATAAATACGGCGTATCTTGGCAAACAATCATCGCAATCAGCACTCGTTGGCGCTGTCCGCCTGATAAGGCAGATAAAAAACGCTCCGCTAAGGACTCAAGCTCAAAGCGCTCGATAATCTCTTTGACATTTTGCTGATCTGTCGCCGTAGGTCGTCCTTGATGATACGGGTAGCGCCCAAACATCAGCAATTCATGCACTCGCAGCCGACCTTGTACATGATTGTCTTGACTAAGCATTGCTACCGTTGTCGCAAGGGTACGCGCATCGCATTGAACAATATCACGTTCCTCATCATCTACAGCAAAGCTAACCTGTCCGCTTTGCAAGGGTTGCAACCGCGCCATCACCGAAAATAACGTCGATTTACCAGCGCCATTGGGACCAATTAAAGCGATGACTTGTGACGGTGGCAACAATAAGTTGATATCGTGTAAAATCTGCTGCTTGCCAATATGATGCGATACACCCGTTATTTTTATCATAATGCTTCTTTTTTTAGCTGAATGTTTAATAAGTGTTTAGAATTTTTAATTCAAGCGCCGCTGGCTCATAAATATCAATGCTAAAAATACCAAGCCGCCTGCCAGCTCAATAACGACGGATAATACGCCTGCCATACCGAGTACTTGTTCAAAAAGCGTTTGACCAAGTACCAAGCAAATCATCGCTACTAAACTCACTAAAATAAGCCGTTCGCTATGATACATATGACGCGCCATTCGATTGGTTAAAGCGCAGACCAATAAGCCAAAAAAGGTCACTGGACCGACCAACGCCGTAGCTGTAGCAACCAATACCGCGATAACAGTTAATAGCCCAAATGCCAAACGTTGATAGTTAATACCAAGGTTAGTTGCCTGCGCTTTACCCAACATGAGCACATCACATGGATACCGCCAGCGCCAAATAAATAGCGCACTCACGACACAAATAAATAGACTGATGACTAATAGCTGCGGATTGACCGTATTAAACTGCGCGTAACTTGCTGATTGCACCACTACAAAATCATCCGGATTAATCAGTCGCGCAATCAAGGCTGATAAGCTGCGAAACAAGACTCCAAAAATAACCCCCACCAATATCAGCCGCGTTAAATCCTGACTGCTTTTGGAAAACAGTAATTTAAACAGCAATAACGACGCGCCAAACATCAATACAATCTCAAGCGAAAATTTGGCAACTGGATTAAGACTGGTGAAGCTAATCGCCCCGAGAAAAAATACCAATACGCTTTGTAATAATACATACAGCGAATCAAAGCCCAATAATGAGGGCGTGAGGATAGGGTTATGGGTTAAAGTCTGGAAAAGCAGAGTAGAGACGCCAATCGCATAGCCGACAACCATCAGTGTCAATAGTTTTTTACCCCGTAGTGGCAGAGCAAAGTCCCAATGCCCATGGACATTGAGGGTTAAAAATAATATAGCGGAGATTAATAAAACAAGAGCAGCAACATATTTAGGATATTGACTGATAGCCAACCATAGCCTTGCCCGGAATTTTAACAGGGGGTTCAGGTTGGCGGGAGCATTCTTAGCAGCACTATCAATAGTAGCATCAGTCGTTTGACCAGATGAGGCAGAAGGTAAAAACATACGCTAATCTTATAAAAGAGAGTGGCAAGTAAAACAATGATAATTTAGATAATTTAACTCATTTAGGACTCAGCAGGCGCACGTAATAACAGCCATAAAAAAACTACCGTTCCGACCACACCAAAGACGGTCGCTACCGGAATCTCGAACGGATAGCGAATCGAGCGCCCGATAATATCGCATAGCAACACCGCTGAAGCGCCCAATAACGCTACCGCTGGCAAGCTGCGCCTGAGCTTATCGCCCATAATGCGACTAACGATATTCGGCACGACCAAACCAATAAAAGGAATCATTCCAACCGTCACGACGACCACGGCACTCATCATGGCGACCATACCAACGCCAATCCATGTTACATGACGCTTACTAATACCCAAATTTAAAGCAATATTATCGCCCAAACCAATGATGGTCAGCTTATCGGCGATAATATAAGCAATGATACATAGCACGCCAGTTAACCATAGCAGCTCATACCGTCCTGACAACACGCTTGAGAAATCACCAAATTGCCAAACGCTGAGCATCTGTAACGTTTCTGTTTGATAGGCAATAAAGGTGGTAATAGCATTAATAATTCCGCCAAAGACAATGCCAATCAACGGAATCATTAAAAAATCTGTCGGCGGAATACGATGAATCAGCAGCATAAAGAGCATCATGCCAAATACCGCCGCAATGGTTGCCACACTCATTTTTATAATTAGCGCGCTGGCCGGAAAGAGCAGACTCACCACCAGTAAGCCAAGAGCAGCGCTTTGAGTTGCGCCAACCATAGATGGCTCTACAAAGCGATTCTTGAGTACCACTTGAATAATCATCCCAGCCACTGCCATGGCAATGCCGGTCAAAATAATAGCAATCGTCCGTGGTAAGCGGCTGACCAACATCAGTGAGCTGTCTGAGTTGGTACTATGATTGATGAGGCTATGAAAAACACCTGACCATGAAAAGTCAGCAACACCGATAGATAAACTTAGCAATACCAACATTCCCATGAGGACAAAGCTTGCTGTATTTATTAACCAAGGCGCTATTTTTGCGTGTCGTGATTTAGGATTTAACTGACCATTTACCTTCTGCTGCCATCTTAAGGGTACAGAAGATATAGATGTATCACTATTAGCGTTATCAATATCAGTGGCGTGATTAGAAAATAGAGGCATGACGGCTGCTAACTTATGGCTGGCGTAAAGGGTAGACGCAAGAATGGGCACTTACGTCTGTTTTTCAACGAATAAAAATGTTTACTTTGCTTGGCTAAATGCTGTTTTAATCGCGGTCAAATCTTGCATCCACTGATAATAGCCGCCAAATGCTAGGTATGAATCTGGGCTTAGATAGACCACTTGATTCTTTTTCCAAGCCGTCGTTTGCGCGACTAATGGATTGTCCAAGACAGCTTTTGCACCAACGCTTTCTTCACCGATAGCCGCGCTACGGTCAATCACAAACAGCCAGTCAGGGTTGGTTTTTTGCAAGTATTCAAAGGAAACCGGCTGACCATGATCGGCGTCTTTTATCTGATTATCAACCATAGGTACGCCAAGTACGGTATGGATAAAGCCAAAACGTGACTTTTCACCATAAGCAGACAACTTATTACCATTAACCATGATGACCAAGCCATTGCCGTTATCTTTGGTTGCTGTTTTCGTCTCACTAATAAGACCGTCGATATCCTGTTGCAACTTCAAGGCTTGATCGCTTTTGCCAAATAATGCACCCAAATCATGCAATCGCTGTTTGCTAGACTCATAGATATTGGTAGTATCAATACTCATATCGAGCGTTGGGGCGATGCTTGAGAGCGCATTATATTTCTCTGCCATACGCGAGCCAACCAAGATAGCTTGTGGCTGCATTGCGTTTAATGCTTCAAGATCTGGCTCAAATACTGTGCCGACTTCTTTCGGAGCTGGTTGAGTTTTTGAATGCAGATTATTCAATTTTAGACCGCTTGGCATGCCATCAACAGCGACATCGAGTGCTGCCAAATCCTGCATCAAGGTCATGTCATAAACGACTAGCGGGGATGGGTTGATTGCTAAATCAACAGAACCCTTAATGGTATCAACGCTAATAGTGGTCGCAGAAACCGCCTCGTTAGTGGCGACATTTTTGGCTTGATCAGCGGTTTTATTTTCAGTGTTGCTATCTGCGGGTTCTGAGTCATTAGATTCAGGAGCGCTACAGCCAGTTATGGTAATACTAGCAAGCAGTGCAGTCATTAGTGCAGCTATTAAGGGACGTTTAAAGACAGGAGTAGCATGGTGGATAGAGAATGAGGTAATAGACATAGATAACTCGGTATAGGACGGGTTTTGGCAGTTTTATACAACCTGCTCGATAAAAATCTTCATTTAACAGCAGGTTAAATAATTCAGCTGCTATCATAAAGTAATTGAGACGTATTATCAATAAAGATGATAATGATTTTTATTAGTTAAGTGTATTAAGGTTATAATAAACTCGCATACTGAACTAGATTGAGCTTAAAAACTCACAATGCTAACTGAAATACTAGAAATTTACTATTGATAATAATTATCGTTTGCATTATTATCACCACCATTCTATGACGGTTAAATGCTAGAGTATTATGAGTTCAACGGATTTAGAGACGCCCCCACTTAGATCAATCTTGATAGCTATACTAGTTGTAGTAGGGCTTCACGTGCTTACGGCAGTGGCATTGGTGGCAATGAAACCGTCTGCGCCGAAAGTCGCGCTACCCAAACAGACGCCGCCTATTGAAATAGAGCTGGTATCATTACCTGCTGCTTTACCTAAAGAGCCGGTAAAAGTTGCCAAAAAACCTGTTGAAAAAGAAGTGACTAAGGTTGTGATAGATGAAAGTACACCAGCGCCAAAACCACAGGCTATAATAAAACCAAAGGCAGTCACAGAGACGCCAAAACAACCAGTGGTACAAGAACGCAAACCTGATATTACACCGCTGGTCAAAAAAGAAAAGACAACGTCGATTGCCCAAGAAAAGCCGTCACAAAAACAGACTAAGCAAGAAGAGCCAGATCCTGCCATTGATAAAGCCATATCTGAGCAGCTTGCTAATAACCAAAAGGTCAACAATCAGCAAGCTGAGCAGCATCGATTTGTAGCAGCACAAGTGGAAAAAGCAGCGCAAGAAGTACAGATGCAACAGGCGCAAGCTCAGGAAGCGCAAAGAGTAGCAAATGCTAAAGCCGCTCGAGATGCCCAAGCTAAAGCGAGTGCCGAAGCAGCAAATGATGCGGCTCAAAAAGCAGCAAGAGCGGCTAAGCAAGCAGAAGAGGCCGCTAAAGCCGCCGCTGCCAGCAATACACCGATGAATTTTAATGCCAGTAGTGCCAATTGGCGTGCGCGTCCCAACTTTAGCTTTCCTGATCGTGGGGCACGTGGTGCCAATTCAGGCGATACCTTTAACTTGGTGTTATTACTACGCGTGAATAAGCAAGGCGGTATTGATAGCGTTAGTTTGGTACAGTCTTCTGGCAATGCCATTTTAGATAGAGAGGCACAACGCCAAGTGCGCTCAGGCAAGTTTAAACCCTTTACTAATGATGCTGGCGCACCAGTGGTTGGCAATGTGACCTTGCCTGTGAGCTACGCAGTACCTTAATGATTATCCATCTATAAAAACATACATTATAATCTTTTCACGATAAGACTAAATGCGATAGTCGCTGCAGGTTTATGTGATGGCACAACTTACTAGGGAGTCTGATATGGACTTTATGCAATACTGGCAAATCAGCGACATGGTGACAAAAACTTTGTTCTTTTTGTTGCTTGCTTTATCTGTTCTTTCTTGGATCACGGGTATTATTCGTGTGCTACAAAGTCGAAAATTGGCAGCAATGGTTGCCGATGACTTAAGTCAGCAGATTCAGGCAAAACGCTCAGAATGGAGCGTGGCAGATACTGCGACACGGCGCTTGATGACAGAGCAGACGTTACTAAAGCACATTGGTCGTTACCGTTTTGCTAGCGAGCGCGGTTTGCCAATCCTTGGTACAACGGCAGCCATTGCGCCATTTATCGGTCTGTTTGGGACAGTTTGGGGTATTTTTCATGCTCTACATAATATTGGCATGAGCGGTCAAGCGGGACTTGGGCAGGTAGCGGGACCGGTCGGTGAGGCACTTATCATGACAGGTTTAGGGATAGCTGTGGCCATTCCAGCGGTGGTATTCTATAACCTTGCCGTACGTATCAATCGTAGCATCATGTACCATGCAAATGATCGCGCCCATGATTTACTGGCACAATCTGCTGAGCTGGCAGTCACACAACAATCATCAATAAATAATGAACCTGCCGTGACTCAAGCTCAGTTAGTAAAAGGTAATCATACAGAGACTCAAGCCCCTCAACAAACAGAACATTATCATAAATCAGCGCCATCACAGCCGTAACCCTATTTATTGATAGGGTTTTACATTAAAAGAAAGCGAAGCGACAGATAAGCTAAAAAGTAATAGCTTTGATGATTATACAAAATGTATCGAGAATATTATGGCATTTCAATTGGGTGATGATAATAGTCAAAGCATGAATGAGATGAACCTCATTCCGCTGATCGACATCATGCTGGTATTGATGATTATCTTTTTATTGACGGCGACCGTACTGAATCCAACGGTACCATTAGATTTGCCAAAGACCAGTGCGACGTTAAATGAGACACCACCCGAAGCGATCCAAATCAGTATTGATAAAGATGCAGGGATATTTTGGGACAGCGACCCTATTAGTATGGAAGAGCTAGAAGTACGCTTGCAGCAGCAAAGTGCCGCTGGCAAAAATCCTTCTGTACAGCTACGTGCTGATAAAGACAGTAAATATGATACCGTCGCTCAAGTGTTGGCGGCAGCGAGTGAAGCGGGGCTAAGCAAAATAGCCTTTGTAAATGAATAACTGTTAAAGCCATAAGACTGTTAGAAATATCAGCAAGCTTATTGACAGAAAAATCAGCAGAATAATAATAAGAACCATTAAAATAATAAACTTTCTCTCCGGCCTCACAAGGTAATCTTGTGAGGTTTCCTTTATTTTATTGATGTATTATCCAACTTTTATTCTTTATAAATGCTTACCAGCCGTAGCCAAACGGGCGATAACCGTAGCCGCCATAGCGTCCAGGACCATAACCAAACGGATAAGGCGAACGCAAGTAATCAAGGTCACGTTGGCGAATATAGTAGTAACGTCCTTGCGCGTAAGCTTCTTCAAGTTTTTCAATGCCTTCAAGCGGACAGACAGGTTGCCAGTCGTAACCTTCACGACCACGCTTATAAGCATTTAGCTCGGTACAGTAATTTTTAAGCCCTAGCTGGCGACCTTGTTCCCACTGAATGCGGTTTGGCATCACAGCGCCAACACTGGCACAGCTATTGGCATAATGCCCAAAGTAATCACCCGAGCGCCCATTGATACCGTCAGCATAGCCAACTTCTTGCCAGTTATTGCTTTGGCACTGCTGTGGTGTCAGGCTTTTTTGGGTGGTAGCACAGCCTGATAAAGTAAATAGGGCAACGCTCATCAGCGTTGACACAACACAGTATTTATTGATCAGTCGCGTGCCCGATTTATGAGTAAAATTGGCACTTAATGAGTTTCGCTTAATAAGATTATTCATAATAAACCTGCGCGCGTTTAAAATTATGGTTTATCATAGCACCTTTTTAGGCTGACAACTTTTTGTATCCTGTTATCGAACAAGTAAATTTCTGTACTAAGTATTTGATATGCCAATGTAAATATCAGTGACTTTATAGGTAAGCTACTTGCTTGTCTCATGACGATAGAGAATCTAGCAAGCGGTAATTTGTATACTTGCTCTCTATTCTTCTTGATTTTTGCGTGCTGACACGCATCATAAATACGGTTCTAAAGGTCAGTCATATATATAAATAAGCGCTGCTATGAGCGAACTTATTAGCTAAAAGGTCAGATTGTCATGGGTATGTGGATTGCTATTCTCATTGTACTATTCGTATTAGGGAGTATGATGGCGCTCAAGCCGAGCGGTATCGATCAGCGTTTAGATAAGCTGCGTATGACCGCGCGCCGCTTGCAGCTCAATCCAAAGCTGGTCACTTGTCCTGACTGGATAAAGGGTAAAGACAACGAGCATGGTCGCGGGATGATGGGACAGTATTGCTTAATATTAGAAAATACCAATCTGCCATTTACCCGCTATCAAGTGATTGATGGGCAATGGCGACCAGATAGCAGTTTTGTCGATACGACTACAGAGGATAATAAGCTTATTGTGCCAACGGCCATTCGTGCTACTCAAAGCAATACCCATACGGTAATTAAGAAGCCCAATGTCAGTTTGGACAAGATGCCACTTGATTTGCCAGTCAGTATTGAACCCTATGTAAAAGGCTTATTGACTAAGGCCAATAGTATTGTGATTTATTGGGAAGATATTGCGTACGTGCGTCCTGCGACCAACCCTGCTTATCAGCAAAAATTGATTGAGAGCGATTTATTATTGCTTAAGCAAAAGCTTGAAGAGTGGGCGCTACAGATGCAAAAAAGCCTATAGAAATCGCGACAAGGTAGCAAATTGTTTTTTTGTCTCCATAAACACACGATATGCAAGTGCTTTTGGCAGACGTTCAGTCATTTTCAGTTGACAGTTTAAGCCTTAGCAGTGTAACGTCTTTATAACTGAATCCTTTCGTTATGGTTAACGTTTGTTTTATAACCGATTTTACTAGCAGCCATTACTACAATAATTTGCCATGCTCTTATAACCAAACTTATAAATGGCATGCTGTTAGACAATTCTTATTTTAATTTACTTATTATGGTGTCGTCACCTATGACAAAACCCACAACTAAAAAAAGCGCAGTGCCCGCTGCTGATAAACCCAAAGGTCGCCCAAAGGGTAAGTCTTTGGTGATTGTTGAATCACCCGCCAAAGCAAAAACCATCAATAAATACTTGGGTGATGATTTTATCGTGCGCTCAAGTATCGGTCATGTCCGTGATTTACCAGTCGGTGCGAGCAAAAGCGCAAAGAAACCAGCAACGACCAAAAAAGATGACAGCCTGACCAAAGAAGAGAAGACTCAGCAAGCATTGGTACGGCGCATGGGCGTTGACCCTGAGCATGACTGGGCAGCAGTCTATGAAGTCTTGCCAAACAAAACCAAGGTTATTAAAGAGCTAAAAGCCTTAGCCAAAGACGCTGATAAAATCTATCTTGCAACGGATATGGATAGAGAAGGAGAGGCGATTGCTTGGCATCTCAAGGAAGTCATCGGCGGCGCGGACAGTAAATATGAGCGCGTGGTCTTTAACGAGATTACCAAATCTGCTATTCAAAATGCCTTTAAACAGCCGTCCAAGCTCGACATTGACCGTGTTAATGCTCAGCAAGCGCGTCGTTTTTTAGACCGTGTCGTTGGCTTTATGGTATCGCCATTACTGTGGCAAAAGGTCGCTCGTGGTCTATCTGCCGGTCGTGTACAGTCAGTTGCTATGCGCTTGGTTGTTGAGCGCGAGCATGAAATTCGCGCCTTTACTCCAGAAGAATATTGGCAGATTCATGCCGATACTCATATTGCTGAGAGCAAAGCCACAGACGCTGAGCAAATTGGTATTCGTTTAGAAGCGACCAAGCAAGGCGGCAAAACGCTAAAGCTCATTAATAAAGAGCAGACCGATAAAGTATTAGAAGTTCTTGAAGCAAATGAATTTATTGTCAAAGAACGTGAAGAAAAGCCAACGCAGTCACGTCCAAGCGCGCCTTTTATTACTTCGACTTTGCAACAAGCAGCCAGTACACGATTAGGCTTTTCAGTTAAGAAAACCATGATTTTGGCGCAGCGTTTGTACGAAGCGGGTCATATTACTTATATGCGTACCGATTCGACTTTTTTATCAGGTGATGCACTTGCTGCTGTACGTGGCTATATCGAAGACAGCTATGGCGCAAAATACGTGCCAGAAAAGCCGAATTTCTATGGTAATAAACAAGGCGCACAAGAAGCGCATGAAGCCATACGTCCGTCTAACGTCAATATAAAGTCAACGCAGCTTAAAGGGGTTGAGCGTGATGCGATACGTTTATATGAGCTAATCTGGCGTCAGTTTGTGGCCTGTCAGATGTTACCAGCAAAATATTTATCAGTGAACTTATTCGTTGCTGCGGATGATGTCGAGCTAAAAGCGCGTGGTCGCACCTTGGTATTTGATGGTTATACTAAAGTCATGCCACCTGCCAAGACCGACGATAACTTATTACCTGATGTGAAAAAAGGTGATAAATTAACAGTAGATAAGCTTGATCCGAGTCAACATTTTACTAAGCCGCCACCGCGTTTTACTGAAGCAAGCTTGGTTAAAGAGCTTGAAAAGAAAGGTATTGGTCGTCCATCGACCTATGCTTCTATCATCTCGACCATTCAAGATCGTGGCTATGTAAAACTAGAAAACAAACGGTTATTTGCCGAAAAAATGGGTGATATCGTCACTGACAGATTGACGGCAAGTTTTCCAGATTTGATGGATTATACCTTTACCGCCGCGCTTGAGGACAAGCTTGACCATGTCGCAGAAGGCGATACAGACTGGAAAGATGTCCTCGATAATTTCTACGGGGATTTCAAGACGACCCTTGATCGCGCTAAAGAAAAAGATGGCATGCGCCCAAATGATCCGACTGATGTACCAGATGTGCATTGCGATCTTTGTGATCGTCCGATGCAATTGCGTACAGGCTCAACCGGCGTATTCTTAGGGTGTACAGGTTATAACTTATCACCAAAAGAGCGCTGTAAAGGTACTAAGAACTTAATGCCAGTCGAAGCTTTTGCCAATCTTGATGATGCAGAAGGTGATGATGAAGCGGCAGAAGTCAGAGATTTGATGGAGAAAAAGCGTTGCCCGAAATGTAGCACGGCAATGAATGGTTATATCGTTGATGGCGGTCTTAAGCTACATGTGTGTGGTAACAATCCTGATTGTGATGGTTACATCTTAGAAGAAGGCAAATTTGAAGTTCCTGGTTCTGATTCTCCAACTATTGACTGTAATAAGTGTGATGGGCAGATGGAGCTAAAGACTGGACGATTTGGTCCTTACTTTGCTTGTCAGCAATGTGACAATACCCGTAAAGTGTTAAAAACGGGTGAGGCTGCGCCGCCACGTATGGATCCTATCCATCTACCAGAGTTAAAATCGGTCAAGCATGAAGATTATTTTATCTTACGTGAAGGGGCAGCTGGCATGTTCTTAGCCGCATCTAAGTTCCCTAAAGTGCGCGAGACACGTCCGCCAAAGCTTACTGAGCTGCGAGAGATTAAAAATAAAATGGAAGATAAATTCCAGTATCTGTTTGAAGGACCAGATGAAGATCCGGATGGTAATCCGACGATTTTACGTTGGTCGCGTAAGAAAAAAGAGCAGTATATCGGCTCTGAGAAAAATGGCAAAGCCACACGTTGGGGCGTTTACTGGCGTAAAGGCGAGTGGGTAGAAGAATAACGGTTTTTCTATCGACAATAAAAAACCCTCTTAACCATATAATTTGGCTAAGAGGTTTTTTTTATGCAATTAAGCTCTCATCTTAAAACTTATTAGACTTTTTCAATGATACCGCAAGCCACGCGATCACCTGCATTACCCGCTGGTTGACTGGTGTAATCGTCAACACCGCTGTGCACGATAAAGGCTAGACGGTTAACACTATATTTACCGGCATCAGCAGCGGAGATTTTCTTATCTACATAGTTGATGGTTGCAACACCATCGGCATTTGCTGTTAGATTGGGCAGGTCGCCTGCATGACCATTCATGTCATCTGGATTAGAATGTGGTTTGTTATCTGGATTAAAGTGACCACCTGCGGCTTTCCCCATATCCGCACAGCTACCGGTTTCATGAATGTGTAATGACACGGTCTGACCCGGCTGCAAGTTCATCAGCTTACCGTATACCTGCACACCGCCATCAACGGGACGCAAAAACATTTGACCGACTTCATTTTTATCACCAGCAACAGCATTAATGGTCGATTTTAATACAGGTTGGTTTAAAGGATTGCCGGTTTGCATCTGACCTTCTACCGTTTGCGTTTGGCAACCTGTCATTGCTAAAGCAGAACTACATAATATTGCACTTGCAAGCATTGTCTTATTCATTATTATCTCCGTTTTAAATTCGTGTTTTTGATATCATCAATGATTTACTGTATCAGTATAGCTAGGCACTTGAAGGAGTTATTCACTAAAAGCGCAACAATCGGTTAATAAATGTAAGTTACTTATGGGGTCGGAATTTATTTACGGTGTTTTCTTGGCTTCGTTTTGCCATACTAAGGTTTCGCCTGTTGCCATCATTTGCAATAGGTTATAACGAGGTATATCGGTCTGATTGTCAGATTTTGGTGATATCGGTTGTGAGGGTTGTAAGCTTAAACTAAGAGTGCTTTTACTATTACTGATAAGTTTAGAGAGCTCGCTCTCAATTCTATTACCTGTCTCGCCGCAACCCATAAGTGTTTGTGGTCCTGAACCGACTAATAAAGTATGGTCTTTCATAAAAATAAAAGGACCGCCAACACCATTGCAGCTAGAGCTGAAAAACGCATATTGACTATTATCATACCCTCTAAATTTTAATGACACTGGAAAATCTGGATGATAAAAATCACCAATAGGCTGGCGAGATATTACCTGCCCTTTGTCATTGATAGTATTACGAACAGCGCTAACCAGTTGCCAGTCATAGCGCTCTAACAAGGCTTTATTAATAGGTAGTCCAGTCGGTTCTTTAAATGTTCTAACCGTACCATCAAATGTTAATGTATTTCCATTTTCGATTTTAACAACCAAGTTTTTCGATGCCATCTGAGTATTAACGAGATTGCTTTTTGCGACTGGTAATAGCTCAATATCTAATTGCATAGTGCTACTGTTATCAGGAAATAATGCTTTGATATTTGTATTATTTGTTTCATTTTCAGGAGCGTTTTTGCAGTTTGAGGGTTTTTCATTTAGCCTGCTACCATACTCAAAAGGTGGTGCAGACATCCATATGAATTTGATAGCAAAATGTTGGCAGCCTTGAGATAAGTTCAGTGAACTGGGCGCGATTTCTAAAGTAATCGGTGTATCAGTGCTAATATTAATGGCGTTACTTTTCTTATCTTTAATATGTGTTAACTGCCAATGATAATTACTTGCCCATTGCAGCGTTGTAGCTTCAGAAACTCTTTCATTAGCTACCACTACGATCTTTTCTTCTAGCTTTTCAGTTTTTACAATGGACTGATATGATATTGGATCAGAAGTGCTAGAGCCAGTCACTATTGAGTTAGTAGGTATATAGTTATCCTTTGCAATATTAGACTGACAGCCTACTAACCCTACTGGAAAAGAGATAGCGAGCAATAAGGATAGCGTTAAGCGATTTAAAATTAGGTGGTTTAACATTATGGCTATTTCCGAATAAACATTTGTCTAAAATATAGCATAAGGTTTAATATAGATTGTTGTTTTTTCATGCCAAAAAAAGCCACCCTTCATTACGAAGAGTGGCTCCTTAATTTATTAGATTAGTAACTAATCAGATTAGTTGTGTAGCGCTTTACCTTTGGTCTTATCAACCGTTACTTTGGTAGGTTTTAGTGGCACTGGCATACTGATCAAAGCCACTTTTAATATCTCATCAATCGTCGCCACTGGCTGAATGATTAGACCTGCTTTGACATTGTCAGGGATATCCGCCAAGTCGCGCTCATTAGTCGCTGGAATCAAGACGTGCTTGATTCCACCACGATGCGCCGCAAGTAGCTTCTCTTTTAGACCACCGATACGTAAGATTTTACCACGTAACGTAATCTCTCCTGTCATGGCAATATCTGAACGAATCGCGATACCTGTTAAGGCTGAGACCAGCGCTGTGGTGAGCGCGCCACCAGCAGATGGACCGTCTTTAGGTGTGGCGCCTTCTGGCATATGGACGTGGACGTCAGTCGTTTTAAAGGTCTCGTAGTCAATCCCTAAGCTATCACCGCGAGCACGTACTACGCTCATGGCAGCGCGAATAGATTCTTTCATCACATCGCCGAGTGAACCAGTAAAACTAAGCTCGCCTTTGCCTTTCATGGCGACGGCTTCGATGGTTAATAGTTCGCCACCGACCTGTGTCCATGCTAGACCAGTGATACGACCAATTTCAGGCGCTTCTTCAGCCAGACCATAGTCATATTGATGCACGCCTAAATAGTCATCAATGTTTTTGTCATCGACTACGACCAGTTGACGTTCTGCTCTTTTCGGAGCGCGGGCGCCATGCGTTTCGACCGAACCGCGAACGACTTTACGGCAGATTTTATTCACTTCACGCTCAAGGTTACGTACACCTGCTTCACGGGTATAGCTACGCACAATGCTATGCAGTGCTGCCTCAACGATCTCAATCTCGCCTTCTTTAAGCCCGTTATTTTTGATCGCTTTTGGCACCAGGTACTTCTGCGCGATATTCACTTTTTCTGCTTCGGTATAACCCGGTAGACGAATCACTTCCATACGGTCAAGCAACGCTGGCGGGATGTCCATGCTGTTCGCAGTACAGATAAACATCACTTGTGATAAATCTAAGTCCATATCTAAATAATGGTCATTGAAAGTATCATTCTGTGATGGGTCTAGCACTTCAAGCAATGCTGATGCTGGATCACCGCGGAAGTCATGCGCCATTTTATCGATTTCATCCAATAAGAAAAGCGGGTTTTTGACTTCTACTTTTGCAAGTGATTGAACAATTTTACCTGGCATTGCACCGATATACGTACGGCGATGACCACGAATCTCAGCTTCATCACGTACGCCGCCAAGCGCCATACGTACAAACTTGCGACCCGTTGCACGAGCAATCGACTCGCCCAATGAAGTTTTACCAACACCCGGAGGACCGACCAAGCAAAGAATAGGACCGCGCAGTTTTTTCACTCGTGATTGTACAGCGAGATACTCTAAGATGCGATCTTTGACATCTTGTAAGCCATAATGGTCTTCGTCTAGGACAGTTTTAGCTTTATCTAAATTGATAGAAACTTTAGTCGTCGCATTCCACGGCGTGTCCAAAATCCATTCAATATAGTTACGCACCACTGAAGATTCGCTCGAAGCCGGTGGCATCATTTTGAGCTTTTTCATCTCTTGCTCAGCTTTTTTGCGCACATCTTCTGGCAAGTCAGCTTCATCAAGACGTTGTTCAAGCTCAGCCACATCATCTTCAGCATCGAACGCACCGTCATTCATATCTGACAGCTCATTCTTAATGGCTTTCATCTTCTCATTTAAGAAGTATTCACGCTGATTGTCTTCCATTTGCTGACGGACAGCTTCTTGGATATCTTGTTCGATGTTTTGCTCAGCACTTTGCTTGACCAAATATTCAGTCAAAGTGTTGATATGGGTTTTGATATCATTTTGCTCTAAAAATGACTGTTTGATATCAAGATCCATCGACACACGAGTTGAGATAAAGTAGACCAACTCAAGCAAATCATCGATACGTTTTGCAACGCGCGTTAGCTCGCGCGCATTACGTAGACGTGCATCCGCATAGCTTTCAAACAGCGAGGTTAAAGCTTGAATCGTGTTTTTCTGCTGGCTCTCATCCATACTGACATCAAGGTCTGCACGCTCAAAGCTTGCCATCAATAATTCATCGTGATTTTCGATAGCATCGACGCGCGCACGATATTGACCCTCGATTAAGACTTTGATGCAGTTCTCATCGCTATCATGCGGCATGGTGCTGACGATGCGGCAGACCGTACCGTACTGGTATAGATTGTCTTGATCGATGTCTTCGGTCAAAGAGTCTTTTTGAGCCAAAACCAGTACTTTGTTGCCGTACTCAGCTTGTGCCAGCTCAACGGCTTTTACCGATGGCTCACGACCGACAAACAAGGCAATTTGCATATGCGGATAAACAACGACATCGCGCAGTGCCAATAATGGCAGATAATCTTCAACAGTATCTTCTTTACTGTCTTTCGCAGTGTCATCTTCTTGAGCGGCGTCAGACGCTGACTTGTTTTCTACTGCGTTATCAGACGCTGATTCTAACTCGTTCTGTTGCTCGTTTCCTAGCTCACTTTGCTGCTTGTTGTCATCAGCAACGTTAGGGGATACGTCGACATTGATGTCGATATTGTCTTTATCAATTTTATGTTCATTCATATATTCTTCCTCGTTCACCAGACTTGTAAAGTCAAGTTAGTGGTTCATGTTTAGATAAATGGTGCTGCTATATAAAATTGCAAGGCTCTGTTATCAACAGTTGAGAGAATATTGTGCCTTTATCTACTTTTTCTCTTCAGGCTATTAGGTTTTGCGCGTGGGTTTTATTTGTAAAATCAGGTAAAATAGCGCGCGTCTTAATCGCTCCGTTCAAATAGCAACTGTGTGGATTAAAAGGCTGAGACGACATAAGTAAATTGGCAGCATACCAAAATGGGTCGATAGCAGGCTACAAAGTATAGGATAAGGGGCGAGAATATGACCATCAATGCGGTACTACTGGCAGTTGTCATCATGCTAGGGTTGTCACTAGCGCGAGTGCACGTCGTGCTGAGCTTATTAATCGGTGCGCTGGCAGGTGGGCTCATCGCTGGTCTCGGTATGACTGATACCTTGAACGCCTTTCAAGAAGGGATTAAAAACGGCGCGCAAATCGCGCTGTCATATGCGCTGCTAGGTGCGTTTGCAGTAGCGATCGCTCATTCCGGCTTGCCACAATCTTTGGCAGGGGCGGTGATTAAGCGCATTGATGCAGGCGGCACCAGTGGCATGATTAAATACATGCTGTTTGCAGGTCTTGTCACTATGAGCTGCTTTAGCCAAAACTTAATTCCGATTCATATCGCCTTTATTCCGCTGCTTGTGCCGCCATTATTATTGGCATTTAACCGCATGCATATTGATAGACGCCTGATTGCTTGTCTGATTACCTTTGGACTTGTCACGACTTATATGTTTATTCCGTATGGGTTTGGCGATATTTATCTCAATCAAATCATGCTTAAAAACGTTGGTGAAGCGGGCATTGATATTACTGATATTTCTGTGGTTAAAGCGATGGCAATTCCTGCATTAGGGATGCTAATCGGTCTGCTGATCGCGGTATTTATCAGCTATCGTAAACCGCGTCAGTATCAGCAGCTAGCAATTGATAAAGCTGCACATGATGAAGTGTTAGAAGGTGACGCGTTAAGTAAAACTGCGGCTACGGCGCAGAAACAAAGTAAAATGAAAACGCTGGTGGCGTTGGCTGCAATTGTCACCGCTTTTGTGGTGCAGCTTTATACAGACTCGCTATTGCTGGGTTCTATGTTTGGCTTTGGTGTCTTTATGGCGACAGGCGTCGTCAAATGGCGTGATGCCGATACAGTGTTTAATGACGGTATCAAACTGATGGCGATGATTGGCTTTATTATGATTACGGCGCAAGGGTTTGCGGAAGTCATGAAAGCGACTGAGCAGATACAGCCTTTGGTTGATGGGGCGGCAGCATTATTTGGCGGTAATAAAGCGATGGCGGCGTTTATCATGCTGCTGATTGGTCTGATTGTGACCATGGGCATCGGCTCGTCATTCTCTACCATTCCTATTTTGGCAGCGATTTACGTACCGCTATGTATCTCGTTAGGATTTTCGCCACTCGCGACGGTTGCGATTATTGGTACGGCTGGCGCGTTAGGTGACGCAGGGTCGCCAGCATCAGATTCGACATTGGGGCCAACTTCTGGTCTAAATATCGACGGACAGCATGACCATATCAAAGACAGTGTGGTGCCGACCTTTATTCACTACAATATTCCGTTATTGGTGTTTGGTTGGATTGCAGCGATGGTGTTGTAGGTTTTTTAACTTAAATACTATCTAATAAAAAAGCCACTATATAGGTGGCTTTTGCATTTTGAGCTATTGGTTTGTCTTTAAGTGTTAAAGCTGAGTAGGATTCGCCCTACGCACCATAAAAAAGTTAATCTCGACTATCGGTGCGCGAGGCGCACCCTACAAGTTATTCAATATTTTTAAGTATGATCCTTGTCAGAGCTTTCATCAAAATCCTTAATTTCACCATTCAAGCTACTCAAAAATTCATCACTTTGCGCCATTAATTCATTTAAACGGCGTTCATTGATAGTATTTGCTAACTCGTCAGCGCTAAACGGTTGCTCTTGACTGTAGTAACGTTGCTCTCTAGCGTCCTCGTTGCCTAACGTTTGCAAATACTCGTCCACATTGTCAGCGCTAGAATTTTTTTCAGACTTTTTATGGTTATCTTTCATCAAAACCACCTTATGCCATTTGGTGTAATGAGGCCGTCTAATGGCACATCCCACGGCTGACGTTGTAATTGTTCAACCACCTGAAAATCATAACACCAGCCAATCTTTAACGGTTTTTTAGCGCCTGACTGATAGATTTTACCAAGCGTGGTGTCATAAAAACCGCCACCCATACCCATACGATTGCCGTTTAAGTCTACTGCTACCAGCGGGCAGATAATCACGTCTAATTCTTGCGCCCATAATAGCTTGCGATTTTGATTTTGTTTCATACCTAGGCGATGGATGCGGGTTGGCACATTTAACAATTTAGAATGGTAAATTGGTACAAAACGCAGCCTTTTGTCATTTTGACCCTGACTATCACGACCTAACGAACCCACAACAGGCAAATAAGGAAAATAGCCTAAGTGTTTACACCAATTTAGCAGTGGCTGTGTGGGCAGTTCACCAAAGCCATCATAATATAAGCCAATACGTGCATTCACTGGTAGCCGCTGCTGTAGCTTAGATAGATGCAAGCTTGCGGACAGAGCATATTGTCTACGTGCGCCATCACTTAACTGACGACGCTGGCGAGTAAAGTGTCGTCTGGGTGGGTTATTGATTTTATATGAGGTCAACTCAAGTTCTTTTGATTGAGGTTTTGATTGAGGAATTTTGGGTTCAGGATACATAGAGAGACGGTCCGGTCATATGTTAAGTTGGTAAGGACAGGCGTTTTTAGACGCGACTCGAGGCTATTTGTGAATATTCAACACGTTCTAGTCATGCTATCATAACGCCACTTTATATCGTATTCTCCTTTATGTGCAGCAGATGTTGCATTTTTTATGACTCAGCAATAAAACAACAAACCATCAAAGAGGGTAGTTATGTCGACACAGAATCAGGCAACTCGTATCGAAAAAGACACCATGGGCAACGTAGAAGTCCCAGCTGACGCTTATTGGGGTGCGCAAACGCAGCGTAGCCGTGAAAACTTCAAAATCGGTGGCGAGACATTGCCGCGTCCGATGATTGAAGCGATGGCGCTGGTCAAAAAAGCCGCTGCCATTACCAACGCC
This sequence comes from Psychrobacter sp. TS_SC_6, assembly GCF_056156305.1. Taxonomy (NCBI): domain Bacteria; kingdom Pseudomonadati; phylum Pseudomonadota; class Gammaproteobacteria; order Moraxellales; family Moraxellaceae; genus Psychrobacter; species Psychrobacter sp. TS_SC_6. The sequence continues at coordinate 2,217,674 of NZ_CM149590.1, read as the reverse complement.
AGCCTTGAGCGTATCGACGGCGATAAGCGTGATCTAATCGTACAAGCGGCTGACGAAATCATCAACGGTGGTCTGGTCGATCAGTTCCCGCTAGTCGTATGGCAGACAGGGTCTGGCACACAGTCAAACATGAACATGAACGAAGTACTTGCCAACCGTGCCAACGAAATTGCTGGTTCTGAGCGCGGCAGCTACACGCCAATTCATCCAAATGACCATGTAAATCATGCTCAATCTACCAATGACAGCTTCCCAACGGCGATTCGTGTTGCTGCGGCTCGTGAAATCAATGGTTTATTGGTTCCAGCAGTAAAAGCACTACGTGATACGCTAGCTGCCAAAGCCAAAGAATTCGATAGCATCGTAAAAATCGGTCGTACGCATTTGCAAGACGCCACGCCTTTGACCTTAGGCCAAGAGTTCAGCGGCTATGTCAGCCAACTTGACCATTCATTGACTCGTATTGACAACGCGTTACAAGGCTTATATGAGTTACCACTAGGCGGTACGGCGGTTGGGACTGGTCTAAACGCCCATCCTGATTATGCAGTAAAATCAGCTGAGCAATTAGCGACATTGTCTGGTCTTCCATTTGTGACGTCACCAAATAAATTTGAAGCGCTTGCCGCTCGTGATGCGGAAGTGTTTGCTTCAGGCGCACTAAAAACGCTAGCAGCGAGCTTAAATAAAATCGCTAACGACATTCGTTGGTTGGCATCTGGCCCTCGTTGTGGATTGGGCGAATTGACGATTCCAGAGAATGAGCCAGGCTCATCTATCATGCCGGGTAAAGTGAACCCAACTCAGTCAGAAGCCATGACCATGGTTGTGGCGCAAGTCATGGGTAACGATGTCACTATCAGCATGGCAGGTGCATCAGGTAACTTTGAGCTAAACGTTTATAAGCCAGTTATCGCGTTTAACTTGTTGCAATCTATCAAGCTACTTGGCGATGCTTGCAACAGCTTCAACGAAAACTGTGCTGTGGGTATCGAGCCAGTAAAAGACAAAATTGATGACTTCTTGCATAACTCATTGATGCTAGTGACTGCATTGAACCGTCATGTTGGCTATGAGAATGCAGCAAAAATCGCTAAGACTGCTTACAAAGAAAACAAAACGTTGAAGCAAGTGGCGGTTGAGTTAGAGCTATTAACTGAAGCTCAGTTTGATGAGTGGGTGATTCCTGCTGATATGGTACATCCTAAGTAATTGTTCTAATGATTTCTTAGAATAGCAAAAAGACCTTGTCATGTGGCAAGGTCTTTTTTTGGTTGTAATTAGCATATCAAATTAAGAGAGTAACACTATATACTGATTGCTAGAGAGAAACGCTATGACTGATTTTTAGATATATATTTTCATATTATTGTGTATGTTATAAAACTGGAGCTCATGAATGTTTTTAAGTTCTAAGTCGCTTGAGAAGTTACGTATTTTGATTAATGAAGATACTGAGTATAGGTCAGGTCCTCAGCTTGTTCGCCTATTTAATAATCTTGGATTCAATGATACTTACGAACAAGGTTTCCCATCACGCTGGGTATATACTGATAAAAAATTGGAAGGTATTAATGGAACTCCTCAGCTAGATTGCTGTATCAAAGAATTATTTAATCCTGCCAACTTTATAGACCGTTTAGAAGACTTAGATAACTATATCGCGGGATTTAATAAATATATTGCTTTTGATAAATGGAAGGTAGTTCGTAACGGTGCTAATATTGATTTTAAGCGGTTGGATAAGATTGAGGTGCAGGAGCCTTTAAAACCTAATCAGACTAATACTGAGAACCAATTTTTAAGTCAGGAATTTTCAAATGTTTCTGTACAAAAAATTGGTTTAGAAGGAATGGTGTCGGAAGTAATAGAAGGAAGAATAAAAGAAATAGAAAGGTGCTATTCTTCAGAAGCCTATTTGTCTGTGATTATCATAGCAGGCAGTACTCTCGAAGGAGTTTTGTTAGGTTTAGCGAATCAGTATCCTAGACATTTTAATACTGCAAAATCCTCTCCTAAGGATAAATCAGGTAAAGTTTACGAACTCTCCAAATGGTCGCTAAGCTCTTTTATTGATGTTGCTTATGAATTAGGTTTGGTACAACATGATATTCAGAGATTTAGCCATACGCTACGAGATTTTCGGAACTATATTCATCCGCATCAGCAAATGAGTGTTGGATTTAATCCAAGAGAAGATACCGCCAAAATATGTTTACATGTATTGAAGGCAGCTATTCAAGAAATTGGAGAAAATATCTCAAAGGTTAAAGTATAGTTTTTATCAAATGTTCTATAAAAAAAAGACCTTGCCACATCACGCGGTAAGGTCTTTTTTTATAACGATCTAATCTCAATTAAAACTTATAAAGCAACCCAAGCGTCGTCGTTGCATCCGTACGCGAGTCAACCATTGGACTGTCATATTGCTCATTTGGCAGATAACTTAAGCTTTGATTGGCAAAGCCCGCCCAGCGCTTACTGAAATCATAGTTGGCACTAACATTAATATAAGGATTCAAGCTTGAGTTGGCGGTATAAGCAGCGACGCCGCCCGTTGTTCTAGTTGACTCTGTATCGCTCACGCCGTAGTAGTATTGATTGTAGTCGGCATCATTGTACTCAAATCCAACGCTTGGATAGACCGTTAGCTTGTTTTTGCTAATTTTACCAATATAGCTTAAGCGGGCAGTATTACCGCCGCTACGATCTAAGATATCTGTTGCATATTGAGCACGAAAGCCACCAACCGGTGTCAAACGCGTATAGCTTAAGCCTGCAGCAGCAGAGGCTTTACGCTCATCAAGTTCGCTTAGTGCGCCAGTAGCATCATCAGGATCAAACTCACTGCCAGCGAGCTGAGCATAAGCAGCAAGCTGATTTTTGCCATCATTGATGATATAAGCACCTGCTTGAGCACCGCGTGCGTAGATTCTATTATTGTCATAGAACACCCCTGGCAATACTTTTATCTCGGTGCTTTCTTCCAAATCATAAGCAGAGTTGACTGCCATGACGTTGACACCGACGCTTAACTCAGCATCAGGATCTTTCGGTAGGTTTTTATTGAAGAGTGCTGCATTAGATAGGCTGGCTGCGCCAAGCATGACAGTAGCCGTCAACGTGCTAAGCAAAGCACGCTTAAAAGTAGGGGATAGCGATGATGATGTAAACATAATTTGTTCTCATAAATGATTGAAAAAAACAGATGAAGATAGAGAAATGTGCAAGATTCTTATTACGTTAGAGCCAGTTAAAAACAAAAGGGGTGTAGGCTAAACAGTGCTTTGCTCGATGGCATTGAGCACTTCTATTAATTGCTGATGGATATCTTGCCACCACCACATAAAGCCAAGGCTAATCAATAACATCACAACCCACGGCAGCAACTGCCAAATAAGCACAGATTTAATGGCTGTGCTTTTCTCATTCAAGGTTTCGTTAGGAGTAGGGCGAATAGGATTGGTAGGGTTAACAATTACGTTTGAGTTTACACCACTATTATTATCCACATGACTCTCATTATGCAAACTATCATGATTTAAATGAGGGTTGGTTGAATGAACATCATTATCAAAGTCAGTGACGCTATTCACTGGCGTATTAATATAAGTGGTGTGATATTCGTTTTGTTGCTCACTTTGATAATGGGGTAAATAATCATTCTCGTAAGTGGCAATATTCTGTATGACAGCTGCCATACGTTGACGATAGGCAATCGCAAAAGCCAGTGCAATGATAAGACCGGTAATCGCACCGCCAATGTGACCAGCATTGTCGATACCCGGCACTGCAAAACCATAGACTAGGTTGATGCCCATAATAAATATCAGGCTTTTAAGATTCAGCACCATGCCATTGACTGATATCTTAAATAGTGCAGCAATCAATAACGCCGCGCCAATACCCATGATACCGCCTGATGCGCCTGCAGATAATCCGGCTTGTCCTGTCCCGTCCACAATACCTTGCCATGTGACGTAATTATTCAGTAAGTTGCCACCGATTGCTGCCAGTAAAAATAGCGCCAAAAACCTCGCTGAGCCAAACATCGGCTCGGCAATTTGCCCAAAAAAGTACATGGCAAAACCATTAAACAGTAAATGCATCAGCCCAATATGCAAAAACGCACTGCTGACCAAGCGCCATGGCTCATTATCCATAGTAAAAGGTAAGGCATTGGCACCCCATTTTATCAGCGCTTCAGTTGAAGGATTATTGGCATCGACACCCGTTAATACCTGCATGATAAATAGCCCAATAAAGCTGACTAATAACACAGTAGTGATAGGCGCTGTCTTTAATAATTGTTGAATGGTCATAACATCTAATTATCAATAAAAAATTATCAGTACAGTATAAAGGGTATAGATAGTATAAAGAAAGCGACCAACAACTCTAAGCAGCTATCTTATCTATACTTACCAGCGCATCGGCGCTACGTAAGGCAAGGCAGTTTTAAGATGCTCGTAAGTACCTTTGACTAAGATATCATCGCGCACTTCATTGATATCGGTATGACCGCAAAACGCCATGCTGATATCACATTCGTTATAAATCAGCTCAAGCGCTCGACGGACACCATCTTCGCCATACGCGCCAAGACCATAAAGAAAAGCGCGACCAATCATCGTGCCATTGGCTCCTAAGGCCATCGCTTTGAGTACATCTTGCCCAGAACGAATACCGCTATCGAGCCAAACTTCAATCTGACTGTCTTCAGCACGCACGGCTTGTACAATATCGGATAGAGATGAAATGGAAGAAGGTGCGCCATCCAATTGGCGTCCACCATGATTGGAGACCACTAGCGCATCGGCACCGCTACGAGCTGCCAGTACAGCGTCTTCTGGCTCCATGATGCCTTTGATAATCAGTTTGCCACCCCACATGTCTTTAATACGAGCGACATCATCCCAGCTCAGGGCCGGATCGAACTGCTCAGATGTCCATGCGGATAGCGATGAGATATCTTCGACGTTTTTGGCGTGACCGACGATATTACCAAAGGTACGGCGGCGGGTTTGGAGCATATTCATACACCATTCCGGCTTGGTCATCAGGTTTAAGATGTTGGCAAGCGTCGGTTTAGGTGGCGCAGATAGACCATTTTTAATGTCTTTATGACGTTGACCGAGTACTTGTAAGTCGGCGGTCAGGATGAGCGCTGAGCAATTGGCTTCTTTAGCGCGGCGAATCAAATTGGCGATAAAGTCCATATCACGCATCATATATAGCTGAAACCAAAACGGCTGGCTGGTATGGGTGGCGACATCTTCGATAGAGCAAATACTCATGGTCGAGAGTGAAAACGGTACGCCAAAATTCTCTGCTGCCTGTGCCGCGAGGATTTCTCCGTCTGCCCACATCATGCCAGTAAAGCCTGTTGGCGCAATCGCAACCGGCATTTTTACGGGCGTGCCCAACATTTCGGTGGCAAGCGAGCGTCCTTCCATATTGACCAATACCCGCTGACGCAGTTTGATACGGTCAAAGTCGGTTTCATTATTGCGATAAGTGGTCTCAGTCCATGAGCCTGAGTCGACATAATCATAGAACATGCGAGGCACTTTGCGCTCAGCAACCCGTCGTAGGTCTTCAATTTCAGTGATTTTGCTCAAATCTTTCATGGGTTCTTCCTTGATGCTTATTGGGTAACTGTTTATTAACTACGATATTGGTGTGATTAATATTTTGTCGTTAATCATTGAATGATATTAACTTAACCGTGACATAGAACTGACGCTATCATAGTTAGTATAATAGCGTCAGTTCAAGTGCTGAGTGCGGATTCAAAGATTTACTAGTACAGCTAACTCATGTTAAGTAGCCGTTTTTTTACTCGTGATTGCCATGATGCCAAAAAATGCGATTGGCCAAATGACAGCCAATATCCACCACCACATTTGACCGAAAATAATACCCATACCGATCAATCCTGCCTGAATCACATAGTATGTCATTGCGACTAAGGTTTTGCGAATAACATAGCCTTCTTTATCCATCAGACCAACCACCGCGCAAGCAGCAACGACGTTATGTACCGCAATCATATTACCTGCTGCGCCACCGACCGCTTGCAGTGCTACTACTTGTGCAGCAAGGTTGGCATCTAAGCCGATTTGACTGGCGGTTGACCACTGAAAGTAAGCGAACATCATATTACTGACGGTATTTGAGCCTGCAATGAACGCACCCAGTGCGCCAATCCACGGAGACACGAGTGGCCATGTATTTTGAAATGCACCAGCGGCACTCTCAGCCAGTAAGATTGGCATAGCGGGTAGCGAATTTGCGACTTCAGCAGCTGACCCAGAGTTGATGAATACTTGTACCATCGGTACCGAAAACAGCAAGGCTGGTGCGGCAGCTACCATGGTTTTTGCAGAACTACTCCAACTACGTTTGACGGCTTGTCCGTTCATTTTGAACAACAAGATAGAGATTAGGGCAACAATAATTAGAATGATACCTGGAGAATAGGCAAGTTGGATTTTACTAGAAATAGTGGTACCAAAAAGATTGGTAAATTGTATAGTGGTCAAATCTCCAGTCAAAAATGCCTTCAGCGGTGCAATGACTCGAGTGATGATTAGTAGACCAATAACGATGAGATAAGGAGAAAATGCCCGAACCAAAGAAAATCTTGGTGCAATGGAATCATCAAACTTTTCTTCAGGTAACGAGCCGAGCCAGTCTTTATCCCATTTAGCGCGTGGCGCAAAATCAAAAATCTCTTTAGGCATCAAAAAGCCGCGCTTTGCTGCAGGAAGCACAATCATAAGACCGATAAAACCGCCGACCAATGATGGGAACTCAGGACCTAGGTATTTAGCCACTAAATAATAAGGAACGGTAAAGCAGAGACCAGCAAAAATTGCAAAAGGCCATACTTTGAGCCCTTCAACGAAGGAGCGATTCTTACCAAAGAACCGAGTCAAAAATCCACTCAAAAGTAACGGAATTAGAAAACCCACCAGCGCATGTATCAGACCGATGTTACCCGCAATTTGTAATAGATAGTTTTCAGTTGAGAGTGGCACAATCGCTTGCGTTATATCTGGCTTATCATTGATACCAGTCCAAACGCCAAGTAATACTGGCGTACCAACGGCACCAAATGATACGGGCGTCGACTGAATAATTAACATAGCCATAACTGATGCCATCGCTGGGAAACCTAAAGCGAGCAACAACGGTGCACCGATAGCAGATGGCGTACCAAATCCTGATGAGCCTTCTATCAGCGAGCCGAATAACCACGCCACAATGATAACTTGAACGCGTCTATCGGGCGAGATGTCCATAAAGCCTTTACGAATAGCGACAATAGCGCCCCCTTCCTTCAAAGTATTCAGCAATAAAATAGCCGCAAATACAATAAATAAAAGCGTGAGTGCGACGATGATACCGTTTACAGTAGCGGCGGCGACTTGGGCACCACTGGCTTGCCAAACGAACAACGCTAATAGCGCGGTTACTAAATAGGCAACGCCCATAGAAATCTTGGCAGGCAGCCGCAATATGACAAGTAAAACGAGGACGACCAAAATAGGCGCTAAGGCCAAAAAAGTGTACATAATAAACCTTCCTTGGTATATGTAGTTGGAGTCATCTTTGAGATATCATTGAAGGATATTTCTTTTTTGTTTATCAGTATTAAGCCAAAAGAAGCCTATAGTTTTTTGGTGCTGCGGGCGTCATTCAAATGGCAGTAAAGAACTTATTTCAAAAATTAGCTGAGACCTTGAATCCTTTGTTACAGTGATTATCCTTACCGTAACTGTATTACAGTGACGGTATTTACTATTATTGCGCTTACTATGACTAAAAGCTGAATGACTGTTCTTTATAGTCTATTCAGCTCATGATGGCTTGATTGGTGAGGGATCTAACAATTCGATCCAATGCTTGACTGGGACGGACGCATGGCTGCCTAAATGCAATTGGCATCCGATATTGGCTGTCACAATCTGATCTGGGTTATCGATGGTAAGATCGTTGATTTTATTGGTGAGTAGTTGCTGGCTCAGCTTAGGCTGAAGGAGCGAGTAAGTACCAGCAGAGCCGCAGCATAAATGTCCGTTTTGGGTTTTAGAGAGCTTAATCCCAGCGCGTTGCAATATCTGCTCAACATGACCGCCTAACTGCTGAGCGTGCTGTAGCGAGCAGGGGCAGTGGACAGCGGTCTTGCGATTCGTCTGTTTTACCACCAACTTTTCTAGGTCTTCTTTGATTAGAACTTCACTCAAATCTTGGGTCAGTGCACTGATACGCTTAGCTTTAGCCGCATAAGCGTCGTCATGTTTGAGTTTTTCGCCGTATTCTTTGACCATCGAGCCGCAGCCTGAGGCGCTGATGACAATGGCTTCCGCCCCAGATTCGATATATGGCCACCATGCATCGATATTGCGCCGCATAAACGCAAGACCTTCTTCATGGGCTGGCATATGATAGCTCACAGCGCCGCAGCATCCGGCATCTGGCGCAGCAATCAAGCTGATGCCTAGCCTATCAAGTACTCGGGCGGCGGCATTGTTAGTATTGGGGGTGGCAGAAGGTTGGGCACAGCCCTCTAGCACCAGCATTTGACGCGAGTGTTGCTGTGATGGTCGCGGACGGGTGATTTGCTTAACAGGGACTTGGGCTTTTAAGTCGCGAGGTAAAAAGGAGCGAAACAGTTGCCCGAGTTTTAAGAGAAACCCAAATCGGTGCGGATAGGGCAATACCTTTCTGATAAGCCAACGTTTGAGTCTTTGATTGGCAGGTCGCGACAGTTGTTCTTCCATAATATCGCGGCCGATTTCAGCCAAGCGGCCATATTTTACCCCAGAGGGGCAAGTGGTCTCGCAGCTACGACAAGTCAAACAGCGGTCTAAATGAAGTTGGGATTTTTCGCTAACATCACCAGTTTCAAGCATTTGTTTTAGTAAATAAATACGGCCGCGAGGACCGTCACGCTCATCGCCAAGCTCTTGATACGTGGGGCACGTGGCATTACAAAATCCACAGTGAACGCAAGTACGCAAAATATCATCGGCTTCTTGAATATCTGGGTGATCCAGATATTTTATATTGATTTGAGTTCGCATTACGACTTCCTTGTCATCGAGCCAATCTACATCCAGCTGTATAAACGATAGGGATTGAAAACACCATTCGGATCAAAGGCGTGTTTGAGGCGTTGGTGGAGCTTTTGCAGCGCCTCAGACTGAGTATGAAAGACCTCCTGACGCCTGTCACCACCGCGATAAAGGCTGACCTGACCACCTGCAGCCTCAGCGAGCGCTTCTAATTTGTCCACGGTAAAGTCGCCACGAAGCCAGCGCTGTGATCCCCCCCAATCAATCAGCCAGTCTTCTTTTGGTAGCATATGCACAGCGCTACTTTTTATAGAAAACCGCCATAATGAGGACGCGTCTAAGAAATAATCCAATTGCTGCTCACGAAGCATTGACCAAAACGCATCTGTATCCTCTAATGTCGCGCCTTGCCACTGGTTGACAGTACTGTCTACCGCACTTCGCGCGCCTGCCAAGCGCAAATATAAATGATCGTCAAACCAACACGCCCCCGTTAAAGGTTTAGATTGCCCTGAGAGGCGGTTCATGGTCTCAATAGCCTTTGCAGCGTCCATTTCCTGCTTGACAGTCACAGTGGCGGCAGGCTTAGGCATGACTTTTAGACTGACTTCAGTGATGATACCCAAGGTGCCCATAGCGCCTGCCTGCATCCGTGAGACATCATAACCGGCGACGTTTTTCATCACCTGACCGCCAAAGCGAAGTTCTTCTGCATGGCCATTAATCAGGCGAATGCCTAAGACATGGTCTCTTATTGAACCGCTCCAAGGTCTTGCTGGACCTGATAAATGACAGGCCAAGGTCCCGCCCAAGGTTGCTTGTCCGTCAAATGCCGGTGGCTCAAACGCTAAGCACTGATTGTGTTCTGCTAAGACGCTATTAATCTCAGTAATAGAGGTTCCAGCACGAGCAGTCAGCACCAATTCGATCGGCTCATAACTGATGATGCCTTTATGCTCGCGAAGACTGATGGGATCGCCTATTGGCTCACGTCCCATAAACTGCTTGCTGCCCCCGCCCATGATTTGTAGTGCTGTGCCGTCGTGGCTGGCTTGTCTTACCCGCGCAATCAGCTCTTGACTAATATCTGTCATGCCAGATCTCCTCGCTGTGGTTGAGAGTCATGGTTGTGCTCAGGTCTGTCAAGGGTACGGTACTCTTGACAGCGCTTGAGCACTGGAATGCCCTTACCTGGATTTAACGTACCAATTGGGTCAAAGGCGTGCTTGATTGCATGAAATTGTGTCAGTTCTTGATCGTTAAACTGAATCGTCATTTGGCGGATTTTTTCGACGCCAACCCCATGCTCACCAGTTATGCAGCCGCCTACCTTGACGCAAAGCTCTAAAATCCGGCTGCCAAATTCTTCAGTGCGCTCAAGCTCTCCTGGGACATTGGCATCAAATAAGATAAGCGGGTGCAAATTGCCGTCCCCAGCATGAAACACGTTGGCGACGCGCAGACCGTATTGATCTGAGAGTATTTGCATTTCGGTTAAGACATGGGCAAGTTGGCTACGCGGAATGGTGCCATCCATGCAGTAGTAGTCAGGGGATATTCGTCCGACGGCAGGAAACGCCGATTTTCGACCTTTCCATAATAAGGCGCGCTCCGCCTCACTTTGCGAGACACGTGTTGTGGTTGCGCCAAGCTCGATAAACAGCTGCTCAACCTCTGCAATCTGTTCTTGAACTTCCGCCTCGCTACCATCTAACTCACACAGCAGCAAAGCTTGGGCGTCAATTGGGTAGCCTGCATGGGCAAACGCTTCGGCGGCTATGATGGCAGGACTGTCCATCATCTCAAGTCCGGCTGGAATAATACCTTTGGCAATCACGCCGCCGACCGCGTCTCCTGCGGTTTGAACATTGTCAAAAGCGGCCATGATAACCTGAGCCTTTTCGGGGCTAGGTAGTAGCTTGACCGTCACTTCTGTAATTACCCCAAGCAGCCCCTCAGAGCCGGTAATCAGAGCCAACAAATCAAAGCCATTGCTATCGAGACCTTCACTACCAATAGTGATGAGATCCCCTTCGACTGTGACCATCTCAACCTTTAATAAGTTATGAGTGGTCAGACCATATTTGAGACAATGGACACCGCCTGAGTTTTCGGCGACATTGCCACCGATGGAGCAGGCAATCTGTGAAGAAGGGTCTGGGCCATAATACAAGCCGTATTGACTTGCCGCCTCACTAATAGCAAGGTTGCGCACGCCTGGCTGCAAACGCGCGCTACGGGAAAGAGGATCAATATCAAGGATATGTTTAAATCGGGACAATACCAATAAGACGCCATCAGGGTTGGGCATCGCGCCTGCACACAAGCCCGTACCGGCACCGCGCGCCACCACAGGGATTTGATAGCGATAACAGATTTGCATAACCTTGCAAACTTGCTCAACAGTTTCTGGGAGCACCGTAATGAGGGGCATATCGCAATATACCGATAGGCCATCACATTCAAAAGGCTTTTGCGTCTCCTCATCATTGATCACGTACTGAGGCTCAATAAAATCGCGAAACAGCTCTGCTAGAGCAGCTTTATCAGGTCTTTGGCTCTGATTCATGGTGGCATTCCTTTGCTCACTAAACGGTCGACACTCACTGTAGTATTATACAGATGACCTCAAGCTTATAATAAAAAGGGAAAGATTGGCTATCAATATATAGGCTAAAATTGAATAAAATGATAGATAATGTTTTGAATTGGTAGGAATTAAGCTTGTTTGTGGCTGTGTTGAATAAGCGAGCAGGGCTGTCAAAGTTACGATAAACGCTGTAAATCCAGTACTGAAAATGGATAATCTAAGCGTTTTGTCGGTGTCAAAATGACAGGGATCGTCGTCGCAAAGGCCATCATAAGCGGCTCAGAGAAATCGGCAATATCGACAGGCTCATAAGTAACGCGTTGCACCATTTGTAGCTGTGTCATCAGCTGTTCAGCAATAGTACATAAATGACAACCTGAGGTGCCAAGTAGCCACCATTTGGTCATATTTTCAGGAGAACCAAGCTCAGGTTTTTCTTCAATCATATGAGCACGCAATGTGCTTATATTATTATTCTCGTACATAGCTACCCTCTTATATTAACCCTAAATGCAAAACTTACAAATCCAACGTTCTTTTTTGCTGATTTTTTACGTGTACTCATGTGACATGATAAAGAAGTGGGGTAAATAATGACAGCGATTGTGAGATTAGGTAAGATGAGCTGCTATTTATAATTGCTGACCTATATTGCTAGGCTAAGCGCTCCTTACTTTCTCTAACTATATTTCAATCACTTGGACAACACCCATGACAAGTTTTGGCACATTTATCAAACGACTATTATTGGCATTCATGGTGTTGGTCGTCGCATTCCATGTGTTGGTTGCAGGGCTGCTATTAATTTGGAAAACACAGCCGATCAATAACAGCATGTTTATGCTCACTCATCGCATTACGGGCGGGGATGTTAGCCAAACTTGGGTTGAATATGACGCGATTGCCAAATCTGCCAAACAAGCGGCGATTGTCAGTGAGGATTCGACGTTTAGCCAGCACAGCGGCTTTGATATAAAAGGCATTAAGGCGGCACAGAAAAAGAACGAAGAGACGGGGAAAATGTCAGCGGGCGGCTCAACCATCACTCAGCAATTGGCCAAAAATCTATTTTTGACCTCGCATCGCTCTTATACCCGAAAAGCTGAAGAGGCTGTTCTCACCATAATGATTGAGACATTATGGGATAAGCAGCGGATCTTGACCGCGTATTTGAATGTAGCAGAGTTTGGCAACGGTATCTATGGTGTCGAGGCTGCCGCGCAGCATTATTTTGATAAATCGGCAAACAATCTAAACCGTGATGAGTCTGCGCTCTTAATAGCTATGCTGACCAATCCAAAATACTATCAAGACAATCAAGGGGACAAGCGCTTGCGTAATAAGCAGCGCATCATCAAAAAGCGTATGAAAAATGCCGTATTGCCACAGTCTGCATAGGCGTACTGTCATTGAAAGTAAACACGGCAAAGTCTGTTTACGGAACAGCCTCACAGCCTATTTTTAAAGTAACAATCCTAGAAAGTATGGTATAAAAGCAAGGGCAGAATCAGATTGTTATAAAAATAATGCTAAGTTGATAATGGTGAAGGAGTATAACGTGTCAGAGATGGATAATACCCAGAATAATAATGAGATTACTGATGTTATTGAGGTGGATATTGATACAAATGACGAGGTCAATATAAACGGTGGCACTGATAATAATGTCCAAATAAGTACTCCCTCTACTAGCCTTACTCATTCAAATGGTAATAAAGCATTAACCGAGATTGATTGGCAACGTTCGGAAGAAGGCAATTATTCACCCAGCAGCTATATCAATCGTGACTTGTCTTTATTGCAGTTTCATCTGCGGGTCTTGGCACAAGCGGCAGATCCCCACCATCCTTTGCTTGAGCGTTTATTCTTTTTAATGATTTTTTCCTCCAATATCGATGAGTTTTTCGAGATTCGCGTTGCTGGTATCATGCAAAAGCTGAATCTGGGAGATGTGTCGACCAGTGTACATGGTATGCGTCCTAGTGAAATTCTTAATAAAATATCAGCAGTGACTCATGACGCCATCGCTGAGCAATACCGTATTCTAAATGAAGATATCTTGCCAGCACTGGCACTTGAAGATATTCGCTACCTAAAGCGCGATGAGCTCAATGCTGAGCAATCTGCATGGATGAAGCGCTATTTTACTGAGCAAGTATCGCCGGTATTGACACCTATTAGCATTGATCCTGCGCATCCATTCCCGCGCTTGGTGAATAAAAGCTTGAACTTCATTGCGACTTTGGAGGGCAAAGACGCCTTTGGTCGCGATATCAATTTGGCTATCGTACCCGCGCCGCGTAGCTTGCCGCGCGTGATTCGTTTGCCTGATGAATTAACTGGTGGCAAAGAGCACCATGTGATGCTATCAGCGATTATCCATGAGCATATCGGTGAGCTATTCCCTGGTATGAATGTCACCGGCTGTCATCAGTTTAGGCTGACGCGTAATGCGGATTTGGACTTGGCAGATGATGTTGATGACATTGCCAAAGCCCTAGAAGGTGAGCTTGAAAACCGCCGCTTTGGTGATAAAGTGCGGCTTGAAGTCACCACTGAATGCCCAACACCAATTAGTGACTATTTGCTCAATGAGTTTGAGCTGCATGACAATCAATTATATCGTGTCAATGGACCGGTGAACCTAACGCGGCTGCTGTTTGATTTTAATATCCCAGCGCTGCGTTATCAGCCTTTTACACATGTAATACCAAAACCGTTTCGCCGCGACGTCGACAAGCTTGATAAAGCAACCAGTATGTTTGCCGCAATGCGTAAAGGCGATGTCTTGGTGCATCATCCGTTCCATGCGTTTTCGCCGATTATCAATTTACTTTGGCAAGCTGCCAGTGATCCAAAAGTATTAGCGATTAAGCAAACGCTTTATCGTTCAGGTACCAATTCAGAAATTGTCAAAGCGCTAGCTGCAGCAGCACGTAATGGTAAAGAGGTGACAGCAGTCATTGAGTTACGCGCGCGTTTTGACGAAGCGTCTAATATTGCTGTTGCCAACTATCTGCAAGAGGCAGGGGCGGTAGTAGTCTACGGTATTGTCGGCTACAAAACCCATGCTAAACTCATGCTCATTGTGCGCCGCGAAGATGAGAAAATGCGCCGTTATGTGCATTTAGGCACGGGTAATTATCACGCAGCAAATGCTAAAGTCTATACCGATTATGGATTATTCAGTGCGGATCCTGATATCTCAGAAGACGTCCACAAGATATTCCAAGAGCTAACCGGCATGGGCAAACCTGCCAATCTCAAAAAGCTATTGCATGCACCATTTACTTTGCATGATAAATTGATGAGCTTTATCGATGATGAGATTACTCATGCCAAGGCGGGCAAGCGCGCTCATATTATTGTTAAAGTAAACGCCTTAACCGAACGTCGTTTGATTGATAAACTATATGATGCGTCACAAGCAGGGGTCAAAATTGAACTGATTTTGCGCTCCATATGTTGTCTGCGTCCGCAAGTGAAGGGTCTGTCTGAGAACATCACCGTACGTTCTGTTATCGGTCGTTTTTTGGAGCATACTCGCATCTATTATTTCTATAATGATGGTGATGAGCGCTTGTACTGTGGCAGCGCCGATTGGATGGATCGTAATTTGTTCCACCGTGTAGAGGTAGCGTTTCCGATTGAAGATAAAAAATTGTCTAAGCAAATTTATCAAGACGGACTGTTGAGTTACCTTCAAGACAATAAGCAAGCGTGGATACTCAGCGGTGACGGTAACTGGCAACGAACCAAGCCAGCGTCAGATGAAGCGCCTCACATTGCCCAAGAGCATTTATTAAAGGTGATTAATCGTGTTGGCGAGCCGGTGTAATTGTTTTGTTTATTAGCGGTTATTAAGGCGATTAATCTCATTTAGTATTTTTAATGGTATCCACTTTTTCCAACAAATATAACAGCCAAGCATAGAGATTACTTCTTGCTTGGTTTTTTTTAGCCTACCAATCTTACTTTCTGGTTACAAACTGTCTGGTAAGCTCACACTTATTCACATATTTATACGGCAGTACACTGGTGAACGTATCAAATTTATTCCTATAATTAAATAGATGTAAACATTCACCCTTATAAAGTATTTCAATAAGAAAACAGGATTTCACCATGAGTCATACCAACAACAATAGCTCAGATATCAAAAAAGCCGCTGAGCAAGCAGATAGCCAACAGATTGAGAAAAATTTAGAAAATGGCAAGCCAGTTGATGTACCAGAATTATTAACAGAAGAAGAGCAAACCTCTTTTATCAACGATGACTTACGTACAGACAAATAGTTAGCAAAAAATTATTGAAACCCATATTAATAAAGCGAGCGAGGGAAAAGCCATGTCACATGATAGTCAATCAGACAATATTCAAACTACCAACATGCACCCAAACAATGAAGAGCCTGTATTCGTCGACGATCCAGCGAAGCTACATCCAGATAATCCATCGGACAGTTATGAAGGTCGTAAGTACAAACCCGAAATTGACGGACCTCAGCAGAAGTCGCAGGAGACGGATGAGATATACGCTGACCCACGTAAAGAAGAAAATCTGCCTCCAGGTGGCAAAAACGTTGGTGATCTAAACGCTTATGATCTATCCCAAAAAGGCAATAAATAGTTTTCCATCGTCGTGACTCTCTTAATTCTCATATAAATGATCATTGTTAGACGTCTGATGAAGAAACAAAAAGAAAGATACATTAAAAATAAGGATATTACGATGGAAACCAAAGATCCAGCATTAAACAAAACGCCTATTAATCGTAGTGATGCTCATACCGGCGACACGTACGCGCGCACAGTCGATACCATCGCAGCCGATGATAGGACAGAAAAAAGCACCGAGACATTTCAAGAAACAGTCATTGGTACCAGATATGTGAGCGATGATATCGAGCATGGCGACCATAGACATGAAGACATTCATCATAATAGTCATAACATGATGTCTACCGACGATAGTATTGAAAATCATACCACTATTAATAAAGGAACAGATACGTTCCAAGAGAATGTGGTAGGATCTGAGCATGTCAATGATGGCGATAATGCTGCCCGTCAGCCAGACCGCCGCGATCAAAAGGGCAATGCTTTTGATGATGGTATCAATGAACATACCACTATTGATCAAGGGGCCAAAAGCGAAGGCATAAACGATTTAGATCGCTATGCAAATATTGATAATGCCCAAACCCGCGTGTTAAATTCAGATGGAAAAGATTTTTAAAACATTTAGACAATTCAGATAATTTGAAAAAGGTGTTGCAAGTACTGACGTACGATACGTCGCTTGCAACACCTTTTCTTATTTACTCACTATATAGTCAGGGAAAAGCAATATCGATACATAACATACTGCTGATATCAATTTTTCTTGCTTGCTGTGCCTACGCAGACAGAGGCTGCAAAAAATTTATACCAGCAGTACCGTAGCGTTTTTAAGGTATTTTAACTATAGACTTAATAAATTAGAGAGTAGCAGGATTGCCGCTATGAAAACGCAGCTCAGTATCTGGAGTTGATATCAGTTCTGCTTCTACTTCTTTAAAGAACGCCACACGCTCATCGATATTGTCTTCAGACAATGACTGCGCCAGTGCCAGATAATCCTCAAAATGACGACTTTCTGATTTTAATAAATAACGATAGTATTTTGCCAAACGCTCATCATGGATAACCTCAGAAAGTGCCGCAAAACGTTCACAAGAACGTGCCTCGATAAATGCGCCAATGATAAGCACATCTACCATAGCAGCGGGTTCATAAGTGCGTTTGTGCTTTAGCATCCCTTTGGCATAGCGTCCAGCACTTAGATATTTCCATGCTTGCCCGCGCTCATTCATAATGCCGAGCACTTGCTCATAGTGCAGCATTTCCTCACGTATCAATTGTGCCAATTTACGCTGCAAATCATAAGAGAACTCATAGCGAAAGATGAGATTCATTGCGGTACCGGCGGCCTTTTTTTCACAATTGGCATGGTCTTGAATAATCAGCGGTAAGTTATTAACAGCGGCGTTGACCCAAGCTTGGGAGGTACGTGCGCCCAAGAAATCAAAAATAGGCGATAAATCCACCTTTAGTGGCGTACTAAGTTGGGTGATAGACATGATATCAACGCTATCACTACTGTTATCTTCAGAATCTATTACAGGTTGATTCCCTACCGTAGTTGAAGGCTCAGATTGAAAATTAGAAATAGTTTTAGGCATAGATGCATTTTCTTGGTTTATGGTCATGGTTTGCTTGGACTTTATCGATGAGTGGATTGATAAAATAATGAAAAAAAGTAGATATATACGCGCGATATATATTTAAACTCTTCAAACTACTTCGATATGATAGATAACCATTACGCATAGAGTAATATCGTAATGATTACTTACAGTTTATACTTGTGAGTAATTTAGTAAGATAGCAAGGTAATCGTTGATGGCGCATACGGTATATAGACTATCATTTATCTACAGCACAAGCATTTAGTTACTAAATGGGGTTTCCTTGTTTATTACCTTATTTGGTAGTAGGATAATATTTTGCTTTTAACGTATTTTGTCTTACTATTGATTGTCAGCTGATAGCAGATAGTCAATAGTATATCAACTATCAATCGCGTCTCAAAATCTAAGGTTTATAGCCTATCTTTATGTAAAACCTATCTAGATAATACAACGTTAAGCACCGCTCAAATAATGACGGCCAATGTAACGCAGCAGTAAATTTACTTGGCTTGTCGCTTATTTATTACTTTGTAACCCTGCTTTATGCACCTTTTTGCATGAATGTGTACATGGACGAGGTATGTTTTAGCAGCCCAGTATCAACAACTCTAACAAACAGATAAGGATAACAGTATGAGCCAGTCTTCTAATGCCAATCGTGTTCAAAAAGGCATTCTTGCCATTGATCAGCAGCTGTTCAATTTTATCGAAAATGAAGTGCTGCCGAAAGTCGGTATTGATTCAGACGGTTACTGGTCAGGTTTTGAAAAGGTCATCAAAGAGTTTACCCCGCGTAATAAAGCACTGCTTGCAACGCGTGCTAAGATTCAAGGACAGATTGACCAATGGCACCTGCAACATCCTACCAAAAATGGCGACATTGATTATCCAGCGTACAAAGCATTTTTACAAGAAATTGGCTACCTATTACCAGAAGGCGAAGCGTTCAGTGTCAGCACAGAAAACGTCGATGATGAGATTGCCCGCATTGCAGGACCGCAGCTGGTAGTACCAGTACGTAATGCCCGCTATGCGTTGAACGCCAATAATGCGCGTTGGGGCAGTCTATATGATGCTTTATATGGCACCAATGTTATCAGTGATGAAAATGGTCAGGAAGCAAAAGGTGGCTACAATCCAACACGTGGCGCAGCCGTCGTCGCTTATGCCAAAAAATTCCTAAATGAAAACTTTGCCTTAGCATCAGGCTCCTATAGCGATGTAACAGGTTTTAGAGTCGTTGATGGTAAGCTTGAGATTGCGCAAGGCGATAGCAGCACGCAACTAAAAGATGCCGGACAGTTTGCAGGTTTTGTAGGCAACGCTGATAGTCCTAGTGCTGTGTTATTAAAGAACAATAACTTGCATGCTGAGATTCAAATTGATGGCAATCATCCTATTGGCAAAGATGATCTTGCACATATTAAAGACGTGTTATTAGAATCGGCGCTGACCGCGATTCAAGATTGTGAAGACTCCATCGCTGCTGTTGATGCAGAAGAGAAGGTGGAAGCGTATCGCAATTGGTTTGGCTTGATGAATGGCGATTTGCAAGAAACCTTTGAGAAAGGCGGCAAGACCCGTACGCGTAAACAGAATTCTGATCGCGAATATACTACGCCAGAGGGTGATACGCTGACCTTGCCAGGTCGCGCGCTTCTATTGCTACGTAACGTCGGACATCTCATGCAAAATCCATCGATTTTGGTAGATTTAGGCAATGGTCAAGAAGAAGTTTTCGAAGGTTTAATGGATGGTTTGATTACACCATTATTGTCATTGAATGATTTAAAAGGTAAAACCGAGTTATCAAACTCACGTAAAGGTTCAATGTATATTGTGAAACCAAAAATGCATGGTCCTGATGAGGTAAAGATGGCGAATGACTTGTTTAACGCCTCAGAAGACCTACTGGGCTTAGAGCGTTATACGATAAAGATCGGCATTATGGATGAAGAACGCCGTATGACGGTCAACTTAAAAGAAGCCATTCGCCAAGCAAAAGAGCGTGTTATTTTCATCAATACGGGCTTCTTAGATCGCACAGGTGATGAGATGCATACCAGTATGAATGCCGGTCCATTTGTCCGTAAAGGCGATATGAAGTCGCAAACGTGGCTGCCTGCTTATGAGCAGTGGAACGTCGATATCGGTCTTGAAGTAGGTTTACAAGGTCACGCGCAGATTGGTAAAGGCATGTGGGCAAAACCTGACGAGATGCAAGAGATGATGGACACCAAGATTGCTCATCCACAGGCAGGTGCCAATACGGCATGGGTACCATCCCCAACGGGCGCTACCTTACACAGCATGCACTATCATCAAGTCAATGTCGCTGAGGTTCAAGATAGCCTGAAATCACGTGCGCGCGCTAGCGTAGATGATATCTTAACCATTCCATTGGCAACAGATACCAATTGGACTGAAGAAGAAAAACAGCAAGAGATTGATAACAATGCTCAAGGTATCCTAGGCTATGTTGTACGCTGGGTAAACCAAGGCGTCGGTTGCTCTAAAGTACCTGATATCAATGATGTCGGCTTGATGGAAGACCGTGCGACATTGCGTATCTCAAGTCAGCACATTGCCAACTGGTTACATCATGATGTGGTCAGCGAGCAGCAGGTCATGGATACGATGAAACGCATGGCTAAAATCGTTGATGAGCAAAACGCTGGCGATGCTGATTATCAACCAATGGCGACTGACTTGGACAACTCCTATGCCTTCAAAGCCGCGTGTGATTTGGTGTTTAAAGGTCGCGAGCAGCCAAGTGGTTATACTGAGCCATTATTGCATCAAGCACGTCTAGATCTAAAAGCCAGTGCTGGCTGCTAAAAGCTAAAACAAGACTGAATTTAGCAATAAGCACCCTTTAAGTGAGGTAAATGACTGCCAATAAAAGAGGTAAGTCATTGTCCATCTGTCGCACTGTTGATTGCCAAAATTTTTAGCGTTCCTGATTTCGTTCGTCATTCTCACCCTTATTCGTTTTAAACGAGTAGGGGTGTTTTTTTGTCAAAATTTTCTTTAAGGCAAAACCTTATACAGAGGATGGGTTTGAAAGTTTTTCCCAACTAAAGCTGCAAAAAAATGTTGCAAATTATGTCAAAGTTGTTATGCTTGTAGCTGAAGTATGAGTTTGGTAACGGATGTTACGCAACAGAGCGATAAAGACCAAAGTTTACATGGCAGTTACTTTTTTAATCCCAGTTATGTAAGTCATGGTTTTTTTCATCTTACGGTAATAGAACTTCGCCACACTTGTTTCTGACTAATCTCGGTAGCCAGTTACACATTATATCTTTGAGGATTTGTGACGATACCATTTTGGGCACCGGCTAATAATAGCTCGCTCATTACTAAAATTGTAAAGTGGAGATACCCCCATGAAAAAACTACTTTTAGCTACAGCAATCGCTGCTCTATCTGTATCTGCAGCCAATGCAGCACCAACTGTTTATGGTAAAGCTTTTTTAGCGGCTGACTACGTTAATACCGATTTTGATTCAAATACAGGTTCTCCTGCTTTCAATTATGATGAAGATGAAGTACAGATCAACTCTCATGCTTCGCGTATTGGTATCAAAGGCTCTGAAGCCATGACTGCTAACACTGATGTTATCTATCAGTTAGAGTATGGCACGCGCATTGATGGTGATAGCAATGGTTTCACTAACCGTGATACTTATCTTGGTGTAAATAACAAACAGTTCGGTGAGTTCCGTGTTGGTAAAAACCAATCAAGCCTAGCTAGCATTGACAACGTAGTTGTTGGTCAAGGTTACTGGGATAACCTAGGTACTACAAGAAACGAAAACGAAGCTGTTGACGCCTTAAACATGGCTGATAGTAACCGTATCCCAAGTTCAATCATCTGGACTGCACCTAAGTATAATGGTCTACCATTACAATTGACAGCAATGTACAGCTCTGATGATGCAAACGGTAACGACAATGCAGGCTTTGGTGTTGCTGCTATGTTTGATCAAGGTACTGGCTTCACCGCTGGTCTAGCTTATGACAAAGATCAAAACATCAATGGTGATATTATCCGTGGTACGGCTACTGTAGATTTAGGTAAATTTATCGCAGCTCCTGTAACACTAGGTGCTCTATATCAAGTAGCTGATTATGACGGTGTTGATAACTCAAGCAACAGTAAAAAAGAAAAAGGTTTAATTGTTAGCGGTCAAATGGGCTTAACCAACTTTGCCCGTCCAGCTTCTATCTATGCTCAATATAACAACACTAGTAATTTGAACGGTTTTGAAAACTCTGATTCAGACCAAATCGTTGTTGGTGGTAAATACTTCTTTAAAGACAACATCATTATGCATGCTTATGCTGGTATGAATAAAGCTGATAATGCTGGTTATGCATGGACTGATAGTTCAGAAGAGAACGACCAATTAGTTCGTACGTCTGGTGATTCTGAAATCATCGTAGTTGGTACTGGTCTAGAATACAAATTCTAATCTAACCATTAGAATCTGAATAAAAAACTCATCCTTCGGGGTGAGTTTTTTTGTTATGGCTTTTTTAATGAGTGAGTAAGTTATAATAGCTGAGTGTTTATAGCAGACAAACGCTAAAAATGCAGAGTTTCAAATAGTTTGTGCTTTTGCCCTATATTTTTTGACGTATTTTTAGTAAAATCCTTCTTTACCAATTACCGACAGAGTACTATGACCAAGTTTATATTTGTGACCGGTGGGGTAGTGTCCTCACTAGGAAAAGGTATCACCGCAGCTTCCCTTGCTGCTGTCTTAGAAGCACGTGGCGTAAACGTGACCATGACTAAGATGGATCCGTATATCAACGTTGATCCAGGCACGATGAGCCCGTTTCAGCATGGTGAGGTATTCGTAACCGAAGATGGCGCCGAGACAGATTTGGACTTGGGCTATTACGAGCGTTTTTTACGCCATTCAAAGATGAGCAAAAGCAACAACTTCACCAGTGGTCGCATCTATCAAAATGTCTTAAATAAAGAGCGCCGTGGTGAGTATCTTGGTGGTACGGTGCAGGTGATTCCGCATATTACGGATGAGATTAAGAGCAAAATTCTTGCCAGTGGCGAAGGCTATGATGTCGCTATCATCGAGATTGGCGGTACCGTCGGTGACATCGAGTCGTTACCCTTTATGGAAGCAGTACGCCAGATGCAAGTCGAGCTTGGTCGCAATCGTGCCATGCTGATGCATCTCACGCTGGTGCCTTATATCGCCAGTGCAGGTGAAACTAAGACTAAACCAACGCAGCATTCAGTCAAAGAGCTGCGTTCTATCGGTCTGCAACCTGATATCTTGATTTGCCGCTCTGATCATCATATCTCACAAGACAATCGTCGCAAGATTGCACTATTTACCAACGTTGAAGAGCGTGCGGTCATTATGTGTGAAGATGCGCAAAGTATTTATCAGATTCCACGTACCTTACATGAACAAGATCTCGATGATTTAATCTGTGAGCGTTTTGGTCTTGATTTACCAGAAGCAGATTTGAGCGATTGGGATAAAGTTGTCGAAGCGCAGCTGAATCCTGAGTCGACGGTAACAGTAGCCATGGTTGGTAAATATGTTGAATTACCAGATGCCTATAAGTCAATCAATGAAGCATTGTTACATGCCGGTATTACTCATAAATCCGACGTCAAAATTGATTATATCGATGCTGAACGTTTAGAAGACGATGACAGCTTACTAGCGCAACTGCATAATGCTGATGCCATCTTAGTGCCAGGCGGCTTTGGTGAGCGCGGTACGATGGGTAAGATCAAAGCCATTACCTATGCTCGCGAAAACAACGTACCTTATTTAGGTATCTGTTTAGGTATGCAGCTTGCAGTGATTGAATATGCGCGTAACGTGCTACATATCGATGCCAATTCTTCTGAATTTGATCGTAAAACTGCTGAGCCTATCATTGGCTTGATCACCGAATGGTTAGATGAGCGCGGCGAATTGCAGATTCGTAGTGATGATTCAGACCTTGGTGGTACGATGCGTTTAGGCGCGCAGCAAGCTGAGCTGGTCGCTGGTAGTAAGCTTGCCCAAATCTATGGCTCGACCAATATCACTGAGCGTCATCGCCATCGTTATGAGATGAATAACCGTTATATTGAGCCATTAGAGCAAGCAGGTATGAC
Source organism: Psychrobacter sp. TS_SC_6 (assembly GCF_056156305.1). Classification (NCBI taxonomy): domain Bacteria; kingdom Pseudomonadati; phylum Pseudomonadota; class Gammaproteobacteria; order Moraxellales; family Moraxellaceae; genus Psychrobacter; species Psychrobacter sp. TS_SC_6. Next base: position 2,193,617 of record NZ_CM149590.1, on the reverse strand, counting down.
CATATCAGGGTATTCTGCCAAGCAGCACCTAGTTGAGTCAGTTGAACTTGCTGATCATCCATGGTTTGTTGCGGTACAGTTCCATCCAGAATTTACCAGCTCGCCACGCGGTGGTCATCCATTGTTCAATAGCTTTGTAAAAGCAGCAAAGAACTATAGAGAAGCGAAATAATCGTTAACTTATTGCCGCTTTTGATATAAAAAAGACTGATCTTCGGATTGGTCTTTTTTTTGGCTGATTTTTTGGCAGTGGTTTGCATGCAGATTTTTCTAATGGTTTACGGCTAATTACGCTTATAGCCTTTTTTTAATTGACCTATCAGTTACAATAACAGATAACAATAAAGAGGATACCTACTCAATGGAAAACCTACCAACCGCGCAGTCGCATATTCAGCTTAATACACCTGATAATAAAAACATCAGTATCGGTAATGATCAGCCATTTGTCTTATTCGGTGGCATGAATGTTTTAGAGTCTAAAGAGATGGCGTTTGAGATTGCTGAGCAGTATGTCGATATTTGCCAGCGTTTGGGTATCGGCTACGTGTTTAAAGCCAGTTTTGATAAGGCCAATCGCTCAAGTCTGACCTCGTATCGTGGTCCGGGGCTAGAGAAAGGTATCGATTGGCTTGGGCAAATCAAAGAAAAATTCCAAGTGCCGATTATCACCGATGTCCACGAACCTTATCAAGCGGCACCAGTCGCTGAAGTAGCTGATATTATCCAGCTGCCTGCGTTTTTATCCCGTCAAACAGATTTGGTGCATGCGATGGCAAAGACCGATGCGATTATTAATATCAAAAAAGCGCAGTTCTTAGCGCCGCATGAGATGCGCCATATCGTCAATAAGTGTCTTGAGGGTGGTAATGATAAGCTTATCCTGTGTGAGCGCGGTAGTGCCTTTGGTTATAATAACCTAGTGGTTGATATGCTGGGTTTTGATACCATGAAGCAGATGGAGATACCCGTGTTCTTTGATGTGACGCATAGTTTGCAGCAGCCGGGCGCGCGTAGCGATAGCGCGGGCGGACGACGTGAGCAAATCACAACGCTTGCACGTGCAGGTATGGCAACTGGATTGGCAGGATTGTTTTTAGAGGCGCATCCAAACCCAGAAATGGCAAAATGTGATGGTCCGTGTGCGCTACGTATGAGCCAATTAGAGCCGTTTTTACGCCAGCTTAAACAGCTTGATGACTTGGTCAAAGGCTTTGAGGCTTTGGATACTCATTAATATCATCAGTTATGAGAGGATAAGACAGTGGCGATTAAAATGGCACAAGTAAGCATTGAAAACATCAATGATTCAAAAGGTTTAGATAGCGTCATGACCGCTTTGAAGAATATAACGGGCGTCACCGCTATTGAGTTAGATGCAGGCAGTCACATGGCGTTGGTGCGTTATGATGATACCAAAACCAGTATCCATGCCTTTACCGCCGCGATCAGTATGGTCGATTATGTCACTCAGCCATTTCCTATCGATGCCCCGCAAAATCCACGTTATCATGATTAGACTTATAAAAGTATAACCAAACTGACTTGTGGTCAACGCCAATAGCTCTTATGCTGGTCTTGGGTCTTTTGATAAAGTCTTATACCCTTAAAGTACACAAACCATTTATTCACAGATAAAAATAAGGAGCCGAACATGGCAAACCAAACCCGTATTATTAAAATTGATGGCATGACTTGTGGTGGCTGTGTGGCAAGTGTCCATAACGCCACTGCTGATATCGATGGTTTAGATGACATCAGTATCGAGCTTGCAGACAATCAAGCGACAGTTACCTTTGATGATAGCAAAACCAGTGCAGAGACGATTGCTGCTGCTATCGATGACGCAGGCTTTGATGCCACTGTTACCAACGCTTAATTTTATGCTTTGTTATAAACAAACCAGCTATCATGGCTGGTTTTTTAATGGTTAAAAACCATGGCTATCAGAGTAGTGTTCTCAGCTCTCTTATTTCTGCAATATGTCCTTTTAATCTGAAATAATTGGTTGGCTGAAACAGTTGAGTTGGTGCTAATCATGACCATTTACTATATAGGTTGATACACTAGGATGACTACTATTTAGATGCTCTGAAAAACAATATGATATTAATCTTTAGAATGTACTGCTTGTTTGATTTGGATTTTTATTCCTCCACTGATAGATTTTTATAGCTCATACAAATTTATAAACGCCATAACGAGTTTTATTTATGAATGATTCTACCCGTACCAATAACCAAAATACCTACGACGTCGATACCGATATCCAGTCTAATACCCCGCTTACGCCGCAGCGTGCGCATTTGCAGCTGGCAATAGAGGGGATGACGTGTCAAGCCTGTGCATCACGGATTGAAAAGGTTTTGAATAAAAAGCCATCGGTCTATGAGGTCAGCGTGAACTTCGCAGGCGAGACCGCCAATGTGGATTATGATCCGACCCAGACGACGGCAGAGCAGGTGACGGAATGGGTCAACAAAACGGGTTTTGTCGCCAATTTGCAGGCAGCTGATAGCTTGTTTGCTCAAAAAGATGAGGATGCAAGCACTCAGTATCCATGGCGTTTGATTGGACTATGGGTCTGTTTGATACCGTTTTTAATTGGTATGGCAGGTATGCTTTTTGGGCAGGGTATGTCATGGATGCCACCGGTTTGGATGCAATTCATATTAGCGACTATTGTACAGTTTGGATTTGCATTGCCATTTTATAAAAGTGCTTGGGCGTCTATTAGAGGCGGTCTTGCCAATATGGACGTACTGGTCGTCATCGGTACGGTAACCATTTGGGCATATTCAACGTATCTGTGGCTGACCCATGGCGATGATAGCTTAAACAGTCTGTTGCAAAGTGGACATGCAGGCGGACACGGACCAGCTGTGTATTTTGAAGCAGGCGTGATGGTCATTGCTTTTGTGCGTACGGGTAAATATCTTGAAGAGCGCACTAAAAAGCACAGTCTGAATAGTATTGATTTACTATTATCGCTGACACCAGACGAAGTTGAGCAACAGCAGCCAAATGGTGAGTTTAAAAATATCGCTCTCAAAGAGGTACAAGTAGGTGATATCTTGCGTGCCAAACAAGGTAGCCGCGTTGCAACCGATGGAGTGGTCATCGATGGTGCTGGCTGGTGTGTCGAGAGTCATTTAACTGGTGAGTCAGTACCGCTTAAGAAAGAAGTAGGCGATGGATTATTAGCGGGTGCCTTGGTCGAAAACGGTAGCTTGTTATATCGCGTCAATGCCAAGGGTAGCGATACTAAACTTGGTGATATGGTACAAGCATTAAGCGACGCCCAAGGCTCAAAAGCCAATTTGGCACGTCTTGCTGATAGAGTCACTGCGGTCTTTGTGCCCGTTGTGGTAGTGATTGCACTGGTTACCTTTGGTGTGACGTGGTGGCTGACTGGTATGCTCGATACCGCTTTGATGCACGCGGTATCGGTGTTAGTCATTGCTTGTCCCTGTGCGCTTGGTTTGGCGACACCAGCCGCAATCATGGCAGGTATGGGCGTGGCTGCGCGTCACGGTGTTTGGTTTAAAGATGCGCAAAGCTTAGAAGCCGCAGGCAATATCGACACGGTGGTACTTGATAAAACGGGTACCTTAACCATTGGTAAGCCGACTATCGTGGACCATGTGATGGTGGATAAATCAATAGCGGTTGATGATGTACTACAGATTGCCGCAAGTATTGAAGTACATGCCAGTCATCCGCTCGCAACTGCTTTGGTCAATGCAGCGACAGCACGTGGTTTATCCTTATTCGATGTGTCTGATATCAGCGTTATTAAAGGTGCAGGTATACAGGCAAATATTGAAGGCTTAGGTGTGGTAAAGGTTGGCACAGCAGAGTTTGCCAATCTTGTATTGCCTAAATTGATGCCAAAGGTATGGCAAATCGCTAGTACTGTTGCGATTAGTATTAATGATGAAGCACTGGGTGCATTTGCTTTAGCAGATGACTTAAAATCAGATACGCCGCAGGCGATTACTGCGCTACAAGATGCAGGTATTAATGTCATTTTGATGAGCGGTGATAAACAATCTGTCGTCGATCACGTTGCCGGACAGCTAGGTATCGAAAAAGCGTATGGCAAGATGAGTCCACGTGACAAGGCCAGCCAAATTGCTCTACTGCAAACAGCGGGTCATAAAGTCGCTATGGCAGGAGATGGCGTCAATGATGCACCAGCGATGGCAACTGCCGATGCCAGCTTTGCCATGTTTGAAGGCACGGATGTCGCCCAACATAGTGCCTCTGCGCGCTTGATGGGTGAGTCGCTGATGCATATCGACGCCGCGCAAAAAATTGCGAATGCCACGCTGCGTAATATCAAACAAAATCTGTTTTTTGCCTTTATCTATAATTGCCTTGGTATTCCGCTCGCTGCTTTTGGCTTTTTGAATCCTATGATTGCCGCTGCTGCTATGGCGCTTAGCTCAATTTCTGTATTAATGAATGCACTGCGTTTAACGCGTTTTAAGACAAAGGTTGAGCTGACTAATACCGTATCAAACTCCCACACTAAAGCAGAACGTCTAATAAAAGCGTAAGAGTTATATGACGTTTGATATCATAGGTACTGAGATAAATTGATAGCGGCTCATTTGACTATTAATTGGCGATTTTATGACCGTCCGTTGCTTTAAGATAAGGGAAGTTTGGCAAAATTTATGCTATGATACCAAGCACTATAGCGAATGGTTAAGGGATGAAATAAACCTTTGATTACGTTTAAAATAAGCCGATTGTATTAATCACCAAAGCTTTTTTTGCGCATTACTATACGATATTCTGCTTTATATTTTTTGTATTCTAGTTGCCGTTATTTATCTCATAAACTTGGCATGACCAAAGGAATTAACAGACATTATGTACGCTGAAGAAACCAACAACGTCACCGCAATTAAAGACATTCGCGCTCGTGAGATTTTAGACTCACGTGGTAACCCAACGATTGAAGCTGATGTGATTTTAGCTGATGGTACTATTGGCCGTGCTGCTGCTCCAAGTGGCGCATCGACTGGCTCACGTGAGGCGCTTGAGCTACGTGATGGCGATCAAAGCCGCTATATGGGTAAAGGCGTCAAAAAGGCGGTAGCTAACGTCAATAGCCAAATCCGCAGTGCTTTGATGGACAAAGATGTTACTGCTCAGCAAGCCATTGATGATGCAATGATTGCGCTAGACGGTACAGAAAACAAAGACAATCTTGGTGCCAATGCCATACTTGCGGTTTCACTTGCGGTTGCTAAAGCGGCTGCTAAGTCACAGAGTCTGCCATTACATCAATATATCGCTGATCTGCGCAACCAGACGTCGCTTACGATGCCTGTACCGATGATGAATATCATTAATGGTGGTGAGCACGCGGACAATACCGTCGATATTCAAGAGTTTATGATTGAGCCGGTTGGTTTTAGCAGCTTCTCAGAAGCATTGCGTGCTGGTACCGAAATCTTTCATAGCTTAAAGTCTGTTCTAAAGTCGCAAGGCTTGAATACTGCTGTTGGTGATGAAGGCGGCTTTGCGCCAAATCTTCGCAGCAACGAAGAAGCTATTACCGTTATCATGCAAGCGATTGAGCAAGTAGGCTACACAGCTGGTAAAGATATTCACCTAGCTTTAGATTGTGCTGCTACTGAGTTCTATAAAGATGGCAAATACATCTTGGCAGGCGAGGGCAACAAATCTTTTGATAGCCAAGGGTTCTCAGATTATTTAGTGGGTCTTACACGTCAATATCCTATTATCTCTATTGAAGATGGTCTTGATGAGTCAGATTGGGATGGCTGGAAATACCTAACTGAGCAAATCGGTGATAAGGTACAGTTGGTCGGTGATGATTTGTTTGTGACCAACCCTGCTATCTTGCAAGAGGGTATCGATAAGAAAATTGCCAATGCGATTTTGATTAAGTTTAACCAAATCGGTACCTTGTCAGAAACACTAGATGCGATTTATCTGGCGAAGAAAAATGGTTATGCGACGGTTATTTCTCATCGTTCAGGCGAAACGGAAGACAGTACTATTGCTGATTTAGCGGTAGGTACTGCGGCTGGTCAAATAAAAACTGGCTCACTATGTCGCTCAGATCGCGTTGCAAAGTACAATCAGCTACTACGTATCGAGCAGCAAGTACGTGCAAGCTATCGTGGTCGCGAAGAGTTCATTGGTCTACGTGGTTAATCAGCCAAAATTGTCGCTTACGCTGGGCGATATATAAATATATCGCCCAGCAAGTTTATATTCTCTTTATATCGTTTGGCGTTATTATATTATGAAATACTTTAGCCAATTTATACTACTTGCGTTAGCCGTTGCCGTGCTGTCAGGACTGCAATATCAGTATTGGCTGGGTGAAAATGGTCGCGTTGAGCATAATAAGCTTCTGACTGAAGTGGATGAGCAGCAGCGCTTAAATGACAATCAAGTATCAGCAAATAACTTACTGCGTACCGATGTCAATGATCTAAAGACTGGTCTCGAAGCGGTAGAGGAGCATGCTCGTTTGGATTTGGGTTTGATTAAGCCAAATGAGACTTTTGTACAAGTATCAACCGCGCCTACCACTCATAGCCGTTATTGATTTTGACGTACAGTCGGTATTGATTCTAAAGTCGTTGCAATGAGCTATTATTGATAATAATAGTTTTTTTCATTTTATACCTCTTAATACCCATCTTTCTTATCCTATTTTCATGGAATCAACCCATGAGTACTGCATTATGAATACCACTCCTGATATCCATGCCATGATCGTTGCTGCTGGACGCGGTAGTCGCTTTGGCGCGTCTATTGCTAAACAGTATACTTTACTACAAGGTCAAACCTTATTACAGCACAGTGTGGCACGCCTGGCTGAGAGTAATTATATTGATCAATGTCTATTGGTTGTGGCTCAAGATGATAGCACTGCTCAGACACTGAGCTTTGCGCTTCCTATCTATTATGCTATTGGCGGTACTGAACGTTGGCAATCCGTGCAGGCAGGCGTGGAGGCAATGATTACTGCGGGCGCAGATGAGTCGGATTTGGTTGTGATCCATGATGCAGCTCGTCCTGCAGTGCCAACTCATGATATTGATGCGGTCATTCAAGCAGCGATGCTAGAGCCTTATGGTGCTATTTTAGCGACACCGGTTGCTGATACCCTAAAACAGTCTTACATAGCATCTAACACACTATCCTATCAGCAACTGAATACTCAGCCGGAGCTTGTTAATAATCAAAGTGGTTATGACACGCTTCATACTTATGCTCAAACAACCATTGATCGCAGCCATATGTGGCAGGCACAAACACCGCAAGTATTTAGGCTTGGACAATTACAAAAAGCTTTGAGCTATGTCACTGAGCATAATCTGGCTATTACCGACGAAGCCAGTGCTTTTGAGTATTTAGAACTGCCGATTCGATTGATAACAGGCAGTCGCCAAAACATCAAACTGACTTATCCTGATGATATTATTTTACTGACAGCCATTCTCAAGGCTCAATTCGCCTCTGGCTTATAAAATTCTTATCACACTCCGCTGTCTGTATTTTTTAACTTTATAAATTTTTTATTCTGTCGTAAGAATATCAAATATTCATCAGATTTATCTCTGTAAGGCTTATGTTGCAAGCTCTATAGCTAGTATTAAATTTGAGACATGAAATGACAATCATAAATTTTTATTATTTATATTTACTAAATGACCATTTATTTTTCCTATAGTATTTTTGACAGCCTTAGATATTTTTTAGATGAATATTTCCTAAATATTGTTCAATATTAACAACTTGTTATTTGACATAAACATATATTGCTTTGATCACTAAAACAGCCTATGATGTAACCAACTTAATACAATTAATATAAATATTTATAAAATCAATAATATACCAAGCCGATTTGTATTTAGAAACGTCTTGCTTCTATGTTTTTTCTAAAAATGAGTATGGTTGTCTTAGCTACATTTACCTAATATAGGGAGAAGCTGATTGTCACCAACGATTGATTCTACAAATCCAGTAATGTCAGATCTATGCCAGCTTGTATATCTGAGCCATATTACGTCTACTGGTCTATCCAACTCTAGTACGCTTAACGATATCGCAGAAGTCGCAAATAAGCTGAATAAAATTGATGATATTACAGGTATTCTTTGCTATGGCAATGGTTACTTTTTTCAATATGTCGAAGGTACTGAGCAAGCACTGACCAACCTTAAAAATCGCTTGTTAATAGATGATCGCCACAAAGATTTAGAAATATTAGATTTTTCAGCGATTGATGAACGCCGCTTTAAAGGATGGTCATTACGCTCTATTACGCTTGAGCGCTGGATGGTTAATGAGCCTAAGCTAAAAGCCTTTATGCCTTTTAGACCTGATAGCTGGAAGTCAAACGAATGGCAGCAGTTTTTAGATATTCTGCAAGGCTATTATGAAGCGCAAGAAGTGACCGGTGATACTGATTCTCAGCCTATAAAATATAGCACGCTAGGGTTAACATTGGGCAAAGTAGTAGGGCAGCACCAAGCATTTTTCTTGATCCAAACCATATTGGCTGGATTGATTGTGTTAGCGCTATTGTGGCTGATTCTATCCGATAAGATTTTCTAAATGTCTGTATATGTATCCATGAAGTCAGCATGAATTGCTGGCTTTTTTGTTTTTACAATCAGGTATGAAGTGGTTGTGAGGCTGTACGGACAAGGCGTAATATAGTTGAAATACTTTAAAGTCGCTACAGTGCTACTGGGATAAATTTTTCGAAGCCTCTGGAGTGCAAAGCGCACAGCAAGCGAGAAAAATTGATACCAGTAGTACAGGACTATTGATGTATCGATTTTACTTTTCATTGACTATAGGTATGTTTTCTACTGAGAAGTAGAAACTAATACACATAAAAAAACCCTATCACAGTATGTTGTGATAGGGTTTTTAGTGGTACGCTTATTAGTCTTATCGAATGCTTAACAAGCATATTTGCTAATAAGTGACGCCAAATAGTGGCGTCCCCAGGGGGATTCGAACCCCCGTTACCGCCGTGAAAGGGCGGTGTCCTAGGCCTCTAGACGATGGGGACTAGTACAACGCTTCAGCTGCTTTCACCTTTATGCTGAAGTGGTGCGTATTTTAATGGGGTCTGCGCTTGCTGTCAAGCCTTTTTCTCCGTCTTTTCAAAATTAAATATCTTTTTTTAAGCGCGCGACGGGGATGCAGGTCATTACGCTTCAAATGATATCGAATCCACAACGAAGTACACGCACTGATCGTTAATGCAAGCAGCATATAACCGATGATCGTCGCCCATAATTTAAACTGTGGTTCCATCGTAAAGTCCCTCATAATAAGCTTTAATCGTCTATAACAGACGTTAAAAGCACAATAGGTAACTTAAACCATCTATAGATCTAATCATCGCTTGAGCAAGATGTACGTAAATGATTAAATCGTCCTGTTAAATTGTAAGGTTAAAGTTAGTAAGTCTTACAAATAGCATTATTATGGGTAGCGAGCAATACGTACTCTGTAATAACTGATTTATTTGCTATTATCAGTCACAGTTTCTGTGATTTCAGGCTCGCTGTGCATGGCATTAGCGAGCATAGGATAATTATTTAAGATATAACAAAATAGCTCAGCGGTCTTTTGCGTATCATACAGTGCTGAGTGAGCATCGTTACCATCAAAATCAAGCCCTGCGGCTTTACAGGCACGTGCTAGAACTGTTTGACCAAAGGCAAGGGCTGATAAAGTCACCGTATCAAAGACTGAGAAATTATGGAAAGGATTGTGGCTCTTATTATTGGTACGTAATACGGCGGCATTTAAAAATGCCAAATCAAAATGCGCATTATGACCAATTAACACACATTGACGACAGTCTTCAGTACGGCGTACTTCTTTTAAACCTTTGAAAATACGACGTAGCGCTGTTTTTTCGTCTTCAGCAATGGCTTTACGCAGTGGATTATTGGGGTCAATACCGGTAAAGGCGAGGGCGCTTGGCTCAAGATTTGCCCCTTCAAAAGGTTCGATATGGGCATTGAATGCCTCACCAGGATAAAAAACACCCTGCTCATTCAGTAGCACAGGAATACAGGCAATCTCTAGTAAGGCGTCAGTTTGCGCGTTAAAGCCTGCCGTTTCGACATCGACCACCACCGGTAGAAATTTACGAAAACGTTCTTTTAATTTCATTGGTGCTAGCGTTTCAGTAGTCGCATCTGTAGTGGTGGCTACATCAACTTTGGGTAAAGCAACATCATTTTGAATGGTCATATCAGGTTAAATCGCTTTTATCAGTCAGGCTATTATATTAAATAAAAAATAAACATCCTATGACGCTCATATCCTTTTTAATAGAAAGGTGGCATTGCTATCATAGGATAAAGCAAAGTGACTCTACTTTATAAAGAAAAGAGAGCTTGCATTAGAAGTTATCAAAACTATCCTTTGATGGACCAAGGTAATGTCTCACCTGCCATCAGCGGTGTCAACGAACTACCATCAAAGTAAGGATAAGCTGCTGGTATCTGCATGGGCGCATTGATCAGGGTAACGGTGCTTTCATTGACAGGCAAGCCATAGAATTGCGCACCAAAACGACTGCTAAACCCTTCGAGTCTATCGATTTTACCAACGCTATCAAACGCGGTGGCGTAGAGTGGTAGCGCAGTCGCTGAGCTATAGCAGCCTGCACAGCCACAAGCGGCTTCTTTTTTATCGGTTGCATGAGGCGCAGAATCGGTGCCCAAAAAGAATTTTGGATTGCCGCTGGTGGCGACATCTAATAATACTTTTCGATGACTCTCGCGCTTTAAGATAGGCAAGCAATAAAAGTGCGGTTTGATACCGCCAAGCAATAAGTGATTGCGGTTAAACATCAAATGCTGAGGCGTAATCGTAGCAGCGACTTGATTGCCCTGTGACAAGACAAAATCAGCGGCATCACTGGTGGTAATATGCTCCATCACAATTTTCATGGTTGGGAACTTTGCGATGATTTGTACCATCACTTCATCCAAAAAGCGCTTTTCACGATCAAAAATATCAACATGGTCGTGAGTGACTTCGCCATGTAGCAGCAAAGGTAGATTATATTTTTCAAGCGCTTCAAAGACATTGACACAGGCATTGATGTTGGTGACGCCATCAGCAGAGTTGGTGGTGGCGCCAGCAGGATAGAGCTTGACCGCTTGTACGATGCCAGACTTTGCCGCCAGCTCAATATCTTGTGCGGTGGTATGATCTGTGAGATACAAAGTCATGCGTGGGTCAAATGATGCTTTACGCTCAGCGCTCAGATTGCTCGCTTCTAGATGATGCATGATACGCGCGCGATATGCTTGAGCGTCATCGACATTTTTGACTGGTGGTACAAGATTTGGCATACACATAACGCGATTAAAGCTCTCTGCCGCATGAGGGACTGTGGTTGCTAGCGCCTTATCGTCACGCAAATGAATGTGCCAATCATCGGGCTGTAGGATGGTCAATTCTCTAATTGAATCAGTCATAGTATCGTCGCGCTCTATATCGTCATATCTGGGAGTAAAAGGGAGTCTTGCTGTGCGGCTATCATAACAGATTTGCTTACCTGACTAAATATGTGGCTGAATATCTATACATAATATCTCTACAGAAATGGTAGGTAATTTATTCATCTGTAGAAGTAAGATGCCATGTTCACTCTATTATTGGCGAGAAAATTATTGCTTTAGTGGCAACCAAACTTGGGCAAAAACCTCATACCTAACGGCAGTGCCACTTTTGCCAATGGTAAATATGATGTACACTGAGCGAGCAATCTATCTTCCTCGTGATATAGTCGATTTACCTATCATTAAATTCCTCATACTAGGAGTGTTTCATGGCTCAGCTTGATCCAAAAACTATTAATAAAATCGTGTTGGCATATTCAGGGGGTCTTGACACCTCAATCATCGCTCGATGGCTACAAGAAACCTATGATGCAGAAGTGATCACTTTCACTGCGGACATTGGTCAAGGTGAAGAAGTTGAGCCTGCGCGTGCTAAAGCTGAAGCCATGGGCATCAAACATATTCACATCGAAGACTTGCGCGAGGAGTTTGCTCGTGACTATGTGTTCCCAATGTTCCGTGCCAACGCCATCTACGAAGGAGAGTATCTGCTTGGTACTTCTATCGCGCGTCCACTCATCGCCAAGCGTTTGGTTGAAATCGCCAAAGAACATAACGCTGATGCGATTAGCCATGGTGCAACCGGTAAAGGTAATGACCAAGTACGTTTTGAGCTAGGTGCCGTTGCATTGTCTCCAGATGTCGTGACTATTGCGCCTTGGCGTGAGTGGGATTTATCAAGCCGTGAAAGCTTGATGGAATATGCTAAAGAGCATAATATTGCCATCGATTATGCAGGCAATAAGAAAAAATCTCCGTACTCGATGGATGCCAATTTATTACATATCTCTTATGAAGGCGGCATTTTAGAAGATCCATATGCTGAAGCAGAAGATGACATGTGGCGCTGGTCAGTAAGCCCAGAAGAAGCACCAGATGAAGCACAATATCTGGAATTAGAGTATGAAAAAGGCGACATCGTTGCCATCGATGGCGAAGCGCTTAAGCCATACGAAGTAATGATTAAGCTTAATGAGGTTGGCGGTAAGCACGGTATCGGACGTTTGGATATCGTTGAAAACCGTTATGTTGGTATGAAGTCACGTGGTTGCTACGAGACACCAGCGGGCACCATTATGTTAAAAGCGCATCGCGGTATTGAGTCATTGACACTTGATCGTGAAGCAGCCCATTTAAAAGATGAGCTGATGCCACGTTATGCTAAGACTATCTACAACGGCTATTGGTTCAGCCCTGAGCGTATGATGCTACAGGCGTTGATTGATAAGTCACAAGAGTATGTTAATGGTACGGTACGTGTCAAATTATACAAAGGTGCGGTAAGCGTGGTTGGTCGTAAGTCAGATGATTCACTATTTGATGAAAAAATTGCGACCTTTGAAGATGATGCGGGCGCCTATGATCAAAAAGATGCAGAAGGTTTCATTCGTCTAAATGGTTTACGTTTGGCAATTGAAGCCAGCCGTGGTCGCGATTTATCAAAATAAGCAAAGTTAACGAGAGGTTTTTGAAATCCCTGATGAATTAACTGACCGATAAAAAAGAGTCGCTATTTATATAGCGCCTCTTTTTTTATTGCTGATAGGTTTTTATTACACTATTTTCAGGCGCGGCTTTGTCATTCAGCTTTTGACTTTTTATCATAAGCAGCGGTATCTTCTTCCACTATGACGATCGCCACATCTTGTTCTTCAGATTTGGAGTCTTGCGCTAATACTTCTTCTCTTGCAACTACAATACCGTTAGATTTTTGCGTTTGATATTTGATGGTTGCCAAAACTCCAAGACCGCCAATAACAAGCAGAATCAGCAAAATAACAGGGTTTTTCCATAGAGGCGTAGATGCCTCGTATTCAATCGGCTTTTCGCTAAGAGTGCTTGGCGTATTATTATTGTTGCTATTACTGCTCAGCAATACTGAGCTGACCAAAGGCGGCTTTGGTGGGTTGATAGGTTCAGAAGTAATACGTAATCGATTATGCTGCAAATATCTCTCTGATATTTTAGCCAGTTGTACTAGCCAGCGTTGATGTGGCAAGCCAATAGCCGTCATCGGTGCAAACATCAATAGGTCATTGTGTTTACCTTGTTGGATGTTTTCAGCTGAGCGTCCAATGGCTTTTAAGTAGTTGCCAGTTGCTAACCGCATGTCTTTTACTGGCTCAAATTGTTCGGGTATGAATGCTATCAGCTCATACCAGTAAGGATCAAAAGCTGGCGGGTTATCTCTCAATTGCTCAGTGCTTAATAGGTAACGTTCAGTACTGTTTACTGACTCTGTTTCTGAAGTCTCTTCTGCTGATAAAATGTTTTGCGTATCATCGCTATCGTCTGCTGATTCGGTAAGTGCAGACTTTGGGACAAGGGCTGCAAAACGTGCTTGGGATAAAAACTGTGGCTGTAGAGTAAACCATTTATTAATCTCATCATGATCAAGCTGGCTATATTCGACTAAAATAGCCAGCTCGCGTAGCACTATCACACATAAGGAAGTAAGTAGGATTTGCACTTGTGGCGTTGTCGCATCAATCTGAGCTGCAATATACTCACTGGCTTTAGTCACACGCGCATTGTCATGAAATATCGCATCGGCGGCATCATGGCGATGGTACAACGTTGTATTTAGAGTGGCAAAATTCATAGAATTGTACTGGCGCAACTCTTTGACGGCACTGCGACCAAATAGCTTTTTGCTCAGAGTTTGTCCTTGATGGCGCTGCTGATACGCGAGAAGGGCGCTGATAATCGCTTGCAAGCTGCCATCCATTGCCAGACGTGCTTGCGGCAATGACAGCGCTGCTGCATCTGCTAATAATGACACCAAGGGCTTGGTATCTTGATATAGAAAATCATACATCGATACCCGTGTCGGTGAAATAGTCGTCATAATCTGCTAGCATCAAAAGTGTGCCTTTATATTAAGGTGCCAAATGCTTTGATACAATCCCTTGATAATACAAAGTCTCACTCATTTTTAGGCCCCTAATAGTCATCATCGAAATAACTGCCGGAAAATTGCTATGACAGATAACGAAAATATTACGACCCAGATAGTGATTAGCATTGCTCAGCAAACTTTGACCGTTTCTAAGCGGCAAAAAGTTATTGCTCACTATCCTGTGTCAACGGCTCAAAATGGGATAGGCAGTCAACAAGACAGTGGTTGTACACCACTTGGTCAGCATATTATTGCAGAAAAAATAGGCGGCAATGCGCCAAGTCATGCGGTATTTATTGGACGTATAGCGACGGGAGAAATATATAATGCTGAGCTTGGGGCCTTGAATCCCAAACGTGATTGGATACTAAGCCGCATTCTTTGGCTAAGTGGTCTTGAGGAAGGCTTTAATAAAGGCAGTAATAGTCAAGGTAGTTGTGATACTTACCATCGCTATATCTATATTCATGGAACGCCTGACAGTGAGCCGATGAGCGTGCCACTCTCACATGGTTGTATACGTATGCGCAATCAAGATATTATCGAATTGTTTGAGCAGGTGCAGGAAGGAACAGCAGTGACTATTATCGCTCAATAAAAGTAGTATTAAGTAGCAGTAGTAGCAATGTATGGATTATAAATTGAGTCGACGATATAAAAAAGACAGCCATTATTAAGTAGGCTGTCTTTTTTCTCTAATATTGGTACCTATAGAATGACAATATATTCAATCACCAAAATACTGAGCAAGCATAAAACTTATCCAAACGTTTTTCTGTGGCTTTCTCTATCGGTACTAAAGAAGCATTTAACCAGCCTGCTGCATATAAAGCAGAAGAGTCAGAGCTGGCTTTACTTTGATAGTACTGCTGATAGTCAATCATATTGAGCTGTTTATCCAGCACCTTCTGCGCTTTTACAGCACCTTTTAGCCAACGTTTGGTTTTCTTCTTGCCATATAAAGGTGCTACTAATTCGCTGAGAGAACATAGGTTTTTTAGATGAGTATGTAGGTTGTGCAATGCTTTTATGATGGATTCTTCCTCTAACTCATTATCTGAATCATCATAGCTGTCCTCTAAATATTGCTCAGCTTCAAGTAATTTGTCATAGTATTTAATAAGTACTTTTTCAAGCTTACTGATAGCCAGCTTATCTGTTTGAGGCTCAAGGCTAGGATCGCTCATAGTAAAGGCGATGAGCTCAAGCAACATGATCTGGAAGTCGTTAGCACTGATTGCAGTCATTGGTATAATTTTGATAGCATCAATATCCGCTGTCCAATCAACGATAGGTGCACCGTGCTGTTGTAACATTGGTTCAATATGAGTACTAAGATGAGTAAGCTTACGATAATCAGCGAGTAAAATAGCAGTTTGTTGTAGTATGGCTGACCAATCCGGATTGATCTCATCTGAGAAGCTATTAAAGGCTTGTAGTACAGTGTGCAAGCGCTCTATACCGATAGATAGCTGTAAAAGGTGTCTATCGTCTTTACTGCCTGCTACGATGGCGCTGCTATTTGGGAGTATTTGCAATAAGCAGTTATGCACGACAGCGCGTAAAAAAGCAGGCATAGTGGTTTTTTTATTGATATTAAGCGTGCTCAAGTCAGCAGCAGTGGCTGAGCTATAACTTCGTCCCTTAATAAGCAAGCCACCACGCTCTGCTTTGGTCACAGTAGAGACACACAATTTATGACGTTGACACCACGTTTTAGCCGTCGTAAATAAAAAATCTAACTCACCGGATATGAGTTCAAATTCAACTTCTTGAATGGCATCTCTTTGAGTATCATCAGTACCATGGATAATTTCTCCATAGTCGTAAGCCATCTCAATACTGTTAACGACTTCATCGCTCGTATCTTCTATCAATAAGCGGGTAGTACGCTCTACATCAGTCAGATATAAACGGGTCAGTTTTTTAGCCAGTTTTTTGAGCTTAAAATCTGTCAAGGCTGGGATAATCAGGCTATCTTTATAAATCGTTAAATCAGGCATCAGCGTGTTATTTTCGAGCATCGCTTGTACTTGCTCATTATCTAAGGTGGCATTGTGCTCTAGGCGCGCTGCGATACCATCGCCACCCGCTTTGATAGTCTGCACCCAAGCATCACCCTCCTGACGAATACGTAGGCCAATACCAGCCTGTGCCAGCTGCTGGTCAGGGGTGTCATAATAATGCGCAGCCAGTTGTGTTACTTGTGATGATTTGACTTTCGCTTGGCGCATAAGCCCTTTTAATCGTGACTCTGGTACCAAGAATTTCAGCTCTATCTCTTGCATGATGGCTCCTGATTGTTTTAATAAATTTATGTTATTACCATCGTATGAAAGCTATCAGTGAATAACAAGTAAAATTTTCGTTTGGTTGGCTAAATCGAGCCAAATAACTATTGAGTAGATGAATATCAGTTAATTAGAACGGTGACTGAATAGTTCTGTTATCTGGGTAGATATCGATATTTATAGCACATAAAAAAGCCGCCCTACCATGTAGGACGGCTTTTCTTATAACTTTTACTTATAAAATGCACTTATAAGTGGTCGGACATTAGAACTGGTTCATTGTATTCTTGCCGCCGCCAGCTTTAAGGGCGTTTTCACCAGAGAAGATCTCTTTATGATCATCGCCAAGGTCGGAACCCGCCATTGCTTGGTGTTTAACACAAGCGATGCCTTCACGGATTTCTTTACGTTGGACGCCAGCTGCATAAGCAAGCATACCATCTTCACCGAAATAGCCTTTAGCAAGTTCATGAACGCTAAGAGCCGTGGTGTGATAAGTAGGTAGCGTGATTAAGTGATGGAATACACCCGCTTCACGTGCTGCATCGCGTTGGAAGTTTCTAGCCGCTTCGTCAGCTGCTGTATCAAGCTCAGTACCATCGTAATCAGCACTCATCAAGTCAGCTTTGTTATAGGCAGATAGGTCTTTACCTTCTTCTTCCCACTGAGCGATGATTTGCTTACGGAAGTTCAGCGTCCAGTTGAATGATGGGCTGTTATTGTATACAAGCTTGGCTTTTGGCTGCTGCTCTTTAATACGGTCAACCATCATTTTGATGTGTGCGACGTCTGGAGTCGGTGTTTCGATCCATAGTAGATCAGCGCCGTTTTCTAGAGCAGTTACACAGTCGAGTACCACACGGTCGATATTGGTTTCTTCACGGAACTGATAGAGACCGTTTGGTAGACGAACTGGACGTACTAGTTTGCCGTTATGCTTAAGTAAGCTGTCATTCTCTTTGGCGTTTTCTAATGTGACTTCTTCCATCTCGATAAAATCGATGTACTGAGAAGCAAGATCGCCTGGCTCATTTGATACTGGGATTTTTTGCGTTAATGACGCGCCTTCAGAGTCAGTACGGGCAACGATTACGCCGTCTTCAACACCAAGCTCTAGAAATGCATAACGAATCGCGTTTATTTTAGAGATGAAGTCTTCATGCGGTACGGTAACTTTACCTGCTTGGTGACCACATTGTTTGGCATCAGATACTTGGTTTTCAACCTGAATGGCACAAGCACCCGCTTCAATCATTTGTTTGGTCAATAAATACGTTGCTTCTTCGTTACCGAAACCTGCATCGATATCTGCAATGATTGGCACAACATGCGAATCAAAGTTTTCGATTTTTTCTAAGATAGCTGAGGTATCTTGACCCGCTTCTTCAGCAGCATTTAGCTCGCGGAAATAATCGTTCAATACTTTTGCATCCGCTTGACGCAAGAAAGTGTAGATCTCTGCAATCAGCTTAGGTACAGATGTTTTTTCATGCATAGATTGGTCAGGTAGTGGACCAAACTCAGAACGTAGAGCTGCTACCATCCAACCAGACAGGTAGATGTAAGTTTTAGACGTTGTGCCAAAATATTTTTTCTTCGCATACATGGTTTGCTGTGCAACAAAACCATGCCATGCACCTAGAGACTGGGTGTATTGAGACGTGTCATTGTCATACTCTTCCATATCTTGACGCATGATTTTTGCGGTGTACTTAGCAATATCTAAACCTGTTTTGAAACGGTTTTGTGACATCATACGTGCCGCATCAGTTTCGCTGATGTTCTGCCAGTTACCGTGTTTTTGTTTTAGTTCACGTACTAAATCGATCGCTGATTTATATGCAGTTGACATCTATGGTCTCCTTGGTGGTGAATAAATAAGTAAATTAAAATAATTTTGGTCTATATAGAAAGATGCTGGTAGAAGTAAAAGTTTGAAATATAAGCTTCTCCCGTGAGCAGTCTCTACTAAACTATAAGAAAATGGTGATAAAAGCAATTAAAACCTGTCTATTTGGTCAGCTTTTAATTTTAACGCTCTTTTTTGAACAATTATTTCAGAGTTAATTGGTTGTTTTATAAGTATGTTTTGCTACTGAAGTAACTATTACCCTAAAGCGTATAAGATATTTGTCCAAGCCTAAAAATAAGCACAAAAAACTAAGTTTTTATAAGATGCTTTTATAAGTTTTATGTGCGTATTTCAGCACGAAAATACGATAAAATGCACTTAGTAACGCATTCATTGAAATATGTAGCAACGGTCTAATGTTGAATAGTCCCTAATGAGCGCTTGCTAGCCACTATAGCTAGGTTACCTTGATTTATCTAGTTTATGATTATTATCTTGGGTATTTCGTTTAATTATAGTATATATAAAACAATGGCTTGTGTTGGGTGGATTCAGTTATAATAAGCATATTCCAAAATAATTAACATAAAAATATCCTTATATCATGCTGTTAGAGATGAATTATAATAAATGATAGGACAAAAAATATCACGTTTATGGTGGTATTTATTCTAAGATAAAGAGAAAAATATATGAATTTGCAACGGGTAGATTTAAATTTATTGGTACATTTGGATGTGTTGTTGCGAGAAAAAAATGTCACACGTGCTGCTGAGCAGTTGGGCATCACTCAGCCAGCGATGAGTAATATTTTGCGCCGTCTGCGTAAGTTATTTAATGATCCTTTATTGGTGCGTTCATCTGAGGGGATGACACCGACCGAGCGCGCTCTTGAATTACAACCTCGTATCCGTGAGATACTTGCCGATTTGACGCAAGTGTTAGAGCCACGTACCGAGTTTCGCCCTTATAGCACCTCACGTGTTTTTCGTATTATGACCTCAGATTATGCTGAGGCGACCTTGGTTCCGAAATTGGTGAAAGCGCTACGATCAGAGGCACCAAATGTCATTTTGGATTTCTTAACACCATCGGATGTGTCCTATCGTGATATGGAGCAGGGGCGTGTAGATTTGGCAATCAACCGCTTTAACGAGATCCCGCAAAGCTTCCATCAAGTGTTGGTATGGCGTGATACCTTTAGCTGCCTATTATCATCTGAAAGTCCTTATGCTCATCGCTTTAATCTCAAAAACTACCTTAAAGCGCAGCACGTTTGGGTATCGAAAACTGGAATGGGTGTGGGCTTCGGTGTCAATCCAGAAAAATCTGGTGGCTTAGGTTCTATCGATCAAGCTTTGCAGCGTTTAGGTCAAAAACGTCAAATCAGCGTCTTTACCCGTCACTATCAGATGCCTGCTATGCTGGCAGCAAACAAAGATTTGATTGCGACTTTGCCGACCCGTGTGGCAAAAATGCAGGCCAATAACGACAGTATTATGATGGTCGAGCCACCATTTTTTATCCCTGAATTTGAGCTAACGATGGCGTGGTCACCTCTACTACAGCACCATCCAGCGCATCGCTGGTTGCGCCAGCTGATTATGCATGTGGCACGTCAAATTGTCGATGATGAAGAGAATCCACCACAAGAAATCCCTGTGATCAATCATTTGTTTTAGGTTGTTTGTTATACAGCTGTATACCGTCTTTTAAAGCTCAATCTTGTATTAAACCAGCGATCACGCTGGTTTTTTATTTGTCTAAAGATGTCAGAACTTCCTGCATGAGAGGCTCTATACAAGATTTAAGTTTGCTTAATAACACCGTCACATTCTTAACATCTTGCGCACAATTCTTTATAACTTGTAAACCTACTCGCCCAGTACTTTGTTATTATGGTTAAACATTAAGAAAAATGATGAAAAAGATCTATATTGTTAAGTTATTCTATAAAGTTGAGCTGTTAGCAATAGGTTGTTTCATATACTAAAGATATTGTAATAAATAAGGATAATAATCATGGCAGATATTACTACTGTAAACCCAGCAACAGGCGAAGATATTAAAGAATATAACTATATGAGTAACGATGAAGTCAACAACATTGTTGAAGCCTCGCATCAAGCGTTTCTAGAATGGCGTAAAACTAGCCATGAAGAGCGTGCGAAGGTTATTAATTCTATCGGCGAGACCTTGATGAAGTACAAAGAGGAGCTGTCTCGTCTTATGACTGAGGAGCGCGGTAAACTATATAGTCAGAGTCTACAAGAAATTGATCTATGTAAAGCGATTTGTGATTACACCGCAGAGAAAGGTGTGGCAGCCCTTGCTGACGATGAACGTGACATCGAAGGTCTCAAAAAGGGTATTGTTACTTATCAGCCCATTGGCATTATCTACGGTATGCAGCCTTGGAATTTTCCAGCTTATCAAGTGTTCCGTTATACCATCGCCAATTTGATGGCAGGTAACAGTATTTTGCTTAAGCACGCAGCAAACGTGACTGGTTCTGGCTTATTAATTGAAAAAATATTCCATGAGTCTGACTTACCGAACGATTTGTTCCGTACGATTCTAATTGATCATGATCAGTCAGAAAAGTTAATTGGTAATGATAAAGTACGCGGTGTGACGCTTACTGGTAGTGATGGTGCAGGTAGCATCGTCGGTCAGCAAGCAGCAAAAGCAATCAAAAAATCAGTCTTAGAGTTGGGCTCAAATGACGCATTTATCGTTTTAGAGGATGCCGACTTAGAGCTTGCAGTACAAACTTGTACTTTAGCGCGTCTTATAAATAACGGCGAAACTTGTGTTGCTGCCAAGCGTTTTATCGTTGTCGACAGTTTATATGACGAGTTCCGTAAGCGCATCGTTGAAGAGTTTGCAAGTAAAAAAGCCGGCGACCCTATGGATGACAGCTCTGATCTTGGTCCACTAGCGCGTAAAGATCTGCAAGAAAAATTGCATGCGCAAGTAGAGGAGAGTGTCAGTAAAGGCGCTACTATCTCTGTTGGTGGTAAATTACCAGAAGGTAAAGGTAGCTTCTATCCAGCGACTATTTTGGAAAATGTCGAAAAAGGTCAACCAGCTTATGATGATGAGCTATTTGGTCCCGTAGCATCACTAATACGTGCTAAAGATCAAGACGATGCGTTACGTATTGCTAACGACAGCCGTTACGGCTTAGGTGGCGCTATCTTCTCTAAAGACGAAGACAAAGCTATCCGTCTAGCCAATGAGCAGTTTGATACGGGTATGGTCTATATCAATGGTTATGGCCTTGCAAATCCGGCATTACCTTTTGGTGGCGTGAAAAACTCGGGTCATGGGCGCGAACATGGCGGTTTCGGTATCAAAGAGTTCGTAAACATCAAAGGTGTGCACGTTCATAACAGTTGAGACTGTATGCAGCTTTTAAAGCTAAAACGCTTTAGGTATTAAGTAGCGAAAAGCCCAGTCATTCATAAATTGAGTGACTGGGCTTTTTTTGGTCAATATTTTGAAATGAGTGCTATCTTTCTGTGCTTGTTGATATTGCTTTAACTGTTTAAATATAGCTTCAAAGGTAGCGTCGGCATACAGATGCGTTGCTGATTTAATAATTGCTCGTTGTTCAACGACAATACACCTTTGGCCAATAGCAAGATTGTCCAAGGTAGTAGCTGATGCTCAAGCGTTTGTACACGCGTTTGCAAACTGCCAGCAGTCTCTTTTTGATGCACCTCTAACAAGGCTTGGGTCAAAACAGCACCTGCATCAAGCTCAGCGGTAACGACATGAATGCTGCAGCCATGCTGACGCTCACCTGCTTGAATGACACGCTGATGAGTATCGAGACCTTTATAAGCAGGCAAGAGCGCAGGATGTAAGTTAATCATTGGTGCTGGCGTGTTATCAATAAATTCAGCACTTAAAACACGCATAAAACCAGCTAACACAATCAGATCAGGTTGCCATGTGGTTAGTTGGGCGCTGGCATGACTCTCAAAAGTTTTGATTCCCATGCGTTTGCCATTAGCAACGTGAGATAAGACCGCCACTGGAATGTCAGCATCTTTTGCCCGTGTGATGGCATAAGCGTCTTCACGGTTACTAATAACGCCGACAATCTCAATCGGTAGCGCACCAGCTTGCATGGCATCAATCAATACTTGTAGATTGCTACCACTACCTGATACCAAAACGGCAATGCGTAATGGTTTGTTATGAATTTTTGTATGGCTGTCTGACATTAACGGTACACCACAGCATCCGCTTCGCGACTAACCATCTCACCTAACTGCCATGCTTTTTCGCCAGCATCACTTAACGTTTTAATAGCAGCTTCTGCTTTCTCTTTTGGTACGACGATAACAAAACCAACGCCGCAGTTAAAGGTACGATACATCTCACTTTGCTCGATATTACCTTGGGTTTGTAACCACGTGAATAGCTCTGAGAACTGCCAGCTATTCGTATCGATGCTAGCGGCTAGCGTTTCAGGTAATACACGGGGCAGGTTATCGGTTAAGCCACCGCCAGTGATATGTGACATCGCATGTAGGGCTGAGCTACCAAGCGTATCTTGCAATGCTTTAATCGCTTTAACATAAATACGTGTCGGTGCCATTAAGGCATCTTGGATAGACTGACCATCTAGCTGTTCATTGCTACTAGTCACATCCACACCGCTTACTTCAATAACTTTACGCACCAATGAATAACCGTTAGAATGTGCGCCACTTGAAGCAAGGGCAATCAATACATCGCCTTCAGCCACATTTTCGCCAGTGATGACTTCCGCTTCTTCAACCACACCGACGCAGAATCCTGCTAGGTCATAATCATCGTCTTGATACATACCAGGCATCTCAGCGGTTTCACCACCAATCAGTGCACAGTTTGACAGTTTGCAGCCTTCACCAATACCAGTAACAACAGTAGCAGCAACATCGACGTCAAGTTTACCAGTTGCATAGTAGTCTAAGAAAAACAAAGGCTCAGCACCGCAAACCAATAAGTCGTTAACACACATGGCGACCAAGTCGATACCGATGGTGTCATGGCGATTCAATTGTAATGCCAGTTTAAGCTTAGTACCCACACCGTCAGTACCAGAAACTAGTAAAGGTGAGGTGTAACCAGTTGGAATGCGACATAGCGCTCCAAAGCCGCCAAGTCCGCCCACCACTTCAGGACGTGAGGTGGCTTTTGCCACGGATTTAATACGTTGCACCAACGCATCGCCAGCATCAATATCAACGCCAGCATCTTTGTAGCTTAAAGAAGGCTTGTTACTCATGGTCATCTCACAAATTTTATAGGGAATGAAGGTCAGTCAGTAAAAACGCGTGTCGGTCATATGAATTTTGCAGATTGTGCGCGCATTATACCCAAAAATCACCCTTACTCGCAAAACAACTTGCTTTTATTTGACCTAAACTTGCTTGATATCTATCTAATATTTCAGAAAGACGGCAATAAAGATAACATGAAAATTAAGAAACAAAAAATGACGGCTTTTTTATAGGACTCTGCGATAATAGAAGGCTAAAATTATGGTCAATAACTGTTTACTATTGGAATGTTGTTGTTCAATAAGATCTATAATCAATTTTAAATCAAATCACCCTTTTAAATCAGCCCATTCGTAGGACTAGCCTTCATGACAAACCAATCAATAGATCCCTTTTTTCGACGCCTATTTATCGTCGTTGCTATTGTTGTGGCTATGACTTTGTTGTACTTAACGATGCCGGTCATTATGCCGTTTGTCTTTGCTTTTGTGTTGGCTTATCTGTTTAATCCGTTGGTCAAACGCTTATCAAAATATATCAAACGTTGGATTGCCATTATTATCGTGTATTCGACCATTACGCTGAGTATGGCACTGCTACTGTGGTGGCTAATACCGACTCTGTGGCATCAGCTGCAAGCAGCGTGGGAGTATCTGCCAAAGGTGGTCACTTGGTATAATGACGTGGTACGTGAATGGTTTGCTAGCAATAGCCGTATTCGTTTGCCTGAGCTTGAGGCGAAGGGCTTCTCTGAGACCTTAGTTGAATATATGCAAACCAATTATAAATTTGAAGATGCTAGTACCATGATGAGCCAAATACTGGTGTCCAGTATGAAATTCATTAATAATGCAGGGCTTATCGTATTGGTACCAATTTTGACCTTTTATTTCTTATTTAATTGGGATCAGCGTTTACATACGTGGAAGATGGCGATACCAGCGCCTTATTGCAAAAAGGTAGTGGCAATCGCTCAAGAATGTGATCGCGCCCTGATGGCATTTATTAAAGGTCAGCTATTGGTCATGGTATTATTGGGTGCTATTTATGCTGTACAGTTACAGCTTATTGGGCTTGAGCTTGGGCTGATCATCGGTATGGTTGCTGGTATTGCTAGCTTTGTACCGTATTTGGGCTTTGGTATTGGCTTCGTTGCCGCGATTATCGCCTGTCTGTTCCAGTTCGGCTTAGATTGGACGTATTTATCCTTGATTGCTGGCGCATTCTTGATTGGACAAGCTGCCGAAGGCTATATCTTGCAACCGCTACTATTGGGCGACAAAATTGGTCTATCGCCATTATGGGTAATATTTTCGGTACTGGCAGGTGCAAGTTTGCTCGGTTTCGTGGGTATGCTGATTGCGCTGCCAGTTTCTGCTGTCTTGAACGTGTTATTCCGTCATTTTTATACTCATTATCAAACGACTGACTTTTATAAAGGTCGTAAGCAGTTGGCGTTGTTTGACAAAAAATACTGACCTTACAATCTTATTCAGTAGAAACTCACTGGGTTATATACTTTATTATAATGAGTGAGTGAGTTACTTGCTGAATAAAACAGGATTGATAAGGTGTAATGGGTAAAAGACTTGTCAGTCATTTTGCAAATATGTTATATATAGGCGCAGTAGTAATGGTATTGACCTTTACTAGGTTGGCTTTGGATAAAATGAATTTTATCAAAGTCAGTTTATAAGTATATTAGTCGTTTAGCCTTTTTATTGATTGTGCTACGCAAACCGAGTTGATGATTCATGGCAGAAGCACAGCTAAGTCTCAATCTGGACATAAAGCATGATGCAAGTCTCAGCGACTTCGCTGGTCCGGGTTGGATGTCTATTATCGATGCAGTGCGGCAGCTCCATGTCGGCCTGATAGGTCAGCTGTACCTATTTGGCAGTCCTGCTACTGGCAAATCGCACTTATTATCCGCTATTTGTGAGTCGTTTATTGAGATGGACAAGTCAGCGATTTGTCTGTCGTTAAACGAGCTGATTCATACCGATGTCAATGTATTATCATCGCTAGAAAATTTCTCTTTGATTGCGATCGATGATTTGGAAGTCATTGAACAAAACAGTCAATGGCAAGAAGCTTTATTTCATCTGATCAATCGTAGCCGCGAAGGGCAGCGCCAACTTTTATTTGCCGCTAATAAGCCTGCATCCGAGCTGCCGTTTCAGTTAAGAGATTTGCTTACCCGTTTGGCACAAGCGCCTTCATTCAAAGTACCGACAGGACAGGATTTTGCAGACCGTGAAGCATTGTTGCAGTCGATATTGCGCAGGCGTGGTTGGCAGTTTGATGAACGTATTACCAATTATCTGCTCACTGAAGGACCACATCGTATTGGCGCAATGATGGAGGTGCTCAATTACATTCAACCCATGTTCTCCAATTTGGGTCGTAGTAATATATCAAAAGCGGTCATTGCTGACGCGCTGCGGACGATTGATGAGCAGACGCTTGCTGCTGAACTTGCTGATATCGCACAGGAGTCGCAAGTAAACAGTGATGCCGCTGATCAAGACCATCATACTCAGCATACGATGCCACTTGATTTTTAGCAGTCAGAACACAAACTTTCTATCCGAAATGCTTTTTACTACTATTGGAAAAATTATGAAATCAAATGCGTCTTTGCTAAAAAAGCTGTCTATCAGCACGGTGTTTGTCGGTGCAGCTTTTGTGTCTATGCTATCGCAAGCGGCAGTCACCTTAGTAGTTGATGATCATATCAAAGTGACGGCAATCAATGGTCAAGAGCTGACACAGAGTGTTCTTCAGCCATTGACCAAGTCATTTACCTTGCAGCCAGGTAAGCATGTGATTACCGCTAAATATGATCGTCTTTATGATCTGCGCCGTGATGAGCATGATTATTTGCGTTCAGGTAACGTCAGTGTTGCCGCTGAATTGGCAGACAATCAGACCTACCGCTTAACCATGCCAAATCAGCCAGAAGACTATGCAGCTGCCAAGAAGTATGCTGAACGTCCAACGCTTGCGATACAAAGTAATAACACCATCATTGCCAGTCAAGAAAGCGTCGGTGGCAGTAGCAATAGCTTGTTCTCAGGTCTTGGTAAAGCATTAGGTGGCGTTTTTGGTGGTAGCGGTGATGCTGAGCTACAAAACCAGCGTGCTATTGCTGCGCTCGATCAGCCATCCGTAAGCACTCGAGCGTCTGTGAATACGGGTGCTACCGTGACGCAAACGACAAGTGTCAACGCATCTACCAGTTCACTTGATCAGTTTATGCAGATTTGGCTACAAGCCACACCTGCTGAGCGTGAAAAAATGCGTCAATGGATGCAAAAATAAGCGTTAAACACTGATAGGTTAAAAAAGGTAAAAAGATTACACATAAAAAAGCACCTATATTAGGTGCTTTTTCTACTTTAGATTTTATGGCTATTTAGCTGTTAGCCCAAAAAAGCATTATACATCCAGATTAATTTTTCTTGCTCTTGTACATAAGCATCAACAAGATCTGCTGAACCCTGATCTTCTGCTTCTGCTGCTAGAGTCGACACTTGACGTTGTTCTTCAATTAGCTCTTGTAAACCTGTTACAACGCCTTTAACGCAAGTAGTGCCGTCTTTAACATTCTTATCTTCTTGAATACTGGTATGCTGAGCAAAATCGCTATAAGCATGTAACGGTGTGCCGCCTAAGGTCAAAATACGTTCAGCGATTTCATCGATTTGGATTTGCAGCGAGGTATATAGCTCTTCAAACTTTGGATGTAAAGTGAAGAAATGCTCACCTTTGACGTTCCAATGATAGCCACGAACATTGATATAAAACATATGGTAGCTAGATAGCAGACCATTTAACTTGCTGATGACTTCGCTCATATCTGCTTTTTCTAGACCGATCTGGTTAGTGTCGTTATTATTACTCATTATATTATCCTTTTCATTGAGTGTAGGTTTCAAACATCAAGTTATTAAACCTTTAAAATTAAGAAATTTATCGCGAGCGACTATCAACCTAAAGCATAATAGTCGCTTATTATGCGTTACTCAACCTTTGATGCTTACCATCATAGCAAGCAATTAAAAATAAGTTAAATGAATCAAATTAAAATTTGTAATATGTTTTATAAAACAACTAAATCTTTGATCTAACAGAAAGCGCTAAGCCTATTTAGCAGGTATCTGTAAGCTTTCAGAGTTCAGACCTTTTACTGCGACGACTTCTAATAAGTGCTGGCGTACCGTATCGATAGGGAATTTTTGAGCTTGCAAGCGTTTAGGAATAATCTGACTGCCTTGCTGACCTTTCATTTCAAACATCATAAAAATATAGTCATCTGTCTCATCCCAGCTCTTCACAGCGCTCCAAGGAATCACCGCTTGTTGGGTGCTGCCTGCACGCATCTGCATACCGCGCATCTGATTGCTAAACATATCTGGCTGATTAACAGGCACTGCCATTATCAGACCATGCTTCTGTACACCCAGCTTCATTTGGCGCATCTCATCAGGCATCTCTTGCTCAGCGACTTGCTTTTCAAACTCTTTTTTCACATACCATTTAAAACCAAGCGTACGAACCAGTAGGTAAATAACAACGGCTGCTAGCATGACCCAAAAGATAATGGTCGAATAACCGGTCAAAAAAACCAGTCCAGCAACGGCTAAAACCACAGCGACTGCCATGATGATCCATTCTTTAAGCTTGATACTCGACAGACCAAATGACGGGCTGGCACTAGCAAATAGCTCATACTGTGCTTGATGAAATTCTGCCTCGGTTAGGTTTAAGGCAACAGGTTGCAGCGTGTAGGGGTACAGAGCCATAAAGGTTTCTCAAAGACTTATAGTGAAAGCGTTAAATTAAAAGCGCCAAATGTCGACAGCGAGGTAATATTTGGCTGGAAATAGAATAAAGATATGCGCTTATCTTACCGAAAATCGCCCTTAAATGAAACATATAAGCCACTCTGTTCGCTAATAGATACCATATTTCAGCCATTAGTAAAGGTAAGTCATATTTATAGAGAGCTTGCGACCTTAAATTATATGATTAGTACGTTAATATGAATAACCATTTCCTATTTAAAGATTACGAGAATAGAAGCTCAAAACTCAGTCAAGAGATGGGTAAAAAACTGCCAAAACATGGTCAAAATAGCCGCAGCTTGGTATTATAGTAGCTACCACCTAATTTTAAGCACTATCGGGCAATCGAGCTCAGATTTTCATTATTTTCACACCTTTTATCCACTTTTAGCGCGACAGGCACCTATTATGATAGACCCAAAACTCTTACGCGGCGATTTGACAGATTTACAGCAGCAATTGGCCACCCGTGGTTATACGCTTGATATAGCGTTCTGGCAAAATATTGAGAACGAACGTAAATCGCTACAAGTAAAAACCGAAGAGTTGCAGTCGCGCCGTAATGCAGGCGCAAAACAAGTTGGAGCGCTCAAAAAATCTGGCGAAGATGCTAGTGAGTTGCTGGCTGAGATGCAAAGTGTCAGTGGTGAGATTAAGACAGCCGAAGACGAGCTACGTACCTTACAAGAGCGCATTAGCCAAGCGGCAATGCAAATTCCAAATATCCCAGCAGCAGATGTGCCAGTTGGTACATCAGAAGACGATAACGTCGAAGTACGCAAATGGGGCACACCGCGTGAGTTTGATTTTGAGATTAAAGATCATACGCATATTGGTGAGACACTTGGTATGCTCGATTTTGAAGCAGCAACCAAGCTTACAGGGAGTCGCTTTAATGTTTTAAAAGGACAGTTGGCGCAGATGCATCGCGCCTTGATTCAATTTATGCTGAACACTCATACGATTAAGTATGGCTACACTGAAACCTATGTACCGTACATCGTCAACTCTGAAAGCTTAAAGGGCACGGGTCAGCTGCCAAAGTTTGAAGATGATTTGTTTAAATTGAGCAATCATACGAATAATAATGACATGGATTTTTATCTTATTCCAACGGCAGAAGTACCGATGACAAACTTGGTACGTGGTGAGCGCTTGGATATCAAAGAGCTGCCATTGAAGTTTACTGCGCATACGCCGTGTTTCCGTAGTGAAGCTGGCTCGCATGGTCGTGATACCCGTGGTCTGATTCGTCAGCATCAGTTTGAAAAAGTCGAGATGGTCAATATCGCCACAGCTGAACAATCAGATGAGCTGCTTGAAGCGATGACTGGACAAGCAGAATTTATCTTGCAGCAGCTTAATTTGCCGTATCGCACTGTCAAATTGTGCACCGGTGATATGGGCTTTGCTGCGCAAAAAACTTATGATATCGAAGTCTGGTTACCAAGCCAAGAGACCTATCGTGAAATCTCAAGCTGCTCAAACTGCGGCGATTTCCAAGCACGCCGTATGGGTACACGTGTTAAGGACGGCAAACAAACCAGTCTTGCACATACCTTAA
Source organism: Psychrobacter sp. TS_SC_6 (assembly GCF_056156305.1). NCBI lineage: Bacteria > Pseudomonadati > Pseudomonadota > Gammaproteobacteria > Moraxellales > Moraxellaceae > Psychrobacter > Psychrobacter sp. TS_SC_6. The sequence goes on along the minus strand of NZ_CM149590.1, from coordinate 2,163,216 downwards.
ACGGTTCAGGTTTGGCAGTCGGTCGTACGTTATTGGCAGTGATGGAAAATCATCAAAACGCTGATGGAAGCATCACGATTCCAGAAGTATTGCGTCCGTTTATGGGCGGTGCTGACACGATTTTATTATAGTTTTTTGATATGAGGGTTTTTGACATATAGTTCTTTGATGATTGATAGCAATTAGTGAGTTGGTATTCAGGCTCGCGGATTGTGTTTTATCGCGGTAAGTATCGGTTAAATTGATAAAACTGATACAAATTATTATTAAATACGAACGGTTCTGTCAGTGCATTTTTGGCTAGATAGAGTGCAAATATGTTAATATTACCCCTGTATTTACAGATTATTCGTTAAGGGCGCCTATTGCGTCCTTATTTTATGACCCTCTGAGTAAACTCTCCTCTTATCCTCCATACTTCTACCCGAATATTAGGACACTCTATGCCAGCTCCAATTAGCGAACGTAAATTAGCCAATGCCATCCGTGTACTGTCGTTTGACGCGGTTCAAAAAGCCAATTCTGGGCACCCGGGTGCACCAATGGGTATGGCTGATATTGCCGAAGTTTTGTGGCGCAAGTTTTTAAAGCACAATCCTGCTGACCCAAGCTGGCACAATCGTGACCGTTTTGTTTTGTCCAACGGTCATGGCTCGATGCTTATCTATTCGTTGCTACATTTATCAGGCTATGACATGAGCGTTGACGACCTAAAAGGTTTTCGTCAATTGCATTCAAAAACGCCGGGACATCCAGAGCTTGGCTATACGCCAGGTGTTGAAACCACCACTGGTCCATTAGGGCAGGGTATTGCCAATGCGGTTGGTTTTGCAATTGCAGAAAAGACGCTTGCCGCGCAGTTCAATCGCGACGGTCATAATATCGTTGATCATCATACCTATGCATTCTTAGGCGATGGTTGCTTGATGGAAGGTATCAGCCATGAAGTTTGCTCGCTAGCGGGCACATTAGGTTTGGGCAAGCTGGTATTCTTCTATGATGACAATGGCATCTCTATCGATGGTAATGTTGAAGGCTGGTTTACTGACGACACCCAAGCACGCTTTGAAAGTTACGGCTGGCAAGTTATCAAAGTTGATGGTCACGATACCGATGAGATTACGCAAGCTACTGAGAAAGCAATTGAAGAAACGACTAAGCCAAGCTTGATTATTTGTAAAACCACCATCGGCGCTGGTAGCCCAAACAAACAAGGCTTAGCAGCCAGTCATGGTGCGCCACTCGGCGATGATGAAATCGTCTTGACGCGTGATGCATTGTCTTGGACGCATGCGCCATTTGAGTTAGATGATGAGATTTATCAAGCGTGGGATGGTAAAGCCAAAGGCGACGTCTTGCAGAAAAACTGGGATGCAAACTTTGAAGCGTATAAAAAGGCTTATCCAGAGCTAGCAGCTGAGTTGCTTCGTCGTTTAGAGGGTGATTTGCCAGCGGATTTTGAGCAAAAAGCGCAAGCGTATATTCATCAAACGCAAGAAGCGGGCGGTGATGTTGCCAGTCGTAAAGCCAGTCAGAATGCTATCAACAGCTTGCAGCCATTATTGCCAGAACTACTTGGCGGTTCAGCGGATCTTGCTGGCTCGAACCTTACGCTATTTAAAGGCGCCAAAGGTATCGAGAAAGACACTGACGGCAACTATATCTATTACGGCGTACGCGAGTTCGGTATGACTGCGATTGCCAATGGTATCGCCTTGCATGGTGGCTTTATCCCTTACGTAGCGACGTTCCTCATGTTTATGGAATACGCACGTAACGCGGTACGCATGGGCGCACTCATGAAGCAGCGCGTCATTCACGTCTATACCCATGACTCTATCGGTCTGGGTGAAGATGGTCCAACGCATCAGCCAGTTGAGCAATTGACCAGCCTACGTACCACGCCAAACCTACGTACATGGCGTCCGTGTGATGCGACCGAATCTGCTAGTGCTTGGGTTGAGGCAATTAAATCAGAAAGTAATCCATCAGCGTTGATCTTTAGCCGTCAAAGCTTGCCACATCAAGCGCGTGATAGCGAGCAAGTAGCGAACATCACTAAAGGTGGTTATGTACTTGCGAAAGAGCAAGGCGAGCTACAAGCGATCATCATCGCGACAGGTTCAGAAGTCGGTCTTGCGATGGAAGCGTATGAAACGTTGAGCGCAAATGGTGTTGGCGTACGTGTGGTCTCTATGCCATGTGCAGAGGTTTTCGTCGAGCAAGATGCAAGCTACCGTGAAGCAGTATTACCTGCCAATATCCGTGCCCGCGTCGCGGTAGAAGCGGCACACGTCGATTACTGGTATAAGTTCGTTGGTCTAGATGGCAAAGTTATCGGTATGACTACTTATGGCGAATCTGCACCTGCTGATCAGCTATATAAAGAGTTCGGTATCACCACTGAAGCAGTAGTTGCTGCGGTAAATAGTTTGGTGTGAGTTCTTAAAACTGCTTAAATAAAAAAGAGTTGCTAGGATTTCTAGCAACTCCTTTTTTTTGACTATTTTTAAAGCTATTTCAACTAATTAGCAGCAATTAGCCTTCCTGATATCTCAAGCGGGATGATATTGCTAATCACTTTTGGAAAAGCAGTAACCCCGTAGTTGTAACGATCTACCAAACCTGTCGCGCGAAATTTTAAGGTAGGTCTAGAAGTGACAGGGTCATTCTCTACATCTGACAATTTTACTCTTACCGTTAAAGGTTTGGTTTGACCCAATACCGTAAAGTCACCTGTCACATTGGCTTCCTTAGCATTTATCATGCTGACTTTTTTAGAAACAAAAGTCATCGTCGGATATTGTTTCGTATTCAAAAGCTCTTTTCGGCGCAAAAATGAATCTCTCAAGCTGCGATCAGTATTGATACTATTGGTAAAAACAGTAAATTTAATGGTGGTGCTGGCAGGTTTATTGACGTCATAATTGATGGCGCCATTGACCTTGTTGAACCTGCCGTCAGTCATGGCTTTACCCAAATAATTGACCTCGAACTCGACATTGGTCTTTGGGACGTCCAGTTTCCATTTTTGCGGAACGGTCGCCGCCAATCCCATGACTGGTAATGATAATAGTAGGCAGCTGCTGAGCATGATTTTCAGCAAAGAGGTGACAGGTGTGGTCATATGTCTGATCCAAAGAGAAATAGGCGGTATATCAGTAGTTAAAATAATTTAATTCAAATGGTTCTATAGTAATTAATCCGTGCTCTATTCTTTTTAGAATCAATCGACTATAGTAAGGCGATATCCTACTATAATTAAGCGATTTCAATGTACTATTAAAGTTATAAGCGCTTGAGGCGTGTTAGGTAAATGGTTTAAGACAGATAGCATACTATTTTAATTATAAGTGTTTTTATCTTTTTTATTGGAAAACGATTATGTCCCTCATGTCCAGCTTCAAAGGTGTTTTAGGTGAAACAGTCCTTAATGTTGCCATGTGGTTAAAGCTAGAAAAAGACCTTTATCATCGTTTAAATAATATCACTTTACCATTAGCCAATGGTGGCAGTACGCAAATCGACCACATCATCGTTTCCGTATACGGCATATTTGTCATCGAAACCAAAAACTATAAAGGCTGGATATACGGAAAGGAAACGCAAAGGCAGTGGACACAATCTTTCCCGAATGGGAGTAAATACAAATTTCAGAACCCATTGCGCCAAAATTATCTGCACATTAAGACGCTTGCAGATTTATTAGGTTTGGAGCTGTGCCATTTCCATTCGATGATTGCCTTCATTGGTGAGTGCGAGCTAAAAACCCGTGATGAGTTGCCTGAACACGTATTGACCAGTGGCATGGTGTCTTATGTGAAGAAAAAGCAGGATAAGTTACTTACTGAAGATGAGGTCACATCCATTGTTGAGCAGATAGAAAGCAATAGATTTAGCAAGTCTTGGCGCACCAACAGAAAGCATAAAGCCTATCTAAAAGATAAGCATAGCAACTCAAGCAAGTTGCCTAGCGATCATTCTAATAGTCAGTCAGTTGCTAAAATGACTAATAAGCTGACACCTGAGCCAGTAGTAAAAGAAACGGCTAAAAGAGCCATCCTGAAAAGTAGAGAAATGCAGCGATGGTCTGGTCAAACTGAGATTGAATCCAGCGATTTACCAGTTGATAGTCTGAATACTCAGCAGACAATGATACCGCACAATATTGCTGATAAAGTGTTTCTGACACCATTTGAGATTGTAGAGTTTGAGCCACAGGTGGAAGCACCTGCGATATTTGAAGCAACAGACGATGCTGCTAATCTCGTCCAAATACCAACTTGCCCGAGATGTAACGGCGAGATGGTTGAACGCACTGCGAAAAAAGGCGCACGCCAAGGACAATCCTTTTATGGGTGCGCGCAGTTTCCCAAGTGTCGCGGTGTGGTCAATGTAATACCAAACCCAAAAAGTACGATTAGCTGTGTCAAACTTTTTTAGTCTACAAGGCGTAGTACTTTCACTCGTTTTTCTTGCTACTCTAATTTTTGTGAATGGTGTAAGCTAATAGCTATTTAACAGTTTCATCATCGACCGCACATACCTCAGAGCGCACAATAAAGCGTTTGCCTTCAGGTATTTCTAGCGAAAAACTGGCGCCGCGTCCGTCGACCACATCAATGGTCAGATCAGTGTGCTGCCAAAGTTTGTGCTGTGCTTTGCCCATATAAAATGGACAGCCAACTAGCTCGCCGATCAACACATCTTGTCCACCCACTTTAAACTCGCCAAGTGGATAGCACATGGGTGAGCTACCATCACAGCAGCCACCTGATTGATGAAACATGAGTTCGCCATGTTTGGATTTTAGTAGCTCAATTAACGCTTTGCAGGGTTCTGTCGCTGTCACTTTCATGATGATTTCCTTATCTTGAATATAATCAGGTCAATATAAAAAGTCGCATCGTCTTCAATCACGTTATTCATAACATGTGATTGAAAATGATGCGACCTATTGTTCGTGATTAGGGCGTGTTCAAACGCCCTAAATGTACCAATCAACAAAGCAAGATTAAGCTATCACAAGACATGCCTACATACTGTAGTCAATGACAATGCGACCCTCGATTTTGCCGTCACGCATACGCTGGAAGATATCATTGATATTCTCTAATGGCTCAGCGGCAACGGTCGCTTTTACTTTGCCTGCGGCGGCCATCTCTAATGATTCTTGTAAGTCCAGACGGGTACCAACGATTGAGCCACGAATGGTAATGCCGTTCAAAACCGTATCAAAGATTGAGACGGGGAAATCGCCAGTTGGGAGGCCATTACAAACTAAGGTACCACCGCGTCGTAACATGCCTAATGCTTGATCAAATGCTTTTGACGATACTGCTGTCACGAGCGCCCCATGAGCGCCGCCGATTTCTTTTTGTAAAAACTCTCCTGGATCAGTATTTTTGGCATTTACAGTGACTTTTGCCCCCAGTTTTTTGGCAAAGTCGAGCTTTTCGTCGTCAATATCAACAGCAGCAACGTTGAGTCCCATGGCAATGGCGTATTGCACAGCCATATGGCCAAGGCCGCCGATACCTGAGATGACGACCCAATCGCCTGGCTTGGTATCGGTCATTTTTAGACCTTTATAGACGGTAACACCCGCACATAACACAGGGGCAATCTCAACAGAAGCAACACTTTCTGGAATAATGCCAACATAATTGGCATCTGCTAGGACATATTCTGCAAAGCTGCCATTGACGGAGTAACCAGAGTTTTGTTGCTTTTCGCACAAGGTTTCCCAGCCGCCCAAGCAGTGCGTGCAGTGTCCACAAGCAGAGTAGAGCCAAGGCACACCAACGCGATCACCTTCTTTGACGTGGTGGACATTTTCACCAACGGCAGTGATTAGACCAACGCCTTCGTGTCCAGGTATAAATGGTGGACTGGGCTTAACGGGCCAGTCTCCTTCAACCGCATGCAGATCAGTGTGACAAACGCCTGATGCTTGCATCTTAACGACAATTTGGCCAGCACCTGGCGTTGGAATGTCCACTTCTTCAATTTGCAAAGGTTGTCCAAATTCACGTAGCACGGCGGCTTTCATTTTGTTACTCATGTGATTTATCCTTATTAGGTATTTTTAAATGACGATTTTATGAATATCAGCCAAGCACTCTATGGTTTTGTCATCTTGACGGTACGCCATAAAGTGCTGTGGACGTTAATGCTCTAGAAAAACCCCATTGCTTTCGGACTATAAGAGACCAGCATGTTTTTGGTCTGCTGATAATGATCGAGCATCATTAAATGGTTTTCGCGTCCGATACCAGATTGCTTATAACCACCGAAGGCGGCGTGTGATGGATAGAGGTGATAACAGTTGGTCCATACGCGTCCCGCTTGAATACCACGGCCGAAGCGATAGGCTTTATGCACACTACGTGTCCAAATCCCAGCACCTAGGCCATATAATGTATCATTGGCAATTTGCATGGCTTCCTCATCGTCTTTAAAGGTAGTAACAGCCAGCACCGGTCCAAAAATCTCTTCTTGGAACACACGCATGTCGTTAGTGCCCTCAAAAATAGTAGGTTGCACATAATAGCCATTGCCAAGATCACCGTCATGTTTGGCTCGATCACCGCCAACTAAGACTTTTGCGCCTTCTTTTTTACCGATATCAAGATAAGAGAGAATTTTTTCTAACTGATCTGAGCTTGCTTGCGCACCAATCATGGTGTCAGTGTCTAATGGATTGCCCATTTTGATGGCTTCGACACGGGCGACACAGCGTTTGATAAATTCATCATAAATGCTTTCATGGACGAGAGCACGCGATGGACAGGTACAGATTTCCCCTTGATTCAGTGCAAACATCACAAGACCTTCGACGGCTTTGTCTAAGAAATCATCGTCTTCATCCATGACATCGGCGAAGAAGATATTGGGACTCTTACCGCCCAGCTCTAGGGTGACAGGAATGATGTTTTCGCTAGCGTATTGCATGATGAGACGACCCGTGGTGGTCTCGCCCGTGAAGGCAACTTTATTGATACGTGGGTTGGAGGCTAGAGGCTTACCCGCTTCAACGCCAAAACCATTGACGACGTTAAGCACGCCCTTTGGTAAAATATCGGCAATACCGATGGTCTCAAGCATAAACAGAATAGAGGCTGGTGTTTGCTCGGCAGGTTTTAGGACAACACAGTTACCAGCGGCAAGGGCAGGTGCCAGTTTCCAGACCGCCATTAAGATAGGAAAGTTCCACGGGATGATTTGACCGACGACGCCAAGTGGTTCATGAAAATGATAGGCAACGGTATCGTCATCGATTTGACTGATGCCGCCTTCTTGTGCACGAATGGCGCTGGCGAAATAGCGAAAGTGGTCAATGGCTAAAGGAATGTCTGCGGCGAGGGTTTCACGCACGGGTTTGCCGTTTTCATAACATTCGGCAATGGCGATGGCTTCTAGGTTGGCTTCCATGCTATCAGCGATTTTGAGTAATAGATTGGCACGTTCAGCGACGCTGGTTTTGCCCCACGCGTCTTTGGCGGCATGAGCTGCATCGAGGGCTTTTTCGATGTCGGCTTCTTTGGAGCGGGCAACTTGGCAAATGGTTTTGCCATCAATGGGGCTTGTGTTGTCGAAGTATTCACCATCGAGTGGCGCGGTCCATTCACCATTGATGAAGTTGTCGTATTTTTCGCGAAATTGGACTGGGCTACCTTCCGTATTGGGATTTGCGTACAGCATGAAACACTCCTTGTTGTGTTGTTTGTTTTATCGGATAATACAGGTGCAATTTTATCTATCTTAATATCTGCTATGGCAACGCAATATCAGTTACTATTGTGATTGCTTAACAGCAATTTTTCTCTATCGCGTTTTATACTACTCGACTTTTTCTGGCAATTATACTAAAATTTTATAATGACTTATGAGTCAATATATAACTTAAAGTTTTCTTTTTGAGTAAAGTTAACATCGCTGTAATGCTTTATTTAAAAAGCGATGAAAAAAATATCGGAATAAATTTCTTGTTGGAAAAGTCAGGCGGCAATGTATTGACTTTTTGAATTTTCATGAAATAAATTCTATTTGAATATATCTTATTAACAATTGTTCGTTTAAATGATGTGCTTGAAAATCGGTTACCTATGAGCGCTGCTGGTCTTATGTGAACCGCTGCGCTACTCTGTCAGTCATCATGACCGTGTTATGGTTATTATCTTTTTTTATATTATTGGTTGGTTTTGATATATGCGTCAATCTTCTGCTCTTGATATCTTGAAAACAGGTCAAAACGTCTTTTTAACGGGCTCAGCAGGTTCAGGTAAGACCTATACGCTCAATCAATATATTGATTATTTGCGTGCGCGTCGTGTGCCTGTCGCTGTGACTGCCAGCACTGGTATCGCCGCGACTCATATGAGTGGCACGACGATACATAGTTGGTCGGGCATCGGAATCAAAGATGAGCTGTCCGATCGCGATTTGAGCAATTTGTCGCGCAAACAGTTTTTGGCCGATCGATTAAAAGACACGGCAGTGTTGATTATCGATGAGATATCGATGCTGCATGCCAAACAGCTCAATTTGGTCAGCCAAGTACTCAAACATGTGCGCAAAAATGACAAAGCTTTTGGTGATATCCAAGTGGTCGTAGCAGGGGACTTTTTTCAGTTACCACCCATTGGTAGTAAGGGCGAAACCAATCGCGAGAAGTTTGCTTTTATGTCAGAAGCTTGGCTCGATGCTAAGTTTCACATTTGCTATTTATCTGAACAGCATCGGCAAGTGAGTGAGGCGGCGAATGGCGGACTTGATTTGGATGATATTCTCAATCAAATTCGCCGTCAAGAAGTGACGTTTGAGGCGATTGCTGCACTTGAGGCGACCTATAACCAAAACGTCGATATCAAGCGCACGCGTCTTTATACCCATAATCTTAATGTCAATAAAATCAATGACAAAGAGCTGGCTGACTTATCTGGCGAGATGATGCGCTTTGAGGCGACGTCGACTGGCGATAGTAAGCTGGTTGAGACGCTGAAAAAAACGGTACGTACGCAAGATGAGCTAATACTCAAAGTTGGCGCTAAGGTGATGTTTATCAAAAACAATACCGAGCTTGGTGTCTCTAACGGCACGATGGGTGAATTGATCGGCTTTACCGCTGTTAAGATTGAGGATGGCAAGGACAACAGCGATGCCTTAATCGAAGATGATGACGATAACACTGCCGATGATAAAAACACTGGCGACGATAAAAAAACGATCAAGGGTAAAAAAAGCGCCGCCAAAAAAGACGTCGATCAAGCAAAGATCAAAAAACCAGCCACCCAAAAAATGCCCGTGGTTAGGCTCAATTCAGGACGCGAAGTCATCGCGGAGCCAGAAGAATGGATTATCGAAGACGAGACGGGCGATGTGCTCGCAAGCTATGAGCAAGTGCCATTATGTCTAGCTTGGGCGATTACCATTCATAAGTCGCAAGGCATGACGCTTGAAGCTGCTGAGATTGACTTGTCACGTACCTTTGAGCTTGGGCAAGGATATGTGGCGTTATCCCGGCTAAAGTCGCTGGCAGGCCTGCAGCTGCTCGGTATGAATGATATGAGCTTGCAGCTTGATCCACTGGCACGCGGTGCAGATAAGCGCTTTTTGGTATTGTCTGATGAAGCGGATGCCAATTATGCAATGCTTGATGAAGAGAGCATGACGCAGGCACATGAGAAATTCACTCTCAAATCAGGTGGTACGCTGAGTAAATCCGTGATTGATGCTTATGCCAATCTACAAAAAAAGCGCCGTGAACAACAGCAAGCTCAGCAAGATAAAAAACAAAAACTGGGCAATCAGGTCTCTGATAAGTCAGACAGTACTTTACTCGCCACACGAGTACTTCTTGAAGAAAGTTTATCTATTGCGGAGATATCGCAAGAGCGCCAACTGTCACAAGCGACGATCATGCGCCATATTGCTGAGTTGAAATCTCAAGATACAAGCCTAGCTTGCGACCATTTGCGCCCAGCAGACGAGATTATGACGGCAGTTGGCAATGCTTATGTGGCGATTAAAGTTGCTAATAACCCAAATGACTTTAATGATGATGGTAGTATTAAGCTGCGTCCGATATTTGAGCATTTAAAGCAAGCCATTGATTACAATACCATTCGTTTGGCATTGATATTTATTACGCCTTAGTCAAGACTAAATTGCTAGAGTTTATTAATAGTCATGTGCTTGCTGTTTTGTGGTTTGCTGCCTTGTGGTTTACCGTATTGATATAGCTCATGGCTATGCGTCATTCTTTTTCATGCCTCTATTATAGCGATACCCCTTTATGCCTGATTTTTCTAGTGCTACCTACCGTTTGACGTCCAATCCTGCTACCGCAGGGTTTCATACGACCAGTGACCAGACTCAGCCTCTGCGCGTGGCTATCAATGGTTTTGGTCGTATTGGGCGTAATGTATTGCGCGCATTATTAGAGCGCTTTGAGGTGCTGGGACGGGCGATTCATGTGGTGGCGATTAATGATGTGGCACCCGCCGAAACCTTATTGCATTTACTTAGGTTCGATAGCACACATGGGCGTTTGAGCCAGCTTGGCGTGACAGCGGATATCGTACAAGATGGCTTCACCGATCATCAGCAAAAGCCCTGTGCAACAGCAAAAAATGATATTCAGCTGTGCTTGACCAAAAATAATCTTACTTACTGCATTCGTTTATTATCAAGAGAAAACCCAGAAACACTGCCATGGAAAGAGTTGCAGGTCGATGTGGTGCTTGAGTGCACCGGACACTATCGCTCATATGAGCAGGCAAGCTTGCACATAGAGGCGGGCGCCAAACAGGTGATTATCGGTGCCGCACCATTTGACCATGTCGATGCTTGTATCGTGATGGGCGTCAATAGTGATGCTTTGACGCGTAATCTGCCTATTATTTCTAGCGTCTCTTGTACCACTCAGGCGCTCGTACCGCTTATTGATACCCTTGATAAGGCATTTGGCGTTGAGTCGGCGATGATGACTGAGATTCATGCAGTGACGGCTGATCAAACTGTACTTGATCAAGCGCACCGTGACCTAAGGCGTGCGCGTGCCTCTGGTTATAATATCATTCCGACGACTTCAAGCAGTATCGCTGCTACGGAACGCGTGCTACCAAATATGGTGGGTAAAATAAATGGTCATTCAATCAGAGTTCCGACGATTGATGTCGCTGCTATTGATGTGACGTTTGTATTTGAAACGTTAAATGTCAGTATTGATGCGATACGTAACGTTTTAAAATCAGCGAGTCAGGCGCACTTAGCGACGATCATGGACTATACAGAGGAGCCGCTGGTCTCAAGTGACTTTATCCATCAGACAGAATCATTGATTATCGATGGTCAGCAACTGATGCAAGTCGGCAATCAATACAAGGTTTTTGCTTGGTATGACAATGAATGGGGCTATGCCAATCGCATGCTAGATATGTGCTTGCATCTTGCTTCAAACAAGCTTTAGACTCATGATTATAAACCGTTCAAAAATTAATTTAATTTTTTTGACATAACTGCTTGCATTCTCATTTCAGATCGCTATAATGATGCACAAATGGAGACGTGGCAGAGCGGTTGAATGCACCGGTCTTGAAAACCGACAAGGGTTAATAGCCCTTCGAGAGTTCGAATCTCTCCGTCTCCGCCAAATTCGAAAATCCCCAATCAGAAATGATTGGGGATTTTTTTACATTGCTGTTTTATATTGCTACAAGCTTTAAAACCTTTGTTTTATTTGGCTAATAACTCGTCAAATTCGATTTTCTGCCCATCTACTAATATCATTTTACCCTCAGTGATCTCAATGCTTACTCCTGTGTTGTTTTTAATAGCACGCATGACATTGATATCTTCAATACTACTCTCAATGATTATTTTACCAGATGGTTCTGAAGCGATAGGTGGCTCAAACTGGGTCAGTGGTACATTGAAACGTTTATTTTTGGTCAAACGTTTTATCTTTCATCGTGAGAGTTCCAAATTCATAGTCAATAACATAACCTTGTTTAAACCCATTATCTGATACCTCCATATGAGCTGTGATAGTTGTTATCTTAACTATATTATCAATCGCAAAAAAAGACCAAGCACCGTTAGGTTAACTCAGTCTTTATTAATGCTTCGAATATTAAATGCTTAAACCATTAAATACTAGAACACTCCTGCTACTTATCTTCTTGAAGCTCAGACAATGAATGAGTAATGTTGTTATTATGAGTCACCACAATCGCCTCATCAATAATGCGCTGACTCACACCTTTTTTACGTAACGTCTCAATAAAAACCTCATCATGGGCAAGCGTATAGTCTTGGTGGTCACGATCAAGACCTTGACGAATATATAGGCGAATCAAGCCTTGAATACGCTTGAAACCGAGCTCTGATGCGGTCGCTGTCAAAAGCTCAATCATCTCTTCAGAGAGGCGGATGCTGACAGGACGCATGATTTTTTGCGGATGGTCAGAAAACTTATTTTTTATACGTGCAGGTATCATAATAAACCATTACTATTAGTGAGTAGGAATAAAGCACTCAGGCAAAACTGACTTAGTCATATCTACCCTTACCATACAACAAAAGTCCCCAAAAGAACACCCAAGCTGCATTAATAACCATATTAATACTGTGTTAGTAAATGCTAAGCAAAAAAAAACCTCCATCAAATAAGTGATGAAGGTCTTTTCGTATATGGCTCTCCAACCTGGGCTCGAACCAGGGACACACGGATTAACAGTCCGTTGCTCTACCAACTGAGCTATTGGAGAATAATTGGTAATAACACCAAGTTTTACAAAGGCTTTGACACGCCTAATTGCTTGTCTTGTTTGCGTTATGTGGGGCACATTTTAGCCAAGTAGTCATGAGCTGTCAACCTTATTATGAGATTAATTATAAATCTAATCATAATTGTCTAAATATCGACCATAACACCATTGTTTTATCTACTTTAATAATATGTTGATGACTCAATAATAGAACAACCACTATCTATACCAACAAACTATTAAAGCAAAAAAATATCCTTACCGTATAATTGATATAGATAAATATCGCGCATAAAGATAAAGGACAAAAGCAGTGACCACCTTAAAATATATTGCTCATTATTCTGAGAACATCCAAAATCAGGCTGCCATGTTAATCAGTAGTGGCAAACTGGGCGATTATTTGGATAAAAACTATCCCGAGAGACACCAAATCCAAAACGACAAAGCGTTATATCACTATATTAATGACATAAAAAATCAGTATATGCGCAAAAGCAATCCATTGTCTCAAGTGACTTATAACAGTAAGCTCACCGTACTCAAACATGCGCTGGGTATTCATACTTACCAGTCTCGCGTGCAAGGCAGCAAGCTTAAAGCGCATAATAGCATTACAGTCGCAAGCTTATTCAAAGAGGCGCCGCCTGAGTTTTTGCGTATGATTGTTGTTCATGAATTGGCGCACTTTAAGGAGCAGGAGCATAACAAAGCTTTCTATCAACTATGCTGTCATATGGAGCCTGATTATCATCAGTTAGAGCTCGATACGCGTTTGTGGTTGCAATGGCGCGAATGCTGATCTATCGTGGTTGGCATAATAAGGTGGATGAATAGGATAAGCTATGGTGTCGTCAGCGCAACAAGGGACTTTAGGCTATAAGAAAACATGGCTCCTTCCTCTGCTTTGTCTGCTCGCTGGCGGCGCTTTAATCGGTATCTCTACCAATTTGGCAAAATATGCAGGCGAGATTGGTCTGACGCCACTGGCATTTCTGTTTTGGTCTATTACAGGTGCCGCGGTTATTTTATTTATTTATGTACTGTGGCGTCATGAGCTACCGCCTTTAAACAAACCTATCCTCAGCTATTATCTTGTTGCAGCATTGGTCAGTGTTGCAGGTTCCAATTTAATATTTTTCTCAGCGATTCCCCACGTTGGCGCAAGTTTTGTCGCTTTGATTATCTCCTTGCCACCGCTGTTTACCTACCTTGCTGCAATCGTGTTGCGTATAGAGCCATTTACTAAGCTTCGCGCACTTGGTGTGATCGCGGCACTTGCGGGAGCAGGTGTACTGGCAGCGCGTAAGTTTTCTGCGCCAGATGCCAGTGTGTTTTGGATCGTCTTGACGCTTTGTGGTCCTGTTTTGCTTGCCATTGGTAATATTTATCGGACGCTATATTGGCCAGACAATCTCTCTGCTAGTGCGCTTGCGCCTGGTATGCTGATTGCTGCATCAGGATTACTAGCTCTGGTCAGCATCGTTCCTCATTACTCTTTAGCGGTTCCGATGACAGGGCTTTTACCGCTTGGTGTAATGGTGCTACAAGCATTTGTATTCGCTGCGCAGTTTTTACTGTTGTTTTTACTGCAAAAAACAGGCGGTCCTGTGCTGCTGAGCTTATTAGGGGCAGTAGGGGCGGTAGTCGGTGTGCCAATTGCTATTTTTTTACAAAATGAAAGCCCACCAGAAGGGCTAATCCTAGGCGCTTCATTGATCGCACTTGGCGTAATGTCGGTCACCTATGGGGGAATAAACATGAGGAGGGCAGAGAAAGGGTTAGTAAGTTAATGATATGCCAACCTGCCAGCATTGTTATCTGAATGTCATGTTTTGTTAAAGTGACTGGGTTGAACGCCTGACTGTCTTGATTGAGCCTCAGTGTTATTTGGTATAATGCAAGAAATACATGAGATCGCATTATGAACGCCTTTACATCCGATTCTAGCCCTACCTTCAAACGTCATTCTTATAAACTCTTGCAAAGTACCGTGTGGTTAGTTGCCGCCGCTGCCTTATTCGCCTGTAGCCAACCTGACGGTAGCGCGTCCAATGCAAGCTCCTTACAAAATGACAATGGCGCAGCAGTCACCGCAAATGTTGTTGACTCAAATGCTCAAATGGAAACGGCAATAACAACGCCAGCCAGCAATCCAGATTTATTGAAAAACGTCTCAGCAATGGTCTATAAAGATGCCAATTGCGGCTGCTGTAAAGACTGGATAAGCCATGCAGAAGATAATGGTCTGAGCGCCACTGCGCAAGATGTTACGGATTTGGCAGTATTTAAAGAGCGCTACGGCGTACCAACTGAGATGCGCTCTTGCCATACTGTTGTCACAACCGATGGTCATGTCTTTGAAGGTCATGTACCAGCCAAATATGTGGCGCAGTTTTTAGAAAACCCACCAGTACAAGCCCTAGGTCTTGCGGTACCTGGTATGCCAGTTGGTAGTCCAGGCATGGAGTATCAAAATAAATTTGCACCTTATCAGATTATGCAGCTTAATAAAGACGGTACTACGGAAGTCTATACTGATATTGTCTCAACCGAGCAACAGCTATAAGCTAGCGCTTTTTTATCTTATAATACCTAAATTAAATCATTATTAGCCAAGGCGGTACCATGAATAATAAATTAAGCACCTTTGCTCTCGCTACTAGTGTCCTATTGGCACTAAGCGCCTGTCAACCAGCCAACGATAAGGTTGACACGACTGCCCCAAAAGATACTGCAGTAGACCCGCATGCGGGCCATGATATGAGTGCAGGCACTATGGTCGCTGACGGCACACCAATGGCAGCTATGCTGAAAGATTACACTGACTCAATGACTAAGATGCATGAAGAGATGATGCTTGGCATAGAGTATAACGATCCAGATGCAGCATTTGCTCAAGGCATGTTTGCTCATCATGTTGGCGCGGTAGACATGGCAGAGATTGAACTAAAATACGGTACCGATACAGAGATGCGTAAGCTGGCGCAAGACATCATCGACGCCCAGCAGCCTGAGATTGAGCAGATGAAAACATGGCTCGCCAACAATCCTGATAGCAAAATGCCAACAGCGGATACTAAAGCCATGCAGCAAGCTTATGCTAAGGGTATGGATGCGATGCATGGTGACATGATGAAAGGTATTGCTGACCCAGTACCAGATATGGCATTTGCTCGTGGCATGTTACTTCATCATGTTGGGGCAGTCGACATGGCAGCAACGCAGCTTAAATATGGTAAAAATCCTGAGATGCGTAAGCTGGCGCAAGAGATCATCGATGCACAACAGCCAGAGATTGAGCAGATGCAAAACTGGATCGCAGCAAATGAAAGTTAAATTTAACACTTAAACCTTAATATAATAAAATGTAGACCTTTTATTTACTAGGTATTTTGCAATTCGAGGTATAAATAAGCAGCCGCTAGAGGCTGCTTATTTATATGAGTGGCCAAAAAGGTTAGGGCAGCTGTAGTAAAGGTGCTATTTTTCACCACACTCACAGCATTTTGCACAGCGATCGCATTGATCACAAGTTGATGCCGCGTTACAGCCGCATTTTGGGCAGGTACAGCCAGTATTATAATGTAGCGTCGGTATCAATGAGTGTACGCTATCTTTAGAAGTCATTTTCATAATACATCCTCGTCCTTGATCGTTTATTCAGTCTGGCAATAATCGCTACTGCAATCAGTGATTTTATTGTTAATCCATTATAATAAATAGTGCCCGTTCACATAGGTGCTCTGCTGATAAAACGGTAGAGACAATGTTGTTAAAGCTACCACTAGATAAGTAATTATGACGAATATTGTAATGGCTGATGTTAGAACACATAACTGGTTACGATTATCTAGAACCACGCTTAGTATATGACAGAAAAAAGGAGTATAAGTATTCTGGTTATTCCTTTTCTGGACCTAAGCTATGTATGTGGGCATACCGTATCGGTTATTGAATAAATTTATCGTTGTCATAAGCCTTATTGGTGTCGGTGTTGCCTTAATTGACAGTGGTTTTACATTGTCCGCATGGTTACAACAAGTGTTTCACCTGTTTTATATGAGTATCATTTTACTCAATTTTGTCACTACGCTAAGACGTTATATACGTCCAAAAATACGCCTGACGGTCAATAAAGTAGCTGTCTTTGATTTGCTGACCAGCATTGCCATTTTAATCTTGCTCGTCCTACATTTTACTGAATTGTTTCAATCGGGTTTGTCTACGCCCGATGATGGTTTTATTGCCATCAAGATTGCCGTACTAGTCACTTTCATCCGTGAAATATCAGATAATAATTTTAGTCTTAACCGAGCCTTTTTAAACCCCGGTCAATTTTTTATCTTAAGTTTTTTATCAGTGATACTGGTCGGATCATTATTGCTAATGATGCCAAATGCTACCAATCAACCCATCTCCTTTATAGACGCATTATTCACTGCGACCAGCGCCGTCTGTGTGACTGGATTGATTGTCGTCGATACCGCAACCCATTTCACTACCTTTGGGCAAGTGATTATCCTAGGTCTTATCCAAATTGGCGGTCTTGGCATCCTAACGTTTGTGACTTATTTTAGTTACTTCTTTAAGGGTGGTATCAGTTACGAGACCCAGCTTAGTATCAGTGAGATGACATATTCGCCACGTATGGGCGATATGGTAACAACCTTAAAGTCTATTTTATATGTCACCTTTGGTATCGAGGCGCTGGCGGCAATCCTAATTTATATTAGTATTTATGATTTGGCAGGCATGAGCATATTTGAGCGTTTATTCTTCTCTGTATTTCATGCCGTTTCGGCATTCTGCAATGCTGGATTCTCTACTTTTAGTGCAGGGTTATACGATGAGTCACTGCGCTTCAACTATCCTTTACAGCTGATTATCAGTATTACCTTTTTATTTGGCGGTATGGGTTTTTTGATTGTCGTTAACTTGCTCCGCTATCTGCGTCACCGTATGCAAAGAGCGCTGTGTCGTGATGGACAGCGCTATGCCTACCAGCCGTGGCTGTTGAGTATCAATAGTCGGATCACTTTAATCACCTCTGGCGCTTTGCTGTTAGTAGGGCTGATTGGGGTGATGATGTTTGAATATCATGGTGTGTTGGCTGAGCACAGCAGTTGGTATGGCAAGCTGGTAGCGGGTCTTTTTACTGCTGCGACACCGCGAACCGCAGGCTTTAACAATATCAACATGAATGACTTGGCTTTTCCAACTATTATGCTGACCATTTTTTTGATGTGGATTGGGGCATCTCCAAACTCTACTGGTGGTGGTATTAAAACCAGCACCTTTGCCATTGCTTTCCTAAATACCTTGAGTTTGGCGCGTGGACAGACCAAAGTTGAAGTATTCAAACGCGAAATTGCAGATAACTCGATTCGCCGTGCGTTTTCTATCATGTGGCTGTCCTTATTGGTCATTGGGCTGGGCGTGACTTTGATCAGTTATGATCAGCCTGAGCTTGATTTGATTAAAGTGATATTTGAGTGTTTTTCAGCTTATAGCACGGTGGGATTAAGCTTAAATCTGACCATGGAGCTGTCTACTTTTAGCAAGCTTGTGGTGTCATTCATTATGTTTGTTGGGCGTGTCAGTATGCTGACGATTTTTATTGCTTTACTCAAAAATAGACACGAGCGTAACTACCGTTATCCAACGGAAGAGATTACTATTAACTAACCCGTCTCATCACTACCACTATAGTATAGATGTGAGTGAAAAGGAGTATTATGAAATTCATTATCGCAGGTTTGGGCAGTTTTGGGTCTTCGCTTGGTATGGCGCTGACCAGCCAAGGTCATGAGGTCATTGCTATCGATAGCAGTATGCAAAAGGTTGAAACCTATAAAGAAGTGATTACTCATACCATCTGTATGGATGCGACCGATGAATATACGGTCAACGGTCTACCGATTAAAGACACCGATATTGTCGTGGTAGCCATTGGTGAAGACCAAGGTGCCAATGTCATGGCGACAGCGCTTTTTAAAACGCTAAAAGCGCGACGTTTGATCAGTCGTAGTATCAATCCACTACACGAAAAAGTCCTACAGGCGATTGGGGTTGATGATATTTTTCATCCTGAGAAAGAGGCGGCCATGCGCTGGGCAAAACGGCTGTCCTTGCGCTATTTTGTAGACTCGTTCGAGTTAAGTGACAACTTTAGTATTGTCGAGATTAGCATTCCTACTGATTTGATTGGTAGAACCATCGGCGAGCTACAGCTTGAACACCGATTTAGTATCAAATTGCTCAGCACCATGCGTTATGAGCATTATGAAGACAGCTTCGGTCGGATGCAAACCAAACCAAATATACAAGGCATGGCAGCACCTGAACAATTACTACAAGATAATGATGTACTGGTCATTTATGGTGCTAATGAACATATTAATAAGTTTTTACGTAGTGTTGGGGTTAAAGCCCGTTAAATAAGGAAAGAGGCCATGAGAAAATATCGAGTATCTATCCTATGTCTGACTGCCCTGATATTATTTTCAGGCTGTGATCGGTCTATACAAGATCCAAATGTGATGTTTTCAGAGAAGCATAAGGACCCAATTCAAGAGCTGGAAAAAACGTCAAAAGAAACGGATCACAGTCAGTTTGGCTACCAACAAACGTTTTATGTGCCCATATATTCGGACATTTATACCGATCGAGACAATCGCAAAGTATTGCTTTCTGCGACACTCAGTGTACGTAATACCACGTTAAAAAAATCACTATATATCAATAAAATTGATTATTATGATACTGATGGTGCCTTAGTAAAGTCCTACTTAAGAGCGCCTATTGAGTTGCCAGCGATGGCAACTCTAAATTATATTGTCGAAAAAGAAGAGGATAAGGGCGGCTCTGGTGCCAACTTTATTATTGAAGTAGAAGGGGTGGATGATACGGTGACGCCTGTCATTGAGGCGGTCATGATTGGTAACTTTAGCAATAAAAGCTTTGCTTTTATGACTGAGGGTACGCCTGTTGTACATTGATAAATGTATGCCAGCCGCTTAATTTTACCAAGCATTAAATAAGATGAATGAGAAAAATTTGTGGTTACTATCAGATAGCCGAGTAAATATGATGCAAACACTTATTCACTACTTTTTTCACTTCGGAATGCCTTTAATCGTTGCCTATGTTTTTTTCCGTAGTGACTATAAAAAGGTTTATCTGATATTGCTCGCCACTATGGTTATTGATTTGGATCATCTGCTAGCAACGCCTATATTCTTGCCCAATCGCTGTAGTATAAATTTCCATCCGCTGCATACTTATTATGCAATGGCGGTATATGTAGGTATGTTACTGCTACCTAAGCCCTATAAAGTCATTGGTTTGGGCCTACTATTGCATATGCTCACTGATCTAAATGATTGTGTCATAACGTATGCTAATATTCCTCAAGCGTTGGATAATGCGCCTGCTCGTGAACTTGTCATATGGTTAGCGGATAGTTTGAAATAAGCTTTGTTAAACAGACGGCCGCGTCGCTAAAAAATCAATCTAAATGTTGATTGCTTTAGATAGATAACGACTGTGCGGATAAAATACAGATGGTATTATTGCCTAAAAATTATAGTTAGATTAATGGTAGTCCAGAATCAATATTGATACCCATGACCTGATAAGGCGAGTTAAAGATTTTATTGCCCAGCATCAACCCACTTGTGTCCCGCCGGAGCTGGAGGCAAAACGATATTCGTGAATGAGATATCCTTCTCTTTACGTTGTAATTCAAGCTCTTTAAACGCTTCAACAAAGGCAAAAGCACCAAGCTCGCTTGAGCCGCCATAGGGAACAATATAAGGTTTCTTACCTTCTTTTTTGAGTTGTCCTACGATATCAGGAATGTCTTCCCCTTTACGGTTGTTGCCTGCCCAGTGGATATGGCAGCCAAAAATCTTATCCAATAAAAGATTGCCTTGCAACTGTTCTGGTTTTTGTCCACTCAAAACTAAATGGCATTCAAGTCCCAAGCTGGCTGCGGCAGCTGCGGTCTGGCGACAATGGTTTGACTGCGCGGCACCAGCAGTACGTGAGGTATTTCAGTGATTCGACCTAAAAAAAACGGTGATCATACATATAGTATGACCACCGCCGGAGAAAACGAATAAGCAGACTTGCGATAGATTAAACAGCTGTCTTCTTAAAGCGTTTACGATACTGTTTACGAATGACTGGCATAAATACCATCAGTACCACAAGTACCCATAACGACATAGTAATTGGACTACCCCACAAGATAGACATTTCACCTTGAGAAATAGACAAGGCACGGCGTAGGTTAGACTCCATCAGCTCTCCTAATACATAACCTAGAATAAGCGCTGATAATGGGAAATTCAACTTACGTAAGAAATAACCAAATATTCCAAGTCCTACCATGAGTACCATATCAAAAGTCGTGCTGTTGATAGAGTAAACACCAACGAAACTAACGGCGGCGATTGACGGTATCAAGATATAGTTTGGTACATCAAGCAATTTTGCAAACAGACCAACTAACGGAATGTTCATTACTAACAAAATAACGTTACAGATGAACAAAGAGGCGATAAGACCCCAAACGATGTCAGGCTGCTCAGTAAATAGCTGCGGACCTGGTGTAATGTTATACAAGGTTAATGCACCCATCATGACCGCAGTTGTACCAGAACCCGGCACACCCAAGGTCAACATTGGCACGAATGAGCCACACGCTGACGCATTATTAGCGGCTTCTGGTGATGCCAAACCACGAAGATCGCCTTCACCAAACTTGCCACTATCGCCCGCAATTTTACGTTCGCTAGTGTATGTCATGGCACTCGCAATCGTTGCGCCTGCACCTGGAAGGATACCGACGACAAAGCCCATGAGGCCACTACGTACCATGGCGCCAAAAGTAAAGGTCAACTCTTTAAAATTGAATAAGCTACGCTTGCCCTGCTCGATGACTTTCTGACCAGTACTGGTTCTTTCCAGCAATATCAAGATTTCACTAATACTAAAGAAACCAATAACGATGGTGGTGAACTGAATACCATCTGATAAATTCACTGAATCAAACGTGAAGCGGTAAATACCAGTAACCGCATCGACACCAACAGTAGCAAGACCTAAGCCTATCATAGCTGCAACGGCTGTTTTGATAGGTTGATCACCGACCAAACCACTCAAACAGGTAATGGCAAATACCATCAATACAAAGTATTCAGCAGGTCCAAAAGACACCGCCCATTTAGCCAATAATGGTGCAAACAGTACCACACCAAGGGTAGCAATAGTAGAACCAACAAACGAAGCTACTGCAGATATGGACAAGGCGATACCTGCTTTGCCTTGCAGAGCGAGAGGATTACCATCCAATGAGGTCATCACCGCTGCGGCAGAGCCTGGCACGTTGATTAAGATGGCAGAGATACGCCCACCATATTCACAACCAAGATATACAGCCGCCAGTAAAATAAGCGCGCTCTCTGGTGGCAGACCGAGGGCAAAGGCAAAAGGTAATAGTATCGCCACACCGTTGATAGGGCCAAGACCCGGCAACATACCTACGACAGTACCAATAAAGGCACCAATGAGAGCAATCAATAAGTTTTTGGGTAAAGTGGCTACGGAAAAACCGTGCATTAAAAAATCAAAAGTTTCCATAATAGCTATCCCATTATTCCTGATAATATTCCAAGTGGCAGAATGACGTCTAAAGCCATGTCAAACAAGGCATACAAGGCGATACTGATCACAACTGAAAAGATAAGGCTTTTAATAGGGTTGCCGGCGAACAATAAAGCAACCGCAAAACACATCAGGGTGGTAGCAACAACAAAACCCAAAGGCTCAAAAATCAAGCTATAAATTAACAATACGCTGACACACAAAAGCAAGTTTCGAATCACTATACTGTTGTAGCCTAAATCAATGACTTTGGTAAATCGCGCGGGACGAAAAGCAATGACTAAGGTCAAAAGCGCCATAATTGAAAAAATCAGAATAGGATAGGGTCGAGGGCCGATAGGGTCATAGGCAATAGGGGCGACGTAACCAATGGCTAAGTATATTAGAAATAAACTAAATAGCCCCATCAGCCCCGAGAACAGACGTTCCATTGTCATAGCAGTAATCCTTAAACTTTAAAATAAAAAGGTTGATAGATGTGTCATCTGTCAACCTTTGATGAATGCTATAAAAATTTAGTATTCAATCATTAAGGGAGTATGGTCTTAATCAGGCTATTTGGCTTCAGCGCCAAGGAGGTTATATTCAGCTGATAGCTCACGTAGCTCCCCAGTACGCTTATAAACATAGGCTTCAAGCTCTTCACCTGTCATAGAGAAAGGTAGTAGCTCTTGCTGTTCGCGCAATTCAGCAAACTTTGGATCAGCAAGCATCTTGTCAAACGATGCTTTCCACCAAGCGTAAGCAGCAGGACTAACATCTGGACCCATGTAATAACCACGCATGACAGGCCAATTAACGTCATAGCCTTGCTCTATAGCAGTAGGAATATCTGCCATACTACCGCCCAGCCTTTCTTCTGCAAACACAGCTAATACTTTTAGTTTACCAGCACTGGCTTGGGGCATAATCTCTGCAATACCAGCACTCACGACAGTAACATGGTTACCCATTACCGCCGTAATCGCCTCTCCGCCGCCTTCCATCGCCACATAAGTCATGTCGCTAGGGTTAACGCCAACTGCTTTGGCCAAAATGGCCGTTTGCATCCAATCCTGACCACCAACACTACCACCAGCCGCAAAACTAACCGCTTTTGGATTTGATTTGAGTTCAGCGACCAATCCTGCTAGATCTTTGATTGGTGAATCGGCATTCACAGCGATAGCACCATAATCGGTACCAACGGCAGCTAACCATTTCACGTCTTTTTCAGTAAATTTACCAAATTTACCTTGTGATAAGTTGAGGAGAGAACCGGTAGAGAACGCAACAATCGCATCGCCATTATCACGATCATTGGCAACGATTTTATTGTAAGCAACCGCACCAACGCCGCCTGGCATATAAGTGACACGCATCGGATCTGTTAAGAGACCAGTGTCTTTTAAGCCGGCTTGCGCAAGCTTACAAGTCAAGTCAAAGCCACCACCTGGTTTTGCAGGGGCGATACATTCTGGACGTGAAGGACCTGAAAATTCATCTGCGCCTGCGCCAGCAGTTTCGTTAGCGTTATTACATGCGGTGAGGGTCAATACAGACAGGCCAAGAGCCAAATAAGATAGTTTGTTCACACGACGCTCCTTGTGTGTATTTTTACAATAAAAATTCAATAAAATTTTGTTTAACATATAAAATTATTACATTCGAAGTGAAGACTCGATTAACGAGATGACTAAACTTCGTAACAGTAGAGATTTATCACTTGCCAAAAGTAACAGAATATTTTAAAAATAACAAGAAACATATGTATGTATATATGAATTTTATAGTAATATATTAAACTGAAGGCGGCATAGGGTCTCCTGTTATAGCAATATGCAGGATGAGTAAATAATATTAATACCTTCAAAAAAATATTTAATTTAACCAAAACAGATAGATAGGAATAATTAGTGATGGCAGAGGTGATTTAGATGTATCAAAAATCCCGTTGATATCAATACCATTACGAAGCTATGACAACAATTTAAGCAGTTATATATTTAGTGAGAAAAATAGATATATTGGGGTCAAAATATAGCAAGCAGGTGTAAAAATTTTGAAAAATCACGGTATATTTTGTCGATAAGAAGTTAAAACATCAGCTGAATAATTAGAATTGCGAGTATTCCAATACCAATATCTAAGGGCACTGCTTTGAATAATAGCGCATTAAAAAGCTTGTCTTTGTTTATAACCACTTGAGAAGCGCCTAACATCAGACTACCTCCTGATGAGAAAGGCGAGAGTGATGAGCTTTGCGCCCCCACAACAATACAGGTAAATAGTAATAAAGGGCTTAGTCCAGAGGCAATGGCTAGGGGCAGGACCATAGGGAATAAAGTAGGGGCGACTACCCCGAGGGTACTAGCAAATATCGACATAATGGCGCTAATAACGAAGACTAAAATCGGTATCATCCAGATAGGTACATTGGTACTTAGCCATTCTGTCAGCTCGTAAATAACGCCTATTTCTACTCCGAGGCTAATCAACATACCAACACCACAAATCATAATTAGGGTATTCCAAGGTATTAAAGCAATCACTGCTTTTTCATCGCCTAATTTTAAAAATAAGCTCACTAAAGCAAAAAATATGGCGATAAAACCAATATCAATCCGAGCGTTCAAAAACTGAATCGCTGATACTTGTGGCATGAGTAGATTTAAAATGGGCACGATAAGTACAATAGCCATCATAATAAAGATCAGTATAAGAGACTGTTTTTGCTTACTGTCAAAGGGTTCTGGTATGTTCGTCTGAATCGCGACTTTGCTGTTTTTAGCATTGATAAAGCTATAAGCACCCAATACAATCATAGGCATTATAAAAGTGACAGCGAACACCCCTAACACATAAGTAAAGGTATTATCATTTGCGACACCTGCGCCGCGCATGAGCTCTCTAAAAATAACACCGCTTTGTGAAGTGATAAAGTTAGCACCAGCTAAAGCACCATAGTTCACTGATAAAGTAGCGATAACAAGATTCAAGTTAGTGCGTTTAGACAACAGCAGGATCATCGGTGCCATCGTCGCTAAGACCGTATAATAACCAGCCCCTAAGCCTGCAATAATCGTGGCCACAAGGAAAATGACTAAAGGTAGGAATGCGGGAAAGTGACGGCACTTATAGATTAGATGATTAGATAGCTTCTCTAAAGCACCGTTAGCTAGGGGGAAGTTATAGAAAAGAGTCACCGCAAAAATAACAAAGAAAATTTTGAGAGGCCATAGCTCAACAATTTCATGTGCCTTCATCCCCATACCGAAACAACCGATCAGATATGAAAATGCAATAGCAAATAGGCCAATATTAATCTTAGTGGTATAGCCTAAAATGATACATATTACGATGGCGGCTAGAATATAAAGAGTCACGACTACTCCTTGACCTTAACTGTATGAATTCTATAAAAAACCATAGCAGTTTTTACAGAGTAAAGAGTATTACGCTAATATTGACACAGGGTTTTCTGGACTAGAATACCTTATAAGTCTTCAAACTACATTTGTTTGAATAGAATAATAGCAAAAAAGTTGCCGTTAATTAGGAAAGATTAAGCATAAAAATATAATAATGCTTTAATATTAATGTGATACCTATCGAATGCGATGAAAGCTTAAGAGAAGTTGATCAGAGATAACGTATTTTTACAGCAATAACAGTGCTTGACGAGATTGAAACAGTTAATAAAAACCTTTCCACTGTGGTGAAAAAAATGTTAAATAATTTCAAAGAATTTAAAATGCCACGTTATGAGCAAGTGCGATGTCATATACAGACGTTACTGACAGAGAGTAAGTGGGATGAAAACACACCCTTACCTACGGAACAGGAGTTTGCAGATAAGTATGAAGTATCTGTAGGCACTGTCCGTAAAGCTGTCGAAAAATTGGTAGAAGATGGGGTGTTAATAAAGCAGCAAGGCAAAGGCACCTTCTTAAAACGTCCAGATTTTGCAAGCTCATTATTAAGGTTTTTTAAGTTTCGTGATAAAGAGGCGAGCTATGTCACACCGACGGGCATCATCAAAAAAATCACAGTCATCGACGGCATTGAGGACATTAATAGAAAACTAAATATAAGTAAAAACAAGGCTCTTATTTATATAGAACGTCTGCGTATGGTTGAAGACAGAGTTTTGCTAAGTGAAAAGATTTGGTTACCTAAGAGTCGCTTCCAAGCTTTTGCAACCTTAAATCCTGAAGATTTCGAGAATCTTCTCTATCCATTTTACTATACCAAGTGTGGTCAATTTGTGTCATCTGCTGTAGAGACGATGTATTTTATAACGGATCACAGCGACGATTATCTGGGCAATACTAAGCAAGAAAACTTAGTTAAGGTATGCCGCATTGCGAAGAATCTAGAAGGTGATCCTATCGAATATAGAGAATCCTATGGGCTGGCAGAGAAGTTCAGCTATGAGATTAATATTATTTAGGCGTTTATTAAATCTATATCGATAATTAAGTGACCGTTTGAGATAAGCAGATTAAAAGACAGTACCTTTAGTAAATACTAAAAGTACTGTCTTTTTTGCATATATTTTTCTGTTTTATCCATTACCCTGTATTGCGTAGACCTGCTGCCAAGGCATTAATACTACGGATTAATGGATCTTCAACGTCGAGATCACCATAATTGGTATCGCTTGTAGCGTCTTTTTGTCTGGCACGCTTTAATAGCTCAATTTGGATATAGTTGGTTGGATCTAAATACGCATTCCGCCATTCAAGGGAAGCGGCAAGATTCTGCTGATGCTCTAATAATGACTCTTGGTTAAGCAATGAGTTTAAACCTGAATAGGTCAGCTCGTGCTCATCCGTCACTGCTGTCATAATCTGTTCACGTAACCTCTCATCGTCACATAATTGGCTATAAGCATGAGCAATACTCATATCAGACTTGGTAAACGCCATTTCAATATTGCTAACAAAGACGTTAAAAAATGGCCAGCAGTCAATCATTTCTTTCATTAGTGCTTCATCATCGATGACGCTATGCAACGCACTGCCGACACCATACCAAGCGGGCAGTGTAAAGCGCGCTAATGACCAACCAAATACCCAAGGAATCGCCCGCAAAGTCGTCTTACTTGGTAGACCTTTATTACGATGGGCAGGGCGCGAGCCAATATTTAATAACGAGATTTCTGCCACCGGCGTTGCTTGTGAGTAGAACTGATAAAACCCTTCGGTATGGTCGGTAAGCTTGCGATAACGCTGCTCACCTGCATCTGCTAAACGAGCAAAGAGCGCTTCATAATGTGGCAGCTCAGGTGGTTGTACTACGAATCTTGAAGAACAAGCTTTAAGCGTGCCAGTGATGCCCATGGTTAGCTCAAATACAGCGGTATCGGTGTTGGCATACTTGGCATAAAGGACTTCACCTTGTTCGGTCACTTTAATCTCACCATGCAGTGTCCCTGCGGGCTGAGCGGCAATCGCCTTATGGGTTGAGCCACCACCACGACTGACTGAGCCACCGCGGCCATGAAACAGGCGGGTTTTGATGCCATAGTCTTCTGCGATATGGTTAATGGTCTGCTGCGCGCTATAAAGCTGCCATGCAGAAGTAATGATGCCACCATCCTTTGACGAATCTGAATAACCCAACATGATTTCTTGGGTATTATCTGAGTGTCGTAGCAACCCTCGATAAAGCGGATTATCTAAAACCGCAGGCAGGATCTGATCGATATTCTTAAGATCTTCGATGGTCTCAAATAACGGTGCTATGGGCAAGTCGGCAGACAGTTGTCCTTCGTCATCCACTCTACATAAGCCTGCAAAGCGCATGAGTAGCAATACTTCTAATAATTGACTGGCATTATTGGTCATCGAGATAACATAACTGCCAAAAGTATCTTGCCCAACCAGTTTACGCAGTGTCGCCACTGAGTGCATCAAGGCCAATTGTTCGCGGGTTTTATCCGTTAAATTATCGGTATAAATGAGCGGTGTGCCGGGCTTCTCTAATAAACGAGTTAACCATTCCTGACGCTCGGTTTCACCCAGCGTTTGGTAGTCTGGCAAATTTGAGGCATTGGCAAAGATATCGGCAATCACTTCGCTATGATAAGACGATTCTTGGCGAATATCGAGCGCTGCCAAATGGAAGCCACAGGTTTTGACCAAACGTATTATATCGAGTAATAAGCCTTCGCCATGTGCAGTATCATGAGTATTCACACTTTGACGGATGATGCGCAAATCTTCTAGCAGTTCTTGCGGATTGGAATAGGCATCTTTTTTAGCCGCACTATCATTACCCTTACTTTGAATCAGACGATTGGTGGCTTTGACCTTATTCAGGATTAAGGAGAGGAATCTGCGATAAGGTTCATTGCCGTAATCATCAAGATTGTAATCAAAGACTCGTCTATCGAGCTCACTATAAATTTCAATCTTGGAATACACATCAGGTTCGATAGTAACAATCGTATCACTATGAATAAGCTGACGACGTAGTTTCTTAAGCAGCACTTGATAGTGACGTAGCACGGTATCTGCATGCATCAATACCGCCATTTCTGTGGTGTCATGAGTGACAAAGGGGTTGCCATCTCTGTCGCCACCGATCCAAGAGCCAAAGCTTATGAAAGCAGGTAATGGATAGTCTGTTAGCTCAGGATAGATATCAATAATGGCGTTTTTAATATTACGATAAACTTTGGGAATGGCGTTGAATAAACTGGCATTGAAATAATGCAGACCATTATTTATTTCGTCATAGACCAAAGGCTTACGCGTCCGCACTTCATCAGACGACCATAGCAGATCAATCGATTGCGCCGTTTTTTCTCTGGCTTGCTCGTAGGCAAAACTGTTTTGTGCAACGTTATTTAAGGCATCGCTATGAGTGAATAAACCTTGTAATAAGTTCATCGTTGTACGGCGACGCGCTTCAGTAGGATGTGCGGTAAAGACAGGGATGAATTTTAGTTGCTCAATGAGCTCTTGCATCTGTGCTGGCTCAATATTGCGTTCACGACACTCTAGTAAAGTACGGCGAAACGATCCTTCCCAGCTCTGTTCTGATTGCATACGTAATGCATGGCGCTCTTCACGTAGATAATTCTCTTCACTTAGATTGGCTAAGAAAAAATAGATAGAGAAGCTGCGGATGACATTTTTTAAGGTTTGATTGTCTAAAGAAGCAATAAAATCGATGAGCTTCTGCTTATGCGCTTCATTAGGCTCACGGCGCTGTTGAATAAAACCTTTGCGCAGCGTTTCAATAGTATGCAGCGTTTGTTCACCAGTCTGGCGAGAAATCGCATCCCCTAGGAGGGAACCCAATAAACTAATGCGTTCACGTAATATGTCATTATCTATTATCATCCTTGACCTGATCCTTAAATTAATTAAAAAATAGTGAAGCAGTAAATCTGTAATTTTGTATAAAGAAAAATACTGCTTAATATAATGTTTAGTAATGAGCAGTGAATAGGACTAATATTCACTTTTATTAGAGACTTAGTATCTTTGATAAAAGCGAATCAGCACAGTAATGAGGCGATAAAGGCTGGCAAGCTATCTTCTAGAGTGTAGCATGGGTGACTTCGCATATTAAAGAAGTTAGCGGATTAAGTTAGCGGCAATACCGAGGCGGTTAAAAGCGCGTGAGACTGAGAGTTATAGGATAGGCAAGGAATATGGGCAAAATTATTGGAATACCTTTTATACGTGAATTGGTAGCGTTTGCTAAAAAGGATATATAATTATGATATCTAAAATATAGGCACTGAAAAAATGAATATCGAAAGCGACACCGCCAATCAAATCGCTAATCAAATAGAAATCATCTATGAAGATGAATTTCTGGTGGCGATTAACAAAGAGGCTGGGCTGTTGGTGCATCGCAGTTGGCTGGATAAAGGCGAGACACGCTTTGCCATGCAGCTCACCCGTGATGCGGTAGGTTGCCATGTGTTTCCGGTGCATAGGTTAGACAAGCCTACGTCAGGCGTGTTGTTGTTTGCCAAAAGTTCAGCCGTGGCGCGCAGCCTTACGGAGGCTTTTACTGAACACAAAGTGACCAAGCAATATTTAGCTGTGGTGCGCGGCTATATGTCAGAACAAGGTACCGTTGATTATGCGTTGAGCTTTCAGCCCGATGCTATTGCCGATAAGTTCGCTAATTTGGATAAACCTGCTCAAGAGGCGGTGACCCATTGGCAAAGTTTGGCACAAATTGAGTTGCCATTTGCGGTGTCAAAAAAGCATGACACGAGCCGCTATAGTCTAATGCGCTTAACCCCCGAGACCGGACGTAAGCATCAACTGCGTCGGCATATGAGACATTTATTTCATCATATCGTGGGTGATACCAGCCACGGCGACGGAAGGCACAATCGATTTTTTCGTACTCAATATGGTTGCGCGCGCATGCTACTGCATGCTCAGACTTTAGCGCTCAGCCATCCGGTCACTGGTGAGCCATTACTATTAAAAGCGGGATTAGACGACCAATGGCTGCGCATTATGGAAGAGTTTTCTTGGGTAGAGAGTGCCAAAGATTAACCAGCTTAAAGTTTAGAGTTTATCTTCAAATTTTGACGCGGCACTGGTATAAATTTTTCTGGCGTGCTGTGCCTGCGCAGCTCGATGCTGCAAAAAATTCATTCCAGTCCTGCTGTATCGTTTTTATACTAAGCTTACTATAGTTAGCAGGTTTTAAAATAATAAAGATCGGAAATACGGATGCTGTAACCAAAGGTTTAGGTTCATAGTGAGGACTTGAACTGACATTTGCTGTCAAATTCGTAGACAGTAACTTGGAAGATTACCGTTTCAAAAAATACTCATTTGTAGTAATAACTTCACCAGTTTTTTCAACCCCTTAACTCAAATCGCTATTGGGACTGTTTCCAAATAATCGTTTATATTCTCGGCTAAATTGGCTGGGGCTTTCATAGCCTACTTGCATGGCAATCTGTGATATTTGAGAGTCATTGGTTATGATCAGACGCCTCGCTTCCATTAATCGTAATTTTTTTTGATACTGTAGCGGACTCAACTGTGTAATCTCTTTAAAGTGTTGGTGAAAACCTGAGATACTCATACCGCATTGACTTGCCAAGTCTGCAATGACCATTGGCTCATCTAGATGCGACTTAAGCCAAACGATTGCTTGGCTTATACGATGGGTATGACTGCCATGAATAACGAGCTGTCGCAGCCTATTGCCTTGCTGTCCTGATAATAAGCGATAGTAAATCTCTTGCTGGATCAAGGACGACATAAAATCAATATCATTTGGATAATCGAGCAAATTGATCAGTCGCTCGAACGCGGTCATGATGGTGTCATCTAATTGCCATTTTATTCCCAAGTAGCCTTCTTTTACGGGTTGTTGAGGCGATATTCTAGTGAGTACCTCTCGAATCATCACAAGATTTAACTTCATTGATAAAACGATGACAGGATGGTCGTGTGATGCCTGTTTAATGTTCATACTGACTGGAGCATCTACTGGACAAAACATCAGATCACTGTTACCAAAATTCTGGCACTTTTCTCCTAAGTAAATCTCGCGCTCGCCTTGCAGGACGATACATATGCTAGGCTCTTGAATGTAGCTGACGGTTTTACTTGGTCTGTCAGCGCAATAGAAAAATAAGTTTGGAATAGTAGATTCGATTGTTTTATTTTTGGGTAATAGTCTAAGCAGTTGCTCAATGGTTTTTGCTTGCATGATATTTTTCGTATGTTTAGGTTTGCTTGATAGTATAAATTTTTGGATAATTAGGCAAGAGTTTTATAGGACTGTTCTAACGAATGATCAGCTGCGCATTTATAATTGTCCTATCACGACGTATCAAGTCTGATTTTAATCATATTCAATAAATCTACATAAGGAACGCATAATGAAAATATTTTATAAAACTCGTGCTACAGCAACTGGTGGTCGTTCTGGACATACAGGTCTTGACGATGGTTCGCTCGGTTTTGATTTGGTATCTTTTCAAGAAAAAGATAAAGAGGGGGTGAATCCAGAGCAGCTGTTTGCGATGGGTTATGCAGCGTGTTTTGATAGTGCGCTAAATATGACTGCACAACAAATGAAATTACCAGTAACCGCTTCGAAAACATCTGCTCAAGTTGGTATTGGTATGAAAGCTGATAATAGCTATAACTTGGATATAGAGCTGTCTGTCGAGGTATCTGGTATTGATGAAGCGCAAGCACAAAGTCTGATCGAGACAGCTCATCAAGTTTGCCCCTACTCTAATGCCACTCGTGGCAATGTTGATGTGCGCTTGCATGTTATGGTTGTTTAAATAGTGTTTGTCATTAAAATTTAATAACTATAAAAAATAGTACAATAATAATAGAATTTAAAATTGCTTGGCTACCTAGAGTAGCCAAGCAATTTTTTATGGTACTAAGCAATATAAATACTAAAATTCTTACACAAGCTCCAGTTTATTGTCTTCCGCTGACTAAGTTACAAGGGCTAGCGGCGATTAATAAATCGACTGTATAAGCACGGGGTACATAAGCTGCCAATTATTTTTAGCTCAAATTAAACTGTTTATGGGCATCTGCTAGATATATGGTACTGACACTCAAAAGGCAGATAATGACTTTTGATGAAGCAGCGCAGATCAGTAAGTTTAGCAACCAAGGTAAGTAATGATATAATGCCCCGATAATCGATATTTTATAAAGGGTTTACCTTATGGCTCGTACAGCTAGCGCATTACACATTTTAGTAAAAGACAAGGAACAAGCTGAAGATATCCTTGCCAAGCTTAAAAAAGGCAACATGTTTGATGTGTTGGCTAAGAAATACTCAACCTGCCCATCAGCTAAAAAAGGCGGCAGCTTAGGTGAGTTTAAACAAGGCGACATGGTACCGCCATTTGATAAAATCTGCTTCAGCGGCGAACTCCTCACCCCACACTTAGTGAAAACCAAATTTGGCTGGCATGTGGTTAAAGTGCTTTATAGAACTTAAGGGCTATATTCTGAGCTTCGATTGATATCAACCTAGTATTTCCCGGTACATTCCATATTTTGCCGATAAAAAAAGCCTCAGTCGTTAGACTGAGGCTTTTTAAACATATGGTATGCATAAGCAGACTTGAATTGCTGATAGCACCCTATATAGTTGAAATACTTTAAAGTCGCTATAGTATTACTGGTGTAAATTTTTTGCGGCCTCTGGCAGCAACGGGACAGCAAACAAGAAAAACTTGCACAAGCAGTACGTGTTGTATCGATATTACTTTTCACCGAATATAGTACTGTCGTTGATGAGCTGAATAAGCTACAAAATAACTTTATGAGCGAGATTGAAGGATGTGTTACGTGGGCTGATTTTTTACAGCGTCAGGTGTACCTTAGTTTTGAGAGCCAAGAGGTGATTATCTCTTGTCTGATGGAGCTTTATCCTGAGCTTGTTGATACGTTTGCAGGGCAAATCAATGCTGATGAAGCACAGGCTAACTACAATACTACTGACATGGACATGGTCATTGAGCTATTAATAACCAACTTTGATATTGAACAGGATATTTAGTACTTTGATCATAAAGTATCAACAGATGAGTTGTAGGTAACCCATCAAAGGGCATGGAAAGAAGGTATTTATATTGATGATAAGCAGTGGGCAGTTCTGAAAAAGAGCGCTGCAGCGATATTGGTGGAAAACAGTGAAGTCTCAAGTAAAGGGGCTGGCGGTATCTAAGCTATATAGGCTATAGGATGTGCAATCCATCTTTAGCCATCACAATCACTGAACCTGTTATGTTTGATACCTGCGCTGATACTCATTGTAAACCAATACCACGCTTTCAAATAAAACAGATACCTTGTATTGCAACGCAGAACGGGTTTAAATTTATATCGCTTCAGTCTGAGTGCCATTAGCGAGTGTCAATAAAGAAGCTATACTGAAATTATCAATACAAACAAAGCTTTATAAGTTACAGAAATGATAATAAATTAATCAATCTTACTATCGGACTTTGATCTGGTTTATGGCAAACTTGGTATCGAATTTGAGAGTTTATTAGCACCTTTTTTATTAGCACCTTTAAGTAAGGTTTCGAGGTACAGTCGATGCTAAATAAAATGGATACGTTATCTGACAACATGAAACTGGTATAAATTTTTATATTGCACTGATTACAGCCCTCGACTAAATGACCCTTTATTAAATGATACTTGATTAAAGAGGAAAAGGCAGTGACTTCAGGAAGAAGCGCTCGTACAAATGGGCGACCTATCTATATTCAGCCGAATAACTTTGCCGACTATTTATGCCCTCAGCAAAATTATTATTTGTTTCTAGATATAGATGGTACGTTAGCTGATTTCACACTGAATCCAAAAGACAGTGTTATCCCAAAATCAACCTTATTGCTTTTACAAAAAATACAAAATCATGGGGTGAAAATCGCTGTCGTGACAGGACGCAGTTTGGCGGAAGCAAGGAAAATGCTGTCACCTTTAAGTTTGTCAGTTGCCGCCACTCATGGACTAGAGATCGCATTGCATAATGACAGCGATAATGATGAGACAGACCCTGTCTCTATTGACACCACTGAGCTTGCAATTATAAGACAAGCCATTACCCAATCTTGTATTGCTTTTGATGGCTTTACAATAGAACACAAACCCTATTCTGTTGCCCTGCATTTCCGAGAAAATCCTACTTTGGCTGATACAGCTTATACCATCATGACAGAAGTTTTAATAAAGCATACCAATTGGGTGTTAAAACCCGGTAAATATGTTTGGGAGCTGGTACCAAAAGGAGTTAATAAAGGCACAGCCATTCTAACCTTACTAAAAAAAACTCAGAGCAGTAAGAGTCTTTGTCCTATTTTTATTGGTGATGATAGTACGGATGAGGCAGGATTTATGGCGATACAAGATGAAAGTATATCGCTAGATGGCTATCAGGATCCCATAAAAGGGATGGGAATTAAAGTTGGTCATGAGCCGACGCACGCCCATTACTATGTACATGATACTCATGAAGTGACTATCTTACTAAATAACTTTCTGAGTTTCTATAAACAACGTAGGGCGCTAACAAAAGAACCAGTGAGAGTGAGGCACATGATATGAGCCGCTTAATCGTCTTGTCTAATCGAGTTAAAATGCCCGATAACAATCCAATGGCAGGCGGACTGGCGATAGCACTGCAAGATGTATTAATAGAAAAATCAGTCATTTGGATGGGTTGGAATGGTGAGATCAGCGATAGTATTAATGATGATTTTATTCATGGATTTAATAGCACCAAACAATCTGTCTCGCCAGATATGGATATATCGCAGGGCAAGACATCTATTACTTATATGACGACGGCTTTTACGACTCAGCAATATCAGCAGTTTTATTGCGGCTATGCTAATAACGTTCTATGGCCATTACTGCACGAGCGCGTTGATTTAATGAGTCAAGCGCCGGAGGATTATACAGGCTATCAAGCGGTAAATCGCCTTTTTGCTGAGCAATTAAGGACAGTTGTAGAGCCTCGCGATGTGATCTGGGTACATGATTATCATTTTTTAAGTGTGGCGTATCATTGTAGGCGGTTAGGTATTCGCAATCGCATCGGCTTTTTTTTACATATCCCTTTTGTGTCATTGCCATTTTGGAAATCTCTTGATAACAGCTCTGAGCTGATTGGCCATCTTGCTCATTATGACGTACTTGGCACGCAAACGAAGCAAGGGTGCGTTAACTGTCTGGCTGTCTGCCGACATTATCTAAAAGATAAGTTGTCAGAAGCATGTTTTTTAAAGTATTTACCCATCAATATTTTACACGAAAAGCAGCATGCTGCGAGTGCAAAGCCATCATCTGCTGTGCGGTTAATGTTTGATCTAGAGTTAAAACCTCAGCATTCTTTAATGATAAAGGCTTATCCAATCGGTGTGAATGTCGAGAGAATCCAGCAACAGGTTAGCCACTTATCTGCTCATGGCTCATTACAAGCCGCCAATCCTAATCTGCATAAACATACCATAAAGTCTGCCGCGCAGCAGGTTATTGCCGTGGACAGAATCGATTACTCAAAAGGGTTATTAAGACGTTTTTCGGCATATCGCGATTTTTTACAGCAAAATCCATCATACCAAAATCAGCTAAAATTATTGCAAATCGCCTGTCCTAGCCGCTTAGATGTCCCTACTTATCAGCAACTTTATAATGAGGTTAAAACGGCTGTTCATAATATTAATCAGCAGTTTTTGCCCAGTAACGATACAAAAGATCCCTCTATAGAGGATTGGCAAGTAATCAAATATTGCGAAAGTGTCATAAGCCATAAGACATTAATGGCGATGTTTTGGCAAAGTGACATTGGCTGGGTCAACTCGCTTAAAGATGGTATGAATCTGGTGGCTAAAGAATATATTGCGGCTCAAAATCCTGATAATCCTGGCGTGCTGCTGCTCTCACGTTATGCAGGAGCAGCAGAGCAAATGCACGCTGCGGTCATCATCGATCCATATCAGCCAAGCAGTATGGCGGAGGGTTTAAGCATTGCCTTGACGATGCCACTAGATGAGCGGCGGTCGCGCCATCAGTCGTTACTGCAAGGACTACAGCAAGATAACTTACAGACTTGGCAGCAGAGTTTTTTAGAGGACTTGTATGATGATAAAAGCTGTCAAACAGATAGCTTAAGGCCTGCCACCGTCTACCTGTCTGACTCATAAGAATGGTTAGGAGACCTTTATGCTACTGTCCGATAAAACAAATCCTTTGTTATCAGAGATTAACGCCAGCATAGAAAATATCATATGTGCTGATAATGAGAGCATGAAAATGC
Organism: Psychrobacter sp. TS_SC_6; assembly: GCF_056156305.1. Classification (NCBI taxonomy): domain Bacteria; kingdom Pseudomonadati; phylum Pseudomonadota; class Gammaproteobacteria; order Moraxellales; family Moraxellaceae; genus Psychrobacter; species Psychrobacter sp. TS_SC_6. The sequence continues at coordinate 2,125,981 of NZ_CM149590.1, read as the reverse complement.
TCGTTTTAACCGATACTTTACGCTATGACATTCTAAAAGCTTTAATTAGCTATAGTGAGAAAATCCCGTATCCTGCCAGTGGTGCTAGCGCTATAAAGGGTGAAGTCTCAAACACATTAAATCGTTGGCGGATATTGGCCTATGTGGCAGGAATTGATTTAACGATTGCAAAATGGTTTGAGTCGCATTTAGATGCCTTAAGTATTTTATATGAGGTGGGTCATGGTAAAGCTGATCAAGGATTATGGGCTATTTGGGCAGCAGAGGGCTCCCCTGATCCTATTGTTTATCAGCAGGGTAAAATCAGTGGTACAAAAGGGTGGTGTTCAGGAGCCAACATTGTAGAGCATGCGCTAATAACCTATCGTAATAAGCGCGATCAATCACAACTACTTACCATAGATATGCAGCAAACCGGCATAAAAATTGATAACGAAGCATGGCAGGCAGTAGGGATGCAAGCCACTGATACAGCAACTTTACGGTTTTCTGAGGTGCCAGCCAGTCAAGTTGGAGCAGCCAATACCTATCTAGAACGAGTGGGATTTTGGCACGGGGCGGCAGGCGTTGCTGCTTGCTGGTATGGGGCAACAGCTTACTTAGCAAGCTACTTAATCGATGCCTATCAGCAGAAACCACACGATTATAAAGCCATGTATTTGGGTCAGATTAGTACGAATTTGGCAGTCACTCAGCAGTATTTTTATTATGTTGCCGATTTAATAGATAGCCAGCCACAGCTGAATCATGAGCTTGCCATACGTCAGCTAAGAGCGCACGTTGAAAAGGTCGCTCGCCAAGTAATAGACGTTGTCGGGCAAGCATTGGGAGCAGCGCCATTTTGTCACAATGCCCATTTTGCCAGATTGTCAGCAGATCTACCTGTGTTTATACGCCAAAGCCATGGCGCTTTTGATTTGCAAAAAATCGGCGAGCTATCTAGCGTTTTAGTGCGTGAGTCAACAGCTAGGCGGAGCAATATATGGCAACTGTAATATCCAATAAGACGATAGAGCTTGCAGAAAAAGAGGTTACCGTGACCCATTCTGATATGCTTGAGAGTAGCCATCCGATTGTGGGTGACCGGATTATTGAAGGCGCGGGCACCAGTCAGGAGGCTTGGAGAAATTGGTCAGGATTGCATGATTTGCCTCGATTGGACATGGCAAAAAGCTTTGCCCTGCATCAACGTGTCTGTATCTTTGCCCCGCATCCTGATGATGAAGTACTGGGCTGTGGTGGTCTCATGCAGCAACTGGCGGTGCATGGCAATCCTATCGTTCTTATTCACGTGACCAATGGCACACAAAGCCATCCAAACTCGACACTCTACACTCAAGAAAGCCTTGATATGATCCGACCACAAGAAAGTATTAAAGCGCTGGAAGTATTAGGCATTGCTCATCAGGTCACGACCCTTACTCTACATTTAGCAGATGGCGAAGTCTTTAGCCAACAAGACAAACTTTACCAAAAATTATCAGCCATTATCCAACCTAACGATATTTTAATAACGCCTTTTATGCGCGATGGGCATCCTGACCATGAAGCAACCGGACGAGTGGTTGCCTCTTTTGCCAAACAATATCATTTAGCCTGTTATCAGGTACTCATTTGGGCATGGCATTGGGCAAAGCCTGCGGACAGCCGTATTCCTTGGCATTGCGCCATAAAAGTTGATTTAACCCCGGAGCAGCGACAGCGTAAAGTAGACGCCATCGCCTGCTTTGAGAGTCAAGTGACCATTGATGTAAGTACGGGTAATCCACCTGTTTTATCCGCGCAAACGATCGCTAGAATCAGCCAGCCGTGGGAGGTGTATATACATGAGTCACGTATCTAAAGCCAGCTTGGCTGACGACAGTCAATATGAGAGTTATTCAGAATCGTACTTTGATACGTTATATAGAGGTAATACCGACCCATGGCAATATCAGACTCGCTGGTACGAAAAACGAAAGCGTGATATGTGTCTTGCGGTACTGCCGCAATCTCAGTATAAGCATGGCATCGAATTGGGCTGCGGCAACGGTGTGCTTAGTGAGCTCTTAGCACGTCGTTGTCAGGCTTTGGTCAGCCTTGATGGCAATCATCAGGCGGTGCAACTTGCCAAAGCGCGCTTGGCTGAGCTGTCTCATGTTAAGGTTATTCAGGGTGTGATTCCTGTTAAATTATTCACTCTAAAAGCTGCGCTTTTGGAAGCTTATCCTTTAGCGGGCGATACACCTGTTATGGCAGTGCCCTTTGATTTGATTGTCATTAGTGAAATTTTATATTATTTATCGCCGACCGATATTGACACAGTGATCGCTTGGATAAAGCAAAACCTTGCTATAGGCGGTACATTGCTATGCTGTCATTGGCGCTACGCAATTGAGGGTTTTGCCATGACAGGTGAGACCGTGCATAAATGTCTTCATCATGCCTTTAACCTCATGGAGAATGAGAAGCATCAGATTGCGTTTAATCATCAAAGCCAAATACTAGACAGTGATTTTTTGTTAGACGTTTGGCAACGATCCCAAAGTTCGGTAGCGAGGCAAGAAAACTTGATATAAACAAGTATAAAACTCAGAAATACTGAGCAAAATAGGCGAGGGTAGAAGGGATGAAAATCGGTATCGTAATTCCTGCTCATAATGAGGCGCTGACTATCGCCAAATGCTTGGCATCAGTACGGATTGCTATCGAGCAGTTACCCTCAGTTATTGACGTTTATACGCTGGTGGTACTGGACAGTTGCAGCGATGATACGCAGTTTCTTGTCGAAGCTGCAGGTACTGATTATCTATGCTGTGACTATCGATGTGTAGGACAAGTCAGAGACATTGGCATTCGCCATGCGATCGCAAATGGTGCAACCTGGCTTGCCTGTACAGACGCTGACTCATCTGTGCCTATGGATTGGTTGGTACAGCAAGTAGAACACCTTTGCCATCAACTGACAGATATGATTTGCGGTGTGGTGGACATCGACAGCTGGACACATTTGACCGCGCAAACTCAAAAAGAGTATATCGCCCATTACCAAGATAGGATGGGACATCGTCATATTCATGGGGCAAACTTAAGTTTTAGCAGTGAGGCTTATCTGGCGGTTGGCGGCTTTGCGCCTATGCCTTGTCATGAAGATGTGGATCTGGTTGAAAGATTTGCAGCACAAAGCTATGCCATCACTTGGAGCAATCGCATCCGTGTGCGGACCAGTAGTCGCTTGCAGGCTCGGGCAAATGAGGGTTTTGCAGCGTTTCTAACCAATCTAGAACAAAACAGTCGACATTGAGATACGTCATATAGGGTTATACAGATTTATGATTGAGTGCCAACAAAATTTAACAACATACAGCCGTGACAAAACTTAATCTAATAATTTATTACTATTTGCCAGCGAGAAGCCAGCATGAATCATTTAACATTAACGATTAATCAGCAAGATTATGCGTTTGATAGTCTTGACCCGCGAACGACATTGCTTGATGTTTGTCGTCATCACCTACAGATTACTGGACCAAAAAAGGGCTGCGATCACGGGCAATGCGGCGCTTGTACGATGCTTATTAATGGGAGACGGGTCAATGCTTGCTTGACATTGGCAATCATGCACGATGGTGATGAGATTACCACCATTGAAGGTATCGGACTACCTGAGTCGCTATCAGAGTTACAACAGGCTTTTAAAGACCATGATGCGTTTCAATGTGGCTACTGTACACCGGGACAGATTTGTTCAGCAACGGCATTGATAGAGGAGATTAAGCAGCAGTGGCCAAGTCATGTGACGACTGACTTGCAAAATCCCAATGGCCTGCTGGTACAAGAAATTGCTGAGCGCATGAGTGGTAATCTTTGTCGTTGTTCAGCCTATCCTAATATTATTAGCGCTATCTCTCAGGTACTTGAAAAGCAAGTACCAAAGGCCTCTTCAGTGACTGACGATGAGTCTGATAATAGGGCAGCCAATCGAGCTATTAGCGGTATTTGGTCACCGCCGCCAAGCGAGGCACAAATTGGCAATCAGTCAGTAGTAAAGCAAACTGACAATGCTGCTAATGCTGAAGGAGAACAGTCATGAAACGCTTTGAATATATCCGTGCGTTAGAGCCGCAACAAGCCGTGATGTTTGCTACTCCTAAAGACGCTTCATTCATTGCTGGTGGCACCAATTTATTGGACTTAATGAAGATTGAGATTGAGGCTCCTCAAAAATTGGTTGATATCACGCGCCTTGAATTATCAGCAGTCGAACCTAATTCTGATGGAGGTTTGCGCATCGGTGCATTAGTCACCAATAGCGACTTGGCCGCACATCCCTTAGTCACCGCAGGCTATCCTGTATTAGCTCGCGCAATGTTAGCAGGGGCGTCAGGGCAACTGCGCAATAAAGCGACTACAGGCGGCAATCTATTACAACGCACCCGTTGTTACTACTTTTATCAGCCCGATAGTCCTTGCAATAAACGCAATCCTGATTCTGGTTGTCCCGCTATTAAAGGTGAAAATCGTCCGCTTGCTGTCTTAGGAACGAGTGATAACTGTATTGCTCAGCACCCATCAGATATGGCGGTAGCGATGCGCTTACTCGATGCCATCATTGAGACGCTCAGAGCAGACGGTACCTCTCGTCAGATTCCAATCAAAGACTTCTATTGCTTGCCAAGAGACACCCCCAATATCGAAACGGTTTTAGAGACAGGGGAGCTGATTACTCATATTGTGCTGCCAGCCCCAGTGAAGGGCATGCACACTTATGATAAGGTTCGCGATCGCGCCTCTTATGCCTTTGCGTTAGTGTCCTGCGCGGCAGTAATCAATATTAATAATCAAAAAAAATTAGAAACGGTACGTTTGGCATTTGGTGGTATCGGCACTAAGCCTTGGCGTAATGAAGCGGTTGAAGCGCTATTAACGGGCACAGACGGTAACCTTGGCATTATTTCACAAGCGGCAGATTTGTTATTAAAGGATGCCTGTGGTAATGGTCAAAACGACTTTAAGATACCGCTGACGCGTCGCTTGTTAAAGCAAGTTATTGAGCGCGCACTAACGAGTAAGGGAGCATAATCATGTCACTATTGGACTCAGTACTGCCATCAGAACCCACAAAAAAACTGACCATGGATAACCCTGTTGATACTCTTTTTGATAAAACGGCCAGTCAATTGGTTGGTAAACCTATCAACCGTGTAGACGGTTCCTTGAAGGTCAGTGGACAAGCGACTTATAGCGCAGAATTTTATATTGAAGGACAGGTTTACGGCGTCTTAGTTGGTGCGACCATTACTAAAGGCAAGGTTACGCATATTGATAGCCATGCTGTAGAAGCGATTCCAGGTATTATTAAAGTGGTCACTGATCCCAAGCATTTTTTGCGTAATGCCCAGCAAGGTGGAGAGAAAAAAGCACCCACTCAAGGAGTCGCTGAGATTTTTTACCATGGTCAGCCAATAGCTGCTGTAATCGCTGAAACCTTTGAAGCGGCTACCGAAGGTGCAAAAGCTCTCAAGGTAACTTATAAAGATGAAACAGCAGAGGCGGTGATAGATTTTAGCTCAGCATTGGGAAATGCGCATCCGGTTGATGAAAACAAAGGCTCGGACAAGAATCATAAACAGGGTAGCCCTGAGCAAGCACTTAAAGAGTCTGAGGTTTCGTTTGATCAGATTTATCATACGCCAAGCCAGAGTAATTCCCCCATGGAGCCACATGCCACCTTGGCTTATTGGGAAGATGAGAAGTTAATTATGTATACTTCCAATCAGATGTTGTCTTCTTGCAAACAACAAGTGGCGGATGCCCTAAATTTGGATCCAGATAATGTGCAACTGATTGCTCGTTATGTTGGTGGCGGTTTTGGTAGTAAACTTGGTATTGCACCTGAATCGATTGCTGCGGCCATTTCTGCAAAGGAGCTTAATCGTCCAGTATTGATTGTGATGACTCGTCTGCAAGTTATGGAAACCACCATAAGGCGCTCAGATACGCGTCAACGGATTGGCATCGGCTGTAATAAGAACGGTATTATTAATACTTTTATCCATAATACCATCACTAGCAATTTACCCGGTGAAAGCTTCTTTGAACCCGCAGCCCTGTCTACTCACTATCTCTATCGCGGTGAGAATCGACAGGTCGACTATCAGATGGTTGATGTCAATAAAGTTCTATCAGGTTCTATGCGCGCCCCTGGAGAGGCGGTGGGCTTAATTGCTGTTGAATGTGCCATGGACGAGTTGGCCATTCAGTTAGATATCGATCCTATAGAGCTACGCCGCCGTAATGAGCCTAAGCAAGATCCCAGTCAAGAAATCCCTTTTTCAACTCGGCAGCTGATTGCCTGTATGGAAAAAGGCGCTGAACAGTTTGGTTGGGAGAAACGCCATAATATGCCTGCCAAGCGCTTAGAAGGAGACTGGTGGTTGGGTATTGGTATGGCTGCTGCTGCCCGTGGTAATCAGTTAAAGCTTTCTGAAGCAAGGGCAACCTTACAAGTCGATGACTCAAAAAAGCTTGGGATCAAAGCCATTATTGAGACGGATATGACCGATATTGGTACGGGCTCTTATACCGTATTTACCCAAATTGCTGCTGACCTGCTTGGTCTACCGGTTGACCATATTGAGATGAAGCTTGGTGATACCAGTATGCCACCAGCCGTTGGTTCAGGTGGTAGTATGGGTGCGGCAAGCTCAGGTAGCAGTATTTATCTGTCGTGTCAGCAATTGCGTGAAATGCTGGCAAGAAAGGTCGGACTATATCCTGATACCATCCAGCTAAGAGATGGTCAGATTAGCGAGATGGGAGAGCATAAAGAGACAGTGACAGAGACCATTATTGAATCTGGTAAAGATGTCGCCGCCGAGCTCGCAGGTAAGTTAGCAGAAAAGACGAACATCTCCCTCCCCGAATCTGTATTGGAACGCCTACCAGAACAACAGGAGGCGAAACACAGCAGGTATGATTTTAGTGATCACAACACTTATTCACTGGCTGATATCGTGGCGCAGTATGAAGAGCAACAGTTAAGTGCTAAAGGTAAGATTAAACCGGGTAAAAATGAAAAAACCCATCGCCAATCTTCATTCGGGGCCAATTTTGCAGAAGTCGCTGTGCACCGAGTGACGGGTGAAATTCGAGTTAAGCGGATGACGGGTGTGTTCGCCGCTGGGCGTATCCTTAATCACAAAACTGCTACTTCCCAGTGCTATGGCGGCATGGTATTTGGCATAGGTTCAGCGTTGATGGAAGAAGTTATCCATGATAAGCATGACGGGCGCCTATGTAATCACGACCTTTCTGAATATCATATTCCTGTCAATGCTGATGTACCGCAACTAGAAGTTATTTTGCTAGAAGAAGATGATCGTTATACCAATCCAATGCATATCAAAGGCATTGGTGAAACAGCCATTTCAGGTGCTGCCGCAGCGATTGCCAATGCTGTTTATAATGCAGTTGGCATTCGGGTACGAGACTTTCCCATTACGCTAGATAAGCTTATTGACCAACTGCCAGATTGATTCTTATCAAATACTGTTTTGCTAAAAAACCCGATTAAACAGCGGGTTTTTTTAGCTTATTCTCTAAGCTCATTGGTAAGTCTATAAGGAACGTTATGAATCAAGCTGCTGATATCCTTGAGCTTGCTGAGCAAGCGACACAACAAAACATTGATGCTGTATTAGCTACCGTAGTTCGTACAGAAGGCTCGGCGTACCGTCAGCCGGGTGCGATGATGCTTATCTGCGCTGATGGACGTTCGGTAGGAATGATTAGTGGTGGTTGTCTTGAGCCGCATATTATCAAACGTGCCTTTTGGCTAACCCGTCATGGCGCGAGCGTCCAGATATACCAAACAGGGGATGATATTGGATATCATAAAAATGGGGACTCTGATTTGACTATTGTAGACGATGATAATGCTAGTACTAAAGATGCAGATATGTTTGAAAACGATCTTTTAGAGGGCGAGCTCAATTTTGGATTGGGTTGTAATGGACGAGTGCATGTATTGTTTGAGCGTTTAGCGACAGCAATACCGCTATTGGATCTAATTCGTCAGGTTCGTAATACTCAACAGCCAGTAACGATTGCCACTCTTATTAGGTCGGATAGTAGCGAAAACGGAGCGCTCGACCTGCAAGTTGGTAGTCGTATTTATTTAGATAAGTATTTAAAAACAGAAAATATGGCTGATGTATATTTGAAGCGAAATATGGCAAGCAACTTAAATACTGCCATAGCTGATGTGTTGTTAAATGCGATTAAAAAACTATCAAACCATAAGTTTCATCAAAAAAATACTGAATATATGAAGCTAATGGGCGATTTAGAATTACAAGCTACAGGTGATGGGCAGCATAAAACCGAGTGGTTATTCCAGCGTATTTGTCCACAGATACGATTACTGATTTGCGGGGCAGGTAACGATGTTATACCACTGGTAACAATGGCAAAGCTACAAGATTGGCATGTCACAGTAATAGACAGTCGTCCACAATATGCAACGCGTTTGCGCTTTAGCCAAGCAGACTCGGTACTGTGCGTCGCATTAGATGATAGCGACACATTGCGCAAGCTCAGTGCAGGCGCTGCTATTGCTGTCATGTCTCATAGTCTGACTCAAGACCGCGCTCGACTTGCCGTGTTACTAGAGCAGTCTGCTCACTATCGTTATCTTGGACAACTGGGACCCCGCTATCGTACTGAACGTTTAATCGAAGAAATCCGTCAGGCAAGTGCTAATCCGCAAATGTTAGCAGATGGTATTAGCAAACTGCATTATCCTATCGGTTATAAATTGGGCGGGGAGGGACCTGAAGCGCTGGCGCTCAGTATCATGGCGCAAATGAGTGCAGTGATTCATGGACATACCTCGCAAACCTCACTTTTAAATAGCCAATATGACCTGGATATCACAGAGCAAACGGCTTTTAGTAATTATGAAAATGATTACGCCCATGACTAGCGATGTTGATACCAATCATTCTATGTTACCCATCAAGACGGCATTGCCTAGCAGCACAGAGAATGATGGACAAGACCATGCTGTTATCGTCTTAGCGAGCGGTCTGAGCCAGCGCCTTGGTCAATCTAAGCAACTGCTTAATAAGCATGGCGAACCTCTTATCAATTACATGACCAAAATAGCATTAGCCACCAAGCCCCTTGCCGTTATTGTTGTCATTGCTCAAGATCCACCAGCAATCACTGATGCGATCAATAGGTTGGTCTATCAAAATCCAATACTCTATACCGTGACTAATTTAATACCTAAAACGGGTATGGCGCATAGCTTGTCTCTTGGTATTGACGCTTTGTTTGGCTTAAAGAACTTAGTGATTAAGCGGGTGTTAATCATGGGGGTCGATCAAGTATTACTAAATAGTAATCATTTGACAGAGTTACTAGCGTTCAAAAGCACAGTGGTCGCTAGTCGTTATCAATGTCTAGATAAAGCGTATTCTACTGATATCAGTAAAAATAATATCATCGGTCTTCCAATAGTCATTAATGTTGAGTGTCTCAAACGATGGCAACCAGCATTGATAGGGGATAAAGGTCTGCGCCATTTGATTAGAGCCTTACCATCAAATGAGTTAAGTACGGTCATAAACCATCAACTTAGCTATGATATCGATACGCCCGAACAGCTTCTTCATGCCAGACAACAGCATTGGCTTGATATTTAGTCATGTATAAAAAATGGGTAATTATAAACATAGGAGTATATAGTTTAAGGATTACGATGAAATAAAATGATAAAAGTAGCGTAGGATCAAAGGACAAACTGATCAAAAAATATTATCAAGAGGAGCTATGCTGAACATATTTTTTTGGGTATAGTTATATTACAAACTCGAAAGCAGAACACTGGTTTCGCTGTTAAGAATGCCGTCAATCTCTCTAACTTGACGCAATACTTCATCAAATTCTCTCAAGCTTGTGGTGTGTATTTCTGCTACCAAATCCCACGCTCCATTGGTCGTATGTAGCTTAATCAGTTGCGGGATACCTCGTAGCTTTCTAATCACTTGTGACGTAGACTTTCCTGTTACTTCAATCATCATCATCGCTTTGATGGTCTCTTTATCTAGTGCTTCATGCACTCGAATCGTAAATCCTAAAATAGCGCCGTTATGCATCAGTCTATCCAATCTGTTTTGGACAGTAGCACGAGAGACTTTGAGTTTTTTAGCAAGGTTTGAGATGGTTGCTCGACCATCTTGTCGAAGTTCAGATATCAGCTCACTATCTAAAGAATCATAAGTGTAATAGGCCATAAAAATGCTTCCTTCATTGAATTTTGACATTATGATAAGTAGCACCTAACAATATATCAAAAATACGTCCATATTTAATAACTTATTGACATTTTAACTGACAATTATAGTTGGTAGGATATCAATTGTCGGTTCAATAAACAATATTCATGAAAAGGAAAAGCATCAATGTCTAAATTTATCGTATCACCCAAGGAAGGCGTGCCATTTGTTAGTGTACAAGCGATGGCTAAAATGATTCATGATTATGGTGTTGAGCAATGTATTGTAGATCTAGTAGATGCTTTAGAGCAGGATTTTCTTCGTTGGGATCAATTTGAAAAATCTTCTCGCTTTGCTTCACATTCAAAAGACGGTGTCATCGAGTTGATGCCAGTTAGTGATGGAGAGATGTTTGCTTGTAAATATGTTAATGGTCACCCCATTAATACCAAACGAAATCTCCAGACGGTAGCGGCTTTCGGCTTGCTGTCCGATGTCGAAACTGGATATCCTATTTTGCTGACAGAAATGTGCATCCTTACGGCATTACGTACGGCTGCCACATCAGCTATGTTGGCCAAACATTGCGGCCCAAAAGGTGCTAAAAAGTTGGCATTAATAGGAAACGGTGCTCAGTCTGAATTTCAAGCATTGGGTATGAAAGCCATAACGGGTATCTCAGAAGTTCGTTTGTATGATATTGATCTAGCGGCATCGCAGAAAACGGCTGATAATCTTTCAGACTCAGGTTTAAAAGTCATTGTTTGTCGCACCTTAGAAGAAGCGGTTTTAGGCGCAGAGATCATTACTACCTGTACGGCTGATAAAACCAATGCCACTATTTTACACGACGATATAATCACAAAAGGTGTTTATATCAATGCGATAGGCGGTGATTGTCCTGGTAAGACAGAGCTGGATAGCAATATATTAATGCGAGCAGATCATGTGATTGTGGAGTTTGAGCCTCAGACACGCATTGAGGGGGAGATCCAAAATCTATCAAGCGATTTCCCTGTTACTGAATTTCATCGCATCCTCAAAGGTGAAGTGCAAGCTCGAACGTCAGCTGATGATCTAGTCGTATTTGATGGTGTTGGGTTTGCATCAGAAGACTTTACGGCATTGGTATTTTTACGCGACTTGATCAGAGAGCAGGGAGGATATGAGATTTTAGATCTGATACCTCAGCAAGCTGACCCTAAAAATCTATATTCGGTAGTGAAAGAACATAGCAAAGATCATAGCCTAGTGACAAATGAAGCTGTGGCTATGTGCTAAATTATCGTAAAAAATTAATCAATACACTAAATGATAAGCCTTTCTCATTTTGTATAACGTTTAAAACCCGCATCATTTTTTTAAATTTTATCTATGTTTGGCAAAGCTCTTGGATAGTTGTGGATATGTTTATTGTTTTAAATCTATCTGCTAATTTTCAAGAGCTTTAATATATAAAAATGAATTTGAGTTGATGTAAAAATTATTTTATTTAATAGAGACAAAATCATGACTGATTTGATGAAAAATATAAGAATAGTAGAAGTTTATTCAGATATCGCAGGATATAAAAAAGGCGCCTCTCTAGGTATTGATGCATTAAAAGCGTCATCAAAAGAACTCAATGCAGATTATTTTGAAAAATTGCAATTCGACAGTATTGAGGATGATAGTAATAGCGAAGGGGAATCACAATTTGCGCATGCAAAATATGCTGATGTGATTGAACCGATTATCTCTAAGTTAGCACATAAAATAAAAGATATAAGAAATGAGAATAAATTCCCAATTGTCTTAGCCGGAGATCATTCTAGTTGTGCAGGAACGATGCATGGCCTAAAAATGGCGCATCCTGATGCTGAAATTGGTGTGGTCTACATAGACGCACACGCTGACTTTCATTCACCATATACCAGTGGATCAGGAAACATGCATGGCATGCCTTTGGCGATGGCTTGTGCCATTGACAATTTAGAATGCCAGCGCAATGAGCTCACTGAAAAAGAAAAAGAGTATTGGGAAAAGTTAAAATTTATGGCATCAAGCGAACCATCAATCAAGCCAGAAAATGTGGTCTTTTGTGCTGTTAGGGATTATCAAGAAGAAGAAATGGATTTAATTAGAAGACATAAGATCCCTGTGTATAGCGTTGCTGAGATAACTCAGAAAGGAATCAGTGCCACAGTAGAAGAAATCTTCAAAAAACTAGAATATTGTGATCATATCTATGTCTCATTTGATGTTGATAGTGTTGATCCTTTATATGTGCCAGGAACCGGTACGCCTGCAATGAATGGTCTTTCTTATGAACAAGCCATGCAACTTAACATAGAATTGATCAAGAATAAGAAAGTATGCTGTTGGGAAATGGCAGAAATCAATCCTTTGTATAATAATTCAAAAGATGACTCGACCAGAATATTTAAAATTTTAGAAAAAGTGACACAGTCTCTTTTAAATAACTATTAGTATAAATTATTTAAAATGAGTTAAAGGATCTAGCATAAAAAAATCTATTTATGCTAGTTAAAAAATGGACTGCGAGTAAAAATAATATGGACATTATTAAAGCCAATGCTTCAAGTCAAGATGTCGGCAGTATCAGTATCAGACAATTTTTGAAATTCTTTATACCCTCTATAATAGGTTTGTTGCTTTTCGTATTTCCAATTCCCTATGTAGATGGTAAATTTGGATCATATGCAGAAGGCTTTACCATTCCTATCTCTGTTTTAAAGGATTATATACAAGGTTACATAGGCAGCCTTTTGCCACTGTTTGTCGTAATCTCAATTATGATTACATTGTGTTGTACTTTATACACTAAAATCATAAAACCTTCAGTTATTTTAAATAATACATTTTTAAATAATTTATTGAACGTTACAACGCCTTGGCTTGTTATTAGAATGCTTGGTGCATTTTTTGCTGTCGTTACCTATTTTAAGTATGGTTATGAATTTATATATTCAGATAGTATTGGGGGTTTAATATTATATGAATTAATGCCAATACTTTTTATTGTATTTTTTTTGGCTGGGTTATTGCTACCGTTATTGCTTGACTTTGGCTTATTAGAATTTTTTGGGGTTTTATTAAGTAAGGTAATGAGACCTCTATTTGGTTTACCCGGTAGGTCATCTGTAGATTGTTTGACATCATGGTTGGGTGATGGAACTATTGGCGTATTGTTAACTGATAAACAATTGGAAAGTGGGTTTTATACTAAAAAAGAAGCAGCTGTTATTGCTACAAGCTTTTCAGCAGTTTCGATTACATTCTGTTTGGTCGTCATCTCTCAGGTTAAGCTAGAAAGCTACTTTCTCAATATGATTGGGGTGGTTGCTTTATGCGGGATTGTTTGTGCTTTAATAGTACCAAGGTTATTGCCTTTATCTAAAATTGACAATACGTATGTAGTAGAAAATAGTGATAGAGATCATGAGACCATTCCCGAAGGAAAAACATTATTTGCCCACGGGTTACAAAAAGCCGTTCACAAAGCAGAAAAGAGTCCAAGCTTTTTTACTTTCTTAAATGATGGGTTAAAAAATATTTTGGATATGTGGATCGGAATATTGCCTGTCGTTATGGCAATCGGGACGATGGGCTTAATCGTTGCAGAAGAAACACCTATATTTGATTATTTAGGTATGCCGTTTATTCCATTCTTAGAATTAATGAATATACCTTTTGCAGCAGAAATGTCAAAAACCATTATGGTGGGTTTTGCTGATATGTTTTTACCTGCGATCATCGGTTTTTCAATAGAATCCGAGTTAACGCGGTTTGTCATTGCTTGCTTATCAGTCTCTCAACTGATCTATATGTCAGAAGTAGGTGGATTGATTTTAGCAACAAAGATCCCGGTTAGCTTTTTTCAGTTATTGATAATCTTTCTATTAAGAACCATTATTTCATTACCAATTATTGCATTATGTGCTCATATGATTTTTTAAATAGAATTTTCTGAAAACTGGCTGTACCAAGTCTGAATAAAAAAATTAGCAGCAAAAAACCACTTATTAAGGCGGTTTTTTGCTATTAAAATCAAGCTACTCACAAGATCGTCGTTTTTCAAAGCCAGTTAACCAACTGCAACTTAATATGTTTGGTTGATATTAAGCGTGCCAAAACACCGCTTTAGCCTCGTTATCATACAAATCATGGTCAGCATATGCGCAAGGGCAGGGTCTCTAAGACCATGCATGTCATAAATTGTAGCGGTAGACAAGCGATTGCCACCTTAACGATCCTAAGCTACTGCCAAGGTTTTACCATTCATTTTCATCTGGTCGAGCCCTCAGAGATCAGTATTACGAAAAAAAAGTTTACAGAGGTTGGGGTATGAATGAGTATAAAACAGTTTTAGAAATTATGAGCCGAAATAAGAATACTATGGAGGCTAGCCTGGATTTCCATAATAATGTTGAAAAAATGAAAAAAGAATTGGTTAGAAAGCTTAAATCCGATTTATACCTAAATGCTAAAAATCGTCCTCAAAAAATTATTCTAAGAAATATGAAAGTAGGTAGTAAGTATGAAAAATTTAGCTTCGGGAGCATAGAAGATATTGGAATTATTTGTTTTGAATTTCAAGATTATTATAATAAACCAAGTTTAGGCGTAAGATTTTTAGGAAAATTCAGACATTCTGAATTTGCAAGTGAAAATAAAAGTAAAATAAACAGATTGCTAAACGAGAATATTAAAAACAAGCAGTTTGAAAGTTCTAGCTGGTGGCCAGCCAAGGAAAAGTTTAAGCCTTTCGATTGGAGGAACTCTAGTAAGCCTTGGTAAATGATGAAAGATAACACGATGGCTACAAAGATTCTAGATGAGGTTCTAGAAATCTATAAAGTGTTAATTGAAAATGGTTATGAAATTACATAGAGGGTAATCTCCGAGACCATTCCGAAAAAAGCAGCTGCTTTACATATGATTTCCTTGGCTTGTCTAACCTCTCTCAACATGCCCTATTAATTTCGACATATTTTTAGTAAAATAATTCTTATAAAATTTTTTCATTCAGAATTACTAATATCTAAGTCATTAATTTCATTATTGTGAATATATTTATTTTGTTGTTGTATCTCATCTATTTTTTGTTGATTGCGTTTTTTTACTTCATTAATAGCATCGCTAAGTTGGTCGTTAGTTTCTTCTATTTCGGATTTTATGAGATCATAATCTCTATCTGTTTGAGATTTCGAACTTCGTATAGGTGTATCTGTATTAAGTAATACTACATCGTCTTTAAGATTAGATAAAATATCATTAGGAAAACTATTAGTTACTATATCAATACCCCGTTCTATTTCTAATATGTTGTTATTTTCTTGTAATTTTTGAATATTTATTGTTTCAATCTTCGAGGGATAAGCAGGGGTAAGATTAACAACTTTTAAAGATTTACTAAGCATTTTCTCCCTAGTTTTACTGATTGTTTCTTTGCTTACATGTAAATCTCTCTCTTCAGTTTTGTCAATGTCATGGCTCTTTTCTGCAGTATCAAGCGTTGTTACATGAGCTTGAGTCATGGTTGATGGATAATCCTTTTCTATATTATTATGCATAGTAGTATCTTCAATAAATTCCTGACTATTAACTATATTTTTTGTACGATTTTCATACGAATTTATATAGAATAGAAAGAAGACACCTAGGTGTATAAGTATTGCAAATCCTAGCGCTGCTGACCATTTTTTAAAGAATTTAAACATCATAAAAAATCCTTTCTTCTAGTATTAGAGTGTGGCAGCCATGTATATTTTTAAAAAAACATTGATAAGATTTTCTAACAATAAAAATTTATATTGAAAGTTTTATTAATCAAATATATAACATATAATATGAAATTATCCGTTAGTAGCAAGTTCTTAGTGTACGATCGTTTATGTAATATTTAGGAAAATATAATATGGTTTAATCCAGATGACACAACAATAGCTTCTACTATTTAATCAAAGTCAAGGTGAGTATTTGAGTAGAATCACTTGATTGCATTATAAATAGACCTCTTGCAAAAGTAGCAGAGGGAATTAAAATAACTAATACATTCATAACTGGCTAGGAACCATGCCAAACATAGATAAGCTACTCAAACAAAGTGACGCTGGTTTTAAACGCTATACTGGCATCCATAAAGCCACCTTTCATGAAATGCTGGATGCTATGCAAGAGCATGAATTATCTAAGACCAAATCAGGCAGACCCAGTGCGCTTAGTCTTGAGGAACAAATATTACTGGCCCTTACTTATTGGCGTGAATACCGAACGCTATACCACATCAGTATGGACTTTGGTATTCATGAGTCTTCTGCCAGCCGCATTATTCGTAAAGTAGAAGACGTACTGGTTGATTCAGGCAAGTTTGAACTGCCCAAAAAGCTGCCATGTCGCGTCGATGACGATATCAATTGGCGGGTAGTCATCGTTGATGCGACCGAAACCCCAATTGAGCGTCCAAAAAAAACCAAAGCGACTACTACAGCGGTAAGAAAAAACAGCACACATTAAAAGCGCAGGTTATCGTTCATTGGCAAACAGGCTTGATACTTGATGTGCAAACCTGCAAAGGGTCAATCCACGATTTTAAGCTCTATAAAGATACTTGTCCTGACTGGTTACCTGAAAATACTAACTATCTAGCAGATAGTGGTTATCAAGGTATAGCAAAACTACATAACCAAACCTTCACGCCATTTAAAAAACCTCGTGGTGGTCAGTTATTAGAGATATGCAAACAGGCGAATCATTATCTGGCAAAGTTCCGTATTATGGTTGAGCACAAAATAGGCTTAATCAAATTGTTCAAAATCGTGGCTCATAAATATCGCAACCGTCGTCAGCGCTATGATCTTAGAATGAAGCTGTTTGCTGGTATCGTTAATTCCGAGCTTAACCTATGACTTTCGCAAGAGGTCTAATATAGGTATATATAATAAAATGAACGCTACAGTAAAACTTAGTTATTGCTTTTTTTGGAGGCATAATTTTTAGGAAAATCTAGTTTAACTTTAATATCAAATATTTGTAACCATATTGATGTTTATATGCTGGATTTTCCATTGACGGGAATAAGATGCTATGGACAGCAGAATTGACCTATGCTGTCAAATCTGTAGACATTGACTTGGGAGATTTTAATTACGCAGCCTGACGATAAAAGTCAAACCACATCTGTCTTGGCGTTTTATAGCCCAAGCCCTTTTGAATCCTCGTCTGATTGTAATACAGCTCAATATATCTAATGATATCGTTGATGGCTTCAAACCTTGTTTTATAGTCCTGATGATACACCAACTCATTCTTTAATATACTCCAGAAGCTTTCTATTGGAGCATTATCAAAGCAATTACCACGTCTGGACATTGAGCCCTTAAATCTATGTTTCTTAATGATCTTATTATACTCGTAACTACAGTACTGACTTCCTCTGTCAGAGTGAACAATCAGCGCTTGGCTGGGTCGTTTGTTCTTGATGGCCATATTAAGTGCACGGCAAACTAAATCTGCTGTCATACGCTTGTGGATAGCATAGCCGATGATCTCTTTAGTGTAGAGGTCTTTAACGCCTGCTAAGTATAGCCAACCCTCATCTGTCCATATGTAAGTGATGTCACTAACCCAAGCTTCGTTAGGACGACTGGTATCAAATTTTTGATCGAGCAGGTTTGGATAGATAAGCTTGTTATGGTTTGAGTTGGTGGTAACTTTAAAACGCTTGTGACGACGGCAAACAATGCCGTATTCCTTTTTGATTTGTCTGACCATGTATTGACTGATATGATGGCCTTGCCCTGCAAGATGAGCATGCAATCGCTCACAGCCATAGCGCTGCTTAGTCTCATCATGAGCCACGCGAACCAGCAGCTCACACTGGTTGCGGTGGATCTGCTGATTACTGACACCACGATTTATCCAGTTGTAATAGCTTGATGGCTTGACATCTAATACGCGACACATACAGGTAATGCTAAATATCTTCTGGTTATCCTTGATAAAGACGTACTTCATCAACTGTGTTTCGCGAAGTACGCCGTGGCCTTTTTTAGAATATCTCGCTCTTCCTGAGCAACTTTGAGATCACGTTTAAGACGTTTATTCTCTTCTAGTATAGCCATGAGCTCAGGATCGTATTCTTTAGTACCGATCAGCTTGCCTTCATCAGCTTTGTTTTGCCAGTTAGATAATGTCTGCATGGCGATGCCAAGCTGCTTTGCCGTTGCTGAAACATTGCCATTATTATCTGATATCTTTTTAACGGCTTCAGCTTTGAATGCTGCACTATAGGTTCTGATTTTCTTAGTCATGATAAACTCCTCATTGAGTCGTTAGTTTACCAAGTTTGGTTCTACAGTTTTTTCAGCATAGCTCAGGCAGCTTAATTCTATTTATTAGGTGTCTTAAGTTTGGGAGGGTTACCCTATCTACCTAATTATTTTAAGGTATAGTTAATAAACCTTATATAGTCGGTGAAAAGTATGAGCTATGCTGAAGAAACCGTAGAGATAAACTTGGTAAACTAAGCACAACAACAGGAGTTTACCATGACCAAGAAAATCAGAACCTACAGTACAGAATTTAAAGCCGAAGCCGTCAAGAAGATAGCGGATAATAATGGCAATATTTCAGCGACCGCAAAGCAGCTTGGTATCGCCATGCAAACCTTATCTAATTGGCACAATAAAGCCAATCAAGGCAAGCTTGTCGGCACAGAGCAATACGATCCTGAGCTTATGAGTGCTCTTCAAGAAATAAAGCAGCTCAAACGACAACTTAAAATCGCTGAGGAGGAACGCGAGATCTTAAAAAAGGCGACGGCGTACTTCGCGAAAAACAGCTCGTGAAGTATGCCTTTATTAAAGACAACCAGCAAATATTTAGCATCACTTGCATGTGTTGTGTTTTGAAAGTAAAGCCCTCAAGCTACTACGATTGGCTAAGCCGCGATATCAGCGACCAACAGATACATCGCAACCAGTCTGAGCTATTGGTTAGAGCCGCTCACAGTGAAACGAAAGAACGTTATGGCGTAGATCGACTGCATGCTCATCTAAGTGAGCAAGGGCATTATATTAGCCAGTATATGGTCAGAAGCATCAAAGAAGAACATAGCATCAAATGCCGTCGCCATAAGCGCTTTAAAGTCACCACCGACTCCAATCACAACAAACTGGTCTATCCGAACGTGCTGGATCAGCAATTTGATGCCAGTCGCCCTAACCAAGCGTGGGTCAGTGATATTACCTATATCTGGACAAACGAGGGCTGGTTGTATTTAGCGGGAGTCAAAGACTTATACACCAAAGAGCTGGTCGGCTATGCCATTAACAAACGTATGACCGCTGATCTAGTATGCCGTGCACTCAATATGGCAATCAAGAATAAACGTCCAAGCAAAGGGCTAATCGTTCATTCAGACAGAGGCAGCCAGTATTGTAGCCATGCGTACCACAAGATTATCAAGCAGCATCACTTTACAGGCTCTATGAGTGGCAAAGGCAATTGTTATGACAATGCGCCAATAGAGAGCTTCTGGGGCACATTAAAGAATGAGTTGATATATCATAAGGATTATAAAACAAGGTTTGCCGCCATTACCGATATCATTAGATATATCGAGCTGTATTACAATCAGACTAGGATTCAAAAGGGCTTGGGCTATAAGTCGCCAAGACAGGTGTGGTTTGACTTTTACACTCAGGCTGCGTAACTAAAATCTCCCAAGTTTGGTTCTACGGGATTGACAGCAGGGGTCAGTAATATCGATAGCAATACTGTAGTGACTTTAAAGTATTTCAACTATAGGTCTTGTTTTTATCTCGCATATGGTATGGCACTTCATGTGTTAATCTAAATAAACTAATATTTTTATAATGAGTAATGTTTAGCACATGGAAATCAAGAAATTAATATAAATATATTTGTAGGTCTAATTACTGAAGTTTAATATGAAAAAACTATCACACCAAAAAACTTTATCTTATAGATTAATACCATACAGTCACATAACAATCTTAGTTGCGACGATGTGTTTTGCTATAAATACGCAAGCTGCAGTAAAAGATATGCAAATCAACACCTTGATTACACATGCAGTTCAAACTCATCCTTTAGTTGGATCAGCTCGTGCCAATCAACAGGCAACCACGGAAGGTATCAATGCAGCAAAATTGAATCTATTACCAACCCCAAGCGTCAGCTCAGGCTATGATAGAGATGACGATTTTGTCTCACAAGTGACTATTCGCCAGCCATTATGGACAGGCGGTAAGCTCACCGCTGACGTCAATCAAGCCATATTTGATGATAAAGCTGCAGTTGAGTATATCTATGAGCAGCAAAATCTTGTAGCAAAAACCACGATTGATGCTTGGCAGGCTTATATACAGGCCATTGCTAAGCAAGGCGTGCATATCGATGGTTTAAAAGAGTTGAATGAATTTGAAGCCATGATGCAGCGCCGTGTTAATCAGGGTGTCTCTGCGCGTATTGAGCTTGATCTAGTGACCAACCGTATTTTACAAGAGCAAAATGCCTATCAAGCGGCAGTAGAGCAGCAACGCATTGCGGCTGCGCGTCTTGAGCAAATTGTCGGAGAGCCTTTGTTGCAGAGTAGTGTAATGAGTTTACCCAATATCAAAGTCCTCGTAAATCAAGCCAAACAACAATCCACCAATTTTGAGCGCATGGCGTTTGAGCAAGCCGGTTTTTATAATCCCACCGTGGTAAAAGAGCATTTTCAAATTGAGTCGGCAAAACAAGGTGTCGAAGCCCAACAAGCCTCTAAATATCCGATGGTTTATGCTCAATATGAGCACGCTTACTATCACGAAGACAATGAAAATAAAGGCAAATTCTCATTAGGATTAAGTTACGCGCCTGGTGCAGGGTTTTCTAACCTAGCGTTGGCACGTGCCTCGCAGGCGCAGGTGAGCAGCCTGGTACAAACCCAAGAAGCGGCGCGTCGGCGCGTTATAGAAAACGTTCAAGTACAATATCAGCAATTTGTTAGCGCTAGAGATCGAGAAACCTCATTAGTAGCAGCGGTAGCGGGAGCACAGATTGTCGTCAGCTCTTATCGTCGTCAGTTTATTGCCGGACGTAAATCGTGGTTAGAGGTTCTAAATGCCGTTCGTGAGCACAATGAGTATCAAGTACAGCTGGTGCAGACGCGAGCAGACATGCTAGGCGCGTTTTATCGTCTTCAAGTAGATTTCGGCAGTATGCCGTGGCAACAGTATGGACACAATCGTGAACCAGTGACATTATTTAAGCCATTGGATCCAGTAAAAAAGTGGATTAACAATCAAGAAGTAAAAAAATCCGCCAAGAGCATGGGTTATGTACCGATAGTAGAAGAAGATTATATAGAGATTAGGTTGCCTAACAACATAGAAGACAGCCTCAATAACGGTAATTTTATTATGCTAAACGAAGATTATAGTATCACGCCCATCGTTGATCATAATACTATGATAGAGCTGAAGAAATGACTGATATGAATGAAGGATTTAAGTCGATAACCGCAGATTTAGAGAGTCACCAGATGAGTAATATGGCAGATCAAGTATTGACGTCATCTGAGTTGATGCAGACTTTGGCTGATGCTATCAGGAATTTATTGAGCCAGCAAGGTTATCCGATAGACAATGTGCGCTTACAGGAAGTGGTTGCCCGCTATGATGGCAGGTCAACCAATGATAAAGATCAAGTCATCAATGAGCTTGGTAGCGTGGTTGCAGTATTAAAAGACGTTGGAATAGACAAGACGCCAGAAATACTAGAGCAGCCAGACGCAGCTTTTTTACCTTTATTGTCCTATCGTCCAGATTTGGGTTGGGGTGTTATCGACGGTCAAACACCGCAAAAAAGCTGGAATTTTAAACAAGAAAATAATCATATCCATACGCGTGCTGATGAGCTGACATTGGTGCTAAGGATTCGTCTTAGTGATGAGCATATCCAAAAGCGTAAATCCTCTTTTACAGACTTATTAAAATCCGATTTAGGTAACTATAAAGGCGTTCTTTTCGAAGCTATTATCGCTACCTTTTTGATTAATATGTTGGCATTGGCCGTGTCGCTGTTCTCTATGCAGGTTTATGATCGAGTCATACCCACTCGCAGTGAATATACGCTTATTATTTTGGCCAGTGGTGTCTTTCTCGTTATCCTTTTTGAAGCGTTTATGAAATTCTCACGGTCGAGAATTATGGACAAAGTCGTTGTAGGATTGGATCAATACTTGTCTCGTGAGGTGTTTCAACGTCTGCTAAAAGTTCGTATAGACCAGATGCCAGGCTCAGTCGGCTCGATGGCGGCGCAATTACGTGGTTATGAGCAGGTGCGTAGCTTTTTTACAGCCAGTACTTTATTTGGCTTGGTCGATTTACCTATGACCATTATTTTCATCTCCTTAGTTGCTTTCATTGGGTCACCACTAGTGGCAGTCGTTCCTGTCATTGCCGCCGTGATTGCTGTCACGATGGGACTGTTCGCTCGTAAGCGTATTGATACCATTGCTGCTGAAGGTGCTACTGCCTCTTACTATAAGACAGGTCTGCTGGTTGAAGCGGTTGAAGGTGTTGAAACCATCAAAGCGGGAGCTGGAAGTTGGAAATTCTTATCGCGTTGGCTTGATGTGATGAAGGTCACTATCAAAAACGATTTAGACATGAAGCACGCCAATGATAATCTGACCTATTTTACCCAGATGCTACAGCAGATCAGTTATGTTGGGATTGTGATTGTAGGATCATTCGTGGTGATCAGCGGCGATATGACCATGGGGGGATTGATTGCTTGCTCGATATTGGGTGGTAGGGTATTAGCGCCTGTTATGATACTACCGAATTTGCTGGTGCAATATTCACATGCTAAGGCCGCTAAGCTTAATATTGAAACCTTGTTTTCATTAAAGCAGGACAACCATGGCGTTGCTTATCCATTGTCACCCAGTCGTATTAATGGTTTTTATCAATGTGAAAACTTAGAGTTTAATTATCAAGGTAATGATAGAGCTGCCGTAGATATTAAAAAATTAACGATTCGTCCAGGGGAGCGTATAGCCATTTTAGGGCCTATCGGCTCAGGTAAGTCTACATTGCTTAAAATACTTGCTGGATTATATGCGCCCACTAAAGGACGGGTTTTATTAGATGGTCTTGATATTCATCAGATCAGTCGCGAGACCTTAAGTGAACATTTGGGTTATCTACAACAAGATCATCGTTTATTCCAAGGAACGCTGCGAGAGAACTTATTGATAGGAATGGCGGCGCCTAATGATGATGTGATGCAAGAGGTACTGAGCAAGACTGGACTGATAAATCTTGTCTCTAGTCATTCTAGTGGTCTTGATTTGCCTATTAGCGAAGGTGGGCGTGGATTATCAGGCGGACAAAAAAAACTCGTTGCCTTTACGCGTTTATTATTGACTAAGCCCAATGTGTTTTTACTCGATGAGCCGACAGCGTCTATGGATAATAGGCAGGAACAGCGCTGTCTTCAAGTACTCAAGCAAGAACTGACAGAAGGTCAAACTTTTATTGTCTCAACTCACAAAACGGCATTGTTAGAGTTGGCTGATAGACTGATTATTATGGACAATCAACGCATTATTATGGACGGTCCAAAGCAAGCAGTACTTGACGAATTGAAGAAAAATGAGCAAGCTAAAAATCCGCCTGCACAATCGCCAAATTCTAAAAGTATAGTGAAGCCTATCATCACTAAAACGCTCATAGACGCTTAAGGTAAGTAGGTATGTCAGACTATAAATATACGCCCACCACCATCAATGTGGGTCGTTCAAGGCTAAGTATTTGGATCGGATTAATTGGCATCATGGTCTTGATCGTGTGGGCATCCTTTGCCAAAATCGATCAGGTAACGCGTGCAAAGGCGACTGTGATTGCTAGCGCTCGTACGCAAGAAATTCAAGCTTCAGAAGGGGGTGTCCTAACAGAATTGGCAGTGATTGAAGGGCAGGAAGTAAAAGCCGGGCAGCTGCTTGTCGTCTTAGAAGAAGAACGAGCCAAAGCAGCTTTAGATAACTCTGCTTCTAAAACAGCAGCATTAAAGGCTAAATTGGCTCGACTAAATGCAGAGATTTTTGAGAAGCCTCTTGTCTTTCCTAAAGAGGTACAAAATTACCCTGAATATATCCAAAACCAAACTGCACTTTATAATCGTCGTCGTCAAGCCATCAACGAAGAAGTGTCTTCTCTTGAAGCGATGCTGGTACTAGCAGAAAAAGAGCTTCGAATGAATGAGCCGTTATTGGAATATGGCGATGTCAGTCAAGCGGATGTTATTAAATTGCGCCGTCAAGTGGCTGATATTGAAGCGCAAATTAATAATAAGCGAAACAAATATTTTGAAGAAGCGCAAGCAGAAATGACGAAGGCGCAAGAAGAACTAGACACTGAGCTTGAGCAACTGCGAGATCGCGTACAGGTCTTAGAAGAAAAACGTTTGATGTCGCCCACGGATGGCAAAATCAAAAACATCAACGTGACCACGATCGGTGGTGTCGTTAAGCCTGGCGAAGTTATATTACAAATATTACCAACGAGTAGTGATTTGATTATCGATGCAAAGGTCAGTCCTGCAGATATTGCTTATGTTAAAGAAGGTCAGACCGCCACTGTGAAGCTTGACGCTTACGACTATTCAATCTTTGGCGCGATGAATGGTACAGTGAGCTATATCAGCCCGGATACCCTAATGGAGCAAACACCTAAAGGAGAGGAGCCTTACTATCGAGTGTTAATTATTATAACCGGTGCTGAGTTTAAGGGTAGAGAAGATACAATAGTGATTAAGCCTGGTATGACAGCTTCTGTGGATATCAAAGCAATGGAACGGACGGTATTGTCTTACCTCACTAAGCCAATTACAAAAACCTTGTCAGAAGGTATGGGTGAGCGTTAAAACCTCTACCATGTCAGGGTAGGTCAACCAAATATCGTAATAGGACAATATCTTACATGCATTGATTTTATTGACATGCAGTTCTTAAAAAAGTAAAAGAATCAGAAGTAAATTATCGAACTATAAAATTTAACACGTAATTGGGCACTATATTTTTATAGTGTTTTTACCTTCACTCAAGCCCTCCTTAGAGCAAAAAGCCGCTTAATTTTATTAAAAATTCCTCTTTAATGTTTCGATTTTTAAGGCCGACTTTCTGGTTTTAAAATTTCTAGGTAGTGTTTCTATTACTTATTCTCTGCATAATATAAGGAGATTACTGTTTTAATCTCTGCACATTTCTGAGGAAAATATGAAGCATATTACCTATATTCATGAGCATTCAAACTGGACTGAGTGGCAATGGTCGGACAAAAAACTATTGCCACTCGTCAGTCGTGTACGAATATTACAAGGCCGTTTATTAGGAAAACTGCTAACGCTAGGGTTTGAGTTAAATGTTGAGGCGCAATTAGATGCTGTGACTTTAGAGATTGTCAAAACCTCTGAGATAGAAGGGGAGTCTCTAAATAACGAACAAGTGCGTTCCTCAGTTGCGCGGCATTTAGGGTTAGATAACACTAGTATGCCAACGACTACTCGTGAGATCGATGCAGTGGTAGAAATGATGCTAAATGCTACCTATCATTATCAACAGCCGCTATTGCTAGATGATTTACTGGGATGGCACAGGGCATTATGTCCAAATGGATTTAGTGGGCTTTATCGTATTCAAGCAGGCAGTATCCGTGATGATAGTCAAGGACCTATGCAAGTGGTCTCTGGTGGGTATGGTCGTGAGCAGGTTCATTTTGTTGCCCCAAATGCAGAGAAGTTACCA
This sequence comes from Psychrobacter sp. TS_SC_6, assembly GCF_056156305.1. Lineage (NCBI taxonomy): Bacteria > Pseudomonadati > Pseudomonadota > Gammaproteobacteria > Moraxellales > Moraxellaceae > Psychrobacter > Psychrobacter sp. TS_SC_6. The sequence continues at coordinate 2,099,896 of NZ_CM149590.1, read as the reverse complement.
GATGAGCTAGCGAAGTTTTTGTTATGGTTTAATAGCTCATCAAATGAGCAAGATGGTATAGATTTAGTCATCAAAGCAGGTATTGCTCATTTATGGTTTGTGACGCTCCATCCATTTGATGATGGAAATGGACGGCTAACGCGAGCAATCACAGAACGAATGCTGACAAAAAGCGATAATAGTGCCCAGCGCTTTTATAGTATGTCAGCGCAGATTCTTAAACAGCGTAATGACTACTACAAAATACTAGAGCGCACGCAAAAGGGTGATACTGATATCACTGATTGGCTGGTCTGGTTTTTACAAACGTTAGAGCAAGCACTGATTGCTGCTCAAATGACCACCGATAAAATCATTAATAAAGCAAGTTTTTGGCAGACGCATCGAACGCATGCTTTGAATAGTAGGCAAGTAAAAATGCTGAATATTTTGCTGACTGACTTTTACGGCAACCTAACCACTAAGAAATGGGCAGTTATGACCAAGTGCTCTATAGACACGGCACTACGCGATATTAATGATTTGATAGAGAAGGGTATGATGCAAAAATCTGGGGCATCGGGACGCAGTACGAGCTATGAGTTGGTTTTGTAATATAAGACATATAGTTTAAAGAGGTTTACAACAACAAAATATTTATACCAGCAGCACTGTATTGACCCCTGCTGTCAATCCCGTAGAACCAAACTTGGGAGATTTTAGTTACGCAGCCTGAGTGTAAAAGTCAAACCACACCTGTCTTGGCGATTTATAGCCCAAGCCCTTTTGAATCCTCGTCTCACTGCGAGCACAGCTCTTGCCTTGCGTCGCTGCAAAGCACTGCTTTGCTAATCGCTCCTCATGTAATACAGCTCAATATATCTAATGATATCGTTGATGGCTGCAAACCTTGTTTTATAGTCCTGATGATATACCAGCTCATTCTTCAATGTGCCCCAGAAGCTTTCTATAGTCACTGTACTACAAAAGAGTTATGATTTGGATGAATATCATAAAACAACTTAGATAAGTCATTTTCCATCCAGCCTTGTCGTAGGAACTTCACTTGAGCCCACTTCTTCTCGATAGGATTTAGATCAGGGCTGTAGGGTGGTAGCCATAGAATACGATGGCCATGTCTGTTGAGTAGTTTTTGAATACGCCTATTTTTATGAAAGGCAGCGTTATCCATCACAATCACGCATTTTCTTTTAAGCTTTGGTATTAGTATGAACTTGCACCAGTTATAGAAAATCCCTTTATTAATGTTTGTTTTTAAGTAATCGAGTGCAAAGAGCATTTTGTCATATAGGGCACCAATGACATTGGTTCGATCTTTAGCTTGCCAGTTATAACTGTCAATACAAGGGCTACCAATGGGTGCATAGCCACAAGGGCGCATTGTTTCACTCTCAAAGCCACGCGCGTATATGTAGACAATAGCAAAGCCTTGAGAGATGAAGTGGTTAAGTTTTTTTAGGTAGTGAGCTCTCTTTACTGGACAAGCTTTGGGATGCTCAAGTGTCTTTTTTTTTGCTAATACCAATACGCTTTAAGGCTTTACTAATACCCGTTGGACTACATTTAAAACGCTGAGCTCTCTCATAATGGTAATCGTCAGGGTAATCCTTAACATCTTGAGCTAAGGCTTCATCCTCTATTTTGTAGGGCTTAATATCTCGAGTGGTTTTACTGTGAAGACGCTTCTTCCACTTCTGGATAGTCGTGGGACTGATATCATAGAAAACAGCAGCTTCAGCAAAGGTCATGCCCTCATCTAAGCTTTTCAGGACTTGTTTGCGATAATCTAGGGAGTAAGTCATGGTCATTTATAGTGATAATCGTTTAGTTGATTTACTTTATAACATTTTTGGAGTCAGCTGACTATATTGGCGCATTGTCATAACAATTGCCACGACCACTCATAGAGCCTGTAAAGTAATGCTGCTTGATGATCTTGTGGTAGGCATGACTGCAATACTGGCTACCTCTGTCTGAATGAACGATTAGCCCTTTGCTTGGACGTTTATTCTTGATGGCCATGTTCAATGCATTGCAAACTAACTCTGCGGTCATGCGCTTGTTGATGGCATAGCCGACCAGCTCTTTGGTATATAAATCTTTAACGCCTGCCAAGTACAGCCAGCCCTCAGCAGTCCAGATATAAGTAATATCGCTTACCCATGCTTCATTAGGACGGTTTGCATCAAACTTCTGATCCAGCACGTTTGGATAGACCAGCTTGTTGTGATTGGAGTCGGTGGTGACTTTAAAGCGCTTATGGCGACGGCATTTGATGCTATGTTCTTCTTTAATGCTTCTAACCATATACTGGCTAATATAATGCCCTTGCTCGGTTAGATGAGCATGCAGTCGATCTACGCCATAACGTTCTTTCGTTTCACTGTGAGCGGCTCTAACCAATAGCTTAGACTGGTTGCGATGTATCTGTTGGTCGCTGATATCGCGGCTTAGCCAATCGTAGTAGCTTGAGGGCTTTACTTTCAAAACACAACACATGCAAGTGATGCTAAATATTTGCTGGTTGTCTTTAATAAAGGCATACTTCACGAGCTGTTTTTCGCGAAGTACGCCGTCGCCTCACTCGAGCATAGCTCTCCCCTTACGTCGGGGCGAAGCAGTGCTTCGCTTTATCCCTCCTCATTTAAGATCTCGCGTTCCTCCTCAGCGATTTTAAGCTGTCGTTTGAGCTGCTTTATTTCTTGAAGAGCACTCATAAGCTCAGGATCATATTGCTCTGTGCCGACAAGCTTGCCTTGATTGGCTTTATTGTGCCAATTAGATAAGGTCTGCATGGCGATACCAAGCTGCTTTGCGGTCGCTGAAATATTGCCATTATTATCCGCTATCTTCTTGACGGCTTCGGCTTTAAATTCTGGGCTATAAGTTCTGATTTTCTTGGTCATGGTAAACTCCTCATCGAGTCGTTAGTTTACCAAGTTTATCTCTACGGTTTCTTCAGCATAGCTCAGCTAAGACTGTTACGAATATTGCAAAGAATAGTATTGCGAAAGGGGCTGCTGCTAAGGCAAGTAAAGAAATCATTCCTCAAGAATATAGAACTCAAATTGATAATAAAGTTAAAATAGTTCAAAAAGATGAGAGTTTACCTTCATTCGTAAAAGATAGTTTTAAAGATGGGAATTATAGAACTGTAGTCACGAATGAAGATATTGTGGTTTATAGAGTATACGGTGGGAATGCTAAAGCTGAAGGCGGTTTCGTTACTACTTCACCAGCAAATAATAAAATTCAAGCAAAAATCGACGCGGCTTTATTGCCTGAATGGAAAAATACAAGACGATTCGAAGCAGAAATTATTATTCCTAAGGGTACAACCATTAATGTTGGAAGAGTTGAAGAGCAAACCATCAGAGAATCTGGTACTGTTTTAAAAGGAGATGTTGATCAGATTCTTATGCCTAAGGATTGGCCTTCATCATGGATCAAATCGACTAGAAAGGTGAAACCTTGAATTATAATCAAGTTACTTTAGAAATGTTAAAAGACTATGCATTTATAGTTATTGAATCAATGAAATCTGATAGAGACTATCAGAGGTCGGATGTTCTTAAAGATTATGTAGTACTATATTTAAATTTCATTAATTCGATAGAAAATAACTATGAAATAGATTCTAAACATAAGTTTACTAGAATTGAGTCCTTATCAAGAGCTTATTTGGAAGTAGATAGTGATTGGGGTAAACCTTTTTTGGAAAAAATGCATGAATTCGAAAAATTAGGTCGAACATATTATAGTTTGTAATCATATCTAGAATCTATTGGACTTTCATAAATAGATATTGTTTATAGCTAAAAAGGTTTCAGACACTATATTAATAGAAAGTATTAATTCTGAGAGTATTTCAAAAGCAAGATCAGCAAATGCATCTAAATTCTTTAACTCTACTGACATTAATACTGCAATTTCTAAAGCAGAAGCTGGATTTGCAAGAAACCCAGAAGTACGTAGCGTAGTAATTACTTTTGATAGACCAGTCGGTGATGGGTTTATGGGTAATACTAAAAAGAATGTTAAAAATGGCACTGCAGGAGAGTATAGAAGAACTAATACGGTGATAGTCAATTTTGGTGAGGAGTCAGGCAGACCATATACTGCTTTTCCTAACATTGAACAAGGTAAAACTTATACCATCCCTGACTATATCAAACCTTAAGGAGCACTCATGATTGACGTCTGTCTGAGCTATGCTGAAGAAACCGTACACCTAAACTTGGTAAACTAAGCACAACAACAGGAGTTTACCATGACCAAGAAAATCAGAACTTATAGTACAGAATTCAAAGCCGAAGCCGTCAAGAAGATAGCCGACAACGATGGGAATATTTCAGCGACTGCAAAGCAACTTGGCATCGCCATGCAAACGCTATCGAACTGGCATAACAAAGCCAATCAAGGCAAGCTTTTAGGAACTGAGCAGTACGATCCACAGCTTATGGCCGTGGTGGAAGAGAACAAGCGCCTCAAACGACAGCTTAAAGTTGCCGAGGAGGAACGAGAGATATTAAAAAAAGCGACGGCGTACTTCGCCAAGCACAGCTAGTAAGGTACGCCTTTATTGAAGATAACCAGTCCCTCTTCAGCATTACTACTATGTGCCGTGTGCTAAAGATTAAGCATTCAAGCTACTACGACTGGCTGAATCGCGATATCAGCAAGCAGCAAGCAGCAGATACATCGCAACCATTGCGAGCTACTGGTGAAAGCCGCTCACAGTGAAACTCGTAAGCGCTATGGTGTTGAGCGACTGCATGCAAAGCTAACCGATCAAGGGCACGATATTAGCCTATATATGGTTCGACGTATCAAAGAAGAGCATGGTATCAAATGCCGTCGCCATAAGCGCTTTAAAGTCACCACGGACTCAAACCATAATAAAATGGTTTATCCAAACGTGTTGGATCAGCAGTTTGATACCAGTCGTCCTAACGAAGCTTGGGTTAGTGACATCACTTACATATGGACAGATGAGGGTTGGCTATACTTAGCAGGTATTAAAGACCTCTACACTAAAAAGCTGGTCGGCTATGCTATCAATAAGCGCATGACAGCAGACTTAGTATGCCGTGCACTCAACATGGCCGTCAAAAATAAACGACCCAGCCAAAGACTGATTGTGCATTCTGACAGAGGCAGTCAGTACTCTAGCCATGCCTACCACAAAATCATCAAGCAGCATCACTTTACAGGCTCTATGAGTGGTCGTGGCAATTGTTATGACAATGCGCCAATAGAAAGCTTCTGGGGAACATTGAAGAATGAGCTGGTATATCATCAGGACTATAAAACAAGGTTTGCAGCCATCAACGATATCATCGGCTATATCGAGCTCTACTACAATCAGACGAGAATTCAAAAGGGTTTAGGCTATAAATCGCCAAGACAGGTGTGGTTTGACTTTTATCGTCAGGCTGCGTAACTAAAATCTCCCAAGTTTGGTTCTACGGGATTGACAGCAGGGGTCAAGTTCGCAGTAGAGGTCAAAAAAAGAGTTTTAATTTAGAGTGTTTTGAAGGGCTGGTCACGTTTTGGTCACCGTCGCTTTTTTAAATGACTTAGAGCTGATTGAATAATCATCACTATGAGTTGATTCAAGAACAGGTTTTCCGCTACAGCCCATATCTTACGGACAAAAAAAGCCCCAGTCGTTAAACTGGGGCTTTCTAAATATTTGGTAGGCATAAGCAGACTCGAACTGCTGACCTCTACCATGTCAAGGTAGCGCTCTAACCAACTGAGCTATACGCCTATTTAGGTTGAGTATTCTATCAAGTTTCCACTATTTTGCAAGCCTTTTTTCTAATAAAACTGCCTTATTATTGCGATATCACGATTCAACTTCATATTGACGGTCAAATAAGAATTTTCATGTAGTTTTAATCGCTATAATAGCATTGTAATTTAGTTTTTATTATCAATAGTGGGATGTAGCTTGATACTGGGCAATCTAGTAACACTATTGCAGATATAAAAAAAACGACTTTTATGATAATCGAATAGTATTTAATAAAGTTAAGTTAACAGTAAAAGGGTTAGGAGCATCGAATGGGCTTATTAATTGATGGGCAGTGGCAGGATAAATGGTATGACACAGCATCTAGCGGTGGACACTTTGAGCGAGAAGATGCAGGCTTTAGAAACTGGGTAACCGTAGATGGTAGTGCTGGTCCATCGGGTCAGGGTGGCTTTCCAGCCGAAGCCAATCGTTATCATTTATATGTCTCTTTGGCGTGTCCATGGGCAAACCGTACTACTATTTTTCGTCAGCTAAAAGGCTTAGAAGATATTATTTCGATGTCTGTAGTTCACCCTTTTATGGGTGATAAAGGTTGGACGTTTGCAGAGGGTACAGGTGTTGTCGCTGACCCTATTATCAATGCACGTTATCTGTATGAAGTTTATACCGCGGCAAAGCCAAATTATACGGGGCGGGTGACAGTACCGGTATTATGGGATAAAAAGACCAATACCATCGTCAGCAATGAATCTGCTGAGATTATTCGTATGTTTAACTCAGCTTTTGATGACGTTGGGGCAATAGCTACTGATTTTTTACCATGCGATGCAATAATAGAAATTGATGAGATAAATGCGTTTGTTTATGATGCTATCAATAATGGCGTCTATAAAGCTGGTTTTGCAAGTACACAAGCTGCTTATACAGAAGCGGTATTTGCGCTATTCGCTGCGCTAGATACGTTAGAGGCGCGTTTGGCAGGCCAACGTTATTTAATAGGTCGCACGATAACTGAGGCGGATTGGCGTTTATTTACGACGTTGGTACGTTTTGATGCCGTTTATGTCGGACACTTTAAATGTAATATTCGCCGCATCATTGATTATGTCAATCTTTGGGGCTATTTGCGTGATTTGTATCAAGTACCGGGTATTAAAGACACCGTGAATATGGAGCATATCAAAGCACATTATTACACCAGCCACGCAACGATTAATCCCACTGGAGTGATACCGGTTGGTCCTATTATTGATTTTGATAAGCCGCATGGGCGGGCACATTTATAGAGTGCTATTTTATAAAATGCTGTTTGAGTTTTTAGGATAAAGAAATAAAAAACCGTACTCGCTGCTGTAAAGTCGCGGGTACGGTTTTTTTATTAAGTAAAAATATGCTGAAATTAAGCGTTATTCAGCTGTCTTGCCGCTTCTAATGCAAAATAGGTCAAGATACCATCGGCACCTGCACGGCGGAAGCCAATTAGTGACTCTAAAATGACGGCATCAGTCAGCCAGCCGTTTTGAATCGCTGCCATATGCATAGCATATTCGCCAGAGACTTGGTATGCAAACGTTGGTACACCAAAGGTGTTTTTAACTTCACGGATTAAGTCTAAGTATGGCTGACCTGGTTTAATCATGACCATGTCAGCGCCTTCATTGATATCCATGGCAACTTCATGTAGCGCCTCAGCGCGATTACCAAAATCCATCTGATACTGTTTTTTATGCCCACCTTTTAAATTGCCCGCACTACCGACGGCATCACGGAATGGACCATAGTAAGCGGAGGCATATTTTGCTGAATAAGCCATGATAGCAGTATTCACAAAACCTTCAGCTTCAAAGGCATCACGCATCGCTTTGATACGACCATCCATCATGTCACTAGGTGAGATGATATCAGCGCCAGCACGCGCATGGACCAGCGCTTGCTTGACCAATACTTCAACCGTTGCATCATTAACGACATAGCCTGAGTCATCCAGCAAGCCATCCTGACCGTGTGAGGTATAAGGGTCCAATGCCACATCGGTCATGACGACCATCTCTGGAACGGCATCTTTGACCGCTTTTACCGCACGCGCAGTGAGAGCGTTTTCATCATAAGCAGACCTACCATCAGGGGTTTTTAGTGAATTATCAATCACTGGGAAGATATCGATGGTCGTGACGCCTTCGCTCAACAAGTCTTTGGCGTGCTTAATGAGCAGGTCTATCGACAAGCGCTCAACCCCCGGCATACTAGCGATTTTTTGACGCTCGTTAGTACCTTCTAACACAAAAACGGGCGCGATAAAGTGCTTGGGATGCAGCTCAACTTCACGAATCATCGCGCGTATATTGTCGTTATAGCGCAGGCGACGTAGGCGAGTTTCAGGGAATTGGCGGTTAAAAGTATAAGTCATGTTGTTTCCTTATCTGAATGGCAATCACGGTTATTTTTTAATTACTAAGGTTTTTAATAGGTTTTCTACTGAGGTTTTTAAAAAGGTATGTCATATAATGTCGATACTATACCCAATACCAGCTATCAAAAGCAAAAAGCCCTACTGACTTACTATAATGAGTCGGTAGGGCTGATTGTAGTTATCGACTATCAACGCGATAAAAGTACGTCACACGCTTAGGGCTTTATAAAGATTTATGGCTCAATAATCTGCGTGACTGGTACTTGCTCGACATTGCTTTCAGGAACAGTGGTTTCTTCAACAATCACACCGATAGCGGCATCAGTCTTGCCATCGTTATTGACATCGACCATAGCCGTTGGCTTAAAGGTCGATTTTTCTACTGGCTGTGCCTGTTTAATGGTGAGGGCTTCTTGAGCAGAAACCACACGCGCAGAACTTGCCGCATCGATAGCATCAGTAGCTTTTGCCTTGTTACTATTGGCAGCTGCATTGACTACTTGGACCAGATTTCTATGTTGCGGTACAGGAATCACGGTTGGTATATCAAGATTAGCACCGCCACCTAATACTTGATAAAGCTCGATTTGGCTGATGATTTTCTGTAGCTCTAAATCTAGAATGCCTTGCTGCGTTGAAAATAACGAACGCTGCGCATCAAGAACGTCTAGATAGTTTGAGATACCTGCTTTAAAGCGCGCATCAGCAATTTGATACGTTTGCTCAAAGTTGTCTTGCAAACGATACTGCGCCTCTAACTGCTCGCCTAAGGTAGCTCGTGTAGCTAATACGTCAGACACTTCACGGAAAGCGGTTTGAATAGAGCGCTCATAGCCTGCTAGTGTCTGTTTACGCTCGATTTGTGCCACATCATAGTTGGCATCTAAACGACCAGCATCAAAGATAGGCAAACTAATGCTTGGACCGAATGACCAGCCGACAGAACCACTTTTGAATAGGTCATTTAAGCTGCCGCTGCTCAAGCCAACATTACTGGCTAAGCTGATAGAAGGGTAGTAAGACGCACGCGCCACTTCGATATTCGCACCAGCCGCCTTCAGATTATACTCTGCTTGCAACACATCAGGACGATAGCGTAGCAGCTCACTTGGCAAGCCAGCACTAAATACTTGCTGGCTTGTGATGTTACTGACGGCAGGCGTCGGAATCAAATTGGTCGGAATCGGTCCACCGACCAAAAACTGCAGCGCATTACGTGATTTTAGAATACTACTTTGGGCACGTAAAACGGCAAGTCGAGCATTTTCAAGCGAGGCACTAGATTGCAAAGAGGGCAGTTTAGGATCAATACCGGCTTCGAAACGTTTGCTAGCAATAAACAGAGATTTCTCACGGCTCTCGACCGTTGCCTCAGCCAGTTGTAGCTGCGCCAAGCTATAGCTCAAATTGGCATAGCTTTGAGCAATGTTGCTAATCAGACTGATTTGGGTCGCGTCTTTTGCCGCTGTCGTCGATAAAAAATTCTGCAACGCTTGATCTTTTAAGCTGGCAATTTTACCCCAAAAATCGAGCTCATAATTGGCAAGACCTAAGTTTACGCTATAAGCACCGCTAGAGTTTCTATCACGGTTATTTTGTGCTGAGCGAGTATAGCCACCACTGCCATCAATGCGGGGTAGATCATTGATATCAGTAATTTGATACTGTGCACGGGCTTTTTCAATCGCTAAACGAGCACTCTCAAAGTCTTTATTGTTCTCCAAACCTAGAGCAATCAGACCTTTTAGACGCTCGTCGCTGTAAAAATTCTGCCAGCGTTGACTAGCAAGACTGGCTTGCTCAGCGTTACTAACAGTCTCTTTATCAAACGCACCATAGGTCTGTTCGATAGGAATGTTTGGCACCGCAAGCACAGGACGCGTATCGGCCTTTGGAATGGTATTACAAGCCGCCATGCTGAATGCCAAAGCCGTTAAGCCAAGCAAACGACCGCTATTTTGGCGAACGCGGACAGTCAAAGAGACTGCTTTAGTTACTGAGTCGGGGGTAACAAAATAACGTAAACTCATTGTGTATTATCTCCAAAGCTTGCAGGCTGAGCACTCTTAGAGAGCGTCATGTTTTGCATATCGTCGTCAACGTGTGTGATCGGTGGCTCATTATATTCTGTTGGTCCAACTGGACTGTCTGGATTATTTGGATTAGAGCCGCCAGGCGTACTCCCACCATTATTTGGCTTGTTGTTCTCATACTTGTGAGGGAACATACTACGTACCCAGATATAGAACATCGGAATAAAGAAGATGCCTAGTAATGTTGCAGTGACAACACCACCGACCACACTGGTACCAATGGCGTTTTGACTACCAGAACCGGCACCTGTGGCGATGAATAATGGCACAACGCCGAGACCAAAGGCAAGCGAGGTCATAATAATAGGACGCAGACGCTGACGTGCAGCGGTCATGACGGCCTCTTTTAGGGTATAACCTTCCGCTTGATGGTCCCTTGCAAACTCGATAATCAAGATGGCATTCTTGGCTGAGAGCCCAACCACCGTGAGTAGACCGACTTGTAAGTAAACATCATTGGATAAACCACGGATCCAAGTAAATAGAACCGCCCCCAATACCCCAAGCGGAATGACTAACAGTACTGAGAATGGAATTGACCAGCTTTCATACAAGGCAGCAAGACATAAGAATACCACTAAGATTGAGATAGCATATAGCATCGGCGCTTGAGCACCTGACTTTTGCTCTTCTAATGATAAACCTGTCCATTCGTAACTGATGCCGTCTGGCAGCTGTTCAACCATGGCTTCCATGGCATCCATCGCTTCACCAGTACTAAGACCAGGGGCTGCACTACCTTGGATATTCATTGAAGCCAAACTGTTATAGCGCGTGAGACCCGGTGATCCGGTTTCCCATTTACTACTAGAGAAAGCATCAAATGAGATCATCTCGTTACTGTCATTACGGACATACCATTTACCGATATCATCAGGATTGGTACGGCTACTAGGCTCACCTTGTACAAACACGCGCTTAACACGACCACGGTCAACGAAGTCGTTGATATAACTTGAACCCCATGCAGTTGAGATCACACTATTGATATTTGCCATGGACAAACCATAAGCGGCGGCTTGTTCTTGGTTGATATCAATTTTAAGCTGCGGCGCATCTTCTTGTCCGTTTGGACGTACACCAGCTACTTTATCGTTTTGCGCGGCCATGCCAAGGAGCGTATTGCGCGCCTCTAACAAACCTTCGTGCCCGACCCTACCTGAATCTTGGAGCATCAAGTCAAAGCCACTAGAGTTACCAAGCCCACTAATCGCTGGTGGAATGATATTAAAAACAGTTGCTTCGTTGATTTGAGTAAAGAAATAACCTTGTGCACGATCAGAAACTGCTCGCGCGGTATTTTCTGCACCCTTACGATCTGCCCAGTCATTCAATTTGACGAAGGCAATACCAACGTTTTGTCCTTGTCCAACAAAGCTAAAGCCCGCAATAGTAAACGCTGACGCCACATTATCTGGCTCTTGACCACTATAGTAAGCGCTGACTTTATCGAGTACCGCTTGCGTCTCATTCAGTGTCGAACCAGCAGGCAGCTGTACGGCGGTAAACATGATGCCCTGATCTTCTTCTGGTAAAAACGAGCCAGGGATGCGTAAGAATACCACTGCCATAATACCGATAATGGCAGCATAGATAATCAGATATAACCATTTAAAACGGAAACTTTTACCGACAAATTTTTCATAAGATTTACTTGTTTTGGTAAAAGAGCGGTTAAACCAACCAAAGAAGCCTTTTTGATTTTCGCTATTGCCTTTTTCATGACTTTTACTACGTTTCAGTAACGTCACACAAAGGGCAGGGGTAAAGATAAGTGCAACCAGTGCCGACAGTACCATACTGGTAATCAAGGTAATGGCGAACTGACGATAAATGACGCCCGTTGAGCCACCGAAGAATGCCATCGGAACAAATACCGCTGATAAGATAAGCGCGATACCGACAACAATTTTACTGATCTCACCCATTGATTGTATCGTAGCATCTTTAATAGAAATATGGGGGTCTTCTTCCAATAACCGCTCGACGTTTTCTACCACGACAATCGCATCATCGACCAATAGACCGATGGACAGTACCATCGCAAACATGGTTAAGACGTTAATACTAAATCCTGCAATATACAGTACTGCAAATGTACCTAGTAGTACCACAGGTACGGCAAGAGTTGGAATGATAGTCGCGCGCCAGTTCTGTAAGAAAAGGAACATGACGATAAATACTAATACGATCGCCTCGATTAAGGTCTTGACCACTTGTTCAATAGACAAACGTACAAATGGGGTCGTGTCGTAAGGAATAACTGATGTTAGACCGCTAGGGAAATTTGCTTCTAGTTCAGCAACTCGATTACCGACCAATTCGCGTGTTTCAAGCGCGTTCGCACCACTTGCGAGTGATACGGCAAGACCTGCTGCTTGTTGGCCATTAAATAAGGCAATAGTACTATAATCTTCACTACCAATTTCAACCTTTGCAACATCGCCTAAGCGTACTTGAGCGCCTGATGTATCGGTTTTTAGTAGAATATCCTTAAACTCGTCAGGTGTTTTTAGATAGCTCTGTACAGTGACGGTTGCATTAATCACTTGCTCATCGACATCAGCAGGCGCTTGACCTAATTGACCGGCTGATACTTGCGCGTTTTGCGCTCGTACAGCATTGACGATATCAGATGGCACCAAACTATAGCCGCGCAAGCGTTCAGGATCTAGCCAGATACGCATGGCGTAAGAGGCACCAAACGCTTGAACTTGTCCAACGCCTTCAACACGGCTGAGCTGATCCACGACATTAGAGTTGATGTAATCGCCGATATCAGCACGATCCATACTACCGTCTTCAGAGACAAAGCCAAACACGGCTAAGAACCCTTCCGAGGCTTTATTAACATTGACCCCTTGACGCTGTACTTGCTCAGGCAGTGAGCTCATCGCAGCCTGTAATTTGTTCTGTACCTGAACCTGTGCGGTATCAGAATCTGTACCGTTCTCAAAGAAAAGCTGTACAGACGCACTGCCATTTGATGAACTTGATGACTTCATATACATCAAGCCATCGAGGCCCTTCATGCGCTGCTCAATAATCTGTACCACTGAGTTTTCAACGGTTTCAGCGTTCGCACCAGGGTAGCTGGCACTGACCGTGACGGTTGGTGGCGCAATCGCCGGATACTGCTCAATCGGCAAGTTGATAACCGATATTATCCCGATAAGCATGACTAAAATAGCCATCACCCATGCAAAAATAGGGCGATTAATAAAAAAACGTGACATAGTAAATCCCTAAGTCTTCCTAGCTTTGAATGGAATTATTTGGCAGCTGATTGTGCAGCTTGCTGCGGTGTTTTGGCAGCAGCCTCTTTTGAAGCAGGCACAGAGTTTGGATTTTCTAATGGCTTCGCAATAACCTCTTGTTCAGGCTTCACTTTTGCGCCACCAATAATCACGACTTTATCGCCAGCTTGAAGACCGTCAGTGACGACCCATTGTCCTTGATAAGTACCATTAATCGTAACCGGACGAACTTGGATCTTGTTGTTTTCATCAACGATATAAACTTGCGTCTCGCTTTTGGTCGAACGCATCACGGCACTTTGAGGAACAAGTGCTGCGTTGGTGATCACGCTTTGAGTCAAGCGGGCGCTGACATACATACCGGGTAATAGGATATTGCTGTTATTTGGAAAGACGGCACGTAATGTCACAGCCCCTGTTGATTCATCGACTTTCGCTTCTGACAATGCCAACTCGCCACGTACAGGATAGGTTGAACCATCTTCTAACACCAATTCAACTGAGTTCATGCCAGTTTTTGCTTTGCCTGCAGAGATCTGCTGACGCAATTTAAGCAGCTCAGAAGATGATTGACTGATATCGACATAGATAGGATCTAGGCGAGAGATAGTTACTAAAGGAGTAGGTTGACCTGAGCTAACCAATGTACCAGCAGTGACGCTAGAGCGATCTGTACGACCTGAGATAGGCGCACGTACGATGGTACGATTGAGATCTAAAGTGCTCGCTTGCAAGCCAGCCTTCGCCGTTTGGATACCTGCTTTTGCGCTTTCAATACCGGCTTGTGATTGACCGATAGCAGCATTGGCGCTTTGGACAGCTGCTTGTGCAGTACGCACAGCGGTTTGTGCTTGATCGTATTGCTGCTTTGAGATCGCATCAATAGCCACCAAGCCTTGCAGACGTTGCAAATCATTTTGTGCTTGTGATAGTGACGCTTGACGGCTGGCCAAATCCGCTTTAGCGTTGGCGTTATTAGCCAATGCTGTCTGATAGTTGGCCTCTGCTTGGGCTATTGCCGCCTGACCACTGGTAATAGATGTCGCGTAGTTGTCTGTATTGATGCGATATAAAGGTTGACCTTTTTTGACGTTGCTGCCTTCACGGAACAACACTTCGTCGATAATGCCGTTTACCTGTGGGCGGACATCAGCGGTTTGATAAGCCGCGGTACGTCCAGCAAAAGTCTGTACTTGTGGTACGGTATCAAAAGTAACCGTCTGAACGTTGACGACGGCAGGCGGCATTTGTTGCTGTGCCGCCGCCGCGTCGCCAGCGGCATCCTCTTTTTTGTCACAGCCAACCAGTACAGCTCCAGATAGTACAGTTGCTATTACAAGCGCAAGATAAGAGTGCTTCATCAATGTCCTCGGCAATATAAATATCATATAATAATAAATAGTGACAGTATAAAAAGTTTATGGATACATCTTAATGTAGAAGATATAAAAAACTATTAGGCATTTATCGTTATTACAGAACATTGAATGCTCAATAACCGGATAAGTAAATTTAATAAGAGATTATAAACTATAGGGTATACCCCACAGTCAAGGCAAAAAAAACCGTTTTTGGTGGCTATAATTGCCGCTTATGGTGATAAAAGATTAGAACCTATTGAAAACACAAGCATTACGCTAAAAATGAAGGGCAAAATTTACATTGGTTAGTCAGTCATAACATTGTTAAATTTTGTTTATTTAAAAAATATAGAAGTGCATCATTGATAAAAAGAGACACATAAGAAACAATATTTAGTCTGTTCAGAAAAACATTGCTATAGCAATAATTAAGTAAAAATTTAACAATAAAAATATTTAACTGCTTATATCAATATAAGCAGTATCGATTTGAGTGTTATCAATGTAGTAGCAATATAAATAATAACGAAACGTTGTTATTCGATAATTATAATAAGCGCGCGCTGGCAAGTTCAGTCAGCTGGTATAGACCTTGACGATAGCGGTTATCCGGCAAACTGCTGAGTGCTTGTTGGGCAAGCTTGGTTTCTTCTAAAGCCCGCTGTTTACAGTAATCTAGTGAGCCTGAATGGCGTACTAAGGCGATTAACTGTTCTGCATTGGGTGTTTTGCCCGTTTGGACGGCGATGCGCAGCTGCTCATAGCCTTCTTTGTTGCTGTCTTTGAGTAGTTCGAGTGCTTTAATAGTAGGTAGGGTGGGTTTGCCTTCAGCTAAATCATCGCCGAGGTTTTTGCCCATCAGCGCACTATCGCCACTGTAATCAAGTACGTCATCGACAATTTGAAAAGCATTGCCAAAGTGCTGACCAAAATCAGCCAATGCTTGCAAATGCTGCGTTTGACCTTGTAAAATCGCAGCGCCTTGAGTTGCCATCATAAATAATCGTGAGGTCTTACCATCGATGATATTGAGGTAATCTTGCTCAGTGGCTTCAGGATTATGCTGATGCTGTAGTTGTAATACTTCGCCTTCAGCAATATCACAAGTACCGTCTGAGAACACTTGCAATAGTGGCAAGCTTTGAAAACCCACTAACAAATTAAAAGCACGAGCAATCAAATAATCACCGACCAATACCGCTGTCGCATTATCCCAAGTAGCATTGGCAGTAGGCTTACCACGGCGCTGTCCTGACTCATCTATCACATCATCATGTACCAAAGTTGCCGTATGCAGCATCTCAGTAATCGCAGCCAAATGCATGGCTTGCTTCGATGGCTCATCCTTAAGCATTCGCGCACATAACAAGGTGATTAATGGGCGCATACGTTTGCCACCTGCATTAATCACGTGCTGTGAGACATTCATCACCAGCTTAACTTTGGAATTAAGGCTGCCAAATACTTGTTTGTCCATAATATCAAAATCATCAGCCACAATGCTCTGGATATCAGAATAGGTTGGTGTAGATGATAGATTGACTGATAGCGCGGTAGACGATGGCGCAGCGGTGTTAGATAAAGAAGTACAAGTCATAATAGATAATCATACCAATAAAAATAAAGAATATTTTAATAGCGATACTTTTAATAGTGATACATAGCAAAGCCAGCGTTTTATGCATGATAGCATAGCTGTCTAGTGATATTGTTGATTTAAGTATAGCAAAATGCGATACGGCGCTTGAGGTTCAGGCGAACATTACATCATTTATTATAGTGAAAATGAGCAAATCACTGGTACGTAGCTATTATCAGCCAAGTCTATTTACAAAAAACTGTAAGTATCTGATTAGATAAGCTATAATAGCCGCTGTTGGATTTTAACCACTATCTCTGCGTGTTATTAGGCGGTCTGTATTAATAGCTATATACATTACGCTGGTTAATCAATGACATGGTCCCTAATACGAGCATAGATTTTTGGTATTACCACCATACAAAAACAAGAGGTGCGGCTTGCTTTTATCAGCAAAAAGCCGTAAAATCTTGCCTTTAATTTTTCCCTGTCGTGTTCGTCGTCGAAGTGTTGGTATGATATCAGCCACGGCACACGGGTTAAACGGAGTCATACAATGTACGCAGTAATCAAAACTGGTGGTAAACAGCACCGTGTAGTCGTTAATGAATTGCTTAAAGTTGAATTACTTAAAGCAGAAACAGGCGAAACAATCAAATTTGAAGATGTGTTGATGATTGTTGATGGTGAAACTGTCAAGATCGGTCAGCCTATCGTTGAAGGTGCTAGTGTTGAAGTTGAAGTTGTTGAGCATGGTCGCGGCGAAAAAATCCGTATCGTCAAGCACAACCGTCGTAAGCATTATCACAAAGAGCAAGGTCACCGCCAATGGTATACCTTGTTAAAAATCAAAGCGATTAATGCTTAATTAACGATTGTCAGTTTATTGATAATTAATAACGCACTAAAAGCTTAAGAGTTGTCGCATTAGCGATAAGTCACATTAACAAGGAGATTTTCTCATGGCACATAAAAAAGCTGCCGGTTCAAGCCGTAACGGTCGTGATTCAAACCCAAAAATGCTAGGCGTAAAAATCTTTGGCGGTCAAGCCATCGTCGCTGGTAACATCATCGTTCGTCAACGTGGTACAGAATTCCACGCAGGCGAAGGTGTTGGCATGGGTCGTGACCATACTTTATTTGCACTGAATGACGGTGTGGTAAAGTTTGCGACCAAAGGTAAATTTAACCGTCGTTATGTGATGGTTGAAAGCGCCTAGTTGCCCATCTAGATTGTTTTATCTTTTGGATAAAATAATTTGATGACTAAAAAAGCCCTTATTACCGTTTGGTAGTAGGGGTTTTTTATGCTTATAAGCTTATGTTAACCGCTGATTAAAACGGTTAAAACGATGATAAAGGCTATTTATTACTTTGTAACTGTTGTATTTACAAGCCTGTATGCCAGCAGTAGTAATGATTGCAAATCATGACTAGGCGCGTAATAAAAAAACTGGCACACTGTCCTCATTGTTTTATCAGGCCGGTTTTGTACTCGTATGATAAATACTTATCGAAAACAAAAACTTGATAGAACGTTTTATTTTTATGCTATTTTGCATTTTGAGAGAGGATTTATAATGACTTTATTAACGAAAAAAATGACTTTAAAACAAAAAGTAATGAGCGGTGCTTTAACTGGTGTATTAATGACTACGCTTGGCGTCGCAGCGCCTATGATGGCAATAACGCAAACAGCAACAGCAGCGCCAGCTGACAATATAACGGCAGCTAAGCGATTAAATAAGCTTTTGACCAATACTAAGAGTATGACGGCCAACTTTAGCCAGACGACTAAGGGCGCTAATAGCGGTACGTTCAGCGGTACCATGAGCGTGCAACGTCCAAATAATTTCCGCTGGGAAACCAAGTCACCGTCAGAGCAGCTGATTGTGGCAAATGGTAGCTCGATGTGGATTTATGATAAGGACTTAGAGCAAGCGACTAAACAAAACGTAGACAGCCAAGTGGGTAATACGCCAGCGCTATTACTATCAGGTGATCCAAGTAAAATCGATAAGAACTTTAAAATTACCCAGCCGTATGCCAATAAAAACTACTATGTGCTGTATCCAAAGTCAGGTAGTGCTAGCTTCAAGAGCTTATCTATGAGCTTTAGCGGTGGTAAGCCTGTGATGATGGTATTAAATGACAGTTTGGGACAGACCACGTCGATTAAGTTCAGTGGTATTAAGATGAACCCAAGCATTGGCAGCAGCCAATTTAAATTTACACCACCAAAGGGTGTTGATATCATTAATCAGTAGGATTGGTCAACATTTCATTGATGAAGCTGATCCATCAAAACCATAAAAAAGGACATGCCATTTAGGCGTGTCCTTTTTTATGGAAAACATGTTATCTAAGAAACTGCGTTGATGGCATTTATATCTGGCATCGGTGGTAGCTCATCCAAATGGTTCAATCCAAAAGCATCTAAGAATTGTGCGGTGGTGTATAGCAATGCCGGACGCCCTAAGGTATCTTTATAACCCTTCTCTTCAATCCAGCCTTTATCAAACAGTTGGCGTAATATATTGCTCGATAACGTCACACCGCGTACATGCTCGATGTCACTGCGTGTCACGGGTTGCTTGTAGGCAATGACACTTAAAGTTTCTAACAAGGCTTGGCTGAGACGTTCTTGACGCTGCGGAAAGACACTCTGTATTAAGGCACTATGGCTATCAGCGATTTGCAAGCGATAACCACTGGCAGTATGATGCAAACTTAATACGCCAAGATTTAAGCGTTGCTTTAGCCGTTCTAGTGCCTGCTCTAACTTATCAGTCGTTAAGAATAAGTGTTTTTTTAAGTGATTAGTAGTTAAGGGTGCTTCTGAAGCATGAAGTAAAACTTCAATCTGTTTACTTATGTCTTCAATAGATAGTAGGTGGTCTTTAGGGTCGTCTATATCTGCCATTTCAATATAATCTTCTTCAGTTTAATGATTTTAGACTTACTATAAAGCCAGTTAGGATTATGCTAACCATTCTAAAGTCAATTTTCCCAGTAAATTGTTATGAGCGGGCAGACTGCTATCAGCGTTATTTGCTGTGTTAACACGACTGTCCGTACTATTAGCAACCACACCAATCAGTTGGCGCTTGATTAATTCAAGCACCGCGACAAAGCTGACCACCACACCTATTTTTCCTTGGTCTTTATCTAATAGTTCATAAAAAGAGCGCGCGCCGTCCATACTCAGTTGGCGACTGATACTAGCGATACGATCAGCAAGTGGCACAGCATCGACCTTGATGCTATGCATCTGATAGTCGGGTTGCAGCTGCATTTTAAACAAGCTATCAATCAATAGAGTAGGTGAATAGCTGGGCAGCTCAGCATCCATAATGTCTTGACTGGGCATACTGACCATCGCCAAAAAGACATCGCGCTCAAGTCGGATTAAATTGTCTAAACGCTGACTGGCAGCTTTGACTTGGGCGTATTCTTCAAGACGCTCAATCAGCTCAGCTTTTGGATCGCGCTCATCGGTAGGCGTTTCTGGTTTAGGAAGTAACAACTCAGTCTTGATCGCAATCAAGGTTGATGCCATTAGTAGATAGTCGCCGGCCAACTCAAAATGATTGGTGTCCAATTCACTGATATAAGCCAAATACTGCTCTGTAATCGGTAATATCGGCATCTGTGTCAAATCGACGTTGTTTTTTTTGACCAAATACAATAAGAAGTCCAATGGCCCAGCAAATTGCTCTAACCAAATCGCAAACGCTTGCGGTGGCACATACAGATCTTCTGGCAAATGCTGTACAGGCGTCTGATAGATGCGCAGAGACATATCATGAATCTCTGCGCTAGACTCAATTAATCGCTTACTTTGCATGGCAGCAGGCTATTATCATCATAAATAATAAGTTATTTAAGTTTAGCAAGTGGACGAATACCAATCGCACGGCGAGTCTTATCTAGTTGCTTACGGCTATGACGGCGGGCTTTTTCTGCCCCCATCTGTAGGATTTCTTCTAACTCTTTTGGGTTTGCCATCAGTTCCTCATAACGTGCGCGGAACGGGGCAACTTCATCATTGATTTTATCAAACAACGCTTGTTTGGCATCGCCCCAGCCAATACCAGCGGCAAACTGCGCACGCATATCGACAATCTCAGTAGGCGTTGCAAAGGCTTTATAAATCTCAAAAATAGCAGAGTCATCAGGGTCTTTTGGCTCAGCAGGTAACTGCGAGTTGGTAACGATCTTCATGATGGCTTTATGCATCTGCTTTTCACTGCTAACTTGTGGATTTAGATCACCAAATAGGGGAATGGTATTGCTATAGCTCTTACTCATCTTACGACCATCAAGACCTGTGAGTAGTGGGATATCGTCATCTACAACAGCAGATGGTAGCGTAAACAGCGGCTTATAACGATGATTAAAAGTGCCAGCAATGTCACGAGCCATCTCGATATGCTGAATTTGGTCACGACCAACTGGGACATGCGTGGCATTAAACATCAAGATGTCTGCTGCCATAAGAACTGGATAACCGAACAGCCCCATATTGATACCTTGGTCGGGATCAATATCTTCCTTTTCCATATTGATATCGACTGACGCCTTATAAGCGTGCGCACGATTCATAAGACCTTTTGCACATGAACAGTTTAAAATCCAAGCTAGCTCAGGGATTTCAGGCACATCCGATTGACGATAAAAAGTCACGCGCTCTGGATCAAGACCACAAGCAATCCAAGTTGCTGCAATGGCTTTGGTCGATTCATGAATAATAGCAGGGTCATAACAGCCGATAATACCGTGATAATCTGCTAGAAAAAAGAATGCTTCATCATCACTGTTTTGGATAGACTCAATCGCTGGGCGAATTGCACCAACGTAATTCCCCAAATGTAGGGTGCCAGTCGGTTTGATACCCGTAAGGATACGTTTGGGTGCTGCTGAGCTATTAATAGTAGTTTGGCTGTCAGAAATCTGATTATGACTCATGGAAAATCCGTTATTTATTGATCAAATTATTATAAATTTATGGTTATTTATCTGCTGATAATAGCAAAAAATATTAGCTGTAAATTATAGCAAATTTTGCCAGTGATTTTCTTTGGAATAAAAGCTTACTTATAGATATCCCTACGACCTTCGGGAGCGTTTTTAAAACGGCGATGGAACCACATCCATTGAGTGGGGTCAATACGAATCAAACCCTCTAGCAATTCATTAACGCGAGTCGCATCAGCCACTTCATCATTACTAGGGTAGTTATCCAATTCGGGTGTAATCGTCAGATGATAATGAGGGCGTTTTCCACGAGGTAAATTATCTGGTGTCTGCCGATAAGTATGCAGCGCCATTACGGCTGGTGGATGCTCTTTATTACCTAAGGTTGCCAATCGCCGCGTTACCGTCAGGGTTGCTGCTGGTACGCCAAAAAATGGCGCCATAACGCCTTGTTTTAGACCATAATCTTGATCCGGTGAATACCAAATCACACGACCTTTTTTAAGGGAACTAACAAGGCTACGCATATCACGGTTGGAGATTTGTTTACTCAGAATATTTGTGCGCCCATTATAAATGAACCAATCAAGCAATGCGTTATTTTGTGGACGATACATACCATCCATTGGGAAGAACTGGGTACAAAGCATACCGCCTAGATCAAGCATCGTGTAATGGGCACCCAATAAGATGACCGCTCGACCCTCATTTTGTGCATTAACAAGATGCTGTAACCCTGAGATAGATACGGTGCGAGTAAAAACATTTGGACGGAACCAAGCACATAAGGTTTCAAATACGCCAATGCCTTGATTGACAAAGACTTGCTTTGCCATGAGCTCATGTTCAACTTCTGGCTTTTCTGGAAATGCCAGTTTGAGGTTAATTAAGGTATCACGGCGGCGTGAGCCTACGACAGTATAGATCAAAATACCAAGCTTACGACCGAGCCAAAATTGCCACCGTAGCGGCAAAAAAATCAGCGGCAAAAAAATAGCAAATAATAGCCAAATACCCCAATATTTAGGCACTAAAAACTGCCATTCAAAAGGTTTCTTTTCTGCTTGATCAGTCTGCTTATGCGTTTGGGTAATCGTTGGTGTGCCAGCAGGTAGAGCCGGAGACTTAGCAGGCGGCTGTATACTTAGTGGCGGCACGCTGCTCTTTGAGACAGATTTGCTAGGATCATATTGTTCGGGCGTTTTCATAAGACTGTTACTAGTAATGAAAAGTTATGATTATGATGGGGTAGTAAGCGAGACTTTGCAAGGTGATTTATCCTTTGTGAAGACAGATTTATAGGCAATATAGTTATATATGAAAATTGTTTTTTATAAAAGCATCAGGCATAAAAAAACCTTATAAGCTGCGGACAGCTTATAAGGTCTTGCAAATCTATTCTTATACTTAATGCTGCAGCCGTTGCTCTGAGATAAAGACAACAATTGCAGAAATATAAGTGATAGTTTTGATTAACGTTTTGAGAATTGTGGACGTTTACGTGCTTTACGTAGACCCAATTTCTTACGTTCAACTTGACGTGAGTCACGAGTAACAAAACCAGCTGCTTTTAGTGCAGGTTTGTTGGTTTCATCAAGCTCAATCAATGCACGCGTGATGCCGTGACGGATTGCGCCAGCTTGACCACTAATACCGCCGCCTTTTACAGTGATGTAAAGGTCATAAGCAGTAGGGGTGTCAAGTAATTCTAAAGGCTGACGAACAACCATGCGCGAGGTTTCGCGGCTGAAATATTCGTCAAGTGGTTTGCCGTTAACAACGATGCTACCAGTACCTTTCGCTAAAAAGACACGAGCGGTAGAAGTTTTGCGGCGACCAGTTCCGTAATTGCGTTCCATAAGTGTATCCTTAGATGTCTAGTGCTTTAGGTTGCTGTGCTTCATGTGGATGTTCGGTACCCGCATAAAGTTTCAGCTTCTTGATCATCGCATAGCCAAGAGGACCCTTTGGAAGCATACCCTTAACCGCTTTGTGTAGAACATCTTCAGGCTTATGTGCAAGCAGTTTACTGAAGTTGGTTTCTTTGATACCACCTGGGTAGCCACTGTGACGATAGTACTTTTTATCTTGCGCTTTTTTACCCGTTACCGTGATTTTGTCAGCGTTGATGACAACAATAAAGTCACCAGTGTCAACGTGCGGTGTAAAAGATGGCTTGTGCTTGCCACGTAAGCGAGTAGCGATTTGAGTGGCTAAGCGACCAAGGGTTTTGCCGTCAGCATCTACGACATACCAGTCATGGGTCACTTCAGCTGGTTTTGCACTAAGTGTTTTCATGATAAAACCTTAAAATTAGAATTCGTTGAGAGTTTAGCTGGGAACGGGGCTCTCAAAAAACAGACTGCACATTATAAGCAGTAGCGCCTACGCTTGCAAGCTGCATTGGGGTTTATTTTCGCCTTATATACATTAAACTGCAGCGTTGGCCAGTTTTTTAGCGGTTTTAAACATTTATAAATTTTATTAACAGAATTTATTAACCGGACAATTATGACGATAATAGATGATAAAGTCCAGCAACAACTTGTCCAACTTTGGTCTGTTTCAGACAATCAAAATACAATGTTTGCGATTCATCGTCTTTTTGCAGCGCAAGCGTGGTATTGAAAACCGTTGCCAGTTGACTCAATTGCTCATCTAAATCTTTATCCGCTTCTAGGTAGATAAGTGTGTCTGCATTGATTAGATCCTGGGTAAACAAAGTGGTCAAAATAGATTGCCATAAATCCTTAGCATAAGGTGGATCTATAAACACGATATCAAAGGGACGCGGTACAAGCTGCTTTTGTTGTAGAACTTGTTCGGCTGTGCCCTGAATGATTTTATGGCTGTCACTATCAAGACGTAACATCTCGGCACTTTGACGTAGCATTTGAGTTTGGGCGGCATTCATTTCAATAAAAATACAATGAGCAGCACCGCGCGATAAGGCTTCAAAACCTAAGACGCCGCTACCGGCGCAGCTATCGAGCACTTGAGCGTCATGAATATCAGAAATCAGCCAATTAAATAAGGTCTCACGTAGCCGGTCTGGAGTCGGACGTAATCCTTCTGCATCAATAAAACGTACGATACGGCGTTTAAACTGACCACCGATAATACGTACATCACCAGCCGTAATAGACTTGGTTTTTTGATTTTTAGTAGGCTTACACGCGCTTGAAGATTTTTTCATAAAATTAGCTTAGTTATCTACTCTATACTGAATATGTTAGCCAGAAGTCGCTGTCGTTGTAGCGGTTTGAGCCTGTTCTTTTGCGGCTTCTAGTGCTTTGTCTTCTTTTTCACGTATCGCATCACGCATGGCTTTTTCAAATGCTTTTTGCCGTTTAATGACCTTTAGTTGATCAGGGGTGGGCGGCAAAATAGGATTGGTGTCGCGCTGCAATACCCAATAGTCAAATAAAGCGCGGCCGATAGGGGCAGCAACGGCACTACCACCGCCACCGTTTTCGACCAATACAGCAAGGGCGATTTGTGGGTCTTCTACGGGCGCAAAACCATTGAACCAAGCATGATCCCAGTGGCGCTTATCTATCGAGGATTTATCATAGCGTTTGCCCTGTGCGATAGATTTGACCTGCGCAGTACCTGTCTTGCCAGCAATACGATAGCGCGGTGTATAGATACCACGTCCTGTTCCCGCCTTGATGGTTTCTTCCATCGCATCATGCATACGTAACCAGTCAGAAGGCTTGCCATTGTAATCAATCTTACCATCAGGCTTGGTAATGACATCGACTGCCGCCGCGCCGTCACTACTTTTTAAGAGATGCGGGGTAATGTGCTGACCTTTACTAGCGGTCATGGCAGTGGCATTAGCTACCTGTAACGGGGTGGCCAAAAAATAGCCTTGACCAATGCTGACTGAAATGGTTTCACCAGGTAGCCAGTCTCTATCATAGGTTTCTTTTTTCCATTTTGGCGATGGCATAATACCTGAGCGTTCATTGGGTAAATCGATGCCAGTTTGCTCACCAAACCCAAAACGTATCATCCAGTCATGCAATCTTTGAATCCCCATCTCATAAGCCAGCTTATAATAATAAGTGTCCACCGACATCATTACCGACTTTTTGAGGTTGACTGAGCCATGCCCACCGCGTTTCCAGTCACGAAAACGGTGACTGTCACCAGGTAAGCTAAAATAACCGGGGTCATAGATGGAAGTTTCCCACTCGCGCAGACCGTAATGCAGCGCGCCCAACCCTTCAAAAGGCTTGATGGTAGAGGCAGGTGGGTACATACCTTGCAAGGCTCGGTTGTACAGTGGCTGATCAAGATCATCGCGCAAATCGCCATAATCCCTAAAAGAGATACCAGAGATAAACGGGTTGGGATCGTAGCTTGGATTACTGACAAACGCCAGTACATCGCCGTTTTTGGGATCGATTGCGACAATGGCACCGCGCCTACCATCAAGCTGCTGCTGCGCCACAACCTGCAACCCATAATCTAAACTTAAGGTGATGTCGTTACCGGCGATTGGTGGCTTAGTATCGAGTTGACGCAGCACATTACCGTGCGCGTTGGTTTCTACTGACTGATAACCAGGTTGCCCAAGCAAAATATCTTCGTAATAATCTTCGATCCCAATCTTACCGATAAGGTCGGTACCAGCATAGCGATCTTTATTGATTCTCTTTGATTCTTTGTCATTAATACGTCCGACATAGCCAATAACATGGGCAAAAAGTTCATCATACGGGTATGAGCGTGTAAGCTTACTTTGGATGCTAACACCGCGAAAAAAGGGTTTGCGTTCACTAAACTGCGCCAATTGCGCCTCAGTTAAATCAATCTTGATGGTTACCGGATCATTTTTACTTTTACTCACACGCGCCAAAATATCGGTGATATTTTCATCCGTCAAATCAAAGATGGGCGCGAGTAATTGTAAAGTACGCTCAGGGTTTTCGACTTCATCAGGGCTGAGCATAGCGGTGAAAACCGGCTGATTGTCAGCGAGGATAACGCCATTGCGATCATAAATATAACCACGACTTGGTGGGGCGGAAATCAATTTGATGCGATTGTTGTCTGCTTGGGTCGTATATTTATCGTGAGCAAAAAATTGCAGAAATCCATAACGTACTATTAGCCCTAGCAAGCCCACAAATATGATTAATCCAAGAATAAGAATGCGACTGGTAAAAATGCGATTGACCTGTTCGGTATCAGGAGTGATCGGTTTGTTCATATAAAGTCAGTACCCAAACAGTCAGTGAGACAATAAATCAAAAAGTTATCAATGGAGGTATTTATGAAGTAGCAGTCGACCATGTCAAATATCATGTAGACAAAGCGAGGTGAGCATAAAGGATAAGCTAAGGACTTTCAACAACATAGCGTGATATAAAAAGCATTTAATATCTGAAATATTATCATCATAGATCTACAAACATCTCGCAAACCACAACGGCAAATTATAACAGATCGAAAGCGATGACGCAGTAGACAGTCATTTATTTTATCACTGTTATAAAAGGTGTCATTATTATGCATATGACTGTGGTTGGTGACTCATTTCACAACGGATCTAATCACCAAGTAAATTTAAAAGAAGTAGTTATTAAATTGGTTACTGGTCATACGGCAGTAGGTTATTTTAAGGATTTTTTGTGCCACAGTAGCAGTGTGAAACGTGTCATCTCTAGTCACAACTTGCCTAGGGTCTACATGTGCTAATGGATGGCAAGTATGCTAAAATCAGGCGATTTATTTCGTAGTAGTTATTGGGGAAAGGGCTTCTTATTGCTAAGCGTTGTTAATGTGCTCAGAATATTTGGTCAACATCGATCATCACGGCAAGGATACATAAAGTTATGGATGTAACTTCATTGTGGCAAACAATCGCTGAGCACCCTGAGTTTTTTGCCATGCTTACCATTCCGCCGGTGACAGCATTTGTGACATGGATTCATGTCTGGATGGCGCTCAAGATGCTGTTTTATCCGATTAAGTTTCGCGGTATACGTATCCCTAACTTCCCATTTTTTGGGCTACCAGGTCTTGGCTGGCAAGGTATTGTGCCAAGAAAAGCGGGTAAGATATCTGGCGTGATTGTTGATCAGACGCTATCTAAGCTTGGCTCGCTTGATGAGTTTTTTCAAGCTATGGAACCAGATCAGATGGCGCTGTTCATCACTGAGGCGGTTGATAAAAACCTTGAAAACTTGATTGATGAAATTATGCTTGATCATTCGTCAGCACTGTGGGGCAATCTGCCTTATGCGCTCAAGCGCCGTGTCTATGCCCAAGCACATCAAGAGCTGCCAAGTATTATGCAATCTTTGGTGACTGATTTGACCTATCATGTCGAAGATTTGGTCGATATGCGTAAGATGATTGTCAATAAGATGGAGAGTGATCGTCGTTTGATGGTCAATATGTTCTTAAAAGTCGGACAAAAAGAAATCAATTTTATTTGGCATATTAGTGCTTTGATTGGGCTGATTTTTGGCATTATCCAAATGTTTATATTTTTGGTAGTGCCGCAACATTGGACAGTGCCTTTCTTTGCGGCCATTTGGGGCTTTTTGACCAATTGGATTGCGATTTGGATGGTATTTAATCCTGTAGAGCCTCATTTTATCCGTTATGTGAAGTTTTTTATGCTGAAGAGCCATTTTCCCTTTATCAAGTTGCAATTGCCGCATATCGCACGCTATCGACTTCAAGGCGGCTTTATGAAGCGCCAAGAGGAGGTATCTGAAGTATTTGCCGAGATAGTGGTCAAAGATTTGGTGACGCTTGAGAATATCATGAATGAGATGATGTATGGTGACCGTGCTATTGAAACACGTGAGTTGATGAAATCGCATCTATATAAAGTCTTAGAGTCACCAGTGATTAATACCACTTTACGATTGGGACTCGGTCGCCGTGAGTTTGGACAATTAAAAAACACCATCATTGATAAATCTATCGTTGCCACTATGGTGCCACTACGTGACCCTGAGCTCAATGAAAGCCGTGCCAGTAAGATATTTGGACTGTTTCGTGATCGCATCCGTGCGCTGACGCCTGATGAATTCCAAAACTTATTACGTCCTGCCTTTCGTGAAGATGAGATGACACTCATTGTGCTTGGTGGCTTAACAGGGTTCTTGGCAGGTTGGCTACATCTGGTATTGGTGTTTTTCCCAGCCATGCAGTGATAAGCAGTTTTTAGTTTTTTGACACACATCGCATACAGAGTGGATACACAAACGTGACAAGTTGACGCTAATGTACCATGCTGTAAGCACCCCAAGCTGCAATGGCTGATGGGGCTACTTAGCTAATAATAACAGCAAAACATACCAGCAGTAATAAGTACTGGATACTTTCGACTATCCTGAAATAACAATCCCTAAAATAAACAATGACCGTATTAAGGTAAACAAGGTTAGACCGTATGTTAATCACAGAATTGGGTTATTTTGCCGTGCTAGCCGCATTTATGTTGGCGATTTTGCAGGTAGTATTACCAACGATAGGCGTTATGCGTGATCATGTTGCTTGGCAGCGTTTGGCACCGAGCTTGGCATGGGCGCAGTTTGCCGCTATGACTACCTCGTTTGGCGCATTGATGGCAGGCTTTTATTTTAATGACTTTAGCCTTGTCTATGTGTCGCAGCATTCGAATACCTTGCTCCCTTGGTATTATAAGTTATCAGCGACGTGGGGCGGGCATGAAGGCTCGCTACTGCTATGGATGACTATCATGGCAACATGGTGTGCTTTGGTCTCATACTTTAGCCGTGGTTTGCCATTGTCGATGCGCGCGCGTGTATTGGTGATATTAGCCGCTGTACAAATGATGATGCTGGCCATGCTCATCTTTACCTCGTCACCGTTTGACCGCACTTTGCCAAACTTGCCAGTGGATGGCGCTGATTTAAACCCTGTCTTACAAGACTTTGGTTTGATTATCCATCCACCGATGCTGTATATGGGCTACGTTGGTATGGTGGTGCCATTTGCGTTTTGTATGGCGGCATTGTGGGAAGGGCGCTTGGATGCGGTTTGGACACGCTGGTCACGTCCATGGGCATTGGCTGCTTGGGGGTTTTTAACTATTGGTATTGGACTGGGTTCTTGGTGGGCATATTACGAGCTTGGTTGGGGTGGTTGGTGGTTTTGGGATCCAGTAGAAAATGCTTCATTGCTGCCTTGGCTGGCAGGTTTGGCATTGCTACATTCGCTGGCGGTCACTGAAAAGCGCGGTGTCTTTAAGGCGTGGACGATTATGCTGGCAATTTTTGCCTTTGCATTAAGCTTACTTGGAACATTCTTGGTACGCTCTGGGGTTATTACCTCTGTGCATTCATTTGCTGCTGATCCCACGCGTGGTTTAGTGATTTTAGTGATTCTTGGTATCATTGTTGGTGCTGGCTTATTGATGTTCGCTGTGCGTGGCTGGCGTCTGACTATTGAGAGTCAGTATCAGCTGATTTCACGTGAGTCATTTTTAGTCATTAACAACGTCATCATCTTGATTGCGACCTTAGTAGTATTACTTGGTACGCTCTATCCTATCATTGCCGACGCCTTCAATTTAGGTCAGGTATCCGTAGGTCCTCCGTACTTTAATGCGCTGTTTGTGCCACTGACTTGGCTATTAATGATAGCAATGGGCATGGGCTCTAATATCCGCTGGAAACAAGACAGTCGTCCGCTGTTGGGCGTTGGTATTGTCATTGGGGCAAGTAGCCTTGTTTTAGCTGCCGTCATTACCTACTTTGTTAGCCCATCTGCCATGCTCAATATTGGTGTAACGCTAGCGGTAAGTTTTTGGGTATTGTTATGGATGGCAGTTGATTTTAAAGACAAGACCAAAAACGCCCCAAGCTTCTTCAAGGGCCTAGGTAAGCTCCGTTTGAGTTACTGGGGTCAGCAGACAGCTCATATCGGCGTTATTATAGCCGTCATCGGTGTCGCCTTTACCAGTACCTTTAGTATTGAGCGCGATGTGGCATTAAGGATTGGCGAAACGGTTAATGTCCAAGGTTATGACTTTGCATTAACCGATTTAAGAGAAACGAGAGGCAGCAACTTTGATGCAACGCAAGCCGAGGTCACAGTAACTAAGAACGGCAAAGAAGTAACAATACTTCATCCTGAAAAACGGATTTACATCATCAGTACGATGCCGACCACTGAGGCGGCAATTAATGCCAACCTCATGCGTGATTTGTATGTCGCACTTGGTGAGCCTATCGCTGAGGGTAGCAATCAATGGGCAGTACGTATTTACGTGAAGCCATTGATTCGCTGGATATGGCTCGGCGCTATTATTATGGCATTAGGTTGTCTATTGAGTATGCTTGATAGGCGCTATCGTCTCAAAACAAATAAGACGCCCGCTCAAATTACAGCAAGCAAGTCAGGTTTTGCGACCGTTGCTGACTTAGATGGCAACAATGCGACAGATTCCACGGCAACAATAGGGGAGAAATAAGATGACTCAATCAGATAATTCTCCCAAAAAAGGTGCTGATAAAAAAGGCAATCAAACGATGAAAAAAAGCCAAATTAGGATATGGTTTTTGATTCCGCTGATCATCTTTGCCGCTTTTATAGTCATGCTGTATTTTCGTTTAGGTCAGCCGACAGAAATCGTAACCAATACCGCTCTTGAGCGTCCCGTGCCCGCTTTTGAGCTGCCGTTATTGTCAGATACCAGTCGTATCATGACCAATGATAACCTGCCAGATCAGCCTTTTTTGATGAATATTTGGGGTTCTTGGTGCCCAACTTGTATCATTGAGCATCCTTTTTTAATGCAGTTAGAGGAACGCGGTGTCAATCTGGTGGGCGTCAATTATAAAGATGATATTGGCGATGCTCTCGGTTATTTAAACCGAGGCGGTGACCCATTCTCGATGTCTATTCAAGACTTATCTGGTCAATTTGCTTTGGATTTGGGTTTGACTGGTGCACCTGAAACCTTTGTGGTTGATGGTAAAGGTGTTATTCGTCAGCACATTGTCGGTGAGATTAATGAGAGTAATTGGCAGAGCCGTATCACTCCCTGTCTGATGGTGCTCAATGAGGCTGATAAAAATAATGTCAGCCCTGATCCTGACCAAGTTAAGGAGGTGTGCAAATGATTATGATGCCATTAAAATTTATCATGAAAAATTTGGCAAGTTTGATCATTGCTTGTCTTTTTGGTGTGCTTAGTATCAATGCTTATGCCGCCATTGACGTCTACGACTTTGACTCAGTGCAGCAAGAAGCCCAGTACCGTGGTCTTATCGAAGAGCTGCGCTGCCCAAAATGTCAAAACCAAAACTTGGCAGGTTCTGATGCGCCGATTGCCCAAGATTTAAAGCAAAAAACCTATGACATGATTAAAGAAGGTCGGAGTGATGGTGAGATTCGCGCCTATATGCAAGAGCGTTATGGCGACTTCATTACTTATAAGCCGCCTGTACGTCCGTCAACGTGGATATTATGGTTTTTCCCGCCATTATTATTAATTGCATTGATCGTTGGCTGGTTTTGGCAAAGTAAGCGCAGTCAGCGGATAGCCCGTGGTCAAAGTGACATCTTGGCAGACAGCGCTGCTGCGTTATCAGCAGGAGAAAAAGCAGAGCTTGATCGTCTGTTATCACGAGCCAATCGCAATAATAGTGTCAAAACAGATCATGACATCACAAGCATAGAGGACAAAAAATGACCCTATTTTCTACTTTTGGCTTATTTATTGCCCTAAGCTTACTGATTGCACTCATACTGGCAGTGATCGTTATCACACCTTGGCTACGAGCATCACGGTTACGAGAAAACCCCGTTGACAATCAGCTCCTCGATATCAATATTGGTGTATTTCGTGAGCGTTTGACAGAGTTGCAATCGGATAAAGACAATGGCACGATTGATGATGCCCATTATCAAAATCAAAAGATCGAGCTTGAGCGTCAGCTATTGGATGCTCAGCGTGAAGTGACACCCATGGTCGCACCTGGCGTCAAGAGTCGTCTGATTATCATGGTATGGGTGCCTGTGCTAGCAGCATTGGCTTATTTCTTAGTCGGTGATCGTACACCAGTATTTGATTTGTGGGCAAGCGAGGACAAAGTTGCTCAAGTGGCAGATGACTTATTGACCGGTAAGATTGATCAGCCACCCGCTTGGGCGATTGAAGATGGTACTCAGTTGATCAGCGCGATGCAGACCAACGTCTATCGTCATGCCGATGACCCTGATCGCTGGATGCGTTTGTCAGAGCTGTTTTTGTCGTTAGAAGCTACTGACTCAGCGATTGAGGCTTTGTCTCGTGCTTATCGTCTGTCGCCTGACAACGAAGAAATCGCCACCACGTATGCGCAGATTAGCTTTTTTGCTAATAAAGGTCAGCTTGATGCCAATAGCCGCCGTGTGCTGCAAGACGTCCTCGCCAAAAATCCGCAGCACGAAGGTGCGCAAATGCTGATGGCAATGGGCGAGGCGCGCGGTAATAATTTTGAACAAGCGCAAGGTTGGATTAAGCGGCTACGTAAGAGCATTGCTGCCAAACCAGGTGACCATACCCAAGCATTGAGCAGTCTTGATGAGCTAAGTGCCAATGTCACGGCACAAGAGCAGCAAGCGTCTGAAGGGATTGAAGTCACCATCTCTATTGATCGGTCATTATTGCCCCTAGTGAAAGCTGAAGATGTGCTGTTTGTCGCGATACGTGATGTGAAAGGTGGGCCGCCATTTGCCGCCAAGCGTTTACCGATTAGCGCGATTAAGCAAGGCAAAGCAACTGTTAGTCTAAGTGATTTAGATGCGATGATGCCAGAGCGCACATTAAAATCTGCGCGTGATGAAAAAGTTCAACTCGCTGTCATAGCTCGCATCAGTCATAGTGGTACTGCCATTGCCGAGTCAGGTGACCTATCAGGTAATCCTGTGGT
The DNA here is from genome assembly GCF_056156305.1 of Psychrobacter sp. TS_SC_6. Classification (NCBI taxonomy): domain Bacteria; kingdom Pseudomonadati; phylum Pseudomonadota; class Gammaproteobacteria; order Moraxellales; family Moraxellaceae; genus Psychrobacter; species Psychrobacter sp. TS_SC_6. The sequence continues at coordinate 2,066,546 of NZ_CM149590.1, read as the reverse complement.
GATAAGCGTCGAGCAGAATCAAGTCAATGTGGCTATTAATCAGCAAGTTCCTTAACTCGCTGAGTCCAGAATATTATCCTATATTTAGTGTGCGCTATCGTCTCATCTATGGCGCGCAACCTTCTCTCATGAACAGATAAGTCATCATATGTTGCTGCATCAATACTAAAAATACTTGAGCTTTTGAAAGCCACAAGGTAAGGTAAGCTCTGCAAACTACCAATCCCTAAGTTTTGTTAGTCCCCAAATCCTATTTATTAAGGAGAATCGTGTAATGATGCGTATTATTTTGCTAGGTCCACCAGGCGCCGGTAAAGGTACCCAAGCCCAGTTTATTTCTAAAGAATATGATATTCCGCAGATCTCAACGGGTGATATGCTGCGTGCAGCAATCAAAGAAGGCACTGAACTTGGCAAACAAGCCAAAGACGTGATGAACGCTGGTGGTTTGGTTTCTGATGATCTGATCATTAACCTCGTGCAAGAACGCATCGCTAAGCCTGATTGTGTGAACGGCTGTATTTTAGATGGTTTCCCGCGTACTATCCCACAAGCGCAAGCGCTGGCAGATGCCAACGTGACGATTGACCATGTGATTGAAATCAGTGTACCTGATGATGAAATCGTCAAGCGATTATCAGGTCGTCGCCAACATGCTGGCTCTGGTCGTGTTTATCACGTTGACCACAATCCACCAAAGCAAGAAGGCATTGATGATGTCACCGGTGAGCCGCTTATTCAGCGTGAAGATGATAAAGAATCAACCATTCGCGACCGCTTAGCTACGTATCATGAGCAAACATCAGCCCTCGTTGGCTTTTATCAGAACAAAGCTAAAGAAGGCGGTGATGCGCCTAAGTATGATAAGTTCGATGGTACCCAAGGTATTGATGACGTTAAGCAACAAATATTTTCTGCCCTAAAAGGCTAATATTTGTACTGACGCTAGAATATATCAGATTAATCGAATAGTGTTATGAAAGACCCTGCCGCTAGTAATAGCAATCAGCAGGGTTTTTTAATGGGTCAAAGATAATGACCAATCGCAACATATAGTTGAAATACTTTAAAGTCGCTACAGTGCTACTGGGATAAATTTTTCGAAGCCTCTGGAGTGCAAAGCGCACAGCAAGCGAGAAAAATTGATACCAGTAGTACAGGACTATTGATGTATCGATTTTACTTTTCATTGACTATAAATCTAAATGATTAAAAATAAACTCTAAAAATTTCCATAAAACAGCCATTTACTCATAATAAGTAAATGGCTGTTTTACTAAAACGTTTTACTGATACAGCCAGTAGCGTTTAATTTAAAAATTAAGCGTTACCTTCAGCATCAACTTGTGCTTGCTGCTGACTTTGCGCAAAAGCTTGATCAAAATTCACTGGGGCAAGTAACAATTGCGGGAAGCTACCACGCGTTACGATGTCGCTGATGACTTCACGAGCATATGGGAACAAAACATTCGGGCAATAAGCACCTAGGATTTGACCAATTTGATCTTCTGGGATGTCTTTTAATAAGAAGATACCTGCTTGATGAACTTCCGCGATAAACGCCGCTTCTTCAGCATTTTTCGCAGTGACACTAACGGTCAATACAACCTGATAATGATCATCGTCCAGTTTTTCGGCATTACTAGATAGATTAATATCAAGCTCAGGATTCCACTCTTTGGTGAATACGCTAGCGCCTGGGACTTCAAGTGACATGTCTTTGACATAAATACGTTCTAGTGCTAATTGTGGTTGTGCTTGTTCTTCAGCCATGATAATTCCTCTAAAAGTTAATCAAGTGATTGGGCAAACTGTCATTTTAGTAAAATAGCATTGTAATATAATTCGAGACAAAAGCTCGATATTTTTTATCAAAGCCCTTTATAGCTGTCCCTATCGTTAGTTATATAAATGACTCACATAGATTAGTAAAATAAATAAAGACAGCCAGAATAGCAAAATAGCAAATTAACCCGCTAATAGCTCGTCAAGTTTGCCTTGTTGGTTCATTTGATTGAGCTCATCAAAACCACCGACAAAGGTCTCACCGACGAAGATTTGTGGCACAGTGCGATAATTATTGGTCTTTTGCATGAGAGCACGGCGATCCTCGCTGCTCATATCGTGCATGCCAATCTCTTCATAATCAACGCCTTTTGATTTCAGCAGTTGCTTGGCATTTGAGCAATATGGACAGATAGGGGTAGTATAAACTTTAACAGATACAGTCATGATAAATCCTTATTTATAAATGTATAGAGCAATTGTTATCGGATAGGTTATAGGATGGGAGAGTAGTATTATAAGATTTGCCTATAGAGGCTGCAATCAAGTAAATCACAAGCCTATATTCTATTATGCTTACTATAAAGTGGGGATAAGCAATAGAAATTCAAGCCAAATATATACAAAAGCGTTGTCAGTATGATAAATGCCACATAAAAAAAACACCCTATGAAGAGGTGTCTTTTTTATGCACTACCGATAGATAGTAAGTCATAGTTTAATAAAGTGCGCTATCAAACTACTTATGCAAGCTCGGTTTTGCTTTGACTTTAGTCTTCGGCTTAGCATCTTTTAAGCCAACAAGTGGCATCCCAGCAGCTTGCCAGCCACCAACACCGCCTTCTAAGCGATAAACGCTTTCTTTACCAATCATCTGAATGGCAGCACCTGCTTGTACGCCCATATCGCAGATAATAATCACTGGCTGTTCAATCGCACGAATTTCCTCGATACGGTCTTTTAGCTCAGTAAATGGGATATTGCGACTGCCTTGGATATAACCGGTGACAAACTTCTTTTTGGCACGGATATCGATAAGCTGCGCATTTTGCGAGTTCACCATCATACCAAGAGTATTGGGTGAAATCTTTTTACCGCTACGTTTGTTTTCAATAGCAAAAAATAGTACAGCTAGTACGGCTAATATACCAAATAAAAAAGGGTGGTTGCCCACAAATTCCAGCGCACGATCCAAACCATACCTCCAAAAAAATAAGTGTTCTATTACGCTGAGAAGACAGCCTAATGGATTGAACAAGGCGTTATTATACCGATTAGCCTATCCATAGTAAACGTGTGATGGTCATCATCGTGATTAACAGTAGATAAGAATTAATAATGCTCAATAAGGCTTAGTATCAGCCTCTTCTCTTAGCGTCACAAGGTTTTCAACGCGGCGCTGCAATACTTTGCCCTCAGCAACTGCCTCCCATAATGCGCAGCCTTTACTATTATGAGTATGGCGACAGTCGCGGAACTGACAGTCACCAGATAGTGGCGCAAGCTCAACAAAGCCAGAAATAATGTCATCAGGCGTCAAGTGCCAAATACCATACTCGCGAATACCAGGGGTATCGACGATGCCGCCTTGGGTCAAATCGGCTGGATTAAAAGGCAGTAAGCGACTGGTGGTAGTGGTATGTTGACCAAGTTTTGAGTTATCAGAGATGATATTCACGCTTTGTGCTGATTCAGGTAGCAGCGCATTGATCAAGCTGCTTTTACCGACGCCAGATTGCCCTGCGAAAATAACCAGCTTTTTATCTATATAGCGTTTTAGTTCATCAAGTCCTTCCTGCTCATCGCTATCAGCGACGTTTTCTGGACAATCAACTGAGGTCAAAACGCTTTCATAACCAAGTGCGGCATATTGCGCCAATAACTCATTGGTACCGACGCCTTTTTCTTGAGCCAATAAATCGGCTTTATTGAGCACCAATAAAGGCTTGACCCCAGCATGATGGCAAACGACTAAATAGCGATCTATAAGGGTCGGTGCGGCAGCAGGTAAGGGTGCAAATACGATCGCTAAAATATCGACATTGGCAGCGACAGGCTTGAGCTTATGATAGCGGTCAGGTCGGGATACCAATGACGTACGTGGTTTCACTGATTCTATCCGACCAAATCCTGTATTAGAGTCAGCATTCCAGCGCACTTGATCACCTGCTGCTAGCATCGGCAGATTGGTTCGTACGTGGCAGCGCCAAATATCACCGAGTGCCAACGCTTGCCAAAACGGCTCAGGGTCATCAGGTGCAACCTCAGGCTGCACGGGTATGAATGCTGGTAAACTGGTTACTTGTACTTCCAACTGCTTGCCATAATGCGCCATGACCACGCCATCCATCAAACTGTCATCGATACTGTCTTGACTTAATAATTGCTGCTTATCGATGCGCCGAATCTGTTGTTTCGTTAGTTTGCGTTGTCGGATTAATGCCATGGGTTGGTAACCTATTATAAAATATTGCTCAGTGTAGCGTGAAAATTTGCTAACATACAGCCTAAAGCGCCTGCACTGGGCAGAGATTTTGTAATATTTTAGTATTCATACATTCTAAGTGAAATTCACAGCTGCCTAAGTACAAACATTTTTTGCACTAAGACAGTTAGATAGGCGCATTATTTTATTCACATTGCTATTAAAGCATTGCTTGTAAGTTGTCTCAAACTTTATTGACCATAGGATATTTTATGACCACCGGCGACCATCCCAATAAAATTAAAATCAGAAACCAAGGCAAAAAAGGGCTGGTATGGATTGATTTAGAAATGACCGGACTTGATACTCTAAATGATGAGATTATCGAGATAGCGACTGTTGTCACCGATGAAGATTTGAACGTCCTTGCCGAAGGACCTGTCTTTGCGATTAAAGTATCAGATCAAAAGTTAAATGGTATGGATGACTGGAATACCAAGCAGCATGGGCAGTCAGGACTGGTCGACCGTGTACGTCGTAGTACGGTGACATTGGCTGAGGCGGAAGCTGAAACCATTAAATTTTTGAATAAATGGGTTGATAGTGGCAAGTCGCCGATGTGCGGTAACTCGATTTGCCAAGACCGCCGCTTTATGGCACGTCAAATGCCAGAATTAGAAAAATTCTTTCATTATCGTAATCTTGATGTGTCGTCTATCAAAGAGCTGTGTTTCCGCTGGCGTCCTGATGTTCTCAAGAATTTTGAGAAAGGCGGCAGTCATTTAGCATTAGATGATATTCGTGATTCAATTCGTGAGCTTAAGCACTATCGTCAGCATTTTTTTAAACTGATACCTTAAAATCGGCACCTTAGAAAAAAAGGTATCAAAAAAGCCTTCAGATGAATCAAGCGCTACGATTGGGCTAATTTTTTTGAAGGCTTTGAGAAAGGAGTCTTTTGCTCTTAAAGGCATATAGAATAAAAGCAAGAAGCGTTAACAGCTTATGAAGATGTAGAGAGTTTAAAAGAAAAATATTATATAAGTCAAATATTCGTATAATTTATCGGGCACAAAAAAACCTCAAGTAAAGTAATACTTGAGGTTGAAACTTTTGTATTAAAACTAAGTTTTAAATATGGCGCAGCGGACGGGACTCGAACCCGCGACCCCCGGCGTGACAGGCCGGTATTCTAACCAACTGAACTACCGCTGCTTAGGTCGTACTTAGTTTATTTAACCACTTAGCCTATTACTTAATAGTAACGCTATACTAAATAGTGGTGGGTGATGACGGATTCGAACCGCCGACATTCTGCGTGTAAGGCAGACGCTCTACCAACTGAGCTAATCACCCTTCGAACAATTGCTAGGCAATTTATTCAACATCAACTGAGCTCTAAGTTTGTCACTAAGCTCTGCTGCTGTGGGTGTGTATTATATAGATTTACACATGGCTGTCAAACACTATTTTACATTTTTTTAAAAATGATTATTAAAAAGGCTTTTGAGAGTATGGCTAGATGCTGTGACAGCACATATGGCAACTACCTAGTCAGTGAATAGTTACCTATTGCGTGGCGGATAAAAGCCTCTATACTTGATTGCTTATATTTGATTATATTCTGCTATTAAAGGTTGGAGGCGAAAACAATAGACTCTTTATCTACTACTGAGCAGCAAGTGGCAGCATGGTCATGGACAGACTTTGCTGGTCTTGGTCTGGTCTTTCATATTATTTTGATGATCGTGATGACCTTGCGCATTGTCTCGGTACAGCGCAATATTGGGGTGGCAATTGCATGGATAGCGGTTTTGTTTACTTTGCCCGTATTTGGCTTGATGGCTTATGTTCTGGTAGGTGAGCCGATGATAGGTCGGCGTTATCGCCAGCGCATGGATCAGGCGCGGCTATTGATGAATGAGATGGCACAGCGCGAGCGCTTGATATTTGATGAAGGGCAAGAGGTGCTGCCAACCCATTATCGCGGAGTCAGCCATATTGGTACGCGCTGGACAGGGTTTGGGGTTTTCTCAGACCACGATATGCAGCTGTTGACGCACGCCAATATTATTTTTAAACGTTTGATTGATGACATCGATGCCGCTCAGCGCAGTATTTTGATGGAGTTTTATATTATTTATCCTAAGGGGCAGGTGCTTGATGTTATAGAATCATTAATGGCAGCCGCTCAACGCGGAGTTGAATGTCATATTCTGATTGATAGTGTGGGGAGTTTTAGTTTTTTTAACAGTAAAGCCCATCGAAAATTAGAAAAAGCAGGCGTTTTTGTCCATCAGTCATTGCCAGTAGGGTTATTTAAAACGTTATTTAAGCGTTCAGATCTACGTAACCATCGTAAAATCGTAGTCATTGATGAGTATATCGGTTATATCGGTAGCTTTAATTTGGTCGACCCTAAGTTTTTTAAGCAGGATAAAGACGTCGGTGAGTGGATTGATGTGGCGATACGCAGTGTCAGTGATAACGACATCAGTATTGCTACTGCGATGGCAAAAGTAGTGGCAACTGATATTGGTGCGGAAAATAGCGACAATCTAGATGCGTTGCATCAACGAGTCAACAGCTACACACGTAAGCTATATGTGCGCAATCCGACGATTAATGACATCAATAGTCGCATTAAAGTGTTGGATGAGGGGCTAGAAAATGTAGAAAACCCCTGTACTGGTGCGATGTCGACAGTGATTCCGCAAATGCCGATAGTAAAAGGCGTGGTCGCGCAGCTGATTCCTTCAGCGCCACAAGTGACCGCTCACGTTATTTATAATACCTTAGTCACCGTTTTACATCGTGCTAATCACTGTATTTGTATCACAACGCCATACTTTGTACCGGATGAAGCTTTGTCAGGCGCGCTAGTGACGGCAGCCAAGCGCGGGGTAAAAGTTACACTGATTATCCCTGAAAAGGTTGATTCATTCTTAGTTCAGCACGCCTCGCAAGCGTATTACCAAGAGTTGTTAGAAGCGGGCGTTTCCATTGCTCTGTTTAAGGGTGGTTTGCTGCATGCCAAAACAGTAGTTATAGATGACGATTATTGTCTATTTGGCACCGTCAATATCGATATGCGCAGCTTTTATCTGAACATGGAAGTCAGTTTGGCGATTTATACGCCTGAAATGGTCGCGCAAGTTGCCGCTTGTCAAGATTCGTATTTACAAAGCTGTCGTTTTTTAACCTTGGATCAGTGGCAACAGCGTCATAAGGCTGAACGCTTGTTTGATAATGTGATACGCTTATTTAGTCCATTATTGTAGCACTACATATTTTAAGTTAAGGTAAGCACTATATTTTGCATAATTGCCTTTAGTTCATTGCCTCTATGATTAATTTATTTTTTTAAAGGATACGCGTTTCTTATGTCTGCATCGCCCTTAACGCCTCTTGATTATATTGCAGCAGGTTATTGGCAAGATTTTTTGGCAAGGCGTGCTGTCGCAGGTGGTATCGCTTACGAAGTGGATTTGCATCACTGTGGTTTGGATGAATCGCTGGCAAGCTTGCAGCGCATAGATACGCTACTGTCGCAGATACGCCGCGATATGGTCAAATCAGGCATTTGGGATGAAGCAACGTTATTAAAAGATGAACGCTATCGTAATTTTATGGTGTTTTTGGCGTTTTATGCAGGACGAGTATTGGCGCAGCAATGTCAACAATCGGCGCGTTGGTTTGGTCAGTTCGAGCTAGATGCCCGCTATCCTGAGTTAGTACCGAGCAACGATGATTTTTATCAGCATATGGCGATGTTTTATGGCGCTGATACTGATATTAAGACCAAAAAAAGCAGTGATAAAAGTAGTATGCCGCTTTTCTTTGCTTTAGAACCGATAGGGGTGCGTTTATTTGGTCATATCGACCGCGCGTTTAAATCGGCGCAAGGTGGTCAAGTTGCTAGTGGCTTATATCAAGGGGTGAGCGCCAGATTACCAAAAGCTGTCAATCATCAGCCTCATCTGGTTGGTACGACCATAGCAGATAAACCAAACACTCAAACAACAAATGAAAAGGTATTTATTGAGAAAGTAGGCCTTGAAAATAGTAGCACATCCCTTTATTTGAATAGTAAGTCGTCCATAGATATGGTGACAACTCAACTTTCAGATGACAAAGTGGACAATGTATCTTCTATATCAGCTACTACAATTACATCAACGCCACTAGCAGAAGATATAGAAATAACAAACGTAACGGTAGCACCTATAGTAGAACCAGTAAAAACCACAGCAGTCGCAAAAAAACCACCCACGCCAGAGATTTTTAGCCAACTATTAACAGACCTACATGAGATAGAAGTAACACAGACCACGGGCGAAACTGAATATGAGAAGGCGTGCAAGGTTTTAGATCAGTTTGAACGTCATATTGCAAAGCAAGAAAAACCCCGTAAGCAAGTCATCTTTTCAGAGGCGCATCTGCAAGCAAAGCAGCAGGCCTTATTGGGATTAGAAGACGCTGCGAATGCAGGAAACAGTGCTGCGATGTTACGCTTGGCGATGTATGAGCTGCTCGGCGAAGGTCTGATAGCAAACGAAGGCGCTGATAAAGTCGCTGGTATAGAGGCTGGGGTTGAATGGGTGCAACAAGCAGCAGGTAAAAATGACAGTCGCGCTCAACGTTTACTGAGTAAAATGTATTATCAAGGCGTAGGGGTTACGCAAGACCTTAAGATTGGTAAATATTGGCTCGAGCAAGCGGCAGAAAATGGGCACATCGAAGCGGCAAGCTTGGTCGGTCAGTGGCAACAAGCACAAACGTTAATCAATACCCAAAAGCAAGAGCAGCATAGCCTTAAGCGCTATCAGCTATTGTTTGCAGTGATTATTGTGATTGCCTTACTCATTATTATTTTGGTCTAAAAAACGATGACCAACATCCTTGAATTTAAAAACGTATTGTTTGGCAATAAATTCAGGTAGAATTGGTGCGTTTTTTGTGCGCGACTCCTATTATCTGCTCCATTAATTATCTGGGCTTTTGCATGCCATCTTCTGACACCTCAAAAAATCTTTCTATTCAGGCACAGCCTCTGCAGAGCCATGCGGTATATAAGCCGCCTACGTATTATCAAGTCGGCATAAGCTTATTAAAGCCGTTATATCGCCTGCAAGTATGGCACCGCTCGCATGCGCGTGATAATTATCAGCAAGAAGTTGAACAGCGTTTTGGTAAGCGTTATCCTGCGCCTCCTATAGCCACAGAAACGTATCTGCCAGCTGAGGATTTGAACAGCAGCATCAATGTTAATAAGCGAAATAAAACCATCTGGTGCCACGCGGTCTCTTTGGGAGAAACCAATACCGTTGCACCATTATTGGATGCACTATTGTCTCGTGGTTATCGGATATGGCTGACCAACACTACCCAAACTGGTTTTGCGCGCGGTGCAAGTCGATTTGCAGAAGACATTGCGCAAGGTCGATTAAGTCACAGTTATGTGCCGGTTGACAGTCCGGTGGTGATTGAGCGCTTTTTGACTCATGTACAACCTGTTGCTGCCTTATTTGTAGAAACAGAGCTATGGGCAAATATCTTAACCAAATTATCTGAGCATCATATGCCAAGTATCTTGGTGAATGGGCGACTGTCAGCATCTTCTTTTAAAAGCTATCAAAAAATTGGCGCAGTCAGCACCAGCATGATGAAAAATTTGAGTTTAATCATTGCGCAAGATAATGACTCCGCCAAACGCTTTCGACAATTGGGTGCGCATAGCGCCCAAATCCGGGTGGCAGGCTCGCTAAAATGGGTCATTAATACGCCTAAATTGTCTAATGTACATGAAACAGATAATGATAAGGCGATTGATATTGTAAATAGCGAGCAGGCAGAGTTAGCAGAAAAAACGAGTGTGGCGGTGAGTGATTTGGGCGTAGTCAATCGCCCAATTTGGGTAGCAGCAAGCACTCATAGTGGTGAAGAAGATACGGTACTGTCATGGCAGCAGCAATTACTGTCGAACCCTGCATTGGCAAAAACGCTACTTATTATCGTTCCACGCCATCCAGAGCGTTTTAATGAAGTGGCAACGCTGATTCAACATTCAGGCTTGACCATGGCACGGCGCAGTGCAGCAGAAACTATCGACCTAACTACCCAAGTCTATCTGGCGGATAGCATGGGTGAGTTAATGCATTGGTATACGCTTGCTGATGTGGCATTGGTTGGCGGCTCATTGGTCGAGGTTGGTGGACATAATCCGGTTGAGCCGGCAAGTGTGGCGACACCAGTATTGATGGGTGTTCATACTCAATCTTGCCAAAGCGTCGCGGATAAACTGGCGAGTGTCGGGGCGTTATATCAGCCAAATAACCCCTTTTATCAAGCGATTGGTCATCATAGTCAGCCAAAAAATGAGAATTTACAATCTATCGATGACGAAACGCTTCTTTATCAACAACTGAAATATTGGCTGAGTCATTTAACGTCGGCTAAGCAAGCAGGACAAGCAGGCGCGCAGATGACGGAGCAGCAGCAAGCCGTATTAAGTCGTCAGTTAACGATGATTGAAAAGGTCATTGAGCAGCATGAGCATCAAAATGTTAGCCAAGAGTTAGATTAAGAGCCATTATGAACTGTATCTTGTTACCCGCTAAAAACTTCTCTAATGAATCTGCCTACATCAATGCAGCGGCGCAAATTGAACATGTGAATCAAGTTTTGGGAGCTAAAGTAGGCGATACCCTAAAAGTTGGGCAGCTAGAAGGTCATCTTGGCAGCGCTGTCATCACCGATATGACACCAGAACGTATTTTGCTTGGTAATGTAGATTTAAAAATAGCGCCGCCGTCTAAGCTTGACCTTACAGTAGTGCTGGCATTGCCACGACCAAAGGTGCTGCGCCGTTTAATTATGGACATGACTGCGCTTGGCGTCCGCGATATTATCTTGATTAATAGCTATCGTACGCAAAAAAGCTATTGGCAAAGCCCGATGCTGAATCGCCTTGATGAGTTTGTATCAGAAGGTCTGCAACAAGGCATTGATACCGTCGCCCCGCGTATCAGTTTGCAAAAACGCTTTAAGCCCTTTGTTGAAGATGAATTGGCAGAGCTCATTACCAATCGTGCGATCGTAGCGCATCCTTATGGGGCATTATCATTTTCGCAATATATACAGCAACAGCTAGAAAACGCTGAATCACCTCAGCAAATACTACCAAGTATGGTTTTTATCGGTGCAGAAGGTGGCTGGATTGACTATGAAGTTGAGATGCTTGCAAGGCAAGGCTGCCAAGCGGTAAATATTGGTGCACGAATATTGCGCACCGAAGCCGCGGTCAATGCTATCTTGGGGCAGTGGCTGTTGTAAGATAATAACTGCCATAAGTCTTAATTAGAAATGGGGCAATATCCATTTTCATCACATAAATTTCTGTTTTAAAGCTATGGCAAGCCGTATTAATTGTCGATTATCTAACTAAATAATCGGGCTAAATAAATGTATTGATAATTAATCTCATTTCCCTTAGTATATGTCTTTCCAGATATTAGGGGTCGCGTCAATCTATGATTTCTAATGTCATTTATCCTATCTATCTGCCGCGCTATTATGGGGAAAGCCATGTCATTGAATGTAATCAGTGCAAATTTATCTTCTACTAAGCTTACTTTACCAGTTGCCGTATTTGGCATGATGTTGGCGCTTGCTGGCTGTAGTAAGTCATCGACGCCAGAAGAAAGTGTTGATGCCGAAACGACTGCGCCAAGCACTGAGCAAGAAGTAGCAAAAACAGAAGCGGCTACCGCTGATGGACAGACAGTGACTATTTACTCATCACGTAATGAGCAGCTAATCCAGCCATTGTTAGATCGTTATACTGAACAGACAGGTGTGAAGGTTGAGCTGGTGACAGACAAAGATGGTCCACTGATGGCGCGTCTGCAAGCAGAAGGTCAGAATACCCCAGCCGATATGCTTTTGACAGTTGACGCAGGTAACTTATGGCAAGCGGCTGAGCAAGGTTTACTGCAACCTGTTGCTTCTAGCGTTTTGGAAGCAAATGTACCGGCTAAGTATCGTGATCCAGAAGGTCGCTGGACGGGTTTGTCATTGCGCGCCCGTACGATTTTTTATGACCCAAGTAAAGTCAGTGCTGATCAGTTATCCACTTATGCAGATTTGGCGGATCCAAAGTGGAAAGGCAAATTGTGTCTACGCACCTCGAAAAAGGTTTATAACCAGTCATTGGTTGCGAGCATGATGGAGCATTTAGGTGCTGAAAAAACAGAAGCTGTTATCCGTGGTTGGGTTGATAACTTAGCAACCGACGTATTTAGTGATGATACCAGCCTACTAGAAGCCATCGCTGCTGGTCAGTGTGAAGTGGGTATTGCTAACAGCTACTACTATGGTCGCCTGCTTGATGAAAAACCTAACTTCCCAGTAAAAACATTTTGGGCAAACCAAGGTACGACAGGCACGCATGTGAATATCTCAGGTGCTGGTGTGGTAGCGGGTTCAGACAATGCCGATGGCGCATTAAAACTGATGGAATGGTTGTCCTCTGATGAGGCACAAGGTCTTTATGCTAGTGCTGATAAAGAATTCCCAGTAAAAGTTGGAGTCGATGAGTCAGAGATGCTTAGATCTTGGGGTCAATTCAAACCAGATGACATCAATGTACAAAAATTTGGTGAATTACAAACTCAAGCCATTCAAATGATGGACAAAGCTGGCTATAAATAGAAGTCTGCCAGTCATTTAATGGAGTTATGATACGTATGACACGGTAATAACTTATGATAACAATGCCAGAATCGTCTGCAAGTCAGAACAATACTGTCAATGAAAGCAATGAGATAGGCAATACGAGTAATTCTATTCGCCAAGACCATGCTACCCGTAAACGTGTCATCTCGAAATCAGTCTTAGGACTGATTTCGTTGTTTATGCTAGTACCGATTTTAATCGTGCTATTGTCATGGACACAGCCCGTCGCTGATATTTGGGGGCATATGCGCGAGTACGTATTGCCGCAAGTCCTCAAAAATACGGCTATTTTATTATTAATGGTCACAGTAATTTCTGGCACGATTGGCACGGCATTGGCATGGCTTACGAGTATGTACCGCTTCCCTGGACAGCGGTTTTTTTCGTGGGCGCTGATGTTGCCGCTTGCTATGCCAGCTTATGTCTTAGCATTTGTCACAGTTGGTATCGTTGATTTTAGTGGACCATTACAAACGGCATTAAGAGATTTTGGTTTTACGACTGCTATCCCGTCAGTACGTAATGTCTGGGGTGCAGGGCTGATCTTGTCATTGGCATTTTATCCTTATGTGTATTTGCTGGCGCGCCAAGCCTTTTTATCTCAGGGTAGGCGAGCTATTGAAGCTGGGCAGATGCTTGGCTTAAGTCGTAGTCGAGTATTTTTTCGGTTGGCATTACCGCAAGCATTACCTTGGGTCATCGGTGGTTTGCTACTGGCAAGTATGGAGACACTAGCAGACTTTGGCGCGGTGTCAGTATTCAATGTTGATACTTTTACTACTGCCATCTATAAAGCTTGGTTTGGGTTTTTTAGCTTGACGACCGCAGCGCAGTTGGCAGCACTATTAATTGGTGTGGTCTTCATCGTCGTCTTGTTTGAACAATATTGGCAAGCAAAACGCGGTAATATTATTGCCCAAGGTAGTAGCCAACGTTTTGAGGTCAGTAAACCTGCTAGGTTTGCTATGACGCTGCTTTGTACGCTGGTATTTTTGATCGCGTTTTTGATCCCCTTTGCACAGCTTATCTATTGGACAGCGGCAAATTTTCAGCAAGATTTTGATGCCCGCTATATTGATTTTGTCATCAATAGCCTCATGATTGCTAGTATGACCACTGCGTTTATTGCGGTCTTGGCGATTATGATTGCGTGGATTAAGCGTCAATATCCGGACAAATCTACCAAGCTTATGACTACTTTAGCCAATTTGGGTTATGTGGTGCCGGGTACGGTATTAGCGGTCGGTATCTTTATTCCAATTGCTTGGCTTGATAATCAGCTGATTGCTTTTGGTATAACCTCTACGCAGTTCTTATCTGGCAGTGTGATTGTTATGCTGCTCGCATTATCAACACGTTTTATGACGGTGAGCTTTCAGCCGGTAGACCGTCAGCTTCAGCGCTTGACCGTCAATCAAGAAGCGGCGGCTAAATTGCTTAGCGATAGTCCTTTTCAGCGCTGGCGGCAAGTGATGTTGCCCGTATTGAGTCCAGGGGTATTAACGGGTTTGCTGATGGGTTTTGTCGAAGTGATGAAAGAGATGCCGATTACTTTGATGACGCGGCGTCAAGGTTGGGATACGCTAGCCGTTCGGGTATTTGAGATGACCAGTGAAGGCATGTGGGGACGCGCTGCCTTGCCAAGTTTGTTGATTGTATTGGTCGGTCTTATTCCTGTTTGGATATTACTGCGTCAAAGCGATAAGCAGGGTTAAGGTATTTTTTTAATTAAAGTATTGTGCTTAAATGATCAACGGATTCTAATTGGTGCTTCTCAGGTTATTCACACTTTTAAAGTTTCATGTTTTTAACGTCTAATATTTTGAATGTTGTGACGCTGGATTTTCTTCACTAATAGCTTATTGGTACTGTCTATGTATACTGACTTGATGAACGATTCAATAAATCCAGCACATGCTGATGCTGTAGAGCCTCAGAGTAAAGCACGACAAAGTAATGTGAAAAAGCCACCTGTGACTATTCTGACTAAAGCGCAAATGGCAAAGGCTGTCGCTGAGAGAGAATTGCGACAAGGTATTGCTGGTGTAGATGGCTCATGTATAAAGAAACATGAGCCCGCTGCCACTCAGCCCTATTTTAGGGTACAGGATTTGGTAGTGGGTTATGATGATACCATCGTGGTCAATGGTTTATCGCTAAACTTGCAGCAGGGTGAAATTGGCTGCTTTTTGGGTTATAGCGGCTGCGGAAAGACCACGGCATTAAGAGCGATTGCAGGATTAGAGGAGAGTCGTAGCGGCAAAATCACGCTTAACAATCAGAGGCTGACAGAGCAAGCAGCGCGACTCTCATTTGCTGTTGCGCCTGCCAAGCGCGGCATGGGGATGGTATTTCAAGACTATGCGCTGTTTGGACATTTAAGCGTGGCAAAAAATATCGCTTTTGGTCTCAATAAATGGTCAGCTGCCGACAAAAAAGCCCGTGTTGCTGAAATGCTAGCGTTGGTAGAGCTGTCTGAACACGCTGATAAGCGTCCCAGTGAGCTCTCAGGTGGGCAGCAGCAGCGGGTGGCATTGGCTCGTGCATTGGCGCCGAAGCCGAAGCTACTGCTACTCGATGAGCCGTTTTCGAACTTGGATGTGGTGCTGCGTGAATCCCTAGCCATGAATGTCCGCGATATTCTTAAGCGCACCAATACCACCGCTATTTTGGTCACTCATGATCAAAATGAAGCGTTTGCGCTCGCTGATAAAGTTGGGGTGATGCATAAAGGTAAGCTGGTACAATGGGCGACCCCAAGTGAGCTATATCATGAGCCAGTCAGCCCGTTTGTTGCGGAGTTTGTCGGTGAAGGAGCGATGATAGACGGCATCATCAAAGAAGGCCATGTCGAGACGGCACTTGGTAATATTTATCGACGGATGGAAGTCTATGATGCGTCCGGTCAGCCGCAGTATTGTGAGTACGATTATCCGAATGGGACGCCGATTAAGGTATTGGTGCGTCCCGATGATATTATCCATGATGATGACAGTACGCAGACCGCATTGGTCGTTGGTCGGGTATTTCGCGGTGCCAACTACTTATATCGCTTGCAGCTTGCTGATGGTCAAACAGTATTGTCTTTAGTCGCCAGTCATCATAACCATGAAATTGGCACGCAAATTGGTATTTTGCCAATTCTCGAGCATGTCGTGGTATTTGATGAAAAAGACATCAACGCCACCACGTGGTCCGAGTATGATAGGTCAGAACGGTTTGAGGACATCTGATAGCGTTTATTACGTTATTTTTGTTACAAGAACGCCTGATATTTAAGGGTTAAGGTTTTTAAGATGCCTGTACTTAAGAGGCACGCGTCGCTAACAGATGCAAGTAGCGTCCAAGCCATTTATAGGGCTCCAATTGCGAGTAGCGTAGCTCCATGCGTATGACCGCTTCAGGATCATTGTGCCCACCACGTTTAAGTGGCGAATAATCATGAAATACTCGCAGACCACTAGCGACTTGAGTACTATAGTCGTGCGCCTGTAGCCACGCTTCAACCTCTTCTTTTGCCACTGGATGATTGGGCGTTAGGCTCTTTTTATTGTCGGCTTTATAATCTGTATTATCGAGTAAGTTAAAATTGCCCATTATCAAATTGCGATAATCAAAACTCGCTGGATTATAAAAGCACAGTGAAATTGCGCCTCTCGCTGTCAGGTATTGATCAAAGAAATCCATCACCGCCGCAGGTTCTGCCAACCATTCAAGCAGTGCATGACACATAATTAAATCAAATTTTTCCGTCTTATCAGCCAATTTTTCTTCAAGCTCTTGATACGGGCAGACATGCCATGTGATCTTTAGATTGTCATCATATTGTGCAGCGCTTGTTTGCGCTTTTTCTAGCATATTGGCTGAGATATCATTGATGACAAGCGTGTGCTCTTGAGCCGCAAGCTCAATGCCAATTTGCGCCAGCCCTGCACCAACATCTAAAATACGTAACGGTCGCCCAAGTTCGCTGCTCGTCTGCGCGCAGTATTCAAAAATATCACGGCGTAATACTGCTAATCGAATGTCTCCCTTTAAGCCACCATAAACCTTTTTTTCAAAATGATCGGCAATCGTATCAAAGCTACGGTCCGTACGCACATCTTCCTTTAACGCTTGTACAGTCAAACTTTCTGTAGAGTCTATCGCATCGTTATTATTAATATATTGAGGATTGGTTGGCATAAAAGGTTATCTGTATCAGAGAGTTTATGGTGGCGTATCGTACAATAAAGCAGAGCGCTAATCTAGCGTTGACGTCTTTTTAGGATTGTTTTTAAATTGCATGAATCTATAGTAAGCTCAGTATAAAAACGATACAGCGGAACTGGAATGAATTTTTTGCAGCCTCTGTCTGCTCAGGCACAGCACACCAGAAAAATTTATACCAGTGCTGCGTCAAAACATGAGGTATCTGCTTTATTTAGAATCGACTATATAGCTCGGATTACCCGCTACTTAAAGGCAAAGGGCGTTAAATCTCATTGTTTGAATAACAGTCGTTTTATCTATAAAAATAACAAAATTAGCCAGTCTGAACGAGTCTGTCGTTAAAGTCGTTTTGGTAGATATTGCTAGATTAAAAAGTCAGTGTTAATGAGCTATTTTGCTTGATTTTAATAGCACCCAGAACCCCCTAAATCAACAAATTTGTGCTAAAATAGCTTCTTTTATTCAACATTAAAACTATCGCTAATTCTCTATAGATTTGAATGGTTGCTAAGCCTTTTTTGATGGTCACTGTATTTATTATATAACGGCGCTTTGGTGCCGTTATTGTTGCCTATTATTGCTTAGATATGCCAATGCTAGAGAGTAGATGTGAGTGAGGGAGTGTATATGAGCGAATCGGTCAGTCCTATTGCCATTGTGGACGAATTAAAGCAGTCCTATTTGGATTATGCGATGAGCGTGATCGTCTCGCGCGCGCTACCTGATGTGCGTGATGGGTTCAAACCCGTACACCGCCGTGTGATGTACGCGATGCATGTATTGTCTAATGACTACAATAAAGCCTACAAGAAGTCCGCACGTGTGGTTGGCGATGTCATCGGTAAATATCACCCACATGGCGATAGTGCCGTCTATGATGCCATCGTACGTATGGCACAGGATTTTAGCTTGCGTTACCCGATGGTTGATGGTCAAGGTAACTTTGGCTCAATTGATGATGATCCACCGGCGGCGATGCGTTATACCGAAGTGCGTATGACCAAGTTGACTCATCAAATGCTTGCTGACTTGGATAAAGATACCGTTGATTGGGAAGACAACTACGATGGCTCTGAGCGTATGCCAAGTGTGTTGCCTGCGCGTATTCCAAACTTATTGATTAATGGTGCTACCGGTATTGCGGTTGGTATGGCGACCAATATGGCGCCGCACAATCTGACGGAAGTAATTAACGCTTGCTTAGCTTATGCTGCAAACCCGCAAATATCTGCTGAAGAGCTGATGTCGCATATCTCAGGTCCTGATTTCCCGACAGGTGGCATTATTTATGGTCGTGCGGGTATTTTAGATGCTTATCGTACTGGTAAAGGTCGCTTGCATGTCCGTGGTCGCTACATTATTGAGCCGATGAGTGAGACGGGTGTCAATCGTGACCGTGAGCGTATTGTCTTTACCGAAGTGCCTTATCAGACCAATAAAGCCAAGCTGATTGAGCGTATTGCAGAACTTGTGCGTGACAAAAAAATCGAAGGTATTACCGAGATTCGTGATGAGTCTGATAAAGACGGCATGCGTATCGCTATTGACTTACGTCGTGGCGAAACAGCGGAAGTGATCGTCAATAACTTGTTCTTGCAAACGCCGCTAGAATCGAGCTTTAGTATCAATATGGTGGCGCTTGATAATGGTCAACCGAAGCTATTGACTTTACGTCAGCTGATTGCCGCCTTTGTTCGCCATCGCCAAGAAGTGGTGACGCGTCGTACCATTTTTGAGCTCAATAAAGCCCGTGTCCGTGGTCATTTGCTTGAAGGTTTGACCGTTGCACTTGCTAATATCGATGAGATTATTGCGACAATTAAAGCCTCTGCAAACCGCGGCTTAGCACGTGAAAACCTACTGAGCAATATTTGGGGTTCAGGTAGTGTTGTAGCGATGCTAACCGCGGCAGGTAGTCAATCGGTACGTCCTGACTTTATCGAAGGCGAAGACCCAAAAGCGCCGTTTGGTCTGATTGATAATCAAGCAAGCTATCGCTTATCACTTGAGCAAGTTAATGCGATTTTGGATATGCAGCTTCATCGCTTAACCGGTCTTGAGCAAGATAAGCTGACCGAAGAATACCAAGACTTACTGCGTGAAATCGCTCATCTAGAATCTATCCTTGGCGATTTTGATAAGCTAATGACCATTATCTCAAATGAGATGATTGAGATTCGTGATAACTTCGGTGATGAGCGTCGCACTGATATTATTGATTCACGTATGGACTTTAACCGTGAAGACTTGATCCCAGAGCAAACGGTTGTGATGACAGTATCACGTACTGGTTACGCGAAAACTCAGCCAATTGACGATTATGTCGCGCAAAAACGTGGCGGTAAAGGCAAATCAGCGACGGCGATGAAAGAAGACGATGTGATTGATCACTTAGTTGTGACCTCAACGCATGCAACCGTACTGTGTTTTACTGATACAGGTCGCGTCTTTAGTTTACGTGGTTTTGAAGTGCCTATCGCCAGCCGCGGTGCCCGTGGACGTCCATTGGTGAATTTGATTGGCTTAAATGCTGATGAAACAGTCACCACGATATTGCCTATTCCAAGAATAGTAGAAGAGTTATCGGTCAAAGGCGAAACATCAGCAGATGCTCTAGTAGATAGTAATGATGATCTATTAGACGACAGCACGCAAGCAGAGCCACCGTTTGTATTCTTTGCAACGGCAAATGGTACGGTGAAGCGCGTAGAGCTGAAACAGTTTGCCAATATTCGCTCGAACGGTTTGATTGCGGTTGGCTTAGAAGAAGGCGATAAATTGGTGAGCGCTCGTATCACCAGTGGTGCTCAAGAAGTGATGCTATTTGCGTCAAGTGGTAAAGCGATTCGCTTTAATGAGACTGATGCTCGTGCGATGGGTCGTACGGCAAAAGGCGTCCGTGGTATGCGTCTGACTGCTGATGAATTTATCAAATCATTGGTTGTTATCGAAGATGATGTGCGAGAGATTCTGATTGCTTGTGAAAATGGCTTTGGTAAACGTACCTTTATCAATGAGTTCAACACGCAAAATCGTGGCGGTGGCGGTGTTATCGCTATCAAAACTAGCACGCGTAATGGTGCGCTGGTTCGTGCTACCAAGGTGGACTCTACAGACGATATTATTTTAATCTCAGACAAAGGTACTTTAGTACGTACCCCAGTTGAGCATGTAGCAAGCTCTGGTCGTAATACTCAAGGTGTCACGCTGATTCGTTTATCAAAAGATGAAAAGCTGGTTGCTATGGCGCGTGTTGAGCACGAAGAGGGTAACAATGAGCTGATTGATGCAATGAGAGAAGATGGAACGTTTGAAGTAAAAGGTCAAGAACAGATGGATGTTTATGCGGCGAATAGTGATGCTACAGAGACAGACTTTGATGATACTAGTCGTACAGAAACTGACAATGACGAATAACGATTTTATGAGTTAGTTTTTTGGTCTATTCTTTTATTACCTTTTATAAAAAAGCCTCTGACGTTATCGTTGGAGGCTTTGTTTTTTTTTCTGTTTTTTTAAGGCTGTTGTTATGCTTACGACCAATCAGACCGTTCAGGGAACTTTGGCTTCAGTAGCATCAAGTTTTTTGTTTTCTTTGATGTTTCTATTTGGGCTATTTATGCTGCCATTGACGGGTACGCAGGTGGCTTCGTGGCGCGTATTGATGATGCTCTTGAGCCTAGTGCTATTGGTCAGTCTTACAAAACAGTGGCAGCATGTATTTGATTATCTCAAAACACTAAAGACGCCAAAAGAGTGGATTATTTTTGTACTGCCAACCCCAATTTTAGGTGGGCAGATTTGGCTGTTTATGTGGGGACCGGTCAATGGCTTTGGTCTTGATGTGACCTTGGGCTATTTTTTATTGCCATTGGTCATGATTGTGATTGGGCGTTTTTTCTATCATGAGCATATGAATGCTTTGCAATGGTTAGCAGCGATATGTGCTGCGCTCGGTATCGGCTATGATATATTGCAATATGGCAGTATATCTTGGGTAACAGCCTTTGCGTGCTTGGGTTATCCGCCTTATTATTTGCTACGTCGTAAGCTTGCTGTGCCGCCTATTACAGGTCTGTTATCAGATTTGACGTTACTGACGCCAGTGGTGCTGATTATGCTTTATAGCAGCGGCGGCTTTAGTGTAGCGATGCAAAACACCAAATTTTGGTACATATTGCCGCTGCTAGGCGCTTTTAGTGCGCTTGCCATGTCTCTAACTATGGTTGCTAGTAGTAAGCTGCCAGTGTCGCTATTTGGCGCGCTCAGCTACATAGAGCCTATGCTGCTATTTGTATTATCTATTACGGTGTTAAATCAAAGTCTGGATGAAGGTGGCTCGTTATTCATGTATGGCATGATTACACTGGCATTGTTTATTATGATTGCTGATAGTATGAAAGGCTTTCTTATCCGACGCCTTGACAATCATTTGCATGGTTACCGAGAGCCGCAAGTTGGAAGTTTTCCACCGCGTCACCGTTTTATCGACCATCGTATAGAGGGTATATTAAAGGCACACCGTTTTCGCAAAATCAAGAAATACCAACAGCGGATAGATAAAATCACGCGTAAAATCCAAGCGTTAGATTCAAAGTAGTTATGGATGTAATGATAAGTAGCATGGCTCGATAAAGGTGGTTTGATAAGTCACGCTACATAGTAAAGCTACAATAAAAACAGTAAGTGAGTTATTATCAAGCATTATTATTAACTTAAATCGGGTTGGTTGATTTATTAAACTCCTTTATTTAAACAGAATGTTGAAGAATTGACTTATAAAATCTGCTATTGAATACTAAAAACTTATTATAAGGATGGTTTATGCTACACCTTCATCACTTGGCAAACTCACGCTCATTTCGTATCTTATGGCTATTAGAAGAGCTGAATGTTGACTACCAACTGACCTGCTACCAGCGTAACAGAGCGTACCGTGCCCCTGATAGCTTAAGGCAAATACACCCGCTCGGTCATGCACCGATGCTAGAGGTCGACGGTCGTGTGCTGATTGAGTCAGGCTTTATCATCGAGTATCTATTAAAGCACTATGATAAAGAAAAGCAGTTTAAGCCTGCTGATGATAATGAAGCGGCATGGGAGGCCTATACATTTTGGCTACACTTTGCTGAAGCATCAGTGATGCCGCCATTGGTCATGCGTTTGGTATTTACTAAAGTGGTTGAGCAGTCGCCGATGCTGATCAAACCTGTGAGTAAAAGCATCAAGAAGCAAGTCGAAAAAAGCATGATCAGTAAAAACTTGACTGTCATACTCGATATGATGGAGCAGCATCTACATGACAACCATTGGTTTGCCGGAGCAGAATTTAGCGCCGCTGATATTCAGATGCATCTGGCTGTGGTCGGTGCCAATGCAGGTGCAGGTTTAGACAGTAGTAAATATACCAATATCTTAACGTGGCTGAAGCGTTGTGAAGAACGTGATGCCTTTAAACGTGCAGAAGAAAAGGGCGGTCGTCTACAGTTTTAAGTGCGACGATTATTATTAATTATTGATTTAATATAATAATAAAGGGTTTTGTTTATTTATAGACAAACCCTTTTTTTAGGATGAAAAATGACAGATTTGAGTAAGTCGAATAATACCGACCATACCAACGGTGCTAATGAACAACCATTTAATGAAGTTGATAATAATGTGAATAGTCAGCAAGTTTCCATTAAAGCATGGTCGCAAAAACTGTTGGTAGTGATTCTATGCATTGCCAGCTTCTATGGTGGCTGGAAGTCGTATGAATCCAATATGGTCAATGAATGTACGGCAAATGGCGGACAGATGATTGAAGGCAAAAAAACGATGATATGTCAGTTGTCATAACAGCTCGTAATGATAATCAGCAGAGATAAGCGATGCTAAAACTCACTTTTTTGGGTACCTCGGCAGGCGTGCCAACCAAGCAACGTAATGTAACGGCGCTTGCCATCGAGTGCCTCAATCCTTATAGCTCAGGGACAAATCAACAGCAAAACAGGAAATCACGGCCGTGGGTATTGATTGATTGCGGTGAGGGTACGCAGCATCAGCTCTTACATACCCAGTTATCTTTACATCAGTTACAAGCGATTTGCATTACTCATGTGCATGGTGACCATTGCTATGGTTTGCCGGGGTTGTTAGCGAGTGCGGCAATGTCAGGACGTACTGCACCACTGATACTGCTTGCGCCAAAAGCGATTGCCACACTGCTTGATGCTGTTATTTTGACTACCGAATTGCACTTTCCATTTGCTATTAACTTTATGGCGATAGAAAATTTACTATCTGAGCCAGATAGTAAAAATAAAGCTCAGGCAACAATCATCTTTGACAATCAACATCAGCTTGAGATTGATATTACGCCTTTATCGCATCGCGTTCCCTCTTTTGGCTTTGGTATCACCCAGACGATAAGTCGTCGCCATCTTGATAAGGACAAGCTGATAGCAGATAATATTCCAGCCAGCGCGCTGTGGGGCAAGCTACAGTAAGGTCAGGATGTCATGACTGCTGATGGTCGCAAGCTTCGTTCAGCAGATTATGTCGATAATGAGAGTCAGCCTACAAGGGTAGTGGTAGCTGGCGACAATGATACGCCGGAGCGCTTACAAGCGGCAGTGGTCGGTGCGGATGTATTGGTACATGAAGCGACATATACCAGTGACGTCTTAGCGAAGATTCAAGCCAAAAGTCCAGATTTTGATCCAATGCATAGTAGCGCGCAGTTATTGGGCCGATTTGCCCAAGACAATGGGCTTAAGAACCTAATTCTCACTCATTTTAGCGCCCGTTATCAGAGCTTTGACAATCCAAATAGCAACACGCCAAATATGGCGCATATTCGGTTGGATACCGAAAGTGTTTACCAAGGTAATCTATGGTTGGCAGCAGATTTTGACCAATATCTGGTGAATGGTGCAGAGGAAGAGGTGGGTGATCATATAGGCAGTCGCGTACAGTATTTAGGCTCTGCACGCGACCATAAAAATACATGATATGAGTTTTTAAGACTGACTGTCTTCAGCTGCTAATTGGGTCTGTCCTATCCAATAACGACTGAACTGATACGCCACTCGACCAGAGCGTCCACCACGTTCTGATGCCCAGCGTAATGCGGCTGCTCTTATATTATCAGGTAGCGTCTTATTTTCTTCTTCATTATGATTGCTTTTTTTAACGCCATTCATATTATCTAGATTGCGATGTGGTGAAAGTGATAAGTAATGGCGAACGATGTATAAATACGTGTTTTGATCCATTGGATGAAAGGATAGCCATAAACCAAAACGGTCAGATAAAGACACCGTCTCATCAATGGTTTCATAAGGGTTAACCTCGTCGGTTTGACCATTATAAATATTAACATTGTCTTTCATCAGCTGCGGTAGTAGATGGCGGCGGTTACTGGTTGCATAAACCAATAATTTGTCTTGCTCTGAATCTAGGGCACCATCAAGCACACTTTTTAAGGTGCGGTAGCTTTCATCTTGACCATTAAATGCCAAGTCATCACAGTACACCACATAGCGACATTTGCAGTCAGCTGGCAGCACTTTAATTGCTGCCCGTATTTTATCAAGCATCCGTAAGTCATCACGAGCAATTTCAATGATGCGCAGACCTTCGTTATGATAGGCTTGAAGCAATGCTCGAATCAGCGATGATTTACCAGTGCCGCGTGTCCCTGTCATCAAGACGTGATTGGCAGGATAGCCCTTGAGGAATTGACGCGTGTTTTGTACCAGCTTTGATTTTTGCGTGTCGATACCATGTAGGTCGTCTAAATTTAAAAACAAATTCACGGCTAGCGGCTCTAAATGTCCAGTCTGCCCACCGACCCAGCGATAAGCCAGCTGCGCAGGATCGATCTCAATGGTTGGCGTGATTTGCTCTTGTAAATACTGACTGAACAGATTTAATAAATGGTCGGGCAGAGCATAATTCATAACAGGCTTAGTAGATTGGGGCATAATACTCAGTCGCTCATAAAAATTAAAATGACGTTTGGCTTACTAGATATATAGAGGCATCACTTTACCATGAAAAATAGTGCCAGTATTCCTCATGTATTACAAGCAGATGCAAAACAAGCCTTGCGAGTGCAAGCCCCACGAATCCTGCCAGCATTAACGGCATTCTTTTCCAGCCTAAATTATAGCGATATCTCGCATCAACGCCTCAGTCAGCAAAATCATGGTAGTGAATTTGATTATCAAGGTTTAACGCGTGCCCAACACT
Source organism: Psychrobacter sp. TS_SC_6 (assembly GCF_056156305.1). Lineage (NCBI taxonomy): Bacteria > Pseudomonadati > Pseudomonadota > Gammaproteobacteria > Moraxellales > Moraxellaceae > Psychrobacter > Psychrobacter sp. TS_SC_6. The sequence goes on along the minus strand of NZ_CM149590.1, from coordinate 2,041,150 downwards.
CGCAGTTTGGGAGCGTAATGATTAAATGGCAGTTATATGCTAATGTTAATCGAAACTCTGCTGGTTTAACCTATGAAGCTGACGTCCTAACATCTATAAACAACTTATCAAATAATCAAAACAGCTTTTCCGCTATCGTACCACCACTATTATTTTATGAAAATATTACCTTACAAATATTAGGACGGCTGCAGCATTTGACTGTGCTTGTCATGCCTTATTATCCAAATGGCAGCTTGAAAAATCAGCTGAGCACACAAAAGCATATATTATTAACACAGGCACAAAAAAATCAATTTATCCTACAATCTGCTAATCTTACTTACCATTTACATAATATCGGCTGGCTACATAATGATATTAAGCCCAGTAATATTTTGCTAGAAGGTTTTTTGCCAAGTAATGCAGATATTAGCCGTATCACCTTTGATTTATTACTGACGGATTTTGCTTTAGCGCGCACTCCTTATCAGCCAAGTGTAGCAAATATTGCTGGCACGCCTGCCTATCTTGCTCCTGAGCGTTGGCAAGGGTATGGCTCAACGGTTCAAAGCGATATATACGCTTTTGGGGTTATGATGTATGAGATATTAGTCGGCGAGCGACCATTTGCCGTTGATGCTCGAAGTAGTGATCCAATGATTGATTGGGCGATAAAACATTGCCAACAGTCTGTTCCGACCTTGCCATTAGAATATAGTCGCTATCAGGGTATTATTGATAAAGCATTGGCAAAGCGGATGGAGAAAAGGTATCAGAGTATGGGTGAAATGCTTTTAGATTTAGAAGGTATGGAATGGCAAGGTAACCGAACTCAATAACTAAGGTTGAAAATATAAATCCAGTAAATTCCGGACACAAAAAAACCTGCTAAAAGCAGGCTTTAATATTTGATCTAAGATGTACTATCCGAAAATGGTGGGGCTGGAGAGACTCGAACTCTCACACCTTGCGGCGCCAGAACCTAAATCTGGTGCGTCTACCAATTCCGCCACAGCCCCATTTTCGTTACCTTATCATCTTTGGTGTTAATATTCAAACCCCATTGAGATAAATAACTGATTCGGTAGTGCGTCTCAGTGGTTGGCTATTATATAGATTTTAAATAGTTTGGCAAGCCCTATTTGCACTTATTTTTAATTATTTAGCGTTTATTTTCACATATTTTTATAAATGTTTGATATTATTCATATTTTAATTTATAGATTCGAAGCATCAATAACGATTATTTCGTCCTTCTGCTAAAGAAACATCTAATTGCTGTAATTTGCGTGTCAAGGTATTGCGACCCCAACCGAGTAAATTGGCAGCGGCTATCTTTTTGCCACCACTATGGTCGAGCGCTGCTGCCAATAAAACGCGTTCAAACTCAGGTGTTGCTGTCTGTAAAATATCGGTTGCACCAGCTTGTAGTGACTGCTTCGCCCAAATAGCCAAAGCTTGTTGCCAGCTATGGGTGCCAAAAGTATCCTGACTTTGTAGATGATTATTTCCAATAGCGTCTTGTGAGGATGTATGCTGCTGTTGTTGGTCTAGAGTAGAGGGGATGTTTTCGAGCAACTCTGGAGGCAAGTCATCGATCATAACGGTGTCGCCAGTCGCCATTACTGTTAGCCAGAGACAGACATTCTCAAGTTGACGGACATTACCTCGCCATTCAAAAGACTGCATCATTTGCATTGCTGCCGGATGTAACTGTTTTGGTGCCGTATTCATCTGCTCAGCCGCGCGCTGCATAAAATAAGTGGTTAATGCTGGTACATCCTCGCGGCGAGTCCGTAAGGGCGGCAATGGCAGGCGAATGACATTCAGGCGATAAAATAGATCCTCACGGAATTTGCCTTGTTTGACCAATTCTTCTAAGTTTTGATGGGTAGCAGCAATAATGCGTACATCTACTTTGACAGGCTGCTGACCACCCACGCGAAAAAACTCACCATTTGCCAGCACTCGTAGCAGCCGCGTTTGGGTACTAAAAGGCATGTCTCCAATTTCATCTAAAAATAATGTGCCGCCATCTGCTTGCTCAAAACGACCTTGGCGTGACGTTGTAGCGCCAGTGAACGCGCCTTTTTCATGACCAAACAACTCAGACTCAATCAAATCATGAGGAATTGCTGCCATATTTAGTGCAATAAAAGTTTTATTATTTCGCGGTGAGTGCTGATGTAAGGCGCTAGCGACCAACTCTTTACCTGTACCTGATTCACCAGTGATTAAAACGGTAATCGGTGAGTGCGCAAGTCTACCAATGGCACGAAATACCGTTTGCATGGCTTGTGATTGACCAATGATGCCGCTTGGATTGTTATTGGTTTGGGGTTTGGGTTTTTCATGAGTTTTACTTTCAGCAGCTTTAGGGGTTTTTCTAGCTGATTTGGCTGCATTTGATTTGTTCGCAGGCTGTTCTTTGGTATCAGTACTTACATTCGTATTAGACTCGACTGAATGATTTGATATGACTAGACTCGGCTGATAATTAATGGCTTTATAAATCGTTGTGACCGCATCATCTAAATCAAACGGCTTGGGCAGATATTCAAATGCACCAGTCTGATAGCTGCTAATGGCAGAAGTGAGGTCTGAATGCGCTGTCATAATGACAATCGGAAGCTCAGGAAAGTGCTTGTGTACCCAGTCACTAAAGGATAGACCATCCATCATCGGCATACGAATATCGGTCAATATCACGTCAGGTAACAAGGCGGTTGACTCTGATGCTTGCAAAATATCATTGAGGCGTGTCCATGCTGCTTGTGCTTGGGTAAAGCTGATAACTGTCAATCCAGCGTCTTCAAAAGTATCTGCAAGTACCATACGCAGCGCCGCATCATCATCGATGAGCCATAAAGTAGCAGGCTCATTATCAGGACTGTTATTAACCGTGACCATTGGCGTTCGCTCATTGCTTTTAAGAGATTGGGTGTCATTATACTGGATCATGTACTTAGCCTGATAAGCAGTGAGAAGAATTGAGGTGAAAACATTAACTTTCAGCAATTGGCTGATGAAAAGGCAAATAAAGGGTAAAACGGGTCTGACTATACTTACTGGTTTTATGATCGACATTAGTATTCGTACTGGCGCCCTGCGATTGAGTAGAGCTGACATCAATCATACCATGATGACGGCTGATAATATCTTGCACAATGGATAAACCAAGCCCAGTTCCTAGCGCGCGACTGGTCACCATAGGGAAGAATATCTGCCCAATGATATCAGGATGAATGCCAGAACCATTATCGGTGATAGTAACTTGTAGTACTTGTTTATGTTGCTGCCCAGCAATCGTATGTTGAAAAGCAACACGCGTTTGAATATGGAGTTTGGGTTGATAGCCATCGTCAAAATCAAGATTATTAAATGGAATATCTGATGTTAATTGACTGGATACGGCTGGCACGATTTGCTGCAGCGTTTCTGCAAATTCCGCCATGGATTCGCAAGCATTATTAATCAAGTTTAAAAAGACTTGAATCAGCTGGTCTTTATCAGCACAGAGTTCAGGTAACGATAAGTCATAGTCACGCTGTAATAAAACTTGCGGATATTGATGGATGATCAATGCCAAAACGTGCTCTATAGGCTCATGAACATTGAGCATTTGCCAATGTGGTAATTGATTGGAACCAAGAAACTGCCCAATCAGCTGAGTTAGGCGATCTGTCTCTGAGATAATGATATCGGTATAGCTGCGCAATTTGTCAGCGGTTTTTTGACGATCGTTATCAGGGTTTAAAGTCGGGCTCGATACAAGGCTAGGGGAGTCAGTATCAGCAGTGTGAGTATTAAAAGAGCGTTCACTAAATTTGATAAATTGACGCTGCAATAATTGCGCGGCACCCCGAATACCAGCCAACGGATTTTTGATTTCATGGGCAACCGAGCGCAGCATATGACGTGCAACACTATACTGCTGCTGTTGGCGCTGTTCTTCTGAGATGCGACTTTGGCGATCTTTACCCCATATCTCTATAATAAAGTAATTTTGCTGCTGATAGATAACAGGGGTGACGCTATAGTCAATCGAGAGTGATAAGTTGCTATTTAATGGGCTGTTTATCAGATGGTCATGGTCAATAAAAGGTTGTTGGTATCGTTTAGCTTGAAAAAAACGTTCAGTCAAAGAGCACGTTTTGTCTTTTGGACTATCCATAAGTGTGCTTGTTTGGGGTTTCAACTCTTCAGGCGCAAGCAGCATCAATATAGACTGGTTAAGCAAGCGTCCGCTACTGATCGCTAGTAACTGCTCAGCTTGGGTGTTTAGCCAATTAATAGACAATTCATCATTAACCCACAAGATAGCCGTAAACAAATGCTGTGAGATAAAGGCTAAGTCAGGCGTTGGTTTTGCGCTTATAAAATCAGCGGTCATGAGTAATACCTAGATAAATAGAGGCTCGATATAATATTTAACCATAAATCAACACTATAGAGCGGCAAAACTGGCGATTTTTGTAAAAAAAACGTACAATGCGCACAGCCAATTTATCTCTAGCAAGGTTAGCCATGCCCAATATTTCTACCGAGTCCGTTAATACGACTATAGCCCCTTCACAGCTAGCTTCTACACCAAAAGACACTGCCACTCTCTTTAATCCTGCTAAGCCGACAGCAATGCCTGCGCAAGGCTCGACGGACAGTGTTCAACCTTACCATCACAAAGCCAATCATAATCAAAATCGTAGTGTCGAGCAAAGCAGTGAGGTAGTTTCAGCAGCGTCAACTAAAGCGACAACAGCAACGACCAATGCCCCTGTCAATGCCGCACCTAAGATTGGGTTCGTGTCACTTGGTTGTCCAAAAGCCTTGGTCGATAGTGAGCGTATTATCACAGAGCTTAGCCGTGATGGCTATCAAGTAGCCAGTGATTATGAAGGCGCAGACTTAGTAGTGGTCAATACTTGCGGCTTTATTGAGTCAGCGGTACAAGAGTCGCTCGATGCCATCGGTGAGGCTATCAGCAAAAACGGTAAAGTTATCGTGACGGGCTGTTTGGGTAAAGAAGCGGATAAAATCCGTGCGATGCATCCAGCCGTATTGGCAGTGACTGGTGCGCATGCCTATGATGAAGTGATTACTGCCGTTGCGCTACACGTGCCAAAGCCTGAGCGCAGCACAGATACAGTATATAATCCTAAAATAGATTTGATTAATGAGGCGGGTATCAAGTTAACCCCAAGCCATTATGCCTACTTAAAAATATCAGAAGGTTGTAATCACCGTTGCACGTTCTGCATCATCCCAAGTTTACGTGGTGACTTGGTGTCGCGTCCGATTGATAGTGTGATGAACGAAGCGATGGCGCTGAAAAAAGCGGGCGTGAAAGAGTTACTAATTATTTCGCAAGATACTTCTGCTTATGGTCTGGACTTAAAGTATAAGACGAGCTTTTGGAATGGTATGCCGCTGAAGTCTAAGTTTTATGACTTATGCCAAGCGTTAAACGATTTGGGTATTTGGGTGCGTCTGCATTATGTTTATCCGTATCCGCATGTAGATAAAGTCGTAGAATTAATGGGCGAGAAGAAATTATTGCCTTATCTTGATATTCCATTCCAACATGCCAGCCATCGCATCCTAAAAGCCATGAAACGTCCTGCCCATAGCGAAAATACCTTGGCGCGTATCCATGCATGGCGTGAGATTTGCCCTGATATCGTCATTCGTTCAACCTTTGTTGTTGGCTTCCCAGGCGAGACAGAAGAAGATTTTCAATGCTTGCTTGATTGGTTAGTAGAAGCCCGTCTAGATCGCGTTGGTGCCTTTACCTATTCAGAAGTTGAAGGTGCGGTTGCCAATGACTTGCCAAATCATGTGCCAGAAGACGTCAAGCAAGAACGTTACGAGCGTTTGATGACGTTGCAGCAAGATATCTCAGCGCAAAAGTTACAAGAGAAAATTGGCAAAACATTGATGGTATTGGTCGACGAAATTGATAGAGAAGAGGGCGTTGCGATTTGCCGTAGTTATGCTGACGCACCAGAGATTGACGGTCACGTCTACGTCGATGATATTGACGCTCACGTCAAAGTTGGGCAGTTCTTAACGGTTACTATCGACGATGCTAGTGAATATGATTTGTTTGCCAGTTACAAAGGCTAAGCAGTCAGTGTAATAGGCGCATGAAAATTGCCCAATTGCGGGCAGTTTTTGCTACAATTAGCGCAATTTGACCTTTGTACCTGCTTATCCTTAAGTTGGGCAATGCCGTCAAATCTCAAAGTAAACTCTATTTGTATATTACCGATAACTTTAATTATAATTCAATACTGACAAGGTGACCTCATGTCTGACAAAAACCCGCGTTATTCTCGTATCTTGCTAAAACTCTCTGGTGAAGCCTTAGCGGGTACGAAAGATATGGGTATTGATACCGAAGTGCTCGATAAGATGAGCTTATCTATCGCCCATTTGCGCGGGCTTGGTGTCCAAGTGGGTATCGTGGTCGGTGGTGGTAACTTATATCGCGGTGCCCAATTACAAAAAGAGGGTTTGGTCGGTCGCGTCACTGGCGATCAAATGGGTATGCTTGCAACCGTTATGAATGGCCTTGCAATGCGCGATGCTCTTGAGCGCCGTAATATCAAAACGCGCCTAATGTCTGCCCTGCCGATTGGTGAAGTTACTGAGAGTTATAGCAGCCGTAATGCGATTCGTTATCTTAAAAATGGCGAAGTATGTATCTTTGTCGCGGGTACGGGCAATCCTTTCTTTACCACTGATACGGCTGCTTGCTTACGTGGTATTGAAATCGAAGCAGGTTTGATTCTAAAAGCGACCAAAGTAGATGGTGTTTATGATAAAGACCCAAGCCTACATAGCGATGCAGTAAAATATGATGGTCTGACCTTTGATGAGGTGTTAGAGCAAAAGCTTGGAGTTATGGATTTGACTGCCATCGCATTATGTCGTGAGCACGATGTGCCATTACAAGTCTTTGATATGAATAAGCCCAATGCTTTATTAAATGTTGTGATGGGTGAGAATGAAGGCACACGCGTCTATCATTAATAACGTACCCAAAATATGATAAAAGATAGGCAGAAGTAAGACAGCTACTTATCTGTGGCAATACCTGAATAGTTCTTATAATAAACAATAAATAATTTGTCGGTAGCGATAAATAAGGATACCTCATGATTCAAGAAATTAAGCAAGACGGCGAAGCGCGCATGCAAAAAACCTTGGAAGCGCTTGAAAGTACTTTTAGTAAAGTCCGTACGGGTCGCGCGCATCCAGGTATGTTGACAGGTGTAATGGTCAGCTACTACGGGTCGCCTACGCCGTTAAATCAAGTAGCGAGTGTTAACGTTGAAGATTCGCGTACGCTACTGGTACAGCCATTTGACCGTACCATGGTGCAAGCGATTGACAAAGCTATCCGCGAAGCAGATTTGGGTCTTAATCCAATGACTGCTGATGTGATTCGTGTTCCTATGCCAGCATTGACAGAAGAAACTCGAAAAGATATGCAAAAATTGGCACGTGGCGAAGCAGAAAACAGCCGCGTTTCTATTCGCAATATCCGCCGTGATATGATGAATGACATCAAAGAGTTGGCAAAAGAAAAAGAGATCTCAGAAGACGACGAGCGCCGCGCCAGTGACGACATTCAAAAAATCACTGACAAATATATTGAAACCATCGATAGCCGCTTAAGCAAAAAAGAAACCGATTTGATGGCAGTATAAGTATATTTTTCTGCTGTCAAAAATGATGCGCTATCAATATTTTATATAACAAGTCGCTAAGAACAAACAGCCAATATCAAGGTGCTATTGGCTGTTTGTTGCCGTGTAGACAATTAACCTTACTCTATAGCTTGTTTATATTGTCCTTTTTTATAAGGACTTTATATGAATCTCTTTATATAAATTATGAGTTAGGGTTTTTATAAGGTATGGCGCGCGTTATGATTATTTTACTTAAACAACAAGCAAGTTAGCCTATGTCTATGTCAGAGAGTTTAGCTCCAGTCCTTCTTCCACGCCATATCGCTGTCATCATGGACGGCAATAACCGCTATGGTAAAGTCCATAATTTAGGTAAAGGTCAGGGGCATATCGCTGGCAAAGATGCGCTAGACCCTATTGTTGAATATTGCGTCAGTACGGGTATTGAGGTTTTGACCGTCTTTGCCTTTTCCAGTGAGAATTGGCAGCGCCCACCGACTGAAGTAGCATTGCTGATGCATTTGCTGAGCTTAACCATCAATGAGCAGATGCCTCGTATGGTTAAGTACCGTATTCGTTTGCGTTTTATCGGCGACCGCAGTCAGCTTAGTGATGATTTGCAATTATTGATGGCAGATGCTGAAGCAAAAACGGCTGATTTTGATGCCATGACATTGGTCATCGCCATCAGTTACGGTGGACAGTGGGATATCGCTCATGCAGCAAAGCAGCTATTACAGCAAGTACAGGCAGGTCAGTTATCAATTGATGATATTGATAAGGGAAAACTTGGAGAGTATGTGCAATTGGCAGATGCGCCAGAAGTGGACATGCTGATACGTACCGGCGGCGAGTACCGTCTTTCCAACTTCTTATTGTGGCAATCCGCCTATGCAGAGCTGTTTTTTACCCCAACATTGTGGCCAGACTTTAGCGTCGATGAGCTAGCAGCAATGCTAGAGGATTTTGCTCAACGTCAACGCCGCTTTGGTAAAACCAGCGAGCAAATAGTGACGGCTCAGCAAATATCTTAGAGGTCATATCAAGAGCATTAGACGACTTTTGTCAATTTAGGGCACTTTCAATAGCGTGCGTCACTATCAATACGCTATTATAGTCAGCTTCTGGCTATGATACGTCATTATCTATAGTCAATATTTATCGCGCAATTTGATCAAATGTTCTTCATTATTATAAGGCTCAATAAGTATGTGGCAACGAATTAAGACGGCAATTGTTCTCGTTATTATCGTTGGTATTGCAATGTTTGCGAGCCAAACCCCTATATTATTTGCACCACTTTTAGGGATTGGAGTGATTATTGCTGCCCATGAATGGACGAAACTGATGCCAAAGTGGCGTCAGCCCGCGGTCTTCGTCCTATTGGTGTTGCTGCTGACGTTAGTGTCACTTATGTTTAAAGTCACGTGGCTTTTTTGGTGGGCAGCTTCTCTCATCATATGGTTAATGGCGCTGTCTTGGGTACGAGTTTTCCCCACGTCTACCAAATGGTACGGCAAGCAGTTGGCGCTAATGGGAACAGTGATATTAACGGCTTCAATTACGGCTATGTTTTACTTATGGCAATTGTCGCCATGGTGGCTACTGTATGTGTTTTTATTGGTCTGGTGTGCAGACAGTGGTGCTTACTTTGTTGGGCGCAAGCTTGGTCGCCGAAAAATGGCACCGAATGTCTCGCCCAATAAGAGTATGGAAGGGCTGGCGGGTGGCCTAGTCACAGGACTACTGGTCGTAGTAATTATAAGTGTCTTTAAATTACAATTGGCGGGTGCAGCTCTCATCGCCTTTGTGGCATTATCGGCTCTGACGATTTTAGCTTCCGTACTGGGCGATTTGTTTGAGTCAATGCTCAAACGCCGTGCTAATGTTAAAGATTCAGGAACGATTCTACCGGGGCATGGTGGAATACTTGACCGTATTGATTCACTGCTACCTGCTACGCCGATATTTGCGCTTGGTTTTTGGGCAATACAGCAGTTTGGTTTGATTGTCGTTTGACTTGCCTAATATTATCAAAATCGCTTACGCAGTTATCTGACAGAACATAAACTTAGCGGCTCATTTAATTTTCATCTTATTACTACTGTATCATTTATAGGCACCCATGGTTATGACCCAACGTATCGCCGTATTAGGCGCGACAGGTTCGATTGGCGACAGTACGTTAGCCATCTTGGCAGCACAACCACAGCATTACGATGTTTATGCCTTATCTGGATATCACCGTTTAGATAAGCTGCTTGCTCTTTGTCAGCAGTTCGCTCCTAAGCGGGTAGGCGTACCAACAGCTGCGGTTGATGAGTTTGCACAGCGTCTGAAAGCTACAGGTCTCGATATCGAGGTGGTGGGCGGTGATGCAGGGTTGGTAGATATCGCTATCGATTCACAAACTGATACTGTCGTTGCTGCCATTGTTGGCGCCGCAGGTCTGCCTTCTACTCTAGCTGCTGCTCGTGCAGGCAAGCGTATCTTACTTGCGAACAAAGAAGCGCTGGTGATGGCAGGGCAAGTCATGATCAATGCGGTCAAAACACATCATGCAACTTTGCTGCCTCTTGATTCTGAACATAATGCTATCTTTCAGTGTTTACCTTTTGCCATTCAGCAGGATAATACCCAAATTCACCGACCAAATCATGGCGTGCGTAAGCTATGGCTAACAGCTTCTGGTGGACCGTTCTTACAGCAGTCATTTATGCAGATGCAGCAAGCTAGTGTCGCTGAAGCGGTCAAACACCCAAACTGGTCGATGGGACAAAAAATATCGGTTGATTCTGCCACGATGATGAACAAGGGGCTTGAGCTGATTGAAGCCTGTCATTTATTTGATTTGCCTGAAAATAAGATAAATGTGGTGATTCATCCACAAAGTATCATTCACTCAATGGTAGAATATAGCGATGGCAGCTTTTTGGCGCAGCTTGGCAGTCCAGATATGAAAACGCCCATTGCTCATGCGCTAAGCTACCCTGACCGTATTGACAGTGGCTCTCAGCCATTAGACTTATGTGCCTTAAGTGGTTTAGAGTTTATCGAGCCTGATTTGCAAAAATTCGCCTGCTTACGTCTGGCACGAGAGGCGATGCAAGCGGGTACGCACGCGACCATTATTCTAAATGCGGCGAATGAGATTGCAGTATCGGCATTTTTGAATAATCAAATTCGTCTGACGGATATTGCTGATATTAATGAACAAGCATTGAATGAGATACAAGTTTCGGCATTGACTGAGACTGCCGATATTGATGAAATTTTGGCAATGGATAACCTAGTGCGTCAGCATACTGAGAAGCTGGTGGCAAGATTGATCTAGATGTATCAAGCGCTATCGCCTTTATAATGATGTTAAGAGTACCTACTGAGAAAAAATCATGACGTTTCTATTAACGCTCCTTGCGGCAATATTTGTCTTAGGTCCGCTTATTGCTTTGCATGAGTGGGGTCATTATATTGTAGCGCGTCTTTGCGGCGTTAGAGTACTTACGTATTCTATTGGTTTTGGTCCCAAACTCTTTGGCTGGACCAGCAAAAAAAGTGGGATTGATTATCGTATTTCAGCCCTGCCACTCGGTGGCTATGTCAAGATGCTTGATGAGCGTGAAGGTGAGGTGGCCAAAGATGAGCAGCATTTAGCATTTAATCGTCAGCATCCGCTTAAGAAAATAGCTATTGTGGCTGCCGGTCCTATCATGAACTTCGTTATTGCCATTGCATTGTTCTGGGTGTTATTTATGACTCCCTCAGAGCAGCTTGCCACCAAAATTGGTCAAGTATTGCCAGATACGCCTGCCTCGATAGCACAGTTACCTGCCGGTGATAAAATCGTTGCGATTGATGGTCATGACGTACAGACGTGGGAAGGGATTAATTATCGCCTTGCTGGACGCATGGGCGAGACAGCCAATATAAGCGTGACGTTGCAATCAGAAGCCAATAATAATGCAACCAAAACTTATCAAGCACCTGTAAAAGAATTTATGCAAGGTGCCGCGCAAGGTAAAGATGCCTTATCAAGCTTTGGTATGATACCGTGGCAACCAAATATTGCACCGATAGTCGGTGATGTAACGCCTGATGGCGCAGCAAGTCGTCAAGGTCTCAAGGCTGGCGACCGCATCACTGCTATCAATGACGAAGCCATTAATGACTGGATTAGCGCCACTCGTATTATCCGCGACAATCCTGAGACTTTGCTGACATTTAGCGTATTACGGAATGATCAGCCGATTGAGTTGCAGATTATGCCGCAAGGTAAAAAAGACAATTTAGGTAACGATTATGGACAAATTGGTGCTATGGTGGCACAGTCTGAGATTGTCATTCCTGATGCGTACAAAACCACTGTGGTCTATGGTCCAGCTGAGTCGTTAGTCAAATCGTTTGAGAAAACTGAGCAATTGGCCGTTATGACTGTCAGCTCAATGGGCAAGATGCTATCAGGTATGATAGGTCTTGATAACTTATCAGGTCCGATTACCATTGCTAAAGTCGCTAAACAAAGTTTTGATATCAGTTGGCAAATGGTATTATCTACGGCAGCCTTAATCAGTTTGAGCCTCGCGGTTTTGAATCTGTTGCCAATTCCAGTATTAGATGGCGGTCATATTGTCTATTATCTAATTGAGCTGATACGCGGCAAGCCACTCTCTGAAGGCGTGCAAATGGTAGGCTTAAATATTGGTTTACTCTTGCTGGCAGGTTTCATGGTGTTAGCAATTGGTAATGATATCAGTCGGCTATTTTGATGATATAGCATACTTCTTGCACGGTAAGATGCGATAGACTAATGGTTTTATGCTTATCCTGTGTCTATTGTTAGGCTGATAAGCAATTTCTTTAATCGCCGTGCTGCTGTACTAATTTTATATTTTAGTTTATTTTATGACGCGTTTTATATAAAGTGTTCTGAGTCTGCTCCCTAAGTGTTTACGATATGACACAAAAGAGACCAGATAAGATGTGCTTTTCAACTTAACTTAAGCAAGTTTTTTATTGACGGATAGTGTTTATGCGTACGCCTTTATTTATGAGCGCGGCTGGGTTGCCGTTAGTTGTAGCAATGATGAGTATGCCGGTTCAGGCTGCAGAATTTGTGGTCACTGATATTGGCTTTAATGGTCTACAACGCCTAACACCTGATAGTTTATATCCAGTACTGCCTATTACAATAGGCGATACGGTCAATGATGCAAATCTGGCTGCCAGTATCAAAGCACTATATGCGACCGAAAACTTTGCTGACATTCAAAGCCGTATCGAAGGCGGCAAGCTGCGCTTTGATGTCGTTGAACGTCCGACGATTGCAGAAGTTAATTTTGATGGCAACAAACTTATTCCCAAAGAAGGGCTTGAGCAAGGCCTAAATAATGCAGGTCTTGCTGTTGGTAATGTGCTTAAGCAAGCAACCCTACAGGGCGTTGCAAACGAGCTACAACAGCAATATATCAGCCAAGGCTATTACAATAGTAATATTGAAGTCGATCAGACGCTGCTTGATGGCAACCGCGTCAAGCTTGATGTGCGCTTTATCGAAGGCAATCCGGCCAAAGTAGTTGATATCAATATTATTGGTAATAAGCACTTTAGTGATAAAGAAATTAAAGAAGTCTTTGCAGTAAAAGAGTCTTCATGGACACGTCTCTTATCTAAATCTGATCGTTATGCAAAAGAGAAGCTGGCGGCAAGTTTAGAGAATCTAAAAGCCCTGTATCTAAATGATGGTTATGTACGCTTTTCAGTAGACAATGCGGTGCTCAATATCAGTGAAGATAAGAGCAGTGTATTTATCGAAGTCAGTCTTAGCGAAGGCGAGCAATATCAGTTTGGCGAAATCAATTTCTTAGGTAAGCCAACTTTTGAAACCAGTGAATTAAAAGAGCTGGTTACCTTTGATGCTAAAGAAAAGTACTCACAAGCCAAGCTTGATGCCACCACTTCCGCTCTTAAGAGTCGTTATGGTAATGAGGGTTATTATTTAGCGCAAATCAGACCAGTACCGCGTATCAATGACGAGACCAAAGTAGTCGATATCGATTATTATATTGATCCTGCACGTCCTATTTATGTGCGCCGTATCAATTTTACGGGTAACTTAAAAACCCAAGATGAAGTACTGCGCCGTGAAATGCGTCAGTTGGAAGGGTCATTGGCTTCTAGTGATAAAATTCAGCTGTCACGTACGCGTTTGATGCGCACAGGTTTTTTTAAAAATGTCAACGTTGATGTGAAGCCAGTTCCTAATCAACCAGACCAAGTCGATGTACACTATACGGTTGAAGAGCAGCCATCTGGTAGCTCAACCATTGCTGCCGGTTATTCACAAAGTGGCGGTGTTACCTTCCAGTTAGATCTTACCCAAAATAACTTTATGGGTACTGGTGACCGTGTTAAAGCTTCTTTGTCACGCTCAGAGACACGTGATTCTTATAGCTTGGGTTATACCGATCCGTACTTCACAGAAAATGGTGTATCACAAGGTATTAGTGCCTACTATCGTGAGACCAAATTCGATGATCGAAACGTTAGTAACTATGTTACCGATGCTTATGGTGCCACACTTAATTATAGTTATCCGGTCGATGAAACCAAACGCGTGAGTGCAGGTATCAATGTCGATAATACCACTATACGCGGTGGGCGTTTCCTTGGTGTCTCAAACGTACAGGAAATTATCGATGATGGCGGTACCGTCGAAGACTTCACAGGCGATTTTGAAGGTCGTACAGGCTTCAAAAATGAATATCAAAGCTATAATCTGCTTTTCGGTTGGGATTACAGCACCTTAGATCGTCCCGTATTTCCGAATAAAGGCATGAGCCATACAGTCGATGCGACCATTGGTATGGGTGATGCTGGTTATCAGAAGCTGGTTTATACTGGTAATATTTATCAACCTATCTATAAAGACTGGGTCGCTCGCGGTTATACCAAGCTTGGTTATGGTAATAACTTACCGTTTTATGAAAACTTCTATGCCGGTGGCTATGGTTCAGTACGTGGTTACGAGGCTTCAACACTAGGCCCTAAATCACAAAGTTATGCTGATGCAATTGATAAAGAGACACGTTATGCTCAAGACGAAGAGGTTGGTGGTAATGCCCTAGTCAGCTTTGGTACTGAATTGATTCTACCAATGCCATTTAAAGGCGATTGGGCAGATCAAGTACGTCCAGTACTATTTGCTGAAGGTGGTCAGGTATTTGATACCACGGATAAAGAAGATCGTGACTTTATTAACCCTAAAACAGGTGCTCCTTATGAAAATAAAGATGGTAGTCCTGTAAAATTATTGACTCAAGATAGCAGTCTACGCTTTAGTGCCGGTTTAGGCGTCACTTGGTATACGCCAATTGGTCCGATTTCTTTGAGCTATGCTGTACCTATCGGTGACAAAGAAGGTGATGAGACTGAAAAGGTTCAGTTCCAAATTGGTAACACTTTCTAAGCATCTACTAATTGCTTTTTGCTATGCAAAGGGTTTTATACTAGTTATTCAGCCCTTTAAGTAGTTGAAGCGTTCGTTAGATTTAGCCGGTCGTCAAGATGATATCTCAACTTGACGACCCTCTTATTCATGCCAATACTAACACCCATTATGATAACGATTGAGCAACTCATCTCGCAGATTGAGCAGCGTCAGCCTGTTCTTAACAAGGCTGAGCTTAGCGCTGAGCAGAGCCGTCTATCCTTAGAAGGTATCGGTAATTTAACCACGGCTAACTGCCGGCAATTAAGTTTTTTGAGCAACCCCCGTTATCTCTCTAGTCTGGCTAATACTCATGCTGGTGCAGTACTCATCACTGAAGAGCATCGTAACGAAGCGCCAAATGATACGGTAGCTTTAATCGTTGCTGTCCCTTATTTGGCTTATGCTAGTGTAAGTCAACTTTTCGCTCGCCAGTGCCCAGTGATTGGCATTCATCCGACGGCCGTCATTGCCGACAGTGCAGTGGTTGGCAATAAAGTGACTATCGGCGCTTTTTGTGTCATCGGTGAGCAAGTGCAGATTGGTGATCGCAGCGTGCTTGAAGCTCATGTGGTCATCGAGGATAATACTACCATTGGTACAGATGGCGTTATCAAATCACAAGTGGTGATAGGACCTGACTGTATTATTGGTAATCATGTTAGGTTACACGCTGGGGTGACGATAGGCTCAGAAGGCTTTGGCTTTGCCCCCACTGCCAATCCTAGTATCACAGGTTGGGAGCGTATTGCACAGTTAGGGCGTGTGCTGATAGGTGATCATGTACGCATTGGCAGTCAAACCTGTATAGATCGCGGTGCTATCGATGATACGGTAATTGGAAATCATGTTATTATTGATAACCTCGTCCAAGTGGCACACAACGTCCGTATCGGTGATGGTACGGCTATCGCTGCTCATACAGGTATCGCAGGTAGTACTACAATTGGCAAACGCTGCATTATTGGCGGGGCAGTCGGTATTACCGGACATATTGATATCACAGATGATGTTACCTTATCTGGTATGACTATGGTCACTAAGTCAATCACCACTGCCGGATCGTACTCTTCTGGCACGGCTGCTATGCCAACTGCTAACTGGCGCCGTGCGGCTGTCCGTTTTCGCCAGCTTGGTCGTGATTAGCTTTTAAAGATTCATAGTTAAAAAAATTCATACTTAGATTATGTATAATATTAAAACTCAGCAAAGCTTTACTCTCAAGCAAGACTTTAAATACAGCAAGGAAGCGTTACTATGAGCACTAGCAATATTGATAACCCAACGGCAGAAGACATCAAAAGCTTGGCTGAACA
The DNA here is from genome assembly GCF_056156305.1 of Psychrobacter sp. TS_SC_6. Taxonomy (NCBI): domain Bacteria; kingdom Pseudomonadati; phylum Pseudomonadota; class Gammaproteobacteria; order Moraxellales; family Moraxellaceae; genus Psychrobacter; species Psychrobacter sp. TS_SC_6. The sequence goes on along the minus strand of NZ_CM149590.1, from coordinate 2,024,672 downwards.
AGGGTTAACGTTGCCATTAACTTACCATACATTAAAGCATTATTTGCCACATCGTTACCCATTTTTATTGGTGGATAAGATAGTTGCTTGTACACCAGGCGAGTGTATCACGGGCATAAAAAACGTCACCATTAATGAAGAGTTTTTTAATGGGCATTTCCCTGATGAGCCTATCATGCCAGGCGTATTGATGGTTGAGTGCATGGCTCAGGTATCAGGTGTTCTGGGTTTTATTAGTGCAGGACTGACGGCAGAAGATGGCTATTTATACTTGTTCGCAGGGGTTGATAAAGTGCGCTTTAAGCGCCGTGTTATCCCTGGTGATCAGCTGATTATCCGCTCTAAAATTGTGATGCAAAAGCAGGGTATTTATAAGTTTGATTGTACTGTACATGTTGAAGATGAGCTGGCGGTTAGTGCGCAGATTATGATTGCCCGTCAAGAGCAATAAACCACATTAGCCACTTTTAATAATGTATAAAACATGTAAACCATGATGTTAATGCTTATGTATTAGCATCATCTTATTTTTTAACAAAGGCAGCTTGAGGCTAGTTAATTTCACCAAGCTGTCTGTATTTGTTTTACTAATTTAATTGCATTCGATGATACAAAGGCCTCTATTATGAGTCAGATCCATCCCACAGCACTCATCTCACCGTCTGCTACGATTGATAAAACCGCAACCATTGGCCCTTACTGTATCATCGGTGATGAGGTTACGATTGGTGCTCATACGGTGTTACATCGCCATGTGGTCGTTACTAGATTGACTCGTATCGGTGCATACAATCAGTTTTATCAATTTTCAAGCATTGGCGAAGACCCTCAAGACCTCAAATACGCGGGTGAGCGTACTTGGCTTGAGATTGGCGATCATAATACCATTCGAGAAGCCTGTAGCTTGCACCGTGGTACTGAGCAAGATGGTGGGCTGACAAAAATTGGCAGCCATAACTTGCTCATGGTTAACACTCATGTGGCTCATGATTGCTTAATTGGTGACCATAATGTATTGGCTAATAATGTTGGCGTCGCCGGTCACGTTACCATTGGCAATCATATTATCGTCGGTGGCAACTCAGGCATTCATCAGTTTTGTACAATTGATGATTATAGTTTGGTTGGTGGTGCAACTTTGGTCTTAAAAGATGTAGCGGCGTTTACCATGGTTTCAGGTAATCCTGCTAAGGCACATGGTCTTAATATTGAAGGTATGCGCCGTAAAGGCTGGTCTAAAGATAGCATCGACGTGCTGCGTCAAGCTTATCGTGTGATTTTCAGATCTGGTTTAACGACAGTTCAAGCACTTGAAGTATTGAAACAAGATCTGCTGCCAAAAGAGTCGAAAATCGAATTTTTAATCGATTCGCTACAGAAAAGTCGCCGTGGAGTCGTGCGCTAAATTCTGTTTAGGTACATCGGTAGGTCATTTTAAATAGTTTTTACCATAGAAACTAAATGTTATAAATAGTAATCATAAATATAAAAAGCCATAACTATTAGTTATGGCTTTTTATATTTATGATTACTTGACTTTTTTAGTTGCTTAGCAGAAACTTGCTTATGAGCTGTAGTAAGGTTACAGCAACTTATTTTAACTAACAGCTGACTTATAATCTTTTTGATTGTTTGAACCTATTTAATACAAATAATAAATATGATCAAAGAGATTATTGATAAATTTTAGGAGTGTTATATGGCACAGCAGAGGGAAAATTGGTCTGGTAGAACTGGATTTATCATAGCCGCTATCGGATCAGCGGTAGGCCTGGGTAACATATGGCGTTTTCCCTATGTGGCTTATGATAACGGTGGTGGGGCATTTATGGTGCCTTATCTTATTGCTTTATTAACCGCAGGTATTCCACTATTATTTTTAGATTATATTATAGGGCATAAATATCGTACTGCAGCGCCGCGTGCTTATAAGAAATTCTCACCATCTGGACAGTTTGTAGGGTGGTGGCAGACGCTGGTATCTTTTGTGATAGCCATCTATTACGCAGCCGTTATTGTTTGGGCTGGTAGTTATATGTTCTTTTCGTTTGGACAAAAATGGGGTGAAGACACCACCACCTTTTTTGTCAGTGACTTTGTAAAACATACAGGAGACTTAACCTCCGTCTTTGTACCACAGATGTTCATAGGTTTGGTTATCGTTTGGGCATTATCCATCTTAATTATGTTAGGTGGCATACGTAAAGGGGTGGAACTTGCCAATAAAATTTGTCTGCCGCTGCTGTTGGTATTGTTTGGGGTTATGGTATATAAAGCAATCAATTTACCGGGGGCTATAGTCGGCTTAAATGCCTTTTTTGAGCCAAACTGGGTAAAAATGAAGGATCCTAATGTCTGGTTAGCCGCTTATGGCCATATCTTTTTCTCTTTATCAGTAGGTTTCGGTATTATGGTGACATATGCCTCATACCTGAAGAAAAATACCAATTTGACCGGTGCAGGCTTAGTGGTTGGTTTTGCCAACTCTTCGTTTGAGCTTATTGCAGGTATTGGTATCTTTGCTGCTATCGGCTTTATGGCAGTCTCAACAGGGCAAGATGTCTCTGAAGTTGCTAGCGGCGGTGTTGGCCTTGCGTTCTTCGTATTTCCGAAAATCATTTCTACTATGGGTCCAAGTGGTGATTTGATTGGTTTCTTATTCTTTGGCTCTTTGGTCGTGGCTGGTATTAGCTCTCTTATCAGTATTCTAGAAGTACCTATCTCAGCTTTCCAAGAGAAATTTAATTGGTCACGTAAGAAAGCAGTTGCTATCATATGTGGCGTATGTGCGGTTATCTCTATCTCAGCTTTCTCTACTGGCAGCTCATTAGTATTAGTAGATGTCATCGATCACTTTGCGAATAATATCGGTATCGTGGCGGGTGGTTTAATGTCGATTGTATTGGTTACTTGGTTTAACCGTAATAAAATTCCAAATTTACTTGCTCACAGCAATCGCATCTCTAGTATCAAACTGGGCGGCGCTTGGGTATTTATGCTCACCGTTATTACCCCAACTGTACTTACCATCGCTTTAGGGCTTAAGTTTATTGATTTGGTTAAAACACCCTATGAGGGTTATTCTTCAACTATCTTATTACTCTTTGGTTGGGGGGTAGTCGTATTGTTTGGCTTAGGTGCGTTTATATTAAGCCGTATCAAGGGTGTCCATGATGAAGAAGATGCTAAAGCTCGTGCAATTGATGATGCACGTTAGTAAGCAACCTAAATAGTTAGCAGATAGATTAACGTTTTAATAGGAATTTATTATGAGCACTTCAGCTATTATTTTTATGATTATCTCTATGGTACTTATATGGGGTGGTCTGACTGCTTCTATCATACATCTAAGAAAAAACCCAGATGTTCCCATGAGCGAAGTACCTGATGATAACTTTTAAGTATTTAAGTATCAAATGTTTTAGGCAGAAAGGTTGTTAATCAAGAAAAGAAAATGCCAGTCAGTGCAAGCCGACTGGCATTTTTGTATTTAATATACTGCTATAGCAGATTCATTATTAAGTCTGAATTTACTCAAAATACAGTTGAATCCAAATAAAACAGATACGTCATATATAGTTGAAATACTTTAAAGTCGCTACAGTGCTACTGGGATAAATTTTTCGAAGCCTCTGGAGTGCAAAGCGCACAGCAAGCGAGAAAAATTGATACCAGTAGTACAGGACTATTGATGTATCGATTTTACTTTTCATTGACTATACCAACACAGAGCGTGTATGAATTTTTCGAACGTGCTAAACTTACGCCGACAGAGACGGCGTAAAATTTACTTCAGTCCCACTGTATTGTTTTAATATTGCCTTCACTATAGATTAACGCAAATTCAGCTCTGGCACCGTCTGACCGCGTTTGCTATAAAATTCATTGACGAACTCATCAAATTTATCTTGTTCGATGGCATCTCTGATATTTTGCATCAAACGTTGATAGTAACGCAAGTTATGAATCGTCGCTAACTGCGCGCCAAGCATCTCTTTACATTTATTCAAATGCGATAAATAAGCACGACTAAAATTCTGGCAAGTATAGCAATCGCATTCAGGGTCTAACGGACCTTCATCGATGCGGTATTGGCTGTTGCGTATACGTACCACGCCCGCATTGTCGGCGTCGCCTGTGACAAAATAATGACCATTACGCGCATTCCGAGTTGGCATGACACAATCGAACATATCGACACCACGGCGTACTCCTTCAATGAGATCTTCAGGCTTGCCGACACCCATCAGATAGCGCGGTTTATCGGTAGGCATGTCATCTGCGATATAATCTAGGACGTCTATCATCTCTTCTTTTGGCTCACCAACAGACAAACCGCCAATGGCATAGCCATCAAAGCCAATTTCAAGCAAGCCTTCTAGTGATTGCTTGCGTAAATCAGCGTACATACTGCCTTGAATGATGCCAAATAATGCATTGGTACTGCCAAGCTTTTTATGCTCATCAACGCAGCGTTGTCCCCAACGTAGTGACAACTCTAAAGACTTTTTAGCTTCATCGTGGGTGGCTGGGTAGGGCGTACACTCATCAAACTGCATCACGATATCTGAATTCAAGCTATATTGAATCTGCATCGATTTTTCTGGTGATAAAAAGACTTTAGCACCATCGATAGGTGATTTAAAAGTTACACCTTCTTCAGTGATCTTACGCATCGCGCCTAGACTGAATACCTGAAATCCGCCAGAGTCAGTCAAAATAGGCTTATCCCAATGCATGAATTTATGTAAGCCACCGAACTTATCAATAATATCGGTACCAGGGCGTAACCATAAATGAAAAGTATTACCCAAGATGATATCTGCGCCAATTGCTTCGATATCACGTGGTAGCATACCTTTAACGGTACCGTAAGTACCTACTGGCATAAAGGCCGGCGTTTGTACATCGCCATGATTTAGGTGAACTGTACCACGGCGTGCGCGAGTGACACCACTGGCTGTTTTATGTAAGACAAATTGCATAAGGTAACCGCTATATGAGCTATGAAAATGTTGCTAATTATAGCATTGTTAGGCTTTTTTTGGTTATTGATGTTTATCTGATATAGATTTCACGGGATGTTTTTAGTCGACTATAACTAAAAGCTACAGACATCGTAATCAGGTCATTGCTAAAGTAGAAAACAGACCAAAAACTCAAGTCTTAATACCTTATATGCTTTTGGACAATGGAGATAATTCATGACCAAAAAAAATTACTTAATGAGCAGCTTATTATTAAGTAGCTTGTTATCGATATCAGGAGCAGCTATGGCTACCGAAGAGCCGAAATATACTGTCTTGTCGCAAACTGAAAATTTTGAATTGCGTCGCTATGATGAGCAACTGGTGGCGCAGACTTGGGTTACCGGTAATCAAAATACCGCCAGTCGTGCAGGGTTTAAGGTGTTAGCGGATTATATATTTGGTAGCAATACCGCGCCAAGTGGGGAGAGTAGTAAAATCAGCATGACTGCCCCTGTGAAGATGCAAGCTAAAAATAAAAATAGCAGTGATGAGTCGCAAAAAATAGCCATGACAGCGCCAGTGAGTATGCAACAAAGCGATGGAAAATGGCGTGTGCAATTTATCATGCCAAGCCAATACACGCCGCAAACGCTACCAAAACCAAATAATTCAAATGTTGAAATAGTGAAAGTACCCGCTAAGACTTACGGTGTTATTAAGTTTTCAGGGCTTGCTGGCAGTGAAAAGGCGGCTGCGAAAACGTTAGAATTACAGTCTTGGATGCAGGCGCAAAAATTAACGATGAGAGGTGAACCCGAATTAGCACGTTACAATCCACCATGGACGCTGCCATTTATGCGCCGCAATGAAGTAATGATCGCTTATCAGCAAGAATAACTCATAAAAAAAGACAGCAATCGCTGTCTTTTCTATATCCGAATTCAGAATATTAGCTTTAGCTATTTTGCTCGCGAATGATGTTCAGCATACGGCGTAATGGTTCAGCCGCGCCCCATAACAGTTGGTCACCCACGGTGAATGCGCCTAAATACTCAGGCCCCATATTAAGCTTACGCAGGCGACCTAGTGCGACCGTCAAGGTTCCGGTTACTGCAACAGGCGTTAAGCGATTCATAGTGGCTTCTTTATTGTCCTCAACCACGTCTAACCACTGATTACCGCTATTCTTCAGTGCTGCTTCGATCTCTTCTAATGGAATGTCTTTTTTGAGCTTAATCGTTAAGCCTTGTGCATGACATCGCATCGCTCCAACGCGAACACACATACCATCGATAGCAATCTTATCTGCTTCAGAGTTGCCAAGGATCTTATTGGTTTCAACACCGCCTTTCCATTCTTCACGAGACTGCTTGTTATCTAACTGTGAATCGATATAAGGAATCAAGCTACCGGCTAATGGCACGCCAAAGTATTGTTTAGGAAAATCTTCTGAGCGTTGAGTCTGAGCTATTTTTTTATCAATCTCAAGAATGGCGCTAGCAGGATTGGCAAGCTCATCTTTAACAGCATCACGTAATACACCCATGCCTTCAATCAGCTCACGCATATTATTAGCACCAGAACCACTAGCGGCTTGATAAGTCATGGCGCTGACCCATTCTATCCAGCCTTTATTAAACAGCTCACCAATTGCCATCAGCATTAGTGACACAGTACAGTTGCCACCGATAAAGTCTTTTTTACCCTCAGCGAGTGCATTATCGATAACAACTCGATTAACCGGATCAAGAATGATGATGCTATCATCTTCCATGCGTAAGGTGCTTGCCGCATCAATCCAATAACCAGTCCAACCGCTATCCCGCAGTGGTTGATGTACTTTTGAGGTATAGTCGCCACCTTGGCAGGTAATAATCACATCACAAGCGGTAAGGGCGTCAATATCATGAGCATCTTGTAGTTGGCTGGTCTTAATCCCATCAAAACTTGGCGCATCACCGCCTGCATTACTGGTTGAAAAGAATACTGGCGTAATACCGTCAAAATCTTTTTCTTCCATCATACGTTGTAACAATACTGACCCGACCATACCGCGCCAGCCTACCAACCCTACTGTTAAATCACTCATCAAACTCAATCCTTTTTTACAATAAATTGTTGCATCGCCAACCAATAACAATGCCGTGAATAGCTCCAAAAAGCAAGGTTTTTTGATGGGTTTCGCGGGTTTTACTAACACTATTAACTATGATAGTTATAAATTTGAGTTATGGTCATTCTTCTATCGCTGCTAATGAATTAGAAATGATGTTCAGCATGAGTAAAGTGTCGACTTTGATAAGGGAACAAGCACAGGCGTACTCCTAATCTTTGTAATGTTTTATGGTATCTATTAGGTAATTAGTGTTCAATAGTAGGCGCAGGTTGTCTGAAATGCTAAAGTAAGCCCTTATGTATAATGCTTACCTTAAGTACTTTTCGTTTTTATGTTTTTTATTTAAATATTTCTATATACATTTTATTAAGAGAATTTATCGTTTAGCTATTACAGACGCTAAGCCATAATAATAATGAACATAATCAACAGTCTAGCTGTTGATTTGATAAATGGTCGATACACATGGTGGATTTCTCCTTTCTATATTACGGTGCGCAAGGACTGGCAGGTCTCGTCGCATTTATCACTATTTGGGGATGGCTACCACTTGACAATTGGTGGGTACGCGGTGTGGATTTCCCTCGTATTCAAATCATGATACTTGGTATCATTGCTTGGCTTGGCATGGTGATATTTGGACCTCAGTGGCAGCTAGAGCAATGGCTGTTGTTTGCGGCTTTGAGTATTACGTTAGCCTTTCAGTTCAGAATGGTATTGCCTTATACGAGGCTATGGAAAAAAGAAGTACAAAATGCTAAGGATAAGCCGGATGTTGAAGAATATCAGTTAAAAATCATGGTTTCAAATGTGTTGACCACCAATGATGATACTTATAAATTGGTTGAGTTAGTACAACAGAAACAACCTGATATCTTAATTACTTTAGAAAGTGATGAAAAATGGGAAAAAGCGCTTAATCAAGTTGAGTCTGATTACCCTTATACGGTAAAAGTGCCTTTAGATAATTTATATGGTATGCATCTCTACTCTAAGCTTGAGCTGATAGACCCTGAAATTAAATATTTGATTATTGATGATATACCCTCTATTCATACTCAGCTACAGTTGCAAGGTGGGCGCGTCATTTGGCTTTATTGCTTGCATCCTATGCCCCCTAGTCCAACAGAAGCTGATAAATCTACGACCCGTGATGCTGAGCTATTGATGGTTGGCAAGCATATTAAAGATAATAAGCAAACGGCTATATTGGCAGGTGATCTTAATGACGTTGCTTGGTCACAGACCACACGTCGTTTTCAACGTATTTCAGGGCTACTAGATCCCCGTATCGGCCGACATTTTATCAATACTTTTCATGTTAACTATCCGTTTTTACGTTGGGCATTGGATCATCTTTTCCATAGTGCTTGCTTCACAGTGATTGATATTGAACGTTTACCTTCGATTGGCTCTGACCACTTTCCTGTGATGACAACGTTGCAATATGAGCCAGAAGAGGAAAGTAATCAAAAAGGAAATGCTCCTACAGCACAAGCAGCCGACTTTAAAGAGGCGGAAAATAAGATCGAAGCAGGCAAAAAAGAAGGTTGCAAGGTGTCTAAAGAGCGTGAAGAATCGGAATAGAAGTGAGCAAGATACCTGCTAGCTAAGCAAATCAGACGTAAGCAAATGCTTACGTTAAATAAGGTCTTTAGCCTCTAGTCGCTGCACATCAATTGTTTTAGAATACATCCATCAATACAAGGATACGCAAGGATGTAGTGTTGAGACAGTATCAATAATAGGACAGGACAGCCCACTGTCTCATGGATTACTGTTTATGACTTAGGATGAGTCAACACGGAAGAGATAACAATAATAATATGAAAAACCATAGCCCCGAACCAATCGCCCTAGGTTCGGGGCTTTTCTTTGTGTGTAAAATAGTGATTTATATGTTTTTACTCGTCATTTTGATGCTTGAGCATTTATAGTTAAAATATCTCAAAAACGCTACAGTGCTGCTGGTATAAATTTTTTGCAGCCTCTGTCTGCGTAGGCACAGCAAGCAAGAAAAATTAATATCAGCAGTACTTGATGTATCGATATTACTTTTCCCTGACTATATGTGTCTGCTATCATTTTTACATAAATGCTCAAGCATAAAAAAGGGTATATGCATTAACATATACCCTTCTTCAACACGTTTTAACTGCTTATGGATTAACCAAGCACCTGAATATAAGCGCCAGCACGTAGCTCTTGTAGCCAGTCTTCTTTGGCTTGTGGTGCTAGACGTTGATATAGCGCTTGACGTGCCATAGTACGACGATACTCATCGCTGACATCTTGTTGACGCTTACCTTCAACTTTGAGTATGTGCCAGCCAAATTGAGTCTTAAACGGAGCAGAATAATCACCGACAGCTGTGTTTTTCATCATTGCTTCAAACGGAGCAATCATTTGATCTTCACCAACCCAATCTAAATCGCCGCCGCGCCCTGCTGAACCAGGATCGTCTGAATACGTTGATGCTAGACTATCAAAATCAGCACCATTACGTAGCTGACTATATAGGTCATTGATTTTTTGTTCAGCAAGAGCATCTGTTTGCAGCTCATCAACTTTAACCAAGATATGACGAGTATTCCACTGAGGAACAAGCATAGTATCACTGGCTTTCTTATTGGCAAGCTTGATGATATCGATACCTTCAGGGGTGACTAAAGGCGCACTCACAGCGCCAACCTCAAGTTTGGTAATCTCGCTCGATAGCTCAGTTGGGAGGGCAGCGGCTTTATGAAAGCCCATATCACCACCTTGTAATGGAATAGGGTAGCTGCCTTGACTGGCTGCAATCGCTTCAGCGACATTGACATTTGACGCAAGAAGGCGTGTACGTAAATTTTGTGCCACTTTCAAGGCGTCATTACGCTGTGCTTCTGATAGGCGACTATAGTCATCCATATATGGAACACGGACATGGACCGTCTGATACTCACTTTGGTTTAAGCGTTTGGCTTCAGGTGATGCCAAAAATGCATCGATATCCTGCTCACTAATACGCACACGATTGGTTATTTGACGCTGTTGTAAGGCTTGAATCGCTGCATCTTCAATCAACTGCGCACGCAAAGTCGCGTAACTGCCCGATTGCGCTGAGTCTAAACGCTGTTGTAAAGCGGCGATGCTATTTAAACCTTCTGCTTTTGCTATTTGTTCTAAGCGTTTATTGATAGACGCTTCATCAGGATTTAACCCAACACGTTTAATCAATGACAGCTGTAGTTCGCGCAAAATAAGCGCATTTAATACTTCTGACTGTAACTGTGCTGAATTGGCAATAGGTTCACCCGCAGCTTTCGCACGCGCCTGTGTCTGAGCAATGGCAGCAATGAGATCACTTTTCAAAATCGCATTTTCATTCACCAATGCAATGATGCCATCTGTACTATTGGCAGGCGTTAAACGAGCCACATTGTTTTTTTGAGTCGTCGGCGCTTGCGCTTTTGCAGAGTTTACCGTTGCTGCTTGGGCACTAACGCTCATACCAAGAGCAGTCATTAAGCCCATTGATAGGAATACTGCTTGGCTTGTCTGGCGTAAAGAAAAAAATCTCATGATGCTCCTCATCAATGTCATTGCATCGGATGGTAATCGGTTAAATCCACTCGTCACTACTTTAGCATCAAATAATGTTAACGCTAAAAATAACAACACTTAAGCAGTGGCTAGGGTTGTTTATAATAGAATGCAAGCCTAATTTATACCATACCTACTAGGCTATAAATTGGGCTTGTCTCTTATCATGTTATTAGTCTTTCCACGCGCTTTGAACAGGCTCAAAACCCAATACTTTATCAGCAAGTAAGCGTGTCAAACGGCTACTACCACTGCCAAGACCACTTAATCTCACTTCTGCCATAATCGCTTGTGTGGGTTTTTCAGCGATATTTAGGTCATTATAATAACGACGACCATAAACCGCAAAGCCAAAACAGCAATCTTCATAATCGATCCCAATCAGTGAATCGAGTACTTGATTGCGATTATAGTCGTATTGACCTTGAGCCAGTACACGCCAGTTATTATTAATTGGGAAAACAGCTGACGCTGTCAATGCAGACAGTGGTAACTGGTTGGTATTTTCATCACGTTGACGTTTGATAAAGCCTACATTAAACAAGCTATTATCAGATGGCTGATAACGTAACTCAGTAGTAATATAATTTAAATCGTAGCTATTGGTTAGCGCGCCACTCACATCGATCCAGACATTATTATAAGGCTGGGTGCTAGTATCCCAAACCAATCCTGAAGACGATGAAGTAAAGACAGGTTTTGTATCGTCAAGCGTAACACGCCCATCATTAACATAAAACTGCTCTGCAATGCTACCATCAAAACGTGTCACGCCCGTTGCATCGATGTAACGATAGTTAATACCTGGGGTAAAAGCATGTAAATCTTGTAAGCGGTCATGCCCTAAAAACCAGCTGTCTGAAAACAGTTGCTCATAGTTAATAGAGGCAATACGAGTATTAAAGTTTGGAATGTCGTTTTGGTCTTTATAAGGCGAGTAAGTATACTTCAGGCGTGGGCTAAGCAAGCGATAGCCACCTAAAGTGTCGTCAAATGCGCCAAACGGTGAGCCGCCTTGATAAAAATGTAAACCTGCATCAATACTAGCTTGCGGGACAAACACTGACTGGCTGCCATCCTCTTTGTCCAATGAGTTGTCGACCAAGCTGTCTTGATCATAAGTGGTAAACAGATGCTGTAAGCTTAGCTTTGGCTTGATATAGCCCCATGAGTTCTCCATAGGATAAGAGGCACTGAGTTTATTATAAAAACGTGTGCCACTTTTTTCATTTTCAGAACCATCATCGATGGATTTTTTGAAATAAGCAGAGTCACTGACGCCAGTAATATCAAAATGCTTTGCCCAAGGCAGGCGGTAATCAAGTTTGAGCTGCGGTAGGCGCGAGTAAGGCTTGTCTTTATCTTGCAACATCTGCCCATTGTTATTCAACGCATCAAGTGTTTGGAAGGTTTCTACTTTTAGCTCGCCGTCGACATAGTCATTATAATAATTCAGTTGCGCTCGGCGCGGCAAGTTTAAGGTGTTATCTGATAAACCTAGCGTATCAAAATCATTAAGGTAGTCGGCATCAGACACGTAGCTGTATTTGGCCTCACCGCTTAGGCGTGGGATGCTGGTAGATGACCAATAATGATCATAGAACAAACTGCGGCGGTCTTCGCCATCGTATTCTTTATCATTAGGCAAGTAGGAACCATTAAAGATACCCTCGCCATAATTTTCTGTTAAATAACGAAACTCTCCAGATAGCATAGGATTACGAGTGGTATAAATATGCGCGCTTAGCGTGGCATCATAGTTGGGGGCTAGATTGAAATAGTAAGGCATATCAATTTCAAGTCCATTTTCGCTACTAATGCTGGCATTAGGCAATAAAAACCCACTACCGCGTCGACTGTCTATCGGAAAGTTAAAATAGGGCAGGTAAAATACGGGCACATCAGCAATACGGAAGGTGGTATTGTAAGCTTCACCGCGTCCTGTATCAGTGTCTAAATCTATACTTTTGGCATCAAATTGCCACTTGCGATTGGTCGGAGGGCAGGTGCTATACATGACCTCATCCAATTCATATTGGCTCTCATTCGGTCGGTTTAAGCGCTTGGCATAACCATGTGCTTGTAGCTCAACACTAGCAAAGGCAACATTTGTAGCAGTAGATTGCCCTGTTTCAGTATTATAATTCAAATTGTCAGCGACACCAATGAGACCACCTTGTGTTGCTTTATCAGTAAGGCTAGTTTTACCATTTTGCTGAGTGCGGTCTTGTGCCCCATTTACAGAGACATTGCCAGTAGCTTGGTCAGTAAACATCACTTTACCTTGCGCCGCTGCTACCCCGTTGCTTAAGTCCAATACGATTTTTTCAGCCTCAATATGCTGGGTCCCTTGGTCGATGATGACATTACCTGATAGTTCAGCATAATCGACATTATCATAGTAGCCATAATCGGACTCTGCAAATAGTGGCGCTTGATTGTTAGGCAGACCATTTAAATTGGGTGCTGGTTGTCCACTACTGGCGCTTGCTTCATTAACAGCCCGTTGATAGTTAGGGTTTTTCTTAGGATAAACCCACTGTCCTTCACAGCGCGCCGCACTATCGACGGTATGTGGCAGCAAGCGCAGATTGCTACCTACGGTTGGGATATTAGTCGTTACAGGCGTTAAACTGTTTTGAATATTATTTTGTTCGTTGTTTACGCTAGTGCCTGTATTGTTTGATGTTGCAACATTCGTATCTGGCGTCAGCTCATAAAATTCTGCTAAACGTTTAAGGCTTTCTTGAATACTCTCATCATTGGTATCAATTCGACGACTACCAGCTTTTGCTGCGTTGCTTGTATTTACTGGGGCAACATGGCTATCTTGGCTCGTCTTGGTATGATCATTAATCGCAGTGATATTATTGTTATTTACAGCCGCGTCATTACCTAGAGTAACATTACGACTCAAACTGGCTTTTTTATAGGCTGCTGATTGCTGACTGTCGCTTTGATAGCTGATGTCGTGATTGATTTCATTATTCAAACCAGCATCAGTTGCTACGTCATCGGCATACTGGCTTGAGCTATCAGTCACCAATGGCTCAGGCATCATCGAGTCAGTCTGAGTGATAGCGGCACTAACGGTCAAGCTCGATAAGCCTAGCGCGCCAAATAAAATCAAACGGATGCTTTGGTAAAGCGGAGAATATAACAAGGGCACACCTATGATTTGTAGAGCCTATTGGATTGCAATATATCGTCTATCAAGTCTGTTTTAGACAGCTACAGCGCTTTATAAACGAATAATAAATAATATAATCTTAAAAGTTGGGACGTTTTACATATAATGACGACTAATCATAGTCAAAAAAAACCAAATCAGCTACACTATTTATCAAATTAACAAAGTTTATTAGATAGCCATGCTATTTTTAAGACAACAGCGACTGTGCAATAAGCGCTCGCTATTTTAGCAAGTATTTGTCCTACTTATCACTCATTTAGTCATTTACGACTTATATTTAACCTGCGATGCTTTTTATGACCGATAAAACACTATTAAATCCTACGATACCAGCCTTGAATACGCGCCAAGAGTCATTAGAGTGCTGGTTAAAGCAAGTGTTCGAGAATCAAACCTTTACCCTTGAGAGCTTACCAGGTGATGCCAGTACTCGTCGTTATCACCGTATTCAGCTAGTAACTATTGATACGGATGATACGACAAAAATAGCGCGTTATATTGTCATGGATTCGGCTGATGAGCAAGACGCGATGCAGCAGTTTATCACTGTGGCAGCACTCATGTCGCAAGCCATCAATGTACCGACGCTGATCGCGCAAGATGTGACAAAAGGCTTTTTGGTCTTGCAAGATTTTGGCGCGGTAGAGTTTGCTCATTTATTGGTTGGTGCTACGCCTGCGCAAGTAAATGACTACTATCAATTAGCGATGCAGACATTAGTTGCGTTGCAACAGATACCGGTAGAGACAGCAAGATCTCAGCATCAATTGCCTGATTATGATGCCACCATGCTGAACCGTGAAATGGATTTATTTAGCGACTGGTTTATTCCGCATATCGGCGTGACACTTGATACATCCTTATGGGAAAACCTAAAATCAGCCTTGATAGAAGAGATTCTATTACAACCGCAAGTCATCGTCCATCGTGATTATCATAGCCGCAATTTGATGCAAGATCAGGCGGATAATACGCGATTAGGGGTGATTGACTTCCAAGATGCAGTGATTGGCGCGCATAGCTATGACTTGGTATCATTGCTACGTGATGCCTATGTCGAATGGTCGGAAGCACAAATAACGCAGTGGATTTATGATTTTTGGCAATTGCAAAAACAAGCAGGGCTGTTAACAGCAGACAGTGCTGAGCAACTTGAAAGTCAGGTCAATATTATGGGCATACAGCGGCACCTAAAAGTACTTGGTATTTTTATCAGACTTTATGAGCGTGATGGTAAAAGTCGTTATTTAGGGGATATTCCTAAAGTCATGCGTGATTTTCTATTTGAATTAGAATGGCTAAGTACAAAAGGCAGTGCACGTCTGCAACAAGTCGTTTTGCCATTTAATCAATGGATAATAGATATAGTATTGCCTGCTTATCAAACCAAATTTGTGCAGCAATATATTTAATGCCAATGTATTTAAAGCTATTGATCATCAGCCGCCTCGTATAAATTTCGCCAAGAATAAGGATTACCTATGTCGATAATAACGCAAGCCATGATTTTGGCAGCCGGTAAGGGTACGCGCCTGCATCCATTAACCTTACAGACGCCAAAGCCGTTAGTGGAAGTAGGCGGGCAGTCACTTATTATTTGGCATATTAAAGCGCTACAAGCTGCTGGTATTACTGATATTACGATTAATGCTTCTTGGCTGGCTGATAAGTTGATGGACACGCTTGGCGATGGCACGCAGTTTGGCGTACAGTTGCATTGGTCACTTGAAGCAGGTGAGCCATTAGAGACAGCAGGTGGTATTTTTAAAGCGCTACAAACTGGAAAGTTAAAAAATGAACCATTTATCTTAGTCAACTCTGACGTATGGACGACTTATGATTTTAGTCAGTTAGTCCCGTATGAGCTAAGCGCAGACCAGCGCGCCCATTTGTTGTTGATTGATAATCCTGAGCATAATGAGGGTGGCGACTTTGCTATTCATACTGGTTTGGCAAGCGAGCAGGCCATTGGTAAAGCTGATAAATATACTTTTGCTGGCATCAGTGTTGTATCGCCACGATTGGTTGATGGCTTGGTATCAGGTCAATCTGCTGCCCTTGGACCTTTACTTAGAAAAGCAATGATAAAATTCCAAGTAACCGCTGAGATCATGCTTGATAACTGGATAGATGTTGGGACACCTGAGCGCTTGGCACAGGTCAATGAGTTTATAGAAAATAAAGGGGCAAGCGAACATTGCGGTGCTTAACTGACAATGGGCTATAGCTTTATTTAAAAACATAGTAGGAATGAACTCCATAAAAAAACCGCAGCGCTAATTATTGATTAGCGCTGCGGTTTTTTATGGATAGCTCAAGGGGTAAATATTTATACGCCCATGGCTAGTTTGATTAATCGAGCAAAGATAAAGACCACTAAGAACCCTGCTAGATATAAACCAGCAAACCATAGCCATTGCGATTGTTTCTTACTCAGCTTTTTCATGAAAATCTCCTGATTGGCTTATGAGTTGTGGCCATCATGAATGAATAATGATAGCCACAGTTTTTGGCTGATGCGTTATATATGGCTGTTCGCAATCAATACATAGGATTGTGATCGGATTTACCTTTGAAAGTATAATAGGCAAAAGCAGTGTAACTTAAGATAATCGGCAGCATAATAACGGCGCCAACCAACATAAAGGATAGCGAAGTATCAGCCGCCGCTGCCTCATAAATCGTCATTTGATACGGTACGATATAAGGGAACATAGCAAAACAGACGCCGATGTAGCCCATCAAAAATAGAGCAACCGTTAATAAGAAAGGACGATATTCACGCTCCGTTTTTAAGTCTTTACGCATCAGAAAAAACAATAGCAGAACGATAATAGGCATAGGGGCGAGATACAATAAACTCGGGAACTTAAACCATCCTTCGAGTGCATTGATATCTGAAAAATACATAAATCCTGTCACAACGATCATGGCTACCACTAATGCAGACAGCATGCAACCAGACACTTTGCGTGCCCAAACTTGCAAAGTGTGCTCCGTTTTTATGATGAGCCAAGTAGAACCAAGTAACGCATAACCGATAATCATCGCAAAGCCACAAACGATAGCGAAAGGCGTCAACCAGTCAAAGGGTCCACCAGTATATAAGCGGTTGCTGGCTTCAAGACCTTGTACGAGCGCCCCAAGCATGATGCCTTGAGAGAAGGCTGCGACGACCGAACCGACAAAAAAGCAGGTGTCCCAAATATGACGACGTGACGAAGCTTTAAAGCGGAACTCAAATGCCATTCCGCGCAGAATAAGACCAAAAAGCATGGCAGTCACGGGCAAATAAAGCCCCGTCATGATGATGCCGTAAGCGACTGGGAAAGCGGCAAACAAACCACCGCCGCCCAATACCAACCAAGTCTCATTACCATCCCAAAACGGGGCAATAGAGTTCATGATTCGGCTACGATTCTTATCTGAGCCTGCAAATGGGAACAAAATGCCACAGCCCAAATCAAACCCATCAAGTAACACATAGATAAAGACGGATAGAGCGATAAGTCCGCCCCAAATGAGAGGTAAGTCTAATACATCACCGTAGTTAAACATTAGCGCAACCCTCCATCATCAACATCGTCTGCAGGCGTATCTAAATCTTCCTCAGTATTTTTGGCAGGATTCTTATCGCCGCTTAATGCGCGACCTTGACTCTCTGTCACTGAATGCTCATAGAAGTTATCGTCAGCAGGGTTCTCATAAGGCTTGGGCCCTTGTGCAATCAAGCGCAAAATATAAAATGTACCAGCACCGAATACGAAAATATACAGGATGATGAAGCCAATCAGCGTCGTTGCTACTTGCTGAGCGGCAAGTGGTGACATACTCTCAGCCGTGCGAATCACGCCATATACTGTCCATGGCTGCCGACCCGTTTCGGTCACAAACCACCCAGCCAATATTGCAATAAAACCAAGAGGTGTCATCATCATCCAAGCACGGTGAAACCATAAACTTTCGGGGTTAAACTGTTGTTTCTTGAAATACTTGTAAAGACTGAATAAACCGACCAATATCATCAGCATGCCAATGCCAACCATGATACGGAATGCCCAAAAAACAACAATGACGGGCGGTTGATCTTCAGGTGCCCAGTTTTTAAGGCCCTTTACTTCGCCATCTAGCGAATGGGTTAAGATTAGCCCAGATACGTAGGGTATACTGACTTCATATTTATTGTTTTGGTTTTCTTGGTCAGGAATCGCAAATAAACGTAAAGCCGCG
Source organism: Psychrobacter sp. TS_SC_6 (assembly GCF_056156305.1). Lineage (NCBI taxonomy): Bacteria > Pseudomonadati > Pseudomonadota > Gammaproteobacteria > Moraxellales > Moraxellaceae > Psychrobacter > Psychrobacter sp. TS_SC_6. Next base: position 2,006,578 of record NZ_CM149590.1, on the reverse strand, counting down.
CCGCGCTCATCCTCCCAAATACCTTCCATTGCTGCCACTTTAGCTGGTTGATGCTCAAGCGTGTTTAAGCCATGCGCATCGCCGATAAGCATTTGAGCTGGTGCAACAAATATGGCCATAATCATCGCCATACCTAGCATGATACGACCATGACGACGGTGCTCAGTATGTTTTTTAGATTGTAGATAATAAGCACCGATACCACCAACGACAAAGGCAGTCGTTAAAAACGCGGCCGTCATCATATGGGCATAGCGGTAAGGGAATGACGGGTTAAATATGATCTCAAGCCAGTCAGTGGGGTATAGCAACCCGTCTGCACCCATCATAAAGCCTTGCGGCGTTTGCATAAAGCTGTTGGCTGCCAAAATCCAAAAACCTGAAATCAACGTACCGATGGCGACAATGACAGTGGAAGCGAAATGCATGCGTTTACTGACGCGTCCCCAACCAAATAGCATGATACCTAAGAAAGAGGCTTCTAAGAAAAACGCGGTCAATACTTCGTAGGCGAGTAGAGGGCCTAGGACGTTACCAGCTTTGTCTGCGAACACCGCCCAGTTAGTACCGAACTGGTAAGACATGACCACACCTGACACCACGCCCAAACCAAACACCACGGCAAAGATCTTTACCCAGTGCTTATAAACTTCGGCGTAAATAGGATCACCCGTTCTCAACCAACGGAACTCAAGAACTGCCAACCAGCTGGCAAGCCCGATAGAAAAGGCGGGAAAGACAATATGGAACGAGATAACGAAAGCGAATTGGATGCGCGCCAGCATCAGCGCATCAAGCTGGTCAATCATAAACGTAGCGAACATAAATGGTCACCCTTATCTATTAGCTGAATAGCGCTGGCTTCCATACAACGCAAGTAACTGTCCGTAATTGACCATATAATAAGGTGGCAACGATTGATTACGGGCAGTAGCTCAGTGTTCACTCGCGAGCAATATTTAAAATAATATGCGGCTAAGATCATCACTGTTTAGCTGGGTTAAATAACTTACATCCTTATAAATTAATATATTACTGTCATTTGCTATGGGTCTATTATGCGCCTCCCTAGATATACACGCAAGCCGCCCAAACGCGTAGTAACATACCTAGTAGTCACCCAAATAGTATTAAATGTACCTAAAAAACTTGAATTAATAGCCAGAAATGACAATATATTGTCCAATTTATAAGTAACATAGAATAGAACGGTTAAGACAGGGTTTACAAATAACTAGCAGATCCCTTTTTTGCTGTTGTAACACGTGACTTAAATTTGTCTTATTCCTGTAACTGCTTATGCAAAATCCGTCGTAACGTCAAAATAGTTTGCGGATTGGCCTGAATGCTATGACCGCCGTTAATCACTGTCTCAGAGGCAGCGCCGTCAAGATGAGCGCTTGTATAAGGCACGATACCATCTGACAGACGCTCAGTTAATGCTTGGCTAATTTCTTCATTAACGATAACCGCAGCGACCAGTGCTTCAGGTAGCAAGGTGTCTGTCTTGGCAGGCGCATCTTTTGCAGTCTCTACATCAACTATGGCAGCTGAAAAGTCTAAATTATCTGAATTTTCTACAGTGCTGGTACCACTGATATCGACAGTCTCAATCACGCTATCGTCATCTTCTATTATTGCTTGCGACAAATCAAGCTTGACGCCTTCCGGCTGCATTGCTGCCAGACCTCTTGTGATATCAGAATCGTTATTGGCAATGATCGAATGATAAGTAATACGCTTATTGATGCTAATGTCTTTGGTTAATTGAATAAAAGAAGACTTGTCACTCAATTGACTGGCACCATTTTGCAGGTACAACTCCCCTAGAGGATTATTCGCCAAATCACCTTTGATAGCAATGGTTGCCAAATTGTCTGTAACAGTTTTTACTAAGCCCACAGGCAGATAAATAATGCGGCGTAACGCACGGGTAAACCAGCGATCGGCATAGTCAGTACCTTGGAATGGCGAGGATAAAAAGACTGCCGTGTCAACTTGCGGTAGCGCATTCAGTTCAAAACGGTTGCGTAGCTCTTTATTGGTAAGTGCTTGTTTTAGCATGGCATCAACCTGACGTTGGCTGCTGTTCGCTAATAAACTGTTATTATCTAATGCATCCAGATTATTCGCCAAATTATCATCAGATAACATCATGCGAGCAATGATACCGCCCATGCTATGGCTAATAATCACGCTGTTCTTACTGGCAAGATTTTCCCCTGTAGGGTCTGTTTGCTGATAAGTGGCAGTGATTAATTTTTGGATTTGATAGCGATTTTCTAAAATAGGCAGATTGGTCGGATAAAAGATTTGCCATACCTGATAGTTATTACGTAATTTATCATCATTAAAAATATCGTTGGTTAAATTGACCCACGTTGCTGGACTTGATGCCAGACCATGCAGCATGATAATCACACGCTTACTAGGATCATAGGGCTCAAGCATAAAAAGTTTGGGTAAACTGGCTTCTTTTTGGCGGGTAATAAGGTTTAGATAGCCGACACCATCGAGCTGATTTTCTGCCAACCAGAGTCCATAACCGGCAGAGAAGTTGGCGGCCAGTGGATAGTCATCGCCTAAGATAGAAGCGCTCTCGCTGCGGTAAGGGTTATATAAATGGATATCTAGCTGCTCACTATTTAGGGTGTCGAGTACACTAGTGCCAGTAGGCTTAATTAGCCCTGTCATGAGCAGATGCCCAGTAGGATAAATGCGTAGACTGGCATCTTCTTCTTGAGCATTTTTTGCAGCGTTGCTTGCGCTATTATTGCTAAGTCTGCTACTAGCAGCTTCTTGACCGATTTGACCTGAGAGCGAAGAGAGTAATAATTGACGAATAGTGGTGGTATAGCGATCGTCCAATGACGCCACTAAACTGATACCTGAACCTGGCCGCTTGCTAATGGAGTTTAGCCCCGACAAGCGCAGCTCATAAGTAGACACTAGGTCTGCCAGCGCAGAATTCTTCTCATTGGCATTTTTAAGATAGTTATTTTCGTTTGGCAAATAGACGTTCAGATGATAATTTTCTACTTGCACCTTCATTACTTTGACTTGATCGGTCGGCTGTCCTTTGACGGGTAAACTATTGGCAATAGTGGCAAGCTTATTACTATCATGCATGCCAGTATTAGCGGTCGTCGCAAGATGCTCTACTTTTACGTTGCGCATCAATTGGTTCATGTCGCCTGTTGATTGATAAAGCTGAGTAATAACATCGTTGCTCGCGGCATTATAGATATCTTGAGTTTGGATATCGATATCGCTTGGGATACGATTTTTTGCCCGCCCGCCGCTTACTTTTTCATCAGCTCCATCAAAGTCATGCGCTAGGCTGTCATAGAATAAGTAGGTATAGCTGGATTTGATGGCGTCAAAGAGACGCTCTTGATAGTCGATTAAACATATCTCGGTTTTGCTTTGCTGCGTTTTAGCTTCAGCATCGTCTAAAGGTGCATTGGCATAATAGGGGTCAAGTGGTGGGCGGGTAAGCGCATTGCTACAGCTTTTTGAGGTAGCGAGTTGGCGCGCTTTTGCATAGTGTAACTCTGAAAAGGCGGCCAGTGCTGGGCGGTAGTGCCTATTGAACATGCTGTCAGCAAGCTGCGTTAAGCACAGCTCAAACTGCTGCATACAGGCTTGCTCATTGAGCCCTGCTGACAATAATAATGATGCGGTATCACTACTGAGCTTGTTATCAGTGACAATATTACCTCGCTGCGCCGAGATAGTCTTGGCAGATGCCTGTCTATTAACAGAGACAGTGCTACAAGCAGGTAATATTGCCATAGCTGATAGCAGTGCCAATACAGCTAAAGGCTTCTTATTTTTATGAGTGGCTTTTGGCGCATTATTGACAGGGTCAGCAAAAATCATAGGTAATTCCAGTGAATAATGGACAGGCATGTATCATTGAATACTGATTATATTGGGATGAGTGTAGCGGAACTTTGGTACTTCGACTATCGTATTTATCGCTTTATATTCAAATTTTGCTAAATTTACTGGATACGATGCTGGAGAAAATAGCACTATATGGAGAAAATAGCACTATAGTTGAAACACTTTAAAGTCGCTAAAATATTGCTGGTGTAAATTTTTCTCAGCCTCTGGCAGCAACGGCACAGCAAGCAAGAAAAGTTTGCACCAGGAGTACATGTTGTATCGATATTGCTTTTTACCGACTATACTGAAAAGATATAATAATAAAGAAGGGCAGGGTAATCCCCCCAATAAATAAGAACACTTACAAATAGAGATTAACTGCTAAAATACACCAGCAGGAGAATCCTATGAAAAAGACACGCTTTAGCGACAACCAAATCGTCAACATCCTAAAACAAGCCGAACAAGGCGTCCCTATTACCGAGCTATGCCGTGAGCATAACATCAGCCAAAGTACCTTTTATAACTGGCGCTCAAAGTATGGCGGCATGGATGCCACACTTATCAGCCGTCTTAAAGAACTTGAAGTTGAAAATGCCCGCCTTAAAAAGATGTACGCTGATGAATGTCTTAAGTCCGATATTCTACAGGATGCCATGTCAAAAAAGTGGTAGCGCCCCAAAGGCGCAAAGGGTTGGTTTGTCACTACATTGAAGATCGTGGTATTGGTATCCGCAGGGCTTGTAGCATCTTTAACATCAGCGTCACCTGTTATTATCACAAGTCGGTGGTAACAGATGAGAACCAGCAAATAGCGGACTTACTTATCAAACTGACTGATGAGAACAAGAACTGGGGCTTTGGCTTGTGCTTTTTAACCCTGCGTAATGTCATGGGACTGCCTTACAACCATAAGCGGGTATATCGCATCTACTGCGAGCTTGAACTCAACCTTAGAATCAAGCCTAAGCGTCGCATTAAACGTGCTAAACCAATACCATTAGCAGTACCTGATAGGATTAACCAAAGCTGGAGCATGGACTTTATGCACGACGGCTTAACTGATGGCCGCGGCTTTAGACTGTTCAATGTCATTGATGATTACAACCGTGAGGCACTCACCATTGAAGTCGACTTCTCGCTACCGGCGCAAAGGGTCATACGCAGTCTTAATCAGCTTATTGAGTACCGAGGCAAACCTGTGCAGATAAGATGCGATAACGGCCCTGAATACATCAGCAATGCGCTCAAAGACTGGGCTGAGCAGCAAGGCATCATCTTAAGCTATATTGAACCTGGCAATCCACAGCAAAATGCGTATGTAGAGCGCTTTAACAGAACCATGAGATATGATTGGTTAAATCAGGAGCTGTTTGATAATCTAGAGCAGGTACGCGCACAAGCAGAAAACTGGTTATACCATTATAATCATAAGCGCCCAAACATGGGCAATGGCGGTTTTACACCGATACAGAAACTCAATCAGGCAGCTTAATTCTATTTATTAGGTGTCTTAAGTTTGGGAGGGTTACCGCAGCGCTTCAAATAAGAGTGAATGTAAGAGCATGATGACATTTTATGTGACGTTCATAATACGCGTTTATATTTGGTACAAAAAAGCGCCTTAGTTTTATATTGTTCATTTCTCAATATAAAAAAAGACGCTAGATTGCTGTTTTTAGCCAGTGTTGATAATGTATTTCTTATACGCCACGGTGGTCATAATATGTTGATTTACATATTCGGTTTTACATTTGATGCTGGCAAATCCCAAATGTAAAACTTACCATCTTCGATTAGCTTGATTTGCTGACGGATAATTGTGTTGTCAGGTACAGTCTGCTCCAGACGACGTAAGCGCTCTAACGCCTTGTCACGGCGATCACTCAATACATCCGATTGTGCCAAGCTTTGCTCTGCTTCCGTATAACCTAAGCTAACCGCTTGATCAAGATACTTTTGACCTTCTTTAAAACCACCGCCTTCTGAGAGCATCATGCCATATATAAAGTTGGCTTCCCCGCTATCCGGCTTAATTTTGATGGCACGATCAATATATTGCCCACCACGTACCGTATATTCTGACCCTAGGTCTAAGTTACGTCCCATACCATTTAGCTTAGCAGCACGCAGTAACACATCGTAAGAAGCCTTAGGTGATTTGGCATAAGGTTCAATCCAGTCAGTTAGTACTTTAATTTTTTCACGAGCGTAATGACGCTGGGTGCGGTTAGGGAAGTTTGGCGGATAATGGCGTGCATATGGTGATGTGTCTTTAATAAAATCATCGAGTAGACTGACATCCAATTTGTCTGTACCAAGACCGGTTTGCTGCGCTATCAAGATGGTAGGTACAAAGCTGATGTCTGAAAGTTGCACTTGCGGCGTTGGGATGTTTGACAGCTGACCACCACGTAAATCGATACCCGTTGCAACCATTGGTCCACGCTCATAAACCCGTGTCGTTCCTGTAAGCTCAGTATTCTGATTGGTTTGGATGACTTGATTTTGAATAGTATTTTGAGGCGCACGAGTGGGCTCTGTATTGTTTATTTGAGTAGTAGTAACTTGGGCACTGCTTTGTTGATTAGCGTTGATATTTGCTTGAGCACTCACTTGTGCTGCAGTACTTATTGCCACGTCTGTTTGAACAGTGGTTGCTGCCTGAGTAGTACTGACAGCTGCATTAGGTCTAGCAAGACGAATCACTCGTTTGCTTGAATCAATCGCGCTCGGTACAGAAGTAGTTGCCGTCGCTGAAGCATCAACTTCAGCAGCATTCACAGGCGCAGATAGCATCATGGCACAAGCTGCGGCCAATGCGGTTAAAGTCGCAAACTTTGGCGATTTTTGAGAGTGGGTCGGTTGATTGATGGCGTTCATAAAGATAGTTACCTTATTTAATCGTTGTTTTGTCTATTTGGTCATTATTGATAAATCCATTGCTTAATAGCTGCTAGGCATTGACGTCGTACTCATATAGTTACGGCAAAATCGTACAATTTTTTATACCCTAGCAAATTAATCTCAATACGAACAGTAGTAGGAGTGTTAAAAGTCATTACTGAGGCATTTTTTGCGGCCCTGTGTTTATCAAAGTAAATCAATTAAAAATGATAAGCCGTGGCTTTCATGCGGTTTGCCATCCAGCGCATGGTATGACGCATGAGTGGCGACAATGCAGCGCCACCATTAGCAAGTGCCAACTCACGATGATGTAATTCCTCGCTATCCATTTGTGCCAATATCTCTTTTGAGCGCTGATCTTGTGGGGGCAGTTGTCCAATATGATCTTGCAGATGTTCGCTAACTTGTGCTTCTGTTTCAGCGACAAACCCCAAGCTAAACTCGTTAGAGATAGCACCTGCTACTGCGCCGAGACCAAAAGACATGCCATACCATAGGGGTGTAAACACACTTGGATGACTACCAAGCTCACTTAGACGCGTCTCACACCAGACCAGATGGTCGACTTCTTCTTCAGCCGATTGCTGCATGGCTTGTTTGACACTATTATCTTTTGCCGTAAATGCTTGCCCATGATACAGTCCTTGCGCGCATACTTCTCCGGTATGATTGATACGCATCAGCCCTGCAACGTGCCGCGATTCTGTAATACTCAGCTCAGGAATCTCATCACTACTCACAGGCAGAGGGCGAGTACTCGGATTGGAATGCGGTACGACCGCTCGCAATGCCTTGTCTACCCCAAGCAGTAATTGATCGATTTTAGATAAGGGACGCAAAGCCATGATTCACTCCTGATGGCATTATTTATTATGAATAACGTGTTGCTATGAAATTTTTAAAGCGTTGCAGCGACTACTACTCAATCTTAGCGCTTACTATAGCAAACATCATCAATGCTCGGCATCATAATAATGAGGCGTTTAGCAATCGATTTATAATGACAGTTGTCATCAATGCAGTTGATTCAAGTTATCAAACATCTTAATCATGTCTGTTTAGCTGATCATCATAAGTTTGTATGCTGGCATGCTTAATATGTTTATTGAGCTTGGTATATAAAAATACCCCAAAGGCAATATTAAGCAAGCCTGTAACAAGGAATAACTGCGGTAATGACATGCCTAAGCTAATTAATACCACGATAGAAAAAATCGCTGAGCCAACCATAAATATGGCATTAAATATGTTATTGGCACCAACGATGCGTGCACGATGGCTTTTGGGTGCGTAAGCCTGCATAGATGCATATAAAGGGACAATATATAAGCCGCCACTAAAGCCCAAAAAGAATAAATCGACAAACACACGCCAGCTACCAGAAATAGCAAATAATCCGCTCACTCCGATTAACGTCTCAGTATTCACATCAATCGACAATCCTGATAGCGAAAAATACAAGTCGATAGCAAAGATGCTCAAACCAGCGATACCAAAGGGTAATAAACGTAAGCTGACCTGATTCTTGGTAAGCCTTTTGCATAATAATGAGCCGATAGAGACACCGACTGAGAATAAAGTCAGCAGGAAAATTACCACTGATTCATCGCCATGAAGAATGACTTTGCTGAATTCAGGTGTTTGGGTCAAAAAAGTCGCGCCATAAAACCAAAACCAGCTGTTGCCCAAGATAACGAAGAACAAAAACCGTAAGGAATATAAATAACGTACCGTTGACACACTGGTGGTAAAGATATTCCAATTAATCTTTAAATCAGGCTGCATCGCTGGCATGGTGGGTATAGATCGGGCGGCGAAATAACCTAATATCGCAACGACTAATACGGTCAGACTAATCCAATATAGCGGCTGTGGCGCTTGGGTTAAGATGCCAGCGATAATCATACCAAGTAAAATCGCTAATGATGTACCCATTTGAAACAGACCATTGGCACCGACCAATTCATTTTCTTGCATCGCTTGTGGCAAATAGGCATATTTGATGGGCCCAAAAAAGGTAGATTGTGTGCCCATCAAAAATAACGCAACAAATAAGAATGCATACCACTCAAATACAAAACCCACTGCCGCAATCACCATAATGGACAGCTCAAGCAGCTTGGTTAAGCGGGTCAATTTAGACTTTTCAAACTTGTCAGCGATTTGGCCTGCCAGCGCCGAAAATAGAAAATACGGCAAAATAAATAACATGGCCGCCAAGTTATTTAAAATACTAACCTCAACGCCAAGCTGGCTCGCCGCCGTGTAAGTCAGAACTAATATCAGGGCTTGCTTAAAAATATTGTCATTAAACGCTCCCAGAAACTGAGTAAAAAACATGGCGCTAAAACGGCGACGCTTAAATAACTGAAACTGATTGGCCATGAAAATTCCTACAAATGGGTCAAGACAAGTAAAAGTGAAGCAAGACGGATCAGATGGTCATTAATACTAGGGTTATTATCAATGCTATCAAAAACTTAACTAAATATGGCATAGGTTTTATCAATGTTAAGCCGTATAATAGCAAGGCTTTGGCAAAAATACATACGTCCAATGCTATGATTTCATAATTAACTAAGTTATGATTTGTAAATTTTAGCCGACTAAATCCTAATACAGTGACCAATAGCAAAGGTTTACCGATGCTTAAATGGTCTGATATAACCAATTTTTTTATATACAATACATATTAATGCTTCAATCATAGGCTAAATCGACAGACAAAAAGTAAAGTCACAAGTTAAATGATTGTTTTAGCTCATTATAATTGTTGTTGCCACTGTATTTACCGCCAAGACTTAGCAGTCGTCAGCGTCAGCAACGTTGCACTGCGTGAGGGAATAGGAATGAATATGAAACATCAGCCTTCAACGCCAGTGCATAACGTACCTGTTAAGTTGCCTGACCTCTTAGGTTGCAAAAATAGCTCAATCACATCTGGCATTGCTATTAGTGCTAACGATACTCCGCGTCTTTATTTTACCCGTACAGCGCTTTTTAGTGCATTGACCACCAGCTTGGTCGGTTTTGGCTGCAGTCTTGCCCCTGCAGCTTTTGCCGCTACTACTGATTCAAATAATAGCGCCATAAGCAGCCAGATAACAGCAAAAACTGCTACAGCAGCGTCACCAAAAATCCCAAAAGCGGCTATTTCTGATGATAACAGTCAGCTGGATATGGCGTTAGATGCGCTGCGCCTAAAAAAAGCTGTTGAGCAAGGTATTATTGAGCAATCCGTATTGGATGATTATAGTGAGCAAACGCTAGGTCTTAAGAATTCAAACGCGAAAAATTCAGCTGGCAAGACTAACAGTAATGTTACTCCAGAAAATGCCAATAGCTTTAATAATGATTTCGATGATGCGCAAGGTTTTGATACAAATCAAGATCTAGAGCAGCAAGCGGCCGCGATACAGCAGCAGGGCTATCAGATGATGACGCCTGAAGACATTGATCGTGAGCTTGCGGCGATGGACAGACAAAACGCGCAAGATATCGATAAGATTGGCACTAGTAATAATAGTGGTTTTGATGCACCTGTCGCCACTTTAGACGATCGTACGCCGCCGATTGGGCTGGATGTGGAATTAGACGCGACCAATCTACCGACTCCCAGTAATTTAGATACATTAGGCATCAATGAGAGCGCTGCTGAGACAGCAGAGATCATGGCTCGTCCTATTACGGTTAGCGATGCTGTCAGCAGTGGTAATGCAAGTGAGGTGATGGATAATGATATTTTAGCCAACGTCAATCAATCAAAGAATACAGAAAACTCGATCAATCCTGATGACTATTTGCCAGATTATCAAAACGATACCGAAGCCGTTAGCGAAAGTATCGAGCAAGCCAAAACGCCGAGTCCAATGGCGCGCAATAAAGGCAATATTGTCAAGCGTCTCTATAATCGATTGTTTAATTCAGGCTCACTGGCGCTACCACACATAGACACTACGATTTACTTACAACAAGCCGCAGCTAATAACAGCAATGCTGTCAATACCAAGCCGATACTGGTCAAAGCTGATGACGACGTTCAGCCTATTAAGAATATCAAGGCGGCGCTTGATGATACCACTGTGCAGTCTGTCGTTGATTTTACAGCAGCTTTACCGCGTTTACGTCAAACCGCCTTAGATGCCGCAAAAGCAGTTGGTTATTATGATGTGACTTTGCGTCTAAGCCAGCCTTATACAGACACGATCGACGTCGTCATTGAAAAGCTGGGTGAGCCCGTACGTGTCGATAGCCGGATAGTCGACATTCGCGGTGCAGGCAGTGAGCAAAAAGAGTTCGCTGAGCTTGAAAAAGATCTGCCACCAAAAGAAGGCGATATCTTTAATCACCGCGTCTATAAAGACAGTAAATCTGCCCTTGAGTCGCTCAGTAATACTTACGGTTACTTTGATCAATATTGGTTAAATAAATCCGTCGATATTATCTTGCCTGACAATACAGCAGATGTTTCGCTGGTTTACAATACTGGCGATCGCTATGAGTTTGATGAAGTGGTATTTTTTACTTATGATAGAGAATCAGGGACACTGACCCGTGATCCTGCAAAACTGCCCGTTGAATTGTCACTGTTAAGGCAGTTATTTGATTTTAAAGAAGGCGATCCTTTTTATCGTCCTGCTGTCACCAAATTCAGTAACGATTTATCGGCGACCCGTTATTTTAATACCATCAACGTTGAGTCGATTTTGCCGCCCGATGAGCGCACACAAAGTGCTACTTTGGCCTTTGATAACTCACCAAATGTAGATAATTTTATTGAAACAATGGATGACGAAGTAAACAATGCTTCTGATGTTAATGCGCGCCCAATAGAAAGTGTTGATAATGACGGCGAGCTTTATGCCAATAGCGGAGAGAAAGTAAATGCCGCTGACATTGCTGCTATCGAATTTGAAGCTGATGAAGAGACGATTGAGAAGCTGCAGGCCATTAAGCAAAAAGCAGAACGCTTAAGCCGTTTGCCAAATGATCGGGTATTGGATGAAAAAGACCAAGATTCAAGCAGTATCTTAGGTAAAATCAGTGATGCTATTAGTGATATTGCACAAAAAATATTCCCTGATGAGCAAAGTATGCTGGCGGATGAAAGCTTTGTGCCGCCAACATTGGCAGGGCGTAAAACACCGCAAGAAGTGTTGGAGAGCAAGAAAGTCCCCCTATACGTGTTTGTGGCGGCGAATAAACCGCGTGATGCTCAGGTGGGTATTGGTTATGGGACAGATACGGGCGTCCGTGCAACCGCAAAAATAGATTATAATCTGCTCAATCGTAAAGGCTATCAGGCAGGACTTGAGACAGAAGTTTCAAGAATTACCAAAAATGTCGGTGTCTATGCTAGCAGGCCTTGGAAACACCCTTTGAATGACAAGCTTGAAGCAAGCTTAACTTATGAAGAGGAAGTGATTAATCAAGGCGAAGGTAATTTTGATTTATCTACCAAAACCCTAAAAGGGTCGCTGGCACGTAATATCCGCCGCGATACGGGTTGGAATCGCAGCTACTCTCTACGCTACCGTTTAGATGAGTTAGAAACGGGAATAGAGGATGAAGCACAGTTAAACGAGCTTCCTATTCGCTTTACGTCTTCAGAGCCTAGACAGCAAGCCTTATTGCTTGGTTATGGCATCAGTAAGACAGATGTGGATAATGCAACCAATCCCACCAGCGGTATCCGCCAATACTATTCGATTGAAGCCGGTGCTGATAAAGCGCTTAGCGATACCAATCTGGCAATTGCTCGCGCTGGTATCAGCGGTATTTATAGCTTTGGTGCTGATGACAAGCATCAAGTGCTTGGCAGTATCAATACTGGTTATATTTGGGCAGATGACTTTGAGGAGGTGCCTTATAAGCTGCGCTTCTTTGCTGGTGGTGACCAAAGTATCCGTGGTTATGACTATGAAAGTTTATCGCCACTAGATAAAGGTTATCTGACCGGTGGACAAATCCTCGCGGTTGGTAGTGCAGAATATAACTATGAGTTTAAACCCGGCTTTCGCGGTGCTGTTTTTACTGACATTGGTAATGCTTATGACAAAGATTTTGAGACAGATACCAAAGTTGGTGTCGGCGTTGGTATCCGCTGGGCATCACCTGTTGGCGTGGTGCGCGTCGATGTCGCGGCTGGCGTAACCGAAGAGAGCCTACCAGTCAGATTGCATTTGTTTATTGGCTCTCCTTTATAAAATTATATAAAAAAAACCGTTGTCTTTTTATTATTCTAGCGATTGCTGGTAATCATTCTTTAACGTAGTTGAGTGTCATGTCAACCAAAAATACCCTGCCTAATAAGCCATTAGATGAAGATCCAGCACAACGAGATGCCCGTGCCGTAAGACGTTGGTATCCGTTGTCTTTTGTGCTCAAATTGCTGGTACTGATTCTTATCGTGCTAGCGATTATGTTTGCTATCTTCTTATATGCGGCGGGTACTGAGTCAGGCACTAAGTTTATCTTAGAGAAAATCAGTGCAGAAACAGGTATTGAGTTCAAATACGGTAGCGGCAATCTGCGCGAAGGTCTATGGCTCACTGATATCGATATTGTTGCCAATGAAGATCTTGAGATATTGGTAGATAAAGCTTACGTTAAAATAGGCTGGCGCGCCGTCTTTGCCAAAGAAGTACATTTGCGTGATGCGGATATACAAACCATTGAAATTATCAATAAAAAACCGCCAACAGGTGAGGCATTCGATTATAGAACCTTAAGCTTACCGGTTAATCTACGTTTTGATTATGCAAAAGTAAAAACCATCATTTATAAGCAAGTAACTCGTGACCCCATTGTTGTGCATGATATTGAAGCCCGCGATTTGACGTGGGTTGGCAGTATGGTGACGGTTGGTCGCGGTAGTTTGCAATATGGCGATATTGTTAAAGTCAGTGCATTAGAAGGTCATGCCGATTTGCAAGGCGACTATCTTTTAGATTTGAGTGCCATTGTAGAGGTCAGTGCTTTAGAAAAAGCCTATATTGATCCCTTGAATATCACCGCAACAGGTACGTTAAAGCGCACCGTTGGCAAGGTTAGTAGCCGCTACAATGATAGTGCGGTTAGTGGCGACTTTGTAGTGCAGGGATTGGATCCTGATGCACCATTTCAAGCAAAACTTGAATGGGATGACATTCTGGTTCCTTATGCGGACAGTCAGAACATTCATTTAAAGAGTGGCATCGCGACCGCATCAGGTGTTATCTCAGAAATACGCCTACGTATCAACACTGAATTGACCGCTAAAGACATTCCTTCAGGACGTTATCAAGGACGCGCCATTCTTGCCAATCGTCAGCTACGTGTTGATCGCCTAGATGCAGATGTGGCTGCTGGCAACTTGATATTGCAAGGTATTTTGGATTGGAACAGCAGCTTTGATGCAAAGATAAGAGCGAGCGGCAGTAATTTTGATGTACGTCGCGTCATTCCTAAACAATATGCGGACTTTAAAGCATATGCCCCGCAAAAGTTAAACGGTCGATTATCCGTTCATTATCAGCATAAAAATACTGTCGGTAATATGGAAATGGATGCCGCATTACGTCAGCGTGATGGCGAGCAAGTCAATGCCAATATTGTCCGTGGCAAAACCTCAGCCAAATCTAAACAAGCCGCCCCTTTATATATTGATGCAAAATGGCAGAACCTTGTGCGTAAAAATATCCCTAATATTGGCAACATCAATAGCCCTAGTGGGCAAGCAAAGGTGATTGTTCGCGGCTCAAATCTTTCTGTCGATGGCAAAGCCATTATTAATGAATTAAATGCTGCGCCTAAAGGCAATTATGATGTACGTCTCCGTAAAGCGGGTAGTGTTATTGATATTAACCGTCTTAACTATAAAGGAGTGGTGGGCGATTTGTCAGGGACAGGTCAGATTCAATTAGCCACTAAAAAACGTCCGCTTATTTGGCAGATTGATGCTCGCACTAATGGCTTATTGCCCAAGCAATACCGCAGTGACATACCGCTTGAGCGTCTAACTGGGCGTATCAGTGCCCGCGGGCGTATGCTCAATATCACTAAAAACCGTGTCAAAGGTCAGCGGCATATTATTAGTTTCAATAATACGGCTTTGCAGGCGCAGTTGGATGCCACGCAAAAAGGTCGTGCTATCGGCATTACTGGTGGCGGCGATGCCAGTGTTGATATTATCGGCGGTAAGCTGTCAGTTTTTGATGCGCGTTTTGATGGTCAAATTGATACGGCTGATGTACCAAAAGGTCGCTTATCCATCGATGCCGCTGGTACGCCAAATCTGATCAGTGTTCGCAAGTTAAATTATAATGGTGAAGCAGGTGCGGTCAAAGCCAGAGGTGTCATTGACCTACGTAACAATATCGGCTGGACGTTAGATGGGCGCTTTGATAAGTTTAATTTAGGTTATTTCTTGCCCAATAATGCCGCCATTATTACTGGTGATTTAAAAACCACTGGCGAGTGGCAAAGTCCGCCAAAGAACAATACTAAGGCAAAAGGCGTACTGAAAAACTTTGTCGTAAACTTTGATGGTGTCTTAGACGCTGAGCAATTGCCAGCAGGTAAGCTGACTATTGATGCTAGTGGTAATGCACAGCTCATTCGAATCAAGCGTTTCCGCCATGTGGGCGCAGCAGGCAGTATTGATGCTAAAGGCACCGTTGATGTGCGCCAAGGTCTTGCTTGGGATATTGATGCGGTCATGGATCGTTTTAATTTGGGTTATTTCTTCAAGGACATACCGAGTACAATTACCGGCACTATTGATACCAGTGGACGTTGGGGCGATACGCAACAGACGATTAATATCAAGCAAGTGAATTTGAATGGGATGCTAAAGGGTCAACCCCTTAGCGCCAAAGGCAGCTTGACAGCCAAACTACATCTACCAAAAGACTTGGCAAGCTACTTTCAACGTTTGCAGAAGCAAGATGCACAGGCACAATATAAGCAAGTCAACGCTTTGATCGAAAGCTTAAATGCCAATAATTTGGTACTGCGTTGGGGTAATAATTACATCACCGCCAATGGTAATGCTAAGCAGCTACAAGCCAAAATCAATATCACAAGCCTTGATCAGCTCTCAGACAAGCTTGGTGGTAAAGTCTCGGGCGGTGCTACCTTGTCACAGCCAGCAGGACAAGCATTGCCGACGATTTATGTTGATTTGGTTGGTGAGCGTATCTCGCTACCAGGCTTTATATTACGTCAAGGTCGCATACGCGGTAAACTGGTTAACTTGGCAAACAGTCCAAGCCAGTTTATTATTACTGCCGAAGGCTTAGAAGCGGCGGGGCAAAATTTTAAAAACTTTAATGCAACCTTTAATGGCACTGAACAAGCTCACGTAGTGGATTTTGATCTGCTTAATGAGAAGCTCAGTAGCTCAGCAAGGCTTAAAGGTGGCTTTAATCGAGATAAGCTCAGCTGGTCAGGTGTTATTGGCAAGGGTCAAGTTAAGTCCAAATATGCAACCTTAAACCAATTGCAGCCAGCGCAGCTGATTGTTAATTTGCCTAAGAAGCAAGGTAAAAATAGCACAGAGCTAAAAGTACAGCTGGCGGCACATTGTTGGCAGGCAACCGATCAAACAGGAAAGCTCTGCTTACGTGAAAACCTTATCGCTTCAGCTGCCAGTGGACAAGTTGATCTGGCGATACAAAAACTAGACACCTCATTATTTTCAGTGTTTTTACCAAAAGATATCGATTGGCATGGCAAGATTAACGGTAAAGCGATTGTTGGCTGGCAACGTGGTCGTCCACCAACGATTAATACCACGCTGTATTCTGACAACGGTAAAATTGGCTTGATTCAAGATGGTGATAGCTTGCCTGTCACCTTACCTTACAAGCGTATCTCGCTCATTGCTGTGTCTGTACCAAATGGTCTAAAAATACGCTCAGATATCAATACGGGTGATGGTGCTCGTGGTTATGCAGAAGTGATCGTCGATCCATATAAGACGCCCAAACCTATATCAGGTGCGTTGGTGCTCAATGAGCTTAATTTGGCTATTTTTAAACCTTTCTTCCCTGGCATGCGCGTGCTCGAAGGTAACATCACTATGGCGGGCGGTTTGGGTGGCACACTGGATAAGCCACAGTTTTATGGCGATGTGAAGTTAGCGAATGGTCGAATGGCGATGCTTGATTTGCCGGTCAATTTGACCAAAGTGAATGCGACGGCCAAAATCCGTGGAACTCAAGCAACGATCGATGGTAGGTTCAATAGTGGTACAGGTAAAGGGGTCGTTACTGGTACTGTCAATTGGCAGCAAAAGCTACAGGCTAAGCTGAGTATAGATGGTAAAGGTTTGATATTGACCCAGCCGCCATTATTGGTGGCGAGTGTTGATCCTGATATCGATATTATCGTGCGTCCTGCCGATCGCTACGTCAATATCACTGGGGCAGTCAGCGTGCCATCAGCGACCATTCGTCCGCCAGAGGCCAGTGAAGACATTATTACTCAGACCGAAGATGCTGTCGTACTTGATCGTCGTCTTATCGGCAATATTGATGAGGTTTTGGCTATCTCAAAACCTTGGTCAATCAATGCTGATATCGGTATCGATTTGGGTAATGACATCAATTTCCGTGGTTTTGGTGCCGTTATTCCTCTAGCAGGTGCCATTCATGTCACGCAAAGCGGTACAGGCATCATGCGCGCAAAAGGGGTGGTACAGGTCTCACGTCGTACCAATATTAATGCTTTTGGTCAAAACCTAGAGCTTAACTATGGTCAAGTGCGCTTCAACGGCGATGTGATGAAACCGAGTTTAAGTATCGAAGCGGTCAAAAATATCAGCGGCAAAACAGTCGGTGTCCGTGTCAAAGGTAATACTGAAAGTCCTAATATCATCGTTTTCAATAATGCGGGGCTTACGCAGCAGCAAGCGATGAACGCCTTGGTCACGGGTCGTATTAATAATCAAAGTGCCACTCAAATCAGTGAGCAAGGCTTTAAGTCTCAAGTCACCAATAACTTAGCGGCCGCTGGGCTGAGCTTTGGGCTGAGCGGTACACGTAATTTGACCAATCAAATCGGTCAAGCATTTGGCTTCCAAAGCTTAACGGTTGATGCTTCAGGCAGCAGTGAAGATACCAACGTCAATGTCACCGGTTATGTGACCCCTGACTTATATATCCGCTATGGTGTGGGCGTTTTTAATGCGCAGAACAGCTTGTCGATACGTTACCAGTTGACCCGCCGTATCTATGTAGAGGCAACGTCAGCAGCAGAAAATGCCGTGGATGTGGTTTATAGTTGGCAGTTCTAAAGGTTGTACTTAAATATTTACCCTCATGTTTGCCGTGATTTTGGCAGATCAGTTGACTGTAAATAGATATTTATAAATTGATCCATCATCAATATTTGATCAAATAAAAAACGCCTTTATAAAAAGGCGTTTTTCTATGAGCATTAAGAGAATTTATTTGGTTAAAATTAATCGATTATTACGCGTTAAGCGTAGGCGATATTCTTCTCCTTCATGTTCAATACGTACCTCCTTAGTCAAAGCAAACAAATGCTGTGATTGCAAAGTAGGCAGACGGTTTTCACGGAAGTTCAAATGACGAGAGATTACAAGACTCATGGTAAATTCCTTTTGATAGCAAAGTAGCAAATATTCAACACAATAAATACTAATAGAATATAATTTATTAACGATAATAATTATCATTTAGATTGAGTAATTTTGCAAGCAAATTTATAAAATAAATAATAGCGATTATGTAAACTTATCTAACCGTTTTTTTTATTTAAACAATCTTAGCTATCAGTCTCAGCAGCACTAAAGGAAAATAAGATGACAGTCGAGCAAAGTAACTCTATAAAAAACACTTCAATACCGACAGTCAATGTAGCGGTTGCCGTTATTCGTTATCAAAATCAGTATCTACTAGGATTTAGAGCGGCTTCTCAGCACCAAGGCAACCGTTATGAATTTGTAGGTGGAAAGATAGATGCTCATGAAACAGCCAAACAAGGGCTGATACGAGAAGTTGCCGAAGAGACAGGCATCGATATTGCTAATAGTACGGCAGTTAAACTGGGTCGATTGCATCATGATTATGGTGATAAGCAGGTCTGCTTACAGGTCTACCGTA
The DNA here is from genome assembly GCF_056156305.1 of Psychrobacter sp. TS_SC_6. Classification (NCBI taxonomy): domain Bacteria; kingdom Pseudomonadati; phylum Pseudomonadota; class Gammaproteobacteria; order Moraxellales; family Moraxellaceae; genus Psychrobacter; species Psychrobacter sp. TS_SC_6. Next base: position 1,987,670 of record NZ_CM149590.1, on the reverse strand, counting down.
TTGAGATAACCGCGCAACAATATGCGCAATATAAAAACCTAAGCTATGGTTTAGAAGGTCAACAGCTAACATGGGTAGGGGAAGCAGAGCTGCTGGCAGGGCATTATGATTTACCCGCTGCCAATAGGACAATCCTTGCGTGGTTACAATTACCAATGCAGATAACAGTTACTTATCCATTATCGCATTTTGATGCTGCCTCTAATCCTATGGCTGGATGGTTACAGTATCATCATGAGCATATAACGGCTGGTGCTTGGGTTTATATGCGAACAAAAGCAGCAGGCACAGAAAACGGTATCAAGCAGCTATTACAACTACGTCCTGATATTCAAGCGATTACTCCTGACCACTTAGATATGGAAAACAATATAGAAGCAAATAATCAAATAATAGCAAGTCATTTAACACAGACACAGCTTATGCAATGGTCAAGCGCAGTAGCTAAGCCGCCCATGTCGTACTCTACCTTGTCTACAAGCTTGCCATTAATCGTTAGTTGTCATGATTTAGATAGTATTAATGCTGCCAATCAACTGGCGTATATCCGATTACAGCAGCAATTGCCACCCGTTATCGGTATTTTCTTGGCACCTGTCGAGTGTACTCAAACTCATCCTGATACACCAGCATTAGGTTGGAAGGCGTGGTCAAATTTAGCAAAATTAGCGGATATGCCAGTTCTTGGCTTAGGTGGACTATCGCCTATGATGTATAAACAAGCCGTGCTACATGGAGGCGTTGCTGTTGCTGGAATTCGCCAGTTTTTAAAATAGTTTTTGGTGCCATTACTATACGCATTTTTATAACAATTTTGGGCATCCAGCTACCATTTGAACACCGCTAAAACCAGAGTATGATAGGTCAAATAAAAAAATTCTCAGAGGAAAATATAATTGGTGAAAAGTAATATCGATAAAACACGTACTGCTGGTGCAAATTTTTCTTGCTTGCTGTCAGAGGCTGCAAAAAATTTATACCAGCAATACTGTAGCGACTTTAAAGTATTTCAACTATAGCACTAGATGAGTAATTGGTTAGAATATTCTTTATCAGTTAATAAAAATGTAACTTCGCATATCTTATAAACAGAATTACTTACAAACCGTTGCGCTTTCCTACATTGCCACACTGTTTTGATTGGGGCTTTACCATTACTATAAGTCATTACTTATCGAAGGGCGCAGAATAGCTCAATGGGTTATTACAGCCACTCTTAATTCTTATCAAAAATTTAATTTTTATTTACTTACTGTCGTAGAAGTGATTAATGGAAATTATTTTGTATTTGTTTGATAAAAAAGCGCTTTTAATAATCACTGTTAATAAAATGGTATCCCTATGAAAACCAATAAGTTACCGAAGTCAGTATGGTCTGATTATAAGGCAGCTGGTTCTCAATCACCGCATACTGACCAGCTACTTAAGCATCAGATAAATAAAGATCAGGCAACACCAGCAGGTAATATTGACCGTGCTAGTAATGATGCTAGCTATAGGTATAGAAGCTGTAATGACGAGTATTTGGATAGTCTGGCGCAAGATATGTCTAGCCAATCCATCTTTTTTGGCTATAAAAATGTCAAAAAAACTGGAGTAAGCACAAAAGATTCTAGCATAATGGATAATAATATCTTTATAGCGAGTGCAGTTGATATCAACTCTAGTAAAACCAATATTTTTGAAGAATTTGAGCAATCGACAGTTGAGGCAGGAAATAATATCTTTACTAAAGATCCAGCAACTATTGCAGAAATACCGGAGCGTATATTTATGAATGGTCTTATCAAGCATACTGGAATAGCCTTAGCTATTATCATACCGTTAGCAGCGTTTTCTGCTTATGCAGCGACACCGCCTGTGACCCAAGCCGTTGTTAGCAAGCACATGACCAATGCAACGGCAGAGATGATCACGGTTAAACCTAGCAGTATTATTCATAAATCTGCTAATACACCGACTACGGTAGATAGTGTTGATTTAAAAAAATATGCTGGTACTTGGTATGAGATTGGTCGTTTGCCGATGTATTTCCAGCGCAACTGTGCCAGCGATGTGACAGCTAATTATGTTGAAAAAACTGATGGTTCAGGTATCAAAGTTATCAATCAGTGTAAGGCTAAAGATAGCTCGAACATTATTGCTGAAGGTTTAGCAAAACCTGCTGATGCGACAGGAAGCAAACTAAAAGTTACCTTTTTGCCATCGTGGATTCGTTGGTTGCCAGTAGGGCGAGCTGACTATTGGGTCTTGGCACGTGATCCTGATTATAAAACCGCTCTGGTTGGTACACCTGATAAAAAGTATTTATGGCTGCTGGCTCGTTCGCCAAATGTAAGCCAAGAGACTTATGCCAAATACCGTCAAATTGCCCAGCAACAGGGTTATGATTTGAAAGAATTTAAATTAACGTCGCAGAGTAAGCAGACGGTGGATTTGATTCCATAAAAGTCTGATTATGGTTTATAGCCGTCTTCTCTCATGGCTCTTGTGTTTGTCATGGTTTGAATTGAATGACGATAAGGCAGCATAATATGCTGCCTTTATTGTAATGACCCGTTTTATTACGCTAAATCGGTAGTCCTCAAATAGCTTGTGATTCATACAAATTGTTATCACTAGCAAAATAAGGCGTTTTAAGCTAAAATCTAGCTTATCTACAGACTCCTATGATAATAATCGATGACAGCCGTCGTCTGTTAGCATATCTGAGTGAGTACATAGACTGTATATACCCTATTCCATAATATTTCTTCCTATTTTACTGATTCCCTAATACTGACCATAAGGATGTTTCTCGTGAGTAATGCTGATATCTTACGCCAATTACATCAAGACCATTTGAGCAAATACAACACCCAAGAGCATCACGCGATTGAGCTCATCGGGCTATTGAATAAGCTCTACAATGAGCAAGATGTGCAAGTGACTTTATTTGGTGATACGCTAGATAGCAGTTCCGTGGGGCAAATATTGGCGCTGCATCAGAAAGTTGCTTTGCGTGATCAAGGTGCTCATGCGATTGATATCGCTGATACTTTAGCGATGGTTAAAGTGTTAGCAGAGAATAAAGACATCCAAGCGACTCGTGTTGATGTTGGTCAGCTAATTGCGAATGACAGTGATATTCAATCGGCATTACAGTCTGTTGATAATACTAAAGCGGCTATCAATGGCGCAGCAGATGTGGTGCTATATGGTTTTGGTCGTATCGGTCGTATCCTAACTCGTTTATTGTTGTCGCAAGCCTCAAGTGCGAAAGGTATGCAGCTAAAAGCCATCGTAGTACGTCCCGCAGCAGCAGGCGACTTGGCGAAGCGTGCGTCATTGCTAGAGCGCGATTCGATTCATGGTAGTTTTGCAGGCGGCGTGATTGTTGATGATGAAAACAATGGTTTGATTATTAATGGTCGCTTTGTGCAAGTTATCTACGCCAAAGACCCAAGCGAGATTGATTATACGGCTTATGGTATTAACGATGCACTAGTCATTGATAATACAGGTATCTGGAAAGATGAAGCCGGTCTTGGTAAGCATTTACAATCGACTGGTGTGAAAAAAGTGCTATTAACGGCACCTGCTGGCGGCGAGATTAAAAACGTTGTATATGGTGTTAATAATAATACGATCGGCGATGACACTATCGTGAGTGCGGCGAGCTGTACGACCAACGCAATTACCCCAACGTTAAAAGTATTAAATGATGAATATGGTATCGAAAATGGTCACGTTGAAACCATTCACTCGTTTACTAACGATCAGAACTTAATTGATAACTATCATAAAGCGGATCGCCGTGGTCGTAGTGCGGTATTGAACATGGTTATCACCAGTACCGGTGCAGCGAAGGCAGTTGGAAAAGCGCTACCAGAGCTCAGCGGTAAATTGACGGGCAATGCCATTCGCGTACCGACACCAAACGTTAGCTTAGCGATTTTGAATTTAAATCTTAAAACAGCGCCAGCTGGTGCTGATGCGTTAAATGAGTTTATGCGCAAAATTTCAAATAGTAGCCAGTGGCAGACACAAATTGCTTATACGGATTCTACAGAAGCGGTATCAACGGATTTTGTTGGTGATACACATGTAGGTATCGTTGATGCTCAAGCGACTATTTTGACGGATAATCATGCTATCGTTTATATTTGGTATGACAATGAAGTGGGTTATAGTACGCAAGTATTACGTTTGGCAACGCAAATGGCAGGTATCAGTTATGCGCAGATTCCAGCTTAATACGTTTGTATAGTATCAATGACTCGGTCATAATGCTTTGATTCAAAGAGTAGAGTGATGGTCATCAGTTATATAAACAAACGGATATGGTTTTAGCGGTAATACCTACAGCACCCGATAGTCCGATTGGTTATCGGGTGTTATTGTCATGAATAAAGCAATGATGTAGAGCAATATAGATGAAAGTTTGCCATTTTTTTAAAAGATAACTATAGGCAAAAGAAGCGGTATATAACTGCTATTTCGCTTATAAACTAAAGTGTAAATAAAGGAACGTAAGATGCGATTTATTGATGAAGCCGTCGTAACGGTAAAAGCAGGTGACGGTGGTAACGGAATCGCCAGTTTTCGCCGAGAAAAATATGTCCCGCGCGGTGGTCCTGATGGTGGTGATGGTGGCAAAGGCGGCGATGTTTATGTCATTGCAGAGGATAATACCAACACCCTAGTTGACTATCGTTATACCCGTCGTCATGACGCTATGCGTGCTGAGAACGGCCATAGTAGAAACTGTTCAGGCAAGGGCTCAGATGATCTTTTCTTACCAGTACCTATTGGTACGACAGTCGTTGATACCGAGACAGATGAAGTATTGGGTGATTTGATTGAAATTGGTCAGACTTTATTGATTGCCAAAGGTGGCGATGGTGGTTTGGGTAATACCCATTTCAAAAGCTCTACCAACCAAGCGCCGCGTAAAGCGACGTCAGGTTTTGAAGGTGAGCTAAAAGTTCTTAAGTTTGAGCTAAAAGTCGTGGCTGATGTTGGTTTAATTGGTTTGCCTAACGCAGGTAAATCAACCTTTATCCGCCAAGTCTCTGCTGCTAGACCAAAAGTAGCTGACTATCCATTTACCACTCTGGTTCCTAATCTGGGTGTGGTTGATATTGGTCGTCATCGCTCTTTTGTTATGGCTGATATCCCAGGTTTGATCGAAGGCGCTTCAGAAGGTGCTGGACTTGGTATTCGATTTTTGAAGCATGTCGCTCGTACGCGTCGGCTGTTACACTTGGTTGATATCAAGCCTATCGATGGCAGCGACCCGGTCGCAAACGCTCGCGTTATCTTAAATGAGCTTGAGCGTTTTTCACCTGAACTGGCCAATTTGCCACAGATTTTGGTATTAAACAAAATCGATCAAGTGCCTGAAGAGGAGTTAAATGAGCTTTGTACCCATATTGTGGCAGAGCTTGGCTGGACAGGTATCGTTTTCCGTACCGCCACCTTAACAGGTGAGGGTGTTGATGCTATCAAGTACCACTTGATGAATGAGATCGAGCGTGAACGCGAACGTGAAATCGAAGATCCTATCTTTGCTGATGCACAAAAAGCACGATTTGAGCGTCTAGAGGCAGAAGTTCGTCTAAACACTGAGGCCCAGCGTGAAGCGTATCGTGCTGCTCGTAAAGCGGCGCGCGAAGGTATCGATTTAAATGACGATGGTAGCTTTGACGACGATGATGATGGTGTCGAAGTGGTTTACGCTCCTTAATCTGATTGTCTTTGCACATATTTTTAGATGTATCCGCATGATTAATTTACCATAGCAACAGGAGTTTATATGGCAGTTGGCATAGAAGACACGATAGAAGAAGCAAGGTTTGTTGAGCAAGCTCGTAACTTTGATATTCAGCGCGTTATTGTCAAGATTGGCTCATCGTTATTAACCAATAATGGTCGAGGGCTTGATCGAACTGCCATTTACGAATGGGCAAAGCAGATCGCCAAACTCCATAAGCAAGGCGTAGAGGTGCTGCTTGTCTCTTCAGGTGCTGTTGCTGAAGGGGTGGTGCGTATGAATCTTGAGGAGCGTCCTAAAAAACTGGCGGCATTACAAGCCTGTGCATCTGTCGGACAGATGGGTTTGATTGAAACTTGGTGGTCAGCATTGATTCAGCACGGTATTCAAAGCTCACAGTTGCTACTAACGCATGATGATTTGTCTAACCGTAGTCGCTATCTTAATACTACTGGCGCGCTTACGCAGCTACTAGAATGGCGTGTACTGCCGGTCATTAATGAAAATGATACCATTACTATTGACGAGATTAAGTTTGGTGACAACGATACTCTAGGGGCGATGGCAGCGGCGATGGTCAATGCCGACTTATACATTATCTTAACTGATCAAGAAGGTGTCTTTACTGACAATCCACGCAACAATCCTAATGCAAGAATGATCCGTCAAGAGCGTGCGATGGCTGATTATTTGTTTGATATTGCAGGTGATGGCGGCAAGCTTGGGCGCGGCGGTATGCTGACTAAGATTCGTGCTGGTCGTCTTGCTGCTATGGGCGGCTGTCCGACGGTAATTGTGAGTGGCGCTATTGATGATGTCATTACTCGTGTGGTATCAGGCGAAACAGTCGGTACCTTACTGACCACCAATGATCAAGACAAAATAATTGCTCGCAAACAGTGGCTTGCCGCACATTTGCGTATGTCGGGCTCTTTAATTGTTGATGCAGGTGCAGCAAAAGCAGTGGTTGAGCATCAAAAAAGCTTGCTACCAGTTGGCGTGTCTGAAGTGCGTGGTGATTTTGATGAAGGTGATGTGGTCGAAATCGTCCATCAGGATACTGGTGAGCGTATCGCCGTTGGTCAAGTCAACTTCTCTTCTCGCGATGCCTGCCGCGTTGCTCGTGAGCGTACTGAGCAGTTCGATCGTATCCTTGGTAACAAAGAAGAGCGTGTCGTCATGGTACACCGTGATAACTTAGCATTGACGATGTAAAAAAATTAATATCTATAGAGCTATAAATATCTTGATACTAAGCGCTTTGCTATTCTTTCCTTTAACGTAATTTATCCAGTGTTGTATGCGCTTTGGTGACATATAGTGCTGTTTTGGAGATTTGTACATGAGTGCTTCAGACAATAATAATTCGCTTGAGCAAAAATTTGCGCCTTTAAAAAATGATAGATTGCTACGTGCACTTCGTTTTGAGCCGATCGATACCACACCTGTTTGGATGATGCGTCAAGCTGGTCGTTATTTACCAGAGTATAAAGCGACCCGTGCTGAAGCAGGTGATTTTATGAGCCTGTGTAAAGATACTGCGCGTGCGACAGAAGTCACTTTACAGCCATTACGTCGTTATGATTTAGACGCGGCTATTTTATTCAGTGATATATTGACCATTCCTGATGCTATGGGATTGGGTCTCTATTTCGAAGCGGGTGAAGGTCCAAAGTTTAAACATCCTATTCGCCAGCAAGCTGATTTGGATAGATTGCCTGTGCTCGATGTCAATGATTCTCTTGATTATGTCATGCGTGCGGTAACCAGTATTCGTACTGCGCTCAATGGGCAAGTGCCGTTATTTGGCTTTTCTGGTAGTCCTTGGACACTAGCCACTTATATGATTGAAGGTGGTAGCTCAAAGGATTATCGCTATACCAAAGGCTTTTTGTATAGCAATCCTGAATTCTTACATCAATTGTTAGATAAGTTAGCGACGTCAGTGATTGATTACCTCGATGCGCAAGTCGTGGCAGGCGCACAGATACTACAAATATTTGATAGTTGGGGCGGCGCGCTAGGTCATCGTCAATTTATCGATTTCTCACATGCTTATAATAAGCGTATTGTCGCTGAGCTAAAGGTGCGTCATCCTGAAATACCGGTAGTGTTGTTTACTAAAGGCGGCGGGCTATGGCTTGATATTCAAGCGGATAGTGAGGCGGATGCGTTGGGTCTAGACTGGACGATGCCGATTGATCGCGCCCGTCAAGTTTTGACCGAAAGTCAGCGTCAGTTAACGAAGCACCATAAAAAACTACAAAGTAGCAAAGCCATTCAGGGTAATTTAGACCCAGCAACTTTATACGGCTCTCCAGCGACTATCCGTACTGAAGTCAATGCGATGCTCAATAGTGCTTATGCCAATGGCGAAAAGACCGGTTATGTGGCAAACCTAGGTCATGGTATTACCCAGTGGGTCAATCCTGACAATGCCAAAGTGTTCATCGATGCGGTACATGATTATAAAATTTAAAAAGTTAGATTTGAGATATAGTCTTTGCTATTAGGCAGATTCTATCTCTCATATTCATTAAGTAATAGTAAAATAGCAGAAAAGGATATCTTATGATTTCAGCAGCGATTGTCGGTGGGACAGGTTATACAGGTATTGAGTTGATACGTCTATTATCTGCTCATCCTGAAGTGTCTATTGATTTGCTAACCTCGCGTAGTGAAGCAGGCACTCGCGCTGATGAGATATTCCCAAGTTTACGCGGTATCTCAGATATTATATTTAGTGATTTAGGGGATAAGACGCTTGATGCGTTACAACAGTGCGATGTGGTATTTTTTGCTACACCGCATGGCGTTGCAATGAAGCAAGCAGAAGCGCTTACTCGAGCTGGGGTAAAAGTCATTGATTTGGCGGCAGATTTTCGTTTGCAGTCATTGAGCGAGTTTGAGCATTGGTATCAACAAACGCATACTTGTCCTGACCTACTAAAAACAGCCGTTTATGGTTTACCTGAAGTCAATCGCGCCAAAATCGCTAATGCTTTGGTGGTTGGTAACCCTGGTTGCTATCCGACTACGGCTATCTTGGGGTTAAAGCCGATAATTGACGCGCAAAATAAGCAATCTAAACAGTTTATTGAATCACGCATTGTTATCGATGCTAAATCTGGAGTTTCTGGCGCTGGTCGCCAAGCCAGTCTTGCACTGAATTATGCTGAAAGCACAGACAATTTTAAAGCATATAGCGTTGAAGGCCATCGCCATTTACCAGAGATTGAGCAAGGTGTTGCCCAGTTACTAGACAGTCAATTTAGCCATCGTATTCGTTTTTTGCCGCATCTGGTACCGATGATACGCGGTATGTTGAGTTCGATTCATATGGAGCTGACCGATACAGGTGCTTTAGTGGATTGGCAGCAAGTATTTGAGCAAAGCTATGCATTAGAGCAATTTGTAGATGTCATGCCAAAAGGGCTATATCCAGATACTCGCAGTGTGCGCGCTAGCAATCGCTTACGTATTGCTGTTCACCAAAACAATGAGCGTGCCGAATTAACTGTTATTGTCGTACAAGACAATTTAGTCAAAGGGGCAGCTGGGCAAGCAGTGCAAAACATGAATGTCATGTTTGGATTTGACGAGTCTCTTGGTTTAAATTTTGCGCCTATTGTTCCTTAACAGATGTTTACTTATGATTAAATTATCCTCATTTATGATACTAGGTATTGATTATAAATTCCGCTATAATAACTTGCCTTTCCTGTTAAGAGATACTGCCTAAATGCGTTTTAAGAGTGTACTACGCTTTTGCTCACCGCCAGCACGCTCATCGTGCCAAGACTCTGTTTCGTATAAATTGGAGCGTAGCTTACATTGTTCATCTCTCAATATTGAAACTCAGCGTAGTGTTATGAAGCATTACAGCATTGCTCGCTCGCAGCAGGGCGCTTCTACATTGGTGTTAGCGTTATTTGTGATTGCAATATTGGTAACGGCAGTCGTCGCATTATTATTTGGTCACAAACTTGGTTATCAACGTGGCTATTATTCACTGCAAAATGAAACCCAGCAAGCAGTCATTACCAGCAAAGAGTCGCTCCAAGAGCTAAAAGATTTACGTGTCAGTCATAAAATAGCGACCAATGAAGTTGCTACTTCTAAACAAGAATTAGAAATAAGTTTGGCAAATTTAAAAGAGTTACGCGAAAACCAGCGAGTTATTATGGTTGAAAATAGACAAGTAGCGCAGCTCAATGACCTCTATGCTGATATTGTGAGTGAGAAGGGCGGCATGCCTTTACAGATACTGGGCGCAAAGATTGAGCCCTTGCCTGAAAATGCCTTTGAATATGGCTTCGATATTGGTATGCTCGCAAGTGATGGTAAAGCCAAACGTTTGAATCCAACGCTGACTTTGCTTGATGATGATGATTTTGTAGAAGTGCCATTAGATCCCGTTAGCTACACGATTGAAGGCGTGACGCGTATACGTGGTCGCTTTACAATGCCAGTGGGTTTCAAGCCGTTACAAATCAAGCTAAATCTAAAAGCCGCTGGTCAAGAAATCGAGCAGTTGTATGATTGGAAGCTTGGTGCTAAAGTTGATAATATGCCATTATCACTGTTAGATTTGCCAGACGTCGATGAAAGTCCTATTAAGCCTTAATTGTCGTAGCAGATATCTAGTGTTACCCCTTATCTTTAATTATTTTATAGTTTCTTAAAGACAACCATTCATTAAACCTACTGATTCATCTGTATTCCAATTATGATAAAACAAACGATATCAAGAGCGACGCCAATCACATCAGATTGGCATTTTCCTAATATGCCCATGCGCCTTGCGCAAATTGGCACGCCTGAAGGCGAAACGACCCCACATGCTGATGTATTGGTGGCAGAGCCAGAAGTGGCCAAGCCGCCTATGTATGCCGTGGTAATGTATAATGATAATTACACGCCGATGGAATTTGTCGTCTATATTTTACAGTCTGAATTTCGTCATAGTGTGGATTCGGCCGTTGAGATTATGTTGACGATTCATAATAGTAGCAAAGGTATTGCTGGTATTTACCCTAAAGATATTGCTGAGACCAAGGCCAAAAAAGTTAACAGTCTGGCACATCGTGAAGGATATCCATTATTGACTCAAATCGAACCGCACCAAGGCGAGTAAAGCCTTACTTTAATTTTTGATGATATTCATTTATCTTCAACTCACTATATCTAACTATATATCTTTAATATTTCTCATAAAATATATTCTTTTAGTGTTTTTAGAGCAAGTTTATTTAGGTATGAACCTGCTCTGCACCTCTCTTTTTTAAACAAGCTTAGACTTTCTCATATAATCGCTTGTCTCATTACTGCCTGTCTTTATTCTCTTTTTGCATTATTCAAATTCTTGAATTGTCTGTAGCTATAGTACATGCGCTCTATTATTTTTTGAATGAATATTATCATTGAAAATGATCTAGGGACACTTCGATACATTTTAGTATGTGTTAATAGATTGACTATATCTGAGTATCATGTTGAGATAAAGACAAGTGAGGATCATAGCCAAGCCATAGAAGCCATTATTTAACAGCGTTATTTAATAATACTCATATTGCTCTTGAACAATCCATCTACCGCCCTGATTTACTTACTAACTCATTCATAAAGCTATCAATTATAAAGATAGGTATAACCGTAGGAAGTCGTTATGTTAAGTCGTCATCTTGAAGTTTCTTTGCGTTTAGCAATGACACTTGCGCGCCAAAAATCGCATGAGTATCTCACTGTTGAACACCTTTTACTGTCACTCTTAGAAAATACGCACGCTGCCAACACATTGACAGCCTGCAATGCAAATGTCTCAGCACTACGTACTGAGCTTGAGGCTTATATTAACAAGCATACGCCAACGGTTGATCCTGATACTGAGCAATCCCCGCAGCCGACTCAAAGCTTCGATCGTATTCTACAACGGGCTATTTTTCATGTGCAGTCTATTGGTGGCGGTCGTTTGGTTGAAGGGTCGGATATTCTGGTGTCGATGTTTTCAGAACATGATACTTATGCGGTTTATTTGCTCAAAAAACAGGGCATCAGTCGTCTTGAGCTGACTCAATACTTATCACATGGTCAAGATAAAGATGAGCCATCTGAGCCGCGTGCTTCTGTGACGGGAGAGCGCCGTAGTAGTGCCTCAGAAAAAACCAGTAAAGATCCATTGGTTGAGTTTGCGACCAACTTAAATCAGTGTGCTGCTGAAGGTAAAACGGATCCATTGATTGGGCGAGGTCCTGAGATTGAGCGTGCCGCGCAAGTTTTGTGTCGCCGCCGCAAAAATAATCCATTATTAGTCGGTGAGCCGGGTGTTGGTAAAACCTCTATTGCTGAAGGGTTGGCGTGGTTGATTATCAATGATAAAGCCCCGAAACCACTGAATGGTTGCGTGATTTATAGTCTTGATATTGGCTCATTGATTGCGGGTACTAAATATCGTGGCGATTTTGAGAAACGTATGAAATCGCTATTAGATGCGCTGAAGAAAAAACCCAATGCTATCTTGTTTATTGATGAGATTCATATGATTATTGGCGCTGGCTCATCAATGAGTAGTAATATGGATGTGTCCAATCTGATTAAACCAGCACTTGCCAATGGTGAACTGCGTTGTATCGGTTCAACCACTTTTACTGAATACCGTCAAGTGTTTGAAAAAGACCACGCTTTATCGCGTCGCTTCCAAAAGATCGACGTGAAAGAACCAAGTGTTGATGATACGATTGATATTTTGCGTGGTCTTAAACCGCGGTACGAAGAGTTCCATAATGTGGTCTATACTGATGAAGCACTGGTTACTGCCGTCCAATTATCAGCGAAACATATCCATGAGCGTTTTTTGCCGGATAAGGCCATTGATGTTATTGATGAGGCTGGCGCTTATAAGCGTTTAGGGATCGTGGCTGATGCAGACGATCTAGAAGCGGAAGAAAGTTTCATTGCTGATATAGAGCAAGAGTTTGATGCAAAGATTGGGGCTGATGTTGACGGTTTCGACAGTGATAATTATAGTGATAACGAAATGCAGGATGAGGCAGATATTGCGAAAGCCGATGATCGTGCAAAATCGTCTGTTGATAAGAAAGCAAAAGGGAAGCGCGCTCCGATAAAAATTGATGTAGCAGATATCGAAGCGATTGTTGCCAAGCTTGCACGTATTCCGCCCAAGTCAGTATCTAGTGATGATAAGAGTATTCTTAAGCATCTAGATCGTGATCTTAAGCATCTGGTATTTGGGCAGGATGAAGCCATTGCAACTTTAGCAGATGCAATTAAGCTGTCTCGTGCTGGTCTGAAAGCACCAGATAAGCCAATAGGCTCCTTTATGTTTGCTGGTCCGACAGGGGTTGGTAAGACGGAAGTTTCTCGTCAATTGGCAAATTTGCTGGGTGTTGAGCTGGTGCGCTTTGATATGTCAGAGTACATGGAAGCACATACCGCTTCACGTTTGATTGGTGCGCCTCCAGGTTATGTGGGTTATGATCAAGGTGGTCTATTGACTGAAAAGATCAATCAGCATCCGCATTGTGTGTTATTGCTTGATGAGATCGAAAAAGCGCATCCGGATGTATTTAATTTGTTATTACAAGTGATGGATCACGGTACATTGACAGATAATAATGGTCGGGTTGCTATCTTTAAGCAGGTCATTGTTATTATGACGACCAACGTCGGTGCTGAGAGTATCAGTCGATCTTCTATGGGCTTTACCCAGCAAGATCATAGCCGTGACAATACAGAGTCACTCAAGCGTGTGTTTACTCCGGAATTCCGTAACCGTCTTGATGCTATTATCCAGTTTAATCCGCTTGATACTTCAGTCGTTGTATCCGTGGTTGATAAATTCTTGGTTGAGCTACAGGTACAACTTGACGATAAGCAAGTTACTTTAGAGATTGATGATGAGGTACGTGATTATCTGGCAGCCAAAGGCTATGATCGCTTAATGGGTGCACGTCCAATGCAGCGCTTGATTCAAGACGAAATCAAAAAGCCTTTGGCAAATATGATTCTATTTGGTGATTTAGTGAATGGCGGGGTTGTACATTTAACCTTGGAGCCAGAGGCATTAGATGGTGATACTGTGAAGCTCGATAAGTCGTCAGATAAAGGGTCAGCGGATAGCCGTATTATATTAACTGTCGTTGAGACTCATGAGCCACGTCCAGACTCCGAATCATTAGCCAGTTAAGTTATCTTTCGCACTATGATAAAAACGGTTACTGCGGTAACCGTTTTTTTATTGCTATTATATATGATAACGCAACCCTAATATTTTGTTAATATCAACCTTAACTCATCCTGATAACAAATAAAAAAGGATTCATCATGGAATTGTTTGACGTACAACCCACAAAAACAGTCGCGCAAAAGCAAGCGATTCTCGACAATGTACGCTTGCCAGAAGATTGGAAGCAGGCGTTGTCAGAAGAATTAACTTCTGACAATATGGATAGCTTGCGAGCTTTTTTAAAAGAAGCCTATCAGTCAGAAGATGGTATTTATCCCCCAGCACAGCTGATATTTAATGCGTTTAATTTGACACCTTTATCACAGGTGAAAGTTGTTATCTTAGGGCAAGATCCTTATCATCGTCCTGGACAAGCAATGGGGCTGTCCTTTTCTGTCCCTAAAGTTATCCCAAAGCCTCCATCACTTAACAATTTATTGAAAGAGATGGCGGACGATATTGGCATCAAACCTTCAGCACATGGTGATTTGACGTATTGGGCACAGCAAGGCGTATTATTGTTAAATAGCTCCTTAACAGTAAGAGAAGGCGAACCAAACAGTCATCAAAATCAAGGCTGGGAGAAGTTCACGGATGCGGTTATTGATGTTATTAATGAGCAGACTGAGCATACTGTTTTTATTTTATGGGGCAGTAAAGCTCAGAAAAAGGGCAAGTATATCAATACTGATAAACATCTGATTTTGACCGCCGTACATCCATCACCACTTGCTGCTAATCGTGGTGGTTTTTTTGGTTCTAAGCCGTTTTCCAAAACCAATGATTATCTGGTGCAATATGGTCAAACGCCTATCGACTGGCAATTACCACAGTAAATGAAAAATTTTCTAAACACCAATGTATTGCCTTGCCAGCTAATACATAGTCCATTTACTAATGGTAGTCCGCTGATAGGTGAGCAGATTAAAACAGCTCTATTTTGGTCTGTTGAGGATATCAAGTGGATGAAAAAAGCGCTAAAACTTGCCAAGCAAGGCGCTGAGAGAGAAGAAGTGCCAGTAGGAGCTCTCTTGGTACATAACCAGCAAATTATTGGTCAGGGGTTTAATGAGCCGATTGGACGCTGTGATGCGACGGCTCATGCTGAAATCGTAGCGTTAAGAGATGCTTGTACACGCTTAAAGAATTATCGCTTGCCCCTAAAGACGACCTTATATGTGACTTTAGAACCCTGTACCATGTGCATGGGTGCGATGATTCATGCGCGTGTGGATAGATTGGTATATGCAGCGCATGAGCCAAGAGCAGGGATGCTTGGTAGTCAAATGAACTTGGCTGAACAGCCTTTTTATAATCATCGTATGCAAGTCGATGCAGGCTTGTGCCGTGAGCACAGCAGCCAGATGCTCAAAGATTTTTTTCGGCAGCGTAGAAAAGTGGCAAAAGCCAATCGTAAGATAAGCGATTAACAAGATATGATTCTTGCTGCTAGTGATAGGTGGCTTTGTTTGCTATAATATCGCCCTATTTACTTGTTAATAGATTGATTTTCTTATAATGCTTTGATAAGTAAGTAAAAAATGCCTTATTTATACTTTTATGATTATTTATGTGGTTATAGAAAGCGCCGACTTTAAGTGAGTATTATGACTGTTTCCAACCCTAATGCGATTACTAACAGTGA
This sequence comes from Psychrobacter sp. TS_SC_6, assembly GCF_056156305.1. Lineage (NCBI taxonomy): Bacteria > Pseudomonadati > Pseudomonadota > Gammaproteobacteria > Moraxellales > Moraxellaceae > Psychrobacter > Psychrobacter sp. TS_SC_6. The sequence continues at coordinate 1,972,025 of NZ_CM149590.1, read as the reverse complement.
GAAGCCCTCATTGCGTTATCCTGTTATTTGTATTGATGGGCCAAGTGGCGCAGGTAAAGGCACAGTTACATGGCGCTTAGCACAAGCTTTAGGGTATCAGCTACTTGATTCAGGTGCGTTATATCGTATCGTTGGACTTAAGGCGTTTGAAGCGGGATTGATTACTGCTGATGCAAGCCAAACCATTGATGAGATGGCTGTATTAGCGTTAACTCAAAGCTTAGAGATTGCTTTTGTACCTAACAATGCATCAGGACGTGTCGATATTATCGTCAATGGCGATGCAATTGGTGAGCAAGTTCGTAATGAAACGGTTGGCGGTTACGCATCACAGATAGCAGTATTTCCAAAAGCTCGTCGAGCATTGCTAGCGCTGCAACAAGATATGGCAACTCGTTCAGGATTGGTTGCGGATGGTCGTGATATGGGTACAGTTGTGTTTCCGGACGCTGACGTTAAGGTGTTTTTGACAGCCAGTGCTGAAGCGCGTGCTGAGCGCCGTGTAACACAGCTACTAAATGCTGGTCAAGTAGCAGATTTTGAAGCGATTCTAGCGACGATTAAGGCCCGTGATGATCGTGATGAAAATCGTACGACGGCACCATCAAAGCCTGCAGCAGATGCGCTACTATTAGACAGCTCTGACTTAGATGCTGATACAGTTTATGAGCAAGTAAAACAATATTGTCAGGATAAAGGTATTTGCTTCAATAGCCAATAATAACAAACTAGTAAGTATGAAAAGGTTTCCTATGGGATTGATTTTAGTATAAAATTACAGTAGTAGATGCCAATAATCTTTAGCAAATAATGGAATCTACTGTTTAAAGCACATAAGTTAAAAAATATAGCACATTTTAATATAAGACAGTTGTTGCTAGTGAGTTTGCTGAACCATTTGCTTATTACCAACAAACGTTTTTTTATATGACTGCATAGGATATAAAACCAGTATTCTCGTTTTATACAGTTATAAATTTGATCCGTACTGTGCTGGACAGGATACGGCTATACAAAGGTAGACATAATGGAATCATTTGCTGAACTATTTGAAGCGAGCATCGAAGAAACAGGTCTGGATATCGAGCGTGGCTCGGTTATCACTGGTACTGTTGTCGCCATCGATAACGACTGGATCACTGTTGATACTGGTCTAAAATCTGAGGGTATCGTCGCTCGTGAAGAGTTTTTAAGCGAAGAAGGCGAACTTGAAGTTGAAGTTGGCGATACAGTAGACGTCGTGGTTGAAGCGGTTGATAACGGTATGGGTCAAACCTTACTGTCACGTGAAAAAGCCAAACGCGTTGAGACTTGGAATTTCCTTGAAAAAATCTCTGACAATGATGAGATTGTAAAAGGTATTATCTCTAGCAAAGTAAAAGGCGGCTTTACCGTAGATATCGGTTCAGTACGCGCGTTCTTGCCAGGTTCTTTAGTAGATGTACGTCCTATCCGTGATACGACGCATCTAGAAGGTAAAGAGTTAGAATTCAAAGTAATCAAACTTGATCAAAAACGTAATAACGTTGTAGTTAGTCGCCGTGCGGTTATGGAAGCTGAAAACTCAGCTGAGCGCGAAGAGCTATTGAACAAGCTTGAAGAAGGTATCGAGATCGAAGGTATCGTTAAGAACCTAACTGATTACGGTGCATTCGTCGATCTTGGTGGTATTGATGGTCTATTGCACATCACTGATATGGCATGGCGCCGTATCAAGCACCCATCTGAGGTTGTTGAAGTTGGTCAAGATCTTAAAGTTAAAGTACTTAAGTTTGACCGTGAGCGCAATCGCGTCAGCTTAGGTCTAAAACAACTAGGTACTGATCCTTGGGATAACGTTGGCGGCACATATCCAGTGGGTGCAGTTGTGAAAGCTCGCGTAACCAACTTGACTGATTATGGTTGTTTCGCTGAAATCTCTGAAGGTATTGAAGGTCTAGTACACGTATCAGAGATGGATCATACCAACAAAAACATCCATCCGTCGAAAGTTGTTCAAGTGGGTGATGAAGTTGAAGTAATGATCCTTGATATTGATGAAGAACGTCGTCGTATCAGCTTAGGTATCAAGCAAACTCTAGCCAATCCATGGGATGAGTTTGATAAGAAACATGAGCGTGGTGATAAAATCACTGGTACGATCAAATCAATCACTGACTTCGGTATCTTTATCGGTCTAGATGGTGGTATTGATGGTCTGGTTCACTTGTCAGACATTTCTTGGAATGAAACTGGCGAAGATGCTATCCGTAACTACAACAAAGGCGACACTGTTGAAGCAATGGTATTGTCTGTAGATTCAGAAGCCAATCGTATCAGCCTAGGCGTGAAGCAATTAACGTCAGATCCATTTAATGAATACCTAGTCAATAATGACCGTGGTGCTATCGTTAATGGTAAAGTAAAAGAAGTAGACGCTAAAGGTGCTACTATCGAACTTGCTGATGAAGTTGAAGCGTATCTACGTGCCTCTGAGATTCAACGTGACCGCGTTGAAGATGCGACTAAACATCTAACGGTTGGTGATGATGTAGAAGCGAAAATCATCAGTGTTGATCGTAAAACGCGTAACATCAGCCTGTCTATCAAAGCGAAAGACGAAGCTGAAGAGCGTCAAGCGATTAAAGAGTTAAGTAGCACAACTACGACCAGTACTGCTGCTGCTGGTTCTGATGCACAACCAAAAACGATTGGTGACTTGATCAAAGAACAAATGCAATAAGCTATTTACTGCTAATGTTATGATCTTATAAAAGAAAGCGACTCCGGTCGCTTTTTTTTATGATTAAATTTTAGTATTAACGATAACTGATACAGTTTTTTCCTTGATAGAGGAAGTCTTGTTTCCAATTTCCTTCAATATCCGCTATCATTTACAACATCGAGTAACGAGATATAAAATCAGATCCAAGTCATTATAAATGAACAGATATTTAGTCAACAATAGCGTGGTTGTCAGCTATTATTTTGTAATATCTGTGGTGATCATTTTAGTTATTTCCATCATCTTATCTATCAATGAACAAGGCAAGTATGATAATGCAACAAACAATCAATAAGTCTGAATTTATTAGTAATCTGAGCGCAAATTGTGACACGATGACAGATACCGTTGTCGATGACGCTGTACGCGAGATATTAAATTTGATGACTCATACGCTCGCCAATGATGGTCGAGTAGAAGTTCGTGGGTTTGGCAGTTTTTGTCTTCATCATCGCCGTGCTCGTATGGGTCGCAATCCTAAAACAGGTGAAAGCGTACCAGTACCTGCAAAAGCAATTCCGCATTTTAAGCCAGGCAAAGCATTACGTGAAGCCGTAAACGAAAAAGTAGCAGGCGGCTAGTAAGCCAGTTGAAGTAATATAAGATATCCTATCGATCTATTATCAACATATGAGCCGATTTTTCTTATTTATACTAACCCTTTTATAATGTAGTAATATCAATCAGTATGGCTTAGTTTTTATTCATCTATCTGTTCTATTAAAAACTTAAGGAGACGTCTGATGCGTATTTTATTATTAGTGCTGCTGTTTTTAAGCTTCGCTTATTCACTGGCTTTGGTATTGGCAAACAATGCTGAGATTGGTGTGAATTTGCTGTTTTCACAAGCGCCTACGATGAATTTGGGTTTGCTACTGATTCTGTGTCTGATACTTGGTATCGTCATCGGTATGTTATTGGCATTGCTGATTTTCCGTGTTTTACAAAACAAGTGGGAAATATCGCGTCTACAAAAGGCAAACGCCAATTTGCAAGAGCAGATAACCCAAGCCAATGTGGTGATTGATCGTCAAGCGAATGCACCAACTGTAGAAGAAGCTGTTTATGGCGCCACAGCAGTCAATGTACAGGATACGACAACGCCCAATACTCATCACAATGCCAATGTGCATGATGGAGCAAGTTTGACCAAGCAAAAACGCGATTACTGATAATTTGTAAGACACGTTTTTATGGCTCATTCTAAATATTATAATTTGAAACCCGATATAAAGAGGCATAACAATGAACAACGCAATTAATTCTCCTGTCATCGTTGCGTTAGATAATATGACGAAGGATGCCTCTCTTGCATTAGCTGACCAATTAGATCCGGCATTATGCCGATTGAAAGTAGGTAAAGAGTTGTATACTCGCTGTGGTCCTGAGATAGTCAAAGCACTCCATCAGCGCCAGTTCGAAGTTTTTTTAGACCTTAAATTCCATGATATCCCCAATACCACCGCGCAAGCAATATTGGCCGCCGCTGAGCTTGGTATATGGATGGTTAACGTCCATGCTAGTGCTGGCTTTGAGGCAATGTCATTGGCAAAACAGCGCTTGCTAGATAATAAGTTCGATACGTTACTGATAGCAGTGACTGTCTTAACATCTATGGACAATGAAGCACTCATACAAACGGGCATCACCGATGGTTTAGAGGCACAAGTGAGCCGCTTAGCACAATTGACCAAGCAAGCTGGTCTCGATGGTGTGGTATGCTCAGCACAAGAGGCAAAGGCACTAAAGACATTATGTGGTCAGGATTTTAAACTGATTACACCTGGTATTCGTCTGTTAGATGACAATGCTGATGATCAAAAGCGTATCTGTACACCAAGACAGGCATTAGATGATGGCTCTGATTATTTGGTGATTGGGCGCTCAATTACCCAAGCAGCAGATCCTGCAGCGAAATTACAGTTAATACTCCAAACTCTCTAACTTTTCAATTAGATACTTCAGTCAAAAAGTAAAAAGACAGCCTAATCCGCTGTCTTTTTACTTTTTGTCCCTAGATGAAAAGGTGCTAAACTGTTTATGTTTATTTAATGATATAGGCTGCTATGAAATTACAGATTTTGAGTGACTTACATATTGACAGTTATATACGTCAATCTCATCCGATAGGGCATATCCCCAAAACCGACGCAGACATCGTACTGGTGGCGGGAGATACAGCAAATAGCGATATTGGTATGCCATGGCTACAAGAGCAAGCAGCGCGCTTACAAGTCCCTCTAATCACTATCGCTGGTAATCATGAGTACTTCAATGAAGATGTGCTGCATTTTGATAAAAAGCTGGCGACTTGGAACAATTATGATAGTGAGTCAAAGCAGGGCGTACGATTTTTGCAGTGTCAGCATATTGATATCGGAGAGGTGCGCATTTTAGGTTGTACGCTTTGGACAGACTATCAATATCAAGCCAATGAAGAGACTAGGGCAGTGGCAATGCGCTTTATGCGTGACTACAAACAGATCTATGCCGGTAGCGAGCTATTTTCACCTGAAATATCGATACAGATTCATGCTAAGCAGCGTCAATGGCTTAAACAAGCATTGATAACGGCAAAAGCACTGGGAAAAAAGACGGTGGTGATGAGTCATCATAGTATCAGTCCATTATCTGTCTCTGAGAAATATGCTGAGCTACCAAGTAATGCTGCATTTATCAGTGATTTATCAAGCTGGATGTATGAAGAATGGGCACCAGCACTATGGGTGCATGGGCATACGCATGAAGCATTTGATTACTACATTCATAAGACGCGCGTCATCGTCAATCCGCGTGCTTATCCAAATGAGGTTAGTAGTACGGCATTATCATTTAAATGGGATAGAGTAATTGATATCAGTTAGTCAAACGTAGTAAATATGAGTCTTTATTTTTGAGGTCATAGCGTTTCAGTTCTCATAAAACGAACGGGTTTGTTCTCGATATATTTGCTTTAAATTATATTGCAATTGGAATTATATTTGGTTCATTCCTGAGAGAGAATCTGATAGGCTTGTATGATGAGTAAACTTCCTAATAACACCACATCGCGCCTATCCGCTGAGAAGCTTGCGAGCCATACTCCAAGTGCACCAGCGCCCTCACATCTTCCTGATAGTATGATGTCGTCGGTCAGGTTGTTGCCTGAAGATAAGCGCCTGATTTTGTTTACCAGACATTCCCTGCGTGAGCGCTCTGATGGTAATGGTTTTGCCAGTTATCAGCTGCCATTGACACCCAAAGGTCGTATATTGGCAAAATCTTGGGGTCGTTGGTTGGCAGGACATCTGCCGTATTCGCTCGATGTTGATAGCATTTCAAGCCCGATTGGTCGCTGTATTGATACCGCGCAGCTGATGCAAGAAGGGGCAGGACTAAGGCGTGATATCGCATACCAATCATTACTGGTTGAACCCGGTAGTCTCGTGACTGAGCCTGATATTGCAAATCCCATCTTTAAAGAGATTGGTGTTCTCAATTTTATCAATCGATTCTTGCAAGGCAATCTTGAAGGCACCAAAAATGCTTATCAGGGCGGTCTCGATATTCTATCGCTTTTTTATCAAAATCAGCCGCAACACGGGCATCTAATGCTTGCTGTCAGCCATGACACTTTATTATCTGCATTCTTAGCGGTGATGTTTGATGTTGTTGAGATTGATTGGAACGATTGGCCAAAAATGATGGAAGGGGTATTTTTGTGGTTCGATGACAAGCCATTCGAGCAGGCAAGTGCGTATTTTGTCTGGCGCGGTGAATTTTATGTACGTCCAATACACACTTTGCTTGAAGCCTACCGTACTGCTGGCTTTCATCCGAATAAGCTATTATTGCCACCAGAAGTAAAATGGACATAAGCGTTATTTACGAAATTATTAATTGCTTTTGAGCAGGCATAAAAAAACCTTGCCCCAGTATTAGAACCAGTGACAAGGTTTTAGTTACGATGCTACCAAAGCATCATACGGTCTAAACACAACCAATCTTAAGCTAGTAAGCCTTTGATGGTTTTGTTTAAGCGGCTCTTACGACGAGCAGCTTTATTCTTATGAAGAATACCTTTGTCAGCCATACGATCAAGAACCGGTACCGCTTTTTTGTAAGCTTCGGTAGCCGCGTCATAATCTTTAGCAGCGATAGCCGCGTCAACACGTTTCAAATAAGTACGAACCATAGAGCGTTGTGACGCAGAGTTCTGACGACGTTTGGTATTTTGACGGGCGCGTTTACGAGCTTGTGCAGTATTAGCCACGCGAATCTCCTTGATAAAGACAGATAAAATTATGAATGTGGATTGCAATAAAGGGTTTAACCATCATCGATAACGAGCAGCCGTCTCGCCGAGCATGATGTCGATGCCTACTATTAAAGTATCTGATAGTAATAAATCATCGCAAGCGCCAAAACTGTTTGGAATAATTAAACAGCGTTGACGTGTAAAGCCGGTTATCTTAGCAAATTATCGTCCTTAGGACAATAAGTTTGATGATTAATGCTCAAAGAAGTTACGGTATTACGTGGATGAGCAGGATTTTATGCCTTTAATGGGTATTTATAGAGGTATTTATCACAATATTGAGTGAGTATTTGAGTCCAAACCAGCGTATGAGCTGAGTGAAACTGTTTGCTGATAAAATCTCTTACAATAAATCATGCATAATAGCCTCGATGATTGATTAATTTAGGTATGATACTACAGTGGTAAGCGTCACCGACGGACTTTAAAAAGTCACATTTTTGACGATCATAAGTATTCCAACACTCTATAAATGGATAGGATATGCAGCGAAAAGCAATGGTAATAGGTGCAACGGGATTGGTCGGGCAACATCTTGTAAAGCAGCTGAGTGAGATTTATGACACATTGATTGTGATTGCACGGCGTCCTCCTCGCTACATCAATGCGAGCATGCGTTTTTATCAAGTGAATGATTTTGACAACTTAGCCGAAATCTTTGCCAGCATTGGCGCTGATCGGAAAACGGATGCTTTTAGTTGCTTGGGTACCACCAAAAAACAAGCGGGTAGTGATGAAGCTTTTCGCAAGATTGACCATGATTATAATGTTGGTTTTGCCAAACTCTGCCAAGATAAAGGCGTTGAAAACTTCTTTTTATTGTCCTCGATGAATGCTGACATCAACAGTCGCTTTTTATATAATCGGGTAAAGGCTGAAACGGAAGAGTCCATAATGGCATTAGGGTTTGCCCAATTGGTTATTTTCCGTCCATCGTTACTACTTGGTAAGCATAAGGGTCGACCGCTTGAAAGTCTGGGACAAAAAGCCTTTCAGCTTATCTCGCCATTGGTGTCCGAATCATTATCCTTACATCCTATTTCAGCTAAGCGTGTCGCTAGTGCCATGGCGATGAGCGCCCATGATATCTATCATCGCAGTAAATACCGCAGCAAACCCGCGATTAAAACCACTGATATTATCGAAAATAAACAGATGCTTGCGATGACCCGCGTAAAGAATTAAGCTACTAACCAGATAAATTTTACATTTACTACTATAATAAATAGCCTAAGTAATTTTTGATTTATTTAATAAATCAAAACAATTTAACCATAATAGACAAGGAGTCTTACCATGCCAGAATCAGCAACAATGACCAAAGAAAACTTTGTAACTTGTGATTTATTAGATGCCAATCCTGAATCACAGGTATGTCTGCCTAATATCGAAGGTAAATCGTTTTACAGTTTTGGCGGCAAAGACAAATTCTGCGGTGAGATTGTGACCGTCAAATGTTTTGAAGATAATAGTCGCGTCAAATCGTTGCTTAACAATGATGGTAAAGACAAAGACGGTAATGGCAAGGTGTTGGTCGTTGACGGCGGTGGTTCGATGCGTTGTGCGCTGTTAGGTGATATGATTGCACAGTCGGCTATTGATAATGGCTGGGCAGGGGTTGTGGTGTATGGCTGTGTTCGTGATGTTGATGATATGGCGCAGATGGATATCGGGGTCATGGCGCTTGGTTGTATCCCGCGTAAATCAAATCGCCGCGATGAAGGTCAAACTGATCTTGAAATCAGCTTCGGTGATTTAACGCTAAATTCTGGTATGTTTGTCTACGTAGACAATAACGGCATTATCGCTAGTAACAAGCCATTAATTTAAAGAAAAAGTCTGTTTTTGAAGAATTTCCTATAAAGACTTCAGCTTGCGAGCTGAGGTCTTTTCGTTTATCAGCCCCATTCTTAGCCATAAATTTTTACTTTATAAAGTGTTTTGCTCTTTATATTTTTTATAATAATGCTATGTGACAAACCGTTACGGCATAAATTTTGGTAATTGCGCAAATATTCGTATAATAGCTTTCTGACTCTTAACATTGATCTTACTCTTTATGCCTATCACTGCTTTGACTGACGCCTTCGACCCTATTAATCAGCAATTATTCCCTATCCAAAATGCCCAGCGCCGCTGGCTTGCACCTGTGCACGGTGCAGTCAGCAGTTTATGGCTGGCAAGTTTGGTGCAAGCACCTATATGGAATGTTGCCGAACGTCTAAAAGTCGTAGTGACGCGTGACCAAAATCAGCTCAATCAAATAGAGACAGAATTGGCATTTTGCGGTGTGGATGCTCATGTATTTCCTGATTGGGAGACGCTGACCTATGATGAGTTGTCACCGCATCAAGATATTGTCAGCGAGCGTATCAATTTATTAACTGATATGCCAACATCAGGCGTGCTACTGATATCTGTGCAAGCATTAATGCATCGTGTTGCGCCACCAAGCTGGTTAATTGGACAGCATTTTGATTTAAGTGTTGGTGATCAATTTGATATCAATACCCAACGCAGCTTATTAGTAAAAGCAGGTTACCGAGTGGTAGATAATGTCTTCGAGCCAGGTGAATTTGCAGTACGTGGTAGTATCATTGATATATTTGCCATGGGTCAGCCATTCCCGCTACGTCTAGATTTATTCGACGATGAAATTGAAACCATTCGCTTTTTTAATCCGCAGACCCAACGGACATTAACTGTTGATGATTTAAAATCAATGATGAGTGGCAACGATAGTAGTATGGGCAAAGAGTCATTGTCGCTACTGCATAAACTGCCAGACATCTCAAAGCCTATTAAACAGTTTCAGATCCTACCCGCAAAAGAGTTTCCACTTGATGAGGGGCGTGAAACCTTTCGCACCAATTTTGCTGCCATGTTCCCCGATAGCAATAGCCGTAAGTTCGAGTTGCATAAAGATGTGATGGCAGGCATTGCGAGTAGCGGACTGGAATATTATCAGCCACTATTTTTTGATTTAAAAGACTGGACGGTGGAAAGTAGTTTATTTTCTTATCTGCCAAGCGATACGCTATTCATCACTGATGAGATGATTCATGAAAAACAGGCGGATTACTGGTCGCAGATCCAGCGCCGCTATGAAGAGCGCCGTCATGATATCGATAAGCCTATTGTCGCCCCTGAGTTGCTGTATTTATTATCAAATACTCTTAACGAGCATCTCAATCATTATCCACGCGTGATACTCAGTGCACGTAATGAACTTTCGACAATGAACGATGGGCCTGCGATTGACGAGTCAGTATTGGAGAATCAATTACAGTTAACTGCACAAATACCGTTAGATTTTGCTCAAAATAAACAGCAAGGCTTAGTAACGTTAAGTGCGCAAGAACCGCCACAGTTAGCTGTCAATCATCAAAAATCAGAGCCGCTCACTGAGCTGCTCGCGTTTTTAGAATTACAGGCACAAATGGCAACACCGGTATTGATTGTCGCTGAGACAGCAGGTCGTCGTGAGATTCTTATTGAGCTGTTTAAAGGTAAAATCGATATCAAGGCTTATGATAGCTTTGAAACGTTTTTAGCCGCCGATAAAACAACGGGGCTTAATAATAAAAAGTTGCCACAGGTTGGTCTAACGGTTGCACCTATTGAACGCGGTGTCTATGTGCCTGAGCGTTTGGTGCTGATTAGCGAAACGCAATTATTTGGTCGACAAGTGCTGCAAACACGCCGTCGTCGTCAAAGCGGCGTCTCAGAAGAGTTCTTAGTTAAAAGCGTCACTGAAATAACTGATGGCAGCCCAGTCGTTCATATTGAGCATGGTATTGGGCGTTATAGTGGTCTGATAACCTTAGATGTCGGAGATGGTGAGCAAGAATTTATCCACTTAAAGTACGCTGATGATGCCAGTATTTACGTGCCGGTTGCCAACTTGCAAATGATTAATCGCTATAGCGGCGGTGATCCCGCGCTTGCGCCATTGCATAAGATTGGTAGCGGAAAATGGGATAAAGCCAAGCAAAAGGCACTGGAGCAAATTCACGATGTTGCTGCGGAATTGCTCAATATGCAAGCACGGCGTGAGGCAAAGGTCGGTATCCACTTTAAAATAGACCCATCACAGTATGAGCTATTTGCTAGCCAATTTGCCTTTGAAGAAACGCCTGATCAAGCCAACGCCATCCATGCGGTTATGGAAGACATGCGACAAAACCAGCCAATGGATCGTCTCATCTGCGGCGATGTAGGTTTTGGTAAAACGGAAGTTGCCATGCGAGCCGCCTTTATTGCGGTCAGTGCCGGTTACCAAGTGGCCGTCTTGGTGCCAACCACCTTGCTAGCCGGTCAGCATGAAGATAATTTCCGCGATCGTTTTGCTGATTGGCCGGTACGTATTGAAACCCTTTCGCGTTTTGGGGGTAAAAAACATCAAGATACAGTATTGGCGGACTTGGCAGCTGGTAAGGTCGATATTGTTATCGGCACTCATAAACTGCTACAACCCGATGTGAAATTCTCTAATCTAGGATTAATGATTGTCGACGAAGAACATCGCTTTGGCGTGCGTCATAAAGAGCGTATCAAGGCGATTCAGACCAATGTCGATAGTATGTCGATGACAGCGACTCCGATTCCTAGAACGCTCAATATGGCACTCTCTGGCATGCGTGACATGTCGATTATTGCCACGCCACCAGCCCGTCGTCTTGCGATTAAGACCTTTGTCATGCAGAAGACCGACGCTTTGATGAAAGAGGCTATCTTGCGTGAGTTGTTGCGTGGTGGTCAGGTTTATCTATTGCATAATGATGTGGCCAGTATTGAGCGCATGGCAGAGACCATACGTGAACTGGTGCCTGAAGCGCGAGTAGGGGTCGCTCATGGGCAAATGCAAGAGCGTCAACTAGAGCAAGTCATGCAGCAGTATTATCATAAAAAATTCAATGTGTTGGTATGTTCTACCATTATTGAGACCGGTATTGATGTACCGAATGCTAATACCATTATTATCGAGCGCGCGGATAAGTTTGGTTTGGCTCAATTACATCAGCTGCGTGGTCGCGTGGGTCGTAGTCATCATCAAGCTTATTGCTATCTCCTTGTACCGTCTATTAAGGGGCTTAAAGGAGATGCTAAGCGCCGATTGCATGCTATTGAGCGCGCTAACACATTAGGTGCAGGCTTTATGCTGGCAAGTGAAGACCTAGAGATTCGCGGTGCTGGGGAAATACTTGGTAAGCAGCAAAGTGGTAATATGCAGGCAATTGGTTTCAGTCTATATATGGATATGCTGGAGCGAGCAACAAAGGCGATTAAAGCCGGTAAAGAGCCTGATTTAAGTACACCATTATCGCTAACCAGCGAAATTAATCTGCATAGCTCGGCACTGATACCGGAAGAGTATCTGCATGATGTGCATCAGCGTTTGTTATTTTATAAACGTATTGGCAATGCCGATGACAAAGAGGCACTGACTGATATTCGAACTGAAATGATTGATCGTTTTGGTGTTTTGCCGGACCAGACCAAGCAGTTATTTGCTGTTCATGGCTTACGCATACAAGCCGAGCCTCTAAAGATTAATAAAATTGATGCCAATAGTAATAGCATGACGCTTGAGTTTGCACCCGATACGCCAGTCGAGGCTTTGGCGATTATTAAGCTGATTCAAGCAAATGGGCAGCGCTATCGCATGAATGGTGCTTCTGGCATTCGCTATCAGGATGCTGATAAATTGGCAACACCGCAGCAGCGTGTTACGGTGATTCAAGAGTTATTAAGCTATTTTAGAAAGCATATGGTGGTAGAGTCGATTTAGGAATTCAATCATCACTATATACTATGAAAAATAATTGTTTAACCTTTACCTTATAGGTTAAAAGACTTAAAAAGTAGGACGTTTAGGCAATAAATTATGACGCTATTTTATCGATTGGATAACTGATAAAATAGCGTCACTGTATTTTTACCTTAAATATCTGTTTTAAATGTTAAGCCTAATCTTTCTTTCTTATTCTTTTACTTGAGTTTCATAACAAGAGAACCGCCATTATGTTCCAACTTCATCATAAACTTGCTGCTGATAGTTTTTTAGTGGGTGATTTCCCATTATCAACCTGTCGCTTAATCAATGATTGTCAGTTTCCATGGTTGATATTGGTGCCACGAGTATCAGGCATCAAAGAATTGTATGAGTTGTCTGAGGCCGACCAAACGCAGTTTTTGCGTGAGTCGAGCTGGTTATCAAGTCAGCTCGCTAAAACTTTTCAGGCAGATAAGATGAATGTGGCAGCACTCGGCAATCAAGTACCACAGCTTCATTTTCATCATATTGTCCGCTATCAAAACGATATGCAGTGGCCAAATCCAGTATGGGGCGTTCCTGCAGTGCCTTATAGCAAAGAAGTATTGGCGCAAATGCAACAGACTTTGATGATGGCACTTCGCGGTCACCATCAAATGCCGTTTGATTGGCAGATGTAACTAACTACTTAATAATAGTGTTAACATTGCTTAGTACCTGTCAGTTAAAAGGAGCCAGATATATTATCTGGCTTTTTTGCCATTGGCTCAAACTTCATATTTATGTTTAATATAAAGTCTTGAGATGATGATTTCATTGGCTTTGGTAACAAAATAAATGACAAGCGGTATGCTTTGAGGACTCAATGACATAGCTGTTAATAAAATTAAAACGTATAATACGTAAATTAACTGTTTAATTTCTCTTATATTATTTATAAGCATAAATATTTTTTATAAGGATAAGGTACATTATTTATACTATCTTTATGAGTACTTTCAATGATTTTACTGATTTAAGCGAATAGCTCTCATGGCACTTTTAGACACCTTTAGCCCAAAAAAATCTATACAAGGTGCTGATGTCTGTCGATTTGATTATCCTGAAATTTTTGTTCTCATACTCAGCGTAATACTGCTCGCTATCCATTTTGACTTCAGTCCAACTTCGATGGCCCTTTTAATCGTTGTCTGCTTACCTAGCCTCATGATTTTAATTTATAACTTTCGTCGTCAAAAAAGCTTTTGGACGTCTAATATCGTTATTATTTTATTGTCTTCTGTTATTGGTTCCATTCAGTTTTGTCCCATTATCTCATTAAGTTTAGCGTCGTTGATCGGATTGCGTATTATTATTAGCAGCCCTGAGGATCATCTAAAGCTGTTTTCTGTATCCATCGTTACCATCATTGTTTTTTACTACGTTAGTGTCATTTTGAGTAGTGCCGAGATAGATTGTCACACCACTTGGATAACGCCTATCATCTTGCTAGCAACGATGCTCGTAATGCTTTATCACTTTCGCCATATATATTATGAGTATATTCATTATGAGGCACGGGCTGAGCAAGTGGCTGGGCGCTTAAGTACGATGGTGTCGGTAATCAATAAGTTAACACGTTTCGTACCACCGCAAGTATGGGAACCTATTGTTAAAGCGGATAGTCCAGTTGCCGTCGCTAATAAACGGGCTAAGCTGACGATTATGTTTTCAGATATTGTTGGTTTTACTGAACTGTCTGATAGCTTAAGTGCAGATAATTTGGCCGATATTTTAAACACTTATATGCACTGTATGACCTTGATTGCCAATAAACATGGGGCAGTACTAGATAAGTTTATCGGCGATGGTATGGTCTGCTTTTTTGGTGAGCCGAGTAGCCGTGGTCCTCGTCAAGATGCCCTAGACTGTGTAGCTATGGCAATAGATATGCGCCGTGAGATGCGCACACTGCGGCAAAAATGGCGACTGATGGGTTTCGAGGGATTACATATACGCGTAGGTATTACCACAGGCTACTGTCATGTAGGTAACTTTGGTAGTAATAATCGTCTGAGCTACACGCTTATTGGCAAAGAAGCTAATCTGGCTTCAAGGCTGGAAGCAGTCGCTGGTAAGGGTGAAATATACATCAGCGAAAGCACTCACGACTATATCGCTCATGATTTTGACTGTGAATATGCAGGTGCTTTTCAGTTAAAAGGATTCGATAATAAAATAAGCGCTTGGAAAGTATTGGATCCTGATGAGAATAAAGGAAAACTATCAAAATGGATCGACCATACGCTACCAGGTTTTAACCTGCATTTAAATTTTAGAGACATGCAAGATATTGATTATCAAGATATCAGAATTCGTCTAAACCTTGCACTTGAACGCATTGCCCAAGAAGAAGAAGCAGTTGCTATTGAAATAAGTAAAGCCAGTAAAAAAGAAGGGAAGCATAAATAATTTATAGCAATAGCATTATGATAGTAAATAATTTTCTTTGCTCATGGATAGATTGTGACTACTTAAAGTATCAGATATTAGAATAGGAAAAGCCAGCTATAAGATATAGTTGGCTTTTTTATGAGTATAAAGTCATCAATAATTAGTGATTTTCTTTAGCATGGTTCAAAGTGTACTTAGGAATCTCAATGACTAAATCGTCATCCTCAAGCATCACCTGGCAGGACAAGCGTGAATCAGGCTCCAGCCCCCAAGCACGATCAAGTAAGTCGGCTTCGATATCATCCATCTCATCCAAGCTATTAAAGCCTTTGCGTACGACGACATGGCAAGTTGTACAAGCTTTTGACATCTCGCAAGCATGTTCGATCTTGATGCCTTTTTCGAGTAAGGCTTTACATAAATTTTCGCCTGCTGCTAATTCAACTTCGATGCCTTTGGGGCAAATTTCGTGATGGGGTAATACGGTGATTTTTGGCATAAGGTAGTCTATCCGGTGCTAATCCATTTAAAATAACATCTAAAAGTATAAAAACGTGCTTAATTTGACACATCAGAAATATGATAAAGCCTTTCTTTTACCAGTCTTGGGCGCTGGTACCTGCCATACTGGTCTTGACACTTTGATTCATGATAAGAGCAGCAAAGGCATCGCTATGAGGTTTAAGCACCAGTTTTTTTGCATCAATAAGGGTTAAGTCATTGGTATCAAGCGCAGCTTGCAAGTCTTGCATAGTGTGTGCCAAAGACTGCTTAGTATCTTCTGAAAGCAAAGCGTCAAAATCTTTCAATGCCGATTGCAGGGCCAGTATCTCACGTTCTGCTTCAACCTTGGTTTCAATCAATGAGCGCGCGTTTTTGTCTTCTTCAGCGTATTTAAATCCTGCAATTAGTAACTGTTCTTTTTGTTCATCAGACAAGCCATAAGAAGGCACAATCTCAATTTTATTTTCGGTCTTGGTAGTGGTTTCCTGTGCACTCACTGTTAGCTGCCCATTAGCATCAATGCTAAAAGTCACTTCAATACGGGCAAATCCCGCTTTCATGGGCGGAATGCCATATAGCTCAAAGCGTCCCAGTGAACGACAGTTATCGACAGTCTCGCGCTCACCTTGTACCACATGAATCACCATGCCAGTCTGGCCATCTTGATAAGTGGTAAATATTTGGCGTTTCTTAACTGGAATAGGGGTATTACGCGGGATAAGTACCTCAACCAAACCGCCCATGGTTTCAAGACCAAGCGATAGCGGAGTGATATCTAACAACAATAAATTATTATCACTATCACCGTTGACCAGTTGATGTGCAGTTTGTGCCGCACCTAAAGCAACGACTTCATCTGGATTTATTCGACAAAGTGGCTGCTTTGCAAAAAAATCAGTAACCACTTGTTTAACAGCAGGCATGCGGGTCGAGCCGCCAACTAAAATAACTTCATCTAAGTCAGATGTTGAAAGTTTAGCATCACGTAATACTTGTTCGCAAACGCTTAAAGTGCGGCGATTGACTGGGTCTGCAATCGCTAATAAATCTTCACGGCGCAATATGCCCTTAAAAGATTGCTCATTCACGATGATATCAATCTCAACTTGCTCAGCATCCGTCAGTGCTTGCTTATAAGCTTTGGCTTGTTGAGCAAGGATTGACTTATCATGCAAACTGACGTCTTTAGGATCGATGTTCAACTGCTTGATCAGCCAATTGGTCAATAAGCGATCGATATCATCGCCACCAAGTGCACTGTTACCACCTGTCGCTAGCACCTCAAAAACACCATCGTTTAGCTTTAAAATAGACACATCAAACGTACCGCCGCCCAAATCATATATAAGGTAATGTTTTTCAACGCCCGCATCAGTCTCTTGGTCGAGACCATAAGCAACCGCAGCAGCAGTAGGCTCATTTAGTAGACGCAGTACCTTGATACCTGCTGCTTGAGCAGCATCTTTAGTCGCTTGACGCTGTGCTTCATCAAAATAGGCAGGCACAGTAATGACGGCACCTTGAATACTATCCTCAGGCAATGCGCTAGCAGCACGCTGTTCAAGCGCTGCTAAGATACGCGCTGACACTTCAACAGGAGACACTGATCCTTGTGCAGTGACAAAAGCGGGCATCTCATCTTTGCCACCACTTAGCTCATAAGGATGAGAGAATTTGATATCAGCTTGGCTACGACCCATAAAGCGCTTGGCTGAAATGATGGTATTTTTTGGATCATCTACTACGTGGGCGAGGGCATCCGAACCAACCAATGGGCTACCTTCACTTGGATAATACACCACAGAAGGCAACAAGGTATCTGTCGCTGTGCTTGCTTGCAAAACTTGTGCCTTGCCTGAGCGTACCACGGCGACCAGTGAGCGTGTCGTACCAAGGTCAATGCCTAGGCCAAAACGATGCTCATGAGGGCGGGTGCTTTGATTGGGTTCAGCAATTTGCATTAAGGACATAAGATAACTCAAAGATAAAATGAATAAGTGAGATGATACAAGGACGATAGATCGACTACCATCATTACAACATAAAACAGTTTTGCTATAAATAGGCGAATCAATTACACATATAAATCATCGTCATCTAAATGTGTAGCCGCTGAAATTCCATCAATGGCTGTCAAGACGTCAGCATTTAACTTTACCAAAAACTTCAACTTTTGGGTCGAACCAATAGCGGTTTGCCAGTCTTGAGTCTTATAAGCATTTTTAAAGCTTGCTGACTGCTTTGCTAGACGTTCTGTAATCTGTGGATATAACTGCTTTAGCGTCGCTATGTCTTGACCACCAATAGCGTCGTCCAAATCCATACGCATTTCCATAGCGTCTTCTAAAAAATCTAGATCGGCGATGGAATGCTCTAGGCTTTGCGCTTGACCTGCCATATCTAGCAAGTAGCTGGCTCGACTATCAGGCGAACTCAGAGTTTGATAGCCCTGATTAATAAGCGCTGATGCTTGCTCAGATTGCTGCTTCGCCTTTGTGATATTAGCTACATTTTTTGCGACATTGTCAGGATGATAGCGTTTTTGCAAAAGACGTAAACGCTGATCCAAATTGTCTTGTACAATATCAAACTGCACAGGCTGCTCAAATAAGGCAAAAAAATTATCAAACTGCGGTTCTAATACGGTGTCTGTCATATCGTCTGCCTTTATTTTATTTATTATTTTAAGGGCTTATATTTAATTTAATAAAACGCTTATACTGTAAAGGATTCACCGCAGCCACATTCGCCTTTCTGGTTAGGATTGCTAAATTTAAAGCCTTCATTGAGGCCTTCTTTTTCATAATCCATTAACAAACCATCGAGATATACCAAGCTTTTAGGGTCAATAAAAATACTAACACCAAGGCTCTCATAACGGGTGTCATTTTCGTCAGGGATATCGACGAACTCTAATACATAAGCTAAGCCTGAACATCCTGCCGTACGAATACCTACGCGTATGCCTTCGCCTTTACCGCGATTGTCCAAAAACTCACGCACATGTTGAGCGGCGCGTTCTGTCATTTCAATCATGCCAACTCCCATTGACTATCAATAATAGGGATAAAAATTCAAAATAAGTAATGAAATAAAAAGGTGACAATTACATAAGCGTCATTGTCACCTCCTTGGCGTTAGCTGCTTTTTGGCAGCTTGCGCTTTTATACAGAGAACAAGTTGCTAAATACTATATAGTAAACTGCTTATATACTACTTAATATAGCTAGTCGTTTTAAAGACAGCTAAGCTTAAGCAGGAACATGCTTGCCTTTATAATCACTGATAGCCGCTTTGATAGCATCTTCTGCAAGGACTGAGCAATGCACTTTTACGGGTGGTAATGCCAATTCTTCAGCAATGTGGCTATTCTTAATTTCACCAGCTTGATCCAAGCTTTTGCCTTTTAGCCACTCAGTAACGAGCGAGCTTGACGCAATGGCTGAACCACAACCGTAAGTTTTGAAACGTGCATCTTCGATAATACCGTTATCATCGACTTGGATTTGTAAACGCATGACATCACCACAGGCTGGTGCGCCGACCATACCAGTGCCGACATTTTTGGCATTTTTATCAAGATTGCCAACGTTGCGTGGATTTTCGTAATGATCAATAACTTGGTCACTATAGGCCATGGGGTTTTCTCCTGGTTAGATGATGAGCCGTCATTTAATGGCTGTCTTTGTTAATAGGTTACTGGCTCATCGATAATTGGGGTCAAACACTTAATGTAGAATTGTCTGATTCGTTAACTATGGCGATATTTTTATGTTTAATAGAAAAAGTAGATAAAAATATCACTGTTGCCATTATTTTTTAAATTATAAAGCTTAAATTGAGTATTAGTGCTCAGACCATTCTACTGAATCTAAATCAACGCCTTCTTGATACATATCCCAAAGTGGCGATAGCGCACGTAATTTATCAACGGCTTGATGCATCTGGCTGATAACCGTATCGATATCTTCTTCAGTAGTATAACGACCAAAGCTAAATCTGATTGAGCTATGTGCCAACTCGTCTGGGCGACCAATAGCGCGCAGCACATAAGATGGCTCAAGAGTCGCTGACGTACAAGCTGAACCTGATGATACCGCTAAGTCTTTTAGCGACATCATTAATGATTCGCCTTCAACAAAGTTAAAGCTGATATTTACAATATTAGGTACACTGTTTTCTAAGTCACCATTTAGATAAATCTCTTCAATATCTTGTAGACCATCCCACAGTTTTTGGCGTAATTTTGCCGCATGGGCATGGTCTTCTTGATAGCGCTCATTGGCTAACTCAAATGCCGCCCCAAGACCCACGATTTGGTGAGTCGGCAAAGTACCTGAACGCATACCACGCTCATGACCACCGCCATGCTGCTCGGCTTTTAGGCGAATACGCGGCTTGCGACTAACAAATAGGGCACCAATACCCTTAGGACCATAAGCTTTATGACCTGAGAAACTCATTAGGTCAATTTTCATCTCTGCCAGATTGATAAGTACTTTACCGACAGATTGTGCGCCATCAACGTGAAAGATAACACCTGCTTCGCGCGTGATTTCACCAATCGCTGCAACATCAGTCACCGTACCAAGCTCATTATTCACCATCATGAGTGATACTAGAATCGTATCTTCACGTAAAGCAGCTTTCACTTGCTCTGGTAAAATCATACCAGTGCTTGGCTGCGGCTCAAGATACGTAATCTCAAAACCTTCTTGCTCAAGCTCACGGCAAGTATCTAATACCGCTTTATGCTCAATTTTACTGGTAATAATATGCTTACCACGAGACTGATAAAAATGAGCCGCACCTTTGATGGCTAAGTTATCAGATTCTGTCGCACCAGAGGTAAAGACGATTTCACGAGGATCAGCATTGATGACCTCAGCAACTTGCTGACGAGCCGTTTCTACCGCTTCTTCTGCTTGCCAGCCGTAGCCATGCGAGCGTGATGCTGGGTTACCAAAGATGCCATCTACCGTCAGATATTCGCTCATCTTGGCAGCGACTGACTTAGCAACTGGCGTCGTGGCGGCATAATCTAAATAAATAAGGGTGTTATGTTGGCTCATGCTGGGTTTGCCTCGCTGGTCGATAAAGTAATAGTGTTAATGTCTTTTATAGAAATATCTTTTAGAGCATCGCTGTGCTGCCGGTCTGATACAGACTGCACGTGCTCCATGTTTAATAATTGCGCTAATGTTATATTTTTCAAGTACTGCTCTACATGATTTGATAATGCACACCACAAATCATGGGTCAGACACATTGTACCACCTTGGCAGTCGCCGCGTCCTTCACACTGCATGGCATTGACCGATTCATCGACAGCAGAGATGATACTCATCACATCAATCTGATCAAGCGGCTTTGCTAAATAGTAACCGCCAGCGGCACCGCGAATACTGGTAACCAAACCACGCTTACGAAGTTTTGAGAATAACTGCTCGAGGTAGGATATAGAAATGGACTGTCGCTTGGCAATATCGGATAAAGACACCGCGCTTTCTTGTTGGCTGGTTTGTAATGCCAAATCTAGCAAAGCAGTCACGGCATATCTGCCTCGAGTAGTTAAACGCATGTGTTATCTCCAAACTTTTTAAGGATAATTTTATTTAACAACGTTCTTAGTTCGGTCAGATGTTTGAGATAGCCAGTCACATATGAATAGCTATGCTACTGATAAGAAAAATCATCTGTCGACTAAGTGTGTCTTATCGTTATTAAACAACAGATGGTTTACCCGATGTGTGCAACGACAAGGTAATTATACTCAATCCTGAGTAATTTAGTCAAGATTAAAGTGTGGTTGAATGGTTAGTGATATTAATGACAATGATTGATAAAAACAATGATTGGATATAAAACGAAAAAAGCGCTTGATAGACGATATGTCATATCAAACGCTCTTAAGAAATATTTTAAAAAACCATCTATACATCAGATTATGTTTTGAACATTAATTTATCACAAACAGTGCAATGATGGCAGCAAGAGCAATAATAGAAGCAATTATTGTCGTGATGATAAAAGTCTTTTGTTTGCTTTGTAGCTCCTTGACAGCGGTTTCGAGCTCACGATTTTTGATGGTCAAAGTAGTAATTTCGATTTGCTGTTCTTTAATACGTAGCTTATAGCTTTCTTTTTTATCTGCCATTTCCGCTTCACTCGGCTTGGGCTTGCTTTTCCCGCCCTTAATTTTTTTAATTAAGCCTTGAATTAAGCTACCTAGACCAAGCTGCATAATAAACTGCTTAACCAGCTGAACCTGTACTGTTTCACCACGCATTTGCAGCTTTTCAGTTGTTTCACTATCATGCGTGGTAATGGCATTTATCACTTGCAGGCTATAAGCATTTATCACTACGTCAGGCTCACTGCGACCAATAGGTAACCTGTCATCTAGTAATACGCCTTTGGTACTAAAAGTAGCGAACACCTCTACATGTGGTAGATATAATCTAAGCGCAACGACAGTTTCTTGCTTAGCAAGTGGATAAGCGGCTTTACGGAGTTCTGGATCTAAACGTAACAATAGGGTCAGCGCCGATTCGATAAACACCAAAATGACATTAAGAAAAGAGTGAGACAACGTAGAACGCTTCATGTAGATAATCCGTTTTTATTGTTCAAATAAAACATAAGAAGATAAGTAAGGGTTGAAACCGACCCAAATTGTGCAATGACATTGCGCTTATAGTAACGCCTTTATGATAAAAAGTAACGCTGGTTTCTGTCAGTTGTAAAATTATTACCTGACAACAATTCTTTTATTTACTGTGTTAGAAGTTGCCATTCATAAGCAGTATTTATAAAGACCACTTTAAGTACTTGCATCAATTCATGAAGACTTAGAGATAACTTAAAAGATAAAATAGCGAAATTATTAAAATATTGCATCAGCTTTAGGTAACATTGGGTGTCAAATACGTTGTAGAGTGCACAAAAATATGTAAAATTGCTTGCGCTCCTTATGTTGCCTTGCTATAAAGGCGATAACAAAGCAAAACCTGTTTATGCATGAGCCAAGTGGTTTTTATTGCTTAAGTGCTCTGAGAGCGATACAATGCTTGGCGTGAGCGTTTTTTTACCCCCTAAAACTTGAAGGAAATTTTATGAACAAGTCAGAATTAATTGATAGCATTGCTGAGAAAAGTGGTCTAAATAAGACTCAAGCTGGTGATGCATTGAATGCCGTTATGGAAAGCGTTGGCGAAGCTCTAGAAGCTGGCGATAGCATTTCACTAGTTGGTTTTGGTACTTTTAGCGTAAAAGACCGTAAAGCACGTACTGGCCGTAACCCTAAGACTGGTGAAGAGCTAAGTATCCCAGCTAGCAAAGTACCAAGCTTCAAAGCTGGTAAGAACCTAAAAGAGCGCTTGAACTAAGCCATAGCTATGCAATAGCAGGTGACAGTTTATATCTTCTATAAGCGACTCATCAAAAAAGCACCTAGATATTAGGTGCTTTTTTTAGTGCTATAGTTTGTATTATATCGCTTGAATATTTTGAGTCTGCATCAAAAATCACGTATCATAGGGCGCGCGACAGAGATGTTGTTCGAACAAAGACGGTGTTATCCGCCTTGAGCGACCATAATTAAATGCACCCCTTCTTAGTTTTACCATTTTCTTACCATTGCCAGCTTGTAGAGCGTTGATATTATTAATAGTATTACAATGGTTTTCATCAATATAGGTTAATAAAGCAGAGATAACTATGGATAAATTGCGCGATTTCTTAAAAAGCTGGCCGGGTCGCATTTTATTGATTTTATGCCTATCGCCACTCGCTCTATTGGGCGTCGAAAGCTACTTTGGTGGTAATGTTGATCCCAATCAGATCGCTCAGGTAGGGGAAGCGAGTATCGGCCTATCAGAGTATCAAACGGCAGTAAACAATCGCCGTACTGAGCTTTTAGAGCAAGTTGATGATGCCAGTTTATTAAATGAAGATGTGCTACATGAGCAAGTATTAAAAGGTCTGATAGACCGTACTTTGCTAGAGCAACAGGCTGGTAAGCTTGGTATGACAGTCTCTGATGACACCATCAATCGTCTACTGCGTCAAGAAGAAATCTTTAAAGGTGCAGATGGCGAGTTTTCAAACGATCAGTTTGCAAGCTTTTTACGTCAGCGTAATATGACCAAAGATCAGCTATTTTCTGAGTTCCGCAATCAGTTGAGCTTAGATCAGCTGAATGCCAGTATCGTTGGCACTGCTGCATACCCGATGAAAGCAGTCAGTCAGCTGATTGATTTACAGCTAGAGTCACGCAATATCTGGTTACATCGTTTTAATTGGCAAGATTATGTGTCAAACGTTAAATTGAGTAAAAATGACATCCAAGCATATTATGATGCCAATAAAGACACGCTAAAGAGCGCTGCTATGGTCGATGTGGCTTACCTGCAGCTTAGCCCTCAGACCATCCAAATCAACGAGGTGACTAAAGAGGACTTACAGCAGCAGTACGAAGTCTATAAGCAAAGCCTTGCCGTCGTCGATGAGCGTAAAATCAGCCAAATCTTATTAACTGGTAGCGATGCCAAAGTACGTGCTGATAAAATTAAAGCGCGTCTTGCCAAAGGTGAAGCCTTTGCAAAGGTTGCTAAAGCTGAGTCAGATGATCCATCAGGCGAAACAGGCGGTGATATCGGACGCTTTAATCCCTCAGTATTTGGCAATGACGCTGCAGCAGTAGAAAAAGCGTTAGAAGGTTTGAGTGTAGGCGATGTCAGCGTACCAGTGAAGACCAGCTTTGGTTATCAGATATTTACCGTGACTGAAGATAATGGTAACAAGATACCAAGCCTTGAGAGTATGCGTGATGATTTGATAGCCAAAGCAAAAGACTACAAGCGTCAAGAAATCTACGCTGACAAAGTAACGGCAATTAATGACTTAGCTGCAGATGGGTTTAGTATTGAAGATATTGCTCAGCAAGAAAATGTGTCATTAAAACGTCTTAAAGATTACCGCAAAGAGAATAATAAATCTGTCCTTGCCCAGCCAGCGGTGATTAAACAAGCGTTTGATGAGTTTACCATTCAAGACCAAGCGGTTACCGCCGGTATCGAAGTTGGCAATGGCACAGTATGGGTGCAGCCAAGTAACTATCGTCCGAGCAAAACATTGTCTTTAACTGCTGCGACGCCTAGAATCACGCAGTTATTACGTCAGCAAAAAGCCAGTGAATTGGCGTTAAATGATGCGAAAAAACTTGCGGCTGGCATCAAAACTACCGCTGATATTAATAAGCAAGGGGTAACGTTCCAAGCACTTGGTGAGATCAACCGTCAGACTACACAGCTGACGGAAAAAGAGCGCGGCTTAGCGTTTAGTAAGCAAGCACCTGAGAACGGTGTGGTTGCCGTAGCAAGTAAAACAGAAATGGGCGCAACGGTATTGGTTGGTGATCGTATCAAAACAGAGCAGCAATCGCCATTATCTGATGCGCAAAGAGCGCAAACCGCAGCGATTATCCGTGATAATTTAGGCCAAGATCAGTTGCAAGATTACTTAGACTATTTGCGTTTGATGTATAAGGTTGAGATTAATAAAGCCAATATGGAAAATGCTCAAGGGAGATAAGTACTTTATGCGCTATCCATTTTAAATAGATCTATTTTTAAACATTTAAAAAGCCACTGTAATCATACAGTGGCTTTTGTTTATTCAAGAGGATGAGTTTTTAATGAGGATAGCGCTCAATCACAAATTAATGACGGAAATGACGCATACCCGTGAATACCATGGCGATACCGTGCTCATTTGCAGCAGCAATGGTTTCATCATCACGCATAGAGCCACCCGGTTGGATAATCGCCGCAATACCTACTTCGGCAGCGTTATCGATACCATCACGGAATGGGAAGAAAGCATCAGATGCCATCACTGCGCCTTCGGTTGCAAGTCCAGCGTGCTCCGCTTTAATAGCAGCGATACGGGCTGAGTTAACACGGCTCATCTGACCTGCACCGACACCAATGGTACGCTGACCTTTAGCATAAACGATTGCGTTAGATTTGACGTATTTTGCAACGTTCCAGCTAAACAGTAAATCAGCAATCTGCGCTTCGGTTGGTTGCACGTCTGTGACGATTTTTAAATCATTGGCGGTAATTAAACCCAAATCTTGCTCTTGCACCAGTAAGCCACCATTAACGCGCTTATAATCAAGCTGACGGTCACGTAGCTCAGGTGCTGGCAAGTCGCCGCAGACTAAAACACGAACGTTTTTCTTTGAAGCAGTCGCCTCTAGAACACCGTCTTCGATACTTGGTGCGATGATGACTTCAACAAATTGATTGTCGATAATGGCTTTAGCAGCAGCAAGTGTTAACGGGCGGTTAAAAGCGATAATGCCGCCGAAAGAAGATTCAGGATCGGTACTGAAGGCAGTACGATATGCTGCTACTTGATCAGTGTCGACAGCAACGCCGCAAGGGTTAGCATGCTTGACAATCACACAGGCAGGCGTACTAAAAGCTTTTACACATTCAAGCGCGGCATCAGTATCGGCGATATTGTTATAAGACAATGCTTTGCCTTGCAATTGCTTAGCAGTAGCAATAGATGCTTGATTGCTTTTTAAAGCGTTGTTTTCCACATAGAACGCTGCTTTTTGATGCGGGTTTTCACCATAACGCAGGTCTTGCACTTTTTCTAGCTGAACGTTAAAGGTACGTGAAAAATCTTCCGGCTCTTGATCCTCATTAACACGGCTGCCTAGAAAGTTGGCAATCATCCCGTCGTATTGTGCCGTATGTTCAAACGCTTTAACCGCTAAATCGTAGCGTAAGGCCTGAGTCAATGTCGTCCCATCTCCTAATGCTTCAAGTACACGTGTATAGTCAGCTGGATCAGTCACAATACCAACGTGTGCATGATTCTTTGCCGCTGAACGCACCATCGTAGGTCCGCCAATATCGATATTTTCGATAGCATCAGCCATGGTAACGTCACTACGGGCAATCGTTTCTGCAAATGGATAAAGGTTTACGACTACCAAATCAATACGCTCAATCGCATGCTCACTCATCACGGCATCATCTGTACCACGGCGGCCCAAAATGCCACCGTGAATCTTGGGATGAAGCGTTTTAACCCGACCATCCATCATCTCAGGGAAACTTGTATAGTCTGATACTTCGGTAACAGCGACATTATGCTCTGTTAGTAAACGGAAAGTACCGCCAGTCGATAACAGACCAAAACCTGCTTTAATCAGACCTTTAGCGAACTCAACGATATTGGATTTATTGGAGACCGACAGTAGTGCTAGTGGGGCTTTGCTCATAAAAAAAATTCCATAAAAAAAGCCTGACGTAAACGTCTGGCAAGGTAACAATGACAATCAGTATAGAGCATATCGTAAGTGATAAGATCATAAACTACAAACTGCCATATATAATATCGGTTAGGGTAGGTAAGTATGTCATAAATAGGACAAATCTGACTTATTAATAAGTCAGATTTGTCAAAAACATGACTTATAGTATTACATTAAACCATATATTTTGAGCTTTTTGCGTAGTGTACCGCGATTTAGACCTAAAATCTGCGCACACTTAGTTTGATTACCGCGGCTCTTTTCTAGCACCACAGACAGCAAAGGTTGCTCTATCTCTTTTAAAATAAGCTCATATAAGTCGGTTGGTATCTCATCACCTAACATTGCAAAATATTGACGTACCACACGTTCAACATGTATACGTAATGGCTCATGCGCATGACCTGTGTGATCTAAAGCAGATTCCACATCACGGATTGAGCGATGGTAGTCCTTTTCATAATAATCAAGATTACCAGCGCTTTTGTTAACATGACTGGCATTATACTGTGCCTGTGGTGTCATAAGATAATGTCCTTGGGGTTAAAGAGTAAAACCATGAGGCTCTCGTTGGTTATTATATCAAAATCAGCAGCGATCATCTTAAGAAGATGAGGTTAATGAGCGAACATCAGTCAGCGGAGATCAGTAAATGGGATTGATGTCAATTTTACTAATTTGAGCATTGGAAATAGGTACTGTAAAGAGTAACTGCTTACGACCATTAGAAGCTAATTGATTTTGTTTACCAACCAAGTACTTATCTGGTGAAGCGATAAACTCACCAATCAGTGCATGGGCACCATATATACTGACTTTTATATGAGGATATAACTGTGCTTGTGAGCTTTGGTTATTTAGAGTAGCACTTATATCGCTAGAATCAGCTGCACTGTTTATTTGACCGGGTCGATATCTGATATCACTCATAGTTAATGCAGTTAAGTCAGCACTGGGCAGGCTACAAGCTGCAATCGCACATATCGTCTGTAAGCGTTGAGCATGTGCAGGATTTTTAACTAAGTTATTTAAGTTAAACATAATGTACTGAGCAAAAAGTAGTAGTACTAGCACCAAACAG
This sequence comes from Psychrobacter sp. TS_SC_6, assembly GCF_056156305.1. Taxonomy (NCBI): domain Bacteria; kingdom Pseudomonadati; phylum Pseudomonadota; class Gammaproteobacteria; order Moraxellales; family Moraxellaceae; genus Psychrobacter; species Psychrobacter sp. TS_SC_6. The sequence goes on along the minus strand of NZ_CM149590.1, from coordinate 1,943,835 downwards.
CCTAATGTCCATAGTAATGAAGCTACTGAACGATGGGATGGTGTTGGTGAGAATTTGGCATGCGCTTGTAGTCTTTTGGCATGCACCGCCTTACTACGGTCTTCCTCTTTAAAGTTGACACCCATGCTAATGAGTAATTGCGATAAATCAGTATCATTGGTTGGCGTATCTTCGGGTGGGTGCTGTTCTTTCAGCAGTTTTTCGAGCCACGAGCCATCAGCATCATTATCAATATTGGCATGAATACTGTTAGCCGCCGTTGAGCTTAAAGCCACTTCTGCGGATGAAGGAGAGCGGTTTGAATGCTTAGTAGAGGTAGAGATTTCTTCAAATAAATCAATGGATGTATCTGAATGTTTATCTAATTTTTTCACAGTACTTCTTGCTGATAGAGTGCTTTGGGCAGTGTTCTTGGTATCAGTGGCTTGTGTAAGCCAAGCATCCATATTATCTAGTGAGTCGTATTCTAGACTCTTATCAGCAAATGCCTCGATATCGTCATGAATCATGTCATCATGTATCATATCGTCATGAATTAGGATATCTGTATCATTTGAGTCTGTAGCAGCTAAAATAGAATGTTTCTTATGAGAGGTTATGTCATTAATTTTCTTATCACGCTCGCTAGAAACTTCTGTACCTGTCAGCATACGATTGCTGTCTATATCAGCAGTGACGATAAGATTGTTATTCACCAAAAACATTTGCTGGCAATATTCACAACAGACTGTCGCGGTTTTTTGATTTAACTGGGTGTTTTTTATATTAAAAATGGTATGACAATGAGGACACTGGGTCTTAATGGGTGTGGTCATAGGGTTGAATCCAAAAAGGTATCAGTAGGAATACCGTATAGCCACTCACCAACCGCTGCCAATTACTTCACTGTCATTGTTGAAGTATCATTAATTATAAACTAGGCAACTCTAGAGTAGCGCCAAATACACAACATTTAACTACTACTCTATCGTAACAGATGTAATTTAATGTTGCTAGCCTGTAAATGTACCAGACAATCTCTGCCAATGTTGATCTTCTTGTGCCGTAAAAGCATGCTTAGGATCAAGCGCAAAATAAGGCTGATACGCTTCGGTTACTTGCTCAGTTTGTGATTCAATCAAACCGGCAAGGACGATGCGACTTTTTGGTGCCATTAAGGTGACAAAATAAGGTGCTAAACCTATCAGTGGTTTGGCTAAAATATTGGCAACCATCACTTCTACTGGCGCTATGTTTTTCTGTTGCCAAAATGCAGTGAAGTCCTCTGGTAAAAACGCTTGCAAACAATTGTCGACCGAGTTGCGTGCCGCATTTTGATTGGTTGCTAGTACTGCTTGAGGATCAATATCTACGGCATAAACGTGGCGCGCTCCTAACAATAAGGCGGCTATACCCAAGATACCTGAGCCGCAACCATAATCAATCACTACTTTATCTGTAAGGTCTTGCTCAGTTAGCCAATCAAGACATAGGCGAGTGGTCGCATGGTAGCCAGTACCAAATGCCAGGCCTGGATCCATAATAATATTGGTCGCTCCAGGATTGGGAGGAGTCAGCCAATTAGGTACAATCCACAAGTCATTGGCACACTCAATGGGTTTATAATTGGACATCCATTCACGCTCCCAATCTTTGTCATCGACAGCACTTACCCAACTACGGCTCGCCTGTACTTGGGCTGCAATCTCATGACTGAGTTGCTCGATAACATCACGAGTTCCAGTCTCTATCGTAGCATCGAAGAGCCCTGTTAAAATCACCTCGTCCCATAATGGTGATTCACCAGGAAGTGGCTCAAATAAAGGTTGGTCGCCTGCATCATCAAGTGCAATAGATAGTGCGCCTGCTTCTAATAATAGCGCTTCAGCGAGATCGACGTTGTCTTTTTCACACTGTAAGTGCAGTTGTTGCCATGCCATAAAAGTAACCTTGTTTCAAAATAAGAAATAGATAATAAAAATTAACGATCGACTATAAAAACCTATTTTAGCGCTTATATAGTCAATCGTCATGGTTAATCAAGAAGATAGCACTATTAGCGTAATGCTTGTTTGGCTTCTTTTATCACCCGTGCATTACCTTGTGCTTGTCCAGACTGTAGAATAATTTGCCATAGCGCACGGCGGCGACTGCTGTCTTGAGAGACACTAAGGCCACGTCGTCCCATTGCTTCAGCCTTGCGTGGCTGGTTTTTTTTGAGTGCCACTTGCGCAAGATAAAAATATACTGCTGATGATTTGGGTGCTAGACGCTGAGCTCGGGTAAAGCTGCTCTCAGCGCTATTGAGATTGCCTGCCTTTAATTGATTAGTGCCCACTTGCATCAGGTTACGAAAGGCGGGCAAGTTGCTATTGTTGTTAGTGATTTTCTGACTGCGCTGCGAGTTCTGCCGCGCACGCTCTAGGAGCTCATTATGCGACGGGATAGATGGCACGAATATCACTTCATCTTCACGAGCAGGCGTGAGAATGACGGTATTAGGCTGAGTTACGACCGGAATTTGACTCGTGCTTTGATTAGTCCCCAAGATTACAGGTGGCTTTTCTGTTACCGATTCTGTTACCGATTCTGTTGGCGACTCTATTGATACAGGTGGATGATAAGGCTCAATAGGATAATTATCATCAGTCTCATCAGCTTCAGTATTCTCAACACTTTCATAATCACTATGATCAGTGCTAGGGGTTTGCGTCACTATTGTGGATTGTTCAGGTTGCGTCGTTTTTTGACTACTGGTTGATGGTAAGGTTTGAGCAGAGGGCGCTTTTATTGAAGTTGGTGCAGTCTGACAAGCACTTAAGCTTAGCATGCCAAAACAAGCGCTAATTAAAAGAGCTGTATGCAAATGCTTTGGCTGTTTTTTGGACTGAACTTCAATCGTCTGCTGAGTCAATAACGCTTGCAATATAGATAACGCCATATTAAAACCCTTTTTAAGTTTTAAAAATCTTAAAATCGTTCAGCTACTAACCTTTAAAGTCAAATTTTCAGCTATCACGACTGAAATAGAAGCAGTTCACTAAAACCATTCAACAGCACGATCATACCAAGTATCTACACGATTGGGTGTATCACCGTCTTGCTCGGCATCATCGCTGTTATTATCAATAGCTTCACCATCTGGAATCTCTAATCCTTCACGGCGACGCTGCTTATTGATATCGCCTTGCTGATTTTGCCACTGCATCTGCTCGCTCGCACGATCCTGTTGGTATAAGCCAATTGCACAGCTGCTGGCCTCTTGGGGCAAATATGCTGACATGACAGGCAAGTAGCGTGCGCTGGCACAGCGCTCATTCGACAGCTTACCTGAGTTGTTCTCTAACCAGAGCCATTCGATGCCTTCTGGCTCTGGTAGCGCAACAGGTGTCAGTTTTAGGCGATTCATATAATCAATCCAAACTGGCAAAGCACCGCTACCGCCACTAAGCCCAATCGGTTTATTATCATCACGTCCAACCCAAACTACGCTGACATAGTTGCCGCTATAACCGGCAAACCACGCATCGCGGTAATCATTGGTAGTACCTGTCTTGCCCGCAAGGTTTAGATTGTTACCAAGCGATTGCACGCGTTTAGCTGTACCGTTTTTGACGACATCTTGCAGCGCATAGTTAATCAAAAAGTTGGTCTCAGGCGGAATACTACGCTGAGTATTTAAGCCTGTTCGCTGTAAAATACTACCGCGATCATCAATCACACTACGGATACTGTGAATAGGCGTACGGAAGCCGCCCGTCGCAAAGACTTGATAAACCCCAAGCATGTCCATCGGGCTTAGATTGACTGAGCCCAATAATGCTGAAGGATAAGGGGGTACTTTTTCTTTAACGCCCATACGTTTTAATTGCTTGGCAAAGGTGTCGACTCCAAACTCCATCCCTAAGCGTACGGCACTATGGTTATACGATTGCGACAGCGCTGTGGTAAATGGTATGTAGCCATGATCGCGATTGTCATAGTTTTTGGGATTCCATTCGGTACCGTCGCTTAGATTGACCGTAATAGGGGAGTCATCGACCGAACTTGCCAAATTATAGCGACCACTTTCGAGAGCGGTCATATAAATAATCGGCTTTAATAATGAGCCTACTTGGCGTTTGGCATCGACCGCACGGTTAAAGCCAGTAAACTCGCTGCCGCTACCGACAACAGAAACCAGCTCACCTGTCTCAGGGTTGGCACTGACCAGCGCCCCTTGTAAATCTTTGGTTTTGCTACCACTACGGCGTAGTTCACCAAGCTCTCTCTCAACCGCTTTGTCCGCTGCCAACTGGGCAATAGGGTCCATTGTACTGATGATAATCAGACCTTCGTTTTTGAGATCATCGGAATAATAGACTTTATTTAGTTCACGCTTGACGATATCTAAAAAGTCAGGGAATTGGCTTTTACCTTCAACAGGCTTATCAACCACCCCAAGTGAGTTTTTTAATGCTTTATCATAGTCTTCTTGACTGAGCGAGCCGACGGCCAGCATATTGCTAAGCACAACATCGCGACGCGCCTTTGAATCATTTGGATGGCGGCGCGGATTATAAACGCTCGGTCCTTTTGCCATACCGACAAGCAGTGCTTGCTGATCTAGGCGCAGCTCATTGAGCGGCTTATCAAAATAAAATTGTGATGCCAACCCAAAACCATTAATAGAGCGTTTGCCGTTTTGACCCAAATAAATCTCGTTGAGATATGCTTGCAAAATCTCATCTTTACTATAATGCAGCTCAAGTAGCACAGCCATCAAGGCTTCATTGGCTTTACGCTTCATTGTGCGGTCTGAATTCAGATAAAAGTTTTTGATCAGCTGCTGGGTGATGGTCGAGCCACCTTGACGTGATCCACCAGAGAAGTTATTGATGACTGCACGAGCGATACCACGTATCGATACCCCTTTATGTTCATAAAAACCACGATCTTCTGTCGCTATTAGCGCATCAATAAGCGGCTGCGGTACTTGATCTAACGAGACAACCATACGGTCTTCATTACTATCGGGATAAATACCGCCGATATTCACCGGTTCAAGACGAATAATGCCTGTTTTCGCAGGTATGGTGCTTTGTACCGACTCAATTTTATTACCAGCAATGGTCATTTTGATGACTTGCTCTTGATCCACATCATTGGCGCTATAGGTAAATCCACGCGTATGAATAAAATAGGTGTTGCCGGACTTATGATACGTACCCGTGCGATCATAGGCTTTGTTGCTTTGATAATTGAGTAATTCAAGCCAAGTCTTCATGGTGTCTTTATCGACATTGGCGCCTTCATATAACTCAAGGGGCTGCGAATAAACCTTTGCCGGAATGTCCCAGCGTTTACCCTCAAACTTGTGAGTAATGGTGCGATCAAGTTTGACCAAGTAAAGTGCTAATAGCACCATGCCAGCGATGACAACAATTAATAAAATACTACTAAACACCATACCGCGCTGCTGGGAAGGTAGCGTGTTGATAGCAGGCTTAGAGGACTGTGGTTGCTTAGAATTAGATTTTTGCACTGATGACACACCATTTTGGGATGAAAAACTGCCTCATAATGACGCAAATTGACAAATTTTTCAATCTATCATCATCAACGCAGGCATTCATTTGCTCTCAGCGCTCAGGAGTTATACTGCTGAGAGCTTGTGCTTATAGTATAATCTTTATAAAAGTGCCGATGGTTATTTGAAAGTATCCGCCATCTCTTATGGTCGTAACACTGTCTCAATTTTGAATAAGAATAATGGTTTGCATTAATACTCACTATTTTAAAGAAGTATAACCATCAATGTCGCGTAGCCCCAAATATAGCAGCCAGTTAATCAATATACATCAAACATAATGTTTTTCTCATATCGAGTAGATCAGATGAGAGAGCGTTGATTTAAAGCTATTTACTCAATGTTCTGTCTAAAGGAAATAAGTGCGATTATGTCCAGTATTCCATCTCCTATGCCGCCAACATCACCGACATTACCAAGGTCATTAAAAAGCAATACTCATTATCAAGACAATTCTATTATTGACGGGCTGGTATTGCCGCTGGCGGGTCATTGTTTTCATTGCGGTGATCCCGTGCCGCAGCCGCCGTTTCATACCGATATATTAGGTAAATCGCGTGAGATGTGTTGTATGGGCTGCCAATTGGCTTCACAAAGTATTGTGGAAGCGGGGCTTGAGCAATATTATCTTGATCGCTCGGAGATTAACCGTACGGCAAGCTTACCCGTTCAGATGACCCGCCTTGAAGCTTATGATCATGATGAAATAAAATCACAGTTTGTCTACGCCCAAGACGGTATGTCAGTAGCAGAGTTGTCTGTCAATAATTTGCGTTGCGCCGCTTGTACGTGGTTGATTGAATCGCGTCTTGATGAATTAGAGGGCATCAGTAAATGTCAGGTTAATTTGACCAATCAACGCATGCGGGTGATTTGGGACGAGACCAAGCTACCGATTAGCCGTATTTTGGCGGTTATTAATGAAATTGGTTATGAAGCCAAGCCTTATCGGCAAGATACTCATGAGGCTATGCTGGCACGTCACACCAATCAGATGCTATTGCGACTAGGTATTGCAGCCTTGGGTTCGATGCAGGCGATGATGTATGCCGTTGCTATTTATTTTGGTGAATATAGCGACATGCTGATATTTCAGCGCGATTTTTTGCGTTGGGTATCGCTATTTGTCAGTACGCCTGTTTTCTTTTATGCCGGCCTGCCTTTTTTTACATCAGCATGGTCAGCGATTCGTGCTCGCCAAGTCAATATGGACGTGCCCGTTAGTATTGCCTTGATTGTCACATTTTTCGCCAGTCTATTTGCCACTATGACTGGACAAGGGGAGACCTATTACGACTCAGTCAGTATGTTTATTTTCTTCTTGCTGGCAGGGCGTTATATTGAGCACAATGCTCGCTTAAAAGCGGCAACTATGGCAAACGATTTGGTGGTAATTGAGCCAGTATTGGTACAGAAAATTGCTGAAGACAAAGACTCTGCTGCAAGTATTTTGCAGCTATTAGAACAAAACAGCGTTCAGAAAAATGTGCGTAAACAAGAAAGCGAAGAGTCTGTTAATCAGGTTGATGATGGAGCTGTGAATGGGGATGTGATCGTAGTTAGTAATGAGGCAAATAGTCAAAATACAGTGAGTACTACGCCTAATTTTACGCAAAGTATGGATGCTAATGTCCATCAATTGACATCACGTATTGCTCAAGAATGGCAGCAGACTCGTCAGCAACGATTAACTGTCTCAACAAACGATGAGCCAAAAGAAAAGCAGATGGTGACCGCTCATAGCCTACAAGTGGGCGACATCGTCATGGTTGAGGCAGGTTCTGAGATTATCAGTGATGGTATCTTGCTCAGCTCAACCGCTACAGTTTCTCAAAGCCTACTGACAGGTGAAGGTGATTTAATCATCAAGAACCAAGGCGATTATATCGTTGGCGGTGCGCAAAACGATAGCCAACCATTTGAGATGTTGGTCACAGCGCTGCCAGAAGACAGCCAAATCGGTTTGATTGACAGGCTAATGAATCGTGCAATGAGTGAAAAGCCAAAACTTGCACAGCAAGCAGATAAGCTAGCACGTTGGTTTGTCGCGCGGATTTTAGTGTTGTCTATTTTAGTATTTATCGGCTGGTATATCGTGGATCCAAGCCAAGCGATTTGGGCAACGGTTGCGGTATTGGTCGCGACGTGTCCTTGTGCGCTGTCTTTAGCGACACCAATTGCGCTTACTGTATCGACCAATAGATTGGCTGGTTATGGGTTTTTGACGACGCGCGGGCATACCCTACAAACGCTGGCTGAAATTACCCATGTGGCATTTGATAAAACGGGAACCTTGACCTATGGTAAACCCAATTTATTAAACATTAAGCTACTTACTGATACAGGCGTCATCACAAAGGCAAATGAGCAAAGAGACAATGTATTAGCTATTGCGGCAGCGCTAGAGGTGGGCAGTCGTCATCCTATTGCTCATGCGCTACTGACCGCCGCATATCAACTGCATCTGCCAGCGACACAAGCGCTGCAGCATTACCCAGCAGGTGGCGTTGAAGCAATGATTGATGGTGTGCGATATCGTATTGGTCATGTAGATTTTGCTTTAGACAAAATGAATAATGTTGCCAATGCGGATAACGACTTAAGGATTGATTTGGTTGCCGAGCGCGCCAGCTCAGCGGTAGTCTTATCTTGTCAAAAGGATGAATCAGCAAGCTGGCAAGCACTGGCATATTTTTATTTTAATGATAAGGTACGTGATAGCGCTCAATCTATGCTCGATAGTCTGAAAGCACTAGGTATCGAGCCTGTCATGCTCACAGGTGACCCAAGTCCACAAGCCCTGGTCATGGCTGAAAATTTGGGTATGCAGTCTGCGTATAATGGTCTGTCACCAATGGACAAAGTCAATCATATTCAGCAGCTACAAGCTCAAGGTGCAGTGATATTAATGGTTGGTGATGGTATTAACGATGCGCCAGTATTGGCAGCGGCAGACGTTTCAACCTCGATTGCCGGTGCAGCAGATTTGGCGCAAGTATCTAGCGATAGCATTATCTTAAACGGACAAATCGAAGCTATTATTGCGGCGAAACGTATCGCTGATAAAACCGAGCGCATTATCAAACAAAACTTGCGCTGGGCACTTATTTATAATGGCAGTGTTTTGATACCAGCAGCTTTGGGTTATGTGCCACCTTGGCTAGCTGCTATTGGCATGTCACTAAGCTCATTATTTGTGGTGTTGAATGCCCTGCGTCTAAAGCGTGCTTAATTTAAACCAGCTTAAACTCATTTAAATAAATCTCTGAAGATTACCCACAAAAAAACCGCCTTTATAAAAGACGGTTTTTTATTCTAATTAACGGATAAACAGTATTTAGCTTAGTCTTGTAGGTAGCTTAGTAGACGCATAAATTCGATATACATCCACACTAGCGTTGCAAGAAGACCAATACTGAATAACCATTCGTAGTCTTCTGAAACACCCATTGCCACACCACGCTCAATATTATCAAAATCTAATAACAGCGTAAAAGAGGCGATAACAATCACAAATAAGCTAAATCCAATAGCGATAGCCCCACCTTCAAACAAGAAAGGCAAGCTTGAACCAAATGCTAAAGAAAGTACCCACTGCGCCACATAAACTAGCATGATAGCGATCAAGGCTGAGGTGACGATTGAACGGAACTTTTCAGTCACTTTAACCAAGCCTGAGCGATATAGCCCTAGCATAACCGCCGCTGTCACAAAGGTCGCACACATTGCAGTGACCGGTACACTTGGGTACATTCTCATGAAAAACAGGGAAATACCACCTAAGAATATACCTTCCAAAAGTGCATATGGGACGGCAAGCGTCTTAGCTTTTTGCGGTTTAAAGGTAATGAAAATCGCCAAGCCGAAAGCAGCAAACATACTACCGAAGGCTGCCATCGTGATAAAACCTTGTGATAAACCTGCCATCAACGCATAAAAGAAAAATCCAATACCAGTAATCGCCGATAAGCCAAGCAATAAGCTGGTTTTTTGAATCACGCCCTTCACTGTCATCGGAGCGCCGCCAATAGCAAGCTCTGCGCGACTGACAATAGGATTGGCCATAAGTATGTCCTCAATAAAATATAGATAATAGTTATGTCAGCTACTTTAGCAAAATCGCCGTTATTGTCAACGGTGTTTACGTGACAGTGTACAAGGCTTTGCACAACTACTGAGTCGATTATTACTCCTATACACAGCGATATCAAATAGCTAAATACATACGCCCAAAACAGCGCATTGTGGCTTTTATATGGGGTCAATTACGACCGTTAACAACGATAATTGATAAACAGGCTAGTCTAATTGCCTATTTCTCGCTATCATTGCTCTGTAATTTACCATCATGCCGAGTCGTTTTATGGAAACCTCAGCGCAGTCCGCAAGATTGCCGCACCTACATGAATCAGAGCTGTTCCACACTATCAAAAATCCAGCCTTTCGCCGTATTGGCTTGATGGGTCGTGCCGGAAAGCGTAGCGTAACCCAAAGTCTCGGGCAGATTGCTCAAATAATTAACGACATGAATCTTACGTTGATTATGGATGTGCAAACCGCCAACTTGCCAACTCTGAATCTCACTGAAATTGAGAGAGTCAAAATCGTTAAGCGTAGCCTTATCGGCGAGATTTGTGATTTGGTCATCGTGGTTGGCGGTGATGGTTCTATACTCCATGCTGCCGAAGCACTAGCGCGCTATCGTGTGCCTGTCTTAGGCGTTAACCGTGGTCGCCTTGGTTTTTTAGCCGATGTCAAACCTGATGAAGCGGCCTTCAAACTACGGCAAGTTCTGATGGGTGATTATCAGTTAGATCACAGGTTTTTACTGACGATGGAGATTCGTGAAGGTCGTAAGATTATTCATGAAGACATGGCACTCAATGATATCGTGTTGCATGCTGGTAAGTCTGTGCATATGATTGATTTTCAGATGAAAATCGACGGGCATGATGTCTATCGGCAGCACAGTGATGGTCTCATTGTGGCGACACCGACGGGCTCGACAGCTTATGCACTCTCTGGTGGTGGTCCTATCATCCATCCGAGCATGGACGCCATATGTTTGGTGCCTATGCACCCGCATACGCTGTCTAGTCGCCCTATTGTGGTCAGTGGCACCAGCGAGATTTGTATTCGTATTCACGAGGACAACCGCACCCAGCCGATGGTCAGTGCTGACGGTAAACCAAGCACGCCGCTTGAACAAGAGCAGCGTCTATATATTCGTAAGCATCCGGACAAATTAACCTTGCTACATCCGCCAGGGTTTGACTTTTATGAAGCGTGCCGAACGAAGTTACACTGGAATGTGCATGCTGAGGAATTCAGTCTCGACGCTGATGATGATATCATGGACGATGAATAAGCGTCTTTATTAGACAAACATGTGATATAAAAAATAGTAGTGGAGAGTAGGCACGATGGACAAACAGACGATATTAGCAAGCCTAACACCTGAAGTGGTCGATAAATTTCGTATGGCAATTGAGCTTGGCAAATGGCAAGACGGTCGTAAGCTGACTGCTGAGCAGCGCGAGACCTGTATGCAAGCCGTGATGGTATGGGAACATGAACATCTGGCGCCTGCTGAGCGAACTGGCTATATTCATAAGCCGGTCAGAGAAGATGGTTCGGTCGTTGGCGCTGAATGTGATGTTGAACATGAACATCATTATCCCAATATGCCAAATCCGAAAGGCGCGGTACAGCCCGTGAAGTTTCGCGATAAATAGACGTATATTTAAATGCACTGATAAAAAAAAGCATAAAAAAAGCCACGCTATAATGATAGTGTGGCTTTTTTATAATCGTCAATCATAAACCATTAAAGCGTGCTGGTATCTACGATAGGGCGCAGTGTTAATGGATTCTTCTCCATTAAAAAACCTTGCCAGCCCCAATGTAAAAAATTGCGAATATTGGGATGATCAACTCCTTTAGGCGTCGCTTGAACTGTTTGGTAATGCTCACCAAACAACTTTAGCGTATCTAATTGATTTAAGCCGTGATGCTTTGCAAAACCAAAAATCTTGGCACTGCCTTCGTTTTCACCAGCAGCATTATGTACCATGCCATTCACAAAAGGCGCTGGTGCATAGCGATAAAAATCATCAATAAAGCTGATGACATCATTGAATCCAATGGCATTTTTACTCAAACCATGAAGTAGAGCCGATACATCTGATTGGCGGATACTCATAAATAAATGACCTCAAAGCTGTTAAAAAGCCAAAACTGGCATGCTTGATACAAGCTTAATGATTATTGATAGTTGGATATGAAGCTAACAGGTTAGCGATTAAAATAGTCTTCATCATCAAATGAAGGCGCAAAGCTGCCTTGCTCAAGATGCTGCATTTGCGACTGTACCGTGCGCTCATGTTGAATGCGCTGATAAATCTCTTCGCGGTGTACGGCAATATCTTTTGGCGCATCAACGCCGATACGTACTTGATTGCCTTTGACACCTAGGACAGTCACACTGACCTCATCGCCAATCATTAGCGTTTCGCCCACGCGGCGTGTCAAAATTAACATGCGTCACACTCCTTATGTCGCATCAACAGATTATTACTCATCAGATTGCGTCTCAATTACAGGACATCACCGCAGCATCAAACATGCAATGTATTAATCATAACCACAATGCTAAATGTTGTGCCAATAACGGCAATGATAGGTAGATTCATTTAGCCCAAATGAAAGCCCCATTATAGGGGGCATAACCGAGGCTGTCACGGTTTTTCACAAAACTATTGGATAAATACTTAGCCTAGCAATAATAAAAAATAAAAATAGGATCTAAAAAGACCCTATTTAATTTAAGTATTATTAAAAGTAACGAATCACCAATGAATAAAACTGTAAAAACTGAATTTTTATATTTGCTGGTTTTAAGCGATATTATAGTCCAGCGATTTTGCTTTCACCGTCTTCACGATCAAGACCAAAGGCCGTATGCAGTGATCTTACCGCTTTTTCCAGATACTGCTCTTGGATAAGAACAGATACCTTGATTTCACTGGTCGATATCATTTGAATATTGATGTTGTTTTCCGCAAGGGTTTGGAACATAAGGCTAGCAACACCTGCGTGCGAGCGCATGCCAACGCCGACTAATGAGACTTTAACCACTTCATCATTGGCCAATATTTCTTTAGCACCGATTTCATCTTTGACTTCGCTTTCTAGTACCTTCATGGTTTTTTCCATGTCCGTACGATTAACGGTAAAAGTAAAATCAGTCATACCATTGGTAGATAGGTTTTGCACGATCATATCAATTTCGATATTAGCGCGACCAATAGGGCTGAGGATAGCAGAAGCAATGCCAGGGTGATCAGGGACACCGCGTACGACAATTTTTGCTTCGTCTCGATTAAAAGCGATACCTGAGATGATTGCTTGTTCCATACTGTCTCCTTCGTCTATCGTAATTAGGGTGCCGACATTGTCTTGAAATTCTTGGTCGAAGCTACCATCGTTGTTTTCATCAAAACTGGATAATACGCGTAGCGGTACGCCGTATTTGCCAGCAAATTCTACTGAGCGAATCTGTAAAATCTTAGAGCCAAGACTTGCCATCTCAAGCATTTCTTCAAAAGTAATCTTTTCAAGTTTTTTGGCTTTCGAGGTGACGCGTGGGTCAGTAGTATAGACGCCATCAACATCAGTATAGATTTGGCATTCATCAGCGCCTAAAGCCGCGGCAATCGCCACGCCTGTCGTATCAGAGCCGCCGCGCCCTAACGTCGTCGCATTGCCTTCTTTATCGATACCTTGGAAGCCTGCGACAATGACGACATTGCCAGCATCTAGCTGCTCACGGATGTTTTTGTCATCGATACTTTCGATACGCGCTTTATTGTAAGCATTATCGGTTTTAATGACGACTTGACGACCGGTAAATGAACGTGCACCGATACCTAACTCTTTAATCGCCATAGCAAGCAGTGAGATAGACACCTGCTCACCGGTTGAGACCATTTGGTCATATTCGCGAGGATCCGGCTGGCTACTGATTTGGCGTGCTAAATCAATCAAACGGTTGGTTTCACCGCTCATGGCAGACACGACAACGACCACTTGATGACCATTATCATGCCAGCGTTTGACTCGTTTAGCGACGTTTTTGATGCGGTCGATACTGCCCATTGAGGTGCCGCCATATTTTTGTACTATTAACGCCATAAAAATCTACCTATTATTCACCAATGGTTATCTGTTATTGAGAGACATCAATTCGTCATGGCACTGTCTAAATTAAGTGCTAGATTGATTTTAATAACGATAAAGCCAGATTATAAGAACTGCGCCCTTTGTTTTACTTTTCGATGGTTTACTGTCTTATTATGCCAATAGACTTCATACGCTAAAATAAGTCTAAGCGTTGACCTTTATATCATATTCGAGCCATAACTTTAAGTATCAGTAGGCATTAGATACATGGCGATTGGTTATAATGCTTATAACCAAACATCTGTTGATCTATCTTAATACTTAACCAAGCTGGTCTGCAATCCAGGCAGGTAGTGCGTTGATAACCGTGCTAGTATTGGCAGCTTTTGGCGCGCCGCCTTGGGCATAGTCAGGTTTACCGCCACCTTTACCGCCAAGCTCACCTGCTAGATGACGAATGATGTCACCGGCTTTTACTTTAGCAGTTACAGACTTTGCCACACTTGCGGCTAGTGCCAACTGCTCATCTTTATCACCAATCAATACAATCACGCTATCAGGCAGTTTGGACTTGATATCGTCCATTAACGTACGGATAGATTTACCATCGACATCGCTTAATGTGCTAACAAGTACTGGGGTACCAGCGATGGTTTGCACGTCATCAAGCAAGTTGGCTGCTTGGGCGCTGGCGATTTTTTGCTCTAAACGCTCGAGCTGCTTCTCTAAATCACGCTGCTTATCTGCCATGGTACGCACGCGCTGTGCAACTTCTGGACGCTTAACTTTCAGCTGACTGGCAAGCTCGCTGAGCTGTTGCTCGCTTTGTTGAATGTTTTTAATCGCATTCATGCCAGTGACGGCTTCAATACGGCGGATACCCGCAGCAATGCCGGATTCGTTAGTAATTTTTAACACACCAATATCACCGGTATGCTTTACATGTAAACCGCCACATAGCTCAATAGAGAAAGGCTTGCGCTGACCATCAACGATACTGTCGGTGCCCATGGTTAGGACACGAACGTCACTACCATATTTTTCACCAAACAGCGCCATGGCACCTTGTTTCATGGCTTCATCAATAGACATGTTTTGGATACGAGCAGGCGTATTGGCTTGAATTTGCTCATTGACCAAGCGCTCAATACGCATAATTTCAACGGCACTAACCGGTTTGTCATAGGAAAAGTCAAAACGCAAGACGTCGCTTGAAACTAGCGAGCCTTTTTGCGTAACCTCATCACCCAATACTTCTCTTAATGCAGCATGTAAGAGATGCGTGGCAGAGTGGTTTTTGGCACTAGCGACGCGGATGCTCGATAATACTTGTGCATCTGCTGTCTGCTGAGCGTTAATTTCGCCCATGGTTACAACGCCATAATGGATAATGGCTTGACCAGATTTTTTGGTATCTTGGACTTCAAAAACGCCGGTTGCGCTGCGGATTTCACCCAGCTCACCAACTTGACCACCACCTTCAGCATAAAACGGTGTACGGTCAAGGACAACCACGCCTTCCATGCCCTCAGCCAAGCTATCGGCTGGGTTGCCATCTTGATACAGCGCATCAATCGTTACGCCTTCTTCTTCAAGCTGCTCATAACCGATAAAGGTGGTTGGGTTCTCTACTTGAATGACACTACTATAATCAACGTCAAATTTGCCCGCATCACGCGCACGTTCACGCTGTGCTTGCATATGTTCATCAAACTCAGCTTCATTAATTACGATACCACGTTCGCGTGTGATATCAGCAGTCAGATCAAGCGGGAAGCCGTAAGTATCGTACAGTTTAAAGGCGGCTTCACCAGAGAGCGTGTCGCCTTCTTTTAGGCCTTCAAGCTCGCTGGCAAGTAAACGCAAACCTTGCGCTAGAGTTTTAGCAAATTGCGCTTCTTCTTTTTGAATGGCGTTTTCTATGACGCTTTGCTTATCTGCTAGTTCTGGATAGGCGGTGCCCATTTCAGCAACCAGTGGCGCGACCATTTTATAAAAGAAATCACTGTCTGCGCCAAGCTTATTACCATGACGTACCGCACGGCGGATAACACGGCGCAGTACATAGCCACGGCCTTCGTTACTTGGCGTGACACCATCGGCGATCAAAAATGCCACGGCGCGAATATGATCGGCGATGACTTTTAGCGACGATTGTTGTTCATTGTTAATCTCTAAAATCTCAGCCGCCGCATCCATCAAGTGGACAAATAAATCTATCTCGTAGTTGCCATGAACGCCTTGCATGATGGCGCTGATACGCTCTAGACCCATGCCAGTATCGACGCTTGGTGCTGGTAGCGGTAGCATAGAGCCGTCTTTTTGACGGTTAAACTGCATAAAGACGCAGTTCCAAATCTCAATATAACGGTCGCCGTCTTCTTCAGGCGTACCCGGCAGGCCGCCTTCGATATCTGCGCCATGGTCATAAAACACTTCGGTGCAAGGACCACATGGACCAGTATCACCCATCGTCCAAAAGTTATCAGAGGCGTAAGGCGCGCCTTTATTATCGCCAATACGGATGATACGTTCGCTTGGAATACCGATGTCTTTATGCCAAATATCAAAAGCTTCGTCATCAGTCTCATAAATGGTGACATACAAGCGGTTTTTATCAATCGCAAGCCATTCATCTGACGTCAAAAATTCCCAAATATAACCAATACCGTCTTGCTTAAAGTAATCGCCAAAAGAGAAATTACCAAGCATCTCAAAGAACGTATGATGGCGCGCCGTATAGCCGACGTTATCCAAATCATTATGCTTACCGCCAGCACGCACGCACTTTTGCGAGGTTACCGCACGCGTATAGTCACGTGGTTCCATACCCAAAAAGGTCTCTTTAAACTGATTCATACCGGCATTGGTAAATAGCAATGTCGGGTCATTGTGCGGAATCAAACTCGATGAGGCGACGGGGGTATGCTGCTTGCTTATGAAAAAATCGATAAAAGCTTGACGAATATCGGCTGAGCGAAATGGCTGGCTCACAGCGGCTCCTTACTGACGGATGTATTTAGTAGAATAAGTAAAATAATTTTGCAAGCGATTTTAGCACAAACGTGCCAAAGGTGTTGAAGATTCCTAAGTAAATACATGGTGAAGTCGACTCATTTCTTATTGTAAACCAGACAATTTTATTTTGACTGTCAGTCGAATATTTCAATAGTAAGGATAAACAAGCACCTAACCATAGGTCTTCCTGAATAAAATTAGGTCAGTACAAAGAATGGAAAATCTTAAATAACAGGCGGTTTGATATTAGTAAAAACACATAGTATAAATCAATACTGTTAATAAGGTTATAGATAGTGACTACCTACTATCATTGAGCTAAGCATAAAAAATAAAAGACTTACTATTAATATGGATATAGTGTATAAAGTGGTTATACCCACAATAAAAGTAAGGAATAAGTTATGAACTGGCCACTTTTTTCTGTTGTTTCTTCAATGGCAGCAACTGTCATCATCGGTCTCTTTATTATCGGTGCTTTGGTCACAGGATTTAATGAAATCCCACATATCCAAATAGCAGTCGCTATCGGTTTCTTAGTTTCTATTCCCGCAGCATTATTTTTAACCAAAAAAATTGGCAGCATTACAGGTAATGAGGAGGGTTATAAAGCATAGTTCGTGGTGAAAAAGATCGTAGTATCATGTAATCGAGCATTTTACATATGCTAGTCAATTTATTTTTTCGTTGAAAACTTTGGTACTGAATCTTTCGGACTTTAATAAAAAAAGACCTTGATACGATGATCAAGGTCTTTTTTATTAAGTACTATACATTGAACTATTTCAGCTCAACGGTTGCGCCATTTTCGATATTGGCATAAACCTCTAAAACGTCCCAGTTGGTCAAGCGCACACAGCCCGCTGATGCTTGGCGGCTGATGCCTTCAGGCTTAGGTGAACCATGTATACCATAAGAAGGTTTAGATAAGCCCATCCATACGACACCTACGGGACTGTTCGGTCCTGGTGGTAACATATGTATTTTTTTATTCGCGCCTTCACCGACGGTCGCTTTGTACCATGGCATTTTAACCTTATTAATGATTTTAAACGTGCCTTGTGGTGATGGCGTGGCGTCACTTCCTATGGTAGTTGGATAGGTGGCAACCAGCTTATCATTGTTATAAGCATATAATGTCTTATCAGCTTTGTTCGCAACGATACGATTAATACGCTGCTTAAGCGGTGCACGGGTATTCAACACCGTAATGGTTTCACCAGCTTTATATTGTTTGTTTTTATTAAGCTTGTCTAAATAACGCACATCCATATGGAAGCGCTCACCAAACATCTCCTTGATGTCTTGATAATACAAGCCCTTCATTTTTGACTTGGCTTCTGAGTCTGCAGGCGTAGTAGCAAAATTAGTATTCACATCATCTTCGGTGATGGTATAAGTTACTAACACTGGCTTGTTGGCTGGTATGTTTTTAGTCAAAGCGTCCCAGGTTTTTTGATCCATTTTACCCGTTGCTGGCAAGCCTTTCATGGTTTGGAAGTTGATCAGTGCTTTTTTACTGTTCATACCCCAGCCGCCATCAATAGCGCCCGGAGACGCATGATTCCAGTCAAGCAGCGCCTGCATTTTGATAGTCATAGCTGAATTAACTTTCATACTCGGTGTCCATGTGGCACCGTTTACTTGTTTGGCATAATTAGACAAATTCAGCGTGGTATGTTTTTTACCATCAACATCAGCGATACTTTTGATAGAAGTATCCGTTGCACTATCAGCCATGGCAGAGCTAGGTGCTGATACCGCTTGACCTTCGCTAATATCGTCACTGTCTGATTGCTCATCCTTACGAGTCAATTCCTCTACGGTCATATTGTCAGCGGTAACCGCGACCGATGCTTTCACTTCAGCGTCCTGCTTGGCATCAATCAGCTGGGTCATACGGTCCGCTGATTTGGCTTTACTCGTATCTAGCTTTACGGTCGTACTAGAGTCAACTGAGCTACTGCGACTTTCTTGCACATTCAAACTGACTTTTTTCGCAATATTAGGAAGCGAGTCAGCTGTGCGTACAGGTAAAGTGCGTGCACCATCAGCAGGTGCAGCAATCGCACTCATACTAACAACAGCGATAGATATAGCGGTGATAAGAGGTTTTATTTTCATCATATTTATATACTTGTGGTGGCTGCTAATAAGGCTATTATGCGCATAATTTGGATGCTTCGCAAACTTTTGACACATATTTTTTCGTTTAAGACTTGCCAAACGTCAACAGTTGACGTATTCACTACAATTAAGCAAGAGTTGAGTCAGGCTAGGGCTGCCTTTTCCACTCAATTAACAGTTACCACAATACGTTATGAGTTTTAAGATAATGATAGATGGCTATACTAAATCTCCTTTTTAAACCGTTCTTTTAAAGCCATGGGCGACTTAATTGTAAATACTGCTGGAGATTTTGTTGAAGTAAAAAAATACAGTCATTGGCGCATCATCTTGTTTCCGTCTATAATGTGGAACGAGATTTTTATTTAAGAAATTGGCTGTTCAGTGAAATCATTGAAAGCGATTTAACCCATCCGCATGTAGTCAGTGAGCATGTAATCAGCAAGGTGCGATATGTCAGAAGACCAAGTAATGAGCGCAGAAGAATTTCAAAATCAATACTTTAATGATGATTCACAAGGTATCAATGATGATATGGAATACGATTTAGAGACAGGGCTGGTCGGTGAGCACGATGAATTTGCGACTTTGCGTGCGGAGCTTGAAGAGGCACGTGAGCAACTGGTCACTATTCGTGACTTTATTCGTTTTTCAGTGACGCAATTACGTAACTATGATGTGGTTGTCGCCCAAGGCACCACCGATGAGTTTGCCGAAGCATCTGCGATTGTATTGCATTCTTTGTCTTTGGATTGGTCCGCCAATGATCAGATTCTGGACTGTCGTTTGACCACCTCAGAGAAGCAATTGGTTCTAAGCTTGTTAGAAGAGCGTATCGCTGAGCGTAAGCCATTAAGCTATTTGATTAATCTGTCTTATTTCTGTGATTTGCCGTTCTATGTCGATGAGCGCGTATTGATTCCTCGCTCACCTATTGCTGAATTGATTCGTCAGCAGTTCCATCCATATTTTGAAGTGAGCGAGCTGGCAAAACCAATAGGCGTAAGTGTCAATAATCAAGCGCCGGCTTTTTATGATCATGGCTTAGAAATTAAACAGCTATCACAGCCTGAGCGTATTTTAGATTTATGTACCGGTTCTGGTTGTATTGCTATTGCGCTGGCGACTCGTTTTGTCGATGCTTTGGTTGATGCCGTAGATATTGATAAAGGCGCACTAGAAGTCGCGATGGTCAACGTCGATCATCATGACCTTGGTCATCAAGTCAATGTGATTGAGTCAGATTTATTTGCTAAGATTCCGGCTGAACATCAATATGAGCTGATCGTAACCAATCCTCCATATGTCGATGCCGCCATCATGGCAGACTTGCCACCAGAGTTTTTGTATGAGCCTGAGCATGCACTAGCTGCTGGTCAAGATGGTTTGGACTTGGTACATCGTATCTTGTTTGAAGCGCCAGATTATCTTAGCCCAGAAGGTTTGCTAGTCTGTGAAGTGGGCGATAGCGAGTGGGCGTTAAAACAAGCTTATCCTGAGATTCAGTTTGATTGGTTAAGGTTTGCTCATGGCGGTCATGGCATCTTTGCGATTACCTATGATGAGCTTATGAGCTATCGCTCATTATTCGCCAATTATGTACAGTTACTAGATAGCAATCGATAAATCAATCAAGATTGATACTATAATTAAAACAGTCAAAAATCGACTTCATTTGTTTAAGGATAAATATGGCAGGCAACAGTATTGGGCAGGTCTTTACCGTCACCACCTGCGGTGAGTCGCATGGCGCAGGTTTGTTGGCAATCGTCGATGGCGTGCCACCAGGTTTAGCCTTATCCGAAGTCGACTTGCAAGTAGATTTAGATCGCCGTAAACCGGGTACTTCTAAGTACTCGACCCAGCGCCGTGAATCTGATGAAGTCGAGATTATCTCTGGCGTTTTTGAAGGTAAAACGACAGGTACTTCTATCGGCTTACTGATTCGTAATACTAATCAAAAATCTAAAGACTATGGTGAAATTAAAGATACTTTTCGCCCCGGCCATGCCGATTATACTTATAGTATGAAGTATGGCTTTCGTGACTATCGTGGCGGTGGTCGATCATCGGCGCGTGAGACTGCCATGCGTGTCGCTGCTGGTGCTATTGCCAAGAAATATTTGCTGGAGCGTTTAGGTGTACAAATTCGCGGCCATGTTACCCAAATTGGTCATGAGTATAGTAAGGTTGTAGACCCAAGCACAATCGACTGGGATTTTGTCAATAGCAATCCCTTCTTTTGCGCAGACGCCGATGCTGTCAGTCGCTTTGAGACCTTGATAGATAGCTTGCGCCGTGAAGGTACGAGCTGTGGTGCCCGTCTTGAGATTATTGCAAGCGGCGTACCAGTTGGACTTGGTGAGCCGGTATTTGACCGTTTAGATGCCGATATTGCCCATGCCATGATGAGTATCAATGCCGTTAAAGGTGTTGAGATTGGTGACGGTATGGCAGTGGCAGCACAATTTGGGCATAGTTCTCGTGATGAAATGACACCCGATGGTTTTACTGCCAATCATGCAGGCGGCATCTTGGGTGGTATCTCATCAGGACAAGATATCCGTGTCAGTATTGCCCTGAAGCCAACCTCTAGCATTACTACGGCTGGCAAGAGTATCAATACAGAGAGGGAAGCGATTGAGATGCTGACCAAAGGTCGTCATGATCCTTGCGTTGGTGTACGTGCAACGCCCATTGCTGAAGCCATGTTAGCGATTGTGTTACTGGATCATTATCTGCGTCATCGTGGTCAAAACGCAGATATTAAACAACCAGTTCAATCCATTACTTAATGTCTTTACGTTATAAGTAGGATTGCTATATTACTTCAACCCTTTACAGTTGGCATAGTAACTGACCGCTGCTGGCCAATCTGAGAAGATGCCTTTAACCCCAACTTCTTGCGCCAGCACATCAATGATATTCATGATGTCACCATCGTTATTAATAGCGTCGCTAAGCCCACTATAATACCAGCCACCACCATTTTTTAATGGCCCTGACCGTTCAAGCGACCACGTGAGAATGTCCAGGCCATTGGCTTTGGCTTGTAAGGCATATGCCGACGGTAGCAGCTTGCCATTACCATCGCTGGTGACCAATAGCCAAGTTGCAGGGGCAATGATATTAACGCCGCGCGCTTTCAGCTCAGCCAGTGAATGTTCCCACGTTGATGGGTCGTTTTTATCAAATATTTTACCCGCCGCGCTCTCGTTGCTATCATCGATGAGATAGACGGCATTGGCGGCATAGTTCGGTTCGGTATTCATCCAATAATCAATATCTGCAAGATTAAACGACTGCGGGTATACATCGCTGGCGGGCACGCCTGCCACTTTATAAGTATCAATCAGTTGTTGACGATAAGTATCTAAACTATATCCATTAAATGGCATAGTAACCACAGGTTCTTTGAGCTCAGGTGTATGCTTCATGCCCAAGCTACTGGCAAGTGCGATATGCTCTTTTAATGTCAATACCTCACCATTTTGCGAATACAAATCCGTTCGCCATGGTGCAGTCGCATTCATGTAGGCACTAATACTGGTTGCTTTTGGATTAGCGGCGTCCATTTTTCCCGTTAAGCTTTTAAAATCCCTAACGCTAATATCTGAAGTTCGACATTCAATATCGGCGGCATTGGTGAGAGTTCCATTCGCATCCATTATAGGTGGGACACTACATTGATTCGCTAATGGCGTGGCGACAATATTGGTCGTGGTATGCAAATCGTTTTGGGCATGGCGACATACCAGCTCACCGTCATTAGTGAAGGCCACATCACACTCTAAAATGCCTGCACCCATCTGTGCTGAGGCTATGTAACTGTCATAAGTATGCTCAGGAAATTGTAGAGGCGCGCCGCGATGGGCGATAGAGAAATCTGTCTTGCTAGGTGTTTGACCCTTACATGCCAGTAACTCATCTTTTAGCGGGCTTTCATCCATATCGTTGATCAGATAAAATGGTCGAACGCCATAGGTATAAGCTAGCGACTGTATAGGTTCAATCGTTGGCGGTAGAGTAGGTGGTACGACCGCTGATGAACCGTCATCTTCATTACAGCCTATTAATAAAAAAGCGCTGATAATTGCTAAAGGTAAAGTAAAACCTTGGCGTCTGAGTCTATTCAGCACTGCGTTATGCAGCTGCGCCCGCTCATTCGCTGAATTTTTTGAAATTGTCATGTAAACTACCCTCAAAAATGTGCATAAATCATCATTACTAATTTTATGGTTACTGACTTAATTCCTAAACTATAGAGTTATGTTTAAGGAATGATGACAACCAAAGTAATTTTGTAATATTAATTTTGTTTAAATTTTTGACTCTCATAGGATAATTAATGAATAACTATTTAGATAGCGTTATTGTCGAACACAATCCTGCAAACAAAGCGATTAATCGATCCGTGATTTGGCTGCATGGTTTGGGCGCTAGCGGTCATGACTTTGAGCCGGTAGTGCCGCAGCTCGGATTAGCGGATGAAATGGCAGTGCGTTTTATCTTTCCGCATGCACCCAACCGCCCAGTGACGGTCAATGGCGGTATGGTCATGCCTGCATGGTATGACATCTTGGAGATGAGCCTTGAGCGCAAAGTTGATATTGCGCAGATTGAAGAGTCCGCACAGCAAATCCATGACTTGATTGCTCGTGAGATTGAGCGCGGTGTGAAACCTGAGCATATTGTGATTGCAGGATTTTCGCAGGGCGGGGCAGTGGCTTATCATGTGGCACTCAGTTACCCACAGCGCTTGGCTGGCTTGATGGCGCTTTCTACCTACTTTGCAACCAATGGCAGTGTTCGCTATAGCGCTGTCAACATAGATATGCCAATTCTGATCGAGCATGGGTCTCATGATCCAGTTGTTCCAGTTATATTAGGCGAACAAGCAAAGCAGTTATTATCAGAGAAAGGATATAGTGTTGCTTATCATACCTATCCTATGGCACATCAGGTATGTATGCCGCAGATTCAAAATATCGGTAAATGGTTAAATACCATACTGGCTTAGATGGTTAAGCTGTAACGTAATGTAATACAGAGCTTTAATCAGTTGCAAGCAGCCGTATATATGCTATATAATCATCGACCTTATTGGGGATGTTCTGGCTTCGACGCTGGTGATGAAACTCAATGATGCATGTCGAGAGTATATGTCCTCTCGTTAATCAAACATATATTGTTATAGTCGCAAACGACGAAAATTACGCTCTAGCAGCTTAAACCCAGTTTACTTGGTTTAGACCCTGCTTACTAAGTTGCTGATCATCTACAGTTGGTCAACTAAGTTGAAGCGTCCGCATGTAGAAGCGCCACAAGTGATTGTCTCAATCGCTTGGGTTTAAAAGTAGAGAATCGGCTAATCCATCCTGACTGTCGGATCGGTGCAGACTAAAATTAAAGACAGAAACTAAACATGTAGATTCATGAGCGTAATGCTGGCGGACGCGGGTTCAACTCCCGCCATCTCCACCAAACAACGATAAAGGGCTGACCGTCTATGACAGTCAGCCCTTTATTTTGGGCGGTTATCCCGAACTGGGGTTAAGTACAGTTGTTCATATACTGTGATTCTGTCAGATCTGGGTTACGACAGTCTGTTGACGGATCATATCCGTCATCATAACCTGAACGTTCAATCACGAATTTACGTAAATCAGCCTGTGTACCGCCACCAAGTGTGAAATCATTTAACAGATCTATCATGTCTTGTGATATTTCAATATCATTGCCAACGAGATAATCAATATGTGCCGCTTGTGCTGGTGTTAGTGGTCCCGTTATTTCTACAGCGTGATCACCTGTTCTATTATTGTAGTCTTCTTCACTGTAGAAGTTCTCCTCGCTATCTTCAGCTAGACCATGAAATACATCGTCAATATCATCTTCAGTTATGACTACTTCATCTGCTATATTAGATAGATCCAAGTCATGTGACACTTTTTCTTCAATTGCTTTTTCAGATGTCATATCTTTTGAATCTAACGAAAAGGAAATCCTTGTGACTTTCCAGCTAAGGCCGTCTCTATGCATAATCACATCTAATGACTCATCCGCATCATCAGCATCAATGATCTGAACTTTGAATCGATTAAATGACAGGTAGCCTGCCTTATAATCAATATCCTCATTTTTGGCTGCAAGCTTATCTTCAGGCGTGTCATTACTTAAATCAAAATCCAATTTTTGCCCTTGAAGCATTAATGCAACACCATCAGGTGTGACCACACCATCGATGATTGGGTCTATCATTGCAGCGGCTAACATAGTTCCTAGAGCCTCAAAACCATCTTGCTCATCACTCGCAGCAAGCTCTTCAACCATAGCGGCTTTGACTTGATCTTTTATGCTTTGCTTAACGCTAGGGAAATCAATATAACCTGAGAGCTTATCTGCGTCTTTTTGTTCAGCAGCATTTTTAATGTTATATAAAGCTATATATGGTGAAGCGTAAAGGTAAATCGCGAATATAACCAACAAGCCAGCCAACCAAGGTAAAAGCTTTTTCAAAAAATCTCTCCTGAATTTCTAACAATATTAAAGTGCGATGAAGCACTATTGATCGCTAACGCTTAGTCTAAAATGGCTGCCATGCTTACAAAGCATAATTTTCGCCAATTTTCTGTATTTATACAGGTTTACATAGTAGTAACATTTGGAAATTAATGCTAACATTAGTTGACTTGCAAAACAATTTAATAAAGTCTTATTTATCAAAAATATCTTTTAGGATTCGACAGGAATATCACCGTTGTCGTCCGTACAATAATTTTCTTAGGTTTATATAAGTTCTGAGTCCAGCAAAATAAAAATTAACCATTGTTTATGATCTATATTGAGCACGAGATAACAGTTCCTTCCAAAAATGAGTCGATAGATAAGCTTGCTTAAAAGCACAATCTCGCTAAAATTGTTACCACAAAGCAAATCACTTTCTTATATGGCTAATCGTGCATTCATTGCATGGTTAACTATCAAAATATAGAGAATAAAGAAACATGGCTAAAACACCGGTAAGCAAAAAAGATAAAACAGACAATGGTAATTTTGAAGAAGCTCTCTGGGATGCCGCCAACAAGCTACGAGGTAGCGTCGAATCCTCAGAATATAAGCACATCGTCCTTAGCCTGATTTTCTTAAAATTCATCAGTGATACCTTTGAGCAGCAACGCCAAAAGCTTATTGATACAGGTTTCGAGAAGCATATCGACATGGTGCAAGCCTATACCAAAGACAACGTGTTCTATTTGCCTGAGGAGAGCCGCTGGAGTTTCATCCAGCAGAATGCTAAGCAAGAAGACATCGCGCTTAAAATCGACACAGCGCTTAGTACGATTGAGAAGACTAACCAATCATTGAAAGGCGCATTGCCTGACAACTACTTCTCTCGTCTGGGCTTAACGGCCAGTAAGCTTGCCGCCTTGATTGATGTGGTCAATAACATCGACACCATCGGTAATCCCGAAGAAGACACGGTAGGGCGCGTGTATGAGTATTTCTTAGGTAAATTTGCGGCGACTGAAGGCAAAGGCGGCGGTGAATTCTATACGCCTAAATCTGTGGTCAATCTGATTGCTGAGATGCTAGAGCCATACCAAGGCAAAATCTATGATCCGTGCTGCGGTTCAGGCGGTATGTTCGTCCAGTCCATCAAGTTCATCGAAAGTCATCACGGTAATACCAAAGACGTGTCTATCTATGGGCAGGAGTACACCAGCACCACCTATAAACTCGCCAAAATGAACCTTGCCATACGTGGTATCTCTAGCAACTTGGGCGATGTGGCTGCCGATACGTTCTTTAAAGATCAGCACGAAGATCTCAAAGCGGACTTCATCATGGCAAATCCTCCTTTTAACCAAAAGGATTGGCGGGCGGCTGATGAGCTGGTCGATGATCCACGTTGGGCAGGCTATCCGACACCGCCGACAGGCAATGCCAACTATGCATGGATATTGCACATGATATCTAAACTTTCTGAGCACGGAACGGCTGGGTTCGTACTGGCAAATGGCTCGATGTCTACCACCACCAGCGGCGAGGGTGAGATACGCGAGCAAATCATCAAAAACGATCTGGTCGATTGTATGATTGCGCTGCCGGGTCAGCTGTTTTATACCACCCAGATTCCGGTGTGCTTATGGTTTATCAGTAAAGACAAACAAGCCAAATCCGCTGACAGCAAAGCACGTGGCTTGCGTAACCGCAGCGGTGAGACGCTATTTATTGATGCGCGCGCTATCGGCAGCATGATTAGCCGCACCAATAAAGAACTTACGAAAGATGATATCGAAGCGATTGCCAAGACGTATCATGCATGGCGCGGTGAGAAGGAAGCTGGCGGTTATGAAGCGTATACGGATGAAGCAGGTTACTGTAGATCAGCGACTCTTGATGATATCAAAGCCAATGACTATGTGCTCACCCCTGGACGCTATGTCGGTGCTGCTGCTATCGAAGATGATGGCATACCGTTTGAGACTAAAATGCTGGATCTAAGCCAAACGCTGTATGCACAGATGCAAGAGTCACAGAAGCTCGATGCGACGATTCGTCAGAATTTGGAGGTGTTGGGTTATGGCGAGTGATTTTAATTTAGATCAATTTCCTTTACCAAAAGATTGGACTCGACAAGAATTAATAGACTGTACTGAAGATGGGAATATATCCTATGGAATAGTGCAGCCTGGCAAACATTTAGACGAAGGTATACCAGTTCTACGTGTAAACAATATAGGAAATAATAGCTTAGACCTTGAAGCTGTAATGAAAGTTGATCCTAAAATTGAAAAAAAGTATTTGAGAACTCGTTTATTGGGCGGTGAAGTACTATTAACCCTTGTAGGGTCAACTGGTCAAAGCATCATAGCGCCTGAATATATGAAGGGATGGAATGTTGCTCGTGCAATCGCTGTAATAAGAGCTGATAAAAATATAGGAGCAGACTGGATCAATATTTGCCTTCAATCTAGAGAGATACATCATTATCTTAATTCACGAGCAAATACTACAGTTCAAAAAACATTAAATCTTAAAGATGTTCGAAGTATTCCAATCCCTATACCTCCGCTTAAAACTAAATTGTTTATAGAGAACATAGCTACTTCATTGTCAAAAAAAATCGAGCTAAACCGCCAAATGAACGAAACGCTAGAGGCGATGGCGCAGGCATTGTTTAAGAGCTGGTTTGTGGATTTTGATCCGGTGATTGATAATGCGCTTGCGGCTGGTAATGCTATTCCTGATGAATTTACCGAACGTGCCGAGCAACGTAAAGGTATTGAGAAAAAAGACAATTCAGAAATTCAAGACCTATTCCCTGATGAGTTTGAGTTTACGGAAGAGATGGGATGGATTCCGAAAGGTTGGGGTGTAAAGAAAATTAGTGATTTAGTTGAATCGGTATCTATAACTTATCCACTCAAAACTGTTAATGAAGTCATATTTCTAAATACAGGTGATATATTAGCTGGAAAGTTGCTCCATAAAAATTATTCTGATGCATCTAGCTTACCTGGACAAGCTAAAAAATCTATAAAAAGAGATGATATTTTATATAGTGAAATCAGACCCAAAAACAAGCGATATGCTTATGTAAACTTTGAGGCGGATGACTACGTTGTTTCTACAAAGTTAATGGTATTGAGATCAGTAAGTAGTGTTAAGTCGCTTTTTTCTTATTTTTATCTTAAACAAGAGAGTGTTGTTTTAGATTTACAGTACATGGCAGAAGATCGTTCGGGAACTTTCCCTCAAATAACATTTGATGTTTTGTCACAATTAACGCTGACTTTACCTAATGAAACAGCGTTAGTTGATTATTTCACCGATCAAGTTTTAGTACCTTATCACAATAAAATATATAAAAATGAAGAGAGCTCTGAAAAGCTGGCAGAATTCCGCGACACTCTTTTACCTAAGCTAATGTCAGGTGAGCTACGTATTGCAGACGCTGCCGAGATGGTAGAGGAGGTATCGCATAAAAGCACTATGCAAAAAGCGCATAGCGGCTAGTTTGACTGACTGGTGTTTTTTTTATGACCAGGTTGTCGCAAATTTTGCGCCAACTGCCGAGCAATCCTAGGTAGTTCGCCAAGAGGGACAGCGACAAATTTATCTAATAGAAGCAATATGCAAAAATGCATATTACTAACGGGCTTAGAGAAGGCGAATTGTATAAAAAGGCAACTGTCGCACATTTTGCGCCAGTTGCTGATGATGGCAATAAACGCAGTGGCGCGTTTTTGTTTGTCGATTTTTTGCATCGTAATAACCGCTTGCTTAACAGCGAGGGCAACATGGTAATTAATGACACCGGACTTGCCGCCTTAACGTTGCTGGTTGCTGAGTCTGATCCCAATCAGAAAGACACTTTGATTAAACTGATTATGAATATGCTGTCGTTAGAGCAGTGATAAATAGAGGCGTAACCGATGACATTCACTGAAGACAGACTTGAACAAGCCATTATTGAGCTACTAGCAGCTGAGGGCTATCCGCACACCCTTGGTGAAACACTTGACCGCAGTCCTGATGACGTGCTGATTAAGTCTGACCTTCGACAGTTTCTAGCCGCTCGTTACCGCGATGAATCAATCACAGATTATGAGATTGAGTCCATCATTCATAAGCTCGAATACCTTCCTGCCTCTGACCTCTACGACACCAACAAAGCCATCATGAAGTTTGTCGCTGATGGCTTTTTCTTAAAGCGTGACGACTATACCCAAAAAGATTTATACATCCAGCTCATTGATTATGAAGCACTCGATAACAATCGCTACCGCATCGTCAATCAGATGGAGATACAAGGCTTTGAGCGGCGTATTCCTGATGGCATTCTCTATATCAATGGCCTGCCACTGGTAGTGTTTGAGTTTAAGAGCAGCATCCGCGAAGATGCCACTATGTTTGATGCCTATACCCAGCTGACCACTCGCTATAAGCGCGATATTCCAGAGCTGTTTAAATATAATGCGCTATGCGTGATTAGCGACGGGGTCAACTCAAAGATGGGCTCATTCTTTGCCCCTTATGAGTTCTACTACTCTTGGCGCAAAGTCACAGGCGATGAGAAGTTAGAGAAAGACGGCATTCATTCCTTACTAACCATGATGAGCGGTTTATTCGATAAAGCGCGTTTGCTTGATGTCATCCGTAATTTTATTTACGTACCTGATAAATCAAGCTTTGATGCGAAAATCGTTTGTCGCTATCCGCAGTATTATGCTGCCACCAAACTGTTTGACAATATTAAGCGCCATATGAAAGTGCTTGATGCAAACGGCAAGTTTGATGAGAGCGATGCTTTACGAGATGGAAAGGGCGGTACCTACTTTGGCGCGACTGGCTGTGGTAAAAGTTTTACCATGCTATTTCTCGCACGTCTGCTGATGCGCGACGTTGAGCTTGGTAGTCCAACCATCATCTTAATCACGGACCGCACCGACTTAGACGATCAGTTATCTAAAACCTTTACCAATGCTAAGACCTATATCGGTGATGACGAAATCATTAGTGTTGAAAGTCGTGCTGAGCTACGAGAAAAGCTAAAAGATCGTAAAAGTGGCGGTGTGTTCTTGACCACCATCCATAAGTTCACTGAAGACTTAGCGTTACTGACTGAGCGTACCAACGTCATCTGTATCTCAGATGAAGCCCACCGTAGCCAAATCAATCTCCAGCAAAAAATCACCGTCCTTGATGATGGGGTTAAAAAGACTTACGGCTTCGCTAAGTACCTACATGATTCATTGCCTAATGCTGCTTACGTGGGCTTTACGGGCACACCGATTGATGCCACCTTAGATGTCTTCGGTCCAGTCGTTGATAGCTATACTATGGTCGAGTCGGTATTTGATGAAATCACTGTGCGTATCGTCTATGAAGGCCGCGCTGCCAAAGTATTACTCGATAGCAAGCAACTTGATGAAGTAGAAAAATACTATCAAGAAAGCGCCGACGC
Organism: Psychrobacter sp. TS_SC_6; assembly: GCF_056156305.1. Lineage (NCBI taxonomy): Bacteria > Pseudomonadati > Pseudomonadota > Gammaproteobacteria > Moraxellales > Moraxellaceae > Psychrobacter > Psychrobacter sp. TS_SC_6. The sequence goes on along the minus strand of NZ_CM149590.1, from coordinate 1,912,987 downwards.
TGGTACTAATGAGTACCAAATCGAGAAAAGCAAAAAAGCCATGGCCAGCATGTCTACCATACTGGGTGACCCTGATCGCATCAGAGCCATTGCTGAAGACTTTGTGACACATTATGAAGCGCGAGTAAACGAGGGCACGACACAAAAAGGCAAGGCGATGTTTGTCTGTAGCAGCCGTGAAGCTGCCTATCAGCTATATAAAGACATCATAGAGCTGCGTCCTGAATGGGATGAGATAAGAGCATGCGAGGAAGGCTCAACCTTATCTGAAAGCGACAAGAAAAAAGTTAAACCTATGGAGCGAGTCAAAATGATCATGACTCGTAACAAGGATGATATCAAGCCCATGTGGGACAATCTCGGTAACAAAGACTATCGCAAAGAGCTCGACCGTCAGTTTAAAAACGGCAAATCTAACTTTAAAATCGCCATCGTTGTCGATATGTGGCTCACAGGCTTTGACGTGCCTTTTCTCGATACCATCTATATTGATAAACCCCTGCAAAAGCACAGCCTGATTCAAACCATCTCACGAGTCAATCGTAAATTTGAAGGCAAGGAAAGCGGCTTAGTGGTCGATTACATCGGCATCAAAAAGCAGATGAACCTGGCGCTCTCGCATTACACAGGTGGTCAAATCCAAAACCTAGACGATATCCAAAAATCAGTCGTCGTGGTAAAAGACCATTTAAACCTACTTGATACCGTCTATCATAAGTTTGACTCCAGCCTATACTTTAACGGCACGCCACTAGAGCAGCTCAATTGCTTAAACGCAGCGGCTGACTTTGCGCTGCAATCTAAAAAGCTAGAAAAACGCTTTATGGATTTAGCCCGTCGTTTGAAGTCTGCCTATGATATTTGCGTAGGCAGTGAATCACTCACCAAGACTCACAAAGACAAGATTCACTACTACTTAGCTATTCGTACCATCATCTTTAAAATCACCACTGGTGGCGCACCTGACGTTGAGCAAATGAACCAAAAGGTGCGTGACTTGGTAAAAGCAGCACTGATGAGTGATGGGGTAGAAGAAATCTTTAAACTCGGTGATAACAATGTTGATAGTGCGGACGGTACGATCGATATCTTCGATGAAGACTATCTAGCCAAGCTTGAGGTGGTTAAGCAGCCCAATACCAAGTTAGAGCTGCTACAACAACTACTTGCTAAAGCCATTGGTGAGCTGAAAAAAACCAATAAGGTGAAAGGTGTTGATTTCAGTAAGAAAATGAATGCTTTGGTCGAGAAGTATAATGACCGTGACGAGCAAGACATTCTGCGCGCCGAAGTCATTGGCGATTTCTCTGATGAGATCATCAAGCTGTATAACGAGCTACGGGTTGAGATGGCATCGTTTGGTGAGATGGGTATCGATTTTGAAGAAAAAGCATTTTACGATATTTTGCTGTCACTGGCACATAAGTACGACTTTACCTATCCAGAAGCTAAGCTGATTGAGCTGTCCAAAGAAGTGAAACAGCTCATCGACGAGAAGGCTAAATACACTGACTGGAATAAGCGTGATGACATTAGAGCAGAGCTACAGTTTGATCTTATGGTGCTGCTTGATGAATGGGGCTATCCACCTGTTGACTCAAAAGAGGTCTATAAAGAGATATTTGAGCAGGCTGAGAACTTTAAGAAGCATAGGGTGGTTTAGATATACTCATACATAATTTAGTATGACCTCTTTGAGTTTGAAAATGCTGTAACGATAATTTAATTCTGTCAGACATGGCTGCCTGACTCAAGTAAATCAGCCTCCGATATAGTTGGGACGGTTCAATATATATATTTTACATTCTATGCAAATTGAACCTCGTACCATCAATAAGCTGAATTAGCTTTCTATAAGAGATTCTTTCTCAAAAATCAATAAAATTAGAGTTATTTTTTAGGCTTAATGCTAACATTTGTTTGCTGGATGTGTGTTTTTTGTATATAATGTGCTGATTTTATGACTTACGTAATCTTTGAAGAAGGCGACTTTAATTGCTGATAGAGAGATTATCGAGTAAGCCCTGAATTTAAAACTTAGTAAAGAAATTATAAAAATAGCTAGAAATTCCAATTAAAAGGGTGAGTTATGAAAAAGGCTATATTGACACTTTTGTGTTTGTTGGCTGTTCAAGTTAGTAATGCTGAAATTATTAAAGTGAATGGAGAAGGTGCTACACCTATTATCAAAAAAGATCTGAATGGCACACGTAATCAAGCCTACAACAATGCAAAAACTGATGCTGTCATTGCTCTCATTAAGCGTATTAATGGTCCGCAGGCGATGAATGAAGCGAGTCAATATTTAAATGACATTGTAAAACAAGTTGACAGCAACTATGTGCTAAACCGAGGCAGTAGTACCAACAGCAACAATGAATTAGTCACTCAAGTTAGTCTGGAAATGGATGACCAAGAATTTCGTTCAATTCTTAATGATTTAGGATTGGCAAAGAAAAATAGTCGAACCAGTCCGATTATGATTGTGATGGATGAATACTTCGGCGTACCAAAAGATAACGCTAAGCCAGTTAAAGAATTTACTTCTTATTTTTCAGATCGTAGCTATAGCTATGATGAAGATGCAAGTTACAAAGCCAGTGAAAGTGCTAAAGCCAGTGCGTCGGATTCTTATTCATCAAAAGGACGCTCGGCTGCCGCCTCAGGTTATGCTTATGATAATTATTATGGGGCCGGTGTAGGTGTTGCTGCCCGCTCATCAAGCCATAATAACTCAGGTAAATCAGCATCTTCAAGTAGCTACAATGCCAGTGAGTCGGCAAAATATAGCCAATCTGAAAGTCAAAAGGATATTCAAAGTTTTGTGAAATATGTGGAATATCAAACACCCAGTACTAAGGCTGAGCGTAATAATCAAACATTAAATTCAATTGCAAGTTCTGCATCTCGTTATGACTTGCGGTTGCTCGATTCTGACCGTTTCAGAAGTCAGTATTTAAATGGTCGTAGTATGACGATTCAACAACTAATGAGTGATGTAGAGCTTAATAAGCTAGTAATCGCAGCGCGTAAAGAAAAAGCGGACTGGTTTATGGCTGGTAGCTCTTATATTTATGATCGTGGTCGTTCAAGTGCCACGGGTCAATTTGTCTGCGATGGTGCGGTAAGTTTTAAGATTTATTCAGTAGATGATTCGACTTTAATGGGCGGGGAAACTCGTACAGAGTCATCGACAGGTGCGACCACAGATTCATGCCGTACCAATGTAGCCAAGAAACTGGGTGAATTGGCAGTTAGCCAAGTTGGACCACAGATTTTAGGTTATGCAAAAAATCGCTCTATGTACGGTAAAGAAATTACCATTTTTGTGAAAAGTGTTTCTGGTAATGTTTCTTCACGTTTAGGTGATGATTTGTATATTGCCTTAGATGAAATGGATGGCGCAGAAAATATCGATATTCGCACTCAAGACGGCAAATTGGTTGAAATGACCATGACCTATAAGAGTGAAAAACCGATTAGTGCAGAATTGGCTAAAGCGCTACGTAAAGTAAGCCCAACGTTATCAAGTGCCGAGCGATTACTAGCTGGAAATACGATCACACTCTGCATCGGTGGTACACAGTGCACATAAAATTTAAAGTCTTATGTTTGGCTATGCCGATGCTTGTTTCAGCATGGGCAAATGCGAATATTCAAATCTACCCATCGAAAGGTATTTTTGGATTGGAGCAAGGTTGTCGTACCGATCCTAGCAAATATGAAGCGAATGGTTCTTCTATTGTGTGTGATTTTAGTCAAGCGATTGACAATGAAATCATTCGTAAACAAGCCGAGCAAATTTTTGTACAAGGTTTAAAACAAAATTTCGGTGAACAAGTTGTCGATACTATTTCACAAAAAACTAAAAATCGTACTTATATAGCATCTTTAGAAGTTCTACGCGCGAGTGAATACATTGTAAAGAAGGATTCGACAGCAGAAATTTTTCTGCCAGTTACTTTAAGTTTAAAACTCACTAACGTGTTGTCGGGCGAGGTCATTTATAGTGACAGTGCGACGTTGTCGCAACCAATTCAGGTACTTACTACTGAAATTGATTCCACTACAACAAAAACAGCAATTAAACAGAAATTTCAAAGTACTTTGTTGACATTGACTAAGCAAGTGACTGAAGAATTAAAATCGAAACTTAAAATTTCTGAAACTGAAACTCAAGTGATCGATCGCTGGAAATCTTATCTGGTTCTAGATAAAGGTTTTAAGCAAGGAATCGCAGCACAAGATGAGCTGAGTTCAACAGAGGGTGATTTGATTCGTGTAGTACACGCGGACAGTGATTATGCTGTGGCTGTGCCAATATTGATGCAGGGCAATAGTAAGCGCTTTAGCAAAGTATCGACTAATACACGTCAGGCTATGAATAAGCCTAAAGCATTAGTGGTTAATGTACTGACTTATCAAGGCGAATCAAAAGATTTAATTGAGCAAATTTTTTCAGATGCAGTCGGTGAGCAAGCCTCGTTTACTTTGACTCCAGTCAACAAACGTTATAGTGCTATGGCACAAAGTGTTAGTGAACAGACTGCATTAGCGCAAAGTGAAGACATTAACCAACGTGAGTTACCTGAATTTTTTATTCGGATTAATGTCATTCCTGTCATTGCTTATCAACAGCAGATTGGGAAAATGACTCAGCAACAAGTTCTCCATAGTGAAGTTTTTGCTGAAATGATTGATCGTTCTGGTCGCGTGATCTACTCAGCACATGCAACAGATGATATTAAAGACGTGATTTCAGAAGGAATGGGATTTTCTCTAGAGGCACGTAAAGAAGTTGTATTGAAAAATGCACTTTTGAAATTAGGTCAAAAATTTCAAAAAGGGATTCAATTTACTCGTTCTGATTTAAAAGTTTCGAGTTCAAGTGGTCATAACATTACCATTGATGATGCGGGGGAACGCTTAAGTACCGGAATGAAAGTCCATGTTTATCATTCAGATAAGGCAGCAGGACGTAATATTCTGATTCCAACATGGGAAGCGACTGTTTTGGAACGTCAAGGTGCGAAAGTTACAGCGCAATTAGATTTCCCTGTCAACAGCAGTGATCGCATGCCCGTGCGTTCTGGAGACAGGATTTTGCTTGATAGTTCTGCTCCAGTGGGTGACTCGAAACAATCGCGTGTTTTATGTCCAAGCTTACCGACCGAGCAAGTTGGTGAAATTTCATTTGATGGTTTTGGTCCTTTGATTTACCACGCTTTTGCCAGTCAGTCGAAACGACCATTTTATGCGACAGGTTCAGGCTTTAAAGGACAGACCCTACTGAAAGATTCAGTCGTTGCTATGACTGAAAATGCTGGGTTTAAAAAAGATATGAAAGCTAATTTTTATATCCCAAGAGATAAATGTTTACAGCCAGTACTTAAGATTGAAGTGAAACAAGACAGTATTAAATGTAATGCAGACAAAAGTAATTGTGATGCCACATTAGTTATGGCCAGTGGTGCACGCATATTCAACCAAACGTCTGAAAAAATAGGGGCTTATGGTTTGCAACAAGAAATTGCATTAAAGGGTATAGATCATCAGCATCGTCATGAAATGTATAACATTCAGATGTTTGAGGCTTTACCAAAAATTTTAAATCAAATCGTGCAAAAAGCCGATTCTTCACAATAGGGATAACAAGGTATGAAAAAAATTGCAATTGTTTTAGCAATAGCAGCTTCAATGGGAACATCAAGCGTCTATGCAGGGTTTGGGTCACTGAGTAAGATGGCATCGTCATTATCTGAATCTGTTACTGGCGTATCTTCTTCAAATATGGATATCAACGGTTTCTTCACGCAGGCTAAAGCAACCAATGAGATGTTTACTCAGAGTCGTGCTGCTTTAGCGTCATTACTCGCAAGTAAACAAGATTCAGATGAATTAAAAGCAAAACAGAAAAGTCTGAAAACAACCTCTGATCTGAAAGAACAAGAAGCCATTCAAAAACAAATTGTAGTATTGTCTAATGCTGTTTTAGAAGCCTCTCGAAAAGATGAAGCAGGAACAGTAGCTAAGCTGTCAGCATTGAATACGGAGCAGAAGAAACATTTGTTGGACTCTGCAACAAACTTTGTAATCGCAAGTTTAACCGCTCGTGAATTGGCGGTAGGCGCTAAACAAGTAGGGACTAGTTTAATAGCGAATCCAAGAAGCTTGACCAATACAGGAATGTCTTTAGTTGAAGCTAAAGGTGTGGTCGGAGATATCACTGGTATTGCTAAAAATTCAACGATGGCTTTGGTGGAGTATCCAAAACTATTTAAAAAGGCTGGTATTGAATTCAAAATGCCGACAAGTTCATCAGATAAACCAAAAGTACTGAATGATATTTAAAAAGATTAATTTAGGTTAAACCTTGAATACAATCAAAATTGTAAATGATGATTAAGTCATTCAAAGAAATAAGAGAGCTCTAGAGGGCTCTCTTATGTTTTGGTATTTTACGGAATTTAAAGTACCTTGGACTCTGACCCCTGCTGTCAAATCCGTATAGTTAAACTTGGGAGATTTTAGTTACGCAGCCTGAGTGTAAAAGTCAAACCACACCTGTCTTGGCGATTTATGAGCCTTTCCCAAACTTTGTGTAACTGCTTATAATCCACTAACAGGAGAATAAGCAATGACTACTCAATCTGACATTAAAAAACTGGCTGAGCAAATGGCTGGTAGCATGAAAAGCTTCGATGACATCAAAGACTTTCAAAAGCAGCTCATGCAATCGTTTATCGACACTGCCCTTGAAGCTGAAATGGAAGACCATCTCGGCTACCCCAAGCATGAGAAAGCAGACAAGCCTAATAAGCGCAACGGGCACACTAAAAAGACCGTCCGCAGTGACACAGGCGCTTTTGAGATCTCTACCCCAAGAGACCGTGACAGTAGCTTTGAGCCTGTATTGGTTGCTAAGCAACAAACCCGCATCTCAGGTCTTGATGATAAGATCATATTCCACTACAGGCATAGCCTTACGTCTTGCGCTTCGGGCAACTGTCCCCCGGACACTTGCTTCTCCTCGCTCATACGCCAAAGGTCAAACCACCACTGAGATTGTAGAGAGCATTAAAGAGCTCTACGACGTCGACATATCAAGCTCTCTTGTCTCAAGGGTCACCGACAACGTCTTAGATGACATCACCGCTTGGCAGAACAGGCCACTGAGCAGTGTTTATCCTATCGTCTACTTAGACTGCATTGTCGTCAAAGTACGTCAAGACAAGCAGATCATCAATAAAGCTATTTATCTGGCACTAGGCGTGGGACTGGATGGTAGAAAAGAGCTGCTTGGCATGTGGTTATCAGAAAATGAGGGCGCCAAGTTCTGGCTGGGCGTTCTCACTGAACTACAAAACCGCGGGGTTCAGGACATTCTTATTGCCTGTGTAGATGGTTTAAAGGGCTTCCCTGATGCCATCAACACGGTTTATCCCAATGCTCAGGTTCAGCTTTGTATCGTGCATATGGTGCGCTATTCGATGAAGTTTGTACCTTGGACAGATAAAAAGGCTGTAGCGGCTGATTTAAAGGCCATCTATGGCGCTGATACGATTGAGATAGCAGAGGCCAATCTTGAGCACTTTGATGAGGTGTGGGGTGATAAGTATCCTCATGTCATCAAGTCTTGGCGTAATAACTGGGAGGGCCTCACGGTGTTCTTTGGTTATCCTAAAGACATCAGAAAAGCGATTTATACCACTAATGCAATAGAGTCGCTAAACAGTGTGATTCGGACGGCGGTGAATAAGCGTAAGGTATTCCCGTCTGATCAAGCGGCATTTAAGGTGGTGTACTTAGCCACCCAGCAGGCATCTAAAAAGTGGTCGATGCCCATTCGTAACTGGTGTAGTGGCATAATAAAACTGGACAGCGCATAAGAGGCTATACTACCCCAAAGAGGAAACTAGTATGACCAACAAACGCAACCAATACACCCGAGAATTCAAACTTGAAGCCATCAGCTTAGTCACTGATCACAACCGTAGCATCCCCGACGTTTCTGATTCACTTGGCATAGGCAAATCCACCTTACAGAAATGGCTGAGTCAGTACCGTCAAGAAATGGGTGGCCAAGCACCTAAAGTCGGCAATGCCTTAACCGATGAACAGCGAGAACTCCAAGAACTGCGTAAACAAGTAAAGCGGCTGACTATGGAGCGCGACATCTTAAATGAGGAGGGATAAAACGAAGCACTGCTTCGTCCCGACGCAAGACGAGAGCTATGCTCGAGTGAGGCTTCAGCTCTGCTAGCCTTGGACAGTCTGAGCGATTATCGCTGATAAGTCAGCTGGCAGAGCAAGACAAACAGATGAGTAAAACTCAATTGTGTGACCTGTTTGGCATGGTTAAGAGTAGCTATTACTATGGCTTGCAGCCAAAGCCGATAAATATTGAAATGGTCAAACTTAAAGCCTTAATTCGCCAAATATTCAATGACTCAAAGCAATCAGCTGGTGCTCGCAGCATTGCCGCCATACTAATGAATGAACATGGCATCAAGCTGACCCGCTATATAGCAGGTAAACTCATGGCGCAGATGGGGCTCATCAGTTGCCAGCTAAAAACACATAAATACAAGCGAGCTGATGAAGAACACCAAGCTCATGACAACATACTGAACCCTAATTTTAGTCCAACTGCCCCTAATCAAGTCTGGACAGGGGATGTGACTTATATACGCATCAAAGGCGGCTTTATAGTTAAAATATCTCAAAAACGCTACAGTGCTGCTGGTATAAATTTTTTGCAGCCTCTGTCTGCGTAGGCACAGCAAGCAAGAAAAATTAATATCAGCAGTACGTTATGTATCGATATTGCTTTTCCCTGACTATACGTTTGTTTTTTGAATAAGTATGAGACAGGTAGCGATAAATCCAAGACTTAGTGCCGTTAGATCTGATTATTAGATGCATGGATTAGGATAGATTCATAGGACAGTATAGAACGCCAGATACAACAAAGCCCCTGATATCAGGGGCTTTAGCTGTTCTATAAGATAGTATAGGACTATGTAATGGTACCCGGAGCCGGAACGGTAATACAAGATCAAGTGTTTGATATATATAGACAAATATTTATATATATAATCTAGTACACTTGTGAGTATACTTAAGGTTTGTTTTTCAGTTTTATAATTTAATAGTAACTAAATATTATTGCTTGAAGAGGTTTTAGTATAACACAAGCTATGAACGTAATATGGTAAGGCAAAAGCTGTCGATAGACTTGTAACACGTATGAGGTTAGTCTGAAGCATCGCCCTGATTTAATGCTTTAGTATTATTTATGATGAGCTCATCATACATTTCCTCTATCGAATTATTAATCAACTGATTCGCTGTAAAGCCACTAAAGTCTATAAGTTTGTCTAACTTAGCCTGATTTTTCTTATATATCTTTATACTGCTCTCGCTTACCTTACTTTTAGTAACATACCGCTTTTGGCCATCCCAAGCTTTTTTCATACTGTATAGAACGTAGCTTCTTGAAGAAAAACCTTTTTTATTTTCAGTACCTATCTCAGGGCTTTCAACATTAGATAATACATCCAGACTTGCAAGAATAAGCTCGTATTTTTCCTCAATGCTCTCAGGAAAAAACGTATCTTTTAGTATGATATGTTGACTATCTGCTCTATCTAAATAGTCATAAATCCAGTTGATTTGATTAGGATTATTAACATCTATCCATTTAGTGTGTCTATTTTCTACACGGTTTTTGAGATAGATTGACTTTGCATGGATTATTCCGGTAGCTATCCCATTAGCTGCTTCCCATGTTATGAAAGTATTATAAGTAGGAAGAGTGCGTCTATAGCTATGATCAAAACTGTTAATATTGTATAGCAAATAAGTGATTACTAACTCGAGTAGCTCACTGAGCTATGCTGAAGAAACCGTACACCTAAACTTGGTAAACTAAGCACAACAACAGGAGTTTACCATGATCAAGAAAATCAGAACTTATAGCCCAGAATTCAAAGCCGAAGCCGTCAAGAAGATAGCGGATAACGATGGCAATATTTCAGCGACCGCAAAGCAGCTTGGTATCGCCATGCAAACGCTATCGAACTGGCATAACAAAGCCAATCAAGGCAAGCTTATCGGCACTGAGCAGTACGATCCACAGCTTATGGCCGTGATGGAAGAAAACAAGCGACTGAAGCGACAACTTAAAGTGGCTGAAGAGGAACGAGAGATCTTAAAAAAGGCGACGGCGTACTTCGCGAAAAACAGTTAGTCAGGTACGCCTTCATCAAAGATAACCAGCACTTCTTTAGCATCACCACTATGTGCCGCGTGCTAAGGGTAAAGCCCTCAAGCTACTACGATTGGCTAAGCCGCGATATCAGCGACCAACAGATACATCGCAACCAGTCTGAGCTATTGGTTAGAGCCGCTCACAGTGAAACGAAAGAACGTTATGGCGTAGATCGACTGCATGCTCATCTAAGTGAGCAAGGGCATTATATTAGCCAGTATATGGTCAGAAGCATCAAAGAAGAACATAGCATCAAATGCCGTCGCCATAAGCGCTTTAAAGTCACCACCGACTCCAATCACAACAAACTGGTCTATCCGAACGTGCTGGATCAGCAATTTGATGCCAGTCGCCCTAACCAAGCGTGGGTCAGTGATATTACCTATATCTGGACAAACGAGGGCTGGTTGTATTTAGCGGGAGTCAAAGACTTATACACCAAAGAGCTGGTCGGCTATGCCATTAACAAACGTATGACCGCTGATCTAGTATGCCGTGCACTCAATATGGCAATCAAGAATAAACGTCCAAGCAAAGGGCTAATCGTTCATTCAGACAGAGGCAGCCAGTATTGTAGCCATGCGTACCACAAGATTATCAAGCAGCATCACTTTACAGGCTCTATGAGTGGCAAAGGCAATTGTTATGACAATGCGCCAATAGAAAGCTTCTGGGGCATATTAAAGAATGAGCTGGTATATCATAAGGACTATAAAACAAGGTTTGCAGCCATCAACGATATCATTAGATATATTGAGCTGTATTACAATCAGACGAGGATTCAAAAGGGCTTGGGCTATAAATCGCCAAGACAGGTCTGGTTTGACTTTTACACTCAGGCTGCGTAACTAAAATCTCCCAAGTTTAGTTCTACGGGATTGACAGCAGGGGTCAATGAGCTATTAGACTTCTCGCAAAAGTACAACTTCATTGACTTCCCTTAACGTACTTTCAGGGGCTAGTGATAATTTATGCCAGAGAGCTATTGATCATTATTTTTCAATAGCTCTAAAACCTTATCCTCTCCCAGTTGGTCAATTAATGCTTGCAGCTGGGCAGTAGAGTCAGCTTGTAGTTGCGCATCTGCTTTAAACTCAGCTATTTCTCTACCTTCTCTCAAGGCATCTAAATAGTCTGCCCACTTCTGCATCATATCACTACGATCGTCAATATACTCGAATCGTCCATAAGCGGTGCCATTAGGATCTTTAGTCGTATGACCTAATGCCATCTCAACAAGCACAAGCGGATACTTGAGCTGCTCTTGCAGTATGGTCTTCGCTGTCGCTCTAAAGCCATGAGCACAATGTATGTCTTTATACCCTAAATCCTTTAAACGCTTATTAGCAGTAGCGTCAGATATGATCTGATGCTTTTTTGCCGTTTGGCTAAAAAATACGTATTCAGTATGACCATTAATCTTTTGTTGCTCACGCAATATAGACACGGCTTGATCAGGTAGGGGTACGACCATATCTTTGACCATATTAACCTTGCCTTGACCCTTCAACGGCTTTAATCGCCACCTGCCAGCCTCTAAGTCCAAATCAGCCCATCTCATACGTCTTAAATCACCATTGCGAACAAAGAGAAGCGCTAATAGCCTAAGGGAATTTATGGTGTTTGGGTCACTTTCTATTGTCTCGATAGCTTTAAGTAATTTACCCAAGTCCTTTGGTTTAGTAACCGCAGGACGATGACCATAACTTGATTTAGCCAACTGGCTCTTAATGAGCGCCGCAGGATTGCTCGTACAGAAGCCTCGTGCCCCAGCATAGACAAACACATCACTGGCAATGCCAGCACAGCGTTCAGCCTTATCTGTAGGCTTACCATTCTTATTTAATGAGTTAGCTTGAATGTCTAACAGGACTTCAAGCATTTTAGGGGATGTGATATCGCTGATTGGCTCGTCACCGATATATTTGCATATAAGCTCAAGACGACCTTTTTTACGAATGAGAGTATTACTCTTCTGAGTTTGATCTAGACTGTCAAAGTACTCCCATGCAAAATGATTAAAAGAGTTTTTAGTTTTACTAATAATACTTTTCTTTATTTCTTCACGATAAATTTTTGGGTCAATACCTTTGCTTAATAGTTCTTCATATTCACGCCAAACTTCACAGGCACGAGCATACGAGATACTGGGATATATACCGATGGATATAATGCTTTGCTTAGGATTTGAAGGTGGGTAGTAGCGATACATCCATGATTTGGTTTCAGTAGGACGTACCATTAAGAATAGCTTAGGATGGTTTCTGACGGGAACGAAGTATTTTTTATCTTCAGGCTTATGGCTGCTGATGCTCCGGTCTGAACTGATCGCTTTTCTTTCCATATCCTAGATCTCCATGAGTAGACTCAAAACTCGGTATACTTGACAGTATACTCAAAGTGCATGGATTAGGATAGATAGAGCAGGACAGTATGGAACGCCAGATACAACAAAGCCCCTGATATCAGAGGCTTTAGCTGTTCTATAAGATAGTATAGGACTATGTAATGGTACCCGGAGCCGGACTTGAACCGGCACGCTATTACTAGCGAGGGATTTTAAATCCCTTGTGTCTACCAATTTCACCACCCGGGCAAAACTTGTATTATCTAATAAGTAAGCTGTCTACTTGTTAGATAGTGGTCGCTATTATAAGCATTTATATTAATAAAGCAAGCTAAAATTAATATAAATCCTAATAAATTTTTAACCTAAATAATTGGAGGCTGAGGTCGGAATCGAACCGGCGTTAACGGAGTTGCAGTCCGCTGCATGACCACTCTGCCACCCAGCCAATCAAGGACGCCTATATTAGCAAATATAATTTAAATTACAAGCCCTTTTTGATATAAAGACCGATTATTTATCAAGTTAGGCGTATTTAGCGCCATATCACGATAAATATTATCCTTAATAAAGTTGTTAAACGATACTTTTATTGTTATGGACAGCTTTTTTCACATCTCTATAAGTCGCAGTGCAAATAAGTATCAGCACGCCTAGTGTGATTGCTCGGCCGATTAAGATATGAAGCCCATAAAAAAACGTGGTTTCCATATTAACTCTTTTATCTTAGGTATTAAAAATGAATGATGAATACATCAAGCTATTAAAAAGTTCATCAAAACGTTGATAAGATATAAATATAGTTTTAAACGTTAATTGTCGGCGGTATTCTGGGTTTATGGTCATAGTCGCCAACGCGCTGTTTAATAAAGTCAAAATGCTCATTGCTCATGAGGCTGATAATGACACAGACGATTGTACTGGCACCATAAGCGGTCAGTGATGCAAGTAGCACCATATATTGACGTAAGAAACCAGTGGCAAAAATCAATCCTGTTGCTGTACGACAATCATGGTTCCGCGACCGACAGGCATCATGGTTTTTGGGTTTACGCGCCTTTTATGGCAATATTCTTGCCATAGATGTCAGCCATCATAGTTGTAGATAAGTGCTGACCATTTGCGGAATCAAATTATTTATATTGCCATCAAGCTAATTAATCTGCCCATAAGGTTAGATATGGCTAAAATTAATTGGCTTGATCAGCCATGGCTGGCGTGAATATGTTCACCCAAGGTATATCTATTAGAAGTAAGTTCACGAAATTGCATCCCCAAAGGGTGGAGGAATAAAACGCCTTTGCCTCTGTATGACTTCATCATAAATTATGAAGGATGTGTCAAAATCATAGGGCAACGCTCGATATGCGTCTGTAAATGGCTGAACCATTACGCCAAAAATGATGCATACGCGATATAGCTGGATGCTGATAAAGATTTGTACAAGCCTCTATAGCAATAATACGGATGAGCGGTACGTGCAGCTGTTCGACTTATGCTAGGTTTAGATAGCGTGTATCAGGTATATATAACCATGGATAGAGTATCTATGTATTTTAAGAGTCGGCATAACCTGCGTAGTAAGTCACGCGGTTATCACGTAAAAATCCTGCTAGGCCTAAGCCATAACGCTCGGCAACACGTACCGCAGTACTGGTCGGTGCAGACATGCCAATCAGCCAAGGTATACGACTACGAATGGATTTTTGTACCAGCTCAATCGATAAACGCGAAGTCATTAGCACATAGTCAACCTCTACCTTATGATGCAACTGCCATCCTATGAGCTTATCGAGGGCGTTATGGCGCCCCACGTCCTCAAATAGATACAGTTGCTGCCGATATAGGGTTGCGGCAGCATGGACAGCGCCTGTGAGCTGATAGGTATGCTGGGCTGCATTGATTTGTGCCTGCATACTCAGTAAATCGTCAAGACTAGGCATCGCTCTACTAAGTAATAGCTTGTTTATCTGATATTCACTTAGATCGGGTAGTGCTTGCGTCAGACCTGTAATGCCGCACATACCGCATCCTGTGCGTCCCGCCAATTGGCGTTTTTGCGCTTGAATACGCTGATGACAGCGCTGGTTTAAGACTAGCTCGACCACGTATATATCATAGTCTTGTAGCTGCTCTGAGAGCTGATCCAAGCTTATAAGTTCATCAGTCACATTAGAATTAAGAGAGTCTTTATTAGAAGAATTTTGAATCAAAGAATCAGGAGTAAAGTCTTGATAACTTTCATCGTCTGTTAATTGAGTAATATTCCAATCTAATAACTCATGACTATGCTGAATCAATCCTTCACTATATAAAAAGCCGATGGCAAGGTATTCGAGCTGATAAGGACTTGCCATCAAGACAGCGTAATGAATCCCATTAATCACAATGGCTACAGCTGCCTCAACAGCCAACATTCCTGACTTGGTATCAATATCCAGCGGCGCATTCTTAGCAGCATCTAAAAATCTATCTGATGGATAGCTATGTTTATATGCCGCATGTAGCCGTGATAATGGCGCATCTTTCTTACAGCTATCTTCTGCAGCCAAGTGAGATTTGTTTGCCATTGTGAGTGCTTGTTAGCCTGTGTTATTAATAAAATAAAAGTCCTGGTGCCGAGATACCCATCATACGGCAGTTGCCATACTGCTTTGTTCAAGACACTTTAATACCACGGTAACAGACTTATAGGCAGGTGTTCTGGATTCCGGCGCATGACTGTCCAGATCAAGGAGGTCATTACATTCAGGATAATAGGTTGCCACTGCATTCGCTGCAATATCCATCTCTGTCAGTATCAAAGGTCCTAACGTGCGCTCAACATTTTTACTATCTTGACGCGAGACCATGATTTTATCGCCTTTTTGCCAACCTAAGCGACGGATTTCATCTGGATGCATAAAGAGCACATCACGACGATCAGTCTGTCGGTAGCGATCTTGAAAGCCGAATATCATGGTGTTAAATTGGTCATGACTACGGACACTCGTTAGTTGCCAGACGTTTTGCTCAGTAGGCTGCCTGATATCAAGGGTTTGTGAATTATTTTGATAATCGGATGTCGTTTGTGCTATTTGCGCGGCAACGTAGGTAATCGGATATCTTGGTACTTCAAATTGTGCTTTGCCACTATCGGTATTCCAAACCCGATGGCGTGCTGCATGATACAAATGAAAACCACGCTCAGCGGCACGAATACGCTGATTAAAATTCTCAAACCCTTCAATCGCTTGCGCAATATAATCACGGATAATATCAAAATCCGTACTCATATCCTGCCAAGGAATGGAAGACTCAGACCCAAGCACATGAGTTGCCATGTCTGCAACGATTTGCGCTTCGGATTTTAGCGCGTCGCTGATAGGCTTTAAGCGTCCTCTGGTCGCCACAATTTGACACATTGAGTCCTCAATGGTGGCAAACTGCTCACCTTTATCAGTGATGAGGCGCTCGGTACGACCGATGCAAGGCAGGATAAGGTTGTTTTTACCCGGATATAACATGGTTTCGTTAAGCTTGGTTGCGACAAAGACATTTAATTGGGTGGTAGTCAGCGCCGTTTGAATCGCACTTTTATCTGGTGCGGCAACCGCATAGTTACCACCCATACTAACAAACGCTTTGATGTCGCCTTTTATTAGTGCCTTTGCACCGGCGATGACATCAAGCCCATCTTCTCGTGGCATCGGCTGCTTAAAAACGCGCTCAAGACTATCAAGCAAGCTCTGCTTAGGACGTTCATGAATACCCATGGTACGATCACCCTGCACGTTTGAATGTCCACGTACAGGTGATGCGCCTGCCCCATCAATGCCAATCATTCCCATCAGTAATAGCAAGTTGGTAATCATGGCGACATTATCCTCGCCTTGGACATGCTGAGTGATGCCCATGCCCCATGTACAAATCGTTGCTGGACTCTCAGCAACTAACTTTGCAAGCGTAATAATCTCTGCTTTACTGATGCCGCAGCCGAGCTCTACATCTGGCCAAGATTGCTGACGTAACCAAGCATCCAGAGCGTCATAGCCTGAGGTATGTTGCTCAATAAAATCACTGTTTATTTTACCGTTTTTGGTGAGCCATTTAGCCATACCAGTTAATAAAGCCGCATCGCCACCGATTTGTATTTGGATAACCTCATCGACCATCTCATCACTTTGACCTGCTGCCATATGGGAGGGTTTTTGTGGGTTTCTAAACTTACTTAGACCTTGTTCGCGCATGGGGTTGATAGAGATAATCTGGCAACCTTTTTTATGCGCGTGCGCTAGCATCTCAAGCATACGGGGATGATTGGTCGCCGGATTTTGCCCAAACATTAAAATGAGTTTAGCCTGCTCAAAATCTTCCAATATCACAGTGGCTTTACCGATGCCCAGCTGCTTGCCAAGCATCACTGACGTTGGCTCATGACACATGTTTGAGCAGTCAGGCAAGTTATTGGTGCCAAAACAGCGCACGAATAGTTGAAACATAAAGGCAGGTTCGTTGGTCACCCGTCCTGAGGTATAAAACAGTGCTTCATCTGGCGAATAAAGCTGTTTTAATTGGTCAGCGATAATCTCATAAGCCGCTTGCCAAGAAATCGGCAGATAGCGGTCTTGTGATGCATCATAATAGAGTGGTTCTGATAGGCGTCCACTGTGTTCAAGTTCATAGCCTGACCAGCCTTGTAGCGCTGTGACCGTATTATTAGCAAAAAAATCCGCATCTGCTCGTCTGTTCATCGTTTCACTGGCGATGACTTTGATACCGTTTTCACAGACGTCGATGGTTTTACGTGACTTGTGATCCGGCCACGCACAGCCTGGACAATCAAAGCCATATTGTGGCTGATTGCTACCGAAAACACTGATGCCACCGCGCAAAAAAGCCTTGTAATCCATTAAGGTATGCGTAGAGGCAATCAGTGCAGGCCATCCCGCTGCAGGTTGCATATAAACAGGAATTTTGCGCATGATAAACCTCATAAGCGAATGCTGATAGATAACGGCTATTTTACTAAGAACAGATGTATAAATGCTTACTATATAATGAGTATTGACAAAGTGATGCTATCATTACTTATCAATAACAAAAACCTCAAAGCAAATCAGGCGTAGCTGATGATTAGAGGGCTTTGGCATATAATAAGCGAGCTGATTCAAAAGATATAGTCAATGAAAAGTAATCTCGACACATTATGTACTGCTGGTATCAATTTTTCTTGCTTACTGTGCCGTCTTTGCCAGAGGCTGCAAAAAATTCATACCCCGCAGTACTGTAGCGTTTTTAGGGTGTTTTGACTATAGGGAAGTTAGATTCTTGATTGGGGATAACGATCAGCTATAGTCAGGGAAAAGTAATATCGATACATCAAGTACTGCTGATATTAATTTTTCTTGCTTGCTGTGCCTACGCAGACAGAGGCTGCAAAAAATTTATACCAGCAGCACTGTAGCGTTTTTGAGATATTCTAACTATATTCTTGTTATAGTAAACCAAAAGCAAAAAACGCCTACGATTAAGTAGGCGTTTTTTATTTATATTCAAAGAAATACGTGTTATCGGTTAGCTTAAGATCAAGCTGTCATCATCAACTTTCTCGCCGCGCGTTTGCTCAAACATATCGAGTAAATCATGCACAGTCATACCTTGACGTTTATCACCAGCCACATCTAATACCACCTGACCTTGATGGAGCATAACGGTACGTGTGCCATGCGCTAATGCCTGCTGCATAGAGTGCGTGACCATCATGGTAGTAAGCTGATTATCAGTGACGATTTTATCCGTCAATTCTAAAACGAAAGCTGCAGTTTTAGGATCAAGCGCCGCCGTGTGCTCATCAAGTAATAGAATCTTAGACGGCTGTAATGATGCCATCAATAGGCTAACCGCTTGGCGCTGACCACCGGATAACAGTCCCATACGGTCAGTCAAACGATTTTCTAAGCCAAGTTTTAAGACCGACAATTTTTTGCGAAATAAGTCACGGTTATTTTGGTTTAGAGCAAAGTTTAAACCACGTTTACCACCACGCTTATATGCAAGCGCCATGTTTTCTTCAATCGTTAACGCTTCACAAGTTCCCGCCATTGGGTCTTGAAATACACGAGCCACCCAATGAGCACGCTGGTGCGCGGTCTTTTTGGTGACATCAATGCCATTTAACAAGATTGAGCCACTATCGACGCGAGTGGTACCACTGACCGCGTTTAAAAAGGTCGATTTGCCCGCGCCATTGGTACCGATGACAGTGACAAACTCACCATCAGCGATATTTAGATCGATACCACGTAGGGCAGGGTTTTCAATGGGCGTTCCAGGATTAAAGGTCAACCGCAAATCTGTAGCTTGCATCATAATTATGATTCCTTATGGGCGCACATTGACATTAAGCCCGAACTTTACGACTTAAGAATTTATTTTTAGCTTTTGGCAATACCAATGCCAATACCACGAGTAGGGCCGTAATCAAGTTCAAATCTTGCGGACCAAAGCCGATACTACGTAGCGTATCGCTCGATAGTGCCACTTGAATAAACAGCTTGTACAATACCGCGCCGACGACCACCGCAAAAGTAATCAGCCAAATGCGCTTGGCCGGAATAATCGTCTCACCGATGATGACCGCTGCCAAACCAATAACAATGGTACCGATACCAATTGAGATATCTGCGCCACCTTGGGTCTGGACAAACAGCGCGCCAGCTAAGGCAATCAAACCGTTAGAGATTGCCATACCGATGATGGTCATCCATGAGGTATTGATGCCTTGTGCTTGTGCCATACGTAGATTTGAGCCGGTTGCTCGCATAGATAAACCGGTTTCAGTACTATAAAACCAATTTAAAAATAACATGGCCAGTAGCACGACAATACCAATGATCAGACAGCGCATCCAATAGCCATTGCCATCATTAACCAAGGTACTAAAAACAGTCGTTTCACCCAACAGCGGCAAGTTTGGCGCACCCATAATCCGCAAGTTGATAGAATAGAGCGCAACCATCACCAAGATACTGGCAAGCAATTGCAAAATACCAAGCTTAACGTGCAACCAAGCAGTGACGATACCGGCAATTGACCCTGCTAGCATACCAAAGGCACAGGCAAGCCATGGATTGACACCAGCGATGATAGAGATACCAGCGACCGCACCACCTAATGGAAAACTACCGTCAGCGGTCAAATCAGGGAAGTCGAGGGTACGAAATGAGATAAGGACGCCAAGCGCCACGAGGCCATAAATCAGACCACTTTCAAGTGCACCAAAAAAAGCAATTAAAGACATAAGAGATCAGTAAGTCATAACCAAGTGTTTAGAGAACCATGAGGTTGAGATAAGTGGCATGTATCCGCCATCATCTATAAGCCAAACACTTAGGCGGTGAATTTAACAGATTGTATAATCTGCAGCTAGGGTAAAGCGCAACCGATCACTGTCATAAATGATCATAATCTTTGCTTATTGAAAGCCTTTAAACAACAAGCCCAGCCTACTGAAACATAGCTGGGTTTTGTTTGTAGCAATAATTCGCACCAATAAATAGCAAGGTAAAGCTAATGTAGACGATAATGACGGCTTGCGCAATCAACATTATCGTCTACCGTTTATTTTATACTGATTATGTAAAAGACAGTTACTCTACCACTTCTTTTGCTTTATCAATAACGGCTTGCGGTAAGGTGATGCCTTGCTCTTTAGCATGTTTTGGGCTGACATATAAGTCAAGAACTTTTGGCGTATATACGGGAATTGCGCCTGCTTTTTCACCATTTAGGATACGTACAACGATTTTGCCAGTTTCACGACCAAGGTCATAGTAGTTAACGCCCAATGCTGCGATGGCACCGCGCTCAACTGAGCTGGTATCCGAGGCAATTAATGGAATCTTACTTTCTTTAGCGGCTTGGTATAGTGACTCGTAAGCTGAAACCACGTTATTGTCCGTTGAGGTATAGATCATATCGACCTTACCTTCTAGGCTGCGTGCTGCCATCGCAATATCAGTACTACGCTGAGCAGGAGCTTCATGTACTTTGATGCCAAGTGGCGTCAGTTTTTCTTTTAGATTTTTTAGGATAATCGTTGAGTTGACTTCGCCTGGGCTATAAACGTAGCCGACGTTTTTGAGACTAGGAATAATTTGGCGCATCAATTCGATTTGTGGCTCATAAGGAAGTGCATCAGAACCACCAGTGACGTTGGTGCCAGAACCATCAAGCTTTGAGACCAGTTTGGCTTCAACCGGATCAGTAACTGCTGAAAACACTAACGGGATACTGCTGGTTGCAGCAGCGACGGACTGAGCCGATGGCGTACCAATAGCAATGATAACGTCTGAATTGTCGGCGACGAATTGCTTGGCAATCTGACCAGCAGTAGCAGTATTACCTTGAGCACTTTGGAAGTTGACTTTCAGGTTTTCACCATCTTTAAAGCCGGCATCGTTTAGCTCATCGATCACACCTTTACGCACATCATCAAGCGCTGGATGCTCAACGATCGCAGTAATAGCAACCGTTTTCATAGCAGTGCTGGCATCATTACCAGTAGTAGCAGCGCCATCCGTGCTAGCATCCTTTGCTGGCTGGTTACAACCGGTCAAAATTGCGGTACAAACACCGCCCCATAAAAGAGCTTTGGCAAAACGATTTTGATACAACATGGGTCTTACTCCTGAAAATAATAATGTGTCCGTACATTATATAAAAGATAAATAGAAGATCTTACGTACTGTGGTTATAAACAGTGTTTGTTATAAATTATAAGCTATCTACTGTGTATTCACTCTTATCTAACAGCGATTATTTGCTGGCAGTTTTTGCTTTTTCATCAACATTAATGGCATTTTTTAGCAGCTCATCTGACAATGTAACACCTTGGGTTTTAGCATGTTTAGGGCTGACGTAGAGTGTCAATTCATTCATCACTTCAGGCTTAACACTGCTGACCGCTTCACCATTTAAAATGCGATAAACCATCTTACCTGTCGTACGACCAAAATCATAATCATTGACACCAAGTGCTGCTGTGGCGCCGCGTTGGACACTGAATTCATCAGAGGCAACAATAGGCAGTTTTAGCTCATTGGCAGCTTGTGCCATCGCTTCAAATGCTGAGGCAACATTATTGTCAAAAGAGGTATAAATAATATCTGCACGCCCCTGTAGGCTACGCGTTGCCATGCCAATATCAGTTGGACGGTTGGCTGGAATATCTAGTAATGATAAGCCACGTGACGGTAGTGCTTTTTTGAGCTCCTCACGTAGTGATACCGAGTTGGCTTCACCAGGACTGTAGACATAGCCAATGGTTTTGAGGTTTGGCTTAATCTTTTGGAGCAAATCTAGCTGCGGCTCTAATGGCAATTGGCTTGATAATCCGGTCAAATTGCTTTGAAAGGGTTTACCATCTGCTGTAATAAGCTTGGCACCAAGTGGGTCCGAGACGGCAGTATATATAATTGGTATGGTCGTGGTTGCAGAAACGATAGATTGTGCCGATGGGGTTGAGATGGCAACGATGGCATCAGGATTGTCGCCGACGAATTGCTTAGCAATTTGTCCTGCGGTCGCCGTATTTCCTTGCGCACTTTGAAAATTAACCTTTAGATTTTGACCTTCGACATAACCATTATCCGCAAGCTCATCAATAATACCGCGACGCATATCATCCAGTGAGGGATGCTCAACGATTTGAGTAATTGCCAATGTTTTGGCAGGTTTTTGAGCAGTAGTGGCACTGTCATCAGTGGTCGTTGCAGTATCTGCAGGCTTAGAGCAGGCTGATAATCCAAGCGCAGCGCTCATAGCAGCACCAAGTAGGCTAAAGCGTAAAGTAGTAGCAAAAATCATTTTATAGTGGCTCGTAGGTTAGAAAGTGCAAGTTACCCGAGTCAATGTTATGTGAATGCTGAGATAACGGGCTAACATCAAAGTAATCAATCCATTGATCATTATGTTCATATTATGACAGTAATGTAACTTATGGCAATAAAAAATTAAAGCGTATTCGTTACCAGTGTCATTAAAGCAAGTATTGACTGTTTTATTTAGCAAAACTCCGCTTAAAAAACGCACAAACTAGCAATTCAGCGATTACAAAGGCACTTCATAATGAACGATAAGCTAATTTTTATACGAAAGTTAAAGTTACAGTGAGTCTGAAATCCATATGATTATTAATCATGCTGGCATTAGTGAATGTTCAACAGACTCTACCATCTACTTAATCTTTTTCAAATGAATATTTTAAGGATGACATTATGAGCACGATTAATCTTAAGTTATTAACCATCGCTGGCATTACAGCAATTTCATTGATTTCCTTACCTGCTACGGCAAAAGAGGGTCACGGCAATAATCATGGCAAGGGAAAATCTGCGTACGTTGGTAAAGATAAGCATGAACAAGTACATCTCAAGCAGCATCAGTCAGAGAAATATAAATTTAAAAATGGTTATAGTAGCAACGCCCAACCTAATATCAACGCTTATCGTAATGCTAGCCCTAACGCCTCATTCAAGCGTGATCTCGATCAATACGGTTACAGAGTAGTCGGCAACATTGACAGAGATATTTATGATCGTTCGGTAATTTTAGACCGTTATGATGACCGCTACGTTCGTATCCGCACGCCAGAAAATAAAATTGTGACGGTAATTAACGACACGTTGCAGATCATTGATATCTTGACTAGATAAACATCAAGCTTACTTTCTATTCTTTTTAACATAAAAAACGGTCTATTTAGACCGTTTTTTGTTTTGTTCTTTCACTATTATTTAATTAAATTACTTAATTAATTTAACATTTTTAAGCAAGCGTATCACCGATAACGGCTTCATCAGGTAAAGTAATTACCACCAGACCTGTTTTCGGGTCACCTGACGACAATATCATGCCCTCTGATATGCCAAATTTCATCTTACGCGGTGCCAAATTGGTCACGCAAATAACCTTTTTATCTAGCAGTTGCTCAGGCTCATAGAATTTGCGAATACCGCTAAAGACGTTGCGAGGTTGTGTTTCACCCACATCTAGAGTGAAATGAAGCAGTTTGTCCGCGCCTTCAACATGGTTGCAAGCGATAACATGAGCGACTTTCATCTCGACTTTGGCAAAGTCCTCTATCCCGATATAATTTGCTTGTTCGGTACTGCTTTGCATTGCTGCAGGCGAGGTATTTTTTGCTGCGGCTTTATCGTCTTGGCTAGCGGTAGGCGCACCTACTTGTGTCAATGAGGCTTTAGAATCTTCAACCATCGCTGCAATATCTTTTTCTTCAATACGCTGCATCAATGGCTTAAACTTATTGATTTGATGTCCAAGTAGCCACTCATTACGGCTGGCAAAACTTAAATCATCAATGTTCAAGAATTCTTTAGCATTGGCAGTCAACTCAGGCAAAACAGGAGCCAGATATATCATCAATTGACGGAAGATATTGATTGCCACGGAGCAGACCTCTTGAACTTCTTGCTCTGCGCCTTCAACCTTGGCAAGCGCCCACGGTTTTTTGTCATCGATGTATTCATTGGCTTTATCAGCACACTGCATAATCAAGCGCATGGCACGAGAAAATTCACGGTTTTCATAAGCCGCGGCAATCTCATCGCCAGTTTTAGTAATATCTTCTAATAACTCTGATTCGACGCAAGTCTCGGACAGCATACCGTCATATTTCTTAACCAAGAATCCTGCGCTACGACTGGCGATATTGACTACTTTACCGACGAGGTCTGAGTTGACCTTTTGCATAAAGTCTTCTAAATCTAGGTTGATATCTTCGACTTTATCAGACAGTTTACTGGCGAAGTAATAACGCAGATATTCAGGATGCAGGTGTTCAGCGTAGGTTTCGGCCTTGATAAAGGTGCCGCGTGACTTACTCATTTTTTCGCCATTGACCATCAAGAAGCCATGAGCAAAGACACCAGTCGGGGTGCGGAACTCACTACCAGCAAGCATGGCAGGCCAAAATAGGGCGTGGAAGTAAACGATGTCCTTGCCGATGAAGTGATATACTTCGGTTTTATGCTCGTTTTCTTGAACCCAATAATGGTCAAAGTCTAGAGCCTCTTCTGTACCAGCACGTTTCTCACATAAGTTTTTAAAGCTTGCCATGTAGCCAACCGGCGCGTCTAGCCATACATAAAAATATTTGTCTGGTTCATCACTTGGGGTATCAGGGATTTGGAAACCAAAATATGGCGCATCGCGTGAGATATCCCAACTGGTCAAACCGGCGTCAAACCATTCTTGCAGCTTATTGGCAACTGAAACTTGCAAGCGATTGTCACTGCGCGTCCAATCTTTTAAAAACTGCTCAAACTCTGGTAAATCAAAGAAATAATGCTTTGAGGTTTTTAGAATAGGCTTCGCATTTGATAATGTAGAGTACGGATCTTTGAGCTCTGTGGCATCATAAGTGGTACCGCAGACTTCACAGTTATCACCGTATTGCTCTGGGGCGGCGCATTCAGGACAGGTACCTTTAACAAAACGATCGGCTAAAAATAGCTGTTTTTCAGGGTCGAATAGCTGCTCCACATCACGAGTAGAGATATGACCTGCATCTCTAAGGCGACGATAAATCAGCTCAGAAAATTCCCGATTTTCTTCTGAATGCGTTGAATGATAATTGTCAAAATTAATCAAAAACTTGGCAAAATCGGCTTCATGAGCGGCTTGTACATTGGCAATTTGCTGTTCTGGTGTTACGCCATTGTCTTCGGCTTTGAGCATGATGGCAGTACCATGAGCATCATCAGCACAGACATAAGTCACCTTATGACCTTGTGCCTTCATCGACCGCACCCAAATGTCAGTTTGGATATACTCTACAAGATGCCCTAAGTGGATGTCGCCATTGGCGTAGGGCAGGGCACTGGTTACTAGAATCTCACGCACTTTCATCACCTATATTTTTATATAAACGGATTGATTATCAATAGAAATTGAAAAAGTGTGCCTATGATACCGTAATTCGGCTAAATTTGTGATATTCCTTATCAATTAATACGGCAATCAGCGCTATAGTTGATTCACTTTTAGATGAGTGCAGCGCTACTGGTATTCATTATTCGCAGCCTCTGTCTGCGTAGGCACAGCAAGCAAGAAAAGTTCATACCAGTAGCGCGTTATAATAAGTGTAATGTATTCATTGATATTTATGATAAAAGTCTAACATGGTAAATTCTTATAAAGCGCTTATAAAAACCCCGCCAAACTTTTGCGTAGCGGGGTTTTTGTAGTCAGTTTAAAACAGTAGCGATGGCTCGTTTTTAAATTGACTACATTACCTATTTCACTGATTCAACCCAATTAGAACGAACCAAACAGTGTGCCTAGGGTGATGACTACAACTACGGCAATCAGTGGAATAATCATAGTGACCATTGCTAAGTTTAAGTAGGACTGTTTATGTGTCAGACCACAAATGGCAAGCAAAGTAATGACCGCGCCACTGTGCGGTAAGGTATCTAGACCGCCTGCTGCCATTACCGCCACTCGGTGCATCAGTTCTGGATCAATACCGGCTGCTACTGCCATTCTTAAATAGTCTTCACCCAAAGTTGATAGTGCGATACTCAAACCACCAGATGATGAGCCAGTAATACCAGCCAGCGTGGTCATAGCGACAGCTTCTGAGATGAGTGGATTGTCTGGTGTTAGATTCAAGATACTATCACGAATGAGAAGAAAGCCTGCCAGAGAGGCGATAACGGCACCATAGCCTACTTCCGACGCGGTGTTAAAGATCGGTAACATCGAGTCATAAGTACCGCGGTTGATGGTTTTTTGTAGGTTGGTCCAATGACCGAGACGCATGACGATTAGCACGATACAAGCTACAACCAATGAGAGGATGATCGACCATAGACCAAGCGAACCTGCGATATTCAAATCTGGGAACTGAGTTTGCAAGCCACTAAAATCCATTGACGGGAAGACAACATAAGTCAGTAAAGCGTTCAAACCGATGACCAGAAATAGTGGAATCATCGCAACGGTGAATGAGGTATGATGAGTGCTGAGCAAGTTGGTCTCTGCTGCGCCTCCACCAACACCGCCTACATCACTCTCATCATGCTGACCATACCCTTCGCCCGCGGCATTAGCTTTTCTGGCACGCGATTGCAACCACAACCAACCACAGATAAACATGATCGTACCGCCAATAAGACCCAAAATAGGCGCGGCAAATACGTTGGTATTATAGTAAGGAATCGGAATAGCATTCTGAATGGCAGGCGTACCAGGTAATGCTGTCATGGTAAAGGTAAACGAACCTAGGGCAATCGCTGCTGGAATCAAGCGCTTAGGAATATCAGCGGCTTTGAACAAGTCTTTGGCGATTGGATAAATAGCAAATGCCACGACAAATAGTGACACACCGCCATAGGTCAAAATACCGCAAACTAAGATAACCGCCAAAATAGCTTTACTGGCGCCAAGCTTTTCGACCACTGTTTTGGCAATCGCTGTTGCTGCTCCAGAGTCCGCCATCAAACGCCCAAATAATGCGCCCAATAAGAAGATAGGGAAGAATTTGAGTAGGAAACCACTCAATGCGCCCATAAAGACATCAGTATAGGCAGGAATACTGCTTAAAAAATCACCTGAAAGTAGTACGGCTAAAGCAGCCATAATTGGCGCTAAAATCAGTACGGAATAACCGCGATAAGCAAAGAACATCAAAAGTAATAAAGTAATAATGATAGCAAGTGTGCTAAACATGACCGCCCTCCTTGGCTAAGTTAAGCCTGAGAGTATGCAGGTCATAGAGAAATAGGTCAATAAAATTAAACGTAACGGGCGATTTAACGTATTTTATCAAACACTATTTTAGACAATTAGGATGGTGACCTCACCTATATTGCTCAAGCTGCGCTGCCTTGTACGCGCTTTATATTATTGTCTAGTCGCTGCTAGAATTATATGTTAAGTTATTACAGCTGTACTCTAGGTTTTATAGTGATATAAATTGTATTGCTTTAAATATAAAACTGATTGGTAATCTAGTGTTTGCTTGAATAAGCAAAACCTATAATGAATCAATGTAAATAATAAAAATGAGACGTGCAAGGAGATAAGCATGAGTCAATCAAAGGTGTATGACAGCGCAAAAGCGGCGCTGAGTGGTGTTGTGCGTAACGGACAAACGCTAGCGATCGGTGGTTTTGGTCTATGCGGTATTCCTGAAGCGTTAATCGAAGCATTGCGGGATAGTGGTGTTGAAAATTTGACGTGCATCAGTAACAACGCTGGTGTCGATGACTTTGGCTTGGGATTGTTATTACAGACGCGCCAAATTAAAAAAATGATCTCATCTTATGTGGGTGAAAATAAAGAGTTTGAGCGCCAGTACTTGGCAGGCGAGTTGGAAGTTGAGCTGACTCCGCAAGGTACATTGGCAGAAAAACTGCGTTCAGGTGGTGCAGGTATTCCGGCATTTTATACCGCAACTGGCGTTGGCACCTTAGTTGCTGAAGGTAAAGAAACCCGCGAATTTAACGGTCGTACTTATGTGCTTGAACATTCATTACGCGCTGATGTGTCTTTAATCAAAGCGCAGAAAGCCGATAAGGCAGGCAACTTAATTTTTAACAAAACGGCGCGTAATTTTAACCCAGACTGCGCGATGGCGGGCAAGATTACCATTGTTGAAGTTGAAGAGATCGTAGAAACAGGGACCTTTAACCCTGATGAGATTCATCTGCCGGGTATTTTTGTTCAGCGTATCGTATTGAACAGTAGTCCTGAAAAGCGTATCGAGAAAATTACGACCAAAGCGGTTGAAGGTGTTTAATATAAGGCGCTTAATATCGTACGCTTGTACCGCAATTCATAAATAGTCAAATTGATAATATTAGAATATCGTAAAAATTAAGGAAGTTATCATGGCATGGACAAGAGAGCAGATGGCACAGCGTGCCGCACAAGAGTTACAAGACGGTTATTATGTCAATTTAGGTATCGGTCTACCGACTCTGGTTGCGAACTATATCCCTAAAGATGTTGATGTCTGGCTACAGTCAGAAAACGGCTTATTGGGTATTGGCGAGTTTCCTACTACAGAAAATGTCGATGCAGATTTGATTAATGCCGGTAAACAAACCGTCACTGCCGAATCGGGTGCGAGTTATTTTAGTAGCTCAGAGTCGTTTGCCATGATTCGTGGTGGTCATGTCAACCTTGCGATATTGGGCGCGATGGAAGTCTCCGAGCAGGGCGATTTGGCAAACTGGATGATTCCCAAAAAAATGGTCAAAGGCATGGGCGGCGCGATGGATTTGGTCGCAGGCGTACAGCGTGTGATTGTGCTCATGGAGCAAGTCAATAAACACGGCGAGCCAAAAATCCTTGCCAATTGCGAGTTGCCACTGACAGGGAAAGGCGTGGTTGATCGTATTATCACAGAGCTTGCTGTACTTGATGTGACTGATAATGGTCTAAAATTGGTTGAGCTTGCAGATGGTGTTAGCTTTGATGAGCTACAAGAGAAAACACCAGTGAGCATTGCTCAATAGCTTTGACAAACCACTCAGTAGTTCAAACACTGATTAGTAAATTGTTTAATAGCCACTATATTTTAGTGGCTTATTTATAGGCTTGATTCATTACTACTCATCACTACATAGCACCACCTACTATTAAGGACAATATATGGCGACCCAATTACAACAGGATTTGACGGGCAAAGTAGCATTGGTCACAGGCGCTGCCAGCGGTATCGGACGTGATATCGCCGAAACTTATGCCAAGGCAGGCGCGGCAGTCGGTATTGCAGATATCAATATTGAGGCTGCTCAGCAAACCGTCGATGCTATTGAAGCCGCAGGCGGGCGGGCCGTTGCAATTGCGATGGATGTAACGTCTGAAGCGGCTGTTAATGACGGTGTTCAGAAACTGGTCGATACCTTTGGCGGTATTGATATTTTGGTATCTAACGCTGGTATTCAAATCATTGACCCTATCCATAAAATGGCGTTTGAAGATTGGAAAAAAATGCTCGCCATTCACCTAGATGGGGCATTTTTGACCACCAAAGCTGCCGTACAGCACATGTATAAAGACGACAACGGTGGCACAGTGATTTATATGGGTTCTGTGCACTCGCATGAAGCCTCATTATTTAAAGCGCCTTATGTCACCGCCAAACATGGCTTGCTTGGTCTATGTCGTGTATTGGCAAAAGAGGGTGCTGCCCATAACGTACGCTCGCATGTCATATGCCCAGGGTTTGTCAAAACGCCTTTAGTCGAAAAACAAATCCCTCAGCAAGCAGCTGAAAAAGGCATCAGCGAAGAGTCAGTAGTGAACGATATTATGCTC
The DNA here is from genome assembly GCF_056156305.1 of Psychrobacter sp. TS_SC_6. Lineage (NCBI taxonomy): Bacteria > Pseudomonadati > Pseudomonadota > Gammaproteobacteria > Moraxellales > Moraxellaceae > Psychrobacter > Psychrobacter sp. TS_SC_6. Next base: position 1,883,033 of record NZ_CM149590.1, on the reverse strand, counting down.
GTTAATACGGTTGACAAAGAATTTACCACGGTTGATGATATTGCTCAACTGGCTTTGTTTTTGGCTGCATTTCCAAGTAATGTCTTTACCGGACAATCGATTGTCGCAAGCCACGGCTGGTTTATGAATTAAAAAATGACTTGGTCTTTTAGCTTAAGAGCGATGAGCTTGCTAAAAAAAGATCCATCGATTCAGGTTTAGGGCGTGTCCTCATTTTTATCTCCATTTTTAAAATAAAGATATGCCCTAGTCTCAAAGCTGTACGCAAAATGCCAGTCCTACTGGCATCATGGTTTTTTTATACTTGCAATTGAGCTACACTAATACGATAAAAGGTTTGGCTAAAAAAATCACGCCAATTTTTAGCATACCAACCCACTTGTATAGGCAGTCACGGTCGCTATGTTTAACTTTATGAAGAAAAAAAATACCGCACAAAAGGAAACTCCAGAGCAGAAAGCTGCGCTTGATAGCGCTGTCGATAAAGTATTGCTGGGTTATCATGTTGGGAATAGCAGTATTGCTACGATGGTCACTGGGCTTGAGCGTAATGGTGGGGAGCTGACATTAGAGTTGCGTCTGCCACATGAAAGCGATCCTGAGGCTATTCAGCAAGCGCTTGGGCAGTTATTACAGCCGCATGGTATTCAAAGCATTCATATGAATGTTCGGATACCAGAGCCGATGAAAGGTGAAGGCTCAAGTTTGCCAAAAGCAATGCCAAAAACCACCAATGCGATGGATAGTCTTAGTAAACCTGTTGCCAAGAGCGATGATAGTACGCTAAATGCGGAACCACCTATCACTAAGCAAGCTCCTACCCAAGCGTCGTTGTCCGCTCATCCGCGTATTCGTCATATCATTGTCGTTGCCTCTGGTAAGGGCGGCGTGGGAAAATCAACCACTACTGTCAATATCGCCTTAGCATTACAAAAGCTCGGCAACCGTGTTGGCGTATTAGATGCTGATATTTATGGACCTAGTATGCCAGCGATGCTAGGTGTGAATAGTGTCAGACCTGAGCTTGAAAATGAGCAGTTTGTACCTATCAATGCGCATGGACTAGCGATGTTATCGATTGGCAGCTTGCTTAATGGTGATAATACGCCTGTTGCCTGGCGCGGTCCAAAAGCAACCGGCGCGTTGATGCAGCTATATAATCAAACCAATTGGCCACAGTTAGATTACTTAGTTATTGATATGCCACCAGGCACCGGTGATATTCAGCTCACCCTTGCTCAGCGTATTCCGGTGACGGGCGCTGTCATTGTGACGACGCCGCAGCATATTGCTTTACTTGATGCGCAAAAAGGCATTGAGATGTTTAATAAAACCAATATTCCTGTGCTTGGCGTGGTTGAAAATATGGCGCTGCACACTTGTAGTAACTGCAATCATACTGAAGCTATCTTTGGTACGGGCGGCGGCGAAAAGATCGCTGAGCAATATCAAGTGCCGCTATTAGGACAGCTTCCACTGGCAAGCGCTATTCGTGCACAGGTAGATAAAGGTGAGCCAAGCGTATTAGTAGATGATGAGTTCGCGTCTTACTATCTGAGTATTGCTAAAAATATTGAAACCAATATTAATAAGTTCGCCAAACCGGTTAATGATAAGCGTATTTTTTAATGGTTATAGTTTCCTACTAGGAACCACAGCGTTTTTATTTTTAATGGGCTATTGTTTGCTATTATGATAAAGTATTAGTTAGCGATAGCCATTACATAACAAACTGCTTAACTCTTGGTATAAATTTGGCTAGGATGCCGCCATTATGAATGAAAACAATCATCATCAACCTTTAGCTGATATCTCTAATAAATTGAAACCGGCGGTGCTCGACCAACTAATCCAAAACAGTCAGCCTCATTCTGGTGTTTTTGCCCAAGTTAAAGAAGTCAACTATTTAGATTATCACAGTCACCTTATCTCACAAAAACCTCTGCCCAATTGGCGTAAAGACTTAAAAGCCAACCAATTCTGCTTTATTCAAATCATTCAACCCCCTTATCGAGTCTGCTTGGCACTGGCGACCATTAAGCTTGCGACCAGTGCTTTTGTTTATCTTTATAATGATGAAACAAACGAGATAGAGGTGTGTGAAGCCTTGCAGCCTTTGACGCGTGATACGCGTTTGAAGGGTAGTTGTTATCAAGGGCAGATGGCATTTAGACATAAAAATCTGACATTGACGTTAGATTTTACTCCGTCACAAGTCAACGTTGTGTTAGACAGTAATCATGTGGCGATTGAAGCAACGTTACAGCGGCAGTCGCAGCCATTGGCGGTCTGCACACCGACTGGCAGGCGTGGCTGGACTTTTACGCAAAAAGAGCCGCTTACCAAAATCGTAGGTCACTTAGCTATTAAGGCCAATTCAACGTTTAATAGGGGACAACAAGCTCAGCAAATATCATTCAATGATGACACTATTGCAAATCTCGATTGGACACTCGGCTATATGCGTCATGAGACTAATTGGTTTTGGACCTGTATCAATAGCTATTTGCCAGATGGTCGTCATTTCACATTGAACTTATCGATGGGTGTTAATGAAACGGGCGCTAGTGAAAATGCGTGCTGGCTAGATGGGCAGATATGTTATTTACCGCCTGTTATGTTTATTCGTGATGCTCTAAATTGGCCACACAATCAACAAGACACTGTTGCTAATAGGCTAGATGCCACATCGCAGCCTTGGCACATCTATCATCAAAACCTTGGCTGGAGCAATGTTGATATTGATCTAACCTTTACCCCTATGACGGTTTATAAGAAGACCGATGATTTTGGTATCGTTGCCAGTGTTTTTGAGCAACGGCTTGGTTTTTATAATGGTGAGATTCAAATCAAACAAGAGGTGATTAAGCTTGATAATGTGATGGGACTGGCAGAAGATCATTATGCAAAATGGTAGACGATTATCATTTTGACTAGAGATTTATTTTAAACGTAGCCAAGCCTATAAATTGAGCGATCAATTCCGTATAATCGTCGCTATCAAAACACCATTCATATTATAAGTTTTATTTTATATCTGCTAAGGAATAACAATGTCTATCAAATCTGACCGCTGGATTCGTAAAATGGCCGAAGAGCATGGCATGATTGAGCCATACGAGCCGGGTCAAGTGCGTTTTAATGACGCAGGCGAGCGTTTGGTGAGTTATGGCACCTCAAGCTACGGTTATGATGTACGCTGTGCGCCTGAATTCAAAGTATTTACCAACGTCCACTCAGTCGTGGTCGATCCCAAGAACTTCGATGAAAAAAGCTTTATAGATATTGTAGGCGACGAGTGCATCATTCCGCCTAATTCTTTTGCATTGGCTCGTACGATGGAATATTTCCGTATTCCACGCGATGTATTGACTATTTGCCTTGGTAAATCAACCTATGCTCGCTGCGGTATCATTGTCAATGTCACACCACTTGAGCCTGAGTGGGAAGGGCATGTGACGTTAGAGTTTAGTAATACCACCAATCTTCCTGCACGTATCTATGCTGGCGAAGGCGTGGCGCAAATGCTATTTTTCCAAAGTGATGCTGATGATGTCTGTGAGACGAGTTATAAAGATCGTGGTGGTAAATACCAAGGACAGCGCGGTGTTACCTTACCAAGAACCTAATCGTTTAAGGTTATCACCACTTTTGGGCTGACAATAAAAAAAGCTGAACATATTTAATGTGCTCAGCTTTTCTATGCGATATATTTTGTTATTTTAATACTTTTAAACCGGCTTTATTATCACGTTTGGGCTTAGGGGCTGTTACGTTTGTTTTAGAGCTGCTACTCGCAACGGCATCGTCTTCAGGCACATAATTGTCATATTCATTGGGATCGAAAAACATCCCTTGAGAGTTCTCTTTTGCATAAATACCTAGCACTGCTGTAAGCGGTACCCAGATCTCTTGTGATACACCGCCAAATCGCGCACTAAAATGAATGTAGTCATTCTCCATACTCATATTACCAGTGGCACGGCTAGCAATATTGAGTACGATACGACCATCTTGCACATGCTCTTTTGGAATTTGAACATTATCGGCGGTTGCATCGACCATCAGATACGGCGTTAGTGCATTGTCTTCTATCCATTGGTACAAGGCACGTACCATATAAGGACGTGTTGGAGTAATAGATGTGGTTTCTTCGCTCATCTTTGGCTTCCTATATTGACGATATTAAGTAAGTGTTAAAAGGTATCAGCGGCAAAAGATTATTTACAGAAATTCATTTGCGCTTCATTATTTGTTATTTTAAGGCAGCATTTGACTGTTGTCTAATTAACGCACGCTTTTTTGAAAGCTATCTCGCTCAAAGACCCGTTTTTGATAGTCAAACAGAGGGCGACTGATAGCGTGTGGTAGTTCAATGTCCATCTCTTCCAAGCGCCATAATAAAGGTGCTAGCAGCACATCACACCAGCCAAACTCATCTGCCATAAAGTAAGACTTATGCGCAAATAATGGTGATATAGTGATGAGAGAATCGCTCAGCTGTTTTTTAGCCATAACTGCTTGGGCTTTATTGAAGCTGTCTGGATGCATAAGCAATCGCTTACCGAGTGAGAGCCAATCGCGCTGAATACGCCATGCTAACTGGCGAAATTGTGCCCGCTCTTGTGGCGTTTCAGGCAAGAGCTTATTGGCATGATAACGCTCTTCAAGGTACTCGAAGATGACGTTTATCTCATAAAGCGCAATCTCACGCTGCTGTAGGACAGGCAGGGTATGATAGGGGTTTAACTCAGTTAAATCCTCAGGACGCTCAGAATGCAAACGTGATAAATAATAAGCGAGTTTCTTTTCTTCAAGCAATAGGCGCACCACATGACTGTCGTAGCCGTCATCAGCGTATAAAATTAGTTGACTACTTGGAATGTCATTCGCATCAATCATGAAAGCCTAATGTTAATAGTAAAGCCTGCCATCGTAAACAATGTTGCTGTGTTTATCAAGGCGGTGTACGTAAACACTGCCCCTTAAAAATTTGGCGCTTAGCTTTCTTTTGCGGCTGATATATAAATGTTTAAAGCATAAAAAAGCACTACCGGAGTAATGCTATTTTCATAATGCATGGTTTAACTTGATAAAACGATAGACAACAAAATTTTCCCTAAAATCCTTTATTTCATTGATGTATAGCGTTTTTAGATATATGATGTACTACAACGTACAACATTATTCTATAATATAAAACATTCTAAATGGCTACCAAAGTGGCTACCAGAATGGCTACCAAATCAAGGGATAGGAAAATGGTTAGAAAGGAGGTTAGCACCGATACCCAGATCAAACGGGCAATCAAAGAAGCCGTGCAAGCTGACAAGGCAGTCAGTTACCCAATAGCAGGTTATAAAGGCTTAGAGGTGCGCATAAGACCGCATAAAGAAGGTGCAGACGCTACCGCCGACTTTAGACACCGCTACACCCACTCCATTACAGGCAAACGCCCTTACATGACGCTAGGACAATACCCAGCATTAAGTCTTGCTGATGCTAGACAATATCACAGCGATAACATGCAGTTGCTAGCTAAAGATATAGACCCAATAGAGCATAGAGAAAGTGAAAAACAAAAGCAGATAACCGACCGCCAAAACACCTTAAACTATTTCATCAACGAATGGCGCGATATTCAAGCCAGCAAAGACCTAAATAAACGCACTATTAAAAATCTTGAGGAGCTAGTAAGACCGATTGAAAACCAGTTAGGGCGTATGAAAGTAACAGACATAACCCCCAGTCTAGTTATCAAGTTTATTAATAACATTCAAAAAACCAACACCTATAAAGGATTGAGAGTAAGAACGTTATTAAAGAGTATCTTACAGATTGCTAAGGCTCATATGGTGATCGAATATAACCCCGCCAGTGACTTAGTTGGAACGCTCAAAGCGCATAAGCCTAAGCACCGCCCAGCATTAAGTAATGATGTGACCGCCTTTGCCAAACTGCTAAATGACATTGACCAGCTAGACGATGCAAGTCAGCTATACAACAAGCGTATCTTACAGCTATTGGCTTTAACCTTTACTCGAGTAGGCGACCTATGCGCGATGCGATGGACTGATATTAATTGGCTCAAAAAGCAATGGCAGTTTAAGCCACAAAAATCAGGTAACAGGGGCGATATGGTAGCCAGTCTAGTGATACCACTAGCACCTCAAGCCATAGCAATATTAGAGCAGATGCAACCCTTAACAGGGGATAGTGAGTATGTATTCCATAACTCTAGACGTATAAAAGCGCCTTACCACCATACGCAAGAAGTAAACAAAGTATTAAACAGTGATTTAATGAATAACGGACAAGGCTATAAGGATATACATAGCCCTCACGGCTTTAGAAGTGCAGCTAAGACTATGCTGATGGAGCGTTTAGGCTATGACGAACTGATAACCGAACTGGCACTAGGTCACCGCATGCTTAACGCTTATGGCACGGCATACAATCGCATGACAGGCTTAGAGCAAAGAGCCGAAATGATGAACGACTGGGCGAACTACCTAGACGATATAAAAGCTGGCAAGTTTGATAATGTCATTCATGCAGATTTTAAACAAAAAGTACAAAAGCAGGGATAAAACACTACTGCTACAATGACCATGCAAGGCTAGGACTAATTACCCGAACGCCAGCCATTTCATGCCTTAGGCTGGCATGCCTTGCACCTATTTTTAACTAAGGTATGAATAACAAGTAAGGCATGATTATGTGTGATAAAGAAAATGAGGCGCGTCAGTATAAATTATTGAATACGGCTTTTGAGATTAACTTATCAACACCCTGTAATGACTTCATTGCAAACGCAATTTTGCATGACATAGATTGCAGCGAAATTCAGTCTAAAAATAACTTATCTTTTTTAGAGCATATAGAGTCATACGTAAATAGTTATGTACGACAATCCGAGTTAGATTATAAAAAAGATAATGATTTTAGTGGCGACCCTGATTGTGGCTGTGATTATGATTGTGAATGTAGTTTGAATGTTTTTGTAATGTCTGCCTTTAAAAATATAGCGCGTAATTTTGTATTGTATGCAGATGATAACGATTTAGTGAATGAGATATTAGATAGGTATGTAATAGAAGAAAAGAAGAGGTTATTAAATTGCAATCTAACTGAAATACTAAAAATAATTTTATATAGATGCTTATCTTATTTAGCCTATGATCTTGGCTTTTATCATGTATCTTGTAAACATCATGAATTGGCAATCCTAATATATGGAGGCGCATTAACTAATTCTAGTTTTGATGACGTAAGTTATATGGAAACAGTAGCATCAACTATGGGTAAAAAAGCAGCTGATAAACGATGGTCAAAGCATAACCAAACTAGACCTGAAAAAAAGAAACAATATCTACAGATCATGGATCAACAGAACTTTACTACGTTTGCTGAAACAGCCGAATATATCAAACAGCATATTGAAACAGATAAAAAGCCGTCTTATGACACTATCAAACGATGGTTAAGCGAAGCCCGTAAAGGCGATTTTTCATAACATCATACTGTGGTATGCAGGCATACAACACGCTATGCAGGCATACCATGCGCTATACACGCATAAATATTCCTTACAACGCCTACCTACAATAGCATGTCCTTAACGATTTCAATCCATAACCGTTAAGGAGTTAAGGCAATGCCTAACACTACCCACGCAGCACCCACCAGCAAGCTAAACCTAGCTTACCTATTAGCGAACCCTAAAGAGCTTTATCAGGTTAAGCAGATAGCCGATGTATTCCACAAGCACCCCGAAACGATTAAACGATGGATTAAAACGGACAAGATCACAAAGCCGTTATCTATCAATGGCGTTTACTACTTCAAAGGTAAGCATCCGACCATCCCCCTATTGCGGAGGCACCCAGCGATGAGGTAACAACACATCCACATCGTCTTGAGTAGGCAAGCGTCTTAGCACGTCTGTCAAATAGGCATATACATCTAAGCCATTTAAGCGTACCGACTGGATAACCGACATAATATTCGCAGCACGCTGCCCACTTCGCAGCGAACCTGCAAACAACCAGTTTTTACGCCCAAGCGCCCACGGACGCATCTGATTCTCTGCCCAATTATTATCAATCGGCAACCTCCCATCGTCCAAATACTGAGTCAGCGCCTGCCAACGTTTCAAGCAATAATCAATCGCCTTAGTAATACTGGCATTCTTAGTGGTTAACTGTCTTTTTTCTTGTAACCATTGGTGCAGCTTATCAGCAATCGGTTTTGCTCTATCCTGCCTGATTTGCCGGACTGTCTGGGGATCTCTTGGCATTGGGGATGTGTTTTTTTCAAATCGCTCATCAATCTCACGTTCAACTGCATACAACTGCTGGAACAAGGCTAATGAGTCAATGCTAATAATACTTTGTCCAGTGACATGCAGTTCATGAAACTTACGCCGTGCATGGGCCATACAACCGATTTCAGTCACGCCTTGATGAAATAAAAACTTATATCCACTGTAATCATCGCAAATCAGCTTACCGTGCCATTTGTCTAAAAAGGCTTTAGGGTGCTCATTACGACGGCTCTGGGCAAAGTCATACACCACCGCTTTTAATGCACTGTGCTGTGGGGTGAGATACGCCCAAACATAGCCTTTCTTTAATGATTTACTGCCGGCTGTCACAGGGTTTTTCATGATAGACACCGGCGTTTCATCGGCATGTAAGATAGGCTCGGACAGTAACAGCGCATGCAAGCGATTGACTAAAGGCTCAAGGGCGACGCCGCAGCGTCCTACCCAATCTGCCATCGTCGCATCGGGGATATTTACCCCACTTCGCAAATAGATAAGATTCTGCCGATATAGGGGCTGATGGTCTGCATACTTACTTATGAGGATGTGAGCAAGCAGTTCAGGGGTGGCGATGCTCTTGTTAATGATTTGCTTGAGTACTAAAGCTTGATGAATGATGTCACACTCACGGCATACCCATTTTGGATAGAGGTGTCGCTCAATATAGAACTGCTTGGGGATGAGTCCAAGTTTGTCCTGTTTGTCTCCCCCAATCTGCTTCATTTGACAGCCGCAGTCACAGATGGTGGTTACCGGCTCGTGAACCAGGGTTTTAATCTCAAGGTTGTTAGGAATAACGGTGTATTTAGGACGCTTTGGTTTCTTGGCTTTGACAGTGGCTGCCTGTAGCGCCTCGTCAGCGGTTTGTGTGTTTGGTTCAAGTTCGCTCTCGCCGATGAGTGTTTCTGTCTCTATGGGTTCGACGGCAGGTAGCTTGGCAAGCTCCTCTTGGCTTAAGTCGTTGTGGTAGTCATCTCGGATTTGTTCTAGCGCAGATAAATCTTCTTGCGCAGCTTCTTGATTTAAGTGGGTTTGTTTGGCACTTAAGCCTTCGCTCTTTTGTCCATACAGCTGATGGATGAGCCGCTTTTGTTTTTCGATGAGTTCAAGTACTTTTAGATACAGCGTATGGTTTTTCTCTTGGGTATGCGTGAGTATCTGCTGTAGTTGATTGTGAAGGGTGTTTGTTTGAACAAGCTGTTGTTGTAGATGTTGGTTGTGCTGTTCAAGCATGCTGATTTTCACCAGTAGCTCGGCGTAAATAGGGTCTTGGGTTAAGTTGGATGGGTTGGCAACAGTCATGGTGCTATGTTGCCAGAGTTTTATTTGTCTGTCATCGGGTATTTATAGAATGGGGGTCAATTGATCTTTACCCATGTTACGCCAGGGCAGTCCGCTGACTAAGGCATTAAATTGCTCACGGTTGATACTGATGCCGGTTTGAGTAGTGGTGAGTGGTTTGGTTAAGCCATGAAATTTGCTGTCGTCTAGCTGACGGCTGCAGAGCCAAACCCCAAGTCCGTCATGAACTAAGACCTTGAGCCGTGTGCCTGTTTTGTTATAGAACAGGTAAGCACAGTTAGGGCGGATGCCCTGGTGCTGTGTGATGATGTGGGCCAGTAGTTTGCCACTGCCACATCGCATGTCCATGGGCGCGGTGGATAGCCAGATGTGATTGATGGGTATCATTGCAATCCTCGTAGTAAGTCAATCAAACTTTGGGGATCAATTTGGGCAATAGTGAGGCTTATTGGCCCGGATCTCTGCGTTGAGATTTGCAGTTTGATGTTTTGTATCACGGATGGTGATGGGAAGAGATTGATTGCTTTAGGTTCAATCGTTATTGGGATGAAGTGCGGGTTTGCTTCAGCAGCGCTCTTGGTGGTGACAGGTAATTTGCTAATCTGAATCTTTTTGCTTTGATGCTGACGTTTCCAGTTATGGAGAAGATTCTGGTTGATGCCATGGTCTCGAGCGATACTGGCAATTGAGTGCCCTGAACTTTCGGCTTCTTGTACCAAAAATTCTTTAAACTCAGGACTGTAAGTTCTACGTTTGGGCTTATTAGGTATGTGTGTTGTCATGTTAGGGTCCACGATTATTGATCGTGGACACTATCTCGCATTTTTTATGTGAGGAAAAGATGGGATGGTCGGATGCTTACCTTCAAAGGTAGCGACATTGTGGACTATCTAAACGCTACTAATGAGGGGGCTTAGTCATGGATAAGTCAAAGCGCAGCCAAAACCAAATCATCAAAGACCATCTTTTGACTGGTCAATCAATCACACGCTGGCAAGCTATCGAACTTTATAGAATAGCCACGCTACCCACTCGCATTAATCAGTTAGAAAATACAGGCTTAACCATACAGCGTAAGCGAGTAGATAAAGACGGCAAGCACTGGCATGAGTATTGGATTGATGCCGATAATCTAGCTAATGAGGTGCAATCATGAGCCAATCAAACGACAGGTTATTGCAGATAGCGGACACGCTCGAGCATATCAACGAGCAGCTGATCTTATTGGCAATTGATACTGAACATTACGCTATGGCACTGCAAGCCGTACAAACAAACGACCCCGTTTCTAATGGCGTTATTCAAGCCGTTATTGCTGCATTGTTTAGGGACTCATTGTTTGCCACCGATGCCAGCGAACAGATGGATAGTGTTCTATCTATGCCTGAAATGGAGGTAACGCGCTATGAGTGATGATAATTTTATAAATGAAGTAATGGACAGGCTAAAAGACAAAGGCATGATAACTGATAACTGATGACTTTATAGATCAGCTCATCATTACCTTACACGCCAATGTGACTGCCATTAATAGCCTGATAGAGGTAGTAAAAGTAGAAAACAAACTACTAGCTTTACGCTGTGCATTACCTACAGGCAACAGACAAGTGGACTCACTAAGAGAGCTATCTACACGCATAGCAGAAATAGCCTTTAACGTGGAGGACGTAAGAAATGACCAACGATAATAAAACCAATCTAAAAGCCGATCACATGCCAGCTATAAGGTCACAAGCAGGCAAGCGCAAGCTATTAGCAAACTTCGTCAAGTTTATGGCATGGGTAATAGTGATCGGTTTATTACTGTCACCGCTAGCTTGCACCATACAGATAACCGATGACAATAATGAGCAGCAAGGGGGCAATGATGAATAATGCAGACAAAACAAAGCCCCAAGCTGATGACAAGGGGCTTAACGCTTTACTAGGCTCAACAAAGCAAACTACAATCGAAATTATAGCAGATGATGAGATAACAAACAGCCTGATAGAACTAGGACAGGGCAATAAGTTAAGACAGTTTGGCGATACCTTTACTATTCAAAATGGCGATAGTAAAAGCGACATTATTAATACCGCTGGCAAGGTGGCTTTTATACTAAGTGACAACTTGCACCAGCCAGCCAATATAGGCATTTACACCCCTAACAGCGATGAACCCATAGAAGTAACCGACCCAAACACGCCCAGCGCCTTTATTATTGGCAGTCTTAACCTAGATAGCGTTTGGTATGCAGTAAAGAGCCTTACTGAGGGTATAGAGCTATATAGACAGCTGATAAGCCAAGGGCTAAACGTGACTATCTTAGTCAGTGTTAATCCCTTTCATTTTAATAATATGGTGAAGCATTTTGCTGAGGTTAAGCAAGTTATTGTTACTGCTACTATAGATAAAAAAGATGAGATCACAAAGCCACTGCTAGGGGTAAACGTCAAAGCCATAATAACTACTTTTGACTTGCTGCTATCGTTTGATAACTACCAGACGCTTGATGATGTTTTGAATGAGCCTGATACCATTGTAAAAGACTTACTAGCTGAGGCATGGGGAAAGCTAGGCGATATTGCAGACCAAGATAGTAAAGCGACAGCTTACCCACTAGATGCATGGGGGAATGAGGGCGAAATATTAAGAGATGCTTTAACGGCAATTACCTATCACGCGCAAATACAGCCAGCAATGGCAGGGCAATGCATGCTAGGGGCTTTAGCGACTACCATTCAGCAATACATAAACGCGCCTTATGCTTTAGGTGATAAGTTTATGCCAGTATCGCTGTTTTTACTCACTGAGGGCGACAGTGGCAGCGGTAAAAGTAGAACGGTAGGCTTTACCCATAAAGAGCTATTCAGTTACCAAAACGACAAGCGCAAGGAATATAGGTTATTGCTAGATGAATGGTTAGCACAAAAAGCCAGCATGCCTAAAAAAGACTTAGAATTATGGTTACTTGAAAACCCCAAGCCTAGGCAATCCATACTTTTAGTTAAATCAGGCACTATTCAAGGTTTTTTAGACAATATGCTGATCGGTAATACCACTGATATAGCATGGTCAACCGCTGAGGCTGCATTATTCCTAAGCGGTCATAGTTTAACCAGTGATACGGCAAAAAGTAATATAAGCCAGCTATGTGATATATGGAGTGACGGCTCGTTTGATAGGCTGCTATCGCCTCGTTATGACACCATAGAGCAAAATAGCATGAATGGCGTTAGGTTTACCTTAGACTTGCAAGGACAACCGCCAGTAATCGCCCCAGCGTTAAATGATGAGGCTATGAATGGTCAAGGATTGTTACCGCGCTTTTTGTTTGCCTTTCCTGACAACATGAACGGTCAAATAGTCTATAACACTGATGAAAGGCTAGACGCTAAGCCAGACTATGACCCAAGATTGCAGGCTTATTGGCAGCGATTGAAAGCCTTACTTGATCCTATCGCTGATAGTGTAAATAAAGATAACGAGGGCAATATTCTCCGCTTTAATATGCCCTTTAAGGATAGGCAGGCTAGAAAGGCATTAGCCAATTATCAAACAGAAAAAGAAAGCCAGTTATGCAAAGGTGGTCAGCTAGAAAAATACGCCAGCTATGCCAGACGCTTACATGAAAATGCCAGCCGTATAGCCTCAATACTCGCTTACTTTGATGGTAGACGTGTTATAACCGCTGATGACATACATAGAGCATCAAAATTAACTGACTACTCTATAAGCGAGCGTATGAGATACACAGACAAGCCCCAAGCTGGTGATAATGATGCTCAAAAGTTAATAAGCTGGCTAGTGAATTACTGTAATAAGCGATCAATTAAAGAGCTAGCTTACTCAATGGCTCAAAGCAAAGTTACGCCTAAGCATTTACGGCAAAAACAGAACTTTGAGTTGATAGCTGAGGTATTAGAAAGCGAGGGTTATATTAAGATCATAACCAATGGCAGGGCTAGAACCATACAGATAAGACCTGAGTTATTAGAGGCTAAGTAAGGGGAAAACTAGGAAAGTGGGAAAACAAACGTTATAGGGCTTGTTATTCCTACCTTAGCCAGCTTTCCTATATTTTAACCCATTAGGCAAGTGGGGAAAGTGAACGGTTTAAAGACTGCTAACTTTCCTTCCTTGCCTTTTTGTTTTCAAAAGGGGAAAACGTTATAGGGTATATATATCAATACTTTAAGAGCTTACTTTCCTACTTTCCCCATTTTCCCCACTGGTGACATGAGGAGTTATAGCAATGGCTATTTTACGGCATGGTTAAACGCACCTAAGCTGTTAAGTAATGCTAAGGTTAAAAGCAGATAAGTGTTATAATATAACAAAATTGCTTAATGATTTAGATAACATGCCAGCACTTGCCACTACTCACAGTCTAAGCGACTACTTAAAGTTACCTATCTCACGCTATCGTGAGCAGCTAAGACAAGGTAACGCTAAAAATATCGAAGTCAGCTACACCCATCGAAGCAAACCCTATCAATACTCTATTCAGCTAACAAAAACATCATGCAATTATGGCGGTCATCGTTACTGGTGGTTATGTCCTAACTGTCATCATAGGACATCGACCTTATATTGTGCTGGCTTGTATGTGTGCAGACATTGCATAGGTGCAAATTATGGCAGTCAGTTGCAGCAACCCATTGACCGTGTATTCAGTCGCATAGCAGCGATTAGAGCGCGTTTAGGTTGGCAGCAAGGCGTTATCATGGTATCGGTGCAAAGCCTCGCTACATGCACTCAAAGACGTTTGATAGGTTGGTAAATGAGCATGACAGGCTAAGTGCTCAAGTTTGGCAATCAACCCTTGATAAATTGAATTGCACCAGTTGAGGTTAAGCAATGAAAATACCTGATTTAAACGACTTGATAGCAGATCTGCAGACAGCCAAAAAGATAGCCATTGATGACCGCAACCCAAACGCCATAGTCACAGCCACCATGAGTCAAGCCAAGTTACTAGGCATGGATAACATGAGGGACGTAACGCCAAACAGTAATATTAAATCAGGACTAGGGCATTTTTACGGACGCATTTCTGAGCTAACACCTGAGGCAGCATTGGCAATCAGTAAGCGATTAGATGAGGAGTATTGAACCATGAGCAGATTAACCCTTGATGACTTACTCGATCAGTTAGAACAGGCACGGCAAATGGCGATAGAGGAACGCAAACCGTCTGCAATGATACAAGCGACAGTTACGACAGCAAAGCTGCTAGGAATGGACAGACCACAGTTAAAAGACGTAAATGCCGATGCTGTGCAGACCATTAGCGAGCTGATGAACGAATTGGCAAACGATGACCAGTTGCTACCTCAAAGGATAAACCATGTTAAAAATGAGTATTGATGACCTGATGACTGAATTAGATGATGCTAGATTGACCGCTAAGGCTAACGGACAGGCATCTGCTATGGTTGCAGCGACAATGAGCAAAGCAAAGCTGCTAGGGCTAGATAAGGGCGTTATTCATGATGATGTTGAATTGCAGCCAGTGACTTTTATTATTCAAGGCGTTGATGCTCGCAATCCTGACAGGGTGTGTTAGTTTTCGGACACGTTAGAGGGGGGCTATAAATCGAGATTTAAAAGGCAAACCACATAAGAGCGCCACTGTTCACACGCACAAAATAAAAAGCATTTCCAAAATAGGTTAAAGCAGGTTAAAGGTAGTTTCTTAACAAGTACAAGGTAGGTTGTTGGACACATTAGAACCTGACAAAACCGTACATGAAATAAAATAATTAACGGCTACCAATAGCCAAAATTTAAAGCTACTGGCTACCAAAACGGCTACCAAATAACAAATAGATATGTTTATTATTATATAAATCAGTTACTTAAGGTATTAAAAAAGCACTACCGGAGTAATGCTCTTTTTATACCAACATCTTGCTCGATTATCAATATCGCTTATTTGATATCTTTCCAGAACTCTTTGTTCAATAAGTACACTGGAATCAGTAACACTAACAAGAATAAAATCACAAAGAAGCCAATCACTTGACGGTCGTGACGAACAGGTTCTGCCATCCACGCCATGAAGTTTACCAAGTCACCCACTTCAGACTCGAACTCTTCTTGGCTGAGCTCTTCTTGCATATTGTGCAAGACGTGAGGCATAGCAGCATTGGCAAGCACTAAGTTATTAGCACCCCAAGGACGGCTTGGATCTTCATAAAACGACAGCAAGTAGGTGTATACCCAGTCATCACCGCGCAGACGTGTCTCAAGAGACAAGTCCGGTGGCGCTGCGCCAAACCATGATGCTTGTACTTCAGGATCAATCTCAGCATTGATATGATCACCGATTTGATCGGTGGTCACCATCAGATACTTTTCGACTAGCTCAGGTGGTATCTCTAAGTCTTTAGCAATGCGCGAATGGCGAACGTACTGTGCTGAGTGACACCCAGCGCAGTAGTTCATAAACAGTTTGGCACCGTTTTGTAATGAGCCTTTATTGGTAAAATCAATAGGGGCTGTGCTACAAGCTAAATGTTCTTCAACACCTTTAGTATTGACAAACGTGCCGCATTCACCGCCGCCTGCTGCCAGTGCGCTACCAGCAGTCAAGGTTAATGCCGCGCCTAAGCCTAGACCAGCTAGGGATTTAATTAGCGTGCTCATCAGTGACCTCCGGTAACGCGTTCTGGTGGCTGTTTACACTTCTCGATAGCAGTGTAGAACGGCATCAATAAGAAGAACAAGAAATATAGAACAGTAAATATACGTGACATGATAGTCGCTGTTGGCGTTGCAGGTGTCGCACCTAAGTAGCCTAGTACCAGAAAGCTAATCGCAAAGATAGTCAGCGCAATCTTAGACAAGATGCCCTTATAACGTATCGAGCGTACTGGCGATCTATCAAGCCAAGGTATTAAGAACAATACGGCAATAGCAGCACCCATCGCAATCACACCACCAAGCTTATCAGGAACAGCACGTAAGATGGCATAGAAAGGCGTGTAGTACCATACTGGTGCAATATGCGCTGGTGTTTTCAGTGAGTTGGCAGTCTCAAAGTTTGGTGGCTCAAGGAAGAAGCCGCCGCCTTCTGGGAAGAAGAACACCACAGCAAAGAATAAGATAAAGAAGACAACAATACCAACCATATCGTGTACGGTGTAGTACGGATGGAATTCAATACCATCTAATGGCACGCCGTTTTTATCTTTTAGCTTCTTAATGTCAATACCATCAGGGTTATTAGAACCCACATGATGCAGAGCCACTAAATGCATAAAGACCAAGCCCACAAGCACGAGCGGAATCGCAACTACATGCAAGGCAAAGAAGCGGTTTAAGGTGATACCTGAAATAATATAATCACCACGAACCCACTCAGCAAGACCATCACCAATGACAGGTAGAGCCGCAGGTAAGTTTAGAATAACCTGAGCACCCCAGAACGACATGTTGCCCCAAGGAAGTAGGTAACCGAAGAAACCTTCTGCCATCAATGCTAAGTAAATACCCATACCTATAAGCCAAATCAGCTCACGCGGTTTTTGGTATGAACCATATAGCAAGGCTCTGAACATATGCAGATATACCACTACGAAGAACGCTGACGCGCCGGTCGAGTGCATATAACGGATGAGCCAGCCACCCTTAACATCACGCATGATATATTCAACAGAGGCAAATGCTCCTTCGGCACTTGGGTTATACATCATCGTCAGCCAAATACCAGTAACTAACTGATTGACCAGTACGACCATAGATAGCACGCCAAAGAAGTACCAAAAGTTGAAGTTCTTTGGTGCATAGTACTTTGACATATGATATTCATAGGTTTCGGTCGCAGGAAAGCGCGCGTCCACCCAATGCATTAACTTTTTACCCATGCTCATATTAAGCCTCCCCAATCGTCAAGATGGTACCATCCATGCCGTACTCTGGGATAGGTAAGTTAAGCGGTGCAGGTACGCCACTATAAACGCGACCCGCTAAATCATATTTAGAGCCATGACAGGGGCAGAAAAATCCACCATACCAGTCATTACCACCTAAATCCGCTGCGCCAACATCAGGACGGTAGTTTGGTGCACAGCCTAAATGCGTACAGACGCCTTCTACCACCAATACTTCTGGCGAGATAGAGCGTTCAGGATTTTTACAGTACTCAGGTTGCAAAGAGGCATCAGAATCAGGGTCAGACAATAATGGCTGCACTGAATCAAGCATGGTCAGCATCTCTTCAGTGCGCTTAACCACAAAGATGGGTTTGCCACGATATTTGACAACAATCATTTGTCCTGCTTCGATAGAACTAATATCTTGGGTCACTGCCGCACCAGCAGCTTCAGCTTTAGCACTTGGGGTCCAAGAGCGGACAAAAGGTGTTGCCACGGCAGCTACCCCAGCTGCACCAATTACGGCAGTCGAGGCAATCAGAACTCTACGGCGTTGTACGTTAACGCCTTCGGCATGGCTCATTAATACTTCCTCCAGGTGAATGAAATGGGATTATCCCACACTGGGTTTGTGACTTAGAATAGAAACAATTATCAAGCCACGTTAGCTGTGCCTAATTTTGCTAATTGTTGCTATTCTAAGCTATTTTGGTCATAAAATAAATTATTGTGTTAAAAATAAAGCAACCTCGATAGGGCACGCTACAACGTTAAACAAGACAATCAAGACCTAACATCTTGATTATCATTGTTTAACACCGGCTTTATCTCAACAAAAATGTTATGAGTAATGACCTTATAAATGATAAGGGTATTCGGCAATAGCGAATGATACTTGAAATTACGACAATGTTCACTAACTTTCAGCACATCACTACTTTGTAAGTCGCTGTGACGCGATTATCACCACTTTATATTATGAAATGATGATAATTGCGTGCGTAAAGGCTTAGATTAACTCTCAAGCGTATTCCAGCGTTCAAGCTTGATCATCATCTCATCTTCAATGGCAAGCAGTCTCTCACTAGCAGCCGTTGCGGCATCAAAGTCTTGATTAAACCAAGTGCCGTCGGCTAACTTTTCTTCTAGCTGCATTTGTTCCGCTTCTAAAGCAGCAATCTCTTTCGGCAACGCATCAAGCTCACGCTGGTCGTTAAAGTTGAGCTTTTTAGTAGCAGCATTAGGTTTCGCTACTGCCGCTGATTTATTAACAGATTTGCTGTTGGTAGTGGTATGACTACTAGAAGATTTAGCTGCTTTAACAGCTTCTTCGCGATTCTTTTGTACCAAATATTCCTGATAGCCGCCGACATACTCGCTGACCGTCCCTTTACCATCTTCATCAGTATCAAATACCCAAGTGGAAGTGACGACATTGTCCATAAATGAGCGATCATGGCTAATGAGCAAAATCGTGCCACCAAAGCTTGCGACTGATTCTTCTAGTAGCTCAAGTGTCGCCATGTCCAAGTCGTTGGTTGGCTCATCGAGTACGAGGATATTTGCAGGTTTTAAGAGTTGCTTGGCAAGTAGAACACGATTACGCTCACCACCTGATAAGGCTTTGACGGGCGTACGGGCACGCTCTGGAGCAAATAAGAAATCTTGTAGATAGCTCATAATGTGCGTCTTACGACCGCCGACTTCGACGAAGTCAGAGCCTTCTGAGACGTTTTGCGCCACACTGGCTTCCAAGTCTAACTGATCACGCAGCTGATCAAAGAAAGCAATTTTTAAGTTAGTACCTAATTCAACGCTGCCTGTTTTGATCACATCATCGTCTGACATATCGAGCAGGGCTTTAATAAGCGTGGTTTTGCCTGCGCCATTCGGACCGACGATACCGATTTTGTCACCGCGCATGATGGTAGTGCTAAAATTGTCGACCAAGACATGGTCATCATATTGTAGATGTAGGTTTTTGACTTTGCAGACCAGCTTGCCGCTCTTCTCGCCTTGACCCATGGTAATATTTACATTACCGACTTGCTCACGGCGGTCACTACGTTCTTCACGCAACGCTTTTAGCTCACGAACGCGGCCTTCGTTACGGGTACGGCGTGCTTTGATACCTTGGCGAATCCATACTTCTTCTTGGGCCAATTTTTTATCAAAGTTGGCATTATTCTTCTCTTCAGCTAGTAACTGTAGCTCTTTTAGCTCTTGGTAGCGTGCATAGCCACCTTCACCTTGAGTGACGTCATAGCTGGTCAATTGACCACGGTCAAGCTCAATGATACGAGTCGATAATTTATTAACGAACGCTCTATCATGGGTAACGAACAATAATGTCAGACCTTGCCAGTCTAATAAAAAGCGCTCAAGCCACTCAATGCTATCAACATCCAAATGGTTGGTCGGTTCATCGAGAAGCAGTACATCAGGTTTAGTCACTAACGAGCGTGCTAATAAAACACGGCGCTTACGACCACCAGATAGTGACGATAAGTCATCATCTGGATCAAGACCCATCGTCGTGATAAGACGTGTTGCTTCGCGCTCTAAATCCCAACCATGTACCGCATCGATATCATGCTGCAAATCTGCCATACGCTCGCAGGCATCCATGTCACCATTGGCACATAAATCAGTTTGCGCATTATAGTTAATCAGTAGCTCGGCAGTGCGTTTGCTGCCACCCATAACGATATCTAAAATTCTTCCGCTGGTTTCAGGTACATCCTGCTCGAGCATAGCGACGCGTACACTATTATTAATAATAACTTCGCCGCTATCAGGCAACAATGTGCCATTAATCAGTTTAAATAAGGTGGATTTGCCTTCGCCATTGCGACCAATTAAACACACGCGCTCGCCTGAATCGATAGCAAAGTCAATACCATCAAGGACAGGAGCGACGCCAAAGGCTAAGTGAATATCTTTTAAATGTATCAGTGCCATAGAGTATCTTAAGCTTATATAATAGTGAGGTAGGGGTTGTTGCAAAATTTGCAGCAGTATAACATGCTGCCACGTAACTGTAGCGTGCGTAGATAGATTTATCAGCACGATTTTATGACGATTAATTTGTCAAGCAATGTAAACATCTTATCAAGGCGTTAGCCACCGTTAGCCGTAGCATCTAGTACTGAGAAAAATATGAATGAAGCAAATCCAAAAAATAACAGTGTATCCAATCCGCAAATCGACAGCTTAGCCACACAAGCTGATTTACAATTACAGTTGGTTGAACTGCAGATGAGTATGTCTCATCTTGAGCTGACCGTAGAACGCCTTGACGATGTCATTACTCGTCAAGACAAACATATCCAAACGCTACAACGACAATTACAATTTATTTATAAACAAGTTGAAAGCCAAGATAGCGATGCAGGCGTGGCACCTTTTGACGTCATGGCAGACAGACCACCTCATTATTAACCATAATATGGCCATACATAAACAGCGACTAAACTGAATTATTTTGAATGAATTTATATGTGTATTTTCAAATAAAACTACCTTGCAGTGACTATCCAGTCATATTAGAGAAATAATGTTGTTTTAGTGTACTAAAAACATTAGTATCCTTTCCCTTATGTGCCGTCTACCTAACAAAGTTCGGGATAGCGGTAAACAACGTGGATGTTTGGAGATACACAATGGGCGCAAATTTTAATCTTAAAACTCTTACAGTAGCTATCGCTGCTTTTTCTGTTGCTAGCGTTGCAAGCGCGGCAGGTCTTGATCGTTCAGGTCAAGATATCACGGCGTTTTTGCAGGATGGTGTATATGCTGAAGCGGTTTATACCTATATTGATGGCAATGTCACTGGTAAAGATTCTTCAGGTAATAAGATTGATGATATTGCTGAATCTTATGACTTCTTTCGTTATGGTGTAAAAGCCGATATCAATGACACTTTTAGTGTTGGTGTTTTATATGACGAGCCTTTTGGTGCAGCGGCTGACTATAGTGGTAAGAACGATTTTGTTGATGCAAAGGGTGAAGGTACCAATGTTGAAGTTCGTACTGAAAGCATCACTGGCATCGTTGGCGCAAAACTTGGCGAAAATAAGAACTTCCAGATATATGGTGGTCCAGTAGCTCAACGTGTGAAAGCCAATGTGAAATTGCGTGGAACTGCTTATAGTATCGCTAATGGTTATACTACCAATATCAGTGCTGATCAGGACTATGGTTGGTTAGTAGGTGCTTCATATAGTAAACCTGAAATTGCCCTACAAGCGGCATTAACGTATCGTTCAGAAATTGAGCATAATACACAGGCTGCAGAAATCTATCCTTTCGCTCAGAGAGTTGGTCTTTCGCCAAATAGAATCGATAATATTGGGATCACTACCCCTGAATCAGTGAATTTTGATTTCCAAACGGGTATTAATCCTACGATGATAGCTACAGCAAAAGTACGCTGGGTACCATGGAGTGATTTTGCGATTACACCATCATTATACAATGAGACTAGCCAAAAATTAGCAGGTCAGCCTGGTATTCCTCCTGAAGGTTTAGATTTGGTTAGCTATGATAAAGACCAGTGGCATGTTGAATTAGGTCTTGCTAAACGTCTAACACCAGTACTAGCGGTGACAGGTACGGTTGGCTGGGACAGTGGTGCTGGCAATCCCGTTACGTCACTAGGTCCTATCGAAGGTTATTACAGTGCCGGTCTTGGCGCAAAATATAACTTAACTGACAACTGGGCACTTTCTGCTGGTGGTAAATACCTGTGGTTTGGTGATGCCCAAGGTCAGATACCTAGTAAGACTGTTGTCAGTAATTTTGAAGACAATGATGGCTTTGCTCTTGGTGTAAAATTATCTTATCAAGCCAAGCAAAAATTTAATTAAACGCTCATGCCTTTACTCTAAATAATACTATTTTAACAATTTTAAAAGCGATCCTTAAGGGGTCGTTTTTTTATGTATTAAATTAAAAATTTAGAATTGCTAATTGTGAGATTTAAGTTTGCTAAAATTACAATTTATGACTTACTTTATGAATTTTTGTTTTGTATTTCTGTTCGTCAGCGTTAGGTCTAGATAAATGTACTGAACAGTCATTATTAAGAAATAAAGTGTTTTAAGTGTTGTTTTAGTGTCAAAAAGTGATTACTATTCATTCAGGACGTCGTTTACATAAGTTTATATTTTAAGCAACAATGCTGAATATGAGTTATGAAGATGATTTAACAACTAGGATGTTTGGAGATACCCAATGCGCGCTACTTTTCATTTAAAAACTCTTGCTGTAGCGATAGCTACTCTTTCTATAGCCAGTATGTCTAACGCTGCAGGTCTTGATCGCTCAGGTCAAGATATCACAGCATTCTTACAAGATGGCACTTATGCTGAAGCGGTTTATACCTATATCGACGCAGACGTTAGTGGCTTTGATAATGCGGATACACCTCCACCTGGTAGAGATAATAGAGAATATGTTCGTGGTGTAAACACAGGTGATATTGCTGAGTCTTATGATTTTTTCCGTTATGGTGTAAAAGCAGATATTAATGACACTTTTAGTATCGGTGTTTTATATGATGAGCCATTCGGTGCAGCAGCTAAATATAGTGGTAATAATGATTTTGTAGACAATAGACCGGCAGGTACTGGTACTGGTAGTGTTTTAGATCCTACTAGTCCTAGATCAGGTGAAGGTACTAATGTAGAAGTTCGTAGTAATAATATTACTGCTATCCTTGGTGCGAAGTTAGGTGCCAATAAAAACTTCCAAATATATGGTGGCCCAGTAGCACAACGCGTAGAGGCTGATGTTAAGCTACGCGGTGAAGCTTACAGTCTTGCTAATGGCTATACCTCAAATATTAACCCAGATCAAGATTATGGTTATATTGCTGGTGTTGCCTATAGTAAGCCAGAAATCGCTCTAAAAGCTGCCTTGACTTATCGCTCTGAGATTGAGCACAAAGCTGATATATCTGAAAGCTATCCTAATGCATTTATTGTAGGCTCTCCGGTCAGTCGAAATGGTGAAATTGAGATTAATACACCTGAATCAATCAATTTTGACTTCCAAACAGGTATTAACCCTACTACCTTGGCTACAGCAAAAGTGCGCTGGGTACCGTGGAGTGACTTTACACTTACACCACCACTCTATACTGAAGTGAGTACGGTCGGTGGCACACGTCCTGGTCTGGATCTTGTCGAGTATGAAGATGACCAGTGGCAAGTAGAGCTTGGTCTTGCAAAGCGTGTAGCACCGGCACTTGCAATCAGTGGAACAGTTGGTTGGGACAGTGGTGCAGGTGACCCAACGACGTCATTAGGTCCTATTGATGGCTATTATAGTGTTGGACTGGGCGCTAAATACAATGTGACACCTGAATGGGCAGTATCAGCCGGTGGTAAATACCTATGGTTTGGTGATGCCAAAGGTCAAATACCAACAGGACAGATCGTTAGCGATTTCCAGGATAATGATGGTTACATTCTTGGTATGAAGCTTTCTTATCAAGGAAAGTAACACTTTATTTTAGATAACCACAGTATAAGTAAAAAAGCGATCCATGATGGGTCGCTTTTTTATGTGTCTACTCTAAAATGAATGGATGATAACTGCCAGATTGATAGAAGTAGAGAGATGATTGCGCTCATTTTTTTATTACGTTAATTGATGACACAATGAGATTTAACGCGAGCTATAGTTGAAATACTTTAAAGTCGTTACAGTATTGCTGGTGTAAATTTTTTGTAGCCTCTGTCTGCGTATGCACAGCAAGCAAGAAAAATTTACACCAGCAGTACGTGTTGTATCGATATTACTTTTCACCGACTATAGCATTGAAAAAATCTAATGATATGTAATCAGCCAATAAAAAGCCTCACTACTGTTAGAGTAGCGAGGCTTTTATATTTAAAACAGTAATAACAAAGTGCTTATTGATTTAAGTTCATTTCCATTTCTTTAAACTTCGCTGAGACTGAGGCTTTTGGACCACCTGTCATCATACTTACAGCAAAGATGGCAATAGTACTTAAGATAAAGCCTGGAACGATAGCGTATAACCAGCTATTTAGTGCCATACCATTCATCTGGAAAGGACCATAGATCCATAATATGACAGTTAATGCACCAACGACCATACCGGCAACCGCACCGTTTCGGTTCATACCGCGCCAGATAAGACTGAAAATAACCAACGGTCCAAATGCGGCGCCAAATCCTGCCCAAGCGTTAGAGACCAAACTTAATACAGAGCTTTCAGGATTAGAAGCCAGCAAAATAGCAACGATGGCGACTACGATAACTGAAAGACGACCGACCATTACTTGGCGGGCTTCTGGTGCATCTCTATCAAAAAACAGCTTATACACATCTTTGGTTAGTGAGCTTGATACGACCAATAGCTGTGATGAGATCGTACTCATGATCGCGGCTAAAATAGCAGCTAACAAAAAACCAGAAACCAGTGGTGTGAATAAGAATTGTGTAAATACTAAGAAGATAGTTTCAGGATCTTCTAAAGTCATCGCTGTTTTTTGTACATAAGCGCGACCTGCAAAACCAGTCATCAATGCACCAACTAAACTCACAATCATCCAGCTCATACCAATGTTACGTGCCGTTGGTATATCTTTAACTGAACGGATAGCCATAAAGCGCACGATAATATGCGGCTGACCAAAGTAACCCAAACCCCATGCCATTAATGAGACAATGCCAAGGATCGTCATACCACTGGTGACATTAAGTAGGTTTGGATCGATGTTGCGAACTGCTTCAGTAGTGGCTGAAATGCCACCCAAGTCCGTAAAAGCGACAACAGGTACGATCACCATAGCAAATAGCATGATGACACCCTGTACAAAGTCAGTCATTGACACTGCTAAAAAGCCGCCAAATAGAGTATAGGCGACAACCACACCAGCAGTCACCCACAAACCTGTGGTATAAGATAAGTTGAGTGAGCTTTCAAACAGTTTACCACCACCAACTAAGCTAGCGGCTGTATAAACAGTAAAGAATAAAATAATTACAACTGCTGAGATAACACGCAGCATATGCGACTTATCTTCAAATCGATTTGCAAAGTAGTCAGGTAATGTGATGGCATTATCTGCAATCTCAGTGTAAACACGTAAGCGCGGTGCCACAATGATATAGTTTAAAAATGCACCCAATGTCAAACCGAGGGCAATCCAGATACTCACAACGCCATCGGCATACATATAACCCGGTAAACCAAGTAATAGCCAGCCGGACATGTCTGATGCGCCAGCGGATAATGCGGTTACCGCAGGACCGAGACTACGACCACCAAGCATATATCCTTCGGTATCATTGGCTTGCTTAAAATAAGCATAAACCCCAATCCCGATCATCACTAAGAAATAGGCGCCAAGTGATATCAGTACGCCACTAGAAACTCCGTTCATATAAATAGTCCTTAACCAACGTTGTTGGCCGTCATTATTTTTAACGAGAAAAATTAAGTCTTGCAAGACGATGTTTAGAAACAATATCTAAAGACAAAAAAAGCCATTAAGTAGGACATAATGGCTTTTATTCAATATCTTCTGTTAGTTTTATATGATTGATGCTGTTGTAGGACCAATACTTATCAAACAATGTTGTATAGAAGAGGGCAAATATACTTTTGTGTTGCTATATTCAATGCCAACATCTCTTTACCACTTGCCAAATATTAATCGCTTATATAACCAATCATTTAAAACCATTAAACCTACTGTTTACTATCATATATTACTAGAAATTTTCAATATATGATTATCAGTGCCAGTTGGGTAAAATTATGTTATAAAAAACGTAAGAGGCATTATAACGTATGAGCGGTATAAATGCTAACTCAGTATTTTTTAGCAAGTAATATTTTAGAAAGTTATTTTATCTTAGCTATACAACCATAGTAGATAAGGGGTTTTTATTGAGTAAGCTCTTATTCAATAGCAGCTTATTCAATGGGGGCTAGTAAATCTAATAGTGCAGTCACACTGTTTGATTGGGTCAGTTTTGGGTTGATTACCACGCCTAGATGACGCTGTAATTCGATATTATCTGCCATATCAATACGCTCTAAGTCTTGGCTAATCATCGTTTGCGGCAATACTGACCAACCAAGTCCTACAGACACCAGCATCCGAATAGATTCAAGTGGGTTGGTGCTCATAGTGGCATAAGGCTTTAGATTGTGTTTGGCAAATTCAGCCAAGGTAATTTGACTGGTAAAGGTATTGGCCGATGGCAAGATAGCAGGGTAACGTGCCAATTGCTCTAGTGTCACATTAGATTTACTAGCCAAAGGTGATAAGGTACCAGTCATAAAGTAAAGGGGATCCGACCATAGGGTATGATAGGTCAAACGCTTATCATAAACAGGTGGTAGGGTCAAAAAGGCTAGAGATAGGTCACCATCAAGTACCGCCTTATGTGCGGTTTCTGAATCGACAAAATGTACCTCTAGCTGTACGGCAGGATAGGCTTGGATAAAATGCTTAAGAACAGGGGCGAGGTGGTGTAAGCCTATATGATGGCTAGTACCAATGACAAGTTTGCCGGATACAATATGCTTAGAGTGCTGCAGATTGATTTTAAAGTTTTCGTAGTCTTCAAGCCATCGTTTGGCATGAGGTAACATCTCACTGGCTGCTTGAGTTGGGACAATACCGCGACCCACCGTATCAAATAATGTGATATTAAACTCATCTTCTAAGTTTTTGATGCGTTTACTAACCGCAGGCTGAGTGATAAACAGCTTTTCTGCTGCACCCGAAATACTACCTGTATTCATCACAGTCACGAATGTCGTCAAATTTGTGGTATTCACACCGATGTCCTTAGCTACATAACGAGCTATAAATAAAAGTTGGCTGACCCAATCATAATGTATTAGAAATAAAAGTTTGGGACTATGCAAAAATCATCAATTATTATTATAGAATTAGCCTGCTATAATCACAAGACATCGAAACGTATTTTAGACATATTTATTGTATTTACTTGATAATCTGCGTCATAAATCTTATTTTAGGCCTCAATTATCGCAACCATTAGTAAGTAACAGATAAAAACCTAGCACACTATAGGTTTAATAAATGAAAAATATAGTCATTAGCCACTAAAAAGGATAGCAATATGGCCGGTCAAACGTTATATGACAAACTTTGGAATGCTCACGAAGTCACCAAGCGTGATGATGGTTCGAGCCTGATTTATATCGACCGCCATTTGCTACATGAAGTGACAAGTCCGCAAGCGTTCGAGGGTTTGGAATTGGCTAATAGAGCGCCATGGCGTCTGTCGGCTAATATTGCCAGCCCTGACCATAACGTACCGACAGTCACCAAAGAGCGCTCAGAAGGTGTGGCAGGTATCAAGGATAAGGTCTCGCGCCTACAAGTACTGACCTTAGATGATAACTGTAGCAAATTTGATATCGCTGAGTTTACGATTAATGATGCTCGTCAAGGGATCTTACATGTCGTCGGTCCTGAGCAAGGCTTGGTGCTACCTGGAATGACGGTCGTTTGCGGAGATTCTCATACCGCGACTCATGGAGCACTTGGCTGCTTAGCACACGGTATCGGTACCTCTGAGGTTGAGCACGTATTGGCAACCCAGTGTTTGATTCAAAAGAAATCAAAGAATATGCAAATCCGCGTCACGGGTGAGCTTGGCGCTGGCGTAACCTCAAAAGATGTGGTGCTTGCTATCATTGCAAAAATCGGTACTGCTGGCGGAACAGGGCATGCGATTGAATTTGCTGGTCAAGTATTTGAAGACATGAGCATGGAAGGTCGTATGACCGTCTGTAATATGGCGATTGAAGCGGGCGCACGCGTCGGTATGGTTGCAGTCGATGATACGACTATTAACTATGTTAAAGGTCGTCCATATGCGCCGAACGAGTCACAATGGCAGCAAGCAGAAGATTACTGGCGTACTTTTTACTCAGATGATGACGCTGTGTTTGATAGCGTGATTGAGATTGATGGTAGCCAAATTGCACCGCAAGTGTCATGGGGAACCTCGCCTGAGATGGTGGTTGATATCACACAGTCTGTGCCAACGCCTGATCAAGCGATTGATGAAGCGCAAGAAGAAGGCTGGTTGCGTGCTTATACCTATATGGGTTTAGAAGCGGGTCAAAAAATTACCGATATTCAGCTGGACCGCATCTTTATTGGCTCTTGTACAAACTCGCGTATTGAAGATTTGCGTGATGCCGCCGCCGTGATCAAAGGTCGTAAAGTGGCTGATACTATTAAAGAAGCGATTGTCGTTGCGGGCTCTGGACAAGTAAAACTTCAGGCGGAAGCAGAAGGCTTGGATACCTTGTTTACGAATGCTGGCTTTGAATGGCGTGAGCCGGGCTGTTCTATGTGCCTTGCGATGAATGCAGATAAGCTTGAACCACAAGAGCATTGCGCCTCGACATCCAATCGCAACTTTGAAGGTCGTCAAGGCAATGGTGGTCGTACGCACTTGGTCAGTCCAGCAATGGCAGCGGCAGCGGCATTGGCAGGTCACTTTGTGGATGTACGAACGTTTTAGTTATTACGCGTCATTTAACAATAAGCACAATATCGACAGGAAATACTATGCAAGCTTATAACACCCAAACCGGTATCGTTTGCCCACTTGATCGCGCAAACGTTGATACCGACCAGAT
Organism: Psychrobacter sp. TS_SC_6; assembly: GCF_056156305.1. Lineage (NCBI taxonomy): Bacteria > Pseudomonadati > Pseudomonadota > Gammaproteobacteria > Moraxellales > Moraxellaceae > Psychrobacter > Psychrobacter sp. TS_SC_6. Next base: position 1,853,871 of record NZ_CM149590.1, on the reverse strand, counting down.
TATCGCCAAACAGTTTTTGAAGTCTATTAAGCGTACCGGTTTCGGCGTCAATTTATTCGATGATTGGCGTTATCTGGATGAAGGCTACCCGGGTCAAGACAATAGCACACGTGTTATCAATCCTGACTTTATTTTAAATAAACCACGCTATCAAGGTGCTACTATCTTGCTAGCCCGCCGAAACTTTGGCTGTGGCTCTAGCCGTGAACACGCCCCTTGGGCGTTGTCAGAATATGGCTTTCGTACAGTCATTGCACCAAGCTTTGCCGATATTTTTTATAACAACTGTTTTAAAAATGGCATGCTGCCGATTGTATTGGATGAAGAAATCGTTGATACCTTAATGAAAGCCACGTTTGCTAACGAAGGCTATGAGCTGACTGCAGATCTTGAGCGTCAAGTGGTCATCACCCCAACTGGCGAAGAGTATGCTTTTGAAGTCGATGACTTCCGTAAGCATTGTTTGTTAAATGGTCTTGATGATATTGGACTGACTTTACAACAAAGCAACGCTATTAAAGAATACGAGCAAAAAATGATGCAAAAAACCCCTTGGATATTTAATGAAGTCAGAGCCTAGTGTTTAATCATAAAATAAAACCGCTAATAGCAAACGATTAATAACGAATATGAATCGCCATAAAAATAAGCTTAGCGCTAATACAGCGTTGAGTTATGGCGACTAAGTGGCTAAAATGAACGGTAATCTATTCTTATATTATATATTTCCATTTGATAAATAGTAGCCACCATTATGAATAAAATACGTTTTGCGATATGGGCAAGTACGGCTATTGCCATAACCTTATTATCTGGTTGTCAGGCATTGACAGGCTATCAACAGATAGAGCAAGCAGAAAGCGCAAAGGTATGGACGGGTACTATTAAGCCCATCTCTGGCGAGGTAAATATTGCCTGTGTCGGCACCTATCATTGTGAGATTGTAAAGATAGATCGCACGATGGTGATATCGCCTGAAAATCATAAACCTGTGAATGCCACCATGGTGGTTGCAATGAATGCTGCGAGCCAAAACAATAAAACTCGCACGGGAAGTAAGCATTCTCAGGCTGCTATGACGATGGATATGACGCCGCTTATTCATAATAATGCCATTAAGATTGTGCCATTATCAGCGTCTGCTATGCCAAATCTTATTAACTATTATGCTCGGGTCAAACCCGCTAAACGTGAAGTGCACGTTAATTTTTATCCAAAAAATAATCTAGGCTATGTCGAGCGTTTTGCTATGATTCATGACTTTGTTAGCCCCGGCACTTATCAGCTGCGTGCTTATCAAAAAAAGTCTGGCCAAAGCTCCGGTAGCTTGTTAGAGACAGCATCGCCAGAGCCTTTATGTGTTGAGCTTTATCAAGGCAATACCGTGCAGCGCCGCTTCTGCAAGCAGATTGGCACTGAGCATCAAGGAGAGTTTGTAGAAACCAGTATCGTTAAGGCGGCATCAGTACCATCAAAAGTAAAGGTAAAAGCCAACGTATAATTATTAAAACCTCGTCGTTATTAGCTAAAAACAAAAGCAAGTATAAAATAAGTTATAGAAATATAAATTTACTCAACCTCAAGGACCAGTATGGCAACGATTTTAACATTAGCGGGCGATGGTATCGGCCCTGAAATCATGACTCAGGCCATTGATGTGCTGAACGCTGTCAATGATAAGTTTGCGTTAGGTTTGACCCTTGAGTCTGGATTGATCGGCGGTGTGGCAGTTGATGCAACAGGTGAACCTTTGCCAGATGAGACGCTACAACGTGCACAGGCAGCAGATGCGGTGTTATTAGGTGCAGTTGGGGGTCCTAAGTGGGATGGTATTGAGCGTAGTAAACGTCCTGAGCGCGGTTTGCTAAAAATCCGTAGTGAGCTTGGTTTGTTTGCCAATCTGCGTGTAGCCAAACTTTATCCGCAGCTTGTAAATGCTTCAAGCATTAAACCTGAGATTATTTCAGGCTTAGATTTGCTGATCGTGCGTGAACTGACTGGTGGTATTTATTTTGGTGAGCCGCGCGGTATTCGTACACTAGAAAATGGTGAGCAGCAAGGCTATAACACCATGGTGTATAGCACCAGCGAAATCAATCGTATCGGCAAAGTTGCTTTTGAATTGGCGCAAACACGCGCGCAAGCAGCAGGAACCGCTGCCAAAGTCTGCTCTATCGACAAAGCCAATGTATTGGAAGTTACTGAGCTTTGGAAACAGACCATGATTCAACTACAGCAGTCAGAATATAGTGAAGTGGCGTTATCTCATATGTATGCTGACAATGCTTGTATGCAGCTGATTAAAGACCCTAAACAGTTCGATGTTATGGTCACTGGCAATCTGTTTGGTGATATTTTATCTGATGAAGCAGCGATGCTGACGGGTTCTATTGGTATGCTGCCATCAGCCAGTCTTGATGAAGCGGGCAAAGGCATGTATGAGCCTTGTCATGGTTCAGCGCCTGATATCGCAGGACAAGATATAGCCAATCCACTAGCGACCATTTTATCGGTCGCTATGATGTTACGTTATACTTTTAAACAAGAATCAGCAGCCCAAGCGATTGAACAAGCGGTCAGTGACGTGCTTGATGATGGTTTACGTACGGTCGATATCTTGGATCGTAATGAAGTTGGACTTATACAAGTCGGTTGTCAGCAAATGGGACAAGCTGTATTGGCAAAATTGATCTAATACAGATTACTTTATCCTAATCTGAATTTTTGAAAATTTAGGTGTAATGAACCCATAATTTGCTAAGCAAGTTATGGGTTTTTTACGGCTCACTTTTAGAGGAGTTAAGTATTCAATAATGTTAACGTCTTTAAACAGAAAGCCGTATAAAAGCGTTTGTTTTAACACAGATACTGCAGTCTAATGCGCTTATTAACACAATGCTGTTATATGCTCACATGAGAATATGTCACCATAGCTTATCTATAACTGATTTATATATATCAATATTTACTAGCTCAATCCACATTGTAAAATCAGTCCTATACTAGTCACAGGCTTTTTGACATGGACATATGGTATGTCGAACTAATTATATAGTTGAAATACTTTAAAGTCGCTACAGTATTGCTGGTGTAAATTTTTTGCAGCCTCTGGCAGCAACGGCACAGCAAGCAAGAAAAATTTGCACCGGCAGTACGTGTTGTATCGATATTACTTTTCACTGACTATATAATTATAATTATGCATTGGTGGTAATAATTTTATAATTACTTATAAGTTATTTGTAATAAAAAATATAACTTAACAAATTGGAGTAATACATGTATCAATTGACCAAAATTAGCATGGCAATCGCAGCGCTTGGTCTATCGACCATTTTATTTATGGGGCAGAGTATTGCAGTAACAAGCGAGGTCAAAAATGACACGGTCGAAGGAAGTGCAAAGGGTTCTGCCACTAAGAGCACAGAGTCCAATAATACAAATCAAGTAACTAGTAATAACAGCGATCTCAGCCCAGTAACCAATGGCGTAAGTCAAAAAGTTGCTGGTAAAAGTAAGACAGCAGTATCGTTGAATAAGTTTTTGCCGACTATAAGATATACCACTGAAAATCTATCAATGGAGGCGCAAAAGGTAAATAGTGCTACTTGGAAACAAGGTATGAAGAGGAACCGTGATACTACCACTAAGCTGCAAGCGCTATTAAACTGGCATCAAAACGGCGTTGGCGCAGTGGATGGCCATTGGGGGAAGAACTCTCGTAAGGCGATGCAGGCTTTTCAGATGGCAAATGGGTTGGCCGTGACTGACACATTAAATATTGAGACATGGCAGGCATTGACCAAGAATGATAAGCTTATGGCACAACCGGTATTGGTCAACTATCAGCTCACTGATGCAGATATCAATATAAAAACTGCGGTTATTCCAGCAGGGGCAGAAGCCAAATCCAAGCTTGAAGGGATGTACTATGAAACTGTCATTGAAGGTTTGGCGGAAAAGTTTCATATCAGTGAAAGTTATCTTAAGGCGCTCAATCCGAATGCTAAATTCACAGTAGGCGAAACCATTACTGTCTACAATCCAGGCAATCCTAATACCAAGCCTGTCAGTCGAGTGGTTGCTGATAAGACTACCGAAACATTATATGCGTATAATGATAAGGGTATATTGGTTGCCAGCTATCCAACCACAGTAGGAAGTACAGCGACGCCATCGCCAACAGGTACGCATACAGTTGCAGTTAAAGTACACGAGCCTAATTATACTTATACAGCAGAGAATGGTAGCAAGTCTATTTTGCCCCCCGGTCCTAACAACCCTGTAGGGTCAGTATGGATTGGACTCAGTAAGCCGTCTTATGGGATTCATGGTTCGCCCGATCCTGCTCGTATCAGTCGTCAGGCATCAGCAGGGTGTATACGTCTAACCAATTGGGATGCGCTTGCATTACTTGGCGTGATACAAAACGGTGCAACTGTTGAATTTAAATAATGGCTAAACTCTAAACGAAAAAATACCGCTGATCTCTAGCGGTATTTTTTATGGTAAAAACCATATTAGCTTACTAAAATATGATAGGCAATAATGAGTAGGTTAGCAGTATCATTATTATTATCAGTTAAACCACTCAAGCATTATACATATGCTCTTATAACTATCTTAGTAGATAAGAATTTAGTTTTTACCACGGTAAGTAATGCGACCTTTAGATAAGTCGTAAGGTGTCATCTCAACCTTAACTTTATCACCAGTCAAAATTCGGATGTAATGCTTACGCATCTTACCTGAGATGTGCGCAATGATTTCGTGTCCGTTTTCTAAACGAACTTTAAACAAAGTATTTGGAAGGGTGTCAATGACTTCGCCTTCAAATTCAATAATCTCGTCTTTTGCCATAATTTGTATCATCAATCAATTTAAAATAAGCCCATATTATACGTAAGTTAGCAGCTTAAAGCAATACGGAACCTGATTTTTACTTGACAGCCTGTAAGTGATATGTATGCCAAATCCTATGAATTTAATCGGGCAGGTTGAGCCAAATAGGGGTGAGTGGCGCATTTGGTAGTAATGTTTGAAAATGTTCAGGATAATAGGCATTAATAAAATATAGTCCATCACCAGAGGCGGTAGGCGGCGCTATCGTACGATCCTTTTTAGCCAAGATATTTAAAAAGTCAGCTGGTTCTAACTCATGTCTACCGATGGCATATAGCGTACCCATCAGGTTTCGCACCATATGATGCAAAAATCCATCCGCTTGAATATCAAAGACGATAAATGAACCATGGGCAAATAGGTTGGCATGGCTAATATGGCGCACGGGCTGATTGGATTGGCAAGCGGCAGCACGGTAGCTACTAAAATCATGCGTACCAACGATATCAGCTGTTGCAAACTGCATGGCTTTTAGGTCAAGCGGCTCGTGAATATGTGTCACTTGATGGTTGAGGATGGCAGGTCGCTGAGTTTGATTGAGAGTAACATAACGATAACGACGGGCAATAGCAGCAAAGCGAGCATGAAAGTCAGCAGGCATGGGCTGAATCCAGCGCAAGGCAATATCGTCAGGCAATAGGCTATTAACACCGCGCAGCCAATTGTGTGCGGGTCGATAAGCGTGGGTGACAAAATGGGCAATCATGTTACCAGCATGAACACTTGAGTCTGTGCGCCCTGCGGCAATCACTTCTACTGGTTCATTGGCAACAGTACTAATGGCGGTCTCTAACGCTTCTTGTACGCCCAATACCTCTCTTTGGCGTTGCCAGCCATGATAATTGGTGCCCAAAAATTCAATAGCAATGGCTAAAGTATAAGTTGGGCGGTTTGCTTCGTTATTTGCAGTTACGGGTTTGGTCATGTTTGAGCTTATACAGAATTTATGGGGGAAGGTTTAGCGTTTTTTGATACTGGTGTCCGTTTGCTGGACGTTATTTAACCAGCGTTGTCGACGCCTTGCTGGGCTGTCATAGCGTAACAATAACCATAGTAGACGCGCATAAATGGCAGGAATGGTTAAACGACCACCGGCAATCACTTGATAATCATATTGCCAACTACCCGCAGCATAAGTATCACTCACGCCACCAAATGGCGATTGGCTAGCACACACTACCATATGACCTTTTTCATAAGCCAGTTGCAAGGCTTCTGCCAACTCTACTGAATAAGGGACATTGCCAGCGCCATAGCCTAATAAAATAATGCCACAAGGCGGCTGTGATAATAAGGCGCGTAGCTGTTGGTTTAATGCATCGGTTGCATTGGGTAAGCAGTACAACGCATGAACGTAAGCGTGCTCGGCACGAACTGCAATATCAGCACTAATATTTTGTTGGTCATCAAGCCAATGCAACCGACGAGTATCTGGCAAGCTTTTGACATAACTATTGGCAGGATAAGCCGCTCTAGAGTGACCAGTAAATGCCATAAAGTCATGGCTATGTATTTTTTGTACTGTTTGCGCTGGCCATGATTCGCCGCCAAAGGCAATCTTAACTCCAGATTCACCTGCACTTGCTAGCTTTAACGAGTCAGTAAGGTTGTTCCAAGCATCACTCTGTGCATCTACTTTATAAAAATGCAGTTCCTCACTATCTAGGAGCGGACGCATACTACCAGTCACGACAATACAAATATCGCTACCTGCAAAGGCTTCTGCTAAGAATGCTCCCAAATAACTGAGTGTATCTGTACCCGTAATTAACACAAAACGTCTACTGCCTTGTTGATATGCCGACAGTAAAAGCTGGTAAAAATGCACAAAATCACTGGGTGTAAACTGACTGCTGTCTTTAATCAGGGTATTATGAAGCCAAGCAATGGGCGATAGATTAAGCGCATTATCCGATTCGGCCAGTAGTTGCTGCAAAGTTGGCAAAAAAACCTCTGCTAATAGCGGCGCTAATGGACGACCATAACTGCCAAAAGTGCCGCCGGCATAAATAAGTTGAATAGGTGCAGGGATTGTATTTGTCATAGATGAGTACACTGTATTGGTTTTAAATTGAATAGACGATAGAGCAGAATTATTGAAAGAGAAATCATTGCTAGAAATAGAAAAAGCACCATCATTATACATTCAGCGAGTATTCTAAGTGGCTAGAATACTTGCTGTCACACCAGTCATTTTAAGCAGTGCGTTCAAGCAATCGTTGTGCTTGCTGCTGCTGTTCACTATTGCCTTTAGCAATGACTTCATTGAGTAAGCGTTTGGCACTATCGTATTCGCCAAGTTGCACGTATTGACCTGCTAGATCTAGCGTGACTTGATTGCTGTCTAAGGATTTAACAAAATCAAAATCTGCTGCGAACCGTGACGAAAAATCTTCAGTACTGCTAGTATCGGCTACAGGAGCTATATCAATAGCATTGTCGAGATGAGTATTGGCATATTCGCTATCCACTTCAACTGGCGTACTTGCTGTTGCAGACTCTGATAAAGATAAAGATAAAGAATCAAAGTCAAAATCATCGTCTATTACCGTATCATCATCGAACATCTGAGTAATAGGGTCACTGCTAGAAGCGTCGGACTCATTTTTTGTACTATTTGTTTCTTCGGCGCTGATACCTTCAATATTTACGTCTTCGATACTGATATCTTCGAAACTAAAATCTTCAAAATTATCTTCAACCATAGAATGCTGAATTTCTATTTGATCTGGCGTCTCATTCGACACATCAGCACTGTGTAAAGATAATGTCAGATGGTCATCATCTAAATAAGTTGTCTCTGTTGTGATAGACGCATTATTGATAACGTTATCAGTGTCTAAATCTAAGACAAAATCATCTTCTAATGATAGCTCATTTGAGCTGCTGTTAAAACTATCACTGGTAGCGTTATCGTTAGCGTCATTGGTGGGAGCCTCTATAACAGTAAGATTCTGCTCAGAGAACTCAAAATCAAAATCGCTATCAGTACTAAGGTTAGTATCAGCATGCACAGGTTTATCCATGCTGTCTTCTAAATCACTCAGACTAAGATCAAATGCTTGCTCAATATCATCGAAATTACTATCATCAAAAGCATTTGAAGCTGTTAAGGTTTCACTCGTTGCCTCTGACAAGTTATTTTTATAGTCAACATTTTGAACCGTATTAGTATCCAGGACGGGACTATTGCTGCTCGCTTTATTGGTTGGTAGATCAAAATCTAAACTCTCAAACCCAGCATCTTCGCTTTTGTCTGCTAACATAGTTTGTTTAGCGACTTGGTTTTGTTCTTCAGTCAGTAAAGATTTTAACTCATCAGCTTGTACGATACTGTTGTCATCATTATTTGCTTTGATAGCATCATAGACTTTATTAAAATTCTCAGACTCATCTATTGTGGCATATACCGCAAGGAGTTTGAGAGATAATTGGCTGTCATTTGGTTTTTCATTTAAGCCACGATTGAGGGTTTCAATCGCTTTATCATAGCGCTGTTGGTCCATAAAACGTTGAGCAATCTCAATAGGATCAAACTTTTTCTCATGATTGATAGCTGTTTGAGTAGGCGTACTTCTAGAAGCAGCATGCTTCGATAAGGGCTCAGTTTTGCCAGTATTTGCACTCAATCGCTCTGATGGCTTTTGCGCTTTGTTTTTGCGCATGATCAAGGCCGCAACAAGTAAAACAACCACCAATCCGGCGATGATATATAGCATATTGTCCATAGTTACTCCCACGCCTACGATCAGAGCTGCTTGCATTGATCTGTTAGGCAATTATTGATTGCGTAATTTTTCGAGACGAGCTTGCAGCTCAGCCAGTTTTTGATTTTGTAATTGTAATTTGCGAGTATGTTTTTTAAGCGTGCTACTAGTTTTTGATAGCTGCTGAGCTTGTGATGCGGTACTTTGTCTTGATGATTTCAGCAGTTCTAACACCTCAGTGCTAAGTCCGTTACCCGTTGCCATGCCTGCTTTGGTTTTAGTGCCATCTGCGCTGCCTTCATGACCGGGAGCCACGACAGAAAACTGCGCCTTCGATAAAATTTGAGTCTTAGTGGTCGCCGGCTTTTCAATATGTTTTGTTGCTTGCGTATTGGCACCTTTGGACACAGAATCTGATGCAGTTGGTTTTTTCGCGACAGGCGTATTGGCGCCTCTATATTGCCTTTGAGCACTGATGGCAGCTTCAAGTTTTTGCTGTGAAGGTAGCGCATCATAATTAGGTAAACTCAACTGTGCATCTGCTTTTAATTGATTGGCGTTTTTATTGATAAAAGCGTCAGGATTTTGCGTCTGAATTTCCTTCATGACGGTTTGAACGTCAATATTGTTTTTTTCTGCGATTTGCTGTGCAATCACCCATAAGTTGTCGTTACGCTGTACGGTATAATTGATCTCGCTACTAGCTGACTTGTCTGATACTTGGCTTGAAGTGTTTTTTGCTGCGACCGACGTTTTAGGCGTCACTGCTTTCTGCAAAGCGTTCGAGTTAGAGAGCGCATTATTGAAAGGGGTTGTAGCGACCATATTATTATCGCTATCATTTGGGATAATAGCTTTATTTTTATTGGTGAAAGCTGCTTCATTCGGCGTCAGGGTTTTGAGCGCCATAGGACTAGCAACCATCATATCTGTATTGCTTTGACTCTTCGGCTGTATCTGACGAGTAATTTGTATGTTTAAAATATCGAACTGTTTATCAGTCTCGCTAGTAGCAGAAAGCGTACTATTTGATGAGACGGTTAAAGCTGTACTATTATCATTATTCACACCCGCTATGACACTATCGTTCTTTATATTAATAGGATTATTTAATCGACCGTTTTCTAAACGGCTAGGCGCATAGGTTGTGATATTGCTTTGTGTTGTTACAACTGCTATTGGTAAGCCAGAGGATATAGTCGTTGCCTGAACGCTCGGTATTTGTGAGCTTGACGCTTGGATACTTGGCGTTTGAATAACAGGTACTTGTATATTAGGCGATTCAACATTGCGCTCGGGTAATGTTGCAGCCTTTAATGTAGGTTTCGATGAACCAGATGATATTAAAGGTGGCGGTGCCCCATTTCTAACCGTCAATGGCTGCGCGTTAGTTGTAGAAACCACGGGTAAATTAGGTTTCTTTGCGCCTGTTACGATATTTTTAGAAGTCGCAATCGGTAAGCTATCATTAAGTGGCATCAGTAATGTTTTTGGAATAACATTACGCTGATTGCCATCATTAATTGCTAGAACCACATCGGCAAAGGGTTTGGACATAAGCTTGGTGGTGGTAATAAAAACTTGACCACTTGTAGCTGAAATCGGATGAAAGCGTACGATCATGGAATCAGTTGGGGTTAGCCCCATTTGCTGATAAGTAGCAGAATTTGCCAAACTGGCTGAAAAGTCAGTGTTTTCAATATCCGTGACCATAATACTGGCAACTAAAGGTTCGTGCTGAGCTGAAATAACAACAGTCTTGCCAATGGTTGCTGCTTGGGCGCTAGACACTAAGGCTGCATAACTTATTGAATAAAATAATGCCATCGATACTGCGCGATGTATGCTAGTCAAGCGATAAGATAAATGACAAGACATATGCAGCCCTTTGGAGTAAAAGTTGTCTGTGTTGTTATAACAAAATACTGTTTAGTTTACCAGTTTATTCCACTGCTGTTGTGACCAATAGCTCAATTGTATGTTTACTATTTACACACATCAGTCAACTTTTTTATCAAGCAGCATGGCATCACCATAACTAAAAAACCGATACTCGGATTCGATGGCATGTTGATAAGCTTCTTCGATAGATTTTTTTGTGGCAAATGCGGACACTAGCATCAGCAATGTAGACTTTGGCAAGTGAAAATTGGTCAGTAGCTTATCCACGACGCCAAACTTAAAACCGGGATATATAAAAATCTCTGTATCACCTGCCCAGCCAGAGAGTGGCTGTCCATCGGCTGCGGTTTGTTGGTAAGCCGTTTCAAGGACACGTGTGACAGTAGTCCCGATAGCAATGACTTGCTTGCCATTGGCATGGGTCTGATTGATAAGGTCGGCAGTGGCTTGAGGCAGGTCTGCATATTCGCTATGCATCGTATGATTCAGCAGGTTCTCTGTTTTTACCGGAGCAAAAGTACCTGCGCCGACATGCAGTGTAACAAAAGCAGTTTGAATACCTTTTGCTGCCAGCTTTTCTAATACAATATCATCAAAATGTAAGCTAGCTGTCGGGGCAGCGACGCTGGCAAGCTTAGCAGGGTCATGAAAAACAGTCTGATAGCGAGTATTGTCGGTCGCATCGGCATGGCGTTCGAAATAGGGTGGAATAGGCAGCTCGCCATAACGCTCTAAATCAGGCAGAATGGGCGCATCAAAAGCCAAGATAAATAAGTTCTCTTGGCGTCCAATCATGACGCCAGTCATATGACCATCAGCAAGTATAAGACCTTGTCCAATTTTCAACGCTTTACTGGCTTTAACATGACAAAGAGCGATATGCTTTTTTGCAATAACCGTCATGTCTATGATGTCAGAGTTTGACGTTATTGTGTCTAGATCCGCGCTATTTAAATCCGATAGAGCGACTAGACGCTCTATTAATACTTCAATCTTGCCACCGGTATCTTTTTGACCAAATAAGCGCGCTTTCATCACTTTGGTGTCGTTAAAAATAATCAAATCGCCAGTATTAAGTAGATCCGGCAACTCAGAGAACTGTTTATCTGCAACTTCAACATGAGTATTTACATGATTAGCAGGTAAATAAAGTAGCTTTGATGCGGAGCGCTGCGCCAATGGATAACGGGCAATCAGCTGGTCTGGCAGTTCATAATCATAATCATCAACACTTAGATACTCTAAAATATCGTCATTATGACTGGCAGTAATTTCAGAGTTATTATTTAAGGTTTGAGGTTCAGAAGCAGTCATAAGAAAGTCTTTCGATAGGTGAGAATTTTGAGAGCAATTGTAGCAGATATGAGGATATGAAAGAATGCTTTGCTAAGCAGTACTTTTTTATTTACCTCTGAATATAAATAAAATAGCCTAAGTAAAAATTGAGATATTTATTTAGGAAAATGCTCTAAAAAATTCAGGCGAAAAATCATTCAAATAAATTTAATTGTGGCGTGACTTGCGTTGCAGATGTGAGCGAAGAAAAAGTTACACCAACGAGTCGAATAGGAAGGTCGCGCGGAATGTCCAAAAATAGCTTATCTAACCAAAAGTGAGCGGATTCTGCGCTATTAAATGCTGTCGATAAGGTGTGCGAGCGCGTGACTTGAGTAAAATCTGAGTATTTGACCTTTAGAGTAATAGTATAGGCAATAAGCTGTTTTTTGTGCAGCTGACTAAAGGCATCAGCATTTTGTTCACAGATTTGTATTTTTAGTTCATTATCATCCGTTAAGTTTTCTCTAAACGTAGTCTCAGAGCCAACCGATTTGTGTGTGCGCTCAGACTTGACCGCACGCTCGTCACGTCCATGAGCGATATCATGATAAAACTGTCCACGTTTACCGAACTCATTGACCAATATGGCAGCTGGCGTGCCCCGAAGGTCAGCGCCGTTATTAATACCCATTGCATGCAGGCGTTTGGCCGTTGCCTTACCAATACCGTGGAAGCGCTCAATAGGCAAAGCGCTGATAAAGGCATCAGCTTCCGCTGGCGTGATGACCGCTGTGCCATTAGGTTTATTAATATCAGAGGCAATTTTCGCCAGCATCTTATTAAATGAGACACCAGCAGAGGCGTTTAGACCGGTTTGTTCTAAAATCTGCGCTCGTAACCAATTTGCCATTAAGGTAGCTGAGCCTTGATGAACAGACAACCCAGTAACATCCAAATAGGCTTCATCTAATGACAAAGGCTCAACGTGCGGCGTCAGACTGTGCATTATACGACGTATCTCAACACTAACAGCACGGTACACATCAAAGCGTGGCGGTACAAATATCACCTCAGGACAGCGCTTTCTGGCTTCATAGCATGACATGGCGGAGCGTACGCCAAACTTACGAACTTCGTAACTTGCAGCAGCAACCACGCCGCGACCATTGGGATCGCCGCCAACCACCAATGGCTTACCACGCAGCTCAGGGAAATCGCGCTGTTCTACACTGGCATAAAAAGCATCCATATCGATATGAATGATTTTTCGAAGGTTAGATTGGCTAATGACAGGCTTAGCGTCTGTTGTAATATGTATTGTCATAAAACTATTTTACCTGATTTTTCGCATCGATTTTGGTCTCTAATACTCACTCAAAACTTGAGAAGTGTTACATAGATTGATAAAAAACAAGAGTTTCATTAAAGTTTTGAACTACTGAAAACTATTCTAAAAATTTAGTATCGATAGTACATCATCGTTCATTTAATCAATAATATTCAAAGAACTTAGATTATAAGGTGCCAAATATGCATAACACTTAGTCGTGTTTTTAATTATACTGACCGTTCATATTCATATCTTGACCATTCATCGGAGATACTGTTTGTATTTATTACAATTTTTCTTGTATAGCGTTACAATAAGACAGCTAGGATACAAAGCGTTTATAGAATAGATCAAGAAAGGTAAATCATCGTAAATATAGGCATAGTTTTTGATGGGTACAGATGAGTAGCAAGTGGATTTGTATCGCTTATATCAAGCTCATCGCGTTAGCAACGATGAAGATCATTAATAAATATCAGTATAGAAAACCCAATATTTCATGACGATTAGCTCAAACTATGATGAGAGAAGTTAAGGAGCTGGGTATGAATAATGAATTAAAAGGGAGTGATTTAACACGCGCATTGCTTGCACGGGGCGACAAACAAATATGGTGCGCAGTTGATGATGAGAGTGACGAGCACGCGATGATGGACCATTATGGTAGTGATTTCACTGCTGGTATTGTTACATTTGAAGAGGGCTGTTTTTATTGTAATAGCGGCACAGCATGGCTGTTTGCAGTACCCATAAAAATAGTTGAGGCAACGCAATCTGATATGAATATTTGAATAGCCTATTTTTCATACTTTAAATTAGATAATATAAATGGTAATAGCACCACTATATTTACAGAAAAAAGCCTCCTAAATCGGAGGCTTTTTACAGCTTATATTAAGCATTTGGTGCATCAGGCTGCACCATAGGGTCGGCGTCGGCAAAAGCCCTTAATGTTCGACAGTGGGCGTCGATCGCAACGATATTTGGATAAGCACTGAGATCTACTTTGAAGCGTTCGGCAGAAGAGACCTGCGGAATCAAATAACAATCTGCAAAAGTAGGGCTGTCGCCATAGCAGAATTTACCGCGTGTTTTGTCTTGTGCCAAGCGTTTTTCGAGAGCGTCAAAACCTTCACTCATCCAGCGATGGCACCAAGCCATGACTTGATCTTCATCTACTGATAGCTCATTACGTAGATACTGCAAAACACGTCGGTTATTTAGCGGATGGATATCACAGCCAATCATAGCGCTCAAAGCCCTTACTTGCATGCGACCTGCTGTGTCTTTGGGCAACAGAGGATGCTCAGGATAGACCTCTTCTAACCACTCTAAAATAGCAGGACTTTGATACAACCATAAATCATTTACTTGTACAACAGGTACCAAGCCCTGAGGATTGATAGATTGGAAGACAGCTTCTAATTGCTCATCTTTTGCTAAATTAACCGCAATATAATCATAATCTAACTGCTTTAAATTCATGGCGATACGGGTACGATAAGAAGTACTACTGCGAAAGTAGCCATAAAGTATCATCATAAGGTATTCCTTTTATTGTGCTGTGTTGTGAGTAAGATAAAGGGTTATAATTACTGAGCTTACTAATGTCTTAAAGAGTGAAAGATGCCGATTATGACATTAAGTCTTTATTTCAATTTTCTAATATTGTATTGATAATGCATTCAGTTAATCATTCACAGAGTAAACCATGCCAGTAGCTGAAAACCTGATAGAAAATCTTCCTACCATGAATAAAAACCAAGGCGGCGTACAATCGCTTGAGATTGGGTTGTCAGTATTAGATGTGCTCATCGATTGTAACGAGCCGATGATGCTAAAGGATATTGCACAAGCCATGCAAATGCATCCAGCAAAGTGCCACCGTTATTTGGTCAGTCTTATTCGTAAACACTATGCTCGCCAGCTCAGTGATGGACGCTATGGACTTGGTGATAGAGTTCATGCAATGGGCGCGCTAGGAGCTATGGGGCATACTGGGTTTAATCAAAATAATATCTTAGAGCGACTGACATATATTGCCAATGAGATTAAAGATGCACTAAATTGCGGCGTACAAATCGCTAAATGGTTTAGCGAAGGACCTATTATCATTCAATCTGTTGAACCAGATAGCGCTATTAGTATTATTACTCGTATCGGATCGCGTATGCCCTTGACTACATCGGCGACAGGTCATCTGTTTGCAAGCTATCAGCCAGATACCCTTATCAAACCCTTGGTCATCGCAGAATGGCAAGCGAAGCAAGAGCCGGCGATAACAGAGAAATGGCAACACTTTAACCAATTGCGAGCCAAGGTTCGTACCCAAGGCTATGCGACTGTTACTGGTGATATGTTAATGGGGATTAATGCGATTACTATTCCCGTTATCATACCGCAGCTATCAACCACTGCGAATCTATACTCCAAAGACAAATTATCTGTTGAAAGTTTGTCTTTGGAGTATGCCATTACTATCATTGGTACCACAGAGCAGTTGCCCATGAGTGAGCAGCGTAATGTGGTCGAGCAAATATTAGCGATAGCGCAGCGTTATCAAATAGTGTAGCTCATAAAATAGCTAAAACTGATCTTAGCTATTTTATAAAGAATAATCTAAACGCTAAAAAATATTACTCACCGGCAGGCGCGACTTCTCGTGCTTCAGCCAACTCCTCTGCATGTAAAAACTGAGTATGAGCGGGTGCGCGTTTGGTACGTGACCATTCGTCCAGCATCTCATATTTCATCTCTTCCGTAATCATCGAAACTTTTTCTTCTGAGGTGACATCGTCGTAAGTAAGCTCCATACGATGTCCATTTGGATCGAAGAAATAGATAGAATGAAAGATGCCATGATTCGTCACACCAACCACGTCGATGCCGTTTTCTTCCAAATGCTTTTTAGCTGCCATTAAGGCATCGCGGTCTTTCACCTTCATCGCTAGATGTTGTACCCAGCTTGGCGTATTAGGGTCAAAGCCCATTTCAGGCTGATTAGGCACTTCAAAAAATGCCAATACATTGCCATTGCCCGCATCCAAAAACACATGCATATAAGGGTCAAAGGCTTTGGTCGAAGGCACATGGTCTTCTGCAAAGGCTAAGATGAAATCCATGTTTAGGTATTTCTTGTACCATTCAACGGTTTCTTTGGCGTCTTTGCAGCGATAGGCGACATGATGGATTTTTTCAATTTTAAAACTCATATCAAACTCCTTTTGATGGGCGTGCTATCAGATTAACTGTCAGGCAGCATGTATAAACGATATACCAATAGCTATCTGACAGCTCAAATTTGCTGTTTGCGCGCCTGTGTTATATAAAGATGCTATTTGTCAAAATCAAAAGTAAGTGCAGGCAATACTTTGCCGCGCACTTCACCAAAGCCAACACGAATACCGTCTTTTTCGCTATAGCCCTTCATGATTACCGTGTCGCCATCTTCGATAAAGCTGCGTGTCTCACCGCCTTGTAGGGTGATAGGTTTGGTCGCATTCCACGCAATCTCTAACATCGAGCCATAAGAATCAGGCGTCGGTCCTGAAATAGTCCCTGAGCCCATCATATCGCCCACTTCTACTTTACAGCCAGTAATCGTATGGTGGGTCAGCTGCTGCGCCATAGACCAGTACATATATTTAAAATTGGTTTCGCAAACCACCGTTGCTTCTTCAGCATTTTCAGGCAATAGCTCTACCGATAAATGGATATCGTAGCTGTTATTGCTGTCTTTTTCGTTTAAATAAGCAAGTGGCTTTGGTTCTTGTGTTGGGCATGGCATCTTGAACGGTGCCAAAGCATCCATCGTCACAATCCAAGGAGACACTTCAGAGGCAAAGGTTTTGGCATTAAATGGACCTAACGGCACATATTCCCATTTTTGAATATCACGAGCTGACCAATCATTCAGCAAAACCATACCGAAAATATGATCAATAGCATTGTCTACGGCAATCGGTTGACCGATGCTATTTCCTTTACCAACGACAAATGCCGTTTCAAGCTCAAAGTCCAAACGCTTACAAGGCGAAAAGATAGGGCGATCATCAGCATTGGGCTTTAGCTGACCAGATGGACGTATCACATCCGTGCCACTGACGATAACGGTGCTCGCGCGTCCGTTATAACCGACTGGCATCTCAGTCCAGTTAGGTAATAGGGCGTTATTTGGGTCACGGAACATGGTGCCGACGTTGGTTGCGTGTTCTTTAGACGAATAGAAGTCAGTAAAGCCGGGCACTTGAACAGGCAAGTGCATGGTGACATCCGCTTGCTTAAACAGGGCTTTTTGCTGCAAGTCTGTGTTGTCACGTAAGGTATCGCAATCATTAGAGAGTAGCGTTTGAATGGTTTGACGTGCTTTGGTCCAGTTATCTCGACCAGAGTCAATAAAGGCATTTAAGGTGTTTTTATCGAAATATGAACCACCGTCTAAACCCAATAACCCTTCTGTTTCAAGTACGGATAAATCCAATACGTGATCGCCGATAGCGATACCAGCGCGACGTTTGCTGTCGGTGCTGTCACTAAAAATGCCATAAGGCAGGTTATGAATAGAGAAGTCAGAATCGGTTGCGATATCGAGGAAAGATGAGAGGTTTTTGTCAATCGTTGACATGATCGGCTCCTTGCTAAAGCGAATATTAAATTACGTTATAATTAACTACTTACGTATAATGTAATTTATAGCATAATCGATTGCAAGTTTTTTTATGTGCTCGTTCTATAAATTGATTGAGTTTTGACCGAGACGAAAAGCTATTTGGTTATTGTTTTTGCTAAAAATATCACCATTACGAAATCCAACGCATGAAAAAAGGCTAAGTAATGATACTTAGCCTTCGTTTATTTTTTAATAAAAGCGATTAGGACATTAGTTTTTTAAAACGTCAACCATCGCATTGGCAACATAGTCGATATTGCTGCTGTTTAAGCCGGCAACACACATGCGTGAGTTCGATACCATATAGATACCATACTTGCTTTGTAGCTGTGCAACTTGTTCAGGTGTTAGACCTGTGAAGCTAAACATACCGTTTTGTGCGGTCAAGTAACCAAAGCTACGACCTGGGATTTTTTCTTCTAATACTGATTTGAGCTTGCTGCGCATAGATTTGATACGGTCACGCATGGCATACACTTCGCCAACCCATTGCTCATGCAAGGCTTCGTCGTTCATAACGATATCGACCACGCGACCACCATGTGACGGCGGGCTTGAGTAGATACGACGTACCGTAGAGTTCAGCTGACCAAAGACGCGATCAGTTTCATCTACCGTTGGGCACACGACTGATAGACCGCCGACACGCTCGCCATATAGCGATAAGTTTTTAGAGAATGAGTTACTGACAAACAATGGCAGACCCATATCGACGGCTTTACGAATGGCGTAAGCATCGCTGTCCATATCTTCGCCAAAGCCTTGGTAAGCGATGTCCATAAACGGAATCAGCTCGCGCGCTTGAATGACGTTTAGGACTGTATCCCATTGCTCACGAGTCAAATCAACGCCCGTTGGGTTATGACAGCAAGGATGAAGCAGCAGAACATCATCTTTATTCAATGTCTCAAAAAACGCGATCATCTCATCAAATTTGATGCCACCAGTAGCAGTATCGTAGTACGGGTATTTACCGACTTCGACGTCAGACCCTTCAAAGATCGCAATGTGATTGCCCCATGTAGGGTCGCTCACGTAACACTTAGACTGCGGGAACCATTCGTGGATGAATTCTGCGCCGACTTTTAACGCACCAGAACCACCGATGGTCGCGATAGTAGCAACCAAGCCATCTTGTAAAATCTGAGCGTCTTTACCAAACAGCAATTCTTGACAGCCTTTGCGATGTCCTGGTAAACCTGCCATTGGTAAGTACGGACGCGGCGAGATAGGGTCAGCAATACGTTGTTCAGCGGTTTTTACACACTCAAGTACTGGCATTTTGCCATCTTCATCATAATAGACGCCAACACCCAAATTGACTTTGTCTGGGTTGGTGTCTGCTGCAAATTTGTCCATCAATCCTAAGATTGGGTCGCCGGCATAGTAATCGATACGTTCAAACATGTGTTTTCCTTACAAGGGATATAAGTACAAAGGTATAAGTTGAGGCGCTAAAAAGCATAAACCAGTTTGGGTATTAACTCAATGTTAGATTCCATTATCCCCACCAATTCATGCATTTTTTTGCCTAGTGATATCATTTTTTCTTGGATCATAGTTTAAATTGCTTTGATAAGGGATATAAAACTGGCTGTTAAATATTTTGCAAATCATCAAAATGGCTAGCAAAGTAGTGCTGCAAAAAATGCTTAAAAGCAATGCTGGCTGGTGATAGGGCACGCGATGAGCGTTGATAAATAAAAAATCGACGCATTTTGACAGGTTGCGTCAAAGGTCGCATCTGTAAACCATTGGCGCTGACCCAGTCTATCACCTCCGGCATATAAGGCAGACACAAGGTAATGCCAAAGCCTTGGCGGGTCATCTCGAGCGCCGTCGACATAAAATTTACTTTATAGCGTGCTTGTTGTATGTGGTTTGCGATGCGCTCATCAAGCTCAGCGGTCACTTGCTCAATAAATGGACCTTGCAGGGTAATAAGCGGCGTATCGATCAAATCTTGCCAAATAATTTCTGATTTATGTGCCAGCGCATGACTATCAGGCATGACCACACAGAATGGCAGCTGATATAGCAAATCGGCACTGATGTCATCTTCAGCTTCCATAAATTCAAGCTCAGTGCCCACGCCCAAATCCACCTCAATATTTTGAATGTGTGCTAAGACATTTTCTGCTGAGCAATCAAGCAAAGACACGCTGATCTCAGGATATTCTTTGGCAAACTGAGCGATAACCGCTGGCATAGAAGAGGCCGCAAACTGTGATACGGCGAGCCTGACTTGACCTTGCGCTAAGCTCGTTAAGCTACTGGCTTCATTCTCAAACAGCTGCATCTCATTTAAGATGCGCCGAGCTTGTGGCAATAGATGCCGTCCAACTGCCGACAACGACAGCTGGCGTGTAGTGCGATCAAATAATACGATGCCAAGGCTAGATTCGAGCTCTTTTATCAATCCACTGACCGCAGATTGGGTCAGATGCATCTGATCACTGGCACGAGTAAAGCTGCCGTTGTCAGCGACTTTGATAAAAGCGGTAAGTTGGCGAATGCTGATATTCATAAGTAAACCTGATAAATAAATCAAAAAATACGATTAGTCTTATAAATCAAGCTAATCTAATATAAATGCATCGTCAATAGGAATGATTGATGAAACTTATTTTTTGCTGATTTTTAGCGCTTTATACCACCAATTGCAATTAAGGATGATGACAATGGCAGATTTATTTGACAACCCTATGGGCCTACAAGGCTTCGATTTTGTTGAGTTCGTCTCACAAGAGCCTGAGCTTGTCGAAGAGCTGTTTCGCAACCTTGGCTTTACCCACATCGCCAATCACCGCTCAAAAGATGTTGCCTTGTTTCGTCAAGGAGACATCAACCTTATCTTAAACCGCGAGCCAAAAAGCCATGGTAGCTACTTTTTAGGTGAGCATGGTGCCGGCGCCTGTAGCATGGGCTTTCGTGTAAAAAATGCCCAACAAGCTTATGATTTGGCGATCGAAAACGGCGCTGAGCCAGTAGATGTCAAAACAGGGGTGATGGAGTTGCGTCTACCAGCAATCAAAGGTATCGGTGGCTCGCTCATTTATCTTATCGACCGTTTTACGGCTGGTAATTCTATCTATGACATCGATTTTGAATATCTGCCTGATGTCGATAAGCATCCAAAAGGCTTTGGTTTCAAAGTCATCGACCATCTAACGCATAACGTCTACCGTGGTCGCATGGCGTACTGGGCTGACTTCTACGAGCGTATCTTTAACTTCCGCGAAATTCGTTATTTCGATATTAAAGGCGAATATACTGGCTTGACCAGTAAAGCCATGACGGCGCCTGATGGCAAAATTCGTATCCCACTGAATGAAGAGTCGAAACAGGGCGGCGGTCAAATCGAAGAGTACTTAATGCAATTTAATGGCGAAGGTATTCAGCATATCGCGCTATTGAGTGATGACTTATTGTCTAGCATCGACAAGCTAAGAGAGATGGGTATTCCGCTCATGACGGCACCAAATGATACTTATTATAAGATGCTTGATGAGCGTCTACCAGGTCATGGCGAGAATATCTCTGAGCTACAGATGCGCGGTATCTTGTTAGATGGTACGACCGAGGGCGATGTTCCGCGTCTGCTACTACAGATTTTCTCTGAAACTATCTTAGGTAGCCCAGTATTCTTTGAGTTTATCCAGCGTAAAGGTAATTACGAAGAGGGCTTTGGTGAAGGTAACTTTAAAGCATTGTTTGAATCTATCGAGCGCGACCAAGTACGCCGCGGCATGGTTGGTCAGACAGAGATTGAAACGCCATAATTGTCAGAGATTTCTTAAGAATGCCTTTAAAAAAGCACTTTTAAACAAGTATCAAAAGGGCAAGATGAAAGGGGTTTATCTTGTCCTTATTACCTTTGTTACTCTGCTATTAATAATAAACGTTAAAAGCTAGGCGAACAAAGTAAATAAAGCAAATGACTGATACCAAGGTATCAGACTCATTGCAACACAAGGAAACTAGGCATGGAAAGCCGTCAAGAGAGAACTGCGTACACAAAGCCTCTCAGTAGCAATGCATTAAGCACTGAAGCTTCTACTCATCATTTAACTCAGAAGAAGCAACCTTACGTATCGCGTCAACCAGACAATCATGGTCATATTCATTATAGTGACGATGAAAACGCGATGTGGCAAGCGCTGCTTGAACGTCAAGCCAAGCAAATACCCAATCGTGCCAGTTTAGCCTATCTTGAGGGTTTAGAGAAACTCAAACTATCGCGTACGCATATTCCGCAACTACAGGATATTGATGAAGTATTACAAGTCAGTACTGGTTGGCAAACCGCTGCTGTACCGGCGTTAATCAGCTTCGGCAAATTCTTCAAACTCTTAGCTGATAAACGCTTTCCAGTTGCGACCTTTATCCGCCGCTTTGATGATATGGACTATATCGAAGAGCCGGATATTTTTCATGAAATCGTCGGACATTGTCCGCTGCTGACCCATCCTGCGTTTGCAACTTTTAATGAGACTTATGGCAAGCTTGGTCTCAATGCGTCTCAGCAAGAGCGTCTTTATTTAGCGCGCCTGTATTGGTTCACCATCGAATTTGGTCTAATGGGCGCGACCAAAGAAACCCGCAAGATTTATGGCGGTGGTATTTTAAGCTCACCATCTGAAACCATTTATGCCCTAAGCGATGAACCGGACTGTCGTGCGTTTGATTTGATTGATGTATTGCGCACTCCTTACCGTATTGACCAAATTCAGCCTATCTATTATGCAATTGATGATTTGGATACGTTATTTGATATCGTGAATAGCGACATTATGGGCGCTGTAAAAAAGGCGATGAGTTTAGGGCTGTTTGAGCCAACATATGCTATCAAAACGGCTTAATAGACAGTCCATTTTTCATAAGTCATAAAAAAACCAACGTCAACACGGACGTACATTCATTAAAAAACCAATAGTTAAAATAAAAGGATATTATCATGACGACATTATCACAAGCCAGCTGTGAAGCCTGCCGTATTGGCGCACCAACAGTCAGCGACAGCGAAGCAACAGAGTTATTACAACAAATTCCAGAGTGGACGTTGATTGAAATCGATGGCATCAAGCAATTACAGCGCCAATATAAATTTAAGAATTTTGTCTTAGCAATGGCATTTGCTAATGAGCTTGCTGAGATTTCTGAGGTAGAAGGGCATCATCCGGGCATATTGGTAGAGTGGGGCAAGGTGACGGTCACTTGGTGGTCGCACAGTATTAGAGGTTTGCATCGCAATGACTTTGTCATGGCAGCCAAGACCGACAGCTTACTCACCAAATAATCAGAGTAGCAATACTGCTAACAACTGATTAAACTTGTCACCCTAAAATCAAACCCTAATGCCAGAAGCTACTGGCACTCTAAGGATGTGTGATGCCTCCAAAAATTCTAACCCAAATCTCACCGCAACTGGCATTTATGATTTCAGCCATTGTCATTGCTATCATGGGCGTTACCATGATTGGCTTTGGCTGGGTACCACATTTATCATTGATACTTGCTATCTGTGTGCTTTTAGGCATTGGTCTATATAAAGGTCTCAGTTTTGATGATATGCAGACGCAAATGGCGACTGGCGTCATGCGTGGTATCGGAGCAATATATCTGTTTTTCTTCATTGGTTTGATGGTCGCTGCCTTAATGATGTCTGGTGCTATTCCAACCTTGATGTATTTTGGTTTTGAGCTGATATCGCCGCAGTATTATTATATCTCCGCCTTTGTGTTGACCTCTATTATTGGTATCGCTTTGGGCAGTAGTTTGACGACTGCTGCGACGCTTGGCGTGGCTTTCATTGGTATGAGTGATGCCTTTGATGCTAACGTTGCGATAGCGGCAGGCGCTGTGGTATCAGGGGCATTTTTTGGTGATAAAATGTCGCCATTGTCAGATACGTGTACCATTGCTTCAGCCGTTGTAGGCATCGATTTGTTCGAGCATATACGCAATATGATGTATACCACGATACCAGCATGGATATTGACTGTCATACTATTTTGGTTTTTCTCCGGACAGACGGCTGGCTCAGATTTAAGTCAAGTAACGGTGCTGAAAGGACAATTGATTGACAGTGGTTTGGTACATGGTTATGCGGTATTACCATTTGTGGTCTTGATTGCGCTGGCGCTACTTCGAGTGAATGCCATTTACGCCATTATTTGTACCATTGCTATAGCAATTATCATTACTTATATGCATAGCACACCAAAAGTTGGGCAGCTGGGTGGTTATTTCTTTGCAGGTTACACATCCGCAGAGTCATTGGAGCTTGGTGAAGTGGGCGGTATGCTGTCGCGTGGTGGTATGCAAAGTATGTTCTTTACTCAAGCGATTGTGATATTGGCGCTGAGTCTAGGAGGATTGCTGACGGCATTGGGAATTTTACCAGCCTTGTTATCTGGTATTAAAGACAGTTTAACGACAGCAGGACGCGCTATCTTTGCTGCTGCCATGTCAGCACTCAGTATCAATGTCCTTATCGGTGAGCAGTATTTGAGTATTCTTTTATCGGGTACAGCATTTCGTCCGACGTTTGAGCGCTTGAACTTGCATCCAAAAAATCTATCACGTACCATTGAAGATGCTGGTACAGTGATCAATCCACTTGTACCATGGAGTGTGTGCGGTGTGTTTATCAGCCAAGCGTTAGGTGTGCCAGTGCTTGATTATCTGCCTTATGCGTTCTTCTGTTATTTATCACTGCTACTGACGATATTGTTTGGCTTTACAGGGATAACGATTACGCGCAAAGATGGGTCTAGCGTCCGTAAGCATCAAAAAGCACAAGCAGTTCATTAAATAATAGTGTCGGCATTTTATCGATAAGACACAGTTGAATATGACCGCCATGCACGGAGTCTAATTGACGAATGTAATGCAGTTGATGTTGAAAACTGGCGACGCGCCGATGGCTTAATTCGTCAACAGGGTTTGTTAGGTTATGGTTTGCCTGCCGCGATTGGCGCCATGATCGGTTCAAAATCGTCGGTTGTGAATCTGATTGGCGCTGGCGGTACTCAGTTTGCGATTGCAGAACTCATCTACGCCGCCGAGCTTGAGCTGCCACTGATTGTCCTCCTTTGGAACCATCAAGGCTATGGCGAAATTCGTCATTACATGGAGTAGGGTGGGTTGCCACTGGTTGGAGTTAATATCAAGACGCCGCATTTTTAGCCATAGCTGCAGGCTGTACCGTACTGTTAAAACCTTCTGGAATGACATTAATCCAATCAGGTCATATTTAGATAAATGAGCAACAAATAGTATTGCCAGAAGCAGGCTGAGGTGGGTTTAAGCAAAGTGGTATTGGTCGAAAGTTGGGTGCAGGTGGTCTATCGGCTTATCAAAAAAGAAAGCATATCTTGTTACTGCAATAATGCTCAAAATCTGTACACTGAAAAGCCTCCAACAAGGAGGTTTCTTTAAGCCAATACAAAATCATGACGAGAAAATGGGTTGCTGTGATAAATGCCTTGTAAGCACGATTAAATTCAAAGAATGTCAAAACAATAAAACCGCTAAGATATTTCCATAGCGGTTTTATTGTCTATATTTTGAGCAGCTTAGTATTGAAAAATATACGATACTAACCGAATACTTTCATGCGATCTTCAATAGGCTTAAACGTTTTGTCGCCTGCAGGCTGCTTGATAGCACCAAATACCATTTGAGCGTTTAGCGTCCAGTCTTTGTCAATATTCCATGCTTCAGCAATTTTGTCATCGATAATAGGATTATAGTGTTGCAGATTTGCGCCAACGTCGATACTGGCCAAAGCCGTCCAGATAACATACTGATGCATCGCGTTGGTTTGATGTGCCCAAATGGGGAACATATCGGCATATAACGGCGCGTTTTCTTGCATGTTTTTCACGACACTTTGATCTTCAAAGAACATGATTGTACCTGCACCCGCCTTAAAGCCCGCGATTTTGTCTTTTGTTGATTTAAACTTCTCTTCATCTCCAACGATTTTACGTAACGTCTCTTCAGTCATATTCCACAGTTTCTGATGCTCTTCCCCAAACAATACGACAACACGCGTCGATTGTGAGTTAAACGATGACGGCGTATGCAAGATTGCATGCTCAACCAACTTAACGACTTCGTCATTCGAGACGGGCAATTGATTGCTCAACGCATAGACAGAACGGCGTTTTTCGGCAAGTTGTTGTAAGGTATTTAGGTCTGACATAGTATTTCTCCACATGGTTAATATAAATTGATTGGAACTAATAAATGATCGGTACTGTTAATGGTTATATCCAGTATCTGAACTTCCAATAATTATCCTTTAGTATAGATAAATTAAAATGCCTTGAAGCGTCCATTAGCTCACTGGTACTTCCATTAGCAATACTTTAGCATCATCGATGACGTCCATCGTGAGGCTTTTGGTGTCCGAAATGCCAAGACCATCGCGGATATCTAAAGTGTTACCGTTTACGACGACTTTACCGCTGATGACAAAGACATAAACACCATTGTTAGGATCTTTTAGCTGATAGGTTTGGGTAACGCCTTTATCAAAATCACCCATGCTAAACCAAGCATCTTGATGAATCCATACACCTGCATCGTCAGCATTAGGTGACAATACTTGATTGAACTCATTTGGCTTTATAATATCATCCATACGGATTTGCTGATAGCGAGGCGTGACGTTCGTCTTATTTGGGATGACCCAAATCTGTAGGAGTTTTACATCTTCTTTATCATCGCCGTTCATCTCACTATGAGTAATACCAGTACCTGCTGACATGACTTGAATCTCGCCCGTTTCGATAATACCATTATTACCGATATTATCGCCGTGACCGAGCTTACCCGATAAAGGAATACTGATAATTTCCATATCGCGGTGCGCATGCTTACCAAAGCCTTGACCACCAATGATGCAGTCGTCATTGATGACGCGTAGGGCACCAAAACTCATGCGTTCTGGATTATGATAATTAGCAAAGCTAAAAGTGTGCTTGCTTTTTAGCCATCCATGGTTGGCATTGCCACGAGAGTCTGCTGCATGATAGATCATTTTCATAATTTATCCTTAGATATTAATAGGTTAAATATCTACAAATTTACTATTAGTTAACTTATTTAAACAATAAGTCTATTATAATTGTTGTCCTCTGATAGATAAACAACGTTAACTGCAATTAACTATTCTTGTTTTTAGAACAATTGGATGGTAGGGATAGCGTCACATATTCATAGTGAAACCATTAACTTTATAACAGGGTCAGTTGCATAAACGGTTGCTATTAAGCCCAAAAATATATTATGCAATATGTTGTAAAAAGTCTCTATCACGCGCTCTAACTGATAGATACAGCACGGGCAAAACAAATAAGCCTACCGCCCAAAAACTTAGCTGCATATATAACAACGCACCCACTAATGCGCCTACTAAAAAGCTAGATACCAATACTGAGCTGTGTGCCAGTTTTTTGCGATTGTCGGCTGTGCGATTGACTAAGTAATCGGTCAGATTGATACCCAGTTGTGTAGTATTACCCGTCATCAATACTGTCGGACTCATATGCTTAATCACCGTTTTACTAGCAGTATTACGAATCGCCAGCGCAATTAAGCCTAATCCACCTGTTATCGCCACGGTTATATCACCAGCATCGACAAAAGGCTGATAGTACAAACCAGCAATCATAAAAGCGGTCAGAAAAAATGCTTCCCCTAAGAATAAATGACTCAGCGTGAGCTGTTTATTTTTACTATGGTCAATAAACATCTTGGTCACCATCACCGTTAAAATAAATAACGGTAAGGCAGCAAGCTTAATCCATAGACCAGCTTCACCTTTGACCAAACCGCTGCCCGCCATCACCAAGTTACCCGTGACATGTGCGGTGAAGAAACCAAACAAGGTGATAAAACCGATGGTATCAATCGCGCCGCCGACCACTGTCAATAACACAGGCGTTTGGTAGCGCTGCCAAAAGCTTGGCAAGTTATCACTGGCAGTGCTGTGATCATTAATTATCATAATTATTAGTTGCCCTAGATGTACTCTTAATTCCCGTTTTCTTAGTTATTTGCAGTTATCTGCGCGTACTACGGTTATCTATTGAATAAGCGCCTTCACCATAAACAAAAATATATGTACCTAAGCAGTGTTCATATTTTAATTATTGACCAGATATAGATAAACCGTAATAATCGCAAATAACAGTTCTTATTTAGAGAACAGTCAAGGAGCATCTTATATGGGACAATTAGAAGATATGGCAATGTTTGTGCGCATTGTTGAAGCCGGCAGCATCACAAAAGCCGCTGAGCAATTAAATATTGCCAAATCAGCGGTTAGTCGTCGCCTCAAAGATTTAGAGACGCGCTTGGGTAGTCAACTTATTAGCCGGACCACGCGCCAATCTAACTTAACCCAAGCCGGTGAGCATTATTATCAAAAGGTGAACAATATACTGAGCGAAGTTGATGCCCTAAACGAAGAAACCAGTGGTGCGCCCACGCGTATCGAGGGTATCTTAAAAATGACTGCACCATTGTCATTTGGCTTGATGCATCTAAATGATGTCATTGATGAATATGCCAATCAGCATCCCAATTTGAATTTTGAGCTCGATTTCTCTGATCGGCATACAGATTTGGTTGAAGAAGGGTTTGAATTGGGGATTCGTATTAGAGAGTTGCAGGACTCGAGCTATCAAGCCAAACGTCTGGCACTGATTCGCTATACCTTATGTGCCAGCCCTGAATATCTGAGTAAAATGGGTATACCAAATACATTAGAAGATTTTGCCAAGCATGAGTTTTTACAATACGGTCTAAACAAATCCAACACGATAGAGCTCATAGATGAGCAAGGTAAAAAGCACCAAGTCGCTATCAACTCAAAGACAAAGGCCAATAATGGCGACTTTTTACGAGAAATGGCGGTAAAAAATCATGGAATCGCTTTGTTGCCCAATTTTATTACTTACAAAACCTTAGCCAGTGGTGCACTTGTGCCTATCATGCAACAGTATCAATTGCCGACTTTAAATGCTTATGCTGTTTATCCTAAAAACCGTTTCTTATCGCAGCGCTGCCGTTATCTAATCGATTTTATCGCTGAGCGTTTTGGCGATGATCCTTATTGGGATCGTTTTTAACTTTGTTTATTGCTCTTAACTAAGTGAGTAATTATTTTACTGCCAGCCCAATGTTGCACCATGCTCATCTTGGTGCGTAAATAAAGGATGCGCGCGCGCTTCCTCTAGTGTAAGGACTGGCGTAACGCACACATCTGCCGATTCAAAAACCTGCTGCCAGTGAGCAAGACCATAGCTGGCAAAGGTATCAGCGACCACTTGCGCTGCTTCTTGGCTGTCTCTGGTATTGGGCATGACACCCATTTGCCAATGCTTAGTTTTGAGCTCAGATAATTCTAATACGTCACATAAACCTTGCCAAAACTTTAGCTCTAAAGAGCCGACTGCCATATGACGATCATCTGCTGTTCTGTACAAACGATAGCAGGGTAGTAGACCCCCTAAAAAATCATGCTCCGGCTTTGGGTTTTTACCAGAGAAGCTTGCAACCAACTTACCAGTTGCTTTTGGCATGACCAGATGCTGATACAAGCTATGGGTCATACTGACCGTAACGTGACGGCCTTTTCCAGTACGCTGTGCTGAGAACACAGCAGCCAAAAGGGTAATGACTGCCGTATCACTGCCGCCTGCCAAATCTGCAAACTGGATATTAGGCATTGCTTGACCACCATCTGCGGTTTTGAGTTGATCAAGCACGCCGCTCATCGCCAGAAAGTTGATATCATGACCAGCTTTATTAGCCCAATCATGAGTAATGCTTTTGCCATCAACAACGCCATAACCCGTAATCGATACCATGACCAGCTTTGGATTGATAGCATGCAGAGTCTTAGCATCCAGTCCCATCCCTTCTAATACTTCGGGGCGAAAACTATCAAGCATCACATCGGCATCTCTAAGATGTGTTTTGATTGTTTCAATACCTGCTGAATCACGAAAATCAACTTTTTGAGTCTCTTTACCATGGTTTAATGCGGTGAACAGCTCGCCAAAGGCGCGAGCTGGATCACCATTAAGCGGTTCAATCTTAATAACATCCGCGCCCAAGTCAGAAAGCAGTCTAGTCGCAAATGGTCCTGGGAGGTTGCGCGTCAAATCAACAACACGTAACCCCTGTAGGCAGTTTTTCATAGTATCCGCTTGATTAGCCATCAACAAACTCCTCATCACTTGAAGCCATATCCACTAATATTTGAGCCGGTTCAAACCGCTTACCATATTTGCTAGCAAGCTCACGGCTACGTTTAACAAATTTATCAACACCTACTGAGTTGATGAATTGCAACGTACCACCTTGGTTCGGTGCAAAACCCCAACCGAAGATTGAACCTACGTTTGCATCAGCTACCGTACGTACGACGTTTTCCTCGAAACACTTTGCGGTTTCATTGGCTTGCACGTAAAGTAGGCGGTCTACCAAGTCTTGCTGAGTCGGCTGCTCATCTGTCGTTGGATAGAATTCAGTGAGCTCAGGCCATAAGTACTTTTCGCTATTTTCTGGATAGTCATAGAAGCCTTTAGCAACTTTTTTACCTTCACGGCCAAGCTCGTTAACCATTTTCTCTACCACGGGCATGGCAGGATGTGGGGTAAAGGTTTTACCTTCTGCTTCCAACGCCTTTTTGGTTTGCTGCATGACATGTAATGATAGGCTTAGTGACACCTCATCTTGCAGAGCCAGTGGCGGCATCGGCATACCAGATTTCATACCTGCCACTTCAATACTACGAGGATGAATACCTTCACTCAACATCGCAATACCTTCAGATACGTAAGTCCCAAAGACACGAGAGGTATAAAAACCGCGGCTATCATTGACAACGATCGGTGTCTTACCGATTTGACCGACATAATCAAAACCTTTAGCCAAAGTGGCATCATCGGTTTCTTCGCCCACGATAATCTCAACCAATGGCATCTTATCTACTGGCGAGAAGAAATGTAGACCGATGAACTGGTTTGGACGCTTGCTGGCTTTTGCAAGCTCAGTAATAGGCAATGTAGACGTGTTTGACGCATAAACGGCAGTTTCTGGAATAACGGCTTCAGCTTTATGCGTGCATTCTGCTTTAATGTCCACATCTTCAAAGACCGCTTCGATGATTAAATCACAGCCTTCTAAATCATCATAAGACGTTGTGGTTTTAATAAAGTCTAATAGTGCTTGTTTTTTCTCTTGTGTTGAACGACCATGGCTAATCGCCTTGTCTAACAACTTAGTAGAATAGTTTTTGCCTTTTTCAGCACCTTCGATAGTCGTATCTAATAGCACCACTTCCATGCCCGCTTTGGCTGAGACGTAAGCGATACCAGCGCCCATCATGCCAGCACCTAGTATGCCGACTTTGCTCACTTTTGAGCGCTCAAATCCTTCTGGGCGTGACTGACCTTTTTTGATGCTATTTAGCTGCTTCCATAGGGTGTTTATCATATTTTTAGACACGTCTGATAATACACAAGCGACAAAAAAGCGTGATTCGATTTTAAGACCATTATCGATATCGGTTAGGCAGCCCTCAAATACGCTAGATAAAATATGGGTAATGGCAGGATAGTTGCCGTGCGACTTCTGATTTGCCATCGCTGGCGCAATTGAAAATACTTGCACTATTTTAGGATGCTTGCTGTCGCCACCCGGGATCTTAAAGCCTTTTTTGTCCCAAGGCTGCTGCGCTTTTGGATTTTTAGTAATCCACGCTTTTGCCTTACTGATAAGCTCATCATTATCATGAGCCACATCATCGATAAGACCAATGTCAAGCGCTTGCTGCGGGCTAAGCGCTTTGCCTTGCGTCATCAGCTCAAGTGCTTTTTGAATACCGATCAAGCGTGGCAGACGCTGAGTACCGCCACCACCAGGTAATAGACCAAGCTTGACTTCAGGTAGACCCAGCTTGGTTTTAGACGCGGTCTTTGGAGAGTCGATTGCGATACGATAATGACATGCTAAAGCAAGCTCAATGCCGCCACCCAATGCCGTACCAGTAATGGCAGCAACCACTGGCTTACCTGACGATTCAAGTTTACGCAGGCTAGTTTTTAACTCCTCAACCAAGTCAAACGCTTGCTCAGCAGTTTCAATAGTAGCCAGTTGGTCAATATCCGCGCCGACCACAAAGGTTGATTTACCAGACGTTAGGATCAAACCTTTTGCTTCTTGGTCGTTGACAAAAGCATCAGTCAGTGTGGCAAAGGCGTCATTAAAGCCATCACCAATGACATTCATCTTACGATCGGTTTGGTCGATAGTAACGGTGATAATACCGTTATCGGCTTGGGCAGAAAAATGATTTAATATATTGATGGCATCTACACTATTAGTACTCATTTGATATCCTTATTTTGATGCATAAGTTATGTCCGTATCTAGAGTAGATCAGTCATACTTGAGGCTTATACACGTTCAATGATAGTCGCAATACCCATACCACCACCCACACATAGGGTAATCATTGCTGTTTTTAGATCGCGGCGCTCAAGCTCATCAAGCACCGTGGTCAGCAGCATCGCGCCTGTCGCACCTAGTGGGTGACCCATCGCAATAGCGCCGCCATTAACATTGACGATATCAAGTGAAAGACCAAAATCATCAGCAGTATTAAGAGGTACAGCAGCAAAGGCTTCGTTAATCTCCCATAGGTCGATATCTGCAGCAGTCATACCAGCCTTAACCAGTGCTTTCTGGCAGGCAGGGGTAGGGCCAGTCAACATAATGGTTGGCTCTGAGCCAATTACAGACGCCATGATGATTTTGGCGCGTGGTTTTAGACCGGCTTCTTCGCCAGCAGCCTTACTACCCACAAGACACAATGCTGAGCCATCAACGATGCCTGAAGAGTTGCCCGCATGGTGAACATGATTGACATATTCAATAGTCGTATATTTATCAAGAATAACGTCATCGAAGCCCATTTTACCTGGCATCATAAATGATGGGTTTAGGCCAGCCAAAGTTTCTACTGACGTATTTGGACGAATGGTTTCGTCCTTATCTAATAGTAATAAACCGTTTAGATCTTTGACTGGAACGACTGACTTATCGTAGTAGCCCTTTTCCCAAGCCGCAGCGGCTCTTCTATGTGACTCTGAGGCAAAATCGTCAACGTCTTTACGGCTAAAGCCTTTTAAGGTAGCAATGGTATCAGCGCCAACACCTTGAGGTACGAACTGAACCGCCTCGTTTACTCGTGGATCCATATACCAAGCGCCGCCGTCCATACCCATTGGTACACGGCTCATTGATTCAACGCCACCGGCAACGACTAAGTCTTCCATGCCAGACATGACTTTGGTTGCCGCAAGGTTAATTGACTCTAGACCAGACGCACAAAAGCGTGACAGCGTTAACCCTGCCACGCTCTCATGCCAATCGGCGTCGATAACGGCGATACGTGCAATATCAGAACCTTGCTCACCGACTGGTGTTACACAGCCCAAAATAACGTCGTCTACCAAACTGGTATCTAAATTATGGCGTTGCTGCATCTCTTGTAGTAGCGTGCGAACCAGCCAGATAGGTGACGCCTGATGGAGGGAGCCATCTTTTTTGCCTTTGCCACGTGGAGTGCGAATGGCATCATAGATATAAGCGGTCTGGGTCATAATAAGTCCCTTTAATATTTCATTGGATATGTGTTCAATAATGAAGTGTTGAGGAGAACGTACGTTCCGCAATCTTAAGCGACTACATAAAGCGTGAAGCCAACTCCTTCATAATCTCATTAGTGCCGCCGTAGATTTTTTGGACGCGAGCATCCGCATACATACGAGCGATCGGATACTCTGTCATATAGCCGTAACCACCAAATAACTGTAAGCATTCATCCATGACCTTGCACTGTTTTTCAGTTACCCAATACTTAATTAATGACGCTTGCGGTGCAGTTAGAGTGCCATTGATCATCGCTTCAACAGCAGAGTCACATAGCGCTCTTACTGCTAGGTAATCAGCTTGAACTTCAGCGAGCTTAAAGCGAGTATTTTGGAACTTCCAAATCGACTTTCCAAAGGCTTCGCGCTCTTTTACGTATTCAAGTGTCAACTCTAGCGCCAGCTTGATAGCACCGCAACCGCTTAGCGCAATGATTAAACGCTCTTGTGGCAACTCTTGCATCATTTGAATAAAGCCAAAACCCTCTATACCGCCCAATAGGTTTTTCTGTGGCACACGGACATTGCTAAAAAACAGCTCTGAGGTATCTTGAGCGGACATCCCAGTCTTTTTAAGGTTACGACCGCGCTCAAAGCCTTCTAAACCATCCGTTTCGACGACAATCAGAGACACCCCCTGAGCGCCCTGATCGCGATCCGTTTTGCAAGCTAAAACGATAAGGTTGGTATGCTGACCGTTAGTAATGAACGTTTTTGAACCATTGATAATGTAGTCGTTACCATCTTTTACCGCATAGGTTTTGATTGCCTGTAAGTCAGAGCCTGTCGTTGGCTCAGTCATCGCGATAGCGCCCACAGATTCGCCCGTGGCCAGTTTAGGGAGCCATGCTTGTTTCTGCTCTTCAGTCCCATGCTTTAAGATATACGGTGCTACAATACCTGAGTGAACCATACCGCCAAAACCAGCTTGGTTAGCCTGTGCCTGAGCTAACAAAATAGCGGCTTCGTGACCGAAATCACCACCGCCACCGCCGTACTCTTCAGGCATTGACGCACATAAAAAGCCCATCTCGCCCGCCTCGTGCCAAGCTGCGCGGTCGATCATGCCATTTTCACGCCACTGCTCATCTTTATCTTCCCAGCTTTTAAACATCTTCAAAGCACTGTCATACACCATGCTATGTTCTTCGGTCATCCAGTTCGAGGCAAAGGCTTCAATACTCATGTTGTCTATCCTTGACAGTAATTATATAGAAATTGAATCTAGGGTAATTTATATTACCCTTTAGTTAGGTATTAAAAACTCTTTAAAATAAAAACTTGTATAAGATATACTAGATGACCAAAATGCTTTATTCAATACGTTTAAAATAAATGGTAATACATCTTACCTTAGATAAAATTGGCTCATTGAATAAAGTGATTGACTCTAGTCCAAGTAGATTAAAAGGGAGTAAATAGTAATGATAATGAAGGCGGTCAAGCAAAAGGATGGTATTGAGACCTCTCAACATTTAGCGCCCTTGTCAGATATGCGACCTGCCACCTTGGATAAGATTGAACAAGCGGTTCGTAAAGTGTTCGCAGGCTTCGACCCTAGTGAAGTCACGATGGCGCAAATCGCTAAGTCTGCCAACGTTTCATTGCAAACGCTTTATAAATATTTTGGGGACAAGCAAACCCTGTTTAATATCATTATGGATATCGTGCTTGGTAGGTTGGCGACGCGGATCATGGACCATTTACAAGGGATTGATAGCGTCAAAGATCGATTGCGTAAGACACTTTGGGTCTGTTTTGATTTTGTCGACAGCCATCCTGATGCAGTGATGGTACTGTCCTCGATATCGGTATCACGCATTCGTAGTATTGCTATTTATGAGAATAAAGAGCTTATTGGCGCATTTTTAGATGTGCTTGAAGATGGGCAGAAACGAGGGGTATTAAACGACAGCGTGCCGCTATACATTCTATTTGATGTATTCATGGGCTTTATCAGTCGTTTAGGCTTTATGCATATCATGCGTCAAAGCCATGCTCCGATAAATAAAGAGTTTGACGCGCTGTTTGTGATTTTGTGGCGGGCGATATCTAAGCCTGAAACAGAGAAAGTATAATGATTTATCGCCTAGACCATATCAGAACCTGACTTTCTCATAGCGTCTCTAATCTTAACTTTTATCGTTAGACAGTCATTCCAGTAAACTTAACATTAAAAAGGGTCATTACTGTTATTAATCTCAGTTTGCTATAGAACTGCTCGGACAACTACTGCATTGGCTGAAACGGTCAATGGACTGTATAAGTCTGAGGTGATTGATTATTTAAAGCAGAGCTGGACTAATGTTAATGATGTTGAACTGACAACCCTTGAATGGGTGGACTGGTTCAATAAAACACGATTACACAGCACGATTGGTTATGTGTCACCTTTTGAGTTTGAAAAGCGGTATTATGATAATTTAATCCTGTCAGGCATTGCTGCCTGACTTAAGTAAAACACTCTTCGATATAGTCGGGGCGGTTCAGGTTTATCGGACAATTGAATTTAGCATACCTTTACATTTTTGCGTGGTATGAAGCAGGCTTTTTCTAAGCATACTTAGCAGCATACCCTCTAAGCGTAGTGGCTTTGAATAAAAGAGATCAATTGCTGAATCTTTAGCGGCTTTAATATCTTATTGGATAATAGGGATATCGCTATCCATTAAGATAAACCTTTTATAATAGTTTAATCGCTGTTTGATCTTTATCTAATACTGGTAGTTCCTGCTCATCTTTTAGCTCAACCCCAGATAACTTGAGGTCGTAAGATTTTTCCATTAATGCTAAGAGACGGCTTGCTGCGACTCTTGTTGGAAGGCCAGCGGTACGCACATTAGAGATGCAATTCCTCATAGCATCATGGCTTGAAGATTGAGCATCCCAAGTATAGTAAATACCTAAGCTATCAGGAGAACTTAAACCTGGACGTTCTCCAATAAGCATGACTAGCATTTTGGTATGAAGACGTTCGGCTACCTGATCACCTAAAGCGACACGGCTCCCTGTAGCAATAACTAAGGGTGCGATAGTCCAACCTTTATCATTAAAAAGCGAGATGAGTTCTGCAACAAGCTTTGGAGCATTTTCAGCTATTGCTCTTGCTGATAAACCATCTCCCATAACGATAGCAACATCATAACACTTGTCTTTACCAAATAATTCCAATTGCTTAGCGGATTCAATACTAAGAAGTCTTCCCCAATCCGGACGTTTCAGATATTCAGATTTATCTTGTGCTTGGCTTGTTACTCTCAGTATTGTCAAACTATCGCTTATTTGATTGACTTGGCTATTTGTCTCATTCGAACCCTCTGTAAAGACTTTCAAATCTAGCTCTACTATAGATGAACGACAATGTTCAGAAAGCTTAGCTATTAAAGAATCAACATCTAAGCCTTGCAGGACAGCGTCTTTAGCCTCAGCGTGATCAAGTTGAAACTTGAGTAAGGGCTTAGTGGGAACACTACAACCCACACGCCCTAAAGCAATTCTAGAATCCGTATATTGTTTTAATTTTTCCCAAGGATCTAAGTGGACTAAATCACTAGAACTGCTTGTATCTGATTTGAAATGATCTTTAACAGTCAGTGATGTCTTATTTTGCGAATGATCAATGGACATAGCATTTCTCTTTATGGTTTATCGACGTTTTCTATACGCTAGCTTAAGTAAGCTTACTACCCATTATTCCTGACAGTAAGGCAGACGGTTTATCTGACCAATCAATGCTAGTCCCAGATTGGGTATAGATGTCGTTATTACTCAGCCAAAGCGCAAATTCAGGGGCAGGGGTGAGACCAAGAAGTTGTCTAATGTATAGGGCATCGTGAAATGAAGTTGTTTGATAATTGAGCATGACATCGTCTGATCCTGGAATACCCATTATAAAATTAATCCCAGCATTGGCTAACAAGGTCAATAAAGTATCCATATCGTCCTGATCTGCGTCAGCGTGATTGGTATAACAAATATCACAACCCATAGGTACGCCAAGAAGCTTGCCACAAAAATGATCTTCTAGTCCTGCTCTAATGATTTGTTTGCCATCGAAGAGATATTCAGGTCCAATGAAACCAACCACTGTGTTAACCAATAAGGGTTTAAATTCTCTTGCTACAGCATAAGCTCTAGCTTCAAGTGTCTGCTGATCAGCGCCAAAGTTAGCATTACTGGATAACGCACTACCTTGACCTGTTTCGAAATACATGACATTTTGACCTACTGTGCCACGATTAAGACTGGTGGCAGCTTCATAGCCTTCTCTTAACATAGCTAAGTTTATACCATAGCTTGTATTCGCTTTTTCACTACCTGTGATGGACTGGAAAACCAGATCGACAGGGACGTTTTTATTGATCAACTGTATGGCGGATGTGATATGGGTTAAGACACAAGACTGAGTAGGGATTTGGTATTCAGAGATCACATGATCTAGGAGTTTCAATAATTCAGACAGGTTCTGTATGTTATCGGTAGCAGGGTTAATCCCAATGACCGCATCACCATTGCCATACATCAATCCATCAATGATGCTTGCGGAAATTCCCAACAGATCGTCGGTTGGGTGATTAGGCTGTAGTCGTGTGGATAGAGATCCTTCTAGACCGATGGTATTACGAAATTTAGTGACGACGCGACATTTTTTTGCTACCAAGATAAGATCTTGTACACGCATTATTTTACTTACAGCTGCTACCATCTCAGGTGTAAAAGCGTATTTTAATTCTGATATGGTCTCTGTGGTCGCTGACTCTCCTAAAAGCCAGTCTCTTAAGTCCCCAACAGTAAAACTGGATATTTTAGAGAAAGCTTGAAGATCGTGTTGCTCCATAATTAAACGAGTGACTTCATCCGTTTCATAAGAAATTAAAAAGTCATCTAGAAAGTCAGTTAACAAACAGTCTGCTAATGCCATTTGCGCTGCTACGCGCTCAGTTACATCGATGGCTGCTACTCCAGCTAGCTCATCACCCGAACGTCTCGGTGATGCTTTTGCAAGCAATGTTTTTAAGTCTTTAAATTGGTAGTTTCGCTGTCCTACATTATGTTTATATGCCATGTTAACCACCTTGGTTTCGTAATCACGTTGATTGGCACTAATATGTGCGTTGACAACGAAACTATCTATTTCAAATTATCGAACCCTTAAGTTCCAACTATGTTGAAACTTAACGCCTTATGAGAAATTTCTAATTAACTTATGCAACTTCATAATCATTGAATTTAACCCAACTCATCAGTTGCCGCTTCTATTTGCGCGAACTCTTCTTCTGGTGTACCGCTGACTAAATGATGCTGACTGAATATAACAAAATAAAGGATAAATACGACGTAAATACCAGCAGCCATAAACCATACTTTAGGATCTACCATCAATCCTGCTATTACCGCAAGTAATGCCAAACCTAAAGCAACGCCTGAAGTAAAAATTCCACCGGGTGTTTTATAAGGACGAGCAAGATCAGGCCGAGATAAACGTAATTTAATATGAGATGCCATCATTAGAACATATGAAACGGTTGCACCAAATACCGCCATAAGGATAAGTAAATCACCTTCACCTGTGAGCGATAACAGAAAGCCTATGATTCCAGGAACGATAAGCGCTAAATAAGGCGCTTTATTGTTGTTTGTTAATGATAATTTCTTAGGTAGATATCCTGCACGAGATAGGGCAAATATCTGTCTAGAGTAGGCGTAAATGATAGAGAAAAAGCTTGCAATCAAACCAGCCAAACCAACAAAGTTTACAAAACTTGCTAACCAAGAGTTACTTCCATACACAGAAGCCAAAGCATCTACTAAAGGGGCACCTGAGTCCTTCAACGCATCTGCGCCAGCAGCTCCTGGTCCCAAAAATAGTATAAGAATCGCAAATGTTGCTAGTATCAACATTGAGCCAATCAATCCACGTGGTAATGATTTAGCTGGGTCTTTGGCTTCTTCAGCTGCTAAGGGTACACCTTCAACCGCTAAAAAGAACCAAATAGCGTATGGCACAGCAGCCCAAATTCCGATATAGCCGTATGGTAAGAATGAGCTTGCACCTGCTTGATTACCAACTGCGATGTCAAAAAGGTTTGTACTATCGAAATGTGGAATCATTGCTACTATAAATACACCTAGTGCAATGCAAGCAATAGCTGTGATCCCAAACATGATCTTCAAAGCCTCACCAGCACCTTTCAAGTGAATGGCTATGAAGAGAATATAGCAAGCTAAATATACCATCCACCCACCAATACCAAATAAAGATTCACAGTAGGAACCAATGAATACGGCAATAGCAGCTGGAGCAATAGCGTATTCAATTAAAATTGCTGTACCCGTTAAATAGCCTCCTAAAGGACCAAAAGCAGTTCGTGCAAAACTATAACCGCCACCAGCGGTAGGCAACATTGTCGCCATCTCTGACATAGACAAACACATACAAAGGTACATTATAGCGACCACAATTGTGGCAACAAACATACCACCCCAACCACCTTGAGCAAGTCCAAAATTCCAACCTGCAAAATCTCCAGAAATCACATAGGCAACACCAAGCCCTATCAATAATACCCAGCCGACTGCGCCTTGTTTGAGTTGCCTTTTAGCAAAATAGTCATTCTCAACCTGAGTATTTCCTGCTATGCCATTCATTTGGCCATTCGCGTTTGTAGACATGTCATTCTCCAAAGCTCAGCCAATTAATAATGAATTGGTAAGCTATTATCAAAATATGTGAAGTACTCTGTAAATAAATACAACAAACTCTCTTGGATTAAAACGTGACAATCTTGTTATATCTCCATAGGGGGCAAGTTCTATGCCACATAAAAAATTGACTTCCCTAATAAATTAGTTAGGAAAAGCACTATTTTGAGACGATTGTTTGCTTCATTTCGGTGCCCTAGTAAGAAAAAAGCATATTTTTAGAGCACATATTTTGAATTTAGAAAAACCCCATTGCTTTCGGACTATAAGAGACCAGCATGTTTTTGGTCTGCTGATAATGATCGAGCATCATTAAATGGTTTTCGCGTCCGATACCAGATTGCTTATAGCCACCGAATGCTGCGTGTGACGGGTAGAGGTGATAACAGTTGGTCCATACGCGTCCTGCTTGAATACCACGACCGAAGCGATAAGCTTTATGCACACTACGTGTCCAAATCCCAGCACCTAGGCCATATAATGTATCATTGGCAATTTGCATGGCTTCCTCATCGTCTTTAAAGGTAGTAACAGCCAGCACCGGTCCAAAAATCTCTTCTTGGAACACACGCATGTCGTTAGTGCCCTCAAAAATAGTAGGTTGCACATAATAGCCATTGCCAAGATCACCGTCATGTTTGGCTCGATCACCGCCAACTAAGACTTTTGCGCCTTCTTTTTTACCGATATCAAGATAAGAGAGAATTTTTTCTAACTGATCTGAGCTTGCTTGCGCACCAATCATGGTGTCAGTGTCTAATGGATTGCCCATTTTGATGGCTTCGACACGGGCGACACAGCGTTTGATAAATTCATCATAAATGCTTTCATGGACGAGAGCACGCGATGGACAGGTACAGATTTCCCCTTGATTCAGTGCAAACATCACAAGACCTTCGACGGCTTTGTCTAAGAAATCATCGTCTTCATCCATGACATCGGCGAAGAAGATATTGGGACTCTTACCGCCCAGCTCTAGGGTGACAGGAATGATGTTTTCGCTAGCGTATTGCATGATGAGACGACCCGTGGTGGTCTCGCCCGTGAAGGCAACTTTATTGATACGTGGGTTGGAGGCTAGAGGCTTACCCGCTTCAACGCCAAAACCATTGACGACGTTAAGCACGCCCTTTGGTAAAATATCGGCAATACCGATGGTCTCAAGCATAAACAGAATAGAGGCTGGTGTTTGCTCGGCAGGTTTTAGGACAACACAGTTACCAGCGGCAAGGGCAGGTGCCAGTTTCCAGACCGCCATTAAGATAGGAAAGTTCCACGGGATGATTTGACCGACGACGCCAAGTGGTTCATGAAAATGATAGGCAACGGTATCGTCATCG
Source organism: Psychrobacter sp. TS_SC_6 (assembly GCF_056156305.1). Classification (NCBI taxonomy): domain Bacteria; kingdom Pseudomonadati; phylum Pseudomonadota; class Gammaproteobacteria; order Moraxellales; family Moraxellaceae; genus Psychrobacter; species Psychrobacter sp. TS_SC_6. The sequence goes on along the minus strand of NZ_CM149590.1, from coordinate 1,812,301 downwards.
ATTTGACTGATGCCGCCTTCTTGTGCACGAATGGCGCTGGCGAAATAGCGAAAGTGGTCAATGGCTAAAGGAATGTCTGCGGCGAGGGTTTCACGCACGGGTTTGCCGTTTTCATAACATTCGGCAATGGCGATGGCTTCTAGGTTGGCTTCCATGCTATCAGCGATTTTGAGTAATAGATTGGCACGTTCAGCGACGCTGGTTTTGCCCCACGCGTCTTTGGCGGCATGAGCTGCATCGAGGGCTTTTTCGATGTCGGCTTCTTTGGAGCGGGCAACTTGGCAAATGGTTTTGCCATCAATGGGGCTTGTGTTGTCGAAGTATTCACCATCGAGTGGCGCGGTCCATTCACCATTGATGAAGTTGTCGTATTTTTCGCGAAATTGGACTGGGCTACCTTCCGTATTGGGATTTGCGTACAGCATGAAACACTCCTTGTTGTGTAATAAAGGTATCTAGAACTCCCTAAAATTGATCTTCCTGATCAAGTCATAATTTTATGCTACTGATATTTTGGTTCGAGTTAAAGCTATTTTTTATGTAAAATTATGTATTTTTTAATGATATAGATTGATAATTTTGAATAGCTAAACTGAGATGATTAATTTATGAAGTGATTAAGGGAAAGCTCTATTTGCTACTAATAACGCTTCAATGTTGATTAAAAAACTACAGCTCACTATGAAATATCAGCCATTAAAATAAACATTTGAAATTTTTTCTGCGTAAGTACAGTAACTTATAAAAATAACTGATCAAATAGAAAAATGGTCGTACTGAATCAAACTAGTACGACCATTCTACTTATGATTTTTCATAGGTTACTAAAAGTAGTAACGTTTAACTTACTCTAAGTGATGAACTTCCTGTAAGCCGTATACAGGTGTTTCTATACCTTCCATTCTGGCTTTAAGTTGCAAAGATAAATATTGAGAATAATGTCGAGATTGATGCAAGTTTCCACCATGGAACCATAACGCCTCCTGCTGCGTTGGCTTCCACATGTTTCTTAATTCGCCTTCCCAAGGGCCTGGATCTTTCGCTGTATCTGAGCCCATTCCCCAACACTTACCAACTTTATCAGCGACTTCTTGTGAAATTATTTTTGCAGCCCAACCATTCATGGAACCAAATCCAGTAGCATACACAATTAAATCAGCTTCTAGCTCCGTACCATCAGTTAGTACCACCGAATGAGGTTTAATATGATCAATGCTTACTTTGGATTTAAGCTTTATCTTACCTTCCGCTACAAGTTCAGAGGCACCTACATCGATATAGTAACCAGAGCCTCGGCGTAAGTATTTCATAAAAAGACCAGTATGATCTTCACCAAAGTCGAGCATGAAGCCTGCATCAGTTAGTCTCTTATAAAAATCAGCATCTAAATCGGCGACTTTACGATAAACAGGCTCATGAAATTGCGGCATGATTTTAAAAGGAATAGAACCAAAAGTCAGGTCTGCCTTATAGGTGGTTATTCCGTTTTCAATGGCTTCTTCTGAGTATAAACCACCTAATACTTCATCCATCAACGTATTTGATTTGATAATATGTGTCGATGATCTTTGTATCATAGTGACATCTGCACCATTTTCCCAAAGGGCGGCACAAATATCATGCGCCGAGTTATTGGCACCTAATACAACACATTTTTTACCTCGATAAGCTTCACCTCCTGGATGTTGGCTGGAGTGCTGTTGCTCTCCAATAAAATCTTCCATACCAGAAATTTTAGGAATGTTTGGTAATCCTGACATACCCGTAGCTAAAACTAGTTGTTTAGGATGTAATACTAAACGTTCACCTGCTCTATCAACCTCTACATTCCACTGCTGTAACTCTTCATCAAAAGCAGCACTTATACACTCAGTTGACCCCCAATAGTTTAACTCCATAATTTTAGTGTACATTTCTAGCCAATCACCAACTTTATCTTTTGGCGTAAATACTGGCCAGTTTTCAGGAAAAGGAATATATGGCATGTGGTCATACCATACAGGGTCATGCAAACATAACGATTTATAACGGTTACGCCACGTATCACCAGGCCTTGGTTGTTTATCAATGACAATTGTAGGAACCTCGAGTTGCCGTAAGCGAGCTCCTAGACCTATACCACCTTGTCCGCCACCAATAACTAAGCAATAAGGTTGCTCGCTGTAACCAAGGTTTTTCTCTTCAAGTTCACGTTTTTCCTGCCATGTTAAACGATCAGGGTTAACACCATGCTCAGCCCCTTTTGAGCGTAATTTTTTGCGCTTTTCAGGGAAGTCTTTAAGTTCGGTCATAGTAGTCAATAAGGTCCAAGCTTTGCCGTCACGTAAACGTAAATGCCCATAGCCTTTTGATACTTTGGTGTTAAAGCTTATCCAAGCTTCTAGCACACCATCATTTTCTACAGCTTCTCCGTCAAGCTGCCAGCCATATGGTTCAGTGTTTTCTAAGGTATGCGAAAGCATGTCTCTAATTTCATCTTGCCCCTCAAGCGTTTTTACATTCCAAGTAAAAGAAACTAAATCACGCCAGTAACCTTCCTTTTCGAAATACTCAGCTGCTTTATCAATATCTTTTGTACACAAGGCTTGATCAAAATCCTGCAGCCAATTAATGACTTGTTGGCTTGCGGATAATTCATTGTCTGATTTTTGAATAGTCATAAAGTCCCCTTCCATGGTTGTTTTTTACTCTATTGCTGAACTCCATGTGCAGCAATCCAAGACCCGTTAAATACCAAGCAGTATAATCTTTATGGGTCATGCCTCTTTAAAAGAGACACTGTCCGTAAAGACTATATCTGCTGTAAACATATTTTGTCAATAATATTATAAACATATGTTTTTAAATAGACTAATGCGGTAAAACTACTTCAAGCATACTATTACTAGACTGTTTCTGATAACAAAAAAGCCACCTATAAGATGGCTTATTAGCGCTTAAATCACTTGAATTCATTGTTACACATTAAAGCCTATGTGTTTCCCTGTTGGCAGCTCAACGTCGATACGAAGCTTGCCACCCATAGCCTCAACATATTTTTTCATGGTCGATATTTTAAGATCATTGCCGCGATTTTCTATAGCAGACAATGAAGGCTGCTTAATACCCATGGTTTGAGCCAGCTCTTTTTGAGAGATCTCTAACTCTTCACGGATACGAGACAGCTGGTTTTCTAAAAGCAGCTGCTCGGCCAGTTGTTGAATACGCGCTCGGCTATCTAAAGAGCGCTCAGCTAACATCTCTTGTAGTGTTTTAGTCATGTTATGACTCTCCTAAGGTTCTGAGGTGACACTCATATGTTTTTGTCATTGCAGCGCCAACAGAAATTGGCGATGTTCTCTTAATACTTTGACTTACTCTTGATCATAGGTTACAACTTCATCTTCTATGATTTTATTTGTTTTTCTTTTTTGAGGGTATTTACATGAATTATTTAATTAAAGCCACTGCTTTATGCTTACTTACCGCACTGTCTATAACCTCATACGCACAAACGCTTAAAGCAGCTATCAGTAGTGAGACTGCTAGTAACGTTAAGTTTTTAAACTTAGAAAGTGAAAAATATTTTGTTCACGATAATGAGTATTTAGAAAGTGAAGCAATGAGGTTTACTTTTGATAACCAAAGCATAGTTATGAAAGATGTTAACTCTGACGGAATCCAAGATGCTGTCACACTTCTTTATTACTGTGAAGAAACTAATTGCCATGCAACAACAAAAAGTGTGGATTTAGTAGTATTCAAAGGCCTTGGTAAAAACCAGTACACTAAATTAGGCTCAGCCTCGATTGGGGTAGCTGCTAAAATAAAAAGCGTAAATAATGGGGTTATTAGCATTACTTCATATGCTTATGGAGAAGATGATCCATCATGCTGTCCTACAGATGAACTCACAATGTCGTATAGAATAAAAAATAAAAAATTGGCCAAAATTAACTAGGGCGTGTCATCAATTAGCACAGTTATTTTAAAACAAGCTATACTCAGTCTATATTTAGGGAACTGAGACCAGATACCATGACAAGACGACATGCCCTACGAGATGACCAATGGGAGAGAATTAAAGACATTCTGCCAGGTCAACCAAATGACGTTGGTGTTACTGCAAAGGATAACCGCTTATTTGTAGAAGCCGTCCTGTACCGCTACAAGACAGGCATACCATGGCGCGTCCTACCTGAACGTTTTGGCGACTTCAGAGTGATTCATACTCGTTTTAGCCGTTGGTCAAAAAAAGGCGTATGGGAACAGGTTTTTAATCAGTTGTCTGAGCAATCCGATGATGAATATGCCATGCTAGATGCCACTATTGTTAAAGCCCATCAGCATAGCGCTGGAAAAAAAGGGATCAAGCCATTGGGCGAAGCCGAGGTGGACTGACGACCAAAATACATACTCGTACAGATGCATTAGGCAATCCTACTGGTTTTTATCTAACGGGTGGCGCGGCTCATGACTTATGTGGCTCAGATGAACTGCTCGATGTCAGTATTAGCCAAACCTGGCTTGCCGATAGAGCTTATGATGCTAATGCCCGCGTCATTGAACCGATTAACGCCGTACAAGGCAATGCAGTCATACCGTTCAAGTGTCATCGACTGCAGCCAAGAGATTTCGATAAAGAGCTGTATAAAGCGCGGCACTTAATTGAGAACTTCTTTGCCAAGATAAAGCAGTACCGTGCGATTGCTACTCGCTATGACAAGTTAGCCTGTCATTTCTTGAGTGCTATTCATCTGGTTTCTTGTGTTATTTGGCTTAATTGATGACACGCCCGATAGGTACTTAATATTAATTTGGTACTGGACGTATTACTGGTTCTATAGGCATACCTCAAGGTACGCAATAAAAACTGATTTTTGATATCTCATGTCATTAACTCTGTTGTTGAAATACGTTCGGTGCGCTATATAGGTACCGAACTGCTAGTGCTAGATATGAATTTAATAACTATAAAATCGACAGCATGGCTCAAGGCTATGCTTTTCCAAAAAAATTGTATTGATAGAGTTTTATACCCCCTAGTGAGCGTTACCAGTACTAGCCAAAATACAAGAACATCATACTTCTAAAGAAGATGAGTGCAGTTAGTAACAGTTGTAACCTTTCGTCAATTTTCATAAAGCTTCGTAAAGCCATAATCCTTTATCATTTCCCTTATCGATAGAGTAAGGCTATATCAAGACATTTTGTCTGATGGTAAGCCATACATCCTAATTAATAATTCATGCTTGATAAGCATTTGGAAGGAAATGATAATGAAAAAAGTAATGATGAGTTCTATTCTAGCTGCTACTGCTTGTTTTGCGATGATTGGTCAAGCAAGTGCCGCACCTGCACCGCATTTTGTAAAACATAAAGTCTCCCATGGACAGCAACATAAAGCCCCTCAGAAAGTGGCCGTTAAGAAAGTTGCGCATAAGAAATTTGTGGTTCAAAACCATAAGCATGCATCTAAAGTGGCGTATGTTCAAAACCGCCGTTAGTTGACGTAATTTTAATCGTGTTACCTGACAAAAAACAGCTCCTAATTAGGAGCTGTTTTTTGTATCGCAGATTAGACCTCTTGCAAAAGTAGCAGAGGGAATTAAAATAACTAATACATTCATAACTGGCTAGGAACCATGCCAAACATAGATAAGCTACTCAAACAAAGTGACGCTGGTTTTAAACGCTATACTGGCATCCATAAAGCCACCTTTCATGAAATGCTGGATGCTATGCAAGAGCATGAATTATCTAAGACCAAATCAGGCAGACCCAGTGCGCTTAGTCTTGAGGAACAAATATTACTGGCCCTTACTTATTGGCGTGAATACCGAACGCTATACCACATCAGTATGGACTTTGGTATTCATGAGTCTTCTGCCAGCCGCATTATTCGTAAAGTAGAAGACGTACTGGTTGATTCAGGCAAGTTTGAACTGCCCAAAAAGCTGCCATGTCGCGTCGATGACGATATCAATTGGCGGGTAGTCATCGTTGATGCGACCGAAACCCCAATTGAGCGTCCAAAAAAAACCAAAGCGACTACTACAGCGGTAAGAAAAAACAGCACACATTAAAAGCGCAGGTTATCGTTCATTGGCAAACAGGCTTGATACTTGATGTGCAAACCTGCAAAGGGTCAATCCACGATTTTAAGCTCTATAAAGATACTTGTCCTGACTGGTTACCTGAAAATACTAACTATCTAGCAGATAGTGGTTATCAAGGTATAGCAAAACTACATAACCAAACCTTCACGCCATTTAAAAAACCTCGTGGTGGTCAGTTATTAGAGATATGCAAACAGGCGAATCATTATCTGGCAAAGTTCCGTATTATGGTTGAGCACAAAATAGGCTTAATCAAATTGTTCAAAATCGTGGCTCATAAATATCGCAACCGTCGTCAGCGCTATGATCTTAGAATGAAGCTGTTTGCTGGTATCGTTAATTCCGAGCTTAACCTATGACTTTCGCAAGAGGTCTACTATTTAAAACTCTTACTATAAGTATTAAAAATTTGAGCGCTAATAGTCTTATTAAAGACGTTAACTATAAATAAGGAATCAAAAATAACACAGCAATTAGATTATCTGTTTTAAGCTGTTCAATTTTTTATGGTATAGTTAAAAAGCTTTTCTGCAATTTGTCTAGTTCTTTGTTCATAAACCTTATTATTCAATATTTTTTTTAAATAAGTCGAAAAGTATACATTCAAATCATTGTTGTCTTCGTTATCAAGCCATTCAACAGCTAACTTGACTGTATAAGAGGTATTCTGTATGAAGCCCGCTTCTATTATCTCCTTTGCTGGAAAGCTTTCAATTGCTTTAATATTATTGGTATCTATCATACTAATATATAAACTTTTCTCCTTTTCAAGAAAAGGAAAAAGAGACATTGTTACTTCGAATATATTGACATCTAAATTGAAATTTTTACTTCTTATGTCTAATTTCCAGCCTTCTTGATAAATAAGAAATATACTATTGAGTATAGGGGACATTATTTTGATCATGTGATACTTCCAAGTAGGAATTTGTCTGAAGCGAGCATAACACATCAGACAAATCCGTAATAAAATCATGCTAGTAGCATTGCGCTTAAAAGCCATCCATTTTAACTTTTATTCCATAACCTTGCATAGTTTTGACAAATTGCTTTCTAACTTCTGGAGTCCAGTTTTGCCAAAAATGTCCTGATCGTTCATTCATTAAAAATACTCCATCATTTCCTCTATATACATGACCCCCAACCACTTTACTTCTATCAGCATTGATTGAGTTTGCTAAATATTCATGCATTGCAGGAGATTTTCTACCACCAACTAAAAATGTTGAGGTAGTAGGATCAAAAATATATTCTACATTTTTAGGATAATAATTTAACAATGCACCGTTAGATTTGCTACTAGAATTTAGTCCTATGATTCCTGCCTGAGGTCCAGAGCCAGACCAAGATAGAATCTTGTTGGTAGCATTGACTGGAATCGTTACTTTATTCATACTTGCAGCCAGCTTTAAACCACTTCTAATAGAACTAATCTCTCCTGCAACTCCCGCAGCGCTATAAACCATTTCAGCGGTAGAAAGAGGAATACCTAATACCTCGTTGAGAGCTTGTGCTCCAAGCGTGTTCTCTGTTTTACCTGAATAGGCTTGTCGAAGACCTGTACTCATAATATCTGAAGAGTACACTAAACCTGCTCCTGCTAACGCACAGCCTATACCTGTAGCACAAGTAGAGAGCCCAGCTGCGGATACTGCACCACTTCCAGTTCCTACAGCAGTAATAAATACGCCTTCTGCGCGAGTTCCAATTTGATACGTTGAATTGAGCTTGTTTGCTTTATCTGTAGTTGGTGTAGGTTGAAACAGTGTTTCCTTATTTGTTTGATTATAACCTCCTCCATCTCTAATTGAAGTTCGCACATAGCTTGTTGTCTCAAGAATTTGTTTCGAGAGTTCAGTTCTTAAGCTTGCATACTTAGCAGTTGCACCTTGTATCTCTATTTTTCTAGTGGCTTTATACTCAATAGACCTCTTGCGAAAGTCATAGGTTAAGCTCGGAATTAACGATACCAGCAAACAGCTTCATTCTAAGATCATAGCGCTGACGACGGTTGCGATATTTATGAGCCACGATTTTGAACAATTTGATTAAGCCTATTTTGTGCTCAACCATAATACGGAACTTTGCCAGATAATGATTCGCCTGTTTGCATATCTCTAATAACTGACCACCACGAGGTTTTTTAAATGGCGTGAAGGTTTGGTTATGTAGTTTTGCTATACCTTGATAACCACTATCTGCTAGATAGTTAGTATTTTCAGGTAACCAGTCAGGACAAGTATCTTTATAGAGCTTAAAATCGTGGATTGACCCTTTGCAGGTTTGCACATCAAGTATCAAGCCTGTTTGCCAATGAACGATAACCTGCGCTTTTAATGTGTGCTGTTTTTTCTTACCGCTGTAGTAGTCGCTTTGGTTTTTTTTGGACGCTCAATTGGGGTTTCGGTCGCATCAACGATGACTACCCGCCAATTGATATCGTCATCGACGCGACATGGCAGCTTTTTGGGCAGTTCAAACTTGCCTGAATCAACCAGTACGTCTTCTACTTTACGAATAATGCGGCTGGCAGAAGACTCATGAATACCAAAGTCCATACTGATGTGGTATAGCGTTCGGTATTCACGCCAATAAGTAAGGGCCAGTAATATTTGTTCCTCAAGACTAAGCGCACTGGGTCTGCCTGATTTGGTCTTAGATAATTCATGCTCTTGCATAGCATCCAGCATTTCATGAAAGGTGGCTTTATGGATGCCAGTATAGCGTTTAAAACCAGCGTCACTTTGTTTGAGTAGCTTATCTATGTTTGGCATGGTTCCTAGCCAGTTATGAATGTATTAGTTATTTTAATTCCCTCTGCTACTTTTGCAAGAGGTCTAATAGAATCCACTGGAAGATGAGCCGAACATTTAATCAAAGCACAGCCAGCAATGAAGTAGTCTGCTTCACTAGCTTTTGAGTTTTTTGCAGCCAATTGCTTAATACGCTCTACTTCGCGCTGTTTAAACTGACGATTATTTGCAACTGCCGTCTGAGCCGTATCTATTGCTGCAACAGCATCATAACCAGCGACAGTGGCAATAGTACCAGCAATAAACTGTGAGAGAAAAAGCTGTTTTTCTCTTGCTGCTTTGTATGTTTCGTAATCGTCACTCATATTGGGATCAGGAAGCAATTCAGCTACTACTTCCCCAACAGATGCACCTATAGCTCCTGCTGTACAATCAGCTTTCTTAGCAGCGGCTGAAGCGCACCCTGCTACTGCGTGTAATACTTTATGCAGAATGTAATTATTTTCTGTTGTCTTAATTTCACTAGCTGCGAAGCCATGGGCAGCATTAATACCGCTATTAAGCAAAGATAATTCTAAGTTATCAGATAGGCTACCGCCATTAATACCCGTAGTAATTAATGCTGAAGTTGTTCCTTCAAAAACACCATTCACTAATCGACCTTGTAAAGAGTTTAAATCTGTAATAGATAAGTTTTTAAATACACCTGGCATTACCGAGGTATTCATATATTGCAGTGTTCCAGCCGTCAATGCCGCAGTTGCCATATTGCGTATAGTATCGCTACTCGCCATATCTTTAAACGTTTTTCCAAGATCACCCTTATTATTGATTAAGGTAATAATGGCTTGCGTCTGTAGGGCAACGCCAGCAGCATGAGCGGCTACTAAGGATGCACTAGCCCCAGTACCTGCACCTCCTGATGCCACAGCGATAGCCAAAGCGATCAAAGCCGCTGCCCCTGGCGTCAATCCTTCTTGTTCAAACTTAAAGTGTTCTTGAATTAGTTGAACTTGTACCCAATTGATTTCATTGTTTTTATCAAGCTCTGCCAAATACTCATAGCCCGGCTGCTTAGATAAATTAAGGGCAATCTTGCCCAGCTCAGCTTGACTTCTTTGAATCTCAAGTTTGGCTTGATTATTATCACTAATATCAACATCCACAGGAACAGCTATGACCACACCGTTTGGTGAGGTTATCGTTGGCGTCTGGTTGAATTTAGGCAGCTGCGCAGTAGTGACGGTATCTCGTTGTTCTACAGTTTTTTGCCAGACCGTACTTTCTTTTTCTTGATTGTGCGTAGTTATGACTTGATGCTGAACTGCGTCTAGTATTAATTTTGCGTCTGCTTCTGCATAAGGGCCAAATCCAACTTGGATGTCATCAGTGTTTGAGGTGTTAAAAATAGTACCTTTTAGTACCGTGTCACCTCCTGACTTGGTATAGGCTTTACCGCCTATTAAGGTAGTCGGTAGTTGTGATAGCTCTTGACGAGTATCATTGGTATGGTCTTTGTTATAGCGAACGCCTAACTGTAGTGGCATAATAAAACTGGACAGCGCATAAGAGGCTATACTACCCCAAAAAGGAAACTAGTATGACCAACAAACGCAACCAATATACCCGAGAATTCAAACTTGAAGCCATCAGCTTAGTCACTGATCACAACCGTAGCATACCCGACGTTTCTGATTCACTTGGCATAGGCAAATCCACCTTACAGAAATGGCTGAGTCAGTACCGTCAAGAAATGGGTGGTCAAGCACCTAAAGTCGGCAACGCTTTAACCGATGAACAGCGAGAACTCCAAGAACTGCGTAAACAAGTAAAACGGCTGACTATGGAGCGCGACATTCTAAAAAAGGCTTCAGCTCTGCTAGCCTTGGACAGTCTGAGCGATTATCGCTGATAAGTCAGCTGGCAGAGCAAGACAAACAGATGAGTAAAAGCCTTTTGCTCAAGCTGTTTGGCGTGATTAAAAGCAGCTATTATTATGGACGGCAGCCCAAGCCAATTAACCTTGAAACCGTCAAACACAAAGCCTTAATCCGCCAAATATTTAACGACTCAAAGCGCTCAGCAGGCGCTCGCAGCATCGTTGCCATATTAATGAATGAACACGGCATCAAGCTGACCCGTTATATGGTAGGTAAACTTATGGCGCAGATGGGGCTCATCAGTTGCCAGCTAAAAACACATAAATATAAGCATGCTGATGAAGAACACCAAGCTCATGACAACATACTGAACCGTAATTTTAGCCCATCAGCGCCCAATCAAGTCTGGACGGGTGATGTCACTTATATTCGCATTAAAGGCAGCTGGTGTTATTTAGCGGTGGTGTTAGATTTGTATGCTCGGCGTGTGGTGGGCTTTGCCGTGTCAGATTCGCCTGACAGCATGCTGACAACCAAAGCGCTACAGATGGCATATCAGACGCGCTTACAGCCAACTGGAGTGCTGTTTCACTCCGATCAGGGAACCCATTACACTAGCAAGAAGTTTGCCCAATCCGTGGCAAGTTGTGAGGGTATGACGCAAAGTATGAGCCGAAAGGGCAACTGTTGGGACAACGCTCCGACTGAGCGCTTCTTCAGAAGCTTTAAAACAGAGTGGATGCCAAAGGGCGGTTATGAGGATATCGCTGAAGCTCGGACTGCCATTGTTGATTACATCTGGGGCTATTATCAGACCGTGAGACCGCATGCGTTTAACGATTATTTATCACCAGCAGAGAAAGAGAGACGTTATTTTAACCAAATCTCTTATAAGCTGTCCTAAATTAGTTGACCACTACAGCTTCACTGATAAAGCTTTCAGGCGCTTTGATGGCCGATAGCGCCCCTGTGCCTTTTTGATAATGCACGCTTGCTGTCATATCGCCTAAAGAGGTTTGCCGCTGATGATTGATACCTGCTTTCCAGCCAGAGGTACGACGTCTTTGTACTTCGATTTCTTGGTCATCAAAGTAATTCTTTGAATTTTTATGATAGCCATCAAAGCTGGCAATGGTTTTAGAGTAGCGGTCTCTATGAACCAGTCTTTGTAACCCAACCGAGCTTTGGTTCGATTTACCTTTATAGACAATGTCTTGGTTTAGGCCGGCTAAGGTTTGATTGAAGTCATAGTCGCTATACAGCAGTTGCAGCTGCCATTTTTTATAAGGATAACGGTAGTTGACGTACAGACTGTTATTATTAGACAGGGTGTCTGTATTATTCCAAGGATCTATAGAATGCGTATAAGACAAACTTAATGCGTCATTGGCACCCAAAGGATTGTCGATGCTGGCGGTTAAGGTGCCTTGGTACTTTCCGGTGTCTTCGCTTCCAGAATCATCAAGACTCAGTTGCCACTGTATAGGCGTGGTGCGTTGTTGGGCGACAACCAAGTCACTGCTGCCATACCGCTCATTATCACTGGCACTAATACTTGGGATGATATCAATGTTGGTTATCGCCGATTGCGGCAAGCGGAAGTTCTCTAAGCTGGTTTCAATCTCTCTTAGATTGATCAAATCGCCTTTTGACAAGGTTAGGGCATTACTGATATTCGTTTTTGGGTGACCGTCTTTAGATCGCCATACTTTATGGAGTCGCCCTGGTGTGATGGTGATATTAAGTACACCAGTCGTCAGATCTTGGGGCTCAATGGTCGCTTGCGTGGTGATAAAGCCTTGTTTGATCAGCTCGTTTTGTACATTACGCATCGCATAATTTAGACCTTGCTGACCAATGCATTTGCCTAGTATTGAGCCTTGTCCGTATTTTATAGGGCCTAAAATAGTGGCGAACTGTCTTTTGAGTGCCGGTTCATCGGGTAGTTGTAGGTTGACCTGATAAATAGTGAAGCAAGGGTTCTCATTAGACGGTGGTTGTTTTAAGCTTGTCCCTATGGTTGGTTCACTCAAACTCACGAAAGGTTTAGAAGTCCTGTCTTCTAAATTTTCAAGTCGCTGTTGATATTGATTGTATTGCTGCTGCTCTATTTGAGTAAAGTCTGTTTGAGCGTAAACCTGACAGGTAAGACCGCCTAGGCTGCATAATTGAATACTGGTTATCAAAACAGGTTTTAGATGATTCGCAAGTAACATATCTATGTCTATAGTGGAAAAGTAAACAATAATTGTATATTATTTATAGGATTTTTTATTAAGAATTTTTAACTAAGTTAAAACGGTCTTTTAAAATTAAAGAAATCGTATTGCGATAGTCTAAGCTTAGGTAGATATGGGAAATGATACTGATGACTAAGTACACATAACTTGGTATTACGTCAAATGCCCCAGCCATATATTCTGCGTAAAGTTTGGCATCGTTACGCATCTTCCATCTCATTAAGACGCTAAAGGGTAGCAGCGCTTTTTGCTACTTGCCATCATTGACCATTATCGCTTTTTTTATGTCAATCTCATCACTGCCTGTATCAAACTGACAAGGTGGGTTTTTAGCTGTTCGTTTCAAAGCGCCACCATTTGCAAATGACTCTGTTATTTCAGGTATAGATCCACTAAGTAAATTGCTGGTATTTGTCTCTCAAGCTTTCGTAATATCAGAATGATTGAAATATTGAGTAGCTTTTACTTATAATGACTTTTTAGAGAAACTGTACAGAATAATGCTTATAATTAGGGCGTGTTGAACATTGGATAGAAATTGATGGCAAAAAAAATAGCGAACGGTTAATCTTTAAGTTCTGACACAAAAAAGATATCGTTCGCTATGCCTCGCACTATGCTCAAAGATGAACACTGGACAAGACTGAAACCTATCTTACTAGAACTTAAGATCTATGACAAAGAAAATCTTAGAAATACAGTTGAAGGCGTGCTTTATCGTATGCGTGTTGGCTGTCCTTGGCGGGATCTGCCAGCTTACTTTGGCAAGCCTAATACAATATACAAAGCTTACCAGCGCTGGTTTAAGAGTAATAAGCTGATTGCGCTGTTTGCTTTATTAATCAAAGACGCTGACTGTGAATGGGTATTTATTGATGGTACTCATATCAAAGCGCATCAGCACAGTAGTGGTGGTAATGAGAACACCCAAGCCATTAGTAAAAGTGTGGCAGGACGCGCGACCAAGATTCACTTAGCCGTTGATGCTCATGGCAATCCACTGACCTTTATTTTATCAGATGGTACCACCCATGATGTTAAGGTCGCACCTGATTTAATAGACAAGATAGATTTAAGCGATACAGAGGTTTTATGTGCCGATAAAGGCTATGATTCTGATGCACTACGAGCCCATATTGAACAAGCAGGGACGCATGATAACATCCCTAGAAGATCAAACACGAAGTCCTCTAATGATCATATGGACTGGGACTTGTATAAAGTACGCCACTTAGTAGAAAATGCCTTTGCTAAGCTAAAGCAGTATAGGGCGGTTGCCACTAGATTTGATAAGCTCAAGCAGAGTTATGAGAATACGGTGGCGCTCGCTTGTGCTTATATTTGGCTAAAATTATGAATGTTCAACACGCCCTACTAAGATTACAAAAATAGTCTTTTTATAAAAAAAGACTATTTTTAGCTTATTATTTATAATAAAACTATATAAAACAATAACTTAATTCCCTCTCTAGAGACGGTTAAATAGTCTTAAGTTTGTCAATAAGTAACGTTTTTTAGTGTTTTGACTGAAAAGGTAGGTAGGCTATTTTAGAATGAAACCGGTTAGATAAGACTGGTTATATGCTTACCTGAACACGCATATCTTCCGTATCCTCACAGTATTTTATTCTAAGCTCCTTAAAGATGACCTGCCCATTTTCGATTACTTGCTTAATAATCTTCTGTCGCTGGTTGAGTCTTGCATTTCCTGTTTTAACTTCTGCAATAATAAGCTGAACGTCTTCAATAGACACGTTGCCATCAGCGCATTCGTGCAAGTTCTGGAAGATAACGTAGTCAATCGGTTCACCCATAAATCGGCAATCTGAAGGATTGTATGGAAAATCAGTAATAAATGGTGTGAACTGTTCACCAATTTGACCTTTTAGGACATTACGCTGCATGTTGTTTGAACGCTTTTGCGCCTCTTTAATGTCTTTATCTAATCGCTGTTGAAAGCCTGCTTCTTTTTCAAGCATATCGTGCTTAATTTGCGAGATATCTCGTTCGCTCTCTAGTAGAGCCTTATTTTGCAATTGTATTCGCTGTATAGTCCATACAAGTAGCGCCATCATTAGCAATATTATTATTATTAGTAGTATCGTAGTAAAAGTCATGATCTTATTTTCCGTATTATCGAATTGAGTTATTTTTAATTTTTGGGAGTCATATCCATTTCCTGCAGTCGTTGAAAGACAGTGTCTGAAAACGGCTTAAAGTAATTCCATGACTTGTATTTTTGATTATATTGCCCACCGCCTTCGTTACGCCATTGCTTTAGTATTTCAATAACATCATGGTTGTAGGTCACACATTTAATAGACAGCATGCCTGAATTAAAGACCCTGACATCTACCCAAGCGTGTTTGATGGTAAAACGATAGATGGTATAGCCTTTATCAAAGCTTCCATTGCTATTCTCGTCAGTGCTGCTCTGGCAACTATAGACAGGCTCAGGTAATGGTGTAGGGGCTACTGGTATTGCTAACGATCTCGGTACTGGAAATATCCACTGCTTATTACTGACACAATCTAGAATATAATCTTTGGCTTCCTCACTTGGCAACTCAACACCTTGTTTAATGATTTCTCTCAAATCGATCTCAATAGTCTTAATGCCCAACTGCTTAATAAAATCTGATTTGTCAGTATCGATGAAAGAAGTCAAGGCAACTTCAATAAACATCATTTCATCATCAACCGTTGCGACTATATCAGGTCGAATACAGCCTACAGATTGTTCCTCAATCAAATGATCAAATTGCCACGTTTTATCCTCACTGTGTTCGTCATCAGGTAGGGATGGCAGTATTAAATATCTCTCTTGCATAATGACTTGTTTAGCAAACTTGTGTAGGATACTTTCAGGATGAATAGTGCAGCTTTCTTTATTGTTAAGATGTGCAAAATGATGCTCATTCTTTTCACCTTTACGAGCCACCACAGGCTCCGCGCATTCAAAGCAAAAACACATACAAGCCAGCCCTCGCTCGACTTGCTTAACATTGAAGATTTGCTTTTGCTCATTAACAGCGATTGACATTGACATAGTTACCATCCTCTTGTTAGTTGGTTAGGAGTGAGGTAATTATGAAAAAGATTTGACTATCAAAACAGACCTCTATTAGGGTATCAATAGGGGTTTAATCGGTGCATTACTATGGAAAACAAATACTTAGAAGTCTTTAGTGAGTTGCATAATCAGTTATTGAACTATCCTCGTAATACGCTGCGTGATAAATATCTAGAAATTATTGTTCAAGAGCAACTTAAACAGTTCAAGTACTCAGACGATGGTTTTGAACCTGAGAAGTTATCAAGGCAACAAATTTATGCTAGAGCCAAGAGTATTAATGAGAATACAGTAGATAGCCTAACTGCTAAAAACGCAGTTCAAACGTCAAAGCTAAAATCGACACTATCAGAATTTATTCAATGGCAACCAGATTGTAAAAGAGCATTTATCGATCTAGGATATAAGCCAATCATTGTTAGTTCAGCATCAGGGGGTGGATCAAAGAATAAAACATTGATATGGATGGATATCGAGGCTATTGACAGTGCGGATGAAGGGAATGAGCAGACAGATGGGTCTACTGTTTTGGATTCTGATGACGAAGATCCTGAAGATTTAAGTAGTATCACGTACGAGCGTAAAGCCACATCCGATGTTAAGCCATCATTATTTACGAGACTGTTTTTTAAGCAAGGTGAGCTTAAGATGATGAGCTTTAAAGGCATTGTGTTAATGCTACTGCTACTATTAAGCTTTTTTCTAGATATCTTGATTGCCATATATGCTGTATTCGTTGTCATGCTAATGAATGAGATACCAAACTTAAAGCTTTGGCAAGCGTTCTTATACGCTATTCTTATTCCCGTAGCATACTTAAACTGGCGATACTTTTTTATGCCGCTATATATGCTGCCTTATCATCGTGTTGTTAAAGCGCCTATGTTCTTTGCTAATATCAATGTTGTTAATGCTGATATCGAGATGTATTGGGACAAAGATAAGCTAAATGTAGCGAGAGTTACTGAGTTTACGGCAACCTGCCCAATTTGTTCCGGAGTAATAGAGCTAGCGAATGGCAAACATGATCAGAAGCAACCTTTGGTAGGACGTTGTAGAGAAGCACCTCATGCGCATGTGTATAGCTTTGATCGGATGACAATGAAGGGGTGCTTTTTGGGTGTGGCAGATTATTTAAGAAATAATAGGCTTGAGAACTAAGCTCAGCGCAATTACTTTGTGTCATCTGTAGTTTTAAACTCAAATAGAGATCTCACAACCAACCTCAAAACCATCCACCACGCATAAACCGATACGTACGAACTAGAGCTTTGATCGTCCAATAACCCATGGGCAACTCCGTTGCGTAAGTTAGCGCCAATGGATTCGGTAAAGACAGCTTTTAATTCGAACAGGAGGTCTTCACCCAATATCTTCTCAGCCTGCTCATTCCTAAGCAATGTTGATAAGCCGTTTTCATTGTTGATGCCATCTTTATCAATAGTAGTAGTATGAGCACCTCCATTTTTTAAAAGTGTTCTGACTATGTGTTCGACTTGGGGAGCTAATAAGTGAATACTGTTTCTAAAATCATGTTCAAAGCCGCTCCAAAGAGCACTAGCTAAAAGGTATTCTCTATCTTCAGGAACTATTGGTGAATGCTCACATAGTTGTATTAAGTAATCCTTTGTCACTCTAAATTCCATGAGAATTTGGTTTAGTGCTGGAACAATGCTTCCTTCAACTATAAACTGCATGTTTAACTGAAAATCTTGAGTGACTTTGTTAAATATCGCTGGTTCGTTCTCTTCATCTGTTTTGTGATCAAGACCTAATGCTGGGCTTTTAGCAGTAACTCGTCCATCTCCGGAATAATGAATGTTACTAAACAAGCTACTCAGAAAGTACTGTTGGAGGCTCTCGGTGGCTTGAGATCGTAGGTCTTGATATACAGGGGCGGGAAAGCCAGTAAAGCATAATAGAGCATGGCTTAAGTCTTGCTTATCTGATACATGCTCTATAGACGCCTTTACTATGTCAGTTATATCAATTCCAGGCAATTGAAAAGTAGGCATTTCGTCTAATATGTTTTGGCCTGTTTCAGTAATTCTATCTCTGACAGAAAACATTTTTTCGTCGACAGCGTACAAGCTTCTCTTCGCCTTCGGGATCTTTCGATAAGCCTGCAAAGCATTCTCATAGCTATGATTAGCAGCCATCTGACCTTGAATGTTATTTGATACTTTAGAATCACCTTCAAGTACAAAGCACTCAGCTGATAATAGCAAACAACTTAGCCATTTATCATCTTCTTGTTGAACTCTAAAAAACTCTTCAGCTATATCAAAATAATCACGAGCTTGCCAATAGTTATTTAAATTTAAAAGGTTTATACCATGACCATATAGCTCTTCTGCAATTCCTGTTAGTTCATTTCTAAGCAGACGGTTACGCCCAATTATTTCACCAAGCCAGAGATTCATAAAAGGGCCATCTGAATAGCTTTTTTCAAAGGCAATTTTTAATATTGACTCAATACTTTGGATCTCTTGATGGTTTTTTGTCTGTCTAGCTAATTGAATGCATCTCTCCCAACAATGCCCTACGTCAGGCCGCCACGTATCAAGATCAATCGGAAGTCGCATATAACTTTCTATAGCAGTTTGTGCATATTCAATTTTCCTTGGACTGACACATAGCCAAAGTAGATCAGTAAAACGAGCTTTAACCATTGGATCTGTTATACCAGTATAAATATCTGCAATGAAGTCCAATTGCTCATTAGTTAGGTCGTCTGGGATTGTTGAGCGCCAACTTTCTGTTAAGTCATTGTAAGTTGTACTAGCTACGAAAGGATCATTGATGCTACTCGGATTTAGCTTCATTGAACAGATATTTGAAGCGAGCTGTAATGCGTTTGCTAAAGGCTCATTACCTTGTTCTCGCTCCAGATTTGCTTGTTGGTAGTAAGCCACAGATATAGAAGAGTATCCAAACTCAAACGGAGCGTTAATAATCTGCTTGCTTTTATTGATGAATTCAGTAGCTGAGCACAGAATGTGGTTTGTCATCTAAATACTCCTTACTTATAGACATGGTTCTAAAATAAATTGATCGATCAATAACGTGCTTCTATTCGATATCTTTGCTAAGGAGCTTTAAAGAAGAGTCACTTGGCGTGTAAACATACCTACCAGTCACTTCCATTAATTTTTCATTATTTGCAATTCCTTTGCTGAAATGTTTTCTACCAAATCGTGAAAATACTAAAGACTTTCCGGATTGAGACAGGTAGTTATCTAAAATGTCTTTTCTGACATACAAAAAAGTGTTTCGTTCAGCAGTATGATTAAATGCTGCTAATTCTTGTTTTTCATCAAGCCAACCACTGTTTTGATCCCAGTAAAGTTTCATCCTCTCGACTAAATCAGGGCACGGCACATCAATAGAGCTTTGTTCAACATTGCTTGAATAATCGTACTCCCATTCTGCACCCCTCAAAAGTTTCATGCTAGAGAATATTCGCTGTTCATCTGAAATAGTTGTATCTTGTTCAGCAATACATTGTTTAAAAGCTAAACTTCTAGGGTACTCTGCCAAGTAGACAAGGTAGCAGTGGTTATTACTAGGATCGTAGAGTTCGAATTTTTCTGTGTTATTAAGATCAACAAAATAGCTATTATAGCTGGCTATACTGATTAAGGTATCAGCGTTGTATGAAACGTCGTCCTCATCTTTTTTAATACGGACATCTGAATAGAAACGCAAGTTAATCCATACAGTATCGTTTTCGTCTGGCAAGATGAGTACTTCGTTCGCTAGACAGTAATCATCAGTTTGCAACCAACAGTCAATATCACACTCTGGAATCTCAATATTTTGCTTTACTATGTCGTTCAACGGGTACTTTGGAGAGTGCGATAAATCTCTTATGTCAGATGCATCTACTTTTCGCAGCTCTAAAGACCAAAATCTATCAGAATTTAGTTGTGGCTCCCATTGACATTGGGCTATTGGTACGTTTTCAGCTAACAAGCCTATCAAACGATGAAAAGCAACCCAATAACATTTCTTGCCGATGGTTTCTGCATAGCTGGGCTTCGCTCTTCCTCTTCCATATTTATGAAGAGTTGCCAAGTCATGGTTGAGAGCACCATTGTTATAACCAGGATAGCCGATAGATTCTGCTTCTCTCATGATCCAACAGGCAATATTTTCATGACTTATATTTTGTGATTCTAGGTCAAAGGCTCTAAGTCTGGGTTCAACTTTGTAGCGCCAAAAATCAGGACCTAATTGGTCTCCCCATAGATGCATGTTTGATGGTAAATTTTCTAGCGTAAGCAATGTCTGCACATCGCTTAGAACAGGCCATATTGCTGGCAGAGAAGGGTGTATAAATTGATTTGATATTTTGTGTTCTTCAGCTCCTAGCCTTACAAGCTCATTTTTCAATAGTTGGGAATGTTCGCGAATTAAAATATTATTAGATCTTTTATTGGATTGAATATATCTATTTAATGGCTGTATAAATTTCTCTGCCGACTCAGGCGAAAGTAAGCAAGCCGTATACATAGCGATTATTAGGCTTTCAACTATGTAGTCATCTTTACAACCCACAAAAGTATTTACTGCATGTTGGCCTATCTCTGGGTACCTTTTAAAAAGCAAGCTAAGGCATCTTGTTGCTTGGTCTCTGACGCGCCTGTCTGTAGCAGAACAACACCAAAGTAGAGCGGAGGATGCTAATCTATAACTTTCTTCGGGCCACTTGGTATCATCTATTCTCTCTAGAGTTTCTATTAGAAACCAGATTGCACCTTTTTTATCGTATGACTCTGATAAGGCGACAGAAAGGTAGGTATCTCTTGATGGAGAATCTTGTCGCCATTGAAAATCTTTGAACCAACTTTCTGCGTTAAGGTAATGATTTGGTACTACCGATAGCTTAAATAGGCTTTCAAAAACGGTTTGCCATAACCCTTCGGTTTTTAATGCACCAAATATATGTTCCTCAATACAAGGAGTAACACTTTTTTTTGAACGCCAAGTGAGTGATTTAACGAAAAGATCATGGGCAAAATCTTGTTCTAAGGCCAAACGGCTATCAGTGATCTCGATTCCGATCTCCTCAGGGAGAATACTTGCGAGAGCTTCTAAGACACCATTTTCTATGTCACTTAAAACCGCCAGCTTCTCTGCAAGGATTGAGAAATCATTATTGCCAATTTCTTGATAAGATTGAATTATCGAAGATGCTCGCAACATGTCTCCAAATCTTTGATAGCCAAATTTAATTAGAAAATCATCGTCGCCATCAGTTGACAAAATTAGTAGCTGTTCTTTAGCTAGCTCATCAATAAACCTTTCTGGAGATAGTTCATTTCCTAGAATAGGTTTTATTGTATTTATGGCTGTTTCCCAATTTATAGTTTGAGTATCTGAATGCGCTAGAACGTCAGACAATTTAGTCATTACCGCTCGAACGATATTTTTGGGACTAACATAGTTTAAACGATCTCTTAGTGAATCATCGATTTGCTTGAGGTGTTTTGAAAATATGGTTGAGAAACCACTAGTAGATACATCAAGAGAAGGAGAGTCTTTCGGTTTGTATGTTTTGAAAACTAAATGTAAAAATAATGGATTTCTTAGTTCATCTGTAAAAATAGGGGTTATCTCACTTTCAACATTGTAGCGTTGTGAGAAGGAAGAGAGTACATCATGAAAGTTTCTAGTGAATCCAATATGGCTATATGCATAGCCAGGGAATCGTTCATCTACTACTAAATTGGTGTATATATCACGAGTAGATACTACAATTTTTATGCAATCATACTCTTTTAATTGTTGGATTATCTCTGGCAGTTTGTTTTTCCATTTTCTTGCTTTTGCACTTTCGTTCAACGCGTCGATAGCAATAACAAAACAATGGTTGTTGGCTTGAGCGCTTGCTTGAAGGCAAGATAGTAACTTGTCTCGTCCAATATTGGAGCCAAATCCAAGTTTACTTCTTATAACATCCCAAGGTTCCGCATTGTCAAAATCTTCACCAAATAACACCAGAGTATGAGCGCCTTTGTCGAGCCTTCTCTTCGCAAAGCTTACGATAGAGTGTGTCTTGCCTGCCCCTGCAGGCCCATTTAGTAGGAAAGAGCAAGCATGGTAGGATTGAACAAGAGGGCTATTTAGTATTTTTTCAATATCTACTATCGAAGAAAGTAATTCCCTCGAGAAATCTAGGTCCCCTGCTGGGAATGTACACATATATTCAGCTTGGAACTGTCTAAATGAAGGCGTGTCGCTACTTTCACCATATTTCGAAAAAAAGTGTTTTTCTTGCTGCTTTATTGCATTTTCACAGAATGGCTTGAATGATTTTACTATATCTAGAGTTGAACAAAGAATGGTTTTATCGAGGATATTGTGTTTACTAGAAGTTTTTTCTAAGAGTTCTTCTAATAGGCGCATAGCTTGTACTTTTTCGCTATCTGGAGTCTTAGAAAAAATCTTGTCTGAATATTGAGTTCTTGTCCTGAAGTCAGTTTTCAATGGTTTCCAACTATTAATGATCCATTGATTAAAGTCATAAACTTCGCCAAAAGCATCTAAAGCATCATGAGCTTCTGTGGTAATGTCTAAATCACTACAATATCGTGGTCCAGCAAAAGCAGCGGCAGAGTCTAAGCAGCTCTGTACTTTCTGAGAGGTTAATATATTCTCGTTAAACCAGTAAGAGGTGAAACCGCCTGAGCTATCCATCGTCAAGATTTGTTGTCTTACAGATTCGGCTGTAATGAGCTTTATATGAAGGTTCGGATTTTGAGTGGTTATGTCATTGCACCACTCTCCAAACT
Organism: Psychrobacter sp. TS_SC_6; assembly: GCF_056156305.1. Lineage (NCBI taxonomy): Bacteria > Pseudomonadati > Pseudomonadota > Gammaproteobacteria > Moraxellales > Moraxellaceae > Psychrobacter > Psychrobacter sp. TS_SC_6. Next base: position 1,789,460 of record NZ_CM149590.1, on the reverse strand, counting down.
TCTCAACTTCACTTTTCCCTCGTTTTCCCTCTGCAACTCTACCTGTTAGATCGAATGGTAGATAAATCCAATACTCAGTTAGTGTGGGATGATTTTTAAGAGCAGTATCCAAAGACCCCTTAATCTGACCAAACTCATTACTGCCAAGCTTAAAGAAGTATTTAGCTTGGATTCCCAGAATTTTTCCTGTAGGTGTTTTATAGTAAGCTTCGACGCCACCGTCACCACCATCCCCTCTCAAACTAAAGAATGAAGAACCTTGTGATGATTACAGTGAAATTTAAAAAGCTGTATAGATAATGACTCAAAGCTATCGTTTTTGCTTTTAGGTGTAGATCGAATTTGCTTGAAGTCTATCGTAGCCACAATAATTTTTTCCTCAATAAAGGGTGCTATTGTTATAATTACACCTCTTTAAATACTATATACACTAAAAAGGTTTTTTTAAATATAGTGTGTTTTTCAATCTATTTAGACATTAAAATACTATTCTTTGTTTCTCAATAGCTCTAACACTTTATCCTCTCCAAGCTGATCAATCAATGCTTGCAGCTGAGTATTAGGATTAGTTTTGGTTTGTACATTTGCTCTAAACTCAGCCGTATCTCTACCTTCTCTAAGCGCATCTAAATAGTCAGCCCACTTCTGCATCATATCGCTACGATCATCAATATACTCAAATCGACCATAAGCTGAGCCGTTAGGGTCTTTAGTCGTATGACCCAATGCCATCTCTACAAGCACAAGAGGGTATTTTAGCTGCTCTTGCAGAGTAGTCTTCGCTGTCGCTCTAAAGCCATGGGCACAATGTATGTTTTGATAGCCTAAATCCTTGAGGCGTTTGTTTGCCGTATTCTCAGATATTATCTGATGCTTTTTTGCCGTTTGGCTAAAAAAGACATATGGAGTATGGCCATTAATCTTTTGCTGTTCACGCAATATAACCACGGCTTGATGAGGTAGGGGAACAATCATATCTTTAACCATGTTTACCTTACCTTGACCCTTTAATGGCTTTAATTGCCACCTACCAGCCTCGATATTAAGCTCTTCCCACCTCATACGGCGTAAATCACCGTTACGCACGAATAGCAACGCTAATAGCCTAAGGGAGTTGATCGTATTCAAATCACCTTCTATTGTTTCAATGGCTTGTAGTAACTTGGCTAAGTCTTTCGGTTTGGTAACAGCTGGACGATGACCATAGCTAGACTTAGCTAATTGACTCTTAATAAGCGCCGCAGGATTGCTGCTACAGAATCCACGAGCGCCAGCATAGACAAATACGTCACTAGCGATACCTGCACAGCGTTCAGCCTTATCTGTGGGCTTGCCAGCTTTATTTAAGGAGTTAGCTTGAATGTCTGACAATACTTTGAGCATTTTAGGTGGGTCAATTTCACTAATAGGTTCATTACCAATATAAGAACATATAAGCTCTAAACGGCCTTTCTTACGAATGAGAGTATTACCTTTTTGAGTCTGCTCTAGTCCTTCAAAGTACTCCCAAGCAAAATGATTAAAGGAATTTTTAGTTTTACTAATAAGACTATTCTTAAATTCTTCACGATAAGTTTTAGGGTCAATATTGCGGCTTAATAGATCTTCATATTCATACCAAATTTTACAGGCACGTGAAAACGATACGTTTGGATATACACCAAGCGATATACGTTTGTTTTTTGAATGAGTAGGGGACAGGTAGCGATAAACCCAAGACTTAGTACCATTAGGTCTGACCATGAGATAAAGCATCGGATGGTTTTTGACAGAGACCAGATATTCTTTCTCATCAGCTTTGTGACTACTGATGCTGCGATCAGAACTGATTGGCTTGCGTGCTTCCATGACTGACACCCCAATGTACATTTAAAAACCAGTGTACATAGTAGTGTACATCAGATGCATGGATTAGGATAGATTCATAAGACAGTATGGAACACTAGATACAACAAAGCCCCTGATATCAGGGGCTTTGTCGGCTCTATAAGTAACTATAGAACTATATATTGGTACCAGTGGTCGGACTCGAACCGACACGCTTTTAAAGGCAACGGATTTTGAATCCGTCATGTCTACCAATTCCATCACACTGGCATGTTAGGTGATAAAGTTTAGATACTTCAAACATTATCGAATTGGGCTACAGGGTTATCTCTGTATAGGCTGCGTATTATAGCAGCCTAAATTTACCCGTCAAGAATTATTTATTATATTTTGAATAAAAATTCAGGTTTTAACCAACGAAGGCGCGTTCAACCGCATAATCCGCTTGCACACCCATGCGCGGAGAGACCGTTAGACCAAAATCATTCAAAATAGCTGAGACTTCAGCATTAAATGGCATACTACCACAGATTAGGACGCGATCATCTTCCTTGTTCATTGGAGGTAAGCCGATATCTTCAAAAAATTTGCCAGATTTCATCAAGTCGGTAATACGACCAGTGTTTCTAAATTCTTCGCGAGTAACCGTTGGATAGTAGATGAATTTTTTACGGAAGTCTTCACCAAAAATTTCATCATTCGGCAGCTCGTTTTCGAACATGTCACGATAAGCCAAGTCACTAATACCGCGCACACCATGCACTAATATGACCTTTTCGAAACGCTCGTAGACTTCGGGGTCACGTGCTAATGCTAAAAATGGCGCCACACCTGTACCGGTTGACAGCATATAAAGGTTCTTGCCCGGCAATAGATCATCTAGTACGAGAGTGCCCGTTGGTTTTTTACTGACCAATAGCTCATCACCAACTTTGATATGTTGCAAGCGTGAGGTTAATGGGCCATCTGGAACTTTAATAGAGAAAAACTCCAAATGTTCTTCATAGTTAGGACTGGCAATCGAGTAAGCGCGCAGCAACGGCTTGCCATCAACGACCAAACCAATCATTGCAAACTCGCCATTGCGAAAGCGCAAGCCGTCGTCGCGTGTGGTTTTGATGCTAAATAGTGCATCATTCCAATGATGAACCTCTGTAACCGTTTCGGTGCGGAGTTTTGACATAAATTCCTCGTTAGTAAGTGGTAATCTGTATCAATCTAAATAAATGCTGAATACCCATTTTTCATGATAAAGTCAAAATGGTGCAAGATTTTAATAGAAGACGAATGCTATCAATGCTAATTAAGCCATCACTCTGTTATTTTAACATTATTATTCGGCGTTATAGAGTAACGCGGCGCGCATGACCGTGGTTTTTAAGCCGTTAATGATGAATGCAAGCTATTCTCAATAAATTTCTCGCTCATCATAACAAACTTTAAAATAAAAATCCGTCAAGCGGCTTTGGTCTGACATGATAAAATGGAATATCGTTAGTGAGTTATTATCTATAATTAGTCGCAGATGGCTTGTATAGCGTTTATGTGGAACTACAAAACCCTGTTTTTTGGATTTAATTTATGTCTTTTCAGACTGCTTCTTCATTGAGTAATCATACAGCACCGATTATCGGCTACCATCGTGCGCCGCTTTCACAGAAATTTGGCGTACCAAGACAGCCAAATCTGGTTGCATTGACCAGTATTATTGAGATGATTGCGCCTTATGATACGCCAGCTGCGTTTGTTGGTTTGGAAGATTTTAGCCATATTTGGGTCAGCTGGCAGTTTCATCACAATTATCTGTATAAAGATAAACAGGCTAGTAAAGCGGTTAGCAGCTTTCGCGCACAAGTGCGACCGCCACGTTTGGGCGGCAATCAGAAGATAGGCGTGTTTGCCAGTCGTAGTATGTACCGTCCATCAGCGCTTGGGTTGTCTGTGGTTAAGCTTGAACGTCTTGAGGTTGTAGAGGGTCGCGTGTTACTTATCATTAGCGGTGCTGATATGATAGATGGTACACCAATCATCGATATCAAGCCTTATGTAGCTTATAGTGATTCGCTACCTGAGGCACAAAGCGGTTTTGCCCCCTTTGCGCCGCATTTGTTGGATGTGACTATCACTGAATTTGCCTATGAGCAGTTTGTGCAAATTATAGACAATCAATATGTTCAAAATGAAGTAGAAGAAATCTCTAAGAATGAAAAAGCAAGGGTAAAAGCGGTCATTGATAAAATACAGAAACAGTTACTTATATCTGATCTCGATAATATAAAAGCCTTGATAGCACAAGACCCGCGCCCAGCTTATCGTCGTAAAGAGACGCATGCACCATTTATCATGCGTTATAAATCTGTTGATGTGAGTTTTCATTTGATAGATTCAGGTGAGCTACAGATAATGAATATCGATATAATATAGTTAAGATAAATATCGCCGCTGAACAAATGGTCTAAACCATATAAAGAAGAAGAAATATGCCTGCTCAACAGTATTCGATAGTGATTGATTTGCGTTGGTGCCTTGATGAGTTGCTGGCAGATCGAGTGATAGACCAACGGGGTTATAATCTCGTCATTACCAGTCGCCGCAGTAAGGGTCAGCATCCGCTATTGACTATAAGTGAGTTTGGTCTGCCTAATAGTCATGCACTTGATAATAATACTGAAAATAAATTAACTTTGGCATGGCTCAATCAATGGTTGGCTGCCAAAGCAGATATGCCGCTTGTCCGTATTGACCCATTAAAAGTCGATGTACCGGCAGTGACGCAGTTGATGTCGTTTGAGTATGCACGCTCGCAGCATATTTTGCCGATTGAAGTAACGCTTAATGAAGTGGTTATAGGGACCGATCAGCCGTTTTATACCGATTGGCATGGCAATATTCAAAAGCTTATTAAGTCAAAAAGCTATCGCACAGTATTTATTAATCCTGAACAAATCAATCGCTATCGGCAAGAATTTTACCAGGTCACGCAAGCGATTGCAGGGGCGAACTCACTACATAAGCGTGCAGCGGCGGACGTCACCAATGTCGAAGCTTTATTGCAGCTGGGCGATAACACCAATCCCGATGCCAATGACCAACATATTGTCAAAGTGGTCGATTGGCTGTTGCAATATGCCTTTGAGCAGCGCGCCAGTGATATTCATTTAGAGCCACGTCGTGAGACGGGCAAGGTGCGTTTTCGCATTGATGGGGTGCTGCATAGTGTTTATGAGATGCCACTCGCTATTATAGTGGCAGTAACGGCACGTATTAAAATTTTGGGACGACTCAATGTTGCAGAAAAACGCAAGCCGCAAGATGGACGGTTGAAAACGCGCACACCAAAAGGCTTAGAGACTGAGCTGCGTTTATCCACGATGCCGACTGCCTTTGGTGAAAAGCTCGTCATGCGGGTATTTGACCCTGAAGTTCTGGTACGCTCCTTTGCCCAGCTTGGCTTATCGGGCAAACAGTTAGAGACTTGGCATGAGCTGACTGCGCATCCAAATGGTATTATTCTGGTGACAGGTCCAACAGGTTCGGGTAAAACCACCACTTTATATAGTACGCTCAAGCAATTAGCTACTGAACAGGTCAATGTCTGTACCATTGAAGATCCGATTGAGATGATTGAGCCCGCCTTTAATCAAATGCAGGTTAATCCAGGAGTTGATTTATATTTCGCTGATGGTATTCGCTCTTTGATGCGCCAAGACCCTGATATTATTATGGTTGGTGAGATTCGTGATGCTGAAACGGCCAATATGGCAGTACAAGCGTCTTTGACGGGACATTTGGTGCTCTCAACCTTGCATACCAATGATGCGCCAAGCTCAATTACTCGGCTGCACGATTTGGGAATTCAGCCTTTTTTGACGTCAGCGACTATCTTGGGCATCATGGCACAGCGTCTGTTACGGACATTATGTCCACATTGTAAACAAGCTGTGGATGTGATCTTAGATAGTGAGATTGCCATTCAATGGCAAGAATTAGTACAGCCATGGCGTGCGTCCGTGCCAGCGCAGATTTATAAGGCACAGGGTTGCGAGCACTGCCGCCATACTGGTTATCAAGGTCGTATTGGTCTTTATGAGATTATGCCATTATCAAATGAGTTGAAAAAACTGGTCGCTGCTGATGCCAATCTGGATGCGCTCAAACAACAAGCATACCGTGAAGGTGTGCAGCCATTACGCCTATCGGGTGCGAAGCGTATTAGTGAAGGGGTAACGACCATGGAAGAGGTGATGCGTGTGGTGCCTTTGCATTAGGGGTTCTGCTATATTAAAAAATGCTATTGCATTAAAAGTAAGTTTGCTAAGCAGTGCTTGAAAAGTGCATGCTTCAAAACAATAAATACAACACAAATTGAATTTTTATCCTAATAATTTTTAAAAATGACTATAACGAGATTGTTTATGTTTACCGATAGCCACTGCCATCTCAACCGTTTAGATTTGACCAAATACGATGGCCAATTGTCTGGCGCTATTGCCGCGATGAAAGAAGCCAATGTCAGCCGTGCCATGGCGATTATGTGTGATTTTTCTGAATATGATGAGATTGCCAATATTGTCAGCACCTACGGCGATGAAACGCTTCATCTTGGCATGAGCGTTGGTATTCACCCTTGTGAAGATATCAGCGTTTTACAATCTGCAACCGTTGAACGTTTGATAGAAACGGCTAGCGCTGACCATGTGTGGGCAATAGGGGAGACGGGATTAGATTATTACTGGTCAACGGAAAACAAAAAAGCGCAACAAGCCAGCCTTGCCCGTCATATTCATGCCAGCCGAAGTCTAAAAAAACCGCTTGTCATCCATATGCGGGATGCCAAAGAAGATACGATTGATATTCTAAAAGCAGAAGGTGCTGAGCACGGCATTATTCATTGTTTCACCGAAGATTGGGAAACCGCAAAACGTGCCTTAGACTTAGGGTTTTACATCTCATTTTCAGGCATTGTCAGCTTTAAAAGCGCCCAAAATATCAAAGATGCGGCAAAAAATATGCCAAGAGATAGAGTGTTGATTGAAACGGATAGCCCTTATCTAGCGCCTGTTCCCAAACGTGGTCGCCCTAATGAACCTGCCTATGTACCTTATGTCGCCAGTTGTATTGCAGAGATGTATGGCTGCAGTAGCGAAGAGGTTGGTACACTGACTGCAAAAAACTTTGAGAATTTACTAGCACAGTATCATTAAAATGGTTATGCTATGACCAATCAGTCATTTCTTGCACGTAGCAGATATTTTCTGCGCATTTTCTTGTAGCGTTAAATATAAGTGCATGATTACAAATGATTATTTAGCAAGCATACGCATATTTCTTTATTGTGTTCGTCAGGCAGTCTCTGTAGTATCCAATACATATAGATGTCGATATACAAATGCAAACTTTGGTCATATGCATGATATTGTCAAGTTTTAGGAGAGGTTATGAGTCGTCAGCATCAATTCAAGATACGAGAAGAGAATATCTTAGCAATGGCAGAGCAATTGCTACTTGAGTCAGGCGATGGCGACATCACTTTAGACAGCTTGGCAGACCAGCTTGATTTAGCTAAAGGCACATTGTATAAGCATTTCTCTAGTAAAGATGAGCTATATCTGCGTATTATCATTCGTTATGAAGAGCAATTGTTTGAAATTAATCGCATTGATGACTGCCCATCGGCAGGCGTGGCTCGTATGATTTTCCAGCAATTATTTAATCCACAAAAAGCCATGCTACTCAATCAAATCGAAGAGCGATTGGCGGCGTCAGTGACGGGTCTTAATCGCCTATTTGGTGAACTGTATGATATTCGCCGTCAGCGTATGAAGCGTTTGATTGATATTATCAGTGCTTATCTGAAGGATGAACACAGTAGCTTGAGTACGCGTGATTATCTATCGTCTATTTGGGCGATGGGTCAGGGCGGTGCAGGGCTGTTGAACTCAAGCTTTTATCAGCGTTATTTGGGACGCCGCGATACCTTACGCTATGCCTTTGTCCAGCAAATGCTAGAGCTGCCAAGTCATTACCCGGCGGCTGAGGATGAAGTAATGGATGAGGATATGCAGGAATTGGTCGAACAAATTGATACTGAGTCAGAAGAACATCGCAATACCAATTATTAGATTTTTACTGTAACTTGAAAACCATGATTGGTTATTTTATAAAATAATCTGTGTTGTTATATGCTATATAACAACACATTAATCTTTATCTGATACAGTCAATCCTTTCTCTGTCTTATATCTGACTCAATATAAAGTCATTTTTAACAGAATGACGCCATTCAAGATGACTTTTGTATGTCAAAACTCTCATCACCAATGAAACATCATCATACCCAAGCTGGCTTTACACTGGTTGAAATCATCGTCGTCGTGGTTATTTTGTCTATATTCGCTGGCATGATGAGCTTATCAGTAGGTAGTAGTGAATCGCGTAAAAATCGTGCTTTTTATGAGCATCTGCTGGATTCATTGAGTTATGTTCGACTGTTATCAGCTGAACGTATGCAGCCGATGGGTTTGAGACTACAAGCGGATAAGCAGGGTCAAATCACTCCTGTGATTGTTACTCTATCTAATCCTTATGTGGCTTATCAAACTGAAACCTCGGTGTCTTCTAGAGGAGACAGTACGCCTAAAAATTCAATGGAGCTATCTGCCGATTTATCCAATATGTCTAGTGGGATTGAAGACAAGTTACCAACACCGAGCTGGGATATGGAGTCCGAAGTTACTTTGCCTGAGTTGCCTACTGGGGTGAGTTTAGCCATACAAAGTCTAGATGCTGGTAATATGTCAAATAGAGGACAATCACAAGCACTGCAACCTTGGTTTACAGATCAAACAGTGCCGCAAGTATTATGGTTTGGCACAGGGCAAGCAGCACCGGTGACCATTGAAGTGCGCCATAATTCGCGTCTGGTAGGTGAGGTCATTACGATTATGCCAGATGGCAACATATCGATAGGGTCGATAGGTCAAGGGTAATAACCGATGATAAATAATGACAGAGCCAAACCTAATAATATGAACCGAAAGCCAATCCTGTCAGAGCATGAGAACGGATTTACCTTGATTGAGGTGATGGTTGCCTTAGCGATTTTGGCGGTCGTGGCTGTTGCTGCAAGCCGTGCTAGTAGCGCTTATTTGAGCTCGGTAGATGTATTACGGACACGTACGCTTGCGCATTTTGTTGCCCAGAATGCTGCTGCTGATTTGCGTATTCAAGGCACATGGCTGACGGCTAATAGTACCCAGACAATCACTGCTCAAGGTCGCGACTGGCAGATTACGATGACTGTGAGTGAGGGTATAACGCCGGTATTAAAAGAGGTGAATATCGCCGTTGCACCTATCATAGATGGACAAACGCGTACCGCAGTCAATGATATCGATGTGATACTGAGCAACTCAAAGCAAGATATAAGTAATTTGGACTTGACCGGCTCAAACCCAAATGGAGGTAGTCTGTGAAATCGCAGCATGGGTTTACCTTACTTGAGCTGATGGTCGCCATGGCAATATTTGCGATGCTAGCAGTGGCAGGCTGGCAGGTGTTTGATAGCGTCAATCGTGCTCGAGAACGTGCCCAATTTCATGCAGATAATTTAGCCGTTTTGCAATATGCTTATCTACAGCTACAACAAGATATGGGGCAAATTATTCCTTATCAAGCAGTAAATACTCAAAGTGCCAGTGCTTCAAATATTGATAATGCAAATAATAGCAATCAAGAAAATGCCCTACAGCCGATGCCTGAACCTTTTATGAGTTTGGATAGTGCGCGTATTAGCTTTGTCCGCTTTGCTGATCCTGATCCTCGATATCAAATCAGTCCTAGTAGGCAGCATGTCGAATATATTTTTGTCGATGAGCGTTTGATTCGTCGTCAATATGCCAGTATAGGTGGAGGTAGTGATAGCATCAGTTTGGATAGTGTCTTGCTTGAAGGCGTGACAGCAGGGCAATGGCAAGCATATTTGCCAGAAATGAGTACAAAGTTTCCCAGTGAAGGTAGTAATAGTAACGATGTCAGCTTGAACAGCCAATTTGGACAAGGGACGGTGTCAACTACTGCTCAGTCTGAGAGTGTGTTGCTACCAAAAGGAGTTGCCATCACTTTCACTTATCAAGATATGCCGATCACTTGGCAATGGGCACTTGCTCTGCAGCCGATACCAAATAATAGTGCCAATAAAAATAATAATTCTGATAATTCTAACGGCAACGGCAACGGCAACGGCAACGGCAACGGCAACGGCAACGGCAACGGCGCAAGTAACAATGATGCAGCTAATGGCAATGTAGATAATAATTCAGGGAATGGAATTTAATATATGCCAAGCATGCCAATTATGCCCATGAAATCCGACTCTCAGCGTGGTGTCGCGCTGCTTACTATTTTGTTATTAGTGGTTAGTATTACAGTGGTTGCAGGGGCGATGCTTGCCAGCCAAAAAATTGCGATTAGACGCAGCGGTTTGTTGTTTGATCAAAACCAGCTCTTACAAGATATCGATGCCGGTCAGCAACTAGCGGTTACGATGATTCGTGCCGATGCCAATCTCAATGACACTGATAGTACGCAAGATATCTGGGCAAAGCCTGTACCCCCTTATACCTTGGGCACACATAGTATTGGCATTGAAATACGTGAAGAAGCCAGTCGCTTTAATATCAATAATTTATATCAAAATGGTGCAGTCGATAGTAATGCTTTGGCAGTATTGCAACGGCTATTAACTCAATTAAATTTGGCGCCAGATATTGCTATTGCTATTCTTGACTATCAAGATGCAGACAGTGAGGTTTATCAAGATGGCGGCGATGAAAGTACGGTTTATAACCAGCAGTCTAATAGCTCAGCGGATAGCGATTTACCCAATCAACGATTGGTCAATATCGATCAGCTGCAAAATGTGAAAGGCATCAATGCGGAAGTATTGGCAGTGCTACGACCTTATATCGCAGTAGTGCCGCACTATTTACCTATTAATATCAATACAGCCAGTCCGGTGATACTTGCTGCTCTGATCGACAGCGCGACTAGCCAGCAGATGCAAACCATCGTTGACCTGCGGGAAAATCAAGTATTCGAGTCTATTGATGAGATATGGCAGCTGCCAATATTAGGTAGTTTAACTGAGAAGCAACGAAAAGCACTGGCGCCACTCCTAGCGGTTGATAGCCAAGCTTTTACGGCACTGATCACTGCTACGGATAATGCAAATGTGGGTCAGGCAAGAGAACGCTATGCAACCATCATGATTAGCAAGACTGCTATTAATGTTACGGAAAATAGCAGTAGCAATACTAACGATAGTGTCAATAATACCAATATCAATAATAAAAAGCCCAAAGAAGTTCGCGTGGTGACGCAACGACTTTGGGCATTTCGACCGAATTTTTGATTGTTATCATTAAACGATAATCATCAAAAACAATCAAATAGATGTCTTATTAATCACTTAAATGAGTTTCTTCAGTAGATTTCCAATTATAAGCGCCATAAAACAACATCTGTGCTTGGCGCGTACAATTATGTAGCATCAGTTGCTTTCGCTGTTCAATTTCAGCCAAGTCGACTTCATCATCATGATCTTCAGTATAAGTCAGCTCTAGCCAATCAATAATCCAAGAAAAAAACATATTGACCCCAGCTTCAGCCAGCAGTCTACGATCATAAGTATTAATGTGTGTAAAAGCAGGCTGCAGAGCCAAATCGTCTGCTAAGCTTCCCCCATGCTGTTTGATAAGCTCATTGATGGCTTTACGGACGGCGTCCGAGCCACCATAGCGCTCACTGACCAAAAACTGCCAATAGTAGGGTTGCTCACTGACCATATGCAAGAATAGCTGAATACTTTTGGCGATTTGACGCTCAAAGCTGCGTTTACGTCCAATATGCAAACTCTCACTCAAAGCGGCTAAGGTACCACCTAACTCTTCAATCACCAAAGCACGACCGAGCGATTCCATATCATCAAAATGGCGATAAAATGCGGTCGGCACAACCCCTACCTCACGCGTAACTTGTCTGAGGCTAATAGAGCTAAAAGACTGTCCTGTCATACATAAATCGAGCACTGCATTAAAAAAGGCGTGCCGAGTTTGAAGTTTTTTTTGTTCGCGACTGCTCATAATATTTCAAAATTAACTGATAGATGTCTATCATACTCATTTCATTGCAAAAATACGAATGAAATACGCTTAAATGTCGCTTTTAAACAACAGTCCCCCAATGTCCTTGTAGCTCTTGAGCCAGTCGATAAGCTTCATGGTCGTTCATGCCCGTTATAAAGTCTAAGACATTGAGCATATTTTGATAAATATTATCTGTTAAAACACGATGATGCTCATCAAGATGTGGCTTTAGCAACATGAGCAAACGCTGTTGTTCAAAGCACATCGGTGTGCTTGTCTGATTTGTCCAAGCTAACGGCATAAAAGCATCCAACAGGCGATGCAGACATTGATTGGCCATTAGCTCCATGCGCACTTTACTTGGGTGATTGAATATCTGCTCACGTGCCAGCTGTTTGGCTTGATGGATGCCATTTTGCACGCTTGCTTCACAATGATCGAACAAACTGCCGTGCAGCTTGCCAGCCAGCAAAGCATTATTATTATCGACAAAGGCATCGGTCACGGTATTGACCAGACGCATCATGGCACGTGCACGTAATGAAGCCAAACTTTGTCTGACCGACATATGGGCGGGTAGTTGAATACTGCTCAGACGTTCGCCGATTAACTCATAAAAAATGCTGGCCACATCGGTATAGGTGAGCATATTCAAATTGATGCCATCTTCTAAATCAATCAAGGCGTAACAAATATCATCAGCCGCTTCTAGCAAATACGCCAGCGGATGACGGGCAAAGCCGTCGTGCTGCTCTGAGCGAGGTAAGTGTAGCGTTGCTGCCAAGACTTCTAACTGTGCTGACTCGCTATTAAAACAGCCGAATTTTTGCACGTTACTGGCCATGTTGGGGTTATGGACATCGTTACTGTGAGTGGCAAGCCAAGGGTACTTCATAAAAGCGCCCAGTGTGGCACAAGTCAGCCGCATGCCATCTTTATCAGGATGATGCTCGTTGCGCACCAAGAGGCGAAATCCTTGTGCATTGCCTTCGTATGCCAACAGATCCAATTGCTCATTTGTGCTTAGGTTTTGCAAAATGGCATGAGGACTAGGTTGCCGAAACCAATCACGAATGGCATATTCTCCCGCATGACCAAAGGGCGGGTTGCCGATATCGTGAGCAAGACAGGCTGCTTGTACAATGACGCCAACGTCAGCAGGCGAGACGCCGGCAGGAAGACCGCTGCTTAATTGGTCATGCAGTTTTTCTGCCGCCATCATACCTAAAGAGCGTCCGATACAAGAGACTTCAAGTGAATGGGTCAAACGGGTATGAATGCCGAGCTGATTGGTCAATGGGTGAACTTGGGTCTTTTGATTGAGCTGGCGAAAAGAGTGAGAAAAAACCAGTCTGTCGTAATCTTTATGAAAATGTGAGCGGGTGGTTTCGCCCGCTTTGGGTTTTTTGGTTGAACCAAGTCGCTGGGCGCTAAGCAGGTGCGACCATTGTGTTGTGGCAGATGAAAATGAGTGATGGTTAGACATTATTATAATTATCCCAATGATGAGCTGACAGTATTCGTTATGTTGCTTCTTAGCATAACAAAATAGTCGCGTCGGTTCATCTGTTGTCGTTGGCTGTTTTTTGGTCAGTCAACGAAACCTTTTGATGGTTTAATTATATAAATTTAAACGCGCTACCAGCACAAATTTTACTTGCTGTGCCTGCGCAGATAAAGGCTACGTAAAATTCATGCTGGTAGCACGGTATTTATTTTATAGTGGCTTTACCATGTGTTTATTAGTAAGTCTTATTTTGCTGCTTTTTGGCAATCAAACAACACGGTTTCCGCCTCTGCAGCGACACTGCCATTCAACGTTTTATGACTCAATACGGCTTTGGTGGCGTCAGCATTTAACTGCCATCTCATACCGGCATCATTCGAGATACCAATATCGGTCTCATATACAGTGCCAGCACTGTTATTTTGAGAAAGACTCATTGCGGTCAAATCGTACTCAACCCCATCGATCAATAAATGGGCGCTGGTGGCAGGCTCTGCACTATCTTCAGGGTCGTAGTGAGCTTCAATGGTTTGTTCAGGCTGGCAAGTATAAGTGGTTATGTCTGCCGCATCATGATGATGTCCTGCATGATCATGCTCGTCATCATGCCCTTTTTCATGTATTTCGTGCTCATGTCCTTCTTCATGTGTTTCATGATCGTGACCTTCATGCTCAGTATGGGCTTCATCTATCGTTGCGGCTTCGTTAGGCGTTTGCGAAGACTCGGATTTTTGTTCGCAGCCTGCGCCTGCCAATAGAACAGCAATGCAAAGTAGAGCAATTTTAGAGTGAGTAGAGGTAAGCGCTATCATGGGAAATGCCTTTACAGATATAAAAGTAGGTGAATAGAAGTTGCTAATTTGTTACGTTATAATATAACATATAAACCATAAAAAAAACCAACATAGATTGCGCTACATTGGTTTTTACATTTGAGACAAAATATATTATACGTTGAATCTAAAGTGCATCACATCGCCATCTTGTACGATATAAGTCTTGCCTTCTAAGCGTGATTTACCGGCAGCAGCAGCACCTTTTTCGCCGTTATGTTCGATAAAGTCGTCATAAGCAATCACTTCAGCACGAATAAAGCCGCGCTCAAAATCTGTATGAATCACACCAGCGGCTTGAGGGGCGGTAGCACCAACAGCGACGGTCCAAGCACGTACTTCTTTGACACCAGCGGTAAAGTAAGTCTGCATATCAAGCAAATCATAACCACCACGAATCACTTGGTCAAGACCGGCCTCGAGCATGTCCATTTCAGCCAAGAAGTCTTTTTTATCATCTTCATCAAGCTGGGCAATTTCAGATTCGATTTGGTTACACAATGCAATAACGATAGAATCTTCGCTAGTGGCATAGTTGCGTACGGCATCTAAGTAAGGATTATTCTCAAAGCCGTCCTCAGAGACGTTAGCGATATACATGGTAGGCTTTAGAGTAATCAAACCATAGCTTCTAATGAGTTTTTTCTCATCAGCATCAAGATTGGCAGCGCGTGCGGCTTGACCTTCTGCCAATAGTGGCTCGATTTTTTTGAAGATATCAAGCATGGCGCCAGCGTCTTTATCACCGCCCTTGGCTTTTTTGGTTAAGTTAAAAATAGCACGCTCAACGGCTTCTAAATCGGCCAATGCCAATTCAGTATTAATGGTTTCAATATCATCAATCGGGCTAACGCGACCATCAACGTGTACGACGTTGTCATCATCAAAACAGCGTACCACGTGCGCAATCGCATCGGTCTCACGAATATTGGCTAAGAATTGATTGCCCATGCCTTCGCCTTTTGACGCGCCAGCGACCAAACCTGCGATATCAACAAATTCCATCGTCGTTGGTAGCACGCGCTCAGGGTTAACGATATCAGCCAGTTTCTTTAGGCGTGGGTCAGGCACTGGAACGATACCCGTATTGGGATCTTTGGTACAAAATGGAAAGTTTTCAGCGGCGATACCCGCTTTGGTCAAGGCGTTAAACAGGGTAGATTTACCCACGTTTGGTAGACCGACGATGCCACAATTAAAACCCATAACATGCTCTCAATATATTGATAAAATCAGTTGATATAAGACTTAGTAAAATAGTAAATTAAAATTGGGCGTATTGTAGCAAATTTCACCGAATATGGGTGAGGTTGTTATAATGGTTAAGTGAATTTTCATAAATCAATAGTCTAAGTCGTTAAAAACAGTAGATTTTTACTGTTTTTGCCAAAACGAATAATAACTGATTCGATAAGCTTAGGGCGTTATTTCATATTCAATCCATTTCTTTTTATAAAGCGGTTCTAGGTCACTTTACTTATCTGGCACAGCCCTTAGAATAAATGAATAAACCATTAAAAATAGGAGCACTTTAAGGTGCGATTGACCAATTACAGTGATTATGCACTGCGCTCGTTAATATATTTGGCGACTAAGCCCGAGCCGACGCTGTTGGCAAATATCAGTGATATTGCCAATAGCTATCATATATCTAAAAGTCATTTGACCAAGATTATCCAGCAGCTCGGACAGCTTGGTTATATCGATAGTGTGCGCGGTAAGAATGGCGGTATTCGCTTAGCGCACGCGCCGAAAGACATTAATTTGGGTGAGTTGATTAAACAAATAGAGCCGGATTTTGCTTTGGTTGAGTGCTTTTCTACAAACTCATTGGAGAGCTCAATCGCTGATATTAATAGTGCTGTAATAAGTGATAAAGACAAGAACGCTAGCGCCAATGATATGTCGTTAAAACTGATTGATGAAACTGTAAGTCACATAGCTTCAGGCTGTATTATCAGTCCGGTCTGTCAGCTAAAACAGGTGCTTGCTGAAGCGTTGAGAGCATTTATTGCCGTGCTTGAACGTTATACATTGGCAGACATTATCGAGAATAAGGATGAGCTTGCAGCATTGTTATCATAATTGTCATAACATATTTCCTCGCTTTTGAGAGGCAATTTAAACAAGACAGGATGTTGTCATCTACTTAGCAATCATTGTGAAATTATTATTAATGTTATGTCATTCTAGTGAGAATTATCTAAATTAACTTCAAAATTATTAAAGAGTCATATCATAAAATGCGTTTGCAAAATGAGCGCGTCAGCTGTTATGGCAGTTATGTTATTAACAGGTTGCTCAAGTTTAGATACGGTTAGCAACGCCACTCAAGACAGTGCCATACAAGTTATCCCGACGTTAGAAACAGGGTTTCGCGATAAAAAAGAATTCCCATTTTGGTAGCCTTTCTTATCGTTTATACAATCAACAATTACGCGTTTTCAAGCTTAGGTCGTGCTTTTGCAATCGCTTTTAATAATGCTTTTTCAAACTCATCATCTTTAAATTTGACCAAATAAGAATGTGCTGCGCAAAAATTGCGTACATCACGCCACTCATGTGCCAAGTTGCTTGCCCAATCACAATACTCTTTGCCGGCATTTGGCTCATTTTTCAGTGCTTTTTTGGTCGTTGGATGTAGCAATAATTCAGGTAACACCGCTTCTAATAGCTTTGTCGGCGGACTCATAAAAGTATCATCGACGTGTAAGCTTTTACTAGCAGGATGGAATGCCAGCAGCGAGCCTGCATGAATCATCTCATTAGGTGCAATATAGTAAACTCCTTGTGACAATGAAAAATTCAACTCAGGATAACGCTCAGCGACGGCATCACTTTCGACCAAATCTTCTGCCCACTTTACTTCAGGCACTTTTTTATGATGCCGACTACTGCCATAAAAAGTCGCTTGCGGAAAGTCTGTTGCCATTTGCGCGCAATGGACAGTGTGAAAGGGATGCAAATTAAGTACCGCTTCGACATCTTGTCCATTATTAGTCAGTGCCATCACTTGCGCTCGCATGTCATCATTCAAGGTGTAGCTGTCTAAAAAAACAAATCGTCCAGAGGCAAGCTTAACCAATGAGCACTGTGTACCGATATTCAGTACACCGCCTAAACGAAAAGTACCACGAATGTTCCAAAATCCTGCGCCCAAATCTATGATTTTATCGCTCATTAATACTGGTCCTTATGGTTTATTTTCTTAACTATTTTAGTGGTTATAAGGCTGCTGATATATAAAAGCTTATGCCTATACCTATGTATAGATATACAAAATTTGCCATAAAAAAGATAGCAGGATGTGTATCAATATACGAATGTAGAAATGTATTGATTTGATATTGTGTTGGCACCGGATCGAAAGTTGGAGTTGTTTATTCTGCTAACAATTTGGTAAGTAATTCATCTATTTCCACTTTAAACTCTTTATCTTCGATTTTATTGGCAGTAATTTTTGCGTTCTGCAGGCTGGTAATTGCAGCTTCTTTTTGCTCCAATTCAACTTGGATAACTGCCATAGAAAACGCAATGGATGACAGATGGTCTTTTGAATTGATGGCTTTGGCTTTTTCAAGCGCCTTATCATAAATGACCAACGCTTCATCTAACTCTGCAGTGAAGTCCGCTAGCGTTTCCCATTGCTCTGGATGGTCTTTATCGGTATTTTCATTATCGACACAAATCGCTTTTAACTCGCTATATAGCCAATTAAAGGCTTCTTGATGTCCTTTTCTATCGGCCTCTAGTAGCTTTTCAGCCAAGGTATAAACGGACTTGTATATTTTGGTGTTAATCATGACTTACATCCTTTTTAAAATTAAGCATAGTGTCTTAGGTAAAGTAGTGGTAGGCAACATATGGCTGAAATTACGGGCAATACTGTAGGTAAAATACGGACAAATCGTCATTTTAACATCATTTGTGTTACTGCTGAACGCCATACATTGCAAGGGACTGTAAAATAGCACCCTACCTGCGCTGACTCAAGAGACGATTGAGTTTATCCACGGTTTATTATTGAGCACTTTATAAGCCGTTTTTATATAGTTGAAATACTTTAAAGTCGCTACAGTATTGCTGGTGTAAATTTTTTGCAGCCTCTGTCTGCGTAGGCACAGCAAGCAAGAAAAATTTGCACCAGCAGTACGTGTTGTATCGATATTACTTTTCACCGACTATAGTTATAGGCTTATATTTGCAGGCTACTGCCATTATGGTGTTGAATGTTGTTTTGTAACATAGCGCAACCTGTGTTTGTTAGGTGCTGTGATAAAATGCAACTTAACCTCTTTGAGAATTATTGGCTTTGGAACTCAGCTGCTTTAGTGAATAAGACTTTCATGGAACATACTGTGATTAAAATTGCCTTCATTAATTTTTTTTGATGTTAGGTCATGATTCTTACAGTTATTAGAGTAGATATTTTGTGTACTATTGCCGTATTTCTATTATCCACGCCCAATTAGCCTAAGCTAAATGAGCCTTTTTATAGTCAGTACTCTTTTGAATAATCATATAAATAATAACACGACAAAGATACCTTTTGATTCGCCTTCATGGGTGCTGAAGTTAACTATTGGTCTGATTGGGATGTTCGCCTTTTTGCAGGTGTATTCTATTCAAGCGGTATTGCCAGTATTGATGGTAGATTTTTCAGCGACTGAAGTGCAGGTAGGGATGGTTGTTGGCGCAACAGTGATGGCGATTGCCATTATGTCACCGTTTTTAGGGATGCTGTCTGATGCGCTTGGGCGCAAGTCTTTTATCGTTGGGGCATTGTTGTTTTTAGCGATACCTACTGCTTTAATCGCTCAAAGTCCTAGTATTGGCTGGCTCGGTATGTGGCGCTTTATGCAAGGATTGTCTGTCCCAGGCATTACGGTTGTGACCATTGCCTATATCGGTGAGGAGTTCGAGGGGCGAGCTGTCACAGAGCTGATGTCATTCTATGTCTCAGGCTCGGTACTTGGCGGCTTTATGGGGCGGTTCTTACTGGGGCATTTGCATGAATATATTGGCTGGCGTGCAGGCTATTATGTGATGGCAGCGATGACGCTTATCGGTGCACTATGGGTTGGCAAGATGTTGCCATCGTCGCGGCATTTTGTGGCCAATCCAAATTTTCGCTCAGCGATGCAGACGCTTGGTGAGCATTTGACCAATCGTTATGTGGTAACCGCATGTTTGCTCGGTGCTTGTGTGCTTTTTTCGCTCGTTGGTTGCTTTACTTTTATCAATCTACATCTTGCTGGGACGCCTTATGAGCTTAGCACTGGCGCGCTTGCCAATATTTTTGCGGTGTATTTAATCGGAGTGATTATCACGCCATTATCGACGACATTATTACGACGATTTGGGGCAGCACGCACCGTTCGAGTGGCAGTGATTTTTTCGATGCTTGGTGTGTTATTAACGCTGGTCACGCCATTATGGGGCATTATTATTGGGCTTGTCATTATGTCGTCAGGCGTTTTTGTTACCCAAGCGGCAACCATTAGCTATGTCGCCGTCAATGTTAAAAAAGGTCGTTCATTAGCCTCAGGTTTATATTATATGGCTTATTATGCGGGCGGCACGATGGGCGCATGGCTGTGCGGTATCGTTTATGCACGTGGACAATGGTCATTAACCGTTTGGCTATTATTATTTGTACAAGTATTGGCACTTTTGGTCGCAAGTTTTGGCATGATAAAAACAAAACCGCGTCCTGCTTAATGCCAGACAAGCTAACACGAGACAAACCAACATAAGAGATAAAATAAGCTATCACAAGCTAAGCAGTTGAGAAACGATTATTTTAGAACAATGAGTATTATGCCACTTACGTGTCATGCCTTTACATAGGGGTGGTTTTTTCTTACTATCGATGGGTGATTAATAAAAATATAAGCATGATAAGTAAACAGTCAGTCGATATTTATCTGCATTCAAAAACACTATAAACAAGGACGTCAGACCTATGTCAAATATATACCACAGTGCGCCATCTGCCTATGATTTTCCGCTATTGGTTAAGCAGTTGTTAAACCGTGCCAAAACCGTATCACAAGATCAAGAAATCGTTTATGCAGATAAAAAACGTTTTACTTATAAAGACTTGTTTAACCGTATCAATCGTTTGGCGAATGTTTTAGACGGCTTAAACCTTGATGCTGGTGATGTGGTTGCTGTGATGGATTGGGACAGTCATCGCTATCTTGAATCCTACTTTGCGGTGCCGATGTCAGAGTATATTTTGCAGACTGTCAATATCCGTCTGTCACCTGACAAAATCCTTTATACCATCAATCATGCTAAGCCAAAAGTCCTACTACTCAACTCTG
The DNA here is from genome assembly GCF_056156305.1 of Psychrobacter sp. TS_SC_6. NCBI lineage: Bacteria > Pseudomonadati > Pseudomonadota > Gammaproteobacteria > Moraxellales > Moraxellaceae > Psychrobacter > Psychrobacter sp. TS_SC_6. The sequence goes on along the minus strand of NZ_CM149590.1, from coordinate 1,768,819 downwards.
AATTTGCACCGTTGGTCAAAGATTATCAGTTTGAAAACTCCAGCATTGAGCATATTATCTGGCTAGATGATAATGGCGTGACATTTGAAGGCGTATTTGGTGGCAATCAAGACCGCGTCAAAGGTGAATATGAGGCGCTACTTGATGCCGCTGATGACCATTTTGATTTTCCAGATTTTGATGAAAATACCATTGCCACGACTTTTTATACCTCAGGTACGACAGGCGATCCAAAAGGGGTGTTTTTTAGCCATCGTCAGTTGGTACTGCATACGCTGACCGAAGCGGCGTCCATTGGTATGTTGCCAAACAAGCAAGGCGTCAGCTACGGTGATGTCTATATGCCAATGACCCCGATGTTCCACGTTCATGCATGGGGTTTTCCGTTTACAGCTACTATGACAGGTCTAAAACAAGTTTATCCGGGACGTTATGTGCCCGATTTGTTGATGGATTTGATTATCAATGAAAAGGTCAGCATCACCCACTGTGTACCGACTATTTTGCAAATGATACTCAAAGAAGCGCAAGACCGTGGTGCCAGTTTCAATGGTCTAAAAATGATTATTGGTGGCTCACGATTGACGGAAGGCTTAGCAAAAGCGGCAATGGCGCAAGGTATCGAAGTCTATACCGGTTATGGTATGTCGGAGACAGCGCCTTTGATTAGTTTGACGGATTTTAGTCTTAATGAGCCGCAGCTGAGTGAAGAAGAGGATATCGCCCGCCGCTGTATGACTGGTAAACCTGTGCTTATGGTAGATGCTCAAGTGTGGGATCAGAACAATCAGCCAGTCGGTAGGGGTCAGGATAATACTGGCGAGCTGGTATTGCGCGCCCCTTGGCTCACCCAAAGCTATTTAAAAAATGATGACGCTGGCAAGGAGTTATGGGAAAACGGCTATTTGCATACCCAAGATATTGCCTATATACGCCCTGATGGCTATATTAAAATCACCGATCGCTTAAAAGATGTTATTAAGTCAGGCGGTGAGTGGATATCCTCACTAGAGATTGAGACGATTTTATCTCTGCATCCTGCCGTGGCGGATGTGTCCGTGATTGGGGTGCGTGATCAGCAATGGGGCGAGCGTCCACTTGCATTGGTGGTACTCAAGCCAAACTGCCAAGATACCAAAGCTGAAGATATCAAAGCACTGGCAGAGCAGGCAGTGGCACGCGGCATCATCCCGAAATACGGTGTGCCTAATCAGTTTAAGTTTGTCGATGAACTACCAAAAACCTCTGTTGGTAAACACGATAAAAAAGTGATGCGTGAGATGTATGCCAATCAGACTGAAGTATAGATTTTTTAAAGTGGTGCAACTATTAAGCAGATAACAGGCTTAATAGTTGACCTTTATGATTGGCTCTGCTACATTTTAAACCGATACACACTAAATCGATACGTAGTGTATCGGTTTTTTCGATTTATTAAGGATAGCTGGCCGGGATAGCCAGTCTTATATTATCGGAAAAATTATATCGCATTACCCATCATTTATGCTAAGGACAGCTATTATGAGCGTGCAAACCGCCACTGCAGTGACCAATCAAACGTCAGCCCCAACATTTCAAGCACTCAATACGAATCAAACCTTTGCTGAGATTTATCAGTCTTCTATTGAAAATAAAGAAGAGTTTTGGGCTGAGCAAGCCAAGCGTATCTATTGGCATAAAGAGCCTGAGCAAATCCTTGATGACAGCAATCTACCATTTGCTAAATGGTATGTCGGCGGCGAAACCAATCTTTGCTATAACTGTGTCGATCGTCATCTTGAAGAACGTGCAGAGCAGGATGCTTTTATTTGGCTGTCATCAGAGATTAATCAAGAACTGATAGAGACCTATCCTGCTGTGGTCGATGCTTTTAAAAACTTGGGTAATAACGTTGAGTTTTATACCGATTACACCAAGCGCCGTTTGACTTATAACGACCTTTATAAAGAAGTGAATTATTTTGCCGATGTATTGAAGCGTCACGGTATTGAGAAGGGCGATCGAGTCATCATTTATATGCCGATGATTTTAGAGGCAGCTTATGCAATGCTCGCATGTGCGCGTATCGGTGCGGTGCATTCAGTGGTATTTGGCGGCTTTGCTGCCCATAACTTAGCCATTCGTATGGATGATGCAGAAGCAAAAATGGTCATCACGGTAGATGCAGGTTTGCGCGGTGGTAAAGTCGTAAATTATAAGAGTCTTGTCAATCAAGGTATTGAGCAGGCGACCATAAAACCTGAGAATGTATTGGTGGTCAATCGTGGTATCTTGCCGTTTGACGTAAAAGAGTTGGATGTGGACTATGCTACTGAACGCCGGATCAGCTGTGAAGCCAATGCTATCGTTGAGCCTGTGTGGCTCGAGTCTAATACGCCATCGTATCTGCTTTATACTTCTGGTACGACGGGCACACCAAAAGGCGTGCAGCGTGATACTGGCGGTCATGCGGTAGCACTGACCACATCGATGGACTATATCTATGATGGTAAGGCAGGCGAGACATTTTGGGCGATATCTGATATCGGTTGGGCTGTTGGGCATTCTTATACCATCTATGCGCCATTGCTTGCTGGCATGACCAGTGTTATGTATGAAGGCTTACCGCATCTACCAAACCCTGGTATCTGGTGGCGAATTGTGGAAGCCAACAAGGTCAATATTTTGTTCACCGCGCCGACCGGTGTGCGTATGCTCAAAAAACAAGATGAGACATGGATGACGCGCTATGATGTCTCAAGCGTCAAATCCTTCTTTTTGGCAGGTGAGCCACTAGATGAATCGACTGCCAGTTGGCTGACCAAGCATTTAGGCGTACCGATTTTAGACCACTATTGGCAGACAGAATCGGGTTGGCCTATTTTGAGTAACACGCCCAAATTTACTGATAAACCGCACAAACAAGGCTCACCTGGCTATCCTATGTATGGCTACGATGCACAGGTTATCCATGAAGAAACCGGTGAGCCGTGTAAAGCAGGCGAAAAAGGCTTACTGGCAATTCGCGCGCCTCTACCGCCAGGTTGTTTGACCACGGTTTGGGGTAATGATAAGCGCTTTATTGACAGCTACTTTAGCTTAGCGGATAGCAATCAATATTCGACATCAGACTATGCCGTCGTTGACGAAGATGGTTATTTTCATATCCTTGGTCGAACCGATGATGTCATCAACGTTGCCGGTCACAGACTGGGCACCCAAGAGATTGAAGAGGCGATCAGTACGCATGCAGAGGTCGCAGAGTGTGCGGTCGTGGGTATTCAAGATGAGCTAAAAGGCGAGCTGCCGATTGCTTTTTGTGTGTTAAAAGATCATGAACTGGTGGCAACGACTGAAAACCGTTTTCGCCTTGAGCAGCAAGTGATAGGCGCGGTGGTAAAATCCTTGGGCGGTATCGCGCGTCCTGCCGCGATTTATTTCCCGCAATCATTGCCAAAGACGCGATCTGGTAAGATATTGCGCCGTGCCATTCGGGCGTTAGCAGAGGATAAACCAACCGGCGATATGTCTACTCTCGATAATCCAACTGCTATAGATGCGGTCAAGCAATCTATGAAAGATTACTAGGACGTGTCCTCATTTTAAAATTGTCTTTGTCTAAAAAAGCTCATGAATTTTCATGGGCTTTTTTAATTGTTGCTGATAGGTTATGGATAATGATAGATAAATCGGGCATTAACTTTACTAAAAGCAGCATAAAGAGCTTGACCCTAAAATTGTTTTATTGTTATAGTCAATAACGATACAAAATAAATCATTTTAAAATTATATAACAGAATGGTGAATTCTAAGTTTTTAAATTTAAAGTCTTCAAAATTCTAAGACGTCAGCTAATGACAGTCTTACAAACAAGATAAGGATATCTTATGCACCACGTTCAGCAGCTCATCAACGGTCAATTCGTTCAATCAACCACTGACGAATGGATTGATATTACTGATCCTGCCACTCAAGAAGTTATCGCCAAAGTCCCACAAACCACTGATGATGAAATAAACCAAGCAGTCGCTGCCGCTCAAAAAGCTTTTCAAACATGGCGCAAAACGCCAATTACCACACGTGCGCGTATCTTTTTGAAGTATCAAGCATTGATTCGCGATCATATGGATGAACTGGCAGAGATTTTGACTGCAGAGCAGGGCAAGACTATTGCTGATGCGCGCGGTGATGTGTTCCGTGGTTTGGAAGTGGTTGAGCATGCTGCTGGGATTGCAAACCTGCAGATTGGCGACTTTGTTGAAAACGTTGCGTCTGGGGTTGATACTTATAGTATTTGGCAGCCACTGGGCGTCTGTGCAGGTATCACACCGTTTAACTTCCCAGCGATGATTCCACTGTGGATGTTCCCAATGGCGATTGCCACGGGTAATACTTTTATCCTAAAACCTTCTGAGCAAGACCCAATGGTGACTATGCGTTTGGTTGAGCTTGCTGTTGAAGCGGGCGTACCTGAAGGGGTGTTAAACGTCGTACATGGCGGCAAAGCTACTGTCGACGCTATTTGTGACCATCCTGATATCAAAGCAGTTTCTTTTGTTGGTTCGACCAACGTTGGTAAACATGTTTATGAGCGTGCCAGTCAATCAGGTAAACGCGCTCAGTGTATGATGGGTGCAAAAAATCATGGCGTTATCCTACCAGATGCCAATAAAGAGCAGACTCTTAATCAGCTAGCAGGTGCCGCATTTGGCGCTGCTGGTCAGCGTTGTATGGCGCTGTCTGTCGTTGTCCTCGTCGGTGCCGCTGGTGAGTGGATTGATGACATCAAAGCCAAAGCAGAGGGTTTGATTGTCTCAGCCGGTAAACATGATAAAGATTTGGGACCACTAATATCTCCTGCAGCAAAAGCACGTGTTGAGCATTTGATTGGCACAGGAGTGGAAGAAGGGGCGAGCTTGATACTTGATGGTCGTGGCATTACGGTTGAGGGTTATGAGAACGGTAACTTCGTTGGTCCAACTATCTTTGATAACGTCACTAGCGACATGCAAATTTATAAAGAAGAAATCTTTGGACCCGTCCTGTGTATCATGCGTGCCAATAGCTTAGATGAAGCGATAGAGCTGCTGAATGCCAATCCGCATGGTAATGGTACGGCTATTTTTACTCAGTCAGGGGCTGCCGCGCATAAGTTCCAACAAGATATCCAAGTCGGTCAAATCGGTATTAACTTGCCGATTCCTGTGCCACTACCAATGTTCTCGTTTTCAGGCTCACGTGCTAGTAAGCTTGGTGATTTGGGTCCTTATGGTAAGCAAGCGGTGCAGTTTTATACCCAAACCAAGACCGTTACAGCACGCTGGTTTGATGATGAAGCAAGTCGCGGCGTCAATACGACTATTTCAATTTAATGCTGAATCACCTATATTTGCACTGACGATTTAACATACCCTATTCAGCACAAGGATGACCCCATGGATTTTTCATTAACCGATGACCAAATTGCCTTTCGCCAAACCGCCAGACAGTTTGCCCAAAAAGAGCTTAAGCCCAATGCCGCTGAATGGGATCGCACCTCGCATTTCCCAATAGATGTCATCAAAAAATCAGGCGAGCTTGGATTTTTAGGGTTATATACCAACCCTGAGTATGAGGGCTTGGGTCTACCGCGTTTAGATTCTGCCATGGTTTTTGAAGAGCTAGCATGGGGTGATACTGCGGTGGCTGCTTATATGAGTATTCATAATATGGCAGGCTGGATGATCGGTGAGTTTGGTAGCGATGCGTTGTGCAAGAAATATTTGCCCAACATGGTCAGCGGCGAATGGCTGGGCAGTTATTGTTTGACGGAACCTAATGCCGGTTCTGATGCGGCATCATTACGTACCAAAGCCGATAAGCAAGGCGAGTATTATGTCCTTAACGGCGAAAAAACCTTTATTTCAGGGGCAGGCTCAACGGATGTGTTGGTCGTTATGGCACGTACGGGCGGCGCAGGACCAAAGGGGATTTCAGCATTCGTGGTTGATGCAGACAGCGCTGGTATCGAATATGGCAAAAACGAGCATAAAATGGGCTGGAAAGCGCAGCCAACACGAACGATTAGCTTTAAAGATGTCAAAGTGCCAGTAGAAAATTTGATAGGCGAAGAAGGTCAAGGCTTTCGTATCGCAATGAAAGGGCTTGATGGCGGCCGGATTAATATCGGTATCTGTGCAGTAGGAACAGCGCAAGCGGCGCTTGAGACAGCGACCAATTACGTACAAGAGCGCAGCCAGTTTGGCAGCGCGATTGCAAGCTTACAGTCAGTACAATTTAAGCTTGCTGATATGCTGACTCAAACCATCACTGCACGACAAATGCTGTATTTAGCAGCCAGTAAAGTCGATAATAAGGATGCGCAAGCCTCTACTTATTGCGCAATGGCAAAGCGTTTGTCGACGGATCTTTGTTTTGATGTCGCTAACGAAGCTCTGCAGCTGCATGGTGGCTATGGCTACCTCAATGAGTATCCGCTTGAGCGTCATGTGCGAGATTTGCGCGTGCATCAGATTTTGGAAGGTACTAATGAGATTATGCGCGTGATTGTTTCGCGCCAGCTATTACAAGATGATGCATTGAGCCAACTGCGTTAACCTATTTATATGAATAAAACGATTTTATGATAAGGATGTTTGATCATGACGGATTATACCAACCTAAAACTATCGATTGATGGTCATATTGCAACGCTAACATTGAACAACCCACCTGCTCATACATGGACGATGGACAGTCTCAGGGCGCTTAAGCAGCTGGTCACTGATCTTAACGCCAATGATGAGGTATATGCGTTAATCGTTCATGGCGATGGCGAAAAGTTCTTTTCAGCGGGCGCTGATCTAAATAATTTTGCAGATGGTGATAAAGGTCGCGCGATCAGTATGGCGATAGCCTTTGGTGAAGCGTTTGAGGCATTGTCAGCTTATCGCGGTGTGAGTATAGCGGTTATCAACGGTTACGCGATGGGCGGTGGTCTTGAGTGTGCGCTGGCTTGTGATATCCGTATCGCAGAAGAGCATGCCCAAATGGCATTACCTGAGACAGGCGTTGGTTTGTTGCCGTGTGCCGGCGGTACGCAAAATCTAACGGCTTTAGTAGGCGAGGGCTGGGCAAAGCGTATGATATTGTGCGGCGAGCGCGTCGATGCTCAGATTGCACTACGCATTGGTTTAGTAGAAGAGATCGCTGCGAAAGGTGAGGGATTGCAAGCAGCTCAGGCGTTGGCGCAGAAAGTCGCTAAGCAATCACCGGTTGCCGTCAGTTATTCTAAAGTGCTTATCCAAGCGGCAAGAGACACACCGCCTGCGCAAAACCTTATCCATGAGCGTGAAGCCTTTGTTAAATTATTCGATACCAAAGATCAGCGCGAGGGTGTACAAGCTTTCTTAGAGAAGCGTAAGCCTGTTTGGCAAAATAAGTAAACGATACTTCAATTATTTTAACCAAAAGTTATTTTAACCAAAATAATACTTTCTCACTTTTTCATTTTTTAGGTCACTTTTATGACAACAGCTATAGAAGGCGCATTAGAAAAAAGCACAGCAGACGCGCCGGTAGTATTCAGCACCGAACCGACAGATTGTGGTCACCTGATTGGGATAATGACGTTAAATATGCCCAAATCTCTTAATGCTCTTAGCGTTGAGATGTGTCAGTTGTTATCGCAACAACTAGAGCAGTGGCAAGGTGATGAGCAAATAGTAGCATTGCTATTAAAAGGCGCAGGCGACAAAGCATTTTGTGCAGGCGGTGATATTCGCAAGCTTTATGACAGTATGTCAGCAACAGCGCCTATGCCAAATCCTTATGCGACAGATTTTTTTGGTCATGAGTATAGCCTTTATCGAAAAATGCACTTTTACCCTAAGCCGCTCATTCTTTGGGGTGACGGCATCATTATGGGCGGCGGTATGGGTTTGATGGCAGGCTGTAGTCATCGACTGGTCACTGAGCGTACCCGTTTTGCCATGCCTGAAATTACCATTGGCTTATTTCCTGATGCCTCTGGTAGTTGGTTCTTGCAGCGTATGCCAGCCAAAACAGGCTTGTTTTTAGGGCTAACGGGTGCAATGTGTAATAGTAGCGATGCATTATTGACCAACTTAGCAGAGTATGCGGTTGCCAGTAATGACTACGATGCCATCATGCAGCGCTTAACACAGAGTGATTGGCAATCGGCAGCTGATGCGAACAATAAAGAAAACAATAACAGTGCTCATAGCATCGTGAGTCGGGCATTAGCAGCGCAGCCTGTTGCTGAATTGCCTGCTAGTAAGCTTGCACAGCATTGGCGCGCTATCCAGCAGCTGATGAACAGTGGCGGTTTGGGTGATATTGATGCGCTATTACAAAGTGATGAGGCGCTTACACAACTTGATGCAGATTTTGCTGCCGACAGTTGGGCACAGCGAGCCGTAGCAACCTATCGACATGGCTGCCCAGTGACTACAGCATTAACCTATGCGCTATATCATAAGGTGACGGATTTATCGCTAGAGCAAGTCTTGTATCTAGAGACCAATGTCGCTGTACATTGTGCGGCTAATCCTGATTTTAAGGAAGGCGTACGAGCGTTATTGATTGATAAGGATCGGACACCAAGCTGGTCACGCACGTTAGCTGAGTGTTTGAGCACTGAGGGACAAGCTTATATCCAGCACCATTTTACCAATCCATATGCCAAAGGCGAGCATCCTTTAGACGATTGGCTTAGCGCTGCTGCATTGGGTAATGAGGCTGTTCGCTAATCAGATATTTAGTATCTGATTTGAGACAACTTAGCTAGATTGAATAAAAAATTAAAACCAATTGCATAATCAATCATCAAGGAGTGATGAGATGGCTACAAAGGATACAGGTTCAAGTAATAACGCTACCACTGATAGTAATGACAATACAGCAAAGCCAAATGTCGCCTTTATCGGACTAGGTAATATGGGCGGTCCAATGGCAGAAAACTTGCTAAAGGCAGGTTATACGCTATCGGTTTATGACTTGTCTACCGAGGCAACCGCGCGCTTACAACAAGCAGGCGCTAGCGTGGCTGATAGCCCAAAAGATGCGGCAAATAATGCCCAAGTGATTATCAGTATGTTACCTGCTGGCAAGCACGTCCATTCTGTCTATCTAGGAGAAGGTGGCTCTGACGGTCTACTTGCAGACTTACCAAAAGGTACCTTGGTGATTGATAGCAGTACCATAGCAGCAGCTGATGCAAGGGCAGTGGCAGAAGCTGCAACTAAGCTTGGTATTGACTTTTTAGATGCACCAGTCTCTGGCGGTACAGGTGGCGCTATCGCGGGCACACTGACCTTTATCGTTGGGGGAGACGATGCAGCCTTTGCCAAAGCTGAACCGATACTGGCCGTAATGGGCAAAAACATCTTTCATGCCGGCGAGCATGGTGCAGGACAAGTAGCAAAAATCTGTAATAACATGCTGCTTGGAATTCTGATGGCAGGAACGGCAGAGGCAATTAATCTGGGCGTCAAAAACGGTCTCGACCCAAAAGTGCTATCAGATATCATGCTACAAAGCTCCGGTCGTAACTGGACGCTAGAAGTCTACAACCCATACCCGCAAGTGATGGAAAATGTCCCATCGAGCAATGGCTATCAAGGCGGCTTTATGAGTAAGCTGATGCAAAAGGATCTTAACCTTGCCATGCAAACCGCTCAGGATACGCATGTAGAGACACCAATGGGTGCTAAAGCAACTGAGCTTTATGCCGCGCATACCATCGAGAATGGTGATAGAGATTTTTCTAGCATTATGGCGCGTCACGACAGCTCTGTATTGTCTTAAATTATCAAGAATACCAAAAAAAGGTCTGCATTATGGTAATAGTGCAGACCTTTTTTTGACTGATTTCTAGTTTATATCAAGGCATTTAACTTGGCAGCTCATAGACCAAAGACTGGATATCTTGCGCCGCTTTTTGTAGTCGTGGCACATGGGTTAAGAGGTCATCTAAAGACACTCGTATGGTCGGTGCATGCAGGTATAGCGAAGCAAGGTAGCGTGACTTCCTATCCCGTATCGGTACGGCGATTGCCACCATCTCAGAGATAAACTCTTCGTTATCGATACCTATGCCTGTTGCAGCGATACGATCAAGCTCAGCGTTTAATTTGTCGATATCAGTGATGGTGTTTTTGGTGAACTTATCTAGTGATAAATTTTGTAGTATTTTTTCGCGGCTTGCACTCGGCAATTGACTTAAATACAGTTTCCCCGTCGCTGTACACCACATTGGCGACTTGGCGCCCACTGGTAAATAAATCTGTATCGGCAAGGTCGTTTTTGCGCGGTTGGTATAGATCATATTCATGTGATAAGGGACACCGATACCGCAGGTTTCTTTTAGCTCATCGACCAGTTTTTGCAAAATCATTTGACGCTCATTAAAGAACAGTCGCTGCTGCCAAAGCTCGACACCCAAATTGCGTACGCGTTTGCCCGGTATAATACCGCCGCCAATATCAATTGTCACAAACCCTTCATCAACCAGATTTTGAATCAATCGATGGATGGTTGGCTTCGGAATATCAAGCTCTTGCGATAGCTCTAGTGGCGAAATCGGCTTTGAGGCATAAGATACCGCCTCAATAATCTCTAACACACGGGTAATCGACGATACTTTAGGCATATAAATGACTCAGTAAGAATGAAAAAACAAAGCAAGTAGCTATATCATAACGGATATACTCGCCTCTAAAAATAGAGCACAACAATCAAGGAGATAAGGCTAAATATGAATAAGCACAAAGGCATACAGTAATTGGCTTACTGACTCTAATTTAGCACAATATAACTCTTAGACAAGCCTACCTCTCATTATATAGTAACGTGTTTACATTGCGCAGATTTATAACAAAATTATCTGAGAATTTTTCGGTTCTTTTAGCAATACTAGATACGTTCAGTCACAAAGTACAACAATCTGTAGTAATTAACTCTATAACTGTTATTGCGTTATTTCATAAGATGCTTCATCATGCAGACATATTTTGTAATACCTTTACATGAGCGTTAAGCATTCCAATAATCATGTGTAGGCTGCGCGGTGGCTTTAAGAGCATTGTGTAACAAAAAGGCGAAGTATTGCGGGCTGGTGTAGTAATTATTACAATATCTATGCAATCTTTACATAATGGTAAATAAAAAGTGCGTCTTTAGGGGTGACTTTTTGAGCCAAAATTGTTTTAATCCTCGCATCAAAATGATTGTTTAAAAAAAGTTAGATTTTCATTTTTTTATGGGCGCGTTATTTCATACTTTAGGAGAGTAATTATGAAACTTATTCAATTAACAGCAATCACTGCTGCCGTTTTAGCCTCAACTGCTGCTCTTGCAGCTGAACCAGTTATCGTTGTTGACGGTAATGAAGCTGTTGTATACGAAGCTGAGCCAGTAGCGGTTGCTTATCAAGCAGATGCTGGTGTGTTACGTAACACCACTGGCGCAGTTGTTGGTGGTACTAAGACTTTTTTCCAAACTGTTACTCATCCAGCAGCGGTCAGTGCTGAAGTTGGTACTTTAGGTTATGGTGCTAACATCGCTTGGGGCTTAAACGATAAAACTGAAATCCAAGCTGGTTGGGCAGGCGGCGATGCTGCTGATCTATTCGGCGGTGACTTTGATGCAAACGACGTAAACTACGATGTAGATACTGATTTTAGCAACCCGTACCTAGGCGTACAATTACGTCCTATGGCGAACTGGTTCACTGTGGGCGCTGGTATTATCGTTCCTGATAATGATATTGATGTTCGCGCCAATGCTGAAGGTGAAGGCTTCTACAGAATTAATTCACAGAAGTTTTATACTGGTGCAGCTCCAGATAGAGTTGACGATGAAGACTTCGGTGGTCAGAATGTTGGTAATCTAGAAGGTACTATCGAGCATCGTAACAAGCTAGCTCCTTATGCTACTATTGGCTTCCGTCCTAATATCACCAATAACTTTGGTCTGTTTGGCGAGCTAGGTGCTGCATATATGGGTAAAGTTGATGCTACTATCAACCGTGTAGCTGGAAATACTAACCCTGCAGCTGATATCGCTGCAGACCAAGCTGAAAAAGATTTAGAAGATAAAAACTGGTTAGAGTGGATGCCAATCGTTAAAGTTGGTGCGACTTACCGCTTCTAATTTAACAACCGTTTAAAGACTGTTGTTAACAGAAGATAAGTACAAAGGAACGATCCTCTTGAGGATCGTTTTTTTATGTCTAAAATAAGACAAGCAGTCTCATGGACTAGCGGAGCTTTGTATCTTTTAATAGACGATGACCGTCTGTTGGGAAGCAATAGCGGCAATACGATAATCGCTTGTCCCATTAATTATCGTTGGTAAATGCAGAGTATCTGTCATTGGTTTGATTAACTCAGGAATGTAAGCGGAATAATCCATACCTAACCCTTGGGCGAGGGTATATTGATGTATCTTAATAAAGCTCTCTTTTATTTGCCACAGCCATCTTATGGCAGAGTTACGTTGTATCACTGGCACTGCTTGCAAGACAGTCAACTCCTTTGAATGATAGAACCGCTTTGCTACCAGCCATTTCACGGCATTGACTTCGATATCAATACCCGAGGCACGATGGCGACTGATAACGACAGCGACCTTAACGTATGGTATGTCTGATTTTTCTATATCACTTTTTATTCGAGTAGCATTTTTAATATTGCCATTGGTATGGCTAAAACACACATAATATTGGCTATGGGCGAGTCGATAAGGAAAATTTGATTCATCTAAACGATCGACGATATCCAGTCTTTTGAGCAATGCCTGCAATAATAGCCTTACGCCTGCACGTTGCTGCTGGCGTTGGTTATAAGCAATGTGAGGGGCAGCTAAACAAGTAGTGGTTTTTTTAATATCGCAATGTGAAGCACGCACTTTAGCAGTCGCACACCACGTCATTGTTATGGGATCGAGCTGAGTATAGAGAATATCGTGTAGCATTAAGTTTTGCATAGTCTTTGTATTATAGAAACTTATGGTTTATAGGCGATTTATCTTAGCCTAACAAAAAGCCCAACAATAGGCTTGTTGGGCTTTTAAATGCGTATAATGTCTTATGCTATATGCTTAGTAAGACAGTTCAGCACGGCGGTTTTGGGCATAGGCATCTTCGTTGGTACCGGCAGCCGCAGGACGCTCTTCGCCATAGCTGATGACACGGATGTTATTTGCTGCAACGCCTTGAGCGGCAAGATAATCACGTGCTGCTGCTGCACGGCGCTCACCTAATGCGATGTTATATTCACGGCTACCGCGCTCATCGGTATGACCCGCAATAACCACGCCTGCATTTGGATTAGATTTTAACAGACCAGCGTGTTGGTTTAAGACACCCGCAGATTGTGAAGTGATCGCACTGCTGTCAAAGGCAAAGTATACAACGGCTTGGATATTTTCAGCGCCAGTGATGACTGCGTTTGAGTTGTCTAAGATAACTGCACCATTGTAGCCAACTTGACCACCTGGGATGCCTAGTGGAGCCACGACCACTTCAGAGGTGGCGCGCTTGGTGGCACAACCTGATGCTAGAACAACAGCGCTTGATAATACAGCGAGGGCAGCGATTTTTGAAAAACTGGTTGACATAATAAGCTCCAAAAATTTTAATGAATTGCATTTGTTGTTGTAAACTGCTTACGATAAAACTTAGGCAATTGCTATCTATAATATACTAAATGTTACTTTATGTAAGTACTATTACTGTAAATAATGCTAGAGTTTACAAATAGATATAATGCGCATTACGCCAAGATTTAGGTCATTATATAGGGATTCTCATTGTCATCACTTTCTTATTTTAATTTATCAGTCACCTTGAAATTTGGCGCTTTAAGTCAATGTACATAGGTATCTTACATAAGTATTGCGACAGTATCAAAGTGTCGCTTAAGTCTTGCTATAAAGGCTTTTATAACTATAACCATCATAAAAAACCAATAGGAATCTATATGTCTACCGCTGAGAACGATGCGCAAATCATCAATGCTGAAATGCCAGATGTACCGCTCCATGCGCCCAGTAAAGTCAATTTAAAAGACTATCAAAAGCCAAGCTTCGATGTTGAAACTGTCAGCTTAGATATCAGGTTATTTGAAGACCATGCAAAGGTACACAGTACTCTAAAGATGGTACGTCAAAGCGCAGGCGATATCGTTCTATTTGGTGAAGACTTAGAGCTGCTGGCTATTACGATGAATGGTGAGGCATTGAGTGCTGAGCGCTATGAGCTGTCAGCAGGTAAGCTTACGATTGGTGATGCTCCTGATGAGGTGGCATTGGCGCTACAAGTGCGTATCTGTCCACAGACCAATACTGCCTTAGAAGGGTTTTATATGGCGGGCAGTGGTGATGAGACGATGTTTGTCACTCAGTGCGAGCCGGAAGGTTTCCGTAAGATTACCTTTTATCCAGACCGCCCTGACGTACTCGCGATATTTACCACTCGCCTTGAAGCAGACAAGCGCTATCCGACGCTATTGGCCAATGGTAATTTGGTTGAATCGGGGGAGATGATCGATGCGCCAAACCGTCATTATGCGATTTGGCATGATCCAACCAATAAGCCAAGCTATCTGTTTGCTTGTGTGGTCGCTGACTTGGATGTATTAGCGGATAGCTATACGACCAGTGAAGGTCGAGAAGTCTTGCTTGAAGTGTATGCAAAGTCTTCCGATATCGATAAGTGTGATGTCGGTATGCAAGCACTCAAAGATTCGATGCAATGGGATGAAGTTAATTATGGTCGTGCTTATGACTTAGATCGTTATATGATCGTTGCAGTCAGTCAGTTCAATATGGGTGCGATGGAAAATAAAGGGTTAAATATCTTTAATACTGCCTGTGTATTATCGAGCCCCGAAACCACTACTGATACTCGTAGCTTTAGCGTTAAAGCCATTATCGCCCATGAGTATTTCCATAACTGGACGGGCAATCGCATCACTTGCCGTGATTGGTTCCAGTTGTGCTTAAAAGAGGGTTTTACGGTCTACCGTGATCAATCGTTTTCAGCGGATCAGCAGTCGAGTGCCGTGCAGCGTATCGATGATGTCGCGACTTTGCGTGCCCATCAGTTTGCAGAGGATGCCGGACCACTGGCGCATCCTGTACGTCCTGAGAGTTTTGTGGAGATCAATAATTTTTATACCACCACCGTCTATGAAAAAGGCGCTGAAATCGTCCGTATGATAGCCAATACGTTGGGAGCTGATGATTTCCGAAAAGGGACGGATGAGTATTTCCGTCGTTATGATGGACAGGCAGTGACCGTTGAAGATTTTTTATCGGCGCTTAGTATTACTAACAGTAAAATAGAAGACTTTATCGATTGGTATCGCCAGCCAGGTACGCCAGTGGTATCCGGTCATCAAGACTATGATATTACCACGCAAACATTAACGATTACGCTGAGTCAGAAAACCCGTCATGTTAGCGGCTTTGATGCGCCAAAACCGTTACCAATTACAGTCGCGACGGCATTATTCGATAAAGAAAGCGGCAAAATTATCGCTGAGCGTATGTTGCTATTAGACCAAGCCACACAAACCTTTACTTTTGAAGGTGTAAGTGCTGAGCCTGTGGTGTCTTTGCTGCGTGATTTTAGTGCACCCGTGCAGTTGAATTATGACTATCAAGATGAAGATTTGGCATTTTTGCTTAAACATGAAACCAATGGCTTCAATCGCTGGCAAGTCACGCAGATGCTGGTCAACCGTATTTTATTGCCTACCCAAGGCACAAAAAGCAATCCTGATGTCTACCTAGCGGCATTGGCGCAGACATTGCCAGTGCTTGCAGGTGAAGATGCAATGTTGGCAGCGCGCTTGCTTGATATCCCATCAGCGCAGGAGCTAGCGGCTGCTATTCCTGAAGATTATGATCCAGAAGTGGTCAAAGCGCAGCGGGATGCGTTGTATCAACAGGTCGCAGAGGCGTTAAAAGATCAGTGGGCAGGGCTTTATAAGCAGCTACCAATGCAGTCTTATGAGGATAGTGCCGAGGCTCGCGGTACACGCGCCTTGCGTAATGTAGTGCTGGACATGGCATTGACTGCCAATGTCGATGGTGCGGTAACATGGGCTAAGCAGCAGTATGACAATGCCAGCTGTATGACTGAACGTTTTGGCGCATTAAAAGCCATGGTCAATTATCAGGTGACGAATGCTAACGAGTATTTGACCGATTTTTATGAGCGCTTTCAAACAAATGATCTGGTCATTGACCTGTGGTTCAGTGTGCAAGCGTCTGCTGATCATGTCACTGCCGATGTTATTCAATCGTTACTGGTGCATGAGGACTTTGATTGGAATACGCCCAATCGTGTACGCTCAGTCATTAGTGCCTTTAGCTCACAGCCAACTGTTTTATGGACACAAGAGGGTTTGGATATCTATATAGGCGTCATTAAAAAGCTGGATGATGCCAATCCGGTATTGGCCTCACGTTTATTACAAGTGCTAGCAAGATGGAATACATTGGCCGCGCCACGTCGTCAAATGGCTCATTTGCAGCTACTCGATGTGCAGCAGCAAGTATCCTCCAAGCATGTGCATGAGAGTCTAAGCAGTGTGCTGGGTACAGCGACTGCATAGAGCTGTCTTAAAAATCTAAAATTATAATCTTAAACATAAAAAAAGCCCGTCTGACAACTTAGTGTCAGACGGGCTTTTTAATAAGCAGCTATTATTGGATAAGCAGTTATTAACGGTTAGGCAATACGTCTTTTACCATATCGCGTAGACTGCGCAGTGCCGTAACCGTGCTGTCCCAATCTAAGCAACCATCAGTAATTGACATGCCGTATTCGAGCGCATCCAAATCAGCAGTCAGCTCTTGGCGACCGCCTTTTAAGTGACTCTCAATCATCATACCGATGATTGACTTGTTGCCGTTTCTGATTTGCTCTGCGACGTTTTGGATCACCATCGGTTGTAAATAAGGATCTTTACCAGAGTTGGCATGACTTGAGTCAATCATAATCTTGCTACTGGTTTTACCTTTAGCGAGTGCGTCTTCTACTTGAGCAACCGCTGTTTCATCATAGTTAGGCTTACCATTGCCACCGCGTAATACCACATGAGCATAAGGGTTGCCTTTAGATTTGATGATAGACACTTTGCCATCTGATGACAGACCTAAAAAGCTATGACCCGCTTTTACCGCTTGCATGGCATTAACCGCGACCGTCATACCACCATCAGTACCATTCTTAAAACCGACTGGGCATGATAAGCCTGAGCTCATCTCACGGTGCGTTTGGCTCTCGGTCGTACGTGCGCCAATCGCTGACCAGCTGATCAAGTCCTGCATGTACTGCGGTGTATTCGGATCAAGCGCTTCAGTAGCACAAGGTAGTCCTTTTTCATTGAGATCAAGCAGTAGCTTACGGGCTGTACGCAGACCTTTTTCGATATCAAAGCTGTCATTCATATCGGGATCATTAATCATGCCTTTCCAGCCAACGGTCGTACGCGGCTTCTCAAAATAGACACGCATCACGACGAATACGCTGTCTTCAATCTCTTTCGCCAATATGGCTAAGCGATCAGCATATTCATGAGCGGCTTTGATGTCATGAATAGAGCATGGACCAATCACCACAAACAAACGCTTGTCTTTGCCATCCAAGATATTTTGGATAGTGTGACGACCATTTAAAACGGTTTTATAGGCTTCGTTTGATAAAGGAAGTTCGGTTTTTAGCTCATTGGGTGTGATTAATGGAATAAATTTTTCAATATTCACGTCGTCAATTTCTGCATTATGGGTAGCGGTTGTTATCATGATTATATATCGTCTAGCTGATTTATAGGGACTTTCATTATGCGCACAAAAGTACCGGTTGACAAGGGCAGTCGAGCAGTTAATTGACTGATAACTGGAATGCGGATGCGAAAACTTGGTTATACTTGATGATTATAGGTAGGATAAAGAGACGTTTATGCCACTGGATTTCTTCGGGCAGCTTCGCTATTTTTATCATCGTCACGTATGATGGCAGTATAAATAGCTGAATTTGAGCACCAAAAACGCCGCTGATTATGATGGTGCGTATCCTAGAATAGATACCCCCTGTTATATTTTATAATATCCATGTTTTCTCCCTTATACGACTTTCACTGTAACACTTTATTATTAAGAGCTTTTCATGACCGATAACCATACGCTTCATCCTGATTTAACTGCGCCATTTGATACTTACGAGTTGGCTACTATAACGCGTGAGCCGCTCGTTATCGGTATCGTCGCTGGTGAAGTATCAGGAGACAGTCTGGGTGCAGATTTTATGCAGCAGATGAACAATCTACGTGATGACATCGTTTGGATTGGTGTTGGCGGTACCAAGATGCAGGCACAAGGGCTTAAGAGTATTTTTCCACTGTCTCGTTTGGCAGTTATGGGTCTGGTAGAAGTCATGGGGCAGTTGCCTGATTTGCTTAAAGCACGCCGTGAGTTGCTGGCTGCTTTTAAAACGGCGAATATTGATTGGTTTATTGGCATAGATGCCCCAGATTTTAATCTGCGAGTGTCTAAGAAATTAAAGCCTCAAGGCGTGTTTTGTGTGCAGTATGTCAGTCCCTCTATCTGGGCTTGGCGCGAGTCACGTATTCATAATATTAAAGCGGCAACCCACTTGGTATTGTGCCTGTTTCCGTTTGAGCTGCCTGTTTACGAGCGTTATAAGCATCCGGCGATATGCGTTGGGCATCCACTGATGCATACCATTGAGCAGTCACTGCTCGATATACCAATCAATCAGCGCCGTAGTGAGCTGGTCTGGCACAACGATGGCTTACAGCAGTTTTTTATCGAACGCTTTGATGAGGTCAGTCAGCTTATTTGTGTGATGCCGGGCTCACGCCGCGGTGAGATAACGGCTATTTTGCCTTTGATGCTCGATGGTATCCAAAAGCTGCTTTTATTGGATCCAAAGCTTTGCTTCATCATCCCAACTGTCGATCAAAACCATCAATATATCGTCCAAGACATAATTGATCAGCGCTCAGAGCAGCTGCGCGCCGCCATCGTGGTGGTCTATGATGATAGCCAGCCAACCTTTAGTCAGCAGGCGATGGCAGCATCAGATATTGTGATGTTAGCCTCAGGTACCGCAACGCTTGAGGCGATGCTACTTGAGCGTCCAATGGTCGTCGTTTATCAGCTTAATCAGCTGACTTATCAGATTGCTAAACGTCTGGTCAAAGTGCCCTATGTGGGCTTGCCAAATATTTTGGCAGCTACAGCTATTGTACCGGAGCTGATTCAGGAGCAGGCAAGTGGTGATAATATTTGCCGTACCGTCATGCGCCTTTTGCAGCCACGTGCTTATGCCGAGCAATTAAAAGCACTCATTGATACCAAGTACTTGTTGCAGCAGCAAAGCAATCATGAGTCTGCTAATAGCGTGATTGAGCAATGGTATCTGCAAGATCATTTGCCAAAAACGCTGTAAATCTAGTCGGCGCATCTATAGTCGATTCAATTTAAAAAGAATACAGTGCTGCTGGGATAAATTTTGCGAAGCCTCTGGAGTGCGAAGTGCACAGCAAGCGAGGAAAATTTATCCCAGCATAACGCTATTTTTAACATGCCTCTTTTATATCGAATTGACTATACCTCATTAATTAATACACATAAGATCGTACAATCAATGAATAACATGCCACATACAGAAAGCAATATTTTACAAATTGAACGCCGTATCGAGCAGATTGATATCAAGGGACAATATATTAATTTGGCCTCTGCCATTTATTTATCTGGCCAACTTAACATCACTGAATTACTCACTCAATATTCAAAAAATATCGCACAGAATGATACGGAGTCAGTATTACAAATCGGGGTTGATGAAGCGGGGCGTGGACCTTTGCTAGGCAGTGTGAATGTCGCGGCGGCGATATTACCTGCTGCTTGGTCAGGACTGATTGAAGGGCAGCCTCTCAAAGATACGCCCTTATCGATACTGACGGACTCCAAGCAGTTGAGCGAAAAAAAGCGCGATATGCTGTATCCATTGGTTAAGCAACAAGCCATTGGTTATGTCATTGCTGATATTCCAGCCGCAGTGATTGACCAAGTGAATATTTTACAAGCCACCATGCTTGGGATGCGTTTATGTACTGAGATAATGTTAGAGGTCATTGCTTATCATTTGAATGACATGGCACAAGACATACATCAGCTGCATACTGAGGTTTTATTCGATGGGAATCGCTGTCCAGATTTAAATTATGCAAGGCTTGTAGAACTTGGTGTCGAAGAAGTAGTTGACTGTCAAGCGTGGGTCAAGGGTGATGCTCGTCATACCAGTATTGCCGCTGCCAGTATTTTGGCAAAAGTTAGCCGTGACAAAACCATGTACGCGCTTGACGCTAAGTATCCTGAATATGGCATTGCCAAGCATAAAGGTTATCCAACACGCGCACATATGGAGGCAATCGAAACTTATGGCGTATTAGCGGCGCACAGACGCAGCTTTGCACCCGTTAGAAAAGCGTTAGAGCGTTAAGAGTGGGTAGAGATCGGCTGATTTATTTAAATAAATAGCCTAAGCAAAATACTTGTTAGTTTCTCAATATACTTTTTATTAAATGACATCTGACTAAGTATTCGATAATATCTGTTATACCCGAATTATTGTTCATAATAATCACGCCACTATCTTATAGGATAAGAGATGACTCTTAAATTGCCAGAAAAAAAACTCGCTGCAATCATATTTTTAACGGCTTTTTTAACGGCTTGTGGCGGTGGTGGAGACTCAGATAATAGCGCTAATGACGTTACGCCAAAGCCCAAAGCACCTGCTGCTAGTCCTGATAATACCTCGACTGATAAGCCTAATGACCAAACTGATAATGTGGCAAGCGACAATGAGACACAAGCAGCATTAATCGCAAGTAATACCTTTAGTCTAGCGCGAACCAGTTGTGGTCTTGGTGGCTTGTCTGCTGATACGGCCTTAGAAAATATTGCCATCCAGCATGCCAAATACATCAAGCACGTATTTGCTAACAGCACACCGACTGCTTTTAGTCCACATTATGAGAATGAGATTACGGATATCGCAAACGTCACAGGTGATAATAACCCGTTCTTTAGGGGCGTTAGCTTCGAAGACCGGTTACTACAGGCAAAGTATGGCAACGCCCGATATGGTGTGACTGAGAATATTGCCCAATCGGTTTACTATAGCTCGGTAGGTAATATTATAGGCTCTGATATAGTGGCAGGCTCAATGGCTAAGTCGTTATTGGCAGCGCCTTATCATCTGCGCTCTTTGATGCTACCAGGTTCAAGTTTGACAGGGACGGGCATGGTCACCTATAAGCCTTTTGGTAGGGACACGGCTAATAATCAAGGTTATGTATTAGTCAACCATGCCTCAGCGACGCAGGCAACCAAAGATAATACGGTGGCAGGAATATTCACTTATCCATGCCAAGGGGTCAGCGGTACCGTCACTGCGTTGTATAACGAAACGCCAAGTCCGGTCAAAGGAACGGGTCGTGACTTACGAACTGATCCTATCGGACAGCCTATTTATGTTAGCATGCCGTCTGCTCAAACGATGGATATCAGCAATGTTAAATTCCATGATATACAGCGTAATATGGATGTGCCCATCGAGCTATTAGACTATCGCCAAGATCCCCATAAAAATACCATATATGAGCTACCAGCGAACGAAGCGTTCATCTTGCCCATTACGGACAATCTGAAAAGCTGTACAAGCACCAATAAAAAAGACGAAAATTGTGGTTTACATGGCAATAGTGATTATCGTGTCAGCTTTGATATCTTAGTCGATAGCAAAGCCATAGAGCGTAAGAGCTTCACCTTTAAAACTGGTGCTGTGAACCATTAATTGTGTGAACTAAAAGACTGATTATAGAACAAGTTATAAAACAAGAGCTGAACCAGTTATCTGATTCAGCTCTTGTTTTATATAATGGTCAATCCACTATGAAAGCGTTATCGTATCAAAACGACGAGTTCCACTGCTGCAAAAAGGCTTCTTCATCATTCGTTGACTTGCGATCTAACGTGTTATTGCGATGTGGATAACGCCCAAACTGCTCGATAATCTCTTTGTGCTGCTGCTCAAAATCTAAAGTAACGGCATCATCGAGCTGTTCAAACAACGGTAGATAACGACTATGAATCCTTAAAGATTCTGAATGCATAAAAGGTATAATCATAAATTTACGCCATGCCGTCGGTAGCGTATCAAAATGCGGCTGCTGAACAGCCTCTTGAGCCAGCACCAGCGCCATCCCATCTTGCGCAAACGCCTCTGCTTGATTGCGGCATAAATTGCGTGAAAATTGATCTAAAACGATGATCTCTGCCAGACGCCCAGCCAAAGTGGTAATGGAGCTATTGCAGTCGGTTACTGCTTCTGAAATGCGCCAAGTGACGCATTCTCCTTGCTTTGCTGCTTGCCAAATTTTACCAAACCGCTCTTTTATTTGCTGATCAAATTTATGGCTTTGCTCGAACCAATGCTGTTCATTGTCCTTATCAAACCAAAAATCCAATACGGCACGCGCATCCAGATCGAGATACTCTAAACTTATGTTTTTTGGATCAAGTGACGATAGATTAGCATGGCTTTTTGAGGTGGAATAATCGGTTGAGAGAGACATAAGCTATTCTAATTATGATAGATTTAGTCTACTATAGCGCAAATATTTATATCTGTCACAATGCCAATAGCAGCTATTAGGTTACTTTTTATGAATACAAGAAATTCGCCACAAAACACTCAGTCATTATTGCCACCAACGCCATATTACTTGCTTGATGAAGCCGCAATCGTCGCCAATATGCATATTATCGCGCGCCTGTGCGAGTTGTCTGGCGCAAAAGCATTGCTTGCGCTCAAATGTTTTGCGACTTGGGGCGTGTTCGATATCATGCAGCCTTATCTACATGGTACGACGTCATCTTCGCTCAATGAGGTCAGATTGGGTTATGAGACTTTTGGTAATAATAGCGATGCCAGTAGTAAAGATAAAAAAGAAACTCATGCCTACAGCGTCGCTTATAGTGCAGATGAAATCGACGAAGTACTAAGCTATGCGGATAAAATTATCTTTAACTCAATCTCACAGTTAAATGCCTTTAAAGATCAAGCAGCAGCAAAAAACATCCCAGTCGGGCTACGTTTAAACCCAAAGACCAGTAATTCGTCATTTATTATTGCCGATCCTGCACGTCCGTTTAGTCGTCTTGGTGAGCATGATAAAGATAAAATTGCAGCCGTGTTGAGTGATATTAGCGGTGTCATGATTCATAACAATTGTGAAAATGACAGCTTTGAGGCATTTAGTGACAGCTTAGCTGATATCGAAGCTCGATTTGGCGATGTTTTGCAGCAGCTTGAATGGGTCAGTTTGGGCGGTGGCATTCATTTTATCGCGTCTGATTATCCACTAGAGAAATTGGCTGATAGGTTAAAAGCCTTCAGCGAAAAATATGGCGTACAAGTCTACCTTGAGCCGGGCGAGGCGAGTATTCATGGTGCTGGCTCACTGGTGACGACGGTATTAGATACCATGCACAATGAGAAAAATCTCGCGGTAGTAGATTCATCTATCGAAGCACATATGCTGGATTTGCTGATTTACCGTGAGTCAGCGCCGATAGCAGCTGTTAATAGTGATTTAATTAATATCGCCTCTCTTGACATTGACCCTACCAATATCGCACCCATAACCGAGAACACTGAATCAGCTGATCATACGATCATTTATGGTCGATCTTGCTTGGCGGGCGATATCTTTGGTGAGTATGCCTTGCCAAACAAGCTAAAAATAGGTGACACCGTTACCTTTGGCAATGCCGCAGGTTATACCATGGTCAAGAAAAACTGGTTTAACGGTGTCAATATGCCAGCGATTGTGATTCGTCGTCTGGATGGTAGTATCGATATTCAGCGTGAGTTCGATTATCAGGACTACAAAGCAAGCTTGTCTTAATTTTATATCAGTCCTACTGCCGCTCTGTTATGTTGACCTAATGATACTAAGATGTTTAGTATATAAAACTATCGGTTATCTTATTTATTAATTATTGCCGAAAAGCATGCAAAAATTGTTATAATCGCGTCGGGCAAATACGAGGGTATTATTTGCCTGACGGGTGCGTGGGTTTTCCTCGGTCTTCCTTTTTAATTCACGCATATCATTCACTCGTTTCTGTTTTGCATAGCCGCGATCAATGGTATCGACAGGGACACAAAGGAGGATTGTTCATTGAACACAAACCAACAAGCTAAGCCTAGTAAAAAAGATGTACTTATCATTGGGGCAGGCGGCGTCGCTCAAGTGGTCGCGCATAAATGTGCCATGCATAATGACGTACTTGGCGAGATTCATATCGCCTCGCGTACTTTAGACAAGTGCAACGCTATCGCTCAAAGCGTCATAGATAAAGACAGCTTTAAAACGCATGCGGTATTGCACACGCATCAAGTCGATGCCATGGATACCCAAGCATTGATAGATCTCATACAAGCCACTGGTGTGCAGATTATCATTAACGTCGGCTCAGCATTTGTCAATATGACGGTGCTCGAAGCTTGTATTGAGACAGGTGTAGCGTATATCGATACTGCTATCCATGAAGATCCCAGCAAGATTTGTGAGACGCCGCCATGGTATGACAACTATGAATGGAAGCGTAAGCAACGCTGTGCGGACAATAATGTCACCGCGATTTTAGGCGCAGGGTTTGATCCTGGTATGGTCAATGCTTATGCACGTCTTGGCTACGACATGATGGATGCAGGCTCGGTTACTGACATTGATATCATCGATATTAATGCAGGCAGCCACGGCAAATATTTTGCTACTAACTTTGATCCTGAGATTAATTTCCGTGAATTTACTGGGACGGTTTACTCTTGGCAGGATAGTAAGTGGCAATCGAATAAGATGTTTGAAGTGAAGCGTACCGATGATTTGCCAGTCGTTGGTGTGCAAAACAGCTATTTAAGCGGTCATGACGAAGTTCACTCGTTATCTGCTAATTTAGATGTGCCCAATATCCGCTTTTGGATGGGTTTTGGTGAGCACTATATGAATGTCTTTACTGTGCTGCAAAACCTAGGTCTGCTGTCTGAGCAGCCTGTGATGACCGCCGAAGGCCAAGAAGTGATTCCGTTAAAAGTCGTCAAAGCCGTGCTACCAGATCCAAGCTCGCTGGCACCGAACTATACTGGCAAAACCTGTATTGGTGACAAGGTCAAAGGTAAGATCGATGGCGTTGAGACTGAGGTATTTATCTATAATATCTCCGACCATAAAGAAGCCTATAACGAAGTTGGCAGCCAAGGTATTTCTTATACCGCAGGCGTACCACCTGTTGCGGCTGCCATGCTAGTCGCGACTGGTGAATGGGATGCTGGCAAGATGGTCAACGTCGAAGAGCTGGATGCCAAGCCATTTATCAATCTATTGAATAAGATTGGTTTGCCAACGCGTATCAAAGACAGCGAATGCGATAGAGCGCTTGAGTTTGATATTTAGTTAGCAAATTTGATTCAATCAAAAGCCTATCTGTTATAGATAGGCTTTTTTTGGGCTAATATAATTGAATGTCACACTCTAAAGAAGAGATCTTTTTATCACGCTTCACTAGGATTGTATTTTCTCAACGCCGCAATACGGTCATCAAGCGTTGGGTGTGAGCGGAAAAGATTGGCGATGCTAAAGCCTTGCGTTTGTCCCGATGAGATAGCAAATGCTTTCATGCTCTCTGGCATTTGATCTGGGCGCTGTGCAGAAGGACGCAGTGCATCAAGCGCACTAATCATTTTGTCTTTGCTGGCAAGTTTTGCCCCCATTTCATCAGCTCGGAATTCGCGTAGACGTGAGAACCACATTACGATGGCAGACGCCAAAAACCCAAGCAAAATATCCATCACAATACTGGTCACAAAGTATCCAATCCCCGGACTATCGCTGGTATTTTTGAACACAGTACGGTCTACGAAACTACCAATAATACGCGCAAAGAACATCACAAAGGCGTTCACTACCCCTTGAATGAGCGCAAGTGTGACCATATCGCCGTTTGCTACGTGACCGATCTCATGCGCGAGTACCGCCTCTACTTCATCTTGGTTCATGTTTTGTAGTAAGCCAGATGAAACCGCCACCAGTGCTTTATTTTTGTTCCAGCCAGTAGCAAAGGCATTTGGCTGTGAGTTATTAAAAATACCCACTTCAGGCATACCGATATTTACCGCTCGCGCTTGTTTGGCCACGGTATCTACAAGCCATTGCTCAGTGGCATTGCTGGGTGTTTCAATGACCACTGTTCCCGTTGATCTTTTGGCCATCCATTTCGAGATAAAGAGTGATACCATCGAACCAACCATGCCGTATATGCCGCACATAATGGCCAGACTGGTGTAATTTAGTCCACCCGCGCCATGGACGCCACCAATCCCAAAAAATCTGGATAAAATACCAAACACGATGCTAAATACCACAATCACCGCTAAGTTGGTTAATAAAAACAAGCCAATACGCATCATGACGCTAATTTCCTAATTAAAATGTAAGTGCAACTTTAGGATAGAACCTTTTAGTAAGCAGTTATTCATATATTTTGATTCTATGTAAATGGCGTTATTTTGATAAATAACAATACCTTTGGTGGTTTAAATGCAGCGATATCACAAGCTAGACGTTACTATTCAAGCTAGCAGCACTGGGATGTTTTTGCTACTATCGGTCGTTATATAGTCAGGTCAATATAAAAGAAAATCTAGACGTGTCATCAATAGTCATTCGTATAACTAAAAAGAGAATATCAAATGCAATTAGAAATTAATGTGATCGATGCATTTACTGACACTGTGTTTAAAGGCAATTCCGCTGCGGTGATTATCACAGAGAAGTGGTTAAGTGATGATTTGATGCAATCTATTGCTTTTGAAAACAATTTGTCTGAGACGGCTTTTATCGTGGTTGATGATGAAGGTGTTTATCATATTCGCTGGTTTTCACCACTTACTGAGATTGATTTTTGTGGGCATGCGACCTTGGCATCTGCTTTTGTTTTATTTAACAAAAACCCGACGGTTAGTGTTATTAAGTTTTCGGCCAAAGCGGTTGGGATTTTGACAGTGGTACAAACCGATGCTGGACAAATACAAATGGATTTCCCCAATAGAATGCCTGAAAAAATTGATGATATTCCTGATGGTTTGTTGGCAGGTTTGTCTATTGCCCCTATAGAAGTCTATAAGAATTCACAGGCATATTTTGTGATTTATGATTCAGAATCTGAGGTATTAAATGTAGCGCGTGATAATGACGCGTTAAAACAGCTTGCTCCTTTAGACGTAGTGGTGACGTGTCAGGCCAAATCTGCTGAGTACAAAGATTATGATTTCATCTCACGTTATTTTTGGCCAGCTAATGGCGGTGATGAAGATCCTGTAACGGGTTCGGCACACACTGGTTTAGCGCCTTTATGGGCTAAGCGTCTGAATAAAGATGAATTGATTGCCTATCAAGCGTCTGCGAGAGGCGGCGTGCTGAATTGTACTGTGGCAGATAATCGAGTGCTTGTTTCTGGTAATGCCGTGCAGTATTTGACGGGCTTTATCACAGTTGAGGGGTAATATTTTTGACAGAATTAAAAACGGTGGGGCTTTTTGCATTGACAGCCCTTGCAGAGATTGTTGGATGTTATTTGCCTTATCTTTGGCTGCGAGAAGGCAAGTCTATTTGGTTGCTTGTCCCTGCGGCACTTAGTTTGGCGGCTTTTGTGTGGTTGCTGACACTACATCCAACGGCGGTAGGCCGCGTATATGCCGCTTATGGTGGCGTGTATGTCGTTATGGCAATCCTTTGGCTGTGGACGGTGGATGGTATTCGGCCAACTACATGGGACATATTAGGTTCTGCGGTAGCACTATTGGGAATGGCGATTATTATGTTTGCGCCGCGCAGTACATGACATAAAAATGCCAATCAAACGGTGAGGTTGATTGGCATAGATCCAATTAGCTGTTTGAGACACACAGTATTAATGTTTGCCTAAGATACTGCCATTGTCATCTTTTTTTGCTTGTTTGGCAGCTTTCTTCTCTTTCGCTGTCAAAAGCGGTTTCTTTTTGACGTTTTTTTTACTGTCTTGACCTTTGCTCATGGTTCTATCCTTTTGGGTTAATAAATATACGGTTTTCTAAGTGAAAGTAAACTGACTTAATAATGACACCACGACAGTTAAGACAAACACTATACTTTGACTTGAGTATAAGCGTAAGAATGAGCAATTGATAGCGCTTGCACAATTCCACTACGATTTAACACTATTTTTGGCACGCTTAGATGCAATTGATTCGCTCAATCAATACGAGTATTGATAAGTGCTTACTTACGGATACATGGCAATTTGCTATAATGAGTGACAAGCCGATGACCAGATGCGGCAAACTCCTATTTAGCACAAAGATGCTTACTGTTTTGGTTGACTATCATGCGTATCCGTAAACTGTTTAAATTTGAAAACGCTCATATTGTTCGCAATTGTAGCTCTGAGCGTTGTAAACATTCTATCCATGGTCATAGCTATCAGATTGAATTGATTCTTGAAGCCAAACGCTTGGATCATGGACAGATGGTCTATGATTTTGGTCTACTAAAATCTTCGATCAAAGACATCATTGACAGTTTTGATCATGCCATTTGTTTTTGGAATAAAGACGATCCGGAATATATTGCTGCTTGCAAAAAATTTAGTGCGCGTTGGATAAGCTTGCCAGTATCACCATCGGCAGAGCAGTTCTCGCGCGTGATATTTTTTTGGGCGCAAGAGATTTTAAAGCAAACCCAAATGCAAAACGGTGAGACAGATGTCAGCGTGTACTCGGTGATTGCCCACGAGACAGCCACAGGTTACGCACAGTGTTTTGCTGATGATGTGGCCAATGAGCAAATGGGCAAACTTGATTTAGATGCGTTTGAATTTAGCGAGCAAGTTCGTGCTGAGTGGCATGACCCTGAGCTGTATACCAAGTTGATATGTGGTGAGCGTTTCGTTAATCCAGCAGTCACAATGCAAGTACAGGTGGATTGAGTTTAATGAATAATAATCAAACGATTGAAAACGCAGCTATAAGTGGTGATAAGAACTTGCAGATTTTGACGCTGCATTCAGAAGCCGAGGCGCAAGCACTGGCTCAGAAATTGGCGGACTTGCCGCTGACAGGTAGTGTATGGCTGGCAGGAGATTTGGGTGCAGGTAAAACGACACTAACTCGCTATTGGTTGCAAGCATTGGGTCATCAAGGTGCAGTTAAAAGTCCGACTTATACCTTGGTTGAGCCTTATAGTATTACCCAAGATGACGGCTCAATCAAACCTGTTTATCATGCTGATTTATATCGTTTGCAAGATCCAGAAGAGCTGTCTTTTATTGGCTTTGATGAATATTTGGATGAGCCAAATGCGTTGGTTATCATTGAATGGCCGAGCCGTGCGGACAGCTATTTGCCGCTGCCTAGTATGTTTATTGATATGACTCAAAGTAATAGTAATAATGATAAAGAATCTCGCAAAGTTGCAATACGATTGTCAGAGGCAGGACAAGCACAAGGTTTGGACTTATCCGGTCTAAATCTTTAGTCCAAATCGTGCTACAGACGTTTAAAGCCTTAAAATCTACCTCTATTATTTTCAATATATGATACCCATCAATGCTACATAGTCATACCAATACTCGTATCAAAAAACTATCACCGCTGCTTATTAATCAATTAGCAGCGGGTGAGGTCGTGACGCGTCCAGCAGCAGTGGTCAAAGAGCTACTTGAAAATGCGATTGATGCGCATGCCACAGATATCGAGGTGCGTATTACCCAAGGTGGCATGGGTATGATTGAGGTGATTGATAACGGCGTAGGTATTCATCCTGATGATATAGTCATGGCGATCACGCGTCATGCCACTAGCAAAGTCGCTGATGTGGCACGCTTGCATGGTATTACAACGTTGGGTTTTCGCGGGGAAGCACTGGCAGCGACGGCTGCTGTCTCGCGTCTGACATTGACCAGCAGTCATGACGATAGTGGTATAGGTCGCCAGTTGCAAGTTGCCGGTATATTGGGCGATACGCCAAAGTTGATACCGGTTGTGCATCATCACGGTACTACTATTACAGTCAAAGATTTATATTTTAATGTGCCTGCTCGCCGAGGTAATTTGAAATCTATCGCAACTGAGTTTAGTCATATCGAAACGATTGTTCGTGAAGTGGCTTTAGCACGCGCTGATGTGGCGCTGACGCTTTTTCATGATAATAAAAAAAGGCTGTCATTGTCGGTAAACACCATAAGTGAAGACACTGAAAAATATTTGCCGCTATCACGTTTGGAGCAAGCGACTGGATTGGCACTTACAGAGCAGGCCATTGAAGTCGAGGTTGATTTATCTAGCCTAACGCAGCAGCAACCTAGTATATCTCCTGTTACTCATGGTGGATACGCGGATAATGCAAATGCTATGCAACCGGCGAGTATTGGCGGTTGGTTGTGGGCAAGTCAAGATGCCAACCATAGTTTACCAAAGCTCATTTATGTAAATGGCAGGTTGATAAAAGAGGCATTAATTAGCAATCAGCTTCGTCAAATGGTTCAAAGTGTACAGCTAGCAGGTATGGGTTATGCGCTTTATTTTGAATTACCGACTCAGTGGCTCAATGTTAATGTTCATCCTTCCAAACAGCGCATCAAAATCAGTCCGCTAAACAATATCATGGCACATTTGAACCATGCGGTTCGTGCAAAGCTAAGAACGATGAATACCGCGAAAATTGTTCGCTCTAAAGAGGGAGCACCAAATGATAACATCTCTACAAGAAAGTCGTTTAATGCGTTAGACTCAACAACATTATCTACCAATAATGCAACGGTAATTCAGAAAGTGCAAGCTCCTAAGCAACCATATCAGCTGTCAGAAAATGAGTCATTATCCGAAAGTATTAAACACTTTCATATTGATGAGCCTGTAGAAGACAGTCGTTATGCTGTTAATAGTTACCCTGTAAACACACCACCTTTACCAGTTTGCTTAGAAGTTATAGGTAGTGTTACTGGTTTGGTAGATTCTTCAGTTATACATAGCAATGACGCTAAAGCGCTGCCTTGGTTGCTATTTTATTATCAAGGGCAGTGTGCGCTAATTAGTGCTGAAAGATGGCAGTTAAGATTAAGAGTATTGTTTGAAGCCACTGTCTTTAGCAACACTATGTATAACAACATCAAAGTATTAAATAGTACTACTATCAATCAGCAATTGGCGGAGATAAGCATGCAAATGTCTGTACAAGATGCACGAGCTTTTGTAGCAGATATGGAAGCCATACTGAGCAAATATGCTATTCACTCTATTGATAGTCATCAATTAGTCACATTGATGTTATCATCTGCGCTTAAATAGCGGTATTATGAAAATATTGCATTTTCTATAATTGATACATACTGCTTGTCTTTTTATTCTTCAAAAAATGACCATCACAGGCAAATATATGCGACTTTCGTCTGATAGCCTATCTTCTTACTTAATTCCCAATTTGGCGGACAATAGCGTGGTGTGCTTGATGGCACCAACCGCGAGTGGCAAAACAGCGCTGGCTTATGAGCTTCATGATAGCGGTCGTTATGAGCTGATTTCGGTAGATTCAGCATTGGTGTATCGTGACATGACGGTGGGTACAGCAAAGCCAAATGCTGCTGAGCTGGCACGATATCCCCATCATCTGGTCGATATCATTGATCCCATGCAAAGCTATAGTGTCGCTGAGTTTGTCAATGATGTGTCAAGATTGATTGATAGCTGTCATCAGAATGGCAAAATACCCTTGTTGGTCGGCGGTACGATGATGTATTACATGGCATTACTTGATGGACTCTCACCAGTGCCTGATAGTGATGACAGTGTTCGCGCGCGCGTTGAGCAGTGGCGCCAAGATGAGGGTATCAGTGCGCTATATGATTATCTTGGTAAAGTTGATGCTATCAGCCATGAGCGTCTTAATGCAACTGATACCCAGCGTATTACCCGTGCTGTTGAAGTATATTTGCAAACTGATATTCCTATCAGTGAGTGGCAGCGTCAGCCCAAGCAGGCATTGGCACATAGTCCTAATCAGCAGTGGCATGCATTAGCGGTTATGCCAGACCGTCCATGGTTACATACGCGTATTGAACAGCGATTAGATATCATGTGGAATGAGGGATTGGTAGCGGAGGTTATCAGTTTGCTTGAGCATTATCCTCTGATCCCAAGTTTACCTTCGATGCGCTGCGTTGGTTATCGACAAGTATTAGAGTATCTAGTACAGACTAATCACCCTGTATTTGAACAGCCCCATTTGGATAAAGCGCAGTTTTATGATGCCTTTGCTCAATCGGAACCCTCAAGTAATGAAAGTAAAGAGCAAGATACCACGGTTCAAGGTAGCATAACTCAGACACATCTACCGATGGCAATTGACCAAACCGAAGCGCTTGCTTGTCAGCAAATGCAAAATAAGGCATTATATGCTACAAGGCAGTTAGCAAAGCGCCAATACACGTGGCTGCGAAAAGTGATGCAACTGTCTGATACAGCAGCAGTGCCTGCAACAGAATCAATAACAGCGCCGTCGACATCCATTGTTGGCTCTAATGATGTGACAGGTCTTCAAAAAAATAAGTTAATTTTGCACTCATTTAGCACTATGGAGCAGGCGAGAGCATATTTGGTTCAATGAATGATATCAGTCGTTTGCCTATATCTAGATTTGTCAGACCATTGGTATTCTGTACTATTAATGGTGGAGCTGCAGTAATAAAGACATAGCATGACCGTATAACATCATATAAAGATACGAAAGTAATGACAATTAGTTTCAAAGTATAATGTATATAACTGTTATAATTTGATTATATGAAAGTGTTAACTGTTGCAAGCGTTAACTGCTTTTTAGTGATTATTCATCAACATTTGGTGATAGAGGTCATCCATGTAACACTTGGTTACTTAATTTATGAAAATAGTGACATATTCACGATAAAGTAGAATGACTTAACAAGCTTTAGCACTAATTTATATATGTTTTATAAATAAAACTTATTATTGTATCTACCCTTAGCCATTATAATTGCAGTAACCCTTAAAATAATTAGCGCTAACAATAATTATATAATATTTAGGAGAGATTTCATGTCAAAAGGACAAACTTTACAAGATCCGTTCTTGAACTCACTGCGCAAAGATCGCATTCCTGTGTCTATTTTTTTAGTGAACGGTATTAAGCTGCAAGGTCAAATAGAATCATTCGATCAGTATGTGGTTTTGCTGAAAAATACCGTCAGTCAGATGGTATATAAGCATGCTATCTCAACAGTCGTCCCAGCACGTAATCCTCGTAGCAGCACAACGCCAAGCGCGACTACTCAAAGCCAAGGCGCAGCACCAATGGGCTATCCGAGTCAAAGTGGCGGTGTGAGCGGTGGTTTTGAGCGTGGCAGTAGCGCAAATCCAGCTACTGGTGGCGGCTTTGAAGAACGCGGTTTTGCCAATCGTAGTGGCTTT
Source organism: Psychrobacter sp. TS_SC_6 (assembly GCF_056156305.1). Classification (NCBI taxonomy): domain Bacteria; kingdom Pseudomonadati; phylum Pseudomonadota; class Gammaproteobacteria; order Moraxellales; family Moraxellaceae; genus Psychrobacter; species Psychrobacter sp. TS_SC_6. Next base: position 1,735,203 of record NZ_CM149590.1, on the reverse strand, counting down.
AATCGTGGAGGCTTTAGTCAAGGCCAAGAGCGCGGTTTTGAGCGAGGTAGCTTTGGTCAAGGTCAAGAGCGCGGTTTTGAGCGTGGTGGTTTTGGTCAAGATCGTGGTTTTGAAGCGCCGTCAGAGAATGTCGGTTATGACAACAAACCTAATGACGAGTCTGATGATAGCAACTCTTAGAGCCTTCTACTAAGACATGAGATATCCTATTGAGACCTACTATTATAGTGGGTTTTTTTGTATGGATATTCTTATAAGCAATAACATTTTAATGTATCTACGATAGCCTTATGACTGTATTCCTACAGCATCATATTAATATTGACCATAATTATTAATATGGTTCATAGTATTATAAAATGTATAGTAAAATGATTCATCAAATTATAAGAATATACAGCCAAAAACATAGAGTCATTGCAAAAAAACTAATAAAATATAGAGTCACTGTATGAATAGTCCTGAACGCAATCTAACCCATGAGCAATTTATTAGTACCGCTATTGATGCCATCAATACTGAAAAGGCGGCACTAGCATTACTGACCGAGCAAATAGATGATAGGTTCGCTCAGGCTTGTGACATCATTTTGGCATGTCAGGGTCGCGTGGTTGTAACGGGTATGGGTAAGTCGGGATTAATCGGACGTAAAATAGCGGCGACATTTGCTTCTACTGGTACGCCGGCATTTTTTATGCATCCTGGTGAAGCAGGACATGGTGACCTCGGAATGTTGGTCAAAGGGGATGTTTTGCTTGCCATTTCTAACTCTGGTGAGTCAGATGAGATAAAAATGCTCTTGCCAGTGGTCAAGCATTTAAATATTCCGCTGATTAGTATCAGCCGAGACAAACGCGGTATGTTACCTCATGCAGCGGATATTGTATTAACTCTTGGTAAGTCTCAAGAAGCTTGTCCACTTAATCTGGCTCCTACTTCAAGTACCACAGCAACTCTAGCACTCGGTGATGCATTGGCAGTTGCCTTGGTGCATGCCCGCAATTTTACCTCAGAAGATTTTGCGTTATCGCATCCTGCAGGTGCATTGGGTCGTCAATTACTGACCCGTGTAGAAGATTTGATGCATACCCAAACAGAGGACTTGCCACTCATTAATCAGCAAGCACCGTTACAAAAAGCACTATTTATCATGTCAGCTGGGCGATTGGGCATGACGGTGGTCACGGATGATGAGAAAAAAGTAGTCGGTATATTTACCGATGGTGACTTAAGGCGAGGATTGGAAAAAGGCATTGATTTGCAGACCCCGATGCGTGAGCTGATGGTGAGTAGCCCTCGTCGTATCAGTAAATCCATGCGAGCATCAGATGCGCTTAGCGTGATGAATGAAAATGCTATCAGTCAATTGCTTATTATCGATGATGACCAGCGCCTAGAAGCCATTATTACGGTACATGATTTACTACAAGCTGGTGTAAAATAAGCGTTATATTAGAATATCTATTAATAAAAGAGATGACTGATGCAAGACTTAATCAAAAAAGCCGGACAAGTGAAGTTATTGGTCATGGATGTTGATGGTATTTTATCAAATGGTCAAATTATCTATGATGCCAATGGTGCTGAGACTAAAGCGTTTTCTGTCTATGATGGTGTAGGCGTTAAATCATTAGCCCGTTATGGTATTTTGACTGCGATTATTACCGGTCGTAGCAGTCCTATGGTCGATAAACGCGCCACTGAAATTGGCGTAGATTATATTGTTCAAGGACGTGATGATAAGTTAGTAGCATTAAACGAGCTGCTTGCAAGCCTTGATCCGGCGCTTAATATCACAGCCGCTGATTGCGCTTATATGGGTGATGATTTGCCAGATATCAAAGCCATGCAAACAGTAGGATTTGCTGCTACTGTGCCAAATGCCCAAGCGGAGGTTATCAATCGCAGTGATATGGTGACCACGCGAGTCGGCGGTACAGGCGCCGTACGTGAAGTATGTGATCTCATTTTAAAGGGTCATGGACATTACCAAGACTTTATCGCGCACTATACGCTTGATGAAGTAAAGAATCAGGATGACTTATCGTGAATACTCGTGTTTTAATAGTCATTACCTTGATCATAGCTGGTCTTGCTGGTTGGTTTTTTAAGCAGCAAGGGGAAATCACGCCGCCAGTCAATATTGAAACCTCTGATGTCGATTATGAAGCAACAGATATTAAAGCGGTACAAACGAATGAGCAAGGTGAGACCGAGTATGAGCTGAGCGCTGAGTCATTGACGCACAATCCGGTGACCAATAAAGATGAGATGAAAGGCATTACCATGAACTGGGAACCTTCAGATGATCAGCGTTATCGTATCGAAGCGGGTACAGCGGCTATCAGTCAGCAGACGGGCGAGCTGAGCTTATCGGGCGGTTTCTCTTTAATCAGTGAGGGTAAGACGGCCAATGCCAATGTTGAACCTATTAAAGTCACTGGTGCCACATTGAAAGGCAATACCAAGTCAGGGCAAGTGTATAGTAATGAGCCAGTTAAGGTTGAACAAGGCATGAACCGTTTTGAGGCATCGAGTATGAAAGCCAATCTTGAAACGGGCGACTATGAATTTGGTCAAGTGGCTGTCTCTTTTACTCCCGCTGATCGTCAAGACAAAGCCTTGTTTTAATTAGCATATTATTCAGTGAAGCATCTAGCAGGAAGTTTGCAAATTCTACTACCCATTATAAAACGAGTAATTTTCATGAAATCTAATTCTTTGCCTACTTTACGCTTACTATCGACACGCTCTATTCAAGTGTCGCATAGATTGCGTGCACTGCCAGTGGTTATGTTGTTGGCGCTCCCATTATATAGCCATGCTCTGCCATCAGATGCCAATCAGCCTATTAAATTATTGGCAGACAAAGCCACTTATAGTGAGCGTAGCGGTATTACAAGTTATTCTGGTACAGTAGTTATTACTCAAGGTACGTTTAAGATGACCGCTGATAATATCACGGTTAATTTATCACAAGGTCGAAGTATCAATTCTGCAGTAGCAACAGGGCGTCCAGCGACGATGCAGCAAGTTGTGACGCAAGAAAAAGGTCTGGCAAAAGGTCAGGCAAATAAGATTGACTATAACGCTGTGACGGGTATCGTGACGCTAACGGGCAATGCAAAATTGGTACAAAATGGTGCAAGCTTCGCGGGTAATGTCATTCGTTATAGCCTAAAAGCTGGTGATGTGGAAGCGACTGCGGGCGGCAATCAGCGCGTCGAATTGGTATTCCCGCCTAATAATGGTACCAGCCAGAGCGGTATACGTTAGACTATGTGACGACTTAAGTCATAATACTTGCGATAAATATAAACGAACGATTAAACATTTCAGTGGTTGCTATCTATTTAAATGCGACCACCTTATGAGTAAGTTATGAATGATAATAAAAATAATGCCATTTTAGCAGAAAATCAAACCATAACAGCGAATGATGCTGTTGAGCCGGTCGCTCGTTTGTCGATGCAAAATTTGGGTAAGCGCTATGGTAAGCGTTGGGTCGTTAAAGATGTCTCATTCTCTGTTGATCAAGGACAAGTTGTTGGATTGTTAGGTCCAAATGGAGCAGGTAAAACGACCAGTTTTTATATGGTAGTCGGACTGGTCAATATGGATAAAGGTCGTGTCACCTTGGGAAATATGGACTTATCTAAATATGCTATGCATGAACGTGCGCGTGCCGGTATTGGTTATTTACCGCAAGAAGCCTCTATTTTTCGTAAGCTATCTATTGAAGACAATATTTTGGCGATTTTACAAACTCGTAAAGATTTGAATGGTAGCCAGCAGCGTCAAGAGCTTGAAAAGCTCATTAGTGATTTTCACTTAGAACATGTACGAAAATCTCTAGGTATGAGCGTATCAGGCGGTGAACGTCGTCGTTGTGAGATTGCTCGCGCTCTAGCAGCTGATCCCAAGTTTATCTTATTAGATGAGCCTTTTGCTGGGGTAGATCCTATCTCTGTTGGTGATATCAAAGATGTCATTTTAGCGCTCAAACGACGTGGTATCGGTGTGTTAATCACTGATCACAATGTTCGTGAGACTTTGGCGATTTGTGAAAAAGCCTATATCGTCTCAGAAGGCGCTATCATTGCTGAGGGTACCTCAGAAGAAGTTCTCGAAAATGAGCTGGTGAAATCTGTGTATCTTGGTAAAGACTTTCAGGTATAGATTGGCTAACTTATTATTTGATTGATTCCTTATCTAACCATGCTGACATAAGATTTGTTGCTGTATATTCTATTCTTAGTCAGTAATCGCTATGTGTTCTGTGTATTTTGCTTTTCTCAAAATTCCTTCTATAAAACATTGCTCTTGATCAGCAGCTGCTTGTTTATCTTAATATTTATACTTTAGTTCTTATCTTCAAAAATACGCTTATAAGCGTCATTCCCTTTCATATACTCTCTCTTTTAGACTTGAAAACCTGCATAAGGCTTCTACATTATGGCAAAAAATAAAACCAGTTATGTCTGTCAAGCTTGCGGTGCTCATTTTGGTAAGTGGGCAGGGCAATGCAGTGATTGCGGCGAATGGAATACCTTGACTGAAGCGCCTAACGTCAGTATGCCACATCATAATAAAAACGTAGCAAAGCCCAATGCTGGTCGCGCTATACCTCGTAATGCAAATGGTGCTGGTACACCGGCAGGCAATTATGCAGGAACGCATAGTGCTGTGATGCCACTCAATGCGGTGAGCATAGGTTTAGATACTAGGTTGCCGACTGGTATTAGTGAATTTGATCGTGTGTTGGGCGGTGGATTGGTTGCAGGTTCTGTGGTACTGATTGGCGGAGACCCCGGTATCGGAAAATCGACCATTCTATTACAAACTGCGACCAATATGGCAAAAGCGGATTCACTGGCAGGAAGCGCTCTGTATGTGACGGGTGAGGAATCATTGGCACAGGTTGCTATGCGGGCAAAGCGCTTGGATTTGCCTGCGGATAGACTTCGTGTACTTGCTGAAACCAATGTTGAGACTATTTGTGCCGCTTTGACTCAAGAGCAGCCAGCGATTGCTATTATTGATTCCATTCAGACCATTTATACTGATGCGATTAACTCTGCACCAGGCGGGGTCAGTCAAATTCGAGAGTCAGCGGCTATTTTGACACGCTATGCTAAGCAAACAGGTACAGCGCTGTTTCTAGTGGGACATGTCACCAAAGAAGGCACGCTTGCTGGTCCGCGCGTGCTTGAGCATATGGTCGATACGGTATTGTACTTTGAGGGGCAGTCTGATTCACGTTTTCGTATGATTCGTGCCGTCAAAAACCGTTTTGGCGCGGTCAATGAGCTAGGCATTTTTGGCATGACTGATATGGGGCTAAAAGAAGTCGCCAATCCATCAGCGATATTTTTGAGCCGCTATGATAAGCCCGTGGCGGGCTCTGTGGTTATGGTCAGCCGAGAAGGCACAAGACCGCTATTGGTAGAGGTACAAGCTTTGGTTGATGACTCTCAAGGCTCACCAAGACGTATGGCATTAGGATTAGACTTTCAGCGCTTGTCTATGCTGTTAGCAGTGATGCATCGCCATGGTGGTATCCATACCAGCGGGCAAGATGTCTATGTCAATGTCGTTGGCGGTGTCAAAGTCATAGAAACAGGGTCAGACTTGGCAGTATTATTAGCCTGTGCATCCAGCATTAGGGAAAAAGCCTTGCCATCGTCATTGGCGGTCTTTGGTGAAGTGGGGTTATCAGGAGAAATTCGTCCTGTACCCAATGGACAAGAACGTTTAAAGGAAGCGATGAAGCATGGTTTTAAGCATGCTATTATCCCTAAAGCCAATGCGCCTGCAAAAGATGCGCCGCAATTCAAAGGCATTAATGTCATTGCAGTTGAACGTCTTGATGATGCCATCGCCAGTGCGTTCGAGTTATAGTTTGCTGTATTTTGTTAAGCTAATATTTAGAAAAATAAATCCTATAAATTTAAGACACGAAAAAGCGTCTAACTATCAATTAGTTAGACGCTTTTAGTTAAATCTAAAAATGTTTTTACAAAACCGTTAAAGGCTTAAACCGCGAATGGTCTAGAACGTTAATGGTTTAAGAAGAAGGTCCTGAAACGCGCTCAATAGCGACGTTGCCGACACCTTTAGCAGTAATACCAAGTTTTTTGGCAGCACCATAAGATAAATCCATCACACGATTACCATGGAACGGACCACGATCATTTACTTTAACGATGACGCTTTTACCATTGGTTTTGTTGGTCACTCTAACATAACAGTTTAATGGCAATGAGCGATGTGCAGCGGTTAAACCATTCATATCAAAAGTTTCACCACTGGCGGTTTTGCGACCATGAAACTGGCGACCATACCAAGAAGCTAAACCGGTTTGCTTGAATTTACTGACAGAGTTAGAGGCAACAGCTGTTAAGCGCTCTAACACATCTTCATCATTACTGACTTGGGCGGTATCACTGGCTAACAGTGAGCTGCTAAGCGCTAATGAGGCAGGTTGGCGTGCAGACTTGACTAAGCTTGATGCGCCGTCATGTTGACGACTAAGTTCACTAAGTACACGGTCGATATGGGAGGCGTTATCTTTCGAGATCATAGCAAGAGAGGTTCTTGATTCTACAGCATTTGCATTAGAAGCGACTGCAGAGCCAGCAAATAGTACCGCTGACATTGTAAGAAAACCAGATAAACGCTTATTCATAAATACCTCTATGACTTATACCTTAGAACCTAACTCTAAAAACATCTTAGATTGAGCGAGATAGTGTTAGACCAATCTAACATTAGCGCAAACTCCAAAACCGATATCAATCTATCTTCTTTATAATGACTGACTTTATCATTCGGTTTTTATAAGTTCTAACGTATGGTAATTTTTAATTCATGAGCATAACTGGATTGGTGATTATGAATAATCCACTTATGACACGCTCAAATGATAGTTAACAATTTTAATTAAAACATTCATCAACAACTAAAATCAGATACTAATATTCGCCCAACAGCCTTTTTTAACATTGCTAAGTTAGTAAAGGATTTCGAGAGTTTTACGTATAATTTTGTTATTAAACCGTTAATTAAGTAGTGACTTTGAAAGTCTAAAATCTACAAGTTGCTAACTATACGGATGAGCTACAACGACAATATAATTAAATGCTAACTTTCTTAGTAGGTCTGTATGGGTTATGTATAAATGCCACTAAGACGAGATTAACGCAATTAATTGTAAAAGACAAGGAATAAAACAGACTGATATTCAATCCTAAATATTGAATATTAGGTATAATTTGTAAGGATTATATTTGGATTTATTGTTAATTAAATCATGGTCTTATGAATTAATAAGGAGTAATGAAATTGTAGTTTTTATGACAGTTCATGTGTAATTGATTACAAATAAGATGGGCAAACATGAACTCATTTACTAAGATTTTTACACATTTTATCTTTACGCATAGTTACTTAGTAACTAGATTTTAAGTCAAATTTGTGCGGTTATTTGTTAATCCATTCAATTTTGAAACTTGCTGGGTGATGTTTTCTTTATGTATTCAGCCATCTATGTATTAGCGCCATTTTTACTATTTTAGATATTAACATAAGCTATTGAATACTTGATTCCTAAAATTCACTGCACCTTGATAACGCTTACAAAAGCTATAAAAAAAGAGACCATATTATTAAAATATTGTCTCTTTAGGTATAAGAAAGGAGATACTTAGTCTGACTTATGCGTATGAATGGACATCAGTAAGCCAAAACCTGCCATTAAAGTAACAATGGCAGTACCCCCATAACTGATAAAAGGCAGAGGTACGCCAACGACAGGTAAAATACCGCCGACCATTCCAACATTGACAAAGACATACACAAAGAACGACATCGCAATCGCACCTGCTAATAGTCTGCTATAAGTATCAGGATGAGAAAAGGCGATATATAAGGCGCGGGTCAATAAGCAGGCATAAATAAACATCAATAATATGACGCCAAGCAAGCCAAACTCTTCAGAGAAAGCCGCGATAATAAAGTCGGTATGACCTTCTGGTAAGAAATGTAAATGCGACTGCGTACCCTCTAAATAGCCTTTACCCGTTAGGCCGCCGGAGCCGATAGCAGTTTTGGACTGAATGATATTCCAGCCAGCACCTTGCATATCTGCTTCAGGATTCAATAAAGTAAGTACACGGGTACGCTGATAATCGTATAACAAAAAATTCCAAGCGAAGGCAACAAAAGGAATGGCTAGAGCCACCGCGCCTGCAATCAGACGCCACGAAAGCCCAGCCAAGAACAATACAAACAGCCCGCTGGCAGCAACCAATAATGAGGTTCCAAGGTCAGGCTGCATGGCAACCAATAATACTGGCACCACAATTAACGCCAAGGTAATAGCGATACTGGAGAATGAAGGCGGCAGGTCACGCTTAGACAAAAACCACGCACACATCATCGGCATACCAAGCTTCATAAACTCTGAGGGCTGCACACTGCCAAATCCTGGTAGATTAATCCAGCGCTGCGCCCCCATGCGTACTTCCCCGATAATATCAACCAATGCCAGTAGTATCAGACCCAATACATAAAAGATGGGCGTAAAGGTACGATAAAGGCTCGGTGGTATCTGCGCCATGATAAACATAACTGTAAAAGCGACACCATAGCTGACCATTTGTCGTAGCACCATACTCGTATCTTGGGCGGCTGCACTATATAAAATCGTTAGCCCAATACAACAAACGGTCAATAATAAAAGGGTCAACCAAGGATCAATGTGACTACGTTGCCAAAAGGTCGGTGTCTGACCTTGACCGAAATGGTGGCTCTGTCGGGAAAAACGATATTGCGGGTTAGAAGACATAGGCAAAGTGTGACTGGCAGTTGGCGTGGAAGAAGGGTTATATTTAGCAGAAGACTTAAAAAATCGATAATTATAGAGCGTTTAACCGATCAGACGATAAAAAAAAGTAACTTATCGGTAAGAAAGTAACGTCAATATAAAAATAATAAGGATAAGTGTTAATAACGAATAAGTCGCTGCCAATTGGTGACGATAGTTTAGCTTGCTTGCTTAAAATTTGATAGTATCGATAAAACGTTTTTAGTGGTGTTTGTTGCAATGATCGAAATAACAAAACAAGTTTATAGGCAAATCCACAAGCCTATTATTGCACTCTGTATTTGTGCCAGCACTATGAGTGCCCATGCTGCTATTATTAGTGATAACAGTGAGCGCCGTATCCAAGTACGTCAGGGCAATAGTATCAATAATAGCGCCAATGCCTATATCACGCCGTCTACGCAAGCGACGCCTTATAATGCGGGTGTCACTATCTTAAGTGGGTCAGGCGGCGATAGTATGCAAGGACTGATTCAGCAAAAGCAGCGTGAGTTTGAATTTGATGCCAGCTTATCGATAGAAGAGAACAAACGGGTCATTACCAATAGAAGCACGCCGCGTTATAACACCACCTATAGCACGGGTAATAACAATTACAATGATTTTATCAGCATGGATTTTAATACTTGGCTCAACAGTAGTAGCTATCGCGCAAGCCAAGTAGCAAACTATCAGCGCTATTTAAGCGCGCGTGTCGGCGCTCGAAACGTACCGCCTTTGTCACAGCTACTGACCACCGCTCGCAGTTGGGAAAAATGTGGCTATGAGCCGTATCAGTTGCCACCGCAAGAGTTGTGGGCAAACATTGTACCGACATTGCAGCTATATAGTCAGCTGAAAAGCCAAGGAATTCTGCCAGCAAACAGTGAGATACGCTCAGTATATCGTAGTCCCGGATTAAATGACTGTGCAGGCGGAGCTAGTAGCAGTAAACATATGACAGCTGGCGCGATTGATATTTGGGTGCCAGATTATGAAAATAGTCCATGGCAGCTGAGCCGAATGCAAGACAGCTTATGTGAGTTTTGGCAATATCAGGGTCAGTCGCACAATTTTGGTCTAGGGTTGTATTCTACGGGTGCTATACATTTAGATACCGATGGTTATCGTAAATGGGGCTTTAATCATGCCAGTAGCAGCTCTGCCTGCCGCTACTAACGATCATTCTAAGATATAAAAAAGCTCAGCCTGTATATATAATGGGCTGAGCTTTTTTATAACACCATGAAAAATAAATTAACTATTTAGACGATTTCTTATCCCAAGGATTTACCTCACCAACGGTCACAATTAAGAAGTCATCAGGCTTTAAGGTATCACGCAGGATCTGATTGACCTCTGCTAATTTGACTTGTTCGATACGATTGACATAGTTACTAAGATAGCTTGTTGGTAGCTGATAAAAATTCATCATACTAAGCAAACCATTAATACCAGCGTTACTGGCAAAACCCATTGGGAAGCTGTTTTTTAAGTTGTCCGTGGTCAGCTTCATCTCAGTACTATTAATGCCATTTTTTAACGTGTCATTAATAACGTCTAAGCTAGCATCAATCGCGGCACGAGCCTTATCATTGCGAGTTGAAAAACCTATCTGATAAGGTCCGCGTGTCAGCATCGGACTCATCGAGCCTGAAATGCCATAAGTATAACCAAGGTTTTGTCTAATTTCCGTCATCAGTCGTGCATTAAAATCGCCCCCTGCAAGCACCTCGTTGCCAACGGCAAAACTGGTTTGCTTTTGCTGAGCTTGCGGATCTGTTGCACGCTTATCACCCAGTTGCCCCATCAGTACTGTCGTTTGAGTGCTAGTAAAGGGAATATGAATATGCTGAGACTTCGTCAATGGTTTTGGTTCAGGCAGAATAGGCGCTGCTTGACCAGTAGGTAAACCTGCTGTGATGTTTTCTGCCAGTTTTTTGGCTTGCGCTAAAGTGAGGTTACCTGTCATAGAAAGGCTAGCGTTGGCGGCAACCAGATAGCGATTTTTAAAATCTATCAGCTGTTGTCTTGTTATATTAGGTACTGTCTCAAGTGTACCAACAGAAGGATGAGCATAAGGATGGCTGCCATAGAGTGCTTTATCAAAAGCAAGGCTGGCAAGGCTGTTTGGGTCTTGTTTTTGCTGCTGCAAGCCGACCAATAAACGGGCTTTATTACGGGCTAAAATTTGCTCATCGAAACTTGGTTCGATGAGCATTTGAGTCATCAAATCGATGGCAGGTAATAAATGTTTATCGTCAGATAAACTGCGTAATGAGACCGTAAACATATCTTTATAGGCACTGCTGCCTAGATTGATGCCTAAGGTTTCAACCGCGCGAGTAAATTCGTTTTCATCTAAACGTTTGGAGCCTTGTTCGAGCATGGTCGCTGTCATATTGGCGATACCAAAGCCTGTACTACTGATACTGCCGTCGCGCGCGCTACCAGCATTAAAACGTAAATCGATGTCGACAATGGGTAATGCCGTCGTCGGTACAAAAAGGACTGGCACACCCGCTTCGGTCTTAAATTGTTGAATCTTTGGAACGGTGACTTTTAAAGGCTTGGCATTATCAAGGCTAGTCAACTTAGACAAGGCAGCAATAGGTGCATTGACATCGACTGCAGATGCCTGAGTACGATAATCCTCACCAGTAATGGCATCAGCCTGCACGGTCATGGCCAAAGTAGTCAGCCCCAAAAATAATCCCATACTTAAATAGGGTAGTCGCTTAAATGTCGGCTTTATTGATGACACCCGAGCAGTATTCTTTTTAGCATGGAGAGTAGGAGTTTGAGTCATATCTTTCTTCTTATTAATAGCGTTCTTAGTCATTGGTATTTTGAGTCGTAATATTGGATAACATCATCTGATATTACTTTAACCTTATTTTTTCTTAACGACCTTTTTAACCAGTTCTTTAGGTGGAATAATATGCATGACCGTCAAATTGTCTTTGACCAAATACTTTTTACTAGCTGCTTGTATGTCTGCAACCGTTACGGTATCCATTTTGGTGGGTAGCTGAGCAAGTAACCTATCATCGAGACCGATAGATTGTAATGAGCCAATCATACGCGCTTGACCTTCCATGCTGTCTTGCGCGTATACCAGACCAGTGACCGTATTGGTTTTGGCGCGCTCAATTTCATCGGTGGCAATCGCATCGGTTTTAAGCTTTTCTATTTCAGAGAGGATAGCTTGCTGCGCTTGCGCTAAGCTGACGCCTTCACGCGGAGTCGCTTGTATCAAAAATAGCCCGTCGCCGCGATCTAATAGATCGTAAGACGTACCCACCGTGGTCAGAAGCCCTTGCTCACGTACCAATCGACTCTCAAGGCGCGCTGACAAACCGCCATCTAATACGTCTTGCGCAAGGGATAGTGCATACGCTTGCTTTTCATTGCTGGCATCTATTGTCACAAGGCTTGGTACGTTATAGCCCATCAGCAATACAGGCACTTGTACTGCTTGCTCAGATTCTACTTGCTGATAACCACGAAAACCTTTTTGACTCACTTCAGGACGTTTTGGCAGCTTGCTTGGTTTTAGCTCACCAAAGTATCGCTTTACTTGTGTTAGGACTTCAGTGGGCTCAACGTCGCCAACAATAACCAAGGTTGCATTATTTGGTGCATACCATGTTTTATACCAGTTTTTTAAGTCTGAGAGCGTAATCGATTCAAGCTCACTCATGGGTCCGATGACTGATTCGCCCTTAGGGCTATTTGGCAAGGCGAGCAAACGAAATGATTCGTAAGCTTTGGCAAGTGGATTGTCATCGGTACGCTGACGGCGCTCTTCCATGACAACTTGATGCTCCTTGACAAACTCTTTTTCATTAAATACTAAATTTTTCATCCGGTCTGCTTCAAGCTCAAGTGCTAAAGGAAAACGGTTGGCAGGGAAAAGCTCGTAATAACCCGTATAATCATAGCTAGTAAAGGCATTATTGACGCCGCCAAACTTAGCAATTAGGCGTTCATAATCAACGCTTGAAACGTTACTAGTGCCTTTAAACATCATATGCTCAAGCACATGCGAGATACCGCCTTTATTGACTGGCTCATCTGCTGAGCCAACCCGATACCAAATCTGAGTCATCACCACAGGCGCACGATGATCTTCTTTAACGATTATCTTTAGACCGTTTTCCAGCTGATATTCATGGCGACCAGACATATCCATAGTCAGCGCTGACGATGGCTGAGCATCCTTGGTAACTATGTTTTTAGGCACTGGATTTTTGACCGCAGTCACGGGATTGGCGTTAATGGTAGTGGTTTGACAAGCGGCAAGTGTGGTCGCCATGGCTAAGGCAGATGCAAGACGTAGAGAAAGTGTGGTTCGGGATAAAGGGATAGACATGGTATGTTCTACTTATATAAAAGAGAGACTTTTAAACGGGCAGCTTGTAAATGGATGAGAGCGTATATCTATTTTCATCATGGTGCTTATAATTAGCTTATTATAAAGATTTGTGTGTCCCAACCATTACGCTCGCAGTTGGCTTGAATTCTTGAGTCGTGTTACAACCCGTCGCTGATAGTGCCATCGTCGCCAGTAAAAAAGCAGCAGTGATATGGGTGATGTTTTTATAATGATTGGATGAAGACAACATAAAACATTCCTAATATAAGTAAGAAGCATAGAAATAAAGGGTGTAAACAGGTATGTAATTAGCCTTGCTAAAAGTAGGCGGAGTTTGGCATGACAAAGGTCAGATTTATGTGTCCAAACCTTAAGCAAAACTTGCTCGATGAACAATCTAATTTATCCTCTTTTTCATGTGAGAGATTTAATACTGCTCTTGAATCACTGGATAATTTTTACCGTTTACGAGCAATCTAGGATGCGAAAGGCTGAGCTCAACTTGAATTATGCTAAACTAGGCTAAAAATAATCTCTGCATTGAATCATCGAAAACGGACAATACAACGATATACAGATCCGGTTTTACCATAAACATATTACTGATACTGATAAACTTTAGGGCAAACTTATGAATAACCCCAATAATAGCAATCGTGTGGTCATTAATCTTGACAGCGGACTTGATGAATTAGATGACGATGATATTACCTTACCCAGTCTGCCAGTGCAATCTGTCCCCATTATCGATGCGCCTGAAAGAAATGAGCTAAGTAATAGCGATGAGCCAGTAACGCCTGCTGTCAACAAGCAAGTATCAAGCACCGATGCAGCCGAAAGTATCGCCCTAGGCGCGCCTATCCTCATGCCGCAAAAGCAGCATCATGCAGATAATACCTCAGATAGCTTTGCAAATACTAATGAAACGGAGAATAAGACACCAGCTGTCTCTGCCTCAAAAATCCCTACTATGCCCTTACAAGCTCAATTAGGAGATCTGCCAAGCGTTACTTCTAGCAGTGCAAGTAGCATTAACAGTAGTAATCAAGTGTCTTCTAAGTCACAGCAAACGATTCCAGTAGAGTCGCAAGCAAATAAAGCGTTGCAAGAGGAACAAGAAAGCAGCAAAAAAGGCAGCTGGTTTAATCGGATGAAAACCGGCTTAAGTAAGTCACGTAAGAACCTAGCCGAAGGGATGGTCAGTATCCTTATTGGTGGCAAAGAGATTGATGATGAGCTATTAGAAGAGGTTGAAGACCAATTGCTGGTGGCTGATATCGGTGTCAATGCGACCAATCGTATTATCAAAAGCCTTACTGAGCAGACAGATCGCGGTGACTTAATCTACGCGCATTCATTATACAAGGCATTGCAGACTGAATTGGTCGATATCTTAACGCCGAAAGTTGCGCCGCTTATTATTGATAGCAGTAAAAAACCATTTGTTATCCTAGTCGTAGGCGTGAATGGCGTAGGTAAAACGACGACTATCGGTAAACTTGCCAAGCGCTTACAAGGTGAGGGTAAGTCTGTGATGTTAGCAGCAGGGGACACTTTCCGCGCAGCAGCTACTGAACAACTGCAAATCTGGGGTGAGCGTAATCATATTCCAGTTGTGGCGCAAGGTCACGGCTCTGATAGTGCATCAGTTATCTTTGATGCCATGCAATCTGCTAAAGCAAAAAATATTGATGTGTTAATTGCTGATACGGCTGGACGTTTACAGAATAAAACCCATCTAATGGCAGAGCTCGAAAAAGTCGTACGTGTGATGCGCAAGGCGGATCCAAGCGCGCCACATGAAGGCATGATTGTGCTTGATGCTGGCACGGGTCAAAATGCCATTAATCAAGTGGAATTATTTAATAAAGTGGTGCCATTAACTGGTATTACGATTACCAAACTAGACGGGACTGCCAAAGGCGGTGTGGTCTTTAATATTGCCGAAACGACAGATGTACCTATTCGTTATATTGGCGTAGGCGAGTCAATTGATGATCTGCGTGCCTTTAGTCCAAAACAATTTGTCGCCGCATTGTTTGAAACTGATGACAAAGAATAGCGCTCAACAGTTTGTTTTAGCCAATACTCAAGCCTTGAAAATATAACGATTTGAAAGGAGTAGTTATGATAGTCACCACAGCCGCTTTTGGATCTAATCAGTTAACATTAATTGCGAGTGTCAATGAGCATAGCAGTCCTAAGCTGGTTGAGGTCAATTGGCTGCTGGTAGGTGACTCTTGGCACAGCTCAAAATCTATTCCTAAACTTAAAAAGTATTATGGTCTTGTCGATCAGAATTTTACGTTCATAGATAAAGACAGCCTAAGCAAACATGAACCTACTCAAGCATTATTAATAGAGGCTATAGCACAACTAACGGAGTATTTTAAAGGTGATCGTCAGGTATTCGATTTGCCATTAGATATTAGTTTAGGAACTAAGTTTCAGCAGCGAGTTTGGCAAGCACTACAAGATATTGGGTATGGCGAGACGATTAGCTATGCAACGCTGGCACAAAACGTCGATAGTCCCAAAGGCTTTCGTGCGGTTGCGAATGCCAATAGTAAAAACCCTTTTAGTATTGTCGTTCCGTGTCATCGTGTTATTGCAAGCGACGGCAGACTTGGTGGTTATACAGGTGGCTTAGATAAGAAAATACACTTGTTAGCACTTGAAGGCGTCACGTGCAAAGCTTAGTTTGAAGTAATTGCTCGTCACGTATTTTTGTATTAAAAAAGCCAAACGTTTTTAGCGTTTGGCTTTTTTAATACAAAATACAAAAATTATTGCTCAAGCTGTGCCATGACTTCGGCTGAAAAATTGACGTTGCTATAAACTTCTTGCACATCATCGATATCTTCTAACATATCAATCATCTTCATGACTTTTTCGGCATCTGCAACGTTGTCTATTTCGGCGCTAGTTGATGGCGACATGGTTACTTCAGCATTGTCAGAAACTAAACCAGCAGCATTAAGAGCGTCTTTAACCTGGCCGAAATTTTCCCACTCAGTGATGACAAGCAAGCTTTCGCCATCATTTTCGATATCAAGCGCACCTGCATCTAATGCCACCAACATAACTTCATCTTCTAAACTTGTGTCATTAAAGCTTATTTCACCGCGCTTATTAAATAGGTAAGCCACAGAGCCAGTAGTACCCAGATTACCCTCATTTTTGGTAAAAGCATGGCGTACTTCACTGACGGTTCGATTGAGATTGTCAGTCATGGTTTCGACTAATACTGCGACGCCGCCGATGCCATAACCTTCATAACTGACTTCATCCATATTGTCATTGTCATCACCGCCTGTACCACGAGCTACCGCACGATTGATGGTGTCTCTTGTCATATTGACGGACAGGGCTTTTTCAATGACCGCACGTAGGCGCGGATTCTTATCAGGGTCAGGATCACCTTGCTTGGCAGCAGAAACAATTTCACGAATAATTTTGGTAAATATTTTACCTTTTACCGCATCCTGACGGGCTTTACGGTGTTTGATATTTGCCCATTTTGAATGGCCTGCCATATGACGTCCTTAAGTATTACGAATGATGTATTGTACAGCTAAAACATTTATTGGTAAAAAATTTTTATAGCTACTGCATTTTTTATTACCTGATTGCGCTGTTAATCTCAGGTAAGCGATCTGTCGCTAAGTTAACGATTTGTATGTTGTTAATAGCGCTTTTTTGCTACACTGCTATGTTCTGGCTTTTGACCCGCTATCGATTATATTCGTAGTGACGAATAGCAGCCGATAACCACATTGCTTTCAATATTATAAACCACTTTCACGTATTTTGACCAATCTTAGCTTACGCATATACGCCTAAGTTGTCCGGTTTTAGATATCCATTGATCCTATGATTTGATTGACTTTATGAAGCAGCCGAATACCGAAGCCGTTACTCATTTGCGTAACCGCATTCATATTATTATTGAAGGTACAGATACTCGTTTGGGTAAGCTGTTTGATATTGTATTGTTGATCACGATTTTGGCCAGTGTGGCGGTTGTGATGCTTGATAGTGTGCTCTATATGCGCTTGCAGTATGGCACGCTGTTTTTGTATGCAGAATGGTTTTTTACTATCTTGTTTACGATTGAGTATATGCTCAGGTTGTTCTCAGCACCCAATCGCTTTCGTTACGCGTTTAGTTTTTTTGGGATAGTGGATTTATTGTCCGTATTGCCAAGCTACTTAAGTTTAATGTTCGTGGGCGTACAGTACTTGCTCGTTATTCGTATCTTACGTATTTTGCGTATCTTTCGGGTACTTAAACTTGAAGCCTATATGCAACAAGCAGGGTTTCTGGCGTCTGCGCTTAGAACCAGTCAGCAAAAAATCACGGTATTTTTCTTATCACTGGTGTTACTGGTCACCATTTTTGGCTCGATTGTTTATGTCGTAGAAGGGCCAGAAAACGGCTTTACCAGTATTCCTCAGTCTATCTACTGGGCAGTTGTCACTCTGACGACGGTCGGCTACGGAGACATGTCACCAAAAACACCATTGGGGCAAGCCATTGCAACCATGGTTATGATTACAGGTTACTCAATCATTGCTGTACCGACAGGAATTTTCACCTCAGAACTTGCCCGTAATATGCGCCCGCAGCTTAATCCTGTCACGTGTCCAAACTGTGGTAAATTTGGTCACGCAGTAGGTGCGGATTTTTGTGACCGCTGTGGACATGCCTTGCATGTATAACCAATACTAAAACTTGTCCTATATATTTATAGCCATTTAACGCTCTAAAAACTTATATATTCATGTACCAATGGCGACAAATCTATCGTCACTCCTAGATTGACTAGGTTCCAGTATTGCCCTGATATAGTACGGTCGAGCATCATCGTAGAGGCTGATGGTTGAAACTGTCCAAAGTATTTCAAAGAAGTGCGCATTTGGGCGATGGCTTCATGATGGGTTTGACTGCTTGCAAAATCAAAATCACCGTCTTGATAGGGTTTGATAGATAAGGGTTTCAGCCCAATCTCTAACCATTTTCCATAAAACTCGCCCGGTACGATTTTATCGTCTTCACGGCGTATATCAAGAGCAACCAAATCTTGCTCAAGGGCAGTGACATCACCTTTTAAGGCATGCTTAGCAAATCGGCGAAATAATTGAACTTCGCTGTCACTATAGCTACGAATTCCGCCAAAATCATAGGCAATCACACTGCCATCAGCACGAAACGCAAAGTTGCCCGGATGAGGGTCGCAGTGCATTCGATATAACCCAAACAGCTGCCCTGCGGTAAAATGAAACAAGCGCACTGCGATTTTCTGTTTAATATCATTATCCCACGTTGCTGCCACTGTCAAGGTTTCGCCACTCTCTTCTGTCAAGGTCAATATTCTTTTAGAAGAGTGACTGCTAATCACTTTTGGGATAATGAGACCCGTATCTTCGGCATGAAAAGCGCCGAATACCCGCAGATTATGCGCCTCTTTAATATAATCAAGCTCATCATGTAAGCTTTGGCGAATTTCGCGAAATAACTGCTCTTGCAATTGCTTACTCATATTGAGCACGCCAGCGATTTTTAGTGCCATACGAACTTGTTTTAGGTCGCTATCACAATTTTTGTCGACATCAGGGTATTGCACCTTAACCACAACCCTTTGTCCAGATGGCAAAATTGCGCGATGTACCTGTCCGATGGAAGCCGCAGCAAAAGGTATTTCCTCGAATTTAGTAAACAATTCATGTATAGGCGCTTTGAGCTCACGTTCAACTTGTGTGCGTATCTGCGCATAGGGCATCGCCGGTGCATCTTTTTGTAGCTTTTCAAGGGCGGTTGCAACTTCAGGTGGAAACACATCTTTATACTGCGAGGCAATTTGACCTACCTTCATAACCGCACCTTTCATCTCACCTAAAGTTTCAGCGATTTGAATACCGACATCTTGCATCAATTCTGAGCGCGCTTGTAGGCGTTTTTCTTCGTCACTTGAGAGATGCTTTAAGGAGTTTTTAGCTGCTTTTCCAGCAATACTTGCTGTCATACCAGCAAGTTTCATAAAGCGCGTTCCAGACGATTTTGCCATGCCTATCACCATATAGTGGGGTATTTAGTGGGTTATTATCTAACCCCTAATATTATTATTTTAATCGAATGAATGCTGTTTAACTACTGTGCTAAAAGTATCGCAATAACGGTTTGTGTAGTACTTGTTGCAGTAATTTTTGTCATGCGTTCGGCAGTATTATTTAGATAGAAACCTTAACGCGATTAAACTACTTATTCAGTGTTATTGCATAAGTATGGGTCAGCCAATAATCCAATGCCATATCATAGCCCAAATGCCCCAAACCACAAATCACGCCAACCGCCACATCACATAAATAAGAATGCTCGCGAAACGATTCACGTGCGTGGACGTTAGATAAATGTACTTCTATAAATGGCTTTTGGGTAGCAAGTAGCGCATCACGTATCGCAACCGAGGTATGAGTAAAGGCAGCAGGGTTAATGATAATGGCATCGACCTGTGCACTTGCTTCTGCCAATAAACCATAATGCTGAATGTCATCGACCAGTTTGCCTTCGTGATTCGACTGACTGCAAATCAGCTCAATACCGTGGGCGGCGGCGCGCTTGATTAAGGCACTCTCAATATCAGCAAGTGTCATATGACCATAAATATCAGGCTCACGTTTGCCGAGTAGATTTAGATTGACACCATTAATCAATAATAGCTTATGAGTAAGGGTTTTATTGGCTTTTTTATAGGAAGCAGTGCTGGTCGTTGCTGATTGAGATGAGGCGGTCATAATGGTCTCTATGAATAGCAATGAGTAGGTCTAGATAACTTACTGGTGAGTATAAGCGTACTACAATAACAGGTGCTAGGAAACATAGCGCTATCTATCCTTTTATACTAACAGCTTGCAAGCTGTTAGTATAAAAAATAATTCTAGAAAATAGATCGAGTTGTAAAAATCATCTTAAAAACCTTTGTGTTGCTAAAAACCCGTGTTATGATATTTTTTACACAATAAACATTACATGTTTGTTGCTAATTCTGGTTTGGCAGATGATTAACACTTTTTTTGATAAAGTAATTTTAGTTTCTATCAAAGACTAGAGGCAGTAAAATGACTATATGCTAAATACTAAAAGTAAGTATAAGGTTTTCATATTTCGCTCATACTGTATTAGATAGTCACTGTTAAGTTTTGATTTCATCATCTTGGTACCCGTTTATATGCAATGATGCAAAGGAATTTGGGGCTAAGTAAAATTTTTAGGAAGTAATATTATGTCAGCTCGCGAGCAAGGTATCGTTAAGTGGTTTAATGACTCAAAAGGCTTTGGTTTCATTCAACGTGATAGCGGAGAAGATATTTTTGTCCATTTCCGCGCGATCCAAGGTGATGGTTATCGCTCTCTAAAAGACGGCGAAAAAGTTGAGTTCAGTGTGGTAGAAGGTGATAAGGGTCTACAAGCTGAAGAAGTCAGAAAAGTAGAAGAGTAATCGTAACAGTCATTCGTGCAGTTTAGCTATAATGTCTGTACAAACTACTGATATACTACTGAGTCAAGCCTGTCCTGTCTTACTTATGCTGATTTTAACGCAGTATACTTGGTAAGCATCGACATAGGGCTTGGCTTTTTTATGCTTATCAGTTCTATAGGGCTTGCCTGCTGGTTAATAGATAAAATAGACCATTTATAAACCCTGCCGTTGCTTACTTATTTTTAATCTCTCATTGATAAATGATACACAAACGATTTATATAAAAGGATATTTTTTTGAGTAACTTTACGACGTTTACGGATTTGCCACTTTCAGCAGTGACCTTGCGTGCAGTAAGTGAATTAGGTTTTACTGAATTGACGCCGATTCAAGCAAAAATACTGCCGCATACGCTGGCAAATCAAGATGCGATCGGACAGGCGCAGACGGGTACGGGCAAGACGGCTACATTTTTATTGACCATTATGGAGGCGTTACTTAAGCGTCCATTTGCTGCTGATGAAGAACGTCATTTAGGTGAGCCCCGTGCTGTCGTCATGGCACCCACCCGTGAGCTTGCTCAGCAAATATTCGATGATTGTATCGCTTTGACCAAATATACTTCTTTGCATAGCGTCTGTATTATGGGTGGTACCAATTATGAAACCCAGCAGCATGAGCTTGAGCGTCAATACGTCGATATCTTGATTGCCACACCTGGACGTTTGATTGATTTGATGCACAAAGGTATGGTTTATTTAGACCGCGTAGAGGTGCTAGTATTAGACGAAGCAGACCGCATGCTCGATATGGGTTTTATCCCTGACATCAAGCGTTTGGTCAGTCGTATGCCGCCCAATACCGACCGTCAAAGTTTACTCTTTTCAGCTACCTTTAATCAAGATGTAATGGGTTTGGCTTATCGCTGGTTACATGAGCCAGAGTTTGTCGAGATCGAGCCTGAGCATAAGACCAGTGAGCTGGTAGAGCAGCATTTTTATCTCTTAACCGAAGATCAGAAGCTAGAAGCGGTTGAGCGTATTATCACGGATAGTATGGTAGAGAAGGTAATTGTTTTTGCCAATCGTAAAGACCAAGTAAAGCGCCTATATCATAAGCTGCGTCAGGGACATAAAATTGTTATGTTATCCGGCGATGTGATTCAGCAAAAACGTGAAAAGTATCTGCAGCGCTTTAAAGATGGTCATGCATCTGTGTTGGTTGCAACCGATGTCGCAGGGCGCGGTATTCATGTGGATGATGTCAGTCATGTGATTAACTACACCTTACCAGATCAGCCGGACGATTACGTGCACCGTATCGGTCGTACGGGTCGCGCTGGACAAACCGGTATCAGTATTAGCTTTGTCAGTGAAGATGATGCTTTTAATATACCTGCTTTAGAGAAGCATCTGGATACAAAGTTTAAACTTGAGCAGTGGCAGCCTGAATAAGATTTTTTAATCAAGCTCTAATGTCTTTAAACAGTAAAAAGCCCTTAATCATTGATTAAGGGCTTTTTTATATGTCTGTTTTTAGATAACATTTATTTGAAAGGATAGGCAACAGCAATGAGTTAGTGCGGATGTTCCATATTTGCTGAGTCGTTATCCATATTATGCATACTATGGTCCATCTGACTCATATCGTGGTGAGTGGTATTATCCGTATCACTCATCATCATAGTATGGTCACCGTGATCCATGCCCATGCTATGACCGCCACTATGTTCACCATGCATACTGGACATGGCGATAGGAACGAAGACCACCGCCAAACCTGATAATACCATTACAGCACCATTAAGCTGTCTTAGGCGAAAACGTCCAATTTTATCTCGTAACCAGCCGACGGTCTCATGAGTAGCGACTAGCATCGGCACAGTTCCTAAGCCAAAGACGAACATCAAGGCAGCCCCGCTAAGTGGGTTGTGCGCGACCACAGCGATAAGTAGGGCGCCATAGACTAAGCCACAAGGTAAGAATCCCCATAGAAGACCGGCAGACAATGCTCGCGGAAAAGTATTGAGTGGAAATACTTTTTGACGAATAGGGCTTAAGTATTGCCAAAATCGCATACCAAAACGCTCAAGTCTCTTTAAGAATGGTGCACCAAACATGGTCATGCCGACGAACACCAATACCAAACCGAGCAAAATACGCGGTGCACTATTGCCTTGCATCAACGGTTGTAATACGGCAGTACCTAACAGTCCTGCGATCAAACCCAAAAATGCGTAGCTGGTTAAGCGACCGAAATGATAGGTCGCCACCAATGCACGGCGCTTGGCGGGGCTGACATCCTTCATCGACAGACCAAAGGCAGTCACTAAGCCGCCACACATACCTAAGCAATGCGGTGAACCAAAAAAACCCATTAATAATGCCGCAACGAGTAAAGCTGTGGTCATGGGAAGGTACTCCTAAAAATGGTAAAAAGCGTACCGACTTATCACTCTCTTATGCAGATAGAATAAGTGGGTAACGCATTAGTAAGATAGCCTAAGGCTATGTTTTTGAGTTCTTGTCTGTATCAGAGAGAGAAGTTGCAGTAATATCCGCATTATTTAGCTTATTGGATTCTTTTTCAATCGAAGTAGTAGCGCTCACTTCTTTTACTTCTTGAACAGGCGTTACATTTTCTTGAGTTTGTATGACTTGTCGACGTTCTTGGCGATCTTCTAAAATAATGCGCTGGGAGGCGTTATCCAAATCCTCAAATTGATTGGATTTGACCGCATAACGTACTGCCCAAATCGCGACCACAAACAGCATGAGACTTAATGGAATTAATAAAAATATACTGAGCATGGTCCCTCTCTTTAATCGCAGTTTCTTTTACTATTATACACCGGTTCTCAGAGTGATGGTTGAGCTGTAAGGACAAAGGTAAAGGGTAGATACAGATACCAGAATATTTGCCAAAATGTGCTCATAAATCCTAGTCATTAGCCGTTTTGGCTACCTTGCCTCTTGGGGTCAATAGCTGCTGCGATGTTACTTCTTTAGCTTGGCGGCAATTTGCTTGAGGGCGTATTACATCGCGTAGGTAGGCAGCAACCTCATAAACCGCCCGCCGAGAATGGCTTAAATTTTGTGCTGGTTCCCTCCAGTCACGTCTGGCAGGTAAAGGGGCATTGATTGCTGTGCTGTTGATACCGTTTAACGCAAACTGTCTGCGAGCACGCGCCATATGATAGCTGTCGGTGATAAGATAGACATGATGCAGAGGGATACGTTTTGCCGTAAATCGCGCATTCTCGCAAGTATTCATACTGGCGTTTTCGCTGATTAACCCATCAATACCATGCTCAATCAGCCATTGACCAAGCCAAGGCGCTTCAGCACCGCTGAGTACAATGGGCAGAGGAAGGTCATGGTAAGCGGTGGCGGCAGCACGGGCACGATTAAGGCTGTAGCGATTGAGGATAATTTGATTATTGTTATCATTGGTCAGACCGCCACCCAATACCACATAAGCGGTAGGCGGCGAACTCATCGCAACAGGTGGTATTTTTGGTAGCGGTAAATGAGCCAATATATAGACTACTGCTTGAGAAAATAGCGGCGTGAATAAACTGATGAGGACTAAGATAACAGTCGTGGCACCCAGCAAAAACGTGGCATTGATAATACGAAACAGCTTGATCATACGCTCAGCTGAATGTAAATAATGTCTCCATAGGCGATTAGACCATGACTGCTTAGACCACATGCTCATCGTATCCAATGGAGCCATCGGCATTTACCCATACTGGCTCACGCGATAGTTGAATCGCAAATTTCTCATAGACGGTATCTATAATATATTTTTGAGCCGCGGCGACATCTTGTTTGGTAGCAATATACGGCGCGTGATTGGTCAATACTAGCGCTTGCTGCTGATGGGTAAAAATAGGCTCTATACCGCCGCCTTTTAGACCCGCTTGTTCGATAAGCCAACCAGCTGCCACTTTAGTCATTGCGTCAGGCATTGGGTAGCCAACGATAGTAGGATAGGAGGATTGTAGCGTAGCAAATTGATCTTGAGGGATAATAGGATTTTGAAAAAAGCTGCCGCAATTTGGTAATTGCTTCGGGTCAGGCAGCTTTTGCTGACGAATATCAATGATGGCATGCATGACATCAGCGGGCGTCGGCTTGGTGCGACCTTGCTGTGTGGCATAACTCTGTGCGACGGTCTGTACATCGCCATAGCTTGCCAGTACCTTTGTCGCATCAGTATGCAATCTAAAACTCACACGGCTGATTAGCCACGTATTCGACTGACGTTTAAACATACTATCACGATAGCCGAAATCGCAGTCGACTGCGGTCAAATCATGCCACGTTTGACTTGGCAGATGGTAAGCACGTACAGACTGTAAGCAGTCTTCTAGCTGAACACCATAAGCGCCGATATTTTGTATGGGAGCGGCACCAGTAAGACCAGGTATTAGAGCAAGGTTTTCAAGACCATACCAGCCTTGAGTGACCGTATGTACCACCAAGTCATGCCAGTTTTCACCTGCCATTACCTCGATATCGACATGAGAATCTGTTTGCGCTGTCACCTGTATACCACGCATTTGTGGTCGTAAAATAATCGCATTGAGCTTTGCTGGTAGTAGCACATTGCTACCGCCGGACAAGACAAACAATGGCTTTCTATGCTGAGTATCTTGCTCATAATATGCCATAAACTCATCAAGCTGTACCTCATCCATTAAGGTAATTACAGAGTCAGCCATACACGCCAAAGCCATGGTGTTGCTATGAGACAAATCAGCTACGTTATCAGGTAAAGTATGTGGTGCAATGGGTTTAGAGCATAAAGCTGAAGTCATAACATAGCCTATGGGGCAAGTAAACAAAAAGTCATATGGTATTTATTATAAAGGATGCTAGGTATAAAGGTAGCAAAAATATGGCGCCTTATGATTGCTATATCTTCCAGCTTTCAATCCAAGCTTGTGCACTTGATTCGATACGCTCGATTACCTCTTCAAAAGCATCGCCATCACCAGTGTATGGGTCTGGCACATCATCACCGCCGTAAGTGGGATCTTCCTCACTAAATAAAGCCAATTTGGCTAATTTTGTATCGGTATTTGTTATACCATTTTTAATACTTTGCAAGTCTGCTAAATTTTGTGCATCCATCGCCAAGATTAAATCAAAATCGCGAAAGTCATCAGCACTGACTTGGCGCGCGACCAATTTATTGATGTTGTAACCATGAGCTTTAGCGTGACGCTGCGCGCGCTCATCAGGTGCATGCCCAATATGCCAATCACCAGTGCCTGCCGAATCTACCTTCATCGACAGCCCTGCAATCGCTGCTTGCTGACGAAAAATCTCTTCAGCAGTTGGTGAACGGCAGATATTCCCCAAACAGACCAATAATACAGATGACGGAGTAGACGCTTTGATGGGCATATAATGACCTTTTGTCGCAATAAAAAACATGCTATCAAAATCAACACTAGAAATGTGATTTATAAGCATGCCATAGAGTGTAAGTTAATGGGTGATAGCGTAACGGTTAATACCTTGAATGGCAAGGGCAGAGAGTAAACAATAGGGTCAGCAATTCATGCATACCTGCTAGCCGTATTATCACTTAAGATGAGGCGGTGTTATTGCGGATACCAACAGAGCTAATCTTGATTGCTTTTAAAACGATGTAAATCGCGGCGCTCTTTTTTATTGGGTTTGTTGTCTGGACGAGCAAGGTTGGCAAGTTTACGCTGCTCGGCATAATAGTCACGGCGAGCAATGCTTTCTTCAGTTTCTGAATACAATACTTCAGCTGCTGTTGCATTACCGCGTTGCGCCGTTAGTGCTTCAACAATGACTGTCTTTTCAGTCATGGCAGTGGCTGAGCCTTGACGAATCTGCAATTCATCGCCAACAGTAATCTCTTTACTGGTCTTTGCGCGGCTACCTGCGTAATGCACGCGCCCGCTTTCGATGGCTTCTTTGGCAAGAGTGCGAGTGCGGTAAAATCGTGCAGCCCATAACCATTTATCAAGACGCATACGAACAGCATCAGGATTGCTATGATTGGGCTGATTGTGGTTTTTATTATGTTTACTCATCAAAACCTCATAGATATCAATAACGTAAGATTATAATGGTGGTATTTTTAATAATTAAAAGAGCATTAACCGATTAACATCGTTTTTGTCATTGAAGTTATTGACACCACTGCTGTTCACAAGGTATGCCATCATTATTGCCGTCCATTTTCGTATTAGGGCAATGTTGTATAAGGTAAGTGGCTTCTGTGCATTATGTCATTTGGGAGCAATGCTTTCTGCCACTGATGAATTGATAGTCTACATTTATTTTTATTTTAAAAACAACTGATAACCAACATTATCATTAAGCATGGTGCAGTCGTAACCGATATCGAGCAGCGCATCTTGTAGCTGGCGAGAATTACCCTCAGAAGCTTGTAGACCGACTAATACTCGACCTTCAGCAGCGCCATGATTGCGATAATGGAACAGGGTAATATTAAAATCGTCACCTAATTTTTCTAAAAAGGTCAATAACGCACCTGGACGCTCTGGAAAAGTGACTTGTAATAACTGCTCGTTTTCGATATGAGCATGACCACCAATCAAATGACGGATATGTGATTTGGCAATATCGTCATCGGTTAAGTCGTGTGCTGTATAGCCGTCAGCTTCCAATTGCGTACGGATGGTTTGACGCTCTTTATCGCCTTCTTTTAATGCAATACCGACGAAGATTGCCGCAGGTTCCATAGAGTCAGGTGATTTTTTACTATCAGCGCGGTAATTAAACTCAGTGATATTACGACCATGTAAGCTACGGCAGAAGTTTAAGAAAGCGCCAGTCTGCTCAGGGATCGTCACGCCAAAGATGGCTTCTTTTTTCTCACCAATCTCAGTACGTTCAGCGATATAGCGCAAACGGTCAAAGTTCATATTGGCACCGCAGATAATGCCAACGCAGTTTTTGCCTTGTAGATTATGAGCATCGATGTATTTTTTCATCCCAGCAACCGACAGCGCGCCTGCAGGCTCAACGATACTGCGGTTCTCTTCAAAGATATCTTTGACAGCGGCACAGACTTCATCATTGGTACAAGTAACGACTTCAGGCTCGACCACAGGGCCTGATTTATCGCTTTTTTGCATACGCACCACGTCAAACGGCAGCTCGCCAATCTGTGCTACTGCCACACCATCTACGAATAATCCGACTTGCTCAAGCTTAACGCGTTCGCCTGTTTCAAGTGCTGCCTTTAAGCAGGCAGATTGGTCAGCTTCTACAGCGATGACTTTGACATGCGGGGCAACTTCGCCCAAAAACGCAGCGACGCCAGAAATCAGACCGCCACCACCAACTGCCACAAAAACATAATCCATATTTCGCCATTGCTGGGTGAGCTCAAGCCCGATGGTACCTTGTCCGGCAATCACCAGCTCGTCATCGTATGGCGGGATAAAAGTCAGACCTTCACGCTCAGCGCGATTGATTGCATAGCGGTTCGCTTCATCAAAGCTATCGCCATATAAGTCTACATTGCCACCTAGTGCTCTAACCGCGTCGACTTTGATATCAGGGGTGGTGGTTGGCATAACGATGATGTTGTTAAGCGATAATTTGCGAGCAGAATAAGCAACGCCTTGTGCGTGGTTGCCAGCTGAGGCACAAATCACCCCTCGTGCTTTTTGCTCATCACTCAATTGGCTAATACGGTTATAAGCACCGCGTAACTTAAAGGATTTGACCGGCTGCAAATCTTCGCGTTTGAAGCGAATGTCATTGGCAAAACGTTGGGTCAACTTGGGTGCCGCTTCAAGTGGTGTTTGAATAGCAACGTCATAGACAGTGGCTTGCAGAATGGCTCGTACCCAGTGTGACAGCATAGTGTTTCCTAAACAAATTATGAATATAAAAAGTGAAATAGATTAGCCTATGCTGATTTTGATTGTCTTGCAAGACACAATTACAGTTTTTGTGGTGATTGGCTGTTTTGATGAGTGTCAACGAGTCTGGTATAAAAAACCTCTTGCGAAAGTCATAGGTTAAGCTCGGAATTAACGATACCAGCAAACAGCTTCATTCTAAGATCATAGCGCTGACGACGGTTGCGATATTTATGAGCCACGATTTTGAACAATTTGATTAAGCCTATTTTGTGCTCAACCATAATACGGAACTTTGCCAGATAATGATTCGCCTGTTTGCATATCTCTAATAACTGACCACCACGAGGTTTTTTAAATGGCGTGAAGGTTTGGTTATGTAGTTTTGCTATACCTTGATAACCACTATCTGCTAGATAGTTAGTATTTTCAGGTAACCAGTCAGGACAAGTATCTTTATAGAGCTTAAAATCGTGGATTGACCCTTTGCAGGTTTGCACATCAAGTATCAAGCCTGTTTGCCAATGAACGATAACCTGCGCTTTTAATGTGTGCTGTTTTTTCTTACCGCTGTAGTAGTCGCTTTGGTTTTTTTTGGACGCTCAATTGGGGTTTCGGTCGCATCAACGATGACTACCCGCCAATTGATATCGTCATCGACGCGACATGGCAGCTTTTTGGGCAGTTCAAACTTGCCTGAATCAACCAGTACGTCTTCTACTTTACGAATAATGCGGCTGGCAGAAGACTCATGAATACCAAAGTCCATACTGATGTGGTATAGCGTTCGGTATTCACGCCAATAAGTAAGGGCCAGTAATATTTGTTCCTCAAGACTAAGCGCACTGGGTCTGCCTGATTTGGTCTTAGATAATTCATGCTCTTGCATAGCATCCAGCATTTCATGAAAGGTGGCTTTATGGATGCCAGTATAGCGTTTAAAACCAGCGTCACTTTGTTTGAGTAGCTTATCTATGTTTGGCATGGTTCCTAGCCAGTTATGAATGTATTAGTTATTTTAATTCCCTCTGCTACTTTTGCAAGAGGTCTAAACTTTTTATAAAAGTTTTGTCTAAAAATCTTGAGTTATTTCCATATGTCTGTATTATTGGACATATGGAAATAACTACTGCTATCGCAAGCTTTGCTGCGCTCTCTCAAGATACTCGTCTAAAAGCCTTTCGGTTGCTTGTCAGTCAAGAACCTGATGGCCTGCCTGCGGGTGAAATCGCTCGTCAACTGTCCGTGCCGCATAACACGATGTCAGTGCATTTGTCTGTATTGGCACGCGCAGGGTGGGTGGTCTCAAAAAGACACAGCCGGCAGATCATCTATCGCGCGTCGCTATCTCATATGGAGGCTGTGGTTCAGTTTTTATTGCAAGACTGCTGTGCAGGACATCCAGAATTACGTGCGTCGTTGCTGGAGAGTTTGAGCGGATGCGAAAGCATGTCATCCAATTGCAATATAGTTAGGTCAACATAACTATTATATTTCAACGCTGAACTGGTATAAATTTTTCTTGCTTGCTGTGCCTTCGCAGACAGAGGCTGCGAAAAATTCATCCCAGTCCCACTGGCTCATTTCTATACTGAACTCACTATAGTTAGGTCAACATAACTATATTTATAAAACAGACGAAATATATAAACCAAACCGATAAAACAAAGAGGTCGCGATGAAGCCATTAATTTTTCACAATCCTAACTGCGGTACGTCTCGTAATGTCTTAGCCATAATGAAAGCGTCAGGTGAGCACCCAGAAGTGGTGGAATATCTTAAAACCCCACCAGCTCGTGACTACTTGGTTGAGCTATTGGCAAAAATGGCAATCTCACCAAGAGAGCTATTACGCAGCAAAGAGCCGATCAATAATGAGCTGGGTTTGGATGATCCTAATCTTTCTGATGATCAAATCATTGACGCGATGATTGCGCATCCGATTTTAATCAACCGTCCTATCGTACTCACTGATAAAGGCGCTGCATTATGCCGTCCCTCAGAGCGTGTGTTTGAGTTATTAGAAAACCCTGTCAGCAGCTTTACGAAAGAAGATGGAGAGGTTGTTCATCCTAATAAAGGCTAAAGACAACCAAGTGACCCTAGCATTTAAATCTAACAAACTACAGACCACAGAGTTAGAAAATATGAATATTGATGACTTACCCAATATTGATCCGGACTATATACAGCCGATTGATATTGAATCCTTGATTGGTAAAAATGACCCGCGTCATCCTCCTAAGATATTGGTCTTGTACGGCTCTTTACGCACGCGCTCTTTTTCTAAGCTGGCGGCGCAAGAGGCAAGCCGGTTACTGCGCTGGTATGGCTGCGAGGTAGAAATGTTTGATCCGTCAGGCCTACCGCTGCCTGATGACGCAGACGCCGAGCATCCCAAAGTACAAGAGCTGCGTGAATTGGCGATGTGGTCAGAGGGCATGCTTTGGGTCAGTCCGGAACGTCATGGCAGTATGACCAGTATCATGAAAGCACAAATTGACTGGATACCGTTGTCATCTGGTGCTGTGCGCCCGACCCAAGGAAAAACGCTCGCTGTGATGCAAGTTAGTGGAGGCAGTCAGAGCTTTAATACAGTCAATCAACTGCGTATTCTCGGTCGTTGGATGCGCATGATTACCATACCCAATCAATCGTCTATTCCAAAGGCTTTTTTAGAGTTCAACGATGATGATCGTATGGATATGTCTCCCTTATATCTGCGTATTGTTGATGTCTGTGAAGAGCTGGTAAAGTTCACTTGGCTCACACGTGGACGCTCTGCCTATCTGACTGACCGTTATTCAGAACGCGTAGAAAGCGCCGAAGCACTCTCGCACCGCGTCAATCAAAAATCGATTTAGTCTCTTTGCCATATTTAAAGGTTAAAATTGGCTAGGACGCATCCTCATTTTTATTACTATTTTTAAAATGAGGGCACGCCCTGAACTACATTGAGTCTGCTTAAATAAAGGTGTTCAATGCTTGCATTTATTATTTTTATCATAACGTTGGTTCTGGTCATATGGCAGCCCAAAGGTTTGGGTATTGGCTGGAGTGCGCTTGGCGGCGCATTGGTCGCTTTGGCTTTTGGTGTGGTGCAATGGGCTGATGTGAGCGTTGTTTGGGATATTGTTTGGGACGCGACCTTTACCTTTGTAGGACTTATTATCATCTCACTCATTTTAGACAAAGCAGGGTTTTTTGGGTGGTCAGCGCTGCATGTGGCGAGGCTGGGTAATGGGCAAGGGCGCTTACTGTTTCCTATGATTGTGATTTTGGGGGCGTTTATCTCGGCATTTTTTGC
The DNA here is from genome assembly GCF_056156305.1 of Psychrobacter sp. TS_SC_6. NCBI lineage: Bacteria > Pseudomonadati > Pseudomonadota > Gammaproteobacteria > Moraxellales > Moraxellaceae > Psychrobacter > Psychrobacter sp. TS_SC_6. The sequence goes on along the minus strand of NZ_CM149590.1, from coordinate 1,703,287 downwards.
CAATGATGGCGCGGCTTTATTACTAACACCCATTGTCATTGCCATTTTACTGCGCCTTAAATTCTCCCCACCATCGGCGCTGGCTTTTATTATAGCCACTGGATTCATTGCTGATACGGCAAGCTTGCCGCTGGTGACGTCGAATTTGGTCAATATCGTCAGTGCCAACTATTTTGATATTGGCTTTGGGCGTTATGCAGCGGTCATGGTGCCCGTTAATATCGTCTCTGTTATCGCGACGTTGGCAGTGTTATGGGTGGTATATGCCCGCCACATTCCAAAGCACTATTCAATGGATAATCTGAGTGCGCCAGCATCGGCTATCGAAGATCCGTTGGTTTTTAAGGCGGCGTTTCCATTATTGGGCTTATTGCTTATTGCTTATTTTTCTACCGAGTCGTTAGGGATACCTATTTCTTTGGTCACTGGCGCTGCGGCGTTGCTACTCATGGCAATCGCTGGTCGCTGGTGGCAAGGTGGACGCGGGGCGGTTGTTTCCGTACGTGATGTCGTGCGTAATGCACCTTGGCAAATTGTCCTGTTTTCAATCGGTATGTACTTAGTCGTGTATGGTTTGGGCAATGCTGGCTTGACCGATTATGGCGCACAAGTCTTGAACTGGCTGGGACAGCAAGGCATTGTTATTGCAACTGTAGGGACAGGGTTTTTGTCTGCTATCGTGGCTTCTATTATGAATAATATGCCGTCGACACTAGTAGGCGCACTCGCTATCGATAGCGCACAGGTGCCTGAGGCGACTCGAGAGCTGATGATCTATGCCAATGTGATTGGTAATGATTTGGGGCCAAAGTTTACGCCTATTGGTAGTCTTGCAACCCTGCTATGGTTACATGTATTGGCCGAAAAGGACTACAAAATCAGCTGGGGGCAGTATATGAAAATTGGTCTGCTCATTACGCCACCAGTATTGCTCGCCACACTGCTTACCTTGGTATTTTGGTTGCCGTATCTATCTGGCTTTTAACAAATTGATAAGAGGAAGGGCTATTAGAATAAGGATTACGCTGACATCCAATGAAGTCATCGGTTATAATAGCCGCGCATTTTAGCCTTTTACTTTTTTTAAGGCGATACATTTATTTTACCAAGGATTTATGATGAGTGATCAGCAAGCCCAAAAGCAAGCCGCCGCCAATGCTGCGTTAAACTATATCGAAGATGATATGATACTTGGCGTAGGAACGGGTAGTACGGTCAACTGTTTGATTGAGTTGTTGCCGACACTCAAGCTTGCTGGCGCGGTTGCAAGCTCACAAGTGACAGAAGATAGACTACGGGCGCTGGGTATTGAGATAGTGGATTTAAACTTTGCAGGTACGCTTGATGTTTATATCGATGGTGCTGATGAAGTCAATGAGCACCTACAATTGATAAAAGGCGGCGGCGGTGCACTCACTCGCGAGAAAATCGTGGCAGCAGCCTCAAATAAATTTGTGTGCATGGTAGATGCCAGTAAAAGTGTTGAGATATTAGGGCGCGCGTTTCCAGTGCCGATAGAAGTATTGCCACAGGCACGTTCTTATGTGGCGCGGCAATTGGCGCAATTGGGCGGTGAGCCAGTCTACCGTGAAGACTTTGTCACCGATTATGGCAATGTGATTTTGGATACGTATGATTTGGATGTCAGTGATCCAATAGCGCTTGAAAAAACACTCAACAATATCGTGGGTGTGGTATGTAATGGTATCTTTGCTGCCAATCAAGCCGATGTGTTGTTAAAAGCCAGTAGTAATGGGGTAGAGACATTGCTCCGTTAATCGATGGCCAATGCTTGGATATAAAAAAAGGCAAAGCACATTTATAGTGTTTTGCCTTTTTAATATAGTCAAAGAACTCATAAATCGCCACACAGCCATAAGAAATAGAAGAACAAAGTATCAACACAATCTAACCGCCACTCTTTACGTTTTTGTTTGACCCAAGCCCACATCTGCTCGATAGGATTTAAGTCAGGACTATAAGGTGGTAACCATAAAATAGCGTGACCAGCACTTTCTATGAGTTCAGTTATGTCTTTTCGCTTATGGAATGTTGCGTTATCCATAATGATCACGCTGTCTTTCGGTAGGCTTGGTAGCAGCAGTTGTTCAATCCAACTATGGAATACATCACTATTGACACTGCGATCATAGAGTCCAACAGCGAACAGCTGGTTATTGTAAATAGCACCTATTGCATTGGTTTGGTTTTTAAGCTGCCAGTTGTATTGTCCAAAGCATTTTTTACCTCTCTCAGAGTAACCATGAGGTCTGTTCTCATGAGACTTAAAGCCACTTTCATCAAGGTAGATGACGGGTCTGCCCTCAAGCTCAAACTGTCTTAAGTGTTCAAGAAATATAAGACGTTTTTCATCATCCGCTTTTGGATGCATTAAGCTCTTTTTTTTGAGTGATGCTGATGCGCTTCAAGGCGATGCCTATCGCTCTTTGAGTGCAGTTAAAACGCCGAGCTCGCTCGTGCTGATAGTCATCAGGATGAGCGGCTACATCGGCTCTCAGTAACTCATCGTTTATCTTAGTTGGGGTAAATTGACGTTTTTTACGCTCAGGATATGTTTTCCAACGCTGGATGGTGTTGGTGCTAATTTGATACGCCTCTGCAAGTTGTCGAATGCTATAGCCTTCTTCAAGCTTGCACAGTATCAGTTGTCGGTAGTCTTTTGAGTATGCCATATTATATACTGTAGCGGATTTATGTTTCTTTTACTATATCTATGACTGTATAAACAGCTTTTGAAAAATGGTACCTATATTTTGATTTTGTCTTTTAGCAAAAACTCCATCAAGGCTTTTTGCGCATGTAAGCGGTTTTCTGCTTCGTCCCACACCACTGAACGTGGATCGTCAAGCATATCATGAGAGATCTCTTCACCACGATGCGCAGGTAAGCAGTGCATAAACACCACTTCAGAATCGGCTTTATCTAGCAGTGATGGTGTCACTTGATAAGAGGAAAAACGACGCGCACGCGTGTTTTGTTCAGACTCTTGTCCCATGCTTGCCCACACATCAGTCACAATTAAGTGAGCGTCTTTTGCAGCTTCTTGTACGTTTTCAACGATACTCACGCAATGTGAGAAGCGTTTCATCAGCTCAGGGTCAGGCTCAAAGCCATAAGGCGCTGCTACTCGTAGCTCAAAGTCAAACTGATTGGCAGCTTGCATATAGGATGCACACATATTGTTGCCATCACCGACCCAAGTGACGATTTTATTTTCGATACTACCGCGATGCTCGTAGTAAGTTTGCATATCAGCCAACAACTGGCAGGGATGAAATTCATCCGTTAAGGCATTAATGATTGGTACGCTTGAGTATTTTGCAAAGGTTTCGACTTTTTCGTGACCAAAGGTGCGAATCATAATGATATCGACCATGCTAGAGATAACGCGCGCTGAATCCTCAATTGGCTCACCACGTCCAAGTTGGGTATCATTTGGCGATAAGAAGATAGCGCTACCACCAAACTGTCCCATGCCAGTTTCAAACGAGATACGCGTGCGGGTGGATGACTTCTCAAATATCATACCGAGCGTACGACCAACAAAGGGCTGGTATATCTCGCCTACATGTTGCATATGACGCAATTCGCTGGCGCGTTTGATGAGATTTTCTAGCTCTTGTTTGGTTAAATCAGATAGGGTCAAAAAATGGCGCAAACTCATAGCAATCCTAGCAGTCGAACAAAGTCAATGGAAATGATACGTTATCAACCGGCAATGATATCGCGTCAATGCGTATACTGGAATGACAACAAACTTTTAGTATAGCGCAATTACTCTCAATGTAAATGTCCAATTTGCCATGATTTATCAGTCATGCAAACCTGCATTCAATGAAATATTATATGATTTGATGATTATATCTATATACGATTTGGGCGTACGCTTAGACGACATAGTAGCTCATAGCCAATCGTATCAGCATGGGTGGCAACTTCATCAACGTGCGGTGTATCACCCCATAATACGACCTTGCTATTTAAAGCGCTGCTCTCTGGTACAGCGCTCACATCGATGACAATCATATCCATGGCGACGCGCCCAATCACTGCACATGCGTAGCGTTGCTGATTTATGGCGTCAATGACTGAAACATAAGCATCCTCATTGACAACGCGGGGATATCCATCACCATAACCAATACTAACAAGAGCCGTTTTAACGTCTTGCTGAGCTATCCAACGGCTGCCATAACCGATGGCGTCGCCAGCTTGTACGGTCTGCAAGGCAATAATTTGTGCGCTAAATTCCATGGCTGGCTGCAAATTTAGCGTATATGCGCTTTGGTCGATAACAGGCGCACTGCCATATAGCATAATGCCTGGACGTACCCAATCATGATGATGCTCTGGGAAATTAACGATACCAGCAGAGTTGCACAACGATCCTTTAATATTAGTACTGATTGTTTGTCGTAAAGTACTTAGCATGTCATTAAAACGCTGGATTTGTATGGCATTTAATGGGTGATCTTGATTGTCAGCATTGGCAAAATGGGTGGTCAAAATCAGCTGATAGCCAGCATCATGCAGAGATTTTGCGGCTGAAATAAGCGTTTGGTTATTAAAACCTAAACGATTCATACCCGTATTGTACTTTATCCAAACCACTCGAGTGGCGCTATTAACAGGTGGTATTTGCTCTAATGCCCACTCCAATTGCGGCGCATGATGAATCACGCAACTGATATCATGCTCAATTGCTTGTCGCCATTCATCAACAGTAAAGGCCCCTTCAACAAGACCAATGATTTTATCCCAGCCCAATTGCCGTGCTTCTAACGCTTCTCTTAAAGTAGCGACGCCGATACCGTCTGCTTGCTGTAACGCTGGTAGGACGGCGGCGACGCCATGTCCATAGGCATTGGCTTTTACCATAGCAAGGACGTTAGATTTTGGTGCTAACGCTTTTACTTGATTAAGATTATGAGTAATAGCGTCAGGATTAATAGTGATTGTGCGCATAATCGTCTTCTTTTTAGCAAAGTGATGAAGGGATAAATTTATAAAGCCAGTAATTCATCAATTGAGTTGATGTGTCACTGGCCATTTTTACGAGCAATTTTGATGAGTAATTATCTGCCAGTTTTATTATTCGTCGTTCTCGAAACTGACATTTTGATAGTATTCTGGCGTCAAATTGATAAAGCGGGTAAATTGTCCTTCAAAACCCAAACGTATGGTGCCGATAGGGCCATTACGCTGTTTACCGATGATGACTTCAGCCACCCCTTTGTGGTCTGAGTTTTCATTATAAACCTCATCACGATAGATGAACATAATCAAATCGGCATCCTGTTCAATCGCACCAGATTCACGCAGATCCGACATGATAGGACGTTTGTTAGGGCGATTTTCTAGACTACGGTTAAGCTGCGACAAGGCGATAACTGGACATTCAAGCTCACGTGCTAGTGCTTTTAAACTACGAGAAATCTCAGAGATTTCCCCAACACGGTTACCATCTAGACCGGGTACTTTCATTAATTGTAGATAATCGACAATGATAGCGCCAAGCTTGCCATCATGATTTTTGGCAATACGGCGGCAGCGTGAGCGCAGCTCAGAGGGTGGCAGGGCAGTACTGTCATCAATATATAGATGCTTTGACTGTAAATGCTGAATGGCGTTCATCATTTTTGCCCATTCATCTTCATTCATTTGCCCTGACCGCAGATGTGTCTGGTTGATTGCGCCCCAAGATGATAGCAAACGCATCACGATAGATTCTGCGGGCATCTCCATCGAAAATACCACTACAGGCAAATCTTCATTAAATAAAATCCCTTCTGCTAAGTTCATCGCAAAGGTGGTTTTACCCATCGATGGACGCGCAGCCACAATGACTAAATCGCCTGCTTGCAAGCCTTGGGTTTTATTATTGAGCTCAACAAATGGTGTTTGTAGTCCGATCATGCCATCTGGATTTGATTTGAGCTCTTGGATTTTATCAATGACATTGGTCAATACGGCAGTAATACCGACAGGTCCACGCTGCTCTGCACGTTTATTATGCTGCTCATTGATGCTAAATATCTTCGCTTCTACGTTATCTAAAATATCGCTGACGGTTTGGTCTTTGGGGTTATAGGCTAGGGTTAACATATCATTGCCGGTAGTAATCAGCTGACGTAGTGTAGATAGCTCGCGTACACGCTGAGCGTAAGCGGTCAGGTTAAATAAAGTTGCTGGGCTTTGGCTCAAGATATCCGCCAAATAACTGTCGCCGCCCGCACTTTTTAGCAGCTTTTGCGCCTCTAACCAATCGTGTACCATAACCGTGTCATAAGGCTCATTGACTGCAGCTAAATGCGCAATAGCATCAAAAATATACTGATGTCGCCCAGCATAAAAATCGTCTTTGGTAACGATATCTGCAATCTTATCGTATGCCTCTTCGATACTCATCAAAGACGCCAGCAGCGCCTTTTCAATATCGATATTGTGCGGCGGTGTTTGATTGAGTAAGTCGTCGGTTTTTTCAGTATCTGCCATGAGTGCCTAATATTTCAAAAGTCGGTATAGATGGGTATTGTTGTAAATATTTATTTTAGTCATGATACAGCAAAGCAAGTGCAATGCACCTCGATGAGAGAAGTACCAAAATGTCATCTCACGCTTGCCAGTAAATGCTACAATCAAAAGTGAAAGTTTAACACATTATGTGATTTTTTCAGCTCACATAGGTAATTATCTATAAAAATGCCTGCTTCTATGAAATGAAGTTTATGGCATATAACACAGCTTCAAATACGCTCATTTACCATAAAAAATACAATAGAATCAGCTTCTTAATATAAGAATAGGGTGTTAGTGCTATGCAAGAAAAATTGCCATTATTAATCACGACTGGTGAACCTGCGGGTATTGGTATGGATATCGTATTGCTGCTAGCGGCTGAGGGTCAGTTACAGGGTTTTAATCGTCAAGTTTGGGTCACGGCAGATGGCAATGCAATGCAAAAACGTGCCGATGAGCTCATTGCTGCGGGCATACTAAAAAGCTGCCCACCTTGGAAAACAATTAATACTAATGAAGCAATTGTAGAAGACGATGATTTTTTAAATCAAATGTCTCAGCAGAGTGTTAACAGTGGCGCTGTTAATAATGATAATGCTTTTATATTATTAAATATTCCCTGTGCTGCACCCGTCACTTTTGGGAAAATTGATATCAATAACTCCGCAATGGTGGTAAAGCAGTTGGAAATAGCGCATAAATTGGCAGCCAATAAAACAGTCGCCGCTATCGTCACCGGACCACTACAAAAATCAGCATTGATAGAGGCTGGTATTAAACTGTTAGATGGCACGATGTTTAGTGGGCATACGGAGTTTTTTATGCAGCAAAGTGGCTGTGATAAAGTCGTCATGATGCTTGCTAATGAAGCCATGAAGGTGGCGCTTGTTACAACACACTTGGCATTAAAAGATATCCCTACAGCCATCACTGCCGATAATGTACGCCAAACAGTGCAAATTGTTATCGATGATATGTGTGAGAAATTTGGCTTGACGCAGCCGCGTATCTTAGTTTGCGGTCTAAATCCGCATGCGGGCGAGGGCGGGCATTTGGGCGTTGAAGAGATTGAGATTATCAATCCGGTGTTGCGAGAGTTTATCGATGCGGGGGTGAATATATCGGAGGCGATGCCTGCTGATACTTTGTTTACGTCCAGACATTTGGCGAATTGTGATGCAGTTATTGCTATGTATCATGACCAAGGCCTGCCAGTATTAAAATCGCACGGCTTTGGTGATACCGTTAATTTAACGTTGGGGCTGCCCTATATTCGTACTTCTGTCGATCACGGTACCGCGCTTGATTTAGCGGGACGAGGCGGTGCCAGTGCCACAAGTCTATATCAGGCACTCCTCATGGCAAATGAGATGGCGGATAAATCGCTCATAAATAGACCTCTTGCATAAGTCGATGCCTTAGCGAGGTTTATCACGCAATATTGGGCAACTTTTACATCAACCATGCCTATTTATGAATCATCAAACACTCCCTAATATAAGTGGTTTGAGCTATGCTGAAGAAACCGTACACCTAAACTTGGTAAACTAAGCACAACAACAGGAGTTTACCATGATCAAGAAAATCAGAACTTATAGCCCAGAATTCAAAGCCGAAGCCGTCAAGAAGATAGCGGATAACGATGGCAATATTTCAGCGACCGCAAAGCAGCTTGGTATCGCCATGCAAACGCTATCGAACTGGCATAACAAAGCCAATCAAGGCAAGCTTATCGGCACTGAGCAGTACGATCCACAGCTTATGGCCGTGATGGAAGAAAACAAGCGACTGAAGCGACAACTTAAAGTGGCTGAAGAGGAACGAGAGATCTTAAAAAAGGCGACGGCGTACTTCGCGAAAAACAGTTAGTCAGGTACGCCTTCATCAAAGATAACCAGCACTTCTTTAGCATCACCACTATGTGCCGCGTGCTAAGGGTAAAGCCCTCAAGCTACTACGATTGGCTAAGCCGCGATATCAGCGACCAACAGATACATCGCAACCAGTCTGAGCTATTGGTTAGAGCCGCTCACAGTGAAACGAAAGAACGTTATGGCGTAGATCGACTGCATGCTCATCTAAGTGAGCAAGGGCATTATATTAGCCAGTATATGGTCAGAAGCATCAAAGAAGAACATAGCATCAAATGCCGTCGCCATAAGCGCTTTAAAGTCACCACCGACTCCAATCACAACAAACTGGTCTATCCGAACGTGCTGGATCAGCAATTTGATGCCAGTCGCCCTAACCAAGCGTGGGTCAGTGATATTACCTATATCTGGACAAACGAGGGCTGGTTGTATTTAGCGGGAGTCAAAGACTTATACACCAAAGAGCTGGTCGGCTATGCCATTAACAAACGTATGACCGCTGATCTAGTATGCCGTGCACTCAATATGGCAATCAAGAATAAACGTCCAAGCAAAGGGCTAATCGTTCATTCAGACAGAGGCAGCCAGTATTGTAGCCATGCGTACCACAAGATTATCAAGCAGCATCACTTTACAGGCTCTATGAGTGGCAAAGGCAATTGTTATGACAATGCGCCAATAGAAAGCTTCTGGGGCATATTAAAGAATGAGCTGGTATATCATAAGGACTATAAAACAAGGTTTGCAGCCATCAACGATATCATTAGATATATTGAGCTGTATTACAATCAGACGAGGATTCAAAAGGGCTTGGGCTATAAATCGCCAAGACAGGTCTGGTTTGACTTTTACACTCAGGCTGCGTAACTAAAATCTCCCAAGTTTAGTTCTACGGGATTGACAGCAGGGGTCAGTTCCATTATAGCGGTCTGTTATAAGTGGTCTGTTAATAGGTTTAGAGAGTAAGATAACTGGTTCCCTTGGGGTATGCCTATGGGGGACTAATCAGGCACTCTCACTGGTTTGGTTCCCTATACAGGCATCGAACTGCTAACTATAGGACTAAAAACATAAGTCAGTTTGGGATAGGCTCCACTATCCCTTAAATTGCCAGACGTAAATTTAAAGCTTTAACGACCTTAATAACCGTATCAAAACTTGGACTGACCTCACCAGAGAGCGCTTTATACAAGCTCTCTCGACCTAAGCCTGTATCTTTTGATAATTGTGCCATTCCCTTGGCTCTAGCGATATTTCCTAGAGCTTTTGCTATGAATGCTGCATCATTGTTAGATTCTTCAATACAGGCTTGTAGATAAGCTTGCATATCTTCCTCAGTTTTAAGATGCTCAGCACTATCCCATTTTCGAATTTTGATAGTCATTTATAACTCCTCCTCTAACTCTTTTGCCAATTGAAGGGCAAGTTTTATATCTTTACTTTGGGTAGATTTATCTCCACCCGCTAATAGAATAACCACTCTTTGCCCTTGCTTACAGTAATAGACTCGATAGCCGGAACCAAAGAAGAAACGTAGTTCAGAAACACCTTCACCGATAGGCTCAGAATCTCCAAAGTTCCCATCTTCGACCCGATCAATTCGGACTTGTATACGTTTTTTTGCCTGTTGGTCTTTTAGTTTACTAAACCATTTATCAAAAATTTCGGTGGTATATATTGAGTACATGGAATCATTGTATCCTACAAGATACAGATAAACAAGATTTATATCTATCTCAGTCTGTCTTGAGGTCTGACATAAAAAGGGCTGATTAAGGAGTCAAAAAGGCTCCTATTTTCTGAAGTGTGACTCTAATACTAAAGTATAAACTATACTTTAAAATTCAAGGAGATAGATTTATGCAGTCAGTAAGTTATACAGATATTAGACATAGTGTACTTGATAGTTTTTACTCAAACTTAGTTTCTAAGCCAGAAACAGATCTAACTTATGATAAGGCGCTAGACTACGTTACTTACGGTTTTGAAGTTGGATTTTCAGACGTGGAAATGTTTGTTATAGATTTTGTGGTTTATGTGCTTTGTAGTGACTTCAAAGTGTCCGAAGAGCTTTCATTAATTCTTGAAAGAAAATTATTAACTATTATTAAATCTAAATATTTTGATTGTTTGATATTTCAAATTAAGCAAGGAGAGGATGATAGAACAGATCTTCTTGCGGATATGTGTATAAAGGGTCTAATATCTCAAGAAAAAATGCATAGTTTGCTTGAAAAATAAAGAATTTTGGTTTGTGCCAAGTACCTATTATCATTAACCTGTGGGCTGAAAACTTCATTTAAGCTACTTGCTAAAAACTAACGTAGCTATAGCTATCTAACTCTAGTTCGATGCCTGTATAGCGCAACGATCACAAATAAAATATGTATGGTGAGTACACCGTGACTATTTCAGTGAGTTAAAACACTGATACCAGTAGCCCTCAGCAAAAGTTTCAAGTCCTCACTAGGGAACCGTATTATATCAAATGGTTTAGAACAAAAAGCTACTGTGTCGATTGCGCTAAGGTATGAGTGGTTAATCGATAAAATATCTCAAAAACACAGTCAAATAATAAGCTGTGATATAATTCATCCCAATAAAACACTCATTTTATCGTCATTGCTCACTTTTACCTCTTACTCATTAAGACTATTCTATGTCAAAAACTACATTTGATGCTCAATCTATTACCAACAGCCTACGTGCTGCCAAACACCAACCGCGTAAACGCTTTGGTCAAAACTTCTTACATGACCGTAGTGTTATCCGTGAGATTGTTGAGAGCATTCGCTTAGAGCGTGATGATAATTTGATTGAGATTGGGCCAGGGATGGGCGCACTGACTGAGCCGTTATTGGCAGAAGTAGATGCGATGACTGTGGTCGAGCTAGATCGTGATTTGGCAGATAGCTTGCGTATCCGTATTGGGGCTAATAGTCATCCAAATTTTGAGATTATCAAAAACAATGCCATGCATGTGGATTATCGGGAGCTTTATAGCGATGAGCGCGGCAAATTACGCGTGGTGGGTAATCTACCATATAACATCTCAACGCCCATACTTTTTCACTTACTCAGCTATGCCGATGTGATTCAAGACATGCACTTTATGCTGCAAAAAGAAGTGGTTGAACGTATCACCGCTGACGTCGATAGCAAAACCTATGGTCGCCTATCGGTCATTATGCAGTATCACTGCCATACGGATTATTTGCTCACCGTACCACGTGGTGCTTTTAATCCGCCGCCAAAAGTGACCAGTGCCGTATTTCGTCTGACGCCGCATATTATTAAGCCAGTCGTGGCAGAAGATGAAGAGTATTTTGCATTGGTAGTGCGCGAAACCTTTAATCATCGCCGTAAAACGTTGCGCGCTATATTCAAAAAATCAACGTTATTGCCGACGTTGAGCGAAGACGATTTTGCAGCTTGCGCCATTGATCCACAAGCCCGTCCTGAAACCTTAAGCGTGAAAGATTTTGTCAATTTGAGCAATCAAGCACGTAAAGTAGAAGGTTGATTTATCAGTGCTATTCATACCGCAGATATCATTGATTGCTAAGTAGTATTCAGAATATCCACAAGAAAGATTGAGAGCTTATGAGTTATCGTCATCAGTATGTCATCGGTGATTTGCAAGGCTGCTATGCTGCGTATCTTCAGCTACTTGAAACGTTGGATTTTGATCCTGAGCAAGATAAATTATGGTTTGCAGGCGATCTAGTGGCACGCGGCGAGGACTCTTTAAATACCTTGCGTCATGTCAAAGCTTTGTGTGAGCAAGGGGCAGCCGCGACCGTACTTGGCAATCATGATATCAATTTGCTAGCCGTTTGGCGTGGGGCGACGAAAATTAAGAAAAAAGACAAAACGGCACCGATTTTTGCAGCCGATGATTGTGATGAGTTGCTAGAGTGGCTACGTCATCAGCCATTATTGGTGTATCCTGATAAGCATACGGTGCTGGTGCATGCCGGTATTCCGCCGCATTGGAGTATTGAAGACGCTGAAAAGTATGCCCATCAGTTAGAGTCGCAGTTGCGCAGTCATGTAAAACAGCTCGATAGATTGTTGCCAAATCTTTATAGCAAGACGGCAGATAATTGGCATGCAGACATTCATGGATTTACAAAAATGCGAGCGATTGCCAATTATTTTACTCGCATGCGCTTATGTCAGCAGGATGGGCTGCTTGAATTTAGCTTTACCTCAGGGCTAGATGAGCGCATGCCAGAGGATTTTTTGCCTTGGTTTGAATGGCAAGTGCCGCGCACGCGTAAGGTTTTATTCGGTCATTGGGCCGCGCTCAAAGGTGAGATTGATCTGCCTTATGCTCGTGCACTAGATGGTGGTTGTGTTTGGGGCAATCATTTGCTGGCTTATCGCTTAAGTGATGGCAAGACCATCACGTCAAGTGCGCAGTGCTTGCCGATATCTTCTTAATTTTTTAGCGATTCCAAAAATCAATCAAGCCATCAAATTAACCCATTAACTGGGTAGATTTGGTGGCTTTTTTGGTTTAGGTAGTGGCGTTTTGGCGTCGCCTGCAATTTTGCTATCAGCAGTGCTGTCTTGACTAATCGCATCAGATACCGTCTGATTGTTCTCATCAAACGCAGCATGTGTCTTATCATATTGAATATCCTGACTATAAGAGACGCTGCTAAGTGCTTCCTCTGTCAGACCATCATCAAGCTCAATGGTTGTATTCATAGCTGATTTATTGACACTAATATGAGCTTCGCGGTTGTTTAGTTCAGGACTCAGCTCATGCTCTGCTGGTGGATTGGCATAATGTATATCAGTGACCGTCTGCTGTCCTTCCGTCTTCTTCTGCAAGGCTTTTGGTAGCACTTTGACATCGGATAAGCGCCTTACCACATAGTTTTTAGGAAGTGGCTGATTGCTGTTTTGTGGTGCAGTATCATCGAAAATCATCTGACCTTGGCTATCAATACGGGCATACTTCATCGGTTTGTCGCGTGGCCAGAAAAAGTCAGAAGGATGCGTCATTAAGTGGCTGAAGAGTTGCTTAGTTAAGCGACTCCAATCAACGAATTTCACCTCTTTTGAGCGTAAAGCGACAAAAAGTGCCAGTGAGAAACTGACGATCAAGTTGACCATACCGATAAGTAAGACGCCAAAGACAGAAAGCAGCACCACTTGCCACTCTAGCTGATTGGACGATATATTAAATAAGCCATGAGCCAAATTCGCTGAAGCAAAGGCAATATGACGAATATCAATTGGTAAGCCAAATAAGAAACCAATCGTTGCAGTACTTCCTAGGAAAACCCCAAAGATAAAGTTGCCCATGATGGCACCCAGATTGGCTTCTATAAAGCCGCCTAAACGTTGTAGCCATGCTTTGGGTAGTAAATATTGCAATAACTTATGCCGCTGGATACGGGCGCCTATCTGGTTGTAGACCGCCAAATTATCATAATAGCCAGCAATCAGACCCGATAAGAATAAATATACCCCAGCAATGGCAGCATGTGGCAAAGCTAGTGAACGAAAAGGGTCGAGATCATGAAGTAGGTGAGCGGCCTTATCGGTATCAATCATCGGCGCGCCAGTATATTGCAACCAAGCAAAAGAGATAATCAAGGCGACTGGTATCGCCATCATAACATTACCCATAATGGCAATGAACTGGGTGCGTAAAATATCGACCACCAATTCAGATAGCTTATTTAACTGATGGGACTTTTTACCCGAGCTTTCGGATATGGTTGAGGCGATAGCTGCCGCTGTCATGGCAGGCTGTTTGGTAGCGACTGTACCATGGACGATGTGGATGAAAACAAAGCCCAAACCATAAATCATACTATTGACAAAGGCTCGACCCATTGGTGCAAGAGCTAAGTGGTATGCCAATATTTTAGTCGTCGCCATAAAAGCAATGATAAAGCCTCCGATAGAGGCTTTTTTAAACATCTTCTGATAACCGGATTTATCGGTACTAATATAATGTTCGCCAACGCGGCTGGCGTTTTCAGTGACTTTTCGCGAGAGCAGTTTGGTATTATTATCGATCAGATAGCCGATGCTATAGAGACGATTGGCAGTGGTAATCAGCGTTTGTATCAGCTCAATAATTGCATGATCACGTTTTCGAGCATCATCTGTCACCAGCTCCGTTAAAATACGTAGGCGTTGTAAGCTTTGATCCAAACGCAGCAACATATTGGTCAAGCGAATTGAGATACCTGTTTTATAAATACGTTTGCGTACAGTGGCAACGATATCCTCGCATTGCTCAATCATGACCAATAGAGGTGCTGGATCCACAGCTTTTTCAGGAATGATATCAGTTAAGGTGTCGAGCTCATGTGCTTCTCGGTACTGATTAACATACAAGACTGCTTCTTGATTTTGTGCCACAAACGACGCTGAATAATTCAGCATTTGCGGGTAAGATTCCATCAAATCGGGATGCAGACCAATACCGCTAATGCGATAAGATAAGATGATAATCGCGTTCAAAATGCTGTTTTTTGCAGTAGCGACTAAGTCTAAGTGTTTCTCTTGTACTTTAAGTAGCGCAACCAGCTCGTCCCATTTTTCTTTTTCGATATTGGCAAGCCAGCGTTCATCAGAGCGTTTACTAAACAAATAACCGACCAGCTCAACGACTGAATCTTCTTGAGGCAACAGCGGTAAAAACCGATGACCGACCAAACGGCGTAAACTGTTGAAAAACCCCTGATCTGACATGATACCAGTATCGGTATAAAGAGAGATTTGACGATATTGAATAATCAGTCTTAAGACAAAGCTAGATAGCCCATCTCCGTATTCTGGATGCTGACCAAGAATATTAATCAGTGCTTGAATTTTTTCGTTGGCTAATTCAGGCTCTTTTTCGCCTGCTCGTAGCTCATCTATCAAGCGTTTAAGTACCGCAGCGTCGGGCACATCACTCAGAGCAGTAATCTGCTGTAAAATGCGTTTTAATTCTGACACATCGCATCCTTTATTATGGTTATTTCAAGCGTTTTTATTATCCAGTAATAGCTATGTTGCAATTGGCTGCAATGATTAACATTGTTAAAGACTTGATAATATATAATGTTTTAACTTGATTAGAGGGTACTCTATCTCGTGCTATTTTAGTCGTAACTATGCGTCGATAGTTAATTATTTTGTTAGCAGTTATTTTCGCAAAAAAAGGACAGTTAGGTTATCTGTCCTTTTTATTAAAGTAGCTGTAGTATTATCGTAGTGACGGCTTAACTAGCAGGCACATCAAAGTAGTCAAGATCAAAGTTCATCATCGGATCACTACCAGCTTGAACCATCTGAGCATGGGCATCGATACGTGGCAAGATACGACCAACAAAATAATCAGCAAGCTTGGCTTTATTGGTGTAAAAATCACCTTCTTTACCATTCGCGGCTTCAACCATCAACGCAAACATATACGAGTAGGCTAGGTAACCAAAGGCATGCATATAATCAACCGCACAGCCGTTAATTTCATTCTTACGCTCACCAATATTATTTAGCACCGTTTTGGTTAGTGCTTCAATTGTATCAGCAGCATCTAGCGTCGCTTGCTTGATACCGTGATCTGCTTGCATATTATTGACAAAATCACGAATCTCACCTAAGAAATGGGTAACGTATTTGCCGTTATTTTTCGCCACTTTACGACCTAGTAAATCAAGCGCTTGAATACCATTGGTGCCTTCATAAATCTGGGCAATACGCGTATCACGAACGATTTGCTCCATACCCCATTCGCGGATATAACCATGACCGCCAAATACTTGCTGGCAATCAATAGTAGCTTCTAACGCTTTATCCGTCAAGAATGCTTTAGCCACGGGCGTCAATAATGCAACACGCGCGGCAGCTGCTTGAACGGCCTCTGGATCAGTACTAAACTTCTCTTCATCAAGATTTTTGGCAACGTACATCGCAAAGCAACGTGACGCCTCAGTATTGGCTTTGGCATTCAACAGCATACGGCGTACATCAGCATGATGAATGATGGCATCTGCTGGTTTTTCTGGGCTTTGTAGCTGAGTATCACTACGACCTTGACCGCGGTCATTGGCGTATAGCGCTGCGTTTTGATAAGCAAGCTCAGAACCACCAAGGCCTTGCAGACCCATGGTGACACGCTCATAGTTCATCATAATGAACATTGATGACAAACCTGTATTTTCGGCACCAACCATCCAGCCTTTGGCGTTGTCAAAGTTCATCACACAAGTGGCTGAGGCTTTGATGCCCATTTTATGCTCGATAGAGCCGACTGCTAAGGTGTTACGCTCGCCTAAGCTACCATCGGCGTTGACCAAAAATTTTGGTACGACAAATAGCGAAATACCTTTTGAGCCTTCTGGTGCATTCGGTGTTTTTGCCAGTACCAGATGAATGATATTGTCAGTTAGGTCATGCTCACCACCAGTGATAAAGATTTTGGTACCAGAGATATCATAGCTGCCATCATCATTAGGAATAGCTTTGGTTTTGATGATACCTAAGTCAGTACCAGCATGTGGCTCTGTCAAGCACATGGTACCCGACCATTCGCCGTTGTACATTTTCTCTAAGTAAGTTTGCTTTTGTTCTTCAGAAGCCGCTGCGTTTAGGCACAGTGTCGCGCCAACAGTTAGGTTAGGGTAGAGGGCAAAGGATTGGTTGGCAGTGAATACCATCTCTTCAGTCAGCATGGTCACCATTTTTGGGAAACCTTGACCACCGTATTCAGCATTACCACTTAAGCCAACCCAGCCTGATTCAGCATACTGTTTATACGCTTCTTTAAATCCAGTAGGAGTCGTGACGACGCCATTACCTTCAAAGGTTGCGCCTTCTTCATCGCCGCTGCGGTTGATAGGTAACAAAACGTTTTTTGTCAGTTTTGCCATTTCTTCCAAAATCATATCGACCGTTTCCATATCGACATGAGCGAGATTCTCGTTATTTTGCCAAAATTTAGGCGCGTTAAACACATCATTTAAGATAAAGCGCATGTCATTAAGAGGGGCATTATAAACAGCCATAAACATTCCTTTGGTTCAAATAAATAAAAGTGAGTTGAACAAATTTATAAGAGATCTTTTGAGTTGGGCTTAATATTCATTATTAAAGTTTAGCAAATTAGCTTGCGCACGGGTGTATTTGTTCGTGAATTATGCGTACACCAAAAGTGTGGATCATTTTATTTAAAAAATGACTATGGCAGATTTTAAATGGTAGTAAATAAAATCGGCAACACACCTGAGTATGTTGCCGATAAAAAATACATTATTTAGCGCTACAAAAAAAATGCTCGATCAAAATTTTTTGGTGTTAATTAAAACGCAAATTGATCAACATCCATGCTCATATACGGCTCAACACCAGTACTAATACGCTGTACGTGAGTGGTGGTACGTGGCAATAGCTTAGCAAAGTAGAACTGCGCAGTTTTTACTTTGGCGTCGTAGAATGCTTGTTCGCTACTACCGTTAGCAAGTTCAGTTTGTGCCACTAATGCCATGCGTGCCCATAAGTAGGCTAGCGTCACATAGCCGCTGAAATACATATAATCAACAGCAGCGCCGCCAACTGCATCTGGGTTTTCAGTCGCTTGCATACTGATACGTGCAGTCAAATCGCCCCATTCTTTTAGATGTTTGGCAAGTGGGCGAATAAATTGACCCATCTCATCATTATCTTGGTTTTCTTCACAGAATGTCTGAATGATTTTTACGAAGTTCGCAAGCAGCTTGCCTTGTGAACCCAATACTTTACGACCTAGCAGATCAAGCGCTTGAATTTCAGTTGTACCTTCGTATAAGCAAGCAATACGCGTATCACGCACGTTTTGCTCCATACCCCATTCGCTGATAAAGCCATGACCACCATAAACCTGTACGCCATGGTTGGCTGCTTCTAGACCAGTTTCTGTCAAGAACGCTTTAGCAATAGGCGTCAATAGTGACAACATTTGGTCAGCAAATTTAAGCGCGTCGCCTTCGCCTTTTGCGACAGTATCTGCAAAATGTGAGAGGTAATAGACCAAAGCACGGCCACCTTCAGCAAAGGCTTTTTCAGTCAACAGCATGTTACGAACCGCTGGATGTACAATGATAGGATCAGCGACTTTTTCAGGGGCTTTGACACCAGATAATGAACGCATTGCTAAGCGATCTTTGGCATAAGTCAATGAGCCTTGGAACGCATATTCTGCTGCTGTTAAACCTTGCACTGCGGTACCAATACGTGCCACGTTCATAAAGGTAAACATGCACTGTAGACCACGGTTTTCAGGGCCAATCAGATAACCTGTTGCGCCATCAAAGTTCATCACGCAGGTGGCTGAAGCTTTGATGCCCATTTTATGTTCAATAGAGCCACAAACGACGTTATTGTTTTCACCTAGGCTACCGTCTCCGTTGACCGTTACCTTAGGAACGATAAACAGTGAGATGCCTTTTGTACCAGCAGGCGCGCCTGGTAGACGAGCCAAGACGATATGAATGATGTTGTCCGTTAAGTCATGCTCACCAGCTGAAATGAAGATTTTTTGACCAGTGATGCTATAACTGCCATCTTCTTTAGGCTCAGCTTTGGTACGGATGATACCCAAATCAGAACCTGCATGTGCTTCAGTCAAGCACATGGTGCCTGACCATTCGCCGCTGACCATTTTTTCTAGGTAGATTTGCTTTTGCTCGTCCGTACCGTGATGCTCGATGGTTTGAATGGCACCATGAGATAAACCAGGGTACATAGAGAATGACCAGTTAGCTGTACCAACCATTTCATTAATGACAGTCGATAATGAAAACGGCATGTTTTGACCACCAAAGTCTTCTTCAGCAGATAAGGCTGGGAATCCAAGCTCACAATACGCTTTGTATGCTTCTTTAAAGCCTTTTGGCGTGGTGACTTGACCATTGTTAAATTGGCAGCCTTCAGCGTCACCACTTTGATTCAGTGGTGATAGCTCATTTTCAGCAAAGCTTGCGGCCATCTCAAATAGACTGTCCATTAGCTCGCGGTCAGCTTCTTGGAATGCTGGTAAGGTTTTATAATGGCTTTCGCTGTCAAGTAACTCATGCATCACGAATTGGATATCACGTAAGGGTGCTTTGTATTGCATAACTTCCTGTCCTTTTTTTGGTGTATGACCGACAGCGATGGGGCGACTGTTGTTGTAAGTCTGAGTTGCTAGTCTCTTGCTGGCATGGAGTGTGTCTGCATTATTAACAAACAACGATACCGATCATATGAAATAGATTGAGATAAGAATTAAGACCTTATCTGTAAATTCTTAGTAAAAGATAGGCTTTCACTGGAAAATATACAAGTTTGGAGACAATACTGATAAGTCATCAACCTATCTTGCATCCTATGTATAATATAGCCTACAAGCTAAGCGTGCTTATCGATATGGTAGAGGAACGGTATGAGGACGTTTTATACTCGCTCTCTAGTCATTGTTATTTTTGGACAAATGTTGTTGCACTAACATGTTGGTTGTAACTTCAGCAGACATAGGTTTGCCAAACCAATAGCCTTGACCATACTGGCAACCCATAGCCAAGAGCAAATCGCGCTGTTTCTCGTTTTCGATACCTTCTGCGATGACCTGCATATCCAGTGCTTCTGCTAATGCCAAAATAGCGTTAACGATGGCACGTTGAGTTTTGTCTGCGGTAATCTTAGAGATGAAACTTTTATCGATTTTAATGAAGTCAAAGGGATATTCTTGCAGATAACTCAAAGAAGCGTAGCCGGTACCAAAGTCATCTAAAGCCAAGCAAACCCCTAGCGCTTTTAACGAATTTAGCTGTTCTTTAACATTAGAATGGCGCTTCATCAAAGAAGATTCTGTTACCTCAATATGTAACTGGTGCGCTGAAATTTGATGCTGTGTCAATAAATTACTGACCACATCAAAAAATTCTGGATTGCTGAATTCAGCGGCATCGGCATTGATACAGATATGTTGGTCAAAGCCCAAACCTTGCCAAATCTTTAGTTGCTCAGCGATTTGGGTTGCTACTTGAGAGAATAACTCAAGCGATAATTTGTGAGAGATAATGGCATCAATAAAATCAATAGGTTGCAGCAATCCGCGAATGGGATGCTGCCAGCGTACCAATGCTTCAAAGCCTGAAATATCGCCTGTATCTAGGGCGAATTTGGGTTGATAATAGGCGACAAACTGACCTTCGTTAGTGGCTCTTTTAAGCTCATATTCTAATTGTAAATGATCAGCATTGAGCTCAATAAGGGATTTATTATACCAACAGACATCGTCGCCACCTTGCTGCTTGACATAATTTAATGCCCTTTCAGCTTTGGTTAATAAGCCGATAAACTCATTATCATTTTCAGGATAGTAACTGACCCCAACAGAGACATGACAATAGACCTTGGTATTTGTGGCGCCATTATCACTAACAAAGAAAGGACGCTCACACATTTGCATTAAAATATCTAGCTGATGGCGCACCATATTGGCGTCACTGCACTCAAACAGTAAAGCAAAGTCATCACCGCCGAAATGAGAGAAACAGCGCAAACAACCGAGTTTTAGGTCTTTGATGCGTGTCACAAATTTTTTTATTAAGCTATTGATACCATCGGGACCCAGTAAGCTTGCAAGGCTGCGATAACGATCAAGATTTAAACGTACAACGATAACTTCTTGATAGCTATCCAGTAACAAATCGCTAGTTTGGCTCAAAAATACTTTGCGGTTAGGCAGTTCGGTTAATTGGTCGTAGTTTAACAAGTGTGCCACTTGTTTTTTATTTTTTACCACGGCAGACATATCTCTAACCATACCAACGTAATACACAGTGTGACCTATTTTTATTTTTCGATAGCTCATATAACAATCTAGAAGCTCTCCGTAGCGATTTGGCATTGAAAAGTCATTTTCATAAAAACCTTGACTGTCTAAGTGTTCAGCGATATCTACTAGAATAGATCTTTCTTCTTCTGCTAAAAATTCAGCTGCGTATATACCAAGCGGACGCCCAAGTAAAAAATCTTCCGTATAACCGATCATGCGCTCATAAGTTGCATTGACCGATAAATAATACAAATTTGCATCCAATATAAAGATAGCATCTTCATATTGTTCACAAAGTTTGACCAATAATTGCTGTTTATCCGCCAGTGGCATTGGTGTAAAAGCAGTCATAAATGAACTCATAAAATAGAGGTAAATCGATAAAGAGAGCTTTTTGTATTGGCAATTAGCGCTGTTTTAATGTAGTCAGTGCAGTTTACAAAGATACAGTGCTACTAGGACAAATTTTTGAAGAATCTGGTACTCATACGCATAGTGCACAGCAATCGAAATTTGTCTCAGTAAAACACTATTTCATTTGTATCTTTTATTGTGAACTGACTATATGACGCTTTGTACTGCTACTAAGGGTTGACACGTGGCAACAGCGCTTGCAAGGTTGCCAAGGCGACCACTGGGGCAGTTTCTGTTCGTAATACCCTCGCGCCAATTTGCCAAGGCTCAAAACCAACGTCTGCTGCTTGAGCGCATTCATTAGCACTTAGGCCACCTTCAGGACCAATCAACAACTCAATATAAGGCACTGGTTGTTGTAATACTGTTAGTAGCGAATCAGGCATAGCAGGTTGTCCTGCCGCTGGTACACTAAGCTGTAGGCGCAAATCAGCGGGTTGTTGTAGTACTTGATAATAAGCATCCTGACTAAGGGTGGTAACCATAGAGCTGATAGTGGATTCTATTTTTACAGGCGTGGTCGTTGTGATAGGCTTAAGCCAATCGTTAATGGGAATAGGCGCAATAATAAGCGGTGGACGGTTAAGACCGCATTGCTCACACGCGGCAATGGCAACTTGCTGCCAATGTGCCAGTTTTTTTTCGATTTGGGCAGGTTTTAGATTGACCTCGCCATGCTGACTGCTTAGCAATTGGATGGCAGTGACGCCAAGTTCTGCAGATTTTTGAATCGCATAATCCATCCGTTCGCCACGACTCATTACCAGTCCGATTTTGGTAAATATCGGTGCACTATTATCCTTATTTGTGTGAGAAAGCAGGGTCACAGTAGCGTTTTTTTTACTGATGGTCAGTAGCTGTACCTGATAATCACCGCCAAAGCCATCAAACAAGACCCCTTTATCACCAATATTTGCTCGTAATACACGGCACCAATGATGGACGATACTTTCGGTTAATTCGACGCTGGAACCGATAGGCAAGGTGCTAAGCTGAGGGTATGTCATAGCCTTTTCATTGGTAACGTCGTTACTAATGTTGCTATTAGTGGCATAAAAGAAACGTCGCAAAATTACTTATTCCTATAATGGGGGGTAATGATATTTTTCAATATCTTAGCAGAATATCATTTGATTGGGTAAAGGGATTGTCAATAATGAAATTTGCATAACTGCAATTCCCATACCAAAAAAGACTGGCACTCCTAGGAGCGCCAGTCTTTAAGCAATACATTCGGTAAATATTTAAGCAATCAAGCCTAAGGCTTCGACTAAGCGCTTGTTTGGCTCAACCTTATTCATGCTATAAAAATGCATGGCAGGTACGCCCTCGCTAATTAAACGCTCGCACAGACGATAAACGACGTCAAAACCAAACTCACGAATGGCCTTACTGTCATCACCAAAGTCAAATAACTGCTTACGCACATAACGTGGAATATCAGCGCCACAGCTATCGGCAAAACGCACCAAATTGCTAGAATTGGTAATTGGCATAATACCAGCGATCAGAGGCTGAGCCACAGTATCGATACCGCGTTTTTCTAAAGTGTCGCGCAAATACAGATAGCTATCGGCATTATAAAAAAACTGCGTAATCGAAGCATTCGCTCCAGCTTGATACTTATTGACCAAGTTATCAACATCAAACGCAAAGCTACGCGCTTGTGGATGCATCTCGGGATACGCAGCCACTTCGATGTGAAAATGATCGCCTGAGTGTTCACGAATAAACTTAACCAAGTCTAGCGCAAACGGTAGCTCACCCATGCCAACCTGACCTGAGGGTAAGTCACCACGCAGTGCTACCAAACGCTTAATGCCCAAACCCTTATAAAGGTCGAGCAATTCGGCGATTTCACTTTTGTCATCACCAATACAAGACATGTGCGGCGCGATATCAGTATCACCGCGCTTGCATAATGCTTGTACGATGTCTAACGTGCGGCTACGGGTTGAGCCACCAGCACCATAGGTCACCGAAAAATAGGCTGGTGAGAGCTTATTCAACGCATCATAAGTGCTGAGTAATTTATCGTGCCCTTGCTCGGTTTTTGCAGGAAAAAACTCAAAGGAGAAAGCCGGCTTAGTCACAGTCTGACTCCTTTTAGTATTTATAAGCGTCAGGTTTGAATGGCCCTTCGACAGGGACACCTAAGTACTCGGCTTGCTTGCTAGTTAGCTTGGTCAACGTACCGTTAAAGCCTGCAACCATGGCGGCAGCAACTTCTTCGTCTAGCTTTTTCGGTAATACTTTGACGTATAAGTTATCAGTGCGCTTGTCTGCTGGTAATTCAGCGAATTTTTCTTCGAACAGATACATTTGCGCCAATACTTGGTTGGCAAATGAGCCGTCCATCACGCGCGATGGGTGACCAGTGGCGTTACCTAGATTGACCAAACGACCTTCAGCAAGCAAAATCAGGTAATCGTTTTCATCGTCTGAGCGGAAAATTTGATGAACTTGCGGCTTGATCTCAACCCAGCGCCAGTTATCACGCATAAATTGGGTGTCAATTTCGGTGTCGAAGTGACCGATATTACAAACCACAGCACCAGGTTTAAGTGCTGCTAGCATATGTCTGTCACATACATGGTAGTTACCAGTGGTCGTGACAATCATGTCGGTATCTTCAAGCAGACGGGTATTGATGTTTTCTGCGCCGCCAGTGTTATCGCCATTGATGTAAGGAGATAATACTTCAAAGCCATCCATACATGCCTGCATGGCACAGATAGGATCAACTTCTGAGACACGTACGATCATGCCTTCTTGACGTAGGCTTTGCGTAGAGCCTTTACCCACATCACCATAACCGATGACTAAAGCGCGGCGACCTGCAAGGAACATGTCAGTGGCACGCTTGATGGCATCATTTAAGCTATGACGGCAGCCATATTTATTGTCATTTTTAGACTTAGTAACCGCGTCATTAACGTTGATCGCTGGTACTTTTAGCGTGCCTTTATTTAGCATTTCAACTAAGCGATGTACACCAGTGGTGGTTTCTTCAGAGATACCATGGATGCTATCAAGAAGCTCGGCATAATCGTTATGAATCAATGCGGTCAAATCACCGCCATCATCTAAGATTAAGTTGGCATCCCAAAGCTGACCTGATGCTTCACCGCCAACGTGTACTTGCTGGCGTAGACACCATTCATACTCTTCTTCGGTTTCGCCTTTCCAAGCATAAACAGAGATACCGGCAGCAGCAATAGCCGCAGCAGCATGGTCTTGAGTTGAGAAGATATTACATGAGGTCCAGCGCACTTCAGCGCCTAACGCAACAAGCGTCTCAATCAGGACCGCAGTCTGAATCGTCATGTGGATACAGCCAGCGATTTTCGCGCCTTTGAGCGGTTGCTCGGCTTCGTAGCGACGACGCAAACCCATAAGGGCAGGCATTTCGGCTTCGGCAAGGGTGATTTCACGGCGGCCGTAATCAGCAAGGCTGATGTCAGCGACTTTATAGTCAGTGAAAGAGGGGTCGATCGTATGGGCAGATGGGGTGTTAGACACTGCGTCCATAATATGCTCCTATCAGTGGTTAAATTATGATAAAAAGAATAAAAACGCAGGTGCCGTTATTTGCGCTGTTGATGACCTAAAAGGGCAGCTAACAGTTAACCGAGCCTAACATAAGGGTTGAATAGTGGAATTTTGAATAAACAATCCATGATTCACAATTATGGCGCAACACCTCTCGGAGGTCGTTATTGTAATAGATGAGGCTGAACTTGTCACCTATTGACTGATATAAATGGTAAGTGGACAAGTCATAAAAAAGGCCATCGATTGATGACCTTGATTATGGATATGCAAGTTCTGATTTTTACTAGATAGGCTTAAAACCAATTATAGGTAAGTGAGGTGAAATAACTTGTACCTTCTGTGGCGTACTCATTACCGAATTGGCTTGCAAGGGTATAATCTTCATCAGTAATATTATCTACACGCAAGTTAGCACGTAGATTGGGTGTGATATAGGCGCTTCCACTTAAGTTAAGCAGCGTATAGCTATCAAGCTCATTGTTTTCAGTTGTAAGTCTATCATCACTATATTTTGCCTCGAGGCGCATATCGAACGTAGGCTGCTGATATCCGATATAAACTAAACCACTATTTTTAGGACGGTAAGGAAGTTGTTGATCAAAGTTTGCATTAGTTCTAGTTGTGTTCTTCGCGTCTAAGTAGTCATATGCTAGACCAAATATAAAGGCGTTCATATTCCAATCTGAGGTTAAACTCAAGCCTTTGATTTTTGCTTCACTAATGTTTGTACCACTTGCAATGAGGTCTTCTGCGTCTGTGTGATAGCCTGTCAATCGTGAAGTTTGCATATCATTAGCGTATTCAACGAATACTTCAGTATTTTCAGTTCTTTCAGGCTTTAGGTTTGGATTGTTGTCACCTGGGTAGTATAGGTCGTTAAAGGTTGGTGCGCGAAAGCCTGTGGCATAATTTGCACCGATGCGTATACCAGCTAGAGGACGTATGGCTGCCCCTAAATTGTATGTACTTTCATTACCATATTGTGAGTTGTCATCTACACGATAGTTGGCTTGCAAATCATAATAAGTGTCCGCTAATTGATAACCTACAAAAGCGCTCTTAACATCTCTGTCGTCAGGGTCATAAGCGGTTGCAGTAAAATCAGAAAAATCAGCATTAAATACTTTGACGTTTGAGGCATCTAGTTTTTGTGATAACCATTCTGCACCAACAATAACCGTACCAGGTTGTGCGTTAATACTAGTCTCTAAGCGTGCCTGCTCTTGAGTGGTATCAAACTGGCTACCATTGTCATAACTGATAGAGTTGTTATCATGAGAGGTTGATTTATCAATACTCTGACCGTAACTAAGTTTAGTAAGAGTCAGTGGGGTTTTATATTGCAAATAGGCGTTAGCGCTACCGTTTTTTTGATCAGAGTAAGCATAAGGAATGACTTTTCCAGCTGAGTCAAACTCAGTCGTAGAGTCTGAATATAAGCCGCTAATTCCTGCACTTATTGCATTTGTGAACTTGTGCTGCAGTGCCAAACTAGCATTGGTAGATTCAAAGCCATCATCATCAGCGTTATAATCAAAAGAATTACGATTAGCAATAGCATTAAAACCATCAGTTTCGTTGCGACTGACACCTAAGCTCAATGATGAAGTATCATTTTTAAGTTGACCTGTCACGCCGACTTGGTAGTGATTATTGCTGCCGTAACCGACTGTAGTGGAAACATTAGATTGTTCTACGCTATTGCCCTTAGTGAAAATTTGAATGACACCGCCCATAGCATCTGAGCCATAAAGACTAGATCCTGAAGCGCCATATAAAATTTCAATGCGATCAATTTGATCCGCTGACAATAAATTCAGCGATGGGCTACCTAAAGATATTGAGCTGTAGCGAATACCATCGATAAGCACCAATACCTGCTTGCTATCAAAGCCACGCATATAAAAATTACTGGCTGTGCCCATACCACCACTTTGCGTGATATTGATACCAGGCTGATTCTTCAGTACATCCGTGACGGTCTGACCCTGATAACGCTGCAATTCTTCGCTATTGATTACTCGAGTCTGAGCAATGACATTGCTAGTTTTAGTGGGTGTACGAGTGGCGGTGACTACAATTTTATCAAGCTCAACTTGTGGTAGCTCGCTATTACTGATGACATTGACATCAGTAGCGGCGTTAGCGCTCATAGCAAATGCGCCAAATGTGCTTAGAATACACAACCGAAGATAAGTGGTCGAAGATGAACGTGATAAAACCATATTGAATTCCAAATTGATCAAATAAAAAGTTACAGAAGTGAAATCTGAGCAGCTAAAAATTACAAAAAGTAATAAATAACATACATGGAGTTATTATCTATAAAAGCACCTGATTTATAAACCACTTTCACCTAATTTTTATTCATCATAGGGTGAATATTATTCACTATTGGCTATCTTTGATTGTTTTAGGCAAGGGATAAGTTATTTATCATTTTTTTTGTTCATTGGTGATATTTTTGATCATCATAATTGTTATTATAGGGCAGATTTTCCCCGTTTTTCGTTATGCCATTCATAAAGCCATGAGGTTTGTTTTGTTTATTAAACATCGTCTGAATACCACTGCAGTGCCATCTTCATTGATGAAATTGATGAAATTACCATTAATTGTGATAACAATACTGTTTGCTATGGCACTTAGTGTCCTCTCACAGCCTAGTGCGTTAGCAGCTGAGACGAACATACTGGGTGTGGGTGGTACTAAGACTGAGGAAGGAGATGGCAAATCGATACCTGATTCATTCGGACGCGATACGCCTCGGCATACGGTGCAAGGGTTTCTTAAAGCATTAGGGGAAAATGATTACTTGCTGGCGAGTAATTACTTAAATCTATCTAAATCCGATAATCCCACAACCATTGTAAGACAGTTCAAGCAAGCTCTCGATGCAGGTGGTCGTTTTCAGACTGATTTGCAGATTAATAATACGCCTGAAGGCAATTTGACTGATCAGCTACCGCCAAGCCAAGAAAATGTAGGTGTCATCAAAGTCAGTGATGCAAGCATTCCTCTATTACTTGAAAGAGTGGTGTCAAAAGAAGGTGAACAATATTGGCAATTTTCTACCGATACACTCAGCTCAATACCAGAGGCGATAGAGAACTATGAGCCGACTTTGGTTTCTCGTTATACCATTGACTCGTTAGAAGGCAAAAAACTTTTTGGTTATCAGTTGGCTGATTTGGTAGCCGCTTTAATGATGACTATTAGTAGTTTTTTGTTCACCTACATCGCAGTATGGCTACTGTATCATTTATTAGAAATCACTTACCCTCGTGTCCGTGATATACCGCTACCATTGCCCGATAAAGTGATATTGCCGCTAGCGGTGGTGATTATGGCGCTGATTTTATCTGAGGTGATGGTTTATGCAGGCGTGTCAGTGACCTTACGCGAGCCTGTCAACCGTTTCGCTGAGATTGCTTCGTGGGTGGCGATAACGTGGCTGTTATTACGCATTATCGATGCATTATTTACCCGTGCAGTGAACTTAAGCTATAAGAAAAACTATACTGAACGGGTCTCAATTTTGGGGCTACTACGCAAAGTCGTCAAAGCACTGTTATTGATATTTGCAGTAATCGTCACTTTTGGTAATTTGGGATTTGACTTAACGACGGGTATTGCGGCATTAGGTGTCGGTGGTTTAGCGTTAGCATTAGGTGCGCAAAAGACCATCGAAAACTTAGTTGGCAGTGTGGTGGTGGTGGCAGATTCGCCCGTACGTATCGGCGATTATTGCAAGTTTGGTACCTATGAAGGCACCGTCATCGATATTGGTATTCGCTCATCCCGCGTGCGTACTCTGACTCGCACTATTGTCACAGTACCTAATGGTGATTTTTCATCGATGCAAATTGAAAACTTTACCTCGCGTGATATGTTCCGCTTTTTGCATCAGCTATATATCAAGCGTACCGCTGATATTGATGTTGTGTTTAAAATGGTAAAGCATTTGGATACGTTCTTGGATGAGCACGAGTTGACCAATCAAGAATGGAACCAAGTTAACATCTTAGAGTTGCGTCAAGATTGTTATATTATTCAGCTACAAGCCTATATCAATGCTACTGGTATCATCGAATTTTATGAAAAACAAGACGTGTTATTTGTTGATCTGTTAGTGCAAGTTAGGAAGTATAATGTAGAGCATGCCCTGCCAACACAGCAGCTGATTGTTAAGCAACCAGAGCTTCAAGCTGAATTAGATCATGAAAATAAAGAAGGCGAAACGGCTGACACGAAAACTGACAAAAAAAATACTGCTGATGGTAAGCCTGAAGCCGTTAATTTAAGCAAAGATAGGGGTGCTGTTAATGATGAGCAGACCGAAGATAAACCCAAAGATGGCTTAAAAAAGGATATGATCGACAATAAATACAAACGCATCCATAAAAATCGTGGTTATAATTTAGCAAAACTAAAGTTCAAGCAGGTTAAAAAGAGCTTTAGATTTCCAAGAGCAAAAAAATAAGGTAGTAAATAACTATCAATCCGGTGATGTGTTGTATGAGGCTATGAGTATTTTCAATAGCAGTTAGTGTCATAAAATGCTTTAACGACACTAATGAAAATAGCTGTCTGACAATAGCTATTAAACACATAGACGATTTTTTGACATAAAAAAGGACTGCTTATTTGCAGTCCTTTTTTGTTCCTAAACCAAAGAGCTTATTCGCTATCAGGTTTATTCTTTTTTAATAATACCAATACAGCGCCATTGCCACCATCTTTTGGCGGGGCTGAGCAAAATGCCAACACTTCTGGTAATTGGCGTAACCAACCGTTGACGCAGGTTTTTAGAATCGCTTCACTACCTTTACCATGGACGATTTTTACCGATGTCTCATTGTTTTGCTTTGCTTGGCTGAGTAATTGAGTCATCGCTACACGCGCTTCTTCAATAGTGCAGCCATGAATATCTACAGCATCGTACCAACGCAATTTACCTTGTTTGAGCTGGGTAAAAATTTTGTTTTGTAAGGTAGGGTTTTTATAAGATAAATAGGCTTCACCGGCAACAGGGTTCAATAAAGCCTGCATATCTGATAAACCAGCGCCCAAGTCGCTTGCTTCGCCACCTTGAGCGGCTGCACGTTTAGACAGTGTCGCTGCATCAGGCTTTTTGGCTTTTGCTGCATTGGCAGGTGAGCGAAGGTTTTTATCTTCTAGTTGATTAACACCATGCATTGCTTGCATAAACAGCACTTTATCATCATCGATATGTTCAGAGTCCATCTGCTTAACGGTTTTTTTAACTTGCTTTTGAGTCAATAGCGAGACAGGCTCCGTCGGCTTACCATCGTCGCCATCAGGTGAGACAGTATCACGACCTTTACTCAATTGACCTTTAAGCTCTTTGAGCTGATCTTGCATTTCTTTTGAAAATAGAGAGTTTGACATAATAATTAATGTATCGTTGGTTAGTGAATGAATGATTAATTGAATAAGTAATAAAGATAATGACTATTTTAATAGTGGCTTTATTTAAACTATCTCACTTACTTTACGCCTGTGCTGCGACGCTCGCAAGTAAGGATTGTAATGCTTGTCCAGGATGATCGGTTTTCATAAATTGCTCACCGATTAAAAAGTGCTGAATATTGTGGCTTAACATCAGGCGGATATCATCGCTGCTATGGATACCACTTTCGGTCACGATAAGCGGATGTTGTAGGCTATCATTAGGATTAGCAGAAAATGCATCATCAATAGCAAGCTCGCGTAATAGGGCGTTCTTTAAATCAAGTGTCGTCTGCAAATCCACATCAAAGGTGTTTAAGTCACGGTTATTGATACCGTAGATATTGTGCTCTGAATGTGGCAGCTGTAGGGCACGCTCAAGCTCTTCTGCCGTATGCACTTCGATCAACACATCCATACCAAGCTCGATGCTTAGCGCATGTAGCTCTTGCGCCTGTGCGTCATCAAGGCATGCCATAATCAGTAATATACAATCTGCGCCAAGTAGATATGACTGATAAATTTGATAGACATCAATCATAAAGTCTTTACGTAATATCGGCAGATCACAAGTTTCACGTGCTTGGATTAAATAGCTATCATCACCTTGGAAGTAGTCACGATCAGTCAATACAGACAGACAGCTTGCACCTGCTTGCTCATACTGCTTGGCAAATTCGGCCGGCATAAAGTTGTGATTGATGATACCTTTAGAAGGTGATGCTTTTTTTATCTCAGCAATAATACCGATATTAGCGGCGCGCAAAGCACTGGCAAAACCGCGACGAGGTTGTTTATCTGCCGCGACTTTTACTTGTAAGTCTTCAAGTGATAACAGATTACGAGCAGCAGCAACCTCTTCATGTTTGGTAGCAACGATACGTTGTAATACTGAAGGAATATGTGAGCCAACTGTTTTGTTAGTAGTCATGGCGGTATCCAAATATGGTTAACTATAAATAGGCAATAATAGCGTGAACTGTGTACTGATAAATTTAAAGTATCAGCACAGATAAAGCGACATCAAGAACAATGTAATATCATAAAAAGTAAGCGTCGTTAATTTTGCACTGCGAGCTGCTGCGTATAGTGCGCTAAAGACTCAAGCTTCACTAAAGCCTCGCCATTTTGGATAATTTTTTGTGCTCGGCTCACACCGTTTGGATAGTTGCTTGCAAGTCCTGCGGTATATATCGCGGCACCGGCATTTAACGCAATCATATCGCGCGCTTTAAGCACTGATCGTTCATGTGTCTCTGTGCCTGATAAAGCGGCACGTATTAGCTCAAGGCTTTGCGCTGGCGAGTCCACATCAAGCCCAATCAAGGTCTGTGAATCAATACCTGCATCCTCTGGCATCATATCATAGACAGAAATTTCACCATCTTTTAATTCAGCCACTGTAGTCGAGGTTGCGAGACTTATTTCATCCAAACCATCTTTTGCACCGACGACCATTACATGGCGCGCGCCTAGATTTTTCATGACCTTTGCTAAAGGTTCACATAATTGCGCGGTAAAAACGCCAATCACCAAATTGGGCGTACCAGCAGGGTTGGTGAGTGGACCTAAAATATTAAAAATCGTTCTTGATTTTAGCTCACGGCGTACTGGATTGGCATAACGCATGGCGCTATGATGGTTTGGCGCAAATAAAAAACCAATACCTTGGTCTTCGATACAGGCTTGCGCTTGCTCAGGCGTCAGAGATAGACTAATACCAGCTTGCTCAAGCAAGTCCGAGCTACCAGATTTGCTTGAAACACCGCGGTTACCATGTTTGGCAACTTGTGCACCTGCTGCTGCTGCTACCAACGCTGCTGCTGTAGAGACATTAAACAAGTTGGCACCATCACCCCCTGTACCAACGATATCGACCATATAGTCGCAGTTTTTTGGGGCGATATTTGACGCTAATGCACGCATAGCACTTGCTGAGGCAGTAATCTCATCGATTGATTCGCCTTTCATGCGCAGACCGGTCAAGATAGCACCCATCATGGCATCACTACATCTGCCTTGCATGATGATTAGCATCACTTGATACATCTCATCAAAGGTCAGATCAATGTGTTGAAAAATCCTACCTAATGCAGTGGTTAGTAGCTTATGGATACTGTCATCTGAAAGCTGGTGGATATCTTCTGGCGCATGGGTTACGTTTGAAAGTACATCCTGCAAAGGAGCAGTGGTCATCATATTCTCACTTGTTATTATTTTAAATTTTTAGATAATTTCTAGCGGCTAGCCCACCTTTGGCAAGTTATCGGTGTCTATAACAGCCAAATGATGCGCTCGTAAAAAGTTATTAAGCAGCTGATAGCCGGCCTCGCTTAAAATAGATTCAGGATGAAACTGTACCCCTTCAATGGCAAAGTCACGGTGACGAATACCCATGATTTCTTCTATGCTGCCATCGATATTTTGTGTCCAAGCAGTGACCTCAAAGCCATCAGGTAAGCTTGATTTATCGATAACCAATGAATGATAGCGGGTAAACTGTGCAGGATTGGGTAACTCCATAAACACACCCTGTCCATTATGGTAAATAGCGGATAAGCGTCCGTGCATCACTTCGCTTGCTTTGACTATGCTACCGCCAAACGCCTGTCCAATAGCCTGATGACCCAAGCAGATACCCAGTATTGGTATCATGCCTCTAAAGGTATCAATCAATTCAAGTGAGACGCCAGCGCTGTCAGGAGTGCAAGGTCCAGGACCGATAACGATGACGTCAGGCGCGAGCGCTTTTATTTGCTCAATGCTAATCTCATCATTACGACAAACGGTGATGTCCTGCTGCAATTCACCGAAGTACTGTACAATATTGTACGTAAAGCTGTCATAGTTATCGATCATCAGAATCATGAAGGCTTCAACTTATTAAGATGTTTACTATTGGTGTTGATTGATAAATTTGTATGACAGTTTGCTATGTCACTTAATGTTAAAGGTTTTATGGCGCTATTATATTAACATTATTTTGTCGTCTATCAAATGTGACGATTCTGTAGATTGAATGTCGATAGATAAAAGTATGTTTAATCGTCAATGGAAAAGCAAATTGACACCACTACCGCTACTAAAAAAATTATATTTCCAAAAAATATTTATAAATGTTTTATTATGGTGCAAATGCACTAAATATATTCTTATTGACGCACTATTATGATGCTAATATTATGATATTGAATCATCGATATTCATTGTTAGAAATAAATGTGAGACAATATTTTTTATGGAAAATTAGACTGTATTTTATTTAACTGACTGTATTTGTTGGTAATAAATTAAAATTCTGATGATCTAGAGCACTCAAATCAGCTAGGTTGGCATGGCTGTTGCATATTCCTAGCATACAAGTATCTTGTATTGCCTTGCAGCACAGAGTATTTGTCAATTGGCGTCTGAAGAGTGCAACATTGTTAGCGAGATATTGCTAATATAGCAATTGCATTTGTCTGATTGATAAAAATGTGTCATTAATAATAAAGACAGATACTGGCTATTAGTATGAATAACGAGTAAAAACCGTTATCTTCAACCTCAGCACTGTTTAGTAATACAAAGCCATTACCATAATTTCAGTACCATGATAATCACTAGGGAAACTATCTATGTCAAATAAACTACTTGATCTGATCAAATCATCCAACGCTAAATGGGTTGATTTCCGCTTCACTGATACCCGCGGTAAAGAGCATCATATGAGCTTTCCAGCTCATAGCGTTGATGAAGAATCGATGGAAGATGGCAAAATGTTCGATGGCTCATCGATTGCTGGCTGGAAAGGGATTGAAGCATCAGACATGATTTTGCGTCCTGATCCTGATACGGCGTTTATTGACCCATTCTTTGATGCGGTTACGGTTGTTGTGACTTGTGACATCATTGAGCCATCAACCCTACAAGGTTATGACCGTGATCCACGCTCTATTGCCCGCCGTGCTGAAGAATATTTAAAATCTACTGGTATTGGTGATACGGCTTATTTTGGTCCTGAGCCTGAATTCTTTGTGTTTGATGAAGTAAAATGGTCTGTAGGTATGTCCGGTGTCAGTCATGAAATCGTCGCTGAAGAAGCCGCTTGGTCAACCAACAAAGACTACGAGTGGGGCAACATGGGTCATCGCCCACGTGTCAAAGGCGGTTATGTACCCGTGCCACCTGTTGATAGCGCACAAGATATGCGTACCGTCATGTGCGATCGTATCGAAGATATGATTGGTGAAGGCTGTATCGAAGTCCATCACCATGAAGTTGCGCCTTGTCAGTTAGAGATTGGCGTTGCTTTTAACACCCTAGTACGCAAAGCAGATGAAGTGCAAAAACTCAAATACGCTGTACATAACGTTGCGCATCAGTTTGGAAAAACAGCAACCTTTATGCCTAAGCCTATCGTCGGTGATAATGGTTCTGGTATGCACGTCCATATGTCAATCTCAAAAGATGGTGTCAATACTTTCTCTGGCGATGAATATGCAGGCTTGTCTGAAACGGCACTATATTTTGTTGGTGGTATCATTAAACACGCTCGTGCACTTAATGCAATTACCAATCCATCGACCAACAGCTACAAGCGTTTAGTGCCTCATTATGAAGCACCTATTAAACTTGCTTACTCAGCATCTAACCGCTCAGCGTCTATCCGTATTCCGCACGTTAGTAGCCCAAAAGCAGTGCGTGTTGAAGCACGTTTCCCTGATCCAGCAGCCAACCCATACTTAGCGTTTGCGGCGTTGTTGATGGCTGGTATTGACGGTATTCAAAACAAAATACATCCAGGTGAAGCGGCTGATAAAAATTTATATGATTTGCCACCCGAAGAAGAAGCACTCATTCCAACAGTCGCTGAAAACTTAGACGTGGCGCTACAAGCACTAAAAGATGATCATGAGTTCTTATTAAAAGGCGATGTATTTACCAAAGAGATGTTAGAGGCTTATATTGCTCTAAAACAAGAAGAAGCACAGCGCGTCAACATTACTGTACATCCAGTTGAATTTGACTTGTATTACAGCTGCTAATCTATAGCTAGTACGCTCAATCATTTTAATAAAAAACCAGTTAAGTAGGTCTTAGCTGGTTTTTTTTGCTCTTGAATATTCGTGTTGACTGAGTTGACAAAATTTCTGTGCAGACGATACTGCTTTAATAGGAAAAGTAACGCATAATAGTTTCATCTGTATATTCATAATAAGTATCTATTAGGCTGACTGACTATGACTCCATTATCAAAAAGCAGTTTTTTAAATAAAAATCTGACGCTAAGCCTGCTGACAGGTTCTGTGATGAGCATAGTCAGTCTTTACGCGCCTATAGCGAATGCTGCGCCTATTTATAAAGTCATTGATGAAAAAACGGGTCAATTCACCTTTACCGATCGCCCGCAAAACTACGAGAATAAATCGGGCAAGCAAATTAGTGAAACTTCTGTTATTACAGATACTCGCTCTACGTCCAACAGTACTACTAACAGCACTGCAGTAAATAGCAATCCTACTGTACCTGCTAAGCCAATGGTCGCTAGCAATGTTACACCGCCAGCGATGGCAAATGCCTCGAACACAACTCAAGCACCACGTGTCAATTATCAATTCACCATGATTGAGCCTAGCGAAGCGCGTGCCTATCGTCGTCCGGCGCAAAGTATCATGGTTACTCTACAAATCAAACCTGCATTGCAAACAGGCGATAGTGTGAGTATTACGCTTGATGGTAATGAGGTAGCTCAAGGTTTAAGCGCTTCGATTTCTACCGTTGATATTTTACCGGGTGCTCATGTAATCAATGCTGTAGTCAAAAACGCGAAAGGGCAGACGTTAAAGCAAGTCTCAAGAACAGTATATGTGATTCAAAATACGCAGACATTGCAAAATAATAAAAAAATTGCTGCGCAGCTTTTGGCTTATCAGCGCTTGCCTTGGCACCAAAAGGTGTTGTTAAAACTGCGTCAAGATGGCAAACAGCCTAATATGCAATCATTTACTAAGCCAGTAGTTGATAAACCTATGACACTTGAACAGCCAGCTATTAAGTAGCTAATACATAAATAAGGTTATCTAAGAAATAAAGGCAATCTCTGATATCAGCGATTGCCTTTATTCATACTCATCTTTTCATATAACTTTGACTGTATTTTATTTAGTCAATTCAATCGTGCCATTGGCAGTGACTGAGATGGTGCTGTTACCAGATTCAAAGTTTTGGCTTGGTACAGACGCATCAGCACTCTCAGCTTTCATGCTCATTGCATTATACATCGGGCGCGGATAATTGCTGCCCGTGTTTAGATTGACATTGACGACACGATAGCCACGTGCATCCCAAGCACGGGTCATATTTTTAGCTTGCTGCTGAAAAGCGCGTGAAGCCTCAGTCATTAGCTTTTGCTCTAGCGTATTCTTTTTGATATCTGAAACACCAAAGCTAAGATTTTCCATTACTAAGGTTTCTTGTAAATCAGCAATCAGCTGGCTAGTTGCGGTAAAATCGGTACTTTTTAGATCGATATTTGCCTGTCCTGTCCAGCCAATGATTTTATTGCTTTTATCATAGCGAGGGTAGGTACGCTGTTGCCCTGTACTGACAGTGACAGTCGGATAGCGTTTAGCGATTTTCAAAGCATTGTTAATCGAGGTGTTTAATGTGGTTGCTAATGCTTTTGCATCGGTTGCCTGGGCTTTTTTATATAAGCTGGCAGTGACCTCATCGTTTTGAATCTCTTCTTTTACTTCTGCCTGAAAAGTAAGTTGGTCGTAGCCCGTTGGTGCCGCATAAGCGCTTCCCATCACCGCTGTTAATAAAAGTGCTGTACCAGTGCTGAGAGCAGCTTTACCAGTTAATATGTTTTTCATCATAATCTCCTGAATGACGTAATTGTGTTTGAAGAAGTTAATTTGAAAGCCATAAAAATGCATTTTATTTATTTGGCATTTTTTATAGCATTTAAGCTTCTTAGCTAAAATAGCAAAATTTAAAAGTATCGCTGTGAGAATTTTGTCACTTAAGTTACAGGTGCATGTAGTATAAAAAGCGAACAGTTTTACAATTGGGGTTGTAATAATAAAAAATTCTTGTATAATCTGCAGCTGGTGGCCCCATTGGTAGCCTCGCAACATTGTTCTATGAATCCCGCCAGGACCGGAAGGTAGCAACGGTAATAGTTATAATGTGTGCCGAGGATGTGCTTTTGGGGTCGCTTTTTTTTGCCTAAAATTTGATAATAAAATATATAAATAAGTCCTTCATTATAAAGGGCTTTTTTTTCGCCTGTCTTTTGTCTTATTTTGAACTTTTAGTAAACCATATAAGTTAAAATACAATCCAGTAACTTTTATTAACAATAAGATTGGTAAAAAGCGTATCGGAGTCTAACGATGAAAGTGTTTGTTTGGTCATTCATTGTAATGGTTGTATTGGCAGTAATTTTTGGTACATTAATATTCAATAAGTTGGTACGCGCCCGTAATCAAGCAAACAATGGTTTTGCGCAGATAGATATACAGCTAAAACGTCGTCATGATCTGATTCCAAACCTAGTCGAAACTGTAAGACGTTACTTGTCTCACGAGGAAGAGACGCTGATACGTGTTATTAGTGCGCGCAACCATGCTCAGAGTCTACAGGATTCTAGCAAGCATCAGCCAGACTCGCTTGAACACATGGCGCTATTTGCCAAGGCTGAGAGTATGTTGACCAAAGCATTAGGACAGTTCTCAGCTGTCGTAGAAGCGTATCCTGAGCTAAAAGCAGACAGTATGATTAAAGAGCTGATGGATGAGCTGACCAATACTGAGAACCGTATCAGCTTTGCTCGTCAGCACTATAATGACAGCGTGATGTTCTACAACAATGACCGCGAGGTATTCCCCAACAATCTGATTAGCACGACTTTTGGCTTACGCCCGTTAAGTCCGCTAGTATTTGAAGACAGAAAGGTGATTGCACAAGCACCTGTCGTTAATATGGGCTGATGTTTCATTACGTTCGTATGCTTAAATGCGTTTAGCTATTTTTAAGTCAGGCAACTAGATGGATTTTTTTGGTGAACAGCGCACTCGTACTCGGCGCAGCCTATTGCTGTATGGGTTGTTTTTTCTCATTATACTTGTCCATATTGCGGTGGCGCTCGGTATTATGTCGCTGCTGCTGACGATATTTACTGGTGGCATTTATTATTGGGCTTTAGTACTGGTTATAGTTTGGATAATCGGTAGCTTTGTCATTGGCAGTTTTTTGGAGTATAGACGGCTAAAAGCAGGTGGGCGTGCTATCGCTCAGCGCGTGGGCGGGGTTCGGCTGTTTATCGACCATAGCCAAGATGCTTGGCAGCATAGTCAAGGCGTTGCTCATCAACCTGAGCCTGTACAAAAGGTTCGTTTTAGCGCCCGTCATATCGCGGTACGTGATGAGCGTGATTTTCCGCCTGTTTATCGTCGCTATTATGAAATTGCCCAGCAGCTAGCGATTGCTTCGGGTTTGAGTATGCCGATATTATATGTATTGCCTAACGAGCAAGGCATCAATGGATTCGTTGCGGGTCGTCATAGTCAAGATATGGCGCTTGTAGTTACCCAAGGCGCGCTTGATAAACTGTCTGATGAGGGGCTATATGGTCTGATAGGGCACGAATATGGTCATCTCTTACATGGTGATGCCAAGTTTAATCTACAACTAATGGTTGTGCTGGCAGGCTTACAATTACTCTATGACTGGAGTGATTCTATTAATAATCTTGGTGCTGACAATCAAATCGGATATAAAAGCAGTCAGTACAAGTATTTTGATAAGGCAGTCAATCAAAGCAACCCACTGTCACAAAGAGCCATTGATAGTCATGCGCGTAGTACTGAAGCGCGAACAGCAATTTTTACCACCCATAGTGAATGGGTCAATTATTGGCAAGCTCAGTCAAAAAATCAGCAAAATTTAACGAAAGGACGGTTTATTGGACTCCAAAACAGCGTTGCTGTTGATCGACAAGCACCACGTAATATCTGGACATTACTAGTACATGGGTTGAGCTTCTCTAGCATGGCAAGTGCCCAACTGATCAAGCACAGCTTTAACCGCGAGCGTGAATTGCTAGCCGATGCGACCAGTATACAGCTCACACGCTCGCCAGCAATTATGGAAACCTTGCAATCCATTCACCAAGATTCCTTGGGTTCGCGCTTGACAGGTATTGCCGATATTAATGGGTTAAGTCATTTCTTCTTTGCCAGTAGCGGCGCCGACCTAGGTGATGTCTCATGGTTTGCCACTCATCCAAGTTTGAGTGAGCGTATGAGCGCCATTAATGCCAATGCTTATCACGACTTTGCCATAAAAGTTGCCAAAGAAAAACGTATTAATCAGAAGAAAGTACAAGAAGTTTATGAGCAGCGCCGGCTGGGTGATTGGGGAGTAATAACAGCAAATAGCCTAAAAAGAAAAAATAATAGCCTAAGTACAGAATCGCCAGAAAAAATCACACTTCAATCTCAGTCATCACCTAGTATTTATAAGAACAATGATACAAAAATAAGTAGTGAGTTAGACACGGACTCAGGTCTTGAGTTTGCTGTAGAGAAGGACGTAATAGTTGATGGGCGTTTACAAGTAAAAGCAAAGTCGATTGATAAACGTCAGCTGATAAAGCCATGGCAAGCAAAGCATGATAGCGACCTGCTGGCAAAAAATTCAATCAGTACTGCTGATATAAACAAGGTATCACTGCCACAATATGTGCTTAATCACAGTTATCATCCGCGAGGTGCGCAGGCTTTGATTGAAGCGGTGATGCTATGCCATCAAGGTTGCATATTATCCACAATTGCCACTTATCATTTATCAGATATCTGGAGTGGTATTCCTAAAGATAGGATAGTGACTACGACTGATAGTAGCAATAGCTCTACGTCTAATATAAAACCTCAAATTGATACAATGAGTGATAAGAAAATATTGCCGCATACCCTAGACCAGCAGTTACTAGAGGGAGTTGCTAGTATTGATCGGCGGTTAGATAGTGCTCTAATAATTTTTGCTATAAAACAACTATCTCAGCATGACTTATCCGAAAGCGTGATAAATGAATTACGCCTAAAAAGTGAAAGTAGCCATCAAAGCCAGCTATATTATAGACAGCAAAAAAAATCGCGTACCATGCTGATGCGCTATCAGCAAGGCATCATTCAGCTGTTTAAAAGCCAGTTAACCATCGATTTGAGCAGAAATTTTGCTGATGAAATAGCCAATGATGACGTTTACATGGGTGAGCCTAAACCAGTATTCACGCGCTCAGAGGATGCAATCTCTCGATCACCATCAATTTTGTCGTTATGGCAGGCACTACACTTACAGCAACTACTGCCTATACTGTCTGGTGTTTTAAACCATAATTTAGCAAATGCTAATGAATCATGGCAACTGGAGTTACGAGCTGGTCTAGAGGATATTTATGCCCAGCTTGATCCATCAGGTCAGGTTTTTAACAGCCTTGGCAACGCTGAAAAAACAATATTAACGCTATTGGCCTACCGATTATCAAAAGATGTCAAAGGTCAGGTAGCATCAGCTCTGAGTGATAGAAGTTTTAATGTGTCCAATTATGTTGTATATGTGCGCCGTCATGCACGTCTGATTGATATTGATTTAACAGCAGTGAGCAATGCAAATTTGCAATGGCTACTATTGACTGCACAAAATTTAAATAGTGTGCAATTATTGGCACTGATAGAAGCAGTGCCTGTTTTTATATCACCAAGCACAGACAGTGAAGAGGCTGGTGATAATTATCAACACAGGCAGCAGAGTGATGGTCAAATAGAGTATAATAGCGCTATAAAAAACAGCCATATTGATGATGTCACTACTGATAATCTATATATAGTTAGCAATTATCGTCAATGGCTAAGTACATTGCATACAGTGATGTTACACGATACGATAATCAGCCAAGATGAATATGATTGCTTAACGATACTAGCAGACCACTGGCTTGGTGTTAGACAGCTTTTTTAGGCAGATTAGACGATTTTATAGTTAATGCGTTAAGTAATGGTTAGCATCGTTTTTGACAGTAAAAGCCTGTAAACCCATTTGAGATAAGTAGGATAGTAGAGTCGTATGAGTGATATCCAAGACCCGCAGCTGGTATTACAGCACCGTGTACAGCAGCGTCAGATTTTAGCGATGATGGGTATCAATCAGTGGGTGCAGCCAAGCTCAGAAACTCTTAATATTAGTGATATTGCAGCATCTACTGTCATGCCCAGTATGGCTCAGTCTGATTCTATTATTAGCAATATCAAGACACAGCCAAATAATGAACAGCCAGTTGTCAGCATCGTAAATCCAGATGAAGAAAACGTTAAAATATTAGATAGCAGTGTTGAACATAATGTCTCTGCTTATCCATATAATAAAGCAGGCATTGACGATCTGCAAAATATAAGCGCGCATACCTTTAACAAGCAAAGCCCAGTTACTTATAGTTTTGACGCAGTCAGCCCTGATACCGCAGTTGGTTCTAAGATAAATACGGTCGTTCAACAAGACGTTACCCTGTTTGATGAGCCGGTATTTTCTAACGACAGTCATTATGACCATATCCTTAAGGTAGCACCGTTCGACTTACAAGGTGGTCGTTATGGCGATTGGGTAATCATTGCTGATATTCAAGCGCTTAATAATGACAGCCAAAAACTGTGGAAAAATATCACACAAGCGTTATCAATTTCTTGTGAGACAACATCATTCCCTATCTGTGAGGGCATGGATACTGTTGAGCTTGCCAATGCCAGTTTTGCTGGACACGTCTTTAAAATTGGACGCTGCGAAGAAGAAATAAAGGTGTTGGCATTGACTGCGTTACCTGAAGGGCTTGAGCATCCTGATTTGAATGCTGCACCAACGTTAGATGAAATGCTTACTGATAGTCGCTTAAAGCGCACGCTTTGGGAGATGATTTCTGGTTCAGCTGATTAACAGTGAAAGTTTTGATTATTTTTTATAAGCAACATAGTCGTTAGCCAATAAAATAAAAACGTAAGAAGTATTTCAATGGTTAACTTTTAAATCCCATAAGTTTTAAATCCCAACTAACAACGATGATTTTATCATATTTAGGATAATGATTATGACTACCAAAGCCGCTCCTAACCGTGTACCTAATTTTTCAGCAGGACCTGCTACTATACCGACCGCCGTGTTATCACGTGCTCAAGAAGAGTTGTTAGATTGGCAAGGACGTGGCGTATCGGTGATGGAAATCAGCCATCGTAGTAAAGAATACATCGCGATTACTGAAAAAGCTGAAGCCAAACTGCGCTCATTGATGGATATTCCATACAATTATAAAGTACTATTTTTGCAAGGTGGCGCAAGCTTACAGTTTTCAGCCATTCCATTAAATCTGTTAAATGGTGGACGCGGTGACTACCTTGCTACTGGTGCTTGGTCAGGAAAAGCCATTAAAGAAGCGCAGCGTTATGCTAATTTAGGCCTTGGTGAAGTTAATCTGGTGGCAACAGGCAAAGACAGTAACTTTACGGACGTGCCAGCCCAAAGTGACTGGAACCTG
Organism: Psychrobacter sp. TS_SC_6; assembly: GCF_056156305.1. Classification (NCBI taxonomy): domain Bacteria; kingdom Pseudomonadati; phylum Pseudomonadota; class Gammaproteobacteria; order Moraxellales; family Moraxellaceae; genus Psychrobacter; species Psychrobacter sp. TS_SC_6. Next base: position 1,660,053 of record NZ_CM149590.1, on the reverse strand, counting down.
AGCGAAGATGCGGCGTATTTCCACTACTGTGCCAATGAGACCATTCATGGTTTGCAAGTATTTGAGCCACCGAAAGTTGATGCGCCTATTATCGTTGATATGTCATCTTGCATTTTGTCACAACCGATTGATGTGTCTAAATTTGGGATGATTTATGCTGGTGCGCAAAAGAATATTGGTCCAGCAGGACTGACTATTGTCATCATTCGAGAAGACTTACTAGGGCAGGCAAGTGAGTGGTGCCCGCTACTCATGGATTATGAACACCAAGCCGAAAAAGAGTCTATGTCGAATACGCCAGCGACGTACTCTTGGTATTTGGCAGGGCTGGTCTTTGATTGGTTAGAAGAGCAAGGCGGCGTTGCTGCTATCGGCAAAATCAATCAACAAAAAGCGGATTTGCTCTATAAAACGATTGATGATAGTAGCTTTTATAGCAATTCAGTCGACACTAAGTATCGTTCTATCATGAACGTCCCGTTTACGTTGGCTGATAGCAGTCTTGATAAAGTTTTTTTAGAAGAGTCAGAAGCCGCGGGTTTACTATATCTAAAAGGTCACCGTGATGTTGGCGGTATGCGTGCTAGCATTTACAATGCGGTGTCGCTAGACTGGGTACAGCAACTGGTCGACTTTATGATTGCGTTTGAAAAGAAATACGCTTAAGTCAGTACAGTTTTTGGAAAAAAGACGCACTTTTATGAGTTGCGTCTTTTTTTATGAGCATTGATGCTTATCATTAGTGAATAATGTGTTATAGAGTCACTTTCACGCTGCAAACCATTAGGTTAAAAAATCTAAGTTTGTTATGATAAAATTTTGCGGTACTTACTACTTCCCATTATAGAGCCGCACTTCAGTCAATTATCATCATATTCATTGGGCTAGCACAGGGGGTTGTTATAACTTTATTATGATAAAAAATACCATGCTAAAAACTGTCCTATTAGTGACCATGGCGAGCTGGATACCAGCCAGTATCGCGGTGCCGATTACTACTACTGCGCTTGGTCATAATAGTCCTACTGTATATATCGACGCCCCATTTATGCCGTATGCCAATCCAAATGCGCCTACCGGTGGCACGTTGTCGCTTGATGCGCGCGGTACTTTTAATGCAGCTAATAAATGGATGAATACAGGGGTAGCAATGGCTGGCACCGACTATCTATATGATACCTTGATGACTGGCTCATTAGATGAAGCTTTTACCATGTATCCGCAGCTGGCAAGTAAGGTCACTTATGACCCTGATGATACCAGCTGGATTATTTATCATATCAATCCTGCCGCACGCTTTTGGGATGGATCACCAGTGACCAGTCACGATGTAAAAGCCACTTATGATGCGATACTGAACAAAGGGCCGATGTATATTCGCAGTTATTTGGGGGATGTTAAAGACATTCAGATTATTAATAAACAGCAAGTAAAGTTTGTTTTTGCCTCTGATGACAATAAAGAGATTTTATTAACGGTTGGTCAATTTCCTATTTTTGCCAAGTCTTCTATCGAGGCTGATTTTGAAAAAATTAGCTTAACGCCATTGATGGGTAGCGGTCCTTACAAATTAGGGCGCGTTGATGCAGGACGGGCGGTCAGTTATGTGCGTGATCCCAATTATTGGGGTCGTGATTTGATGGTCAATCGCGGTCGTTATAATTTTGATATGATTAAGTTTGTCTACTATCAAAGTGATGAGATTGCTTTTGAAGGTTTTAAATCGGGTCAATATCGTTTTCGCCCAGAGAATAAGGCGTCTAACTGGGCAACGGGTTATAATTTCCCCGCGGTAAAAGCAGGTCTTATTAATAAGGAATCAATAAGCAGTAAAAATCCAGTGCCGATGCAAGCACTTGTCATGAATATGCGTCGGCCCATCTTTCAAGATATTCGTGTCCGTCAAGCCTTAGCCGCAGTTTATGATTTTGAATGGATGAATAAAACCTTATTTCATGGGCAGTATGAGCGTTTGCAAAGCTTCTTTCATGGCTCAGAGCTTGCTGCCACTGGCACGCCAACAGATTCAGAGATGCAGGTGCTAAGTCCATTATTACCTAAACTTGAGCCAATGCAGCGCAAAGCAGTATTAATGGAGTGGCAGCTGCCCACCAGTGACGGTAATGGCTTTAATCGCGAAGAGTTGTTAAAAGCGCGGCAGCTGTTGCTAGATGCTGGATTTTATTATGAAGATATGAAGCTGTATCAGTCGGATGGCAAGCTTGCTCAGATTGAAATTTTAATGACAGGCGATACCATGGGTCGAGTATTGTTGCCTTATATTCGCAATTTAAAGCGCTTGGGCTTTGATGCCACTTTACGTCAAGTCGATGGTGCACAATATTATGAGCGGGTACGCCGTTTTGATTATGATATGGTGGTCGATGTATTCGCCCAGAGCTTATCGCCTGGTGCTGAGCAAGCGGCATTTTGGGGCAGTGCGGCGGCTGATGAGCCTGGCAATCATAATACGGCTGGCATAAAAAATACTGCTATCGATACAGTAACAGCGTTGCTTGCCAATGCTAAAACTCGCGACGATACTGTATTATATGCTCAGGTGCTCGATCGCCTGTTGCGTGCAGGTCATTATTTAGTGCCCTTATACGGTAAGTCTAGTACCAATGTCGCGTATTGGAATCAATACCGTCATACTGAAAAGCTACCATCTAATGCCATCGGTATTGATTACTGGTGGACGGATAAAAAAGCAGAAGCACGCGTTAATCAATATTTAAAACAGTAAGTGACAGTGACAGTGACAGTAAGTGACAGTGATAGTAAGTGACAGTGATAGTAAGTGACAATGACATCAAAAGTAATTTGAAAGAATTTAATAGACATTGGCAACAAAGATAACCACTGGTAAGGATTTAGCATGAGTATTCGTATTCACCCAATTAAAGCGTTCAATGACAACTATATTTGGACATTAATCAATGAGAGTAACAAGCAAGCCATTGTTATTGATCCGGGTCAAGCGGCACCAGTCGTTGCTTATTTAGAGAAAAATGGATTAGAGCTGACGTCTATTTGGACGACTCATCATCATCATGACCATATCGGCGGCGTTGCAGAGTTACAAGAGTCGTATCCGATGACGCATCTGGTTGCGCATACTGAGCATAATGTCGGTGAAGATCAGACCATAAAGGATGGTAGTACAGTAAGCGCGTGGGGCTGCTCTGCGCAGGTATGGGATGTGTCCGGTCATACTGCCAGCCATATGGCTTATATATTAGATATCGATGGCCTTAAGCACTGCTTTTGTGGCGATACCTTATTTAGTGCTGGTTGCGGACGCGTATTTACAGGAACGATTGAGCAGTTGCATGACAGCTTTAAGCGTCTAAATGGACTGCCAGCTGAGACATTGTTATATCCTGCACATGAATATACCGCTAACAATCTACGTTTTGGGTGGTCGATTGAGCCTGATAATAAAGCGATGCAGCAAGCTTTGGCACAGGCAGAAGACAAAACCGCACAAGGCATTCCGACGCTCCCCGTTACTTTAGAACATGAGCGTGCGATTAATGTGTTTTTACGGACGCAAGAGCCGAGTGTGATTGAAGGTGTAAAGGCTCAGTTTAATATCGATGATGATAAATCTTTGACTGTATTTGCAGCTCTACGTGAGCTTAAAAATAACTTTTAAATTCTAATCAATGCTTCGACTGACGTTTTGAGAGTTATTAGCTACGCATTCTTTCTATTGCCATATTTCTTATTATTAGGAAGCCGCCATTATGGGTCGTTATATCTTAAAGAGATTATTATTGATATTACCGACGCTATTTTTGATATTGCTGGCGAATTTTGTCATTGTACAAGCAGCGCCCGGCGGTCCTGTTGAGCAGCAATTCGCCATGATTGAGCAAGGTGCAAAAGACAATGCCTTAGGTGGTAATATTGGTGCAGGTAGTTCAGGTAACAATAGTACGTATCAAGGCACACGAGGCTTGTCAGAGGAGATGGTAGCAGCCATTAATGTACAATATGGCTTCGATAAATCCGCGCCTGAGCGCTTTTGGCTAATGCTAAAAAATTATGCCCAGCTGGATTTTGGGGAGTCGTTTTTTAAAGGGCAATCGGTCACTGACTTGATTATCGAGAAGCTACCCGTTTCAATCTCGCTTGGGCTTTGGAGCACACTGCTGATTTATATAATAGCGATTCCACTGGGGGTCTATAAAGCCATGCATCATGGCTCAGGGATTGATAAAGTCACAGCCATGCTACTAGCTATCGGCCATGCAATACCCGTTTTTGTGTTTGCCGTTATATTACTGGTGTTTTTTGCAGGTGGCAGCTACTGGAATATCTTTCCACTGCAAGGCTTGACCTCTGAGAATTTTGATCAATTGAGCGTGCTGGGTAAAATCAAAGATTACTTTTGGCATTTGGCGCTACCGCTGCTAGCAAGTACGGTTGGTGGTTTCGCTGGCTTGACCTATTTGACCAAGTTTAGCTTTTTAGAAGAGCTCGGCAAGCAATATGTGCTTACTGCTCGTGCCAAAGGCTTGGCTGAGCGTCAAGTGCTATACGGACATGTGTTTCGTAATGCCATGCTGATTATTATCGCGGGTATTCCAGCGGCTATCGTGGGTATTTTCTTTGCCGGTAATTTCCTTATTGAGATTATCTTTAAGCTTGATGGTTTGGGCTTGTTAGGTTTCGAAGCCATTCAGCAGCGTGATTATCCCGTGATATTTGGCACGCTGTTTATTTTTACCTTGGTCGGACTGTTATTACAGTTAATCAGTGATTTAAGTTATCACTTAATTGATCCCCGTATCGATTTTGAGGGGCGCTAATGTCAAGTCATCCATTACCTTCAATGCACTCAAGCGCATCTGCTATTGCTATAGAAAAAAAACGTCGCCTAAATCCTATCTGGCAGGCGCGAATTAATCGCTTTCGTCAAAATCGTCTTGGTGTCATATCGCTGTTCATTTTTGCCTTGATATTTGTCATCTGTATGGCAGCCAATGTGATTGCCAATGATAAGCCGCTACTTGTACAGTATCAAGGCGATTACTACTTTCCCATACTAAAAGCCTATCCTGAGACGACTTTTGGCGGGGTATTTGAGACCGAGACCAATTACAAAGACCCTGCAGTACAAACACTGATTAATGATCAGGGTTATTATGTGATGCCGATCATTCCGTTTGCTGATCAGACGCCAAACGTTGAGCTGGGCATTCCATATCCAGCGGCACCCAATAGCCAGAATTGGCTTGGTACGGATGACTTGGGTCGCGATGTGCTGGCGCGTATACTATACGGCATGCGAGTGTCATTATTATTTGGTCTGGCATTGACACTAGCAGGAGCAGTGATTGGTATTATCGTTGGTGCAATACAAGGTTATTACGGTGGCTGGATAGATTTGGCAGGGCAGCGCTTCATGGAGGTTTGGGGCGGTATGCCGCAGCTTTTTATGATTATCATTTTGGTCAGCTTATTTAGCCCTAGTATTTTTATGCTGTTTGCGATGATGTTATTGTTCGGCTGGATGGGATTGGTTGGTTTGGTACGGGCAGAGTTTTTGCGCGCGCGCAACTTTGACTATGTGCGTGCGGCGCGTAATCTGGGGGCTTCCGACAGCCAAATCATGGTAAGGCACATCTTGCCCAATGCCTTAGCATCAAGCTTGTCACAGCTACCGTTCATTTTAACGGCCAATATTATTGCGTTAACAGCGCTAGATTTCTTAGGTTATGGTTTACCGCCTGGGTCACCGTCTCTGGGTGAGCTGATGGTACAAGGGAAAAACAACCTTGATGCGCCTTGGCTGGCCTTATCGGGATTTTTTAGTTTAACCTTTATTTTGTCGTTGCTCATCTTCGTTGGCGAAGCACTGCGTGATGCCTTTGATCCGAGGCGCTCTTAATATGACAACTGCTACTGAGCAAAATAGTCTTTTAAATGACAATCATATCAATATATCAAATAAGCTCATGCTGACAGTGGATAAGCTTAGCATTGCAACCACTTCGGGTACTGTTTTAGTCGATAAGCTAACGTATGAGCTCAGGCAAGGTCAAACACTAGCCATCGTTGGTGAATCAGGCTCTGGTAAATCGATCGCAAGTCTCGCGCTATTAGGCTTGCTCCCAGATAGCTTGACCGTTACTGGTAAAGTGCAGTTAGCAGATACATTGGGAATGATTACATTACCGATAGCCAACGATAAAGCACGTAATGCAGCTCTACGTGATGTACGTGGGCAGCGCATTGGCATGGTGTTCCAAGAGCCAATGACAGCGCTTAATCCATTGCATACAGTTGCCAAACAAATTGCAGAATCGCTCCGCCTAATCGGAGTATCCAAAAATCAATGGCACGAAAAAAGTATAGCTTTGTTAAATGATGTCAATATCACCGATCCTACTGATAAGCTAAATCGTTATCCGCATGAGTTATCGGGTGGTCAGCGTCAGCGGGTGATGATTGCCATGGCATTAGCGCAGCAACCTGACATCTTAATCGCTGATGAGCCAACCACCGCGCTTGATGTGACCTTGCAACATGAGATTCTCGCTCTATTAGATAATCTTAAACGTCAGCATAATATGGCAATGATATTGATTAGCCATGACCTCAATCTGGTCAGGCGCTACAGCGATGAAGTCATCGTTATGCGTCAAGGGCAGACAATCGAGCAGGGTAGAACTGCAGCGGTATTTAGTCAGCCTAAAGCAGAATATACCCGCTCGCTTATCAAACAGGAATTTGGACAAGCATTAGATTTATTTGATGCTGAGAGTCAGCAACCAACTGTATTGAAAGTAAATAACTTGCAAGTACAGTTTCCAATTGAAAAAAGTCTGTTTGGTGGTACCAAACGCTGGTTCGAGGCTGTTAAAGATGTTGATATGAGCCTGCAAAAAGGTCAGGCATTGGGCATCGTTGGTGAGTCAGGCTCGGGTAAAACAACAATTGCCCTTGCGCTAAGTCAGTTACTTAGCAATCAAGCGCGCGTCAGTGGTCAGGTAGTGGTGAATAATCAAGATATTGTAGCGTTATCAAAACGTGATTTGCGCACCTTCCGCTCACAGATTCAAATGGTTTTTCAAGATCCATTTGCCAGTATTAACCCTCGTATGACTGTCATGGAAATCGTTGAAGAAGGGCTGTTAGTACAAGGCGTTGTTAAAGTGGCACGTCAGCAGGCAGTAATGAACAGTCTTGCTACCGTGCATTTACCGTTAGAGTTTGCGCAGCGTTATCCGCACGAGCTATCAGGTGGTCAGCGTCAACGGGTGGCGCTTGCGCGCGCCCTTATTATGCAGCCAAGACTCTTAATATTGGATGAGCCAACGTCTGCGCTTGATAGCACTACGCAAGTCACTGTAGTGAATTTGCTACGTGAGATTCAAGAAAAAATGCAAATCAGCTATGTGTTTATCAGTCATGATCTAAAAGTAGTTCGTGCCTTGTGTCAGCAAATTATAGTGTTAAAAGAAGGCAAGTGCATTGAGTTTGGGCGTACCGAAGACGTGTTTAATAATCCTCAACATCCGTATGCAAAGCAATTATTTCAGGCGAGTGTGATATAGCCTAAGTAAATGATATTAAATATTCAGAACATAGCAGTTCATACTAATAGCGACATACCAAAAATTGCAATGGTACAATAATTTTGGACAGTAGTTTACTTTATATAGAACCTGGTCTTATGTATATTATTTGAACCTTGATTTATTCGGTTAGTTAAAACGGTCATTATTGCCATTAAAAGCATCATTAGAAAAGGATTTTTATACCCATGAAAAAACAAAATAGTATTGCTAAATTAGTAAGTAATAAGTTAGCAAGTGGCAAGTTAGTAAGTACCGATGGATTACAGCATGCTGGCTATTTAGCCATTGCCAAGACACGCGCCAAAGTACTAAAAGCCTTCGCTTATGTTATCCCCATTAGAAGACCGATGTTATTCGTCGGCGAAAGCTCTTGTGATGAGCTATGCGACATGCTGATTAATGAAGGTAGCACCAATGTCTTTATCGTCACTGATGCGGTATTGAATAAGCTTGGTATACCTGCAAAAGTCACTGATTATCTAGATAGCAAAAATATCCGCTATAAAGTCTATGACGGTATTACGCCAGACCCTACTTTTAAAGTGGTTGAAGAAGGGCTACGCATCTCCATTGATGCTAAATGCGATTCTATTATTGCTATCGGCGGTGGCTCTGTGATTGATGCAGCTAAAATGATTGCTATGTCACAAGGCAATGACTGCAAGCCGCAGCAACTTATCGGTATCCTTAAAGCACGAAAGCCTTCTGTACCGCTGTACTGTGTGCCTACAACTGCGGGTACTGGTTCAGAAGCGACACTTGGTGCAGTTGTATCAGATGATAAAACCCATCAAAAAGCACTATCTATCGACCCAAGAATGGTGCCATTAGCAGCCGCTATTGACCCAGTGATTATGAAAGGGATGCCGGCTCATATCACAGCGGATACGGGTATCGATGTGTTGACCCACGCCTTAGAAGCTTGGATGAGTGCTAATGCGAGCGTCGAGACCGACTATTATGCGGCTTCTGCGGTGAAGTCAGTTATGCAGAATTTGCCAGTGGTATATAAAGACGGTGGTAATCTCAAAGCCAGAGAAGCAATGGGCATTGCCGCTCACTACGGCGGTATTGCCTTTAATAAAGCGGGTCTTGGCTATGTCCATGCCATCGCTCATCAGCTTGGTGCGTACTATAGTATTCCTCATGGTCGCGCCAATGCCATCGTGTTGCCTTATGTACTTGATGTCAATCGTCAAGCAAGCAAAAAGAGACTAGCAGATCTGGCTAGAAAAACGGGTATGGTTAAGGATGGCCAAGCCGGCAAGAGTGATGCTGTGATTGCAGATCATCTGATTGCACAAGCTCGCGAATTGATTGCTATTTTAAATATCGATCCAACGGTTAAAGGTATGAAAACCACTGACTTTGATAGCATTGCTAAAGCCGCAGCTAAAGAAGTCAGCGATACTTATGCGGTGCCAACGTATCTGTCAGCCTCTGAAATCAAGAGCATTTTAACGAAGATTCAGCAAGCCAGTGAAAAGCATGCTGATACTGATGTTAAGAGCGATAAAGTTGCATAGATGATTTGCTAAATGAATAACCTAGTCATGAATTGAAAAAAAGCTTATTACCAAAGGGTAATAAGCTTTTTTTATGATCATTCATTAAACATGGTGTATATAGTTGAAATACTTTAAAGTCGCTACAGTGCTACTGGGATAAATTTTTCGAAGCCTCTGGAGTGCAAGGCGCACAGCAAGCGAGAAAAATTGATACCAGTAGTACAGGACTATTGATGTATCGATTTTACTTTTCATTGACTATATAAACAACACTTTAGGAATATTTCTGTGAGACCTAAGGGTTACGATGGTTACATGATATTACCCTTAGGAGCCTTTCATGACATATCGATTATTAGTGAACCATAAATTACCAGCTAAAGTCGTGGGCATGGCGATAGTAGCGAGCAGTGTCTTTTATGTCGGTTGCGCTTCCACTGAAAAACCGCCTACCGTAAAAAATGTTTCCATTGACAATCCTTATGCGCCTACTGACCCTAATTTAGCAGTAGCGACGGTTGCTGGTGGTTGCTTTTGGTGTGTCGAGGCGGGTTATGAAAAGATTCCTGGTGTGGTAGAGGTAGTGTCAGGTTATACAGGTGGCGACTCTAAAAATCCAACTTATAGTACTGTTTCAGCTGGTGGTACAGGGCATACTGAAGCAGCCCAAGTTTATTATGATCCGACCAAGATTACCTACAATGGTATAGTCCAAGCACTATGGCGAATCGCTGATCCTACTGATGATAAAGGTCAGTTTGTAGATAGAGGCACCCAGTATCGCCCAGCTATTTTTTATAATAGTGAGCAAGAAAAACAGATAGCCGAAGCTGCTAAGCAATCGCTGCAAGCCTCTGGTGTCTATAAGAAACCAGTCGTAATTGAGATTGTTCCTGTTAGCGAGTTTTATCCAGCAGAAGAATATCATCAGGATTATTACAAAAAGAATCCACTACGTTATAAAGCTTATACGTTTAACTCTGGTCGCTACCAGTTCATTGAAAGTGTCTATGGTAAAAACTATGAGTTAGATTTCAACCAATTCAAACCGACTGTAACCAGTGTGAAGTCAGGAATGTTGAATACCTCGTCAGCTGCAATAAAGCCGTCGACAGTTAAGACAAGTGCAGGCTTTGACCCAGATACCTTTGTAAAACCGACAAAAGCCGATCTTAAAAAATCACTAAGTGACATTCAATATAAAGTCTCTCAGAAAGATAGTACTGAGCGCGCTTTTGATAACGAATATTGGGATAATAAAGAACCTGGACTGTATGTCGATGTAGTATCAGGTGAGCCCTTATATTCCTCTCGGGATCAATACGATTCTGGCACCGGTTGGCCAAGTTTTACGCGTCCATTGAATGCTAGCTTTGTCGTGGAAAAGGCAGATCGAGGAATATTTGGCACCCGTACTGAGATTCGTAGCCGTTATGCAGATTCGCACGTCGGCCATGTATTTGACGATGGTCCGGCACCGACGGGTAAACGCTATTGCATGAACTCAGCAGCAATGCGTTTTATTCCACTGGCGCAGATGGAAGCGGCTGGTTATGGTAAATGGATCAATGACGTAAAATCAGCTAGCTAGGCATTGTGTGATAACCTTTAATAGCTTTTCAATATTGTTTAATGACTGAAAATCGTGAATAGCTTGTATTAAAAAAGGATACCTAATTAGCTATCCTTTTTTTAATTTAACGTTTTTAATCTATTAAAAAGCAGGTTTACGCTTTGGCACAGCATCTAAAAACTCATTGCGCGCTTGATTGTCATGTACATACTCACCTAGCATCGACATTGTGCGCGTAGTAGAGTGTTGCTTATTGACACCGCGCATCATCATACACATGTGAGCTGCATCCATCACTACTGCCACACCGCGGCAGCCCGTCACATCCATAATCGTTTGCGCTATTTGTTCGCTTAAATTTTCTTGAACTTGCAAGCGACGAGCGAACATATCGACGATACGAGCAAATTTAGAAAGCCCTAACACTTGACCGTTTGGTAAATAACCAATGTGTGCAACACCGTGAAAAGGCAACATATGGTGCTCGCACAATGAATAAAACTCAATATTTTGTACCAATACCAGCTCACGGTTGGTCGATGGAAACAAAGCGTCATTAACGACTTCATCTAAGCTTTGATGATAGCCTTTGGTCAAATGCGCAAAGGCCTTGGCAGCACGTGTTGGGGTGTCTTCAAGTCCTGGACGATGCAAGTCCTCACCTGTTGAGGCGATGAGCTGACGATAGGATTCGATGCTTTCTTGGTAGTCTGATGCTATTGTTGCGGTATTGCTCATAAGTTTGGCAGCCATCCAAAATGTGGGTGTAGCTTAACGCTAAATCCTTAGTTACAAACAATGGTTGTAAAGGATTATTATAAAAATTGTGCAAGCTGGGAGGGCTGTGATTATACTCGAAATCTACTTAACTTCATACTGCTGTAGCCAGTAGTTCACCGTTTTATCAATATTAAATGGTATCATTGAGCGAGATTAGGGATTGATACAGTGTAAGCAAATACAGTTTACGACTGTTTACTTAAATCAATTCGTGTATAATAACTCATCTTTCAATTGGTACTTCCACTCGCTATTTGTTAGCCAACTATTAAAAATAATCGATCATTTAAATGACCTAAATTGACTTAAAAGGAAATATTATGCTATTACAAGGACAGCGTTTTGTTGTTACAGGCATCGCTAGCAAACTATCTATCGCTTGGGCAATCGCTGAAGCACTACATCGTGAAGGCGCGTCGTTAATCCTGACTTATCCTAATGATAAAATAAAAAAACGGGTAGATATGGCGGCTGAAGCATTTGAGGCTGACTTAGTCCTTGAGTGTGACGTGGCATCAGATGAGTCTATTGCGGCTTGTTTTGAGCAAGTCACTGCCCATTGGGGCGATGGTATCAATGGTGTGGTACATGCGATTGGCTTTGCACCGATGGATCAGCTTGATGGTGATTTTGTCAATGCGACAACTCGTGAAGGCAGTCATATCGCCCATGATATCTCAAGCTATAGCTTTGTGGCATTGGCAAAAGCATCGCGTGAGCTACTTGCGATGCGTCACGGCTCAATGTTGACGTTGACTTATGAAGGCAGTATTTCGGTATTGCCAAACTACAACGTCATGGGTATGGCAAAGGCGAGTCTCGAAGCCAGCGTACGCTACTTAGCGACCTCTATGGGCGGAGAAGGTATTCGTGTGAATGCGATTTCGGCCGGTCCTATTCGTACGCTTGCCGCCAGTGGCATCAAGTCATTTCGTAAAATGCTTGATATCAGTGAAAAGATCGCACCTCTACAGCGTAATATTACTCAAGCTGAAGTCGGTAATGCTGCGCTATTTTTATTATCGCCTTGGGCATCTGGTATCACTGGAGAGATTATGTTTGTTGATGCAGGCTTCAATACGGTTGCGATCAGCGAGCAGCTAATGATGCTTGATGAGCCAAAATAGTTAAAAGACAATTCTCAACGATATATAATGAGAAGTAGAGAAGGCAGCCAATCGGCTGTCTTTTTTGATTATACTATGGGTTTTTTGCTGATAAGCCATTAAGCGACGAATATGATAACCAAATTACCAAGATGGATATTGTGGGGTGGCGCCGTATTGGCATTCAGTGCAGGCTGTGTGAATACGGCAGCATTAATGGGTTTTACCAATTTATCTGTCTCGCATGTGACAGGTAACGTAAGCTTGTTTGCCGCTGCTGTCGCTTATTTAGATATTCAAAGCCTTTTATTTATCGGCGCGTTACTGCTGTCTTTTTTGGCAGGGGCTGTATTAAGTGGTTTTATTATCGGTCAGACGTCATTGAAGCTTGGTCGACGTTATGGCAATGCGCTTTATATTGAAGCGGCACTATTGTTAATAAGCTATTGGTTATACCAGCAGCATGATTATCTAGGACAGCTTGCCGCTGCTATGGCATGTGGCTTACAGAATGCAATGGTCGCAACTTATAGCGGTGCAGTGATTCGTACCACGCATTTAACAGGACTAACCTCAGATATGGGCGCTGCTATTGGTAATTGGCTGGCGGGTCGTCGCATTAGTAAGCCAACATTAGGCTTTCAGGCGATTATTTGGTACTGTTTTTGCGCTGGCAGTGCCGTAGGTGCTTTTTTATATGCCAGAGTCGGCTATGGTGCATTATTTTTGCCTATTATTATTGTTTTGAGCGCAGCCTTCGTATACAACTATGTATCAGACAATCTACCAGAAAAAAGACAGCCGAGAAAAAAGCGCCCATCAGTTTGATAAGCACTTCTTCATTTTTAAATTTTATTTTAATCGAATCCATACAGACTACTTATCGTCTTCTTTATGATCTTCATGTTCGTGCAACCCTTGCATCATATCTAACGCAGAATCGTCAGTACGCTGTTGATCTTCTTTAGCCAATCCATCTTGGTTGATGTCTTTTGGTGCCATTTTGGTGGTTGCATCAGTTTTATTCGCGTCTGTCATAAAGCGCTCCTGTTTGTTTTTATTGATGATTTTCTATTTAACCCTCTGATTATGTGACATCAGTTTTTGCTTGTATAGTCCCAAATGATGAATGTTTAGAGGCTTTATGTAATTTTTATTAATTAGGATCGTCATATAAAGCAGTGAGATAGCCACTGTTGAATCCAAGAAACCAAACCAAGTCGATAGTTGATTTTTTTTAATGAATCAAACAGATATTTTAAAAATTCATATAGATGTATTCATATATAAGTTATTCTGATATGATATTTTCGCGCGTAATGTTCACTATATGAATATCATGATGTCTTGCAATAATTTTCGACTTAGTACTCATTCTGGATGCGATAAGGATAATTTATGTCAGAGAAAAAACTGGATAGCCATCTGCCTGATGATGGTAACGAGTATTTATTTACCGATACGTTCCCAAAGGGAACGGGAAAAGGATTGATTGTTGTCGCCATTGCAGCAATTATTAGTTTTATTATTTATAGCGTATTACCATTTGAGGTCGGTGCCAATAAAGGGCTTGCATTGTTATTCTTCATTGGTGTGCTATGGCTCACTGAAGCGATACACGTCACTATCACTGCGATCTTAGTGGTTGTGGTTGGGACATTAATTGCTATTCCTGATTTCAATGCCGAAACTGGTTTACAGAGCTTTGCTAGTCCCATTATTTATCTTTTCTTTGGTGGTTTTGCTTTGGCTGCAGCGTTACATATGCAGAAATTGGACAAAAAAATTGCGCTAAAGATTTTGTCGATGTCAGGTGGCAAGCTAAATACGGCTGTGTTTTTGATATTTGGTGTCACTGCGTTTTTGTCAATGTGGATATCGAATACCGCGACGACAGCGATGATGTTGCCACTGGCACTCGGTATTCTGACGCAAGTTGACCGCGAAAAAGATCGTAGTACGTTAGTCTTTGTGCTGTTGGGTATTGCATATTCAGCAAGTATCGGTGGTTTGGGTACTATTGTTGGTTCACCGCCCAATGCTATTGCTGCAAAAGAGCTTGATGTTAGTTTTGTTGAATGGATGAAGTTTGGCATACCAATGATGCTTGTGTTACTGCCAGTATTATTGGGTGCGATGTATGTGTATCTGAAGCCGAACTTGAATCGTAAGATTGTACTGATTGACGATGATCCTATTCCTTGGACCAAACCACGTGTGGTGACCATTATTATCTTTATCGTCACTGCATTGAGCTGGATATTTTCCACACAAATCGGTGAGGGACTGGGTATCGAAGACACCGATGCCATTGTTGCCTTGCTTGCAGCAGTGGCGGTCGTGAGTTTGGGTCTAGTATCTTGGAAAGAAGTGTCGGACAACACGGACTGGGGTGTATTGATGTTATTCGGTGGCGGTATTGCGCTATCGAATATCCTAAAAGTATCAGGTGCGTCATTAGTACTGGGTGAAACGGTCGCGAATGCGCTGTCTTCTGCACCGCTTATCGTTGTCATGCTTGCGATCTCCGCTTTTATTATTTTCTTGACAGAGTTTGCATCAAACACGGCTTCAGCAGCGCTTTTAGTACCTGTGTTTGTGGCAATTGCCGAACACATGGGTATACCGAGCGAGGTCTTAGTACTTATTATCGGTATCGGTGCTTCTTGTGCCTTTATGCTACCCGTTGCCACGCCGCCAAACGCTATTGTGTTTGGTACTGGACTGATCAAACAAAATGAGATGATACGTGTTGGTATGATTCTTAATATCATTTCCATTTTTATCGTGGGGCTATGGGCTTACTTTTTCTTATTGTAAGCAAGTTGTTTATTAGAATTTTATGGTTAAATAAAAACCCGATTCCTCACGACTGTGAGAGATCGGGTTTTTTATTTGCTTTTATTCTTAGGCGGTGTATAAGATAACTATAATGGTTTTTAATAAGGACTGCGTAACATGCTAACCCTATATATGGTTCAATTAGGCGGTCGTCCCAAAGGACGGTTGATTGAACAACACGATATTTTCTTTGGCGTAGCAGGTCAGCTAAATGAGTTGATTGCAGATATCAATAACCATTGGCCTGAAGTGAAAAATAAGTGGCATATTGATTCATACCGCGCTACTTATCGAGCCTTTTGCCAGAGCACTTGATAAAAGTTATAGAAGATAAAGAATACGTAGGATATTTAAGTATTAAAAATCTTAAAAAATTAGCACTGTGATAATATTAATTGTCGATTATGTCTTTATGACTTCTAAGAGATACGTCTAATCACTCCTTATCTCTGTGAGATTTTTAGTTATTTTATAAATTTGCTACGTTCTAGAAGCGACAACTCAAGTCTAGGTCATACACGAGTAACTTGAATCACAGCTCAATTATCCCCATAATCTAATTACTCCTAAATAATAAATAGCCTAAGTAAATATGCCTGATACTTCAAAAGAAAATCAAGAAAAAAGCCAGCCTGTACAAGCGGAAAATCTGAACACCGAGACAAAAAATACGCAAAAAGAAAGTATAGATACGCAACACGTTATTTCTGTTGCTAATTTACCCGTGCTCGCGAAGGACGAGTATTATCTCAGTCGCCTTGAGCGTGAGCTGGCACGTGCAAAATCGTCTGCTAATAAAAACAGCACTACGGATGACAAACACAACGTTAAAAATAGCAATGATTTGGATAAAAAACGCGCCCAATATGAGCAATTAAAAGCTCGCTCGCAACAAGCGGTACAAGCGCGTATAGAGAGCATTCCAGATGGGTTGGCAGAAAAACTGAATCAGGATTTGCCTGTTAGCCAACGTGGTGATGATTTGATTCAGGCAATCATCGATAACCAAGTGATTATCGTTGCAGGTGAGACAGGCTCAGGTAAAACTACGCAGCTGCCTAAGTTAGCAATGTTAGCAGGGCGCGGTATACGTGGGCAAATAGGACATACACAGCCTCGACGACTGGCGGCACGCAGTGTGGCAAACCGTATCGCTGAAGAATTGGGCGAGCAGCTGGGTAATACGGTCAGCTTCAAGATTCGCTTTAACGAGCAGGGCACGGCGCAATCTGTCGTTAAGCTCATGACTGATGGTATTTTGCTTGCTGAACTTGGTCATGATCGTTTTTTGAGTAAATATGATACTATTATTATTGATGAAGCCCATGAGCGTAGTTTAAACATTGACTTTATTATGGGTTATTTAAAAAAACTGCTGCCCAAGCGCCCTGATTTAAAAGTCATTATTACCTCAGCGACGCTGGACACTAAACGCTTTAGTGAATACTTTAGTCGCTACGATAATAAGCTTAAACGGCAAATTCCTGCGCCTATTTTTAATGTCGAAGGACGAAGCTTCCCGGTCGAAGTGCGTTATCGTCCGCTAACAGATGAGCCAGTAACCAGCTCAGACGATGATAGCTATGACGACTTTGAGGAAAATCTGCCACGTGCGGTGGTTGCTGCAGTGGAAGAATGCTTTAGCGATGCACAAAATAAAGGTCATGCTGATCAAGCAGATATCTTGGTATTTGCAGCCACTGAAGCTGAGATTCGTGAGCTTCAGGAAGTACTTGAGCGTCATGGACCTAAACATACAGAAGTGTTGCCACTATTTGCACGGCAGACTTATGAAGAGCAGCAGCGTATTTTTCAACCGTCAGGTCGCGGTCGGCGTATTGTTATCGCGACTAACGTCGCTGAGACGGCATTGACCGTACCGGGTATCCGCTATGTGATTGATTTGGGTTTTGCGCGTATATCGCGCTATTCGTATCGCTCACGCGTGCAGCGCCTGCCAATTGAAGCCATCTCGCAAGCTGCTGCCAATCAGCGTAAAGGGCGTTGTGGTCGTGTTGCGCCGGGTGTTTGTATTCGTTTATATAGCGAAGAGGACTTTACTGGTCGTCCTGAATTTACGGAACCTGAGATTTTACGCACTAACTTAGCATCCGTTATTTTACAAATGGCAAATCTGCGCTTAGGTAGTGTCGATGATTTTGCCTTTATTGAGCCACCTGACAGTCGCTTAGTTACTGATGGGCATAAATTGCTTGATGAATTGGGTGCGATTACTGCTAAAAACGACGTACCTTCAGCCAAACAAACTAACAAACCAAAATCAAAACAGGGTCTGGATCATCTGGTTCTGACACCGACTGGTCAAAAGATGGCACGTATGCCAATCGATCCAAGGCTGGCACGTATGCTGGTAGCTGGTAGCGATTTTGATTGTATCCGAGAAATGCTTATTGTCGTTGCGGCGCTTGCTGTCCAAGATCCACGCGAGCGTCCGGCGAATAAGCGCCAGCAAGCGGATCAGAAGCATGCTGAATTTCGCCAAGATGACTCTGATTTTTTATTCTATTTAAGTCTGTGGAAAGCCCTGTTTGAGAAAGACGAAGATGGCAATAAGTTGTCTGGCAATCAGCGCAAACAGTTTACGAAGAAAAACTATCTAAGCTTCCCGCGTGTACGGGAGTGGAGTCAAACCCATCGTCAGTTAGTACAAATGGTCACTGAGCTTAAGCTGACTGATGCTAATGAGGCAAAAACTGCTGACAAAAATGCCTCGAAGGAAGTGACTCACAGTGACCCTACCGCGATTGAAGATGAAGCACTCAAAGCTGTTAAATACGCAAATTTACATCGAGCATTGTTAACGGGTTTGTTGTCTACGATTGCTCACAAAACTGAAAATCGCGGTGAATACTTAGCGGCTCGCCAGCAGAAAGCCAAAATATTCCCAGCCAGTACGGTTTTTAAGCAAATGCCACCTTGGGTCATGGCTTTTGAAGTGGTTGAGACATCGCAAGTCTTTATGCGTACCGTTGCCAAGATTGAACCAGAATGGATTATCTCAGCCGCCGGTAACTTATTAAAGTATCACTACTTTGAGCCACATTGGTCGAAAAAAACTGGTCGCGTCAAAGCTTATGCGCAGATCAGTTTGTTCGGTCTGATTATTATCAGTAAGCAGCTGACCAACTATGAGCAAGTTAATCTAAGCGAGTCGCGCGAGATATTTATCCGAGATGGTCTGGTTACTGGAAATTTAGGCAGACAAGCGCCTTTCTTACAGCATAATATGGATAAAATTGCAGACATTGAACGCATCGAGGATAAATTACGCCGCCGTGATTTATTGGTCGATGAAGAGTCCTTGTATCAGTTTTATGATAAAAAAATCCCCGATCATATTGCGAGCCGCAAAACATTTGAAGACTGGCGTGCCGAAGTTGAAAAAACCGATACTAAGTATCTGTTTTTTACCGATGAAGACGTGCTTAATAGCCAAGCACCGACCACAGGCGATTTTCCAGAAGTGTGGAAGCTTGGTGATTTAAAGCTGCCACTACGCTATATCTTTGATCCAGCGAGCGATGATGATGGGGTGACCATTCGTGTGCCGCTTGTCGCGCTACCGCAGCTTGATGCGATTGAGCTGTTATGGGGTGTACCCGGTTGGCGTTTTGAGCTGGTATTACAGTTATTAAAGTCATTACCAAAAGACATTCGTCGTCAGATTGTACCTATTCCTGATACTGCTGATAGTTTGTTTGATGAGTTGCAGCCTGCGGGTGGACAAGGATTGCTAAAGCAGCTTTGCCAAGCGCTTAACCGCCGTGGCATTATGTCAGTCACCGCTGAGCATTTTAATCCGTCTAGTATTGATCGTTATTTGCAGCCACAAATCTGCGTGGTCGATGATAAGAACCGTATCATCGAAAAAGGACGCGATCTGCAAACGCTACAGATTCGCCACGCTTCTCAGACGCGCCAAGCGGTGAATGAGCAGCAAGGCGCGCATACAGAATTTCCCGAGCACTTTGCCTTTAGTAAAAACCATCATAGCGCAGGCGTGGTTATGAAGCAGTTTGCTGCTTTGGTTGCTGATGAGGCAGGTGAAGCGGTATCTATCCATCAATATACCGATGTTAATGCAGCACTGCAGGCGCACCGTATTGGGGTCTTAACCTTGATAAAAGGTAAACTTGGTTCTAAGAAAAAACAGCTGACCAGTCAAGTCGACAACATATTTAAACTGGCATTCGCACCGCTTGGTGATATGGAAAAGCTTAAGACTATCATTATTGATGCGACTTTAGATGCAACACTCGAAGAGCACTATGTATTGTTTGATCATACGGCAGACCTACCTGAGAGTGCAGATGATGTTGCGGTAGGGCTTAGCGAGGAGCTACCCTTTACTCCTGAAGAGTATAGCCAAACGCTCGATGTGATACTAAGTAACTTTTTATTGGTTGGTCAAGCGGTCATAAAAACCCTCAAAAATGTCTATACCCGCTGGCAACGTATTCGCCAAAGTATGCTAATGCTTGATCGAGAGATATTTGGCGAGTCTATTGAAGATATTGAAGATCAGTTAGCAGATTTGCATTTGGCAGATTTTGTTTATCGTATGGATTATAGCCACTGGCAGCAGTATCCACGCTATCTGGAGGCGCTAGAGATTCGTATCGACCGCCTTGAGCACAATGTCGAAGCCGACCTTGATGGCGTCTATGCCCTTGACTTACATATGGAAAGACTTGCAGGACGTGCTAATGATAAAGCCATCAACGATTATCGCTGGATGGTCGAAGAGTACCGCATTCAACTGTTTGCTCAGCCGATGAAAACCCGTATGGCGGTATCGCCTAAGCGTCTCAGTAAGATATGGGATAAAATGAGTTAGTATAAAAGTAAGTACTTCAGTAACCGTTCGCAAATTTTTATGGTTATGCTTTTAGTTGCCATTTGCTAAAAGCATGACACTCTTGCCCGTATTATCAAAAATATTATTCAACCGCTTATATAGATATCTTAGATATTATCATGACACTGGCTGCTAAGCTCATATCTTACAAGCCTTTCTAGAGGAGTAAGTATTCAAGCATTCGTCCTGCACCGATTGCTAACCTCTACAGTGTTTCAGTTATCATTTTTATAAAATTAATGCATCCCTTTCACGTTAACAGTCGTATTTGAATCTCTGTCATCTCCTACATTGGCTGGTGTTGTGACCGCATTTGTACAAGGTATTAGTTTGTTATTACCGCAATTATTCCGTACTTTGCCGGATTTTTGCGTGAGTGGTCAGGTAGCTTTCAAGCCGTTTGGCTGATGCTACTTATCACATTGGTGAGCATGCTGATTATTACTATGAAGCTTGCGCCTGAGAGTTATGCAAAGACAATGAATTATTCATAAAATCAAATCAAGGATTGAAGATGAGAATTACAGCTATGGATAGCGTCTCTTGTACTGAGACACAAGATACAAAAATCTCGTTACTCACGGGCGAGATGGCACAAGATATGGTGAATGCTGCATTTATAGAGTCTAAAAGGCATGGTCTAATGGTATCGGTGACGGTGGTTGATCGTTCTGGGCAAATACTGGCCTTTTTAAAGGATCACCGAGCGGGTGTGCACACTATTCGCTCAAGTTATAAAAAAGCCTATACAGCCAATTCGCAAAAAAGAGAAACAGCGGTTATCGCAAGAGGCGTTGCGGACGGTAGCATTGCTGCCGACATCAGGTACCTTGATGAAAACATACTGATAATGCCGGGTGGTATTCCTGTATATATTGATGGTATTGTGGCTGGTGGTATTGGTGTGGGCGGCGCACATGGCAATGAAGACGTAAGTATTGCTCGCGCAGGCTTAAGCGTTTTAGAGTAAATATAT
Source organism: Psychrobacter sp. TS_SC_6 (assembly GCF_056156305.1). Classification (NCBI taxonomy): domain Bacteria; kingdom Pseudomonadati; phylum Pseudomonadota; class Gammaproteobacteria; order Moraxellales; family Moraxellaceae; genus Psychrobacter; species Psychrobacter sp. TS_SC_6. The sequence continues at coordinate 1,638,798 of NZ_CM149590.1, read as the reverse complement.
AGGGGGAGTTTCACGCACTAATTTTTAATTTTCACAATCTTTAGGCAGTGCGTAGATATAGCTTATAGATTTTCCCTAAATAATACAGGTATGAATAAAATAAAAAAAGGCTGGATTAGCAATCGCTAACTCAGCCTTTTTACGTTAAAAAAGAAAAACTAATATACTCATACCGGTAAATAAGTTGAAAGCAATGACTGGCTCAAAGACATTGAGTTGTAGCTGAGCGTTCTCTGATGCCATAACGATAGCGGTATCAATACCCATTACCTGAAAACACGCTTGATTGAGCTACCAAGATGCATCTTAAGCAAGCGATACTATGCCAAGCCTGCATGAGGCCCCTAGGATTGCAAGCGTAAGTCATGAGCAATCTTTGATAGACGAGCAGCAAATAAGTGATGTAAGCGCACACCGCCGACAGTGAAGTTTTCAAAAGCACGTAAGGTTTGGATGCCGTATTAAGCGTCAGCCGGCATATCGCGATGATCAAGTAAGTCGTATTCTTGGCGAGTAGTGGTTGCTATTTAATGGAATTCCTTCAATAAAAATTCCTGACAAAAACGTCCATTGTCTGCGATATTTATAATAACCCTGTTATTACTATGGCGATGTCGTCTCAAATGAGCATTATAGACAACATTTCAATATAAGTGCCTTATATTGTGACTAATATGGCTGTTTATTTAAAGTAAAGACCAAGACTGCGCTCAAGATGACAGTACTTGCTATCATAAAAGTTAAAGTGATCGGCTCGGACAAAATCACCACGCCGAGTAAAGCTGCAAGCACCGGCACACAAAGCTGTATAACGGCAGCCTGCGTATTTTTTAATAAAGGCATAGCCATATACCAGATGCTGTAGCCGATGCCAGAGGCAATTGCCCCTGATGCACACGCTAACCATATCCCATCCATGGTGATACTGTCGATATGAATGAGTTGCACATCCATAATGTTTTGATATATAAAACCAGCGACTAATAATATTGGTATCGCTAGCAAACTTCTGATGAAATTAAAACCTGTGGCTCGCAGCGGTGAGAGACAGGTCTTACCGCGTATGCTATAGATACCCCATGCCACACCACTGATTGCCATGAGCATGGCAGCGAGTAATGAAGGCATTGAGGCTGATGGTAGCATCAAATATACAAATCCTGTGATGGCAATAATAAAGGCAATCCATTGCAAATGACTCAACGTCTCTTTTTTATAAATCCCCCAACCAATCATAGTGAGTTGAACCGCTGAAAATAAAATCAGCGCCCCAGTGCCAGTCTCAAGCTCTACATAGGCAATCGAAAAACACAGCGCATAAATAACTAAGCTTATGCTACTCAGCCAATTCCCTCTTTCACTTAACATCTCTTCATTGAAAGAATGACTGAGTCTCAGTTTGCGATGTCTTAAGTAGTAGGACTGAGTTGCCATGATCATACTCAAGCAGACAGCAGCGCTTAATAGGCGAACAATGGTAAAGCTCCAAGCATCTATATAACCCTCTGCTAAGGCCATCCTACAAAACAGAGAGTTTGCAGCAAAGGCTATTAACGCAATCAGCGTATACAATGTGACTTTCAAAAATAATTCCTACAATTAGTAAGTGAGTTTTTGCATAAAATAGAGCAGCTTTAAATAGAGTGGTTTTGATGCCATCATTAACAATAATAACAAAGGAAACCCTATGGATTGGGCAAGTATTTTTATTCATGATACAACATGGACATTTGCTGCTGAGATACTGATACGTGTCATTGTCATGTTTGTGCTGATCATTTCATTCTTGCGCTTTACCGGTAAGCGCGGCGTTCGTCAGTTATCCATCTTTGAGCTGACCATTATTTTGTCACTGGGCTCTATCGCAGGTGACCCGATGTTTACCGAGGATTTACCGATTATTCAAGCGGTACTAATCATGAGTACGGTAATACTGCTTTACCGGCTCTGTACATGGTGCATGATGAAATATCAGCCTTTTGAAGATTTGTTAGAAGGTAAATCCTTATATGTCGTCGAAGATGGCATGCTGGTACACGACAAAATAGCAGAAGGGAAGATGTCACATGATGAGTTTTTCGCGGAAATGCGCCAACAGGGGGTCGAGCATTTAGGTCAGGTTCGTACCGGTTTGCTTGAAACCGATGGCAATTTTAGCCTGTTGTTATACCCACCTGATGACATCGGCTATGGTCTGCCACTTTTCCCGAAACAGTATCAGGCGGTTGAGCAGGTGGAATCAGGAATATATTATGCGTGTATGCATTGCGGCTATGTGGATCATATCTCTGATCCTGATCAGCTTTGTGAACGTTGTGAGAATGACTGCAAAAAATGGGCGAAGGCATTGAATTGCCAAATTGTGAGATAACAGATATCCAAAGAGCACTAAGATATGTCCTCATTTTCAAACCATTTAGGTGATGAACAATTGAATTGAGGACATGCTCTAAGCAAACGGATTATAAAAGATAAGTAGCGCTAGTGTTTTTTGGTATCGCCAATCACTTTATCCATCACCGCGAACAACAAGCCAGATAACACAAAAGTCATATGAATAATGACCTTCCACATGAGTTTATCCGCTTCTGCCTCACTTAATTCATTAGGAATATCCATAAATGATTTTAAGAGATCAATAGCAGAAATAGCGACGATGGCACCAATAACTTTTAGTTTTAGCCCAGAAAAATCTACTTTGCCCATCCAACTAGGCCTATCAACGTGATCACCTGTGTCAATTTTTGAGACAAAAATCTCATAGCCACTAAATATAATGATTAATAATAAACTGGCTACTAGGGCGAGATCGACTAACACCAATATATTCACAATGACGTCTGATACAGAAGCGCTAAAAATAGTATTGAACATCATGAGGGTTTTTTGAATGAATTTTATAAATAATAAAATAATCCCCAACACCAGCCCTAAATAAAAAGGTGCTAATATCCAGCGGCTGTTAAAAATGGTTCTTTCTAAATAGCGTTCAAGGTCTTTTAGCATGGATATCTCTTAAAATTTTTCAAAATAAAAGGATAAATAGTCTACTTCACGGATGATATTTTAGTCATTTCAGCAAGCCATTCAATCACTTGTTGTACTCGCTCAACTCGTCCACCGCTAATACGTCTAAACGGTTTTTGATGCCTATTTAGCTGACTGGCAAAATACTGACTGATCTCTTCACGCTGGTGCGGACTGTCACGTAGATTATCAGCGACCCATGGGACATCAACGTCAGTCAATAGTATCAGATCATAATGATGAGCTAATGCTGCATGAGTTAACGGTTTTGGGCAGTCGCCATAATACCAGTTGGCATAAACCATCAACTCAAACAGACTGGTATCACAAAACAGATAATGTTTATTATCAGCTGTTTGCAAGGCTTGCTCAGCGAGTTTATTTTCTAACTTAATCTGACCTTGGGCAATAGGTAGCAAATCCTCCCACGTACAGGTCAGTTGCTCGTCATCCCATTTCGCTTGCAGATAAGTACGCATGTATTCTGACACCCAAGGACAGTCAAAATGCGCGGCCAAATCACGGCATAGGGTGGTTTTACCCGTACTTTCTGCGCCTAATATCGCCACATTGATGACAGAGTTAGGCGTATGCTGCGTGAGATTGAAGGCGGTAGCGTTGTTGCCATTCATAATAAGCCCAAATTGCGATGAAGGTAAAAACGACGTATTGTAACGCGGTAAAGGTGAGACCTTTGTAAAAATAAAGCGGTACTGAGATAGCATCAGCGACAATCCAGAGTATCCAATGCTCAATCTTACGCCGTGCCATCAGCCACATCGCCATCAAAAACAGCGCAGTGGTCAGCATGTCAGTATAGTCAACCCACGTAAATAGATGCATGCCAAGCTCAGCACCATCGAAGCTGAAGTTGTTATTGATGACAGGTCTAAAATAATAAACGCCCGCGACAAAAGCTATAGTTGCCGTGGCTAATAATGCCAATATAGGTACGTCATTTTTATCTAAACGTTCTACTTGGATAAGGTTTGGCGCATCAGTAGTTTTAAGCTCTTGGTGATGCTGTTGAGCGGTGGGGTTTATATGGTCTCGATGCTGTGTAAGTTCTTTATTTTTTGACCAATTTATCCAGCCATACATACTCATAACGGTATAATAAGCATTGATAAACATATCGCCAAACAATTGCCATTTCCACAGTAGGTAGACAAATATGGCAGTGCTGACCAAGCCGATAGGGAATACCAAAATATTGGTTTTGCTGGCGAGTAGTACACTGGCTACCCCAAAGACAACCGCAATCAATTCTAACCCGATAAATAAGGTCGAATAGTCGGCATACTGACCAAACAACCAATTCAAAAGTTCCACCATTGTCATTCCAAAACAGATAATAAGTTTGATATTTCTTAATAGAGATGTAGACAGTCAAAATGCAGATCAATTATTTATACAAATAACGTGAGTCAGCAAGGCGGATTATAACGCAGCTACTGCAAAATGAAGTCAATCTTTGCTTAATCTTAGCAAGAAGCTGATTATTTGTAACAAAGTATTAGAAAAATTATATTATTCAGGCATAATAAAGGCACTTATTTTAAGTTTACAGTCATTCACCCAAAATTAGACGACTGTTGTTTTACTTCACCTTATGCTTATTTCAAGCACCATAGCAGTAGACAAGGAAGCGTATCATGACGACTTGTATCACAGGCACCGGCCTATACATCCCGCCTTTTAGCATCAGTAATGAAGAACTGGTAGAGTCCTTTAATCAGTATGTTGAAAACTATAATACAAAACACGTGGCTGACATTGAAGCAGGCACACTCACGGCTCTTCAGCCATCATCAGCGGCTTTTATCGAAAAAGTATCTGGTATCAAATCACGTTATGTGATGGAAAAAGACGGCATTTTAAATCCTGAGATTATGGCACCCGTTATTGCCTACCGTAACTTGGGCGAAGAGCTGTCTGTCATGGCAGAAATGGGTGCGGCAGCATTGAGAGATGCACTGGCTGACGCAGGTTTAGAAGCCAATGATTTAGATGGGATTATTCTTGCTTGTTCAAGCTTTCAGCGCACTTATCCTGCTGTTGCCATCGAAATTCAAAATGAGATTGGTATGGTTGGTGGTTTTGCGTATGATATGAATGTTGCCTGTAGTGCGGCAACTTTTGGTCTATCACAAGCACATGGTTCTATTGTTTCTGGTCTCGCCAAACGTGTCGCTGTGGTCAATGTTGAGATTACCTCAGCGCATCTGAACTGGCGTAATCGTGACAGTCACTTTATTTTTGGTGATGCAGCGACAGCTTCTATTGTTGAAGAACTGGACACGCCGAAAGGTTATGAAATCCTTAATGCTAAGCTATTTACAGAATTTTCGACAAATATCACCAATGAATATGGGTTTATGGATCGATCAGAGTATTTGGCCGCGCAAACGGAAATGTATGCTGATATCAATGAACCTGTTACACCTAAGCTATTTTTACAAAATGGCCGTAAAGTATTCCGCGAAGTCTGTCCAAAAGTATCAGAGATTATCACCGAGCATTTGCATGAAAATGAACTGAAAGCCAGTGATGTGAAGATGATGTGGCTACACCAAGCCAATGCCAATATGCTAGATTTGATTCTACGTACCGTTATCGGTAAAGAAGCAGATAAAGCCATAGTGCCGAGTGTCATTGCTGAATTCGCCAATACCAGCTCAGCCAGCCCGATGATTGTTTTCCACCGCTATAAAGATGAGTTAGCATCAGGTGATTTGGGTGTTATTTGCTCATTTGGCGCTGGTTACTCAATCGGCTCGGTACTGGTTCGTAAAGTTTAGTTTTTATCCTGAATTTTTTGTCATAAAAAAATAGCTAAGAGCAGTCTTAGCTATTTTTTTATGCATCTCTTTTGAAGATTTGCGTGTTATAAGTATAAGATGTTAGGGATGACAATGTGTCGGCACCAAGAGAGCTGAGGGGCTTATGTTAGCCTGATTGCTCACAATAACGACAAGATTGCTCAGAGGTTTTAATTTACCTCAAAAAATTTGCTATAATCACGGTCTTATTTCAATTATTCAATTAAAAGTCCTTTTATGAAAGAATCCTTACGCCTGCGTTTAGACCAAATGGTAGACCGTTATGAAGAGGTCACTGCCTTATTATCAGACCCGAGTGTCATCAGTGATAACAACAAATTCCGTGAACTGTCTGTCGAGCATAGTGACTTGATGGATATCACCACTTTATGGCAGAACTATGTTGGTGCAGAAAAGGATCAAGCTGATGCAGAAGTGATGCTAAAAGAAGCCTCAGATCCTGATATGAAAGAGATGATGCAAGAAGAGATTGATAACGCCAGTGACACCATCGTAGAGATGGAAGAAGCACTCAACCTCATGATGTTGCCAAAAGACCCCAATGATAAAGTGCCTGCGTTCTTGGAGATTCGTGCGGGTACAGGCGGTGACGAAGCCGCAATTTTCTCCGGCGATTTATTCCGTATGTACCAAAAGTTTGCACAGAATCAGGGCTGGACAATGGAAGTGCTGTCGGCCAGTGAGGGCGAGCACGGTGGTTATAAAGAAATTATTACTCGCGTCTCAGGCAATAGTGTCTATGGTCGTCTCAAGTTTGAATCTGGCGTACACCGTGTGCAGCGTGTCCCTGAAACGGAAAGCCAAGGCCGTGTCCATACGTCAGCCTGTACCGTCGCCGTCATGCCTGAAGTTGAGATTGATGACACCGTTGATCTGAATCCAGCAGACATCCGTTTTGATACGTTTCGTTCAAGCGGTGCCGGTGGTCAGCATGTCAACACTACAGATTCAGCTGTACGTTTGACGCACATTCCAACGGGTACCGTGGTAGAGTGTCAACAAGAACGTAGTCAACATAAAAACCGTGCGCAAGCGATGAAAATGCTGATTTCAAAAATTCAGCAAGTCAAAGTCCAAGCACAGGTCGATGCCGCTGATACGATACGTCGAGATTTGGTTGGTAGCGGTGATCGTTCAGAGCGTATCCGTACTTATAATTTCCCGCAAGGGCGTATGACAGATCATCGAATTAACCTCACGTTGTACAAGCTCGATGCTATTATGGAAGGTGACTTGGATGAAATCCTTGATGCGCTATTGCGTGAGCATCAAGCGGACTTGATGGCAAGTATTGGTGGTGTTTGATAACGGATTTACACGCCTAAGTTGAAAAGCCTGATTCGTTTTTAGCAAGTCTTTGTTTATCGGTTGAGGAGAGGTAAAAGCGTGTACAGCAAAAAGTGGCACGTTTTGTTCTCAAGGTTTGATTGGCTGTTATCAACGGTTAAAAAAGACATGGCACCGCCTGCTATGTGTTAATTGATCATTGTGTTTCATATCAAAAACGCATAATGATTGTGCCACTGCTTTATTTATAATTTTTTAATCCCTTACTTATAGTTTGTATTTATTCCTTTAATTATCTAATAATTTTGAGAGTGTTATGTCAAAGCCTAATAATCAAAATCAGCAAAGTAATCAAGAGCAAGCTCCAGAAGACGCTAACGAGCTGATTGCTCAATTGCAAGCCAAGCTAGACGATATCGTCGCTTCAGGTAAACAGCCTTACCCGAATACGTTTAAGCGCACGGATTATGCCCAAGACTTGCAGGCAGCTTTTGAAGGTATCTCAAAACAAGAAATTGCTGACAATGATGCTAAAGGCGAAAAAACACAGGTTAATGTTGCCGGTCGCGTCATGCTGAACCGTGGGGCGTTTATTGTTATCCAAGATATGACAGGTCGTATCCAGCTATATGTGGCACGCAAAGAATTAGATGAGCAGACGTTAGCAGACATCAAATCGCTAGATTTGGGTGATATCGTTGGTGTATCAGGTTATATCGGTCGTTCAGGCAAAGGCGATTTGTACGTACATATTGAAGAAATTGAGTTATTGACCAAAGCATTACGCCCAATGCCAAATAAATTTCATGGTCTAGCAGATGTGGAAGCACGCTATCGCAACCGTCATCTTGATTTGATGACCAATGAGACAACCCGTGATACCTTTATGGTTCGCAGTCAGGTTATCAGCGGTATTCGCAAATTTATGCTAAATGAGCGTTTTATGGAAGTTGAAACGCCTATGATGCATTCGATCCCAGGTGGTGCAGTGGCACGTCCGTTTGTGACTCATCATAATGCGTTAGACATGCCATTATATCTGCGTATTGCTCCTGAGCTTTATCTTAAACGCTTGGTCGTCGGTGGCTTTGAGAAAGTGTTCGAGATCAACCGTAGCTTCCGTAATGAAGGTGTTTCAACCCGTCATAATCCTGAATTTACTATGATTGAGTTTTATCAAGCGTATGCGGATTATCATGATTTGATGGATTTGACTGAGCGCTTATTTAACGAGTTGGCGATGGATATCTTAGGTACCACCGAGATTACCTATCAAGAAGAAGCCATTAGCCTAAAAGCGCCTTTCGAGCGTCTGTCTATGTCTGATGCGATTGCCAAATATGCAGAAAACTTTGATATGACCCGTATCAATGATCGTGAGTATCTAGCAGAGTACGCATCGATAACGCTTAAGCAGCAAGTAAAAGATGTCTTTGGTGTGGGTAAGTTGCAGACCATTATCTTTGAAGAAACTGCTGAGCATCAATTACGTCAGCCAACATTTATCACTGAATATCCCGCTGAAACTTCTCCACTTGCGCGTCGCAGTGATGACAACCCTGAGATTACTGACCGCTTTGAGCTGTTTGTTGGTGGTCGTGAGTTGGCAAATGGCTTTAGTGAGCTCAATGATCCTGCGGATCAGGCTGAGCGCTTCCTTGGTCAAGTGGCTGAAAAAGATGCAGGCGATGATGAAGCGATGCACTTCGATGCAGAATATATTGAAGCTCTGTCTTATGGTTTACCGCCAACAGCAGGTGAGGGTATCGGTATTGATCGCTTAGTGATGCTATTGACCGACTCTGCCAGTATTCGTGATGTTATTTTATTCCCACACATGCGCCGTAAACATGACTGATAATTAATCAGTCTTTAATCAAAATGGCTTGTTGTGTGTGAGATAAGCTATTATAGAATCAGTAAGAAGCCAGACGAATGCGCTGGCTTTTTGCTATAATAAGCATTCGAAAAATATACTTAAAATAAGCACTTTAACTACTTGGCACAATGGATCGCTATGTCGCAGCAATATCAGGTTTTGGCTCGCAAATACCGTCCCAAAAACTTTCATGAGTTGATTGGGCAAACGCATGTCTCGCAAGCGTTGATTAATGCGATTGACTATAATCGTTTGCATCATGCCTACCTCTTTACTGGCACGCGCGGTGTGGGAAAGACGACGATTGCGCGTATCTTATCTAAATGTTTGAATTGTGATACTGGTATCACCAGCACGCCATGTGGCGTATGTGATAACTGTGTAGCGATTGATCAAGGGCGTTTTATTGATCTGATTGAGATTGATGCCGCCTCTCGTACCAAAGTTGAAGACACGCGAGAACTACTTGATAACGTCCCTTATGCGCCAAGTCAAGGTCGCTATAAAGTGTACTTGATTGATGAAGTGCATATGCTGTCGACACACAGTTTTAATGCGCTTCTTAAAACCTTGGAAGAGCCACCTGAGCATGTTAAGTTCCTACTAGCAACTACTGATCCACAAAAGCTACCCATCACTATTATCTCTCGCTGCTTACAGTTTGTGCTACGTCCTTTACCACAAAGCTTGCTCAGTGAACATTTAGCCAATATTCTAACCCAAGAACAAGTAGGCTATACACAGCCTGCACTTTGGCAATTGGCTAGTGCGGCAAAAGGTTCGGTACGTGATGCTTTGTCATTGACCGATCAAGCCATTGCTTTTGGCCAAGGTGCGCTTGATGACGTGACCGTTAATTCGATGCTCGGCTTGATTGATGCGGCCGACTTAGTGAGCTTAATTACAGATATCTATAATCATGACAAATCTGCTGTCGCTGCCCATATTGAGCAGATGCGTGCGCAAATGGTCGATGCTAGCAGTATGTTTGACGGACTCGCTGAACTATTACATCAATTGTCATTGACCCAGTTATTACCTGAAGTTGCGCTTAATGTAAATGAAGCACAGGCACAAGATATCAATGCGCTTGCACAGCATATCAGCCCTGACGTGTTACAGCTTTATTATGAAATCGTGGTACAAGCGCGTGAAGGAGTCAAACTTGCTAGCACACCGATGCAAGCGCTTGAGATGTGTATTTTACGTCTCTTAGCTTTTCGTCCTTTGCCAGTCGATGAGATATTAGCGAATATACCTGATAATATGGCAACGGCTGTAGAAAAACCTACTAGCTTTGTCTCTAGCACGGCATTAATCACTGAGCCAGTGTCATCATCATCATTAGAATTACAAACTCAATCTGATAATATCGTTTATGAGAATATTGATACAAGTGTCAATGATAAACAGGATGTTGGCGCTGATAATAGTATTACTCAACATGAGCAATATTACTCAAATGACGAGGCTAGCCATTTAAGCCAGTACGACAATTCTAGCATTTATGACACGCTAGAATTGTCTAATAATCAGCCTGAACCCGTTGTTGAACCCGTTGTTGAACCCGTTGTTGAACCCGTTGTTGAACCCGTTGTTGAACCTGAGGTAAATGATTCTCAATTATTCAGTCAATCTGAAGACCCTCGTGCGCTTCTGCGTTGTCAGCCACAAGAGTTGATAGGTGAGTGGACACCAGAAAAATGGGACTATTGGCTACAAACTGCTCGTGAAGCCGCTAGTTTGGCTCAAGATGAATTGGCGCTTGCCCGTCAAGGTATGATGACAGGCAGCTGTAATGCCGAAGCTATTTTTGTCACAGCAGTCGATAGTAAGCATTTGCAGGCAACCTTTGAGCAGCTAGCGACAAAGATGCAGGTACAGTTCCCTGATGCCGCCATCAGCTTACGAATTGATAGCAGTATCGCGCAAGCCGATGATAAAACCCCAGAGCGTCGTCAACAAAAGCGTCTCGTTGAAGCTAAAACAGTGGCAGAGTCAAGATTGTTTAATACGCCAGTGATGCAGTATTTAACCGAGCGTGGCGAAGGCAAAATGGGCAAAGTTCAGTTATATTAAACAGTCATACATTTATTAATTGGTGGTTTATAAAAATTAGTACTTTATTAAAAATATTGTATCTATTAAAAAATCAAGGCGATATGGATCTATTGCCTTGATTTTTTTACTTTTATTGATTAATGAATACTCATATCTTACTCTGAGTTTAATATTAAAAGACTGTAAGATTTATCATTATCCGCTATAATGGTTAAGTTATATTAACAACTAAAAAGAAGCTTGGATGAGAATATGTTAGATAATTTACGTGGTATGGCAGTGTTTGCTAGTGTGGTCGGACACGGCTCCTTTAGTGGTTCAGCCCGTGAGCTTGGTATTACCACCAGCGCCGTCAGTCAGCAAATACGTTCTTTAGAGAACGAGCTTGGTGTGGTGTTATTACATCGCTCAACCCGTAAGCTCAGCTTAACAGAAGCGGGTGCTAGCTTTTATGAAGCGGCAAAAGATGTGGTAAGTGCGGCAGAGCAAGGTCGAATTAAAGTCAATCAATTACGTGATGAATTGGCAGGTAGTTTGCGTATTGCAACGACCCCAGAGCTTGGTGTCAATCATATTTTGCCAGCACTATCGACTTGGATGTCAGCGCACGATGATCTTAGTATCACCTATTTTGCAGATAATAATTATATTGATATGATTGATGAGCGAATCGATATTGCGATACGTATGAGCCCCAATATCAACGACTCAACTGTGAGCAATCATCCGTTATCTGATGTGCGTCAAATGTTGGTCGCTTCACCACAATATTTACGTCAGCATAAGAAAATCGAAACGCCGAAAGATTTGGCAGATCATCATCTTATCTGTATTGATATTATGAAGGATACAAATAATGTTGAACTTACTCAGACTGAGACTGGTAAAAAAACACGTATCAAAATGACGTCACGTATCCATACCAATAATGTCTTTATGGCAATGACCATCGCCAAAGAAGGTCATGGTATTCTTAGAATGATGGAAATGGATGTCAAAAAGGAGCTAGAATCTGGCAATTTGGTCGAAGTTTTGACCGGCTACCAGATGCCAAGTTTTGTACTATATGCTGTAACTTTAAACCGTGAGCAACAACCTGCAAAAATCACGCGTTGCTTAGAGGTATTAAAAAAATACTTTCATGCAAACTAAGGTTTAGTTTATCTAAATGCTAATAAATCTGATTAATAAAGAAAAAAGCCTATAGATAATTTGTCTATAGGCTTTTTTATGTTTTGGTTAAATAGACGTTAAAACGAGGGTTTTAGTAAATTAACCAAGCGTTCAACCACTTGTGAGCTTTCATCACGGCTCATATTAAGTGGTGGTAACAAACGAATCACATGAGCACCTGTGACATTGATGATAAGTTTCTGCTCATCACGAGCACGATCGATAAGCTTGCTACAGTCCATATCTTCAGGTAGAGCAATGCCAATCATCATCCCAGCGCCGCGACTGCTGACGCCATATTGTCCAAATGCGTCAACCATGCTATCACGAATAAACTGTCCCTCGTTGACGGCATTTTGCATGATATCACTGTTGGATAGTACATCATACACGCTATGTACCACTCGACTGGCTAATGGTGTACCGCCATAGGTTGAGCCATGACTACCAGCTCCAAATAAGCCATTAGCGCGACCACGTACCATACAGGCACCGACAGGGAAGCCATTACCTAAGCCTTTAGCCGTCGTTAATACATCAGGGCGTGCGCTGCTATGCTGATAAGCAAAATACTTACCTGTTCGTCCATTGCCGGTCTGCACTTCATCAAGCATGAACAGCCAATTATGTGTGTCGCATATGGCTTGTATCTGCTCAAGGTAAGTAAAGCCGTTAGCTGCCGTATTAAGACCACCTTCACCTTGAATAGGCTCTACGAATACCGCGCAAATATCCTCGTAGTCATGAGCTGCTTGTTCAATGGCGGCAATATCCCCAAATGGCACACGGATAAAATCATTATCTAAAGTGTAAAAGCCTTCGCGCGCTTTGGGGTTGGCAGTTGCTGATAATGATAATAAGGTACGACCATGGAAAGATTGCTCCATCACAATGACTTTTGGTCGCTTAAAACCCTGTTGATGTGCGTATAGACGCGCCAATTTTAGTGCGGCTTCATTTGCTTCAGCGCCACTATTGGCAAAAAATACACTGTCCATTTGCGCGGCATTACATAACACTTCACCAGCACGCTCTTGCCAGTCTATACCAAATAAATTACTGGTATGAACCAATGTTGCTGCCTGCTGTTGAATAGCGTCGGTTACTTGTGGGTGGCAATGCCCTAAACCACATACCGCGATACCAGTCAATGCGTCTAGATAAGGCGTCTCATCTTGGGTATAAAGCCAGCTTCCTGAGCCGCGGGTAAAACTGATGGGTTGACGAAGATAAGTGGGCATCAGGTAAGTAGCAGACATGTACAGCATCCTTAGAATCATAAAGTGATAAAAGTAAGAGGGTAAAGCGCTTAATGCTATAGCTCATCAGAAAACGGCGTGGACTCAGCAGGCAATGTATAGTCTTCGTTTGCCCATGCGCCAAGATCGATCAGCTTACAGTGATGACTACAAAATGGCTTATATTTATTATCTTGCCATATGGTTTGCTTACCGCATTCTGGACAAGGATACGTTTTAGGTAAAGGGCTGGCGTTAGAAGTAGATTCGGTCATAATAAGAGTAGAGAGATCCTTGGTTCTATCAACAAAGTATCCTCAAAAAGTAAGCAATAATTGATTTTCAAATCATTGCTCTATTAATCTGATTGAGAAAGCTATTTGTCGATGAGTAATCGATATCGTGATATTACTATTGGGTTGCATTGACTATATAATAGCATGCAGCCGAATAATGACAAATACTTTAAGGACAGCAAATGACTGACAACCTTGAGATTTCACATCAGCAAGAGCGAGCATTTCAACCCCAACGACTCTCAGCACCACGTGATTTTGTGATGCCAGATGCAGCACTTAAACCTAAATCATCACTCGTTTTGGAAATTGGCGCAGGGAAGGGTAAGCATGCCTTAAGCTTCGCCATGCAAAATCCTGATAAGCATCTGATTGCGATTGAGCGTACTCGCAATAAGTTTGAGGCATTTAAAAAATTGGCAGCGAAGCAGAATTCTGTCAATTTGACCGCTATTCATGCTGATGCAATTGCATGGATCGTACATGCAATTGCGCCAAACAGTATCGATAGTATCTATATCTTATATCCCAATCCTGAACAGCATAATCCTAATCAACAATGGCTTAATATGCCGTTTTTTGAGTTTTTACTGTCACGCTTACAGGTAGGCGGGGAGATAATATTGGCAACCAACATCGAAACATATATAGACAATGCTGAGCAGCAAGCGAATAAAGTTTGGTGTCTACCCAACACGCGTAGTCAGGTTGCAAGCAGCAGTCAGCGTACACATTTTGAAGTTAAATACTTAGCACGGCAAGAAACCTGTTGGGAGTTGAGCATGAAGAAACCTGAAGGTTATCAAACCAGATTCGATAAGTGGATGATAGCTGATGTGAGTATTTAAGATAATAGCCTAAGTAAAAAACAAAAGAATTACATTTCCTATCAAGCGCTAAGGTTAAATTAAAACCATAAAATAGCCTAAGCAAATAAAATCATAACATATAAAACCGCCCCTAAAAAGGCGGTTCAAAAATCCGTTGAGTACTTACGTTAAAGTAAATTTATAAAAACGGTTTTACCAAGTTATTAGAATCAGTACGAGCATCAAGCACGGTCAAAAAAGTATAAGCACCGATAAATTTCCGACTGATAAACATGAACTCTTTAGGTGGCAGATTGAACTCGAAAGACTGCATCGCTTGTGTCGCCTCATTTGAGAGGCGAGTATGCAGCTTACTATTAGCCCAAATATAACGCTGTTGGTCATCTAGACAATTAGCAGGCATATCGGTATTTATCAGAGGATCACTAAAAGGTTCAGTTGCCAACAAAAACAATGAGGCGATATCTGAACGTACTTTATCACTCATGGCATCAAAAAAGTTATAACCAGTCATGGCACTCATCATAGATTGATGATCATGATAATAACCGGCACGTAATAAATTATGAGCAATTATCAGTAAGTTGTTATCGAACTGCCGAATCGCGCCAAAATCTAATAAGACCAGTTTATCAATTTTAGTTTCGTCGCGTGCGACACGGACAAGGTAATTACCAAAGTTTGGATCCGTTTGCATCTCACCCCAAACGAAAATCTCTTGTATCATGATTTCGATAGCCGCCTGACCGATGGCATTTCGACGCTCAAGAGGGAGTAGTTGCAATGCGTCAGAAACCACACTGATACCCGGCTCATAAGACATACAAAGTAAGCGTTTGGTGGAATAATGGCGGTTAATTTTAGGTACAACATAACGTGTATCGTCAATCAAACGGTTATAGAACCGCTCTGTTGTGTCAGCTTCCGCCTCATAGTCGACTTCATGATGCAATAAGTCACGTATCTCTTCAAACCATGCATCGAGTGAACGGGTTTGTGGAACTATATTACTAACCTTTAATAGGCTCTTAAATAGAGCCAAATCAGAGTTGATTGCATCAGCCACACCCGGATATTGAATCTTTAATACCACTTGTTCACCCGTAGCTATGACGGTTGCACGGTGAACTTGGGCGAGGGATGCCGTACCAATAGGGATAGGGTCAACTTGAAGCTCATGCAGTTTATTACCCAATAAATCCTGTAAATTCTGCTCGATTTTTGGCCATGCAAGTGTCGCTGTATCATCATTAAGTGTTTGTAAGGCACGAGTAATTTCGGGTGGCAAGATATGCTCACCATAAATCGCCAGCATTTGACCAATTTTCACGACAGAGCCTTTTAATTTACCAAGCTCTTCTGCCAAATAATGTGCCTGTTCTTCCATAAAAATCTGGTTACGTGCTGTACGTGTTTCTTTATTAAGAAACATACCAGACACACTATTACCTGCCCAACGACGACCGATGTTCAACGAGGTTTTGGCAATCGACATACGACGATCAAACCCCGAGGTTTTTAAATTATCGATAGACTGCTTATTATTAGAAGACCTAGAGGTATTGTTTGTCATAGATATCGTCATTTCATCGAGTTGGTATTGATTTGTGGGTGATGTACCTACAATACAAGGGAGATGTGCTATGAGTGTACAGAATTGTATCATATAAAGAAGGCAGGTTTCGTAGCTTAGGCAAGCGACTTAGCTAAGCGGAGTTATTTACTTTGTAATTTAGGCTATCATGCTAAAATTCGTAAGCACTTTTTACCTGTTAGTTTTAGCAGCCTTTAAAAACTATAACCCATCAGAAAATTCAACCCAGCATCACGCTAGGTTGAATTTGTAAAAATTGCTACTACTACTTATAACAGATTAATTTTAAATAGGTTTTTTTAGATGTTTTCGCGAGCAATCGCATGATGACCGATATCACGGCGATAATGAGCACCATCAAAACTGATCGCTGCCGTCACAGCCAATGCTGCTTGCTGAGCATCTGAGATGCTATCTGCTAATGCAGTCACACATAATACGCGTCCGCCGTTGGTGACCACTTCTTTCTCATTGCTAAGGGCATCTTCATTGGAAAAAGCCGTACCCGCATGAAAGACTTTTACCAAATTCTGATTGTCATTATTTAATTCTGGCAAGCCTGCAATCACATCACCTTTCGATGAAGTTTCAGGGTAGCCTTTTGAGGCGATGACAATACCAAGGGCCGGGCGCTCATCCCAGTTGGCTTCGCTCGGTAATTTACCTTCGAGTCCTTGTGCAACTAAATCAACCATCGATGATTGCAGGCGCATCAAAATAGGCTGTGTCTCCGGATCGCCAAAACGGCAGTTAAACTCAATCACATACGGGTCGCCCGCATCATCAATCATGAGTCCAGCATATAAAAATCCGGTATAAGGATGACCGGCAACTTTCATCGCATCTACAACAGGCTGAATCACTTGTGCCATGACTTTATCATGAACCTCTTGAGTGACAACTGGCGCAGGAGAATATGCACCCATGCCGCCGGTATTTGGCCCAGTATCACCTTCGAAGGCACGCTTATGGTCTTGGCTGGTTGCCATTGGCAGGATATTCTCACCATCGATCATACAGATAAAGCTGGCTTCCTCGCCTTGCAAAAACTGCTCAATCACCACGCGGCTACCAGCATCGCCAAACTTGTTATCCGCTAACATATCGTCAATCGCTTCATGCGCCTGTTCGATCGTCTCAGCAACAATGACGCCTTTACCAGCAGCAAGACCATCGGCTTTAATGACAATAGGTGCGCCTTGCTCATCGATATAAGCCTTTGCCGCTACTGCATCGGTAAAGCCCTGATAAGCCGCCGTTGGAATATTGTTTTGTTCCATGAATTCTTTGGCAAAAGTCTTTGAGCCTTCTAACTGCGCGCAATACGCGGTTGGACCCCAAGCTTTGATGCCATTAGCACGACAAGCATCGACAATGCCTGTTACCAACGGTGCTTCTGGACCAACAATGACCATGTCGATAGCGTTATTCTGACAAAATTTGATAACAGCGCTGTGCTCGCCTGCATCAGTGGCGTCTTCCAAAATGACGTTTTGGCATTTGGGTTCGAGGGCAGTGCCAGCATTACCGGGCGCGATATAGATATTTTTTACATTATTATCTTTTGCACACTGCCATGCTAGTGCGTGTTCACGACCACCTGAACCAATCACCAAAATATTCATCATACCTCTTGCCCTTAGCATTAAAATTCATAATAAGTGAGTTAATAGCGAGCCAGCAAAATACTGTCCAATATTCTACGCTATTCTAACAAAAAAACGCCGCCATTGTCATGACTATGTGTCATAGCTCAGCGCCTGTCCGTCTATATTCAGCCGTATCAGATCACAATCGTCTCATTAGTAAATGTTATCGACATCTTACTGATTCATGAAATGATGTTGTACGCTTTAGCTATGCCAGCAGGTGCGTTACAATTCCACCTGAGAGATAACCTTGAGTGAATTATTTACTCATAGACTTGTTAAATCTCACAAAATAATTCGTATAGCAGGAGTCAGACAAACCATGATTGCTAATGTTCAATAAGTTCAAACTTAATTATTCACTATACATAAGACATAACACCTAAATAAGAAGCTTATAAAAAAGCGCAAGGACAAAGGATATGCCAAACTCTCTAAATATCGCAAAAGAGCGGATCAGCCAGATAAGCGATATTGCCACCAGTTATGTACAAGCGGACAAATCATTATTTGACCACTTTATTCATAGCTACTATCAGCCATTACATCAAGAGACTGCAAAGAACATCAGTAATGCTGATTTGGCTGGGATGGCGCTGCATCATTTTACGCTATTAAAAGCCTATGATCGTAGCCATCCGCAGCTTGCCATATTAAACCCCATTGCAGAAGAGCAGCATTTTCACAGCTCACATACCGTTATCCAAATCGTTGCTTATGACCGACCATTTTTGGTCGACACGCTATTGATGAGTCTTGAAGAGCAAGGCATCGATGTGCATCGTACTTATCATATCATCGTCAATGTCGAACGCGATGACAATGGCGCGATCACTAAAGTTGAAAGCGCTCAAGAAAGTGGCACCTCACACATGTCTTTGATTCATTGTGAAATCTCTTATCAAGACAATGATAAATTGGCGGCATTAAAACAGATGCTGCTGGCAAAAGTAGACACACTTGATGTCGTCGTTGATGACTGGCAGCAGATACGTGCCAAGCTAACCGATATAAAAGCGGAGCTTGCGACAAAAACATTACCGGCGGTATTTTACTCTCAACAAGAGATTCAAGCATTTTTAGATTGGGTCTTAGACGATCATTTTATCTTTTTGGGATATCGAGAGTACCGCTTAGAAGACGGGCACAGAATCGAAGTTAATAGTGTTGGCAATACAGCCAACTCAGACAACCGTAGTGATTTGGATTTATTTTCTATTGGTAATAGTGGGCTTGGGCTATTACGTGGCGGTAGTGAAGACCAGCTTTCAAAAAGCTTTGACGAGTTGCCAAGCAATCTAAAAAGACTGCTAACAGCGCCGCAAGTATTGGTATTGTCAAAATCAAGCCGAGTATCGCCAGTACACCGCCCAGTGTATATGGATTTTTTGGGCATTCATAAGTTTGATGATAATGGCAAGCTCATCGGTGAGCATCGTTTTATTGGTCTTTTTACAGCGCAAGCTTATCAACTAAGCGTGCAACAAATTCCTTTATTACGCGAAAAATCTAATAAAATCATGGCGATGGCAAAACTACCACGTGATGGTCATGCGTATCATAAAATGATGCATATCATTAATACCTTGCCGCGCGATGACTTGTTTCAAGCCAGCATTGAAGATCTTTATCCAACAGTACTAGGAATTAGCCAACTACAGGACAAAAAAAGCCTACGCTTATTTTGCCGTATCGATCATTACCAGCGTTTTGTTTCCTGCTTGGTCTATATTCCGCGTGATAAATTCAATACCGAACTTCGCATTAAGGTACAGAACGTCCTAAAAGAGGCCTATGGTGGTACATCTTCAGGCTTTACAACAGAGTTTAACGAATCTGAACATGCTCGCGTCCATGTGCATGTCCGTACAGTGCCAGGTCAAGTGCATGAGGTGGATACCGCTGCGCTCCAAGCAAAGCTGTCCTTTTTGATGCAGTCGTGGAGTGATAACTATCAAAAAATGCTGCTGGATAATGTCGGTGAGCAGCATGCCAATGCCTTGACACGCAGATTTTTAAGTTATATCCCTGCCGCTTACCAAGAGCGATTCGATGCACGTACTGCCGTTGAAGATACCAAGCGTTTGGCTGTACTCAACGATGAGCAGCCGATGATTTGGCACTTATATCAATCGACAGGTGACGCAAGCAATCAGTTGCATTTAAAGCTATATGGTCGTCAAAAAGCAGTTATCTTGTCCAAAGTCTTACCTGTACTAGAGAACTTTGGGGTATCAGTTATTTCAGCGCAGACCTATGAGTTTGATTTACCTGAGCAACCTATCTGGATGCAGGAGTATGAGCTGGTCTTAGAGCACGTTGATACCATTGATATGCAAGTGGTGCGTGCACAGTTTGAAGACAGCTTAAAGCAAATTTGGGCAGGACAGGTTGAGAGTGATGCACTTAACGAGCTGGTATTAACCACCAAATTAGATACTTATGATGTGGTGGTACTGCGCGCCTTGTCACGCTATATGATGCAAGCGAAAGCACCGTTCTCGAACGTCTATATTCAACAAACTATGGTCAAAAACAGTGACATCAGTGTCGCATTAGGCCGTTTATTTGATGCACGAATGAATCCTAGCTATAGTGAGGAGGAACGTGCCAGCAAAACCAGTCAGATTCGAGCACAGATTACCACCGCATTAGCCGGTGTCAGTAGCTTGGATGAAGACCGTATCTTCCGCTGGTACTTGGATTTAATTAACGCCATGGTCCGGACCAACTTTTATCAAAGAGAGGCGGATGGATCGCGTAAAGATCGTTTGTCCTTTAAGTTTTTGGCAGCAGATATTCCTAACCTGCCAAAACCTAAACCAATGTTTGAGATCTTTGTCTATTCGCCACGCGTTGAAGCAGTGCATTTACGTGGCGGTAAAGTCGCTCGCGGCGGTCTGCGTTGGTCTGATCGTATGGAAGATTTCCGTACTGAAGTACTTGGTCTGGTTAAAGCACAAATGGTCAAAAACGCCGTTATCGTACCGGTTGGCTCAAAAGGCGGCTTTATCGTTAAAACCAAAACGATGGCGGATGGTCGTGATGTGTTCCAAGCTGAGGGTATTGCCTGCTATCAGACATTCCTTCGCGGTATGCTTGATGTGACCGACAATATCGTCGATGGTGCGATTGTCCCGCCAGCCAATACCGTACGTCATGATGAAGATGACCCGTATTTGGTGGTCGCTGCCGATAAAGGTACGGCAACCTTTTCTGATATCGCCAATGCTTTGTCTTCTGAATATAACTTTTGGCTAGATGATGCCTTTGCTTCTGGTGGCTCGGTTGGTTATGACCACAAAGCGATGGGTATCACCGCCCGCGGTGGTTGGGAGTCAGTCAAGCGCCACTTCCGTATGCGCGGCATGGACATTCAAAATCGCGATGATTTTACCGTCGTGGCGATTGGCGACATGAGTGGTGACGTCTTTGGTAACGGTATGCTCAGATCAACCCATACCAAACTGGTTGCTGCCTTTAACCATCTGCATATTTTTATTGACCCAAATCCAGATACAGCGGCGTCTTTTGCAGAACGCGAGCGTTTATTTAACTTACCTCGCTCGTCGTGGGAGGATTATAACCAGTCTCTCATTAGCCAAGGCGGTGGTATCTTCTCACGTCAAGACAAGACCATTGCTATCAGCCCTGAGATGAAAGCGGTTTTTGACATATCAGATGATAGCTTGGCACCCAATGACTTTATCAGCGCATTGCTAAAATCGCCAGTAGATCTCATTTGGAATGGTGGTATTGGTACTTATGTGAAAAGTAGGGAGGAGAGTCATGCTGATGTAGGTGATCGTGCCAATGATGCCGTACGTGTCAACGGTGGCGAATTACGTGCGGCTATCGTCGGTGAAGGGGGTAACCTAGGCCTCACGCAGCGAGGTCGTATCGAGTATGCCCAAACTGGCGGACGCATTTATACTGATGCCATCGATAACTCAGGCGGCGTCAACTGCTCAGATCATGAAGTCAATATCAAAATCTTACTTGGCAAAGTGGTTGAGCAAGGTGATATGACGTTGAAGCAGCGTAATGAGCTTCTTGAAAGCATGACCGAGACCATTAGCGAATTGGTGCTGCGTCAAAATTATCTGCAACCGCAAGCCATTGAGCTGAGTCAAATCCAGGCGGCTGCAAACTTAAGCGATCATCAGCGCTTTATACAGATGTTAGAAGCTGAGGGGCGTCTGGACCGGGCGATTGAGTATTTGCCATCAGATGAAGAGATTGCTAAACGCCAAAAATCTGGCACAGGTCTGACCAATCCTGAGCTAGCAGTTGTAATGGCTTACGGAAAAATTTGGGTTTATGACAACTTACTGCTCTCGGATTTACCGGATGCGCCGTATTTCGTTAATGAATTACGCAAATATTTCCCCGATGAGTTGTCATCGCGCTTCTTTGATGAGATGACTGAGCACCGTTTACACCGTGAAATCATTAGTACGTATATGACCAATAGTGTGGTCAACCGTCT
Organism: Psychrobacter sp. TS_SC_6; assembly: GCF_056156305.1. NCBI lineage: Bacteria > Pseudomonadati > Pseudomonadota > Gammaproteobacteria > Moraxellales > Moraxellaceae > Psychrobacter > Psychrobacter sp. TS_SC_6. Next base: position 1,616,432 of record NZ_CM149590.1, on the reverse strand, counting down.
GGGTATCGAAGCATTATTCCGTCTGCATGAAGAAACAGGACAAACGCTTGCCACTATCGTGCGTGGCTATGCCATTGCGCGTGATGTGTTCCATGTCTCAAAAGCATGGGAGCTGCTTGAAGCACTCGATAACCAAGTCGATGCTACCTTGCTGCTTAAGCTTGAGCTGCGTCTGCGCGATGCACTCGAAAGCGGCGTAGTCTGGTTTATCAATGCCTTTGGACAAGATTTGCAAGTGGCCGATATGATTAACCGTTTTGAAGACAGTGTCGAAAAGCTAACCAAATCAGGCGGATTTATTGAGCAGCAGTTCTCCCAATACTTGCAAGCCGATACCACAAGCTTGATAGAAGATGGTCTTTCTATCAATGATGCATTGATGTTTGCGATGTTGCCATACCATGTTGATGCTCTTGATGCGGCACTCTTAGCAGAGCAGTACGAACGTCCAGTTGATGAGATTGCCACTTTATACTTTGAGGCCTATCACGTTTTGCAGCTTGATTGGATGATTGATAATATTGCTATCTTGCCGCAGCAAGACCACTGGGATCGCCGTGCCCGTCATGCGCTTGCCAATGACGTATCGCGCAGCTTACGTATGCTGATGGAGACGTTATTGACTCAACCTGATGCCATTCAAGCCTTCAGTGATTGGAAATCGCGTCATGCCAGCCAGCTTGCCGGCGTTACTGCTGAGATGGACAAACTTGATAGCAATAATGATAGCCAAATCAGTCTCTCAACGTTATCCGTCTTGATGAGTGAGTTAAGTGGTTTAGTGACCAAATAATTCATCAAGCAGTTAAGAGATATAAAAAACCACTCTTAAATTAAGGGTGGTTTTTTATTGGCTGACGATTACCTAATCTAATTCAAGCAAGGAATTTAGCAACACCATCTCTCGTTGCTTTTCTACCCATACATTATAACCGTCATCATGATAACTTTTAAACTGCGGTTTAAGTATGACATCGCCTTTATCATTGATAATCCCATACTTGCCATCCTGCTTAAAAGTATAAAGTTGATGATATAAAAGCTTTCTGATTGGTGACTCTGAAGCAAGAATTACTTTACCATTAGCATCAATAATGTCAGCACTAACAATATACTCTTGGATATCTTCACTCATAGCAGTAATTATGCCAGCATCAACTCCATCAGATAAGCTGCTACGCAAAAACAGTAGCAGGCTGACATTATTATTGAAAGATTCGATATGCTGATTGGCTAAAAAAGGAATGATGATATTGTTACTTTGGTCAATAAGCGCGGTCTTATTTTGCAAACTTACCTGTAAGTATAAAGGCTGACCAGTACAAGGATTTAGCGGATTGATGACCTCATACTGCGGCATAATTGCCCAATAACCTCTATCGTCCAGCAGTCCTGTCAGACTTTTATTGTTGGTCGCTAAATTTTCCGTTACTAAAAAATAATCTTGGTCGTAATCTGCATCATAATGAGTATGCTGAATACGCACATCTGCCAATGGATGAATCCAGTCGCCATAACGATTGATAATGCCTTGTTTGGTGTTAGCGGCAGATGACCCAACACTGACGATAAAACTGGTGGAAATATCAGGCTCAGTCTGAATGTCGTCATACTTAAAAGCCACAATTATCTTACCAGCTGCGTTTACAACACCATATTTATTATTTTTCTGAGCTAACACATACTTATCCATCAATATATAAGCATTGTTAAGATTGTCTATGACGACGTTACCATCTAAATCTGTTAGCTGCTGCCTACCATTAGCTTGTTCAACAAGCTTGCCCGTAAATGATGGGTTGTTTTTGATACGCTCAAAATAGCTACTGGGTAAAAAGCCTGCACAGTTAATAGTTGCATAGCTTGGAGTAATAGCACCACCAAATAAAACAAATAACAATGCTAATCTGGCAGGATTGAGCGTTTTTTTTAGACTGTGTTGTCTCACACAAAGGCGTTTTTTTTGATTGATCATAGCGATATTCTTATCCTTTATTACTCATACGTCGTCATCAACCACTTTAACTTATCATGCTTTATCATTCACAACCCGTCGACATCCTTGACCACTGATTTGACTAAAGCCGCCAGAGATTTTTTCAACCTTGATTTGGGTCAAAATGCGATCTTTTAACGCCTGCACGTGGGAGATAATACCAATCAGCTTTCCTTCTTGTTGCAAGCCAGTCAAGGTATCTAGAGCAATATCAAGAGACTCTTCATCAAGCGTGCCAAACCCTTCATCCAAAAATAGCGAATCCACACGGATATTGTGACTGGCCATCTGTGACAATCCAAGAGCGAGCGCCAGACTGATGATAAAGCCTTCACCGCCAGATAAATTCTTAGTGCTGCGAATATCGCCGCCTTGATAGTCATCAATGACATTCAGCTCAAGCGGATTTTTGTCATCGTGTATGAGCAAGTAGCGATTACTCATCTTTTGTAATTGACTATTGGCATGGCTAATCATCACTTCAAAGGTTAAGCCTTGAGCAAAGGTACGATATTTCTTACCATCGGCTGAACCAATTAAAGTATGCAGCTGCTGCCAAACCTGTAACTTCTCTTTTTGAGTATTAATGGCTATAAGCTGCGTTGCTTGTTGACCTTTTTGGTTCTCATTGTCTTTGAGCTTTTGAACAATAGCGCCAATTTGCTGGCTGAGCTGATCAATCTCCATCTGAATGTGCTGATGCTGAGCGGCAATCGTTTCTTGGCTGATATCCGTCATAGCAAGAGACAGGTTCTGCTCTAATGATTGTTGGGTGCTATCTAATTGTGACTTTGCCTGCTGCAAGGCGCTATCAATCGTAAGTTTACGGAGATGTAGCGCCTCACGCTCTTCTTTAGGCAAGCGCGCATGGATAAAAGCATCTTCATCCACAAATTGCGCCGCTGTTAGATGCTCCATAAATACAGCTTGCTGCGTATTTAGCGCTGTCGTAGCAGACTGCAATTCTGCCAATAGCTGTCGTTGTCTGCTTTGCAATTGCGCTAATACTTGCTGCGTGCTGTCTAGCTGTCTTTGAGCATTTGCTTGTTTGGCTTTTGCGTCATCGACTGTGCGGCGCAGTAGAGTGTCTTCTGACTCTGGGTTTTTGTCTGCAAAAACCTCTAACCTTTCTTTCTTTAGCTGCTCAAGTTCAGTGTTTTTGTCCATTATCAAGTGTTCAAGGTTTTTTAAAGCGCTTTCATCCGTGCAGAGCTGAGCTTGCTTAGTGTCAATTTGAGCGTTCACAGCACTCAAGGTATTGGTTAGCTGTTGCTGGCTGTTTTTTTGCTCGTTAAAGTACTTTTTTAGCTGACTTAGCATGCTGCGCTGTTGACGTAATCTATCAATATGATGCTCATAATCCTTGCTATCTAGTATGGTTTGCTCATCAATACTAGCATCCAATTGCTTAAGTGCGCTTTGAATGTCTGCTTTTTTAAAATCAATAGTCAAATGTTCTGCATAGTTATCCGCTGGATACTTATCGGCCAAAGAGAAAATGCTGCTCGTAAGAGGAATTAATGCCGAAAAGTTGGTGGCTATCTTATCCTGAGTGGTGTCTATTTTCTGCGAGTGTAGCTTGATATCCATTGTCAGGTTATTGATCTTGCTCATCAGTGCCTGATGCTGCTTTTCATCACTTTCTATAGCAATACTTAGCGTTGATATGCTTTGTGTCAAGTCATCATATTGAATCAATACAGCTTTAAGAGACTGTTTTTGCTCGAGCAGCTTTTGTTTGACGCTGTCTACTAAAGATAAAGGGCGTTCAATATCAATATCAGGTTTATTTATATCTTTACTCAATTGATAAAGCGGCTGGACACTCCCTGCAATCGCTTTTGAATGATTTTTATTGACGTTAAAAAGTGAGAGCAAGCTTGCTTGAATGTCTTTGCCCAATATCTCGCATTGCTGCTGTAACGGGGCTAATTGCTGCTGTTGGTGGTTAATGGCTTCGTTCTTAGTAGCATGGTCAATATGATATTTGGATAACGTTTGCTCTAGACTCTCAATGAGTATCTCAAGCTCAGATAATTGCTGCTGGGTCTGCTGCGTCAGCGACAACGCTTGTTTATTGTCAATCTGACTGTCTAATAGGGGATGATGCTTACCATAAGGGTGCTCATGCGCACCGCACAGCGGGCAAGGCATACCGTCTTTGAGCTCTACGATATAATCTTCAAGCCTTGCGACTTTTTGTAGTAGATGAAGGTGCGTTTGCTTATCTTGCTTTTTAAGTTTAGTATTTTGAATGTCTGCGCGATGAGTGGCAATTAAGTCGTCTAAGACCGTCAGCTCTTGATTCAATATCGGTAAGTCGAGATTGATTTTCTTGATTTGATTGGTCAGCTCAGACCGCTGTGTAATCTTAAGTTTGATTTGCTCAATTTGTGTGATAACTTGATCGATTTGCTCTTGCTCACCGCGCATAATAGCAAGTGACTGGTTTTGAGTGATGACTGCTTGCTGCTGCTGCAGCTTTAGCAGTTGCTCGCGCCGCTGCGCTACCAATGAGATATCAGTATCTTGCTGTTTGGATAACATCTCAAAATCAGCTTGTAGCTGGCGGGCATGGTTATACTGGCTCATTCTAGCGGCTGAAAGCTCAGAGTTCTCTGCTAGTAGCGCCCTTAATCGCTGACAGCTACTATCAAAGATTGTCATATCAGTATCAAGGTCGATCAGCTCTGGGTGGTCGCTAAAGTACTGGTCGATATTATTTAGCTGAGTTTTGGTGCTATCGGCGGTTTGCTGATGACTTTGTATTGCTTGGCGTAATATCTGTGCATTGCCTGCCAATAGTTCTTTGTGCTGGTTGTATTCCCCTAAGGATTGAGACTGCTGCCTTAGACTGCTGTCTAATTCGCGTACCTGTGCGATGACAGGCAAATTTATTTGAAGGTTGTCTGAGGCTTGCTTTTCTAGCGTATTGGCATTGTCTAAATGGCGAGCAGCTTGCGTCAGCGCTTCTTGCTGGGCAGGGATTTGACTCAGCAAACTCTGTTGTTCAACATCTAGCTTCTGAACCGTATCACGGCTATAGCTAAGCGCACGAAACTGGCTATCAATCTCTAATGCCTTGTTGGCAATATCTAGACGCTTGGCTTCTGGAATAAAACCTTGCTGCGCTTGCTGGGCAGTTGCAAACTCACTCTGATAAATAGACAGGTTGCTCTGTAGCTGTTGTATGTTATTGAGCCATTGCAGCTGCTCACTTAATGTCTTAAAGGTTTGTCGCTGTGTGCTTTGCTGCTGATTTAGCACTTTTAGCTCGGCGGCTAGCAGGTTTTCGTCTTCAACACTTAGTAAAGACAAGCCATCAACGCCTGCCTGCAACTTACTGAGCACCTCTTCTTCCAAGCGTTTTTTCTCATGAACGTTGAGTGAGATTTTGGCATAGATGGCTGTACCGGTTATTTTCTCCAAAATCGCCGCTCTATCACCAATATCGGATTTTAAAAATGCAGCAAAACTGCCTTGTGCCAGCATGATGGAGCGGGTAAATTGGCTAAAATCCATGCCAATGAGCGCTTGAATATAAGCTGAGGTTTTGGATTTTTTCTCTTCTAAAATCTTGCCAGACTTGACCTCGCTAATCTCGTGCTTAATCGGTAATAAGTTACCTTTGGCTTTTTTGTGGGCACGATGTTGATACCATGAACACTGATATCGCTTGGCGTCAATCTCAATGATGACTTCTGCGGAACACTCTCCTGTACCTTGAGTCATAATCTCATTTGTAGAGCCAGTAATGTCACCGAGTCGTGGCGTTTGGCTGTAGAGCGCCAAGCAAATAGCATCCAAAATAGTGGTCTTGCCAGCGCCCGTTTGCCCGGTAATGGCAAAGATACCTTCGTTCAAAAAAGCGGCGTCACTAAAATCAATGTGCCATTCGCCTTTTAAGGAGTTGAGGTTTTTAAGTCTTAGTTCAATTAGGCGCATGGCAGGTCTTATTTTTATAGATATCAATGAGAATTTGCGGTTAGTGGTATCAGGTTTATAAGTTTTAGCGATTATTCAGCTTGAGTATCTGCATGATGCAGGTCATAAACGATCTGACCATAAGCCTCTCGCAATGTTAGTCTTTGTTCATTGGGGATGTTATGAGTGGCTAAACAACGCTCAAATACTTCTTGCTCATTTAAATCCTGCAATGTCTCAGAGATTTGTTGTTGATGAAGTACTTTGTTATAAGTGCGGGTATTTTTTATTTTTAACACCTCACAGGGTAAGCCCTCTACCATGGATTGAATACTTTCACGCAATTCGCTAACCACCTCATCACCAGTGTAGATAATCTCTAACCAGACCGATTCTGTATCAGACAGAGCCTCAATAACCTTATCAACTTTTTGATTAATAGTTTCCAAATCACCCGATACTTGTGCCAATTTTTGGAACTTTGGAATAGGGAGTGAGGTGATTTGCATCTGACGTGAAGTGTCATGATGCAGTGGCGTGGCGATTAAAGTAGAATGAGTGCTTGGAAGAATCTTTGTTGGTTTAGAGATTTCTTCAATACTCATTTCACTACGCTGATCGCTTTCTATAGGCTCTACATCAGCAAACAGGTCATCCATAAAACTTGCCGCCTGATTGACTGCTTTTTTAGCGGTTTTTTCTATGGTCTTATCAGTGTTAATAAGGGTGTTATTCAGCTGATGAGGGCTGCTCTCAGAAGCATTTTCCAGTGTTAACTCTTTCTTTTTTAGCACCGTGCCAAACTGTATGAGCAATACTTGCTTTTGCTGGCGCGCCTCACCGAAGCCCATTGCAATGGGTGAGCCTGAATATCGAATGGTTTCACGCCCACCGACACGCTGCGGTACATGTAAATGCCCAAGCGCCACATAATCAAAGCAGTCATCGAACATATCAGCGGAGACTTTACCAAGCGAGCCAACATATAGCTCACGAACACCATCATCCTCGGTAGTACTGCCGCCGGCAGCAAACAGATGCCCTGTGGCAATGATAGGGATATGTCGTTTGTGTGCTTTAGCTAATTCAGCTTGTTTGGTTTTGGCAATATCTGCGACTTCATCATAGTGTGCGCAGATACCTTTGATAACATTGGCGTCTTTGCTTTGAGCTGACTCGCCAGCCTGACTGCCACGTACATCACGATCACGCAGATAAGGCACGGCGGCGATAATACAATGTGGTGTACCGTCTACATCATCTAACACCATCACTTCATCGTTTAAGTCTTCACAAGCGGTACCAACGACATGGACATTTAAAAACTTCAGTACATTACTTGGGGCATCCAAAAATGTCGGTGAATCATGGTTGCCTGCGACGATGACGACATGCTGACAGGATGATGTTGAAACCTTGCCTAAAAATTCATAATACAGCGCTTGGGCTTTATTACTTGGCGTCATAGTATCGAAGATATCACCAGCGACGATCAATACGTCCACGTGCTGCGAGCTAATAGTGTCTTGTAGCCAATTTAAAAACGCGGCAAATTCATCATAGCGCAGTCGCCCATAAAGCCTGCGTCCTAAATGCCAGTCAGAGGTGTGCAGGATAGTAAGAGGAGTAACAGCAGATAAAGGCATAATGAGGCTTAGTGGTGAATAAAAAGACAGCCATTATTCTAGCAAGGATTGGAGAATTTTGCTCTGTTGCAATCAGAAAAAAGCCCTACCAGTAAATTGGCAGGGCTTTAAATTAAAAAAGTTTTTTAGGGAGTTTTTTAACCAATCACTAACTGCTCAAGACCACCATCTTCTGTTGCCAGATTAGCAATCATAGATAGCGCATGCGCTTGTTGGTTAGGATTTGGTGTTGGTGTTGTAGCAGTACCGCCGCGTAACCAGTTATTGTCAGTTTCTGATATGTTTTCATTATGCTGCTGATTGTGTAAGTTATACCAAGCCAAATCATGATGTAAGCTTACGACATCACCCATGATGAGTAGAGCAGGTGTGGGCAGCTGGTTCTTTTCTTGTAATTCAACGATGCTGGCAAGCGTACCCGTTAATACTTGCTGATTGGGCATACTGGCGTTAGAGACGATGGCAATCGGGGTATCCGCACTACGCCCGGCATCAATCAAACCTTGAGTCAAGCGCGGTAGCGAATGCAGACCCATATAGAATACGACTGTTTCATCAGTATTCAAAAAACTTTTGAAGTTATTATTAGGCGAGCCTGCCTTTAAAAAACCTGTCACAAAACGCACTGACTGCGAATGATCACGATGGGTAAGCGGAATTCCTGCATAGCTGGCAGCGGCATTGGCAGCAGTGATGCCGGGTACGACTTGATAAGGAACGCCATGTGCGCGCAGACTTTCAATCTCTTCACCGCCACGCCCAAAGATAAATGGGTCACCGCCTTTTAGACGTACCACACGCCGACCTTCTTTGGCGCTATTGACCAACAGCTCATTGATGCCCAATTGTGCTACGGCATGATTACTGCGTTTTTTGCCGACAAAGACTTTATCAGCATCGCGGCGACACAAATCCAATACTTGCGGTGATACCAGTGCATCATAATAGACGATATCCGCTTGCTGCATCAGACGCAGCGCTTTAAAGGTTAAGAGTTCTGGGTCACCAGGACCGGCACCAACGATGTAGACTTCGCCCATCATGTTTTGGGCTTCTGTTGATTCATCCGTGGCGTCTTTTGTAGTGATACCTGCCGCTGTGTTATCCAAATCAGCTTGCAGCTGGGCGATAGCTTCATTTTCATTACCGGAAAACATCAATTGACTGACTTTACCTTCAAATGCCCGCTCCCAAAACTGCCGACGCCCAGTCAATGACGGTATTTTGGCTTTAACGTCACCTCGAAACTCGCCAGCAAGCTTGGCCAGTTTGCCATAACCTTGAGGAATCAAGGTTTCAAGGCGTGCGCGTAGTAAACGTGCCAACACTGGTGCTTTACCATTTGATGAGATGCCAATCACAATAGGATTACGATCGACAATCGCAGGGAAGATAAAATCGCACAAATGCGGCGTATCGACGACGTTTACAGGGATGTTTAATGCAGTTGCATCGGCGTGGATTTGATGGTTGAGCGTCTCCTCATCAGTGGCGGCGATAATAACGCGCGAGTCTGTCATATAGGTTTTATTATAATTCTCATAAATCAGCCTGTGCTTGCTATCACTTAGCAAGGCTTGTATCTCGTGGCTAATGCTTGGCGCAAGGACAGTGATACATGCGCCAGCACGGCTGAGCAAATCCGCTTTGCGTAATGCCACATCACCGCCGCCAACAATCAGTACTTTACGATCTTCTAATTTAAAAAATAGGGGAAAGGTATTCATAGTATGACCAGTCATTCAATTGAATATATAGCACTATTATGAGTTATCAGCTGCGCAGGCTCACCTAGTGAATTGGCATTAGCATAGTCATTTTTGAGATATTAAAAGTAATTTTTTCTGAGAAAGAGAATAGCAGTATAAAGTCATGATACTAAAAAATCCCGCTTAACTCGGTATAAACCGGTTAAACGGGATTTTTTAGTATTGCAGTTTATTGAATCACAATTCTGTATTTAGTGATTACAACTGCGTATGCAAACCACATTCGCGATGCTCTTCTACTTTAGTTGGATCAAAGTAATCAAATTCATTTGGCAAGTTGTGCTCTTCAAGATAAACATCCAAATCAGCGTCTGTTTTTTCAAACAGTGGTGCTACTTTTAAGACACCATCTTTTGACAAGCTTAGGACATCAAGACCCTGACGGAATTCGGTTTGATCTTTACGAATAGCATTGAACCAAACATCAGGCTTTAACTCATCTAAAGCGCGGCGGAAAGGCTCAAGTTTTACCTGATCGGTGAACTCATCATGTAGTGCGTTATCAATACCAGGGATACCTTCCATCGTCACGTTACGATGGGCAGCGGTTTGCTTAGGAATATAGGTGATCACGTTTAAGTTCAAATCACGGATAACTTTATTAGCAAAACGATAAGTGGCGTCAGTGTTATAGCCAGAATCTACCCACAAAACAGTGATATCAGGGCGCAGCGACGCGACCAAATGCAATATCGCTGACTCGTAAGGGCGGAAGTTAGTCGTGATGATTGGGTTCTTGGCTTGGCTTAATGCCCATTCTACGATTTGTTCTGGCGTTTGACCTTGCAAGTCTTGGTTGGCTTGATCGATATCTAGATTTGGGTGTAATTGGCTCATGGTAGATTCCTTGATGAAAGTTCATGTAAAAATGATTAGAGTGAAAAGCAACTAATATAAGTGCTTATGATTTATTCTAAAACTAAGTGCCTGCAAACATCGGCAATGCACTAGCATCGCGTCCATCGTAGCTGCTGGCAAGCGCTTTAAATGCTTGACTGATATCGGAGATAGAGTGCATGTCATGCTCACTGAGCACAAAGCTATCGACACCCGCGCGCAGCAGATAGGCAATTTGATCACGGCCAAACTTGCCTGCCATGCGAATCTCCCCTTGATAGCCGATTTGACGTAGCGTTTGGGCATAACTAAAGCCGCGACCATCAGTAAAGGCGGGGACATGAATGACGATCAAATCTTGCTGTAATAAAAACTCAGGCAAGCCAGCCAATACATCGGCATCGCTATCAGATGTCACCCAAACGCCGACTCGGCTGGCATGTTGGCTAACCAGTTCACGTACTTGTTGTATTAGCCCGCCAGCTATTTTTCCTTCATTATCGAGCAAATCAGCAAACGGCAAAACAATCTCAAGCTTTTCTTGTTTTTGCAGCAGCTCAAGTAATGATACATGTGTCAGGGCAATACCATCGGGCAGCTCATTGGTGCTCAGTGCCAACCATGTGTCGTCTTGACTGATATCGATACCTTCACTATTTAGAACATGATGATTACCCATAAACCTTCTCCTTAAATGGGGCGATACCAACACGATCGACCAAATCACCAAAGCGTTCTACGTCGTTATCATTGCTTACGCGCTGCTCTAAATAGACGTCTAATATTTTTTGTAGGGTAACGGCTACATCAGTCGCTGGCACCGCTTTACCCAATATCTTACCGATTTTTGCATCGTTACTGGAGTTGCCACCAAGGCTGATTTGATACCAATGCTCACCCTTTTTATCGACACCAAGGATACCGATATCACCCGTATGGTGATGCGCACAGGCGTTCATGCAGCCTGACATATTCAGGCGAATCTCACCCAAGTCATAAAGATAATCGAGATCATCAAACTGTTTTTCGATTTGCTCAGCGATATTGTGGGTGGTGGCGTTGGCCAGTGAACAATAGTCCCAACCTGGGCAGACGATCATGTCTGTCAGCGTATTGACATTCGGACGCGCCAGATGCAGATCAGACAATTGCTGCCATAACTCATATAACTGCTTGGTTTGCACATCAGCAAAGACCAAATTCTGCTGATAAGTACCGCGCAGCTCCCCAAAACTGTATTTATCAGCCAGATCGGCTAAGGCATCCATTTGCGATTCGCTAACATCACCTGAAGGCACGTAGCGACCTTCCACTAAGCCTGCTTTTAAGGAAATCACCACCGCACGATAGCCGGCGATTTTATGCGCCACTGTATTTTGGTGGTACCAATTGGCAAAGTCTTTATCCGCATTCAGTTGCTGTTGCAATTCAGACTGCGTTTGTAGCGCATCAAAGGCCACATAATCAGGTTCAGTAAAGAAACTGCTGGCAGTCGCAAAATTTGCATCGGTTAAGGTAAGCGGGCCATCTTTGGTATGCGCTTGCCATTCGGCATCGACCAATTTGGCAAAGGCTGGGCCGCCCATGCTCTCAACCAATATCTTAATACGAGCTTTATACTTATTATCGCGGCGACCGTGTAGATTATAGACGCGTAAAATAGCATCCAAATAGCTTAGCAAATGCTGGCGCGGCAAAAACTCATTGATGACCTTACCAATGACTGGTGTACGCCCAAGTCCACCACCCACCAACACCTCAAAACCAAGCTCGCCTTCGTCATTGGTTTTTAGATGTAGGCCGACATCATGGACTTGAGTCGCGGCGCGGTCATTGGCAGTGCCAACGACGGCAATCTTAAATTTACGTGGCAAAAAAGCAAATTCAGGATGAAAGGTTGACCACTGGCGAATAATCTCGCAATAGGGGCGCGGATCAGCAATTTCTTCTTGATGAATCCCTGCATAAGGATCAGTCGTGGTATTACGAATACAGTTGCCCGACGTCTGAATCGCATGCATCTGTACTGTCGCCAGTTCTGCCAAAATATCTGGCACTTCTTCAAGCTTTGGCCAGTTTAGTTGGATATTGGTACGAGTGGTAAAGTGCCCGTAGCCTTTGTCATATTTGCGGGTAATTTCTGCCAATTTGCGCAATTGGTAACTGGCCAGCAGTCCATAAGGAATGGCAATACGCAACATCGGCGCATAACGCTGGATATAAAGACCGTTCTGCAAGCGCAGCGGTAAAAACTGTTCTTCTGGCAACTCACCTGCCAAAAACCGTTCAGTTTGGTCGCGAAACTGGGCAACCCGTTCCTCTACCAAGGTTTGGTCAGCGTAGTTATATTGATACATGACGTAATCTCAATTTTGTTTTTTAGCTTAAAGGCAGCATTGATATTGATTTGCGTGTGTAATAGGTTTTATTGCCAATCGCATTATGAATAATTCAGCTTACCATGATATAAGCTTGGCTCTATAAACATAAATTCCTTTAAGACATATCTATATCCAAACACAGCATAAATTTTCATAACGAAAATTAGGTAGCCTATGCTCATCGAATTCAATACCTGATGTTAATGAGCAGTTTTTAATCATTTAATAAATAGCTTTAACTTAACGTACTGCTATTATCCCTTTATTCGCCCAATTGCTTCTCTACTACCTTTATCTACCGTTACTCATCTTTCTCTCATCTTAAGGCTGTAAAATTACTATGACATCTATTATCCATAATCAAACACCCTCAAAGCTTGTTCCTCCGCACGGTAATGCTGAGCTTAAGCCGTTACTATTGAATGGTGAGGCTCGCAACCAAGCACTACAACTTGCCAGCACTTTACCAACTATTACGCTCAGCTCACGTGAGCGCGGTGATTTAATTATGTTTGGTATTGGCGGTTTTACGCCGTTAAATGGTTTTATGAATCAAGCCAATTGGCAGGGCGTGGTTGATAATATGCGCTTGCAAAGTGGCGACAATGCAGGCTTGTTTTGGCCGATTCCTATTACTTTATCCGCACCGAAAGCGACAGCAGACAGCCTAAATCAAGGTGATAAAGTTGCTTTGGTGGCACAAGATGGCGAGATTATGGGTATTCTAACGGTGGAAGAAACCTATACCATTGATAAAGAGCATGAGTGCCAACAAGTATTTACCACCACAGATCCTGAGCATCCTGGTGTCCAACAAGTACTAGAGCAAGGTGAAGTCAACATTGCAGGTAGCGTTGAAGTCCTAAGCGAAGGTGAGTTTCCAACCTTATATCCTGAGATTTATAAAACACCAGCTGAAACCCGCGCAATTTTGGATAATAAAGGCTGGCAAACGGTCGCGGCTTTCCAAACCCGCAATCCTATGCACCGCTCGCACGAATATTTGGCCAAGATTGCGATCGAGATTTGTGATGGCGTACTGATACATTCATTATTGGGTGCGTTAAAGCCGGGCGATATCCCAGCAGATGTGCGTCAAGAAGCCATTAAAACTTTGATTGACAATTACTTTAGAGCTGACACCGTTATTCAAGCTGGTTATCCATTAGATATGCGTTATGCTGGTCCGCGTGAAGCATTATTACATGCCGTATTCCGCCAAAACTACGGCTGTAGCCATCTGATCGTTGGTCGTGACCATGCCGGTGTTGGCGATTATTATGGCGCATTTGATGCGCAAACCATCTTTGATCACGTCGGTAAAGATGATTTGATCACCCAACCATTAAAGATTGGCTGGACGTTCTGGTGTAATGCTTGTAACGCTATGGCCTCTGATAAAACCTGCCCACATGACGCATCTGAACATGTCAAAGTATCAGGGACAAAGCTGCGCAAAGCGCTGTCAGAAGATGAAGACGTGCCAGAGAACTTTAGCCGACCAGAGGTGTTAGAGATACTGCGTGCTTATTATGCTGGTATCGCTCGCGAGGAACGCGCTGAAGTCAAACTAACGGGCGCTTCTGCTGTATAAAAATTTATATTAAATGTGAACTATTAACAATAAAAAAAGGGTCAGAGAATAAGTCTGACCCTTTTTTATTATTTGAATGTTTTGAACATCTCGTGGTCAGCTGAGCTCTAAATCACTGGCCAACTTTTGATAGTCACCAACCAATGTGCCACCGCCAGAGCAAAAGTAATTAAGCGCGTATTTATCTTGGCTATCAATAGTCAATTTATCATCTTTAAATTGAAAAAAAGTCGTACTTTCATTGACCTTGCTCTGAAAAATAATGCCGTGTGCATCATCTTGACCCATCAATGTTGCCTTGCCATCGAAATGGCAGGTCGGTTGTTTGATATCGCTACGCGCACGTACCTTAATGTCAATCTGATTATCACCATCCGCTTTGATTATCACGCCTACCCAGTCATCGCCTTGCGTACGCTTAGCATAACCCTCAGAAGCATAGTCACCAACGATGACTTGTACAGCAGGTGAGAGTGTCGCTGCAGGTTGTGTGACGCTGTGATTATCCACATTGGCTTTTATCGTGTTATTACAGCCACTCAAAGTAAGCAGCGCTGCACTCGTTAAAGATAGAGCAGCAAAAAAACGCGAGTAACAAGAGAAAGAAGTAATCATTAAGTTGCCTTGGGTAAGTGAGTAAGTGATAAAAATGGATGTTTTTGATTGAATTAAACAGTTTTTTGCAGCGCTTACAATGCCAGCGAGAATACAGCTTACAAAAATATTCGTCTACTGATCAAGCAATACGGCAACTTACGCAAAAGTGACGGCTTATCTCTATATCGCAAAAACAGCTGTTGAAAATATCTACTACAGAATAACTCGCAATAGTGCTACTAATAATCGTGCTTATGCCAAGTTCACCACTCGATAAGCGTATTCGTCACTAAGCGTTTGTTATCTATGCTGCTAGCATATCTCTCATCAATAAAAAAACCAATGTATCTCCCAAAATTTTTACCATCACTGCCTTTGTTATCCTTATTTATAGAATCAATAAAATAATAGGGTCCACAAGTGGTAGCATGACATTATCGAGAGCGACTATGCAAACGACCAATACCGTTAAGAGCAACCTTTTGCGTTATATTTCAGCGACTGACAACCAAACCATTAAAGTCATCCAAAATAAATCATCACGCACCTTGATGATGGGCAGCGTACTGAGTATGGCGGTATTGATGACAGCCTGTAGTCCCACTGAAACCACTCAAAGTGAGAGCCAAGCGGACACGAAAAAGTCAGCTGATGCTGCGCAAGATATAGAGCTATTAAACGTCTCCTATGATGTCTCACGCGATTTTTATAAAGACTACAATACCTTATTTGCTAAAGGCTATCAAAAAGAGCATCCCAATAGCAAAGTAAATATCAATCAATCACATGGTGGCTCAAGCAAACAAGCACTGTCGGTTGCCAATGGTTTACAAGCGGATGTAGTGACCTTTAACCAAGAAAGCGATATGAATCTGCTGGTCGAAAAAGGCTTGGTTGCCACTGATTGGCAGCAAGCGCTACCAAACGGCGCGGTCCCTTATACCAGTACCATAGTGCTGTTGGTACGCAGCGGCAATCCAAAGGGCATTAAAGATTGGCAAGATTTGGTACGTAGTGACATTGATGTCGTGATACCGAACCCAAAAACCAGTGGTACCGCGCGTTATGCATTTTTGGGTGCCTATGGTTATGGTCTCCATCATTTTAAAGAAAAGAGTGACGCTTCTATCAACACCGATGCTTTTATCAAGAAGCTACTAGCAAACGTCGTCACTTATGACAATGGCGCACGTGCAGCAACGACCAGCTTTACCCAGCGCGGTTTAGGGGATGTACTCATCACGACTGAAAACGAAGCGCATCTGGTCGCCAAGCAATTTGCCAAAGGACAAGTCGATATCGTCTATCCAAGTTATTCAGTGTTGATCGCCAATCCTGTCGCGGTAGTGACTGCGGTAACTGACAAAGCAGGCAAAACAGAAGCGGCAAATACCTATCTTAAAGGTTTATGGGACACGCCAGCACAGGAGCTGATGGCACAGATGTATATGCGCCCTAGTAATGAGCAAGTGCTGGCTGCCCATAAAGACACTTTACTTGATATTGAGACGTTTGAGCCGGTGAATGTCTTTGGTCCTTGGACGCAGATTATGGAGACGTTTTTTGTTGATGGCGGGCGTTTTGATAAGCTGGCCGTCGTGCAGTAAAGACAACCAAAAAAGTTCATCAAGTTGTTCGGTTATAAGCCATTTAATTCAGACATTCATGCTTAGATGAAAGGCTGAATTAGATGGCTAAATTATTAGCGGATAGCCAATGATTATTAAAAATATTCAGATTATGCATTACTGATAATTTTAAGTTATTGATATTATTGTATTTCTAATTTCTTTATTCCGTTTTGGCAATAACATACACATATTCATCATTAAACATAATAAGATCACGCTGTTAGCATACTTACATTACTTATCAGACATTTTTTGAGGCAGCCATGACATCGTATACCGCAGGTTATAAAAATAAGGCGCTTAGCGCCCTAAGTATCGCCGGTGTGGCGCTCACTTTAGGTGTTGCAGGCTGTAGCAACAACGAAAAAACTGACCCAGCTGCCAATGCAGAGGGCACGCCTGCCGCGACAGAAGGGCAGGATATCGAAATATTGAACGTCTCCTACGATGTCGCCCGTGATTTTTATAAAGACTACAATCCATTATTTGTTGATCATTACAAAAGCGAACACCCAAACAGCAATATTCTTATCAAGCAGTCGCATGGCGGTTCGAGTAAACAAGCCCTGTCGGTTGCTAATGGTCTACAAGCCGATGTTGCAACCATGAACCAAGGCTCTGATATTGAGCTGCTTGAGAAAAAAGGCTTGGTTGAGTCAGATTGGGAAAGCAAATTCCCAGACAATGCTGTACCTTTTACCAGCACCATCGTCTTCTTGGTACGTAAAGACAATCCAAAAGGCATCAATGATTGGGCAGATTTGACCAAAGAGGGTGTTGAGATTGTCATGGCAAACCCAAAAGTGACGGGTAACGGTCGCTATGCCTTCTTAGGTGCTTATGGTTATGGCTTACATGCGTTTAATAAAGATGAAGCCCAAGCAGAAAACTATGTCAAAGACATGCTAAAAAACGTCAAAGTCTATGAGGGTGGCGGGCGCGCGGCGACGACGACATTTGTACAACGTGGTATCGGTGATGTCTTGGTGACCTTTGAAAATGAAGCCAACCTTGCCGCAAAAGACTTTGGTGTCGGTCAAGTCGATATCGTTTATCCAAAATACTCAATCAAATCTGAAAGCCCAGTTGCGGTTGTGAAAACAGTGACTGATAAAAAAGGCACCACAGATGCTGCAAAAGCCTATCTTGATTTCTTATGGAGCGATGCTGCTCAGCAATTGGCAGCTGACTTATATCTGCGCCCAAGCGTGAAGAGCGTGCTTGATAAAAACAGTGATAAATTACCACCTATCGAAACTTTCCGTCCGAATGATGCATTTGGTACATGGGATGAGATCATGAGCACGCATTTCAGCGATGGTGGTTTGTTTGATAAGTTAGCGGTTAATGCGCCTCAGTAACACCATTAATGTTGTCAGTAACCGAAGATAAAAGCCGTTACTTATTCAAGAATTTATTTGAGTACAGCGACTGCATTATCTGACTATTAATCAGTAACGCATGACATCATGAAATTATGTCAATCTCATAAAGGACATGGCCGTCAACGCTATGTCCTTTATACCATGAGCATAGTCATCATACCTTTTTCTTTATATCGTTACGATAGAGTGCTTACGATAAGTACCATCAGCTAGGCAATAGGACGCTATTATGAGTGCAACAACACCTTCTACCATCAAACCGATACCTAAAAAAGGTTGGTTAACACGCTTGCGTCAGCGCAATGTGCTACCAGGGTTTGGATTAAGTATGGGCATTACTGTCTTTAGCTTGTCGCTGTTAGTAGTACTGCCGTTTGCCATGATGGCCTATACCACAACCCAAATGGGCTGGACGGGATTTTGGGAGACTATTAGCCAACCACAAGTCACGGCAGCGATCAAACTCAGTTTATGGATGTCGTTTTTGGCGATGCTAACCAATATGGTGTTTGGCACATTGGTCGCATGGGTGCTCGTACGCTATGAATTTTGGGGCAAATCCTTAATAAATGCCTTGGTGGATTTACCCTTTGCACTACCGACAGCGGTTACTGGTATCTCTCTTGCGACTTTGTATGCGCCCAATGGTCTTATCGGGCAGTGGTTTGCCAAGTTTGATATTCAAGTAGCGTTTACACCAATTGGTATCTGGCTTGCTTTGGTGGTCGTCAGTTTCCCCTTTATTGTTCGGGCTGTACAACCTGTACTTGCAGAGTTATCGGTTGAGTTCGAAGAAGCATCCGCGGTATTGGGTGCCAATCGCTTGACGACATTTCGCAAGGTCATTTTACCGGAGCTATTGCCTGCGTTATTGATGGGTGCTGGCATGATGTTTGCCCGTGCCACTGGCGAGTACGGCTCAGTTATTTTTATCGCCGGTAACATTCCGATGCAGTCTGAGATTTTGCCATTAATCATTATCAGTAAGCTTGAGCAGTTTGATGTTCAAGGCGCCTCAGCCGTTGCCTTGTTTATGCTGCTTATCTCTTTTGTGATTTTATTAACCATTAATATCGTACAGTGGCAGCTGTCGCGCCGTGTAGGAGCTCGCTAATGCAAATCTCTAATAGCTACGATTACCAAAGCAATCCGGCGACCAAAGACACGCCATGGGTACGCAGCACTTTTATTGTCATTGCGGTTTTATTCATGGTCATTATGTTGGTGGTGCCACTGTTAGCCGTGTTCTACGAAGCCTTTAAGGGTGGTTGGCAGTTGTATATTGCCTCTCTTGTCGATCCTGAAGCCTTGCAGGCGATTAAGCTAACTTTGATTACCGCCGCGATTGTGTTGCCGATTAATATGGTGATGGGTATTGCCATTGCGTGGCTGGTGACCCGTTACCAGTTTAAAGGTAAGCAGCTGGTGACCACTTTGCTTGATCTGCCATTTTCGGTGTCGCCAGTGGTCGCAGGTTTGATGTTCGTTTTGCTGTTCGGGTTAAACTCTAGCATTGGCGGCTGGCTTGAGAGCATGGGATTTCAGGTAATCTATGCTGTACCGGGTATTATTTTAGCGACTTTGTTTGTCACCTTTCCCTTTGTGGCGCGTGAATTGATACCACTGATGCAAACTCAGGGTGACAGTGAGGAGCAAGCAGCATTAACGTTAGGCGCGACGGGTTGGCAGACGTTTTGGCATGTGACCTTACCCAATATTAAATGGGCGCTGCTATATGGTTTGATTTTGACCAATGCACGAGCGATGGGTGAGTTTGGGGCAGTGAGTGTGGTCTCAGGTCATATTCGCGGTGAAACCAATACCATGCCGCTACTGGTTGAGATTGCTTATAATGACTATAACTTTACCGCTGCATTTGCCTTATCGAGCTTACTTGCCGCACTTGCTTTAGTGACACTGCTTATTCAGCAAATTATGACCAAACTACAAGATCGCAAATTCGCCAAGTCTGAACGTTTGATGAGTGCGCCTGAACTACCAGTCAGTGCTAATGCTACTGTCAAAAAGTCGGCGGGCAAAGCATAGCGGTTCATGTCCATAGACGCCACTTTTGCTATTCGCCATACTATTAAACAATCTGCTACGCTACGATAAAAGAAATAATAAGAGACACCATTATGAGCATCGAGATTCGCAACGTTAATAAAAAATTCGGCAACTTCACCGCCTTAGATGATATCAACATCACGGTACCTACCGGTAAACTGACGACATTATTAGGTCCTTCCGGCTGCGGTAAGACTACTTTACTGCGTATCATCGCCGGTCTTGAATACTCGGACTCTGGACAGATATTGTTTGATGAGCTGGACGTCACCGATACACCGGTACAAAAGCGCCATATCGGTTTTATGTTTCAGCACTATGCCTTGTTTCGACATAAAAACGTGGCTGACAATGTAGCCTTTGGTCTGACCTTGCTACCAAAAAATGAGCGCCTAAGTAAAGCGGATATCGATAAGCGCGTGGCTGAGCTATTAGATTTGGTACAGCTGCCACAAGTGGCAAACGCTTACCCGCACCAACTATCAGGCGGTCAGCGGCAGCGTATTGCGCTGGCTCGTGCACTGGCGGTTAAGCCAAAACTACTGCTATTAGATGAGCCATTTGGGGCACTGGATGCCAAAGTACGTAAAGAGCTGCGAACTTGGCTAAAAGACATTCACCATGAGCTTGGTATTACCAGCATCATGGTTACCCATGACCAAGAAGAGGCAAGGGCGGTATCTGATGAAATCGTGGTGATGAATCATGGTCGTGTCGAGCAAGTAGGTACCTCAGAGGCGCTGATTCATCATCCAGCCAATGCCTTTGTCAGTGATTTCTTAGACTTGGTTTAAAGTTCAATCAAGAGTACTAGAAATAGCGCATAAAAAAGACCTCATTATGAGGTCTTTTTTATGCGGCTAATATAAGCCAAAGTTACTTAAGTAGAATTTTCACCACCTAGTAGCATTAGGCCATTTTTAGCATGGCTCTTTCTTTGATTGATACCTGCTTATAGGTAGTGTCCAAGATGTCTTGACACCATTCTGGCAAGTCATTTGCAACCTCGTACCACATCCAGGTTCCATCACGAACACAATTTAGGATACCCATTTTTTTTAAGTGGTTGAGATGACGAGATATCGTTGGCTGTGGTTGATCAAGTATCTCTACTAACTCACCGACGCAGCGTGATTCTTTATTATATAGGATTTGGAAAATCTTCAAGCGCGTAGGGTCAGATAATACTTTAAACAACTCAAGCGGTTGTATCATAGAATTATTATTAGACATGGGGCAATTCCAATGTATATTTAGTTAATAGGAGGACAATATAACAGCAGTTATCCTTAAAATCGATTAAAAAATGAGCAAATTTACAGTTCGTCGCCATTTTGCTACCTTTGATACCGTCGGTTTACATGGATTATTATATTCAGTTACATGGATTGATTAAGATTACCATAACCATAAATCTGTCATTAGCCTGACTGAAAAAGTCACCAAATACTATTGTAAATGCTAATAATTATCGTTATTATAGCGAATAATACGTTAGTCAATCACAGTAGGAACCCATTTATGTACGTCTGTATCTGTAATGATGTCAAAGAAAAGCAAATAAAAGCTGCTATCGCTTCTGGTATCGATACGTTAGATGGCTTAAAAGACACGTTAGATGTCGCCACCTGCTGCGGCTGCTGTGAGCCTATGATAAATGATTATCTCGAAGATCATCATGCTAAGCTCGAAGTATTGGCTTATGCTGTTTAAGCGCTAAATATTTATAAGGCTTTATGCTTTTGCTTGTGCATCCTAATCGTGTATAAGCCTTGATATAATAGGATTATATTCAATATTACGCATGTAATATTTTAACATTATACCTAAAGAGTGGGTTGCAATCGTCCATATAACTTCACTGATACTCCACATTAAAACTGGATATAGCTACTTCTATTGAGAATTTGCTATCGCACCTGTTGCTGATACGCTAATAAAAATAGTGGTTGGTTATGATTCTCAGTTCATATCGTTACAAGTGTTAAGCTCTCTTTATGCTACTATATCCTTCTTAATATGTGAGGGTCTTCGTTGATTTTAATCTTTGCTGATTGGTTTACGAATGCCGCTTTATGTACATGCAAAATTATGAATGTATATAACAAACAATGATACATACAGGAGTGTAGGCGATGATAGGCAACCCTAAAGTGATTGATTATTTAAACTTTTTGTTAGGTGGTGAGCTTGCAGCTCGTGATCAGTATTTTATTCACTCTGAGATGTATGCAGAATGGCATTACGGTAAATTGTACAACCGTATCAGCCATGAGATGGAAGATGAGACACTACATGCACAGGCGATTATTCGTCGTATTCTGATGCTAGGCGGCACGCCTAAAATGAGCGTCGACGCGATTCATATCGGCACGACCGTACCTGAGATGCTACAGCTTGACTTAGATCTAGAATATCAGGTACAAAAACATCTTAAAGACGGTATCGCAATGTGTGAAGAAGCGCATGACTATGTCACACGCGAGATGTTGGTCGTGCAGCTCAAAGACACGGAAGAGGATCATGCCCATTGGCTTGAGCAGCAGCTACGCTTGATTGATATGATTGGTCTGCCAAATTATTTGCAAAGTCAGATGGCTGAAGTATCTTCAAATCTTGTTTGATAGTAACGGATAATAATCGCTATATAGTTAAATCAAGTATCCAATAGATAGGGAGAGAAAATATGAATGGGGATAAAGACATTATCCGCGCGCTGAATAAAGTGCTGGGTCAGTCGTTGATAGCCATCAACCAGTATTTTTTGCATGCACGTATTGCTCGCCATTGGGGCTTAGAATCATTAAACGAAAATTTCTATAAACAGTCTATCGCAGAAATGAAGTGGTCTGATGATTTGATTGCACGGATTTTATTGCTAGGTGGTTTACCCAATTTGCAAGATTATGGCAAGATGTTTATCGCTGAAGATGTGCCTGAAATGATTGACTGCAATTTGCGCTTAGAAAAGCAGAAGTTTAGCATCATCACCGATGCGATTACTTTGTGTGAAACGCAGCAAGATTATGTATCACGTCAGCTATTGGTTACTCTAAAAGACGGTAATGAAGAGTATCAAGACTGGCTTGAGACGCAAGAAGACTTGATGAAAGATGTCGGTATTCAAAACTATATCCAATTGCAGATGAAAGACGATTAGATATCAGTAATTCTCATTAAATCACAATAAGCCAGCCTATGTTTTGCTCATAACCCAAGCATAGGCTGGCTTTTTTTTGGTCTATTTTTTATCAAATATTATTTTTTATATTTCAAATATCGTCAAAATACTCTAAAAACGCTACGGTGCTGCGGGTATAAATTTTTTGCAGCCTCTGGCAGCAACGGCACGGCAAGCAAGAAAAATTGATACCCGCAGTACATAATGTGTCGATATTACTTTTCACTGACTATACAACCTTTCAATACTCACTTTTAATATAAACCACGACCATCTTCAGGTTTTAAGCGTAAAAAATGCAATCCTGAGAGAATGGTAAAGACACCCAATATCCAATAGGTGGTTTGAAAAGCGGTCAATGTATCCATTTGTAGGCGCTCACGTAGCAGAGTGAGCAGCGCCGCCCCAAAGGCAATACCAAAGCTGATGGCGAGTTGTTGGTTGACAGCCATCAGACTATTGCCGCTACTGGTTTGAGTGCCATGCAGGTCGCCAATGGTAATAGTGTTCATTGCGCTGAACTGCATAGAGTTACAGGCGCCCATTACGGTCAAGATAGGGATAAACCACATCCACTGCGCTGCATCATTAAATTGCGCCAAGATAATAATCAAGATACCCATAAAAGTCGTATTATAGACTAATACCGTGCGATAGCTATAACGCTGGATAATCTTACTAACCCAAGGCTTGATGCCGATAGCCCCTACGGCGATAGGGGCAAGTAGCCAGCCAGCTTGCGAGGGAGAGTACTCGAACACCACCTGCAAAAGCAATGGCAGCAAAAAGGGCACAGCGCTAATGCCAAATCGGGTAAATAAATTACCTGTGATACCAATGCGAAAGGTACGGATATCAAACAAACTCAATGGAAATAGCGGAGCTGTACGACGTTTTGCGTGCCAAATATAAGCACCAAGCAACAGACTTGCTAGCAGTCCAAATATCAGCCCATAAAACCCACGCCCGACTTGTGCGCCAAACTCTACCGCCAAGGTAAAACCACAAGCGGCAGCGGCAAACAACAAAAACCCTCTCCAATCTAGACGCTTGGTGTCCTCAAACAATGCTGGCACCAGTTTTTTGCCTATCATAAAACCAAAAACACCCATAGGTATGTTGATTAAAAATATCCAATGCCAGCTGGTGTACTGTACGATATAACCACCCAATACTGGTCCAACCAATGGCGCAACCAAAGCAGGTATTACCGCAAAGTTCATCACCGTTAAGAGTTTATTGCGCGGATAAGACTTGACTAAAATTAAGCGTGCAACCGGCGTCATCATCGCGCCGCCGATAGCTTGTACAATACGTGAGCCTATTAAGAAGTCTAGTGCCGGAGAAGCGGCACATAATAGCGAGCCGATACAGAAGATGATAATGGCGGACAAGAACACGCGGCGTGTGCCATATTTATCAGCTAAAAATCCGCTGATAGGAATAAAAATAGCCAAAGTAAGCGCGTAGCTGATAACCGCCCATTGCATTTGTAGTGGCGATTCACCCAATGCTTCTGCCATCTGTGGTAGGGACGTGTTTAGAATAGTAGCGTCTAAAATTTGCATAAATAACGCTACCGCCAGTACATAAGGTAGGTATTTATCTTGCGTTGGAGTCAGGGCTACCATTTTGCTTTCACCATATCTTAAAACCGTGACTCGTTGAAACACATCTTAATCGACAGTAAATTTTCAACAAAGCCATTATATTATGCGTAGTATAAAAATAACTGCCGATTAGTTAAAGAGCAGCATAGTAACCATTCAAAAGGATCGATCGAAATAGTTGCTATTTACAAGATATGGTCTAGTTAAAAAAATGGTTTAATAAACTTTTAAAATGTCTGTCATCATCTTATATACTAAATACTATTTCACTTAAACATCTCTACCATATAAATTACAAGACATGACTTTAGTAGCAAGATCAATCCCCGTTATAGTGGAAGGTATATGGTAGAAACCATCATTTCTAAAATATAATAATCGATACAACAAAAAATGGGTCACATTATGAGTCAGGATAACAATTCTACGAACAGTCAGATAAAGAGCTATACACCGCCCAAAGTTTGGACACAAGATAAAGAAAACGGGGGCAAATTTTCGAGTATTAATAGCCCAACGGCTGGCACGCGCCATCAACAAAATCTGCCCGTTGGTGATGCGCCATTACAGCTGTATTCATTGAATACCCCAAATGGCGTTAAGGTAAATATTTTACTAGAAGAGTTTGCTGAGCTTGGTATCAAAGGTGCAGAATATGATGCTTATCTGATAGATATCTCTAAAGGCGATCAGTTTGGCTCAGGCTTCGTCGCTATTAACCCAAACTCAAAGATACCGGCTTTGGTCGACCATAGTCCTAGCGAGGCTGGCGAGCCGCTTGCTATCTTTGAGTCTGGCGCTATCTTAATGTACTTAGCGGAGAAATTTGGCAAATTCATTCCGATGCAGCAAGGTAGAGCACGGGTAGAATGCCTGTCTTGGCTAATGTGGCAGATGGGTAGTGCGCCTTTCTTAGGGGGCGGTTTTGGGCATTTTTACGCCTATGCCCCAGAGCCAATGGAGTATCCTATCAATCGCTATGCCATGGAGGTCAAACGCCAGCTTGACGTTCTTGACCGCCATCTAAAAGACCATACATATATGGGCGGAGACGAGGAGTCTGATTATAGTATTGCTGATATGATTATTTGGGCATGGTATGGTCAATTGGCACTTGGAAAGCTCTATGAGGCGGCAGAATTCTTACAAGTGGATGAGTATCAACATCTACAGCGCTGGGCGAAAAAAATTGCTGAACGTCCAGCCGTTAAACGCGCGGTGGACTTAGTTCTTGAGCCTATTGCTTAGACCAATTGTCACGATCATTCATCTAAATGATTCATTTATTTATCCGTAAATGTTTGATATAAAAAGTAAAAAATAAAACACTTCCGTATGTTAACAAACAAAAAGGTTAATAAGCACTTGTCTTATTAACCTTTTTTCTGTTTTGAATATTCATCATTATAAATATACATATAGATACCAGCATTTGAGCTATACTTTGTTAATTACATAATGGTACATTAGTACAACAGATAGAAACATGGATGCGTTAAGATAGCAGTCTCTGCCCAAAAAGAGTAGGCGCTTAAACCTTTTCTATTGATGAATGATGATTATGAAGGAGAATAATATGCTTAGGAACAGACCAACCCTCTTATCGAGTACAAATGGTCCTAGTAACCAGAGCGATGTTGTCAAACCTAAATACTCAAATAACTCTCATATCAAAGCGCCGTCTAAAAAAACAAAAAAGATAACAAAAACCATGTCAAAAAGAATTTTATTACCTATCCTTACTGCTATCAGTACCGCGTTATACAACGCTCCAGCTAATGCTGGTACGCCTATAGATTTTACCAGCCAAGATTGGCAAGTGGTCTGTGACAATACACGTACTTGCAGACTGGCGGGTTATCAAGCAGACAATGATATCGAATTGCCAGTGTCTTTATTGTTGATACGCCGTGCAGGTGCCAATGCCACGGTTGATGCTCGGGTCAAGCTTGGCGGTGCAAGAGAAAACTCTGCCAAAGCCTTGATGCAGTTGGGTAACCGTCACCGGATATCTTTATTTATTAACGATAAAGATTATGGCGAAGCTAAGCCTTTTTCAGGTGCTGCTGGTTATGCTGAGCTTACTTCACCGCAAGTCACAGCGCTGTTAGAGGCACTGACCAAATCGAGCAAGATAGAGCTGGTCGTCCGTAATACGCGCTGGCGCTTGTCCGATAAAGGGGCAAGTGCGGTCATGCTAAAAGCGGATGAAGCACAAGGTCGAGTGGGCACAGCCAGTGCTTTTGTTCATACAGAGGGCGCCAAAAAATCTAACAATAGTGTTTTATCGCCTAAATCAATACCCACGATACGAATGGTAATGCCCAATCCAAAAGCCACTTCTAGTAATAAGAAAAAATTCGTCATGCGCTCATCTCAGTTATCAGATCTAATGAGAGGCACCATAAAAGATATCAGTAGGGACTGCCCAAGCCTATATGACAAATCTTCATGGAACGTCAATCGTCTAAACAGCAAGCAGCTGTTGGTACAGCATAATTGCTGGACAGGTGCTTATAATGTAGGTAAGGGTGTGTGGGTAATCAATGACACCAAACCATACGAGCCAAAGCTGATCACAACCGACGCTACCGATTACGACAAAGGTCAGATCACTTCTGTCCAAAAAGGTCGGGGTCTTGGGGACTGTATCTCTAAAACCGAATGGTTATGGACTGGTGAGGATTTTGAGAAAAGTCATGAGAGTAGCACTGGTCTGTGCCGTATGATTGAAGCGGGCGGTGCTTGGCAGATGCCCCTATACGTCACTGATGTGAAACTATCACGTTAATATCAATGTCTACAATACCTCGTTTCTTGCTTTGCTTTTAAAGCAGTAATGATCATTTATTTGATATTCTTTAGCCTATATATATGCGGTGAGCACGATAAAAATATTTAATGCAAAAATACCTATATTATTAATCATGTATAGCTCGCCAACTCTTGTATTATAGCTGTTTTCTACAATAATCGTAAAAAACAGCTGTTGATTACGATTTTGTTGTGTTATACTGCGTCGCCACGTTAGCATAGTCTAATGTGAATTATGAGATTGATAACATCGCCTGCGATTTTGGGTCTAGGATGACCGAAAGTAATTGTTGCCGATGATTTTGTGTACTTAAATAATCCTATTATTTTTGACTCATATCTTATCTACGGACCCTTTGTAGGGGCTAGATTGGTTGTTATTTACCTTTATCTGCTTTGGAATAAGCATTGATATCGAGTTTTTAGCAGACAAAGATGAGACACTCGGCACTACCACCAAAATACGTCAGACAGCACGAACGCCTTTATATAATTTTGACAAGCCTTATGGGTTTGGCACGTAATTATCATAATTTTGATAATTAGATTATATGGGTAGCGTGGTGAACGGTTATCAGTGGTATGCATCAAGTTTGCTGAATTTACAGCAGCTTATACTTACCAAGGATACTCATGACTGACATCTTATCTGCAATCGCTGCTGAAAACGGCATTATCGAAAGCACTGACACCCCAAACACCAACACTAATAATGAAGCGGCTGCCACAGACGCTACTGACGAAAACAAAGTTACTTTTACTGACCTAAACATTGCCAAGCCGATTCTTACCGCGCTTGATCGCAGTGGTTATACCCATCCAACACCTATTCAAGAACAAGCGATTCCTTTTGCTCTAGCAGGTCGTGACTTATTATTGTCAGCGCAAACGGGTAGTGGTAAAACGGCAGCATTCGTTATCCCAGTACTTGATCGTTTAAGCCGCGCTACTAGCTTTGATAAATTAACCAAAGCACTTATTCTAACGCCAACGCGTGAACTTGCTCAGCAAGTACATGATAGTGTACGTACTTACTCTAAAGATATGCGTGGTCTATTCTGCGTACCATTAGTTGGCGGCGCACCGTACAACGGTCAGATTACTGCTTTGAAAAAAGGCGTTCAAGTTATCGTTGCGACTCCAGGTCGTTTACTTGACCATATCAATGCTGGTCGCGTTGACTTATCAAGCCTAGAAATCTTGGTACTTGATGAAGCCGACCGTATGCTAGACATGGGTTTTGCTGATGACATCAGTGATATCCTACGTGCCGCACCAACGGATCGCCAAACAATCATGTGTTCTGCAACTTGGGATGGCCCAGTAGGTAAAATTGCTGCCAGCTTCACTAAGAATCCTGAGCGTGTATCAATCAAAGTAGAATCTGCACACATTGAAGAAAAAGTGTACTACTGTGATGATTTTGATCATAAAAACCGTTTGCTTGATAAAGTCGTTTGCCAACAAGATATGGAACAGATCATTATCTTTGCTGCTACCAAACGCAGTACTGAAAAACTGGCCAAACAGCTACAAGAAGCGGGTCATAAAGCCAGCTTCCTACATGGTGATTTGCCACAAAGCAAGCGTAACCGTATCGTTCAAGACTTGCGTAATGGTAAAGTTAAAATCCTAGTAGCGACTGACGTTGCCGCTCGTGGTCTAGACATCCCAGCAATCTCGCACGTAATCAACTATGACTTACCGCGCCAAACTGAAGATTACGTCCATCGTATCGGTCGTTGTGGTCGTGCTGGTCGTACTGGTATCGCTATCAGCTTATGTAGCATGGATGACCGTCCACAGCTAAACGCAATCAACCGTTATTTAGATCGCAAAATGGAAGTATGTATCATCGAAGGCATGGAGCCTAAGAAGACTTATGTACCTAGCGAAAACAAAGGTAATGGTCGCGGTCGTGGTCGTGGTCGTTCAAACGGCGGCGGTACTGGTCAAGGTCGTGGTCGCGCGGGTGGTGGCTATCAAGGTAATCCTGCTAATGCACGTGGTCGTTCAAGCGACAGCGCTCCAACTGGTCAACGCGCAAGCAATGACAGCGGTTATCAAGGTAAGCCACGTGACGCGTCAGGCAAACCAAATGAGCGCTCAGGTGGCAAGCCGTATCAAGGCAAACGTACTGGTGCCCCTAGTCGCGGCGATAGCACTGGCGTTCCACGTGGCGAGCGTGCTGCAACGGGTCGTGGTCGTCCAAGTGGCAGCCAAGGTCGCCCAGCTAGTCGTTCAGACAGCCGTGGTCAAGGTCGTCCAACTGGCGGCAACCGTGGTAACAACTCGTAATAGTCTTGTTTTAAACGATTAATGACTTTTGATAATCATGCCTTAATCGTCTAAAGATATTGCAAAAAAAGCCAGATACTTGTTATCTGGCTTTTTTGTGGCCAATAGTTTGATATTAACCACCACGTAGAGATATAACCCAATTATATCCAGCTATTTAAAAACTGTGGCTTATTCAAATCTTTTAAAATTAAGCTTTGTACTTGATAGCCACTTGCGCGTATTTTTTGCCTTGTCTATACTGACAAAATTTTACTCATCGTGTGCTGTGGAGCCAGTTGATGCCAGATATTTCTTATTTAGCTATTGAAAGCTTGCCATTAGCGTTTGGCATCATTATGGCGATTATTGGTTTGGTATTTTATACTCAAGCATTGCCCGGTAGGTTTTGGCAACGGTTTTATGCGGTGCTACCGGGTATTGTGCTGTGCTGTTTTATCCCTGCGACGCTAAATAGTCTAGGTGTCTTCGCTGACGGTATTGGCTCACAGATTTATGGCTTTACCGCCACTTATCTGTTGCCAGCAAGTTTACTGTTGATGACCTTGTCGATGGATGTACCGAAGATATTGGGTCTAGGCTGGAAAGCCATTGCGATGTTCTTCGCTGCTAGTATCGCGATTATCATTAGTGGTCCAATAAGTTTAAGTGTTGCTAAATGGGTATCGCCTGAGATGTTTACCGATGACACCCTTTGGCGTGGGTTTTCGGCGGTGGCGGGTAGTTGGATCGGCGGTGCGGCAAACCAAGCGGCGATGAAGGAGCTGTTTGGCGTCAGTGATGATTTATTTGGGATGATGATTTTGGTCGATACCACCAATGCTTCACTATGGTTACTGGCTATTTTGGTCATGGCAAAACACAGTGAAAAGATAGATCGGCTGTTGAGGGCAGACACCAGTAGTATTGATAAAGTAATTAAGGCGGTTGAGAATTATGAGCGTGACAATGCTCGTCCTGCCACGCTCAATGATTTGATGGTGATGTTTGGTTTGTGCTTTGCCATGGTTGGTATCGCACATTTCGTTGGTGGTCAGATTGCGGGGTTCTTTGCGCCTTATAGTTGGGCAGTACAATATAGCTTTGCCAGCTCGTTTTTTTGGATGGTAGTGATCATTACGTTAATCGGCGTGGTATTCTCTTTTACCAAAATACGCAGACTTGATCATGTTGGTGCTTCAAAAATTGGTACCGTCTTTATCTTCATATTGATTGCCGCTATCGGTATGCAAATTAACCTAGCAGGCATCGTCTCACAATGGCGTCTGCTACTAATTGGTTTGCTTTGGATGAGCATCCATGTGATATTGATATTTATTTTTGCCAGAATCATCCGTGCGCCGTTTTTCTTTTTGGCGGTCGGCTCCAATGCCAATACTGGCGGCGCATCATCGGCACCCATTGTCGCAACGGCATTTCACCCGTCACTAGCGCCAGTTGGGGTGTTTTTGGGTATTTTAGGCTATGCCGTGGGTACTTTTGGCGGTTATATCAGTACGCAGATGATGCGGCTGGTGGTGGGGTGATAGAGTTTTTATCAGTATTGACAGCTTTTATCCAAATAATCCCCCAACCATCTCAAAAACTCATCTCCAGTTGTTGATACATTTAGGCGCAGATGGTTTGAGTCGTGGGCATCTGGATAAAATAATTGCCCCGGTGCGACCAGCCAACCTTCTTTATAGGCATCTAATGCCAGCTGGCTAGTATCTTGCCCCGTGTCTACCCAAACAAAGAGACCTGCTTGTGTATGCTCAGGGTAGATAAGTCCTATCTTTGGTAATGCTTGGCGCATTCTTTCATGAGCGCCATATAAATGCTGCTGCACTTTTTTAAT
Source organism: Psychrobacter sp. TS_SC_6 (assembly GCF_056156305.1). NCBI lineage: Bacteria > Pseudomonadati > Pseudomonadota > Gammaproteobacteria > Moraxellales > Moraxellaceae > Psychrobacter > Psychrobacter sp. TS_SC_6. The sequence continues at coordinate 1,584,865 of NZ_CM149590.1, read as the reverse complement.
CTGCCGGCGATACTCACCATGCGTCCATAAATGATGACAAACTCGTTCACCAAATTCTGGCGTATTTGAATTACTCAAGGTTTTCATACGTAATACATCATCAATATAGTTATCAGGACAGACCAACATGCCGACGCGCCAGCCGGACGCCATCGACTTTGAAAATCCTGTCGCATAAAATACCCGTTCAAACTGATCAAGACTGGCGTAACGCAATACTTGACCACCTGGTACGAATGCAGCGTATAAATCATCTTCAAAAATATAAGCGTCGTACTCATGAATAAGATTGAGCACTTGGTGCGCGCGCAGGATGCAGATTATAAGAAGTGGGATTATGTAGCACGCTATTGGTCAAATATAGCTTAGGACGATGCGTGGCAAACAGTTTTTGCATGTGCTCGATATTAGGCCCTTGATGGTCACGTTCTACAGAGACGACGTTTAAGCCCTGTTGTTGCAGGCAACTCGATAGCCAATACCAGCCCGGACCATCAACGACTACCGTATCCCCAGCTTGAGTAAGCAGCCGCGCAATCATGGTTACGGCTTGCGACACTCCTGCTGTAGTAATTACGTGGTCGGCATTAGTTTGCATGCCTAGCGTATGTAGGTGTTGAACCAGCTGTTGACGTAGCGGTAGATAGCCGTGAACATTGCCATAATCATAGATAAAGCTATCGGCTTGCTGGGTGACCTGCCGTATGGCCCATTCCATCTTATCATTACGTATCCAGTCTCTCGGTAATGTTCCCACCCCTGGCGAGCGACGATGTGGAATATCACTAAAGACCTGCTGTACCAGCCAGCGCGTGTCTATTACTGGGTGTTTAACGACCGCTCTTTTATCATCATTCGGCTGAACTAAATTTGCTTGCGTATTGACATAATAGCCCGAGCTGGGTTTGGCGGTTAATACGTTGGTAGCGACCAGCTGTTCGTAAGCTTGTACCACCGTAAAGCTTGATATATTTAATAGTTTCGCTAACTTTCGCACCGAAGGCACACGCTGATTGGGCAGGTAAATCTGCCAGTCAATACGCTGCTGTAACCATTCAGCGACGGCGGCAGTCTTAGTTAAATTCGGATTGAGCGTATAGGTTTCGACCATAATGAATGTGCTTATCTCTTCAATGTCATGATTAATTGTAACGTTAAGAGTAACTATACACTTTGTTCACCATTCGTAAAACTGTATCGGGTCTGTTATGGATATTTAAACTATAGTTGGTTCTTAAGATTCAAATATTAATAACAACTCAGAACTAATAATAGCTATTCTAGGATAAGCCTATGACCCTTCTACACATCACATTAGCTATATTGGTTGCCTTTATTTGGGGTGTAAACTTTACCTTTATTGCATGGGCGCTTGAAAGCTTTCCGCCACTAATGTTAACCGCGCTACGTTTTTTCTTTACTGCCGTGCCGTTGGTTTTGTTCCTTAAACCGCCCAAATTTAACCGTACGTTATTTATCTATGCCATTGGTACGTTTGTTATGCAGTATGCCTTTGTATTCACTGGCATGCATTTGGGTGCATCGGCAGGTTTGACGGCGCTGTTGTTGCAAGTTCAAATTTTCATCACCGTCTTGCTAGCGTATGTCATATTAGGTGAGTCTGTGAGTCGCATGCAGATTATTGGTATGTTAGTTGGTGTGCTGGGGCTTGGTGTGATTGCGCTAAATCTCGGCGGTGATATGCCCTTGGTTGGCTTTATCTGTATATTGATTGCGGCTATAGGTTGGAGTTTTGGCAATATTGCTTCAAAACAGGTCTCAACGCAGCAGAGTACCAGTAATATTTCTACTGCCTTGCCTGTTAATAGCAACAACAAAGCTTCAAATAGGACATCGGCACTGTCTGCACTATCACTAGTAGTATGGGGCGGTCTGATTGCTTGTGTAGTTTTGACACTATCTTCTCTGTTATTTGAAAATGAGGCATGGACGCTTGCAACATTTACGCAGGCATCCTTCAAGGCTTGGTTATCGCTTGGATTTATCGTCTATGTCTCAACCCTGATCGGCTTTGGACTATGGGCGCATTTACTTAGTCAAAATATCGCCTCTAAGATTGTGCCATTTGCCTTACTGGTGCCCGTATTCGGTATGGCGACTTCAGTGCTGCTCATAGGAGAGGTGGTTACATGGTGGAAGATGCTAGCAATGGTGCTCATCTTATCTGGACTGATATTGGCTAATGTGAAGATGGGTCTAGGCAGGAAATCTGCTCACGCATAATAGTAAATACCTTATAGCTTCCTATAGGTTAGTAAGAATAGACAGAAAGAGCAGTGCATCACATATAAGGCATTGCTCTTTTTTTATTCTGAACGCTTTATATCCCATTATGCTGTCGTTAGAATCTTGATAAATAGGTTTATTGTCAGCATCACTTAATCCCTTAAAACACATAACGGCAATAATGAAAAACACAGTCTAACGACAAAATTAAAGGAAATTCAATATGTTTAGTATGATAAAAGACTGGCGCGAGCAGCGCATATTGGACAACAGCGAGTTTACTCATGCTGACTGGCTGCAAGCTGCTCAGCGTATTGTGATACTTGATAGGCTAGATGAGGATGAGCTAATACGTCTGTTTGAGCTGGCGACGTTGTTTTTGGCGGATAAGTCGATTACTGGCGCGCAGGGTTTCGAGATTACCGATGCGGTCAAGCAATCTATCGCCTTACAAGCTTGCCTGCCTATTTTAAACCTAAGCCTTGAGTGGTACGCTGGCTGGTCGGCCATTATTATTTATCCGGGTTCTTACAAAAGCGAAACCACCACTGTTGATGAGTTGGGTATCGTACATGAGGGTAGTCAGCACCGTAGCGGCGAAGCGTGGTTGCGTGGTCCTGTCATTCTATCGTGGAAGGATGCCAAGCACTCAGGTGAGCGTGATGGTCACAATGTCGTCATTCATGAGTTTGTGCATAAACTTGATATGCTAAATGGTCGCGCCAATGGTTTTCCGCCGTTACAACCGGATATGGATCCGGCACGCTGGACGGAGATTATGACGCGAGACTTTGAGAATTTTCAAAGCCATCATAAATCAGGACTTGATCGCTACGGTGCGACCAATCCTGCGGAGTTTTTTGCGGTACTGAGTGAAGTGTTTTTTGAGACGCCGCAAAAGCTGATTGATGCTTATCCTGATATTTACGACATAATGGTGAAGTTTTTTCGCCAAACGCCGCTTTGATAAAATCATTAATAGTCACTATTAATGTTAGATAATGAATATATAGGTATAAAAAATCAATAAAAAAGGGCAGTGTGTTGATTTAAGCACACTGCCTCTTATTATCTTTTATAGGTGTAAATATCTGTTTTTGCAGATAAAAATATTTAAACTGTCCATTGTTCATTCACAATAGCGACCAAATAGCGTTTACCTTGGTACTCATCAAACACCAAGCGCATGATGCGCCAATCCATACCAGAGTATTCCTCCGAGCCTTTATGATAAAACTCAACAAACTCTGAATTGGGATAAATTGTCTCTAAGTTATTAATCATATTCCCACTGTGTTGGAACTCATTAACACTGATACTGGCGTTGTTAAATTTGCTAGCATCAATCCAAGTTCTTAAATATTCTGGTAGTGGTACTACCAATGCCTCGCCAGTACCATCTTTTTCGCCCCAAGTGAAACGAATTTTTGATTGTTGTAGATACTGAGCATACTGCTTGCGGCTAAAGATTTTATCTGTATCAGTCCTTACGTAAGCATACATTGAAAAACGTACGCCACGAGTTGGGTGAATATCATCTGTGATTCTAGAAAAATCATTATTGGCAAGAGCGCGCTGGATACGCAGTGCTTGCTGTTTGAGCGTTTGCTGGCTCATATCTGAGACTATAGGTACAGATGGGTTGCCGATTGATTGATTTGGAGTGCTGGCGTTGGATTCAGCAGAAGATTGGCACCCTGTGATTGCTAGCACTAAACCAAAACCTGCCGCGGTTGATAGCTTATAAAGATAAGACTGAAAAATATTAGAACGAGTAGATGGCATCATAACAATATCCTTATCGTGGCTTATTTAAGTTATTCCAAAACACATACTAGAGTCAATGTATATTTACCAATCAATAGTACTAATAACGCATCAAAGTTTATAATGGTGCTGTGTAAACAGTGTTTTTTAATAAACTTGATAGACACAATTAGGTAATAAAGTAGTGTTTTGTATGTTATTTAATGAATATAGCCCTTAAAACGTCATATTTCATGGAGGGTACCATGCAAAAAATGATATTTTCTATAGTGATGCTCACAATAGGGTTTTCTGCTATCACGGCTACTGCTAATCTAACGCAGCCGTTACAGACAGCTTTTGCCATGAAAATCGATACTGTCGCTAAGATGTACCAACAGGATGTGAACAATGAAGGAATGGATAACCCAGTGGTGTTACAACAATATGCCAATCCGGATCTAAAGGCTGCCATGCAGCGTGAGCAAGATTACTTTGCTAAAGCGCAAACATCCTGTCATGTGGGTTATGATGTATTGTGGAATTCTCAATATCCTGATTATGCACAAGACAAGCAATTTTCATTGACGACCAGAGGCTTGGTTCAAGTCAGCTTAGCGCATGGCCATGATATTTATTATGAATTGTCCTGTGATAATTCCGTGTGCCAAGTGGCGGATGTGATCTTGGATGAAGATGGAACATCTTTACGAGCGCATTTGCTTAAAAACTGTCCTTAATTAGAAACCAATATATCGACATCAAAATATGATGTGCCCAAATTCTAAAGCCGTTGGTTTGTTTTCGCATAATGTATATTATGTTAAACTAAGGCTACCGTACAATAAGTTCATGGGATTATAATTATATGATAAATCCTTATCAAGATTGGTTGATGATTGATTAATTCTCGTACGTATTATCTCTTCATAAAGTCATCTTCATCACTACTAATACTATTACTAGCTGAGCTGTCTCAAGGAATTAATGTACAGAGCTATCATTAATTCTATTGTATTTGCAATCGAGCTTAACGTACTAAACCATGTCACTAGTTAACTTGTAACTACGTTAGGTACAGAACAGAAGTATTCGCCCCCAAGTGACAGCCAGCTAAAAGTATAAGCAATAACATTTCTGGATGCTTAAACTATTCGCCGTAGCGAGGATAATCACTATAGCCGAGTTCAGTGCCACCATACATCGTGGCAGGATCGGCCTCATTGAGTGGCCAATTATTGGCAATGCGTTCAGGCAAATCGGGATTGGCAATAAAAGGACGACCAAAAGCAAATAAATCACCATAGCCCTTGGCTAAAACATTGACTGCTTTTTCTACTGTATATTTACCCGCATAAATAATACGACCTGAAAACTCAGCTCTGACTGCTTGATAAAAAGTCTCTGGCAAATCAGGCGCATTGTCCCAATCAGCCTCTGCAATGGATAAGTAAGCGATACCTGCTTGTTCGAGTACTTCAATCGCCTCAATATAGGTATGATGGGGATCTGACTCGACCAGTCCCAAGTACACACGAGTCTCATCCGTACTCGCAAACAACGGCGCAAAACGCACCCCTAGTCGATCCGCACCAACCACATCACTGACAGCCGCCACCACTTCCTTTAAGAAACGCAGACGATTGGTTAGTGAACCACCATATTGATCATCACGTGTGTTGCTATGCTCAGAGATAAACTGATTCACCAGATAGCCATTGGCACAATGCAGCTCTACCCCATCAAAACCCGCCTCCAATGCATTGCGCGCAGCTTGAGCATACATCGTCACCAGCTCGCCAACTTCATCAGTGCTGAGCGCACGTGGCTCACTGGGGTCGGCTAACGCGCCTTCGCCTGGGCCTGTTTCAATAAATACTTTGACATTGTCAGCAGTAATCGCTGATGGCCCAATAGGCTGAGCACCTTCTGGCTGCAAGCTGGTATGAGACACACGCCCAACATGCCATAGCTGAGCAAAAATAATACTACCTTTGGCATGGACTGCTTGGGTGACTTTTTTCCAGCCTGCAATTTGTGCTTGCGAATGGATGCCTGGCGTCCATGCATAACCTTGACCTCTTGGCTCAATTTGCGTACCCTCAGTGACCATAAAACCGGCGGTAGCACGCTGTGCATAATAACTTGCCATTAAATCATTAGGAATATTGTCAGGTTGCGTGCTACGAGATCGTGTCAACGGTGGCATTACGATACGGTTTTTTAGCGTATAAGGTCCAAGTTCTATAGAGGAAAATAATGTACTTGTATTTGAAATAGGTTGTGTCATAAATGTCTCTTTTAAAGCGAGTTGATGGCTTATGATTGAATGTATTTGACTTGTTTTGATGCTTATAGCTACTTAAGCAATGTTGGTCAGCATAGAGCTTTATGGGTACAATTAGAAACAACTACTTCTTGTTTAATATACAATTATTAATGGTATGCATAATGAATGGTATAAATCGACTCGATATTAAGCAACTCAGAGTTTTACAGGCGCTACTTGATCTAAAAAATCTCTCACAAGTCGCGCGCAAAATGGGTTTGACTCAACAAGCCATCAGCGAGCAATTGCGTAAGTTACGTGATTTGTTTGATGATCGCTTGTTTATTAGACAAGGCAATAGCATGGTGGCAACGCCAAAAGCGTTATCGATGCAACAATCTATTGACCATATATTGAAGCAGTTAGAAGTGCTGTTAGAGCCGGATATTTTTACGCCGCAAACCTATAAAGGCGTATTTACGATTAGCGCGACCGACTACGCAACGCAGGCATTATTGCCGCAGTTGTTTAATATAACGCGCCGCGCCGCGCCAGATTTGAAGTTGATCGTCCGCGATTTTGCCTCAGACAATATCAATCAACTGATTGCGGCAGGCGAGCTTGATTTGCTGATTACCTTTCCCGAGTTTATTCCTGATAACCTATCCTATGTTACTCTGTTTGAAGAGCAACATTTATGCGTCACTGGTTATGAAAATACGTTTGCAACAGAAATATTGACACTGGCACAAGTTGCCGCTTACCCGCAGCTGGTGGTATCGCCTTCGCGTGCTAATTTACGCGGCTCTCATGACCGGTGGTTTGCAGAAAAAGATCTAAAACGAAACATTGTTATGTCAGTTCCTAGCTTTTCAGCAGTACCAAATATTTTGCACACAACTGATATGATTGCTTTTTATCCTTCACGGTTGTTGCCAAGCGACAAGGTTAAAGAGCTTAGAATCGAGGCACTACCACCTACCTTTAAAGTCATAGCAGCATGGCACCCACGTACTAGTGACAGTGGTATACATCGTTGGTTAATTGAACAGTTACGAAATCTATGAATTACGAAACTTATGCTGGCTAGGCCGTGTTCTCCTTTTAAAAACAGTGATAAAAAAGAAGACACGCCCTAGAGCGTGTCTTCATACAACCGCATCGATCTGATCTAAACGTTATTCACCATGGTGTTTGGTGATAAAATCGCCGCCAGCTCTTCATCGCTGAGCAATTTTTCTTGTCTGACCAATTCGGAGACGCCCAAACCGCTCAATAAAGCGTGGCCTGCGATACGACTGGCATTGTCATAACCGATGTGTGGCACCAATGCCGTCACAATACCAATACTGTTTTCTACATGCTGCGCACAGCGTTCTTTGTTGGCTGTGATGCCCTGAATACATAGCTCATCCAACATACGAATGGATTTTTCTAACATACGCGCATTGTTAAGCAAGTTATAAACAATCAAGGGTTCCATGGCATTTAACTGCAATTGCCCTGCTTCTGCCGCCATGGTCACGGCCAAATCGGTACCCATGACTTGAAAGGCCGTTTGGTTCATCGCTTCAGGAATCACAGGGTTGACCTTACCCGGCATAATGGAGGAGCCCGGCTGCATAGCTGGTAGGTTGATTTCACCCAAACCCGTGCGCGGGCCGCTAGAGAGTAAGCGCAAATCATTGCTGAGTTTGGAGAGTTTGATTGCCAAACGCTTTAGTGACCCTGAAAAGGTAATAAAGGCACCCATATCGGCACTCGCTGCCACAAGATCATCTGCAAGCCTGACTGGCAAACCACTGACCGCTGCCAGCTCCTTTATGGCCAAATGCGCGTAGCCTCTAGGCGCATTGATGCCTGTACCAATCGCCGTACCGCCTAAATTCACTTCACATAACTGAAGACACGTGTGTTCTATACGAGCAGTCTCACCACCCAAGTCACTGGCAAAAGCATTAAATTCTTGTCCCAATGTCATCGGCACTGCATCTTGCAGCTGAGTACGTCCCATTTTTAACACATCACTGAACGCCTCACCTTTGGCGGCCAAGCTGTGCTGTAACTTAGTGATAGCAGCCATCAACGGCTGCGCGGCAAAGACAACCGCTAAGCGAGCGGCAGTGGGATACACATCGTTGGTCGACTGAGAGCGATTGACATCATTATTGGGATGTAAATGCTGATACTCACCATACTCAAAACCCATCTTAGCCAAACCAATATTGGCAATCACTTCGTTGGCATTCATATTGGTTGACGTGCCAGCCCCACCTTGAATAAGGTCAACGATAAAGGCTTCATGATGCTTGCCTTCAATCAGATCTGCGCAGGCATCGGTGATGACATTGACTTTATCATCACTAAGCAGGCCATGTTGGTAGTTGGCTTTGGCAGCAGCCTGTTTCACCATCGCCAATGCTTTGATCAAATCAGGAAAATGACTGATAGGCACGCCCGTAATATTAAAATTCTGATACGCTCGTTGCGTCTGAATACCATACAAGGCCGTAGTGGGAACAGCTTGTTCACCCAATAAATCTTTTTCAATACGCGTCAAAGTTGTGTCGTTGGTCAGGCTATCTGTGTGTGTCATAATTTTAGGGCTTCTTGAGAATGAGTAAAATAAGAGGGATAAAAGCGGCAAATATGTACAGTTACACTGGGCATTGCTGAAAAGCAGACCCATCGTAACCGAGAATAGTGCGCAAGAAAAACGTAAATATTCCGCTCTCAGACCCAAAAATTTTAGTGCTCAATCAAAAGTATCATAGATAAAATTGTGCTATAACTGCGTTGACCCTAGCCTCTCCAATCGTACCAATAAATGCCTATTCTCAGTAAAACATGGATGGCTTAAAATAAATACGCTGTAGAACTCACAGTCCCAACACTTGCTTTAAGGCATTGATCTGTGGCTGCTGGCGATCCGCATAACGATAAGCGAGCACAACCTCTCGAACCAAGCTGTTATCCCCCAAATGGTGGATTTGAACTGGCGCTGTACTTCTAATCCATAATCCTGCATAAGGAATCAAAGCCACCCCCAAACCCGATTCGACCATCCTAACGATGGCATCTAGATCATTAATTTCCATGATGGTATTGACCTTGATGTCTTGTTGCTTGAAGAATTTGCTTAACTTTGCGCCAGCTGAGGACTGTAGACTGTAATGAATAAAGGGATGTTGCTCGAGCGTTTGTCTGAGACTATAAAAAGGCCATTTTTTGGGACTAATCAGCACATAAGGTTCCGTCATAATAGACTGAGTGACGATATCTTTTGGCAACGCAAAAGCGGGCTGTATGGTTATGGCGGCGTCTATACTGCCCAATTCTAGCTTCTCGAACAGCTCTACAGCACGCCCAGGAACAATTTCTGTTTGCATTAACGGGGCTAACAAGGTGATGGCTTTTAGCGCCTCGGGCAAAATACCCACCTGCACTGAGTTGATAGCGCCAATTCTAAGCTGACCGTAGTAGCTAGCAATGTCAGTATCTGAAGGCAATTGCATGGTCGCATACAGCGCTAAAATTTCTTTGGCAATAGGCAGTATGCGAGAGCCTTGCGGATTGAGGGTGATGGCTCTAGCGGAGCGAGTAAATAGCGCCAAACCTAAATTGTCTTCTAAGGTTTTCATTTGCGCACTGACCGCAGATTGAGTAAGGTTAATATGGCGCGCCGCCGCAGCAAAACTGTCTAACTCGCAAACGGCTACAAAAGTTTTAAGTTCTCTTATCATTTATTTCATCACACTTATTATTAGGATCATGAGTTATAGTCGATTCTCAATATAGTCGATTCTAAATAAAACAGATACATTATATTTCAACGCTGAACTGGAATAAATTTTTCTTGCTTGCTGTGCCTTCGCAGACAGAGTCTGCAAAAAATTCATTCCAGTCCCGCTGTATTATTTTTATACTGAACTCACTATAAAACAAAACCATTATATTGCAACGCTGAACGGGTATAAATTTTTCTTGCTTGCTGTGCCTTCGCAGCTCGATGCTGCAAAAAATTTACACCAGCAATACTGTAGCGACTTTAAAACATTTCAACCATAGCTTACAAATTCGGATTCACAATGATTTTTACCGCGGATTCATTGTTGTGAATCAGCGTCTCGAACCCTTTAGAAATCAAATCATCCAAGGCTATGCGCTGGGTAATAAAAGGCTCAAGATTGACCAAACCGTCTTCTACCAACTTAATGGTGTCTTTGTGATTGTTGACATAGCCAATGGTGCCGCGAATATCCAATTCTTTCATCACCACGCTATGGACATTGACTGATGCTGGATGACTCCAGATAGACACAATCACGACCACGCCAGCAGGTTTGGTCAGCTCGACTAGCGAGTCGAGCACCGCATTGACACTGGTGCATTCAAACGCCACGTCCGCACCGCGATTATTGGTAATTTTCATCACCTCTGCGCTCAAATCCACTTCCGTAGGGTCTAAAATATAATCGGCAACGCCGCTTTCCTTGGCTTTTTCTTTGCGCTTGGCACTCAGTTCTGTCAGGATTACAGTCAAACCTTTGGCTTTTAAGACCGAGGACAATAATAAACCAATGGGGCCACCACCGCCGACCAGCGCGATATCGCCTGCCTGCGCGCCACTACGCACAAAAGCATGGTAGCCCACGGCTAACGGCTCAATCAAAGCCGCTTGATCTAATGGAATGTCACTGGATATGGGATGCACCCAGCGGCGTTTGACGGCGATTTTTTCAGACAATCCGCCACCGCGTCCGCCAAGACCGATAAAATTCATATTTTCTGATAAATGATAATTCTCTCCTTCAGCAGTGGAGACATTATCGTCAATGATATACGGCTCGACCACCACGTGCTGACCGACTTCGATGTCATCAACGCCCTCGCCGACTTCATATACCACACCTGAAAACTCATGCCCCATCGTGATAGGAGCGGACTCGCCTGAAATGGGATGCGGATGACCACAAGGCGGAATAAAAATAGGCCCTTCCATAAACTCATGCAAATCCGTGCCGCAAATACCGCACCATGCCACATCGATACCGACCGTACCTGCCGCTACCGTAGGCTCTGGAATGTCTTCAATACGAATATCACCTTTGTCATAAAAACGTGCTGCTTTCATAGTAGTCTCCTTCAAGTGTTGTGATAAAAACAATTACCGCGATGAAAGTAAGGATTACTTACTGACATCATGCCCAGATTAAAGTTGGCCTGTCAATCCTGCAACCATACGCAGTTGTTGGTTAACCGTAACGCCACTGCAAGCGCTTAGCCAAGCTACTGATATCAATCACTATCTGTCATTACATGAATTTCTCTATCAAATGATGACTATTTATAGTCCATAAAACTCTTATGAATATTCTAAGAGAAATAGTAAAACAGACATCTAATAGCGTCCATTACTGGGCTAATTCCTTATAGTGTTGGCTGATATTGACACGCAAATAATCGAATTAAACAATAAAAGTGATAAGTTGTCAGTGTTGCCAAACTTTTGGTTGCATCTGCCCCTCATTACGCCTAGTATTTCGCCCCTGCAATAACTCTACTTCTCAAAACAGAGCCTTAATAGAGACATTTATTCACGATAAAGAAGGACTTATTATGTCAACTGACAACATTACGATTATTGACGGCGGTATGGGCCGAGAATTAGCAAAACGCGGCGCGCCATTCCGTCAGCCTGAGTGGTCGGCGCTGGCGATGATAGAAGCGCCCGAGATCGTCCGTGACGTACACCGTGCTTTTATCCAAAGCGGTGCAGCCGTCATCACCACCAACAGCTACGCGTTAGTGCCGTTTCATATTGGTGCAGAACGCTTTGCTGAGCAAGCACAAGACTTGGCAGCATCAGCGGGCGAAATGGCGCGAGCAGCAGTCGAACTTGAGGGCACAAATACCAAGGTAGCTGGCTCTATCCCGCCGCTATTTGGCTCATATCGCGCTGACTTATTTGATGCTGAACACGTAGAAGATATCGCAACGCCACTTATCAAAGGTCTGAGTGCACATGTAGATTTTTGGCTGGCTGAAACCCAAAGCTTGATTGCTGAAGCAGTGGCTATTCGCGAATTGCTAACCACTTTAGACGCAGACAAAAAGCCGCTTTGGGTGTCTTTTACCTTAGAAGACAGCGAGCATCTCGACGTGCCACGCTTGCGCTCAGGCGAGACGGTACAAGAATCTGTTGCGACATTGGCAGATCTGAATGTCGAGGCGATACTGTTTAACTGCTGTCAGCCTGAGGTGATTGATCAAGCACTAGACGTCGCGCAAAGCACTTTGCAAGACAAGAATGCGACGCACATCAAGCTTGGCGCTTATGCCAACGCCTTTCCGCCACAGCCAAAAGACGCCACGGCAAATGATGGTCTCGATGAAGTGCGTGATGATCTCACGCCGCCTGCGTATTTGGTCTGGGCACAAAAATGGCAAGCCCAAGGCGCGTCACTAATCGGGGGCTGCTGCGGTATTGGCCCTGAACATATCGAGGCCTTGAGCCAGCATTTCACAAGTACTTTAACAACAGGTACGTCGACAAAATAGAGATAGCACCATGCAAAACGGACAAAAAATTGGGTTAACCATGCTCACCGCCATCGTGTTCAGCTCGATGGTCGGTGCAGGTATTTTTAGCTTGCCGCAAAACATGGCTGAAGTGGCAGGCGTGGACGCCATCATTACCGCATGGATCATCACAGGCGTGGGTATTTTGTTCCTCGCGGGCTGCTTTTTGCACTTATCGCGCCTCAAGCCTGAACTGGACGGCGGTATTTATACCTATGCTAAAACAGGGTTTGGCGATTTGGCGGGCTTCTTTTCGGCATGGGGTTATTGGCTGTGCGCCACCATCGGCGTGGTGGGCTATTTGGTGGTGGCTTTTGCCGCGCTGGGTAGCTTTGTCGATACGCCAAACAACATTATATTTGGTGAAGGCAACACAATTGGGGCACTGATTGGTGAGTCAATCATCTTATGGCTGGTACATTATTTGGTGCTGCGCGGCGTCAAACAAGCCGCCTTTATCAACTTATTAGCGACTTTGGCCAAAAGTCTACCGCTCATTGCCTTTATTGTGTTTGCCTATTATGCCTTTGATATGCAAACCTTTAACGCCGACCGCGCGGGCACCACGTTGGAAGCGCCCTTTATGGAGCAGGTCAAAGGGACGATGCTCATCACTTTATGGGTATTTACCGGTATAGAAGGTGCGATTGTGTTGTCACAGCGCGCCAAAAAACGCTCTGATATCGGACGCGCCACTTATATCGGCGTGATTTTGGCACTGGTGCTGTATGTCGCTATCACCCTACTCTCGCTTGGGGTAATGAGTCGTGTTGATGTGGCTGCCCTCAGTAACCCCTCCATGGCAGGCATCATGGCACAAATGACGGGTAGCGTAGGCAAATGGGTCATCAGCATTGGACTTATCATCTCGGTATTGGCGTCTTATCTGAGCTGGATTCTCTACTCTGCTGAAGTGCCGTATACCGCTGCCAAATACAATGCGTTTCCGCGCATTTTCACCAAGCAAAACGCACAAGGCACGCCAACTGCCTCGCTGTTGTTGACCAGTGCTACTGTTCAACTTTGCTTATTGATGATCTTTTTGACAGGTGAGGGTTATAACACCTTAGTGATTATCTCCACCTCGATGATTTTGATTCCTTACTTTTTGGTGGGTGCGTATTTGGTCAAGGTGTCATTTGCGCAGTCAGAACGCTGGAGCATCAAAGCCATCGGTCTGGGCGCGAGTGTCTATGGCATTTGGCTAATTTATGCCGCTGGTGTCGAGAACCTGCTATTGTCACTGCTTCTCTATATACCCGGCTTAGCGATTTATTATTATAGTCGCTATCAGGCACGGCAGCGCCTGCGAAACCAATCAAATTAATAGCAAAATGATTGTCATGAACAAAAAAAGAAGTCCAAGAAACGATTGTTTTTTTGGACTTCTTTTTTGTTCGTATATTTGGCTTAATAATGTCAATCCCAAAAATTTGAATAGCAAGGAAAACAAGTGCAAGAATTACGTCTGACGCAGCTAATCGTATTTTCTGGTTTGGCATTAGCCATCTTAACAGCAATTATGTGGCTAATGCCTCCAAATCAATCACTTGATGACAATAATGCCGCATTATGTGATGATCGTGACTGACCATAACCAAGGTGCAATCCTGCGCTTTACACTGCGCCACGAGCAAATCTAGCGTTTCTTTTTGGGTGATGGGATCGAGTCTAGAAGTGACTTCATCAGCAAACAGTAAGACAGGGTTAAAGAGTAGCGCGCGCAAAATCGCCACTCGTTGCAACTCGCCGCCCGACACGTTGAGCGCATTGCGAGTGAGAATTTGCTTATCTAGCTTTAGCTTTTCTAACAACTCAGGCACGCGGCTAGCATCTAAGTGGTGCTTTTTAATCACGTCATTTAGCAAAGTCTGTAGTGGCACATGCGAGGCAAAAGCGGCTGGTGGATCTTGATACAACTTAAGCACTTGATGACTTTTTGGTTTTTGTTGCCAAGTGATGACGCCGCTGGCAGGTTTCAATAAGCCGCATAACGCATCGCCCAATGAGCTTTTACCGATACCACTACCTCCAATCACACCAAGCACTTCGGCCTTTTGTAGACTGAAACTTAAGTCCTTAAACAAAATACGCTTGCCACGCGCCAGACTCAAGTCTTGGACAGTGAGTAATGGGCTGTCTTGAATGAGGCTTCTGTCTTGACTTTGCCAATTATATGGGGCAGCGGCAATCAATTGTTTGGCGTAGTCTGAGGTCGGCTGATTAAGTATTTGTTCGCCATTGCCTTGCTCTAATAGCTTACCTTTTTTCATAACCATGATACGGTCATTAGCACGACCACTTAAGGATTTTGCCACATCGATATCATGAGTGATCGTTAAAAGCGTACCGCCCTCTTTGGCGATGTTTTTTAATAGCGTAATGACTGCTTGCTTGTTGGCTTCATCCAAGCCCTTAGTCGGCTCATCGGCAATCACGATGTAAGCACCGCCTGAGGTCGCAATCGCAAATGAAGCGCGCTGTGCCATGCCGCCGGACAGCTCATGCGGATAATACTCTGCCGATTTTGCCAATCCTAAGCTATCGATTTTTTCTTTTGCTAACTGCTTACTGGTCTTATTGTCTCTTTTAGCGACAAAAAACAGGCTTTCCCACACCTGATCGAGCATGGTCATGGTGGGATTGAGCGAACGGCTTGGCTCTTGCGGTAGCATGGCCATACGGCGGCCCCAGTACTGGCGCAGTTGTGATTTGTTTAGCGCTTGATTTTCGATGAGGATATCACCTTGAGCCACCAACTCATCGGGCAATGCGCCCATGATGGCCTGCGCAAGTAAGCTTTTGCCCGAGCCTGTTTCGCCCAAAATAGTGACATTTTGCCCTTGATGCAGCGTCAAACTGATAGGCTCAACCAAACTTTGTCCCGACTTGGTAAACACCGCCACGTTGTTGGTTTGTACCAAGATGCTTTCTATCGATGATTTTTGTACCAATGAATGTTGTGTCGATGCATCTGCTCTCATTTTATTTTTCCTGAAATCAATTGTAAGCTTAAAACTAAAACGAAGACGGCAATAATAGGCTGTAGGAAAATGAAAGGCGCTTGATAATAATAAGGAAACAATTCGGTCATCATCAATCCAAGCTCAGCCGTGGGCGGACGCAAACCCACATTAATAAAGCCCAGTGTGGCAAGAGCCAGTACGGCATTACCAGCGGCAAAGGCACTGAGCGTCGCGATAACTGGCAAAATCTTCGGTAAAAAATGACGCTTGAAACAATAAAAAAAGTCCATACCCATCAAACGTGACGATTCGATTTCGCGGCTACTGGCAATCGTTTGCGTCATGGCGCGTACCATACGAAAAAACTCGACCCACAACACCAATGAAATCCCCAAATATAATGACCAAAAACTGTTAGGCGCAATAGCCGCAAACAACAATACAAATAGCAGTCCTGGTAGCGCCATGACAATGTCACACAAAAACCGACAGACAAAATCTATCCAGCCACCAAAATAACCGCTCAACACCCCCATAAGTAGCCCAAAAAACAACGCAAAACCCACTGACAACACAATCAGCGAAAACGATAAGCGAATGGCAGATGCCACCCTTGCCAGCATATCTCGGCCAAAATGATCGGTACCAAACCAATGGCTGACACTCGATGGCTGTAGCATGCCACTGAGATTTTGGGCATTGGCATCCATTGGATAATAAATAGGCTGTAAAAAGGCAAACACCAATAGTAAGAGTAGTAAAATACCCCCAAAAGCTTGTACGGGTTGCAGTTTGTTAAATAGTTTAAACACATTCATAAAATCAGCTTTCCTAGTGTTAATGGTGGATTTAGTGGTAATAAAAGTTAGCGCGCTAAATCAACGCGCGGATCAATCAGACCACTTAATAAATCCACCACCATATTTAGTACCACAAACATAGCGCCCATGATGAGCGCCGTGCCTTGTATCATTGGCACATCACGAGCAACAATCGCATGTACCAATGCATGACCGCTACCAGGCCACGCAAACAGACTCTCCACAATCACCACCCCTTCCACCAAATAAACCAGTTGTACTGAATGATAGGCCAAAATTGGAATGGCCACATTGCGCAGACCATGCCGACAGAACGCCGTCCATTTGCTCAAACCCTTTAACTCAGCAAAACGATAATATTCAGACGTTTGTACTTGCACCATCGCATGACGGCTGACTCGGATTGAGACCGCTGCCAGCCCAATCGCCAACGTCAACGCTGGCAAGATGTAATGTTGCGGCGTGCCATAACCTGCGGCTGGCAACCATTTGACTTGTACAGCAAGTAGCGTAATCAGGGCAATACCGATAATAAACACTGGGACGGAACGCAACACCGTACTCACCACCAAGGTCAAACGGTCAAATATCCCACTCGGTCTTTGCGCTGATAGCAAACCTAGAGGCGGCCCAATGACCAGCGATATCGCCAGTGCGACCAATGCCAGCGCCAAAGTATGTCCGAACTGATGCGCAATCTCCGACCATACCGACTCCCCGCTTACCAATGAATGCCCCAAATTGAACTGTGCCAAATCGAACAACCAATTAAAGTAGCTCTGCCACCACGGCTGATCCAATCCAAGCTCAGCTCGTACCAATGCAGCGGCGGCGGCATCCGTCTGATCGTAACCATAGCGACTGGCAGCGATGCGATAAGCCATGTCACCCGGTAAACTACGGGTCAAAATAAAGGTCAAGGTGCCGACCGACCAGACGACAAAAACCAGTTGTAATAAACGCTGGAAAATATATTTAAACATAGTTATCAATCACAATTTTTTTACGTGTATAAAGCAAATGACGGTAAAAACCAGGGCGTGTCTTCACTTTAAAAATGGTGATAAAAATGAGATAAATTGTAGTCAAACAAGAAAAATAGCGTAAATAATATCGAGATATTAACCAGCTATTTGACGCAGTTTGGCAAAATTTAGCCGTTTTTAGCCCATTTAGATGACCATCGATTGAATTGAAGACATGCCCTAATTACCAAGACAATTTATTCAAATAAAAATTTCGTTCTAAACCATCAATTTCCAAGCCCTTTAATGACTTATGCGCAGCGGCATTTTGTTGGTAATACACCACAGGTACGATAGGTCGCTCGTCATAGATGATTTTTGAGACCTTTTGTTTGGTGGCAATGTTATTGTCACTGTCATTGTCCTTAGTCGTCTCTAGCTTTGATAAACTGTCGGTCAGCTCAGAATCTTGCCAATTCATCACGCCCCAGTCGCTACCTTTTGGGTCAAAATCTTCGATCAGTGAACCCACGGGATCGGGCGTCATGCCATAGTTACGCGCATACAATGCCATCTCTAACGTACCATCTTGATGACCAGCAGGAATCTCTGAAAAATTACCCACGGACACCTCTACATCCACCCCGATTTTTTTCCACTGCGCTTGCAGCGCCGTGGCAATAATGGGCAATTCGGGACGGTCTGAAAAAGTGCGTAAGGTAAATTTGAACGGTTTGCCGTCTTTTTGTAGCATGCCATTGGCATCAGCCGTAAAGCCCAAATCCAGAAAACGTTGTTTGATTGCTTGCGAGTCTGGTGTTTGTGTCGCGGTTTTGATTTGCCAATCTTTAAAAATCGGTGGCAATATTTGGTTGGCCACGGCATTGTCTGCACGCATGACAGACTGAGCAATACCTTGTCTGTCGATTGCATCACTGAGCGCTTGGCGGACGTTGACATCACTAAATAAAGGATTTTTGGCATTGACTTTGTATTGAATGGTACGCGCCAGCGATTTTGATTTAACCTGCAAATTAGGGTCTTGTTGCAAGCGTTCAAGGCTCGCTGAATCTAGCGTAAATACCAGATAGTTGGGTTTGCTTTGCGCCAATAATGTGCGGGTTTCACTACGACTGTTGGCCAGATACGTGACGTCCTGAATTTTAGCTTTTTCGCCCCAGTAATCGGCAAAGGCTTTTTGTTCAATCTTTTGAGGCGGCTCAATTTTGGTCGCGTAATACGGACCCGTACCAATCAGCTCTTTCACCTCATTGTTAGCATCAAACGAAGAGGTTGCCAAAATAATACTGGTGGCATGTGCCAAATAAGCCGGAAAAGACATCAAGGGCTTTTCTAATCTAATCTCTACCGTCTTGCTGTCAATTGCCTTAATCTGTGAAATAGCAGCTGATTCCAAAGCGGTGGGTTTAGTGAGTGCCACTTCCAAACTTTTTACCACGTCAGCCGCCGTTAATGACGACCCATCATGGAACTTAACGCCATCACGTAAGATAAACGTCCAAATATCCCCTTTTTCGTTGCTAGACCAGCTTTGTGCAAGCATTGGCTGCAAATCGGCATTTTGCGCGGCATCAACGAGCGTTTCGGCAAGCTGTAAACGCTGAAAAATAAATCCTGACTTACTTGGATCAGTTGACGTTACTTCCCAAGGCGTAACCACGATTAAGTTTTGTTGATCATCACCCTGAGGCGTAGAGACTGTCTGACTGTCTGACGGCTTAGCGCCAGCAATGAAATACCATGCTAATCCTGCTAGGGCTAATAGCACAGAAATTAAGGCAATTTTTCTCATATATATTTCCGTTATAGTATAACATTCCAAAAAAAACGTTATGTTATAACGAAAGCCATTGAAGGTAAACCATTAATATGAAAATAATTCTCATTTGTCTCTGAATCAGTATCACGCCCCTATAAAATGAGAGACAGCACAAACTAAAAAATTACCTAAAAAAATAGACCAAGACAAATGCCTTGACCATGCAGCGTTACCAATAAGGGGAGCGCTGCATCTCTTCAGCGAGAAAATCCATAAACCATCTTTGTAATGGCGTGACCTGTTTTCGAGTGGCATAAATCACATAAACGCCCAAGGTTTTAGGCTGCCACTCAGGCAATAGCGCGATTAATCGGCCCGATTCAATCAAGGGCTGTACGGTTCCTAATGGCTGCAAGCTAATGCCATGCCCATTCAAGGTTGCATCAAGTAATACTTCAGGGATGTTGGCGCTGATATTACCCGAAATGGGGACAGATTCGGGGCCGTTTGGACCATCAAAAACCCATGCAGACCGACCAAAATAAGCAAAAGATAAGCAGTTGTGATGAATCAAAGACTGTGCATCCGTAGGCTTTCCTCTTTTTTGCAGATATTGAGGGGTAGCACAGACAATGGAGCGGCACTCTCCAATACGTCTGGCAACGACGTTTGGTTGCAAATCATTGGTAATACGAACAGCCAAATCGATACGGGAGTCAATCAAGTTGACTGAATCATCGGTTGCCAAAATATCAATCGCTGTCTGCGGCCAATGCGAGACAAAGTTACTAACCACCTTCATCAGAAAACTATCAATCAGTGAATAGCTGGCAGTAATTCGCAGCTGACCTTTCAACTCTACAGTGTTTTGGTTACGGATATCATCGAGCGTCTGGGTCAATCCAAGCAGCTGATGCGCAACCTCAAGCGTCTGCTCACCCGCTGCCGTAAGGCTTAAGCGTCTGGTGGTTCGATGTAATAAGCGCACATCCATCCAACTCTCAAGCTCTGTCAGATATCGTGATACTTTGGCGCGAGACATGTCTAAATTCTCTGCCGCTCGGCTCAAGCTACCTTGCTCAACAATAGTGACAAATACATGCATCGCAGTCAGTCTGTCCATTTTTTATCCTTATTTGCTCGAAATATGAAACAGTAAACACCGAATTATAGGGTATTTCAACGAAATATAATCAAATAGAATGACTTCTAACAATCAATACTCCACATAATGTGTCTTATTTACCCTACTACAAACAAAGGTGTCTTATGAACAAATGGATAGCATCTTCTGTGGCGGTCACCGCCCTACTACTTGCCGCACAAACCAACGCCGCTGACTTACAGCTTCAAGAATATAAAGCCAATAAAGACGCGATTTTCCCCGTGACCTCTGTACTTGCAAGCGGTGAAAAAGACGCCATTTTGTTTGATGCGCAGTTTAGTGTCAGCGATGGTAACGCCCTGGTTGATATGATCAAAAAGAGCAACAAAGATCTAAAAATGATTTATATCGCCGCAGGCGATCCAGATTACTATTTTGGTCTCCAGCCATTACTAAACGCCTTTCCTAATGTCAAAGTGATGGCCAGTCCTGCCACTGTTGAACACATCGAAGCCACCAAAGATGCAAAATTAGCGCATTGGGGCCCAATCCTTGGCAAAAACGCGCCGACGAAACTCACCGTACCGCAAGCGCTCAATCAATCAACATTGACGCTAGAAGGTCACCATATCGAAATTAAGGAAATGGGGACGCATCAAGCATATATGTGGGTGCCTGAGTCAAAAACCGTTTTTGGTGGCGTATCGGTGACATCGGGCCTACATGTTTGGACTGCTGATACTCAGACCAAAGCATCTCGCAGCGCTTGGATACAGTCGCTAGAACAAATGAAGTTGTTAGCGCCAAACGTGGTCATCCCAGGCCATTATTTAGGCAATCGCCTCAAAAAAGACCACGCGATTGACTTTACAATCAGCTATCTAAACACCTTTGAGCAAGCGCTTGATGAATCCCAAAAACAAGACGTGGAGCAATCAGAAAAAGTGATTGCAGTTATGAAAACAGCCTATCCGGCATTGTCTGGGGAGAGTAATTTAGAGTTGAGCAGTAAAGTCAATACAGGTGAGATGGCATGGTAAACACGAAGCATTAACACATAAAACCCCCATAAGTTGGATTCAACTTATGGGGGTTCGCTCATTTATGGCGCAGTGCAATTGCTCGGGCTTTTTAAATGGTGAGAAATGGCAATCTTAGTGCTTAAAAATTAACGCTGACATCGAAGATATAATAACGACCCGGTTCATTGAACGTACGGGCACCAGCATTGGTCGTCGTGCCTTCTCGTTTAATCTGCTTATCAAACAGATTCTTGATACCAGCGCCAATAGTGATGTCATCTGTTAGATTGTAGCGTGTGCTGACATTGGCAAGGGCGTATGGGTCACGATCCAGTTTCGGTGTGGTAAGTGCATCACCCGTAGTGACAGCGACTTCAGGCGCTTCAATAGTGCCATAGTAGCTAACACCAAAGTCCGTGTTCCAGCGAGGGGTGATATCCCAACTGACATTTGAATTCATGGTGAATTTAGGGATTAAGGATAACGGCTCACCCGTATCTTTGCGCTCTGAGCGGATATTCCCTGTCAGATTGGTAGACCACGAAACCGTATCAGTGACGGGTACTTTGACAAAACCTTCAATGCCTTCAATGATAGCATCCCCTTGGTTTTCCCATTGAAACACAGAACGGTCTGCAGCAAGGCCATCAGCCACCACACCGACGACGCCCACACGCTCTACACCAGCACCGATACGATTGTCATAATCATTGTGATAGTAAGTCAAACCTGCATTCAGCCCAGTGTCATCCTTATAAGTAAACGTCAGCTCTTTGTTCCAAGAGGTTTCGTGCTCTAGATCAGGATTACCCAAGACATAGCAGCCGCGCTGATCAAGCGGCACGTTAGATGGGCAACCGTTACTACGCGTATAGTAGATGTAGTTGGGATCAAGCTGGTAGAGGGACGGCGCTTTAAACGCGCGACTGGCACCCGCTTTCACCGACCAGTTTGGACTGAAGTTCCAAGTGGTGTTCAGACTGGGTGACCAATTGCTGCCAGCTTGATCGTGATAATCAAAACGCACGCCAGGCGTAATATACCAGTCCGGGGTCAATTGATAGTTGTCTTCTAGATACGCACCAATAAGGTAAGCCTCTGTCACTGAATCACGCTTGGCAGGATCAGCCTCGGTATCGCCAAAATCAAAGCCTTCGTCAAACGTTAAAGTCGAAACCAATGGATTGTCCAATCTTTCGCCGCGGAACTCTGCCCCAGCCGTCAAGGTGTGACGATCAAAGTAAACGTCCCACTCTGATTTTGCATTTAATGTGTCATAGGTCGCTTTTGTCCAATTATATTCAGCTTCTCCTTCAGGTTGTGAGATTTCACCTTCATAACGGCCAGCATTACCTTCATTAAGACGCTCATTAATGGTGCGCGTATATTCAAGATAGCTGTTACTGCTGGTATTGTCATACTCACCTCGGTGAGTGAAGGCAGCACCATAGCGCTCCATCTTATTGGTTTCTTGACCTGCCAGCGCATTGACCAAGTCATCATTGATCGTCTGGAACTGTGAATCACCTGCCCAGCGGTTGCTTTGATTGCTGTAATTGACCTCAAGGCCGACGGTATTCATCGCATCTATGACATATTCAAACAGCTGGCGCGCATCTATATTTTCGACGCCCTCACGACCAGCAGCAACATAGGCTACTGGTACACCGCTGTCATCAATGATTTGAGCATCTTCTTCATTGATATAAGGGTCATCGCCTTCGCTATCATGGTAGCCAAGCGTGGTACGAAAAGACAGCTTATCCGTCAATGGGCCTGCCATATTGATGTTCGTGCGCCAATTTTCGCCCTCAAGATCACTTTCTGGTAGCTCGTAATGACCTGTGACCGAAAACTCTTTTTTGGTTGGGGCTTTGCTGATGATATTGACCACGCCGCCCATACTACCAGAGCCATAACGCGCAGCCGCTGGACCACGCAGTACTTCGATGCGTTCGATAGCGCTTGGCGGTACCCATTGTGAGTCACCGCGCGTGTCCTGCTCACTGCCACGACCAGGACGTACCGCATTACGTGAGGTAACTGGACGACCATCGATTAAAATCAGGGTATTATTCGGCCCCATTCCGCGCAGATCAATTTGACGCTGGTTGCCACGCTGCCCTGACGTAGACGATCCCGAGAGATTCACACCCGGCATTTTACGCACGATTTCTGAGATGTCATTAGAAAGTGATGCTTTTTCAATCGCTTCTTCATTAATAATAGACAGACCAGGCGCTTGTACCAGCTCATCCCTTGCCGCAAGTACGACAATGGTATCTAACTCAGTACTTGGCATGTCTTGTTGGTTATCAGCTTCTTGAGCGGCTGTCTGTTGTACCGTGAGCTCACTGCTCTCAGCTGCCAATGCAGTGGTGCTAAAAATAGAAGCAATGGCAAGGCTCAACAAGGCTTGACGAGTCGCGAAATGTGGCGGTTTTTGTGATTGAGAATATTTTTTGGAGGCAGAAGAGGTGGATAACATGGGCATAAATAACAATCCTGATAGTTAAAACATTCATACAGTTCACCGCCTTATTGGGATGAACCGATAAAAAACATGTGAGGAGTGGTATGATTGACAAATATAACTGCTAATTTTTAATAATCAACCGTATAGCTTAGGCCATACGTCGTACCAGTTGCAGGTAGGCGGTTCGTGTTATCAAACGTGGTTTGATGGTAGACTGTTTGATAGTCTTTATTAAGTAAATTATAAACACCATAACCGACGCGGCCGACAGGCATGTTTACTTGACCTAATACATCTAAAGTCATATAACCTTTGACTGGTAGTGCACTAGAATTAGGATCATTTTTCTGATCCTTAAACGCTCTATCGTCGCCGCCAATCGCCAACGCTTGCAGGCGTATATTGCTGCCTTCATCAAAGTTATATTGCGCAAAGGCTGTGCCCTTAAGTGGCGTCAAACGTACTGCATCCAGCTCCAGCCAATCGCCTTCCTTCTTATACTGACCACGGGTATAAGCCACACTACCACCCACTTGCCAGTTATCACTGATATCTTGAGTAAGCGATCCCTCTACGCCGTAGATACGCTCATCCGTATCCACCACTTCTACGGTGTAATCATTGGTAAAACGAACGGTTTTGTCCGAGGTATTATAAAAGGTGCTTACTCTGGCTGACGTATCACCGCGTTTGCCTTCCCAGCCCAAATCATAGTTGTTGATTGAGATGGGTTGCACATTGTCTGAGTTGACCACATAGCCTGCACGCACGTCACGTAAAGCGCGCTGTATGTCAGCGGTGGTAAATCCTTGTGAAAAATTGGCAAATATTTGATCATTTGGTGTCAGCTGATAACTGCTACCGAGGTTAAATAACATTTTGTCGTGATCTGTCTTACCCTTGGCTACCTCACCTGCTTGGTAGTCAATACCATATTGCTGGCTGACACCGCTAATTTTCGGATCATTAAAATACTCTTCTAATAGTTGCTCGTAAATCGGGGTGAAAGCGTCTGTTTCTGCCTTAAGCTTTTGATAACGTACGCCAGCGCTAGCGTGCCATTTATCCGTGAGGTCTATATCCGCATTGACAAACGCGCCAATCTTATCAATAGTGGTGTCCGGCCCACCATTATAGGTTATACCATTTGTCTTCGAAACCAAACCATTACTGTCCTTGAACTGGGTGAAGTCTTGCCCATGGTAGGTTTGTTCGCTGTTCTCACGCTCAAAGTCAGCGCCATAGCTCAATAGCGTTTTTTTACCAGCAAGCTCTGTCTCAGTCTGCATCGCCGCGCGCAGACCCATCACTTCGATATCGGCTTCTGATTGCATAACAAATTTCGCATCGTCTGCCAGCTTTTTCGCTGTGGCTTTGTCGGCGCCGTTTGCTTGCAATACTTCACGGGCTTGTTTGATGGCCGTTTTACCAGAAGGATAAAAACGTCCCTGTTCATCGCGGTAGTAACCCGTAACGCTTAGGTTAGAACCAAAAACATCGTCATTGTTATAGTTGAGATTCACGGATTTTTTGGTGGTATAAGGCTGATTCTCTATACGAGCGCCATCGATTGCTTTTAAAGATGGCGGCGTACCCAGTAATAATACTCCTAACTCTTTACCATAATCTGGGCCGTAATCAGTATCTTGCTCATCGTTATAATAGGTCACCGCCAGATTCACGCTTTGACTGTCATCGATGTCCATTCCTAAATTAGCATTGACACTCAGTGAATCGGTATCTTGCTGATCGGTTTGCTTGACATCTGGGCCAATACGGTCGCCATGGCTATCAAACTTACCGCCTTTGCTGGCGTAATCTACATCCAGGCGACCGTAGACACGCTCGCCGCCATAACCCAAGCTCTGACCCACATGATAACCCAATGAATCTGATTCAAACTCACGGCTACTGTCAACACCCAAGCGGGTTTGACCGGTAAAGCCTGCGCCTGCTGCCGATTTGGTCACCAAATTAATAAGTCCACCTGCTGCGCCAGCGCCATAAATACTGGTTGCGCCAGAGAGCACCTCTACCCGCTCAAGCTGAGCTGGATCAATGCTGTTCAGCTCTCGTGATAAGCTGCGTGACCCTGACAACGGTACGCCATTTAGCAAGAATTGCACCGGACGACCGCGCATGGTCGTACCATAGTTACTGGTTGAGCCACTACTAGCACCCAAACTCGGAATCAGCTGTGCCAATATATCGCCTGTGGTACGGTTGCCTGTGGCCTGTTCTCGAATGTCTGCTTCTCCAATCACTTGGGTGACTGCTGGCATCTCACTGATCTTTTGTGCCAGTGCCGTACCTGTCTTTGCACGAGCCGTCACTGTGATGGTATCCAAAGTGACACTTGGTGTATCACTGGTCGCCGAGGTTACGGCTGTCTCTGTGGTGGAATTTGAAAGCGTAACATTCGTTTGCGCATATAATTGCTGGCTAATACAGAGTGTAAGAAGAGATAGAGCAACTTGATGGTGGCTTTTCATTGTCATTTCACTTATTTGAATAGTGGCTGGATAGTGGTCTGAGTTATGTTTAGCTCGTAATACAGAATGTACTAAGTTTGTGAATAATAGTGTAAATGATAATTATTAACATTTCCACACCTATTTACAAATCAAATAGCCTATTACCTCATGACAATAAATGGGCGCAATTACTTATCACATGTAAGAACACGTGTTGACTTTCTAATGCCTCATGCCAATTGGTTTATCGCTTAAACAACGAATCCAATTGGTTGTTTTGATAAGCTTTAAAAAACCGCTGGAATTTGGTTTCATCTTGCTGATGTTTTGTTTATGCCGTTTTTGGTAATTGCCGCGCTGAAAAGACCGTCAAAAACAAAATCACAGCCAACATGACAAAAATCTCTTGGATAGCGGTACTGACGCTTTGCGCGCTGCCAGCTTCTAACAACTGCGCGCCGCGTCCTGCCACATAGACCGTCATCAACGTGATAAAAATGGTAGAGACAATTCGGCGGCTGATATTGTTGAGTGCGGCGCCTTCCGTAACCACTTCTTTGGCCAAGCTACTAAAACCTACCGTGGTAGTTGGCAGATACGCCAGTCCCACGCCCACACCTTGTATACTCATGACCGTTATTAACAGCCAAATCTTCGGCTCATACAAGCACCATGCCAGCATCAGCATAGACAGCGTGCTAATCACAATACCCAAAATACCCATACTTCTAGCGCCATACTTATCTACTCGCTTGCCTGCAAAATGAGTCGTAACACTAGACACGAGTGTCGATATCATCAAAATAACGCCCGTCCATAGCGCACGTTCGCCCATCACCTCTTGTACCAATATAGGCAATAACAACAAACCTACCATCAGACCCAAAGTCTGAGTAATACTGATAATCGTACTGTGTAAATACACCTTGTTATGAAACAAACGCACGTTCAATAACGGCTGACTCTGACGGCGCTCATACACCCACCAACCTGCAAAGGACAAGAAAAACACAGCAGCCAATAAACTTGTTCCAACCATACTGGTTAGGCTGGCATGAAAATCTGCCTTAAGCGTACTCAGCCAAGTCATCAACGCCAGCAGCCAAACCAGCAAACTTATAAACCCAATGGCATCAAACGTGTTAGAAGCCTTAGGCGCATGGATATCAGGTAACAATAGCCACACCATGACTGTGACCAACGCGCTCAGCGGCAAAGTAATCGCGAACAATGTCCACCACGCAAATTGCTCCACCAAATAAGCCCCTATCAGCGGGCCAAATGCCAATGACATCATAATCACGATGCCCCATAGCGCCATCACTCTGCCATGTCTGTGCTTCGGGTAAATTTGATAAAGCATACCAATAGACAAAGGGATAATCAGACCACCACTCATTCCTTGTACAGCGCGCGCCACAATCACCATCGTCATGCTAGGCGCTAGCATACCAATCAACGAACCCAACATAAACCCTATGATAGCGAGCGAATACAAAGTCTTAAAAGCAAACTGTTTATGCAGATAACCACTAAGCATCAGCCCCACGCTCATAGACAATATATAGGCATTTAACACCCAGCCGCCCATAACAATATCGACGGCGAACACCGACATAAAAACTGGAATAGCAGGGTTGAGGGCACTATTGCTAAAGCTGACCACTGTACCGCCGAGCAGCAGCGTCAACAGTACCTGACGCACTTGCTTTTCTGTCAGTCCGTGACTGCTATCCAGTGAAGGCCTCATCTAAAAAATCTATCGACTCACAGCGACTGGGACTTTACGAATCAGCCATAAGAAATACGCGCCGCCAATAATGGCTGCAATCGTACCAGCAGGTAGCTCATAAGGGAAAATAACATAACGCCCAATCCAATCTGCCAGCACCATCACGCCTGCGCCCAGTAAAGCCGCTAAAGGCAATTGGCGTTCAAGCCGCACCGCGCCAAGCGAGGTTGCCAAATGCGGCACCATCAAGCCAATAAAACTGAGTGGCCCTACGGCAAGCGTGCTGGCAGTGCTAAGCGCTGCCACCAGTGCCAGCAATGCAATTGTGACGGGCGTTACTGCCACGCCTAGATTACGAGCGACACCTGTGCCCAAACCGAGGACGCGCAGAGGTTTGATAAGTAGCAGACTTAATAGCAATAAGATCATAGCAATACCCATGAGATACCACACGGTATTAGGCTGCGCGCTATAAGTAGTTCCAGACAACCAGCTAAGCATCGCCTCTAGACGCGGGTCACCAGAGAGCTTGACCATGTGCATGACCCCATCCATCATGGCGGCAATACCAATACCGACCAACAGTAGATAGCCTGAGCTTACCCTACGCGCCAGCCAAACAATCAATAGCAGTACAGCGACAGCGCCAGACAACCCTGACAGCAGCAATGTGCCTGAGCCTGCGGACAACCCCAAGCTTGGTAGTAATAAAAACCCCAAGATAACGCCAAGCGCTGCCCCTGAGCTCACCCCCAATACCTCTGGACTGGCCATCGGATTGCGCGTGAGCGTTTGCAGTAGGACGCCAGCGACCGCCAACATAAGACCCGTTGCAGCCGCACTCAAACTGCGAGGCAGTCGATACTGCTCAGTAATTGCCCAATCCGTGCTCAGCCCCCAGCCATTGACATCTTGCACCAAAAGGCAAGCCAGTATAATCATGACAATGACGCCAATGCCCCAGCGCCAAAACGCGACAGGTGTGTGCGTGCCCGTGAGCATGGGCGTCACGGTTTCTATGCGCTCACGGCGCTGACGCAAAATCAGCCAAATAATAAGTGGTGCGCCAAGAATACCCGTCATCGCCCCTGCTGGGATTTGCATGTTCAGCACCGGCTCAAGTAACAAGGCCAAATTGCTGGTCAGCCATAACAGTAATGCGCCTAGACCAAAGGCCGCAGCCAAGCGTTTGCTAATTGATGACACGCCCAGCGCATTGACTAAACTGGCAGCACCTAGACCGATAAAGCCAATCAGACCGACTTCACTAACCACCAAGGCTGTGACGACAGCCACAATAAGCACCACCAATGCGCGGATACCGTTAATCGGCACGCCCAAACGTTTGGCTTGCGAATCATCCAAACTCATTAGTGTCAGTGGTTTTAACAATGGCAAGCACACGACTGCCATTACGACCGCCGTTATCGACAGCATCATACTGGTGTGCCAGCTGTTTTGGGCCAAAAACCCTGCCGCCCACGACAACATACCATTACTACGCTCAGCGAAAAACAACACCAAGACGTTGGCAACGGCAGCGAGTAAAATATTGACCACCAAGCCTGCTAATATTAAGATCAAAGGGTTAAATCGGCTGGGCGCTGACAACGCAAAGACCAGCCCCATACTGATAATCGCCCCGACAAAGGCCACATAAATACCGCCATAAATCGCCAAACTCGGCAAAAACAAGGTCACGATTAGCATGGCCAACTGTGCGCCCACACCCACGCCCAACGTGGTGTCTGAGGCCAAAGGATTTTTGACCAACTGCTGTAGCAAGATGCTGACCACGCCCAGCAGACCACCTGCCAATAGCGCCACGACACTGGTCGCCACCACATGTAGCTGCGTCGCCATACTAGCGATATCTAACTGCGCGCTTGGGAGAAACAAATCCCCAATAGGCCTCGTCCACTCTTGATTGATCAACGCCCAACTGCTCCACAAGCACAAGCTTACAAGGACAATAAGCATTGCCCATAATCGCCATGACGTAGCAGCGCGGCGCGTACTGTGCGGTTGAGGTGAGTTTGGTGGTGGGCTTGATGGTTTTTGTTTTGGCGAATCGGAGTGCTTTGAGATATCGACCGTTTCGGAAGAAGAAAGTGACGTCATAGGCTTGGCATCATTAGTTATGTTATTGGCAGGCGTGTGATGGGGCTGACTGGTATTAACATTGGTATTAGCGGTCATGATGCGCTCCCGCCTTTTAACTCAACAGTGGATAAATTGTTTGCCAAGTCGACCAATGATGACATGCCACCATAAATCCATACTGGCGGCATCTCGCCCACACAGCGGTTATTGCCGTAGCTTAAGCGCTGCCAAACCAGACTGTCCTTAATCTCAGCTCGGGTTATTGGACTCAAAGGATCGATGATTAATAAGCAAACGTCATCATCCAATTGCGCCAAATCGCCCATTCGTATCGGCACAAAGCCATAACTATTGCCTTTACCCAATACCATCAGCTCTTTTTGCATTTGGGTGAGCGCTGGTTTGAACAAACTGTTTGCGACATACATGCGCATATTATTGGCATCCGCAAACTGTACAACGGCGAATTTTTTTACATTTGGATAACGCTGCTGAAGGCGCTCACTGGCTACCTCTATGTCTTTTCGGCTTTTTGCAATGTAGTCTTCTGCCAATTTTGGCTCATCAATCAGTTGACCTAACTGTCGAGTCGGCTGAACATAATCTGCCCAAGTCGCGGTATCGCCTTTAGCGGCAAACATAACAGACTCTGCGGGCACGTCTCCATAAAGGTTGCGGGCATGTTCATAAAAAAAGTTATCCACCACCATATCGACAGGTAGCTGGGCGATCAGTTCAGCGTTAGGCTGATAGCGAATACCCAAATCAATCGTTGAAGTCGGCAATTTAGGCGTGCTCACCCATCTGTCCCATACTCTGATATCGCCTGTCGCAATCGGTGGATAGCCCATAGCCGTTAACGTTGCTGCATTGCCCCAGTCAGGAGAAACAATATTGATATCTACGTTATTGGGACTGTCTACCTGAGTGATTTGTTGCTCAGTTATTGGTTTATGACAGGCAGTCAGTGCGGTGGCGAGCGCCAAAGTTGCTACGATAGGTCGCCGCTTTATCTTTACAAAAGCGGTGCCGATACGATCAGTCAGTAAAGGTTTTGCGACCCGTTTAGAGGCGATATATTGATACAGTACGGAAAACATAGCAGTCTATCTTTTTTAAGCGGATAAGATGAGATAAGTAAATGAGCAATAACGGGGAAAGCCTGATATCAAGCAACGGCAACCGGCTGTCCTGTTATAGGATGCTGAAGCAACTGCATATCGACATTAAAGATGTCACGCAATATGTCAGGCTGCATGGTGCTTTTGATGTCACCATTATGGCAAACACGGCCATTTTTTAGCGCAATGACGCGATCGGCATACTGCGCGGCCAGATTGATATCATGGATAATAATGACCACACTCAAGCCCTGCTCATCGACCAAACGACGAATAAGCTGAATCACTTCTAGCTGATAATGCATATCAAGTGCCGCTAATGGCTCATCGAGCAGCAGATAGCGAGTGTCTTGCGCCAAACACATCGCCAACCAAACTCGGGCGCGCTCGCCACCTGAGAGTGTGGCTGTGATACGGTCAGCGAACGCCTCTGTTTGTGTGATACTCATCGCTTCTGCGACTTTGTCTTTGTCAATTTGGCTTGGTTTTTGCAGCCACTTTTGATGCGGATAGCGTCCCAGCATCACCAGCTCTCGCACCGTAAAGCCAGCAGCATCGGGCAATTGCTGCGGCAAATAAGCCATGTGCCGAGCCAGCTCTTTACTGCTGTAATCGCTGATACGGCGCTCATCTAAATTGACGCTACCGCCATTACTCATCATCTCGCCTGCCAACGCTTTAATCAAAGTGGATTTGCCCGAACCATTATGTCCAACCAAGGCCACCAATTCATTGGTGGCCATCTCACAGCTCACATTGTCTAGTAAGGTATTTCCTTGACGACTGACGATCAGTTGATCTGCACGTAACATATAGGTACTCGTTATTAATTAAAGTCGCGGTCTTTGTATCAAAAAGTCAATAAAAGCTGATTTTACTCGTAAATGAGAATAAAAACAATTATCATTAATGGCGATGCCGTTTTTTCCTCCTCCATTCACTGTTGTTCGTGAGTATATATATGACCCATTCTATCCCCTCTATTAAATACCATTCTCCTACTCAAGCAGACTCATATACTATCTTAACTTTCCCTGAGATTGCAGATGCCATGGCTCATATCAATGAAGAGCATGTCGATGAACTGCATGGATTTTTGCGTGCATTTATTTCGGTAAGCTCAGACGAGCTGGTGAACGCAAACGTAAAATTGACAACGGTCTATGCAGAAGCCATCGCTTTACAGGTACAGTTTGACGACACAAAAAAAACATCTACTCAGACACCTGAGCAGACGTTTTTTATCCCATTCATAGCGCCTATCACCCAAATGGGTGAGTTACACACCCAATATATTGCGCTCAAACAAAAAGCGGACAAAAAGCTCGGCAAAAAAACCATCAAATTGACCAAACAGCATTTTGTCGTACAGGACAGCCACATGGTCAGCAAAAACATGCTGCGTCTTATATTAACCGTCCCTCACTTAAATGCTATTGGTGATACCTCAAACCATCATCGCTCAAGTTCTGTACCAATCAATGAAGCTGGCTATGCGTATTTATTTGATTTAGAGCATAACCGCAGCGTGGCAAAAATCCCTGCTGAAGGCGCTAATAACAGCATTGATAAAAACGAGCCGCCTGCGCGTGCTCATTGCTATTACACATTAAGAAAAGCATGGCAAACCTCAGATGGCGTACAAGCATGGGTCGATGTTTTTTTGCATGGCGACACCTCAGGTGGTAATTGGGCACGCTCATTACAAGCAGGCGATAGCGTGATAAGCAAACGTGAATTCCCTGAAAAGATTGAGCATTTGCGTGAAGGTCAAGCATTGCTGATAGCTGATGAAACCTCGATGCCAACTGTTGCGCGCTTGCTGGAGCTTTGGGATAATTCTCAGCCACCATTAGTCCTTTGTGTCACAGAAGATGCTGCCGATCAAACGTATTTTGATACGGTTAAATTAGGCGCTGATAGCATAAATAGTAATGCGGCAAATCAGCAAGACAATCACTTTACGGTATTGCCTTTGGTGACGGATCAAGTCAATGCGGGACGAGCGCTGGCCGACTTAATCGATACGACATTGGCTGATTATTTGACCACACATTCCTTACACATTGATAAGGTTTGGGGCGCTTTAGAAGCAGGTACAGCCAAAACACTTCGAGGGCTGCTGCAACAAAGGCTCGGATTGGCGCGGGCTGACTCGGTTATTAAGGTTTATTGGCGTAAGGATTGATAGAACAATCGTTGTCCCCTTTTTTATTTAGAATCAACTATACACAGCTGGCTTCTATGGTTGGCGCTACTAGTGTGCCAAGATTGAACTCGGCAAACTCCGCATGCAGGGTAACCACATCGCCCATAATCAGTAGTGCAGGTGTGGGCAGATTGGCAGACGCTTGTTGTTCTGCGATATCTTTTACTGTGCCTATAAGTACTTGCTGCGTGGGTAAACTGGCATGACTGACGATAGCAAAGGGTGTCTCACTGTCGCGTCCTGCCGCAATCAACCCTTTTGTCATCTCGTCCAGACGGTGCAATCCCATATAAAAAACGACCGTCTGAGTGCTGTCAAGCAATTCACTATAGTCAGTATTCGGTTCGCCGAGTTTTTTGCAGGCAGTGACAAACTGCACCGATTGGGCATGATCGCGATGCGTCAGTGGAATACCTGCTCGACTTGCCGCAGCACTGGCGGCGGTGATACCGGGAATTGACTCAAAGTAGATGCCATGACGTACCACTTCTTGAATCTCTTCACCGCCGCGCCCAAAGATAAAGGGATCACCGCCTTTTAGCCTTACCACTACTTTATTGGCAAGCGCATGTTTGACCAAAAGCTCGTTGATACCCTCTTGCGGTAACGCATGATTGGCGCGGCGCTTACCGACAAATATCTTTTCGGCAGTGAGCGCACACATATCCAAAATATCTTCAGAGACTAAGCTGTCGTACAGCACCACATCGGCACGCTGCATCACTCTCAATGCTTTTAAGGTCAGCAGTTCAGGGTCACCAGATCCCGCACCCACCAAATATACAACGCCTTTCTTATGATAGGCTTTGGTCGTTTCTGCACAGTTTTGACCCATTAAGTCGTACGTTGAACGGTTTGACACAAAGGCAGATGAATGCGGCATGACGGTAGCTCCTGGTGACAGCATAAATGCAGTAAAGTGGATAACGAAAAGTAAAACCGTTAAAAAACTCAGTCTATGACTGACCCGTGATCAGTTTTACTCTATAAGCTATAGGTTGCAAACTGCGTGCCACATGAGCGATTAAGCTTGTACTAATTGACCATACTCCGCGATCAATTCATTGATCTGACCCACACAAGAGCCGCAATTGGTACCGGCTCGGCACTGTTTTCCGACTGCGGCCGCACTGGTACAGTTATGCGTAGTAATGGCCTCAATGATGATATTTTTTCCAACGGACATGCACGAACAAATTAACACCCCGGGATCGGTATAACCACTGGCAGGACGCCCTGCTAACAACCACTTATAACGCTGATTGAAGGGGATTTGGCTGGTATCGGCAAAACAGCTGTCGAGCCAATGTATACTCGGTAGCGCGTTGAACGTTGGGGCAAGATAGACAGCCATGATGAGCGCCTCACGAACCTCCTGATTGTCTGTTTTGATGTTGGCTATGTTGGCCGTCACGCTGCTATTTACCGCTGCTTCATCGATGGATTGGGTCATAATCAAGCGCAATTGCTGGTGCTCTTGGCTGACGGTGAACGCCGTATTCATAGCGCAAGCCTGTGAAACTGATGGCAATGAGGATTGCACAGCTTGGGCAAACTGCTGCCAAAACTCAGGGGTATTCAACCGATCACGTACTTTCATGCTTGGGCTGGCAACGTTGATTAATATGCTATTCGCTTGGCGACTGAGATTCCAAGTAAATGAGGGTAATTGAGCTGCCGAAGACGTATCAACACCTGCACTATTATTATTTTGCAATAACGCTTCTCGTCCTTTTTTTGCCTCAAGATTATCCAAAATGGTACGCAATTGCACTATAACGGCGTCTTGCCAGTCAAGATGCACCAAAATCTTGCCAAATGTGTACATAGGCACAGCCTTAACACTGATTGCTGAGTTTTTAAGCTCGGGCTGCCCCGAATGTGGATCGACAACTGTTGGAATCAGCGTACCCATACGAGCAAAGCTGGCAAAAGCATCGCTCCAGTGCATCGGCATAAACGCATCGCCAACTCGCATTGCATTGCTAATCGCCACTTGTACCAGTACGTTACTCGCGGCGACATCATCAGTCAGAGCAGATGTCACATTTTTTTCATATTGACGATAAATCTGCACAAAGTCATCGGCTGCCACACCCAATTGCTTGGCATCATCAGGATGTAGTGTCAGTGTGGGTACGGATTGGTGCTGGTTTAACTGCGGGGCTAAGCCTGTGCGAGTCATGGTATGCCATTGATCGCGCAGTCTGCCCGTGATAAGCCGTAAATCAATGCTTGGGTTATTCAATGTTGACGATAGATCCTCCTCTGTTTTCCTGACCGATTGAGGGGGCTGTTTAAAGGACGCTTGATTAAAAAGAGACGAATGCACATCAGTTTGCCGTCTTTTAGATTGTCGCTTTGGGCGGTGTCGATTGGGCACACTGGCATCATTAGAAGGAGTCACGGCGATCAGCTGTGCTTTGATGCAAGTTACTATTTGGTGAATAGCACTCTCTACCGACGGATCAGATACCTTGTCTTGAATCATAGAGATACGCGTGCCGCCCCACTGAAACGGTGGCATCATGTCATAATCTTCACGACTAAGCGCACTTGACTTACGGCTTTGATGAATAGGCTGACCGTTATGATCGGCCTCCGTCATAAACACAGACAAATCTTTGGCGAGATTGAAATAACGCGGCTGATTTTGGGGTGATACATCTTGATTTTGATCATTACCATAGGCTGTTAATGCCACATGCTCGTTGAATATCTCGCTGGGATCCTGATAGTCAAACCCTGCCAGCCCCATGCGTTTGGCGACTTGTGACAGTATCCACCAGTCTGGTTTTGCCACACCTGTCTCTGGCATTATTGAGCGTTGACGAGAGATGCGCCGTTCAGAATTGGTGACCGTTCCTGATTTTTCGCCCCACCCTTGCGCAGGCAGTACAATGTCAGCACATTTCACCGTGTCACTGTCTATTGAACAGTCAGACACGATCACCAAGTCGCATTCTGCCAGCGCTTGGCGAAATCTGTCCGCCTCTGGCAAACTGACCACTGGATTGGTCGCCATAATCCAAATAGCCTTGATTCGACCATCCAAAATAGCGTCTGCTGCATCGCACGCTTTGATGCCAGCCTCTGGAGCAATAGAGTGAGGTGCCTCCCAAAAGTCCGCCACCAACTGCCGATGATCGGCATTTGCCAAATCCAAGTGAGCAGCCAGCAAATTGGCCAGTGCGCCTACTTCTCGTCCGCCCATCGCGTTGGGCTGACCAGTGAGTGAAAAAGGACTTGCCCCCACTTTACCCACACGCCCCGTGTACAAATGAGTGTTGATAATGGCATTGACCTTGTCCGTGCCACTTTTGGATTGATTCACTCCCATACTGAACGCGGTCACTGTCTGCTCATTGGCCGCAACCAGCTCATAAAACTGACGAATACTATCACTTGGCACTTGGCAGGCGCTCGCCACTTTATCAATCGTCCATACTTTAGCTGCATTCAAAGCATCGTCGACACCCATAACTTTGCTGACATACTCTTCATCTTGGCAACCGTGCTGCTCAAGGTAATGCAATAAACCATTGTATAAATGCGTGTCAGTGCCAGCCGCAATGGGCAAATGCAAATCCGCAAACTCACAAGAATCTGTACGGCGTGGGTCGATGACGATTAGCTTTTTGTTTGGATTCAATTTCTTGGCCGCTAAAAAACGTCCAAAGAGAATAGGATGACACCACGCCATATTTGAGCCGACCATTACCAACAAATCACAGGCTTCCAGATCTGCATAATTGGCGGGCATCAGATCGGCACCAAACGCCCGCTTGTGCCCTGCTACCGCTGATGACATGCACAGCCGAGAATTGGAGTCGATATTATTATTACCGATAAAACCTTTGATGAACTTATTGGCAACGTAATAGTCTTCAGTCAATAGCTGACCTGAGACATAGAACATAATGCTGTCGCGTCCATATTTGGCGATGGTGTCGTTTAAACGCTTGGCAATATCTGCTAATACAGTGTCCCAGTCGATGTTGTTAATAAGTGGCTGTGTATCAAACATTTTTGTAGCATGAAGGCGATTACATATTTCTAGCGACATGGGCTGCTGCTGGTGCATGGATGCCAGCTTGTTTTGATAATAAGGCTGAGTCAATCGACGCTCAGCACCCAATGTTTGGGCAAGCGCGCTGCCTTTTGAACATAGTTTGCCAAAGTTAGCAGGGTGCTCAGGATCGCCTTTGACACTGACCGTGCCAGCCTCATCAATCTGAGCCAAAACACCGCAACCAACGCCGCAATAAGGACAGGTTGTACGGACAGTTTTGATCGAACCATGAGCGGTGTCTAGCGACCGCACTTGATTCATCGTGTCAGTCATACTGATATCGTGAGTAGCAATGGTCTGGCTCGCCACATTGTTAGGATGCCGAGATGATTGACCTGAGGTTTTATTGATTGCCACTTCACTCATGATACCTCCTCCACCAACTCAGTCATGGCCAATACATCATTTGTCCCATCAACGGCTCTATCGTTCAGATTCAATTTGTCCAAATCACAATAAGCACTACCAAAAATTAAGTCCTCTTTTATGAGCGATATATCGACGTTGTCGGTGATAAGTTGACTGTAAAAACTGCCATCATTGACGTCACCATAGAGTACAGCGCCGATGACTCTATTATTCTTAAGATAAAGGCAGTGATAATGGCTTAAAGTGGGCTGACGATAGATGAGCGTTTCAATAGCCTCAGCATCGTCATCCTCAAAGGCAATTTGACCAGCAGAAAACGCCGATACGCCAGATACTTTTAACTTTAAAGACAAGGGTTTGCTAACGAAAGGTATCCAGTGCTCTTGTGAGGACCCAGTGTCGTCTGATGGGGCTATGGGGTCTGATATTAGCGCATCTTTTAAGACCGTCACGAGCGTATCGACTTGCTGATTCACGGGAGCGACCATGCCAAACAGCTCCCCATTTAGTTCGATGCACTCGCCGATTGCATACACATGAGGACAACTGGTGTGCATGCAGTCATCCACAACGATGCCACGATTGACGGCAATACCACTGTCTTTCGTCAGGGCGGTATTGGGAATCACGCCCACTGCCATCACGATAAAATCTGCCTGCAAGATACGACCGTTTTTTAAGGCCAGTCCGCACACCTCGTCGGCGTCGTTTATGACGATGGCTTCAGTATTTGCAGACACTTCTAGACCAACGCCGCGTCGAATTAACTCGGCTTGCAAAAGCTCGGCAGCTGGCAAGTCAAGCTGGCGATTGAGCACATAATCGTCAACATGAATCACGGTCATGTTTGCCCCTTGCGCAGCCAACGCACATGCTGCCTCTAATCCCAATACACCGCCACCAATCACCATCCCTGTTTTGCCTTGACGGGCATACTCGGTTAACGTGGTGACATCTGCTAAGTCGCGAAAGACATGCACACCTTTGGCCGTATGATTGGGAAACGGTATCACTCGAGCCGTTGAACCAGTCGCAATCACCAATTTGGCATAATGAAGACTTTGCCCATTATTAAGCTTAATACACTGGTGTTCAGTATCAATCGTCTCAACGCCGACCCCAGCCAGTACCGTGATACCCAATTGCTCATACTCTGATTTATCATACAAATACGTGTCCTCAAACGCCGTATCTCCTGCCAGCACTGGCGACAACATGATGCGGTTGTAACCCACCTGTGGCTCTTTACTAATCAGAGTGATTGGTAGCGGTACAGCAGAGGTTTCTGCCTGCATACTGTCTGAGTGCGCGTTATTTGCCTGTATACCTTGCTGCCGCGCCCGTGCAAGCTCAATGGCAAAGCGGCTACCCGCCATGCCAGCGCCAATGATGATGACACCCGCACTGCCAGTTTGATCATTATGATGATTGGTCTTATGGCTATCAGCACTATGTTCGCCAGCACTAGCATTATCACTAGCACTAGCATTGTCACTAACACTGTCACTAGCGGCGTGATAGGCAGACCTTTCGATAAATTCTGTCGTATAAATATTAGACTTTTCGGCAGTTTTTGACCTATGAAGCAACATAAAGCGACGTTCCTTAGCAGCATAGTGCAATGTTAAACAAGCGATAACATGTCATTGAACGTGGGCGATCATGACAGATAGACCCACAACAATAAGACGATGATGACCGTTTGTATGAAGCAAATGCCATGCCATACCAATAAGGGATTGCGTTTAATTAGTGGTTCAGGGTCGCGACTGCGTGCTCGATTGTCAGGATTGAAGTCTTGTAAAAACTCACCGATGGCCTGATAGCGAACATTGATATTGGGGTGTAGCGCCCGCATGAGCGCTTGCTGAATAACGGACGGTACATTGTGTTGCCGTAACGGCTGCGCTGGCATGACGAGAGTCTGCTGTGGATTCATCAAATCTTGCGAGCCAAATGGCAGTTGCCCTGTCAATAGCTCATAACCGATCACGGCAATGGAGAATAGGTCAGAATGTACCCCTTTTGGTGCATCAGTGTAATACTCTGGTGCAGCGTAATGTAGATCACCATTGGGTGGTCGCGTACTGTCTTTTAATATTGATGAGCTGGCAGAGCCAAAATCGATTAGCTTCACTGCCCCTGATTGGGTTAAGAGGATGTTCTCAGGTTTAATATCTTGATGCAGGAGATAATTGCGGTGCATCACGCGAGCGGCCATACCGATTTTGGTCAGCAAATCATAAGTTTGCCATACATCGCAGGGCGCATGGCGTTCGATGAAGTCGCGTAAGCTCTCGCCTTCGATATACTCGGTCAAGTGATATAAATAGTTGGTGCTAGCAGGCACTGGGTAGTAACGCAGCAGCCCTGAGGCGTGCAATCCCGACCCCATATTGTGGCTAGTGTTTTTATTTGCGTCAGTCGTCTGCAAGAGATTGGGATCCGCTTGATTATAAGCAGACTCGCCAGCACGGCGGTGTTTTGAGAGGCTCAGACCAATTTTGCGTTCTTGTAAAAAATCACGCAGATAATGACCATCAGCAATGGTATCAAGGCTTGGCGACTTCAGCACAAAGTCATTTTGATCAGCATCTTGCACCTGATACACATGACTGCGGGCAGTACAGGCAATAATACTGATCACGGTAAAACCATCGATACAATCCCCCACTTCTAAATCTGTGGGCAACTGATAGCGATGAATGTCGTGAGACGTTGCGCTATTACTTTCAGGCAAATCAACCGCACTAGAACTATCTATCAAGGTCGATTCATTTGATATCGCCTTCATACTCAGCATGATCATACTCAAGTTATCGTGACTGCCCTCTGTAAAAGCGTGCTCACATATGGTCTGACTGGCTTGAAACCCTGTTGGTAGTTTATGCGTGGTAGCCAGTGCCTGACACATATTTGTCGCTGCCGTACATAGCTCAAACGTTAATTCGACCTCATCGATATGCTCATAAATACCATCGGTCATGATTGCCAAGCATTCGTTTTGATGCAGCGTAAATACCAATTGTTGTAAATCCACTTGTCCATCAGCGCCAATAGCTGCCGACAGCGCTCCTTTGTCTTCGCCTCGATGAATGCGGTGATCGTCACTAAGTACCGTCAGACTGTCTATTCCAACACGGTAAATTCGTGAATCGCCCGTATGGAACAGATGAATACGATCACCAATACACAATAAGCCTGACAGCGTCGACAACAAAGGTGGCACTCGCTGGTATGCTTGCGGAAAATACAACACATCATTGGCTTTATTGACTGCCGTTCTAATGATGCTAGCCACTTGATCCTCATCCAAACTGGCAGGCATGGCTTGAGGCTGATCCTCAGACTCATACTGCACTTGCACCAATTTTGCCAATGCAAGTGTGATTTTTTCGGCAACGGTGTTGATGACCAGCTGACTTGCCTGTTTTGGAAACTGGCAAGCACTGACGCCATCTGCCATGAGCACAAGCAGTGGCGCTGTTAGCCTTGTCGCTTGTTTAGGCACATAATTTTGGGTTAAGTCGGCAGATTCGGTCGCTACAGCATCCCCAAAATAATGCGGCAGACAAGTGGTTATTAGTAGGCTGTCTTGATTTTCCACTTTACGGCCTTTCATAGTAAAAAAGTCCAGCCACCATAAGGCAGAGTCTGCATTAGAATGGCTGGATTCAATGGCAGATGACTGACTACAAATGTGACTGTGACTATCCGAGTCAGCAGGAATATCAATGGTCATGTCGATAGCCATATTAATAGTCAAGTCCGCACTGACTTTATCACCCTTACGTGGCGGGCTGTTGTGAGTGTCTTTTGGACTGCTCTGTTGGCAAGCTTTTGTCATCGTGGTCACAGTCATCCCCATTAATATTTCTTGTGCTACCGATGGCTGACTTGAATTTCGGCAAACGTTCCATCTGGCATCTCTTCTATGATGACACCTTCAGGTTCTTTGAGTAAAAATAGCGCAAAGAAACCAATCACGGCTGTCGCGGCGATCACAAAGAAAAACACCTGATACGACACCAGACTAAGTATCGTTAAATAGACCACTGAGCCGACGTTACCGTATGCGCCCGTCATGCCTGCAAATTGCCCTGTCATACTGCGCTTGATGAGTGGAATCACCGCAAAGACTGCACCCTCTCCTGCTTGTACAAAAAACGAGCAAAACATAGTAATCAATAACGCCAGCGCCAGCGGCCATGTTGAGTCAAGAAAGCCCATCAATAGATAGCCGACGGCCAGCCCAGCAGTTAAAATCAACAAGGTAATTTTACGACCGAATTTATCACTGAGCCAACCGCCGCCAGGACGCGACATAAGGTTCATAAAGGCATAACTTGATGCCAGCACACCCGCCATCACGATCGATAAGCTAAAGGTCTCTTGATAAAACAACGGTAACATCGAGACGACGGCAAGCTCTGAACCAAAAGTTGCAAAATAGAGAATATTGAGGATGCCAACCTGCTTAAAATCATAACGATGCGCCTCAGGTACAGGCGTGGTAAAGACCTCTTTATTAAAGCGGTAGCTACTAATGAATTCGTAGATATACAGCACAGCAAGACCAATATAAACCATAGTGACACTAGATTGACTAAGCAAACTCACGCCAGCAGGTGACAACTTCCATGCCAATAACGCCAATGCCAAATACATCGGCAATTTAAACACCATCATCAGCCAAAAATCACCCGATGACGTCACCATCATGGCGCCCGACTTTTTGGGTTTAAAGTAAGTGGCACCTTTGGGGGTGTTGCGCGCCATTTTATAAAAAACCACGCTATAAAGTGCCATGACGACACCTGATACGGCAGTGGCATAACGCCAGCCCTCATCGCCGCCAAAGACAGCCGCTGCACCAATCGCCACGGTTGGCAATAACAGTGCCGCTGCGGCTGAGCCAAAATTGCCCCAGCCGCCATAAATGCCTTCTGCCGTGCCCAGCTCATTGGTCGGAAACCAATCACTCATCAAGCGAATACCAACCACGAAGCCTGCACCCACAAAACCCAGTAAAAAACGAGACAAGGCCAAGGTGTTGTAATCTTGTGCAAAGGCAAAGGTAAAGCACGGAATCGCACCGATGGCCAAAATCGCTGTATAGACAAGACGTGGGCCAAAACGATCGGTCAACATGCCGATGATGACACGGGCGGGGATCGTCAATGCCACGTTCAAAATCAGTAGCGTTTTGACTTGGTCTTTAGTCAGATTCAGCGTCT
This sequence comes from Psychrobacter sp. TS_SC_6, assembly GCF_056156305.1. Taxonomy (NCBI): domain Bacteria; kingdom Pseudomonadati; phylum Pseudomonadota; class Gammaproteobacteria; order Moraxellales; family Moraxellaceae; genus Psychrobacter; species Psychrobacter sp. TS_SC_6. The sequence goes on along the minus strand of NZ_CM149590.1, from coordinate 1,541,569 downwards.
CACCAATTGCTGATAAAAACGGTGCATGGTTGAACCACACAAAAAAAGTCAGAAAAAACGCCATCCAACCTAAATGAAGGATTTTATTTTTGCCAGTAAAAGATAGGATGTTAAGCTTGTTTTTATTTGGTGCAGTGGGGCTTGATGATGGCGATGAAGACATAAGCGGTTTCCTTAAATAGTAAAATTCAGGGCTAACAGGGAAAGCCGTAAGAATACGTTATATTGAGCGAACTGATCTGTCAGAGCAATTAAGGTGGTGCAATGGCTGTGCCAGCTGCCGCTATGAGCCTCGTTATACAGATAAAACCTCAGCTTTGATAAAATCGTTCATGCTTTACTGTAGATGGCTTCCAAGGAGATGTTGCAAGGTCATTCATAATTTAACAGCCATATACAAACGCTAATTTTATCGAGATGAATGAGAAACCCTGACTGCCACGAATACAATCAAATTGGTGCATGGTTTTATCTATTTTGGTGCATCCATTTTTTATATTCTGATCTGTAAAGAGCGATAACGGTTTTATTTACTATTGCTATTCATACCCTCGAAAATACCGCGCTATCTTAGAGATACATTGTCATTGTCATCGCTTTTTGTCTGCAGTTTTGAGCCTCACGCTTAGAGATATGGCGCTATATAACGGTTTTTGGCACAGTTATTGAAGGTGTCTTGCTGTAAGCACTATTTAGACAAACCCATGACTAAGGATAATCACATGAGTAGCACTATAGTGAGTAAGGCAGGTAAAGCTAAGTTGGTGGTGATTGGGAACGGTATGGTTGGACATCATTTTATTGAGCGGGCCATAGAAAAAGGGTTACATGAGCAGTTTGAGATTCATGTGTTTGCTGAAGAAGACCGTCCTGCTTATGACCGTGTGTATTTGTCCAGTTATTTTGAGCACAAGGATGCCAGTAAGCTGAACCTCGTCGACCTCACCACTTATGAGTCGTCGCAAATTAATTTGCATTTGAACCAGCGAATTGTAGATATCGATTCGACCAATCGCTCTATCACCACTGAAGCTGGCGAGCAGATTGAATATAGTGAGTTGGTGCTAGCGACAGGCTCATATCCGTTTGTGCCACCAATTGCTGGTCGTGAGCATCCGCACTGTCATGTGTATCGTACCATTGCTGATTTGGATGAGATTTTGGCCATTGCTGAGTTACCCACAGTCAAAAAAGGCGTGGTGGTGGGCGGCGGTCTACTTGGACTTGAAGCAGCAAAAGCCTTGGTTACATTAGGTCTCGATACCTATGTGGTCGAGTTTGCCCCGCAGCTAATGGGCGTGCAGCTTGATGCAGCGGGTGGCGAGATTTTGAAGCGCAAAATTGAGGCGCTGGGCGTAAAAGTCCTGACAGGCAAAAACACTCAGGAGATTTTTTCTCATCCTGATAGTACAGACCCTAATAGTACAGACAGTAATGCCAACTATCTCACCATGCAATTCACCGATGGCACCTCGCTTGATACCGATATGATTGTGTTTAGCGCAGGTATTAGACCACAAGATGGCATTATCAAAAACAATCCAACATGCGGTATCGAGATAGGCGCACGCGGTGGCATTTTAATCAATGAGCAATGCCGTACCAATGCCGATCATGTCTATGCGGTTGGCGAGTGCGCCGTTTGGGACAATAAAGTGTTTGGCTTAGTAGCACCCGGCTATAACATGGCGAGTATTTGTGCGGCGCAAATTGCAGGAGATAAAACACAAACCTTTACGGGCGCTGATATGAGCACCAAGCTCAAACTGATGGGTGTTGATGTAGGTAGTATTGGCGACGCACATGGCAAAAGCGCCGACAGCTTGAGCTATTTATATCAAAATCCTGCGACAGGTATCTATAAGAAACTGGTCACAACGCCTGATAACAAACGCTTGCTTGGTGCTGTATTGGTGGGCGATACCGAAGACTATAATAATTTATTACAACTGTATCTCAATGACATTGACCTGCCAGCGCATCCTGAAAGCCTGATCCTACCCAATGTCGAAAAACCTGTAATGGGCATCGCCAATCTGCCAGATACCGCCACGATTTGCTCCTGTTATAACGTGTCCAAAGGCGCAATTTGCTCAGCGGTCGAAAACGGCGCGTACTCGATTGCTGATGTAAAAGCAGTGACAAGTGCAGGCACCGGCTGCGGCGGTTGTGCGCCCATGGTGAAAGACACCCTGAGCCATCAGCTAACCACGCTTGGTTTTGAGGTCAATAACGACTTGTGCGAGCATTTTGCTTACTCTCGTCAAGACTTGTACAGCTTGATTCGGGTGCATGGCATCAGAACCTTTGATGAACTGCTGACTGAACATGGTCGCGGTCATGGCTGTGAGATTTGCAAACCAACCGTCGCCTCTATTTTGGCATCGTGCTGGAATGATTATGTGCTAAAACCTGAACTGACGCCATTACAGGACAGCAACGATTACTATTTAGGAAATATCCAAAAAGATGGTACGTATTCCGTCGTGCCGCGAGTACCGGGTGGCGAGATCACTGCCGACAAACTCATCATCCTTGGACAAGTCGCAAAAGAATTTAACTTGTATACCAAAATCACTGGCGGGCAGCGTGTTGATCTGTTTGGTGCACGTCTGGAGCAGTTGCCTGATATCTGGACACAACTGGTGCAAGCAGGGTTTGAAACTGGGCATGCTTACGGCAAATCGCTACGTACCGTCAAGTCTTGTGTGGGTAATGACTGGTGCCGATACGGGGTTGACGACAGTATGGGTCTCGCTTTGAGGTTAGAGGATCGTTACAAAGGCGTGCGTTCGCCGCACAAGATTAAAATGGGTGTGTCAGGCTGTATGAGAGAGTGTGCTGAGGCGCAAAGTAAAGACTTTGGCATGATCGCAACCGAAAACGGCTGGAATTTATTCGTCTGCGGCAACGGCGGTATCACCCCGCGCCACGGCGAGCTGTTCGCAACCGACCTCGATACTGAGACCTTAGTCAGATATATCGACCGCATCATTATGTTCTACATCAAAACGGCCGACAAACTCCAGCGCACCTCAAAATGGCGCGAAAGTCTAGACGGCGGCCTTGAATATCTACAAGCGGTCATCATCGAGGACAGTCTAGGCATCGCTGATGAGCTAGAAGCACAAATGCAGCTGTTAATTGATAATTATGTGTGTGAGTGGAAAGCCACCATCACCGATAGCGAAAAGCTCAAACGCTTCCGTCACTTCGTCAATAGTGAACAAGGAGATGACAATGTGGTCTTTGTCACCGAGCGCGAGCAAATTCGCCCCGCGACCGATATTGAAAAAGCTAAAATCTTAGTGACTGAGTTGGCTTAATTAGCGCTTAATACCATCCGATAATATAGCAATAAGGATAACCCAATGAACCAGTATACCGTTTGCAAATTAGAAGATATCCTCCCTGAGACTGGTGTTTGTGCACTGATAGAGGACAAACAAGTGGCAATTTTTCGTACCAAAGGCAATAAGCTGTTCGCACTTGATAACTATGATCCCTTTAGTCAGGCCAACGTATTATCTAGAGGGTTAATTGGTGGTACTACTGTTATTAACGAGTCTGGAATTGATGAAGCTGTGCTGTATGTGGCCTCACCTATTTATAAGCAGCGCTTTAACCTTGCCACCGGTCAATGCTTGGATGATACAAGTGTCACTCTTACTACTTACCATGTTGAGCTTGATACCAGTCTTGAAAGTAATAATGTGGTGATAAAGTATGATCGGTTAGAAATGTCATCTGCAACACTATTAGAAATGGAAGTTGTTTGAGGTGTAGCCGTCTTTTTAGCAAATTGAAACATGTAATTTACATTAAGATACTGAATAAAAAATTGTACTGGCATAATATTGGCGGTAAATATATTTTACCTAATGCCATTAAAAGGATCATAAATCATGTCTGACAAGTCTACCAATACCAATAATGATAATATTAAAAATGCCTTAGAGTCTCTGGAGAGTGCAGCGACAACGCCTTCAAATGATGCAGTAACAGGCGTAGAAGTAGTAAAAGGCGATACTGTCGTTTATGAAGACGGTGATTTTGAAGATTACAATGCTGAAAAAGACTATGAGGTTGATGAAGAAACTATGGCTAGTAAGGATGATGAGTCCAATAAAGACGATCAAGATGATAGTTCTGATAAAGAAAACAAGTCGACTGAAGAAGACAAGCACGGCACGACGATAGCTAACATCTATCAATGGGCTGCTAAGCTCAAAGATGACTTTATTTCTGATAAAAAAGAAGTGAAATCTGACGAAGAGGATAAATCTGATTCTGAAAATGAGGACAAGCATGATGACAAGCATAGTGCGACGATAGCTAATATCTATCAATGGGCTGCTAAGCTTAAAGATGATTTTACGTCTGAAGCTTCCAATATGACACTTGACGTTTCTGAAAAAGCAGTTGCTATCATGCTTAATAGACTTTTAGATGCCAAAACTGCCGAGTTAGAAGCTTTCGATAAGAAAGTGGCAGACTCTGAAGGAGCGGTAGACAATGCAGAAGAAGAGCGTAGTAAGATTGCTGAGAAAAAAGACAAATATCAAGGTATGATTGATCAACTACAGGGCTAGTTAGTACTTTGAGTGATTGGTCTTATTGATCCAGTGTTAAGTATTTAACACTGGATTTTTTGTTTTTGGCTTGTCGTAAGCTCAACCAATTACGTAAACACGCCTATCGATTTCTGCTAGTATTATGCCACTACGTTACTAACCACTTATAATATGTAAGGTTAAGAGGATTTAACATGCGATTCAAATCATTCGTTCAAAAACTACATGAACGCAATCCTAAACTTGGCAAAGTCGCTTCGCTGACCACAGCAACAGGCGTTATTACTTTTAATAGTATGTTGGCAGGTCCTCCTGTATGGATTATGGGTGCAGCCAAAGCTGTTACTGGTGCAGCGATTGCTGATAAAGCGGTCATTGATGTGACCAATTATTGGATTAACAGCAATAACGCGATGATCGATAACATTCTGCCGGATAAAGACTGGCGTATCAGCCTACCTGACGATATCCATACCAAAGGCAAGTATCTACTGGTAAGCAATCACCAATCGTGGGTTGATACCAGTATCGTGCAATATATTAGTGAAAAGCGTTTGCCATTGACGCGATTTTTTACCAAGTTTGAGCTGATATATATTCCGGTCATTGGTCAAGCTTTCTATTTTCTCGATTTTCCAATGATGCGTCGACATTCTAAAGAGGCGATTGCGAAAAATCCTGCCTTAAAAGGCAAAGATATCGAAGAAGCAAAACGTGCCTGCGCACTCCTAAAAGACAAGCCTTTTACACTGTTAAATTATCTAGAAGGCACACGTTTTACCACCGAAAAACGGGACAAGCAGCACTCGCCCTATACGCATTTGCTTAAACCAAGAGCTGGTGGTTTATCGCTAGCGATTAGTGCGCTTGGTGAAGACATCGATGGTATTTTAGATATGACCATCGTCTATCCTGACGGTGTGCCGACATATGGCGACTTATGGAAAGGCAATATCAAGCGTTTGGGCGTCGATGTCAGACATATTAAGATGCCTGATGGCTTATTTGCCAGTGTCCAAAATGGCGGCTATGAGACTGATGAGGCGACAAAAGCAGAAATGTTTGATTGGGTTGAGCAAGTTTGGCAGCAAAAAGACCAGCTCATTACTAACATGCTGGCGGAATTTGAAAGTAAGCCCCCTGCCCTTGATGCTTAGCTAGCAAGCTTCTTAACTTAGTCTGTTTTATTTGCACATATATTGATCGTTCTATTGGTTTTTTAGCGCAAGCCAATAATAGCAGCCGTAAGTTGCTATTATTGTTTACCTCGTTAAACGACCATACCTTATATGTCGATAACAAAAGGAAAAGACAGTGCCACAAGCTCAGCCAATGTTTGAACCCGCCTCTAATCTTACAACAGAACAAAATACAGCACTAAAAACGCTTACGATGATAGGTTATCTAGAAGGCACCTCGTTTTTACTGTTGCTCTGCATCGCTATGCCACTAAAGTATATGATGGACATTCCAGAAGGCGTAAAATATATCGGTATGGCTCACGGCGGCTTATTCATCGCCTATATTGTTGTACTCATGGGCACGGCCGTCAAGATAAAAATGCCTATATGGGCGATCCCTGCCGGCGTGCTTGGCTCGTTCTTACCATTTGGTCCGTTCATATTTGACCATTGGTTAAAAAAGAGCCTAAAGAAAAGCAAGAAAGTTATTTAAGGCAAAGGTTTTCATGACGTTAATCATCTGTTTCACGATATAGCGTGTTTTGTGATTCTTCTCTAAAATCTTCGTATGTGATGGCAGGCTTTGATGTTGACGTACTAGCAGCTGCCTCATTATTCATCACGTTCGTTTCAGGCTTGGATATTGATGATTTGGCAGGGTAAGAATCACTGGGCACTTCAATAATAGCAGGTGGCGTATTAGCCTCTACCACAACATTTTTCTCAGTGGTGTTCATTTCAGTGTCAGTAGCTGTTTGTTTGGCGACCGGGCTTGTCTGAGTCGCGTTTTCATTAATAGGCTTGCCAGCTTCATTTAACGCTGTAGACGTAGTACCCGTGGACAAGAAACCAGTCGCAATTAACGTGAATACAGCACCAGAAATCATGAGTGAGCCAAGCACCATACCGATAATGAGCGGATTTTTACCACTCTTCTGCTTTTGTATTGATTTTACCGCTTTCTTTTTTTTCGATTTTTTGATGGGTAAGGTTATTAAAGATGCAGTGCTGATAGGTTCATCAATATAAGCGCTATCATTTACCTCAGTATCTTCATCTTTAACTGTAGAAGCTGCGTCATCAGTCGCCTCAGTTGTCATTAAAGAGTATATAACCTTCTCATCTTCATCAGAGAAGTCCAAATTTACCGATGTGCTCGCGTTATCAGATATCTGTAACCCTGCTATATTTTCCACATTATCTTGCTCTTGGCTGCCAAATAACTCCAGTTCTGCTGCACTTAGTGGCTCATAGGATGACAGCTTGTCAGCGTTTTTAAGCGGTTGTAATATGTACGGTTGAACAGGACTGTCCAGTAGACTTGCCCTAAGACCGGCATCAGTCTCATCATAAACATCAGTGGTGACAGATGGCTCGCTCTCATTTTCTGTACTTTCAATAGTACTTTCGATAGTCTCTGCACTTTCAACACGAGTGATATAACGCTCATAGATATTATGTTTACGATTACGCAGTCGGGGCTTCGTATTAGCGATTTTTGCTAAGTTTGCCTCTAGATCGGCGCTTTGCTTGTCTTTTTTGTCGCTCATGAAGTGATACCAAACCAGTTTATGCCACGAAACCGTGGATGACTGCTAGAATGAAGGAAAAAGTTTTTTAGTTTGCTAAAGTGTAACGCTATCGTTAACAAACAATATAGAGTGTCAACTCGTATGCTTCAAGCATAATTTTATAGTGCTGCGGTTATTGATATAAAATACAGTAGTATCCGCTTCATCAATCGACATGATATTACAGATAAATGAGCATAAAACATGGATTTAAAGCAGCTCAATGCGTTTATTGCCGTTGCCGAGCTTCGGAGCTTTAGCGCAGCCGCTACCAAAATCGGATTGTCACAGCCCAGTCTAAGCCGTTTGCTCAAGCAACTTGAGACAGACATGGGCGTGATGTTGGTTGATCGTTATCACAGACCGCTACATCTAACAGAAGCTGGCACATTCTTTTACGATAAAATCAGTACCATACTGACAGAGGTCGATACGGTTGTTGGTATGACTCAGCGCTTATCCACCCCGAGCAGCGCATTAAATATCGGTTTTGTACCCTCTATACTGTATGGGTTGCTACCTGAGATTATTGCCAGACTGAAGCAGTCCAATCCTGAGATTGACGTCAATCTAAAGGACATTAGCTCCTATCAGCAAATGGATGCGCTCAAATCTGGTGACATCGATATTGGTTTTGGACGCTTTGCCCATCAAGACCCTTGGATTCAGCAAATACTATTACGTCATGAGCGTTATGTCGTCGCCCTCCCCAAAGCCCATCCGCTTGCCAATGTACGCGAGCAACGCTTGATCGATTTGGCAAATAACCGCCTGATTCTCTATCATCAAACCCACTTGCCTGTATCTACGATGCCACAAACGGTATCAACCAAAGGGGTTCTTAAAACCTTGGGGCAGAATAAGAAAAATAATACGAGCCATCATCAGGTCTCTACTGTTGAGCAGATAACAGAGCCTTTACTATATTTATTTGCACAGTACGGCATCTCTCCATTTATGACCACCACCGTCAGTGACTTGCAAGTGGCACTCGGGTTAGTAGCGGCGGGCGAAGGCATCACCTTAGTACCTGCCAGCTTAAAAACGGTGCGTACGGAGCAGATCAGCTATCAGCGCCTCATTCACGAAAACGTCACCTCACCTATTTATCTGCATACACTTAAGGATTTTGTGCATCCTCATATTCCTGACTTATTGCGTGCGACTTATCATGTCTACGAGCAGCGCGGCATCACTTATCGCCGGCAAAAATTTGAATCTCAGCGCTAAATTATCATATATTGAGTCATTATTGTGGTATAAAGAAGCCCGAAAAATAGCCATGATAAATCTTGATATTTATATTTAATTATGCTAACTATCAGGAATAGCTATGCAAAAAATAAGTAATAATCATGTGAATAATCATTCTACTAAACCAGATTGGTGTGTTAAAGTCGATACAAGACAAATCGTTTTAAGAAACAGTACTCATAAACAGTATTAAGCGATGCGCTCATGATCATTGGCAAACTGACACAGGTAAGTGATGATTTGCTGTTTTAACCATTTCGAGGTAAGCATGACCACACAACCACTCAATAACCCAAGCGATACTCTCCCCGCGCAGCAAGAAGGCTTTAGCTGGCGAATCTTTGGTCCCGGTATTCTGATGGCGACTGCTGCTATTGGCGGCTCGCACCTGATTTCATCAACACAGGCTGGCGCGTTATATGGCTGGCAGCTGGCGATTATGATTATATTAGCCAACGTCTTTAAGTATCCGTTCTTCCGATTTGCCACCGATTATGTCTATGACACGGGCGAGAGCTTAATCGCAGGCTATGCCAAACGCTCAAAAACCTATCTCTGGATTTATTTTATCCTATCTATTTTATCGGCGGTAATTAGTACGGGGGCTGTGACCTTGCTTGCAGCAGTAATATTGGGCTTTATGCTGCCCGCATCTGTAGGACTATCAAGTATTGCCTTAGCTGTCATCATCGTTGCGGTATGTTGGTTTTTTCTAATTGCGGGTCACTACAAGTTGCTTGACGGCGTGACTAAGTGGATTATGATTGCGCTCGTATCCGCAACCGTGTTAGCGGTGATGATTGCTGCTGGTAAGCCGACTGTTATGGTTGCTGATTTTGTCCCTGCCTCTCCTTGGAACTTGGCGACTTTAGGATTTATTGTTGCATTGATGGGTTGGATGCCAGCCCCACTTGAGTTCGCTGCCATCACCTCGATGTGGACATCAGCGAAAAGAAAAGCTGACAATACCACTCATCGTCAGGGGTTACTGGATTTTAATGTAGGTTTCTTAGTCTCTGCTATTTTAGCCTTGTTCTTTTTAGCGTTGGGCGTTTTCGTACAATACGGCTCAGGTCAAGAGATTCAAACCGCAGGTGTCGCTTATATTGATCAGCTTATCAATATGTATACCGCCACTATCGGTGAATGGTCAAGATTACTGGTCGCCTTTGTCGCCTTTATGTGTATGTTTGGCACGACGATTACTTGTGCAGACGGTTACGGACGTGCCAATGCCGAATGCTGGCGCTTGCTAAAAGGTGAAGACGAGATTAACAAAAAGCAAATCGCCTTTTGGACCACTTATGCTATCGGTGGCGGCCTTTTGATTATTAGCTTCTTTGCAGGTCAATTAGGTACTATGCTGAAGTTTGCGATGATATCGGCATTTATATCCGCGCCTATATTTGGTTGGTTAAACTATTCGCTTGTGAAAAACCATACAAAACTATCAGCCGGTATGAACGCCTATTCGATTGCAAGTCTTATATTTTTAGGTGGCTTTACCTTATTATTCTTAGCCAACCTAGCTGGTATCCTTGGTTAAAAATAGCGGCTAGCTAGTCTAGATAATCATAGGTTCGATAAAGTAAAAGCCCTTTTAGCCCAACTAAGAGGGCTTTTTTGTGGACAACAATAAAACACTGATAGAAATAATTGTAACCAGATGTAAATATTTAATCGGAAGCAATGCAGTGTTTGATGCGTTATGAATACTAATAGACGCAAACCTCTAATTAATGGATACCATTATCCATAAAATGAATAATATTAATATTATTAACTTATGAATTTAATTTATATTAATAATTAAAGAAAAATCCTGCTTTGCAGCCAAGTATAATTGGGTATAATCAAGCACAACGATTGAATCGTGCATGACAACGACAAGATCCTCCCTCTACGTAAGGAATACGACATGACACCATCAGCTGGCGCTCGCTTTCGCAGTGCAATGAAACAAAAAAATCATAACAACCAACCGCTACAGATTGCAGGCGCGATTAACGCTTATACCGCTATGATGGCAACCCAAGTCGGTCATCAAGCCTTGTATCTCTCTGGTGCTGGCGTGGCCAATGCCTCATTTGGCTTGCCAGATTTGGGTATGACTAGCCTTGATAACGTCTTAGAAGATGCACGCCGTATTACCGATGCGGTTGATACGCCATTACTCGTCGATATTGATACCGGTTTCGGTGGTGCATTTAATATCGCTCAAACCATCCGTAAAATGGAAAAAGCCGGTGTGGCGGCGGTACATATTGAAGACCAAGTCGCCCAAAAGCGCTGTGGTCATCGTCCAAATAAAGAAATCGTTAGTATCTCAGAAATGGTTGATCGCCTAAAAGCGGCACTTGATGCCAAAGTAGATAGTGATTTCGTCGTTATGGCGCGTACCGATGCCCTATCTGTTGAAGGTCTTGATGCGGCGGTTGAGCGCGCGGTTGCGTTTCAAGAAGCGGGCGCTGATATGATTTTTGCAGAAGCACTAACGGATATTGAGATGTACCGTAAGTTTACCGACGTGCTTGATATCCCAGTCCTCGCCAACATGACTGAATTTGGTCAGACTGACCTTTATACTACTGAGCAGTTGTATGCGGTAGGTGTTGATATGGTGCTTTATCCATTATCAGCTTTCCGTGCGATGAACAAAGCAGCATTAAACGTTTATCAGCATCTACTCAATGATGGCACGCAAGACAAAGTCGTCGACACCATGCAGACCCGTATGGAGCTGTATGACTTCTTAAACTATCATGAGTTTGAACAAACGCTAGACAAGTTATTTGCAGATAGTAAGTAGTTTTAGCGGTTAAAAGCGTTGGTTTTCCTATCAATGAGGATGTCAACGCAGTATTTGATATTTGCAGTACCTTTATATTTTATCAACCAAAAGCTACCAACAAAAGGAATTTATCATGGCAGCACAGAAAGAACTTTCAGGCGCAGGTCTACGTGGTCAAGTCGCAGGCAAAACGTCATTATCAACGGTCGGTAAGTCAGGCTCAGGTTTGACTTATCGCGGCTATGACGTCTCAGAATTGGCGGACAAATGCATCTTTGAGGAAGTGGCTTATATGTTGCTATACGGCAACTTGCCGACCCAAAGCGAGCTTGATGCTTATCAAACTAAATTGAAAGGTTTACGTGGCTTACCACAAGCATTAAAAGATGTCCTTGAGCGTATTCCTGCCAGCGCGCACCCAATGGATGTCTTACGTACCGGTTGCTCGATGCTTGGTAACCTTGAGATGGAAACTGACTTCTCACAAGAGAACGATAAAACCGACCGTATGCTGGCGGTTTTCCCATCAATCATCAATTACTGGTATCGCTTTAGCCACGACAATGTGCGCATCGAAACTGAAACCGATGATGACACCATTGGTGGTCATTTCTTACATCTACTAAAAGGTGAAAAACCAAACGAGCTCCATACCAAAGTAATGAACGTATCATTAATCTTGTATGCAGAGCATGAGTTTAATGCTTCGACCTTTACCGCTCGCGTGTGTGCCTCTACCTTATCTGATATCCATTCTTGTATCACTGGCGCAATTGGCTCGCTACGCGGTCATTTACATGGCGGTGCGAACGAGGCAGCAATGGATATGATTGAAGGCTTTAGCTCTCCTGATGAAGCTGAAACTGAGATGATGGCCATGCTGGCACGTAAAGACAAAATCATGGGCTTTGGTCATGCTATCTACAGTGAGTCTGATCCACGTAACGTGGTTATTAAAGAGTGGGCTGAAAAACTGGCCGCTGATGTGGGCGACACCGTACTCTACCCTGTGTCAGTACGCTGTGAAGAAGTGATGTGGCGCGAGAAAAAACTGTTCTGTAATGCTGATTTTTTCCATGCCTCAGCCTATCACTTCATGGGTATTCCGACCAAACTGTTCACGCCAATTTTTGTCTGCTCACGCCTTACAGGCTGGGCGTCACACGTATTTGAGCAACGTGCGAATAACCGCATCATTCGCCCAAGTGCTGAATATACTGGCGAAGAGTTGCGTTCAGTACCAGAGATGAGCGCGCGTTAACCTCTCTTACTCGTTATCGAGCATAAGCGCTTATGCTCGATAACAGATTTAACTGCTAAATTTTGAATATAGTTAGCAGTTAAATCTTTCCTTAATAACCTCAATTTTTTTAGCAAAGCCTACTTCTCATATCAGTGATGATTTTGCTAAAAGAATACTTTCTTTGCAACTAAATCAAACTCCAACCAGCCAACCGCCAAAGGTGACTTATGGACAACGCCCTCGTACAACCCATGAACGATAACTTCAAAAAACCGCTTCCCGATACAGAGCTTTATTACTTTGACACACGCGCAGCCATTGAAAATATTAAAGCGGGCGCGTATGACAAACTACCGTTTTGCTCAAAAGTATTGTGTGAAAACTTGGTACGTCGTTGCCCACCTGAGGATTTGACCGCAGCGCTAAAACAGCATATCGAAGGCAAGCAAGATCTTGACTTTCCTTGGTATCCTGCCCGCGTCGTATGTCATGATATCTTGGGTCAGACTGCCTTTGTTGATTTGGCAGGCTTGCGTGATGCCATCGCCGAGCAAGGCGGCGATCCGTCTAAAGTCAATCCTATCGTACCAACCCAGCTCATTGTTGACCATTCACTAGCCGTTGAACACGCAGGCTTTGAAGAAAACGCCTTTGAGAAAAACCGTGCCATCGAAGAGCGCCGTAACGATGACCGTTTTCACTTTATCAACTGGTGTCAGTATGCCTTTGATAACGTCAACGTCGTACCGCCTGGTAACGGCATCATGCATCAAATTAACCTAGAGAAAATGTCACCTGTTGTGCAAGTAGTAAAGAATAAAGCCGGTGAACAAGTCGCTTTTGCTGATACCTTGGTTGGTACCGATAGCCATACGCCAATGGTTGATGCCTTGGGTGTTATCTCAATCGGTGTGGGCGGGCTTGAAGCCGAAAGCGTCATGTTAGGCAATCCCTCTTATATGCGCTTACCGGATTATGTTGGGGTAAAGCTTACCGGAAAATTGCAAAAAGGCATTACCGGCACCGATTTAGTGCTCGCTATGACCGAGTTCTTACGTAATGCTGGTGTGGTATCCACTTATATAGAATTCTTTGGTGAAGGTGCGCGCCAATTAAGTGTCGGTGACCGTGCGTCTATCTCAAACATGACGCCAGAATATGGCGCAACCGCGGCGATGTTCTATATTGATGAGCAAACCATCGACTATCTACGCCTCACCGGTCGTAGTGAAGCGCAAATAAAATTGGTTGAGCAATATGCCAAGCAGACAGGTCTATGGGCTGATGGCATGGAAAATGCGGAATACGCGCGGGTGCTTGAGTTTGATTTGTCTGCAGTCGTCCGTAATATGGCAGGCCCATCGCGCCCCCATGCGCGTGTCTCCACCACGGATTTGGTTGCCAAAGGCATCGCTCATGGCGCTGATGAAAAGTTGCCGGAACCAAAAGATGGCTTGATGCCAGATGGTGCAGTGATTATCGCGGCTATTACCAGTTGTACCAATACCTCAAACCCACGTAACATGGTAGCAGCAGGTCTCGTCGCTCGTAATGCCAATGCCAAAGGCTTATTGCGTAAGCCTTGGGTAAAATCCTCACTCGCACCAGGTTCGAAAACCGTAAAAATGTACCTAGAAGAAGCAGGACTCATGCCTGAGCTACAAGAAATCGGCTTTGATGTGGTTGGCTTTGCTTGTACTACGTGTAATGGCATGAGCGGTGCGCTCGACCCTGATATTGAAAAAGAAATCATCGACCGTGATTTATTTACCACGGCGGTATTATCTGGCAACCGTAACTTTGACGGTCGTATCCATCCGTATGCCAAGCAAGCATTTTTGGCATCGCCGCCACTGGTTATTGCTTATGCTATCGCTGGTAATATCCGTTTTGATATTGAAAAAGATTCGTTGGGCAAAGACCAAAACGGTAATGATGTTTATCTAAAAGACATCTGGTTCGATGATGACGAAGTTGATGCCATTGTTGCCAAAGCGGTGAAGCCTGAGCAGTTTAATGCCGTGTATATCCCGATGTTTGATGAAGCGAAAAAAGACACCGGAAAAGCGCTAAGTCCACTATATAACTGGCGCGAGCAGACCACTTATATCCGTCGTCCGCCGTATTGGGAAGGCAAAATGGCAGCGATGAATAAGCTAAAAGGTATGCGTCCACTGGCGGTATTGGGTGATAACATCACTACTGACCATTTATCACCATCTAATGCGATTTTGGGTGACTCTGCTGCTGGCGAGTACCTTGATACCATGGGTTTACCAAGCGAGGACTATAACTCTTATGCAACCCATCGCGGCGACCATTTAACGGCTCAGCGTGCGACCTTTGCCAATCCGAAGTTACTCAACGAGATGGTACGCGATGGCATTGATAGTAAAAGCGGCGAAATCATTCAAGGCTCGCTGGCTCGTGTGGAGCCACAAGGTCAAGTCATGCGTATGTGGGAAGCCATCGAAACCTATATGAACCGCGAACAGCCACTTATCATCATCGCAGGTGATGGCTATGGTCAAGGCTCAAGCCGTGACTGGGCTGCCAAAGGCGTTCGTCTTGCTGGCGTGGAAGTGGTCGTCGCAGAAGACTTTGAACGGATTCATCGTCAAAACTTAGTCGGTATGGGTGCGCTACCTTTGCAGTTTGAAAAAGGTACGACTCGTAACACACTAAATATAGATGGCACAGAAGTCTTTGATGTCACAGGCGAAGTTTCTGCTGGCGGCATGATGACGCTGGTGATTAACCGTGCTGATGGTACCACGACTGAGACGCCTATCATCTGCCGTTTAGATACCGCTGATGAGGTGAAAATGTACAACGCTGGCGGTATGCTACAGCGCTTTGCCAAAGAGTTTATCGATGGCACGTTGGATATCGCGTAGGTGTGATGATTTTTGAATAATGAAAGAGCCGATGTTGTATAGAGTGTCTATATGACATCGGCTCTTTTGTTGATAGTGACGGATATTTGTATGATAATTTATAGAAGTTATTATTAAGAGAAAGTCTATGAAAACTCTCTATTTTTCAGAAACTAAAAAGAATTTTAGAGCAGTCTTAGATGCCGTTATTGACGATGCTGATGTGGTAATTATCAGTCGTAAAAATGACAGGGGCGCGGTGATCATGTCGCTTGCTCATTATAACGGTTTGATGGAAACGCTTTATTTGTTAAAGTCGCCTGCTAATGTAGCTCATCTAGAGACGTCTATCGCACAGTATCGAAATGATCAGATTCAGAAGAATATCCATGCTAAAGTATCAATTTAACATCACGATAAAAGTTTTCGTGTGCCCCTATCATCAATAAAGTCAAAACCAGCTCACCATCATCAATTTGATAGGCTAATAGGGTTAACTGCTTTACCATCTTAAACTTGTAAACACGTACAGAAGATAAATCACCAGCTTTTTGTATACCTAGAGTAGGATTGTCAGCAATGGCACGTACAGCGTCATCTAAATCAGATTTTTGATTTTTGTGTAATTTTTTAACGGCCTTTTTGAAGCTATGTGATTGGACGATACTTAAAGATGATTTCATTATTTTCTCAACACAAACTATCCAAATTCGAAAGGCTCAACCATAGCAGCATCGGCTTCTGCTTTGGCAATTAATAACTGGCGCACAAATTCGTAGGATAGGTCAGGATTATCTTCCATAATTTGGCCGATAGTTGCCCAATGTTCAATTTGCTTCGGCGGGGTACGATGTTGGGCTTTTGCAATTGCATGTGCTTTATCAACTAACGATTGATCAAGTCGGATACTGGCTGTTGCCATGATATTCTCCTAAATAGGTTAAAACTCAATAAGTTATACTGTTGTGGCATTTTACCACAATTATTAAATATCGTCGAATTTCATTCTAATAATTTTAAAAGGACTTTCTATAATGACCAAATCAAATCAACCTTTCGCCCCGCAAATCTCCATTCCCGCCACCTATATGCGTGGTGGCACATCAAAAGGTACTTTCTTTAAATTATCCGACTTACCAGAGCGTTGCCAAGTTGCAGGGGATGCGCGGGATAACTTTCTACTACGTGTGATCGGTAGCCCTGACCCTTATGGTAAGCAAATCGATGGTTTAGGCAATGGCAGCTCTAGCACCTCTAAGACAGTGATTCTTTCAAAGTCTGACAAGGCAGATCACGATGTCAATTATCTGTTTGGGCAGGTCAATATCGCTAAGCCAATGATTGACTGGGCGGGCAACTGTGGCAACTTAACCGCTGCCGTTGGTGCCTGTGCCATTAATATGGGTCTAGTTGATGCTAACAAGATTGCTAATAGTATCGATGAAGATACTGAAAGCGGTATTTGTGAAGTACGCATTTGGCAAGAGAATATCAGTAAAACCATTATTGCCCATGTGCCTGTGTATCAAGATGTGCAAGGTAAGGTACAAGTGCAAGAAACCGGTGATTTTGAATTAGACGGTGTGACCTTCCCCGCCGCTGAGGTCAAAATTGAATTTATTGATCCGGTTGATTCCTCAAGCGATATGTTCCCCACTGGCAATTTAATCGATGACTTTGATGTGACAGGCTGTGGTCTAAAAACCGATAGTATCAAGGCCACCTTTATTAGCGCAGGCATTCCCACTATTTTTATGCGGTCAGAAGATTTGGGCTTTACCGGTATCGAGCTACAAGGTGATATCAATAGCGATAGCGAGCTACTTACCAAGCTTGAGACAATCCGTGCCAAAGGTGGCGTTGCGATGGGCGTGTTCCAAGATATAGCTGAGGCACAAACCAGCCAACACATTCCTAAGCTTGCTTGGGTCGCGCCTGCGCAAAGCTATACTGCTTCTAGTGGCAAGTCAGTTGAGGCAGCAGACATTGATTTGGTCGTGCGTGCCATGAGCATGGGACAATTGCATCACGCCATGATGGGCACAGCAGCCGTCGCCATTGCCGCAGCCGCAACGACTCAAGGAACGCTTGTGAATCAAGCGGCTGGTGGTCAGGCATTAAATGAAGTACGTTTCGGTCATCCATCTGGCACATTGCTAGTAGGCGGAAAGACAGAACTGATTGATGGGCGCTGGCAAGCCAAAAAAGTCTCGATGAGTCGCTCAGCACGTCGTATCATGATAGGTGAGGTTTTTATACCCGCAGATGCCTTTTAAACTTCAAATAGGTTTTTATGCCAACGTCTCCCCAACCCCGCCGCGTACAGTTAGACAAAAAGTCTCCCGTCGAAAAAAAAGAGCGGCGGGCCTTGCTGTGGAATATTTTAAAAAAGCTGGCAGTATTTGCCGCGCCTTATAAAACCTTAATTGTCGCCACTTTAATATTAACAGTGCTTGGTTCCTTTACCGCTCAGGTCAACGCCTTTGTACTGCGTTATACCGTTGATACCTTGACTGAAATTGCTACGCTTGCCGAGCCTTGGGAAGCAGGTCTACGTATGCTCGGCATTATCAGTGCGGTACTCTTAAGCAAAGAGATATTGTCGATATTCATCTCTTTTGGACAGCGCTTCTTTGGTGAAAAAATTCGTATCAATCTCTCTCGTGATTTATCACAAAAAATCATTGAGCGCATCTTAACCTATCGCATGGCGTTTTATACCAGTAGTGAAAACGACAGCGGCAAGCTGCAAACTCGTATCGATTACGGTGTGAGCAGTCTGACGACCTTGGTGCAAAACTTCTTTATCGATATGCTACCGCTATTTGCCAGTGCGCTTGTCTCGCTGATTATTATGTTTTCGACCAATTTTTGGATAGGCTTGGTTGGTCTGATCATCATCCCGATTTACTTTTTTATCAGTCAAAAACAAGCAAGGCGATTACAAGGGTTCCGCCGGCAGATGCGTGGCTTTAGAGAAGCCAAAAGCGGGATGGTTATCTCGCTGATTAATTCTATCAGTGTGGTAAAGTCCTTTGTCCGTGAGTCTATCGAGGCGGAGAAGCATTTACAGATTCAAAAAGGCATGACCGATAATCAGCTGCGTATTCGTAGCATTGGTTTTATTTATGACGCGGTAAAAACCTTTATCGAGCAAATCGGCGTGGTGGTGATTATTTTACTGACCGCCTACTTTGTATTAAAAGGTCAAATGACCATTGGTATGATTTTATTCCACGTCATGCTGTTTCAGAATGTCGCCGCTCCTATCCGCCAATTACATCGTATTTATGATCAAATCAACAATGCGCTAACCTATGCCGAAGGATTTTTTGAGATTTTAGAAGATGAAAGCCAAGTTGAAAACATCACTGGCAGAAGCAGTAAAGATTTAAAAGGTCACATTGAATTAAAAAACGTTGACTTCACTTATCCCAATGGCACCCAAGCGCTAAAGGATGTCAGCTTTACCATCAAACCCAATCGTATTACTGCACTGGTGGGCCTCTCTGGTGCAGGAAAGAGTACCATTATCAGCTTATTGGTAAAATTTTACGCGCCAGATAGCGGCAAGATATATTTAGATGGGCATAATTTAGCCGATTGTGATACTCATGAGTTACGTCAAAATATCGGGCTGGTACTACAAAGCAATCATATTTTCTCAGGTACAATTGGCGAAAATATCCGTTATGGTGATATGAGTGCTAGTGACGATGATATTGTGATTGCAGCAAAAAAAGCCTCTATTCATGAGCAAATCATGTCATTATCCAAAGGCTATGAGAGTACCGCAAAATCCCTATCAGGTGGACAGCAGCAACGTATTGCGCTGGCAAGAATGTTTTTAAAGGATCCGCCTATTGTGTTTTTGGATGAACCAACGGCCAGCCTTGATGCTATTGCCAGTCAACAGGTCAAAAAAAGCTTAGATCTGATTAAGAAAGACCGTACTGTGATTATGGTGTCGCACAATATTGCCCAAATCATTGATGCCGATGACTTAGTGGTGATAGAAAATGGACGTGTGGTTGAGACAGGCACACACGAAGCGCTATATGAACAGCGCGGCAAGTACTTTGAGATATTCAGCGCCATGTCAGATAGTCTGAACTTAGATAAAATCAGTCAAACCTTGAATAGTTAATGTGGGGCGAAATCGTTATAATGCTCATTCTTTAATGCATCCTATTTTTGATTATCCTTTCAATCGTTAGAAGCTGTGTGATTATGACTTGTGAAATTTCGATAAAAACCTTTGATGAATTAACCTCCGTTGATCTGTATCATATTTTAAAAGCGCGCTCGCAAGTGTTTGTGGTTGAGCAAAATTGCCCTTATCAAGACATGGATGAGGTAGACTTTGATTGCTTACATCTGGTTGCGCACCAAAACGAGCAGCTGATTGGCTATTGCCGCATCATTCCGCCTGTTTTTAATACCAAAAAATCCGCCGTCACCCCGTCAGGTCCTATCCCATCGATTGGTAGAGTGCTTGTATTAGCAGCACATCGCGGTGACGGTATCGCCCGCCAAATGATGCTAGAGGCTATCAAATATTGCCGTAAAAAATACGGTAAAAAACCCATTATCATCTCAGCCCAGACTTATCTACTAAACTTTTACCAATCTCTTGGATTTATCCCTGAAGGCGAGCATTATTTTGAAGACGGTATCGAGCATGTCATCATGGTGCTACCTATTATTAAAAAGGTAAAAGCAAAAAGAGAAAGCTCAGGGACGACAGGCAGTATTCTTAGCTTTTTGCTATTGATATTAGCAGTGTTGTTTATTATTGGTTTGCTGTATTTGATGGTCTAAACCATGGTTCCCTGCAAGGCAAGTCTTACACTATTCACTGTGGTTCGATTGTGAGTATGATATTTTTGATAGCAGGTTTATTGACTAAAACCTACCACGGTATCGATTCCCCTGCCCAATCTACAAAACTGCCCGATTGGGTCGCATTCATCTTACTAAGTACCTCAAGCAAGCATTCAGCACTGTAGGCTGGCGAGAACAACTGCCCATCAGCCACATTCGCTTGGAACGGTTCTGATAGCTGGGTATTGACGGTGCCCGGCTGCATCACCACCACACAGACGTCTTTAAGAGAGCGACTCCATTCAATACTCAGATTTTTCATACCCATATTAAGTGCCGCCTTGCTCATGCGGTAGCTGTACCAACCGCCAAGCTGATTATCACCGATACTACCTACCCTTGCCGATATGGTCGCAAAAATTGCTGGCTTGTCATTACTGCGCTCAGCTTTTGCTAATAGCGGTTTGATATGTTTGGCAATGAGCAGGCTTGCCAACGCATTAACCTGCATATTCTCCAAAAAAAACTCACTTTCAATCTGCTGTAGTGATTTTTCTGGCTGACGCGTCTTGGTATGCAGTAGTCCAGCGCAATTAATCACCCAATCTATATGTGTGGTTTGCTGCTTGATCGTATCAGCTGCTTGTTTGATACTTTGCTCGTAACAGATATCCATCGCTATCCAATATAGATTGTCTGCTTCAAAATCAGGCACGCTTTTATGATATGTGGCAAAGACACGGATGTCAGTATTGGTGTGCATATCATTATTCGTAAGGGTGCTGGCATGTTCATTGGTAGCAGTCTGTACCAGTTGCTCAATCATGGCTTTACCGATACCGCCTGTACCACCGATGATAAAATAATTTTTAGTATTCATAAGGCGTCCATCCTTGTGAGTATTTATAGGGGTTATAACGCAATATTAAAACTACTTTTACTATATTGATTCAATGTGAACCTATTGCTTTAATTGTCCAGCTTTCTCTAGCCTCTGATTTTAGCATCTAGTGATGCGCTGGTTCTTTTGATATAGGTATCTCTTTACCATCGCAATCAAACAATTTGCCTTCAGTAAAATAATCACCTTCATATAGATCAATCATCACTACAGGACGTACCGAGCGGTCTTCTGTACCAGCAACAAATACGGACTGTTGGTCTGAATTACCTACTTTTAAGTGGTTAAACAACAAGTTTAGGGCAATGGCCATAATAGCCGCAGAACTGATACCTGAATGAAAAATCGTTGCAAACCAGTCTGGAAATTGATCATAAAATGCTGGCGCGGCAATCGGTAGCATACCAAAACCGATGGAGGTCGCAACGATGATTAGATTCATATTATTGGTGTAATTGACTTGCGCAAGCGTGCGAATACCACTGGCTGCAACCGTACCAAACAAGACGATACCGGCGCCGCCAAGTACGGCGGTAGGAACGGTAGCGATAACACGACCCATAATCGGCATCAAGCCCAAAATAACCAAAATAATACCGGCGTAAGCGACTACAAAACGGCTTTTAACACCCGTTACAGCAACTAGGCCTACGTTTTGTGCGAAAGCACTTTGAGTAAATGAGCTAAATATCGGTGCAATCATACTGGCTGCCATGTCGGCTCGTAGTCCATTACCCAGACGTTTTGAATCGATATCCGTCTCAATAATATCGCCAACCGCCAAAATATCTGCTGACGTTTCAACCAAAATAACCAATACCACGATAAACATAGAGATAATTGCCGCAATCTCAAAGGTTGGCATACCAAAATGGAACGGTGCTGGAAAAGCAAAAATAGAGCCTGTCGTAATACCAGAGAAATCAACCAGTCCTAACGCCCAAGCAGCAAAAGTACCAATGACCATCGCCAATAGAATCGATAAGCGACTGATCGCAGCATTGCCAAGCTTACTTAGTAATAACACCATTGCTAGCGTGAAGCCAGCAAGACCAATATTGGTCATACTACCAAAGGTAGGTAAGTTGCTGTTGCCGCCCATTGCCCAGCGGGCAGCGACTGGCATCAAGGTTAAACCAATGGTGGTAATGACCGTACCTGTGACTAATGGCGGAAAGAATTTGATAATTTGGGAGAAAATAGGCGTGATCAAAAAGCCCAAAGCAGAGGCGGCAATGACAGCACCAAACACAGAAGAGAGTCCGCCCCCCGTTGTCACAATCGCAACCACGGTTGCCACACTCGCAAATGATACACCTTGTACGAGTGGCAGCTGACAGCCAAAGAATGGCACACCAATCGTTTGCAATAAAGTCGCAAGACCACCGATAAATAATGAGGCAGCAATTAATAAGCCGATTTCAGCGGGCAATAACCCAGCCGCCTGCCCTACAATCAAGGGAACCGCAATAATTCCACCGTACATGGTCAGTACGTGTTGAAAGCCATAAGCAATATTGGCGCCAACACCCAAGTTTTCATCTTCTGGGCGGGCAACTGCCGATTGAGAAGTAGATTTAATATCCATATTAAATAGCCGTCCTTCGTGTTCTGTTGTTTCTGTTGGTGATATGTTCTAGGCTTGTTCTTCGATAACTCCTAGAATGGGACTCAAGATTGTTATTCATTTTTAGTTGTCAATCTTTATCTTTGTCAGCTATAACACCACTTTTTTATAGCGGCAGATAGCGCTGTGTATAAACTGAATTTGACATTAGAATAGAGATGAATACTGCATAAAATATTTGAATCAGGATTCTGATGCGTTTTTAGCATACCGCTTATTTATCATAACTGCTAGCTATTATTGACCAAATGGTCAGGTTTTTTTGTTAGCAAGACAAATATAGCCAAAATTGATACCCATAACCATCAGAAATAAAGCCATGATTGCATCAACAAAAACGGTTTAATGACTAAAATTTCCAATATATTTAACCTATTAATTCACATTGATTAAACGGACATCAGACCATGCTATTACCCCAAGACCAATTGACTGAGCTGGTACGGACACTTGAAACCCAGCAACATGTCTTTGCTACTGATCCGCTACTTATCACCGAAAAATTACAAGGCGAGGATGGAAAGCCCATCCAAAAACTGCACCGCCGCGCCTCACGTATTGATAGTAACGGTGCGTTGGCAAGGGTATTAGGTAAGATAGACGGACGCATAAAGAGCATCATGGTAATCATGAGTGTGGTGTGGTGTCTCTCTGGATTTTTGGGATTGTTTACGCTGCTCCAAACCAATGTGGTTAATTTCTTTTACGTCTTGGTATGCTTATTGGGTTTTCATAGTCTTATGCTTCTGGGCTGGCTAGTCATGACGCTTATCAATCAAGGCAAGCAGTCTTCAAATTGGTTTGCTAATTTTGTCAGTCCCAGTTATTTGATACGTGGTAAAGATGATGTGACTAAGGCGGCAGTTGAGCTATACGAGCGTCAATTGCAGCATAGCGGTATGCGTTGGTATTTGGGCAGATTTAGTCATCAGTTATGGCTTGCCACACTGACTGGTATGCTGCTTGCGATTATTTTTCTGTTGATTGTGCGTCAATACAGCTTTAGCTGGGAGTCAACGCTGCTGTCAGATCAGGCGCTAATTACTTTGACGCAAGTACTTGGATGGTTACCAAGTATGGTTGGATTCGATGTTCCGGACAGTACGGCTATCGTACAGAGCCGATTGGTAACTGATGCTATGCCTTTGTCTGTCGCACGGCAATGGGCAGGCTTGTTGGTTGGTAGTTTGCTCATGTATGGGATTGTTCCACGCGCAATTGCATGGGCATTTTGCGCCTTGATGTTCCGCCGTAAAAAGATGCGTTTGGATATCAAGCTGCCTTATTATCAAAAGATTTTGAATTTTTGGCAGCGCCATGTGGTTGATGCTGATGATTTTAAGGAAGCCCCCGCGCCTATCGCCCCAAAAGCCCAAGTCAGTGCTGGCAAAAAACTGGTTGCGCTATTAGAGTATCCAGCGGAGCAAAACCAATGGTGGCAGTCGGGTTTCGATACAGGCATTACTGATACGACTGATATTGAGAATTTTGGTATTCTTGATGACCGTGAAGATATGGTACGGCTAAAGGCTTACCTAGATTCAAATCCGGTACAGGTATTGCTTGGTATTCATTTTAAAGCGCTGCCTGACCGTGGTACCTTGCGTAAACTTGATCAGATCGCCAATCATGCCAAACATGGGTTGATTGTACAATTGTTAAAGGACGATAGCCTGAGTCTGACAGATCACCATAATACGGACAATGATATTGTAAATGCTGGTTCAGACTCGAATTTAGAAAAACAACATATTCGTTATCAGCAATGGCAAACCGCCCTATCTGCTCGAAAAATCGGTTTGATTAATAACTGATTTTAGACGATGGATTATTGAACTCATAACTCATACCGAAAGATAGATCAATTTGTTCTACAATAAATGGCTATGATGTTTTTGGATACTACCAATCAATATAAGATTCTACAATATAAGACTCTATTATGAATAACGACAATAATAATCAGGGAAATAATGCGCAGAACAGCCTGCAAAAAACTGATAAGCCTGCAGGGCTTTTTGCTGATAAAGCGTATGACGTTGATCCTCAAGCATCTGGATTAGCCACACAGTCATCAAGTGAACCAGAGACTAGCTACAGGACAGCTAAAAAAACCATCGCTAGTGGTGAGGCATTAAAGCTTGCGGTCGTTGGTCATACCAATACGGGTAAGACCTCTATATTGCGTACCCTATTGCGTGACGTTTATTTCGGTGAAGTAAAAAACGAAGCCGCAACCACACGCCATGTAGAACGTGCCCAACTGACGGATAGTCAAACGGGTGAAGTGTTGGTGGCTCTATATGACACGCCAGGTTTGGAGGACGCATCAGGGCTGATGGATTGGCTTGAGGATAATACCGCCAGTCGCCGTGATGGTATTGAGCGCTTACAGCAATTCTTGGCAGCAGACATTGCCCAAGCTGATGATGCCTTAAGTAATAATGATGGTAATGAGGATTATAGCCAAGAAGCAAAAGTTATCCGGCAGCTGCTAGCAAGTGATATGGCCATTTATGTTGTCGATGCACGTGAGCCGGTACTTGGTAAATATAAAGATGAGCTGGCTATTTTATCGTGGGCCGCAATTCCTGTTATGCCGGTATTTAATTTTACTGATGCTCAGGATGCCAATATTGATGATTGGCAGACTATGCTGGCAAGACGTAACTTACATATCTCAACGCGCTTTGATTCTGTTGCCTTTGAATTTAACGATGAGATGCGTTTATGGCAGAATCTTGCGACTATGCTTACCCATTCTGAGATGCTTGAGCAATTAATGGCGCGCCGTACTGAAAACTGGGCACAGTTATATGATGAAGCCAATATTATCATTGCAGATTTTTTGTTAAACGTCGCGGCTTTTGTCCGAGAGATTGGCGAAGATGATGATCCCATGCCGGTATTACAGCAAATGCAAGAAGCGGTTAGACAGAGTGAACGTACAATGCAGCATAATTTGCTCAGTTTATATAAATTTTATGACAATGACGTAGCGGCAACGCCACTTGAGCTACAGGCCTATCAGCAAGACCCGTTCGACCCCGAGCTTCTCAAAAGTTATGGCATTCGCACCACATCAGGCGCGGCGGCTGGCGCGTTACTAGGATTGGGTATTGATGCGGCGGCTCTTGGTACAACCTTGGGGTTAGGTGCTGCCATCGGTGGCATCGCAGGTGGATTGCTATCCAATACTGGCAGTATCGCCGATAAAATATCAGGGGTTAAGCGGTTATATATTGACCCTGCAACATTGACTCTGCTAGCTATTCGAGCCATAGATTTGCTCACTGCGCTACGGCACCGTGGGCATGCAGCAACAGACGCGACCCAGCTAATATATAAGGGTGAGTCGTCAATTGATAGCGATGAGAATAGTAATACCATCACCATCACGCCATGGGCAACGCACAAACTGCCAAGTGAGCTAAAAAAAGCTCGTGGCAAACCGCAGTGGTCATCACTCAGTAGTAACAAGTCTGAGCAAGCACAGTTATTACGCGCAGATATGGCATGGTCGCTGGCAAGTAAGTTGTCGTCTTATCAGCGTCAGCCATAATGCATAAACGTGTTTAAGATAATATCTCTTACTGACAGGCTTTATGATGGTGGGCTTACTAATGCACTTAAGGCATCAGTACCGCGTACGTCGGTTTGCTGCAGATATATTGGGTATAGCGGATAATTGTGAAAAATTTGCTCAATATCTTGCATTAATTGCTGTTGGCGCTCAGCACGATGCCGCCAAAACGTATCGGACTGGGTCGGAGCTATCAACTGGTTGATAACAATCGCAGCTAGCATAAGCTTACTGTCTTCTAACTGCTCTATCGCTCGCTTTGTTTCAGCCAGTGGCAATACATCAGCCGTCATCACTAATACAATGGCGGTTTGTGTACGGTCATGAAGCAGTAACCCTGCCTGACGAAACAGCTGTTTGCGTTTTTCTAGTACGGATACCGCTTGCTCCCAGCGGTCAGTTTTTTTTTCGGCAAACGGATTAGCCAAGTCATTTTTATTATTATCTTGTTTGTGACTGCCTAAATGATTCGCCACTGACCGCAGTTTTGCTTGCCTTCGTTGCTGAGCGAGCAGCCCATCTGTCCACGCGCCCATCATCTCAGGCAGCACTAATAATCGCAGTGTATGCCCTGTCGGTGCGGTATCAAAAATAATATGTTCATAGCCAGCATCTGCTGCTGCAACCAAGTGTTGGCACATAGATTCGAGCATCGCGGCTTCTTGTGCACCAGGTGCTGATTTTGATAGCCGTAGATGCTCGCGAATTTTTGGCATCATATCTGGGTTTGCATATGAGCTAATGGTGCGTTCAACTTGGGCAAAATGCTCATCAACGATGATGTCAGGGTTTAGTTCAATAGCGTCCAAATAAGGAGTTACGACTGTTTTTTGATTTTTCAGCGGGACTTTTAACACATCACCCAAGCTATGTGCCGGATCAGTTGAGACAATCAGCGTCTTTTTACCTTGATTGGCATAGCAGCTGGCAAGTGCAGCGGCAGTGGTGGTCTTACCTACTCCGCCTTTGCCACCGATAAATATAATCGGCTGTGTCATTAATTGCTCTACCAATGCAGGCAATGGATGTAATGCCATACTTTTATCTCGTTTTAATTAATTCAAAGGAAACTAACAACAACCAACATGATCAAAGGGACATCTGTCCATGCCCATGCGTGTATGCCATTCATGGAAATTCTCTAAAAACAAAGGCTGCAATTCTAGTGTATAGAAACTGGCAGGATTATCGATACCTAAGCTTTCCGAAAACATCAGTAGCATAAAAAAATCTTCCTCATCACGCGCGGCGCGTGCCATCGTCTGGCGATACGGCGCATGATAGAACTCGTTCAGTCCTGCCGCAAACCGTTGCCACCATGGCTCAATATTTTTTATAGGTTTTGTCATATTTGTCGTTTCCATAAAGACTTTTATTTTGCGTATGCTTATTATCTATCATGCCTATATGAGACAAAAAACGCCAGCAATTGCTGCTAGCGTTTTAATTGACATCTCGTTAATTACTTAACTAGGCATAAAACATGGCTTAAAGGTTGCTTTTACCTCTGTGTATTGACCATTCTTTACGGAGTACTGATAGACTCTCAAACGTCACTAAGATTGTGGCTATCAAGATAATGATATCCATAATAATAAGCAGCCAATTACCGTCATTGAAAAAGGTTTTAAGCTGAATCAATAATGCAAAGACAGTCATGACTAGTAAGAACGACAATGGTCCTAAGGTATACCATACTGGTCTGCCTTTACGTAACAAGATGACCGTGACAATCATCAAGGTTAATGCTGCCATTAGCTGATTTGTCGTGCCAAATAGCGGCCAAATAATCATACCACCAGCACCATCAATGCCACCAGCACCAAAGGCTAATAACAAACAGCTGCCAACAGCAAGCAATGTTGCCACCACACTTTTATTTAGAACAGGCAGTTTATAAATTTCACCAAACTCTTGGAAAATATAGCGCTGCAAACGTACCCCAGTATCCATCGTGGTGCCAGCGAACAAGGCTGCCATTACCGTTAGCATCGTCTGTGATAAAACCATATCAATGCCGACGCCTGCATTCAGTATGGTGGCACCGCCATCAATAAAGGCACCAATCGAGCCGTCACCAAATTTTTGATAAACGGCTTGCCAGTCGCCAAGGGTTGCAAAGCCTGCGGTTGCCGCGAGTATCGCACCAAGTGCTAGCATGCCCTCACCCATGGCACCGAAGTAACCAACGAATCGTACATCTTCTTCTTTATCAATCTGCTTAGACGTCGTACCCGTCGCTACCAAACCATGAAAGCCTGAGATTGCACCACAAGCAATGGTCACAAATAATAAAGGCAACATAGATGGTGTACCGATTGGCAATGCTGTGTTGATCGCTGGCGCGACAATATTGGGAGTTGCAATAAAGATAGCGGCATATAATAAAATCAGACCGACAAATAACTGCAAGCCATTGATGTAATCGCGCGGCTGCAACAGCATCCAGACTGGTAACAAAGACGCGATTGCCGCATAGACAAACAAAATAATAATCCAAACAGCATTGTCAGGTAAGCCTAAGAACGTCTCAGGTAACACAATGGGGAACATAGGACCAAGATAAATAAGTCCATATAAAGCCGTGACTCCAATGATTGATACCCAAACCAGATTCATCTTATAGCGATAAATGCACTGACCGATGATAAAGGCGACTATCAAAGCACCCCAAACTGGCAGCACAGCGGATGGGGTCTTTATCATCATATTAGCAATAGCGACGCCGAATACCGCATTTACCATGAGTAATAATAAAAAGATGACAATCATCATCAAGCTACGTACACGTGTACCCATGACCGTACCGGCAATCGAGCCAATCGATTGACCTCGATTGCGCATGCTTGCCCAAATGGCAGACATGTCATGGACACCCGCCATAAAAATAGTACCTAATACCACCCAAATGATAGCAGGTACCCAGCCCCAAATAACCGCAATGGCAGGACCAATAATCGGCGCTGCCCCTGCGACTGAAGTAAAATGGTGTCCCCACAACACATATTTATTAGTGGGAATATAATCTACCCCATCCTTCATGGTATGCGCTGGCGTGGGGATACTATTATCCAATGCCAAGATTTTAGTGGCAATAAATTTTGAATAAAACAGATAACCGCAAAGCATAGCGGCAACAGCAAACAATAGCACGATTGCACTATTCATCTTATCTCTCCTTAGACAAGTAATGGGTAGCCTTATAAGTTCAAGCTTTTTAATTTAGAATATAAAAAATATGTTAAATTAGTCTTCGGCGGGTGAATCAGAGCACCTGACCCTACGCAATTAAGCAGTTGATAGAAGTTTTATCATATCATCATCCATTAATACGGCTGAAATTTATAGTTAGCAGACGTCATCAGTCAGTATATGATATGGTGAATCTTTGGTTGGTAACCCATTTAAATACTAACCGATTTAACGAAGAATGTAACGCTAGTTAAACCTCGAAAACAACAAATAAAGGAAGCACAATGGCGCATTATTTTGGATTTGTACCTTCAGATAAATTAAAAGCATTAATCGTTGAAGCTGAGCAAATCGTTGCATCGAATGAGGAAGTACCATACTACCCATATCGCGATGCTTTAACGCATCAGACTGCGCGTGATCTTATTGATAATTTATTGGTTGGTCTGGTTGACATTATCCCAAATCCTGAACGCCAAGCGTCCATGCGTAAAGTGGTTGTCACTGTTGAACGTGCGACCGATACCTTGCTTAATATTTTGCTGGGTAAAGAAAATAACGAAGAAGTATTGCCAAGCTTCCATTTTCTAAGAGATCGAGCAACCTTTATCGATAATGACGGTCTAAAACGTGTGGGTTTTAAGCTCACAGAACAACATACTGCCATCATTCAAAAAGGTTTTGCAGCCATTACTCCTGAACATGTCGATACCAAGGCATTTAAAACCGCACTTGAAACCATGAACGAGGAAACTTTAAATCACTTTATTAGCCGTTTTGCTGAAACCTTAAAATTGGGTATGATTAAACGCAAATCTGTGCCTGTTGCCAAAGCAGCTATCGATAAAGGCATGAATATGGCACTTAATAAGTTGTTACCTGATTTGCCAAACAGCTCATTGAATCGCTTGGCGAACTATTACCGCCCTTTTATCGTAGAAAAGCCAGAATAAGTGCCAATATTTGATTAATTTTGCCCCAAAAGCCAGTTGGCATTGGGCATATTCACTAAAATTTGCTAAAATAAGCGGCACTT
Source organism: Psychrobacter sp. TS_SC_6 (assembly GCF_056156305.1). Lineage (NCBI taxonomy): Bacteria > Pseudomonadati > Pseudomonadota > Gammaproteobacteria > Moraxellales > Moraxellaceae > Psychrobacter > Psychrobacter sp. TS_SC_6. The sequence continues at coordinate 1,510,916 of NZ_CM149590.1, read as the reverse complement.
TTTACCAAAGGCACGTCCGATGACCCAAATCAGCAATCAAGAAATTGAAAAAACATTACGTAACTCAGAATGCCTAATCAGCAGTATAGAAGTTGCTGCTGCTTATGAGCGTTTAGCCGCACAGCTCAATCTGCATTATGCTGGTCTAAATCCGATTATTATGGTCGTTATGAATGGCGGGCTTATCCCAGCCGGTCAATTACTGACTCACCTTACTTTTTATCATCGTATGCATTATATCCATGCATCGCGCTATCGTGATAACGAAGGAACCAATGAGCTTGATTGGAAATTTAAGCCTGATGTTAACATTGAGGGCGAGCATGTCTTATTGATCGATGATATTTTTGATGAAGGCATCACCTTAAAAGCAGTGGTTGAAGAATTGAGCAAGGAAAAGCCTTTATCAATTGAATCATGTGTTCTCCTCAATAAAGAGCATGATCGTAAAGTTAAAGGTTTCGATGTTGATTTCGTTGGTATTAATGTTGCAGATCGCTATGTTTATGGCTGTGGTATGGACTTCCATGGTTACTTACGTCATCTGCCTGGTATCTACGCTATTAAAGAAGACAAGATTTAACCAGTTTTTGGCTGACTTGATAGCATACTAAAAAAGCGCCCAATGGGTGCTTTTTTATTGCTTATTGATAAGTATATGTATTTGAATATTTTTTGATAATGCATGCGATAAACAGTAATTAAAACTGCAATGCTAGACCTGTATGGCGCTCAGTCGGCATCTGAACGGCTTTTTCAAAAGCATGTTTCGTACTATATATGGTCACCTGTTTTTTAGCACGGGTTACCGCCGTATAAATAAGCTCTTTGCTCAAAAGCCTTGCATGACTATTATCGAAAGTAATGGCCACATGATCAAACTCAGATCCTTGCGATTTGTGAATGGTCATTGCATATGCTGTGGCTATAACGTCTTCATTTAGCAGATTGACAGCAATTCCCTGTGTTTTATTCTCAAAAAAAACTTCAAGTCGGCTTCTCTCATCTCCTGTATACAAGCAAAAACCGATATCGCCATTGAACAAACCAAGTTCATAGTTGTTTTGTAAAATCATAACGGGACGACCATGGAACCATGTATTTTGTCCTAGCGGTAGCTTTAGTTCAGTAAGATGCCATTGAGTGATATGGTTATTAATGTAGTGATCACCCCACTCGCCATTATGACCAGCACTCAAGACTCTAAACTGGTTAAACGTTTGCATTAATGAAGCAATTGTACTTTTTATTGATTCTGGCACGGATTTTTCTATTGGATTCTTTAGGAATGATTTAATTTTGCTTAGGTACGGATAATAATTTAGAGTTAGGTTTGAAATAATTTTATGATTGCTTAGGCTATTTTGTATCTTATTATCTATAACTGTCTCTATTTGTAACGTATTTACATATTGAAAACTCAGTGCCTTGTCCTGCCTTAACAACTGCCAAATAGCTTGAGTATCTGCCTCTGTCTTATTAATTTGATTGGCAAGCTTCCCAATGCCTGAGTCTGCGCTAAATCGGCGACTCTCAGTTAGCTTTGCATGTATAGGTTGTAATAATGGAATGCGGCATAAGTCAGCCAATACTGCTCCAGCATCTACTGCGGCTAGCTGGTTCGCATCTCCTAACAATATAAGCCTTGCGCCCGGTTTTACCGCACTCACAAGGTAATTAGCCAGTTCTACCCCTAGCATAGATGCCTCATCGACAATGATAATATCTTCGCCGAGTGGATTATTTGCATTGTAACGAGGTCTACCTGTTCGACCAATGCCTAACAAGCGATGAATGGTCTTGGCTTCTTGCAGTTGTAGCTCCACATTCGCTCCATCTAGAGCCGCTTGTAAAGACTCTTGCATTCGCTGGGCAGCCTTACCAGTCGGTGCCGCTAAGGCTAGGCTGGCACTGTCCGTACTGAACCGAATCTTTCCATGCTCATCATCCCCACTCTCTGAAGCTTGTTGCAGCGCTATTACTAATTGAGCAACCGTATAAGTCTTACCTGTACCTGGGCCACCAGTAATAATACTAAAGGCATTGTTATTAGCGACATTAATAGCCATTACCTGCTGCTCATGTAGGTTTTCCGGTATCGCTATCTCTAAAGGGGTTATCTGTTGGTTCAATATAGTATTAATGTGCTGTGCTAAGTTAAATTCTGCTTGCCAAGCTCGATGTAACCAAAAAGTGATCTTAATATTTTGTGTATCAGCTTCTGGTTTATTAATATGCTGATACACAATAGGTCGATTATTTTTGCTTAGGCTATTTTTATTATTGACGTTAGAATTAGCGTCAGCGAACAAAGTATGCTCATGAATGGACTGAATAAAGGAATTTAGATTCGTGTTTTTTACTATCTGATAAAGTGCAGCAACCACATCAAAGCGTCTGCTTAGCATCTCTTTTTCACGATTGGTGAGTGCCAGCTGTGCCCATAGCTGAGCTCGCTTACCAAACATGATGTCTAGCAGAATAAATAAGGACATCTCAGCTGTAGAATCATCCTCTTGCTGAGTAACTATTTGAATGTCAATCAGTGCTAGGATTGGTGTTGCTAGCATCTCTAATAATTGCTGCTGCCAAGCATACAGGGTGACTAGCTCGCCATTGATTTGACCGCTGAGCGGCATTTCATGCTCAGCTGCCTCAATGGTTAATACGGTATGCCCCTCTTCTAAATGAGTGGCCAACATAACAAATAAAGCAGTAAATAAGCCATTTTGTTCCGTCTTATCTATTTGCTTACTATCAGTATTAACCTTTGCCTCAGTGACGTTATACGCTAAGTGCGTTTGCTGACGGCGCAGCAATATATAATCACTGATGTTACTAGCCCAGCTTTCTTGTAAGCTAACGCCCACTCTGCTCTTATTGTTATTATTACTCATAGTATGCTTGTCTCTATTTTTATCCAGTTAGTCGCTATCATGATTGTTTTTTATTTAATTCGCTATTTATGACCCACTAATTTGGCATGCCAAATAACGCATCTAAGGCCTTAATGAACTCAATTGGAATATCCCACGTGATTAATCCATAGCGGTCGTTGTGCATTGAGTGGCTATTATCAGCCTCTTTAACATCTTGGGATAGATCATCAGCTATTTGAGAATGTGAGCTATACACGCCCCGTAAAAAAACATATTCGACAGCGCCAAGATACTTTTCTTCATTACCTGCGTAATCACTAATTCTCATTGCAAGGAAGCGATGTAATGCCACTTGATAAATCGCGGCCTGTAGCCAATATCCTGCCTTTGACATGGCTTGTTTGAGTGTACTTTCGTTATAATCGCTTAGGCTATTTCCTAAAAAATTACTTTTGTAATCGACAACGTAATACTTGCCAGCATACTCATATACCAAGTCGATTTCACCTCGTAGATAACGATACAAATGCGTTTTGTGTTGTGGAACAAGATTGACATGCTTGTCCACCTCGTCCGGCAGATACTGCTGAAATAAGCTATTAATATCTTGAGCTTTAAAACGCTCTGACAGCCCCATATTAAACTCTAATTCAGCAAACCTTTGACTTGCATCAATAGAGCGTAACGGTTGATTGGACGCTAATAACGGCACCTGTAGCACCTCTTCGATCCAAGCAATTAATGCCTCATGCTTTGTAGCATCAATTGAGTCTACATTAACTGGACGACTGTCTTCTTTCTTCTTCGCCTGTAATAGTCGGTTTTGCTGTTCAGCGCTACTATAAACCAGAGGCAGCTGATAACTACTGACGGCTCTATCAATTACCTGAGACCACTGCGATTTATTATTGAAATCAATTTTTTCAAATATCTCATGCAAAAACGTACCGGCATTGGCGCCTTTGACAAAAGTAAAACGGATATCATCCTCTGATTTGAAGCTCAACTCACTGATTGGTTCCAAAGACTTATTATTACTGGACGATACTATTGACTCTGTTATATCAATGTCTAAGGCATCATCCATACGTTCATCCACCACAGCCAGCGCCTGTGTGGATTCATCTAGCTGACGGGCCAAAGCCGTAAAACTGGTCTTAGCCCAACCATAAAAGTAATCTTGTTTCATTACATCTTTGAAGGCATTGTAGATGATAGGCTCTGTTGTGTATTTAGTAGTGGCAAGCTGGATATTATCGTTTAAGTCTGTTGATTTAGCATAGTTATTGTCATAGAACTCATTGACGTTATGCCCTCTGATCATGCCTATGGTGCCTTTGAGCCTATCAGGCAAATCAAACTTTGCCTCTAGTGATTCCAACCAATAGAACGCTGGCTTTAATTCAAAACCTGTTTTGTTATTAGGATCTCGCAACACCACATATAGCTGCTCGCTGGCACGCGTAAATGCCACATAACCAAGCCTGCGAAGCTCATCAAAGCCCTCTTGTGTCTCGATATCAGTGTAATAGCCTTCGGTGGTCACAGAACCCTGCACAGGTGAGAAGCGGCGCTGGTTGCCTGTTGATTGATGCTCTGCCGATTGATGCATTAAAATCGACGGAGCTTGCTGGGCGTTGTATAGATACAGCCCATATTTTTCGTTGTTTCCTGACTTCCGACTAGCATCACCCATACCCAGTACATAGACAATGGGAAATTCAAGCCCTTTGGACTTGTGAATGGTCATCAGCTGCACGCCAGACTCTGTCGGTAGTGGATACTGCTTAGCCCAATCGCTGTTGGGCGCAGCCTCTATATTTTGTCTAAACCACGCCAATAGTTCGTGCTCACCCATGCCGATGCCATACTGCGCCAAGACATCCATCATATGACGCAAATCCATGATGTGACGAGCACCATCTGGATGAGACGCTAGCGCTTGCCAAACACCTTGCGGCTGCACGGGATTTTTATCTAATAAGTAATGTAATGCTGACAAGATACCAAAGTGCTGCCAGTTTTGAGCCCCTTGTTTTAGATAGGTAATAAAATCTTGATAGCTTTTTTTATTATTAACTGCTTTCGTACTAGCGCTACTTAAATGACTACCCTCTGTCACTCCTGATTCATGGTCAATCATCATGGCTTTGACTTCTTTAATACTCAGTCCATACAGATGGCTGGTCAGCACCCGATTGATCATGTCATGACGATATGGGTATAGCATGGCACTCAGTAGCGCCGCCACATCCTCTGCCATGATGGTTTCAAAAATACTAACATCACTAGTAGTCAAGGTCGGTACATTGAGTTTTACCAGCTCATCCTCAACCCGTTTTAAATCTTTTTTGGTACGTGCCAGCACACCGATATCACTGGGCTGAATCGGTTTGCCTTTTAATGTCTCATCACTACTGAGTAAAGTCGCTATATGACGGGCGGTAATTTCAAACTCATCATACTCAAGCTCTTTATCATAAGGTAGGTGCAACAAGCTCACTGGTTGAGCAGAAAGGACTTCTGTCACTAAAGCACTGTTTTGAGTCGTTGGCTCATTAAACCAAGACAGCTGGTTTTCTGGTTTCGCAGCTTTGATATGCTGATAATAAATACTGCTACCTAGCTGTGCTAATTTATTCTCATGAGTCGTTATCGTTGGCATGCCAAACCAGCAATTAAGTGCATCAATCACACCAGCGTTTGAGCGGCGATTGATATCGAGCGTCCAAAGGGCACTTTTATCAAACTGGGCTTTCATATAGTTATAGTTGGCTACATCGCCGCCACGAAACCCATAAATAGCCTGCTTAGGGTCTCCAACCAATAATAAAAACTCATGGCTTGTCTTCTTGGTAGCTGACTTTCCATCATTATCAGCAACCTTGCCCTTTTTCTTTGGTAAATAGATACTTTCAATCATAATGGCTTGCTCGCCATTGATATCTTGCGACTCATCAATCAGAGCAACCGGATAATGATGACGAATATAACGTGCCAGCTTCTCTCCTTGCCGACCCGTTAACGCTTGATTTAAGCGCACCATTTGCAAACTAAAAGTGGTTTCACCGCGCTCTTCTAAAATGACTGGCAGCCTATCACGAACTGCCAGCACGATATGGCGATTAAGGTTGGCTGACACCAACAAAATATGCTGATTTAAACTGTCCAGTATATCTAAGATAACCATTAACCTACTAATAGTCTCTAGCGCAAAAAGCGTCTGATGCTCTTTTTCTTTATTCTTATTGAAATTCTTGATTTTGCCATCTTCATTTGGATATCTAGCATCTTGTAGCGATGTCAGAATCTTATTTTGACGCTCATTTAAATAGCTATTAAATGAGAGTTGATATTCAGCTATCTTTTGATGCACCTCAATAATGGCATCAAAATGATTCATTAAATTAGAGCGCCCATTAAACCCTTGAGACTTTCGATAGTCGGGGTTTAAATACGGCTGAATATCTGCTAAATCCAACTGAGAAAACTCATTAATTAGCTTTTCGTATGCATCAAAGTCAAAACGCTGCTCCAGCTTTATCTCATCAATCGGCGCTGAAATAAAATTAAGCGACCGAGTCACATACTTTTTATGATTGCTAACCGCAGTCAGCTTGCCTTGCTGATCCATTAGCGCATATAGTTTAGGCTCGTCGTGATACAGTCTGCTTTGGAACTGTCTCAGCTCATCATGAATGATACTGTCAGTAACCTGCTCAATACTGCTGTCTTCAATAATAGCCATACCTTGCTGATGACCGGTCTCGCTACTGTATTCAATCAACCACTTTTGCGCCAAACTGTCGAGTGTGCCTACAAACAGCTTATCCAACGTGGTTAGTACTAGCGCAGTGCGTCGAATGGCCTCCGCCATTGGATAGCTATGGACATGATCAAGTAAAAACCCAGTCAAATGCAAATTAATGGGATCGTCCATAATGGCGTCTAAGCGTGCATATTTAGCCTGTTCTACTAGCCATTTTTTACGCTTTTCTTTTGCCTGTGCACGTTTTGTAGCAGCAGCCTGCTTATCAGAGACAAAGTCTTGATTGAACTCATCAGCGCCTATTTCAGCATTTAAATTCGTACTTGATTTTTTGCCATCTTGTTTATCCTTATTACTTTCAGGTGTTACCTGTAGTACATCAGGATACAAAGCCTCCTTGTTATTGGGTTCAGCACTGAGGCTATTCACCCATTGTAATAGCTGATAAAAATCTACCAAACGATCATGAATACGCTGACGCATCTCAGCAGCGGCAGCTCGAGTAAAGGTAGTGGCAATGATCTGCTCTGGCGCACGGCGTGCTTCAATGAGCAGTCGTAGCATAATGCCTGTGAGTGTCCAAGTCTTGCCTGTACCAGCCGAGGCTTCAATAAGATGCCGACCCATCAGTGCAACATCTACCGCCGGTATCACATCCGCCTTTTGCTCAATCATATCATCACTCATGGCGTCACTCTCAGATGTATGAGTCAGCGTATCAAATCGGTTATGTGACTCATCTAGGTACTCATTGGGTAAGTACGGCTGTATAGATATATCAGCTATATCAGTAAAATTAGTCATAGGAGCCTATACTTTTTATTATTAACAATTAAACCAAAGGGCAAAAATCAACCATTCGAAATAGCTAGCCATCTATACCTTCTAGTGCAGCAAACATTGGCTCATACAGTGGCTGCGCTAATGTAATTAATGCTGCTGATAGCGCTTTAAACGCATCTTGGTCACGCAGTACATATTGCCAAATGGCATGTTGCGAACAGGTATCGTAGACCGTATCTGAATAATAGCTGGGTCTTAACCAATCCGAGAAATCTGCTCGTTTTGGCCAATATCTACCGTTCTCACTCTCTTCAGATTTTAGGCACTTATCAAGATAACTGAGTGCATATTCTGGCAAGAGTGTAATGGGTACTTGACCTGATAGCTTGGCAAAAACTGCCCATTTTATCAGCTCAATCACAGCATCTTCATAGACAATCGGGCTGAGTTTAAATGCAATGACTTTGTCATACCTTTTGACTTGCGAATTAGGCTTATTAAAGCGCCAAATGCTCACACCATCATTTTCTGCTGCTTGTTCGGTAGTGGTGCGTCTGGCAACTTGCCAATACAAATGCGACAGCCAAAATTTGAGTAAATGCCTTGGACTGGCAGAATTGGGCAATATATTTAACCACTGCTTGGGTGATTGCTTAGCATAGGGCACGCCCGCCTGAATATGAGAGTGGCTGTTAAGCCCATTTATCGGCACTGATGTCGGTAATGATACGGCTGCTGATATAGGCACTAAGCCTTTTATCTTAATAATTTTAGGTAGCAACTTAATTAGTGACTCGTTGTCAGTGCGATTTAGTATAGCCACCAGCTCTATCTGAACGGGGTGCTCAGAGGTTGGAGTCAGCAACTGTAAACCACCTGCGCTATCTTCTTCAGCCTCATCAAAGCCATTAGCAACTAACTGCTCTTTGAACTCTAGACATTGCTGTTGCAGTTTTTGTTGTTGATTGGGCAACGTGGTTTGACGAGCCACACCTGCTGGCATGATTTTTTGATACATCAAGATTTGACTGTCTTGTTTAGACTTCCCATCACTATTCTTATTGGTGGCATTGTTGCCCAACTCATTTATCAAATGCTTTTTAATCTGATAGGTGGTCAAACTGTCTAGAAACAATGGCTCTTGATGCGCCACCGCTTCCTCGCTTTGCGCTACATGCACCTTTTGAGTACGCAAAAAAGCCTTGGCAGGATGACGCACTTGATAGGCCAATACTCCCTCAACGTCTATCTCTCCAATGCTAAATATAGTGTCAAGCAGGGTCTTGATGAGTGCTTCATTCATATCGCTACTATCACTGGCATCAGCAGTATTATCTAGCGCTAGCATCTCAATCAATGCAGAGAATATTTGATTATCTACTTGTCCCAATTGACCCAAACCTTGACCGAGAATCTGAGCAATAGATTCATATTGCCCTTTTGTAGGTAAGCCTACTAGCTGTGGATGCTCGCTAGATACTCGACCCTTCAAAGTATCAAACACAGCTTGCCAAAGCGGCGCAGGCGGGAACTGCTTTTTTTGCGCTAATTTGGTTTTGCGCATGGCTTTATTTAAGATAGCGTCTAATTCATCAGTCATACCTAAAGGACTGTTATTTTGAATATTGATATCTTCATTCTGATTGGATTTAGAAGTGTGATTTGAAATATCAGCATGTTCAATTGCAGTTTCAAACAAACTCTCATGAAAAGGCAGTGCGGGATGCTCAGTCAGCAGCCATTGCTTAATTAGTTTAGGAAAATATCGCTTGAGGCTCTCGGTAGTTTGGTCAATATTTTTAAGTGTTTCAAATACTTCAAGCGAGTTTACCTGCCATTGTATCTCACCTTGCAAAAACTGTAATAGCTCACTGACTGGGTTGGCGGGCAAGTGCTCATGAGTGTCCGTCAGGCTTTGACCGTTATAGAATATCCAACAAGCACTCCGCGCGCACAGCAGCGCATCCAAAAACGCCCCATTATCATCATCTTCACTGACTCTATCACCTCGACGGGCGTTAGTGGCTTTCATCAAATCATATCGGTTGTCACGGTCACGCCCAGGAAACTCAGAGAGGTTCATATTAAGCATTACCACCAACTCAAAGGGCACGTTTCTTAATGCACCAAATTTACCAAAAGTAATCACACCAGTAGGCTCAGCACTGACCTGCTGGCTTTCAAGCTCTGCTTCGATACTGTCTAGCATAAAGCTTAGCTTTAGCGGTAACTGCTCAACGCCTGCCAGCCTTTGTTCTACTTCTCTGTTGTCGACATCACCACTAGAATACTGTCTATAATGGCGATTGGCACGCAAACTTGATTTAAAGCCATTCATGGCGTTATAGATAGCACGCATGGTACGTGTTTGATCGACATCGCCAAAGTAACAATGAATGACTTGTGTCTCAATCTGATCGAGCCAATCTTCCGCTTTCATTTTTTGCGTATGATCATCACGGCGTGCGACTAGGCCGTTATAAATACGGCAAAGCGCCTCAACAATCATCGCATCGTTTAGGCTCACCTGTGGCAGCGGCAAGCTCATTTCCGGTAATGCAGTGCTCGGCCAATCATCCTGAGCTAAGGGATATAAGCAGTCGCTCAGGCTGGCCTCCGGCATCACTAAACCTAACGTTAGTCTATCTAGCGCTTGAGCGAAGCTAAATCGATAATCAAAGTCGTGACTGTCTAGAGTTTGTTTAAGATGTAGCTCATCAAAACCGCGGATAAAGCCAGCCTCTACCAACAAGTCACAACCACGATTCATTTGTTCATGGGTCAGCCCAAAACTTTCAAATAAGGGAGTTAACATTAGCCAATCTAAGACTTCAGCCGCTTCAAAACGGGCGCTTTGACTGCCTAACAGCTTATAAAAACCAATAATGGCTTCCCATAGCTGACGAATATCCGCATCGACAACACCAGTCACCTTAGCAGGCAGAGTTAAACCATCTTGACCTTTACCACTGACAAAAATAGAGCTGATCAGTGCATGGTGCCGCTCAACATCAGGTAGCAGAACAACAATGTCAGATATATGGCGCTTTTTCTCACCAGTTTTGATGGGTTCATTCAGCCAGCGCCCAACCATAATACGTAGGACTTCGAGCTGACGTTGTAAACTATGGCACGAATGGATGCTTAGGCTATTATCTTGCGCAGACATTGCCCAAAAGCGGTCTTTTTCAAAGCGCTTATTCTCTAACGCCTCATCCTCATACCAAGGCGTTTCTTGCTGCTCTTGATCAAAGCTCAGCTCTATTCGCTTACTTACCTCTTGCGAAACTTGTGCAGCCGTCGCTTGCTGGGTAGATTGCTCATCAAGCATCAACACATCATTCTGCAAACGTCTAAGTAAGCTTAGACTGTTTTGCGCAGTTTGAGAATTGCCGCTTACATCAGCATCATAGACGCTGTCATCAAAGCCGAATTCATCATACAAATCATCATCGCCATTTTCGCCAATACCAAAGCTATCGTGCCACTCGACAAGTGCGTCTTGGTATTGCTCATTACCTGATAAGTTGGCAAGCATGGCAAAGGTATCGCGCGATTGTTTACCCAAACGAGACAGCAGACTGTGTCCATAGTCACGCAAGAACACGCTTTCAGGATTAATAATCTGTTGGCGCTGTAACCATGATTTATCAACAATATCCGCCCAAAACAGCCTTGATGGATTGTAATGCAACAGTGTGATATCCATGTATTGCGATAAACGCTGCAAAAAGTCCAGCTCAGTCTGTGGCAACTGCTGAATGGTAAAAATACGCAGCACTTTGGGTAACTGTCTCTGCTCGCCAGCCTCATTTGACTTTAGTGCTTGCCAAAACACCTCTTCCAGTACAACACGGTGCTGATGCACATCAGCAAACAGGTGCGACCATAAGAAGCGTTGAGCAATTTCTAGCTCAACATAATGCTCCACTAACCACTCAGGCGTGCCACGCGCATACTTATCAAAGCGCAGTGACAAGGCATCTTTATCTGCAATCAGCTCATCTACATTCAGCGGCTTGTTGTGCGACCATAGCGCCAACCAATCCTCACGATGGGTCAAATAGCGGTTAAACACCCTCGCCAGATCATTTGACAGCTGCCAAATACGGGCATCTTGCTGCGACTCATCTTGTCGTACATTGTCTTGCTCAACCGCAGCTTGTGGCTCATCAATCAAAGACGCCAGCAGCGGATTAATGGGATGTTTCTCATCTTTAATAATCGACTCTTGGTAGTAAGTCAGATACCCAAACAGTCGCCACTGCATGACCGTTGGTGACAATACTGCCACCTCAGGAACATTCAAGGTTGCTGTATTAGGATCACGCTCTACTAGATATGTATTATGGCGGGTTAACACATCCTGCATAAGTGTCCACTGATACTGACCCCAAAACTTGGTACGCACCAAGGTACTAATACCAGCACGGCTAGCAATGGTTTTGTCCAACCAATCACCCAATACCATTGAGGGTACAATAACAATAAAAGGCTCAAAAACAGGCTGATTTTTGGACTGATATTGCACAAGAAGCTGATCAACAAGATTTTCGGTACGATGGGATTGTATAATGGTAAACATAGAGGATAGTCTGATTGAGGTAACAGGATAATAAAGGGATTGATGAAGGATATAGGCTCGAGATAGCACGCAAACATTCATAGTAAAACTTTGAGTGTAATAACAACGCTGGAGGCAGCGATACTTGTCAATCCATGTTTAGGAGTCGTCAATGGATGGCTTTTCTGCTAGCATGATGCCGTTAAATCAAAATGCATTGGTAAACACTCATATATATCCGCTTACAGACTCTCTTGTAAGGCGAATAGTAATTTGGCTATTAGTTTGCCATTGTTCGTTAACGTTTACTAGCATATAAACCACCGATAAAAACACACTGCGACAATAGATGTCGCTGCGTTTTACCTCAATTCTTAGCGATGAGACAATTTAATACTATGCCCTTGCGTCCCATTGATGCCATTTTCATTCACCCTAAACGACGTTTGTATGTCGTATATTACCGCGGTGAACTTTGGCAATTGCCACGTATGAAAATAGATGATCAATCTTGGCAAAATAGACAGCCATATAAGGATGACAGTCGTGGACTCTATCTAAGTATTCACCAAGCCATAAGCGATCCTATTTTGGCACAAAAACTACGAACGCTAAACCTACCTATGGCAGTACGGGGAAGTACCTTATCACGCTTCGAGACATGGTGGGAAACTCATGGCGTTGAATGGCTCAAAGACAAACTAAATGCAGGACAATCACCATTGGCAGCGCATCAAGCCGCCATAAAAATGATTGACAATCATCCCTCTTCCCCTTCAAACTATCTTTCTGGTCTAGCAGGTAGCAATAATCCCACTAATCATAAAAACTCAGCACAAGAAGCCATAGCTATTACACCAGAGATAACGGATGTTTTTTCGGATATGCTGGCGGATTTAGCAGATGAAATGCTGCATCAACCGCTCTAAACCACATTTAAACCAACAATAAGAAGATCGGTACTATATGAAAGACTACAAGCTGCTACTGGCTGGACTCATTTTACTGCTGCTGATTATTTTTATCGCCATCTTTACTTGGCTATGGACCAGCAATCGTAAAAACATGGATCCATTGCCTATTATGTCAAATGATAGTGGATCAACTGCTTCAGCGGAAGAAGATGGAGAGACGGTTGCCAAGAGCACTTTGCACATACAAGCAGAAGAAAAAATACAAGCGCCTTTAGACGCTGTGATTTCAAGTTTTCAATCTCGTTATCCCCATGTAGAAATCATGACAAGTTATGTCGCCTCTGTTGCACTTTTGACGCTATCGGATAATAAAGTAGCCGATAATGAGCCGTCTTTGTTTATTGTTGATACCGATATCATTATTGCTGATAGCAATTTATCGGCAGCGCGCTTAGCACCATTACAAGAAAAATTAAAAATAGCCCAAGATAAACAAAACCAGAGCAAAGCAAAAAATGGCATGATAGAAGATACTATCGATGCAGATAGTGATGCCGATGAAATCGCTGCTAAAGGTGATGCTGATAATACAAACACTCGAAGTCTTGTATCGTTCAGTTATGCCTTAAAAGACAAGAAAAAAGTAGACGGTGTCATCTTAACTCAAAATCCTATTGCACTTAACTTTCGAAACTTTTTACTTTCAAGTACAGGGCAAGATATATTAAGTAAACATGATTATGAAAATATTGATGGTTATCAAAATGATATGGCAAACCTGTTTAAGTCAAATGCGCCAGGCAAAAAAACATCAGGCGAGCTGACAGTAGATGTCGCTGACGCTATCAGTATTGCTAAATAAATACAAAACCCTCTACTTACTCGGTATTAATTGATTTGATAAGTGCTTTTTTCTACAATAGCACTTTATTATTCGCCTATAGCTCAACATAAACCGCCCCGACTATATCGGAGCGATGGCTTGGATAGCTGACTGATTCTAATGGAGAGTTCACATAAACACCAAGCCATCTTCAGTTTGATGTGCCTTGATGTCGACATCATAAACGTCACTCAACCGCTCACTAGTCATGACATCATTGGGCATACCCTGAGCAATTACCCTCCCACCATCTAACAACACCACTTCATCGGTATAACGATGTGCATGAGTCAAATCATGAAGCACAACGACGATACTTTTGCGTTGGTGTTGCACTAGATTATACAAATAATTAAGCAGAAAACGCTGATGACGAATATCTAGATGATTGGTCGGCTCATCGAACATCATAATAGCAGTATCTTGCATCAACGCCCGTACAATAGCCAAACGTTGCTTTTCACCACCTGATAAGGTCTGTACCCGTGCCTCTAACAGCGTGCTTAGCTCAAAATCATGTAATAAGTGTCGGGCACGACTGACATGCTCAGTATTTGGGCGCTGATACCATGCAAGATTTGGTGAAACGCCCAGTAGTGCATAATCGAGTACCGTTAGCGGTAGCTCGAAACGCTCATGTTGTCCAACCCAAGCGATATCACCATTATTCATAACCTCGTTGATAGGCTGACCGTAAATCATAATGTGACCATCAGTTTTAAGCGCGGTTCCCGTGTGCTGACCCAAAACCGTATGCAACAACGTGCTTTTACCTGCGCCATTTGGTCCAATAAAGGCGACCAGCTTTTGACTTGGCACTGTTAATTTGTCTATTTTTAATAATGTTTTATTACCATGCGAGATATGAATATCTTGCATCGATAGTAACTCACCTGCCATACTGCTATTTACATTACTTTGTCGACTTGTTGGTGATGTCTTTGATTTAGAAGTAAACATTGCATGAAACATAACTACTGTCTCCAATTAACGGCGGCTACTACGCACAAACAGCCAAATAAAGAATGGGCCACCAAGCAACGCTAAAACGATGCCAACAGGCACATCTACCGGATAAGCGACATGCCTCGCCGTGCCATCAATGACCAATAATAATATCGCTCCAAGCCAGCCAGACCAAATCATGAGCCGCATCCGCCCGCCACCAAACAGAATAGCCAGCAGATTCGGCACCATCATGCCAATAAAACCAATCACACCTGCAAGAGATACCGCAGCTCCGGTCAGTAAAGCTGACGCAATTACCACCATGCAACGAACCTTACCTACTTTTATCCCCAAAGATTTGGCGGCTGTTTCGCCGAGCATCAGCCCATCTAGCTGACGACCTAAAGGAAGCAAGATAGCCAGTCCTAGTAACATAGAAACTATCGAATAACGTAGCGGCACAAAGCCTGCTTCTGCCATACTTCCTGACAGCCAATTGGTTGCGGATCTAAGTACCATGTCGTCAGACATAAATAAAATCAGACTGACAATAGCAGCACAAAAAGCACTGATAACAAACCCCAATATCAGTAAACCCATCTGTCCCCCACCTAAGAATCGATGACAAGACAAAATAAACAAGCAAACCAACACGCTGCCCGTAAAAGCTGCTAGCGGTATACTCACGCCACCAAACCCTAACGCCAAAACTAATACTACACCAAGAGCAGCACCACCTGACGTACCAATCAAGCTAGGATCCGCTAAAGGGTTTTCAAATAAAGCCTGTAATGCTGCACCACTGACTGATAACGCCATGCCGACCAATAATGCTGTGACTACGCGTGGATAACGCAGCTGCCAGATAGTGTCATCAAGATGATTAGGACTTGACCATTCACCAAAACCAATACCAAGTGCCAACCAGATTAGCAGCACAGATATGACAGTGGCAGCAATATAATAGAAGCTATATTTATGTTTTATAGTTTGTGTAGGAATAGAAGCAGTAATCGTATTTTCCATATGGTGTATCGTTTTATCAAATATTAGAAGTCACACAATAAAAATTGGCACGTTTTTCACTACATCAGCTATTTTGCAGCAGCATTGAGCTTTTTGAGGACTTGCGGTGAGTTTAAGCCATAACGTAGAAAATCATCGGCTGACCAAAAGTGTACGCCACCATTTTTAACGGCAGCGCTTGTCGCAATCTCTGGACGTTGGCTGAATTTATTAACGCTGCCAACTACTGCTTGGTTGTGATCGGCAATGATAATCACGTCAGGCTTAGCAGCAAGCCAACCTTCGCGTGACATTGGCTTTAGTCCTGAAACGTTGGCAGCATTAATACCACCTGCACGGCGTATGAGTTCGTCGCCAACGGTTCCTTTACCGGCAACGATGCGTCCATCATAGCTGAGCAAATAGCGTTTGCCGGTTTTTGGCATTGGGCTCATCGCTTTGCTCCAATTATTAGCCAGTGTTGCTCCTTGAGATTTTTTGCCGACGTAGCTGCCAATTGTTTTAATACTATTGGCAAAGGTGCTTACCTCCTCTTTAGGAGCGACATTGATTGCTTTAACCTTCAAACCATTTAAACGCTGATAGATACTCGCAGGCTGCACCATATAACTGCCGAGCACCAAATCTGGCTTGACGGCTAAAACTGACTCAGCGGTGATATTGCGGTGCATGCCTACTGCGGGAACATTTTTTAAGGCGGGACTGGTGTTAGTAGCATCCTTACCAACCAGTTTATTGGTTGCGCCTAGTGCGATGACGACGTCTGCGACGTCTGGACTCAGGGCAACAATACGCTCATAAGCCTGCGCCGATAATGTCGGTACGGCAGAGGCACTAACCATGACAGCAGTAGTGATGATACGACTTGAAAGACGGGTATGGCTCATTGGCAATTTTTTAAACATTAGATTTTTTGCAGAATTTCTTGAAGCGTTTTTTAACGATAGAGAGAACATAAATACTCCTTTTTTACTAGCTTTGGCGATGGCAAAATTGTAGCGGACAAAACAGATTTGACAACTCACACTTCACTGGCATTAGTCATCAGTGAAGTGTGAATTGTCAACAATCCTTAACCTCGCTAAACTTACGCAAGTTCTGATTCAGCGCTCATCTCTTTTGAGCCTACATTTTGCGCTGTTATTGGTTGTGAATACTCTGCGACAACGTTTGCCATAATATCTTGCCATGCTTCAAGTTCAGGTGTTCCTTCTATACGCTGACCAAATACGCTAAATATACTAGACCCCTTATCATCAAAACCCTCAATACAAGTCACAATACCGTCTTTGGTTGGGCGCTTAACACACCACACTTGCGCTAACGCCTTATCTTTTAGGTGTAAGGTAAAGTCGTTGTGGTCTTTGTCCAAAATATTGAACCAATCACCCATACGCTTGAGGGTTTTTACGGTGCCTGTTTGGATTTGCACCATGCCGCTATTGCCGACAAAAATCATAATCGGACACTCAACATTACGGGCTTGTTCGAATACAGCTTCAACAGCAGAAATATCAAGCTGCTGGGTCATCTGCTCAGGTGCTTGCTGGTAGCTACTGGCGCGGTCAATATCCAGTTTTTTCAATAACCCATGAAACTGATGCATATCAGTCATATCTTGCCAGCCTTGTTGTAGCTGTTGACGAGCATCTTCTGTTAGCGCTTTATACGCCCATTCGTTTAGTGGCGTTTGCGCTTCTAATACCAGCTCATCAACCTCTACTGATTGCAACTGCTCTGCAATCATCGCTTGCCAGCTGGCAATACTTTCAGCACTCAGATCACGCAGATATACCTTATCAATCGCAGCACCTTGCCCATCATAAAACTGGATACTATAAGACGGTTTGTCAAGACGACTGGTATCAGTGACCGCCAGCATATGCTGCCATTGCCACATAAAAAACCGCAAGTCTAGACCGCCAACATTGAGCGCTAAACCCATCTTTTCGCCAAGCTTAAGATTGTGATACGCTGCCGTTTTTTCATGTACAGCCAGCTCATTACGGACAATGCTTTCAACCTCACCAAACTTCTCAAACTGCTTTAACACGGCAGGACACTGACGACCTATATACTGACTATAAGGCGATGCGAGCATCAGCTCAAACTCGCTTATGCCAAGAGCCGCCGCGCCTTCTGTAGGAAATAGCATCGGTGTTTTTTCTTTTAATGCTTGATACTGCTGCCACAGATCATTATTTTTTTCAGTTAGCGATAACGGGTGACTCATAGCACTCTCCATAAAATAGTCAGTAATAAATAAGCCAATCATTTTGGCCTTATCAGTTTGAAATATGAATGTATTAAAAATTCAGCAAGAAGCTGTTTACTCATAATATCTTTTTCATAATCGTCTTTTATTGTTTCTATTAGACGACCTTGAACAGAAACGATTATGGCAAATTTCTTTCACTTTGTAAATAGAAATAATTATCATTTGCATATTGATAATTATTATATTTTAAAATATGATATCTAAGCTTTGTTGCTATCAATTATTAGATTAGTAACAAAACCTTGAAGAATTGAATCAAAGAAACTTTTCTGTAAAGCATGGTTGACAGAAAAAATCTCCAGTAACTATATTTTCTTTTTTTACGATGGCTGTCCTATTTATGTCGACTTTAGCATCCAAACTCTCTTTAACTCATACGAGATTGCACACCCATCCCTCACTGCTGCGTCGCAGTCCATTAGCCATGAGTGTGGCATTGGCATTGTTTACATTGGTGCCAGTTTCAGTCCAAGCAGCTCCGCTTCTAGCAGAGACTAATAGTGATATGACCGAAGATGCAGGTATTCCGAGCATACGTCTAGACCCTATCGTGGTTACCGCTACCCGCTCAGACCGTACACTAAGTGATGCGCCAGTAACTGTACAGGTGCTCGATAGAAAAAAACTAGATGATAATCATGCACATACTCTTAAAGACGCTTTAGCACTATTACCCAATGTTTATTTGCGCCAAGTGCATGGCAAGACGGGTTATGAAGTCAGTATGCAAGGGTTCACAGGTGATCAAGTATTGGTATTGATTGATGGCTTGCCTATTACTGCCAGTACTGGCTCAACCGTAAATCTCAATCAATATATGAACATGAATATTGAGCAAATTGAAATCGTCCAAGGGGCGGCATCTGCTCAGTTTGGTAGTGCAGCAATGGGTGGCGTGATTAATATCATCACTAAGCCTATTGGAACCACCAAAGCGTACATCACCACAGAGGTGGCGACTAATGGTAAGCAAAATCCATCAGGTCGCGATTTTGATGCCAATAAACGCTACATTGAAGCAGGAATTGAAGGGGCGCTGGATGAAGGGCAACGTCTACATGCACGACTATCAGGTTCCTATTTAGACCATGCAGGCTTAAGCTTAGACCAAAACGCGTGGCCACGACTAAAAGATGCCAGTGAACAATCACAAGTGAGCGCGCGTTTAAGCTACACGCCTGATGGTTTGAACAGTACAAATGCAACAGATAACAAGCTTTTGAGCAACTCAAAGTATTGGCTAGAGGCAAGTCATTATAAAGAAGACGATGTCAGCCGCTTTAATTATTATGTCGCGCCGCGTTATCTAGCACAACAAAGAGATGAAAATATCACCAAGCAGCGCTTTAGCGTCGGTGCCCATACCAATATCGCACCGTATAGTAATGATCGCAGCAAAACTTATAAACTTTCAGCACAGGCACTATATGAAGATTACCAAAGTGATTCTGATACTAAAACTGAGCAAATCAGCACCAGCACGCGTGACACGTCTATAACTACTGCACTTGCACAAGCTCAGCTTGATTTTCCAGCATGGGTCTTATCCGACAAGCACACACATCTATTGCAAGTGGGCGGACAAGTTCAGCAAGATAAGTTGAGCCAAACTAAAAATCAGGTGAGTGAGCTGATTAAAGATGATGTCAGTCGTGATGTCGGGGAAGTGTATCTACAAGACGATTGGCTTATTGGTGATAACTGGGAAGTGTTGAGCGGTGTTCGTTATCAGAATGATGAAGACTTTGGTGATCATATCGCACCTAAAGTTTCGGTCAAATACAACCACTTAGATGCCAAGGGTCGCGACCATATTTTTCGTAGTAGCATCGGTGGCGGTTACCGTGTACCCAATCTAAAAGAGCGCTACTACGTCTTTGACCATAGCAACTTAGGCTACAAGGTAATGGGCAATCCTGACTTACAACCTGAAACCTCAACCAGCTATCAGCTTGGTTATCAAGGTCAGCTTAGTGATAAGGTCAATCTGCACATCAACGGCTTTTATAACGAGATTGAAGACCTGATTCAAACCGATGAAGCCAACGCGACTTATGAAGGCAATATTGCTATTTATAAATACAGGAATGTCGATAGCGCAACAACCTATGGTGGAGATATTGGCGTTGATTGGCAGATTGATGATAACGCCAAGCTGCAAGCCAACTATGCCTACATCCACACCCATAATGACGTCACCGATACCGAGCTGACTTATCAGCCTAGTCATAAGGTCATGCTAGCGCTTGATTATCGTATTAATGACAAATTGCAGCTGATACCACGTCTGAACTATGAATCCAAGCAGCTCATCACCACTAGCGACCAAGCCTACTCACCATCATGGTGGACGCTTGATAGCAAGCTTAATTATGACGCGACCGCAAACTTAAGCTTATATGCGGCTATTAATAATATCTTTGATGTTCAGCGCGATACCACAGATATCAGTGATTATAGCCCTATTGATAACCGCGAATGGTTATTGGGCGCAAGCTATCATTGGTAAGCCTTTGATTCAAAATAATTGTAAAACAATGGTACTTACAGTGCTTTTTTTGACCTTTTATATAAAACGACAACCATCAAGGAAGCTGATATGATCCCAATTACACCAACAGTTAATACTAAGCCGAAAGCATTGGCATTATTTTTTAGCGGTAGCATTTTAGCCCTCGGCATGACCGGTTGCGGTGGTGGCGATAGCGATACCAGTAATAGCGGTACAGGTGGCAATACACCTCCTGTTAGCACCATCAGTTTCACCGAAACCGCCACTTGGGAGCTCACCAATTTAGCAGCTGGTACCGCTACCTGCTATGACTTTGATGCCAAAGCCGAAAGCGCTTGTGATGATAATAAATGGGATATCAAGTTTGATAACCAAGCACGTTCAGTCAAGCTTTGGTCAAATAGTGGTGATTCAGGGGCAGGTAAAGGTGGCGTCTTTGGTCTCCTAGATTGGGCAGACTTAGGCCGTTATACCAATGCAACCCAAGATCCTGATTCCAAGACCGACATCACCTCGCATTACAATGCAGACCGTAGTGGTGGTATCTTTGACGAGCAGCCTTGGTTTGAATATAACTTACAAGGAAATCATCAACTATATCCAAACAACCGTGTCTACAAGATTACGACCAATAATAGTGATGCTGCTGTTGAAAGTAGTATTCTACAGCCTATCTACGCCATGCAAATTATCAATTATTATAATAATACGGGCGCATCTGGTTATCCAACGCTACGCTGGATTGATACTGCCCTACCAAACCAAGTACATGAAAAACAGATCAACGCCTCCAGTAATGACGAGTGGGTCTATTTTGATTTAAAAGCTGGAGAAACCACCACTAAAGATGGCACCTGGCATGTCGGCTTTAAGCGTAACAGTGTTATCTTAAACGGTGGGGATTCTGCTACTGGCGTTAATAAAGGAAAGGTTGGTGGCTTCTTGTCAAAAACACCAATAGGATATTACGATGATAAAGGCGAGCCAATCGTTAGTAAATTTATAACTGATAATAATGCTGCCACATTAACGGATCTAACCAACACCACAGCCTATACCAATCCTATGAATGCCAGAAGTTGGATTATTGATAGCAAAGGCTCAGACCTTAACCCAGCCTATACCGGTGTTTTCCCGAACTTAGACTATGGTTGGTATACGTATAATGGAATGACCCATCAGCTTAATGCAAAGCCTATTGATAATGCCCAAGGCGCTCTATTACGATCAGCGGAAGGTAACAGCTATGCCCGCGTACGTTTAGAAAAAATCAACTATCCCGATAGTACAGCAACAGCCGCAACCTCGTGGGTATTTAAATTTGATATACAACCAGCCTCTTAGTTGTCTGTTATCAGAATTCATTTTGGCGAAATTTAACTTATAGATATCGTATTATTGACAGAAAATAAATATAGCCAATCCTAAATAAAAAGAGTACCGCCATTACAGCGTGCTACTGGTATAAATTTTTCGCAGCCTCTGGCAGCAACGGCACAGCAAGCAAGAAAAATTTGTGCCAGTCCCTCGTTATAATGCTGTGTATCAGTTTTATTTGGTATCGACTATATATCAATTCTACTGAACACAAAAATCTTAAAAAAATAACTTTGAGCAAAAAATCTTATGTAGAGTGATTGCTCAAAGCTATATTAATGAAAAATAGTAAGTAATTTTTTCAGTGAATTCGCTTTATGTATTCATCAACTCTACAGGCTCAGTTTAATTATTTAATTTCACCAAACAATCTGAATTAATATCGGCAATAGATTTTGCGCCAGTCAGCGTCATCGCTACGCGTATTTCTTTATCTAGCAGTTCTAGCAAATTGCTTACCCCTGCACCGCCATCCGCTGCTAACGCATAGACAAAGGCGCGCCCTAGCATGCAAATATCAGCGCCCAAAGCCAACATACGCACAATATCTAAGCCATTGCGTATGCCAGAGTCTGCTAAGATTTTAATCTCTCCTTTCACCGCATCGGCAATAGGAGGTAGAGCACGCGCGCTTGATAAAACACCATCTAACTGTCGTCCACCATGATTAGACACGACTATGCCATCTGCCCCAAAACGCACCGCGTCTTTGGCATCTTCTGGGTCCAAAATACCTTTGATGACCATAGGCCCATCCCAGTATTCACGAATCCAATCCAAATCTTTCCAAGAAATAGAAGGATCAAAATTATTGCCAAGCCAGCCTATATAATCTTCCAATCCTGTTGGCTTGCCTAAATAAGTAGAGATATTGCCCAAATCATGCGGACGTCCATTTAGCCCTACATCCCACGCCCATTGCGGATGCATTGCAGACTGTAAATAACGGCGCATAGCTGCATTCTTACCACTCATACCAGAGTGCATATCTCGATATCGTGCGCCTGGTACCGGCATATCTACCGTAAAAACTAAGGTCGAACACCCAGCAGCTTTTGCACGCTCCAAGGCATTTTTCATAAAGCCTCGGTCCTTTAATACATAAAGCTGAAACCACATTGGACGATGGATTTTAGGCGCCACTTCTTCAATCGGACAAACCGAAACCGTCGACATGGTAAACGGAATGCCTTTTTGATCGGCTGCCATAGCGGCTTGTACCTCCCCGCGACGTGCATACATACCTGTCAGACCCACGGGTGACAACGCGACAGGCATAGACAGGGTTTCATTAAATAACTGCGTCTCGAGACTGAGCTGTGACATATCATTCAGCACACGTTGCCTGAGGGCAATTTGTGATAAATCTTCAACATTACGTTTTAAGGTATATTCCTCATAAGCACCGCCATCTATATAATGAAATAAAAATGGTGGCAGTCGGCGCTTGGCAGCAGCTCTATAGTCGTTTGGAGATGAAATAATCATACGGTTACCCTTTTTGTTCTGTTAGATATCTGTGTGATATTTTTGAATGTCTAATTGTGCATAGCTCAGTACTAAACGATGGATACAACTGGCTTATTTTTGAAGCAGCAAGCTCAGCCTACACTCACTATTACACACAGCACGAGCAATTACGTTTGGTTTTCGACATTTTACCAACACCTGGATTAAACGTATTCGTTGGGTCTAGGCTTTTATAAAAGTTCTGTAAATCAGGTTCCGCTTCGTACAAGTGCCCGACATTATGCTCAGCAGGATACTTTGCCCCTCGCTCATTCAACAGCTCTAACATCATCTTTTTGACATGCTTAGCATCACTGCCCTTTTTCAATATATAGTCTTGATGAAACACATAACAAAAGAAGTGCCCGTAATAGAGCTTCTTTTCTAAATGTTGTGCTATTTCTTCAGGTAGCGTTTCAAGCCAATCTAACGCATTACGTGGTATGGCAATATCAAGCGCTAATATCTCTCCTACCTCTTTTTCATGGATGACTTCATACCTCAATGCCGCACCTGCTGCTGCAAAACGATTCAAAAAGGCGCTTTCTGATTCTTCTTTATTACATTCAAAATAACTACCCGTTTCTGAATTTTCAAAAAACGACTGCAAAAAAATTTGTGCTTCTTCTATACCGTCATCACTCATTTTTATGATGAGATGATGCTCGTACTTATCACGGTACGCCATCATGCGCTTAGGCAAATGCTTTGGAAATATATTACCTATGAACTGCATGACTTTATCAGTAAAATGCTTGGGTATCCACGACCACTTATTCAGCCTTGCATCAATGGCGCCTTTGATAGAAAATAATCTCGGCAAGGCATCTGTGCCTAGATGTTTAATACTCAAAAAAGTGTCTTTGCCATATTTAGCGGATACATCAAATATATCACGGTGCATATATTCCCCAACTTCAGGAATATTTTTGAAGCTTGATAATATCTGCCGTCGCAACTGTGCAAGCTCACCCACACTGTTACTGCCTATATAAAAGGTTTTCTCTCTTGCAGCGGTTGGATAGGTATCAAGGCGTACAGCAAATATGGCAAGTTTACCTGCACAACCACTGGCCTCATATAGTCTTCGCTTGTCAGCATTAAAACGACTGGGTGTGCTTGCCTCAACATCTGTCACTCTGGCGATATACTCTTTATCCGATGCCAGCTTGCCAGTGTCAGGTAGCTTTCTTTTATCAAAATTACCTGTTTGTAAGTTAGTGAGTATTTCTTCAGGGGTATCTCCTAACTCTACATCTAGATGATTAACCAACACCAGCTGACCGTGTTTGTTTATTTGGGCAAACAACGCAAGCTCGGTATAAGCAGGACCTCTTTTAACAAGAGCACCACCTGAGTTATTAGATATACCACCAATAATAGAGGCACCTAAAGTCGAGGAACCGATTACTGAATGAGGTGCTCTATTTACGGTATTAAGCTGACTTTGCAACTGATGCAATGTAGCCCCAGGTAAGCTAATAACTTGCTCGTTATCATTCACCAAATACAACTGGTTTATTGCAAGCGTATTAATAACAACAACTGGTCTATCATAGTCATTACCCCTGGGTGTTGAGCCTTCAGTCAGGCCTGTTTTTGCCGCTTGCATGATGATGATGCAATTGCCTTCTACACACACTTCTAGGCTACGCCAAATATCTAGTAATGTTTGCGGAAATAAAACCGCTAAAGCATTGCCGCCACCAGAACGCCACCCCATTCTATAGTGCTCATTTTTCTCTGGGTCTGCCTGTACATTACTGGCTCCTAATAAGCTGGTTAGTTTATCTAACACGTGCTCAGGACTCAGTATGTCTTGAGAGGCTCGATTCGACGAAGAGATATGACGCTCCTTATTTTGTGATGGTATGTCACTCATGAGGCCAAAGGTCCTTGAAAACCAAAAATATAAATGGCGGCCATGACGATTATTCCACAAAACAACACATAATATAGGGTGGGTAAAATAGTACGCCTAAGTGTGGCGCCCTCCATACCAAGTAGACCCACCGTGGCTGATGCAGCCACGACGTTATGTATGGCAATCATATTACCGGCTGCTGCACCAACCGCTTGAGCTGCGATGATTAGAGAAGGTGAAACATGTAAGCTCATAGCGGCTTCATATTGGAATTGACTGAACATCATGTTAGATACAGTATTAGAGCCCGCGATAAAGGCACCTAACGCACCAATGGTTGCACTAATTAAGGGAAAAGCATTGCCAAACGTACCCGCAAACAGTTCAGCACTGGCGACTGGCATACTGGCTACATCTGATAGATTGACGCCAGAGTTGATAAAGATTCTGACCATGGGAATGGTAAAAATAAGAACAAATCCTGCACTCAAGACGGTTTTACTGGACTCCCCAAAAGCATCACTCAGCGCTTTGGTTGGCTTGTTGGTTTGCGCAAAAGCAGCAACCAATGCACTGATTAATAACAAACCACCAGGCAAATATAACGGGCTAAAGCTGGCACTTATGTCAGCCTCACCTAAAATAGAGGTAAAGTCTAACGTCGCACTGGTGAGTAAGGTTTTAAATTCAACAAACACTCTTGAACAAACCAGCAGTAGCGCTACCAGCAAGTAAGGAAACCATGCCATAACAGCGGACATTGTCTTATTGTTCAACGGGACGGCAATATCTTCTTTATTGATAACCAATTTACCCATCCACTCGCTTGGCCAGTTTTTTTGAGGTTCAAAGTCCCATGTGGTTTTTGGCACCAAAAACCCTCTCTTGGCCGCGTTAATCACAATCGCAATACTGACCAATCCCCCGATTAGGGCTGGAAATTCAGGTCCTAAAAAAACACCGGTTAATGCATAAGGAATCGTAAAGGCTAAACCCGCAAATATAGCAAATGGCCAAATAGCTAAGCCTTCTTTCCAGCTTTTGTTCTTTCCAAAAAATCGGGTGAGCATCATCACCATAATCAATGGCATAAACGTACCAATCACACCGTGAATCATGGCGACTTGGCTGGTGATTAATTGTAAAAAAGCATCCCATTGCATGCCTTCTTGTGCCAGTTGCGCGCTAATAGCAGTGGTATCTAACCCTTTATTGATACCGATGATAATTGGTGTGCCTACAGCGCCAAACGATACAGGCGTACTTTGTATCATCATACCCATTAAAACAGCACCCAGTGCCGGAAAACCTATCGCAACGAGTAACGGCGCAGCAATAGCAGCAGGTGTACCAAAGCCGGATGCGCCTTCAAGAAAGGTACCAAAACACCAAGCAATAATAATCGCTTGAACACGCCGATCAGGCGATACATTGATAAATCCAGCACGAATAACGGCTATCGCACCGGTGTGTTTTAACGTATTCAGTAAAAAAATAGCACCAAATACTATCCATAATACTGATACGGTAATCACCAACCCCTCAAGAATGGATGACGACACTCGGTTAAGCGTCATATTCCATATAAAAAGGGCAATAGCAGCAGTCACGGCTAAGACGATCGGCATCGTCCTTTTTGCTGACCATTGCAAGCCAATAAGCAAAATACCACAAAGAACGATTGGCAGTAATGCCAAAAGCCCATATATTGTTTGATTCAAAATCATATCCTTTTTATCGTTTAATCTTCCTTGAAAACCAGCCATCTAAGCATTTATTTTTATGACTTAATGATGACTGAGTCGTATTGAACATTCAGATATAGGCATCGTTAATCACTGTGAATTCTTTAACACTGTTTGTCATCTGTCAGACGAATCCGCAAACAACCTCTCTCAGTGCCAGTGCCAAATGTTCAAAATTCCCTAAAATATTCTACGCCTTGTCAAAACATTGATATATTGCATCAAAGGACAATGTTATTTTCTTTTTTTGCTATAATCCAAAATACATTATATCAATTGAGGAACAAGTATGATCAAAGCTGACGATATGATTTTATTCGTTCAGGTTGTTGAAGAAGGGTCATTTTCTAGAGTTGCTGAAAAATTATCCTTGACGAACTCAGTAGTTAGCAAACGTATTGCAAGACTAGAAGAAAGCTTGAATACACAGCTGCTTTACAGAACAACCAGAAAGTTAAGCCTAACCGATGCAGGAAGGACACTTTATAACAAGGCGAAAATCGCTAAATTTGCCTTTCAAGAAGCCGAAAATGCCGTGACAGGCTATGGCGAAGACATGAAAGGTAACATACGTATCACGATGCCGGTGGTGTCTGCTGACTTAGTATTGAGTGAATCCATTGCCGAATTTTGTAAAAAGTACCCTAAAATATCGGTGGATTTACAAATTACCAATCGATTGGTTGATTTAATAGAAGAAGGATTTGATCTGGCAATAAGAACCGCCGAACTTGAAGACTCATCTCTGATTGCAAGGCGCCTTATAGATAGCCAGTGGGTCATATGTGCGACACCAGTCTATTTAGAGCAACATGGTACGCCTCAAACTCCTGAACAGTTACAAAATCATGAGTGCTTAGTTTATAAGTTTGATAATACCTCTAATGACATATGGCCATTATATGCAGATGGTACAGAGCAGTTGCTCCCTGTACATGGTCGGTTTCATAGCAATCATCTTAGTGCCATTAAACGAGCTGCTCTTAGCGATCTAGGTATTGCTTTTTTACCCCAAGCTCTGGTTTATGAAGAGATGCAGCAAAATACGCTCACGCAAATTTTGCAACGTTTTACACGAAAGAAAATGGGGATGTATGCGGTATATCCTAAAGCAAGGCAGCCTGATCAAAAACTGAAACTGCTTGTTGCCCATTTGCAAAAATCATTACATCAAAAACAAGCTTATTACTACTAAGTAATAAGCCTGTTTTTTAGGGCGTGTTTGATATTCACAAATAGACACAGCTAATCGTACTTTTTGGGTTTGGTATAAAATATTTATTCGCTTATTTGTACCAGTACCAGTAAAATGCGAGACTGTTTTCTACACGAGTTTATGAGTAACCAATGATACGTTTAACTGAAATTAAATTACCATTAAATCATGCACCTGAAGATTTAACGACTGCTATAACGACAAAACTTAAAATTTCTGCTGAGCAAATGGCGTCATTTGTGATGTTCAAACGTGGTTATGATGCTCGTAATAAAAGAAATATCCAGTTAATTTATACGCTAGACATCACACTGACCGACTCGGATTTAACCAATGATTTACTGGTTCAATTTGAGTCAGACAACCATGTTAAAGCAACACCAGATACCAGTTATCGCTACGTTGCCCAAGCGCCAAAAGATTTAACTGAGCGCCCTATTATTATTGGTTTTGGTCCTTGTGGATTAATGGCTGGACTTACTCTTGCCCAGATGGGTTTTAAACCTATCATTATTGAACGCGGTAATGAAGTAAGACAACGCACCAAAGACACCTTTGGCTTTTGGCGTCAGCGTAAATTAAACACTGAATCAAACGTACAATTCGGCGAAGGTGGAGCGGGTACCTTTTCCGACGGTAAATTATATAGCCAAGTGAAAGATCCAAATCATTATGGTCGTAAAGTCATGACTGAATTTGTAAAAGCTGGCGCACCAGAGGAGATTTTATTTGTCAGTAAACCGCACATAGGTACCTATAAGTTAGTCAGCATGGTAGAAAAAATGCGTGCCGAGATCATAGAACTCGGTGGTGAAGTCCGTTTTGCGACTCGCGTAGACGACTTACATATAACGGACTCAAAAGTAACTGGCGTGACACTTAATAGTGGCGAAATCTTAAAAACTAACCATGTTGTTCTTGCTGTTGGTCATAGTGCCCGAGACACTTTTGAGATGCTCCATGATAAAGGCGTGTATATTGAAGCAAAGCCTTTCTCGATTGGCTTTAGGATTGAACATAAACAGTCAACCATAGATCAAGCACGCTTTGGTGACAATGCTGGAAACGAAATACTTGGTGCAGCAGATTACAAACTGGTTCATCATTGTAAAAATGGTCGTTCTGTTTATAGCTTCTGTATGTGTCCAGGCGGAACTGTGGTTGCCGCAACATCAGAAGAAGGCCGTGTTGTCACTAACGGCATGAGCCAATATTCAAGGAACGAGCGTAACGCCAACAGTGCTATTGTGGTAGGCATCGACCCCGCGCGAGATTACCCAAACCATCCTCTTGCTGGTATCAAATTACAAAGACAACTAGAAACCTTAGCGTTTGAATTAGGCGGCAAAGACTACAATGCACCAGCGCAAACCATTGGCGATTTCTTAAAAGGTAAACCAGACTCAGAATTAGGGGATGTTAACCCATCTTACACACCAGGCATTACCTTAACCGACTTGAGCAAAGCATTACCTGATTTTGCCGTGGATGCCATACGTGAAGCCATCCCAGCGTTTAATAAAAAAATCCAAGGATTTTCATCTGATGACGGTTTATTAACTGGCGTAGAAACCAGAACATCGTCACCAATCAGCATTAAACGCAATAAAGAATTCCAAAGCATTAATACCAAAGGCTTATTCCCTGCAGGCGAAGGCGCAGGCTACGCAGGTGGCATATTATCAGCAGGGATTGATGGCATTAAAGTGGCCGAAGCTGTGGCAAAATCGATGTTGAAGATAGAGTAGGATCGGCTTTAGGCAATTATTGGAGCAGATTAAGTTTCAGTCAAACACTATAATAATTCTGATAAACAATATTGCCATCCGTTTATCAGAATTTTTAATGATCAATTTGTGTATGTGAAATGGTAACCCTCCCAAACTTAAGACACCTAATAAATAGAATTAAGCTGCCTGATTGAGTTTCTGTATCGGTGTAAAACCGCCATTGCCCATGTTTGGGCGCTTATGATTATAATGGTATAACCAGTTTTCTGCTTGTGCGCGTACCTGCTCTAGATTATCAAACAGCTCCTGATTTAACCAATCATATCTCATGGTTCTGTTAAAGCGCTCTACATACGCATTTTGCTGTGGATTGCCAGGTTCAATATAGCTTAAGATGATGCCTTGCTGCTCAGCCCAGTCTTTGAGCGCATTGCTGATGTATTCAGGGCCGTTATCGCATCTTATCTGCACAGGTTTGCCTCGGTACTCAATAAGCTGATTAAGACTGCGTATGACCCTTTGCGCCGGTAGCGAGAAGTCGACTTCAATGGTGAGTGCCTCACGGTTGTAATCATCAATGACATTGAACAGTCTAAAGCCGCGGCCATCAGTTAAGCCGTCGTGCATAAAGTCCATGCTCCAGCTTTGGTTAATCCTATCAGGTACTGCTAATGGTATTGGTTTAGCACGTTTAATGCGACGCTTAGGCTTGATTCTAAGGTTGAGTTCAAGCTCGCAGTAGATGCGATATACCCGCTTATGGTTGTAAGGCAGTCCCATGACATTACGCAGGGTTAAAAAGCACAAGCCAAAGCCCCAGTTCTTGTTCTCATCAGTCAGTTTGATAAGTAAGTCCGCTATTTGCTGGTTCTCATCTGTTACCACCGACTTGTGATAATAACAGGTGACGCTGATGTTAAAGATGCTACAAGCCCTGCGGATACCAATACCACGATCTTCAATGTAGTGACAAACCAACCCTTTGCGCCTTTGGGGCGCTACCACTTTTTTGACATGGCATCCTGTAGAATATCGGACTTAAGACATTCATCAGCGTACATCTTTTTAAGGCGGGCATTTTCAACTTCAAGTTCTTTAAGACGGCTGATAAGTGTGGCATCCATGCCGCCATACTTTGAGCGCCAGTTATAAAAGGTACTTTGGCTGATGTTATGCTCACGGCATAGCTCGGTAATAGGGACGCCTTGTTCGGCTTGTTTTAGGATGTTGACGATTTGGTTGTCGCTAAAGCGTGTCTTTTTCATAGGATTCTCCTGCTGGTGTATTTTAGCAGTTAATCTCTATTTGTAAGTGTTCTTATTTATTGGGGGGATTACCAAATAAGCAAGAACTAGATTACACCACCGCACAGGAGCCTTTCCCAAACTCTGTGTAACAGCTTAAATCCACCAACCGGAGAATAAGCAATGACTAACCAAACCGACCTTAAGAAACTGGCTGAGCTAACGCCTAGCAGTATGAACAGCTTTGATGATATCGTCTATCTGAACTGTATTGTCGTCAAAGTACGTCAAGACAAGCAAATCATTAACGAAGCCATTTACTTAGTCCTGACCTAGGCATCAACCTTAATGGTCACTATTACAAATATAAATGTAAACAATATTTGCTTATCTTCATATTATAGTCATTAGTCTAACGACATAGAAATGTTGTTAGATATGTTGTTAAAATTAATTATAAAAATACTGTATAGCTTGATAAGAACGTTTAGCCAAACTGAAAGGCTGAAATTTGAGTGTTCATTACTTGCTGAGAATAGATTTTTTGTCCTTGATCTGTTCCTGCTGCGCCCGCGACAACCATCAGCGGTATCAAATGCTCTTCGCTTCCTAATAGATGAGAATCGGTAGCATGGGGTGCTTTCGACCAGTCACTAAGGGCTGTAAATCGCGCATCTGCATCGCCTGCCACTGTCTTAGTTAACCAATCATCAAATGCCACTGATGGAGCCGTGAATTTTTTATCGCCATAACCGCGCATATTATGAAAACTCAAACCGCTGCCCATAATCAACACCCCTTCATCACGTAATGTCGCAATTGCCTTACCTGCCATTAAATGAGCTTCAGGATCAAGATCATGACGTAGCGATAGCTGCACTACTGGAATATCTGCATTGGGGAACATGAGTTTTAACGGGATGAATACTCCATGATCAAAGCCTCTTGTAGCATCTTGTGTATTGCTTAAACCTGCATCATTGAGCAAATTACCTATCCGTTCAGCCAATACTGGCGCGCCCGCTGCTGGATAAGTCAGCTGATAAGTATGCTCAGGGAACCCATAATAATCATAAATTAGATCAGGTTGTGTGCTAGTGGTTATACTAAACTCAGGGGTTTGCCAATGTGCGCTGATGATCAAAACAGCTTTTGGAGGCTGTGGCAAGCGACTTGAGATACCTTTTAAAAATTTGGCCATTTGATCCCAAGTATCAGTTGGCTGCCACTCCATAAAAAAACAAGGACCTGCACCGTGAGGTATAAATAATACTGGCTGCGTGGCTGAAATAGACTCATTATTCATTAGCTCCACTCCATTATCTTTGCTAAATACTGCTAGAATGAACAGGGACAGTTCTACTGGGATTCAATGCTTTTAGATAATAATAAGCCACATGGAAGCATACTAAAGTCACAAGCCAGCGAACACAGTCTTCCTTCTCTTATATAGGTTGCCAGTTTTTAGTCCAATTGCCATTAATTAAGATGGACACTTACTATTAGCGAGTAAATGTTGATTTATTTATTAAGGATAATTATTAAACATTATCTGATTTTTCTGATAAAGCATTATCCATACTGAGATAACCGCCACCTTGTATTACCAAAGCAATTAAAGCGACCATCAATACTAAGGCATACTCATAGCCACCATCAGCGACAAACAGCCCATTATTTATATGAACAGAAAAAATAGCAACGAGCATAGTGAATGCAGCGACTAATGCAGCTGGTCGTGTCAGTAATCCTAATACTAAGGCAAGACCGCCAAAGAACTCAGCACCCCCTGCCAATATTGCCATTAGAAAACCAGGCTCTACACCTATGCTGCTCAGCCATTGAGCAGTTCCTGCTAGACCATTACCACCAAACCAGCCAAATAATTTTTGAGCACCATGCGCTGCCAAAATCAAACCTACGGGTACACGAAGGATTAAAGCAGCAGCGCCCGCTTTAGATAGCAAAATTCTATTCAGTACTGACATCTTCATTGTTATTACTCCATTAGGTTTATTTTAGGAAGGATATTTAATCTCTGGAATAACTCTAGTTTACTATCAACGCATTAAAAGAGTAATATAGATAATATTGAATAATTAACAACATATCATTGATAGTTTTTTTGGCGTTGGATTTTGATGGTTAAATGAAAATAGGGCAAAATATGGATAGAATCGATGCGATGCGCGCTTTTGTGGCAGTGGTGACCGAAGGCAGCTTTAGTAATGCGGCAGATACCTTGCAGCTGTCACCGCAGTTGGTGAGCAAATATGTCTCTAAGTTGGAGGAGCAGCTAAATAGTCGCCTGCTTAATCGCACCACTCGTAAAGTCAGCCTTACCGAAGCTGGTAGTCATTACTTCGGACATGCACAGCAGATTTTACTTAGCATTGATGATATGGAATCAAAGCTAGGTGGTTTACAACAGAATCCCAAAGGCGTCTTAAGAATCAGTGCACCAGTATCATTTGCCTTAAAACATATGGCTAAGTTAATCACTGACTTTCAGATACATTATCCATTGGTCAAGGTCGATCTACAATTGACTGATCGAAAAGTCGATATTGTCGAGGAGGGTTTCGATGTGGCCTTGCGTATTGGGCAGCTAAAAAGCTCGTCACTGATTGCTAAAAAGGTCGCACCCATTCGTGTAATGTTATGCGCTGCACCTGATTACCTGAACAAACACGGCACGCCAACTAAGCCTGAAGATATTGCCGAACATCGCTATTTGCATTACAGCTATATGAATATGGATGGTAAGGACGATATTTACCAATTATTGAAAGCAAAATACCTCAAGCAAGGTAGCGAGCTTCGTAGTAATAATGGTGATGTATTGGTGGACGCGGCTATGGCAGGCGCAGGAATAGTATTACAGCCAACTTTTATTATCAGCGAAGCGCTTAGTAGTGGCAAGCTAGTCGTAGTGTTGCCAGAACTTGAACCTGAGGCTTTGGGCTTATATGCAGTCTATGCCCATAGAAAATTACTGCCACATAAAGTGAGGTGTTTTATTGATTTTATGGAAGGCTATTATGGCACGCCACCGTACTGGGACGAGTCCATACCTTAGCTTTTATTAGGCTTAACGGTAATGACTCGTTTATTGAACTAGTTTATCTCTACATCTTCTTTAACATAGATCCTATTCGATCATGATACTGAAAGCGACTACACTAATACGCTAGGATAGTGCTATATTTCAAAACACTAAATATCCATACCCCTACTATTAAGGACTGACCAATGAGCAAAGGATTTACCCCACAAGAAGGCTCTTGCTCCTGTCATAGCAATACTTATACGATCAACAATTGTAGTGGCATAATAAAACTGGACAGCGCATAAGAGGTTTATACTAACCTAAAGAAGGAAACTAGTATGACCAACAAACGCAATCAATATACCCGAGAATTCAAATTAGAAGCCATCAGCTTAGTCACTGATCACAACCGTAGCATACCCGACGTTTCTGATTCACTTGGCATAGGCAAATCCACCTTACAGAAATGGCTGAGTCAGTACCGTCAAGAAATGGGTGGTCAAGCACCTAAAGTCGGCAACGCTTTAACCGATGAACAGCGAGAACTCCAAGAACTGCGTAAACAAGTAAAACGGCTGACTATGGAGCGCGACATTCTAAAAAAGGCTTCAGCTCTGCTAGCCTTGGACAGTCTGAGCGATTATCGCTGATAAGTCAGCTGGCAGAGCAAGACAAACAGATGAGTAAAAGCCTTTTGCTCAAGCTGTTTGGCGTGATTAAAAGCAGCTATTATTATGGACGGCAGCCCAAGCCAATTAACCTTGAAACCGTCAAACACAAAGCCTTAATCCGCCAAATATTTAACGACTCAAAGCGCTCAGCAGGCGCTCGCAGCATCGTTGCCATATTAATGAATGAACACGGCATCAAGCTGACCCGTTATATGGTAGGTAAACTTATGGCGCAGATGGGGCTCATCAGTTGCCAGCTAAAAACACATAAATATAAGCATGCTGATGAAGAACACCAAGCTCATGACAACATACTGAACCGTAATTTTAGCCCATCAGCGCCCAATCAAGTCTGGACGGGTGATGTCACTTATATTCGCATTAAAGGCAGCTGGTGTTATTTAGCGGTGGTGTTAGATTTGTATGCTCGGCGTGTGGTGGGCTTTGCCGTGTCAGATTCGCCTGACAGCATGCTGACAACCAAAGCGCTACAGATGGCATATCAGACGCGCTTACAGCCAACTGGAGTGCTGTTTCACTCCGATCAGGGAACCCATTACACTAGCAAGAAGTTTGCCCAATCCGTGGCAAGTTGTGAGGGTATGACGCAAAGTATGAGCCGAAAGGGCAACTGTTGGGACAACGCTCCGACTGAGCGCTTCTTCAGAAGCTTTAAAACAGAGTGGATGCCAAAGGGCGGTTATGAGGATATCGCTGAAGCTCGGACTGCCATTGTTGATTACATCTGGGGCTATTATCAGACCGTGAGACCGCATGCGTTTAACGATTATTTATCACCAGCAGAGAAAGAGAGACGTTATTTTAACCAAATCTCTTATAAGCTGTCCTAAATTAGTTGACCACTACAAATCAGCCCATTGGACGCTTTATCTGCCACTGCACTATTTGCCAAGAATTCACAGGCCAAGCTTATAATGATGTGACAATTTTACTTAAACCCGATGTGAGTTCATTAAATCTTATCAGAACCAAATTTCGCCGTTGGAAACTCCCGCCAAATATTAGCCGCGGACTTTGTACCCGCTGCAATAGACCCAGTATAGAAATGGCATTGGGCGGCAATCTAATATTAATACCCACAACAAATTATCCTGATGTGACGGCACTACCCAAGCCAACTATGCATCTATTTTATAATCGCCGCACCAGCGATATAGAGGATGATTTGTCCAAGTACAACGGCTTTGTGCAAAGTCAGGCGATGATCTTGAAGGCGCTTGCTCAAGGTATGTATAAGAGAATCAGTAAACGCTAGTAGTATGAACTTTGATAGACTCTACCAATTATCATTTGGAACCTAATATGACTTCAAACGCAGTAGAAATTATGGTAAAAAACGCTGCCGATATCGCTATTATCGGCGGTAGCGGTCTATATCAAATGCAAGCTTTGACCAATAAGCGTAGCGTTAAAATTGAGACACCCTATGGTGATCCATCTGATGACATCGTGCTCGGTGAACTTAATGGCGTCACAGTCGCATTCTTAACGCGACATGGTCAAGGACATAGGTTAACCCCCTCTGAGGTGCCTTATCGTGCCAACATCTATGCCTTAAAGACTTTAGGTGTACGCTATATCGTCTCAGTATCAGCGGTTGGCTCATTGCAAGAAACGCTGAAACCACTAGATATGGTCATCCCTGATCAAATGATTGATATGACCAAGCAGAGAGTAAGCACGTTCTTTGGAGATGGTGCGGTCGCTCATGTGTCAATGGCTGACCCTTTATGCCCTGAGGTGGCAGACATCTTGATGCGTGCTTATGACAACGCAAATATTGCGGATGGGCAATGCCACGCAAAAGCGACCTATGCATGTATAGAAGGACCTCAGTTTTCAACTCGCGCAGAATCACACTGGTATCGGCAGATGCAAGCGGACATCATCGGCATGACCAATATGCCAGAAGCTAAGCTAGCACGCGAAGCCAGCATCGCCTATGCAACGTTAGCGCTTGTGACAGATTTTGATTGTTGGCATCCAAATGAGCAAGCCGTCAGTGCAGATTATGCTATACAAAATCTAATGAAAAATGCAGACAACGCGCAGCAAGTCATTAAGCAAGCCGTGGCATTAATTGCATCCGAACAGCCGAAATCCATCGCTCATACTGCTTTGACCCAAGCATTAGTCACGCCTGTTGAAGCGATGAGCGCAGAGACTAAGACAAGACTTGCGGCATTACTTCCGTAGAGGTTAAAACCTTAGACATTTATAATGTTTTTTCATATAAAAGAGGCCTTCAAACTATTTTAGGGCCTCTATTATTTTTGACAGACAGATTTTTGGAGAGATAGCTTTTTCAACATCCAGATCTTATTTTTAGCAACAACTTCCTGAATTAGCAAACGGCCCAGACACTATATTCGCTTGATGACCAAACGGTAAGATATCACCACAACCTGCAAAAATACCATAGTGGCGACTATCATCGCCAATAAAATCAAAATGCTTAGCAAAGCGTGACTCTTTTAGCATACGAAAAGTATTACCACAGACAGGGAAAGCGCGGCCTGTCTCAATCGTATGATGTTTATCTAAATTAAAATGATGCGGTAGCTGGTCAATGGTTCCGTGATAAATGACTGCTTGACCGTGGTCCTCACAAGCATCTTCCAGCGTGGCAATCTTGAATAATCGATAAGTAGCGGAAAAAAACTGGATATCGCCAATCTTAGCAGCAAGTAGTGGATCGGTGATTTCAAGCGGACGATCTTCAACCAAACGCGGGTCTAAAAAATCAGCATGTCGTGCTAAGCGCTCAAAATCCTTCCAGTATAAGGCACCACTTAAACACTCTCCATAAAGGACAGGATCATTGACTAAATGCTGTGGGATGCGGCGGTCTGCATAGACGTCAGAGAAGTAAAACTCACCGCCAGGCTTGAGCAAACGCTGCACACTGGCCATCACCGCTGCTTTATCAGGCGATAGATTAATAACACAATTTGAGACAATGATATCGAAGCTATTAGGGTCTAAATTGAGCTCATCTAGCTTTTCGATGTAGCCCTTAAGAAAAGTCACATTGTCGTAGCCAAATTTATCCACATGATAGTTTTGATACTGCTTTGCAATGGCTAGTTGTTCATCCGTCATATCGACACCGACCACATGACCTGTAGGTCCAACCAATTGTGCTAATGCATAGACATCACGGCCCGAACCGCAGCCCAAATCTAGGATACGGCAGCCTTCAAGTAGCGCTGGGCATACTAGTCCACAACCATAATATCGACTTAGAACCTCATCATGAATGTTCGCTAATAAAGGCTTTAACCAACTTGGCATATTGCTGATATCACAGCATGCTGACGTTTTTAAATCCTCAGTACTTTGTAGTTGTTTGCCATAATAATCTTGAACGACTTCATGCATGATAAATTCCTTGTTAATAATAAAACGGCTTAAGCAACCTTATTCAGCACCCTATATTAGGGTCATCCTAAAGATAAGAAATATAAATCATATTTAAAAAACCAGCTAATCAACAGCCTATTTTTTCAAGCCAACCTACGGGCAAATGTTTTAAATCTGCCGGCTCATCAATGTCATGCAGTGGGTCTAATAATGCCATTGTCCAACCCAATGCTTTAATACGTTGTCGAGTCACCGCTGCCACGCTGGCAGTGCTCCACTCGATATCCGAAAATAAACTGGCATCAGCTTGCTTAAATCCTAGGAGCACGTAACCCCCATCTGAGGCAGGAATTATGACCGTATCAGACTGCTCTAATTTCTGTACTGCCTCTTGAATGCGTACTGGCGTTAAGCTTGGACAATCCGTACCAATCAATACCACCTGTTTAAATTTGTATAAACCTTGCTGGCTAGCAGCTAACATGCGTAAGCCTAAGTCATCATTTGCTTGCGCTGACCACTGCAATGCCTCAGGTAAACTAAGCGTCTGCCAACATAAATCATTTGGCGCTGGACTCACGCACAGCTCGACGCTAAATCCAGTTGCTAGTGCCTGCTCAACGCTATGCAATAACAGCTGTTTTGCTATAAGTGACGCACCTTCAAGACCAAGTGCAGGCTGCAAACGTGTCTTTGCCATACCACAAGCGGGGAACTTAGCGAAGATAATAATAAGCGTGTCTGTTTGTATAGTACCTCTTGGCATAAGTATTTGAATTTCCATTATTACAAGTTAAAATGGGTTGAGCGCACTCTAGGACTCTTTACGGCTAATAAGGACAATTGTTAGCTACTAAGCATTATAATAACGCAGCTTAAGATTATCGGCAGAGACACCGCGCCAATAATCAAAGCGCAGATGCCACATCAGTAATATTGTGCGCCAAGTGCCATATTGTTGCCAGCGCCGTGCCGAAGTTATCACCTTGCTTTGTAGACAAGCTGGCCTGCCGATAGCTTTAAGACGTTTGCAAAGCTCAATATCTTCCATAAGTGGCTGCTGAGGGTAACCACCCAGCTGCTCAAAAAGTGGTTTTTTGATAAATATCGCTTGATCACCCGTGGCAATCCCACTAAATCTGGAACGCCAATTGATCATCTGACTGACCACCTTAAGCATCCATACATAACTGTCCAAACGCACATCGAAACGCCCCCACGCGGCTTGCCTGACGGCTGATGTAATATCAGCAATAGCGTGGTTCGGCAGCTGCGTATCCGCATGCAAAAACAACAACACATCACCCATTCCCAGCTCAGCACCTGCATTCATTTGCAGCGCACGTCCAGCGGCGGACTCTATTATTTGCCAATCAATAACCTGTCCGCTAGTAACGCATGGACTACTATCCATCAAACTTTCAATCAGTTCCTTAGCAATAAAAACTGAGTTATCTGTTGAACCGCCATCCACTAGTATGACCTGATAAGGTGCTGGATTCAGATGAGCAAGATGACCCATCAATTTAGGCAAATTATCCGCTTCGTTTAATAACGGTACTACGATAGAGAGTTTAATTGGCACAGCAGTCATTTTTATTAACGCCCAATTTATTTCTTATTCAACCGCCAATCATAATTGGTATAACTGACTTTTATTCTACCCTGCTCTAAGGCCTTCACTTGAGTATTATTCATTCCTAATGCCTGACTATAACGTCCCAAAAATCCTGCAACGTCATTAGTACCGCGCCAACCCATCGTAAAATCTTCTTTATACCACTTAAAAATTGGTGATACCTCAAGCGTATTGCTCTTCAAGCGATTACGGCTTCTGTCTGCCAAAAACTTACTGGTCACTTGCTCTAACTGCTTCTCTAAGCGCTTTCCAGTAAACGCATCGTTTAGGAGCGCAGGACAGCCAATGCTGGCACAATTAACCGCAAAGTGAATACGCGGGTCGTTGTAACGCTTGGAGCCGCGAATCAGATTGTGTTCAATATCATCCAGCGAGCGCGTTTTACCCAACAGTGGAATGAAATTCTGTTTCCAAGGTGAGCTTAATACGGATCCAATATCTTTAATTGATTTGATATTTGGATACTTGGTGAGCACCAACTCCACTGTGCCTGCGTTATAGACATTGATTAAAAAGGCTAGCTGCTCATCTTTATTCCAACCGTTAAATTCAGCTTGACTGACCTTACTAGTGGCAGCCATATAGCCATCTAATTTACTTTTATCTGACTGCATGCCAACATAATCAACTACCGACGCCTTGCCAGCATTGGTCATGGTTACATGTTTATCTAGCAACGTATCCCAACTGCTGTGATTAAAATCCGCATAGGCGGCTGCGCTTGATAACAAAATAGCGGTGGCAATAGTCGTTTTGACTATTAAGTGATTGAATAATGACATGGTAGTAACTCCGCTTAGATAGATAGGTTTTTGCCTATCCTAATCTCATTTATCCCAGGTTTATCTAATCTACTCTTATATACTCTAATAAAGCTACATAGTTGACTCTTCTAAAATACCGCCGCAGCTACTGCCCTGTCCTGCCGTACAACCATAGCAATGGTCCGCAATGGCAATATCATCACCTGCAGGATTTTGTGTTAATAAATCTCGTAAATGACGGCGGGCTTTGTTTGGTACTGGAATCTCAAGCTGCTGGTTGAAATCGCAATCAAATAATTCTCCGAGCCAATTGACACTGATGGTCGAGCGACACATCACTTCGGTTAAATTGGAGGCAACGTAATTGGCTTTGAGCAAATCCATGTAAGGATGGAACTGTTTTTTAGCCAATAGCACCGCACCAAAGCGCTGAATAGGCATATTGGTTAGGGCAAACAGCTGATTAAACTCAACATCGAAGTGCGCTTTTAACTCACGCTTATAGTCAGCTTCTAACTGCTGCTGATTGGGCGGTAGGGTCGCGCCTTGCGGGTTATATACAAGGTTCAATATCAAACCTGAACCAGATTTTCCGTAACCTAAGGCATTAAGCTTATGCAATCCTAAAATACTGTCATCAAACGCCCCTTTACCGCGCTGCTTATCTACATTTTCTAATGAATAACAAGGAAGTGAAGCAACAACCTCAACCTCATTGTCCGCCAAGAACTGCGCCATATCCTCATAATCTTCTACCATCAGAATCGTCAGATTGCAGCGGTCAATCACTTTGACACCCAGCGCTCGTGCCGCTTTAACCAAGTACTTAAAGTCTGCATGCATCTCAGGCGCGCCACCAGTCAAATCCAGTGTATCGATATTTTGTGCTTGTAAAATTTGTGGAATCAACTCAACCAGCTCTCGTGATATCATCTCCGTACGGTACGGACTGGCGGCAACATGACAATGCACGCAGGACATATTGCACAAGTAGCCCATATTCACTTGCAAGATTTTAAGCTCACGCCTTTTGATAGTAGGAAAATCAGTCTCTTCAAGTAATTCAATGGTAGATTTCATAGTGGTATAGAATCCAGTTGTCAGTCTTCTTGATTATAAATGGACATCACTAAATCTTTGGTATAGATAGTGTTTGTCTTATGAATCTACTGCTTATATAAAGCTAGTCTAATCAATAATATCTTATTTTTTTGATGTATTGCCATTAATCTTAGATTATTGAACATCTATAATTTTAGCTATATATAAGGACCAGATGAAGCTGCGATATTTTCAAAACTTTGAACGACTTAAAATCGTGTGCCATTCTCTCCTGAATAATGAGCTTTTTTGTCAGCTCATTATTTTTACTTTTCTTACGCTAATATTCCATTTATTTCCCTTATGTTTTTGAGTAAATATCTTTATAAGTGATTTAAAAACGCTTTTGTAACATAAAAACAACACTTATCCCAATAAATCCGATGAACGTTACGATAAATCCGACGAGTGCCATCATAAAATTCTTGCTTAAGTATATAGTTTGGTTTAACTTATTTGAAGGATAGTTTAGATGTATTTATATATGGATTGTATATAATACAAATTATGATTATCTCAGGAACCTCTCAGAAATATCTCACAATCAACCATTCAGACCTGCTATATCTAGATATATATCATTTATATATTTATGTATTAAACATCACTTAGCCCTCAAGTTTTTCTACAAGGATTCGTATGAAATACACTATACACGCTCTATTAGCAGCGATGGCTTTATGCGCAAGTGCAAGCGCTGTAGCCTCTAGTCACCGTGAAGCGCCCTCCATCACCAAAACGCCTAAAGTCGATGCCACTGACCTTTATATGTTTAACAGCTATGAGAGTGGTCGAGCAGATTACGTCACCATTATTGCCAACTATTTACCACTGCAAGATGCCTACGGCGGTCCTAACTATTTTTCGTTAGATGATGATGCTCTATATGAGATCCACATAGATAACAACGGTGATGCGGTAGAAGACGTCACCTTCCAATTTGACTTTAAACAAACACTAAATAGCATCGAAATACCCTCAGGCGGTCCGTCAAATGTTGCGATACCCTTATCTAATGCA
Source organism: Psychrobacter sp. TS_SC_6 (assembly GCF_056156305.1). Taxonomy (NCBI): domain Bacteria; kingdom Pseudomonadati; phylum Pseudomonadota; class Gammaproteobacteria; order Moraxellales; family Moraxellaceae; genus Psychrobacter; species Psychrobacter sp. TS_SC_6. Next base: position 1,468,047 of record NZ_CM149590.1, on the reverse strand, counting down.
GGCGATGCCTCAAACCCAGCCAATGTACAAACCAGTGAAAGCTATGGTGTGACGATGGTTAAAGGTGATCGCCGTAGCGGCGCGCGTACACCACTTGGGACTTTTAACAAGCCATTTGATTATATCGGCACCAAGTCTTTTGCAGACTATCCAGGCTATGCAAGAGGCTTTATTCAACCGTTAAACTTAGGCACTTGTGGAGCTGGCAAGGTCTTTGTCGGTCAACGTGCTGAGAGCTTTGCCATTGACTTGGGCAAAGTGTTCGATCTGATTAACCTAAACCCATTAGGTCCACGTGACGGCGGTACAAACGTACTAGCAGATAAGAATATTACCTCTATTGCAATGGAGATTCCTAAAGCTTGTCTCGTTAATGCAACGCAAGTAGATTTAGGTGATAATAAAAAAGGTGTGGATCCTGTGATTGGTGCTTGGACGACTGCCAGTGTCCGTCAGGCGACTTTAGTCAATCCTTCACCTGCTTCTGGTATCAGTACCACTGCTAAAAAAGGTGGTGCATGGACCCAAGTTTCAAGATTGGGTATGCCACTGGTCAATGAGGTCGTTATTGGTTTTAAAGACAAAGACAAATTTAACGCCTCAGAGCCAAAAGATGACGTGGCTAATTTCAAGAATTATGTATTCTATCCTACGCTACCTGCCTTGATTCAAAAACTATATCCAAGTGCGCCAGCACCTACTAATTTCCCGCGTCAAGATCTAGTGACTGCGTTCCTAACGGGCGTTCCTACAATCAACAAACCCGCTAACAAAGCTTTAGTCCCAGCTGATATGTTACGCTTAAATACCACGACACCTACTGTAGTAGCGGCAAGTCAGAATGACTTAGGTGTGATCGGTGGTGATACCGCAGGTTTCCCAAATGGTAGACGACCGGGTGATGATGTCACTGATGTATCGTTAAGAGTAGCGATGGGCGTCTTATGTCATGCTGGGCTACCTCCAGAAGCGACGTGTGTCCCCGCTGATGCCAAAGCCGGTACAGCGCCCTTTACTGACGGAGTCGTAAAATCTGCCACCGCTTTTGACTCGGTTTTTCCTTATCTAAAAACCCCTAATGCAGGCAGTCGCTAAGCTGAACCTAATATAAGGAGAAACACCATGCGCTATGTACTGTTAGCGATATTGGTTACCGGATCGGCTGCTCTTACTGGCTGCTTCGGTGATAACGATAACAAGAACTTTGAGACAGGAAATAAAGGCAATCCCGATGTAGCAGCAGATCAAGCGAAGGCAAACCTAGCAGCTGAGAGAGTCTCTAGCGTGATCAACGCCAGTAAGGATGTGAATACCGATGAACCACAAGATATTGATCGGATTATCCTTCCCGAAGCCAATCTAGCAGAGCCTGTGGCGGTAACCGGTGCCAATGCCTCATTGTAATCTGACGTGATATAAACCTGACACCTGATCAAATTCTTGATCAGGTGTTTCTTTATGTTTTGAGCTGAGAGATCTTATGAACTGGATTAAGCCCTTTATTGGATTACTACCGTTATTACTTATCGGCAGCCCCCTTCTTCATGCTGCACCCTTTATTCCACAAAATGACCAACAAATTCTTGAGACCTTACCTAGCGATTCACCAACGCCGCGCTACTCAAACTCAGACAGCTTTTTGTCTAGTGCGAACACAGTAAGTCCTGAGCAAACCAGTAAGCTATTAGAGCGCGCTTACTTACAGGGCGATCCACGTGCGCTGGGTCAAGCCCGAGCGCAGCTGGAGCAAATAAAGGATCCGGATGTAGAAACCCTCATGTTACGAGCACGTGCATTGCAGGCAGATCACAAGTTCTCTGAATCCAAAGCACAGCTACAGCAGATATTAAGTAAAGATCCTGCTCACGCAGATGCACTGTTGACACTCTCTTCTCTGCTTGTCGTCCAAGGTCAGTTTGAGGAGGCAATGAGCTACTGTACCAAACTCGATGATGCTTCCCTACGCGTCTATCAATTGGCATGTATGGCTCAAGTGCAGAGCATGACCGGTCAACTGACACAAGCAAAACAAACCCTGAGTGGGCTCGCCAATCTTGCGCCCGGACTCGATGCATCGACCGCACGCTGGATTTACCTTATTCAGGCAGACGCTGCACTGCGTAGTAAAGATGTTGCGCTTGCCACTCAAGTCTTTAGTGTGATGGACACTCAAACTGTACCCGCACTCATGGCACGCGCTGATTGGCTATTAAAACAAGGAGACTATGAAAAAACGCGGCTATTGCTTCAGGACCATACCGACAAAGACGCGCTGTTGCTAAAGCTCATCACGGCTCAAATTCAACTGGGGGATCCTAACGCTCAGCAAAACTTAGGGCTTATGAAAGAACGCATCGATGTATGGAAGATACGTAAGGAAAATGCCCACATGCGTGAACAGGCTACTTATGCCCTACTTACTAACCAAATTAACCCAGCGCTGCAATTGGCGCGCGAAAACTGGCAACAGCAGCGCGAAACGGCTGACATCGTGATCTATGCGACAGCAGCTATTAAAGCTGGTAGCAAAAAAGATATTGAGCTATTGCGCCAGTTTATGACAGACACACAATTTGAATACCCAACACTCGAGCGCGATCTTCGTTTAGGAAAAATCAGCAGTTCAAGCAAGGAGACACCTTCATGAACGCATTTATCAGACTCATTTGGAATCACACTTATCGTTATCTGACGTTATTCTTATTGGTGCTGACGTCTACGGCACTACAAGCACATGAATCTAGTACGGCTTACTTAACCTTAGAGCCTTTGAGCTCATCAAGTACCGCAGATTCCACTTATAAGGCTAAATACGAGCTGTCGCTTCGAGACTTAGCCTTGCTGATAGATATAGACTCTAACCAAGACCGTCAAGTAAGTTGGGCAGAGGTCAAATCACAGATGACGCTTATAGAGCAGCTTATTGCTGCTCAGGTAACATTAGCAGCGGATGATCAATCCTGCCAAACCACAAACTTTGCGCCACTAGCGATTAACACGCGCGGTGGCTTTAATTATTTATATGCCGAATTTGAGTTGGGCTGCGCAGCTCCTATCTCAGAGCTTAACTATCAAGTTCTGGCAGGTATCGATGCCAACCATCGCTTGATACTAACGCAAGCTGGGAGCAAATTACCGGTTCAAGTATTGTCCGTTGGACAAACTTTATTAAGTGCCGGGACAGACTCTGGCTGGCTCTCTACAGTGACAAACTTTTTGAAAAGTGGGATACACCACTTGCTGATTGGCTGGGATCATCTCTTGTTTTTGTTTGTCCTTTTGATACCAGCCGTTTATGTGCGCAGGCAAAAACAATTGGTTGCCGTTGCCAAACCGCGAGCTGCATTACTTGAGGTATTTTGGATTGCAACGTCCTTTACGCTTGCGCACTCAATTACCTTGAGCTTAGCTGCCCTAGATATCGTTAGTATACCTGCCCGCTTTATTGAATCTTTAATTGCTCTGTCCATCGCATTCGCCGCGTTAAACAATCTGGTACCGATGTTACGAGTGCGAGCCGTCTATCTAGCCTTTGTTTTTGGTCTGATTCACGGGTTTGGCTTTGCCAATGTGCTCGTAGATTTGCCACTAGCAACAAGTGAGCGCGTATTAGCATTATTAAGCTTCAATATAGGGATTGAGCTAGGACAACTAGTATTCATTGCCATAGTATTTCCGATCGCGCTGTTATTACGTCATACGCGTTTTTATAAATCGGTTATATTTTACATAGGCTCTCTTGTCAGTATCGCCGTTGCATTGTGGTGGTTTTTTGAACGGATAGTGTGATTAAAACATCAAAAAAGTGGCTAAGATCAGTGATTTTAGCCCCTTTTTTAATTTCATCAGGGAGTTTTTTATAGGATGAGCACTATCTTTATTCAGTGACAAAAGCAACCTTAGTCAAGCCTGCACTACTGGCGGCAGCCAGCACTTGCGCCACCATATCATAACGGGTGTCTTGATCCGCCCGCAAATTAATATTCGGATTACTGAACCGCCCCGGTATTGTCGGAGCGGTTCAGATGGCTATAGTACAGGCGTAAAATTCCTGTCACCCAAGACACAATCGACAAGGCAAATAATGCAAAAAACAAACTCTTAGTAATGATATCCGTATATTGCCAATAATCTGTAAACTCTATATAGACTCCTAAAAGCGGTTAAGTAGCTAGTGAGGCTGACAGTACATTTTTTATGAACACATTCTTCATATAGTCGGTTTAATCAAAAAAGGAAAACGAGCTATTACTTAGATTAAGGTCGCTCATATATTAATGACATCGGTACAATGCCATTAACAGATCGCTCATTTTGTTGGAACGGTTTAAGTTGCCCTGCTCTGACTTGAGTCATCGCTGCAATATCGATAATCTTATTACCCGATGATTCGAGCAATTGCACATCCGTAATGTAGCCGTTTTTATCGACATGAAGCTCCAATAATACAGTGAAGATATCGCCTGATTGACTAGTCACTTCACGCCAAATCGCCGACGGTAGGTCTGTTTCAGGTTTCTTCTGATCAAGCCAGCTGGCTTGCTCCTCCAAAAAGTCAACTGCCTCATCATTGAGATTAAGCTGTTTTCGTTTCTCATTATTCTTGCCAGCCTGCGCTTGCAGCAGCTCTTGCCCTGCGCGTTTTCTACCTTCTTGCCACTGACGTTCTTGATCACGATTGAATTGTGCTGTCACTGATCGGATTAACGACGCTATATCTATTTCTTCTTCAGCCTTAATCCTAACTGTTTTTCTCGTCTCTTTTATGACCAGCCCTTGCGTTGATATATCTACTGATTCAGGGCTGACCTGTTCTGTCATCGCTTGAACCAAGGCTACAAGATCCTGTTCTTCTTCCGTCATTTTTTTGGCAATTTCTTCCGATTCTTTGGTCGTATTTTTCTGTCCCAAGACTGGCAGTTGAGTTTCTTTTTTTATTTTAGTTTTTTCTGGGTTTGAATGATTTTTTATTGAACCAGATGTTTGGTTTTTTGGTTCAGAGCTTAAAGATTTAATAGAATTTAGCGGTTTACTAAAGGTCGGCTCTGACACAGCATCTACTGACTTAGCTTCTATCTGTTTAGTATCTGATAGTTCAGCGGATTTTTTCTCTGATTGCGGCAGTCCTTGAGGAACAGAGTTAAATTTTGTAAGAGGATTTTCGGCACGACGTTCTTCGGTAGCCGCTGCGGATGATTGTGGCAATGTCACTAGCTCTAATTGGATTACCTGAGGCTTAGCCGCTTTAGCCTCTAAAATTTCAGGGTTATCCATAGATATCAAAGCCCATACAGTAAGACCGTGTAATATAATCACAAAGATAGTTATCCAAGCACTGATAGAGCCGCTGAGACGGGTAAATGGATTTAGTATCATGATGATTTATTAGGCAGCCTATTAGTAATAGCAGTTGAATAATCTTCCATCAACGATAGCAAATATTTGCCTATAATCGTCAGATTATATAGTAATTTTTATGGAGTGCTGAAGTACAGCAAAAGAAATATAAGTCTGCTACAGTAGAGCTCATGGCATACTCAAAATGTAGTGGCATAATAAACTTGGACAGCACGTAAGAGGCTATACTACCCTAAAGAACGAAACTAGTATGATCAACAAACGCAACCAATATACCCAAGAATTCAAATTAGAAGCCTTAAGCTTAGTCACTGATCCCAACCGCAGCATACCCAACGTTTCTAATTCACTTGGCATTGGCAAATCCATCTGACAGAAATGGCTAAGTCCGTGGCAAGTTGTGAAGGTATGAGGCTAAAAGCGCCATTATTGATTATATCTGGCGCTATTATCAAACCATAAGACCGCGTGCGTTTAACGATTATTTATCACCAGCGGAGAAAGAGAGACGTTACTTTAATAAAAACCTCTTATCAGGAGCCTTTCCTAAACTAGTTGACCACGCCACTATCATATTTGCTGCTATGATCCGTAACATAGCATATCTAATATACTGCCATTCCAATCTACATATTGATAATAGTTATCGTTTGTAATATTATTCGCTTAAATTATTACAGTCACTTTACTAAGTGCCCCTATCTTAGGATTGGCACCGCTACCCCTTTTATTTTTATTGATCACTGATTGAGACATTTATGCGTTTATCCACTCTGACCCAAGCAGTCGCTTTGATTACCGCTACTTTGATGTTGACTGCTTGCGGCGATGATTCTGATGTCAGCACAGAAATCATTGATGGGACACCGCCACTTTTGACAACGGATAGCAACTTTTCGAGTGGTTATAGCGCAGTTGCTGCCGTATTTGTCTCAGGTCAAGTGCAAGATAGCGGTAGCATAAAGTCTGTGACTTATACATTGAACGGTAGAGCACCTCAATCACTAACTATTGACACAAATGGTTATTTTAACGATCGCATCTTGTTAGATTTAGGCAAAAATAGCATTGCCTTAGCCGCCACTGACGATGCAGGTAACATCATGCGCTCAACTAAGAATATGTATCTGGGTGATACGGTGGCAGCTGGTGGCTCACATACCGCAGCCCTTCATGATGGGCAGCTCTATGGTTGGGGTCGTAATAACTATGGGCAAACAGGCACCGCATATACCTCGACATTCACTGACACTATGGGACATCTGGAGTTACCGACACTCATAAATAAAGCCCCAGAAAACCTAATATCTATTAAATTTAATCAAAACCACTCACTTGCTATCGATGATAAAGGTCAAGTCTACAGTTGGGGCAATGATGCTTATGGACAGTTAGGACGTGGTCAGTCAAATCGTCATTCTTGTGTTAAATCAGCTGATTGCCGTCTTGATATCAGCGCGATTGCCGGTATTGATAATGCGGTCATGCTAGCAGCTGGTTATAATCATAATTTGGTGCTGACCAAAGACGGCAGCGTTTGGGCATTTGGCGCTAATGCTCAAGGTCAGCTTGGTAATGACACCGCTATAGACAGCAGCACACCAGTCAAAGTAGACTTTTCGGCGTCAGAGGGTGTCGGTCATATCATACAAGTCGTAGCCAGTAGCAGTAGCTCATATGCCTTAGATGATAAAGGTCAGGTATGGGGTTGGGGCAGCGACGCGAGTGCCAATCTTGGGCGCGGTCGAGCATGTGATAAAGCCAATAATTGCATCAACATTAATAATAAGCCAGTACGTATTAACGTCATTGCGCATGATTTGGCTGATAATACTGCTCAAGGGGTAGAAAAAGAAATAGTCACTCAGCTTGCTGCTGGTAAAGATCATGTTTTAGCACTGACCAACAAAGATTCTGTCTATGGTTGGGGGCTAAATGCTAGCAGCCAAATAGGCTACAACGGAATTGGCTTTAAAAATACCGCATACGCCTGGGCAAGCACCATAACTGCGCCAACCAAATTGCCTTGGTTTGCCGGTAAAGAGGTTCGCCGTGTCTACGCCAATGGTAATGCCAGTTATGTATTGTTAGACAATGTTGCAGCAAATAACAGTAACACCCAAGCGTCAGATGGCATCCTTTATGCTTGGGGCATGTTTGGTGAAACAGACGGCAAAGGCAAAACAAGTTATGAAAACTTAGATGAACCAACAAACAAGCTTCCCAACCTAAAAAACATCGATAATATGGCGATGGGTACAATGCATCTCATTGCACATGAAAAACCACTCAATCAGAACAATGGTATACCTTTTAACAATAGCAATTTATTTACATGGGGCTGGAGTTTTGAAGGCTCATTAGGCAATGAAAATACCTCGCATACTTGGATGTACAACTACCCTATCCCTGTAAAAGTCCCTAGCTAGCTATAAGCAATGATTATTGAGCGGCGTTCATAAAAGCGGTTCATGTTTATAAAAATACATATAGTCAAAGAACTCATAAATCGCCACACAGCCATAAGAAATAGAAGAACAAAGTATCAACACAATCTAACCGCCACTCTTTACGTTTTTGTTTCACCCAAGCCCACATCTGCTCGATAGGATTTAAGTCAGGGCTGTAAGGTGGTAACCATAAAATAGCGTGACCAGCACTTTCTATGAGTTCAGTTATGTCTTTTCGCTTATGGAATGTTGCGTTATCCTAATGATCACGCTGTCTTTCGGTAGGCTTGGTAGCAGCAGTTGTTCAACCCAACTATGAAATACATCACTATTGACACTGCGATCATAGAGTCCAACAGCGAACAGCTGGTTATTGTAAATAGCACCTATTGCATTGGTTTGGTTTTTAAGCTGCCAGTTGTATTGTCCAAAGCATTTTTTACCTCTCTCAGAGTAACCATGAGGTCTGTTCTCATGAGACTTAAAGCCACTTTCATCAAGGTAGATGACGGGTCTGCCCTCAAGCTCAAACTGTCTTAAGTGTTCAAGAAATATAAGACGTTTTTCATCATCCGCTTTTGGATGCATTAAGCTCTTTTTTTTGAGTGATGCTGATGCGCTTCAAGGCGATGCCTATCGCTCTTTGAGTGCAGTTAAAACGCCGAGCTCGCTCGTGCTGATAGTCATCAGGATGAGCTTCTACATCGGCTCTCAGTAACTCATCGTTTATCTTAGTTGGGGTAAATTGACGTCTCTTACGCTCAGGATATGTTTTCCAACGCTGGATGGTGTTGGTGCTGATTTGATACGCCTCTGCAAGTTGTCGAATGCTATAGCCTTCTTCAAGTTTGATCAGTATCAGTTGTCGGTAGTCTTTTGAGTATGCCATATTATATACTGTAGCGGATTTATGTTTCTTTTACTATAATTCGTCACTAAATCACTTAGCATTGCACAAAAAAAAGCCCCTTATTCATAAAATAAGGGGCTTTTTTTAGGATACTTATTTATGTTGCTACAAACCCTATCATCTTAAACAGCCACTTTATAAGCCGCTTTTTTGATACGCATATCACCCGTTTCAACATAACGCTGATGCCATGATAATGCTTCTTCCAAGATATGCGGCGTTTGCATACCAGCCGTATCTGAGGCACGATCAAAATAATCTTGTAGCATTGGGCGATAGTCAGGATGTGCACAATTATCGATAATGGCTTTTGCACGTTGACGCGGCGATAAACCACGCAAATCTGCCAATCCTTGTTCGGTGACAATGACCATTACATCATGCTCAGTATGGTCGTGATGCGAGACCATCGGCGTGATACAGGAGATTGCGCCATCTTTAGCTACTGATGGTGATACAAAGAATGACGTATAAGCGTTACGAGCGAAATCACCTGAGCCGCCCAAGCCATTCATCATGTTGGTACCCATGACGTGGGTTGAGTTGACGTTACCATAGAGGTCGCATTCAATCATGGCATTAATGGCCAATACACCTAAGCGACGCGCGACTTCAGGATGGTTGGTGATCTCTTGTGGGCGCAATACAATACGCGCACGTAGCTCTTCGATATTGGCATTAAAACGCTCTAGCGCATCCGGGCTTAATGACAGTGCAGTGGCAGACGCCATGGTCATTTTGCCAGACATGATTAGGTCTAACATACCATCTTGCAATACTTCAGTGTAGCCGGTTAAATTCTCAAACGGGCTGTTTTGTAGTCCTGCCAATACGGCATTGGCTACGTTACCTACACCAGACTGGATCGGTAATAAACTTTCTGGCATGCGACCTTTTTTGACTTCATCATGGAAGAAATCAATGATATGGCTGGCTATTTTGTTTGAACATTCATCAGGATCAGCAAACTTGCTGTTGCGATCAGGCGAGTTCGTTAGGACAACGCCAACCACTTTATCCAAGTCACAATGTAGATACGGCACACCAATACGTCCGCCTGGGGTCACAAGTGGAATCGGCTTGCGGTTTGGCGGCATACCGATATCATTATAGACATCATGCATACCTTCTAACATCAAGCTTTGCTGCGCGTTCACTTCTAAGATGATTTTGTCTGCATTTTCTAACCAGGCATTGTTGTTACCGATAGAAGTCGATGGAATCAGGCGACCATCTGGCAAAATACCCGACACTTCAACGACCGCTATATGCATCTTGCCATAGAAACCAATGGTACTCTGCTGCGCCACATGCGATAAATGCATATCGAAATAATGCGCGGCGCCGGCGTTGATTTGTTTACGTAGAGCAGGCTCTGATTGATATGGTGTGCGCCATTTGATGCCGTTCGCTTCTGCCAATACGCCATCACATTCAGTTGCGGTAGAGGCACCTGTCAATAAACCAATTTGAAAGTCTTCACCGCGAGCATGAGCCGCTTCCATATGTTTGGCAAGCGCAGCGGGTATCGCTTTTGGGTAACCAGCGCCGGTAAAGCCACTCATACCGACATTCATGTCGTTTTTGATGAACGCTGCTGCTTGATCAGCAGACATGATTTTTTTGCTTAGACCGTCGTGAAGCACACGACCTTCATGATTTAATGATGTCATACCTTTTTTCCTAGTAACTTCCATATTAAAATCAAACCACTTCGCGATGAAGCGTTTGATACGAAACCAACAATAAAATGCATTGCTGCATATTAGCAACTTTCCCGCAAAAAACAAGTTGAATGATTTAAATTTACCAAAAGAGCTTTTACCTATCTCGTATAAACTAACATTAGTTCTCTTTTTAATATCTTTTACATAGTGTTCTTTTCTTCTTAAATTGCAGTCAGAGGCATTTTTCTTTATCTCAAAGAAATCTGCTTACCATAAAGTCTGATGATAAAAAATCCTTGTTATTTATTTTCCTCAGATAGCCATAAACGCATTTAAAAAATATACTTTGAAATATAGAATGGGATACTTTTGATTAATAGAAAAATATTAACGATGATATTTCTGATTTTTTGTCTATAGACCCAAAAAAATTATAGTAAGATTATCAGTGTCATATTTTTAAAAGGACTCTACGCATGTTATATTTTAGAAACTGGCAAAATTTTTTAACTAAAGGTTATACTGATGAAAACTGGTGCTAGATTTGATATAAAAGCAGTTCATTATTAGCTGATTGACATAAAGTTGGTAGTGAGAAAATAAGCATTTAAGGATGAATGATGACAACTCAACAGCACGTTTTGGCTTGTATTGATGGCTCAGTAGTGACAGAGTCTGTTTGTGACTATGCAGCATGGTATGCAGGGCGACTCAATATTTCGGTAGGACTGTTGCATGTCAGCGATGTGGCAGCGTCTATTAGAAGAAACTTGTCTGGGGCGATTGGCATCAATAGCCGTCAATTCTTGCTGGATGAATTGTCTCAGCTCGACGAGCAAAGAGCGAAGGTAGTCAATAGCTATAGCAACGCCTTGGTGCAAGATGCCAAAAGCCACATCAAAAATCAGTTTGATGACGTAGATGTCCATGTTTATCAGCGCCGTGGCAAGCTATTGCCTGCTATTGAGCATTTTACAGCGCATAATCGTGCCATCGTTATGGGACGCCGCGGTGAAGACCATAAACATAGCCGCATCAATATCGGCAGCCAAATCGAGACGGTTGCACGAGCGTCAAGCATACCGGTACTCATTTGCTCAGAGAAATTCAAAGAACCTCACTCATACATGGTAGCCTTTGACGCTAGTAAAACTGCCATTAAAGCCATAACTATGCTGTCAGAGAGCAAATTATTGAAAGGCATGCAAGGTCATATTGTGATGATCGGTAACGATAATGAAACTGCCAAACGAAGCCTTGCTGATGCTCGCTCGCAGATGACAGCAGCAGGATTTTCAGTAAAGACTCATCATATCCAAAAGCTTGACGCGGTCAATGGATTGTTAGCTTTTCAAATGGAGCATGCAATCGATATGATTGTGGTGGGTGCTTATGGCAGCTCAAAACTACAGCATCTGTTTCTTGGCAGCACTACAACAGAGATTATCGCCAGTACGCTGTCACCGGTTATTTTGGTGCGCTAATAGTTAACTAGCGTGATTATATTTTTAATCTGTTCTGTTGGTTTTATATGTTGAATCCAAGAGGTTAAAAAATTACTTAGATGATTATTCGAGACATAAAGCGTCTTATTTTGTAAATCACTATAACTCTCTTTATATTATAATTAACGAATATAGAGAGAGTCTCAATGCCACACATCGGTGATTTGCTACCGTACATCTTTTATATTCTTATTTGTGAATATATTTTGATTAAATACATTATCATTTGAGGTTGTTTCTATTTAACAGGTAATATTACTTTTATCACAAGCCCCAATATGCCATCTTGGCGATTATGGACAGTGATCTGACCTCTATGTGCCATCACTACAGCATGGACGATTGCCAAACCCAGTCCATAACCGCCTGTTTCGCGATGGCGCGCCGTATCAAGCCTAACGAAAGGCTGAAAAATACGCTCCAGATCCTTTTCCGCAACACCACCGCCCTCATCAGTGATGCTTATTTCAATAGCTGACATTTTATTATTTATCTTTACTGCTTGTATCTCAGCCATCACTGCCGAATCAAAAGCAGTGTGCATAAAGGCATTACGAATGATGTTTTCAAGAGCACTATGCAGCTGTTCTTGATTGCCCATTACTGTGCACGAACCCTGCAATAGAGACACGCTTGGCTGCCATTGCCAATATATATTTTTATGCTGAAACTCAAAGCAAACATCTTGACCAATCTCACTGATAATTCCACAGATATCTACTGCTTCATTTTCTAGAGTGTCGATGGTATATTGCTGCATTTGTAGCAATTGAATATGGATAATTTGCTCAATCAGCTCATTCATCCGCATCGATTCTTTATCGATACGGTCAAGATAACGGCTGGCATTGGGGGCAAAATCTCGTGTCAGCTCAGTGGCTACATCAAGACGAGCGAGTGGAGAACGCAGCTCATGGGAGATATCACTTAACATTTGCTTACGTGCGAGCTCACTATCAGCCAATCTTGTCGACAGCAAAGCCACATCTTTTGCCAATAGCCCCAATTCATCAGAACCAAGACTTGATAGCTGCGGATTGACTTCATAGTTGCCATCTATCATCCGGTGTACGGTATCCTGTACACGCCCAATACGCCGAGTCAACGTACGACTAAGCCAAAAGCACACCAACACGCTAAAGAGTATAATCAGTAAGAGTCGCAGCATAAAATTACCACGCTGTAGCTCTAATACATCTTTAAATAACAGGTGCGGACGCAGCTGTACGATAACGCTGTCATTATTTGGCATGACCACCGTAACCTCAGCTAACTCAGGTCGGCTATCAATGTCAGCGATGGCTTTATGAGACGGTATGGGTTTTAAAATATCATCGAGGCTAAAAGGCTCATCATTTGGGCGCGCGCTTTTGACGCCATCTTTATCAAAGGAATACACCCTATAAGGGTTCTTATCGACACGCTCTTCATCACTAATTTCATGATAATCAGATGTTTTATTGTCAGTACTGCTACTCACAGAATGTTGAGGATTAGACAACACAGATGATCGCTCACCTTCTATCTGCAAATCTATTGCTTTTATACTTACCACGTCACGTGCTTGATGCCGCTTGACTCGATTTTCTCGAAACCGATATCTTGGAAATATCATAGCGCCCTGCTCATCGTATATCCTGATTTGGCTCATGAGTCTTCGATCTTCATTATAAATCTGCTTTACAGCAGATAAATCACCCGCCTTCAAGGATATGACCAGCCGCTCACGTTGAATGAGTAGCTTATCAATTTGAGAATCCATACGAGTAGCAAGCTCTCTCTCATTAAGCCAGCGCTCTACTGCTATAGATAAGATAGAGGTGATCAGAATCATCGCCAGCAAACTCAAAAACAATCGCCAAAATAGCGACACAGGTATGCTCAGCTTCGATTTGTTTATCGCTGTAGGATTTTGGGCAGCTTCTGTCATTAGAGTACCAACTGATAACCTTTACCACGAATCGCCTTGATTGGCTCATCATGGAAAGGTTGAAGTTTTTTACGCAAGCGCGAGACATGGACATCAAGGCTACGGTCAAAGGGCTGTAATTCTCGCTGCAAGACATGCTGTGATAGCCACGATTTACTGACTACCTCGCCTTTTTGTCGTAATAAAGCCAGCAATAAATCAAATTCTGTACCTGTTAATTGCAGCTCAACGCCATCTATCTGGCAAAGCCTTTGCTGTTGGTCAAGATATAAGCGACTACTCGGCAGCGGTAATTGCTCAACAATATGTGCCGCAATACTGGTGCGCTTAATCACCGCATTGATGCGTGCCAGCAGCTCACGTGGATTACAAGGCTTGGTGATATAATCATCAGCGCCAAGCTCAAGCCCGATGATACGGTCTATCTCCTCCCCTTTTGCGGTAAGCATAATGACAGGGATATCACTAATAGCAGGCAGCTGACGTAACACACTGAGCCCGTCTATTTTTGGCATCATAATATCGAGTACCAACAAATCATAAGGCGAATTATCCTGCATCGTCGTTTTTAGGCGCTCTATGACCGCTTCGCCATCATGCACGCAGTCACAATGAACACCGTGATTATGCAAATACTCTTGCAGTAATTGAGTCAACTCTTCGTCATCGTCACCCAATAAAATATTTGACATCGTTATCACCTTATTATTATACCTCTCAATCATTTTATGGCTCATATTATCAAGCAAGCGCTACCTATGCGCTATAAACGTTACCTTTCTTAATGTTTCATAAATGTTCGTAACCTCTGGCTGTCGTATGATAGTGGTTATCAAAAACAAATTGATGCTAATTTACAATATCGAGCAATGAGCCATAGTAGTGAGTCATAGTGACTATCCGGGATACTTGATCAAAACTAGGCTTATCAGATAAACATTCGCTTTTATAAGATTAAGGAAATTTTTATGCAAATGACGCAAATGAAAAAATTATTGATGGGTTCAGTATTAGCGATGTCTAGCGTATTGACCGTGACTGCCTGCAGCAGTGTCAATGCCTCTACTGAGGCGACGCCAACAACGAGCAAAATGCAGCATAAAGGCATGAAAGACGGCATGAGAGGCCCAATGGCACAGCTAAATCTAACAGCGACGCAGCAGGCACAAATCAAAGCCATCATGCAAGAAAAACAGGGTGATCGCAAAAATGACCGTGCAAAACATCAAGCAGAACGTATGCAAATGCAGCAGCAGATGCAGGCATTGACGAACGCGAATACCTTGGATAACGCTGCCATCAATCGTCTTGCAGACCAGCAAGCAGCTAAAAACAAGCAGCGCTTTATTGAACGCGTTCAAACCCAACATGCAATTTCGCAAGTACTCACAGCTGAGCAGCGTGCGAAAATGGCACAATTAAAATCAGAAAGAACAAACAAAGGTCATCATGGTTCAAAACAGCGTAAGATGCATAACCAAGCGCAGTAAGATATAAGCTGTATAGTTAAAAAATATCAATTAGATAAAGTAAGAACATTTAAAGAAGCGTATCGGCTTACCGATGCGCTTCTTTTCCTCTGTATGTTACATCTCCTAAATTCAATTATCTCATAACCGTTTTCTTATCTGAAAACGAAAGATGTCAAAGTCCTTTCTACTACTAGCAATATTCGTTACTATTTAATCTTATTGATTAATCCTGTATTTTT
Organism: Psychrobacter sp. TS_SC_6; assembly: GCF_056156305.1. Taxonomy (NCBI): domain Bacteria; kingdom Pseudomonadati; phylum Pseudomonadota; class Gammaproteobacteria; order Moraxellales; family Moraxellaceae; genus Psychrobacter; species Psychrobacter sp. TS_SC_6. The sequence continues at coordinate 1,452,516 of NZ_CM149590.1, read as the reverse complement.
AGCCCAATTTCTTTCATCCTCGTAAAAAGGACTTTGCGATGTCAGCTCCATATTCTTATTCTCATCAGACACAAGCGCCTACCTATAAGACTTTAAAATCTGCAGCGTTAATTATTGGCAGCACGCTATTACTTTCTGTATCTGCCCATGCGGTAGACACAAATACTGCTGTCGCCTCAAAGGCCATTAATCCAACGTCGATTAATGCCAGTGCGATTAATCTAGCGATTCTGGCGGAAAATCCTACCGTATTGTCTGAGACTCAGCGCGTGACACGAGCGAAAATCAATACGCTCACGCCCAAGACCACCCAAGCCAAAACCGATCAAGCAATCTATTCTGTCGATGCTATCCACCACCCTGTTTGGGCAAAAAACGGCATGGTCGCCACCCAAGAAGCATTGGCCTCTGATATCGGCTTAAAAATTTTAAAAGATGGCGGTAATGCCGTTGATGCTGCTGTGGCGGTAGGTTTTGCTCTAGCTGTGACGTTGCCGCGTGCAGGCAATATCGGCGGCGGCGGATTTATGATGGTATACGACGCCAAGCAAGGTAAAACCGTGGCACTCGATTATCGTGAAAAAGCGCCCAGTAGCGCCTCGCGCGATATGTATCTCGATAAGGAGGGCAATGCTGTCAGTGATTTATCTCGTTATCATGGCTTAGCCGTTGGTGTACCGGGTACGGTCGCAGGCTTACTCAAAGCTTTAGAGGATCATGGCACCATGAGCCGAGGGCAAGTGATGGCACCAGCAATTGCGCTGGCTGAAAACGGAATAGAGGTCACCGCTGGGTTGTCAGAGTCATTAGAAGCGTTAAGCGAGCGCTTGCAAAAATGGCCAAGCACCAAAAAGATATTCTTTAAGGACGATGGCAGCGCTTATCAGCCGGGTGAGCGCTTAAAACAACCAGAGCTTGCCAGTTCGCTAAAGCTGATTGCGGCAAAAGGTAGTGATGGTTTTTATAAAGGAGAAACCGCCCGTAAATTGGTTAAAGCGGTCAATGAAGCAGGCGGTAAAATGAGCTTGCAGGACTTGGCAAATTATCAAGCCATTGCCCGTGCGCCTGTTAAAGGCGATTATCGTGGTTATGAGATTGTCTCTATGCCACCACCGTCTTCTGGTGGTATTCATATTGTGCAGATTTTAAACATCTTAGAAGGTTATCCATTAAAAGACTATGGTCAAAACAGCGCGCAAACCATTCATTTAATGGCTGAGGCGATGCAGTTGGCATATGCCGATCGTTCTGAGTATTTGGGTGATTCAGATTTTATCGACGTACCTGCCAGCGGTTTAACTGCTCAGCCTTATGCTGATAAGCTACGCGCTTTAATCAACCCAAATAAAGCCACGCCAGCGGCAACCATCAAGGCAAATAACCCTCTACCGTACGAGAGCGATCAAACCACGCATTTTTCTATCGTTGATAAAGATGGTAATGCAGTGGCAAATACGTATACGCTGAACTTTTCTTATGGCACTGGTCTTGTTGCTGAAGGCACAGGGATATTGCTCAATAACGAGATGGACGATTTTTCTGTCAAACCTGGCGTACCAAATGGTTATGGCTTAATAGGCGGCGATGCCAATGCGGTTGAAGCCAATAAACGCCCGTTATCTTCTATGAGTCCAACAATCGTATTTAAAGACAGCAAACCTTACATCGTCACAGGCAGTCCGGGTGGTAGCCGCATTATTACTACGGTCACGCAAGTCATATCAAACGTCATCGACCACGATATGAATATCGCTGAAGCCACACATGCCCCGCGCATTCATGACCAGTGGCTACCTGATGAGATTCGTATCGAAAAAGCCCTTAATGTAGATACCATTAAAAAGCTTGAGTCTATGGGACATAAGGTCAGTCCGCAATCAGCCATGGGATCAACGCAGTCGATTATGATTACCCCAAATGGCGTATACGGGTCTTCTGACCCGCGTATTGTAGATGCTGCGGTGGTTGGATACTAAAATAACACTATTTCAATAAAAGAACCAAGTAGCACTTACTCTTCGTATCTTCTTGCCCTCTACCTAATATATGGTAGAGGGCATTTTTAATGCTATTACAAGTGGATACCATATAATCAATATAGAGAATTGATAACTCTTGGTTTTCTCTAAGACATTCCTCTGTTAACCATACAATTACTATGTTATGGATGGTTATCTATATTTTTGCGCGACGTCGAGTGGCTGTTATGAGCAAATAATGCTATGATTAGCGGCTGAGATACAGCATATAAAGTGTGTCTGTTAACATGATAGCTTACTGAAAACATCAGTCAAATCATTGATATAGTATATTTTTTAAATAAATTACCACCTGTTTTCGCTTAATTTATCTCTGACACTAACTCGTACCCTCTCCTTTTGTTTGCATCCGTAAGAGTCTTCTATGGCATTTGTACACCTTGGCATCCACAGCGAATATTCCATTACCGATTCTATCGTGCGTATTAAGCCGTTGGTTAAAGCGGCGGCGGCAGACAATCAGCGCGCCCTTGCCTTGACGGATTTATCCAACCTGTATGCCACGGTGAAATTCTATCGTGCCTGCCTAGGTGTGGGTATTAAGCCCATTATCGGCAGCGAAGTCATTATGGAGAATGAAGACACGCGCTTAACTTTATTGGCGATGAACAACGAGGGCTATCAAAACATCACCCGTATCGTGTCGCTTGGCTTTACTGAAGGTCGTGCTGACCCTGCCAACCATGGCACGCCCGTTATTAAACGCAGCCATATTTTAGAGCATGCGGCGGGCGTCATTGTCTTATTTACTGAAAAGTCAGATGTTGGACAAGCATTGGTTGGCTCAATGCCAGAAAAAGCCGATGAGCTGCTGACAGAATGGCAAGCACAATTTGAAGATCGCTTATATTTTGCGATTAAACGCACCAATCGTACAGGCGAGGATGCTTTTATTAAGGCGGCTATTCACTCGGGTGCCAAACATAACATTCCTATCATTGCCCATAATGATGTGCGTTTTTTAGAACAAGATGATTTTGATGCTCACGAAGCACGTGTCTGTATTGCTGGCTCTTACGTACTTGCCGACCAAAATCGTCCGCAGACTTATTCCGATGCCCAATATCTAAAAACCCAAGCGCAAATGCAACAGCTATTTGCTGATATCCCGCAGGTTATCGACAATACCTTGCGATTGGCGACGCGCTGTAATGTAACATTGACGCTTGGCATTAACGTCTTACCAGATTTCCCCGTCCCTGATGGTGAGACCATTGAATCATTTTTTCGATTAGAGTCGCAGCGCGGGCTTGAAAATCGTTTAGACAAACTTTTTCCAGTTGAGGCACGCAGTGATAATTGGAGTGATATCCGCCAAAGATACGATGCGCGTTTAGAGTATGAACTCAAAGTTATCCTATCCATGGGTTTCCCCGGTTACTTCCTTATCGTGATGGACTTTATCCGCTGGGCAAAAGCCAATGGCGTACCAGTAGGTCCCGGTCGTGGTTCTGGTGCAGGCTCACTCGTTGCTTATGCGCTCAATATTACCGACCTCGATCCTATTCATTATGACTTATTATTCGAGCGCTTTTTAAATCCTGAGCGTGTGTCCATGCCCGATTTTGATATTGACTTTTGTATTGAAGGTCGTGATCGGGTCATTGACTATGTGGCGCAAACCTATGGTCGTGAAGCAGTGTCACAAATCATTACCTTTGGTACCATGGCAGCAAAAGCAGTCGTACGAGATGTGGCGCGTGCGCAAAGTAAATCTTACTTTCTTGCCAGTAAAATGTCGAAACTTATTCCCAAAACACCGGGAATTACACTCAGTCAAGCGCTTGAGCAAGAGCCACAACTCAAAGACTTAATCTCTAATCCCGACAATATGGATTATGAAGATGCCATCGAAGTATGGGAGATGGCTATCAAGCTTGAAGGTATTTGCCGGAACGTGGGTAAACATGCTGGTGGCGTATTGATTGCACCGCATAGAATCACGGATTTTAGCGCTATTTATTGTGATGACGAAGGTCACCGCGTCAGCCAATTTGATAAAGATGATGTTGAAGCCGTTGGACTGGTAAAGTTTGACTTTTTGGGTCTACGCAACTTGACCGTGATTGATGCTGCTGTCAGAAATATCAATCTGCGCCGTGCAAAAGAGGGCAAAGATGCGTTGGTATTAGAAGACCTACCATTAGATGATGCTAAAGCCTATAAGCTCTTACAAGATGCCAAGACCACTGCCGTCTTTCAGTTAGAAAGTATGGGTATGAAAAAATATTTGGCGAAATTACAACCGACCAATATTGAAGACGTGATTGCTATGTGTGCGCTGTATCGCCCAGGTCCACTCGATGCAGGCATGGTAGAGATGTATATCGACCGTAAGCATGGTCGCGAAGAAGTCATTTATGACCATCCCAATCTTGAGCCGATTTTAGAAAACACCAATGGCGTTATCGTTTATCAAGAACAGGTCATGCAAATCTCGCAGGTTATGGCGGGTTATAGTTTGGGCGGCGCAGATATGCTACGCCGAGCTATGGGTAAGAAGAAACCTGAAGAGATGGCAAAGCAGCGCGATATTTTTGTCACTGGTGCAACCTCCCAAGGTATTGATGAAGCGACATCGGGCGGCGTATTTGACTTGATGGAAAAGTTCGCCGGTTACGGTTTTAACCGTTCGCATTCTGCCGCTTATGGTGTGCTTGCTTATCAGACCGCTTATCTGAAACAATACTACCCTGCTGAATTCATGGCAGCCGTACTCACATCAGATATGAACAACACCGATAACGTGGTGTTCTTTATCAATGATTGCCGTGAAAACTTTGATTTAACGGTGGTCAACCCATCGGTTAATCGTAGTGAATGGCATTTTGTTGCTGATACCCCAACCAATATTATTTATGGTTTGGGCGCTATTAAGGGCGTTGGTGAAGGTGCCGTCGAATCTATCGTGGATACGCGTCGCCGCGAAGGACCTTTTAAAGATTTATACGATTTTTGTCGTCGCGTTGATATCAAAAAGGTCAATAAGCGCACGCTTGAAGCCTTAGTAAGTGCCGGCTGTTTTGATGATTTTGCGGCGACTTTACGTCCTGACTTGCCAGCCGATGAAGCCTACGAGATTCGTGGTGCGCTGATGAGTCAGTTGCCAAGCGCCGTACAAGCGGCGGAACAAGACCGTCAAAATCGTGAAATCGGTATGATGGATTTGTTTGGTGAAATGGATGGTATCGTCGCCGCACCTCCTCTGGTGATGACCCCAGAGCTGATTTGGGGTGACAAACACCGCCTAAAAGCAGAGAAAAATACTCTAGGGCTTTATTTGACCGGACATCCAATCGATGAATATCGTGACGAGTTAAGACGTTATACCTCAGGTACTCGTCTCGATAAATTGACTGACACGGGCTATAACGGCAGCTGCTATTTTGCCGGTCTTATCATTGATATCGCCAACTTTGGTACTCGTAACGTCATTACTTTAGACGACGGAACGTCACGATTAGAGGTCAGCTGTTATGCTGAGCGCTTTAACCGTGTCAAAGAACAGTTAAAGATAGATGAAGTCGTGATTATCAAAGGCAGTATCCGTGAGCGTGATGGCAGGCTATTTGCCCGTCTTGATAATGCGATGAGCATCGTTGACGCGCGCCTAAGATGGATGAAGAAAATCAGTATTAAAATTCACGGTAGCGATATCGAATTGCTCAATCGTATGCAGCCTTTACTAAAATCAGCACAAGCCACCATGATTCCAGTACCAAAAATATCTTATAACGATGAGCAAGACGAGCAAAGCGACAATACTAATAACAATAGTTTTGACGGTTATAATGCCTCAATAGGTGGCAGTCTATATGATGAAAATGGTAATGATTTATTGGCATTAGAGAATAATATGGCACAAGATGCTTATTCAAACGACACTGACCCAAGCCTAAGTAACCAAAGCTACGCCAACAACGCTTTGAGCAATACCGATGCTTCTATCAATGATAATTGCCTACCCCTTGGACTCAGTATTTATGAAGAATATGGCATTGCCAATGTAGGACTGTCCGAGCATTGGCGCATTTATCCAAATGACGACAATTTACAGCAGCTAAAAATCATGATTAGCGAAGATAACTTACATTTTCACTACAGCTAACGAATGTATTATCGTTAGCATATTCATTAGTAGGAAAATATTTATTATAATTCTTTCTGCGCTAATTTTAATCCTATTGGAATATGACTATGGCTACAGAAACGAACAAAGATATGAATGCCATAACTGATGACGAGATTATCAATACTGAGCAGTTTGAAGATATGCGCGACTTATTAGAAGAAGACTTTGTCGATTTGATACAAGTCTATTTTACTGATTGTCGTAGCCGTATCACAAAACTAAGACAAGCTCAGCAAGAAGAAGATAATGCCAATGGCTTTGAGCTTGCTCATGCACTAAAAGGAGCCAGTGTCAATTTGGGCGCAACCCAAATGACGCGTCTTGGCAGTCAATTGCAAGAGCTTTGCCGTGAGCGTCTTATTAGCGAACAAGCCCCTCTTATCGAGGACATCGCAGTTGCATTGCAACGTGCTGAGCAAGACATCAACCAGCGACTAGGACAATAATGAGCAACAATGCACCCTCATCTTTAGCAACAGCAGTACCAAACGTCAGCCATTATTTGTCTTGTGTTCAAGTAGTGATGGTCAATACCACATTGCCTGCCAATATTGGTTCAGCAGCACGCGCCATGCACACCATGGGGTTATCGAGATTGACGGTGGTTGATCCAAAACTACCGATTGATGACACTAGCGTTTCTCATGCTGCTGGTGGTAGCGATTTATTGTCATCAGCAATTATCGCACCAACGCTTGAATCTGCTATCGCTGATTGCCAACTGGTATTTGCAGCCAGTAGTCGTAGCCGTCATTTGCCGCGTCCTGTGGTCACGCCGACCCAAGCTGCCAAAATCATGCTGGACTTTATTGACAAGCAAAATGCGATTAATGATCGAAATGGTATTGATACAGCGCCCAATATTGCCATTTTGTTTGGACGTGAAGATCGTGGCTTGACCAATGAAGAGCTGGCTTATGCTGACTATCATATTCAAATCGATGCCAATCCTGCTTATCCAGTGCTCAATGTTGCTTCAGCCGTGCAAGTTATTGCAAGCTTTATTTATGCTTATGCACAAACTCATATCCAAACTGACAGCGAAGTTAATGATATAGGACAGGTAACTGACAAGCTAGAGACGACTGAACAAGGGATGCTCAATACCTATGTGCGCCATCAATGGGATGAGCCAGCGATTACTCAACAGCAATTGCAACTGCTTACTGAGCGTACCACTGCATTGATGGTTCAACGAAAACTGGCAGATAGTGAAAACTTAAAGTCGCTGCCATCACGCTTATCTAGACTCGGTTCACGTATTCAACTCGACCAAAAAGAGTATCAATTACTCAGTGCTCTGCTAGCAAAACTTTTAAAAGACTAACATTTAATAAGTGAGTTTTCTTGTCACTATTGGCATTATTATTAGTATAGGTAGTTATATCATTTAACAATAAAAAGGGACTTACGATGAATTGGACTGTTTACTTATCTGGAGAAATACACACTGACTGGCGACAAAAAATTATGCAAGGCGCGTCAGAACAGGGTTTAGACATTACCTTTATCTCAGCAGTCACTGAGCATGAAGCCAGCGATGCGGCAGGTGATGTACTTGGTAAGGATAACGATGGATTCTGGCGGGATCATAAATCATCAAAGGTGAATGCCATTCGCACCAAAAACATGATCCAGAAATGCGACATTGCTATCATTCGTTTTGGGGATAAATATAAGCAGTGGAACGCCGCCTTTGATGCCGGCTACTGTGCTGCATTAGGTAAGCCGTATATTACCCTGCATGCTGAAGATATTATCCATCCGCTAAAAGAAGTGGATGCCGCGGCAATGGCATGGGCGCAAACACCAGAGCAAGTTGTTGAGCTGCTAAAATATGTTGTCAGTGATAGCTAAAGCATAATAGTGATCGCCTTTAGATAAAGCGCCCATAATTAGCTTTTTATACTAAGCTCAGTATAAAAACGATACAGCGGGACTGGAATGAATTTTTTGCAGCCTCTGTCTGCGTAGGCACAGCACGCCAGAAAAATTTATACCAGTGCCGCGTCAAAACATGAAGTATCTACTTTATTTAGAATCGACTATATCTAAAGGCGATTTTTTATTTATAGCGCATTGCTATATTTTGTACTGCAAAACTGCTATAACTAAATAGATTGTAATCAAAAATACGATAGGATGATTTATGTCATTGCCAACCGGCTTATTCAAATCGCTTACCCGCATCAAAAGAGACTTAAAAGAAGACATTGATGCAGTATTTAACCGCGACCCTGCCGCGCGTAACAGCCTAGAGGTTATCTTGACCTATCCTGGCATTCACGCGCTTATCTTGCATCGCGGCGCGCATTGTCTCTGGCAAAATGAGCACAAACTTGCGGCTAGAGTGATTTCTTATGGCTCGCGTATCATCACAGGTATTGAGATTCATCCTGCTGCTAAGATTGGTCGTCGATTTTTTATTGATCACGGCATGGGGATTGTTATTGGCGAGACAGCAGAGATTGGTAATGATGTGACCCTTTATCATGGCGTCACGCTTGGCGGTGTCTCTTGGAATAATGGCAAACGCCATCCTACTTTGGAAGATGGTGTCATCGTTGGTGCCGGTGCCAAAGTATTGGGGCCGTTCACTGTCGGTAAAGGCGCTAAAATTGGCTCAAATGCCGTCGTGGTCAAAGCAGTGCCAGCAGGCGCAACCATGATTGGTAGTGCAGCTCGCATGATATCAGATCATCATGATGAAAAAGGCAATCCTATTACGACCAAAGTTAATAATACCAAACAACAAGAAAAAGTGGCGCAAGCTACTTTTACAGAGAACTCTTCAGATAAAGAACCAAAGAATCATACAGCGCGTGAAACCACTTTTCAAGCTTATGGTATTGATCCCATGTCACAAGACCCTGTTGCTGAAGCCTTTGCTAAAATGCTTGAACATATTCAACAATCAGAAAATCGCTTAGATCAATTACAAACTGCTATGTGCAAAATCGATCCTGACTTTTGCAAAAAAGAATATGACAAATTGTGCTTAGAAGATTTGGACGTGATTGGCAAAAGTGACGTGAATGAGATAGGTGCTGAATCGCAATAACTTTTTATCCTTGGGCTGGGTTTAGTATTAAGCTCAGCTTAGATCTTTTATTTTACAACTGTCAGCTACCTATCTCTGCTACCAACTCTTTTATCCCTGCTCTCTCATGCGCTTTAAATGGATAGCGATTTGCCATTATTATCCACTCAGAGTATTGAGAAATTTTATTTTTACTTAGGCTATTTTCTGGAGTCGCTTTAATAAGCAGTATATCAATATCCATTGTTACTGCTTTTATAGCTGGTGGTGATTCTGTTAAACGCTGTCTCTTGCAGTCGCATTCAAACTGTTTAAATGTTTGTTGTAGCTGCTGCAAGGTTACGGGCTTCGCTAAAGACAAATAAACACACTGGTTAGTGTAATCAGGTTTTGGCAAATCTATGGTGGCAGTGAAGTCAGGATTTTGAAAGGCTGTCGACAGCATTATTGTACCAAGATTTGCCAAACACTCTCGGATACGCGGCAAGTGAGTGTCCGCATCATGATTGCTGCCTAGTGCCAGTATCATAGCCGTTACAGGCTGCACCTGCAACGCTTCAGGCTCACAGCTTGTCAGTGACTCAAACAAATCAGCCAACGCTTTATGCATCATCAGATGAGCTGTTATCAGCTTGATTGGTAGATACGCTAGATGCGACTTTGGCATAGCGAGTGATTTGTACACCAACTGCATCCGCTTGTTCAATAGCGGTAGGCTTAGCAACGCTTAAGGTTATTTTATGGCAGCTATATTTTTCGAGCAGTTTATCAGCGATTTGTCCAGCCAGATGTTCAAGCAGTTTTGCTTTAATCACCTGACACCACTCACTGACATCATCACAGACTTCTTTATAATTTAGCGCATCGTTTACATCATCTGACACCGCGGCGCGGCTGATATCGGTTTCAAACGCGATATCAATCAATAACGGCTGTGTAATGGCGCGTTCCCATTCATACACACCAATCACTGCCTCTACTTTTAAGCCTTTGACGAACACAACATCAGACTGGGTATGAAACATACAAGCATCCTTGTTTACGGTATCTTTATTGTCTATTTTAGTTTGATTATTTATTTAGAAGATAATGCTTCTTCACGTAAGCGTGCTGCTTTTAGCTGCTTACTTGGACGATGACACCATAAGTCGATACTGAATAATAGCAGACCTAGCCAAATTAAACCAAAGACTGCCAAACGATGCAAATCAAAAGGCTCATTGTAATAGAATACAGCCAAGAAGAAAATAAAGGTCGGCGTCAGATAATTCATAAAACTAAGGATACTATAAGCGACCAGCTTGGTGGATTTGTTAAACATCAATAGCGGCATCAAAGTAATAGGTCCTGCCAACATAAGCAACCAAATAGAAGGCGTAAACCAAAAGCTGACATTACTGCTCGCCACATCAGACTGCCAGAACCATGCGATAAAAATAGGCAATAGCATTGCTGTCTCAACAAACATTGCGTCGACTGCTGTCAGAGGGGTTTGGCGCTGAATGGTGCCGTAAGTACTAAAGCTAAACGCCAATATTAACGATACCCACGGCAGGCTGCCTAGCATGACAACTTGAATAACGACTGATAACAATGCAAAGCCAATCGCCACCCATTGCAAAGTACGTAGGCGCTCTTTAAACAGCACCATCGACAACCCTACGCCAACCAGGGGTCCAATAAAGTACCCCAAACTGGCCTCTAAAATCTGGTTGTTATTGACCGCCCATACATAAGTGAGCCAGTTGATCGCGATGATAATACCTGACACAAAGGTATAGGCTATCCACCTCGGGTTTTTCTTTAGCGTGTCAATCCACTGCCAGCGCTTGGTCACTACTAGCACAACTAAAAGACAAGCAAAGGTCCAAACAATGCGGTGACCAATGATTTCGGTGGCATTATAGTCCGATAATTGCTTAAAGTATAAAGGAAAAGCACCCCAGATAAAGAAAGCTATCAGCGCGGTGACAATACCACGTCTGGTTGTTTTAATAGGAGCAGCAGGTTTTTTGATGACATTTTGGGTAGTCATAAGATAGGACAACTTTTTAGAGCAAAGCGCACCCTCACCCAACCCTCATCATTGATGACACTTTGGTGGCAAGAGCACAGGGTTACTACAGATAGAATAAAAGCTAAAAAAGCAATGAGTTGATACTAGAAAACGTATCAACTCATTGCTGCCGAAAGTAAGAATAAAAAATGGCAATAAAAATTAATAGCTCATTTTATTGCTAAGCTATTATCATTGGCTCAAATTAAAGTTACTGCGTTAAGCACTCACAACGTCAATAGACATGCCAATTTGGTTGGCAAGCTCTGCAAATCCTGGGAAACTGGTATTGACAGTCTCAACGCCTTCAATAGTTATCTGCTTGGATGCACGTAAGCTGGCAACCGCAAAACTCATAGCGATACGATGGTCATGATGCGAGACGATATGTCCACCACCAAATACCGCATGGCTATTATTCACGTCACGACTATCAGCCTTACCCTTACCTTCAATAATTAGACCATCTTCGGTAACCGTACAGTCAACGCCTAATGTCTGCAAGCCTTCTGCCATAACAGCAATGCGATCTGATTCTTTGACACGTAGCTCTTTTGCACCGGTCAAAACGGTACGGCCTTGGGCACAGCTGGCTGCGATAAATAATACGGGGAATTCGTCAATGGCAAGTGGTACTAGATACTCTGGTATTTCAATACCGACCAAGTTTGAGCTGCGAATGGTAATATCCGCTACTGGCTCACCGCCAACATGAGTCTCATTACTTAAGCGGATATCTGCTTGCATCAGCTTAAGAATATCAATAATACCGGTACGCGTAGGATTAATACCAACTTGCTTCAAAGTCAATACGCTACCTTGGCTAATAGCGGCAGCCACCATAAAAAATGCTGCCGATGAGATATCAGCAGGTACTGCGATATTACCACCTGTGAGCGTGCCGCCGCCTTCAACACTGATACGATTACCATCGACAGTGACTGGATAACCAAAAGCTGAAAGCATACGCTCGGTATGATCGCGACTAACTTCAGGTTGAGTAACAGTCGTGGTGCCTTCTGCCCAAAGTCCAGCCAGCAATAAGCAAGATTTAATCTGTGCAGAAGCAACTGGCATATCGTATTCAGCCCCTTGTAGAGGTTTGCCAGCACTATCTCGACCAGTAATACTCAGTGGCGCTGTCCCTTTTTGACCAGTGCTTTGAATCACTGCACCCATCTCACGTAATGGTGCCGCCACGCGCTCCATTGGACGCTTATTTAGGCTAGTGTCACCGGTCAATACACTATCAAAGGCTTGCGCTGCTAAGATGCCTGAAAGCAGACGCATACTGGTGCCAGAATTGCCCATATATAAAGGCGTTTTGCTTGGTTTTAAGCCATTCATACCAACGCCATGAATGACTAAATTGCCATTATCAGGACCTTCAATGGTCACGCCCATATCGCGAAACGCTTGCAAAGTGGCAAGCGCATCTTCCCCTTCCAAAAATCCAGTCACGTTAGTTACGCCAGTAGCAAGGCTACCGAGCATAATACTACGGTGAGAGATAGACTTATCTCCAGGAATGGCAATAGTGCCAGAGACGGTGTTGCTTGGGGTGATATTATAAGAAGCTGACATGGCAGAAGTATCCGTATAAGGGGTGCTGGCTAACATATGACCAAAATGTCGCCGTGCGGCTTGCGCGCGGCCCAAAAGTCCCATCAGGGCGGTTGAATCTTTATCAATGATAAGCTGACGAATATCATTTAAATAAACGCTGTATTCATCAAGGGCGCTTACAATCGCGCTTTGATTGGCAAAAAATATATCATGCCACATTTTAGGGTCGCTGGCAGCAATGCGGGTAAAATCACGAAAACCACCTGCGGCATAGCGAAAAATATCTAAATTATCATCATGGCTTGCCAGCTGTTCAACCAAATTAAAAGCGAGCAAATGCGGTAAATGACTGGTGTGTGCCAATATAGAATCATGATGAGCGGCCTCCATCGGCATAACGGTGGCGCCCACCGCTTCCCATAATTGGCTAAGCTTTGTTATTGCCAGATGGCTCGTCGTTGGAAGCTCACAGACAATAACGCTATGATTGACAAACAAGGTAGCACGCCTGGCATGATACCCTGAATTTTCGGCACCAGCAATTGGATGTGCAGGCACAAGCCCAACAGGCAATGTTTTGAACACAGTCTTGGCAGCCTCAATGATATTGACTTTGGTACTGCATACATCGGTAACAATACAATCAGTAGCAAGTAGACCACTATCCATTGCATTTTTGATATCTATAAATACCGCTTGCACCGCTTGTACTGGCACCGCAATCACTATCAAGTCACTACCGGATATCACGTCATTAAGTACTGAGCTACCAGCGTCTAGTAAACCGTGTTGAATAGCTTCCTCTAGACTTGGCTCATGTCTATCGACTGCAACGATACGCTCAGCTAAACCATTGTCTTTAATCGCTTGCGCAAGACTTGCACCAATTAAACCCAAACCTATCACACACACTTGCTGGAATAGCGGCTGCGTAGAGGATGGGATCAGTTTAGTTGCTGTTTGAAGATTTACGGCGTGATTTATTTTTTGCATATTGTTTTAATTATTAGGTTGCTTATTAAAGTACTTATTAGTTATTGATTTAATCATCGGTCAAAATAGAGCGCAAAGTATCAATCAGACGCATATTATCTTCTGCGACCCCTACACTAATACGCAGCCAATTATGCAAACCATAAACCTCTAGTTGTCGCACAATAACGCCTTGCTCAAGCAATGCCTGATAAATAACAGCAGCGTTTGTATCTTCCATTTCAACTTCGATTTCGACCATAATAAAGTTGGCATGTGACTTTATAAAGCCCAGTCCCAGTGCATCAAACTGTTTTTCTAACCAGCGCATCTGCTCGTTGTTCATCAGACGAGTTTTTTCAATAAAGTCTTGATCCGCAAGTGCCGCTGCCGCTGCCGCCAATCCAATGCGGCTCACATTAAATGGTTGACGAATGCGATTGAGTAAATCTGCCACAGCTACCGAGCTTAACGCATAGCCAACACGCAGACCTGCCAGCCCATAGGCTTTAGAAAAGGTGCGAACAATAACCACATTATCAAATTCATCTAACAACGCCCGATTATTACTCTCAGGGCTATATTCAATATAAGCTTCATCTAACACCACCAGTACTGAGCTTGGCACACTAGCGACAAACTCTCTCAGCTCAGCATGTTCAAGCTGCGTACCGGTTGGATTGTTCGGATTGGCAATAAAGACGATTTTGGTATTAGAGTTATCCTGAACCGCTTGGCTCATGGCTTTTAGGTTATGACCAAAGCGCTGAGCAGGCACTTCAACATCCATAGCACCCTGCATTTTAGCAAGCATCGAATAGACCACAAAGGCATACTGACTATAAACGATTGCATCATCTGCACCTACAAAACTACGCGCCAAGATATCGAGCAAATCATCAGAGCCATTGCCCAAAGTAATCTGATCAACATTGACATCATTAAAATCAGCCAATGCTTGCTTTAGATAATAACCATTGCCATCAGGATAACGTGACAGCTGACCTAGCTGTTCAGTAATCGCTAGCGTAACATGCGGCGAGCAGCCGATCGGATTCTCATTACTGGCAATTTTTACCACATCTGAGACGCCATACTCTCGCGTTAGCTCTTCAATAGGCTTACCGGTTTGATACGGTGTCAACGCCAAAATACTCTCGTAAGCAGGTACGAGCGGTAATAAGTTTGACTCTGTCGATTGCGCAGACTGCATGATTAATCCTTAGATGTGATAACGCACCTATCATTGGCTAAGCCCATTAATGTCACTGGTGACCGCTATTTATGACAAGGCAATTTATAAACGTTTGCGGCTAATACCAATAAAATAATGACTCATAGAAACCAGTAAGTTTATAGTACCGCTTTTGGATACGAGCCTAAGACACGTAAGTCTTTCACCAATGGTCGAATATCAGCGATAGCAGCGCTCACATTTGGGTCTTCAATGTGCCCATTCATATCAATAAAGAAGACGTAAGCCCATTTATTAGGACGCTCAGGGCGCGTTTCAATGCTGGTCATGGAAACCCCATGATATGACAAAGGTTTTAGGATTTCGATCAGAGCACCCGCTTTGTCATGCGCTGACACCATAATCGAGGTTTTATCTTGACCTGATGGTGCAATTGCTTCATGACCAATAATCAAGAAACGGGTCGTATTGCTTGGATTGTCTTCGATATTTGAATATAGCTTATGCAAATCATATTCTGCTGCTGCTACGTCACCCGCAATCGCTGCCGAGTGCCACTCGTTCTTCAAGCGACGTGCCGCTTCACCATTACTCGATACCGCAACACGCTCGACATTGGGATAATTCACATCAAGCCAATGACGACACTGCGCCAATGATTGCTGGTGCGAGTAAATACGGCTTAACCCATCAAGTTTGGTATGTTCAGCGACCAAAAAGTTTTGATGAATCGGCAGCTCGACTTCACCGATTATTTTTAATGTAGAAGATAAAAAGCCATCTAGCGTATGGTTGACTACGCCTTCAGATGAGTTTTCAACGGGGACGATGCCGTACATTGCAGTGCCCGCTTCGACTTCACGAAACACATCAGTAATAGTATTCAGCGGTACAGTATCCGCCGCTTTACCAAAATGCTTTAATGCAGCGGCGTGAGTGAAAGTACCCAGTGGACCCAAAAATGCAATGCGCTGCGGCGCTTCTAAATCAAGGCATACCGACATAATTTCTCGAAACAAGCGTGCCATTTTTTCATCAGCAATAGGTCCTTCATTACGCTCCATGACCGCTTTTAGCACTTGCGCCTCACGCTCTGGACGATAAAAAATAGGGTTGGCATTTTCAGCAGCAGAATCATTGACCATGTGGTTCTTTTTCACGGTCGCCACTTGCTGAGCCAATTTGGCACGATTGTTAATCAGTGTCTGAATTTCGCAGTCTACCGCATCGATACTGCCGCGCAATGTATTCAAAAACTCTTTATCCGTTGCGGTAGTACTAATGCTTGCGATGGTTTGGTTTAGATTATCATTGTTTTGTTCCGGTGACTGCTCACTCATTACCGCCCATCCTTTTTTATATTTTATGACTGTTAGGTATAACTACTTGCCAATGATGACCATAAACACTTCGTTAAAAGACATGAATACTTTTTTAAAGGACATAAATACTTTGCTATTTGTTGCTCTTATATCGCCAATTTATCATTATTGGTTTTTTAAAGCAGCGCTATGTTCTTGGTAAAATTCGTAGTATTCGTAAAGCTCAATCACTGACCGGCTCTACTATAACAAAAACTACGGACAGTGCCCATTCGTAAATGAACATAAAGTGGCAAATCGCTATAAATCTTAGCGTAGTTAAGCGCTATACGGGCTTAGCCGGCTAAAACTATCAGGTAACATGTGCCCAAATCTATGTTACAGTTTAAACGGACACAGGATTTTATCCATAATAGACCACAACCATCCATAAGAAAATAACACCATTAATGAATAATACCAAGGATATCTGATGAGCGCATTACAACAGCTTCGCACTATGACCACCATTGTCGCTGATACAGGCGATCTTGCCGCCATTGAGCGTCTAAAACCTATCGATGCGACCACCAATCCAAGTCTAATTACCAAAGCGCTGATCCATCCTGATAATGAAGCGGTATTATCAGAAACCATGAGCCGCCATCGAGATGATATTGATGCGGTAATTGATGAGCTAACCATACAAATCGGCTGTAATATTTTATCTTTGATTGAAGGACGTGTCTCAACCGAAGTCGATGCCCGCTTGTCCTATGACACACAAGCTACCATTGATAAAGCATTGGCATTCATGGAAGCCTATCAAAAAGCGGGTATCGACTCAGAGCGTGTGTTGATTAAGATGGCAGCGACTTGGCAAGGTATTGAGGCGGCACGCTACCTTGAAACTCAAGGTATACACTGCAATCTCACCTTGCTCTTTGGGCAACATCAAGCTATCGCTTGTGCAGATGCTGGTGTGACCTTGATATCCCCTTTTGTTGGACGTATTTTGGATTGGCAAAAACGCCAGCAAAACCGTCAAAACATATCTGTCTCTGATGACATGGGCGTACAATCGGTTAAGCTCATTTACCAATACTACAAGCAGCATGGCTACAAAACGCAGGTAATGGGCGCAAGCTTTCGCTCAACTGAGCAAATATTAGCGCTGGCAGGCTGTGATTTATTGACCATTGCACCTGACCTCATTGATGAGCTCGCAGCAATGGATATCGAGGTTACACGTCAATTATCAGAAAGTATGTCGATGGACATGACAGATATGACACGAGTGAGCTTGAGCGCTGAAGAATTCAGTAGCGCCTATCAACAAGATACCATTACTCAAGACCTGTTACCAAAAGGCATTGACGGCTTTATTGGTGCGCGTGATGAGCTTGCCCATATGCTAGCGAGTATGCGCAGCTAAGCTATATATCTGAGCAATATAAACATAGACCCAAGCTTATCTGGCTTAAAAATGACGCACTAAATCACTATAAAACAGTGGTGATATTACATCAGTCTACGCCGCAGGTAATAAAAGAGATTTGCCTGCTCATGGTAAGTTGGCTATTATAAGCGACCTAAAATGACTACAAGCAAGGCTCAATTATGAAACGGCTAGCAGTGATATTAGCAAGCAGTACGCTTGCGATTGGTGCTCATGCAGTAAACTGGTCAAAAGTAACAGAAAGTCAGACCGGTTCCATTTTTAGCTTAGATTTGGATTCTATCGAACGCTCCGACATCAATATCCTTGATGAAAAGCGGGTCGAAAATATGACTGTCTCTATTCGCAGAAACTATCCTGCAGTTAAAAGCACAACCAGTGATAGTAAAGAAAGTGGCATTCATCATAGCGACCAGCAATGGCTTATATCTTGTAAGGACGACAGCTATTACAGACGGGCATACGTTCATTATGCCGCTGACGACAAAGTAATAAATTCTTGGCAATCAGAAAAACCCCTCTTGACCACCCAGGATTTTAAAATTACGGCTCCAAGAACGGTCAGTCGTATGCTGGTCGAGCAAGCTTGTAAAAACTACGAGCAAGCCAAATAGCACAAATAAAATAGGCAAAAGCATCATTAAAAAAAGCGCGCTGAATACGTTCAGCGCGCTTTTTTTAATGATGCTTTAGTTGTATCATCTCAAAGCCATAGAAAACTGACTTTTATCGCATTCTGCTTATAGTTAAGATACCCTAAAAACGCTACGATGCTGCTGGGATAACCTTTTTACAGCCTCTGGCAGCAAGCAAAATTAATACCAGCAGTACATAATATATCGATATTACTTTTTATTTTTACCGACTATAAGTAAAACTGCCAGTCATTTATACCTTCAATACCGTATAAACAGGCACTGGGAAATCGCCATGTAAATCCACCAAATCCAATAATACTAATGCACCAACGACCGTATGCTCCGCTGATTGGCATAGCTCATAAGCAGTGGTCAGTGTGCCACCCGTTGCCAAGATATCATCAACCAATAGCACGCGCTCTGGTGGCAGATTGTTTTGCATCTCAAGAGTATCTTTACCGTACTCTAACGCATAGGCTTTATTGGCAACAGGCGGTGGTAACTTGCCGGGTTTACGCAGTAAAATCATACCTTTACCCAGATGTCCTGCCAGCAAACTTGCAAACACGAATCCACGCGCTTCAACAGCACCGAGACAATCCACCTCATCCATTATGCCTTCAGGTAGGACAGCCAGCAGTGCATCAATGACTTCATTAATATGACTGCGTAGTAACGGTGTAATATCATAAAAATAAATGCCGACTTTAGGGAAGTCTGGTACTGTGCGAATGATGTTCCAAAATGGATGATCGGTATTGAGCGTATTTGATGACTCGATTGCGGTATCAACTGCTGTAACAGCGGTGTTTGCGCTCATAATAATCCTTAACGTCTATAACTTAGATAATGATGTGGCAATAGCAAATACTCTATGCATCGGAAAATTAACGGCGGTTATTATAGCATAATTGCCTTTAATATTGCGCGGCAATGGGGAAAACACAACTTATTAAGTCAATAAAATCAGGCATAGTGACTTGATAAACGTTTATTAATCTCAATATACAAGTGTAAACTTAACTATGAAAACAATGGTTATATGCTAAACTAGCTGCGTTTTTGCAGTCTATATATTGACGGTAATCATTCTTGATATGCCACCAATATCACCTTAAAAACGTATGGTAACACTGGCAATAATCGATAGGACTCTTTATGAAACGTTATGAATGTATTGTCTGCGGCTGGATATATGACGAAGCACTGGGCTGCCCTGAAGAAGGTATCGCACCGGGCACTAAATGGGATGATATCCCTGATGATTGGACCTGCCCAGAATGCGGCGTTGGCAAGCTTGATTTTGAGATGCTAGAATTTTAAGCCAATGACCCCTTTTAGATAGGACCGTTCATGACAGAAAAAAACAACATTGATAATGCTGCTAATTCGCCTGATTCATCGGATAGCAGCTGGAGTTACCCGACGCCTGAATGGCAAAGATTCGGTGAGCACCTGTGGGGCACATCGGACCTCAGTGAGCATCTTTATCAAGCTATGATAGATATCGGAGACGGCATCGAGCTGTGTGTTGAGGCTGGTGGTAATCCTAATCATCCGCCACTGCTTATGATTATGGGACTTGGCTCGCAAATGATATTTTGGCCAAATCATTTTATTAAGCGCCTTATTGATGCCGGTTTTTTTGTGATTCGTTTTGACAATCGTGATATCGGTTTGTCCTCTAAAGTACAAATCGATGGTCTACCGCGTATTAGTCAGCTTAAAATGATGATGCGCCTGCAAACAGGACTGTCTAATAAAGGTGCACAGGTTGCCTACAATTTAACCGACATGGCAGAAGATACGGCGCGTTTAATTAAGGCTTTGCAGCTTGGCAAAACACATTTGCTAGGTGCTTCTATGGGTGGCATGATTGCCCAAATTGTAGCGGCACGTTATCCAAGCCTAGTACAGCGGATGGCATTGATGTTTACCACCACCAACCGTGCCTTTTTAAAACCACCAAAGCCTAGACAGCTATATACGCTGATTAATCGCCCTGAGAGCCACTCTGAGCGTGATATCGTGCGCCACAGTGTTTGGTTTATGAAGACTGTTGGCACGCCAGGGCATGTGAATGTGCGCATGGTACGTGATATTGCCAAGATACGGTATCAGCGTAACTTTCATCCCCTCGGTACGGTGCAGCAGCTCAATGCTATCTTGGCATCAGGTTCTATCAGTCGATTTAGCAAACAAGTCAAAGCACCTACTATCGTATTACATGGCAGCGCTGATGGCTTAATTCCTGCCTCACAAGGTCGCGTGGTTGCCAAGACCATTCCTAACGCCAAATTTCATTTGATTGAAGGCATGGCGCACGATATTCCTGAGTACTATCAGCCGTATATGGTTGATTTAATTAGCAATCACTTATTAGAAAAGTAATTTTAATGAGTTAGCTTGTGAAATTTTCCGGCTAAAAAAAAGAGCCTATAGCAATCATGAATTGTTATAGGCTCTTTTTTTGGTCAAAATAAAATATGCTACTAGGATTTAATCACAAGCGACAGCCGCGCTTTCTTTGTCAATGCACATCTTAGTGCCGTTTTCCAAGCTGCCAATCCAAGCCTTATCCGCTACAAACACAAAAGAAGGTTTGTCCTTATATCGGCTATCAAGACTGAGGCTCTTATTATTGGAATCGTTAAAGTTATTAGAGCCATCAAAATCCTTATAGCT
Organism: Psychrobacter sp. TS_SC_6; assembly: GCF_056156305.1. Lineage (NCBI taxonomy): Bacteria > Pseudomonadati > Pseudomonadota > Gammaproteobacteria > Moraxellales > Moraxellaceae > Psychrobacter > Psychrobacter sp. TS_SC_6. Next base: position 1,431,433 of record NZ_CM149590.1, on the reverse strand, counting down.
AAAAGGAATCACAAGCTCGCCGCCAAGATTGATAAAGCCCCACTCTCCATCAATGCGCACACCCGCTAGGCCTTCCGAGAATGGACGTACTTCGTCGAAAGAATACGTAATCATAGTGACATTATTATCATCAACAAAGCCCCATCTACCATCTTGTTGACGCGGCTGTAGCGTGGTAAAGCGATTAATTGGCATGGAGGCTGAATTTTTCTGTGTGCTATTTTCGCGAGCACGAGGTTTAACTTCTGATTTACTGGCAGCGGGTCGGTCAGTTACATGGCTGTTTTTGGCACTCTTACCGTCATTACTTTTACTATTATCTTTTTTGACACCGGTATTTTGAGTATTGGTGTTCTTAATATTGCCCTCTTTATCAAGCCAGCTTATCGCTTTGTTTTTACGTACACGAGCCATGCCGCCTCGGTAATCATCAATATCACTAATCGCTGCTGAAAATGGAACGACAGTCCTATTTGCCGTATCGATGACGCCATAGTGACCACCCTGCTTGACCACGATACGCCCTTCAGAAACCGGACGCGCCCAACCTTGACCATCATTTAGCACATCGTACATCACAGGAATCACTTCACGACCTTGCATATTCAGATAACCGACGTGACTATTACGCATGACAGGCAATAGACCTGCTGATATTTTATCTGCATCCACTTTTTGATAGCGCGATAAATCAACAAGGCTTTTACCTTGCTTATCGATAAGGGCGACCGGTGCGCCAAAGTCTTTCACCGCTAAGAAATAACCACTACTCGCCGTACAAGAGACGTTTTTATAATAACTCTTAGGGATTTTACAACTGGCAGCTTGCGCGCTTGGTATGACAAATAACGTGGTTGTTAACATACCAATTGTCAGAGCACAGCGCTTTATTAGGGATGACTGATCTTCAGATGTCGTTAATGACAGTGATCGTTTTGATAAGGTACGTTGGAGCATAAGCAAACCTAAGCTAAAGTAATGATGGCGGTTGAGGCAATTTAAATGAGATATTTTAAGGGTATTAGTTTTTTAAGCTGATGATATTGCAATATAAAAGTAGAAATGAGGGTAACAAATCGCAGTAAAAACGCCAATGATATTCCTGTAAGGATATTAATTGGCAATAGCTTGTCCTTATACTTTAGATGAAACTTTAAAAAGTTCATATTCTCTAAAGTCATAAAATACCACTATAAAATAAAAATAATATCAAACCATTTCAATTTTAGTTCAAAACATCGACAATACGGCTTGTGGTAAAGATGATGTCTTTAGTACGCAATAATTGAAATAAAAGTTGTCATGATATAAGGATAATATATGGCTATTGCCTCTTCACGCTCTGCTGCTACTGGCTTGCTCATTGGCTGTGTGATCTTTGGTTTGGGCAGTTTAATCGTCGCTCATGTTGACATCGGTGGCTGGGCCATGGCGTTTTGGCGCTTGGCTATTTCAGGCGTGGTGTTTGCGGTATTGGCAAAAATGACAGGGCAACGGCTACCGCGCTCAAAGCGTGCGGTTTTTTATGGCTTATTATCGGGCGCATTTTTAGGTTTGGATTTGGCGCTGTGGCACGAAAGTATCTATGCGGTGGGGCCCGGCATTTCAACCTTACTAAACAGCTTACAGATTTTCTTTTTGGCAGCCATTGGCTTTTTATACTTCAACGAGCGCCAATCTATATTACAGCTTGTCAGCTTGGTCTTGGCAATGTTGGGTGTGGCAATGATCGGTAGCCCAGAATTTGCCCAAAATAAGGCTGCTACTTGGGGATTTATTACTGGTATCGTGTCAGGGGCTATGCTCGCAGCTTCAATGACCTTTATCCGTAAAACCCATGATACGGAGCCGACGCCGATATTTATGCTGATGCAACTGGTGAGTATTGGTGGCGGATTGGCAATGATTGTGCCGATGTTTGTCTTTGATATGGGTAATATATTGCCCAATACTTGGTCTGACATTGGCTGGATATTGATTTACGGTACAGTCATGCAGTGCCTAGCATGGGGGCTTATCGCCTACTCTATCCCCAAACTGTCTTTGGCGCTAACTGGATTATTATTATTAACCGAGCCAGTTGCAGCATTGCTCATTGACTATACATGGCTTGATAAGCCCATCAATACCTTACAATGGAGCGGTGCGTTACTCACGATGTTTGCCATTTATTTGGGTTCGCTAAAGCCTAAACCACGCGCCCTACGCCGTTATCGGTTTTTTGCACGGTTTTATAAGCGTGATTATAAGTAAAGCTCATGTAAAATAGCAACGGTTATAAACAAGCGCCATAATCGATAAAAGCCACAATATAATTGTGGCTTTTGCTTATCAATATAGTGAGTTATTTGAAGCTTAAGATATAGTCGGTGAAAAGTAATATCGATACAACACGTACTGCTGGTGCAAATTTTTCTTGCTTGCTGTGCCGTTGCTACCAGAGGCTGAAAAAAATTTACACCAGCAATACTGTAGCGACTTTAAAGTATTTCAACTATAGTTAAAAAGTTAGTCTTTTTGGCGATTAAATAGAGCGTTAAGCACAATTGCTGTTAAGGTAGCCGTACCGATGCCACCCAAATCAAAGCCGCCTAGATGCAAGCTAAAGTTACCAGTTCCCATGATAACAGTGACTGCTGCGATGATAAGATTGCTGTTTTTGCTAAAATCGATATGGCTGTCTATCCAAATTTTCGCACCAGCGATGGCAATCAAACCAAAAACCACGATAGAAGCACCGCCCAATAATGCTGACGGAATGGTTTGAATAATCGCACCAAATTTCGGTGACAAGCCCAGCATGATAGCAACCAAACCTGCTACGACAAAAATAGTCGTACTATATACTTTGGTGACCGCCATCACGCCGATATTTTCTGCATAAGTCGTCACACCTGTACCACCAAAACCTGCCGAAAAAGTCGTTGCTAAGCCATCAGCTAAGAAGGCGCGCCCCATATAAGGCGTTACTCGCGCTTTAGTCATACCTTCTACCGCTTTAAAATGTCCCAAATTTTCAGCAACTAAAATAAAGGCGACAGGGGCAATTAATATAATGGCGCTCATCTCAAAACGCGGCGCATGAATACTTGGCATACCAAACCATGAAGCCGCCGACACACTACTAAAATCAATCGGCACGCCATAGCCCAATACATTGGTCATCACAAAATAAGCAATATAAGACAATATCAAGCCAACTAATAACAGCAAACGACGTAGCATGCCGCGGGTAAATACCGCGACCCCACTGATAAGCAATACCGTTAACGTGGCCATCCATGCATCAAATTGGTTGGCAGATACTCCTTGAATGGTGACGGGCGCTAAATTAAGACCAATGATCATGACGATTGCACCGGTAACAATCGGTGGCATTAAGCGCTCAATCCAGCCTGTACCCGTCTTCATGACCAGCAGACCTATCAGTGCATAAATAATACCGCAGGCCATAATGCCGCCGAGTGCAACATTCAGATTGGCATTAAACCCAACGCCAGCATATGCCGTCACGGCAATCACAGGACCAATAAAAGCAAAACTCGATCCCAAATAACTTGGCATACGTCCACCGGTAATCACAAAAAACATCACCGTACAAATACCAGACATCAAAATAGCTAAGTTTGGATCAAAGCCCATTAATAATGGCGCAAGCACTGTCGCCCCAAACATTGCAAAGGTATGTTGTATACCCAACAGCATGCTTTTTGAGGGCGGTAAATACTCATTGATACCGACCGGATCCCGATCCAAATCACCGCCATATGGACGCCATGTTGGAAACCAGCGACCATTATCAAAGTCTGGATTGTGCGGTAAGTTCATTGTCGCAGAACTAGTTGCAACATCAATACCTGCTGCTTCTAGTACATTTGGCGTTAGTGTTTCTTTCTGACTATGCAGCGTCGATTGAGACGAGTTTTCTGGAGGGGTTATCATGCGCGATTGTCCTATAGGCTTAAGCTAATAATAACTCACTAACGATATAGGTTAATGATAGCTCGAATAAATAAAGCGATAATAAATAACGGTATTCACTATAAGCGCGGTTAAAAATAGTGGCTATTATATGAGACAGCTGTCTATATAATAAAAAGTTAATGGGAAAATAATGAAATCTAGCTCTTATTAACTACGGATTCTTGTATGAATACAGAGCTATTTTTGATATTTTTAACACATTTTACTAGCTGTATTGACTAAGATATGCTTTACTAAATTCAACGCTTTGACTGCTCATACTGTGTATTCTATAGCGATAGCTAAATTACAGGATGTTACATAAGTGTTGATGCCGAGCATCATAACGGAATTTAATAATAAACAACAGCTATTATTCACCCGTCACTCGAACGAACCCGTTTAAACATTTTCATAGACAATGCATTAAATTTATCGATGATCGATACTTATTATCTATTGTTGCCCATTATAATTTTATATGGGCGCAGTAGTCTTTGCTATGTGGTTTTTCTGAATCTCTTTTATTTTTTGGTAACTTATTATGATTAGTGTCTTTGATTTATTCAAAATCGGTGTTGGCCCATCAAGCTCTCATACGGTTGGTCCTATGATAGCGGCTAACTTATTTGTACAGTCACTCCTAAAGCAAACCAATCTGAGCAACATTCAGTCTTTAGAGATTGAGTTATATGGCTCGCTTGCAGCAACTGGTAAAGGACATGCTACAGATACTGCCATATTACTGGGCTTACTTGGTCATGCACCTAGCACCATCGATACGCGTTTGACCAGTGAATATCTGGCACCGATCTTTTCAGACAATCAACTCAACATCGCAGGCGAGCACGTTATTGTTTTTGATACAGAGCGTGATATTCACTGGTATGATGAGACGGTTCTACCTTATCATCCGAACGCTATGACTATTCGCGTGTCTTTGGCGAATGGCAGCCATTATCAGCAGACTTATTATTCCGTAGGAGGTGGATTTGTTATCAATGAAGAAGATGCGACCAATCCTGATGAAGATAATGCAACTCCGACTATCGATGTTATTCCTTATCCTTTTAATAGCGCCGCAGAGCTATTAGAACAATGCCGTAAACATCACTTGAGCGTGAGCGAGCTGGTATTAGCAAATGAATGCCATTACCGTGAGCAGGCAGACGTATTTGCGTATTTAGATTCTATTTGGGAGTCGATGCAAGATTGTGTGACCCGTGGCTGCCAAAACAGCGGTATTTTACCGGGTGGCTTAGATGTAAGACGCCGCGCTCAAGCATTATATGTGCAACTATGTGCTGAAAAAGACCAGCCGATTGCGCAAAATGACAAATTGGTTGCGATGGATTGGATTGATTTATATGCTTTAGCAGTCAATGAAGAAAACGCCAATGGCGGTAATGTGGTCACTGCTCCTACTAACGGCGCCGCAGGTATTATCCCTGCGGTAATGCACTATTATCGTGATTTTTTATCAAACTATAGCCTTGATGGCGCGCGCAAATTTTTGTTAAATGCTACAGCAATTGGCAGCTTAATCAAACAGAACGCTTCAATATCAGGCGCCGAAGTGGGCTGTCAAGGTGAAGTCGGTTCAGCTTGTGCAATGGCGGCGTCTGCATTGGCAGAAATCCTCGGTGGAGACCCTGCTAAATGTCTCAATGCTGCTGAGATTGGTATCGAGCATAACTTGGGTCTGACCTGTGATCCTGTTGGTGGCTTAGTCCAAGTACCTTGTATCGAGCGCAATGCGATGGGCGCAGTCAAAGCAGTCAATGCTGCACGACTTGCCTGTCGTGGTAATGGTCAACATTTTGTCTCTTTAGACAAAGTCATTGAAACTATGAAAGTTACTGGCGCTGACATGTTAGATAAATACAAAGAAACTTCTCGCGGTGGATTGGCAGTATATGCTGACAACCGCATACCGACTGCCACTCATGGCGTCAGCGTAAAATACAGCCAATGCTAATGATTGGGCAGCTTATGACTGAATAGAACATATAAATCCTATTATAAAAAAGACCTCTAATGATTAGAGGTCTTTTTTGAGCTAACTGCTATTTATTCCAAAAGCTACTTAATGAGCAATTATTCTGCTTTTTTTGATACTACTTGGTTCAGTATCCAAACTGGCTTAACCGCATTCGTTACTTCATCCATCATCGCTTCTTGGCGAACGTCCAAAACATAACGATAATTTGGCTCATACGTAAAGCCTTGAATATTGCCATTTAAAGGGGTGTAGTTCTTCTGATATGTTTGGCGATACTGCAAGCACTCTGACTCAATCATGGCACCATTAGAAGCTTGTAGCTCACAAACTGCTTTCAGCGGAGCTATCTCTATTTTGAAACTTGGAATGTTAATGACTTTAACCACTGCCGGTTCACCTTCAACGATCATGGTACGCGTATCGTCAGTTGCCATGGTTGAACAACCTGATAAAACAAACGTTGCCATCACTGCTGCTAATGCTAAATTTTTCATTATAAAATCCTCAATATATTCATAGTTTTATGTGTTTGGATTCGATTTATTCATTTTAGAATAAACGGTTTTTCGATGTCACTTAATCACTTATTATCAACTCGACCAGTATAGGGTGCAAAGTAACTGCGCCTCTACAACTGCTTTGTAACGTAACGTCAGCTTTTGCAACAGTTGTTAATTAACAGTAAATGAAAGACGCTCAGAATCATCATGATTCTGAGCGTCTTTTATAAGTAAGTATTAAGAGTTTTTAGCTACGATAGTCCGCATTTATTTTGACATAGTCGTAAGATAAATCGCAGGTATAAACCGTGTCATGGGCATCACCACGTGCAAGATCGATATGAATGGTAATCTCAGAGCGACTCATGACCGTCTTGCCCGCCTCTTCCGTGTAGCTTAGCGCGACACCACCATTTTGACAAATCATAACTTCGTCCAAGTAAACATCGACTTGCTCGGTATCAAGGTTTTCAATCCCTGCATAACCGACGGCTGCTAATATACGCCCCCAGTTAGCATCACTGGCAAAAAATGCCGTTTTGACCAAAGGTGAATGCGCAACCGCATATGCCACATCGCAGCATTCTTGCGTGGTTTTGCCACCTGTGACTTTTACCGTCATAAACTTAGTAGCGCCTTCACCATCACGTACGATCAGTTGTGCCAAACGTATAAAGACTTCAGCTAACGCATCAAACATTGGCTGATAATGCGGGTGCTCAGGGCTATCAATGATATCTGAGCTCGCAGCACCTGTCGCTATCAATACGCAGCAGTCATTGGTCGAGGTATCACCATCGACCGTAATACGGTTAAAAGACTGCTCATTGATAGCACTTAACATCTCTTGCAATAAGTCAGCAGCAATATTGGCATCGGTTGCAACATAGCCAAGCATAGTTGCCATATTGGGACGTATCATACCTGAGCCTTTTGACATCCCCGTGATATGATAACTACTACCATCAACATCAATTTTTTTACTCGCGAGCTTTGGAATGGTATCCGTTGTACGGATACCATTTGCAGCAGCAAGCCAATTATCAGGCGCTAGATTGGCTAATGCGTTGTCTAGTCCAGCGATAATTGCCTCACTATTTAATGGCTCACCAATAACACCCGTCGAAAATGGCAATACCGTATCGCTATCCACGCCAGCTTTAGCAGCCAGCGCCGCACAGATATCTGTGGCGCGGCGTTTGCCATCAGCACCGGTTCCAGCATTAGCGTTACCAGTATTGGTCACCAAATATCGCGGTGTCGCTTTATCAAAGTGTTCACGTAATACGCGCACAGGCGCAGCGCAAAATGCATTTTTGGTCGTTACCACTGCAGTGGCAGCATCAGCTGCAATCTCAATAACTACCAAATCATCACGATCTTTATAACGTACGCCTGCGGCGGTAGTGCTCAACTTGATGCCTTCAATAGGATAAATCATCTCAGGTACTGCAACATTACCAACTGCCATAACTCACTCCTTAATTATTGATATATTTTTATTGCTTATAAAGCCCTAGTCATAATAGTAAAAACATCATACTTTGTTTAAATCAAATGCTGTCCAAATAGGCGCATGGTCAGAGGGTTTTTCCATAGCGCGCAGCTCATAGCTGATACCCGCATCAACACAACATTCAACCAGATTAGGCGTACATAAAATATGATCAATACGCAATCCACGCTTAGGATCATCATCAAAACCGCGACTGCGATAATCAAACCAGCTGTATAACTCTGTACTCTCTGGATAATGCAAACGGTAGGTATCGGTCAACTCACGTGACATAAGATTGCTATACCACTCACGCTCCTCAGGTAGGAAGGAAGTTTTTCTATTTTTCAACCAACGCTTAGCATTTACTTCACCGATTCCAATATCGATATCTTCTGGGGCGATATTCATATCACCCATAATCACCAGCGAGCGCCCTTCTGCTTTTAGCGTATCAATATATGCTATTAAATCAGCATAATAAGCACGCTTCATCGGAAATTTGGTCGGATGATCTTGGCTCTCTCCTTGTGGAAAATAGCCATTGAGCACATCAATCTCACGCCCATCAAACTCATAACGCGCATGAATAAAACGTTTTTGCGCCTCTTCATTTTCTCCCGGAAAACCCTTTTGCACAAAAATAGGCGCAACTTTCGATAATAATGCCACACCGTAATGCGCTTTCTGTCCAAAATACTCTACGTGATAGCCCAAGCCTTCTACATTTTCAAGGGGAAACTGCTCATCATGCACCTTGGTTTCTTGCAGACCCATGACATCAGGATCGATAATATCTCGCACCGCCTCTAGCTGATGTTGACGAGCTCGGATACCATTGATATTAAAACAAACAAAACGGGTCATAAATTATCCTAATCTAATAAATGAGAGCATAGTAATTCTACAAACAGTCATACTCTGAATAAGTGCTTTGATGAATAAACGCGGTTGTAAAATACGCTTATAAATATCGTCACTCTAAAATAAAACAAATACGGTTATGATAACAGACATAGACAACGCTAGCTGTTGCACCCTTTTACATCTTGAGTTAGAGTGTTTGTTTGGTCTAATTACTTGGCTGTTTGCCATGTCATTTTATCAAAACATGCTATCAAGCCGTTCTTATTGACTTTCCTACTTTTTATTAACTCATGCTTATCAAGCAGCGGCATTTAAACAACTTATAACACTTTATTATTAAAAATCTATTGAGCATTATTATGACAAAAGCAACTGATAAGAACCCAACTTCCGCATCCCAATCTCTTACAACCACACCATTGTTTTCGACTAACTATAAGGTATACATCAATCATACTGACGCTGGCGGTATAGTCTATCATGCCAATCACTTGGTGTTCTTCGAAAACTGCCGCCGAGATTGGTTTACTCAGCTTGGTTTAAATGGTTATTTTTTGGAGACCAATGACGGTCAAATTCAGCATTTCGTCGTCACGCAAGCGGACTTACAATATAAGCGCGCTATTTTGTTAGATGAAACCATTAACGTACGCATTGATAACGTTGAGATAAAACCTGCCAGCATTGTATTTTATCAAAGCATTTATCGTCAGCACTCTCAAGATCACACTGCTGACAATGTAGAAGTGGTTTTGCTAAGCAGTACTAAAATCGTTGTTGCCTGTGTACAAAATCAAATCACACCGGATGCTATAGAGAATGATGCGTCAAATAAAACCCTCTCAAATACCGCGCCAATGCGACCTATTCGTGTGCCAAAAAAATTACGGGTTGCTATTGAGCAAGCCATTTCCTCAGCTAATAAATAACTTTTATAACAATTGATTTCTTAAATACCTTTAGAAAAAGCTATTTTTTCTATGACAATCTTGCGCAGAATCATTCTATATTCATGTAAAAGAATACTGCCTGTACTGAGCAGTACTCTTATCCTCGTAGTTCCTTAAACAATATTCATGCTAACGTATTGCTTAAATGTATCATTATATATTTGATATATTATTTTTTTGTGGCAGGTAATCAGTAAAAATCATTCCGTTGTTTTATAAGATTCATTACCTAGCTTTTTAATGAAATACTTATTTTTTACCATTTGCTAATGCCAAATAACCCAATAACACCAGCAGTCTGTCAATAGATAAGGATATTATCAAATTCAGCGATCGCTTTCATGTCAGCGCTGTTTTTTTATTGACACGGATCTGACTGCTTAGCCAGCAACATTTAACCTCTCTCATATTTCAAGGACGCTGACTATGACGCCAAATAAACCTTGGCTTGCAAATTACCCTATTGGTGTGCCAAAGACGATTGATCCAGACAAATATAGCAGTATTATGGAGCTATATGAAGAGTGCTTTGATCGCTTTCGCATGCATCCGATGACCATCTGTATGGGTGTTACTCATACCTACGACGATGTTGATAGAGCCTCTATCGCGGTTGCTGCATGGTTACAGGCAAAAGGTCTGCCTCAAGGTAGCGTAGTCGCGCTTATGATGCCAAACGTGCCCCAATACTTACCAACGATGATTGGTATTTTGCGCGCCGGTTATATCTGTACCCCCGTAAATCCTCTGTATACTGGCCGCGAGCTACGCCATCAATTAAACGACTCTGGCGCTCAGGTTATTTTTGTCGTCGATAACTTTGCTCAAGCACTTGAGCAGGTCATTGAAGAAACCCATATCAAACACATCATCCTGTCAAAAATGGGCGATATGATGGGTCTAAAAGGTATTTTGGTCAACACTATTATCCGTCAGGTCAAACGCTTGGTACCCAAGTATAATCTGAATGACCCAAAATATGATGTCACCAAGTTCCCTGATGTGCTTAAAAAAGGCAAAAACCTGCCGTTCCAAAAGCCAAAACTTTCTTTGAGTCAAACCGCCTTTTTGCAATACACAGGTGGTACAACAGGGCTTTCTAAAGGCGCTATTTTATCTCAGCGTAATATTGTCGCAGGCGCGATGCAGTCAGAAGCTTGGACTCGCCCTATTACCTCAGAGATTAATGAGGTATATATCAATATGGTGATGGCACTGCCGTTGTATCATATTTTTGCTTTTATGCTGAGCTCACTGGGTATGCGTGCAGGCTACACCTTTATATTGGTTCCTAACCCGCGTGATATACCAGGCTTTATTAAGACGTTATCAAAACAGCCCTTCCATATTTTCCCTGCGGTCAATACCTTATTTAAAGGTTTACTCGACAATCCGAACTTTAAAAACCTAGATTTTAGCTCACTACGCATCTCACAAGCAGGCGGCATGGCGGCGACTGAGCAAACAGCAAGACGCTGGCTTGAGACGACAGGCTGCGCTATGATTGAGGGTTGGGGTATGACAGAAGGGGTTGCTGTTGGTACTGCCAACGTCATCACTGATCGCAAGTTTAATGGTACGATTGGCGTCCCTGTCCCTAGTGTTGATGTCATTATTATCGATGACGAGGGCAACCCTGTCGGTGCCAATCAAGCAGGCGAGATGTGTGTTAAAGGACCTAACGTCACCTCAGGTTATCTAAATCGAGACAGTAGTGATGACTTTACCAAAGATGGCTACTTTCGCACTGGCGATATCGTCAGCATGGACGAAAAAGGCTACTTTAGACTATTAGACCGTAAAAAAGACATGATTTTGGTGTCAGGATTTAATGTATTCCCAAATGAGATCGAGTCGATCATGCTTGATTGTGACGGCATTATTGATTGTGCTGTCATCGGCATCCCTGATGAGAATCAAGGGGAAGCGGTCAAAATCTATGTTGTCCCTGCTGACAACAATGTCACCAAAAGCTCTATTAAAGAGTTTGCTTTAGACAATATGACTGGTTATAAATGTCCACGTCATATCGAGTTTGTTACTGAGCTACCAAAAAGTAACGTCGGTAAAGTATTACGTCAAAAACTTCGCGAGAAGCATATGATAGACAATCCTCAACTATAATTAAAGCAGCCTTTTAATTGTCAAGAGCGCCTTGCATTAGATGCAAGGCGCTTTTTTATTAACCATACCGTTGATCAATTTTGAGCTCTATTAGCATCTTTAGTGTGTTATCTTGTCTCTGCAATCACTTAACTATTCTTAGTTGCAACATATATTTTTCAATATATCAAGTATAACGACAAACTCTCAAGTTCTTTTATAGCAATAACTTGCTCAATTACACTTATGTTAATGTATTGCCAAAATATGTTACGCTATTGTTTATAATATTGAGTCAGTAATATATTTAACTGAGGTTAATTAATTGACCTTAAACAGCAGTACGTTTTTCAAAAATAATTACAAACCAGCCATTTAATCTATTCAGATGAGTTTTCTGCGTGGTTAAATGGATTTTTAGTTCAATCACCTTGTATAAAGGCCGCCGTATTTTAGCAGTTTGTGAATAAATGGGATAGCACTCGACAATCCACCGCTTAACTGGCGATGACTCATATTGTTGACATGGATGTGACTACTTTTGTATAGAGCCTTAACTGATCGCAAATTTAAGGACGCTTAGTATGACAACAGATAAACCTTGGCTTGCTCAATATCCAGCAAACGTACCCAAGACTATTAATCCTGATCAGTATGAAAGTCTCATCGAGTTATACGAAGAGTGTTTTGACCGCTTCCGTATGCATCCTATGACCATCTGTATGGGCGTTTCTCATACTTATGGAGATGTGGACAAAGCGTCTCTTGCTGTCGCTGCTTGGTTGCAAGCACAAGATATCCCCAAAGGTAGCGTAGTGGCAGTCATGATGCCAAACGTACCGCAATACTTACCGACGATGATCGGTATATTGCGCGCCGGCTATGTTTGCACCCCTATCAACCCACTGTACACTGGTCGTGAGCTACGTCATCAACTCAATGATTCAGGCGCTCAGGTTATTTTTGTCGTCGATAACTTTGCTCAAGCACTTGAACAAGTCATTGAAGAGACGAACATCAAACGTATTGTCCTATCGAAAATGGGTGACATGATGGGACTAAAGGGTATTTTGGTCAATACCGTTATTCGTCAGGTCAAACGCTTAGTGCCTAAGTACAACCTGAATGACCCTAAGTATAATGTTACCAAATTCCCTGATGTGCTTAAAAAAGGCAAAAACCTGCCTTTTCAAACACCAAAAACCTCACTGCAACAAAAAGCTATTTTACAATATACTGGTGGTACAACGGGGCTGTCTAAAGGTGCTATTTTAACTCAGCGTAACGTTGTCGCTGCTGCCATGCAGTCAGAAGCATGGTATCGCCCTGTTACCTCTGATATCAATGAGGTGTACATCAATATGGTCATGGCATTGCCGCTATATCATATATTTGCTTTTATGCTGAGCTTGCTAGGTATGCGTTCGGGTTATACTTTTATATTAATACCTAATCCACGAGACATGCCGGGATTTGTTAAAACCTTATCAAAACAGCCTTTCCATATTTTTCCTGCCGTTAATACCTTATTTAAAGGACTACTTGATCAACCAACCTTTAAAAACCTAGATTTTAGCGCATTACGTATCTCACAAGCAGGCGGTATGGCGGCGACTGAGCAGACGGCAGCGCGCTGGTTAGAAGTCACTGGCTGCCCGATGGTTGAGGGTTGGGGTATGACTGAAGGGGTTGCAGCAGGTACTGCTAACGTCATTACTGATCGCAAGTTCAATGGCACTATTGGCATTCCTGTACCTAGTGTCGATGTCATTGTGGTCGATGATAATGGCGAGACCGTAGGTTTTAATCAGTCTGGTGAAATGTGCATTAAAGGACCAAATATCACCTCAGGCTATTTTAATAAAGACAACACCAATGACTTTACTCAAGAGGGTTATTTCCGTACTGGTGATATCATTAGTATGGACGAAAAAGGCTATATCACTTTACTTGATCGTAAAAAAGACATGATTTTGGTATCAGGATTTAACGTCTTTCCAAATGAGATTGAGTCAGTTATGCTAGATTGCAAAGGTATTATTGATTGCGCAGTGATTGGCATTTCTGATGAGCATCAAGGCGAAGCAGTCAAAATTTATATCGTCCCTGCTGATAACAATGTTACCAAAAGTGATATTAAAGAATTTGCCTTGGACAATTTGACTGGCTACAAATGCCCACGTCATATTGAATTTGTGAGTGAGTTGCCAAAGAGTAATGTGGGTAAAATATTGCGTCAAAAACTGCGTGAAAAACACATGTCAGATAACCCTCAAACCTTGTAGTACTTGAGCTTTAGAATTAAGATAATAAAAAGCCCTCAATATTAATATTGAGGGCTTTTTATTATCTTTTCTTAATATCATCAACATGGTTTGTGCTAACTGACTTTATTGACCACCTGCAATGGCAAATGCTTCATTGCTTGACCGACAATAGACCAGGGTAAGCTTGGGACACAAGCTTCTTCCACGCCAGCCTCAATCGCTGCCACAATTGCCTTGGTACCAGTCTCAGCATCGACTTCAAACGGTAAAGGCTTAGCATTTTCATTGATTTCAGTACGGATATAGCCTGGATAAATAGTAGAGACTTGAATCGGCAGTTTGGTTAATAGCATATCAGCACGGATACCCTCTGCCAAATGTGCCAGACCTGCTTTACTCGCACCATAGGCAGTCAAGTGCTTAGGCAATCCACGCATCGCTGACATACTTGATATCACGACCAGGTGGCCGCTATTTTGTGTGCGAAAGATACTCATCGCTGCTTCACACTGCGCGAGCGCTGAGATAAAGTTAATCTCAACCGTACGGCGGTTGGTATCAAAGCGTCCTTTGCCAATACGGCGGCTCTCGCCAATACCTGCATTGACCACGACACGATCAATATGACCAAAGTCAGCCGTGAAGTCATCAAACACCTCAAAAATTGCATCATAATCACTAACGTCTAGCACGCGATACTCAATTCGAATATCAGGATATTGTGCCATCAGCTCTGTTTGTAGACTCTCCAAACGATCAGTACGACGCGCACAAATTGCCAAATTATAGCCAAGCTTAGCAAACAATCTCGCCATGCCCTCGCCCAATCCTGAGCTGGCACCCGTGATTAAAACTGTCTTGCCACGACCGATCTGCTGTTTATTTAAACCTTTTAAATAACATTCTGGTTGGACCGCGCCAAATAATTGATTTTTACGTTTAATAGCTTTTTTTGCCACTAGGTTCAGTAATTTATTTTGCATGGACATTCTCTTATGTATCAATGATAACTTCAAGATAACGTAAACACTTCCAACTGTCTATCTGGCTTTGGTGTTATCTGTGCTAACCACCCGCTTCTATAGACTGTCTATAGCCTTTTTATAACAAAGTTTTAGCAACTCATCTTGAATTATCGCCATGTGACAAAACGCTTACCATCAGCGAATAAATGACTATATTCATTTAATGACAGTAAATGCGAATGCTGCTCTTTTAAAGTAATAGAGGTCACGCCCGTATTAACCAAGCTTTTATTGATTTGATACGCAGTCTGACTGCCTTGTTGTAATAACTGCGCGGTAATAGCCGCAATCACACCGCCAGAAGTAAATACCAATACCGTACTATCACGAGTTAAATTTAGCGTTGCCACTTGTATGCGTATTTGCTCAAGCGCTTGCTTAGCGCGCTCATTAAACTGTGACCAGCTTTCTATATAATCTTGATCATAATCACCGCCATGCCAGCGCTGCATCGCCTTATCAAATAGCTCAGCCAAACGTGTCATCGGTACATCCGCTTTAGCAATCTCAGCTGTAATTGATGCTCGAGTGCTGAATGCTGGATCTGATTTAACAAAAACATCCTTATGATTAAATTCATCAAACTGCGGCAAAATATAACTATCAGGATCGTCTATATTAATAGCAGGTAATATAGGCGTTTCACTCTCATTATTAACAGTAATAGAAGACTGATAGCTATCCCAAAAGTGCCGTGCAGAATCTTGTTGTCTGACTAAGCTACCGGTAAAAATAGCATCAATGCGGCGCTGGGTGATGGCATAATGCTGACCGAGCATTTGTGCTTGAATGCCGCCTAACTCTGACAGCTGGTCATAATTTTCTTGACCAAATGATGCTTGACCATGACGCGCTAAAAGCAGAGTTGTCATAACGTATCGCCTTATTTTTGACACTTTTTAAATGCATTGTTTGATACATTTTCAGTTAATTATTCTTCAGTTTTACTCTTCCACTTTATTAGAGCTTTGCACAAAATAACTCTTTGGCAAAATCCCTTTGATAACCGCTTTTATGGGACTGGGTAGCTTCTCGATAGCAGCAGCATCGACGCCCATATCTTGCAAATGCGGCTGCATATGAGTGGTAAATAGCGCTTCGCCTTCATACTGAGCAATCAGCTTTAGACATTTAGCATGTAGTACATGGACGATAATCCAGAAGTTCTTAAACGCAGGATTTGTGGTTTGTTTGTGATAATAGCGGTAGTAAATTTGTTGAACGATACTGGCTAAACGGAATAGACCAAACACCTCGTAAAACGTCCAGTTATCTATCTCTAACCCCGTCTTTTCAAGATAATAAGCAACCACTTCATCACGGGTCATCATACCTTTTAAATGTGTCGGCTGACGGCGTGACTGCTGCATGATGATATTGTCATCTTCCTCAATCCAGTATGCCAAGGCGCTACCCAAATCCATCAAAGGATCACCAAGTGTCGCCATTTCCCAATCAAGCACGCCGATAACTTTAGTTGGATCTGCGGCATCTAAAATGACGTTGTCAAAACGCCAATCATTGTGAATCAAGCAAGTCTTACTATCAGCAGGCGTATGCTTGCCAAGCCATTGACGTACTAATGCAAAACTTGGGACGTTAGGTGTTTTAGCTTTGACATAACGCTTATCCCAACCTGTTACTTGGCGCTCGCAATAACCTTCGCCACGCCCAAGATTCACTAAATCAGGATGCGCTTTATAATCTACTTGGTGCAGCTCAACTAAAGCGTCAATAACATTGGTACATAATGCACGCGTTTGCTCTTCGTTTAAATCAATCCCTTTTGGCAAATTGGCACGAGGAATGATACCTTCCATACGCTCCATGACATAGAAATCGGCACCGATGACGGACTCATCCGTACATAGCGCGATCATTTTAGGTACGTAAGGATAAGCATCCTTTAAGGATTTTTGGACAGTGTATTCGCGCACCATGTCATGTGCTGATTTGGCTTTAGTGCCTTTTGGCGGACGGCGTAAGATTAAATCTTGGCTTTTACTTTCAGCGTTATCTTCGCCTTCATATTGCAAACGGTAAGTCCAGTTTGATGCTCCGCCTGAGAATTGGGTAACCGTTGGCTCACCTGCTACATCGATTCCTTGGGCGCGTAGCCAGTTACTGACCGCTTTGGCGTCAAGCGCTTCACCATCACGGACATCACCACCTTTATCCAATATTTGATTATTAATTTCCATATTTTTGTCGTCGCTATGGTTGGCAGGATTGTCAGTTGCCATAAGATGTTCCTTATCATGTGGTCATTTATTGTATAAAATATATTCGATTCCAAATAAAACAGATACATTATATTCCAACGCGGAACTGGTATAAATTTTTCTTGCTTGCTGTGCCTTCGCAGACAGAGGCTGCAAAAAATTTATTTCAGTTCCGCTGACTCGTTTTTATACAGCCTCTAAGCAAATAGACATTGCAACCAATGGTTATATGGTTTGTTAGCAATCAAAACTACGCCTTTGCCGCTTTAGATGGACGACCAAAACCTTGACGCTTTAGCTCAAGTTTCGCAATCATGGTTTTATGCACTTCATCAGGACCATCGGCTAAACGCAGCGCGCGTGCTTGAGCAAAAAAACTCGGTAGCATCGTATCTTGGCAAACGCCCATGCCACCATGGATTTGAATCGCCATATCAACCACTTCTTGTAAGACTGTCGGTGCGACGACTTTAATGGCAGAGATTTCTGTGAGTGCCGCTTTTGTGCCTTGCGCGTCCATTTTTTGTGCGGCGTATAGAGTCAGCAAACGGGCTTGATCAATCTTAATACGGGCATCGCTGATACGCTCAAAGTTACCACCCAGTTGTAGCAACGGCTTACCAAAAGCCGTACGCTCCATGCCGCGCTTTACGGCCAGCTCGAGCGACTTTTCAGCGGCGCCAATACAACGCATGCAATGATGAATGCGACCTGGTCCTAGACGACCTTGCGCAATCTCAAAGCCCATACCAGGGCCACCGATAAAGTGGCTAACGGGTACACGTACATCATTAAAGCTGACCTCACCATGACCATGCGGCGCATCATAATCGCCAAATACTTTTAGCATGCGCTCGATATTGACGCCTGCAGTTTTTGCTGGAACCAATACCATCGAATGCTGATGATGACGGTCTTTACTGTCATCAGGGGTATAGGCCATGACAATCAATATATCAACTGCAGGGTCACCAAGACCGGACGACCACCATTTACTACCATTGATAATAATCTCATCGCCATCGACAACCGCAGTCGCCTGCATATTGGTGGCATCACTTGACGCCACATCAGGCTCAGTCATACAAAACACCGAGCGCGTTCTACCTTCTAAGATTGGCGTAAGCCATTTGTCTTGCTGCTCTTTAGAACCATAACGCCATAGTAATTCCATATTACCGCTATCAGGAGCATTACAGTTAAACACGTAAGGTGCTAGTAAACTGCGACCTGTCAGCTCAGCAATCGGTGCATAATCGGTAACCGACAGCCCTGCCCCTAGCGTATCATCCGGAAGGAACAGATTCCATAAACCAGCTTCACGTGCCTGCTTACGTAAGCTTTCATACGGCTCTGGCCACTGCCAATTTTTCCAATTACCATCAGGATTTTGCTGATGACAGTCTGCCCAAAACTGTGCTTCAATGGGCTCGATATAGGTTTCGATAAAGGCTTTTACTTGGGCATGCATGGCTTGACCATGTTCTGTTGCTGTAAACATTAAGGCATTGCTAGACATAATGATTTCCCTATCCTTATTAATTATTTCAATCACGTTTTTATAACAAGTTTAATGACAATATTCATAGTGTACGTACGTAAACTCTGTATCGCGTGCACCATTTATAACACAGCGATTATTTTTAAACAGCAAAAAGGCGCGACCCGTTAGGACACGCCTTTTACAAAATACAAACAATGTATGAATTTAAGTTAAAACGCTAAAGATTAGTTATGCATTTAGCCTTCATCTCTGAATCTTATTTAAGGATATTTAAACGACTATTAAAGTCAAATCGTGCTAATGCCTCTGGCAGCTTATCAACCGCCATGCTGATGGTCGCTTCTGCTGCTTGCGACAGACCCAACTTTTCTGCCAGTGTTGGCTTTTGACGCGATTGCAGCGCGTACACTTCGTTGTTTTCCATGCGCTCTAATAGATAACTGTCTGATGTCTGTAGCTTATCTACCAAGTTCAAATGCAGCGCATCTTCACCGTACCAATGCTCACCTGTTGCAACTTTATCTACATCAAGCATACCGCGATAACGATTGACAAAGTGCTTAAACAACTCATGTGTTTGCTCTAGTTCTTCTTGGTATTTGGCACGATCTTCATCATCATTTTCACCAAATACGGTCACAGTACGCTTATAATCACCAGCCGTAAACATCTCATAATCGACATCATGATTTTTGAGCCATTTATGGAAGTTGGGCAGTTGTGATACCACACCGATAGAGCCAATAATAGCAAATGGTGCCGCTACAATGTTGTCCGCTACGCAGGCCATCATATAGCCACCACTGGCTGCGACCTTATCGACGCAGACCGTGAGTTTCAAACCAGCATCTTTTAGGCGAGCCAGTTGTGCTGCTGCCAAACCATAGCCATGAACCAAACCGCCGCCCGACTCTAGGCGCACCACCACTTCATCGCCCTTATTCGCCGTGCTGATAAGCGTGCTAATCTCTTCACGTAGATGCTTAACCGCAGTAGCTTTGATATCACCATCAAAGTCGAGTACAAAAACCTGCTGCTTGCTATCGCTATTTTTTTTCTTGTTTTTCGTCTTTAATGCTTGTTTTCCTTTTTTAGCCAGTGTTTTTTTGAATTGTTTGAGGGCAGCTTTACCTTGAGTCGCTTCCATCAAATCTTCACGGCGCTGCTCTTGGTTTTTATTCAGATGGATAACTCTTAGCTCAACAGGGTTTTTAGAAGGATTAAAAAGCATGAGTACGATTCCTTAAATGATTAAGACGGTCTTAGTGTAATTTTATAGGTTAGGCTGATATGCGCACGCGCGCTTATCTTTTCAAGCGAAGGAGCAATATTTAACCTAATGCAATTGTTACGGCACAAATACGGCTTACAGCCATCTTTACTAAGCTTTGATTGGGCTGATTCGGTTGTATAACAAAGGCAGATTAGGCATAATATACGTTTACACCAAATTTTCTGTAGCCAACGTGATGACTATTTGTCTTAATCGCGTTGTTTGCGCTTCTTTTAGCTAACAACTTATTTAGCTAAAAGAAGCGTAACGATGGCTGCATTATTGTATTTCGAATTGGGCTGACAACTGGATAATTATATTATGACGCATAGCGAATACCGAGACGAATATTGCGGAGCCGTAACCGAAAGCTTAATTGAGCAAACCATTAGTGTCGTAGGCTGGGTACATCGTCGTCGCGATCACGGTGGCGTGATTTTCTTAGACATGCGTGACCGCGCTGGTATCTTGCAGGTCGTTGTCGATCCTGATACCCCAGAAGCGTTCGCTACTGCTGATGCGGTACGTCCTGAATATGTACTAAAAATCACAGGTCGTGTCCGTCAACGCTACGCGGGCACTGAAAACGCTAATATGACCAGTGGTCATATTGAGCTGTTGGCCAAAGAAATCGAAGTGCTTGCAAAGTCTGAAACTCCGCCATTCCCATTGAATGATGAGAAAAGCACGGTATCAGAAGATTTGCGTCTTAAATATCGCTATCTTGATATGCGCCGTCCACAAATGCAAGATCGTATGGTATTCCGTGCTAAAGCCACCTCAGCGATTCGTCGTTACCTAGACGATCATGGCTTTTTGGACGTAGAAACCCCTATCTTGACTCGTGCAACGCCAGAAGGCGCGCGTGATTATCTTGTGCCTTCTCGCACACGTCCGGGTAGCTTCTTTGCCTTACCACAGTCGCCACAGCTGTTTAAGCAATTATTGATGGTAGCCGGTTTTGACCGCTATTACCAAATTGCTAAGTGCTTCCGTGATGAGGATTTACGTGCGGATCGTCAGCCTGAATTTACCCAAGTTGATATTGAGACTTCTTTCTTAAATGAAGAAGAAATCATGAATATCAACGAAGGTCTGATTAAGCATGTCTTCAAAACGATGATGGATATTGAGTTTGAACAGTTCCCACGTATGACTTATGCTGAAGCCATGCGTGATTATGCCTCAGACAAGCCTGACTTGCGTATTCCGCTTAAATTGATTGACGTTGCAGACTTGATGAAAGACGTTGATTTTAAAGTGTTTGCCGGTCCTGCTAACGATCCTAAAGGTCGTGTTGCTGCCCTACGTATACCAGGTGGTGCTTCATTAAGCCGCAAGCAAATCGATGCCTATACCAAGTTCGTTGGTATCTATGGTGCACGCGGTCTGGCTTATATTAAAGTCAATGACGCCAGCAACATCAATAACGGTGTGGATAAAGAATCTGGTCTACAGTCTCCTATCATTAAGAATATGACTGATGAAGTACTAGCAAGCCTGATTGAGCGTACTGGCGCACAAAGCAATGATATTATCTTCTTTGGTGCGGATAAAGCCAGTGTGGTGAATGATGCCATCGGCGCACTACGTCAAAAGATTGGTCTAGATTTAGAAATGACCACTTGTGAGTGGGCACCACTTTGGGTAACTGACTTCCCGATGTTTGAAGAAACTGAAGATGGTCGCTGGACATCAATGCACCATCCATTTACTAAGCCAAAAGGCTCGGTTGAAGAATTAAAAACCAATCCTGAATCTGCTCTTTCTATCGCTTATGATATGGTATTGAACGGTACTGAAGTGGGCGGTGGTAGTTTACGTATCAATACGCTTGAGATGCAAACAGCCGTATTTGAAGCATTAGGTATTGATGATCAAGAAGCAGAAGACAAGTTTGGCTTCTTACTTGATGCATTAAAATTCGGTGCGCCGCCACATGGTGGTTTGGCCTTTGGTCTAGATCGCTTAATCATGCTAATGGTAGGTGCAACCTCTATCCGTGACGTGATTGCTTTCCCAAAAACCAAAACTGCTGAATGTCCGCTAACGCAAGCACCGGCTGAGGTGAATACCAAGCAGCTACGTGAGCTTGGTATTCGTGTCCGTGAAAAAGTACAAGCTGACACCAGTAAGTCTGCTGAATAAATAGTCTGATCATGCGAAGCTATTTTTTACAGTGCTTATTACGTGATTCATCACTGTGTGACTGGTCATGAATCCGTATTATATTTTCAAAATCGTGCCACTGTCTGTATTGCAGATGCTGGCACGTTTTGTTGCGTGGATAATCTTAAGGATGCCAAGCGCTAGTATCATGCGCACGGTTAAAATCAACATAGCACTGATTGCACCTAAGTTATCTGATTTACAGAAACAAGCGTTAATCAAAGATATTATCTATCATCAATGTTTAACCAGCATTGAATCAATCAAAAGTTGGGCGATGCCACCTGATTGGAGTATCGCTCAAGTTTGTGATGTCCATAATAAAGACATCTTGCTTGAGGGACTTGCTAATCCTAACGGCATGCTCGCGATCGTACCGCATTTGGGGACGTGGGAGATGATGAATGCTTGGCTCAATCAATTTGGCTCGCCAACCATCATGTATAAGCCCGTAAAAGATGACATTACCAACAATTTTATATTGCAAGGTCGTGCACGCCTCAATGCGACATTGGTACCGACGGATGGTAGCGGTGTAAAGGCAATATTTAAGACCCTTAAACAAGGCGGTTTTAGTATCGTCTTACCTGACCATGTTCCTGACCCCTCAGGCGGTGTTATCGTGCCATTTTTTGGCATTGAAACGTTGACCAGTACCCTCGCCTCCAAACTTGCTAGTAAAACCAAATGCTCACTGGTCGGATTGGCATGTATTCGCCGCGACGACGGGCATGGCTTTGATATTTATTGCTATAAACTCGATGACCCAGCATTATATGATCGCAATACTGAAACGGCAGCTTATGCACTCAATCTAGCAATGCAACGTATGATTGAAGACAATTACAGTCATTACATGTGGGGGTATCGACGCTTTAAGCATATCCCTATGATAGACAACCCTTATAACACCGATGAAGCTCATCTAGCCGCATTTATTCGCAAATATCATGCTAGTGCCGATGACCAATAAAGTCACTAAAATCAATACAGTGAAATGTGTACACTACTAATACCCTCTTAATTCTATAGTCAGGGAAAAGTAGTATCGATACATCAAGTACTGCTGATATTAATTTTTCTTGCTTGCTGTGCCTACGCAGACAGAGGCTGCAAAAAATTTATACCAGCAGCACTGTAGCGTTTTTGAGATATTCTAACTATATTATTCTTTATCAATTTCCTAAGAGTTAGTCCCTTATTTATACAAATATGAGTGCACTATGGCAACTGACATGAATCAAAATTTACCAACCAATCAAACGCAAACATACAGTAAAAACTCTGAGCAGCGTTATATCATTTGTATGAAATGGGGTGATAAATATGGTGCTGAATATGTCAACCGCCTATATAACATGGTACATCGTAACCTAACTTTAGATTTTCAGATGGTTTGCTTAACCGATGACAGTACTGGTATCGATCCTGCTGTTATCTGCCACCCTATCCCTGAGCTCAATCTGCCTGCAGGACCTGAGCGTGGCTGGAAAAAACTGACAACTTTTAAGCCAGAGCTGTATAACCTCAAAGGCGTTGCATTATTTTTAGATATCGATATCGTTATCGTTGATAATATCGATGGATTTTTTACTTATGAAGCTGAGCATGAAGATAGCGTCGTCATCATTCGTGACTGGAAAAAACCGTGGCGTATGATTGGCAATAGCTCGGTATATCGCTTCAATATCGGTATGAATACGTATCCTGATTTACTGGCAAATTTTGAGCGTAATTTTGATACTATTCGCACGCAAGTTCGTCATGAGCAAGCTTACTTATCTAACTATTTGCGTGAGCATCATCATTTAGAATACTGGGATAAAGACTGGTGTGTCAGCTTCAAATATCAGTGTATTGCACCTATTCCTTTTAATTTAGTGCAGGCACCTACTCTGCCAAATGATGCTAAAATCGTTATCTTCCATGGTGAGATCAATCCACCAGATGCCATCAATGGCGGCGGCGGAAAATGGTATCGTCATGTGAAGCCGAGCCCTTGGTTAAAGGAGTATTGGGTATGAAACACGCAAAAACTACCAAGTCATGCCGCTTATCAGTAGTCATGATTATTAAGAACGAAGCCAAAAACCTTGCCATTACTTTGCCTTCATTACAAGGATTGGCTGATGAAATTATAGTATTAGACTCAGGCAGCACCGATAATAGCCGTCAGCTTGTAGAGCAATATGGCGGAACATGGTACGTCAATACAGACTGGCAAGGATTTGGCAAACAACGTCAATTAGCACAGTCATATGCGACTGGTGATTGGATTTTTGCATTAGATGCTGATGAAGAAGTTACTCCTCAGCTTAAGGAAAGTATAATAAAGGTCATCACACAAAAACCTGATAATACAATCTACGGAATCAAACGTATTGATTGTATCTTTGGGCACGAAATTGACCCTAGCTACTGGGCAATAAAGGCGCATTGGCGCTTATATCCCAGTCATTTTTCATATAATGATAATCTCGTTCATGAATCTGTAGTACTTAATAATGCCAAGACTGAAACGTTAGATGGCTTTATGCGCCATCATACAGCCGAAACGCCATTATTTTGGCTGCAAAAACGCTTAGACTATGCCAAAGCTTGGGCTGAAGATCATCATGCAAAAGGTAAGAAAGTCGGCTTTCATAAAGTTATCTTAAATCCACTTTGGGCATTTATTAAGCAGTATCTAATAGATGGGCGCTTCTTAAAAGGCAAATATGGACTTATATATTCGCTGCTATTTATGCAGTATACCTTTAATAAGTACGCTATTTTATATGACCTAACATACAACAAAGCAGAGCAAGCATTTATAAAATCGTTGGAAATAGCTGAAAACTTACAGCCAGTAGACGTATCGAAAAAGCAAAGCAGCTTGTCTTTAGTAATGATTGTAAAAAACGAAGGCAAGCATTTAGAAGCGTGTTTAAAAACGGTACAAGATATTGTAGATGAAATTATTATTTTGGATTCTGGTAGTACAGATAACACTGAGGCTATTGCTCAGCAGTATGGAACAAAGTGGTATGTCAATGAAGAGTGGCAAGGCTTTGGGAAACAGCGACAGTTAGCGCAATCTTATGCTACTTGTGATTATATCTTAGTACTAGATGCAGATGAACGCTTAGAAAACGATTTACGTCACTCTATTGTTGACTTATTAAATGAGCCACTACAGACTGATAAAGTATTTAGCGTGGCTCGAGTCAATCAGTTTTGCGGCGTCGAAGTACAAAAACGTATGTGGTATACAGACAAACTGGCACGCTTATATGCAAATCGCTTATTCAAATACTCTGATTTAGATGTACATGAATCGTTAGATCAAAAAGGCATTCCAAGTGAGGTATTGCAAGGTTATCTATTGCATATTACCAACGATAATTTACACCATTTTTTGATGAAAAATGTGCGCTACAGTCATGACTGGGCAAGAGAAAAACATCATAAAGGTAAAAAGATAACACTTTTAGGCATGTTGTTACGTTCTTGGTTTTCTTTCTTTCGCGAATACATCATGCGTGCTGAGATATTAGGCGGGGCTTATGGCTATATTTTGGCTTTTGCCTCATTAGGCTACACTATGGATAAATATATAATGCTTTGGCAACTCAACCAAGAACGTAGATCAGGAAAATAATCAAATGCAAAACATAGTTATCAGCCTAATATCTGCCACAGACCGCAGATCCCATATTATCCAAGAGTTCCAAAAAAATCATGTGCATTTTGAATTCTTTAATGCGCTGACTCCAGATTTAGCTCATACTTATGCCCAAACCCTGTCCATTGATTTAGAAAACATCGCTATGACTGGTGGCGAATTGGCATGTTTTATGAGCCATGCTTGCGTCTGGCAACAAATGATTGACCAAAACATACCTTATTTAGCCATTTTTGAAGACGATATATATTTAGGTGAAGATGCAGAAGCGTTATTAACCACTACGAATTGGATAAAACCTGAATGGCATATTATTAAAATAGAAGCCTTTTCTGAAAAAGTCTTTTTGTCCTCTAATTCCTCTGAGATTATCTCAAATAGGCGGGGCCTTGCCCAATTAAAAGGTAGGAATTTAGGTACCGCAGGCTATATTTTATCGTTGCGCGGTGCGCAAATATATTTGGACTATATCTCAAAAAACAAACTGCGACCGCTTGATGAATTAATATTTGACGATTTTATCAAACATGGCGCTGAACCCGTATATCAAATGACCCCTGCCCTATGTATTCAAGAAATGCTTTTAAATAAAAACAATCCCTCGCTCCCAAGCGCCCTAATTAAAGATCGCCAAGGTCGCATGAAGTCAGAGAAAAAACCTACTATGTTTAAAGCGAAGCGCGAAATTAACAGGATTGGGATGAAGATTAAGAAATCCATATTTGCGGCAGAAGTAGCTTTTAAATAGAATATTTTATCGTAAAATAATTTATTATGACAATAATTTTGGAATTGGAACGTAATGACGGAAGATAACAAACCATCTGTAGCCATATTATATATTGCCACAGGGCGATATACCGTTTTTTGGGAGTACTTCTATCACTCTGCTGAAAAACACTTACTTCCCAATAGTAACAAACACTATGTTTTATTTACTGATAACCTAGCATTAATCAGCAGTCAGACTGACTATTCGAATGTCACAATGATAAAACAGGAGGCTTTAGGATGGCCTTATAGCACATTGATGCGCTTTAAATTCTTTTTAGGGGTAAAGTCTATTATTGAAAAATATGACTTCATATTCTACTTTAATGCCAATACAGAGTTCCTTTCTGATATCACTGAAGATGAGTTATTGCCCCTCGATCAGCATGAGGAGCTGAGTCTCGGCGTCCAGCCTCATATGTTTCATCTCAATAAACGTGCCTACACTTATGATCGTAACCCTCAATCACAAGCATATATTCCCTATCATAAAGGAAAGTATTATTTCACAGGTGCGTTGAATGGTGGGAAATCTCATGCATATTTACAGATGTGTGAAACTCTCAACCAAAACACAGAATTAGATTTAAAAAATAACGTTATTGCACTATGGCATGATGAAAGTCAATTGAACAAATTTGCATTAGATCGTACAGACATTAAAGTTCTACCACCCTATTTCACACGTGGAGAGCACGAATACTGGAAAAAAAGCTCAAAAATAATGTTTTCGGATAAAACACATTATCGATTTGGCGGACATGCTTATCTAAGAGCCGAAACAAATGACAAAATTACAAAATCTGACTGGGAGCAGAAGAATGGCAAACGTCAAAGAAAGCTCAATACTCGATTCAAGCAATATATCGCCTCACTTTTTTTCTGATAGTGAGAGTCATAAACAGCTCAAAAAGAAAAAGAAAAAGCCTTATCGTTATCTATATAACTTAACCACACCTCACAGCAAACGCAAAGCGTTTGAAAAAGAGGCCGATCTTGAGCAACAAAACCAAGTGGCAACGTGTTGGGCATCTTTTATTGAACTATATTACAACGATAAACTAGAATATTTTTCATTGCAGCCAAAAAAAGAATTTTATGATGAAAAAATAATTTGGCAGTATTGGGGTCAAGGCATTAATGAAAATCAGTTGCCTGAAGCGGTTAAATTATATTTCAAATCGATAGACAAACACTGTCCAAACTATAAAATAATCCGTCTAGATGACAGTAATATCCATGAATATCTACATCTACCTAAATTTGTTTGGGATAAAAAAACATTTTCAGGATTCAAACCGGCATTTTTTGCAGATTTATTACGGCTAGCATTACTTGATGTTTATGGCGGTGTTTGGTTAGATGCGACTATCTATCTCACTGAACCTTTGCCTAATATGCTACAAGATAATGGTTTTTTTATGTATCAGCGTGCTGTAGATGCACATAATAAACAACAATGGCATAAATTTAATAGCTACTATTTTAACTGGGATAGTAAGCACAAGGTAAACTTGCTGAACAGTGTTATCTTTGCTCATAAAAATAATCCTGTCATTCATACGTGTTTGGATTTAATATTAAATTTTTGGAAAACTCAGGAATATATCCCTCATTACTTCTTCTTCCAAATCTTGTTTGATACGCTCATTAAAGGGAGACTTGCACAGTATCAATGTCCTGTCATTGATGATACTCAACCTCATTTATTGGTTGCTGCTTTGCATAACCCTTATAATGAAGTCGACTATCAAAAAATACTCTCATGTGCTGGCATACATAAAATGTCTTATGTTAAAGAAGTTAGACCTGATTCATACTATGAGCATTTATTAAAAAATACTTGATTTTACACGGTAGAAATATAGGGCGTGTTGAACATTCATAATTTGAGCCAAATATAAGCACAAGCGAGCGCCACCGTATTCTCATAACTCTGCTTGAGCTTATCAAATCTAGTGGCAACCGCCCTATACTGCTTTAGCTTAGCAAAGGCATTTTCTACTAAGTGGCGTACTTTATACAAGTCCCAGTCCATATGATCATTAGAGGACTTCGTGTTTGATCTTCTAGGGATGTTATCATGCGTCCCTGCTTGTTCAATATGGGCTCGTAGTGCATCAGAATCATAGCCTTTATCGGCACATAAAACCTCTGTATCGCTTAAATCTATCTTGTCTATTAAATCAGGTGCGACCTTAACATCATGGGTGGTACCATCTGATAAAATAAAGGTCAGTGGATTGCCATGAGCATCAACGGCTAAGTGAATCTTGGTCGCGCGTCCTGCCACACTTTTACTAATGGCTTGGGTGTTCTCATTACCACCACTACTGTGCTGATGCGCTTTGATATGAGTACCATCAATAAATACCCATTCACAGTCAGCGTCTTTGATTAATAAAGCAAACAGCGCAATCAGCTTATTACTCTTAAACCAGCGCTGGTAAGCTTTGTATATTGTATTAGGCTTGCCAAAGTAAGCTGGCAGATCCCGCCAAGGACAGCCAACACGCATACGATAAAGCACGCCTTCAACTGTATTTCTAAGATTTTCTTTGTCATAGATCTTAAGTTCTAGTAAGATAGGTTTCAGTCTTGTCCAGTGTTCATCTTTGAGCATAGTGCGAGGCATAGCGAACGATATCTTTTTTGTGTCAGAACTTAAAGATTAACCGTTCGCTATTTTTTTTGCCATCAATTTCTATCCAATGTTCAACACGCCCTAACCGTTCGCTATTTTTTTTGCCATCAATTTCTATCCAATGTTCAACACGCCCTAATACCAAGCCCAAAATATACAGTACAATCCAATGATGAACCGCCCCGGGATTGTCGGATGCTTACGTTAAACCCATCAAATACTATGCTTACTGACACAAAAAAGCCAAAACATTTAATGCTTTAGCTTTTTTTCAAATCCGTTTTAATATCTATATATCAGTCAATAAAGCTTAACCAATCCATATACTGCTCATTGCGCCCATGTACCACATCAAAGTACAAGGTTTGCAGCTTTTCAGTCAACGGACCACGACCACCATTACCGATGGTACGATCATCGTATTCACGAATAGGCGTGACTTCAGCAGCCGTTCCTGTCATAAATATTTCATCCGCCAAGTAGAACTCATCACGAGTAATACGGCGCTCAACAACTTTAATGCCCAAATCTTCAGCGAATTGGATAATAGTTCGACGCGTGATACCGTCAAGTGCCCCGCCTGCTAAATCAGGAGTATGTAGCACACCATCTTTAACTAAAAATAGGTTCTCGCCAGCGCCTTGGCAGACATAGCCTTGTGGATCCATCAAAATAGCTTCATCGTAACCATTACGGGTCACTTCTTGGTTTGCCATGATAGATACTGGGTAGTTGCTTGAAGCTTTTGCTTTACACATAGTCACATTGGTCATGTGATGTGTAAATGAAGATGTTTTTACGCGGATACCATTTTTGATACCTTCTTCACCAAGATAAGCGCCCCAATGCCAAGCGGCAACCATGGCATTGATACTGTTATCACGCGAAGATATGCCAAGTTTCTCTGCGCCAACCCAAATTAGAGGACGAATATAGGCTTCTGCCAAGTTATTTTGTTTGACCACATCTTTGTGTGCTTGCTCAAGTGTTGCTGCATCAAAAGGCACATCCATTTGGAAAATCTTCGCCGAGCCTAGCAAACGCTCAGTATGCTCTTTTAGGCGGAAAATCGCGGTACGGTTATCAGCAGTTTGATAGGCACGGACGCCTTCAAAGACCGCCATGCCATAATGCAGGCTATGTGTCAGTATGTGTACCTTGGCATCTGGCTGTTCAATCATCGTGCCATTCATCCAAAGCTTGCCTTCCTTTGTTGCCATATTCATCGAATCATCCTTATGCTAGCGCTAACGTCTAACTTTTTTTGTTGAGTATTAAGTAACTGTTTTAATTAAAATTTTATATTGACACTGAGTGTCTGTTTTAATGCACGAATATCATGTACAAATTTAATGCGCAAATGATTATATCACCAGCACACCAATCAAATGAAATATTTTAGTTCATTACTGCAGTGCCTTTATTTATATGGCATTAAATATCAGCACCAAGGCTGTCTTAACACTGTCCTTTCATTCAGCACAGCTGTTTTAGTACCGCTATTCTGTCTATTCTACACCCATCAAATGATGCCACTGCGCCTGTACGAGTGCACGGGTTTCAGTCCAAAGCGACTCATCGACCAGTAATGACTGCTCGGATAGTGCCAATTGATGCGTTGCAGCCCTTATGCGCAAATAAGCATCCGTCAGATCTTGACAGATCTCACTCTCCCAAATACCGAGTGTCGCCATCTCTTCAAAGATACGGACGTTATCACTCCATTTGGTCAAGGTTGGATGCTCATGCGAATAGGCCAATACGGCAAATTGTGCCAAAAACTCGATATCAATGACACCGCCTGCATCTTGCTTAAGATGAAACTTACCCGCTTGCTGTTGCCATTGGCTCGTACCCAGATGCTTTTGCATTTTGATACGCATACTTGTTACCTCGATACGTACTTCCTCAATTGTGCGCGGTAATGCTAAGACCGTACGGCGAATATCACAAAAACGGGCTGTAACGCGTTTATCACCGCAGATCGCCCTTGCCCGTACCAGCGCTTGATGCTCCCATGACCAAGCTTTCTCAAGCTGATAAGTTTCAAACGCATGACAGGACACCACCATCATGCCAGCATTACCGGAGGGACGCAGGCGCATATCCACCTCATAAGCACGGCCATCACGGGTTTGGGTATTAAGATAGGTCATGAGCTTTTGTGCCAAGCGTGCGGCAAACTTCATGCCACTGACCGAATTTTCACCCGTGGTCATACCTTGCTCTTTTATTTTATGCAAAAACACCAAATCTAAATCTGATGAATAAGACAACTCAAGACCACCAAGCTTACCGTAGCCTATAATCGCAAAGCCGCAATCCGCTTCGGTGACCGGATCGCCATCTTGACCAATAGGATAACCATAACGTTTCACAATTTCAGCAAAAGCACGCTCAAGCGCTGCTTCTAATACCACCTCGGCAATGTATGTTAAAGAATCTGACACCTTCATGATTGGACGTTCAGCGAGCACATCACTGGCGGCAACCGCTAATACTTGATTCTTTTTAAATAATCGTAATACGCTAAGCAGCTTTTCTTCGTCATTAGGCTCTACTCTCAATAACTGCTGACGCAAGATATCACGCAGCTCAAGCTTGTCTGGTAAGTGCCGATAGCGTTGCTGTAAAAATGTATCTAATAACACTGGATACTGTGCCAGCTCTTTGGCAATCCAAGGGCTAGCAGACAGCATCGGAATCAACTCAACCGTGGCGTTTGGGTTCTCTGCAATCATGACTAAATAAATAGAACGACGACAAATCGCTTCAACCAAGGCGATCAAGCGCGGCAATGCGGTATTCGCCAGTTGCTGCTGATCTTGATGAGCAAGTAGCGCATGTACAATGACTGGATACGCTCCGTCCAAGCGTTCACGCGCCTCATCGCTTAAATTGGCAACCATTTTTGACTGCCAAAAATTTTGCAATTGGCTATGATTCTCCTCCGTCAACACGTCATTTAAACGAGCCACTTGCTCATCCAAGTTAGCAGGCTCTAACTCATCATCATGATCCGGCACTTGCCTTTCAGTAACCATACGCTCAAACGGCACATTGACATGATAGCGGTGATGATTCAGGGTAGCTAATAATCCCTCCCACTCCTCAAACCCAAGCGTGAGCGCAAGATTGTACTGCCAATACGCATCGTGAGGGAGGCGCTGGGTTTGCTGGTCATTAATCGCCTGAATACCGTGCTCAAGCCGACGTAAAAACCGATAAGCGCTCTGTAGATTTTGATAAGTGGTTGTTTCTAAATACTTAAGCTCATACAGCGCCTGCATTGCCTTCAAACAAGACTTAACCTGTAGCTGCGGATGCCGTCCGCCATAAATCAACTGGAAAGCTTGAACGATAAACTCGATATCTCGAATACCACCAGCACCGAGTTTGATATTGTCCAAATCCTCACGCTGGGCGACTTGATTTTGAATCAGAGACTTCATTTCTCGTAATGCCGAAAAAGCACTATAATCGACATAATATCGAAAGACAAACGGCTTAATAAGTGCTTGAATGTCATCATAGAACGGTCGCTCTATATGACCAACCACGCGGGCTTTTAACCAAGCAAACCGCTCCCATGCTCGTCCATGCTGAGAAAAATACTTTTGCAACGCTGATAGATGGATTGCCAAATCGCTACCATCGCCCCATGGACGCAGGCGCATATCTACCCGAAACACAAAACCATCCGCAGTATTATTATCGAGTAGCTTAATAATACCTTGACCAAGGCGCGTCATAAAGCGCTTGTTATCGATACTGCGTGTGCCTTTGGTTTTATCACCGTCAGTTTCACCGCGTGCCTGATGAATAAAAATCAGGTCGATATCACTCGATAAATTCAGCTCATGAGCGCCAAGCTTGCCCATTGCCATAATCGCCATATCATCGACTTGCACATTGCCCATCTTATTAACAAAGGTAGGCTGACCATATTGAGTCACCAACTGCTGATAGGTATAGTCTTTGGCAAATAAAATACAACCATCAGCGAATTCGGACAATTCATCGGTCAGCTGCTCAAGCTCAATCACTGCCAACGCATCTTGCCATACCCAGCGCATCATCAGTAACATACGCAAATTGCGTAAGCCACTCATTACTTTGGTTTCATGGCCAAGCTGATAATTTTCGTCCAAGGTATAATCTTGTATCAAATCATCAATTTGTTGGCGCGTTAAGGTCGTATCCAAAGGATAACTGCGTAAAAACGTCTGGCAAGCTCCCGTGCGACTGTGCCAAACCTGATAGGCAAACTCACTGGCAGTTTGCAGTACTTGTAGCTGTTCTGATGTGGGCTGATAGCCGTTACCATTGGGGGTGGTAGATAGCATAATAATGTTACCTCATTGCAGCATAGAGCCATAAGCCTACGTGAACTGGGCGAATAAGTTTATTGTTTTTTCTTACGGAACGGTCATAACTGCTATGGATCAGTGAAACACCATGCTTTTATAGTAACATAAATAAAGTAATGCGCTGCCAAGAGCAAGCATACTTGCAAAAAATGAAAAAGCGCTGAATGATGCTACAATGTACGTCAATAAGGTCTCAGTCCTTTTAAACATTCATTTATTCAATGCTTATTCATACTATGTGATACCGCCATTATGACAACCTCAACGACTCTACTTTTGATCACCGCTGACCCAAGCCATCCACTTGCCCATTTGGCATTACGTTATGCGCGCGCTTATTTACAAAACGCCTCTTTATCCGATAATGCGCCCAATAGCACCACTCATGAAAATCCCACATTAAACCTATTTTTTTATGCAGATGCAGCCCATACTGCCAATCGTTTAAGGTGGCAGTCCGCCGATCAGGCAAATATCACCCAAGAGTGGCAGGCACTTGCAGGACAGTATAATCTTGTACTACCAGTATGCGTCAGTACGGCACTCAGCCGCGGTGTCAGTGATACAGATAACAGCACACGCCATCAGTTAGAGACAGAAAATCTAGCGACAGGTTTTAAGCTGGTAGGTCTGAGTGAGCTTGCGATGATGATGCAAGGCGACTGTCGCTTACTACAATTCTAATAAAAAATTAGGAACATCCCATGAAACTTCTCATTCGACTGCATACGCCCACTGAGATGGCAAGCTATGAAGGCTGTGCGCTGGCTTTAACTTTGGCAACCTTTGGACACGAAGTGCAGCTGTATTTGGATGCACCCGTCTTTGGATTTTTAATGCAGCCAGATGCACGCTTGCAAGGTATGATTCAAGCGCTTGAGCTCTATGATATGCCGCCAGCGTGGCTACCTGATGATGTCTTTAGCGGCTGGATAGCGGGCATGCTACCAACGGACTTGGCAGCGCAGTTGGTTTTGATTCCAGAAGAAGTAAATTTACAAGCATTTGAGCAAATTCTGACTTTTTAATATCAAAACCATCCCTAGCAAAGCTGATGTACCATTTTATTGTTTCAAACCTATAGATAGCAATCAATCGGACACAAGTATGGCAACTTTATATCAATTACATAGCAGTATGGATACGCTCAGACGTAGTACAGAACAAATGTCTCTGTCATGGCAGGCAGGTGATAGCATTCTTTTATTGGGTACGACCGTCGCGTATATAGATTGGTTCAATGCGTATTTGGGCGATATCGAAAATATGGAGATAGACACCATTGCTGGTATTTATGCGCTTGCTGATGACGTGGCACAGTTGCATGAAAATACCGCAGCAAAGCTTAATCTAGCAGCAAAGCTCACTGGTATTTTAAGCGATGCAGAATGGGTAGTAATGACCCAAGACAGCCGCTTTGATAAAGTAGTGACGATTGCCTTATGAGTATGTCTACTAACTCATCTACATCTTCTCTGAGCTCAATCAATATGGCATTAGACCAAGATGGTCATTTATGTGACCACACTATCTGGACGCCCGTTATTGCACAGCAATTAGCCAATACCTTGGACATAAATTTAAACGCTGAACACTTGGCCATATTGGAGCAAGTACGAGCTTTTTTTGTAAAATTTAATCACGCACCTGCCACGCGCCCACTAATAAAATGGCTACAGCAGACTTTACCTGATGATGACATCAGCAATCAAAAGTTGCAGCAGCTGTTCAATACCGGCTTGGTCGCCCGCCATGTCAATCGCCTTGCTGGACTGCCTAAACCTCCTAATTGCTTATAAATACCCATAAAAAAGGCAAATAAATTATTTTATTTATCTGCCTTTTTTAATTTTTAATAATAAAAATCACTCTTTAGGGTCGTAGACAGTCAGCGTCTCATAGCCAATACTACGACCTTCATCACCGCCAAATCCTTGTTGTCGCCATACCTCATATAAACATATTGCCACGCTGTTCGACAGATTCAAACTGCGCGAATCTGCTAGCATCGGCAGTCGTAGCCAGTTATCAGCGCCAATATCTTCACGTATATCATCTGTCAGTCCCGCTGTTTCTGAGCCAAAAACCATGGCCACATTATTTCCAGAAAACTCATTACCTGACTCTGCAGTTGCTTGTTCACCAAAATCATAATCATAAAAAGGCTTACTTAACTTGGTGGTCAATGCCGTAATGGTATGACAACCAGCATCTTGCAGTGCTTGCTTTGCTATTGACCAATTGTCATGCACTTGCAGATGGGCATACTCATGATAATCCAATCCTGCACGGCGCAATTTTTTGTCATCCAGCTCATACCCTAATGGTTTAACTAAATGCAGCTGCGCCCCACTATTGGCACACAGGCGAATGATATTGCCCGTATTGCTGGGCATTTTTGGCGCTACCAGCACGATATGAATGGTCATACTCTCTCCGTCATTAGCATTAGGGTTATTTTTCTGACTTATATGGCAAGGGTAATTAAAAGTTACAGTTTACTGCCAATAATTACATTTTGATACTGTGCAGGTATTTTAACTTTGATTATGATGGCTGTAACGGACAAGGGGATAATATAAAAACATTGTCATCGTCTGTTATCATCTTGCAGTGCAACTTAGGATAAACATTAGGTTTCACTGTTATTAAACTACTTATCTGTATCTGTCTTTTTTGAGGAATATACCATGAAAAAATTAGTTATCGCATCTTTGGCTGCTATGTTTGTATTAACTGGTTGTAACACTTTTAAAGGTCTAGGCCAAGACGTATCAAGCGCTGGTAGTGCTGTAAGTGGTACTGCACAAGAAGTACAAAACAAAATCTAAGCTTTAAATATTTAGATTGTTTAAAGGGCTTATCATCTATGTGGTAAGCCCTTTTTTCTAAAGCGTAAGTTCTGGAAACTGGGTTCGCCTACCAGTCTATAAAAATGCTCTTAATATTTGATTGAGATACCTTTTACCAAGTTCTGTCGGTTGCAGCTGTTCCGAATGATCTATCAATAGACCTTGCTCGATTAATGTAGCAACTTGTATTGCAATGCTGTCATAACTTAGCCCCGTACGTGCTTCGAATAACGGCCATGCTACGCCGCCATGCAAACGTAAGGCATTAAGCATAAACTCACTAACCAGCTCCTCTTCATCAATCGCTTGCCAGCCAACCATTTTTGGCGCTGATATTGATGCCTCATCTTGGCCATGAACTTCTTGATACTCCATATAACTTTTTGGCATACGGGATTTACTAAAGCGATAGATACCTGCTTGAGTATTTTCGCTATCCATACTCCATACATCGGTAGGTATATGATTGCTTATGTTTTGCCCGACAATATCTTGTCCGACAGTCACTTTGCCATGCGCACCTGCCCCGATTGCCAAATAGTCACCAAACTGCCAATAATTGACGTTATGACGACATGGCTTATCTGCTGACCCAGACCACGCGGATACTTCATAATTGTCATAGCCAAAATTCTGTAATAACGTCTGACCCGCTTGTTCGATATCTGCCAAACGATCTTCATTGGGTAAAATTGGCTGACTGCGATAGAATACAGTATTTGGCTCAATGGTCAGCTGATACCATGAGATATGGGTCGCACCAGCATCGTGTGCCATTTGAATATCGTCTAACGCTTCGCTCGTGGTTTGGTCTGGCAGTCCATGCATCAAATCCACGTTTACGCGCTCAAATCCAGCTTCTCGAGCTGCTTTAATTGCAGATAACGCTTGGGTAGGATTATGAATACGTCCAAGCGTGGTTAATTGTTCCGCAGAAAAGCTCTGCACACCTATCGATAAGCGATTAATACCCACCTCTAAATACTCAGCAAATGGCGCATGCTCAAGGGTGCCTGGGTTTGCCTCCATCGTCACCTCAATATCTTGGGCAAACCTAAAAATCTCACGCAACTGGGTAAACAAGCGCTGATACTGCACAATCGGCAACAATGATGGCGTACCACCGCCGATAAATATGGAGCTAATCTCACGTCCTTGGGTCAATATCTGCTGCATAGCAGCATCTTGCAATAATGCATCTACGTATTCGTCATACATGGACAGCTGACTATCAACTGGTAGCTCATGGGAATTAAAATCACAGTAAGGGCATTTTTTGACACACCACGGGATATGGATGTATAGCGCCAATGGAATGTCTGTCACTTCTACTGTATTCGAATGACCGTCATCAAAAGGCTTTGCTTGCTGAGACAGTTGATTGGGTTTGATATTTGACATAAGCGGACTTATCTATAAATAGGTAACTGCCATCAGTAGCAGAAAATACCGCTAGGATAACGGCTAAGCTCAGTAAAAAAAAGCCTAACTTCAAGAAAATTCTATCGATAACAAAACCCATGGCAAAGGCTGATGGTAAGAAGTCTTAGTTATAGGCAAAATAACTTAGGATCACCATTGTTATATACAATAATTATAAATGACCAGCTATATAAAAAGGACAAAACCATGTCATATTGGCTTATAAAATCTAATCCGAGCTGTTTTAGTATAAAAGAATTAGAAGGTGCAGGCACCGAGATGTGGGATGGCGTGCGCAATTACCGAGCCCGCAATTTTATGCGTGATGACATGCAAGTAGGTGACAAGGCGTTTTTTTACCACTCTAGCGCTAGACCGTCTGGCATTGCTGGTATCGTGACTATTAGTCAAGCTGGCTATCCTGATATTACTCAATTTCATCCTGAACACAGGCACTATGACCCGAAAGCCACCGCAGATACTCCGCGATGGTATATGGTGGATGTGACCTTTGAGCAAACTTTTAATGATATTTTGCCACTGTCAGAGCTAAAGTTTTTGCCTGCGCTCGAGGACTCATTATTACTCAGAAAAGGCTGTGAGCAATTGACCATCATACCACTTGAGCCTAAACACTGGTATGCGATTATGGATATGGCAAGAAATCTCAATTTACTGTCAGAAGATACTGACTCTATTGAATGAATAACTCTGACTTACAAGCACCAAAATTGATGTTTGATTCTTCTATTGGGGGCTTAGTACACCTATAAATACGAGACTTATCAAACCTTGCCAAAATATTTATATTATAGGCTAACTTCTTTACCATTCTATTAACTTACGACCTGTCACTTCATTACTTGAATTGACGGGTTATTTTTATTCTAGCATCAGTGATTCTTTTTTCACTCTGCATGCCTAATGTTATTAAAAATGGACTTGCTCATATTATTTATCGGAGTATTATCGTCGCACACCTCCTATTTTACTGCCTTGCTATTGATTTATTGATGGCTGTGTTTGTTCATTAGTAAAATTTGTTTATCAAAAAAAATTATTGTAAAGAATAAAAGTTGCTCATTATGGTTTTCCCGTTGTCTTTTGTAGATTTTAAAAGTTACAGTTTACGATTAGGTATACTCGCGCTGCCCATCTTAATCACCCAATTTTGTCAAGCAGCGCTTGGTGTTGTCGATGCCATTATGGCAGGTCAAGTTTCGGCACTTGATTTGGCTGCTGTCGCTGTCGGCTCAGGTATTTGGCTACCATTATTTTTATTAGCAACAGGTATTTTAATTGCGACTACGCCTCTGATCGGTGAAGCCATTGGTCAAAACCAACTCGATAAAGTACCACATATCACGCAGCAGTCATTATGGACGGCTGGTGTCATTGGTATCCTTGGTTTTATCATTGTCAACCTAGCACCCAATGTACTTGCCCTCATGGGTGTTCCTGAGAATATACAACCGATAGCAACTCAGTATTTGCATGGCGTATCATTTGGCTTCCCTGCAATCACCGTTTATGCGGTGCTGCGTAGTTACTGTGAAGCGCTTGGTCGACCTGAGCCAGTGACAGTTATTAGTATCATAGGGCTGCTTGCAGATATCCCGCTTAACTATATTTTTATCCATGGCTTGTTTGGCATGCCTGAGATGGGTGGCGCTGGTTGCGGGGTAGCAACTGCTATCGTTTTGTGGATTAACGTCTTGTTATTAGCCGCTTATACCAGCTTTACTAAGCGTCAGCAATTTGCCAGTACGCGCTTTTTTTATGCCTTTGCCAGTCCAAATCGGGCACAGATAAAAAAACTTCTCAAACTTGGTATTCCAATTGGCGTCTCTATCTTTTTTGAAGCCAGTCTATTTAGCTTAGGCGCACTGGTGATTAGTCCATTGGGTGAGTTGGCAACCGCATCGCACCAAGTCGCCCTATCAGTGACCTCGCAGTTGTTTATGATCCCAATTTCGGTCGCGATGGCACTGACTATTATGGTATCCAACCGCTTTGGTGAAAAAAACCTAATGGCATTGCGTCAAGTACAAGCAACTGGTCTTATATGGACGGTGCTTATTGCATTTGCTTGTATGATTGGTGTTTGGCTATTTAGACCACAATTGGCAGCGGCATTCACTGACGATCCTGAAGTACGAGCTCAAGCCATGCATTTGCTCATCTTTGCGCTTGCTTATCAGCTATTTGATGGCTGGCAAGTCAATGTCGCGGGCATATTACGGGGCATGCAAGATACTACAATACCGATGTGGGTTACCCTATTTTGCTACTGGATAGTGGCTCTGCCGCTTGGTATTTATCTGGTACGCTTCACTGATATTGGGGCACAAGGTTTTTGGATGGCTTTAATTACAGGGTTATTCTTATCGTCTATTTTACTTACCATACGTTTGCGCTACCAACAAAAGAGATTGCTAGCAATGTGGGGATAATAATAAGACTAGGTTTACACAAGTTTATCTAAATGTTATCTGCAATAATCATCACTGGCGCTCGCAAGTCACATAGACTATAGTTAAAATACCTTAAAAACGCTACGGTACTGCTGGTATAAATTTTTTGCAGCCTCTGTCTGCGTAGGCACAGCAAGCAAGAAAAATTAATATCAGCAGTACTTGATGTATCGATATTGCTTTTCCCTGACTATATGATAAATTCTTGAGCATTTCTTACTCAAACGAGCGCTTACGTCATAATATGTAAAAAAACTCAGTTAACAACTGTACATCGATTGCTCATTGCTGTGAATATAGGTATCATTAGCGATTATCTACACAATATTTAGTTACACTATTTTTCTCGAATTTGTTAAAAGGCAAAAATAAAATTATGGATATTGAAAAAATACGCACCCTCATTGCACTCATGGAAGAAAGCGAACTGGTTAATTTGGAAATCAGCTCAGATGACGAGCATATCAGTTTGACTCGTCACTATGATGCACCGGCGCCAACGATGATGGCTGCACCTACTGCTAGTGCTGCTACACCTCATGCTATCGAATCACAGCCTGCGATGAAAGCAGGTAGTATTGAGACATCGCCTATGGTTGGCGTTTATTACTCAGCCCCTAGTCCTAATGATCCACCATTTATAAAGGTTGGACAAAAAGTGCAAGCTGGTGATACGCTCGGTATCATTGAAGCGATGAAAATTATGAACCCTCTTGAGGCGACTCAAAGTGGTGTTATTGATGAGATCTTGGTCACTAATTCTGAAGTGGTACAGTTTGGTCAGCCTATCGTACGCTATAAAGCGTAATCAGATTTGCCAACCTTTACTTCGTTCTGATGGAGAGTGTGCTACTTATTAGGCAATATCAAATTATGCTTAGGCTATTTTAGCTTAATCATATCTAAGCTTAAAGATTTTAAAGTTAGATAATCATTAGGTTTAATAATAAATTTCGATATTGCTGTATATAGCGACTCCATTAAAAAACGCCGCTTCAATGAGGATGACCCCATGATAAAAAAACTGCTCATCGCCAATAGAGGTGAGATTGCTCTACGTATCGTTCGCGCTTGTAAAGCCCTTGGTATTCAAACCGTTGGTGTTTACTCTACGGCTGATGCCAATTTGATGCACTTGCGCTTTGTTGATGAAGCCATTTGTATCGGCAACCCTAATGCCAATCAAAGCTATCTAAATATCAATACTATCTTGACTGCTGCTGAGATTACTGGTGCTGATGCCATTCACCCTGGTTATGGTTTTTTGGCTGAAAATGCTGAATTTGCTGAACGTATTGAAGAAGCTGGATTAACCTTTGTAGGTCCTACTGCAGATCATATTCGTCTGATGGGCAACAAGGTTTCCGCGATCAATGCCATGAAAAAAGCGGGTGTGCCGACAGTACCTGGTTCAGTAGGTGCTGTGACGCTACACAATGCTGAAGAGCAAGCACGCAATATTGGTTTTCCCTTGTTGATTAAAGCAGCAGCGGGTGGCGGTGGTCGTGGTATGCGTGTGGTTGAGCGCTTCGAAGAAATTATCGGTCAAGTGCAAGCGGCTAAGCAAGAAGCTGAGCTATGGTTTGGTGATGATACGGTTTATATGGAACGTTATCTCCAAAACCCGCGACATGTAGAGATACAAGTACTTGGCGATGGTTTTGGTAATGCCATTCATTTATATGATAGAGATTGCTCATTACAGCGCCGTCATCAAAAAGTTTTAGAAGAAGCCCCTGCCCCTGATATTCCTGATGATGTACGTCAGCCTATCTTAGATGCTTGTGTAAAAGCATGTAAGCTGGTTAAATACCGCGGTGCTGGTACTTTTGAATTTTTATTTGAAAATAACGAATATTTCTTCATTGAAATGAATACTCGCGTACAAGTTGAGCATACTATTACTGAGATGATTACAGGCATTGATGTGGTCGTTGAACAGTTAAAAATCGCAGCCGGCTACGGTTTATCGTATCGCCAAAGTGAGATTGAAATTCAAGGTCATGCGATTGAATGTCGCATCAATGCTGAAGATCCAGTGACCTTTATGCCATCACCTGGTACGGTCACTCAGCTGTATTCACCTAGTGGGGCTGGTATCCGCTTTGACTCACATCTATATCCTGGCTATGAGATTCCAAGTTACTATGACTCTTTGATTGGTAAGCTTATCTGTCATGGTCAAACCCGTCAGCAAGCGATTTCTAAAACGCTACAGGCACTTGATGAGTTGGTTATTGAAGGTATCAAAACAAATATCCCGATGCATCGTGATGTAATTTTATCAGATGATAATTTTGTTCATGAAGCACAGAATATTCATTATCTTGAAAGAGAATTGTTAACTAATAATAAAGAAAAAGCCACCTTGTAAACTGATTAAATATTGATATAAAATATCTTTATTATCAAAGCTT
Organism: Psychrobacter sp. TS_SC_6; assembly: GCF_056156305.1. Lineage (NCBI taxonomy): Bacteria > Pseudomonadati > Pseudomonadota > Gammaproteobacteria > Moraxellales > Moraxellaceae > Psychrobacter > Psychrobacter sp. TS_SC_6. The sequence continues at coordinate 1,388,479 of NZ_CM149590.1, read as the reverse complement.
GTCATTATTAAAAAAACCGCTATCCATGCAGATAGCGGTTTTTTTAATAATGACTGTAATTAAAGCTAAAGCAAAGTCACTGAAAAACCATTGCTATGGCAGAATTCTATTAAAATTCATAAAGCACTCTTTGCCATCAGGATCAGCACACCACTGCATTTGATTGCCATCATGATTTAAAAATGCAATCAACGCCTCATTGCTCTGATCTATCTGGCTGCCGGAGCAATCTACTTCATTGTTATCGTAAACAGTTTTAATAGCAATGATAGGTAGTCCCTCTTCACGGTGCGTAATCAAATAACGTCCATAAGTCCACTCTTTGCCACTGACTGACCACATTTCATTATCAGCAGCAAAATTATAAAGCTCACGGCACTGATCAGATTTCTTCGCTGATGCAGTGAGTTTTTTGCTGGTATCTGCTTGAATATTAATAAGGCGTTTTTCGTTTTGTGTTAATATTCCTGCACCGACGTTGACTTTAGGTTCTTTACTTTTAATCTGACTCTTATCTTTTAACGCTGCTTGCCGCGCCGCAGCTTCTTTGGTCATCGTGATACTGCTGTTTAAATCAATCTCCCACTGTCCAGCAATCGCAGGGCTAATATGTGTAGTAATGGTCGGCTTACTAACTGCTTCGCCATTTACTGGTAATGATGCCAAAATAGCGGCTAATGAAAATGAAGCAAATGAGAGAGGTTCCATAATTAACCTTGTTATTTATACTATTATAATAATGAATGCTATTTACATTAGCGTAAGTCTTAGTCACCGAAAACACAAGTAACATTATGCTATTAGGCTTTAACCTCTCAGTGATAAGCACTTAAATAAGATCTCTAATTACTGAGGTTCAAATATAAAAAATAACGCCATGGCTCTGATTTGCTTATCGCAATGAGCCATGACGTTGTATTCATATAAACGTAAACTTATATACCTAAATAATTAAAATTCTTAAGTACTTAGTTCTTGGATTCAACATTAAACAGCAGCGATACCAACTGCTTGAGCAAAGGCTGACAATGCGCCTTTTAGCATGGCTGATACCGTGCTGCTACAAGTACCGATACCTGAATAAACTTCACCATCTACATTTAGCTGTATATAAGCAGCAGCATTGGCATTTGTCTTATTGTCTCTATTGTTATCATCATTGATACCATCACCACTATTATGCTGCGGATTGATTGCATGCTCAGCATAGTTAATGACATGGATTGATTTGCCTGTGTGTTGCGCCAATCCATCGATAAACGAAGACAACGGCCCATTACCATTACCGTCTATAATGATGGTATCACCATTCATTTGAACTTGACCGTTAAAGTAGACTTCGCCGCCTTTGTTATTGACCGTGTAATCTAACAGCTCAAAACTGCCTTGCTGTAAATAAGTGTCTTCAAAGGTTTGTAAAATTTCATCATTCTGCAATTCACGAGCCGTAGTTTCGGCTTGTTTTTGTACCACACCACTAAAGTCAATTTGCATCCAACGTGGCAAGTTAAAGCCATAGTTGCGCTGCAAGATATAAGCCACCCCACCTTTACCAGATTGGCTATTAATACGAACCACATCCTGATAGCTGCGACCAATATGGGCAGGATCAATTGGTAAATATGCCACATCCCAGACGTTTTCCGTCTCCTCCATATGCTTCTCATTATAGTCGAGGCATTTTTTGATCGCGTCTTGGTGCGAGCCGCTAAAGGCAGTAAATACAAGCTCACCCACATAAGGATGACGTGGATGCAGAGGCAAGTTATTGCATTCGCTAACGACTTGTACAATCTCACTCATGTTACTAAAGTCAAGCTCAGGATCGATACCTTGGCTAAATAAATTCATCGCCATCACCATGATATCCATATTACCGGTACGTTCGCCATTACCAAGTAAAGTACCTTCAATACGATCGGCACCAGCAAGCACACCAAGCTCAGCCGCTGCCACCGCACAGCCTCGGTCATTATGCGTATGCAAGCTAATAGTCACATGCTCACGCTTGGCAAGATTCCGACAAAAATACTCGACTTGATCAGCGAATACATTGGGCATTGACGCCTCAACCGTCGCAGGTAAGTTTAAGATTACCTCTTGACCGTTCTCGGGCTGCCAAACATCACAAACGGCATCACAGACTTCAACTGCATATTCAGTTTCAGTTTGGCTAAAGCTCTCAGGTGAATACTGGAATACCCATTCTGTTTCTGGATATTTAGCAGCATATTCAACCAATAGTTTTGCGCCAGTAATAGCAATTTCTTTAATTTCAGCTTTATCTTTGCCATATACTTTTTCGCGCTGAATACGGCAAGTTGAGTTATAAACATGAACGATGGCACGCTTTGCGCCTTTTAAGGATTCAAAAGTACGAGCAATCAAATGCTCACGTGCTTGTACCAATACCTGCAAAGTCACGTCATCAGGCACATGATTTTCTTCAATCAATTTACGAGCAAAATCAAACTCGACTTGTGCCGCTGAGGGAAAACCTATTTCAATCTCTTTAAAACCCACATCTACCAAGGTTTCAAAAAAACGCATTTTTTGTTCAATAGTCATCGGATCAATCAATGCCTGATTGCCATCACGCAGATCCACACTTGCCCATATCGGTGATTTCTCGAGCGTTTTGCTCGGCCATGTGCGATCTGGCAACAGTGGCGCAAATGCAAAAGGGCGATATTTACGGAAATCGAAAGCGGCTTTTTTTGGTGTGCTCTTTGCAGCGGCAGGCGCTACAGGGCGTGTTGCTTGGTCAGACATAATCAATCCTTAGACGGCATTAGGTTGGTATTTTTGATGAGGCAATCAATGCCAAAATCCTGCTTTATCATACGAGATAATACGAATTTATGCCATTATAATAACAAAGTTTATAAGGTGAATATCGGCTTTATAATAAGTATATTTAACTTATATTAGTGAAATGTGATAAATAAATCGCTATAATTGGCATAATTCACTAACAAAGACAATTATCATGCAACATACTCATTCTAATCAGCTGTTAATTGCAGATATTGATGATACAGATAAACGCTTATTGCGCTTATTGCAGACCGATGCACGTATGAGCATTACTGAGCTTGCCGAGCGCGTTAATCTCTCGGCAACCCCTTGCGCGCGCCGTATTAAGCGCTTAGAGGATAGCGGCGTTATCACCGGTTATCATACTCAAACCGATGCTCAAAAACTTGGCTATCCCTTGGCAGTTTTCATTGCTATCAGTATGGACCGTCACACGGCTGACCGTTTTGAGCAGTTTGAGCGCAAGGTTAAAAGCTTCGATGAAGTCATCAGCTGTAGTATCGTCACTGGTCGCTCCGAGGACTACCTGATTAAAGTACGCGTACGAGACATGGCTCACTATGAGGAATTTTTATTGCATCGGTTAAATCGTATCGAAGGCGTGGCACAAGTCCATACCAGCTTTGAGCTACGAGAAGTATTCAGCCGCAGTATGATTTAATCCTACTAAAGTGATTCGCTTAAATGATTGTTTTTTGCAGTCGGTTCGTTTGACGCCAGAAAAAGAATACCAAAACCAGTCCTATCAGCAGTCCTGTAGCCGCTACCAACAATCCTGCATTAAAGTTATCATTCTCTCCCGCCAGCGCTACCGTTACCAATGGTCCGATGAACTGCCCTATTGCATAGGCTAATGTTGCTAGTCCTATCAGCAGATTTGTATAGATGGGATTTATGTTTTTAATAATCGTTAAGGTCATAGAGACCATACCCACAAAGGTTAACCCTAAAATCATGGCATTAGCATATAAACCAATAGCGCCATCAAACCCTATGGGCAAGTACATGCCAAACGCTTGCAATAACGTCAAGCCCATTAAGGTTTTGACTTCACCAATACGTTTGGCAAGAGCACCCCAAATCGGGTTTGAGAGCATGGCAAATATACCCACTACCAGCCAAATAGACAGTCCAGCAGAATTTTGAGTGGTCAAGCGCTGAGCTGCCATTACCGGCAAAAAAGTTGCCGATGTAATATAACCAAAGCCTGCCAGCACATAACTGGTCAACAATAACGTAATGGGCTTACTATGACCTGATAGCGCCTCGTATAAAGAACGCTTAAAATTAATATAGGTTTGATATGGCGAGGAATAATGATTACTCTGGGGTATTTCTGAGCTTACTGATGTTGAACCAAATAAAGTAACCATAGCAGACGGACGTATGCCATACAGCAACCATAAAACAGGTAAGCTAATCATTCCAGCGATCAGCCAAATCACGTCGAAATGGTAGCCAAGCGTCAGTAACCACCACGTCAGTATTGCGGAGGCACTGATACCGACGCCGATACCTGCATAGTGTACTGCCGATAGCACCGAACGGCGCTCAAGACTGAATCTTTGAACGACCAAAGATGAGCTTAAAATCATCGCCACACCACTTGCGACACCTGATATCAGCCGAATGCCATACCATAAATTTAATGACATATTTGGCACGACCAACAGCATGGTAGTAATGACACTAATTATTGTCCATAATATTAGCATATGCCATGTTAGACGCTGTGGCACAAACATCGCGATAAGCGCGCCAATAAAGTAGCCAATATAGTTGATTGAAGCGAGCCAACCTGCAATGGTCGTGGATAGCGACAATTGCAACATAATATCAGGTAAAGTGGCTGTAAATAAAAAGCGTCCAAACCCCATTACCACTGCCATACAGTACATACCGATCAACGCAACAGCTGTTTCATTGGTGATAGTAATAACAGCACGGCTTTTGAGAGCAGTCATCATGACAGGGCCATTTTGTGGCAAAAAGCACACAATCCTTTGTGTTAAAGTAGTAAAAAATAATTATGAACAAGTATTACATATACTATTTAATCCTACGAAACATTGAGTGTTGGACGATTTTCTTGCTCATTTCTCTCCGCCTGTCCCAACATCTGCACGCGCTGATCACTAAACATATCCATATCAGGTGCAAGCGTACGCATAAAGCGGTCAAAATAGAGCATTTGCTTGGTCAATAAAGCAAAATCACGCGGAAAATGAATACCATGACGCTTACCGACCTCAACTATCTCCAGCATCATTGTATTCAGCTCATCCGCCTGCTCTTTCGTATTAAAGGGCACACCACTGGTAAAGGCTTTGTCCTCTGCCATGATGGTCTTCATCATACGCTGCAAATCATCACCCAATGCCACCACATCAACCTGATTACCACCATGTGTCATCTCCATATCTATCATATGGCGTGCCATCGCATAATAATCATTATCCTGCATGGCTTGCATCATTCCCATGCAAGCGCGCCAGCTTTCAGCCTTCAATTTACCGACAATACCGAAATCTAAAAATCCGATACGTCCATCAGTTAATAGCATTAAATTACCCGCATGTAAATCCGCATGGAAACTATTACACAGCATCAGGCTTGCAAACCAAGTATTGAGCGTATCTGCCATCACTTGGGCAGGATCAGTACAATATTGACGCATCAAAGTTTCATCTACCATAGAGACACCGTATAAGCGGCTCATGGTCAACACACGCTTGGTAGTGTAGGCCTCATAGACTTTTGGTGCCACCACGCGTGTATTGCCTGATACTGCCAAAAACTGCTGAAAGTCGCGAATATTTTGTGCCTCAGCGATAAAGTCTGTCTCCGCAAGCATACGCAAACGAATCTCATCAATAATCGGCGCAATGCTGGCAAATCTCATTGAAGGCATCAACAATTCCACCAACTTTGTCACGCCATGCAATACACCCAAATCCGTCTGCATAATAGTTTCGACGCCAGGTTTTTGCACCTTTAAGACAACTTCATCACCATTATGCAAACGCGCTGCGTGGACTTGGGCGATAGAAGCAGAAGCCAATGGTTTTGAGTCAATATAGGCAAACGTCTCTTCAAGTATGAGTCCATTAACAGCTAGCTCTTCTGTTAATACTTGCTCGATATAAGCATAAGACAATGGCGTGGTTTGATCCAAACAACTTTGAAAGGCTTGCACATATTCACGCGGAAATAATGACGGCGTACTGGCAATAAACTGAGCTATTTTGATATAAGTCGTACCCAGTTGCTCAAAAGTTTCTTTTAACAGCATGGCATCAGGCTTTTCGCCCTTCGCCACTCTAAGCGCTGATAAACCAGCGACACTTGCTGTTTGACGAACACGGTTAACGACATTAAAGGTATGTTTTAATAAATGCGGACGATGAATTTTCATAAAAGACAACTGTGGTCATAAGAAGGAGATTTGAGAATCGGCGATTATAACTGGTAAAAAATCATTGATTGAAATTAGGAAAAGATATTACAGACAGGACATTCTGACTCTTTTCGATATCCCATCAAGCGTTGCTGCATCAGACTACCATCCCATATCAGCAGTTTGTTTGTCAGTGGATTTTTGGTTAATCCTAGATATTGCAAAGCAGCATTGGCTTGTAGATTGCCTATGATAGCTGTGGTACTGGCAAGCACCCCTGAATTGGCACACGTATGTTCATCCGCCTCGGCATCTAATACTACCGAACCAAATACACAGTGATAGCAGCCGGTATTTAGATGTGGCTCAAACAGTGCCAGTTGCCCTTGCATTGCAATAGCAGATGCCGATAATAATGGAATCTGATAGCGCACACTAATACGATTGATGATGTCACGGGTAGCAAAATTATCCGTACAGTCTAACAATAGGTCTGGCGTACCGGACGCCATATCAAGTAACTCATAAGCATTGTCTTCACTCAATCGCGCTATCGTACTGCGAGCTGTGATTAAAGGATTGATACGCATCAACATTTGCGCAGCAGTTAGAGCTTTAGGTTTACCAATATCCTCCGGTAAAAACAATGTTTGACGCTGTAAATTACTGGCTTCAATCTCATCGTCATCAATTAGGTGAATATGCCCAAGTCCTGCACGCACTAAGGTTTCAGAAGCTGGGCAACCTAGCCCACCTGCGCCTATCATGACGACACGTGATGATTTTAGTCGTAGCTGAGCATCAATATCCCAGCCATCAAGTAATATTTGACGCGCATAACGCAGCAGCTCATCATCTAACAATATTTCTGTTTCTACATTACTCATATGGATTACCAGTACTCAATATTACAGCTTATTTTTATTAAACTGCCCAAACGTCACTCTATCGTTCCCACCAAAATCTTTAATCGTTTGTACATTATCGAAGTGATTGTCCGCAAATAACTGGCGCGCAGTATGCCCTTGATCAAAGCCATGCTCAATCGCTAATAGCCCGCCTACTTTTAGGTACTGAGGCGCATGATGGACAATATGTTCGATATCAGCCAAACCCTGATTAGGGGCGCTCAAAGCACTAATTGGCTCTGCTAATAAATCTGCTAAATGCTCATCCGCCTCATCAATATAGGGCGGATTTGAGACAATCACATCGAACAAATGTTCGTCCTGAGTAGAGAGTGCATCATACCAGCTACTATGGATGAACTCGATATCTACAGCATTACTGACCGCATTATACTGAGCAATTTTTAGCGCCTCTAGCGAGAAATCAACAGCAACGACTTGCCAGCTTACTGATTCCAACTTACAAGCTAGCTTTAACTCGTGAGCAAGACTGATGGCAATGCAACCAGAACCTGTGCCCAGATCAAGCAGACGCTTATGGCTAGCAGCAGCGTTAGGTACAAACTCTTTATTGGCAGTATTTATCCAATGTAGTGCTTGCTCAACCAAAACTTCAGTATCGGGTCTGGGAATTAAGGTATGTTCATTAACGGTAAAATCAAGCGACCAAAATGCCTGTATACCCGTTAAATAAGCCAATGGTATACCTTGCTGCATTTTGGTCACACCAGCATTAAATCGCTCAACCTCAGCAACACTTAGCTGATAGCTATCATCCGTTATTAAAAATAGCGCGGGTTTATCAATGATATATAGCAGCCAATCCGTTATCCAAAATGTTGGAACAGATAATTCTTCCGCCATTTGCATCGCTTGCTGCTTGATTTGCCATATTGTTACGTCTGCTGCTTTTTGCGCTGTCATAAATGACTCTTAATAATAATATCTGCTTTATTTTTATAACCTTTAACCTACTCTGACGCGCGCGGTGGCTCATTGGTATTGGTTAAAGTAGGATTGGCTTTGGTTAACTCAACACCTTTATTACTGCCACTATTACTATCGTCACTGCCATCACCATAAATATCATCATTGTCACCAATGACGATATATTTATCAACATAATAAATCAGCGCTAAAACAGGAATACCAATCAGAAAAGTAAACATAAAGAAGAAGGGATAACTGGTGCTATCAACGATAGTCCCTGAATAACCACCCACCACTTTTGGCAATAATGTCATTAGTGATGAAAATATTGAATACTGGACGGCAGTAAATCGAATAGATGTTAATGCAGATAAAAAGGCAATAAATACGGCACTAGCAAGACCAGCTGCAAGATTATCAAGGATTACTGCCAAATACATATACGGCAAGCTCCCAGGATGGTATGTCAGTAGAATAAATAACAAGTTGGTCACGCAAGCAAGGACTGCCCCAACCATCATTGCGCGCATGATACGCATTTTTTGTGCTAATAAACCACCTAAGAAACCACCGGCAATCGCCATAACAACACCAACCAACTTAACGGCGTTGGCAATATCAACTTTAGTGAATGCCATGTCTTGATAGAAGACATTAGAGATAACCCCAGCAACAATATCGGAGATACGATAAAGACCAATCAGCGCCAATAACAATAACGCCTTTTTACCGTAACGGCGGAAAAAGTCAGTAATAGGTTCAATCCATGTGGTCTTAGCAAACTCTTGCTCCACAAGATTGGCTTTTACTAAGCCGTAACCGATAATCAAAGCCGCTGCCAAACTCGATACCATACGCACTACTTCGATTAAGAAGCCTGCGAACACACTTTCTGTCTCGGGTAAGACCAAGCCTGAATTAGCAAATACCAGTACAAAACCTATGACTGATATAGCGAATACTAATACTAAACGGGTATATTCTGACGTTTTACGTTCAACAATCACTTGTTGTCTAATCGGCTCATGAATCACCAAGGTGGTAATAACCCCAATGCCCATCACCGCTGCCATAATCCAATAAGTATTGCGCCACGCCTCATAGCTATAAAAGCTCTCGGTAGAACCAAAGTAATCGGCTAAATATAATGCCCCAGCACCAGCGACGATCATTCCGATACGGTAACCGGTCACATACATGGCAGACAAGACCGCTTGTAGGCTTGGGGGTGCCAATTCGATGCGATAAGCATCAATAACGATGTCTTGTGTCGCTGATGAAAAGCCCAGTAGTACGGCACCTACTGCCATCAGAACTAGGCTGCCTTCATTCGCTGGATTGACACTCGCCATGATACAGATAGCGGCAATAATCATAATCTGCGAGACCAAAATCCAGCTGCGCCTGCGACCTAATAGTTTGGTTAATATTGGCAATGGCACTGCATCAATTAATGGTGCCCAAATAAACTTAAAGGCATAACCAAGCGCCGCCCAGCTAAACATGGTTACTACGCTACGATCAATCCCTGCTTCACGCAACCATAATGATAAGCTAGAGAAAATTAGTAAGATAGGAATGCCAGCGACAAAGCCCAAGAACAGCATGATAAGTGAACGCCGATCAAGATAAGCCTGCAAAGATTCGCTAAGTGACTTTTTGGCAATAGGAGAATTGGGCGGAATAGGTTGGACAGCAGACATAACGACTCACCAAAAATTTAGACAAAAAATACGACAGTGCGCTACTTTTTATCCAAAATTTTATCTACTGGCAGTGTGACATTGAGACTATCAGAATAAAAAAGGACAAAAAATTGCCTAGCTCTGTACAAAGAAAATGACATTTGCTGCAAAATTGAATAATGGTACTTGAGAATACTCAAATTGACTAGATGTTTTTCCACTAACTACTTGATTGAGCATATCGGCTATATTCTATAGCTTGCTTTGGTAAGTACATGTATCTTAACCTTTCTTAAATATAAATTAAGCTATAATTTTTTGGTTTACTCCTATTAGATTTCAACCTAGCGTATTCTTCAAGCGATTTTCCTATATTCCTTATATGTATAAATAGATACCTATTTATTATATACAAGAATAATAGCTTTGATTTACACTACACGCTTGTTATGTTTTTTGGGCGTTTTAACTTTTATAAAGACGACTGACTCTTTATATAATGGGATTAACTTATGGCAATCGACGTAGTGGTCAATCAACGGCATCTGCAAATTCAACTCAAACAGTTGGAGACAGTGTGGCATACCGTAATCAATGGCTATAATTTAAGTCAGGCGGCGACGGTACTGCATACCAGCCAATCAAGTCTTTCAAAGCATATCGCAGCTCTTGAGAATCAGCTCAAAACTGAAGTGTTCGTGCGCCAAGGCAAACGTTTAACGGGGCTTACGACAATGGGTACGGCGCTCATGCCGCATATTGAATCTATCTTTACCGAAATCCGTACGATTGAAAACCTCAGCCTCGACTTTAATAATCCAAATGTCGGTACATTGACAATTGCCACGACTCATACTCAGGCACGTTACGTCTTACCAAAAGTCGTGAAAGAATTTAAAGAGCGTTTTCCTAAGGTTAATCTCATCCTGCAACAGGCAGATCCTGAAACCATCGCACAGATGGTGATACGAGGGCAGGCCGATATTGGTATTGCAACCGAGTCCTTACTACATAATAACTATTTGCGCTGCTATCGCTATTATGACTGGACGCATCGTGTCATCGTGCCAAGCGATCATGAATTGGCAGGACTAGAATCTATCGACTTACCAACCCTTGCCAGCTATCCAATCGTGACGTATCACGGTGGTTTTACGGGGCGCGGCGCTATTGACAAAACCTTTAGCGATGCCGGTCTTGAGCCAGATATCGTATTGGCAGCACTTGATGCTGATGTGATTAGCACCTACGTAGGGCTTGGCTTAGGGATTGGTATCATCGCAGAAATGGCATTTGAGCCGAGCCATTATCAAAACCTAACTGCCATACCAGTGGATCACTTCGGACGCTTTACCAGTTGGATGGCAGTACGTGATGACGCAGAGATTCGTCAGTATGGACGGGCGTTTATGGAGCTGTGTCAAAAACAGTTCAGTCAGTAATGACTGCTGTTTTCACTAATACGTGTAGCTAGTATTTGATTATTAAGTCAGTAATATAAATAGAAGATCAAAGTACTCGTAATTAAAGATACTCATAAAAGCATCATTATCTTTAGATAGTGATGCTTTTTCTTGTGAACTATTCTTTTCTAGTCAATGTCTGACTAAATCAACTGTCCTTATCCTCTATAGCTCATATGATTAAGATTTGTTATCAGCGTGAATACTGACCTTTATATCTTATTTAACCGCCCCATTATATAGAAGGTAAAGCGTTCAAGACTTGCATAGTGATAATTATATCACTAGTTGAATAATAACTACGCAAGCTGAGGCTCTTATAAATTTATAATAAATAATACTGCCATTAATCATATGGCATCTAAAAACAGGTGATTTATGAGTAACTCTATTCCCTTATCCTTCTTAGATTTAGCCCCCGTTCCTGAGGGTAAAAGCATTGCTGAAGGTGTCGCCCAAACTGTTGAAACAGCGCAGCAAGCCGAAAAATCTGGCTTAAATCGCTATTGGATGGCAGAACATCATAATATGCCTGGTATTGCTAGTGCAGCGACGTCAGTTCTATTGTCGCATATTGGTGCTCAGACCAAGCGTATACGTATTGGCGCAGGTGGTGTGATGTTGCCCAATCATGCCCCGCTTGTCATTGCTGAGCAGTTTGGTACCCTGCAAGCATTATATGGCGACCGCGTAGACTTGGGTTTGGGTCGTGCGCCCGGTACAGACGGTGCAACTTTTCAGGCATTACGTCGCCAGATGCAAGATGCTGATCGCTTTCCACAAGATGTGCAAGAGTTGATGTACTTTTTGGGAAATGGCACAGATGATAGTCCCGTACAGGCGTTCCCCGGTGCAAACTCTAATATTCCCATTTGGATACTAGGTTCTTCCCTTTTTGGTGCGACCTTAGCAGCGCACTTAGGGTTGCCATATGTGTTTGCTTCACACTTTGCACCGCAAATGCTTGGGCAAGCCATCAATGCTTATCGAGAGCAATTTAGACCATCAGCTTACTTAGACAAGCCTTATGTCATGCTAGCGGCAAATTTATTGCTTGCGGACGATGATGCGACCGCCCATTATCACTTTACCTCAGCACAGCAGAGCTTTGTGCGCTTACGCCGTGGTGAAACAGGTCAAATGCCAAAGCCTACTCATGATATGGATAGTATCTGGAGCGCTGCTGAGAAAATGATGGTGGATAGTGCGTTGTCGGTATCGTTTATCGGTTCTGTTGAAACTGTCAAGCCAAAGCTTGCAGCGTTCCTTGCTACCTATCAGCCAGATGAGCTGATTGTTACAGCAAACGTCTATGACCAAGCGGCCCGTGTGCGCTCACTTGAGCTGGTCTCTGAGCTTAATTTGTTTGATTTACAACCAACAGAAGCATTTGTATAACTAAAAAAACCTCCTCTTCTTAAACGATGAAGAGGTTTTTTAATCAGGGTTTGATAAACTCTTGATAACTGTCTTTTGATTTAACCACTGTTTTATACGTATGTAGTCATTTATCAAACAGTGGTTAAATTAGCCCCATAGCGCGTAATATTGCTGCGCCAATCGCCATGCCAAACATACCAACTACTGTGGTAAATGCCAAAATATTGGCGGCTAAAATATCATTACCACCCATCGCTTTTGCCATCACATAGCTTGCTGCTGCTGTTGGTGATGCAACCATCAAAAACAGTACGCCCATATGTACGCCTGTTAAGCCAAAAGCAAAACCAACCGCTATAGCAAACAACGGTGCAATAACAATGCGTCCAATACTTGCCTGCATGGAAAGTCCAGAAGGATGCAACATCGATTTCAAATTAATACTTGCACCGGCACAAATCAGTGCAAGCGGTAAAGCAACTGCTGCTAATAACCCACCGGTGATATGAATCACACCCGCTATTGGTGGTAGTGGCAACGCCTTATAAGTAAAGGCTGCAACGAGTGCAATGATGAGCGGATTGGTAAATAGCTTTTTAATAATCATGGTACTACGACTGAGCCAAGTATCTTCTATACTCTTAGACACTCGGCTGAGCGTAATCACCGCTAAAATATTAAACAGTATTGTCACCACACCCATATATACCGCACCAATACTTAAGCCAGTCGTCCCATAGGCGTTGGCAACGGTTGCCAGTCCAATAATCGCCATATTGCTGCGAAAGATACCTTGTACAAAAACCCCTTGATTGGCAGGGTCGCTGATAAAGCGCTTGGCATAGAGCTCAGAGCCGATAAACAATATAAAGGTCACCACAATGCCAGCGCCTATCAATACCATTTGCTTCGCATAATCAACGTCACTATCGACCACACTAAAAAACAGCAGACATGGCAGACAATAATTAAACACGAAACTAGAGGCCTGATCGATAAACACCTGATCCGCCTCACCGCGTCTTTTCATAAAAAACCCTAACCACATTAAGGCAAGGTTGGGCAAGACGATGGTCATAGCAAAAATAATAGCATCAATCATAAATAGGCTCAGTTTAGTGACAAGCCCATCATAATGTGGACAATAGTGAGGTGAATTAATAGAAAAGATGTAAGTAATAACAATAGAGTTGGTAATTCGTAGAGCCAGTATAAAGAGAAAGCAGCAACCAAGACAAGTGAGTACACCTCTTTCTTTGAACAACGATAGTATTTTGGCAATAAAAAAGCCCATAACGATTTCTCGGCATGAGCTTTTTGCTTTTCTATTTTTTAAGTCATTGATACATTATTATGATGCATTCAATGCTGCTTGTACTTTTTTCTGTTTCTTGACCGTCATTGCTAGTAGCTGGATAGCAGCCGGTGTGACACCACTGATACGTCCCGCTTGAGCCAATGTTGACGGACGGACTTGCGCAAGTTTTTGGACAATCTCATTGGACAACCCAGACACCACACTATAATCAAAATCTATTGGTAGCGCTGTATTTTCCAACCTCTTCATCTGATCAATATCTTCTTGCTGACGATCAATATAGCCTGCATATTTGACAGAAATTTCAATCTGCTCTCCCACTTGGGCATCGACTTTCGAATCAGTGATGGCAGCGATATCAGCAAAATGAATCTGCGGACGCTTGAGCAAATCAAAAGCTGTTGCCTCTTTGGATAGCACCTCGCCTGTTTGCTCTGTGACCTTTTTACCCAATGCATTGGCAGGAGTTGCCCACATATCTTTAAGGCGTGCGGTTTCTGAAGCAATGGCTTCCATTTTTTCTTCATACGCTTGCCAACGCACATCATCTACTAAGCCAAGCTTACGACCGGTTTCAGTCAAACGTTGGTCAGCATTGTCTTCACGTAGCAATAAGCGATACTCGGCACGACTGGTAAACATGCGGTACGGTTCAGTCGTACCATGCGTAATCAAATCATCGACAAGCACGCCAAGATAGGCTTCATCACGGCGTGGTGTCCAGACATCAAACTCATTGTTTTCACAAGTGACTAGAGCGGCATTGGTACCGGCTAATAAACCCTGTACGCCTGCTTCTTCGTAGCCAGTTGTACCATTGATTTGACCGGCAAAGTACAAACGGTCAATCGATTTGGTTTCAAGCGTTGGTTTTAGGTTTTGCGGATCAAAATAATCGTATTCAATCGCATAGCCTGGACGGGTAATATGCGCGTTCTCTAAGCCTTTCATACTATGAATAAATTCTAACTGCACATCGAACGGCAAGCTGGTTGAGATACCATTTGGATATAGCTCGTGGGTGGTCAAGCCTTCTGGCTCAATAAAGATTTGATGACTGTCTTTATCAGCGAAGCGATGAATTTTGTCTTCAATCGATGGACAATAACGTGGACCAACACCTTCGATTTTGCCAGAGAACATCGGTGAGCGGTCTAGATTTTCACGGATGATATCATGGGTACGGGCATTGGTATGGGTGATATAGCAATTGACCTGCTCAGGATGCATGGACACATCGCCCATATAACTCATTACCGGTAGCGGTGTATCACCCGGCTGTACGGTCATCACACTAAAGTCAACACTACGCGCATCAATACGGGCAGGCGTACCTGTCTTTAGGCGACCAACAGGAAGTTTCAGCTCACGTAAACGATCAGCAAGCTTGATAGAAGGTTGATCGCCTGCGCGACCACCTTTTGAGCTCTCAAGACCAATATGAATCACCCCGCCTAAAAAAGTACCTGAGGTTAACACGACCGTTTGCGTATTAAAAATAATACCAGTAGCAGTTACAACCGCTGTAGCACGACCGTTTTCAACTAAAATATCATCGGCTGCTTGTTGAAATATATCAAGATTTGGCTGATTCTCTAACGTATGACGAATGGCGGCTTTATAAAGAATACGATCTGCTTGCGCTCGAGTGGCTCGTACAGCGGCACCCTTACGACTGTTAAGTACTCGAAACTGAATACCCGATTTATCCGTTGCCAGTGCCATTGCGCCGCCAAGTGCATCAATCTCACGCACCAAATGCGATTTACCAATACCACCAATCGCAGGGTTACAGCTCATCTGCCCCAACGTTTCAATATTATGCGTCAACAGCAAGGTTTGCGCGCCCATACGTGCAGCCGCCAAAGCAGCTTCTGTGCCAGCATGACCACCACCGATCACCACCACGTCGTAATTTTTTGGGTATTGCATGTATGCCTCACTTGACTCTTAACGTTGCTTTTATCCAGAAACCATTATCATAACGTGCATCAAATAGCATGGCTGCTGGCAAATAAACGTCAGTCGAATTTAAAAGAGATAACAGCTCAGACAAGCCATTAAAAATAGGTTAGATAACCGTCAATTATAACAATTTTTTATCATTTAAAAAACGTTATACGAAAAACTATTGAGATTAACGATCAAAAAATTTTGATTAAC
Organism: Psychrobacter sp. TS_SC_6; assembly: GCF_056156305.1. Taxonomy (NCBI): domain Bacteria; kingdom Pseudomonadati; phylum Pseudomonadota; class Gammaproteobacteria; order Moraxellales; family Moraxellaceae; genus Psychrobacter; species Psychrobacter sp. TS_SC_6. The sequence continues at coordinate 1,372,418 of NZ_CM149590.1, read as the reverse complement.
GTTGATAGCATTTACCAATGCTCATTCTCAACATTGATTTGTCAGGACTTATTTGCCAGGACTAAGCGGCACAATACGATCCGCCTGCCCACTCGCCAGCATATGTTGGCTACCATAGCCTTCTGGATTAATCTGTAAATAGGCGTTCATCTGCCCAATGGCATCGCTATCATCACTCGCCAATATATACTGTTTTATTGTCTCAACGGGTGGTAGTGGCAAGTTTTTTAATAATGCCAAACGCTGTGCGTTATCGCCTTTATTGACCACTAGCTCAATGAGTTGACGCGCATCAATGGGCAAATCTGGCGTATTCTGTGCCAATAATGCCAAATGATAAGCGCCGGCAGCATCTTGATCCGCAACGATACGCTGTTCAATCGCAATATAAGTGGCTTCTGTTGCGCCGCCTGCCACGCTGAGCTGATGAATACATTTAAGCGCTGAATGTGGCTCACTGCCAGCGATTTCAATGATGCGTAGTGATTCACTTTTTAGATGCTCGCGACGTTTTTCAATCGCCGCTTGCTCGGTATCTTGTGTTTGTGCTGCTTGGCTGTTTAATTCATTGGTCATAAAAGGCTCTTATTATTGATTCAGTGTGTCAATGTTTCGCTGTTTCGAACATCGATATTGAGAATAATATGGGGACAAAGTTGGCAAAAACAATCGAACTTGCTGCGTATCAATATTAAAAAATAAAAAATCCGAGCAACCTTTAATATGGCTACTCAGATTTGGGGGCTTAGATTCGAACGTCACTTATATATCAATATTTTAATACTACTCAAATATCTAGACATCAAACGTCAATATAAAGTGCAATCGATATTAAGCAGATGGGCTATTTGCTTCAACCAAAGGCTTAAGCTCGCCTGATTGATACATTTGTAAAATAATGTCTGATCCGCCCATCAATTCACCATCAATCCATAGCTGCGGAAAAGTTGGCCAATTAGCGATTTGTGGTAACGTTGCACGGATCTCTGGATTTTCTAAGATATTGACGAAAGCAAATGGGCGGCCAATTTGTGTCAAGACTTCAATCGCTTTGGCAGAGAAACCACACTGTGGGAATTGCGGTGAGCCTTTCATATACAGAATGACTTTGTTGTCTTTGATTTGGTTACGAATCAGTTGTTCAATATCGTTGGCAGCAGTATTTGGGGTTTGCTCACTCATAAAAACTCCTATTAATTAAAACTATTTATAAAAAAGACATTTAAAGTTAAATTTATCATGTGGCTGCTTTATGGGGCAATCACTGCAATATTACAAGCAGTATTGATCACTAGCAGCCATAATCATACGCACTGATATACTATTGAGAATTAAACGCCAAGCGCATTCGGCACCAATAATACCACGGCATTGGCCATAATACCCTCTTGCCGACCGGTAAAGCCCAATTTTTCAGTGGTGGTTGCCTTCACACTAATATTACCTACATCGGTCTGCAAGTCGCTCGCGATATTGGCACGCATGGCTAAATTATGCGGTGCCAGTTTCGGGCGCTCACACATCACGGTGATATCAGCATTGCCTAACATATAACCGGCAGCTAATACTTTGCCATACACATAACGAAGCAATACGCGCGAATCCAAACCTGCATTTGCCGCATCGGTATCTGGAAAATGTTGCCCGATATCGCCGAGTGCCAAGGCGCCAAGCAAAGCGTCAGCAAGTGCATGCAGTACCACATCACCATCAGAATGCGCAAGTAAGCTGTACGTATGATCAATAGGGACACCTGCCAGCACTACATATTGCTGCTGCTGACCGTTATTATGAAACGCATGAACATCAATACCTTGACCAATTTTTATCATTATCATTCCAAGTAAATTAGTGGTGATTAGGATAATTGAAAACCATTATCTAAATTTTTAAAGCGATTTTACCGCCAGTAAGGTGCCATAGCTCGCCACCAGTTTCAATTAACTGGTATAATATGACGCTTATTTTATCATAATACCCAATCCAAAAGAAAAACCGGCACTACCAACTTGCGAAGCCTATCATTATAGCTATTGCATTAATCTTCAGTGCCATCATAAATCTTGGACAAAGTATAAATAGTTGAGCCGTTCTATGTCAGCCATACCAAACACTTCTAGCACCTCAGTTTCTGCTTCTTTTGACGCCCATCGCCCTCTAACGCTTGCTGATATCAATGATCCTAGCACTAAGCATGTGATTGTTGGCATGTCAGGCGGTGTCGACTCTTCTGTCTCTGCCGTATTGCTTCAGCAGGCAGGCTTTTTGGTCGAAGGTCTGTTCATGAAGAACTGGGAAGAAGACGACGGCACTGAATATTGTACCGCAATGGATGACTTAGCAGACGCGCAAGCAGTATGCGATAAAATCGGTATTAAACTACATACTGCCAACTTTGCGATGGAATATTGGGATCGCGTCTTTGAGCATTTTTTAGCGGAATATAAAGCAGGTCGCACGCCAAATCCTGATATTTTATGTAATAAAGAAATCAAGTTCAAAGCATTTTTAGACTACGCCTTAACACTTGGTGCTGATTATATCGCTACTGGTCATTATACTCGCCGCAGTGTGAATTATAAGAATAAAGAAGGCGTTGAAGTAGCACAATTGCTACGTGGTCTGGATAACAATAAAGACCAAAGCTACTTTTTGCACGCGGTTGGCGGTGATAAAATTGCCAAAACTTTATTTCCAGTTGGTGAGCTTGAAAAACCGGTCGTTCGTCAAATCGCTGAAAAGCATGACCTGATTACCGCCAATAAAAAAGACTCAACTGGCATTTGCTTTATTGGCGAGCGCCGTTTTAAAGACTTTTTACAGCAGTACTTGCCGGCACAAAAAGGTGATATCGTCACTGACGATGGTCATACCATTGGTACGCATGACGGTCTAATGTATTACACCTTAGGTCAACGCGGTGGTATCGGTATTGGCGGTGTCAAAGACCGTCCTGAAGAGCCGTGGTTTGTGCTGGCAAAAGACTTAGATAACAATCGTCTTATTGTCGGTCAAGGTCACGAGCATCCTATGATGCTAAGCAATGAATTACAGGCTTATAAGCTTGATTGGATAGATGGTTTACCACCAACGGATATCTTTAGTCCTGATGGTTTGCGCTGTATGGCAAAATCTCGCTACCGTCAGCCCGACCAAGCCTGTCGCGTGTTTGCTAGCAATGAAGACGGCTCTGAGGTGCGTGTTGTTTTTGATGAACAACAACGTGCCGTTACTCCCGGTCAATCTGCTGTATTTTATATCGATGAGGTTTGTTTGGGTGGCGGTGTGATTGCTGCTATTGATGCGCCTTGTGGGTTTTAAAGCTATTTTTCTGTAAAAATTAAACGTTGTATTATTTGTTAGTTTGTAGTCATTTTTAATTTTTAACCCTTCTGATCACTACTTGTCACTACTTAAGGCATCTTTATGAATCTACTTACCGCACTCTCCCCAATCGATGGTCGCTATGCATCTAAAGCCGACAGCTTGCGCCCTTACTTATCTGAGTTTGGTCTCATTAAAGCGCGCGTGACCGTTGAGATTCGTTGGTTACAGTCATTGGCGGAAAACAATGCGATTGGTGAATTGGCAGCATTTGATACCGATACCAATGCGTTTTTGAATGCTATCGTTGATGATTTTAGCGAAGCTGATGCACAAGCGATTAAAGATATCGAAGCAACCACCAATCATGATGTCAAAGCGGTTGAGTACTTTATTAAAGACAAATTCCGTGGTCAGGCAGCACTTGAAGATTCATTAGAATTCATTCATTTTGCTTGTACCAGTGAAGATATTAACAACCTATCATACGCACTAATGCTTAAAGACAGCCGTGAAATCGTGGTTGCTAAAATGCAAGAAATAACTGATAGCATCGTTAATCTAGCAATTATCCATGCTGATCAACCGATGCTTTCACGTACTCATGGTCAAACGGCAAGCCCGACGACTCTAGGTAAAGAGATGGCAAACGTCGCTTACCGCCTAGCCCGTCAAATCAAGCAAGTCGGTCAAGTTGAGCTATTAGGCAAAATCAATGGCGCGGTCGGTAACTATAACGCTCACTATGCTTCATACCCTGACGTTGATTGGCAGACCCATGCAGAGAAATTTATTGATGAGCGTCTAGAATTGACGTTTAACCCTTATACCACGCAAATTGAGCCGCATGACTATATCGCTGAATTGTTTGACGCAGTAAAACGTTTTAATACTATCCTAATCGATTTCAACCGTGATATTTGGCAGTATATTAGCTTAGGCTATTTTAAACAGCGCCTAAAAGATGGTGAAGTAGGTTCTTCTACCATGCCGCATAAAGTCAACCCGATTGACTTTGAAAACTCTGAAGGCAATTTGGGCGTAGCCAATGCCATGCTGGCTCATTTGGGTGAAAAGCTACCGATTTCACGTATGCAGCGTGATTTGTCTGACTCTACCGTGTTGCGTAATATCGGTGTTGGCTTAGCGCAAAGCATGATTGCTTATGATGCGTGTTTAAAAGGCGTAGGCAAACTTGAATTAAACGCCCAACGTTTAAACGATGATTTGGACAGCGCCCAAGAAGTATTGGCAGAACCGATTCAAACGGTGATGCGCCGCTACCGTGTTGAAAACCCATACGAGAAGCTTAAAGCTCTTACCCGTGGTAATGCTATGACTCGTGAAGCAATGCTTACTTTTGTTGATGGCGATGAATTATCGGCAGTCAGTGAAAGCGATAAAAACAGTTTGCGCGAAATGACGCCGGCTACTTATATTGGTAATGCGGCTGAACAAGCACGCACGATTAAAGAATGGATTGCTAAAATTTAACTGGTAACCAGCTCATCTCTATCAAATGCAAAAAAGATATAAATGAGCACTCATTTATATCTTAATAAAAACCTTACTCTAAACACTATTATTTTTTAAAATACATAGTTGATGGGTGAGGTTTTTATTCTTTATCGTCTTTATCACTGCTATCACCCGGTATAATAGCTTTACCCACAGCCACTGTACCTTTAACCACACCTTTAGTGGTTTTATAAGCAACTTTAGCAGGTACGGTAACAATTTTATGTACACAAGCTTGCAGCAAAAACATACTGGCAATAATAACGATAAAATGCAATTTTTTCATAAATGTCCTAAGAATAATTACAGGCTCTGATGACAGTCATCAGATAAGCAATAATCATAAACTAATAAATCCTGCCTATAAAGCCATCATTTCTATTAATCTTATCACCAATTAACCATACGGATTTATCCATGACTTCTATCCCCCTTTGTTTACCGAGTACCATTACTCCTGAGCAATTCTTAAGCGATTATTGGCAAAAAAAACCCCTCTTGATTAAGCAAGGCTTACCACAACTCATTGGTATGTTTGAGCCGGAAGATATCTTAGGTTTAGCCATAGATGAAGACGCTACTGCAAGGTTACTGACTCAAGCTGCGAGCAAACAAGAAGGTCAGCCGCAATGGCAACTTAAAAAGAACCCACTAACTGAAACCGACTTTGATAACTTATCTGAGCAATGGTCAGTACTGGTACAAAATCTTGAGCAATGGTCGCCGGAACTTGGCGCCTTATGGCAAGCGCTTGATTTTATACCGCAGTGGCAGCGTGATGATATTATGGTGTCTTATGCGCCAAAAGGCGGCTCGGTTGGCAAGCATTATGATGATTATGATGTATTCTTAGCGCAAGGGTTTGGCTCTAGGCGTTGGCAGTTAGGTAAGTTTTGTGATGAGCAGACCCAATTTGTTGCCGATGAGCCGATACGTCTATTTGATGATATGGGCGAGATTATCTTTGATGAAATCTTAGAAGCCGGTGATGTGCTGTATGTACCACCAAAGCTCTCGCACTTTGGTGTTGCACAAGATGACTGTTTGACCTTTTCATTTGGCTGTCGTCGTCCAAACTTGATGCAAATCATTGACAGCCTTGCCGATGTGGCGACCAATGACAGCGCTTTATTTATACCAATGTTATTACCACAAGCTATGCAAGCGTCAGGGGAATTACAGACTGACAGTATTGAGGCGATTAAAAATCAATTATTACAACTGCTCCAATCTGAGCGCGGTGATACGATTATTCGCCAAGCCGTGTCTGAAGTGGTTAGCAAGCGTCAATATGATGTGCTCGTCCCTGAAGAGTCGCTGACGACTGATGAGATGATAGCTGCATTGGCAGCTGGCGCGACGTTACAAGCTGATTATAGCAATCGTTTGTTATACACTCAGGCGGAGAATGACATCGTTTTATATGCCAATGGGCAGCGCCTAGATGATTTGCATGAAACATCAATAGCACTACTGGTACGCTTATCTAATGGCGAGCATTTAAGCCTTGATGATATGGAAGGGGTTGACCCTGATGAAGTGATGGAGTGGTTAGAGAATGGTTGGATATGGATGAATCATCCAGAGTAATGCCATATAGTGAGTTCAGTATAAGAACAATACAGCGGGACTGGAATGAATTTTTCGCAGCCCCTGTCTGCGAAGGCACAGTAAGCAAGAAAAATTTATACCAGTTCAGCGTTGAAATATAATGTATCTGTTTTATTTAGAATCGACTATAGTTATTAGCCAGTTTTTATAGCATATTGGCTATTAAGCATGATTTAAAAATCATCAGCGCCTATTTACTAAGATTTGAATGTCTTGATGAATAGGCGCTGATTTTTATGTAAACATGCTAACTCAAGCAAAAAAATATTTTTAATACCTCCCTTTATCCAGCAACCGCTTTTTTATAAAGACTCACGCCAGCGATAATCGTTTCTTCAATCACCCTATCATCACCTAACATCATCAGCACAAATAACTGCTCATCAAGCGACTTAGTCTGTGTCATACGGCGCTCAATTAAATCAGTGCCTCCCATATCTATCACCACAAAATCTGCTTCTTTATTTGGCATAAAGTTACCGATTTTATCGTCTAACAACAATGACTGCGCGTTGCCTAAAGTAATTTGATATAAGCCTTGATGCGCCGATAGTGGATTACTCTGTAATTGCTGAATTTTATAGGCTTCTGATAACGTGGTCAGCATCGATAAGCTAGTACCTGCGCCCACGTCGGTTGCGATACTAACGCCGGTATAGCTTAGGGTTTTGGACAAATCAAACAGTCCACTGCCTAAAAATAAATTGGACGTTGGGCAATGGGCTATTTGGGTGCCAGTATCACGTAGCACTTCATATTCTGATGTCGAGAGATGAATGCCATGCGCCAACGTCGTATGCCTGCCAAGTAAGCCCATATCATGATAAACGTCCAAATAGCCTTTATGATTGGGATAAAGCTCACGTACAAAAGCGATTTCATCAAGGTTTTCAGCCAAATGTGTTTGCAAATACACACTGTCATAGCTGCAATATAGCTCACCTGTCATCTGTAACTGCTTTGGCGTTGAGGTAATGGCAAATCTTGGCGTAATCGCCACATGCTGACGCCCGCGCTCATGCCATTTATCGATGATGTTTTGTGTATCACGGATGCCCTGCTCTGTTGGCACACACAGATGCTCAGGCGCGTTTTTATCCATCAATACGTTACCCGTAATCATACGAGTATTCAGACGGCAGCTTTCGTTAAAAAACGACTCTACTGACTGCGGATGACTGGTTGAAAATACCAAGGCGCTTGTTGTGCCGTTAGCAAGCAGCTGGTTTAAAAAGAACTTTGCGGTATCATCAGCAATCTTTGCATCGCCAAAATTGGCTTCGGTCACAAAGGTATAATTGTTCAACCAATCAAGTAATTGCTCGCCAAACGCAGCAATCATATCTATTTGCGGATAATGCACATGGGTGTCGATAAAGCCTGGCATGATAAGCTGATTTTGATAATCATGGATTTGTACTGGCGCTTGATTGTCTTGGCGACTGGCGTTGCCGTACTGCGATATCATTGACGCACAGTTGCCATAATCTAGGACTCGACCAGTCGCATCATCGACAACCAAGGCACCATTGGCGATATACTCAGGATAAACCTTGACGCCTGCCACCACCGGCAGCAAAGTAACGTTTTTATCGATCACCGTAATGCTAGGACGCTTAGCATTGGTTAAACTATCATTGGTTAAATCAGCCGTCTCTAAATGAGCGCGCTTGGCTCTGGTAGCCAGATTCTCTTCCGTTAAATAATGCAGCAGTTGTGCTTGATAAATATGTATGGTCATAAAAAATCTCACAATAATAGATAAGTATTTTGGTTAAAAATTCATCCATATTATGTGTCTACCCTAATACAATCAAAGAAATACAAGCACAAAGCTACTGAGCGCAGCCTATATTTTATGATGGCTGACGAAGCTAAGAACGATGTCTTAATGTATTTAAGGCAGACAGATAAATAGAGAATTAGAAAAATTTTAATTAAGATAAATGTTAGTTATAAATCATGATAAAGCTGCATCACTTGCGCCGCGATAGAGATCGCGACTGCCATTGGCTCTTTTCCGCCAGTATTAAGCCCTATAGGCATGGTCAATTTATCGACTATTTGCTCACTGTAGTCACGGTGTAGCAGGCGATCTCTGAAACGCTTGGCTTTGGTCGCTGAACTGATACAGCCAAGATAAGGCAAGAAGCTGCTATCTATGCCAATTTTTACATAAGCATCGAGCGTGGCACGCACCAAATCAAAATCAAGACTGTGATCATGTGTCATGACCAAAATAAAATACTGAGTGCCTTTTTTCGTTGACGCATTCATCAAGGCACTTTCAATGCTCTTGGCAACAAACGGTTGAACAAAATCAACTGGATCTTCATCAATATGCGGGCGAATGTGAGTAGGCAGTTGATAAGTCACTTGCCCCTCTACAGTATCCGGATTATGGGTTAGATAACGCTCAAACATCTCAGCACGGCTATCTACCCAATCAACTTGACAAGGTAGCTCAGCAAGAATGTTCATTAAGGCTGCGGCTACATGCCCTGCACCGAATACCAATAACGACATGGGCGGCGTTACATTAAAGCATTCAAACATCACCGTGACGCTACCGCCACAGCATTGAGCCAATGTAGCGCCCAATGGATAATGCTTGGTATAAACGGCATCGCGGCGTACTGCCTGCGCCTTTGCAGATTTACCTTCTTTTAATGGTTGCGTGCTTCTAGCGTCAGTGCCATTAATTTCACTATTTAACAATTGCCTAGCGGTTATCGTCACGTCATGTTCAAGGCTACCGCCGCCTAAGGTGTCACAGCATGCATCAAGCGTCACGATCATTTTTGATTGAAGCTCGCGGGGTGCTGAGCCATTCACCGTAACGACCGTCGCCAAAACGTGCGCAATACCTTGCTGCTGATATTGCGCCAGCCCGTCATACCATTTTGTTAGTGGCATCGGAGTGCTTAGTGACTTATTCACTATGTGCCGGTCCGCGAGCCGTAGATACATTTGGGTTTTGTATCGCTTCAGGCTGATCATCCGTCAGCTTACCTTCGACTTCTGTTGGATTAACATCTTTACCGTGTACGACTTGCTGCGGCTTGACTTTATCATCATCAATACCGCAATTACCATCGGTTACTGTTAGGCTAGGAATCGTATCTGTATCCGTTTTAAAAGCGATTTCCCATTCTTGACCTTGCATGCGCATGACCGATTTTAATACCGCTTCTGGCGTTGCCGGCATGGTCAGCTCAGGGTTTTTCTGGTAATCACCTAAGCTTGCAATCGCGTTGTTAATCGCGCACCAAACGCTAGCGGCAAGCATAAATGGTGGCTCGCCAACAGCTTTAGAGTTATAAATAGTCTGCTCTTCGTTTTTACGCTTGAACAGTTTGACGCTCCATTGTTTTGGTAAATCATGCGCCGTTGGAATTTTATAATTGGCGGCACTGTTTGACGCAAGGTTTCCTTTTTTATCCCAAACCAACTCTTCAGCAGTAAGCCAGCCCATACCTTGAACAAAACCGCCTTCAATCTGACCGATATCAATTGCAGGATTAATCGACTGCCCGACATCATGCAAGATATCGCAGCGCAATACTTTATATTCACCGGTTAAAATATCAATCTCAACCTCAGAACAAGAAGCACCCAAGGCAAAGTAAAAGAATGGGCGACCCCACGCTTTTGAGCGATCATAAAATATCTTTGGTGTTTTATAGTAGCCAGTAGACGATAAGCTAACGCGGTGCTGATATGCGAGTAACACCATTTCAGCAAAGGTTAGTGTTTCTTTATCACCGATATGGACATGATTGCGCTCAAATTTGACATCCTCTACACTTACCTCAAAGTGTTCAGTAGCAAATTCAACCAAGCGATCTCTAATAGTAATACAGGCATTTTGTGCTGCTTTACCATTCATATCAGTACCTGACGACGCGGCTGTTGGCGAAGTATTTGGCACTTTATCGGTACGAGTTGCGGTTACTTTTACGGTATCCAAGTCGACATCGAATTCATTGGCAACGATTTGGGCAATCTTAATATATAGCCCTTGCCCCATCTCGGTACCGCCGTGATTGATTTGAATGGTACCGTCGGTATAGATATGAACCAAAGCGCCTGCTTGGTTTAGCGTCTGTACTGTAAATGAGATACCAAATTTGACTGGCGTTAGAGCCAGACCAAAACGTTTGTCACTGCCCTCAGCCTTCGCTTTTTGATTGGCGGCTGTGATTTGCTCACGGCGCTTAGCATAATCGTTGTCATCAGCTAACGTCTGCATAATAGTTGCCAAATCAAAATGCTCAATTGGCTGCCCATAATGGGTGCTTTGACCATTTTGATATAAATTGGCTAGTCGCACTTGCAAAGGATCTTTGCCCAAACTGTAGGCGATATCGTCCATCATGTATTCAGCAGTTAGCAAACCTTGTGGGCCACCAAAACCTCGATAAGCGGTATTTGATACGGTATGAGTCTTGCAGCGATGACCTGCGATCTGAGCCGCTGGATAATAATAGGCATTATCACAATGGAACATTGCCCGATCGACAATAGCATCGGACAAATCTGGTGAATAGCCACACAATCCTGATAGCTGCATATCAACGCCAAGTACTTGACCTGTATCATTGACACCGACCTCATAGCGATTGGCAAATTCATGGCGTTTACCCGTTACCACCATGTCATCTTGGCGGTCTAAGCGCATACTGACTGGCACATTATGGCGTTTGGCAACGATACCGCACAGACACGCCCATGCTGCCGCTTGGGTTTCTTTACCGCCAAAGCCGCCGCCCATTCGGCGCACAATTGTCGTCACGGCATGAAAAGGTAAATCGACCACTTCGGCGACCAGCTGCTGCACTTCGCTCGGATGCTGTGAGGAGGTATAGACTTCAAGCCCACCATCATCACAAGGGACAACGTATGACACCTGCCCTTCCAAATAAAAATGCTCTTGCCCCAGCATATGGATATGCCCAGCAATACGAATTGGCGCACCCTCAAGCTCAGCCTGAGCATCGCCGCGCGTCATAAAATGACTTGGGCGTACAAACTGCTCTTGCTTTAGCGCCTCATCAATAGTGAGGATTGCGGTCAGCGGCTCATATTCCACAATGGCTTTGAGCACTGCTTTTTTTGCTGCACGGTGACTGGTGGCAACCACCGTAAATAGCGTTTGACCGACATATTCTGTGATCTGATCGACCATGAGTGGATCGCCGTCAAACACTGCCCCGATATCAGTCTTGGCTGGTAAATCTTTAAACGTGATGACATCGATTACCCCGTCCGCTGCTTGTACGGCGCTCAAATCCATATTCAATACACGAGCATGCGCGTGAGCACTTTTACCAATGGCTAAATGCAGGGTGTTTTGTGGTTTTAACATATCGTCCACATAAGTGGCGGTACCCATAACGTGACTAATAGCACTGTCATGTTTGGCTTGGGTGCCAATCTTGTCTTTTGGTGGACGCTGTCTGCGGGTACTGTAGCTGTCAAATAATGAAGAATGGTGGCTCATAATGGCTCTCTCTTATATTTTTAGCAAAACCTATCTCTCTAACAATAGCGTTTTGACTGTATCTTTTAGCGATGCGAAAGTCAGGTGAGTGAGCATAATCAAGCAAGTTCAAACACTAGGACTGTCTATTTAGCTTTTGTCGAGCTTACTTGCTATATGTTGACTTACGCATCTACTGCTTGCACATCAGCAACCAATTGCTTACCACACTTGATGATTAACCGCTGCATCACATGCATACGATACTCACGGCTGGCTCTCACATCGGTCATCGGCGAGACATCATTAGGTAGCCTTTGTGCTGCCTGCTCGAAACTGGCAACATTTACTGCTTGTCCAATCAGTGCCTCTTGACACTCTGCTGCCAATAAAGGTATCGCCGCCATGCCGCCAAGTCCAAACTTTGCATCTTGGATAGTCATGCCATCCGCTGACAAATCAAGTCTCGCAGCCAGCAAGCACGCTGAGATATCATCTTCGTAACGCTTACTAATCTTATGAATATAGAGATACTGATGGTCTTGCATCAGCGGAATATGAACGGCAACCACGTAACTACCAGCACGTAGCTTGGTCTTTTTATAATCTAAAAAGAATTTAGATAAAGGAATGATTTCATCAATACTAGAGGCCTGCTTTGAATGGACATTATTTACATTGATATCATCAGTAGCCCTGTCAATAGCACTATCAATAGCAGCACAATGACGCAGATGAATATGAGCATCTAGTGCTAATAGCACGGGGGGCAAATCGCCAATCGGTGAAGCATTAGCGACGTTACCGCCGATGGTGCCCATATTCCGGATTTGCGGAGAAGCAATACGTTCAAACAAATTGGCAAATTCAGGAAAATGCTGCTCAAGGACTGGAAACATGCTCTTATAGCTCATGCCAGCACCCAATACTAAAGCTTGTACTTCACTAGCACTGGTTGACTGCTCATCCGTATTTAAGCTTAACGCTTGTAGCGACCAAGATTTTAGCTCGTCAATCGCTGATAGTTGTACGATAATATCGTGATCAACCAAGTGTTGCGTCACACTCAAACCTAAGTCCGTACCACCTGCCCAAATGGTCGCTTTTGGATTAGCCGCTAGTACTTGGTTAAGCTCAGCAACAGACTGTGGAATGAATAACTTGCGTGACCCTTGAGTAAGCGCAGGCTCAATGAAGTTGGTTGTTGTTACAGAAGATAAAGGCTGCTTATGCTGTTGTTTGATGGTTGCTATCGCATCGGTTGCCAAATGAATGCTTAAATTTTTTGATACAGTTTTATCCGTATCTCTTTGTCTACCAATCTCACTCATTGCCAAACCCGCCTCGATAATAGGACGATAGCCTGTACAGCGGCAAAGATTCCCACCAATTGAAGCCACGATATCATCGTAGCTTAAATCATCTGTGATTGTCCCTTTTGCGACTTGCAAACGATGATTCTCGTAGGTGCTGGCCAGCGTCATCACAAATCCAGGCGTACAAAACCCGCATTGCGAGCCATGGCATTCGACCATTGCTTGCTGCGCAGGATGCAATAAAGCACGTTCTGGATGATGTTCAGGATTATCCGCGATATAAGCTGACGTCATCAGATGATGGCCATCCATCAATGACAGTAGCGTGATACAGGCATTAAGGGTATAAAAAGGCAAATCAGAAGAATCTTCACCACTGCTGGGTAAGCGCTGCGCCATCACTGTACAAGCTCCGCAGTCGCCACTGCCGCAGCCTTCTTTGGTATCAGTCTGGCGTTCGTGCAAGCGCAAATACTCAAGCACCGTCGTGTTCGGATTGAGGTCAGTTAATTGCTTATATTGACCGTTCAAATAAAAATGAATCATAGCAATGCTCAGCTGTCAGAATAAAAAGAAGATAAAAGACTGCTTTATCTTTGATCGAATCATAAAAACTTAACAATCAGTATCTTAAAAGATAAGCGCACACAGATGCACTGCCCTTAAGTGAGTACTTAATTACCATGTTAATAAATTTATACGATGATGATTATCATACCTACATCAATACTGAGAGTTATAACTGTATTGAATAAGCTGACTGCCTATCTGACTACTGACTTGCTCAGGCTTAATCTGTTTGCGGTTTGAACTTTTTAATTTACCTATGATGTATGAGCATCTTTAGTAAATGCAAAAGCATTATCAAGGGTTTGGGTATCGTCTTAATGACGACTACTCTATCGGAAAATCGAGGAATATAAGCACCGTTAAAACATGCTTTCGAAGCTTAGCTTACGTCAACGTTCCGTGTTAAAGGGATTTATTAACCATTTAGTGAATAATTGCTGACTAAACGGTTAACTTATACTATCACCATCTTTGTTTAACTTACAACTCAAAAAATACCTTATTTTGGTTGAAAAGCCAAGAAACTTCATTACTACAATTAGTACGTACTAAAATACCTACCTATCCCACCTCTAAATTTACGCATAAAAAAACGATCAGCAATTATTCACCAAATATTTGGGAATAATGACTGATCGTCATTTTTACTATTCAAACTATTTCTGTACTGCTACTAACATCCTTTTAATTATCTGTAAGAATATCAACGATTTATACTATATTTTTGCTGTGCCTGCTATGTGCCAAGCTCTAACAAGCTTGCATTTCCGCCAATGGCAGTGGTATTAATGGTCTTTACACGCTCAGTGACGAAGCGGTATAGGTAGTCAGGCGTTAACATCTCTGAGAAGCCGTCCATATCAGTGACGCTAATAACTTGCGTCAACATACCATCAGTTTTGGCAAGCTCTTGACTGACCGCTTGTACTTCTTGTCGATTACCAGAGACGGCAACTTGCGCAAGGCGATCGATGTATAAAAGCGTGACGGTTTGCGAGTCATTGGCGACACTTAGCACATCATCACTGATGCCACTCTCATAGAGGATCTTTGCCGCTTCAATACACATCTCATCTTGGCTTGGGCAATGCAGTATCACCTCATTACCCGTTAATAAGGCTGCTAATAATTGCCCAAGTACGGCCATCGCGCGAGCGGATTCACCGCCGATAACCATGGTCTTACCACGACCCGTTACGTACAGATCATTTGACTCGCCGGTAGCACCAGTCATACGGTGCTCTTCGTCAAGCGTGGGTGCGGCGCTCAATAAATGATTGAACAGACGCTTTGCCTTATTGGCATCACCGGTCAACAATGCCAGTCTTGGTGCCGCTTCTTGCAGATAAGTGGCACGATTCACTGCGCCAAGTAAACGCCAAGTTTCACAAACTTGGCCATGATTTTTTTTGAATTCAGTCGCCATAGTGCTACTCCTTATGCGATTATTGTTTGAGTACTGGTTGCAGCAGTATTGTCTATTAGAGTTACTTGCTCATCAGCCAATTGATTTGTCGTTAAGCTCATTAGACGGGCGACATAATGTGGACCACCTGCTTTGGGACCTGTGCCCGATAGACCACAGCCACCGAACGGCTGTACGTTAACGACTGCGCCGATCTGGTTACGATTGATATAAGTATTACCGACAAAGGCACGGCGCTCGATATGCTCTACGGTGTTTTCAATACGGCTATGGATGCCCAAGGTCAAACCAAAACCGGTTGCATTGATGGCATCAATCAGCTTATTTAGATCACGTGCATCATAACGCAGTACATGCAAAATAGGACCAAAATGCTCTCCACCGATCACATCAATGCTTTTTACTTCTATCGCCGTTGGCAATACAAACGTTGATTGCTCTTGACTAACTTCTGAGCTATCACTCATCGGTGTCTGCGCCAAAATCGTAGCTGTTGGCTCAGCACGCATGCGTTCGATATGCGCTTCAAGTCCGCGCTTGGCATCAATATCAATCACAGGACCTACATCTGTGGTCGCATATAGCGGGTTGCCAACGACCAATTCAGCCATATTGCCTTGCAACAGCTCAATCAAATCATCTGCCATCTCTTCTTGCACACATAATATACGACATGCTGAACAGCGCTGACCTGCTGAACCAAAGGCAGATAATACCGCATCTCTAACGACTTGCTCAGGCAACGCCGTTGAATCCGCGATCATGGCATTTTGCCCACCAGTCTCGGCGATAAATACAGGCAGCTCACCGCTGACTTGAACATGGGCGTTTAAGCTTTGGTTGATGCGCTGCGCTGTTTGGGTAGAGCCGGTAAAGATAACACCCGCGATATTATCAGCAGCAGTCAATGCAGCGCCAACGTCGCCTGCGCCAATCACAAGTTGCAATGCTTCTACTGGTACGCCAGCTTGATACATAAGCTGCGCAGCAAAATGAGCAATGAGGCTGGTTTGCTCAGCAGGTTTTGCCACCACGGTATTACCTGCAGCCAGTGCTGCAACTACCTGACCGGTATAAATAGCCAACGGGAAGTTCCAAGGACTGATACAAATAAAGGTGCCACGTGCTTTATAAACTTGACGCGATGGCTTGCCTGCCAAATCCGTAAACTCATAGACGACATCATCTAAACGCTCGGCTTCATCCGCATAAAAACGGCAAAAATCAACCGCTTCTTTGATCTCATCAATGCTGTCTTGTAAGGTTTTACCTGCCTCAACTTGGCATAATGCCATCAGCTCTGCATAGCTTTCTTCATACAAGTCCGCTATTTTACGCAATATAGCCGCACGCTTAGTAGCAGCAACCGCTTGCCACTCGCCTTGTCCAGCGACTGCCGCCGCAATCGCTTGCTGTGCGATAGTAGCATTGGCATAAACGACTTCACCAGCGATGACATCGTGATTCCAAGGTGCACGTACAGCTTGCTTGTCAAGCGGTTGTGTGTCGCCATCTACTGTATTATCAATGACTGCATTGCCATTGATAACAGAAGTCGCTGACCAAGTCTTATGCACATGACTGTCAATAGCTGCTTTAAACGGGATCCATTGCGACTCTACGAAGATATTGGGACCGAAACTGGCACGGCGCGCACCATAAATAGCTAACGGTAACGGGATATCTGGGTTATGCAGTGTTGCATTGGCAAGCAGCTTGTCATAAGGATGTACAGTTAGCTTCTCAATTGGATAAGACTTGTCTAATAACTGATGGACAAACGAGCTATTGGCACCGTTTTCGAGCAATCGACGTACTAAATACGGCAGCAGATCTTTATGAGCACCAACCGGTGCATAGATACGCACAGGGATTTGATAAGCTTGTAAGATATGGTCATAAAGCGCATCACCCATACCATGCAGACGCTGGAACTCAAAGTCTCTGTGCGAGCTCATGGTCATGATTGAAGCAAGCGTGTGCGCATTGTGGGTTGCAAACTGTGGCCAAATAAGACCACGCAAATGCTCTGATAATAAGAAACGCGCGCAGGCAAGATAAGCGGTATCCGTGCCTTCTTTACGTGTCCAGACCGGATAACCTGAGAGACCTTTTTGCTGCGCCAACTTGATTTCTGTATCCCAATAAGCGCCTTTTACCAGACGTACAGGAATGCGGTCACCAACCTCAGTCGCCAAGCGCGCAAGCCAAACCAAAATAGCAATGGCACGCTTTGAGTAACCTTGAACGACCAAGCCCAAGCCATCCCAATCGGCTGTTAGATTGTCGCGGTATAGAGACTCAAATAATTTCAATGATATTTCAAGACGATCGGCTTCTTCAGCATCAATACTGAGGTCGACATTGACGGCGCGAGCCGCTTCAATCAACAACAGGCAGCGTTGACGTAACAGTCCCATGACTTGCGCTTCTTGCGTGGCTTCATAACGCGGATGCAATGCAGACAGCTTGATCGAGACTGATGGCTTCGGCATGCCCTCTTTAACCTTCACACTTGCAGTGGCTTTGATAGCATGCAAATAATCATTAAAGTATTTTTCAGCATCTTTATGCGTAATTGCCGCTTCACCTAACATATCAAAGGAGTAGGTATAGCCTTTATTACGATATGGCTGGCTGTTTTTATTAGCGCCTTCAATCGTCTCGCCAAGTACAAATTGGTGTCCCATAATACGCATGGCTTTTTGCATGGCACTGCGAATAACAGGCTCGCCCATCTTTTTGGTCATACGATCCAAAAATCCAGATGCCGTGGTATCACTATCGATGCTCACCACGCGACCTGTCATCATCATGCCCCACGTTGAGGCATTGACCATAAAACCATTGTCATTTTTTAAATGCTTTTTCCAGTCAGCGACGCTCATCTTGTCATGAATCAGCGCATCAGCCGTATAATTGTCCGGCACACGAATCAAGGCTTCCGCCAAGCTCATGAGCAAAACACCTTCTTGGGTATCAAGGCTATACTCAAGCAATAATGAGTCGACCATTTTTACCGCTTTACCATCATTGCGCACATGCTCAACCAGCTGACGCGTCTGCGTAGCTGCACTGTCACGCTCGGCATCTGTCGGTTTGGCAAGTGGCAATAACTGCGTCAACCAGCGCTCTTCATCCACGCTATACAAAGGCGATATACGCGTATGTAGCTCTGTTGATGACTGAGCAATATATTCTGGTGATAACAAATCAATAGGATTAAATAAAATCGGCTCTTGCGGGGTAAATTGCTCTACTGGGTTCATAACAACTCCATAACTTGAAAATCCATCATAAGGGATGCGCTGGGGCTTTTTAACATTGAAACTTTCTGACATTGTGGCGATAAAACAACGTCGTAACGCTAAAGTATTGAAACGTTTTATCATCTACCCTATCGAAAACAGCAGCCAATCACAATCAGCTACTAGTAAGCAGTGTATAACTCGGCGTCGATAGCATACATAATAATGAACAGAACACACGACAATATTGAAAAACGAGAAAATCCAGCATAAGCTGGAAAAGTTCAAGTAGATCATTTGACTGTGCAACGGACTACGTCAACAATACAAAGGCAACAACATAAAACTAAGCGGCATTAGTGCCTTCTTCTTGTTCGTAGTGAAAGGAGAGTGTTTGCAATATAAAGTGGCCATATGCAATGCTGATTCACTGATAAGAAAAACCTCTACGGCGTTGATTGAGGTGATGCGCTTAATATCCGCATATTACCATGAAATAAATTTTCAAACTAACAATATTGCGCATTTTAGCCAATTACAATAGTGTTAAAAAACAAACAGTTATTGACGCATTCCCAAACGTGACGCTTTGGTTATAATTTATGATTTACTATTCATGATTAATTGTTTTAGGAATCAAACAGTTGGCACGACTATCACCAAACAACAGGAAAATTAAGGATAAAAAACCCTTCTTATCATTTAATAATAAGAAGGGCTTAAACCATATCTCTATAGCAATATCGACCTTGCTTAACATTGAGCGTTAGTCAATGTAAAAAGCTAGATAAAGACGATCTTAACCAGTAATACTACTGTCAATATCCAAACCGGAATACTGATGTCAGAGAATTTACCAGCGATTACCTTGATGGCAGTAAAGGTGATAAAGCCAAGTGCAATACCGTCAGCGATAGAATAGGTCAAAGGCGTAAACAATAATACGACCACAACGGGCGCCGATTCTGTTAAGTCATTCCATTTGACATCTTTTAACGTCCCCATCATGAGTACTGCTACATAAAAAATAGCGCCTGCCGTCGCATATCCTGGAATCATACCAGCAAGTGGTGAAAAGAACACACTGAGTAAAAATAACACGCCAACTGTCACTGCCATCAGTCCAGTACGACCACCTGAGGCGATACCTGACACACTTTCGATGTAACTTGTCGTTGATGACGTGCCCAAGAAAGTACCAGCTACCGTTGCCGTTGAATCTGCTAGTAGGGCTTTACCCATATTCGGAATTTTACCATCTTTACCAATCAAACCTGCCTGAGTGGTGGTTGCAATCAGCGTACCCGCCGTATCAAATAAATCGACGAATAAGAAGGCAAAAATAACACTGATCATCGCCACATCAAACGCGCCAGCAATATCAAGCTGCATTAGCGTTGGAGCAATAGGTGGTGGCGCTGAAATAATACCTGAAAACTGCGTATTTCCTGTGAGCAGACTGATAAGCGCGACTAGTAAAATACCAATAGTGACCGCACCTGGTACTTTTTTATGTGACAAACCTACGATGACAATAAAACCAAGGGCTGCCATTGCAGGTGAAAACGAGGTCATATCACCAAGTCCTACCAGCGTCGCATCATTATTCACGATAACACCTGCGGTTTGGAGCGCGATAAAGGCCAAAAATGCACCAATACCAGCGATAACACCTTGTTTAATACTGACTGGAATAGAATTAATAATAATTTCACGGATTTTAAACAAACTTAATAGGACAAAGATACAACCTGACAGAAATACCGCACCAAGTGCCGTTTGCCACGCGTAGCCCATACCCAAAACCACGCCATAAGTAAAGAAGGCATTGAGTCCCATGCCAGGCGCTAGCGCAACTGGCAAGCGGGCATAAATCCCCATAATAAAACAACCAATGGCCGCGGCAAGGCAGGTGGCTACGAATACTGCGCCTTTATCCATACCGGCATCAGCAAGTACATTAGGGTTGACAAATATGATGTAAGCCATCGTTAAAAACGTGGTTACACCCGCTAAAATCTCTGTTTTGATCGTGGTATTCTGACCATCGATTCCAAAATATCGTTCAATTGCGTTCATAGGAGTCGTTTCCAAATTGCAGTGAGTAAATTATCATTATCAAATGGTATTGATAAATGTCGCTTCCAGATTGCGACGATAAATGTCGCTTTTAACTCAAACATAAAAATACACCTAAATTGCGACGATAAATGACGCTTCCAAATTGCGACTGTAAATGACGCTATAAACTACGGTTGGAGATGATGTTTTTAGTCCTTTAGCCACACAAGATTTGCTAAAAATAAAACCACTGTGAAAAATTACAGCAACAAATCATAACATTCTATGCAAATAAATAGATAATTTCAATGAATGCCATGAACTTGTCAGTAAAAGAGCAAAAAATAGTTGACCATATGGACAATATTATAAAATAATAGTGCTGTCACCATAAATTTTAGGAAAAAACTGCTCATTATGTAATTAACACATTATTAATGATATTTACCAAGATTAGCAGTACACTAGGGGGTTAATATCAACACCCTATTTCTAATGACTATTATTAATTATCCATGAGTCCTTTACATGCCTGAATCCTTAAATATTATTGACCTTATTACTCAAGCGAGCCTGCTGGTTCAGATCGTGATGGCTCTATTGTTATTAGCATCGTTACTCAGTTGGGTGATTATTTTTCGTATGGCTGCGCGGCTTGGCACTGCTAGAAACTTTGACCAACAGTTCGAGGCGTGGTTTTGGTCGGGTGAAGATTTGGCAAAATTATATCAAGGTATTCAGGGCTCACCTGAGCGCCAAGGTCTTGAGCAGATTTTCTATGTCGGCTTCTCTGAATACTTAAGAATGCACAAAAAACGTCAACCAAAAGATGACATTATTGATGGCGTTGAGCGTAAGCTTAGGGTGGGTCTTGGTCGTCAGCAGTTACTTTTGGAATCAGGACTTACAACGCTTGCCAGCATCGGCTCCGTTGCACCTTACGTCGGTCTGTTTGGCACCGTTTGGGGTATCATGAATGCCTTTTTGGGCTTGTCACAAAATGAACAGGCTACCCTAGCCGCTGTGGCACCAGGTATTGCAGAAGCATTGATTGCTACCGCTATGGGTTTGTTTGCCGCTATTCCTGCGGTATTGGCTTATAACCATTTTACCGCCAAATCTAGTCGATTGTATGATTCACGTGCCTTATTCTGTGATGAGATGACCGGTATGCTCCAGCGCGAAACCAGTAACGAAAGCCCGCAGCCTAGCACTCAATTAAGCAAAGCCAATCAGGGTACTCAGGTGGCTGGTCTATGAAACAAAGTCCCTATCGCCGTGAAAAAAAAGCACTGAATGCGGAGATGAATGTTGTTCCTTATATCGACGTAATGCTCGTGCTGCTCGTGATATTCATGGTGACCGCGCCGATGCTGATCACTGGCGTCGATGTGGATTTGCCAAAAGAGCAAACCAACACCATGAGTCAAAGCCAACTACCAGTCATTGTCTCTCTGACCGGTAATGGTGAGATTTTTATCAGTTATGAGAGCAATGTTGACTTACCTGTTAGTGAGTCTGAGCTGATTGATACCCTGTCGACTTTGCAAAGCCAGAGCAGCGATGCCGGTGCTCAACCAGTACAAGTAATGATTAATGCCGACCAAAACAATCAATATGGCGCTATCATGACCTTGATGGCAACGTTGCAACAAGCTGGCATCCAGAAGGTTGGGCTATTAACTGGCGCTCCATTGCCTACACCAGCGGTTTAATCATTTTATAGTATTAAAAAACAGCCGTTTTGGTGTAGCCGGTTAGAATAAAGCAGATAATCTGATGTAGCTTATCTTTTAGTATCACGTTTTTGAGTATCACTACCATGCACAAGGCTCCAACCGTTTATGTACCCACTGAACCCGAAGGCAATGGGCTAACCTTACCCACGCTGCTCAGTTTTCTGGCACATGGTCTTGTCATTGGTATACTTATCTATGCCTACCAAAATATGGACGTTGAGACCGCAGGTAGTATTGAAACGACCATGGTATCTCCTGAACAGTTAGCCGAGATGCAAGGTCAAATCCTTGCCAATCGCGCCGCCGCAGCCAGCGCCATGCAAGCGGAAAGCGGCTCAAGTAGTTCAGCTACGCCAGCAGAAGCCTTTGATGGTAGCGTCAGCACTCCAAATCCTGCTCAACCAAACTCTCAGCGAGTGCCTGTCTTCACACGCTCAGATGAATCTGCTACTAGCCCGATGCTAATGAGTGAAGAGCAGCATCAACGCCTGCTTGAGCAAAACCAAGACTATGAGCGCAGTATGGCTGAATGGGCCGCGCGCTTAGACGAATCCGTCTTAGAAGAACATGACCAAATTGAAAAAGAAAGACGACAGCAGCTGATTGAAGAGCAAAAAAGGCTTGGGGATTTCCGCAATAAACAAAACAATCCTCCCAAGATTAAACGTCCCACTGCTACCGACCGAAATATAGAAATCAATACGGGCGGCTCTAGTAGTTCAGGTCAAACCCTTAGTCTATCAAACGATGGGCAGTCAACTTTATCCGGTGATAGCACAACCTCAAGCCCTTCAAAAGGCAACAGCCGCTCAGCATCAGGTGGCAGTCGCGGTGCTAGTAATAGTGAAATCATTAATCTTATCAGACGTAACTATAATCCACCAACTGCAGCAAAGGGCTCAACCCAGCGTGCGACCCTCACAATTACGGTCAATGCCAGCGGTAATATCACCAACGTTACTGCGTCAGGACCGGATGAAGCTGTCAATGAAGCTGCAAAACAAGCCGTATTGAACACAGGCAGCTTACCAATCGATGCTGACGATCCCAAATACCCGACCTTTACTCTACAGTTTAAAGGTAGCAATTAATCAGTTGCTCATGTCTTATATTATTGATAACGTTACTTTAAACAGCTTGTACTGTAGAAAGGACTGCCCTATCTTTATGGCGGACTAATAACCTATAAAAATGACAATCATACTGTTTCAGGAGCTTAAATTACTCATGCGCACTCATAAAAAACTACTCATATCATTACTTGCTAGCGCCTCAAGCTTACTTATCGCACCAAGTGTGTTGGCAGCGCCTGTCGTTTTAGAATTGGATTACGAGATTCCTGTACAACAGAACCAAGTGGCTTTTGTACCTTTCGCTGGTGATAGCGTGTTATCGCCTATTATTGTCAATGACTTAAGCAAAACTGAGCTCAAAGTTACTAGTCAGAATCTACCGCAGCAGCCACGCAGTAGCAGCGAGCTGGCAGGGACATTACCGGTATGGCAAAGTATGGGGATTCCCTATCTTGTCGTAGGTAGCACGCGCAGTAGCCGCGGTAAAGTGGTGACCGATTATGAAGTGATTGAGGTTAAAACGGGACGTGTGATCGAAGGCAAGCAAACTTTAACCGCTGATAACAATAAAGACAGCATGCGCTATGCCGGTCACGTCATCGCAGATAAAGTGTACGAGCTCATTACCGGCATTCCAGGGGACTTCTCAGGACGTATTGCCTATATTGAAGAAATTGGTGCCGGAAAAGCAAAAGTCTCTCGCTTAAAAGTCATGGATGCCGATGGCGAAAACGCCAAAACCATTACTGAGGTTGCAGGCTCTATCTTCTCTCCAGCATGGTCACCCGATGGCAATCGTATCGCTTATTCAGTACAGCGAGATAAATCTTATCCTGTTATTTATGTGCAAAGCGTGAGCGGCGGCGGTGCAACGCCATTGACACCTTTCCCTGGTAGTAACTTAAGTCCTTCGTTCTCACCAGATGGCAGCAAAATACTGTTTTCGAGTAGTTTTGAAGGCAGTGCTGATATTTATGAGATGAGTGCCAGCGGCGGTCAACCAAGACGACTGACCAACTGGCCAAGCAGTGAAGTACAGCCAAGCTACGCCCCTGATGGCAGATCTTTTGTCTTTGTATCTGACAAGACTGGATTTAATAAGCCGCAGATTTATCGTTATGAATTTGGTTCAGGGCGCACAACCAAAGTGTCTAATAGTGGTTATGCGACCAGCCCACAATTTAGTAGCGATGGCACGCAAATTGCCTTTTTAAATGGGCGCTCAGCGGCTGTTATGAACAGCGGCGGCGCGGTCACTGCTAATTTGGGCAATACCGGTATCGATGAAGCACCGAGCTTTTCACCAAATGGTAAGCGTGTCGTTTATGCATCAAAGCAAGGTGGTAAGGGCGTACTGACCATCAAATCACTAAACGGTGGCGAAGCCTTTGGTAAATCTGGGCAAGGTACGATTCGCTCACCTGTCTGGTCAGCCAGCCCCAGATAGAGCTAGAAATTCGTAATGTCTTAACCAAGAAAAGTACACAATCGATGATTGGGCGCTTTTTTACATGAGAGTAAATCGATCAGCTTTTTGCTATTGTTAGCCAGTGGCGGATAATATTTACTCTTTCTTTTAAAACGTTGCACTCCTTATTTGAATCTAGGTTTTTTGCCTGTACATAATGGATACATAACGCCCATCCTAAACGCTTCTTATAGAGCGTACTACTTCCGTTTATAATGAGATAATATCTTGCACAATCCCGTGCATTGGTTATGATGAGCGCTATTTCACCGTCGCTGATTGCCTTTTGAGATATTATTATGAAGTCATTAACCTTGACCTATATATTCACAGCTGCCTTATTTATGACAGGTTGTCAGTCGTTTCAATTTGTCGAAAGCCCGATTCCTGTCAAAAACGCCCCGAGCAAAAATCTGTTGGTTAAAACTGCCCCAGTTGCAGATATTGCCGTTGAAAATAACGGGCACTAAGATAGATATAAAAAGCTGACAATAAAAAAGCAGATATCAGTTTGATATCTGCTTTTTGGTATTTAGTACTTAATAAATAGCTTGTGAATTTTTATGAGGCGGGCTGATGTTTTATGATGGTTTTTGCCAGATGATCGCCAAACCAAATCGCCGTATCTATATCACCCGCGCCTGGTGTTTCCTCAGGTGGACCATCAAGCGACTGGGTCATCAAACCCAAGTTACTCGATAAACGGTTTAAATCATCGGGCTCATGTCCGGTCGGTCTGAGTGGCAAGCCTATCCAGTTCATCCCATGCTGCATACTATAAAGACAAATCTGTTGTAGTACAGCAAGCTTATCGCCGCTAAGCCCACCTGAGTTGGCAAAACCTGCTGACCACTTGCCTTGCCATTTTCCATGATACCAACGTTTCGATGTCGCATCCATAAAAGTCTTAAAACCTGCTGTCACACTGCCCATATATACCGCACTACCAAAAACCAACAGATCTGCTTGATCTAAAAACTCCCAATCGACGTCATTGACATCGACAGCCTTGGCTTGCTCTTCAGGTAGTTGCTGACGAGCGCCCTTCACGATTGCTTCCGCGACACGCTGAGTATGACCGTAGTTACTATGGTAAATAACGGCCATCGATATATTAGATACGCTAAGAGAAGTCTCGCCAAGAGGTAGTACAATAGACGGTGTAACAGATGTATTCATATAAACTCTAATAATGGCTATAAGTAATAAAAAATAAAGAAA
Organism: Psychrobacter sp. TS_SC_6; assembly: GCF_056156305.1. Lineage (NCBI taxonomy): Bacteria > Pseudomonadati > Pseudomonadota > Gammaproteobacteria > Moraxellales > Moraxellaceae > Psychrobacter > Psychrobacter sp. TS_SC_6. Next base: position 1,346,361 of record NZ_CM149590.1, on the reverse strand, counting down.
TACGTTAGGCTGATGACCATAAATGATAAAAAGAGGCCTTTATCATACGGCGGCAACTATTTTAAATAGTTACATTCTAACTACTATATAGAAGCACTGCGCACAATAATCAAGGCCATTCGCCCTGTCGCAGGTTGCTGCAAATGGGTCTGACGTCGATAAGAATAGTAATGCCCGTCAGCATAACTACAAGGAATAGAGGACTCATTGCATACAATAATCCTTGCTGCCTGCAATTGATCCGCAGCAATTTTTGGCAAACCTATATTAATTTTTTCCGCATAGACTGGCGTATTTTCTGATAACTTGTCCGCTGTACTCGCTGCGTCTAACTCGCTAGTACCTGACGACATCACGTAGCGCTCATCAAAATTGCTTATTGCATCTGCCATCAAGGCATTATTCGCGATGCAACCTGCCAATAACTTATCTCGGACTTGGCGGCCCACTTCGTAATTATCTTGACTGATACAAACGCCTATCCATGCCATAATCTCGCCGCTGTCACTAAAGCGTTCAGCCGTTTCTTTGATTACGCCGCATGCCAGCCCTTGCCAGCCAGCGTGAATCGCCGCTATCTGCCCAGTTGCTGGCTGATAAAGAACGATCGGTACACAATCAGCCGTCATTATGGCAAGCCCAGTACCATCTTGTTTGCTAACCATAGCATCAGCTGCCATAGGCACCATACTCAGTACCGTAGCATCGGTATCATGTATATCATTACCATGGACTTGATTAACCCAATGTAGCGCTTTGACAGGCACGCTATGAACAGGTAGGTTTTGCTGCGAGATCATCTGCTCATTAATGGTAGCAAGCACACGCATCCGATTACTTAATACTACGCTTGCATCATCATTGACATGCAGCCCCAAGTTCAGCTTCCCATAACTTGCTCGCTGTCGTTGATGTGGCTGCTGATTGATTTTAGACCGAGATATATCAATACTTGCATAGTCTATATCAGAAAAAGCAGCTGTTTGAAACACAGCCACATCATCGAGCTGTGCTAGCAATGTCATGGGAAGCGTATTTTTCATGGCATATTTACCGTTTTAATAAAACGTATTTGTATCACTTATTCGTTATCGTTTATTCTTCGTCATAACCGTCACTTAAGACCGCCATTAGCTGCTGCATATCTTCAGGCATTGGTGTAGTGACCTCGATGTCTTCACCAGTCGTTGGATGAACAAAACCCAATGTATAAGCATGGAGTGCTTGACGCGGGAAGTTATTAATCGCTTGACGCTGCGCTTCTGTTAGACCAGCACGTAGCTGACGACGACCGCCATAGACTCTATCACCAACAATAGGATAAGTAATATGACTCAGATGCACACGAATCTGATGCGTACGCCCAGTCTCAAGCCCTATATCCAACAAACAATAGTTACCATTAAGCGCGGTTACATTCAACAGGTGAGTCACAGCTTCGCGTCCTGCAGTCATCACCGTCATTTTGGTACGCTGATTACGATGGCGTCCAATGGGCGCGTCAATACGGCGATGACGAGATAGACTCGCTGCATCCCCTGCGACCACACATTGGTAATGACGATACACTGACTTGTCCTTTAGCTGCTCCATCAGTGCCAGCTGTGCGGGTTTGGTTTTACCAATCAACAATAGCCCTGAAGTATCTTTATCAATACGGTGGACTAAGCCTGCACGCGGCAAATGGTGCTGCTGCGGATAGTGATACAATAGCGCGTTTACTAAAGTACCTGTTTGATTACCGGCACCTGGATGTACCACCATGCCGACTGGCTTATTGATGACCAATACGTCATCATCTTCATAAACCACGTCGATTGCGATGTCTTCTGGCTGATCCTCACTATGCTGCTCTAAAGTCGTCGACAGATGCAAGATATCGCCAGCTTTAACACGGATCTTAGGTTTTTGTATGCTACCGTTATAAAGCAAGCTGCCATCACTTACCCAGCCTTGTAACTGAACACGTGAAAAATCGGTAAATATTTTTGATGCCAGTTTATCAATACGCAAACCTGCTTCGTCTTCTATGACCGTATGCTTCACGTCAACCACAACAGGCACAGATTGCCCTGCGACCGAGACTTCATCATCGCCATGCTCGTCTTCGTCATTAAGCAGCTCATCATCTGACACGTTATCATCGTCCATATGCTCGTCAAATTGCTCATTGATGGTTAATAATTCATTGGGTATCGTGGATTCTGGCACAGGTGAACCTTGCGTTGATAAGTCTGTCATTGATGAATCTTCAGTGGATTGGTTCGCGGGTAAATTGATAGTCATAGCATCATGTATTCATAGCAGATTTATATATGGTAAAGCCTCTGACTATGTTCAGTCGGAGCACTTCATAAGAAAACAGATTGGCACTTATAGACCATAAATAATAATCGTGGTCAAAAATGACAATCATATCGCTCTAGTGTAACATGCTGAGCGTCTAAGCCCTATAGAAGCCTCGTGTTATCTGGCAATTTATAGCACTCATTAGCTCTCTAAAATATAACATGGCTGTAATTTACTGTATATTTGTCACTGTCAGCACTATTGAATATCGCTCGTTACAGCCGCTCATGGTAAACTAGCGGGCGCAAATCATGATAAGCGTGGCGATTCAAACGTTGTACTATATTAGTGGAATGCACTTATGGTATCACTGAAAAAAATGCCTTATAGAGTAAGCTGGCGGTGCGCCTAACTACAAAATAGCTCATGAAAAAATAGACGCAGCAAATGTTATTCTATAAAGTAAGCCATGTTTTGCTGTATGCTATAGAACTGTGTCGTTATTGCAGCTCTTTTATAAAAGCTTTACATATGATGCACGCCTTATTGCATAACATGTCTACAGAATAAATTTTTAATAAATTAATAACTATGTTTTTTAATGAGCGTGTTTTTATAACGATAATATGCATGCTTGGTGATTGGCATGTAAAATGATAGACCATTATTGATGCACCAAGCATCGTTTTTTATCATCAATCTACTAAATAGTATGATAGCGTCGCTGCTATTATACGCCTTGTGTCGGAGAAGAAGTATGCAAGCTGTTGGCAATACGTTTATCAAACTGTCCTCAATCACTTTACTTGCCCTAAGTGTCAACTTAGTGGGTTGTCAAACCTTTAAAAACCTGACTGGTGGTAAAGACGTGGATGCAGTGGTCACTGCTGAGAAGTCAGAGCAAGCGTACTATAATGACGCGATTACTCAGATTGATAAAGGTCGCTATACCCAAGCGATCGAAGATTTAACCAACTTGCGTACTTTTTATCCGACTGGACAATATGCCGAGCAATCATTGCTTGATATGATGTATGCACAATATGCCAGTGGTAACTATGAAACTGCGGCTGCCAGTGCTGAGCAGTTCATTCGTCTGTACCCATCTAACCCGCAAGTGAGCTACGCTTACTATGTGCGCGGCGTTGCCAATATGCAAGGCTCATCTGAAGGTTTAAAACTGTTTAAGCTCAACCAAGCGGAGCGCGATACCGCTTACTATCGTATTGCTTTCGCCAATTTCCAAGAGCTGTTGAACAAATACCCAAACAGTCCTTACGCACCTGATGCCGCTCAGCGCATGACGTTTATTTATAATCAGTTTGCTGAAAGTGAGATGAGCGCTGCTAATTGGTATATTGAGCGTGAAGCTTATGTGGCTGCTGTCAATCGTGCCAAATGGGTCTTCCAATATTACCCACTCAGCGAATCTGTGCCAGATGCGATTGCCGTCCTTGCTTATAGCCATGAAAAATTGGGTCTAACTGATTTAGCAAACGAGTATAAAACTTTATTGCAAATTAACTATCCGAACATGCTAAGCGCTGATGGACGCGTCAAGCTCAATACCAAACGTGAGCGTTCTCTAGTGAACAAATTAACTTTTGGACAGCTGAGTCGTTTTGATAAAGACACCACAGTTTCGACTGGCAATTATAGCGGTGCGACTAAAACTCAAGTCATTCGCAATGCCACTCAACTGAGATTGCCAAGCGACAATGCTGCAAATACAGCAGCCCCAAGCAGCACTTCTCCGCTGCGTCTGACCGATGACAGTCGTCGTGTACGCTTAGGGGCAGTTGAAAATGACAGCACCGATATGACCGATAGCAATTAATCGTATTTTGGTATAATTGATTAATAGCGTTTATGCGCTTTAATCAATCATGCTGTTATGGCGTCAGACGTCAACTAAAAATAAGGTCAACGATACGGTTGGCCTTATTTTTTCTGTTTTAGTTTTTGCATTATTTTGAGCATCAACAATATTGCACCTATGGTAAACTGTTTTTCGCATGAGTATCCCAAATCACATTCTTGAACAATTAAATAGCCAAGCTGATTTAGTCAGTATCATTGGGCGTCATACTACGCTTAAACGTGCTGGTAGTGAGTTTAAAGGCTGCTGCCCTTTTCATGGTGAAAAGTCGCCGTCTTTTTATGTCAATCCACAAAAAAACATCTACCACTGCTTTGGCTGCAGTGTCGGTGGTAACGCCATCAGTTTTTTACGTGATTATGAAAATCTCACCTTTATCGAAGCGGTCAGTGAGCTGTCCAAGCAGACGGGCATTGAAGTGCCAAAAGAAGAACAGCAAAACGTCAGCTATCAGCGTGCCTCAGTTAAACCAAAATCCAAGCCAAAATCTGCTATTAACCCAGCAACATCGGCAACGCATCTGCGAAAAAATGATAGTCAGCCAGTAACCAATAATCAGTCAGCCATAATCATGCCAGCTGATGATACGCAGACGCTAATTTATGATGACCACCATAGTTATGACAATTACCCACCGTTAGATGCTTACGATGCCGTCCCTTATGTAATGGATGGCTATGATGCTCACTATCCAGATGACAATGGCTATCCGCCTGCATGGTTAACCGGTGATGATGATACTGCTCTCTACAATAATAATAATATCTCTGATAAAGATGGCAACTTATATGAGCTGCTAGAGCAGATACAGCAGTTTTATCAACATAATCTTAGTATTCACCCTCATGCTAAGCATTACTTCTTATCACGCGGTATTAGCGATGAAATCTTCGAAACTTTTGGCTTGGGCTACGCGCCTTTTGGTTGGCAGCATCTTGAGCATCAGTTCCCACAAGATATCGAAGGTCTCAAGGCGCTTGGCTTAGTACGGCGCTCAGAATCTGGACGCGATTATGACCTACTTCGTGATCGGGTCATTTTCCCTATTCGAGACAATCAAGGACGTACCATTGGATTTGGTGGTCGGGCGCTTGATGATGAGGTAAAGCCCAAATATATCAACTCCTCCGACTCGCCCGTATTTCATAAGCAGCATGTACTATATGGCTATTACGAATCACGCCAAAAACGTGCAAATGACTGGCTAGTGGTTGAAGGCTATATGGATGTGATTGCCCTATATCAAGTCGGTATTTATGGTGCCATTGCGTCAATGGGCACGGCAATTAATGAGAGTCAAATTTCACGTCTATTAACGCTAAATCCAACATTAACCTTAAGTTTTGATGGTGATAGCGCGGGACAAAAAGCCGCTTGGCGTACGCTTGAAGTGGCGCTACCGGTGCTCAGTGATGAAAAAGAGCTACGTTTTTTAACGCTACCCAATAATCACGACCCCGATACCTTTATAAAAAGTCAGGGCGCGGATGCCATGCGTGAGCAGATCACCAACGCCATGCCGCTATCACAGTATATCTTTGCCTATCTAAGTGAGCGTCATGATTTGACTTTGGTAGAAGGTAAAGCCAAGCTCATGTCGCAAGTGCGTGCCTTGACCACCGCCTTACCAAAAGGCAGTAGCTTCCGCTACCTGCTCAATAATGACATTTATCAAAAGCTTGGCGGCAAACGCAGTCAGAACGTTGAGGCAAAAGATGCACTGCTAGATTTTGATGGTGAGATGACCATCAGCCAGCAATTACAGCTGTGCTTTGTCTTTCAACCGCGCGCCTTGATTGATGATCCTATCGAGTCGATTTGGCAAAAAGCCGGTATTAATGAGTTGCACCTGCCCGCTCATCTCAAGCAAAAAGCCTCGGCTGATGTTTTACGCCCGCTGGCTTGGGAAGATATGCAAGACACGGCATTACTTGATGTCGTCAGCACTATTAAGCGCTGCCTGAAACATTTACCAAAAGATGCCAATGCCGCGGCGCATTTTATATTATCTAACGTCAAACCCTTGACCCAAGAGACGCTTAGCCGCGATTGGGGCAGTTTCTATAAAGCCTTGACCAGTCGTAATATTTTAAGTCTTGATGGTTTGGTCGAAGAGTTGGTCAGCCAGCTGATTGAACGTCATATGAAGAAGAAAACACAAGATTTGATTAAGAATCCTGACAATATAAAACTGGCGATTGTCCGCAAACAATCTCAGTTATTAAATGACTGGTTACGTGCGCAGCAAGCAGAGCAATCGGCACAAATGGCGACGGTTAAATCTTAATATGGTCATTAGATTTTATTTATAAAACAGCTGCCCTTTAAAAGGGTCGACATTGTCCCCACTATTAGTGATTATGCACTGTTGTCTTAGCTTATTAAAACAGTCTGTTATTAAAACTATGTTTAACATGGAATAACTGGTAAATAATCAGTAAAAAACAGTTGGTAGATATCACTACCTCGTGCTTGATTACACTGGTCTGTGTTAAACTATGTCGCTATATATTTATAGCATGGCTTAATGAATAACGACAAAATGATGATACGCCCGTATGATTGAGCACAGTTTTAGGTATAAATTTTTAAATGTTATCGTTAAAGCGCATTTTAAAACATTTATTTTTAGGTATTAGCCTTTTGAAAATTGTTGAGCGTTAGCGGTTTTATAACATTGTAATTGTAGTATTTTGAGCCTTTATTCATATCCACTCATTTTTGATATTATTGACTACCTTTACGCCATATTTTGATCAATCGATTGATAAGATCAACGCACCCAGCGAGCGATAGCCAGTCACAATATAAAAATGTCCGATGCAAGTAAGCGAGTATTTATGAACGATAAGTCAGTTTCTAAGTCCACATCTCAACTGGCCACCTTAATCCAAATGGGTAAAGAGCAAGGGTATTTAACCTATGCTGAGGTGAATGACCAACTGCCCGACTCTATTACCGAAAGCGATCAGATCGAAGATATTGTACAAATGCTAACCGACGTTGGCATCAAAATCTTTGAATCCGCGCCTGATGCCGATGACATCTTGATGAACGATGACTCAAGTGATGATGACATGGCAGCCGATGAGGCAGCAGCGGTTCTAGCTTCTGTTGAAACCGAACCTGGTCGCACCACTGACCCTGTGCGTATGTATATGCGTGAGATGGGTACGGTTGATCTATTAACGCGCGAAGGCGAGATTGCCATTGCCAAGCGTATTGAAGAGGGTATTCGTGACGTACAGCATGCCATGTCTTACTGGCCGGGTACGGTACAGTTCGTCCTTGACGAGTACCAAAAAGTTCAAGATGGTGAAAAAAAGCTTTCTGACGTTATCACTGGTTTCTTAGACCCTGAAACCGAAGAAGACAAAATCGCGGCACAAGAAGCCAAAGAAGCAGCGAAGGAAGAACGCGAGCGCATCAAAGAAGAAAAAGAAAACCCGCCGATCATCAAAGAAAAAGCCAAAGTAAAATCTGGACTTGATGATGACGAGGAGGACGAAGACGAAGTAGAAGAGGACGCTGAAGAAGAAACCAGCGGTATCGATCCAGAAGAGGTGCGCCTACGCCTAGAAGAGATCGAGCACTTATTTATCAAAGCCAAGCAAGCCTTGCTCGACTATGGTCGCGGTAGTGCACAAGCTAATGAAGCTTATGAAGAGCTTGCTAGCCGCTTTATGATGTTAAAGCTGAATAATCGTCTATCTGACCAAGTCATGGCAATCATGCATGACGTCTATGACGATGTGCGTAAACATGAGCGTCAAATCATGCGCTTGGTGATTCGCCGTGGTCGTATGCCGCGTGAAGAGTTCCGTAAGACTTTTCCAAGTAATGAGACCAACGTTGATTGGTTGATTGAGCGTATTAAAGGTAAGCCTGCTTTTGCTGCCACGTTAGAGAAAGTCGCTGACGATGTTATCTTGTTACAACGTGCTATCCGTGATTACGAGTATAAGCTCGAGATGGAAATCCACGACATGAAAGATGTGGCGCGCCGTATGGCTGTTGGTGAAGCCAAAGCCCGCCGTGCCAAAAAAGAGATGGTAGAAGCCAACTTACGTCTGGTTATTTCAATCGCTAAAAAATACACCAACCGTGGTCTACAATTCTTGGATCTGATCCAAGAAGGTAACATCGGCTTGATGAAAGCGGTCGATAAATTTGAGTATCGCCGCGGTTATAAGTTCTCGACCTATGCGACTTGGTGGATTCGTCAGGCAATCACCCGCTCTATCGCTGACCAAGCACGTACCATCCGTATCCCTGTACATATGATTGAGACGATTAATAAAATCAATCGTGTCTCTCGTCAATTGCTACAAGAAATGGGACGTGAGCCAACGCCTGAGGAATTAGGCGAACGCTTAGAGATGGACGAAGCCAAAGTCCGTAAAGTGCTAAAAATCGCCAAAGAACCTATTTCAATGGAGACGCCAATCGGTGATGATGAAGACTCGCACCTAGGTGATTTCATCGAAGATGGTACGATCTCAAGCCCTGTTGACGATGCGACGGCTGCTGGTCTACGTGAAGCGACGCGTGATGTATTAGGCAACTTGACTGAACGTGAAGCACGCGTGCTCAAAATGCGTTTTGGTATCGATATGCCAACCGACCATACGTTGGAAGAAGTTGGTAAGCAGTTTGATGTGACGCGTGAGCGTATTCGTCAGATTGAAGCAAAAGCCTTACGTAAACTCCGTCATCCATCACGCTCTGAGCATCTGCGCTCTTTCCTTGAAAATGACTGATAAGCTCCCTATAAAGACAGTAGCTTTTTAGCATATTCTCTTTATATATCGTGGATATATATAGCCCAAAAGCTGAGCGCGTCTCAGCTTTTTTGTGGTTAATCGATAGTCGTTTGTTAAAATATAGTTAAAATATCTCAAAAACGCTACAGTGCTGCTGGTATAAATTTTTTGCAGCCTCTGTCTGCGTAGGCACAGCAAGCAAGAAAAATTAATATCAGCAGTACTTAATGTATCGATATTACTTTTCCCTGACTATACCAGCCAATTTTAAGACCTAAGCCCCATTATAAAATAGCACTGAGGAGTCTACCATGAGCGATAATCAACAAAATCCTAAAAAAGATGTCAACGTCTCCCAGATATCGTTAGGCAATGACAAAATCAAAGGCAAAAAGACCGATATTCAAAATCCTGATTTGTGGGATTTTCCGATGAACTACCCGATGAGTATTATCGGCAATGAAGGTGAACATGAGACTTTATTAAACGAAGTCAAACTCATTTTGGGCAGCCAGTTTCCTGATTTTGACTTAGCGTCTATGCAAGTCAAACCCTCAAAAACTGGGCGCTTCCATTCTATACGGGTGAACTTATACTTAACGACTGCTGAGCAAGTCAATACCCTATACGCGTCTCTTGATGCCGCTAAGACCGTACGCATTGTGATGTAACTTATGATTGGGTCGGCGATATCTCGATGCCGTCTAGCAAGCCCTACTCTTATGAGCGCAAATTCACATAAGATAATGACAATCGTCACTCATTTGGGTGGCGATTTTTTTTGGTTTGATGTACAATCTGCGCCCGCATTCTGCTTGCCATGACCACGTGTATTAGTCAACAATTGACGATAAAATAAAAATCAAAGTGTGAGTAGATTTTTACAAAAAATTTATTATTAAGCTCATTTGCGTCTAACCCTTATACCATCGTCCTTTGCCCAAATTCGGACAAGGTATAAGCCCTCAGCAACATAGTTTGCCGCTAAAATCAATATAGCATTTTCAAAATTTTCCCGCTATATTGTGTCCACCTATTAACAAACACGCTATATGTAGTGCTCAGTGATTTTAACCATCACTATGAGCCGTGGTAAGATTTTGCCTCAAAAAAACACTCTATCATGAGCATATGTATCGCGTTATAAAGCATGCTTGGCGTCCTTACACCGCGCGGCATCACTAATAAGTCATTCATTAAATAACTATCAAGCAATCAACTTACGAGGTCAGCATGACACATATCGATAAAATCCAAGTAACCAAACGTGATGGACGTTTAGAGCCTATCGAGTTAGATAAAATTCACAAGGTTATCGAGTGGGCAGCTCACGGTTTAGATAATGTGTCGGTATCACAAGTGGAGCTAAAATCCCACATTCAGTTTTATGAAGGCATCAAAACACGTGATATTCACGAAACCATCATCAAGTCAGCAGCAGATCTTATCTCTGAAGAGACGCCTGATTATCAGTATTTAGCGGCGCGTTTGGCCATCTTCCATCTACGTAAGATTGCTTATAATAAATTTACCCCGCCGCACCTTTATGATCATGTCAAAAAACTGACAGACGCTGGCAAATATGATGAGCATATCTTAGCTGATTACAGCCGTGCTGAATTTGACGAATTAGAAGAGTATCTCGATCACTGGCGCGATATGAATTTGGCTTATGCTGCCGTTGAGCAAATGGCCGGTAAATACTTGGTACAAGATCGCGTGAGCAAAACCGTTTTCGAGAGCCCGCAGTTCTTATATATGCTGGTCGGTATGTGTTTGTTTAGCCGTTACGAAAAGTCAGAGCGTATGAACTATGTAAAACGCTTCTATGATGCGACCTCAGAGTTTAAGATCTCACTACCGACGCCTATTATGTCTGGTGTGCGTACGCCATCGCGCCAGTTTAGCTCGTGTGTATTGATCGAATGCGGTGATAGCCTAGACTCCATCAACGCCACCACCAGCGCCATCGTGCGTTATGTGTCACAGCGTGCCGGTATCGGCATCAACGCGGGTCGCATCCGTGCCCTTGGTAGCCCTATCCGTGGCGGCGAAGCACAGCATACTGGTTGTATCCCGTTCTATAAATTGTTCCAAACGGCGGTGAAATGCTGCTCACAAGGTGGCGTCCGTGGTGGTGCTGCGACTCTGTTTTACCCATTATGGCATTTAGAAGTTGAGTCACTACTGGTACTCAAAAATAACCGCGGCGTCGAAGACAACCGTGTCCGTCATATGGATTATGGTGTACAGCTAAATAAAACCATGTATACCCGCCTCATCAAAGGTCAAGACATCTCGCTATTTTCACCAAGTGACACGCCAGGCTTATATGATGCGTTCTTTGAAGATCAAGACAAATTCGAAGAGCTATACACCAAGTACGAAAATGATCCAAGCATTCGTAGCCGTCAAATCCCAGCGGCAGACTTGTTTAGTCTGATGATGCAAGAGCGCGCCAGCACAGGTCGTATCTACATCCAAAACGTCGATCATTGCAACACGCACAGCCCATTTGACGCGACGGTAGCGCCGATTCGCCAGTCAAATCTCTGTATGGAAATCGCTTTACCGACTAAGCCACTTGATAATATCAATGACGAGACGGGTGAGATCGCCCTATGTACGCTATCAGCGGTCAACTTGGGTAAAGTTGAGCACGTCAGCGACATCGAAGAGCCAGCCGAGCTAATCGTTCGTGCGCTTGATGCCCTGCTCGACTATCAAGACTATCCAGTCAAAGCGGCTCAAAACGGCAGCATGCGTCGTCGTACGCTCGGTGTGGGCGTGATCAACTATGCGTATTACCTTGCCAAGAATGGCGTGCGCTATTCAGACGACAGCGCACTTGGTCTGACCCATCAAACGTTTGAAGCATTGCAGTTCTACCTCTTGAAAGCGTCAAACAAATTGGCAAAAGAGCAAGGCGCGTGCCCTGCGTTCAATGAGACCACGTACTCGCAAGGTATCTTGCCGATTGATACGTACAAAGCCGACTTGGATAAAATCTGCCAAGAGCCGCTACATCTCGATTGGGAAACGCTACGTGGCGAGATCACCGAGCACGGTCTACGCAACTCTACCCTAACCGCCTTGATGCCGTCTGAAACCTCAAGCCAGATCGCCAACGCGACCAACGGTATCGAGCCACCACGTGGTCTGGTCTCTATCAAAGCGTCAAAAGATGGCATCTTAAAGCAAGTCGTGCCTGAGATTGATAAGCTAAAAAATCAGTATGAGCTATTATGGCAAATGCCAAATAATGACGGTTATCTAAAGCTGGTCGCTGTCATGCAAAAGTTCGTCGATCAAAGTATCTCTGCCAATACTAACTACGATCCTGTTCGTTATGAAGGTGGCCGTGTACCGATGAAGATATTGCTAAAAGATTTGCTAAACGCTTATAAGATGGGTGTGAAGACGTTGTACTACCATAACACGCGTGATGGTGCGAACGATGCGCAAGCGGATATGGAAGATGATTGTGCTGGCGGGGCTTGTAAGATTTAAGCTATTGATGAATGGCGGGTTTGGCTTTTGGGTTAAGCTCGCTACTTGTCGCTGTCTAGGTCAAACTGCTCATATTTTTGAGAAATAGATATAACTTGAAATCATGAAAAGGAAAATCATGAAAAACCACGCTATGGTTAACGCAATGGAACCTATTAAAAAAGAACTGTTAAAGTCGAATATAGTTACTATAAAACTACCTAGAAGGTTTGGTTTTAAAAATCACGATATAATGGATTTTGATACAATCTTAAGTCTTTTTGACTGGAATATTAAGAATAAAGTTGTAGAAATAGATTTCCGAGAATGTACATCTGCAGACTACCAAGCTGTATCACTAATTGTTATTTATACTTGGCATTTAAAAAGTAATGGATGTAGAGTTAAACATCTTATCAATCATGGAACAGATCAACATTCGAGTGCTATGTGGAAAAATTTGGGGGCGTTGGGTACATTTAACGTATTAACTCAACCAAATCAACAGTTTGGTTACAACAAATACAAGCCATTATTTGCTTTAAGAAAAGATAATAGTTATAGAGATTTTAAGAATGTAATCAAAAATATAGAAGATTACACTAGTGTTTTCGATATATCTTATATCGATACACTTAGATATATCCTTAGTGAGTTGATGTATAACACTATGGAACATGGGTCAACTTATTCCAACAATCTTAATAGAAAAATACCGTCTTTAGTTCAAATGAGTTGGTATCAAAAGAAAGAAGTGATGAACTTTATTATCGTAGATCTTGGTATCGGTATTAAGGAGCACTTAGAGCAAGCCTACTCTGGTATAGAATCTGATGAAGAAGCTATTAGATTAGCTCTTCAACCAGAGAAATCAGGAACATTCAGCAATAGTAATACCTATTTATCCAAAAACAATGCTGGTATGGGTCTGTTCTTATCATCCAATATTATTAGGCGACTGCAAGGGGATCTCTATATTATTTCGGGTAATGGTCATGTTCATATTTCCCCTAGAGATATTACTTCTAAAACTCTAGAACATGAATGGAAAGGCACTATTGCTTTTCTTTCAATCCGAATTGGTAAAAACACTACAACAGATTTAGAGTCAATACTTCAAGAACTGAGAAGCCAAGCTGAAAATGAAAGAAACATTAGAAAAGATCAAGCCGATGAAGAAAAATTCGTCCTTTCAATGTACAACTATTTTGGTGATTACGCTGAAATTAAAGAAGATGCAATTAAAATCCGTGACAAATATTTGATACCAAAAATAAAAGAGGGAAAGAAAATCATTATTGATTGCAGACATATTAAAAGTGCCCCTCATAGCTTCTTAAATGCCTTACTTGCTACTCCTATAAAAAGCCTAGGCATTAATGCATACAAAAAGATAAAAGTTATCAATGCGGAATCAAATGTTAGAGAAACAATTGACTTCATTTTTGAAGACAACACTTAAGTCACTAAAACTATCAATAGATTAGCTAACGTAGGATAGGTTTTTAATCTTGATATTGAATTGTTTACAAAGCGGTAGGCAGAATGGCCTACTTGACATATTTAAAATGAATACAATAACAAATAAGACCAAATTTTCGTGCTAAAATCAGCCCTATATTTAGAGCGTAATTTTAACGGAGAATGCGTCATGCAACCAATATTTGCGACACAAACAGCCAGTATCTCAGAGCTAAAAAATAACCCTTCGGCACTGATCAAACAGTCAGATGGTGAGTCCATTGCGATTTTAAACCACAACAAACCCGTGGCTTACTTAGTTTCGACAGATATGTATGAGCGGATGATGGAAGCGATGGACGATATGGTATTGAGCCAAACCGTAAACGCACGGATGAATGATGGGCAAATACCTATCAAGGTCACGTTAGATGATTTATAGTCTTGAGTTTCACCTGTTAGCATTAAAAGAGTGGAAAAAGATAGCACCAAATATTCAGCAGTAGTTTAAGAAAAAATTACAGCAGCGACTCTCAAACCCTCATGTGCCTGCGTCAAAACTCTCAGGACATACTGATACTTATAAAATTAAATTACGCACCGTGGGCTATCGTTTGGTATATACCGTCAAAGATGACGTGGTGGTGGTTTATGTATTGGCAGTTGGTAAAAGAGAAAACAACAAAGTATATGACAGTCTGGCAACACGTCAGCCATAGTGAAAACACGTAAACAGCAATAAGAATAACGGAGGTCATGTGCACTATACCGCAATCATCAAAGACGGTGGTTTGTTTATCCCAAACGTATTTTCAGACCTAAACGATGGTGGCTCGCATATCGTACAAGTCGAGGTTGATATTGCAGCAGTGCGTCAGCAGTTAGAGGCGAGCGAAGCGCCAAAGGCAGACGCGCCGAGAGTACCCAAAAAGCAAGTAAAGAAGCAGACCAAAAAAGAAGTACAAAAAGCTTTAGAAAATGCTGACGCGAGTACACTACGCAAGAGCGCACTTGATGAATTAGAAGCCTTAGATGATGGTGAGCTAAGTGAGATGTTTAAAGCGTATATGAATGACGGACAGACGCCAGAACAGATATCTTTAGAGCACTTGTAATATAATCAAACCAAATCTAGTCAAAACCCTATAACTTAATAACCATATCAATGATAAAGGCAGTCCCATGACTTATTCGATTTTTTCCCAAACGCCAAACAATGCGCTAACAGAGCCGATGTTTTTTGGTAATCCGGTCAACGTGGCACGCTATGATCAGCAAAAGCATCCTATCTTTGAGCAGTTGATCGAAAAACAGTTATCGTTTTTTTGGCGTCCAGAAGAAGTCGATGTGTCACGTGATCGTATGGATTACGGCAATTTGTCCTCACATGAGCAGCATATCTTTATCAGCAACCTAAAGTATCAAACGTTACTCGATTCTATCCAAGGTCGTAGCCCAAACGTCGTGCTATTGCCATTGGTATCGATTCCTGAGCTTGAGACGTGGATTGAGACGTGGACGTTTTCTGAGACCATTCACTCGCGCAGCTATACACATATCATTCGTAATATTATCAATGACCCTGCTATCGTCTTTGATGACATTATGCAGAACGAGCATATCCTAGGGCGCGCGGCGGACATCGCTAAGTATTATGATGATTTGTATTACAGCTCATCGCTATATAACCTATATGGTGCAGGCACGCACACGATCAATGGTAAGCAAATTACCGTCGATTTAAAATCGCTAAAAAAGCAGCTTTACTTGTGTTTGATGGCAGTTAACGTCCTAGAAGCCATTCGCTTTTATGTGTCATTTGCTTGCTCGTTTGCTTTTGCCGAGCGCAAACTGATGGAAGGTAATGCCAAGATTATTAAACTAATCGCTCGTGATGAGGCGCTACATTTAACGGGCACTCAGCATATTCTTAACCTCATGCGCATCGGTCGTGATGATCCTGAGATGGTCGACATTGCCGCCGAATGTTTCGAGGAAAGCATCGAGATATTTCATAAAGCGGCTGAGCAAGAAAAAGAATGGGCAGGCTATCTATTCAAAGACGGCTCAATGATTGGTTTAAATAAAGACATTCTCTGCCAATACATCGAATACATCACCAATTTACGTATGGAAGCGGTTGGCTTGCCAGTGGCTTTCCCTAAATCAAAATCAAATCCGATCCCGTGGATTAATACATGGTTGTCGTCTGATAATGTGCAAGTTGCCCCGCAAGAAACAGAAATTAGCTCGTACTTGGTCGGTCAGATTGATTCAGACTTATCAGACAGTGACTTTGATGATTTTGAGTTATAGAAGATGGCATAAAAGACAGCGAAAAATGCTAGGGAAACAAACAGGATAAAACTATGACTTGGGTAATGACGAGTAAGAAGCAATTTTACTTGCATGATGACGAAAGCTTGCTTGATGGATTGCTACGCACCGGACATGATATCAATTATCAGTGTAAGGAAGGTTATTGTGGCAGCTGCCGCATCAAGCGTATCGCCAGCTCACACGTTATTGATTATCCTTTTGAGCCGCTTGCAATGATTGAAAAAGATGAAATCCTACCCTGCTGCTGTATAGTACAAGGCGTCATTCATGTCAATCATGAGCTGATAGGAAAGTAGCTGCTAAATCATTAACCATTCGATCAATCAAAACTTATTAAAAAAGCGCGCTATCCATAAAATAGCGCGCTTTTTGCGGTTATGCTTAGAGAACAGAGATATCAGTAACGAATTTTCTTTATAGAGGGGCACCGTCTCTTTCGAACAATAACAAAAGCTCCTCACGCATACGGTCACGCTCGGCTTCTGACATCATTGGGGTATCTTGTTCTGGAGCTTGTAAGCTTGGCGGCTGATTACCTCCGAGCATTTCATCTTGAATCATAACGGGCACGGTGACAGGTTCTTCAACTGGACGCTCCTCTAGCAATATCTTCACTTGCGCATTCTTACCTTGACGTAGGATTTGAGCATGCAGCGTGGTATTAGGTGCTTTACGAGCGACATACTGGATCAAGGTATTGGCATCAGTCATCTCAACCCCATCAATGGTCAAAACAATATCGCCAACTTTTAGACCGCTCTTAGCAGCTGGGCTCTTAGGAACCACGTTAAGTACCTCTACGCCTGTTGATGATTCGAGCTGTGTCGGATCGCGCAATTGTGACTGTATCTCAATACCGAGCCAACCACGACTGACCTTGCCATCTTTGATCAAAGCATTCATCACTTGCTCAACGATAGCGGTAGGAATAGCAAATCCAATACCCATAGAGCCACCAGAGCGTGAGTAGATAGCAGTATTAATACCAATCAGCTCACCACGTGCATCAACCAAGGCGCCGCCCGAGTTACCCGGATTAATAGCCGCATCAGTTTGAATAAAGTCTTCAAACTTATTGACGCCAAGCCCTGTACGTCCTGTCGCTGAAATAATACCTTGGGTAACGGTTTGACCGACGCCAAAGGGATTACCAATCGCTAGTGCTACATCGCCTACCAGCGTTGGTTTTTCACGAAAGCCCAACGGTGTAAGCCCAGTCATATCGACCTTAATCACTGCCAAATCACTATCTGGGTCTGTGCCAATTAATTTTGCACGGCTTTTACGACCATCATTAAGAGCAACGGTAATTTCATCGGCTTTCTCAATTACATGGGCATTGGTGACGATATAACCATCATCCGATACGATAACGCCTGAACCTAGGTTGGTATTGCCTTGCTCGTCTGACGGTGCGCCATGATATTCAAAAAACCGGCGCAACACCGGATCATTCATATAAGGATGTTCTGCCATCGTCTGCGTGGTATAGATATTGACTACAGACTGGGAGGCTCGGGCCACACCATTATGATAAGAGGCGATAGGCGTTGGTGAGTCCGATACCGGCTCAGAAGCTTGTTGCTCAGCAGGCGTGGTCTTTGGCGGCTCCCATTTTGCCTCCGATGCTGTCTTCATGCTCGCAAATAACCAAATAAAGGCGGCTGTAACCAATAGCAGTAAAATCCAAGGCAACCATTTTACTAGACCAACCTTGTTACTGGCATTCGGGGATGACGACATATAAAAACCTCTATAATTTCACATAGACAATCGGTATTAAGCCATATCAGGCATACGCCTTGATATCAGGCACTTTCACATGTGTAAATTATAGCTGTCCTCATAATACAATGGTAGCGCATCGTGTACCGTTTCAGTTATTGTGCTTGTCTATTCTTTTGCCGCCTCATGTTAAAATAGTGTTTACGAGAAATAATTCATTATTTATAAATATTTGAGCTACTGCAATTATCAATTAAAATTTTTATAAGGGAATACTATGAGCACGCACGATGTATTAATCACATCATCAAATACAATTATTACTGCACAATCCCTAACTGAATTTTGCGATGATTATTTATCAGCGAATGCGTTTAAAGATTATGCACCGAATGGTCTACAAGTAGATGGCGGGCGGCCTATTCAGCGTATTGTTACTGGTGTGACTGCCTGTGAAGCATTGATTGATGCTGCCATTGCAGACAATGCTGATGCGATTATGGTACATCATGGCTATTTTTGGAAAGGTGAAGCTGCCCCATTGACTGGTATGAAAGGTCAGCGTATTCGCAAGCTTATGCAACACGGCATCTCCTTAATCGGCTATCACCTGCCACTTGACGCCCACCCTATCATTGGAAACAACGCTAAGCTGGCTGAGTTATTAGACATGACCATCGTCGGCGCACTTTATCCAACTGAAACACATCCGGTTGGTAATATTGCCACCTGTACACCGCAGACAGCTCAAAGCCTTATTACTCAGATTACTCAAGCATTGGGGCGTATACCATTACATATTGCCGCTGATTATAAAATCAATACTAGTACCAGCGATAAATTAATCGAACGAGTTGGAATTTGTACAGGCGGCGCACAAGATATGATTGAGCAAGCGGCATTGATGGGCTGTGATGCCTTTGTCTCTGGAGAAATATCAGAGCGTACCACTCATATTGCCCGTGAGCTTGGCATTGACTATTTTGCTTGCGGGCATCATGCGACAGAACGCGGCGGCATTGAAGCATTAGGTAGGATTGTTGCTCAACAGTTTGACTTACCAGTGACCTTTATCGATATCGATAATCCTGCTTAAGCAGCAGAAACTTATTTTCTCCTAAAAAAGACAGGTAAGCAGATTTTCTTACCTGTCTTTTTTATTTTTGCCAGCAACAGAGTAAACGTATATTCACTAAATCGAAATTATGCGACAAAAAACAGGCCAAATTATTACCATCTATAGTGCTATTGTTAAGTTTTATCGCATTTTTCTTAACCACACTTGAATAATTAGAAGAATATCCGCATATTACTACCTGATAGAAAGAAAGTCTTGTCATGAGACTCCCCATTATTATAGCTTCCGGTTATGGCACTAAAATGCTGATTGAGGTCTAAAATCCTATTATTTTCACTTTTTAATAGGGATGTAGACGGCAATCGATACAATATCACCTCGGCTTATATCTTCTTGAGTGACGTGATATTTTCTCTTTTAGTGTTGCAGTAGCGGTACAGCAAACTGCTTGATGGTTTTTTAACCATTGGCTTTATTAATCAGTCTTATTTATCAGACAGATTAATTTGCTTGCCTTTATTGCTGGATAAACGATATGAGTGACCATTTACTCTCAACATAGTCAGAGTATTTAATTATCCATGCCAGTGTAATCACTGTGAGCATGGTTTGCTCACGCCACGTTCTTCCAATAATTTATTCATGACCTTACCGATGTTTTAAAGTGCCTTTTAAATAGTGTCGTTTAAATATTTTCAATCAAAGCATCTAAAACGCACAACCACTTATGCTGCTACTGGCATGAGTTGAGCGTGCATTTTTATGGTAAGTAGGATGGCTAAAACTAGGAGACATCCATGCAGCGAATTACTTATCGTGCGAAAGCATCTGCGCGAGGAGCTAAACGCCGTATATCATATGTATTGCGTCCATCTAAACGCTTGCTAAACACTAAAAGTAACATCGTTCCAGCTATAACACCAATCAAAATAACACGTTTTGCCAAAACCAAGAAGTTGGCACAAATCTCAAGCATTGCCTTACTCTCACTCCCTGCTGAGAGTTTGACGACCATGAATACCCAAGTACCCGCTTATGACCACGTCATGCTCGATAAAACCTTGACGATTGCTGCTGTCCCGGGCGATAGCACTTATTTTGCGACCGATGGCTTCCAACATGGCTTTGGCTACGATTTAGTACGTAGCTATGCTGATGAGCTTGGGGGAGAAGTCACCCTAAGAGCTTATGCCGATGAGGAAGCTGCGCTAAGATCATTACGATCAGGCGATGCGGATATGGCATTGACCACTGCCAGTACCCAATTAAAAAGCCAGCTGAATTTGTCATCCATTAATGTCAGCTGTGGTTATGATGCCAGTTTGACCAAAAATGGCTTGCATCCTAAAGTAAGCTGGACTTTTAATTCTGCCAGCGATCCGTTATCAAAAAAAGCCAGCTATTTTTTATGTGATAGCATCAAGCTCGATAACACACAAAAGCTCGCCGCCTTTTATAATCAAGACTTATTAAAAGATGCCTATAGCCAAGACCATTTCAAAACCACACTGACAGAAAAGCTGCCCGATTATCGCTCTTCTTTTGAAGAACAAGCGCGTAACTATAATCACGATTGGGAGCTTTTGGTTGCCATGGGCTATCAAGAGTCGCACTTGGATGCCAACGCCGTCTCTCCGACTGGTGTTCGTGGCCTTATGATGCTAACCAACAGTACAGCAAAGGCAATGGGCGTCTCAGATCGGGTGGATCCTTACCAGAGTATCGGTGGCGGCGCTCGTTATTTAGAGCAGATGAAAGATGACTTTGCTGATGTGCCAAAAACGGATCGTATCTGGTTTGCGCTTGCGGCTTATAACATGGGACCAAATGCGGTTAAAGGTATTCAACGTAAATTAAGCGCTCAAGGTATCGATGATAAAAGCTGGGCAAATATTTATGCGTATCTATCTGAGAATCAAGCGTCAAATAGCCGTTATGGTCAAGCGATGCATTATGTCAGTAATATCAGAAGCTATCTTGAAACAATAAAAACCGCCACGGTTTAATAAGAGTGAAATACTAACCCTTGATATCACCATAAAAAAAGCTGCTCTTTAATAAGAGCAGCTTTTTTATAGCAGCGTTGATGCCAATACAAACAAATTAACGATTAGGCACTGTTAAGCGTTGACCGCGTTGCAGCATCGTATCGACTGCAATGTTATTCATATCTGCAAGCTCTTTGGTTGAAACATCGTATTTACGTGCCAGACCAATCAAGCTGTCTCCTGCGCCAACCGTATAGCTGACTGTTACTTTTGGTACTTTAATGGTTTGACCACGTTGTAACTGAGCTTTGGTAGATAAATCATTGGTAGCAGCCAAATCTTCAACTGAAACACCAAAGCGACGCGCTAAGGCAATGAGTCCATCGCCAGATTGCACCTTATAGTTTTCTGTATTGCCAAGCTTTTTACCACTATTATTACTGGCAATTGGTGTGCTCTCCGCCTTACTGGTCGTCTCTGTGCTCACCGAGCTAGCACTCTTACTAGCAGAAGCGCTCACGCTACCTTTTGCAGGAATGGTGATCGTACGACCAAGTATTAAGTTAGAGTTGGTCTTAAGGTTATTGGCTGCTGCCAAATCACTTAAGCCAATATTGTAGCGCTGAGCTACACCCGTCAACGTATCGCCTGATTTTACCTTGTAACTGACTGCCTCATCATTTAGCTGACGATCAACCAATTCTTTTAATACAGGAAGCTTAATGGTTTGACCACGTTGCAAACGTGCTTTAGCATCAAAATTACTGTTTACGGCCGCAATGTCTTCTGCGCTCACCCCAACGCTATTAGCAATGCCAATCAAAGTATCGCCTGATTTGACTTTATAATTACTGGTTGCCGCTGAGCTTGAACTGTTGGTTTTGGTTGTGGTGTTGCTACTAGCAGGGCGCTGCTGTGTAGTCGTAGGTGCACTGTTAGAAGTAAAATCTACGCTTGCAGGTACTTTTAATGTTTGACCGACATATAATGAATCTGTCGTGCCAATGTCATTAAGACTGGCCAATGTCTCAGTCGTTACATTAAACTGACGCGCAAGTGCGATCAAGCCATCACCCGCTTTGACTTTATAGTTTTTGGTCGCAGTAGATGACTTCTTCGCTTTAGTAGATGGCGCGGCAGGTGTGCTGACTGGCGCTGTTACCTTACCTGGGATAAGCCATAGTTTCTGACCTCTTAATAGGTCAGCACGGCTGCTCAAATTATTATAGCTTGCTAGCTGCGTCACTGATAAACCAAAGCGATTGGCAGTACCTATAAGCGTATCGCCACCTTGTACCACATAACTTTCGGGCTGGCTCGCGACAGTGCTGCTTGTAGCACTCAATGGCTCGATAATTTTGGCATTATATAGATACAAAGTACTACCAGAGAGTAGCTTGGCACTAGCATCCATCTGATTCCATTCGGCAATATCGCGCCAGCTCACACCAGAGCGACTGGCAATATTAGCCAAAGTATCGCCACGTTTGACCGTATAAGTGGTACGTGTACCTTGTGGTTTCGGCTTACTAACCGAGGTTTTTGGGAAGCTTAGCTTTTTCTCTTTTCCAGTCGCCTCTAGGACAGATTGTTGTGTCTGTACGGCTGATAGATTGATATTACCGTCAGCATTAACGACATTGGTTTCAGGTGTATTAATGCGGATTTGACTGGCAATAAAATCACGCTCCGCTTTACTTAGTGGCGGCTCTTGAATGATGGTATTGTTTTGAGTAATTTGTGCCGATGTGGTCGGTAAGCTGTTACTACTAATTAGCTCAGCATTGATTTTTTTGGTTTCAGCTGAGGTTAAAGGCGGCTCTGTCCGTACTGAGGCGCTGCTACTATAAACTGAGCTGCTGGTCGTTGACGACGATGGCGGAATATAGCTGGTGGTTTGCTGCGGTACACTGGCGCTCGCGGCATAATCTGCAAGACCTTTACCAGTAGATGGCAATGAAGTGCTGCCAGTATAGGGCTTATTATTATAGCTTGGGGTTGTTGACCCAGAGTAGCTTGGGGTCGTCGTAACAGCATTATTAGACGCAAGGATATTGCTACTGCCGTTACCTCTTAATGCACTTAGCTTCGCATCTGTCGTGAGACTGATATCATTAGGAATAATAATACGCTGTGGACCTGATGAGTCGATACGCGCTGAGGTTAACGCTGTATTTAATCTTTGTAACTCATCATAGCTAACACCTGTAACTTGTGATACTTCGGCTAAGCTGACGCCATAATTAACAGGCACACTACGAAAATGCTGACGGTTGGCAATAGCAGGCAGATAAACACCATATTGCTCAGGCTTAGCGACGATTTCGGCAACTGCCAAAAAGCGCGGTACATAGTTCATGGTCTCTGTTGGTAATCTAAGCGACCAATAGTCAGTCGGTAGGCCTTGAGCTCTATTAGCATCGATCGCTTTTTGTACACGACCAGGACCGGCATTATAAGCGGCCAATGCCAGCTCCCATGAGCCAAACTGATTGTGTAACGCGGTCAAAAAGTCATAAGCGGCACGGGTTGACTCGATGACATCACGGCGACCATCGTAGGTGCTGCTTTGATTAAGACCATAGATGCGCCCTGTACTTGGAATGAACTGCCATAAACCTGCTGCAGCCGCGCTACTGGTACCACTTGGATCATAGGAGCTTTCAATCACAGGTAGTAAGGCAAGCTCGGTCGGGATATTACGACGCTCAGCTTCTCGTACAGTGTGGTATAAATAGCGACTGGCACGCGCTGTTAAACGATTTAGATAATCCTGTCTACTGGTAAACCAGCCTTTTTGCCCTTCAATACGCTGATTATAAACCGGCTGTCCACCGTTCATACGGTAGCCTGCGCGCAGGCGATTCCATAAATCACCATATTGCTGAATAGCAAGCTTATTGCCTTCAACCATAGTCATGTCGGTGGCTTCTAATAAATCAGCAAGCTCATCTAAGCTTTCAGCATCCAAAAATGCGGTTGAATAATCTGCATTTTCCGTTGGCTGAACTTGTGTGGTAGGACGCTTAGTCACCACAGCTGTGCTGCCAGTCGCCCCCGTCTTTTTCACCGCTGATGTATTACTACACGCACTGATAAGAAGAGTTGACACCGCAAGCGTCAATGGTAAAGCTATAAATGAGCGATATTTTGATGACACAGTAGACATGATAATGGAAGTTTCCTAACAACGAGAAGTGATGAAATAAAGTTGATTCACAGTATAGTACGCAATATCGAATAAAGACCAGCTCAATATAAAATATAATGCACAAAAATTAATGTGCCCTATCATTGATGACTAAAGGTTCTGCTCATTAGCTGACTTTACTATTAGACGAAGACTAATTAATCGTAACTTGGGATACAGCACGCAGAAGTATAGCGTCACCAGTAGACAAAGCCAGTGTCACTCTTGAAGTAGTAACAAAGGAGACCTTTTGACCATCTTTTAACCAGCTTTCATTGGTAGTTACATTGGCTTTTGCTTGTTCACCTGAAATTACAATGTTATCAACATTGATGTCATAGCGATAGTCTGAGGTATTGCCCCAACTATTTTGCAGCAGTTGTAAATAAGCCTCTTTGTCCAAACTGGTAGACTTGCCTTTTCTTGACAATGAAATCAATGCCTCATCAGAAACCAAACGCGCCACCTGATTAATATTTCGATTATTAGCGGCAGACTTCATAGCAGTCGCGTAGTTTTGTACCAAGGCTTCAGTCATGGTTGCTGCTTGCGCAGTGATAGTTATGGTGCTGACAGCAGCAACGATTGCTGCCAAGCTGGCACCTTTTATCATTAGAGCCAATAGCCCTTTTCCCCATAGTTGTTTCATGATATTCCTTAATGGTGGCTTTATAATCATTACTATTGAACGACGATGAAATAGCTACGATTTAATCATAGAGGCTATTTATATCCAACAGATCTATACCCTGAGCTTTTAACTACTGATGAGCTATTATCTTCAATCAATGCAGTAATTAACCAGCATTTCTATCGATGGGCATTTCTAATAAGTGCTTTTATATTAGATTTCTAGCAGCCGCTTATTAGGATACATTTAGCCTATCACTTAATTCTCACAGCCATGTGACACCCTGTGTAATTATTGCGACTACCTCAATAAAGTATACTTTTTGAATAAATAAGCTATCTCATAAAAAGCATGCGCTAAATTATTAGTAGTTTACGCAATAAAAACGGATTAAGTTTTTACTGGTTATTGTCAGCCGTATAGTCTTCATAATGCTCATCATCGCTCAGCTTCATACCCAAACGCTCTACTCGTTTGTCCATCATTTGCCGAGCCAATGCCTGCATATCTTCGACACGATCTATTTCATCGACAATCTCAAGACCCAATAAGGTCTCAAATACGTCTTCTAGAGTGACTAAGCCTTTGACTTCGCCGTACTCACCAACCGTAATTGCAATATGAATACGGTTTTTTAGCATGAGCTCTAATAAATCAAACAGTTTCATTTTGGAAAAGACAAAGGTAATGTCTCGTTTAAACTGATTCAATGGCTTATGCATCGCATGATTGACTTTTGCCAATAACATGTCTGTTTTTAATACAAAACCAGTAATGTTGTCTAGGTCACCATCATAAACTGGCAAGCGTGAAAACGTGAGTTTTGGCCGATCAACCAACAGCTCAGCAACGGTTTTATTTTCTTCAAATGCTAGCATCACCGAACGCGGGGTCATAATATCTTCGACCTTAATAGCCCCAAATGCCAGTAAGTTACGAATAATACGTGACTCTAGCGGGTCAATTTGTCCTGATTCTTCACCGATACTGGCAAGCGCGGCAAACTCACGGCGGCTAAATGCTTGCGGTTCTTTACCCCGTACCAGCAGCTTGGTGAGTTTTTCTGAGATCCAAATTAGTGGATATAGCAGTAAAATAATGCCACGTACAAAGTAGGCAACCAGACCACTTAACTGACGCCAATATACTGTTCCCAGCGTCTTTGGGATGATTTCAGATAAAAACAAAATGGCCAAGGTCATAACGGCAGAAAACAGCCCAAACCAAGCACTACCAAACACAATCGTCGCCTGAGCACCAGCGCCGATAGAGCCCAAGGTATGAGCCACCGTATTCAAGGTCAAGATAGCGGCCAATGACTGATCGATATTATCGACCTTCAAACGTCTTAGCATATTTGCTTTTTTTGGATTGCTCTCTTGAACATCTGCGATATAAGAAGGTGTCATGCTCAACAATGCGGCCTCTGATAAAGAGCACACAAAGGAGATACCGATAGCAACGACCACAAAAAATATCAACAACAGCACACTCATGGCAGTTGGCTCTGCTACCAAACTTTCTGTGACTACGCCCCCCGCTGCAAAAGCGGAATAAGGCAATGACAACATCAGCATTGCTAGCAGTGCTGATAGCCCAGAAACCGATTTAATAGGACTAAAACGTTCAGAATCGCGTGTCATCGCGGGAAGTTTGGCAGACGCTTCTTGACAAGCGCGTGGACGACATAATCGAGGTGTAAACATAAAAGAGGTAAACAAGTTAGGTAACCTAAACAAAGAAGTAGAAGGAAGTCACAATATATCATGAGCAGAGGCAAGCAGATAGAAAATATTATCTGATATGGTCTGGATCTGTGATATATAAATGAGCACATATCGCTCAGCCCAATGGCTTAAATCTTACTGTAAAAACTGGCGACTATTTGCTTTAGATAGTAGCATTGATGTGCTTATTTCACAATAAATTGCTATATATTTCAATAATCACAATACATTTGTGAATGATAGAAATACGGGTTTCGCTTGATGGCATATTAACTATTTACTATTGGGCTTGTTTTATAAGTCAATGGATTCTATATAGTGTAGACAGTTTAAAAAGTAAGATAGGCAAAATAATGCGCTATCAACATGCCTTTAGCTTAAGAAAAACACCCCCAGCTTATGATTAACAGTTACCAAGTCTGGGATTTTTTGCTACTATGCGTCTAAATTAATTGTTATCTATAACCTGTCGAGAGAAACTATGTTGTTATTTATCCAAACCGCTCATGCTGCTGAAACTGCCGGTGCGGCATCATTGTTCGGTCAAATCTTATTACCAGTTGCTTTTTTTGCTATTTTTTACTTTTTGGTGATTCGTCCACAATCAAAACGTACTAAAGAGCATCGCGCTATGGTAAGTGCTTTGACAGTCGGCAGTGAAATCATATTTGCTGGTGGTTTGATGGGTCGTATCAAACATTTGGAAGGCGATTATGCAGTGGTAAGCTTAAATAATAATACAGATATCAAGGTACAACGTGCTTCTGTTATTTCAGTATTGCCAGCTGGTACTATCGAAAGCGTTTAAACGTCATTAACATCTTTGATAATTGACATATGTGATCGTTAGAGTTAGTCAGCACGATAATAGCTGACTATTGCTGTATCAGCATCAATTAACAGTTGTAATGATTATAAAATGACCGTACATTATTTACGGTCATTTTTGGCTTTACCGTTTTATGCTTTATTATCATCGCGGATGATCACAGTGGTGGACTATCATGGCTTCTATGGCAGCCAAATAAGCACCTCACCATTGTTATCGCTAACTTCCCATCTGCTAACTTGTGGCCTGCGTCGCCAGTAGTTTATCAACCTAAAGAAGTGATTATGCAATATCCCGCTTGGAAATACCTACTCATCACCGTCGTACTTATCATTGCCGGTCTATACGCTGCTCCTAACTTATATCCTGACGAACCTGCCGTACAGATTACCAGTGCTGCAGCAGGCACACAGCTGTCTGATGGCATTTTAACGCAGTCACAAGACTTGTTAAAAGAAGCTGGCTTGAACTACCATGATGGTACGTTTAAAGGTAACAGTGCGTTGGTACGTCTTGACAATTCAGTCGATCAGCTCAAAGCTCAGGAAGTATTGAGAAAAAACTTGGGTGAGAACTATGTGGTTGCACTGAACTTAGCGCAGACAACGCCGCAGTGGTTGCGTGATATCGGCGCAAAGCCCATGAAACTTGGTCTTGATTTGCGTGGTGGCGTTCGTTTCGTCTTAGAAGTTGATATGGACAAGGCGCTCGAACAACGTCTGACCAGTGCCAGTCGCGATATTCGACGAGATCTAAGAGCTGAGCGCATTGCTGTTAAAGGTATCAAAAACGACAAGCGTAGCGTGGTATTGCATTTTTCTGATACAGACACTCGTAACCGTGCACAAAACGTTTTGCAAAGCTCGATGGGTAACACCTTTGCCCTGCAATCTTCTATCGATAAGCAAGGTCCTGCCCTAATTTTATCGTATAACGATGCCACTTTAGATGAAATCAACAGCTATGCGGTCAATCAAAACTTAACTACCTTACGCAATCGTATTGCCGAGCTTGGGGTAACAGAAGCTTTAGTACAATCGCAAGGCGCTAGCCGTATCGTCGTTGAGTTACCAGGTGTGCAAGATACCGCTGAGGCAAAACGCGTCCTTGGTCGTACTGCCAATCTTGAATTCCGTATGGTTGCTGAAGGTGCCGAAAATTATACAGGCGGTATTCCACCTGCCGGTACTGAAGCGTTTCCATTTGAAACCCTCGATGGTCCGCCAGTATTATTGGAGCGCCAAGCGATTGTCACTGGTGATAAAGTTACCAATGCTCAAACCGGTATTGATGAAAGCGGTTCACCTGAGGTTAGTATCACTTTAGACAGTGCTGGTGGTAAGCTGATGCAGAATGCTACCCGTACAGCGGTTGGCAAACAAATGGCAGTATTGTTCATTGAAAATAAACAGCGCATCGCTTATGAAGAAGATCCAGTAACTGGCGAGACGACTGAAATTCGGACGCCATATTCTGAAACAAAAGTCATTAACCGTGCAAATATCCAAGCAGTCCTTGGCTCATCATTCCGTATTACCGGTCTTGATAGTAGTGCTGAAGCGGCTGAGCTTGCGCTGTTACTACGTTCAGGCGCATTAGCGGCACCGATGTATTTCGTTGAAGAGCGCACCATTGGTCCATCACTGGGTCAGGAAAATATCGATAAAGGGTTATTTTCTACACAGGTTGGTTATTTACTAGTCTTTGCATTTATGATTATCTTCTATCGTCTATTTGGTGTGATCGCTAATATCGCCCTAGCATTTAACGTTATTATCATCATCTCTATTATGTCAATCTTAGGCTCATCACTGACGCTACCTGGCATTGCTGGTATTGTATTGACCATTGGTATGGCAGTCGATGCTAACGTTCTGATTTTTGAGCGTATCCGTGAAGAGCTGGCAAATGGAGTGAGACCGAAATCGGCTATCGTGGCAGGTTTTGATCGCGCCTATAGTAGTATTTTCGATGCCAATATTACAACCTTACTGGTCGCCTTTATCTTATTTGCGATTGGTACAGGTCCGATTAAAGGCTTTGCGATTACTTTAGCGATTGGTATTGTCAGCTCGCTGTTCACCGCAATTTTGGTAACCCGTGCACTGATACAAATTGCTTATGGTAAGCGTAAATCTATCAAACGTCTGAGCATCGGTTAGGAGAAAACTATGGCAATCGATAATAACAATCCTCTAGAAAAACAGAACAATCCTGAACCGAATGGCTCAAATAATGAAGCAACTACGCGTCGCCGTAAAAAGCCGCGCCGTGATGGCAAAGGTAGCAATACCCAAACCAATAACGCCACTGCTAAAAAATCAGCTAATAAAAATCCGCGTAGTGGCAAAAGCGGTGATAAAGATAGCCAGATGCTCGCCTCTGCTGCTATCGATCCTAGCTTAGCATTAGGTGATGCCGCTGACGATGCTGCTGCCTATGCCGAAGGCGGTATCAAAGCCGTCGGTGATCAGCGTATCATCCCTTTTATGAAGCTAGAAAAGCCAATGGGCATTTTATCAATTATTTTGGTGATTGGTAGTATCATTGCAATTGCGGTCAATGGCTTAAACCTTGGCCTCGATTTTACCGGTGGCGTGTCAGCAGATGTGCGCTATGAGCAATCTGTCGAGCAAGGTGATGTGGTTACTGCGTTAGCAGATAATGGCTTTGATGATGCAGTCGTGCAGTATCTAGGCACCTCGCAAGAGCTGCTAATACGCTTGCCACCCCAATCTGATAACATCGATGGTCTTAACACCAGCTTGAGCGAAGCGTTAGCGCTACCTAATAACAATGTTGAAATCAGCAACGTTAATATCATCGGTAGCCAAGTTGGTAACGAGATCTATCTAAGCTCAGTCATGTCGATTGTGCTCGCACTAGTGTGTATGCTGGGATATGTTGCCCTGCGCTTCCAGTTCAAACTGGCACTTGGCGCAGTATTGTCCTTGTTTCATGATGCTATCGTGACCATCGGTGTCTTTGCCTTATTTGGCTTCCCATTTGATTTAACAGTACTAGCAGCCATCTTGGCATTGATTGGTTATTCATTGAACGATACCATCGTTGTCTATGACCGTATCCGTGAAAATTTCCGCCGTGTCCGCGGTATTAGTCCGCGTCAAACGATTGATTTGTCATTGACAGAGACCCTACGCCGTACGATTATGACTATCTCAACCGTACTATTAGTGGTATTAGCGATGCTATTCTTAGGCGGCGATGGCTTATTCTGGTTCTCAGCGGCACTGTTTATTGGTTTACTTGCTGGTACTTATTCATCTACCTATATTGCAAGCTCGATTCCTCTAGCAATGGGTCTGTCACGTGATGACTTTATCGTCAAAGTAAAACCTGAGTTTGAAGAAGAAATCGTGACTTTCAATGATCCAAAGATGTTTGAACAAGATTGATACTGGTACCCCTGCTCATTTGGTAAATTCTCTATTAAGTAAGTAGTTAAGCATTATTATGACAAAAGCACCTAGATTCTAGGTGCTTTTGTCTATGTATGATAGTCAAAATCAAATCAATACCCAAAGCGTTTAGCGCTGCTATAAGTTATTATCCTTAGCACTACCTATGAGCATTCTTAATCTGCCTATCTAAGCGATTGTCTTATGTCATCTACCCTACCGCCAAGTGCTATGCCGCCTATTGATACTGGCTATGCGCGTATTATCGCTATTGCATTGCCAGTATTACTGGCAAATCTTGCCATGCCACTACAAAGCGTCATTGATACGGCGATTATTGGCAATATGAATGATACGGCAAAACTTGCTGGTATCGGGCTTGCAGTACAACTGCTGTCACTATTGCTCGTCAGTTTTAACTTTTTGCAATATGCCTCATCTGGACTTTCGGCTCAAGCTCTTGGGCAGTTGGCTAATAAAAACACTGCTCATAACGACACTTTAAAAAATAACTCTAGTCAGCAATCACCGCTGTTGTCCATCTTGCAGCGTGCTTTGGTGTTGGCATTTATGATTGGCGCGATTCTCCTACTGGCAAAACCTTGGCTCATTGATATTGGTTTACAAGCGCTCGCCGCCAATCCTGATAGTGGCGCTGCAGCAAAGACTTATTTAGATGTGCGCTTTTGGGGTGTGATAGCTGAGCTGATGAACTTTGCATTTATTGGCTGGTTTGCCGGTCAAGGCAAGACCCGTTATATGCTATATCAACAAGGCTTTATCGCCGTGATTAATATCATCCTGACGCTATTTTTTGTCTTTGCGATGGATATGGGTTTGGTCGGTGTCGCCTTGGGTACAGCGATTGCCTTTTGGCTGGGTGTAGTATTGGCATTATGGTTAAGTCGTCTACATTTAAAAATCTCTTGGCAGGCGTTATTTACCGCTGACCCGCAGCATTTTAGTAAAAATAAAATGCTTAGGCTATTTTCTTTAAATAAAGATATTTTTATTCGTACGCTTATTTTAACCTTAAGCTTCGCTTGGATTACTCGCCTCTCTGCCCAAAGCGGCGACGTCATACTCGCTGCCAATGCTATTTTACTACAAGTATTGAGTATCTCAGCCTTTGCCCTTGACGGCGTTGCCGTGTCCGCTGAGACCTTGAGCGGACAAGCAGCAGGTCGACGAGATTGGTCACGCTTTCGCATTATTGTGAAGCGTACCGGCATCGTGAGCTACGGTCTTGCTATCCTGCTAAGTGCGATATGGTGGCTTGCCATGCCCACATATCTACAGTTTATGACCAATATCGAAGCAGTTTTTACGCTCGCGTACGACTACCATTTATATGCTTTCCTGTTACCACTTGTTGGGGTTGGTGCTTACTGGTTAGATGGGATATTTTTTGGTTTAACAGCAGGTAGTATTATTCGCAATGCAGCCCTTATATTAGCGGTTATATTTTTCCCATTGAGTTGGTTGCTTTATCAGCAATGGGATATGACTGGTATCTGGCTCAGCGTATGGTGTTTATTGTTGCTAAGAATGCTGATACTCGCTGGGTTCTTATACCGCGCTCATCAAACAGGTGGCTATGCAAAACTCCAACTTGAGCGTTGACCAATCAGCATTACACTATTAAGCTCCCTTTAAAATTTAATATAGTTAAAATACCTTAAAAGTGCTACGGTACTGCTGGTATAAATTTTTTACAGCCTCTGTCAGCAACGGCACAGCAAGCAAGAAAAATTGATATCAGCAGTACGTTATGTATCGATATTGCTTTTCCCTGACTATAATAAACGAAAACAGTAAAAACTAGGACGTGACGTGAACACTCAATCAAATGAGATCAATCAGACTCAGGTACAGAGCTATGACTGGGCAGAAGGCTTTAAAAAAAGCTTACCAGTCGCCATGGGTTATTTGCCAGCGGGCATTGCCTTTGGTGTGCTGGCGCAAGTAGCTGGTATACCGGTATGGGCAACGATTATGCTTAGTATCGTCTTATATGCAGGCGCGGCGCAATATGCCTGCCTACCGATGTTAAGTGCCGGATTACCGATTGGTAGTATCGCTACCAACATCGCTGCTATTAACTTGCGTCATGTCTTTTATGGTATGCCATTATTACAATATTTACCAAAAAACAAAATAGCCAAAACCTATTGCTTATTTGCTCTTACTGATGAGACCTTTTCAGTGATGACCAGTTTACCGCACGAGTCGCGACAACCATTGATACTGCCTATAAGCTTATTCAATCAAAGCTGGTGGGTATTAGCAGGTGCGATTGGTGTAATGATTGGTAGCACGCTCAGTGATTTAGTACCGCATTTGGATTTTGCCTTGGTGTGTCTATTTGCGATTTTAGCTTATGAGCAATTTCAAAGCATCAAACGTTATTTCCCTATTATTATTGCTGTCATTGCTTTAGTCATCGCCTCGTTTTTTACCAGTAACTGGTTATTATTGGTAGCAATTACGATTTGTATGTTTATGATTTTGGCACGTGGTTTTTGGGTGCAGCCCAGTGTGCAAGGGGACAATCATGACCAGTAGTTATCTGATATTTGCAACGTTCGCCATGGCTGCCGTGACTTTTATCACCCGTGCTCTGCCCGCTTTGATACCTAAAAAGTTATTGGATACGCCTTGGCTACATCGCTTAAATGAAAGCTTGCCACTATCTGTGATGGTGTTACTGATTTTAACCAGTTTATCTTATCAAGGTTTGTCACAAAATACCGGTATCAATAGTGCAGAGATGCATTTACTGATGGCACAAATTGGCGCTTTATTATTGGTATTGTTTGTCTATCATATTAGCCGTCAATTACTGGTCAGCATGGTGGTCGGTATCACTGCGATTAATGGCTTTTTATGGTTGCTTAATGCTCTTTTGATTTAAATAATCACGCTTAAAACTATATATTTTGACAATAAATTTAATAGCAAAAAGGCTGAATTCATTGAGAATCCAGCCTTTTTTACTTACTTCATTTTAAAACATAAAGATGCTTAAAGTTCTTCTACACCCATCATATCTACTGGCGTATCAGCGACTATTTGTACCCCTTTTTTACCCTTTTTAGCAGTGTCGTTACGCTGCTCTTGCAGATGCTCAAGATACGCCTCATTGATTTGACCAGTGATGTAGCAGCCATTAAATACGGCACAATCAAAACCTTCAACTTTACTATGCTTAGTGTCTTTGACCGCTTCAATCAAATCGTCCAAATCTTGGAAAATCAAACGATCAGCGCCGATGATATCACGCACTTCTTCAACGCTATGTCCTGACGCGATAAGTTCGCTACGCACTGGCATATCAATACCATAGACATTGGGATACTTAACCGGTGGCGCTGCACTGGCAAAGAATACCTTGCGCGCGCCTGCATCACGTGCCATTTGGATAATCTCATGGCAGGTAGTACCGCGGACGATTGAATCATCCACTAAGAGTACGTTTTTACCTTTAAACTCTAGTGGCACTGCACTTAGCTTTTGACGCACTGACTTTTTGCGCTGCTGCTGACCTGGCATGATAAAAGTACGACCGATATAACGGTTTTTCATAAACCCTTCACGGTACTTCACATTCATCTTTAGCGCTAGCTCCATCGCTGAGGTACGCGAGGTATCAGGGATAGGAATGACCACATCGATATCATGATCTTCGCCCCATTCAGCAAGGATTTTATCGGCCAATTTTTCACCCATACGTAGGCGTGATTTATAAACGGAGATATTGTCCATAATAGAATCTGGACGGGCAAAATATACATATTCAAAGATACAAGGTGTATATTCTTTTTGCTCAACGCACTGATGCGTATGCAATTTATGGTCTAAATCAATAAATATAGCTTCGCCTGGCTTAACATCACGAACGATAGTAAAGCCTGAACCGGTCAGAGCAACCGATTCTGATGCCACCATATACTCTGTGCCGCCATTAGCTGCCATGCGCTTACCAAAGATAAGCGGACGAATGCCGTTTGGATCGCGAAATGCTAGCAAACCATGACCAGTAATCAAAGCGACTACGCCATAAGCGCCTTCAACACGGCCATAAACCGCTGTCGCTGCTTCAAAGATATCAGCAGGCGTTGGATGGGTTTTGCCTAGATTTTGCATCTCGTGTGCCAGCACATTGAGCAAAACCTCAGAGTCTGAGTCGGTGTTTAGATGGCGGCGATCCTCTTGATAAAGCGACTTTGCCAAGCTCTCAGCATTGGTCAAGTTGCCATTATGTGCAAGGGTGATACCATAAGGCGAGTTGACATAAAAGGGCTGTGCTTCAGCGCTGCTTGACGTACCAGCAGTCGGATAACGCACATGACCGATACCAAACTTACCGATCAGCTTTAACATATGGCGATTCATAAAAACGTCACGTACCATGCCGTTTTCTTTGCGTAAATATAAACGTCCATCCTGTAAAGTCACAATACCTGCCGCATCTTGCCCACGGTGCTGCAACATGGTTAAGGCATCATACAAAATTTGGTTGACCGGCTCATGAGCTGCGACCCCAACGACTCCACACATAGTTGTATCCTATTTTGAATTTGAACCACACATTAAAAACACAATAACGGCATCACTACTGATAAAATCGCTTTAGTTTGTGACCTATCATATGCCGCCAAGCTGATGATGTTTGCTAAGATTAAAATCTTTTTAAGAAGAGAATGATCTATGACACAAACGGTTGATGATTAAGCTAATAATTAAGCAGTGATAACTGATGGATGGTATTTTACGAATATTAGATGCGGTTGAATAGCTTTTTATTCAACCCTTATGATTGATTGACCTGATCCCAAGCCATCCCAAACATATCTGAGACGAGCGCTTTGCCGACAGGCGCATAAGGTAACAGCTCGGGTGCCAGTATAGATGTCTGCCACTGCGGCATTTGTACCAATAGCGGCGCACTAATACTAAGGATAACCAGTACCATTAACACGTTTTTAGCAGCACCTAGTAGGCCACCTGCTATCTTATCAAGTACACCCAAACGTAAGGTTTTTAAAACACCTGAAAAGACAAAGGCAACCAAGTGCATGATAGCCAATATCGCAATCACCACCAATAAAAAAGCAGCAGCCATCTGTAAGACAGGGTTCTGGATGATACTCGATAACTGCGGTGCTACGGAAGCGGCCAATCGACTTGCTGCAATGAGAGCGATAAACCAACCGACCAAACCAACTGCCGTCTTAATCAGACCCACTTGAAAGCCGCGCCATAAGCCTATTAGCACGACAATAGCAATCACAAT
Organism: Psychrobacter sp. TS_SC_6; assembly: GCF_056156305.1. Taxonomy (NCBI): domain Bacteria; kingdom Pseudomonadati; phylum Pseudomonadota; class Gammaproteobacteria; order Moraxellales; family Moraxellaceae; genus Psychrobacter; species Psychrobacter sp. TS_SC_6. The sequence continues at coordinate 1,310,257 of NZ_CM149590.1, read as the reverse complement.
GTCTAAACCACTCATGTATACCGCCTCGTTACTTTATATCTTTTGTATCAGGTGTTGAATTAAGCAATAGATAACAAACCTTCATATTTTTAATGTAATCCATATAGCTTAAATTAATTTTCCATCGCGTCGTAATAACCACCGATAGACTGTATACAAGACTGTACAAGCCCAGGCCCTTTATAAATAAGCCCTGAATAAAGCTGAACCATATCTGCGCCCGCCTCGATTTTCTTGACAGCTTTAGCGCCACTATCGATACCGCCGACCCCAATTAATGCCACTCTACCATCCAGCTGATCAGAGAATTGTTGTAAAATCTGCGTACTAATGTGGCTGACCGGACGACCTGATAAACCACCTGTTTGATTGCCATCGGGCAAATCCTCAACGCCTACGCGGCTCAATGTGGTATTGGTCGCAATCAAACCATCAATCTCGAAATCCAGCAGTTGCTGAGAGATATAATCTACCTGTAGTGGATCTAAATCAGGCGCAACTTTAAGAACCAATGGCACATAAAAACCGTATTCTGTTGCCAATTGACTGTGGCGGTTTTTGATCGCATCTAACAGATGGGTTAATGCTTCTCCGCTTTGTAGGTCACGTAAGTTGGCAGTATTTGGTGAAGAGATATTGACAGTGATGTAGGAAGCATGTGGGTAAACACGCTCTAAGCAGTAAACATAGTCATCAGCCGCTTTTTCAACTGGCGTTGCAGCGTTTTTACCAATATTAATGCCGATATTGCCTTTGTATTTACAGCGCTGCACATTTTCAATGAGGTAGTCGACACCTTCATTGTTAAAACCCATACGGTTAATAATAGCGTCTGCTTGTTTGAGCCTAAATAAACGTGGTCTGTCATTACCAGCTTGCGGCTTTGGCGTCACCGTGCCTACTTCGATAAAGCCAAAACCAAGCTCAGCTAAAGCGTCAATATAATCGCCGTTTTTATCCAGTCCGGCTGCTAGTCCAACAGGATTAGAAAACTGCAAACCCATGCAATCGGTCGGCTGCATAGATTGACCATAAACCAAACCTAAAACACGCGCTTTATGAGCTTTATCCAATAAGGATAAGGTCATTTCATGCGCGTGTTCAGGGTCCATATTAAACAAAAAAGGGCGAAGTAAGGCATAAGACATAGTAACGACAGACCCTGCTTGAAAGTGAAAATGAATAAAGAAAACCAATGTGGTCAAGCGCAGCGATTATATCAGCTTAGTCGAAATAAGACCAAAGTTTCATCAGCCAATTTTACTATAGAGAATATAGATAGCTACTCTCTATAGTAAGATATAGCTCAATTATTAAGGGACAGGTCGACCATCCGCTAGAGCAATCCAGCCTCGCACGATACGATATAAATGCCAAATAAAGGCAACACCCATAATAATAAAACCAATACTTGCTAGTAATACCGAGCCGACAGCGATATTCCCGCTATCCGCCATCATACTAACGCCAAAACTACCAAGAGCAAAAATAATGATGCCAATGCCAACGATAAACCACACAATACTGTACCAAAATGTTTTAATTTGCCAGTCAAAGTGCGTGGCAAGCCATGTGCCATCAGCATCACGACGTTTGGCATAATTCATAAAGATAGGCACAATCCATAGCAAACCGGCAGTAAAATAACTGAGTACATATAATAAATAGGTAATGTGGTTATAAGTTACTAAAGATCGGCTTTGTTTATTATTCATATTGTCACTCATCGGATTATTTATATGATCACCTGTCATGGCATATTGTGCTGATTATAAAACCCTACACATAAATGAGGCATGAATTTTAAAGTGAAACATTTGTTATAGCTACTTTATAGTGTCTAAGAAGTGCTTTTTCAATAAGGTCTGTTGTATAAATGGGTTTATGAGCATAAAAGCTATTGGCTACTTTTGAGTAAAATTTATCCCCATGATGCCCCTTGCCCCTTTATGATGAGGTCACGGTAGCCTGAACTTGAATCGCTTTAGTGAGTAAATCTTGCTGCATAGACAGCTGAGTGAATTGCCAGCCTTGTTGTTCAAGCTTACCAAGGGCAGCACTCACCACTGCTTGACTCGGATTGTTAAAGCTCAGTTGTACTGTTTCACCATTAGCAATTACTTGCGCATCTACAATGCCTGAGTTAGTCAACAGCGCATTGACACTACTAGCAGCAGGTAAGGCCTCTGCTCCATCAGTAGCATTGGCAGCCACTAACGCATTACTATCTATATTACCTGCTTGAGCACGCAACCAAAAATAATCAGCAACCTGCTCTTGGTACTCGCTTTTACTATTATTGGCTGCCTGATGAATGCTATAACCGCCATAACCGCCAACAAACAGTAGTAAAAAAGCAGACAGTAATAGCAAAGCCAACTGGTCACGAGAAGACAAGGCTCGCCAGCGTACAAATAGTAAGTTTTGATAGCCTGTCATTCGCGCTGACAATGCACTTGTCTGCAGCATCGTTGTGCTACTTTTGGTACGGCGCTGTAGTATTTTCATCATTACCCTTTATTGCCGACACTGCTGTTGTTGTCTACGATATTGACCGTTACTTGACCACTAAACTGCCCTTGCTCATTGCCATTCACTTGCTCTAGTTTTGCCATTAGACCTTGCGCGACGAGTGTGGCTGTAAACTGATCCAGACTGCCGCGATCCGGTGCTATTAAGGTAAAGCTAAGTGCTGAAGGCTGCATAACCAATGCTTGCGCCTTTAATGACGATTGTTTAATCAAGGGGGATATACGCGAAAGGACTGCCATATGTGACGCGGGTTCTTGGCTATCGCTACGCAATTTTGGCTCTAACTGAACTTGTAGTTTGGTACGCGTACTGAGTGGCTCATTTGGAAACCAAGACTGATATTGTGTCGCAATCTCAGTCTTGGTCGCAGTTGTTGCTTCACTATATTGATACCACTGCACCGCATCGGTCGCCATCTGCAATACGAGTGCCGATAACGCCACCATCAGCGCCACACGAAGATAAGGCGACAACTGCGAATCCGTTGACTTAACAGAAAAATTCAGTGCATGACGCTCTGGGTTATCTAATGGTTTTGGCGGCGTTACTAGTGTAGTGAGTAACAGTTGATACTCAGCTATCATGTCAGCTGTGATCGCCATAAAGCTGCCTGCTGGTATATTAGGTTGTGCGACTACATTTAGATTAGTAAGTCCATCATCAGCACCAGAAACGTCATGAGTATCGGCAATAATGTTATCCATATTACCAATGTCACCGATAGCAGGTACGATTAAGACCTCGCTTAAGTGCGGAAAGCGCTCAAAGATTAACGGCAAATAGCTGACGGCCATCCCTTGATATAAGGATTGGCGCAGCAGCATGGTTTCTTTATCTTGATATAAGGTGATTTGCTGCCCAGCCCCTTCTTCTGGTAAGGGCAGTAATAGAAAATCAGGCAGCAAAGCGACGATATTCATGCCAGCAAGCTTTGCGCTCTGTTGCCATAACTCGATATCAGTCTGTGCCAGCGCATAAAGATGATGCGTGTTGTTATGACTCATTTGCCGAATAGCCAATTGCTCAACAGGTATTAAAGACGTCTCTTCAAACAAGTACTGCTTGCCACTAGCTCCTAACTGCTTAAGCTGAGTGCTGTTTAGCTCCGTATCGACTTGTAACATATGAGTAGATGGAAAATAAAGACAAATGGCTTTTTGGCTATTTGCTTTATAGCGACTATAGATATCCTGTAGCTGCTGCCAACCCTCGACCAACTGCCAGTGTTGACTGTCTTCATGCCAAACGGCTAATGGACTGTGCTGCGCTCTTAACCAAACATGTAACACCAAATGTGTCCTCAATTATTAAAGCTATAATGTATCAAAGCTATCGTTTAGCTAAAATGCAGATGATTTAGGACCATCAACAGCAGCACACATATAAATCATCGATAATCACTTAGATTAATAAGGCTGATCCGGTACGAAGCGATCCGTCTCGCGTGCCATACCTGCCATCACAAAATCCATCTCAAACACCCGTGCTTCTGCCAAAGCAAAAGACTCAGGATAGTCATTGGTTAGTAACCCTGCGATATAAGCAACGATAGACATATGACAAACCACTACCAGACACTTAGCTTGAATGTCAGCAATCTCATTTAATGCTTGGCGCGCATCGTCAGATGGCGTGAGATTGTCTTGTATGCTCGATGGTACAGTCGGCAGTTGCGCTTGTAGTTCTGCCAGTGTTTGCTGTGCCCTCACATAAGGACTAACCAAAAAATAATCGGGATGATAGTGCGTAGTGATATATTTTGCGGTCTGCCTTGCTTGCTGCTGACCAAAATCCGTCAACTGGCGGGCACTATCAGGACGCATCTCGTCTTCTGCTTGACCATGACGCATCAAAATAATTTTCATAAGTTATCAGCCTTTTTTATTGTTGTTATATCGCCAGTGCAAATTATAAGTAACTCTCTTTTAGTGACACGCTATTACTATTGCGCTAACAACTCTTACGACTTATTACCCTGCGTACTTTTATCCTCTTTTGATTGATTGTTTGCAGTTTGCATTTGCGCCGTCAGCGAAGCATTACTGTGGTCATGCTCCATGACAAATTCAACATCACTACGGAACCCTGCTTCCATCAAATGCAAAGCAACACCAAGCGCCGCTTTGTCTTCATAAATGACGGCATGTAACGCATGAGTAATAGGCATATAAATACCTTCTTTAGTGGCTTTTTCGTGTACCTGCTGAATGGTATTAACCCCTTCCGCAGTTTGTCCCAATTTTTTGACCGCTGCATCAATCGTCATACCACGACCAAGCATATTACCGATACGATAATTACGACTTAACTCGGAGCTACAAGTGGCATATAAGTCCCCGACACCCGATAATCCTAAAAAGGTCAGCGGATTGGCACCAGCATGCACGCCAAAGCGACTCATTTCTGCTAAACCGCGCGTCAGTATCATCGCTTTGGTGTTTTCACCGACCTCGTAAGCAGCTGCCATACCCATAGCAATGGCGTAAATATTCTTTAGCGCGCCGCCAAGCTCCACACCGCGGATATCGTCACTAGCAAACACTCTAAAGAATGCACTATGTAACGCCGCTTGTACGGCATGACGTAGTGGCTCAGATTCACTAGCGATGACCGTGGCAGATGGCATATTTTTCATGATTTCTATAGCAAGATTTGGACCCGACATCACGCCAAAATTTACTTCAGGTAGCTCGTCTTTGATGATGTCACTCATCAGGGAAAAAGTATCTTTTTCCATCCCTTTGGTCAACGAAACGATTGATTGACCACTCATAAAAGGTGCGATACTTTTAAGCGTTTCGCGAAACGCCAATCCAGGTACGGCAATAAAGATAATATCTGTATCTTTGACCGCAGCTTGCAGCTCATGACTGTATTTTAGGCGGTCATCAAGCTTATAGCCTGGCAGGTATTTTTTATTCATTTGCGATTTTGCCATCGCTTTAACCGTACGCTTGTTGCGCACCCACAGCGTGGTATCGCAGCCATTACGTGCTGCTAAATTTGCCATGGCTGTGCCAAAGCTACCGCCGCCTAATACCACTAAACGCAGCTTGGTCGGATTTTTATGTATCGCCTCCATTTTTTTTGCTACAGCAGATTCCACGATGCTTGGATTTAACTTTTTACGTTTAAAACTAGATTTGGTGGCACGCTCAATGATACCAAACAACAATTTATTTTGTTTTTCAACCATTTTTTTTTCAGCTTGGGTGCTGTCTACGTTGGTATCTGTGCTTTTGTCATTAGCGCTTATCATATGCTTTATCCGTATTGACTGACTTTGTGATAAATTGATTTATGCTGAGTATACAGTGAGCGCAGCAAAATGTATGAACAATTATTTGTACAAATTAACAGTATTCTTTAGGCTATTAGTTCAGCCAAACAGCCATTCTCATTAAGTCATTACTTAGCTATGCTCTTGGTTGCCCACTATATTACGCAATAAAGACTTTTATTGCTCAAAGCGCGTCAGTGGTTCAATATCAATCGGCTTGCGCGTTGGCATATCACAAGGGCTGCTGCCGGTATAAACAAAAGCCGTGACATAATCATCTGCACTCACATCAAAATATGCTTTAACAGCAGGCTCATTACAGAGTAACCCCGTACGCCACACCGTACTAAAACCCTGTGCCTTTAGCGCTAAGATAAGGTTTTGAACCGCTGCCCCCGCACTAAGCATTTGCTCAAAAGGAGGCACTTTTTTATGCGCTTGCATTTGTGTGACGACAGTAATAATAACGGGTGCCCGTAATGGCATATTATAAGTTTTTTGCCGATCTTTCTCAGATAATGTCTCGCCTTCTTGTACCGCTTTGGCTTCAGCTGCCACCAAAAATGCACGACCTAGCTCATGACGAGCATTACCCTGTGTGATGATAAAGCGCCACGGCTGTAGTTTCTTATGATCTGGGGCAGTCACTGCACAATCAATAGCAGCTTTTATCTGGCTTTCTGTCGGTGCAGGGATACTCAGATTACCGATACTGCGCCTCGACTTAATCCAATTGATCAGTTGTTCATCAGTCACTTGTGAGTTGGTTACTATCGGACTTTCGGTATTGTTTGGCTCATCATTATTCTGGTTGTGACTCTTTTCAGAGATACTCATGGTCTATCCTTATTCATTATTATAGGTGTTTAATTGTTAAGTATATTTGCGCATTATAGGCAATATTATTATAATTTTATGGGATATAAGTAGAAACAAACTAGCTGCTGCTATATTGTTATAGAGTAGTCAACAGTATTGGACAACAACTGGTTTTCAACAGTTAAAGCATTGAATAAAATCTATACTGCATCCGAATCCTCAGTACGATGCTCCATTTTCAAATAATCTTCTGACTGCATCTCAAGCAGGCGCGAACGGGTACGTTCAATCTCGAACGCCAGTTTGTGTCCTTGATATAATTCAAGAATCGGCTGTTGCGCGCGCACCAATAATTTGACACGGCGATCATAAAATTCATCAACTAAATAAATAAAACGTCGTGTTGGGTCCCGTAAATCATCATCGAGCGCTGGTACGGCATTGATAAGTACGGTGCTGAACTGCTTAGCAATTTCGATAAAGTCCGATGCCGAACGCGGCTCCATACATAAATGACGGAAGTCGCAGAATAAGATGTCACTGGTACGCGCGTTAATTTTGATTTCTCGGCCATTAATGATGATCGGCTCGCTACTGAATTTTTGGTTGTTAGATAGGCTGGCAAAACGGTTGGCGAGCCAATGATGATTGGCTTTGGTCATAGGCGACTCGTACAGCTCAGCTTGTTGCAAGACACGCAAGCGATAGTCAATACCCGAATCGATATTCATAACGGTCGTATGACGCTCAACTTCAGCAATAGCTGGCATAAAGCGATCTCGGTGCAAGCCATCTTTATAGAGTCCAGATGGCTCAATATTTGATGTCGCTACCAACGTAATACCGCGATTGAATAGCATGGTAAACAAATCACCCAAAATCATCGCATCAGAGACGTTAGAGACAAAAAACTCATCAAAACATATAATCACCGCTTCAGCATAAATGATATCAGCGACTTTTTCTAACGGGTCGCTCTCGCCTTGCAGCTTATGTAGCTCCTGATGTACTCGCTGCATAAAATGATGAAAATGTTGACGCATCTTGCGCTCAATAGTCAATGAATCATAAAACATGTCCATCATCCATGTTTTACCACGTCCTACCCCGCCCCACATATACAAACCTTTAGGTGCAATAGGCTTTGCTTTTAAAAAACTAAAAAAGCTTTTTTTTTGTACCGCGTTATCATTGAGCTGATGGTAAAGACCATCCAAGTAACTCATCGCCAAATACTGCTGCTCATCACGAGTAAACTCATCCGTGCTGATGGCTTGCTCATAACGCTGTAAGGGAGATAAACTCATAATACGACTCATCATTAAACGAAATAAATATCAGAATAAAGTATTAATACCGACAATCGCTACTAACTTATGATTTTTACACTGAGATAGCAGCAACTGGTTTATCAGAATGGCTTATCACAACCATTCTTTAGGTTAACACAGCTTAAGGTTGTAAAAATAATCCGTTAACTCTTAACAATACTGATTAGCACAAAGCTATTTTAAGTAGCTCAAAGAGTACCAAGCGCTCACTAGCTAATACTATATGTCGCCATTATACGTATGCTGCTCCAAAAGCTTTTTCAGCTCAGACAAGCGCCCATGGAAAAAGTGTCCTGCGCCATCAACAACGCTTACAGGAATGCCCAGTCGATCAGCAAATTCTTGCATATTATCAGGGTCGATGACTTCATCTGCACTCCCATAAATCTCAAAGGTTTTATCAGCAGGTAGGTCTATATCACTGCTGTCATTTTTTTCGACTGAAGGAGCAATGAGAGCAATCTTAGATATCTCAAAATCATCCAGTCCCCATATATGAGGTAATACCAGTACTTGCTCAGCCACACGCGCCGTCACATAGCCACCAAAGGAGAAGCCGCCAAGCCATAATTTGCGTGCCGAAGTTTGCTCAGCAATCCATTGTAGCACGGTCATTGCATCAACTACTTCCCCATCAGCATAATCATGCACACCGGTCGATTGTCCAACACCACGAAAGTTAAAACGTACCACGTGCATACCATTATCACGAGCAAAACGGTACATGGTCGTCACCACTTTATTATTCATCGTGCCATCGAACAACGGATTGGGATGGCAAAGCAGCGCAACGGTATCCGTATTTGGGTTATTAGTATTGTTTTGTTGCCAAAGTGCGTCAACTTCTAACACGCCAGCAGGAGCGGGAATCAATTGCATATAATACTTATTAGTTAAGAATGAATCGCTCAATTATCCTAGATATGGTTTATATTTCAAGTGATTTGCTGTGTATTACCGCTATCTATCGAATTTTTACTATTAATCATAGAAAATTGTCAAAAAAATATAGCAAACAAACATTGCCTATGAGTTTTGGGCAAGCTTAGCGCACCTTTATAGCTGTCTATTTCGGTAGGTAATACAAGCGCAATATCGAACACAATAACTGTCTAGACACTCAATATATCAATAGGGTAAATTCATCATTTGATAAAAGCTTTAACGTATTTGCGTGTCACTTTTAGGTTTATGCTTTCATTTTACTTTACTGGAATTAGGAAACCCTTATGAAGACTTTTAATAAAACGGCTACTTTAGCAGCCACCTTAGTAGCTGCCCTCACTTTGAGTGCCTGTCAAACCACGCCTTCATCGCCGGTTATTCAACGTGCCAACTCTATTTATGAAACAACTGGTATTGCCAAGACCAAGATAAAAGCTCAGCAAAACGCGCTTGACAGCGCTCAGACTACTTGCCGAGGCAAACAGGTGATTATCGTTGAGGATCAGGTAAAATATAATGGTATTTTGAATGAGAGTACAGGGCGTATGATTGGTCAAGCGAGTGCTGTGCTTGGTACCATCCTTGGTACAGGCTCACCAAATCTGTCACGTGATGATGACTATGAGTATATGATCAGTTTCCGCTGTCAGTAAGTCATGTCGTAAAGCTGCATTTATATATGTAGTGTATTAGCGATAACTTAGAGCCAATAAGCTTGCGATAGAGATATAATATCAATCGCTGCTTGTTGGCTTTGCTTTTTGTGTGGAGGCTTTTAGGTTAAACTACCCTATCTTGTCTTTTACGTCACCTAGCTGTTCTCTAAGCCCTCACTACCTTTGGTCTATTATTATGCGCAAACCCAACCTGTCAAATACCAAGCACACTAAAGTATTAGCGCCTGCCAAAGATTTAGCGACCTTGGAGGCGGAGTTGGCAGAACAAGAAAACAGTGTAGAAAATAACTTAGAAGATACTGTCCTGCGCCTTAGTGATTACTTATCAGCGGTCGATATGGTGATCAAGCAAACTTTTAATCACCGTGTTTGGGTCAAAGCTGAGATACGAAATTTATCCAGCAAAGGCGGGCATTATTATTTTGAATTGGCAGAAAAAGATGACGATGGTAAAGTCATTGCCAGCTGCCGTGGCAATCTATGGCGCTTCAAAGCGGCGCGGGTTTTAGACAAGTTTGAGCGCGCAACGGGTATGCCACTGGATCGCGATTTGACGGTTTTATTAAAGGTATCGGCAGGTTTCCATGCGCAATACGGCTTCTCTCTCACCATTGAAGATATTGACCCAAGCTATACGCTAGGCGATTTAGCGCGTCAATATGCTGAGATGGTTGACCGCTTGGCGGGTGAAGGGTTATTAAACCTGAATCAGCAGCTGCCTACCCCATTTGATATCGAGCATGTGTTGGTTATTGCTCCTGAGAAAGCTGCAGGGCTAGGCGATTTTCAAGCGGACGCCAATAGACTCGCTAGTACAGGCGCTTGTCATTTCCATTATCATAACGCCACTTTTCAAGGTAATCATGCTCCAGCGGAAATTCGTCAAGCAATCATCAGTGCCCAGCAGCAGTTTGAAGATACTTATCAGCGCCTGCCAGATTTGTTAGTGATTATCCGTGGTGGCGGCGCTGTTGGTGATTTGGCTTACCTTAATGATTATGAGCTTGCCGCTTTAGTCGCTGAGCAACCTGTCCCTGTTTGGGTTGGGATTGGTCATGAGCGTGATAAAGTTATCTTAGATGAAGTGGCTCATACTAGCTTTGATACGCCATCAAAAGTCATTGCGGCTATCATGGCGCATTTAGCACAGCTGGTCACTCAGACCCTGCAATATCAAATGCAGATCAAACAAGCTGCTCAGCGTCAATTAAATACAGCCGAACAACACACTGCGCGCCAATTGAGCCAAATACAATCGCAAACCATTGGTCAATTAACAGCACTACAAAAAGACAGTGCTTATGCGTGGCGTAGTATCCAACAAAGTGCACATCATCAAGTGAAACAAGCTGCAAGACAAGCAAGCGAGCTGCATATACAGACTCAAGCCTCCGCTTATCAACAACTTTCACTCGCCTCTACTTATAGTAAAAATCCTCAGAAAATTATTATGCAAAGTGCTCAGCAGCAGTTAATACAAGCGAAGCGTGCTAGCGCACATCTGCGTGATATCGTACTTTTACATCGACCGTCTCGCATACTTAAACAGGGCTATAGCATGCTGACTGATGAACAGGACCAACGAATACTGACCAGTAGCAACCAGCTTTACCCGGAGCAGACCATTCATATCGTCCTAAAAGATGGTAAAGCAAAAGCACAAATCATTGACATCAAAATGGATAAGAAGCCCACAGAATTTACAGAAGCTTCAACTTAACCCCATAATAATATTTTACGCTTATTTATTACTTTTACTTTAGATATCAGGAAACCTTATGACTACCCCTATACGTAAACGCAAAAAAGCCGCCCCAAAAACTTTTAAGGCGGCCTACGATATCTTAAAAACTAATGCTGCTGAATTGCAGCAACAAGATGAGCCTGATATTGATAATCTCATGACCACTGTTGAAGAATCAATTGCCGCTTATCGCGTTTGCGAGACTCGTATCAACGCAGTACAACAAGCATTAGATGCCGCATTTTCTGAAGAAAACAAAACGGTTACAAGCGAGAGCTAAATAGCCGTTTTATAGTGCCTAAATGGCTTTTAATGAAAGCTATTCAGGCTCGTCAACTTCAAACACTTGGCGCAGATAGGCAAGATAGGTATCATTATTGATCATTGTCTTGCCTGGACTATCAGACAGTTTTGCGACTGGCTGACCGTTGCATTCAACCAATTTCAGAACAATATTCAATGGCGTGATGCCCATATCGTTGGTGAGATTGGTGCCAATACCAAAGCTGGTTTTGATTTGACCTTTAAAATACTGATGCAAATCCCACGCCTTATTCAGATCCAAGCCATCACTAAAGGTCAAAACTTTGGTTCTTGGGTCTATTTTTAGCTTTTGATAATGAGCAATCGCCTTATCACCCCAAAGATACGGGTCGCCGCTATCATGACGCAAACCATCAAAAAGCTTGGCAAAATACAAGTCAAAATCGCGTAAGAACGCATCCATGCCGACGACATCGGTCAGCGCAATACCCAAATCACCGCGATACTCGTGTACCCAAGCTTCAAGTGCGGCTTTTTGTGAGTCACGTAAGCGCACATCCAGTGCCTGAAATGCCTGCATAAACTCATGTGCCATCGTACCAATGGGCGTCATGCCAAGCTTTTTTGCCAAATAAACGTTGGACGTGCCGCCCACTATATTTGGCTCAGCTTTGTGCAAAGTTTCAACCACATGGGCTTGCCAGTCTTTATTAAACCGTCTACGTGTACCAAAATCAGCAACGATAAAAGGAGGAATATCACGGCTATTGCCTGCTTGTTCGGCAGCATAACGATGTAACAAATCCACTTTCTTCTCTAAGCGGTGCTGCCCTTCTTCAAGCACACTTACATCCGTTAATGCTTTGAAATATAACTCATTGACAATGGCTAGTACGAATACTTCGAAGAACATCGCCTGAATCATCGGACCTTCGATATCGATAAATAGACGACCTTTGTCATCGGTAGTCACCGTGATAAAACGACGTTTTAATTTAAACAATTCCAAGTAATCAACGAAGTCTGAACGCATAAAGCGCAAGCCACGTAAGTATTCTAGTTCATCTTCTAAAAATCGCAATTCACATAAGCTGTCTAGTTGCTGCTCTAAGGCATCTTTAATATCAGCAAGTGGATAAGCCGCATCTCTATTATTACGGCAGCGAAAGCGGTAGACACCATGAGTTTGAGGAAACTGATGTAGCATGGCTTGTAGCATAGTAAATTTGTACAAGTCGTTATCAAGTAACGAGGTAATAATAGGCTCAAAAGTGGTAGAAGTATGGGTAACGGTCATGTTACAGCCTTAAATACAAAAATGAAAAATCGCTGAGCGAAGCAAGCGATGAAATAGGTGGACATAACGATATATATTACTGATGGAACAATTATAAGCGTTTGAGTATAACGAAATTTAGGTTATTTTTCAGAGTTCACTATGGATTGAAGCAAAATTACTACGATTCATAGCGGTATTCATCATATTATTAGCTGCCTATCACCTATAAAAAGACGCTAAGAATACTCTTAACGTCTTTTTATAAAATATATTAAACCGTGGTATTTACTAAGGTTTTCAAGGTCTTTAAAACGATATATAGTCGATACTAAATAAAGTAGATACCTCATGTTCTGACGCGGCACTGGTATAAATTTTTCTGGCGTGCTATGCCTGCGCAAACAGAGGCTGCAAAAAATTCATTCCAGTTCCGCTGTATCGTTTTTATACGGAGCTTACTATACTTTAAAACACCGCTTGTGAACTGATCACTCTCTTAAATGTAATCGGTGCTTGGCAAGCCGGCACATCAGCTGATACTGGCAAAGACAGTAAGAGCAAGCTTAACAGCAATCAGCTAAATGTAATTCATTGGCGCACGGCGTTATTATCTTTATTATGAAAATAGCTGTCATTATCCTAATTTGAGCAATTAATAAGCCTATCATCTACTACTGATTTTTACCTCAAACAGACAAAACCATCGTTTAGTGTCACCATAAAGTGTGGCGATTTATAACACTGATAACAAATGGTTCTTTAGACAAAGAAATAGCACCTACCATAGTAGATGCTATTGATTGATTGATTGATTGATTGATTGATGAATGTGAGTAAATACTATCTCTTCAATAAGGCAACTATTTGAAACTGCTATTTCAAAAACAGCGCCATTGCCTTTTTAAATAAACCACCATAGGGCGGTAGTAAGATATTTAGACCATTCAATTTTGATTGCACAAAGATAGGTTTCATATGACTCAAACGATCAAACCCTGCTTTACCATGGTAAGCGCCTGTACCTGAATCGCCAACACCGCCAAACGGCAAGTCATGCTGCGCTACATGCATAATCACTTCGTTGATACATAGTCCGCCCGATACCGTATTGGTGCGTACCTTATCGATATCACGGCTATTATCACCAAAGACATATAACGCCAACGGTCGTGGACGGGCATTAATAAATGCAATCGCATTATCAAGAGTGTCATAGTGCATGAGCGGTAAAACGGGTGCAAATATCTCGTTTTGCATCAAATCACTCTCAGGCGCAGGTTCCCTGACAATAACTGGTGGCATAAGACGTGTTTCAAGATTAGACGTCGCATCAGTGAGTCTATATACACCTTCACTTGATAAATTCTCTAAATAGCCTTTAACACGCTTGAACTGCTGAGCATTAATAATGCGCGAGTAATCCGGATTGCTTTCAATATTGGGATAGTGTTTCTCCATCCACTCTCTTGCCAGACGCACAAATTCATCATGATATTGGCGCTGAATCAGTACATAGTCAGGCGCGATACATGTTTGACCAGCATTTAGGGTCTTACCCATCATCACTCGATTGACAGCATTTTCTAGATTCGCACCCTCTAGTACTATGACTGGCGACTTGCCACCGAGCTCAAGCGTGACGGGTGTTAGATTTGATGCTGCCGCTGCCATCACCTTTTTACCAACGGCGGTAGAGCCGGTATAGAGCAGGTGATCAAAAGGAAGCTCACTAAAGGCAGCTGCAATCTCAACTTCACCGATGACCACACAAACCATATCCGCTGAAAAATAACGTGAAATAGTTTCTGCAAACGTTTGCGCAAATTGCGGCGCGGCTTCACTCATTTTAATCATGATGCGGTTACCAGCGGTAATCGCGTCAATCATCGGTCCTATCGCCAAAAATAAAGGATAGTTCCAAGGTACCATGATACCAACCACACCTAATGGCTGTGGTAAAATCTCATTATGGGCTGGCATATATAGCGCTGAAATCGATACTCGCTGCGCCTTCATCCACCTTTTACCATGCTTTTTGGCATGACTGATACCCGTAAAGCTCGGAAACAACTCGGCAAATTGAGTTTCTGATTCACTACGATAGCCAAAATCAGCGCTGATAGCATTAGCAAGCAGCTGTTGATTGTCACTCAGCATCAGTTCTAGATTGTCGAGTTGGTCTCTACGCGTTGCCCAATCATTGATCGGCTGAGTACGGCTTAGATTTTGCATGCGTGAGAACTGTGCCTGCATATCTGCCACGGTTTTGATAATACTAAGTCCTTCGTGCTCATTGTATTTAGGATGCATCGCTTGAATCTGATTGTTTTGATCGCTGTCTGTCATATATCTTCCTTGTCGTATACGTGAGAGTCAGCACGTTTTGTCAAATTTAAGACTCTATAGCTATTATTAGACACTAAAAATCACTGATATCACTCTATTATCCTTATAAACGTGTTATCTATGCAACAAGGTCTAATAGTGAATAAGGCTAAAACATCATTTTCCTAGATATTATTTTTGTTTAGTACCATTTAATGTAGACCATTGATCCCTGAATGAACAGCATCTTTAATGCACCCATGGGTTTGTATGCGATGCGTATCTGCTCACTACAAGGTGAGTTTTTATGGCTATCTTATTCCTTTATACTTTCCCAGTTCAATATAATTAAAATTTGGGCGACAACATGAAAACTGCTACACTCAATGACAGTAACATTAACAGTAGATAGCCAATTTTACATAACAAAAACATAAGACAGCCACTCTCATGCCAAATACTATGCAGGCGCTTAAAACGCAACCACTTAATGAAAACCTCATCACAAATTCACTCACTACTGCTGACTATGTGGCTACTCTTGATGCCATGCTATCACGCACGTTGGAGCGTATTTCTCTTAAAAAAGAGCAAGGACTGCGTACGCCTGACGAGTTATGGATTGTCGATCACAATGACGTTTATACCCTTGGGCAAGCAGGTAAAGAAGAACATATCCTGCAACGTACTGATACGCCTATCATCAAAACGGATCGCGGTGGTCAGGTGACATGGCATGGACATGGTCAACTGGTTATGTATTGGCTGTTTGATTTGGAGAGTATCGGCTGGAGTGTGCGCAACATGGTCTCACACGCTGAGCAAGCGATTGAGGATGTGGTCAATGACTGTCTCAAGAGCACAGCATCAACTGACACCAACCATATCAGCGCCCGTGCCCGCCGTGATGCCCCTGGTGTCTATCTATATGCTGATATGGCTGCAGAACTGGACAGCGCTGATAATAGTGATGAGATAGAAGCTGATAGTACCATTATGATTGGCAAAATTGCATCGCTTGGCTTTAAAATCAAGCATGGCTTTAGCTACCATGGTATTGCCATTAATTTAGATTGTGATTTATCAGCATTTAATGCTATCAACCCTTGTGGTTATGCTGGCATGCAAATGTTGCGTTTGGCGGATTTTGTTAATATGGACCAAGCAACCAATACACAGCCGACTACTCTGCCGCTTACCGATGACAAAAAAACACTTAACTACGAGCAATTTACGCAACAGCTCATCGACAATATTGCAAAACGTCATGTAGGACAGATACCACTGCGTGAATTAGCGCCAAAATAGGTGTTTTTTGCATAATCCTTTTTTGCATAATATCGTGCGCGCTTAGACTTAAGCATTGTGAGAAAATTTGATTCAAACTTGTTATAATCGCACACGGTACAAATTGGGCGCAGTAACAAAACTTATACGCCGACTTTAACCCTTTACGATTCAAACATTCATAACAAAAGCACATTGGAGTATTTTATGGCAGATTTTAACAAAATTTTGGACGCAGGCGACGTCGACGGCGGCATTATTAATGTTGTAATAGAAATCCCAACTGGTAGTAGCCATAAAATTGAGTGGAATCGCGAGTTGGCCGTATTTGAGCTTGATCGTGTTGACCCACAAATTTTTGCAAAGCCTTGCAACTATGGTTTTATCCCACAAACTCTTGATGAAGATGGCGACGAGTTAGATGCGCTTATCATCACAGAACAGCCTTTGCCTACTGGTATTTTCTTAAAAGCGAAAGTCATCGGTGTGATGAAGTTTGTTGATGATGGCGAAGTCGATGACAAAATCGTCGTCGTACCTGCTGACGACCGTGATACAGGCAATGCTTATAACAGTCTAGAAGACTTACCAAAGCAGCTGATCAATCAGCTAGAATTCCACTTCAGTCACTATAAAGACCTCAAAAAAGCAGGTACAACGGTGGTTGAATCTTGGGGTGATGTAGAAGAAGCCAAAGAAGTCATTAAAGAGTCTATCCAGCGCTGGAAAGATCTATAAATTA
This sequence comes from Psychrobacter sp. TS_SC_6, assembly GCF_056156305.1. NCBI lineage: Bacteria > Pseudomonadati > Pseudomonadota > Gammaproteobacteria > Moraxellales > Moraxellaceae > Psychrobacter > Psychrobacter sp. TS_SC_6. The sequence goes on along the minus strand of NZ_CM149590.1, from coordinate 1,293,032 downwards.
AAATGAAATTGATAAAAATACCGCAGATATGATGATAACTGCGGTATTTTTTTGCTTGAATTTTGACTGTACAACAAGGTTATAATGCTCCAATCTACTTATTATCATGCTCAAATAAGGACAATCATGTTTGATTCTGATTCAGGCTCAAAACCTGCCAAAGTAAAATTACCGAAAACGGTGATTATGATGGTCGAAAAAGGCAATCTGGTCATGGCGATTAAGACGTTAGCTACTGACGAAGATATCAGTATGGATGCTGCAAAATCTCGCATCGATGCATACGAGCTGGCTCTCAAAAATCAGCAGCAGCAAAAATTAAACAGTATCGCTAATAAACAAGGTATTCCTAGTCAAGCCATGAGCTTTGATAGAGAAACAGTCGAAGATGATACTGAGCGCTTGATTAAGAGTAAGGTAAGAAGCACACCAACGGAGCGAAGCTTCCAAAGCCTACAAGAAGGCGTTGACAGTCAGCTCAATGATTTAGGTTATAAAAAACCCTTACTGCCCTACTGGGCAAAGCGACTACTCATCATTGCTATCATTATGGCAGGGTTATTTTGGATAATGTGGCGTGTGTTTGGTTAGTCTGTTCTAAATGGTTCCATTATAGTAGTCTTTTTTAAGTAGTCTATTGATAGGTTTAAATGGTAAAATAAGTGGTTTCCCTGGGCTGTAATATAAATATATTAATTATTTCCCTATTAATAAAATCAGTTATATCAACAAAATAACCTTGCAGAAGAAAAATGCCACTGAAATTACTAAAACTTAAGCTAAAGTCTTTAAAAAATCCGTCACACAATCGACAACGTTTGAATCCGAGAATTAAGCTATATCAAGAGTCAGCGAATCAAGGAGATGCTGAGGCCCAGTTTAACCTTGGTTTGACTTACAAAGATGGCCAAGAAGTCCAGCAAGATAATAAGATGGCAGCTAAATGGTATCAGAAGGCAGCGGAACAAGGTCACATCACTTCGCAGTTTAACCTTGGGCTGCTCTATCAAGATGGAAAAGGTGTCGAGCAAGACTTTGCTTCAGCGGTCAAATGGTATCAAAAGGCAGCGGAACAGGGTCACATCACTTCGCAGTTTAACCTTGGGCTGCTCTATCAAGATGGAAAAGGTGTCGAGCAAGACTTTGCTTCAGCGGTCAAATGGTATCAGAAGGCAGCGGAACAAGGTCACATCACTTCGCAGTTTAACCTTGGGCTGCTCTATCAAGATGGAAAAGGTGTCGAGCAAGACTTTGCTTCAGCGGTCAAATGGTATCAAAAGGCAGCGGAACAGGGTCACATCACTTCGCAGTTTAACCTTGGGCTGCTCTATCAAGATGGAAAAGGTGTCGAGCAAGACTTTGCTTCAGCGGTCAAATGGTATCAGAAGGCAGCGGAACAAGGTCACATCACTTCGCAGTTTAACCTTGGGCTGCTCTATCAAGATGGAAAAGGTGTCGAGCAAGATTTTGCTTCAGCGGTCACATGGTATCAGAAGGCAGCAGAACAAGGTCACATCACTTCGCAGTTTAACCTTGGGCTGCTCTATCAAGATGGAAAAGGTGTTCGTCAAGATAGAGCTAATGCAAAAGAATGGTATGGAAGGGCTTGTGATGGTGGTCTTCAGTTGGGCTGTGATTCTTACAGAGAACTAAATGAGCAAGGTTACTAATTTACCCAAATAAAAAGCAACCGTTGGTATTGTCTTTGGTATATATAAAATTGTTAAAACACTAGGTCAATGTCAGCAGGGTATATTGCTGCCAGTTTAATTCCTAATGTAGAGTTCAGGACTTAGCGATACATGACCGATGAGATACACTCGAATATTTTTCCTCGAAATTAAAATCTTACGGTATTGACTAACTAAAAATACCTCGAATTATCAACTTTAAGTACACCACAAGATATACTAACAGCCCATTGAAAACATAAACCCTTACACAGAGAGGCTTTAAGGGGTGTATTCAAGTCCCCAATAGGGTATCGAACCAGTTAAAGCACCTGATTGGTTCGGTGTACGTATACCAAAATTACCCTGTAACAACAGAATCTATCAAAGATAAATCATTTCAATAGCCTGTATAAAAATTTAACACGCGATATCAATAAAAAGTCTAATAAAGCGATGACAACAATAGCAATGATTGCCGTTGGGAATATGATAGCGACAATAAGTAGCGGAATGGTAAGCGTCCACCCTATAGTAAAACGCTGACTACGCGCCGGCGGATTGAGTCCCACCATAGTACTAGTTTGACGAGGACGTCGTTGCCACCACATCACATAGCCACTCACACAAATTGCAATTACAGAGAGGCAAAATAAAACGTTGGCTAATACGCTCCACCACCCCAGCGTCCCCATATGTATGGCAATACCTGCTGCCATAAATTTGCCAAACGCATTGTAATCATTGAAGCGTATATCAGCCAAAACCTTGCCCGAATAGCGATCAATATGTACCGTGCGGTCAGCCGTTGGGCTTTTCATATCATAGCTCATTGAGTCTTGGCTAATCGTCCACACGCCTGTCTCCCCTTGCGGTAGATTCAACTGATAACGTCCTACAAAACCAAGCTCACGAGCAAATCGATCTACGGTATCAATCATAATAGGTATATTGGGAGCGATACCGTTTTCACCCATAGTCGTACCTGATGCTGGCATCGGTGTTAACTCTAGTACCCAAGGCACGTCTTTGGTCTTTCCTGAATTTAATACGCTACCATGTGTGGGCGCTATGGCTGCTGGTGCGCCATGAACGTGTGGCGCGGCATCAGCATTATCCATATTCATACCCGCATGATGCTGACTGTGGTCAATCGAGACTGGCGTTGGCGCAACGCCCCACTTACCCGCAGGGAACTGATTCCACGATTGTACAATGCGCTCGCCCCAAATTCCTGCCCAAGCCATTCCCGAAATGCAGAAAAACAATAGCAAAACAGATATCCAGCTGCCTAATGTCGCGTGAATGGTTCGGAAAAAGGAACGCTTTTTCTTTAGATTGGTATCATCAGGAATCAACATCGCTTTTACAGACTTACGCTTATGCCACCACAAATACCAGCCAGTTAATATCATTAGAATTGTTAAGGAGGCAGTCGTTTCTTGAATATAATCACCGACTTTACCCAGCAGCAAATCACTATGAATACTGTCAAAGGTATAATACAAATTACTATTACTAGGTGTGCTGTTGAGGATATCCGCAGTATAAGGATTGACGGCTACCATATTGTCATGGTCTTCGGATATTACCTGAAACAGAGCTGCCTTATCCGTATCACGAGGGGCGATATATTTAACAAGGGTACTATTGGGTAGAGTATTGAGGGCGTTTTTAGCTTGGATAGAAATGGGCGCTTGCATTGCTGATTCGGGAACAGAAACGCTCAAACGGTCATTGTCTCGCCCTAGGGTGTTAGACATCACCAACATACCGAGCGCGGTACAAGCTAAAATTATTAAGAAAGGGGCAACAAACATTCCCGCGTAAAAATGCCAGCGCCACACGGTGAAATAGCGTTGATTGCTTGTTTCTTTATTCATGAGTAGAGATTCCAATAGCTTTATACTTTCTAACTTGGCAATAAAGTGGAGAGTTAATATCTTGTTCGCTCACGCTGACTTTGTGCTTTCTATTCGGAACCTAATGGTTTTTTGATGGTGCGATATAATAACAGATACTTTTTTCACCAGTGATATTAATTTCGGTATGTTGCAGATGTGAGCAACAGATATACCGTAACCAGTCTGAGCTTTTGATTAGAGCCGCTCACAGTGAAACTCAAGAACGTTATATGATGATGTTCGTTGGACAAACGAAGGATTGATTGACGGCAAGGCAGAAGTGTTTTCTAATTTACTTATTGGAAGAAGCCCTTTTTGTATAAGTTGGTCTTGATAAACTTACTTTAGCGGACTTGGACTTCTTTTTTTATCTTTTTTTCGCTCTTTTATTCCGAAATGGGGTTAATTAGCAAACCTTCAATTCACGACTATCTAGCAGGATAAAACGTCTCGGAACCGGGGCCAACTGGCAGACCAAATACAAACACCCAAAGGCAAAATAAAATAATCCAACCAACTAAGAACGCAACTGAATAAGGTAGCATCATCGCCATAAGTGTGCCGACGCCAGTATTTTTCTTATAACGAATAGCAACTGCCATAATGAGACCAAAATAGCTCATCATAGGGGTAATAATATTAGTAGCCGAATCTCCAATACGGTATGCGGCCTGTATCATCTCAGGCGCATAGCCAGTTAGCATTAGCATAGGAACAAATATTGGTGCCGTCACAGCCCATTGCGCAGACGCCGAACCAAGCATCAAGTTAACCACCGCACATATCAATATAAAACCGATCAATAAGAAAGGGCCTGTTAAACCGATATCGTTTAGGAAAGTTGCACCAGATACCGCCATTACAGAACCAAGGTTTGACCAATTAAAAAAGGCGGTAAACTGTGCCGCAAAAAAGACTAAGACGATATAAATACTTAGCGAGCTCATCGCATGGCTCATCGCATCTACTACATCTTGGTTGTTTTTTAGGCTACCAGTAATCTTTCCATATATATAACCGGGTATGGCAAAGAACACAAAAATGAAGACAACGATGCCCTTTAAAAATGGCGAATCTGACAACAGACCTGTCTCAGCATTACGCAGGATGCCGTCAGCAGGTACCACAGTCCAAGCCAGTAATAAGCAGAATACCAGCATACTAATACCAGCCCAAAAAAGTCCTTTTTTCTCAATAGCAGATACGTGCTCCGCTTTGGTATCTAATACTGAAGGATCATCGGCGTCCGTAGGATTATACTCACCAAGGCTTGGCTCAACGATTTTTTCGGTCACAAGATAACCCAAACCACTAATCAAAAACGTACTCACCATCATAAAGTACCAGTTGGCCTCTGCCCCAACGGTGTAAGCTGGATCGATGATGCGTGCTGCTTCTTGAGTAATCCCTGATAATAAAGGATCGACTGTACCAAGCAATAAATTGGCGCTATAGCCGCCAGACACACCCGCAAATGCCGCAGCGATACCAGCCAATGGATGTCGACCAAGCGAGTGAAATATAACCGCAGCAAGTGGTATCAAAACCACATAACCAAGCTCAGCGGCCGTGTTTGACATAATACCTGCGAACACAATAGTAAAGGTAACCATTTTCTTTGGCGCGTTTAATACCAGTCCGCGTAGTGCGGCTGATATCATTCCAGAACGCTCAGCGATACCAACACCAAGTAGCGCTACCAGCACCGTACCAAGTGGCACAAAACCAGTAAAATTGGTCACTAAGTTTTCAACAATACGAGCTAAGCCCTCGCCGTTCAATAAATTGACGACCTCAATAGTTCCATCAGCGCTACGGCCGCTTGCACCCTCTGGTCGTGGGTCGATTACCGATATACCAAAGTAAGACAGTACTGCTGAAAGAACCAGTAAAAATACTGACATCCATACAAATAAAATGACAGGATGCGGTAGTAAATTACCGAGCCACTCTACTCCTTTTAAAAACCGCTGCATGCGCGAGTCTTGCTCTGCTGCATCAAAATTATTATGTGGCGGATTGCCATTTGGCGAGTTACTTCCTTGCATAGCCGATTATCTCCTTCAAGATTAAGTACTTTTGATGTGCTTAAAGTGTATGAAAACACCGATAAAAGGTTATGATTTTAACATAATTTCAAAACAGAAACAAAAAATTTTGTCTTATAAAACAAATTGTTTAGAGTTCTGAGTAATGAATAACCGCAGTTCGAGATAAGGGCTTACGATTAGTGGTAAAAATCCAAACACAGTCAAACACAAGCGTATTAGAGAATTGGCCAGTCAAACCAATATGACAAAAGAAGAAATTGCTAAGGCAGTGGGTGCTGGAGTAGCTACCGTTTATCGGGTCTTAAAGCAGGGCTAATAGCTGAGGTATTCTAAATATCGACTCATTATGTCCACTCAAAGTGACCTTTGGTCTTGATCTAAAGGAATCGCAATGTCATACAAAAATCGTTTTGATGCAATAAGGCTTTATTATAATCATAATATTGCATTCATAATCGTTTTTGCGCAAAATGGCTTATCCATAATCGCTTGAGCCACTCATGATGAATACCCCTACCTCAGACCCTATTGGCGCAGCATGGATTACCCGTTTTTGGCAAATGAGGTGAGTTGGGACGATATTTTTTCTGTGGTTGTAGAGACCTTTAAAAATGGGAAAGATGAGTTGAATAGGTAGAGCAAGCCATGTTATAGGCAGGGAAGTTTACCCTGACAATTAACAGATCCTTTTACCTAGTTGTCTACCTTCAAACATGAAATGATAGTAACTTCCATTATTAAGATAATTTCATCATGTCAGGCACGGCTGACTGACTGACTGACTGACTGACTCAAGTAAATCAACCTTCGATATAGTCGGGACAGCTCCCAAAGCTCTATCTTCGATAATAGCGGAGTGGATAAAATATTCTATATGTGTTAGAATTGCGACACATATTATCTATAAATCCTGTTTGAGTCGTTTACTACAAAGATGAATACGCCACCCTAGTTGTACCCCCTCCTTATTAAATAATTGTTTCCTATAACAATTAACTATCATAGAGCGTTTGACGCTTTTATCTGTGTGCCCGCACTGCTTTTATATTTGTATTAATAATCGATTTATCTGTTAAGTTGCTAAGACCAGCACTAGAACAAGTAACTAAAAGCAAATAATACCCAGTAAGTTAGGATAATAACTTATTAAAGACAATGTGCCATATTTCCTTGTAATCACTATTTGATGGGCGTTGAGCCTAGCTGGGAATGTGTCAAATTTGCTATTTTAGATACCTCATACCGTGTCAAAAACTTGAGTTGCAAGGCAAGCACGCGTTATTACTATAGTTTATCAACTACTATTTTATAGACTAAAGTTTCATAGATTGAGCGAGTTTGACGTGGTCAATTATATTTTTGGGTTTGGTATTACTTTAGATACATGGATTATTGACGAGCAGAGCAGTTCTTAAAAACTGAGTGAAATATGTTGAGTACTATTAAAGAGCATTGGTTGTCCAATGTGAGAGGCGATGTCTTGGCCGGTATGGTTGTTGCCTTAGCCCTTATTCCTGAAGCCATTGCTTTTTCGATCATTGCTGGTGTTGACCCACAAGCTGGGCTTTACGCTTCTTTTTGTATTGCTGTAGTGATTGCTTTTGTCGGTGGTCGTCCGGCGATGATTTCGGCCGCGACTGGCGCGATGGCGCTACTCATGGTGACACTGGTTAGAGAGCATGGTTTGCAGTATTTGCTGGCAGCCAGTGTCTTGACAGGTGTGATACAGATTATCTTTGGCTTTTTAAAGCTGGGTAATTTGATGAAGTATGTGTCGCAATCTGTCATCCTTGGTTTTATCAATGCTTTGGCTATTTTGATTTTTATGTCGCAGATACCTGAGCTTGTACCGCAAGAGGGCTCAAACCTAGTCCATGTCTATGGTCTGGTAGCACTGGGCTTAATTATTATTTATGGTTATCCGTACATTCCCAAAATCGGTAAGATGATTCCGTCACCGCTGGTCAGTATTGTGTTGGTGACAGCGATTGCTATTTTCTTAGGTGCAGAAGCACGTACCATCAACGATATGGGACAACTGCCGGATACCTTGCCGATATTTTTGCTACCTGATATTCCTCTGAATCTAGATACTTTGCTGATTATTTTGCCGTATGCGATCAGTCTTGCGATTGTCGGTTTGCTTGAGTCTATGATGACCATGGCTATCGTGGATGATTTGACTGATACCAAAGGCGATCGTACGCAAGAATGTAAAGGTCAAGGTATTGCCAACATTGTCAGTGGCTTCTTCGGTGGTATGGCAGGTTGTGCGATGATTGGCCAGTCTATCATTAATGTAAAATCTGGCGGCTATACGCGATTGTCTACCTTGGTGGCAGGGGTGTTTTTATTATTATTGGTGGTGTTTTTAAGTGATTGGTTAAAGATTATTCCCATGGCAGCACTGGTCGCGGTAATGATTATGGTCTCGATTGGTACGTTTAACTGGGGTTCTTTTAAAGAGTTAAAAACCAAGCCATTACAGAGTAACATTGTCATGATCTCTACAGTTGCTGTGGTGGTCGCCACTCATAACTTAGCATATGGCGTATTAATTGGTGTGTTGTTATCAGCCTTATTCTTTGCCAGTAAGATCGAACGCTATATGAGCGTGCATACACAATTGGATGAAGCAGAACGAACGCGTTATTATTCCGTCAATGGTCAAGTATTCTTTTCATCGGCAGAGCGCTTGATTGAGTCATTTGATGTGAAAGAATCTATATCTAAAGTAGTCATTGATGTGACGCGAGCGCATTTCTGGGACGTGACGGCAGTTGCTGCCATTGATAAAGTCATTATTAAGTTTCGCCGTGAAGGTACTGAGGTCGAATTGATTGGTCTCAATGAAGCAAGCCAAGCGATGGTAGAGAAGTTTGGTGTTCATGACAAACCTGATGCTGATCAAAGCTTAGGTGCTCATTAATAGTGTCTACTAACAATAGTGTCCATCAAGCCTGTTAGTTTTGGTGAAGTGGACACTCCCAATTAAAATTTAAGGACAAATGATGAACACAGAACAGCATATTTTGGCCTGTATCGATGGTTCAGCCGTAACGGAATCGGTTTGTGATTATGCGGCATGGTATGCCAGCCGCTTGAATCTACCAGTAGGCTTATTGCACGTGAGTGATGTGCCTGCTTCAAACAGACGTGATTTATCGGGGGCAATTGGCATTAATAGTCGTCAGCTTCTGCTAGAAGAACTTACGCAACTCGATGAGCAAAGAGCAAGAATTGCTAATAGCTATAGCGATGCGCTGGTCAATGACGCAAAAAGTCATATTCAAAGTAGCTTCGATGGTGTAGATGTTAACGTCTATCAACGTCATGGCAAATTGCTACCAGCGATTGAACATTTCAATACAAAAAACCGTGTCATCGTCATGGGACGACGCGGCGAAGATCATAAAGACAGCCGCATCAATATTGGTAGTCAAATCGAAACGGTGGCGCGTGCTTCGAACGTTCCAATTTTGATTTGCTCAGAGACATTTAAATTACCTGCTTCTTATATGGTCGCGTTTGATGGCAGTAAGACGGCCATTAAAGCGGTCGATATTATTTCTAAAAGTCCATTGTTAAAGGGTCTGCAAGGGCATATCGTCATGATAGGTAATGATGATGAAACCTCTAAAAGAAGCTTGGCTATGGCCACTGAGCAGCTCACAGCGGCAGGTTTTACGATAGCAGCGCATCATCTGTCTGCCTCTGATGCGGTTGATGGATTACTCGACTTTCAAAAGCAAAATGCGGTCGATATCATCGTCATTGGCGCTTATGGTCATTCTAAATTTCAACAATTATTCATTGGTAGTACCACCACCAAGATCATTGCCAAGACGTTGTCGCCAGTCATTTTGATTCGCTAATTTCTAAATCTAGTGAGTTCAGTATAAACACGACATAGCGGGACTGGTATGCTTATCTCTAAACGAGAAGTTTCGCCACCTCTGTCTGCGAAGGCACAGCAAGCAAGAACAATTCATATCAGTTTCGCGTTGGAATATAATGTATTGGTTTTATTTAGAATCGACTATATAGTCAATTTATTAGAAAAAGAATACAACGAGGCTGGGATAAAATTTTACCACTGCTGCCTACACTAGCGCAGTCAGTGAGAAGCATTTATCCCAGCCTTATATCGTTATAAATGTGTCTTGATTTTGAATAAACAGTAGGTTTTCTGACAAAACCCTAGTCAATATGCCGCTGCTTTATAATGAGTCGGCAGTTTTAGGGACAATAACGCCGCGATTGCCACAAACGCACTAGATATCCAAAGACAAGCTTCTAAGCCAAATTCTTGGAAGACCCAGCCTGACAGCACCGTGCCAATCAATCTGCCCATCGCATTTGCCATGTAATAAAAACCCACATCCAGTGACACGCCATCACTATCAGCATAGCTGACAATCAGATAGCTGTGTAACGAAGAGTTGATTGCGAAAACCACTCCAAATATCAGTAGTCCAATAATAACGGATGCTTGGATGTGAAAATCAAAATATAAAGCCAGCGCGATGGCAGCAGGAATAAACGTCAGATAACTTGCCCACAAAAATGCCGCGCGACCCGTTGGCAACACGCCTTTTTTCTTGCCGGTAAAGTAAGGCGCAAGCGACTGAACAATGCCATAACCGATGACCCAGCTGGCCATAAAACTGCCGACCCACCAGTGACTCCAATTAAAGGTCGCCGCCAAAAACACAGGCAAGGCCACAACAAACCAAACGTCTCTCGCACCAAATAAAAACATGCGGGCAGCAGAGAGAGTATTGATGGCAGAGCTTTTAGAAAAGATATCTTTGAACTTAGGTTTGTTGGTCGCTTTGCCAATGTCTTCTTTTAACACCACCAAGCTAAATACCCAAACGATGGCCAATAATGATGCCATCAGTATCATAGCGCCTTTGAATCCAATCAAGGTCAGTAGCAAACCACCGATAAAAAAGCCCACGCCTTTTAGCGCGTTTTTAGAGCCTGTGAGTATCGCTACCCATTGATAGAGCTTGCTTTCAGCATCTTTTGGTACCAATAATTTGATGGCACTTTTGGCACTCATTTTGTTTAAGTCTTTGGCGATACCTGAGAGCGCTTGGGCGATCATCACATAAACCACGGTCAGCATATCAGCAGGCACAGCCAGCATGGCGAGGGCGATTATCTGTATGGCCAAACCAATATTCATGGTTTTATTTAGCCCAAGACTGGTGCCAAGCCAGCCACCAACCAAATTGGTAATAACGCCAAAAATCTCATAAAACAAAAACAGCATGGCAATACTTAACGGGCTATAGCCTAACTGATAAAAATGCAGCACGACGAGCATGCGTAGGGCGCCATCCGTTAAGGTAAACGCCCAATAGTTGCCAGTGATGACCAGATACTGTTTAACTTGTGTCGATAAGTTCTTGACGGATAGCAGTCCCATGATTAACCCTTATCTGCTAGACCAACCATCTGTACCAATTCAGCCGTTCTGTTGGCATAGCCCCATTCGTTGTCATACCAGACGTAGAGCTTTACTTGGGTGTCGTTGATGACCATCGTCGACAGCGCATCAACGATGCTTGAACGTGGATCGGTTTTGTAATCAATCGATACCAGTGGGCGAGTCTCAAAGCCCAATATGTCTTTTAGCTCGTTTTCGGACGCCTGTTTGAGTAATTCGTTGACTTCTTCAACCGTGGTGCCACGCGCCACTTCAAACACACAATCTGTCAGCGAAGCGTTGGCTAAAGGCACGCGAATGGCATGACCGTTTAGCTTGCCTTTTAGTTCAGGGAAAATATGAGTAATGGCGGTTGCAGAGCCTGTCGTGGTCGGAATCAAGCTCATACCGCACGCACGCGCTCGGCGTAAGTCTTTGTGCGGGGCATCTAGTATCGTTTGGGTGTTGGTAATGTCATGAATGGTGGTCATCGAGCCATGCTTAATGCCGATTTTTTCGTGCATTACTTTGACGACTGGCGCTAGGCAGTTGGTGGTACAAGAGGCAGCAGTGACGATAGGGTGAGTGTCTTTGTCGTATAGATGTTCGTTCACGCCCATGACGATGTTTAACACGCCTTCTTCTTTGACAGGGGCGGTGACCACCACACGTTTGACCCCTTGGTCTAGATACGCTTGCAGCAAGGCTTTGGTTTTTATTTTTCCTGAGGCTTCGATGACCACGTCGCACATCGACCAGTCGGTATCTTCGGTCGCTTTGTTTTGCGTACAAGGAACGGCTTTGCCATTGATAATCATCGACGTGCCTTCGTGGGTGGCTTCGTGATGCCAGCGACCATGCACAGAGTCAAACGTCATCAAATGAGCAAGGGTTTTAGCGTCGCCCGCAGGATCATTGATGTGGACGATCTCGATGTCGTCCCAATCAAATGCGGCGCGCATCGTTAAACGTCCCATACGTCCAAAACCGTTAATACCGACTTTAATAGCCATAAAATTGTCCTTTGTTTTGTCTAAATGTTGTCAGAAAAAATGATTAAAAATGCTCAGTTTTCTTTAAATATTAATCATTGATTATTTACAAAAGCTGTCTTTGTCTGGTCTGTTTTGCATCGTATCCAAGCGCGCGATTTCATGTTCAATCAGATGAGTATTATTTTCTGTTGTTTGCGCCACCACAGACTTTGCCCATAAAGGCAGCTCCGGATTGATGCGATAAAATACCCACTGGCCGTGCTTTCGATCAATGATGACGTTTGCCTTTTTTAGGACAGCAAGATTGCGTGAGACTTTGGGCTGACTGTCTTCTTCTAACGCTTCCATCAATTCGCAGACACACAGCTCACCATGATATTCGATCAGCATCAGTGCTTTGAGTCGAATGTCATCCGTCAGGCTTTTGTAAAAGGTAATAGGATCAAAATCAGGCAACGCCGTGTCTTCTTTATCGGTGGCAGAGGTATTGACAGCAGGTGTATTGACGGCAGTCTTTGGGCGGTTATGTTTTTCTACAGAAAGAAACATCGTTAAGCGATTGCTTAATTCACTCAATGTGCTGGTAAATGGATGGCTGCCCGTGCGAGACTTCGGATCGGGAATATCCCATGCCAGCTGTTTGCCAGTGTTGGGATAGCTTCGGCATTCGGTGCTGGCTTTTTCGCACAAGGTGATGACGTAATCAAAGTATTGACCGTCAAACTCATCGACGTGTTTGGATCTTAGTTCACTGGTATCAAAATCGAATTTTTCCAACGCTTGTATGGTTCGTTCATCGACTTCACCCTTTTCTATGCCTGCGCTATAAACCTCATAGATATCGCCAGCTTTGTACTTCAATAATGTTTCTGCCATTTGCGATCTGGCGGAGTTACTGGTACAAAGGAACAGTACTTTCTTTTTATTTTCCATAATGACACCCATTGATAAACACCTTTACATACGAATTATTATATATATAATAATTCGTATGTAAAGGTGTTTTTAGCTAGATTGCTAAATCCCAAAACGAGCAACCAACATTTTTGGTCGCAGAGACTGAGGACAGTTATGTCAACTAAAGTATTCGATACAATCATTATCGGCGGTGGTCAAGCCGGTTTAGCCATTGGCTATTATCTAAGACGCGCTAAGCTCGACTTCATTATTCTTGACGATCAAAACCAAAGTGGCGGCGCGTGGCAGCATACTTGGCCATCATTGCGACTGTTTTCTCCCGCCATTATGAGTTCTCTGCCAGGTCGTCTGATGCCAAAAGCGCAAGATGGCGAGTATCCACATCGAGATGAGGTGCTCAGTTATCTTGCTGACTATGAGCAACATTATCAGTTGCCGACATATCGACCTTATCAAGTAAATAGCGTCCAACACGACGATGAAAACAACTGCTTACGGGTAACGGACGGCAGTTACACATGGTTGGCAAAAACCGTGGTGAGTGCCACTGGTACGTGGCGCAATCGTACGATGCCCTCAATCCAAGGTCAGCAATCTTATGGTGGCGCGCAATGTCATTCTGCTGATTATGCAGGTCCTGACGAGTATAAAGGCAAGCGAGTTTTGGTGGTCGGTGGCGGTAACTCAGGCGCCCAAATCTATGCCGAGCTGGCTGACGTGGCAAACGCCAGTTGGGTGACACGTGAGCCACCATTGTTTTTAGCCGATGATGTCGATGGACGTGTATTGTTTGAAAGAGCGACGGCACGTATTACTGGCAACAATAGTGAGAATCCTGTGGGCGGTATCGGTGATATCGTCATGGTGCCCCCAGTCAAAGCTGCTCGTGACAAAGGCATCTTACATTCGCTACCCATGTTTCGTCAGTTTACTGAACAAGGTGTCATCTGGGCTGATGGTAGTGAAGAGGTGATAGATGCTATTGTCTGGTGTACAGGGTTTCGACCGCAGCTAGACCATTTGGCAGAATTGGCGGTTATCGAAGCAGATGGAACGGTACAGGTCAAACAAGGACAAGCAGTCAAGGAGCCGCGGCTATGGTTGTTTGGTTATGGCGACTGGGCAAGTCCAGGCTCGGCTACGCTGATTGGGGCAGGCAGAAGTGCGAGAGAAAATGTCCCAGCATTGCTGGATTTTTTAATAAGCGATGCTTAAAACAATCATTTACCATAGATAAGTAAGCCCTAATAATTCATAAATATGCCGATAATCAGCTGCATATTCTTGGGCATTGAATGCGCATGATTACTATCCCAAACCAGTCGTCTATTCTTAAAGCCTTTTTAAAATTTGATGATAACAATCAGATGCTCAATACGCCTTTATATCAGCGTATCATCGATGTTTGCGAGGAACTGGTAAAGTTCACTTGGCTGACCCGTGGTCGCACAAATTATCTACCCGATCACTGTAATTTTTTTGTATTCCATTAACTTCACTGGTTATAGCTCAAGGGTTCTAAGGTTTGCCATTGGGTTCATCCTCTGAATTTATAGCTACTTTCAACCGACGAATCACTGCGCTTAATAACATCTCGTCAATATCGGATAATGCGTTCAGTCCGTAGTCATAAGTTTTTAAAATCATAGCCTGTTGATCTTGGGTTAAGTGTACGGTTATATCGCCATCCTTAGTAAACTTCCTATAGTCTTGTAATTTTTTCTGATTGATATTACTCATTTTTTTCTCCTTTTCTTGTTTTAAAGAGAGTAAATATTTCTTTCACGCTCTTATTATTTTGAAGTGGGTGGGTGAACCTTATTCAAGTCATAATAACACTGAATTTTGTATCAGTACGGCAAGTTTTTCTAACTCCTAATGGGGAAGTCACTCCAAAAAATTTATCCGATACAGACCATGACTGAGAAAATGTACAAGATGATTGAGTATCAATAATAAATTGCCGTTCGATAAGTTATTTACCCATTTCAAACATACAATGCAAATTGCTATGGTACGTACGTGGGAACTCTATCTCACTGTGTTACTCCACACACAGTACATTTCCAGCGAGGGGCAATGCCAATATTATATAACGTTAAAAGTAACCAAAGACCGCCAGTAAATAAGCTTAAAAGTAAAACTGAACGCCACCTGACTTCAATTGGTAGTCGAAAATGAAGCATTACCCTACCGTAAGGTTCGCACCTTAAATATCTTGTCTCTGTTTGATTATCCATAATCTTTACCTAAAGCGAGATTTCCTCTAACCTTAGCTAATATACTTATTTAAAACAACCCAAACTATGTATTGTGAATCACCTCCGACTATCTCCGAGACTGATTCACTTAGCCCTAAAACCTTTGCTGCACCGCCTATGATTCGATTCCTCTACAGCGCGACAAACGCGATTTAAGATAATAGACGCAAAATTTTTTTATCGCTCCTGTAGAGAATGTTGGTCAATAATATTATGAGTGATCTTGCTGATTAACCATAAAGTAAAGTTATTTTAATAATTTATAAATAATAAACATTAAGTTACAGAGAAGGTGTATCATAGTAGATAAATTAAGGGGTAATTTATAACAAACGAAATATTTATAGTTCAAGTAGTAGCGATCTGTTTTCTGATTATTGGCTTAACAGCTACTTTAGTAATGAAGTTTACTTTGATGAATCTTACGGTTTTATGATGAATATCCACAGTTAGATTAAGCCCATTTAGGGCTTTTTTTGTACCTATAATTTGAATTTGAACAATGTACTAGGAATTAACCCAAACTGTGCAATCTGACCCTGCTGTCGATCGCGTACACTCATAATACCTATTATTCCCATAACAGACGTCAGGTTAAATAGAAATCCACTGCCTACTCCTCTATATCATTATCAATGCTTTTAAGGCACTAAAAAAGGATACCGAAGTATCCTTTTTTTGGTTATACATAATAAATACAATCTAGTGATGCTCACCCGGTAAGATTCTGGCAAAGGCACGTTGAGCAAGGTTCGGTTTTTTATCCGTGGTCTGAGCGGCACGAGTGCTCGGGAAAATGCGATAACCCATCGACTGAATACCAACGTTAATCGCTGGTGCCAATGAATAAGTCGCTGAGGCGAATTTGCCCATATTGCTGGCAATACTATTTGGCTTATGAACGATTGCTTTGGCGACCATCATTGCCGCTTCATCTGGCATAAGCGCTGGCATGTAACGATAAAGCTTAGTCGGCTCAATCATCGGCGTGCGTACCAATGGCATAAAGATATTGGTTATCGTCACATTATCCCCTTTCACTTCAGCTGCCAAACAGCGGCTAAACGCATCAAGAGCCGACTTGGAAGCGACGTACGCGGCAAAACGCGGACTGTTTGCCAATACACCAATGGATGAAATATTCACAATTTGACCCGTTTGACGTTCAATCATCGTCGGCAAAAACCCAAGAATTATTTTGACTGCGCCAAAGTAATTAATATCCATGGTACGCTCAAAATCATGGAAACGTTCAGTGGATTCGTGAACCGAGCGTCGAATCGAGCGACCGGCATTATTTACCAATACATCAACGTGACCAAAGTCCGCCAAAATTTGCGTACTAACTTTTTCAATGGCATCCATATTGGTCAAATCACAAGGATAATAACTTGCCTTACCACCAAGCTCCTCGATACTTTCTTTAACCGCTTTTAGCTTATCTTCAGTACGTGCCAACAAAATGACATGAGCACCGCATTCACTAAGCAAAAAAGCAGTACGCTCACCAATACCGCTTGATGCCCCCGTTATAATAATATTCTTGTCTTGAACTGCTTTACTGATTGCTTTTTTTGAGGGATTAGCCATGAAACATCCTTTTAAAAATTAGACTTCCGTTAATATTTACCTAAATCATAACAAAGAAATATAGGTTAAAGGAAATAAATAAGCAATAAAGCCAGTTTAACTGGATAGACATCGTTACTAGATGAAGTATGGATCACTTTATGCTCGACATATGCTCTTTACGGTTTATTCATGAGCATTCAAAAAATCCTCTACCACACGGAACTGTCCGGCGGTACTTTCCTCACCATACATGGCTTGCCTAAAGGCGTTAGAGTTCGGAATACCGGTGGTATACCAAGCAATGTGCTTGCGAGCAATACGGCAGCCTGAGTATTCACCATAAAAACCGTATAGCTCTTCTAAATGTGTCAGTACAATCTCTTTTATCTCGCTAACACTGGGTGATGCCATCGTTTCACCTGTGCGCAAAAAATGCTCGATATCGCGAAATATCCATGGTTGTCCTTGGGCAGCGCGTCCAATCATCACCGCATCACAGCCGGTCAGCTCATAAACGCGCTGCGCTTTTTGCGCACTATCGATATCGCCATTTGCAATAACTGGAATGCCAATACTTTCTTTGACCTCACGTATCAGCTCATAACGCGCCTCTCCGGTATACATATCTTCACGTGTGCGTCCATGGATGGCAATAGCAGCTATACCCGCTTGCTCTGCTCGCTTTGCAACACGCAAAATATTTTCACGTCCATTCTCATAGCCCAAGCGCGTTTTTAAAGTAACGGGCGCATCGACGGCATTCACCGCAGCATCTAGCAAGCGTGCAACTAAGTCTTCGTCTTGCAATAATGCAGAGCCTGCCAATTTACGGCAAACCTTTTTGGCAGGGCAGCCCATATTAATATCAATAATTTGGGCACCATTATCAATCTGATAACGCGCCGCTTCTGCCAATTTATCAGGTTCTGCCCCCGCTATCTGGGCAGAAATAGGCGCAATTTCATTATCAAAATTGGCACGATAGAGCGATTTTTTGCGCGCATACAATGCCGTATCAGCGATGATCATTTCACTGACTGCATGACCCGCCCCAAAGGATTTGCACAATCTTCGAAAAGGATTGTCTGTCACACCAGCCATCGGTGCAACTATCAAACGGTTCTCAATCGTCAAGCCGCCAATCACGAGGGGCTGCAATAAAGGATGGTCTGAGGTAGGATTAGACGAAAGTAAAACTGAAGAATCAATAGACATAAAAAACGGCTTGATTGGTAATGAAAACAAGCCGTTATTCTAAGGATTCGTGCGCATATTGCAAGGGATTACGTAATCATTTGCTCAGCTCATAAAGTTTATCAACCTTGAATTGTCCTGTTTAATATACCTATTTATCAAACACACTGCCCTGCTCAAGCGTTATATCTTCATCATGCTCTTGCATACGCCACGGTAGAATATCTGGTGAGACATTGACAAAATGTAGATATTTCTCAAACTGATCAATGATGTCATTAATAATCGACACTGATTCATAACCATATAAATCATAGGTCTGACCCCCACGGCGTAAATACACTTCAGCACGGTAATGGTGCTCTTGTGGCAATTTGTTTGCCATATCTTCGGTATAATAATCAGGAATATCGTGCTCTGATAAGCGAACCTCGTACCAGAACTCCACATTATCGCCACTTCTCAATTCTAATACAGCGCGGTTATTGATCTCATCATAATTGACATCAGGCAACCAGCCAGTTTCAGCAAACTTTTCAGCCACTTCGTTCATAGAAGATAAAATAGTTCCTTTGATATAACTAAGCACTTTATCGCGTGTTGGCTGCTCAGTCATATAATCAATACGCTCGCGCCAAGCCTCTAGCTTCAGAAGATGCGGCGGCAAATCGTTATCGTTACCTAAACTCTGGTTACGATGACCTTCAATACGTAGCGCACGCCACATCCCAAATATCGAAATCAATATAATAACGGCAAAGGGTAATGCGCTGACAATAGCGGCGGTCTGTAACGCTGTCAGTCCACCAGCGACCAGTAATGCTGCAGCAACTGCGCCTTCAGTCACTACCCAAAATGTACGTTGCCACCATGGCGTATCACTACGACCACCGGCTGCAAGCGAGTCAATCACCAACGACCCTGAATCTGATGAGGTCACAAAAAAGGTAATAATTAATAGTACTGTTAATGACGACACTATCTGAGTAAAAGGTAAGTTCTCTAATAATTTAAATAACGCAATTGCTTGGTTGTTCTGCACTTCAGTAATGAGCGCATCGTAGCCATCAACCATAATCATATGGAGCGCTGTATCACCAAAAACTGCGAACCAGAAGAACGTAAAGAAGGTTGGTACTAACATCACGCCTAATACAAACTCACGGATAGTACGACCCCGACTAATCTTGGCGATAAACAATCCGACAAAGGGCGCCCAAGCAATCGTCCATGCAAAGATAAAGAGTGTCCAACTGCCGATCCAATCACTCGATTGATAAGCTTGCAAGCTAAAAGTACGCTCAACGATATTGCCTAAATAGCTGCCTGTGTTTTCCATAAAGGCGTTTAGAATAAATATGGTTGGACCCACGATAAAAACAAACAGCATCAGCCCCGTTGCTAACATCATATTCAAAATTGAGAGTCGCTTTACCCCTTTATCCATGCCAGCGAGAACAGATACCAAAGCTGCTAGTGTCACCAGCGCAATGATAATCACTTGAACCGTCATACTGACTGGCACCGTATCGGGTAATAGATAATTTAAACCGGCATTGATCTGTGATACAGAAATCCCCAAACTGGTTGCAATACCGAACATCGTGCCCACAATGGCAAACACATCAACAGTGTGTCCAATCGGACCATAAATTTTATCACCAATTAGTGGATATAGTGTTGAGCGCATTGACAAGGGCAAGCCATGACGAAAAGAGAAGTACGCCAGTGATAAACCAACCACACCATAGATCGCCCAAATATGAAAACCCCAGTGAAAATAGGCAATTTGCATTGCTTCTTTGGCAGCTTCAATAGTCTGTGGTGTTGAAAGCGGTGGACTGGCAAAATGTATGACCGGCTCTGCTACGCCGTAAAACAGTAAGGCAATCCCGTACCCTGCTGAAAATAGCATGGCAAACCATTCAAGAAAATTGTACTCTGCCTCTGCATGATCTGGTCCCAGTTTAATACTGCCATAAGACGAAAATCCCAAGACAATGATAAACATCAAAAATATGGCGACTGCTAACATATAGAACCAGCCGAAAGTTTCGGTAGTAAAGTTGAGAACGGTACTAAATAGTTCGCCAGCAGACTCCGGATTAATGGCGGTACCAATGACCAATAGCAGCATAATGGCTGCTGCCGGCAAGAAAACAGGCAATAAGATAGTGGAACGGGAGGATTTGTTCTTCATAAGCGGATTCTTACTAACGGTCAAATAGACCTCATGTTTACCACAAACCGATTGCAAACCCCAGTATTGCTACCCACTTGTCACATTACTTGAACTATTGTTACAGCACTATTACCTAATAACAAAAAAGGCAACTTGTTAGTTGCCCTTTATTATCATCTAAAGAATAAGTACTATCTGTTCTTTTGACTCAGAACAATGATAGACGTTGTTAAAATTACTCAGTAATAATCGCTGCCAGTTGTTCAGCTATTTTCGCAAGCTCGGCATGATCTGCTTGTGTGACGGCATGGCGACCAAGCTCATGAATACTAGAAGGAATCAGGTGCACATGATAATGAAACACCGTCTGCCCTGCTTCGGCACCATTTAGCTGCATTTGGATAATGCCTTCACGATTAAATACCTGACGCTGGGCTTCCATAACTTTTTTAGCTGTCATGAACACAGCTGCCGCATATTCAGGTTCAAGATCAGCTAAGTCCACTGCTTTTTGCTTAGGAATGACCAAAACATGCCCCTTGGCTTGTGGCATGATATCCATAAAAGCAAGAGTCTTATCATCTTCATAAACTTTATGGTAAGGGATATCGCCATCGAGCATTTTGGCAAAAATATTATCGTCTTTATAGGTAGTTTGCGGATTGTCTTGGCTCATTATCTTATTCCTTTAACCTGTATTATTATTGAATCAAAGTTAGTATCAATTGGATAGCGAGTATGAAAAGAATACTTACACCGTTAAATATAGTGGACGAAATCTCACTTAAGTACAAGTGTCAGATAATCACTGATTGATCTTTATGCACTAACTTGTTGCTCTCGTTGATGATTAAATTATTGACGAGCCATGCGCGATAAATGTTATATTAATCTACTCTCTCGATGACCTTACCATGATGGATTTGACTGCCTTGCCAACTCAATTACCTAATATTACCGACGCTCATACGCAGTCTATCAATGACGCTACCACAAACAATGGTGAGCATGAGCAAACGCTTGGGGCAAATAACCCTCCAGCTACTGACCCAAATGCCATTATATTAGCGCAAGCATTGACTGATAAAGCCATCAGTTGGCGTATTCATAACTGTAAAATCAGTCAAAAGACCGTCACTCAAGACTTACCGCTGCCATTTTTATATCATTATGACAGTTTGGACGATGTCGTTAAGCAGACCCATCCTTTAACCCCAAAGCTACTGGCACAATTTAATACACCGATGACAGCGCAAGAAGCTGCCAAGCTAATTGGTATCGATGAAGTTCTCATATCCAATCCGTGGCATGTCAAAGTGATTGGCTCATTGGTGGTATTTAGTGAAGCATTACAACTCGCTGTCCGTTTGCATTGGACCAATACGGGTAAAGAGACGCAGCAGATTTATAATAAAGATAAAGATGCTGCTATCATTGCAGCCTTTAAAGAATGGCAGTTTTTTGGTCGTATTGATATCTTGTATAAAAACAACAAACAAGCGCTGATTAGTATTGACGAGCAGAGCATTGATACAGAAACCAATCAGCCGCTACCATTGACGATAGAAGCCAATATGGATTATCAATACCTACCAGCGACTCACGCCTTAGTCGTCATTGCCAAGCTCGAAGCAGATAAAGATGAGCTCCCTTGGTTTGAAACCGCTATTTTGGAGCGCATTGCATAAATGATTGACCATTAAGTCTTGTTTGTTATAGGTTAATTATTTTCAGTTACTCATATCTAATGGTATGGTAACGACTTAGTATTATTCACTAGGACTCTCCTAGTATAAAAAGCACACTATCAACATTGCAGCGGATGCTGCACATATTAATAAATCTCGCTCATTTGTAAGGAATACCACATGGACTATAATTCAAAAACCTCTACCGGCGGTCGTAATATGGCAGGTGCTCGTGCCTTATGGCGCGCAACTGGCATGACTGATGGCGACTTTGGCAAACCTATTATTGCCATTGCCAACTCTTTTACCCAGTTTGTACCCGGCCATGTGCATTTAAAAGATTTGGGACAAATGGTTGCACGCGAGATTGAAAAAGCGGGTGGCGTGGCAAAAGAGTTTAATACCATTGCGGTCGATGATGGTATTGCCATGGGTCATAGCGGTATGTTGTATTCATTACCGAGTCGAGATTTGATTGCTGATTCTGTCGAGTATATGGTCAATGCCCACTGCGCCGATGCGCTAGTATGTATTTCTAACTGCGATAAAATCACTCCGGGTATGTTAATGGCAGCCATGCGCCTCAATATTCCCGTCGTCTTTATTTCAGGTGGTCCAATGGAAGCGGGTAAAATTATTGCCAGCACGGTGGCACACAGTCATAATAATGATGGTAGTAGCGACGTCCATAGCACTGACAGTAAAGGTAATGCGATTCGTAAGCTTGACCTCGTCGATGCGATGATGGACGCGGCCGATGATAGCATTAGTGATGAAGATGTCGCTGCTATTGAAGCCTCAGCGTGCCCGACTTGTGGGTCGTGCTCTGGTATGTTTACTGCCAACTCGATGAATTGCTTGACCGAAGCCTTAGGATTGGCATTACCGGGTAATGGCTCGCTATTGGCAACCCATTCGCTACGTCGCGAGCTGTTCTTAGAAGCGGGTCGTACTATCGTGTCACTAGCCAAACGCCGCTACGAGCAAGATGATGATTCAGTCCTACCGCGCTCTATCGCTACTAAAGCCGCGTTTGAAAATGCCATGACTTTAGACATCGCCATGGGCGGCTCTACCAATACTATTTTGCATTTGCTTGCTGCTGCACATGAAGCAGAAGTCGATTTCAAAATGCACGATATTGACCGTCTAAGTCGTGGTGTACCTTGTTTGTCTAAAGTTGCCCCTGCTTCGCAAAAATACCATATGGAAGATGTACATCGTGCTGGCGGTGTCTTTGCGCTATTGGCCGAGCTTGACCGCGCTGGTTTGCTACATACCGACTTGCCAACTATCCATAGTGCCACAATGAAAGAAGCGATTGATAAATGGGATATTATGAATCCTGACAATCTTGAAGCACGTGCACGCTATATTGCAGCCCCTGGTGGCGTACGGACGACTGAGGCTTTCTCACAATCAAAAGAATGGTCAAATCTGGATGTCAACCGCGAATCCGGCTGTATTCGAAGTGCTCAACATGCCTATTCAACTGATGGCGGTCTTGCCGTTCTGTACGGAAACATTGCTGAACGTGGCTGTGTGGTCAAAACTGCCGGGGTTGATGACAGCATCTTGGTATTCACCGGACGTGCACGCATCTTTGAATCACAAGATGACGCAGTAGCAGCAGTGCTTGATGATCAAATCGTTGCAGGCGATGTGGTTATCATCCGTTTTGAGGGTCCAAAAGGCGGTCCCGGTATGCAAGAGATGCTCTACCCGACGACTTATCTAAAGTCTAAAGGCCTAGGCAAAGAATGTGCGCTGCTTACAGATGGTCGATTCTCTGGTGGGACATCAGGCTTGTCTATTGGTCATGCTAGCCCAGAAGCCGCTGAAGGCGGCGCCATTGGTTTAGTGCAAGAAGGCGATACTATCCATATTGATATCCCAAACCGTACCATCAATATGCAAGTCAATGATAAAGAGTTAGCTGCTCGCCGCGAAGAAATGGAAAGTCGTGGAAGTGATGCTTGGAAACCCGTCAGCCGAGAGCGTCATGTTTCTCCTGCTTTACGTGCCTATGCCGCCATGACTACCAGCGCCGATACAGGCGCCGTACGTGACGTCAGCCAAGTTGAACGTTAGACAATAATATTTAAGGACTATTCTTGAACTGAATTTATTAAGCCTGCGCAATGCAGGCTTTTTTTCACCCAAAAACAACACATCTGTCATTTTGATAACGATTTTTTGCAGTAATAGCGTTTTCTTTGCGTCATGATAAGGTTTTTTGATGACGATGATTTTTAGCCATAAAAAATATATTCGATAACAAATTGTTCGATAACAAATAAAATAAATACACGATATTATGACGCAGAACTCTATTTTATATTGAACTGACTATAGCTATTTAACAGCACAAAACAGCCTTCCACCAATATAGCGACATGCATAAAACTTATGATAGAAAACTATAACTTATTCTTATTGATCTTCGGTATCGCCTTTTTATTCGGTGCTCTATTTCCTATAGTATTTAAGCGCACTCCTATCTCCTTGCCCATATTACAAGTGGTTTTTGGCGCGCTAGTAGGCTACTTTTGGATCACACTAACATTTTTAGATCCCATTGAAAATGGTGTGGTTATTGAAAAACTCACCGAGTTTGTGGTCATTGTTTCTTTAGTCGGTGCCGGCCTAAAGATTGATACCCCTCTTAATTGGCATGCATGGCGTCCCACAATGCGTATGCTTTTGATTGCGATGCCAATTGGTATCTTTTCGATGGCAGCATTGGGTTATTACGCGTTTGGGTTAAGTTTAGGGGCAGCCATTTTACTCGGTGCTGTGTTAGCCCCTACTGATCCAGTATTGGCCTCTAGCATTCAGGTAGGTCCGCCCAATACAGGTAGTGAAGATACGCCACGCTTTGTTTTAACCTCAGAAGCAGGTTTAAACGATGGGTTGGCTTTTCCGTTTGTTTATTTAGCCATAAAAATAGCGGAAGCGTTTAGCGAAGGCAATCGTTTTACCCTTGAGATGCTAGGGTCGTGGTTTCTTCAAGATGTGATTTGGCAAATTAGTGGCGGTGTCATCGTTGGCGTGGTTGTCGGTAAACTATTGGCCAAGCTATTCTTCTCAAAATACACGGCTGATACCACTATCCCCCAGGGTTATGTGATCATCACACTGACACTACTGTCCTACAGTTTGGCCGAATTTGTACATAGTTATGGCTTTATTGCGGTATTTGTCGCAGCGTTTGCCTTTCGCCGCTCAGAGCATGAGCACGCTTACCATCAAAAACTACATGACTTCGCAGAACAATCTGAAGGCTTACTAATGTCTTTAGTACTGATTACTTTTGGTATATTTCTCGGTCAAGGGCTGCAGTCTGGAGTTGAATTAACGTGGCGCGTGTATCTCATCAGCTTCGCTTTTTTATTACTGATACGTCCGATTGGAGGTTACATTGCTCTATCAGGGTTGAACCTGCCGCGCACTGAAAAATACGCAATCTCAGCACTGGGTATTCGCGGTATTGGTACGTTGTATTACTTGTCTTATGCTCTCAATCAAGGCTTCTTTGGTGATGAAGATGCGCTTAAACTGTGGGTCGTCTGTTCAATTGTTATCTTGATATCCATCTTTATCCATGGACTGAGCGCCCAAAAGCTTCTTAAAGTGACGTCAAAAAACTCCTGAATAAGACTTATTGATTATCTTGCAATACGTCATCGACCATACTCAAAACCGCTTCCGTCAGCGCAAACTGGCGGATATCGTTGAGCATGGTCACATCAAAATTATGGACAAAGGCAAATGATAGCTGCCGCTCGAGGTCGCACCATGCAACTGAACCGTTATAGCCCATGTGTCCAAAACTTTGTGGCGCATGAAATTTTGTATCGTGAGTGTTTACCTCAAAATTATCACTATTACAAATACTAAAGCGGCGATGATAGCCCAAGCGCCAATCCATATGGGCTGGCATAACGGCATCCATACCAGTGACTTGCGGCGCTGATAGCTGCTTAAAGGTTGCCTCATCAATGAGTGTTTTCCCTTGCCACATACCACCACTAGCCAACATTGCATAAATCGTCGCCAGTGCATGTGCTGATGCGACGCCATTGGCAGCGGGGATAGTAGCTTGTAAAGTCTGCGGATGGTAATAGTCGATCGGCTCTTTGCTCGCAAGTAGCAAGGCTGCTTTATAGTTCCTGAGATTCAGCTGACTGTTATCAAAGTATAAACGGTTGATTTGTGCCGTATCTAATGTTGGCAATACTTTCCCTATCTGCTCTTTATTATCAGCTGGGACTGATTGGATTGCATACTGATTGGTTGCTTGTTGTTGCCAGCAGGCATAGCTCGGTAAACCGCTATAAGTTTGCAAGGTATCTACTGAATCTGGTTTTAAAACTGGTTTATGACGGCGGGAACGTGGCTGCGGTTGTGAACTTTCTTGTGCATTTTCTGACACCTTTTCTACTGACTCAAAGTTTTTAACCAATCGCGCAACCTTGTCGACCTGATTTTCTGGTACACCAAAGTAGCAGCTGTTGGCAATACCTAATGGCTCTGTTAGATAATGGCGTAATGCTTGAGCCAGTGTCATCGCAGTAACGGATTCTATGACGCCGCCCAGCACCCAACCATAGACCAAGGCGCTGTAAGCACTGTCGTATAATTCCGCCTGCTCAGGGGCAGTCACAGGCATTGCTGCAATTTTCTCTAGCATTATATTCCAATCAAGGACGGTTTCATTATCGAGGTCAATACTTTGAATCGAAAAAAGATTGGCTTGATGTGACATCACGCTGCGTAAAGTGATTTTCTCTTTATTTTGCGCGCCAAATGCTGACCAGTAATGGGAAATCGGTAGGTCATAATCCAGTTTTTTCTGTGATACCAATACATGAACCAGTGTCGCCAAGATGCCTTTGCCAGTCGAAAAGTTCAATGATAAAGTATCTGGATTCCATGATAAATCAGCACGTGCCAATCCCACACTTGCCTGTGCGATACATTTTCCAGCTTGATAAACCACTAATGCGCCGCCTGCTGGCGCATCATCAAGCTGCAAATCTGCTAGCAACTGTTGAAGCCGACGTTGGATATGATTGTCAGTATATGTACCTACAGTAGCGTGTTGATAGGTAGCGGTAGAGATGCTTTCATGACTATTTTTCATAAGTACCCTGTTCTATTTTATATTTATGAAGTTATTCAGTTTAAAGCCTGTCATACATCTTATCAGGATAAAAAATCTCTATCCTCCAAAATATTTTTATAATGTATGACACAATAAAAAAGGCAACTCTAAGGTCGCCTTTTTTATTGTATAAATAATGATTTAACGCGGCACTAGCAATCGATTATGAACCTCTTCTACAAGTTTAGTCAAACCATGACTACGCCCACGCTCCATAGCCGTATCCATTTTACGTCCACGTAACCAACCAGCCCGCAAAGCAATGGCAGCGCCAACGCGATTGCCAGAACCACAATGCATGGCAATTTTTTTGCCATGATACTGACGTAGTATGTTATCAAACGCCAGTATTTTAAGCTGTTTCAAATCAGCAGCGCCATTGATAGGTAAATGCTCGTATTGCATGCCTGCCTGCTCTACAGCTGTACTTTCATCAAATTTCAGCTCTTCATCAGGCTGCAAGTTAAGAACCAATTCGACACCCGCTGCTGCCAATGCAGCCACTTTTTTATCATCAAGCGCACCGCATACGATAGTATTTTCATCAGGACGAAAATATGGCTTGAATATGGTAGCAAGATTCACACCATTATCGGTAGTACTAGTATCGGTACTAATAGCGTCACCAAGTGCTGCTTTGTCTATCGCAACTGAATGCTCGGAGCATTCGGTGCTTTTTGAATTTTCAGGTAAAGTCATAAGGATAAATGTGTTCAATAGTAATGATTTTTGATATAAAAATTATATTTTACTTCGCTTCATCCTGCAAGGTAATCACACCAGCAAGATGCGGCTTGTCATTTTTTGCACTAAACAAACCAAACTGGCAAGTATCTGCTGCGTCTTCTAACTGAGCCAGTGGATCAGCAATAAGCTCTACTTCAGATGGTAAGAAAATAGGCAGCTTAAATGACACCTCAACCATACAAGCATCAGGCAGCTCACCCATCATTGCCAAACACTTAGCTTTTGACCACATACCATGAGCAATGGCTTTTGGAAAACCAAAGGCACGCGCTGATAATGGATGCAAATGTATCAGGTTAAAATCACCAGAGACGAACGCATAACGGCGACCGATATCTTCTGGCACTTCAAAAATACTGTGAACACCCTCTTTATTAATTGATGGCTTAACGGTTACTGGGCGCGGCGTACTCTTTTTGTCCTTACTGCTGGCAGGTTTTTTGCTGCGTGATAGATAAGTCGACGTGCCTTCCCAAATGATTTTGTCTCCTGCCCTTACTCTGGTGACAAAATCAAACTGCTGACCTTGGGCATGGTCACGCAAATTATCAAACATCACTGACATAGCAACCGTTTCACTCTGCTTAATGGCACGATACTGGGTCACGCTGTTATCGACATGAACCAGTCCTAGCATAGCAAATGGAAATGGCTCTTTGACCATCATATTCATCTGCAACGCCTGTGACAGCACCGAAAAATACGTAATTGGCACATTGCCATCGTCTGCAAAGCCGCAAATTTTACGATAATCATTTAGATTGCTTTGATCGATATGTAAATCATCTACAAAATACGTCGCTTGCGGCAACTCATCGCGGCTAACTTTACCATTATTACCGATAGGCAATAGGCTTTTGACAATATTTGCATAGGTAGTATGGGCTTTTGGCAACGCGTCATAATGTTTGTCTGACATAATACATCCTAAGTTGGGATTGAGTAGTTTTTTGATGGCATTTAACATGCTATAAATTCGATGACTAAAATATAAGATAAAATCCTAAAATAGGCGCAACGGTGTTTATAGTCGGTGAAAAGTAATATCGATACAACACGTACTGCTGGTGCAAATTTTTCTTGCTTGCTGTGCCTACGCAGACAGAGGCTGCAAAAAATTTACACCAGCAATACTGTAGCGACTTTAAAGTATTTCAACTATAGCTTCTTATGCCTTTGTTTTTATCATAAAAAAGCCACCCTTGGGCAGCTTTATTACAAGTTACGAGCAGTTTTTTCGTAAGCATATGTGAAGTAACGTCAATACCTTGTTTGATAAAGGCCATTAACAACCAACTTTATGGCTCATATAGCCTTCGCTATTATCTGCATTTTCGTATGGTATTAGGACAATTATGCACCCAATAAGCTTTGACCACAAACTCGGACAACGTTGCCATTTAGACCACCAGAAGCAGGTGATGCAAACCAGGCGATGGTTTCTGCAACATCGACTGGTAAACCGCCTTGGCTCATCGAGTTCATACGACGACCTGCTTCACGGATAGCAAATGGAATCGCTTCAGTCATTTGCGTTTCGATAAATCCTGGCGCAACCGCATTGATGGTCATGCCTTTTGCATTGTCTTCTAGCTGCTTGGCGGTTGCATTGACTAAACCAATGACACCAGCTTTTGAAGTCGCATAGTTGGTCTGACCCAAGTTGCCAGCGATACCTGAGATTGATGACACACAGACGATACGTGCAGCATCTTTTAGTACATCGTTATCTAGTAAATAGCGGTTGAGCTTAGCGATGCTGCCCAAATTGATATTGAGCACCATATCCCACTGTTTTTCATCCATATTTGCTAGTGTTTTATCGCGGGTGATACCAGCATTATGAATCACTGAATCCAAACCACCACGTTTTTGTGCAGCTTCTGCGATTTCTTTACCAGCATCAGCACTGGTAATATCCACTGTCAAAGCCGAACCACTAATTTCACTTGCCACTTTTTGCAAGTCAGCTTGCTGCTGTGGTACGTCCAAACAAATCACATGTGCCCCTTCACGAGCCAATACACGGGCAATTGCTTCACCAATACCACGACTTGCGCCAGTGACAAGCATGGTTTTGCCACCTAGTGGTTGGTTCCAATCGACATCGACATTGGAACCATTACTGACACGTATGACCTGTCCTGACACATAAGCTGAACGCGCTGACGTAAAAAAACGTAGCGTTGAGTCTAAATTTTGCTCTGCACCTGCTTTAACATAGATAAGCTGTGCAGTAATACCACGTTTAAACTCTTTACCAACTGATTTTACAAAACCTTCAAGGGCACGCTGCGCCAATGCGGCTTCGATATCAGTCAACGCTTCTGGTGGACGACCAATGACGATCACTCGACCTGATTTTTCGACACGGCGCGCAACGCTATGAAAGAACTCGTACACTTGTTTGAGCTCTTCAGCATTGCTAATATTGCTGGCATCAAACAATAAGACTTTAAACTTATCATCACTGCCAGTATTGGCTTTGGCTTTAACGCCTGCATCCGACAGGGTGTTTTTTGCGTCATCACCACTGTTTACAAACACTTCCGTATGTAGCTCTGACAAAATACGAGCCACTGACGCACTAACTGCATTGTCGTCGCCATTCGCACGTCCAACCAGCACACTACCACGTACCAAAGGCTGTCCACTATCAAAACGGTCAAGATCTACAGGCATTGGTAAACCTAGGTTCTTTGCGACCTTTTTACCAATAGACGACTGAACAAAATCACCATAACGGTCTGACATAATATAATCCTTCAATTGATGAGTAAAATAATAGTAAACAAGAATAAGATGTATTTATGATGAAATACGCGCTATTTAAAGTGCATTGATTATAAAAACTATCTATATAAAGCGGCATTAATATCATCATTTATAAATAATAAGTACTTATTAAATAGGTTAGAAACGGTCTTAACTATACACATTCATACCGAATAAGTCCAAAAACCCCTAATGTCCATAGCAATATGTAGACAAGCCAGTATATAAGATGGTCTATTTTTCTGCCGTTAAAGGACTTTGGTTTGTGCTAAAATAAGACCTATAAGTTATAGCAAACCCATTTATCGATAACAATATATTATCAAACCTACGATTATGCAATGGTTTTAATCAGTACTAGCCAGTTTATAAAGCTTGTATTTATCGCTGTAAACACTGCAATATCCACGGATTAAGCGTCACATCGTTTGCTAAAGATATACAGTAAGCTTATAAAAAGCAGTTTATGCTCTATGACGATAATGTGTAATATATATCACAATAAATGGTAATACGTATCTAAAGTATTTTAGGTATTTTAGGTATTTTTAGAATAAAGACTTATATCATTTAAATGTTTTTTTGATAACTTCCCTTTTCTACTTCTACCCATATTTTTTAAGGATAATATTATGAGTAACAAAAACAATAACCCAGATAGCCCTGTTATTGAAACCTCTGTGGTAAAAGCCAGTGATACTGCTGTAAAAACAGATGCCAAGGCAGCAGAACCAAAAGCTGAGAGCGCTAAAAAAGAAACCGTAGCAAAAGATAGTAATGCCACTGCTACGAAAGATGATAACGCAGCTAAAGAAAGTGCAGCAAACCAGAACAACGATAAAAAAGAAGCGCCTAAAAAGGCTGACGCGACTCCTGCTAAGAAAACAAATACTGTGGCTAAAAAAGCAAGTACGACTAAGCTTAGCTCAGGTCAGAACCGTGTGGCTATCTTAGGTGGCAACCGTATCCCATTTGCTCGCTCAAACGGCTCATATGCTGATGTTAGCAACACAGATATGCTCACTGCTGCGTTAGATGGTTTGGTCGAGCGTTATAATTTGCAAGACGAAAAAATCGGTGAAGTCGTTGCTGGTGCCGTTATGAAACTGAGCCGCGATATCAACTTGACTCGTGAAGCGACATTAAATACTGCACTTAACCCCCATACCCCAACGTATGATATCTCTCAAGCTTGCGGTACTGGCTTGCAAGCAACGTTTGCTTCTGCCAATAAAATCGCGCTTGGTATCATTGATTCAGCCATCACTGGCGGTGTTGATACTACTTCTGATGCGCCTATCGCAGTCGGCGATGGCTTACGTAAAGTATTGATTAAATTGGGCGCAGCTAAAGACAATAAACAACGCCTAAAAGCATTGATGGGTCTAAACCCGAAAGATTTACTTGATACACCGCAAAATGGTGAGCCACGTACTGGTTTATCCATGGGCGACCATCAAGCGATCACTACGCTTGAATGGAATATCAGCCGTGAAGCGCAAGATGAGCTTGCCTTTAATAGTCATCAAAACCTAGCACGCGCTTATGATGAAGGCTTCTTTGATGATTTAATTACCCCATATAAAGGTCTGACCCGCGATAACAACTTGCGTCCAGATACCACTTTAGAGAAGCTAGCTAAGCTCAAGCCTGTTTTTGGTAAAAAGAATGCCAAGCCAACCATGACCGCTGCTAACTCTACCCCATTGACTGATGGCGCATCTTGTATCCTATTGGGTACTGATGAGTGGGCGGCAGCACATGGTCTAAAACCATTGGCATATATCGTCCATCAAGAAACAGCGGCTGTTGATTTCATCGGTAAATCTGGTGATACAGAAGGCTTGCTAATGGCACCGGCCTATGCCGTACCACGTATGCTTGAGCGTGCTGGTTTGACCCTACAAGATTTCGATTTTTATGAAATCCATGAAGCTTTTGCTTCACAAGTGTTATCAACCCTTGCTGCATGGGAAGATGAGAAATTTTGTGAAGAGCGCCTAGGACTTGATGCGCCACTAGGCTCTATCGATCGTAGCAAGCTAAACGTTAACGGCTCATCACTTGCTGCAGGTCATCCATTTGCTGCAACTGGTGGTCGTATCTTAGCCACTGCTGCCAAATTATTAGATCAAAAAGGCTCAGGTCGTGCGCTTATCTCTATTTGCGCCGCTGGCGGTCAAGGTGTGACTTGTATCTTAGAAAAATAGTTTCTTAGCCGCTAGATAAGTAGCTTTAGAATCTTAAACCACCCTCTAATCTATAGATTAGAGGGTGGTTTTTTTTGTCTATACTTTGTTATTATAGAAACGATCTCTTAAAAAAGCCGATACGCCAAACAAAGGTAATATTTATGCGTAAGACAAAAGTTTTATTAAAAAAAATAAGGCAAGTCATTTTCGGCTCGGAAGAATTGGTTATGACAAAACCCTGTGTAACACCTGATTTTCAAGCTCTAACGACTAAGGAACAGTTAGATCAGTACAATATGGAGCAAGTCATCCTTTCTGAACGTATCGAAAAAGAAGTTCTTGATGATGAACTGCGTCGAAAAATGCACCAAGACTTAATCGATACGTACGATGAAGAACTTGAAAATGAAGTCGATGATTACATACGTGATTTTCGTTTTAACGGCTATGAGATGAGTGAGCAGGAAAAATTTGATCGTCGTATGTATTTTCAAGAATTGGTGCGGCTACAGCGAGAGCTTATAAAGTTACAAGATTGGGTGGTCGATCGCGGTGAACGCATTGTGGTGATATTTGAAGGGCGTGACTCCGCTGGCAAAGGCGGCGCGATTAAGCGTATTACTCAACGACTAAACCCGCGCGTTTGTAGAGTGGCTGCCCTACCTGCGCCTACTGAACGCGAGCAAACTC
Source organism: Psychrobacter sp. TS_SC_6 (assembly GCF_056156305.1). Lineage (NCBI taxonomy): Bacteria > Pseudomonadati > Pseudomonadota > Gammaproteobacteria > Moraxellales > Moraxellaceae > Psychrobacter > Psychrobacter sp. TS_SC_6. The sequence continues at coordinate 1,259,589 of NZ_CM149590.1, read as the reverse complement.
AGTGGTATTTTCAGCGGTATGTTGCCCAGCTGCCAGCTGCCGGTGAGATTGTGTTATTTGATCGCAGTTGGTATAACCGCGGCGGTGTTGAGCGAGTCATGGGGTTTTGCACCGACGCGCAGTACGAGGAGTTTTTTCAATCAGTACCTGATTTTGAACGTATGCTAGTACGGTCAGGTATTCGTTTGGTCAAGTATTGGTTTTCAATTACTGATGATGAGCAACATTCGCGCTTTATGAGCCGTATTCATGATCCCCTCAAACAATGGAAGCTCTCGCCAATGGACTTACAATCGCGTCGGCGCTGGGAGGATTATACCAAAGCAAAAGAGACCATGTTTGAGCGCTCTCATATTCCTGAAGCACCGTGGTGGGTTGTTGAAGGGAATAGTAAGAAACGCGCCAGACTAAACTGTATTGCCCATCTGCTCGAACAGATTCCTTATAAAGAAGTGCCTCGTGAAGAGGTCGAACTGCCTGAGCGCAAACGTGATGATGAATACTACCGCGAACCTATTCCTGATGATATGTATGTGCCACCGCGCTACTAATTATTAGCATTTACACTGTCTAAAAAATATTGCTCATAAAAAAGCCTTATAAAGAGTTATAAGGCTTTTTTTATACAGTCATTATGATTGCTGATAAATATTAAAACTACATAGTATAAGTAGCCTGCAAACTGTCAATCTTACCTGCCAATAGACGCTCAACTTCGTTCTTTATTCTTAATCCCGTAATGTCCGTGCCTATTTGGACTGCAAAACCTACTGGTCGACCACTTTGAGCTTTAGAATTAATCCAAACTACCTTACCATTCATAGGCAAACGCTCGTTAGAATTGGGCAAAGTAACCGCAATAAAAACTTCGTCACCCAGTTCTTGCGCTCGATCAGACGGCACGAACAATGCCCCATTGGTAACAAAGGACAGATAGCTTGCATATAGCATATCTATGTTTTCAATATGACAGGTTAAAATCCCACCACGTCCTGGCATTGCCATAGTCAGCTTCCTTTATCCATGAGGTTTACAGTATTTTTTCACACAGGGTTATCTTGTATAGTATTAGAGTATAAATACTGATAGTAAGTTTAATGGCACGCACTGATATGCGAGAGCATCTTTAGGCTTTGTAATCTATTACAGGCAAGTCAAATCTTGCATCAGCTTATCATAGGCGAATTTTTCTTGCACGTTTTGTTGTAGCGCAATTTTTGTCTGTTGTAAGCTATGCGCAAATAACTCTAACCCACTATCAGTAGGTTGATAATCACGTAAATTGATTGAAAAATTAATGTCTTTTTGCTGCGCTTCAAAGCCCAAACCAACACGGCGGATATCGATTATCATGAGTTCAGACAGCTGGATAAATTCGACAATACCAAGCTGGGTTTGCCAATAGTCACTTGCCGCCACGCTACTGCGCTTGCCGCTACGTAATGCTTGCCATGTTGTCAGCCATAGCGTGCGTTTACTATACAATGCCGCTTGAGCCAGTGCCACAGCTGCTAAAGGCGCACCATTTGCTAACTGGATAAGCTGCTCAGTGGCATCTGCACCAACTACTTCACGATGGATATTGCTACCCAATGCTTTAGTCACATAATCCACTGCAACAGCAGGGTCAATTGTTTGTAATGCCAATTGCTGAACACGGCTTTTAATCGTTGGGAGCAGCTGCGCAGGGGCATCACTAATCAGAAATAAATGGACTTGAGTTTGGGGTTCTTCCAAGGTTTTAAGTAGCGCATTGGCAGCGGCAATGGTCATTTTCTCAGCGTGATCTAATACGCAAATACGCATTCCCTGCCCGCCTTGATAAATAAAAGGCTGCAAGGCACGAATATCATCCACTTTTATTTTTAATGACGCGTTACCAGCTGTCTTAGCAGATTTTTTATCTTTTGTACTATTAGCTAGCGCTTCTTTTTGAGTACTGCTATCAGCATTGACTGGTAGACTAGCTAGCGGTAACACTTGTAAGCTTGGATGTGTACCTGATCTGAGCCATTGACAGCTCTCACAATGACTGCAAGCGCCGAGCGGATGCGTATCACGCGCGCGGCACAATAACCATGCCACCAATCGCCATACAAAAGCGCGCTTGCCCATGCCTTGCATACCAGCGGCTAACAGCCCATGAGGTAAAGATTGCTGCGGCGCTAGTACCCGCATTGTCAGCTGTGACCAAAGGTCGTGTTGCCATGGCAATAGTGGCGCAAAATACATATCATCGGTCATATTTGTCAGCTCACTCATGGCTATCGCTTAATATCTCTCAATTAAAAATCTGGGTTAAAGTATAATTTCTAAAAGTAACTTGGAATAAAAGTAACGTTATAAAATTTAAGTGAAAAAACTTTAATTATTTTTGCTTAGGCTATTGTACATTAATAATCTTGGAAATCTGTTAAACTCATGGCATTTAAACGATCCAAATCTTCTTGTGTATCGACACCTGCAGGTAATAAGCAGGCAGCGTTAGCAATGGCGATATGTCCACCATTTTCCAACACACGTAATTGCTCTAAGCTTTCTAGTATTTCAAGCGGCGTTTGTGACCAGTGGACAAATTGCTGTAGCAAACTGACGCGATAAGCATATAAGCCTAGATGACGATAAGCGTTTTTTGGCTGCAGTTTATTATTCTCACTGGTTAATACAACGTCACGATCACACGGGATTGGCGCGCGACTAAAATAAAGTGCGCGCTGTTGGTCATTGGACTTCTGACTGACAACTTTAACAACAGATGGGCGCATAAAAGTATCAAAGTCCTCAATTGGCTCACACAAAGTTGCCATGACGCTCTTTGCATCTTGTACCAATAATATTTTAACTTGCTCTAACAACAATGGCGGCACTAGTGGTTCGTCACCTTGCATATTAACCACTATATCATGGGCAGCCCAGCCTTTGATGGCAGCCACTTCAGCCAAACGGTCCGTGCCTGAAGCATGTTCACTGCTTGTCATCACCACATCAAAACCTGCATCTAGACAAACTTTTGCAATTGATTCATCATCGGTTGCAATACACATATCATCGGCAAAATTCGCCAATCGTGCCTTTTCAGCTACCCAAAGTATCATAGGCTTGCCATGAATGGTTAATAATGGCTTGTTAGGCAAACGTGTACTTTTGAGACGCGCAGGAATAACAATATGAGTTTTGACGGGCATAAGGGATGATGACATAATCTGTTCCTATAAAACCTTTTAAATCTTTGTACGATAAACGCTATATTATTGCTTTCTCATGCTTATATCGATGTCCAAGGTTTGTAATTGCTGTTGTAAACTCTCATAACAACTGTCTGATAATACTGCGGTCACTGGCAATACCCATAATCTGCTGACCACCTCTTTATGCTCATCACTCAGCGCTTGATTCATAATTGCTTGCATTATCAAAGCTCTTATTTTCACGGCATCTTTACTGGTTACAATAATAGGATGGTCAGTATACTGCAACAGTTCATCCAGACTAAAATCATAATGGTCAGGATAAGGATGCGGAATAACTTTAAAATCAAGATCATTTAAAGTATCAAAAAAACGCTGAGGATACCCAATGCCGCTCACCGCATGTACCTGACTGCCTTTTTCAGGTGCTATAGCTACTACGCCTAAATCATCTATCTGATTATTAGATGACCACAACAGTTCTAAATCATCTGGTTGTAAATGCATCGTTAAATGCTCAGTTAAGGGCTTATTATAGTCAAATTTATTATGTATTGATGATGCAGCTGGTTTTTGATGATAAATGACATTAGCCCCCTTTAATCTTGAAATGGGTTCGCGTAAAAATCCTGTCGGTAGCAACTGTTCATTCCCAAACCCTCGCGCCACATCTACCACAACCCATTCGATATCACGTTGCAGCGCATAATGCTGCAAACCATCATCAGCTATAATCAGCTGTAGATCCGGATAAGCCTCTAGCAAAATAGCAATCGCTTGCTGACGGTTAGGAGATACTGCCATGGCTGTTCCTGTCGTATTGACAATGAGACATGGCTCATCACCGACCACATTAGGGAGGCTCTCTCTATTAACCAATGCTGGCATCTGGCTACTATCACCGCCATAACCGCGACTGATAACCCCTACTTTAATACCTTGCTGCTGTAGATTACGGACCAAAGCAATAATTAATGGTGTCTTTCCGCTACCACCCACCGTGATATTACCAATCACCATGACTGGAATAGGCGCACGGTAACTGGCAAGAATACCTGCTTTATAAGCTTGACGGCGCAGTACCATCAACAGTGCATACAGCCAACTCACTGGCAACAGTAGCCAAAGCCAAGCTGCTTTGCGTTGCCATGCACGCGTTATTATCTTTTCAATATTCATAACTATTGAAAATCACGTGCATACATTTGCGCATAATGACCATGCAATTGCATTAGCTCAGCATGGGTGCCAAGCTCAACAATCTGACCACCATCTAGTACAGCAATACGGTCGGCGGACTCAATCGTCGTTAATCGGTGTGCAATCACCAATGTCGTGCGATTCTTCATAATATTATCAAGCGCTTTTTGTATATAATATTCTGACTCATTATCTAAAGCACTAGTAGCTTCATCCAATATCAAAATTGGCGCATCTTTTAGCAGAGCACGTGCAATCGATAAACGCTGACGCTGACCGCCAGAGAGCTGCAAACCTTCAGCACCGATTGCACTCTGATAGCCATTTGGCATTTGCATAATAAAATCATGAGCAAAAGCATCTTTTGCTGCTTGCTCAACTTCGACTGGGGTTTTATGAGCCAAACTGCCATAAGCAATATTATTAAAGACAGTCGTATTAAACAGTACCACTTGCTGATTGACCATCGCAATCTGGGCACGTAAGCTTTCAAGCTTAATGTCTTCAATAGGCATACCGTCTAGCGTAATCTGCCCTGAAGAAGTGGTTAACGTACGTGTGAGTAAGTTGACTAAAGATGATTTACCCGCGCCACTACGCCCAACGAGCGCTACTGTCTCGCCTGCACGTATATCCAAATTAAAGTCGTGCAGTGCTACGGTTGAGTCTGGATAAACCAAGCCGACATTACCCAGTTTAATCTCACCTGCTAAGGTAGGACTAAGCACACCAGTGTCCGCTTCTTCCGGCTCATCTAGTAAAGCAAATATCGATTCACCGGCCGCCAGCCCTCTTTGCAGTTGTTGATTGACATCCGTCAATGAGCGTACTGGCTTACTTAAGAGACCGGCTGCGGCGATATAAGAGATAAACTCACCTGCTGAGATATCATCTATCACCGCAGGACGTAATGCTAGCCAAACCACCACAGCCATTGCCATCGCCATCAATAACTGTACCGCTGGGGTATTGATGCTATTGGTCACAACGACCTTCATGCCTTGGCGCAGGTTTTTCTTAGACGTCACATCAAAGCGCTTAGACTCGTATGCTTGTCCGCCATAATTTTTGACCACTTGATAACCATTGATGACTTCATTGGTGATATGACTGACATCACCCATCGTTTCTTGAATACCTTTGGAGAGCTTCAAATAACGCTTTGACGCCACACGAATAAGCCATAAAATCGGTGGCAGCACAACGAATAAAATCAGCGTCAAACGCCAGTTGCTATAAAGCAAAAAGCCCATCAATGCAATCACGGTCAGACCGTCACGTAATAACGTTTTCATTGAATCGGTACTGGCAGCAGTCACTTGCTCAACATCAAAAATAAGCTTAGACGAAATCGTCCCTGCGGGATTGGCTAAATAGAAAGAGCTTGGCAGACGCAGTAACTTATTAAACACTTCTACGCGCAGCTCATAGACCAAATTTCGTGACACCAATGCCGTATAGTAATTACCCAAAAAGCTACCCACACCGCGCACAAAGAACAACATCACAATAATAAACGGAAACAAATCCTGCTTACTTTGATCGTTCTGATTGATAGCATCGGTGATATATTGCAAAAGTTTGGCAATCCAAATCTCGGTGGCGGCATTAATAGCAAAACCGATAATGGTGAGCAATATTGCCCACCAGTATGGTTTTAGATAAGCCAGTAAACGTATGAGCGTCTTGCGTTTAGGCGGATTTAACGTCACCACTGTTGGTGCTACTGATGTTTTAGCAGAAGTTTTTGTAGAGTCAGGTTGGTAAGCTTGGCTCATAAAAGCCTCAATATAGGTATAAGAACGAGAGTGAATGGCACTGATAAAACAATAATTTGCAATGATTTATATAGCCATAAAAAAGAGTGATGGTGCTTAATACTGAGAACACGCTATAAGCTTATTCAGATTTATTGCGGTAACGCTTGACCAAGTGGTACAACGGTACTAATGTTTATATTTAAAAAGCCCAGTTTTCCAGCGATATCCATCACCCGCACCACTGATTGATGCGTGGCATTGGCATCAGCGGCAATCACAAATAGCATATCACGATTACTGCCCGCCTCTTGCTGCAACATACTGGTGAGTTCCGCTTCATTGCTACTGGCAAGCGTAATACCATTGACCAAATAGCTGCCATCTTCTTGCACAGCTACCTCGATACTATTTTTCTCTTCAGTCAGTGCCACACCTTCCGCTTCAGGCAAAATAATATTTAAGCGGCTAAAGTGATTGAACGAGGTTGCTAGTAGCAAAAACACGATTAAAAATAATAAACAATCAATCATGGGGGTCAGGTTAATTTCAAGCGGCTCAACGGTTGGTTTTCTAAAGCGCATGTCACTCTCTTCAATAGTCGTGATATTCGATACTAATATTACCAATATAGCGTTTTTACAATGCCATTATGGCACTGCTAAAAACACAACTATAGAATAGCCGTTGCCGTTTTATCTAAACCAAATCTATCAATTGAGTGCTGATCTCTTATGCTAGCATCTACTGCAGTATGAGTAACTTGCTTAGATGTATTAGGAATATGGATGTTTTCTAACAATTGATAATCGTACAACTCTTGAACCATCAATCCTGCTTGGGTTTCAAATTGTGCATTGATATCGATGATACGGCGCTGAAAATAGCGGTAAGCTACCAACGCTGGGATAGCAACTATCATGCCAGCCGCAGTCGTAATCAGAGCTTGCGACACCCCTGCAGCAAGCATCGTTGGGTCTTGCATCGCACCATCAGTAATCGCTAGGAACGATGAGATAATACCCAGTACTGTACCCAACAGTCCAAGTAAAGGGGCAATCGCTCCAATAGTACCAAGCATATTGATGTTTTTTTCTAACTGATGTACTTGTACGCTGGCACGATTTTGCATATGCATCGTCATCGACTCTAAGCCGTATTGACGATAGAGCAAACCCGTTGCTAGGATATCGCCTAGCGCAGTCTTTTCTTTGACATTCATCAGCTGCGTACGACCAATGTCACCATTTTCACGGAGGCGAGTAATCAGCTGCTCACGCAATCTATTTGGGGCAACTTTGTTAAACTGTAAGGTATGGCTACGCTCAATAATAATCACTAATGCTAAAATAGAGCACAATACAATAGGTGTCATCAGCCAACCACCCGCTTTTACCAACTCCCACATATCAACTCTCTTTTATATTTTGATATAAATAGCTGTCATCAATATTATTTAAATAAGCATCAAAAATGAATTCAATATTTTAAACCTGTGCTTCTATATGCTTAATTAAAGCAGCTAATTGATCTTGACTGTGGAAGAATATCTCAACGCTACCCTGCCCGTCTTTTTTATGTTTCAGCTTTACTTCAGCACCGAGCATATCTGTCAGTCTTTGCGTCAAACGTTCAACATCACGAGACTGCACCTGTTCGCTGCGACTCGCTTTTGGCACTGGATGCAAGATAGATTTAACAAGCTTTTCAGCTTCGCGTACGGTCATACCGCCATCGATAATCTTTTGAGCAATGATAGGTTGCTGCTCAGACGATAAGGCCAAAAGTGTGCGCGCATGACCCATATCCAAAGCACTGGTTGCTAAATGGTCTTTGACGGCATCATGCAATTGATTTAAGCGTAGAAGGTTTGATACGGTAGTACGGGCTTTACCGACGACCTCAGCAATCATAGCATGGCTCATACCAAATTCAGTATGAAAACGCTGTAATGCGGCGGCTTGCTCAATCACCGATAGATCTTCACGCTGGATATTTTCAATCAATGCAAGAGCAATCGCAAGCTCATCTGACAACGCGCGCTCAATCGCTGGAATAACGGATTTGCCTGCCATTTTTGCCGCACGCCAGCGGCGCTCACCGGCAATGATCTCGTGAGTAACAAAGGCTTCGCTTTTATCTTCTGTGGCGAGTAATGGACGAATGACAATCGGCTGCATAATACCATGCTGTTCGATAGAAGATGCCAATTCTGCCAGTGCCGTTTCACTCATGTCACGACGCGGTTGATACTTACCAGCTTGCAAACGGGTAACATCGATTTGTACCAAACTGATTTGATCTTCAGATCCGTTATTTTCACTCACGTTCATACGGCTACTATTGGCAGTATTTTTACTTATTGTACGCGGTGTACGAGCTTTACGTTGATTGGCATCTTTTGGCTCAGAAGCGGCAGTAGATTTTGCATTAATGGCAGTTCTAACCGTCGCTTTTGTCTCTATTGGATCAGCTGGTAAAGCTTGCTCGCGCACGGCTATATCGTCTTGCAAGGCAGAGGCGGTGATTTGCTTTTCTTTTTTGATTGACCCTAATAAGGCGTCTAAACCTCGATGGGCAGCCAACCCTCTTTTCTTCGCCATGATTACCTATCCTCTAACGCTAAAATAAAAGCCAAATGTTTAAAATTCAATAATAAATACGATGTGCACAGGTTTGTTATCTGGCTGATTACTCCAGTGATCCATTATTTTTTATAATCAATCATTTTCTCTTATAACCACATAACTATCGACTTTGTTTCATGACTTCAGCAGCCAATTTCTGATAAGCACGTGCGCCCTTTGACCATCTCTCATAAGCAATGACCGGTAGACCATGCGCAGGCGCTTCAGCCAAACGGATATTTCTTGGAATAATGGTTTGATACATGATCTCACCAAAGTGCGCTTCCAGCTCAGCAGACACATCACGGGCGAGCGTATTGCGTGCATCAAATAATGTTCTGACCACGCCGCGAATATATAACTTAGGGTTCAACTCTGTTAAACGCTCTATCGTTTGAGACAAATCCGCCAAGCCTTCTAGCGCATAATACTCGCATTGCATCGGAATAATAACGCTATCAGTCGCCACCAACGCATTAATCGTCAATAAATTTAAGCTTGGCGCGCAATCTATAATCACATAATCATAGGCAAGTTTTTGTGCCGCTTTTCGAGCTTCAATCAACTCTGCCATTGCCGTCTTAAATAACTCATGGCTGTTGGTTTTGCTCATCAAAGTGATGTCCATACCCGCCAAATCACGATTGGCACCGATGACATCGAATCCTGCCGGACTGCTAACAATAGCATCAGATAAAGCCACCCCATCGAGGAGCACATCTGCTATCGTCATTGCCAACTCATTCTTATCGACACCCGTACCACTGGTCGCATTACCCTGTGGGTCTAAGTCAATGAGCAGTACGTGCTTGCGTTTGGCAGCCAAGCTGGCGGTCAAATTTACCGCCGTTGTGGTCTTACCCACGCCGCCTTTTTGATTCGCAATCGCTATGATTTCCATACACTCACTCAATTTAATTAGGATCTGTTACCAATTTTATTAACACGCGCTTTCGCTAAAAACATAAACCTGAACACAGCATCTACCATAAAAAAGATAGTTTTATGGTAAATGCTGTGCTCATAGCTTAGACATTTTTATAAGACAATTCAATTAAATGACGACTATCATGTAAACGTGGCACGTTTAATTTAATGGTCTTAAACTGCCAATTGTTACTTAAAGCATCTAACTCTTCTTCACTTGGCGCTTTGCCTTTCATCGCACACAGATAACCATTATCTGCCAATCGTGGCTTAGCCACTGCAACAAAATCTATCAAACTGGCAAATGCTCGAGAAGTAACCACATCATAGCTTGCCTCGTGCGCTTCAATGCGCGATGCGATAGGCTGCATATTACTCAAACCAAGCTCACTGCTCACTTGCTTAATAAAGCGGATCTTTTTCTGATTGCTATCAAGCGCTGTACATGAGCGCTCAGGCTGACAAATAGCAATAATCACTGCCGGCAAACCTGCGCCCGTACCAATATCGAGCAGCGACCCCGAGGGTAAATGAGTTATAATAGCCAAACAATCGATAACATGTTTAATAAGTGCTTCTATTGGATCAGTAATTGCGGTCAGATTATACGCTTTATTCCATAATAAAAGCTGGTCTAAATATAATAATAAGCTGCGCTGCTGCTGGATACTCAATGTGAGACCCAACTCGTCTATTGCTTGCGCTAAGATATTCGCCAATGTCGGTAATTGTGCGCCAAGCTTTACAAAGCCTGTCGGATCAATATGGATATTACCTATGTTAGCAGAGGGTAAAGAAGATTTAGTGGAGTCTGACATACAAGGGTTTATCCGTTTTTGACATGTGAACCGTCTATTTTATCATGCAGGCTGCTTATTGAATAGTTGCAGATTGCGCCAATGTGCGTCATCTTATACTATCTACGCCTATATTGAGCTGTTATTCTTCTTTAACTGTTCTACTATTAACATTTTATAATTACTATTAGTAAACTTTTATTCGCTAAGACATAATTACCCATGATACAAAATTGCGCTCAATGATTGCTTCAAAAAACAGCGATATCTTGTAAGATGTTCTATTACTATAAATGCTAATGTATCCATTGCCACATCGAAAAAACCAAAATCAATCACCATTCAATACTTTTAAGCGACTGACCCTATTCCTATGACAGAACAGACAAACATACCCCTGAATAAAGACCAACAAGACATTAGCGATAATACCGCAGAGGCTATAATGCCTATTAGTGACTCAAGTGACAAGCATATCCCTAAAGAGCCCTCAGCCAATAAGGAATCATTGGATAAGAATTCCTTAGATAAGAAAAAATTGGATAAAAGCTTAAAACGTAAAAAAACGGCTCGTAAGTCGGTAGAAAAAGAAAATATCCCTAACGCTACTGATGCGCCTATTACACCTCATCCCATATTCATAGAAGTCAGTCAACGCTGCCTCGTCGCGGCAAACCAGCTTAAGCGCTATAGTAAACCCAGTCTGCTACCAGCCGATACGCGTAGCGCACCAGATTTAGATATTGGTTTTGGACAACAGCGGGCGCTTAAGGCATTGCATACGGCACTCGATATTCATGCTAATGGCTATCATGTGTTTGCGGCTGGCGAGAATGGTTTGGGTAAACGTACGGTGATTAGTCGCTTGCTCAGTCTTATTGCAGCCGATGCACCCACGCCGGATGATTGGGTATATGTACACAACTTCACTGACCCTCGTACGCCACTGGCACTGCGTTTACCTGCTGGTCAGGCTGCTGTCTTGCAACATCAAGTCAATACTTTGTGGCAACAAGCCAAGAAACGGCTGAGTCAACGCTTTCGCAGCGATCAGTATCAAAGCAAGATAGAAGCCATCAAAAATGACACTCATCAAAAGGAAAGTCATGCCTATGATGTGCTCAATGCTGAGGGCAAGCAGTATGATCTAGCGTTAACGTTTCGTCCGTTTGATAATAAAGCCGTTTTTGTTCATCCAAGTCAGCTTGCAACAGAAGCGAGCGAGATGGATAATAAAGAAGGCAAACGCTCCAATAGTCATAAAAACAATACCCTTATCAATGAGGATAAGGAAGTGGCGACCGCTAGCACCGATAAGAGCGATGTTAAGGCTAATGAGAGTTCATATAGCAGCGAATATGAAACTGAGCTAAATAATTTCGCTCAAAAAAATCATATGCAAAAACGTCTGAGTCAGCTGACGATTGCTTTAGAGCAATTAGAAGATGAAGCCAATGATGCCATCGAGTCGCTACATCGCAATATTGCCAAGCGGGCGCTACAGCCGTTATTTACCCCTATTTATAAGCAGTTCAGTGCTCAACCACTGGTCGTTGAGTACCTAAAAATAGTTTTTGCCGATATGATTACTCATGTCGAGCGCATCGTTAATGGAGATGATGAAGAGTTTGTAACGGCATTGCTCGCCACGACACCTAGTCGATATGCGGTCAATGTTATTAGCAGTCATGAGCCTGATAGTGGTGCGCCCGTTATCTTTGAAGATCTGCCGACTCACTTAAATTTATTAGGTCATGTAGAGCAGATCACTCAGTTGGGTACGGTTACGACCGATGTCAGCATGATTCGTGCCGGCGCTTTGCATCGTGCTAATGGAGGTTACTTACTGCTTGAAGCGAGTCATCTGCTTGAGCATCCTTATGCTTGGCAAGGTCTTAAGCGCGCACTACAGTCTCGTAAAATTAAACTCTCAAGTCTTGAGCAAATGCTGACCTTAACAGGTAGCTTATCCTTATCGCCTGCGCCCATTGATCTTGATATAAAGGTCATTTTATTGGGTGAAGCTGACTTGTATTACGAATTACTGGAGCTTGAGCCGGAGTTTGATGCGGTATTTAAGGTACGTGCTGACTTCCACGATGATGTGGTTCGTACTCACGAGCACGAGCTCGCATTGGTCGGAAAGATGGCAGACATCATCGATTACGCCAATCTTTATCCATTTGATAGAAGGGCACAAGCTGCTTTACTTGAGCATTTAAGTCTCCAAGCAGAAGACCAAGACCGTCTGAGTCTGCACAGTGACTTACTGATTAAACTGTTGCATGAATCTAATCGTCATGCGCGTTTGGGTGGACAGGATATCGTCAGTGCCAAACATGTGGTACAAGCTATTGAGGATATGGATGAGCGCTCAGGATATTTGCGCGACCTCTATTGGGATGAGCTCAAAAACGGTCAGCAGCTTATTCAGACCCAAGGAGAGGCAGTTGGGCAAGTCAACGCGTTAACAGTGGTGAGCTATGCCGATAGTGAGTTTGGCATGCCTGCCCGTCTTACGGCAGTCATTCAGCCAAATATTGGTACAGGTGAAATCCTAGATATCGAGCGCGATGTTGATTTGGGCGGTAGCTTGCACGCCAAAGGTATGCTGATCATGACGAGCTACTTACGAGCGTTATTTAGTCAGCACCATGCGCTAAATTTTAGTGCCTCACTGGCGTTTGAGCAAAGCTATGCACATATTGATGGTGATAGCGCGACTGTTAGTGAGGGCTGTGCCCTATTATCTGCCTTAGCAAATGTACCGATCAATCAATCTCTTGCGATTACAGGTTCTATGAATCAGCTTGGTGAAGTACAAGCCGTCGGCGGCATCAATTCCAAGATTGCAGGTTTCTTTGATGCCTGCCGCGAGCAAGAATTAACTGGACAGCAAGGCGTGGTCATCCCTATGGCAAACGTCAAACAGCTTATGCTGCGCGACGATATTATTACCGCTGTCAAAGCTGGTAGCTTTCATATATATGGGGTGCACACGCTCAGTGAAGCGCTCACATTAATGACGGGATTACCTGTTGATACAGTGAATAAGAAAAGTCGCTACCGTAAAGAGACGCTGTTCGGTAAAGTGTTAAGTCGTTTGATGCTATGGGATGAAAACCAAAGCACAGATGATGATATTGACGATAAAAAATTAAAAAAGAAAGCCAAAAAAAATCGCCAAGCCAAACGCCAAAAAAAAGAAGATAAGAATAAAGTCTCTAAGAAAGAAAAAGCTATTAAAGAACAGCTTATTAAAGAGGATAACGACACCATCGTAGAAGAAGTTATTATAGATGAAATACGCTAGATATTAGGACGCTCTCTGCAATGCTATATAATAACCATCTGCTGATGTCCTTTCATGCTCATACCAATGTGAATAACCCGCTGACTTTATAATCGTGACATTACAAAGGTTATCTTTTCATGACTGTATCTCATACCGACATTGCTCATACTGACAACGATAACCGCGACAATCCACAGGTTACTGATGAGCAAGCAAACGCTGTTGCACTTTCAGACAATAAAGCCGCTGATGATGCAGTTGATAGTCGTCATGGCGCTGCGACAACAGCACGGCAATGGCAAGTGTTGTCACAATTACAACGTAATCGCTGGGTCGGCACCACTCATGTCTATGAGCAGCTGATACTGGCAGGTTTTGATATCAGTTTGCGCACAGTACAGCGCGACTTAAACGCCCTTGCCAAGCGTTTTCCTATCGAAAAAAATAACGCCAACCCACAAGGTTGGCGCTGGGAAGACGATGCACCGCTACAAAGCTTGCCGCATATGAATCTATCTCAAGCAGTTGCCTTTAACATGGTGGAAGCCAATCTAAGCCAGCTGCTACCGCCAGTTATTTTAGATGAATTGTTTCCTTGGTTTGATTTGGCACGTCGCCAACTTAAAAACAGCAAAGTGACTCATTCATGGATTGATAGGGTTCGCATTGAACCCGCGTCCCAACCTTTGATTGCGCCACATATTGATTTGGACAGTAAAGATAATATTTATCATGCTTTATTTTATCAATTACAAATCAAGGCCAGCTATACCCGTAGCAACAAATCCCAAGCCAGCGAATATACCTTAAACCCTATTGCTATTATCCAGCGCGGGGTAATTATTTATCTGCTCGCGACCCGCACTGATGATAGCGAAACTATCATTCGCACCTTTGCCCTACATCGATTTGTCAATGTTGAGATATTAGAGAACGCAGCAAAAACGCCTGATAATTTTCAATTGGATAACTATCTGGACGCAGGTGGTATGGGCTTTAGTCACCCCTTATTCCGCCAACTGCCCAATCATGGCAAATATACAGCGATTGAGCTGCAATTTACCAAACAAGCAGGTAAAAGCCTAACAGAAAGTAAGCTCAGTGATGACCAAATTGTGATCATCAATAACGATGAAACCTTGACCATACAAGCAACGGTGAATCTAACTTCTCAGTTGGTTTGGTGGTTACGAGGTTTTGGTAATGGGCTACTGAATGCCAAACCGGGACTGCTTTATCAAGCGGTACTAGATAAAGCAGTGGAAGATATCTAATTTTTTACGCCATTCCTGCAAACACTTTTATAGTTTCTACATCTACCTAACTCATTCATAAAAAACCAAGTATCAAAAGGATTACTATGTCGACCACTATGCCATCGCCACTACTTTCAGACAGCTTAAGAGGGCTGGGTTTGGACGCAGGAACTTTGTTTTTTGGTCTTAATTATGAATTTACCAAGGTTGAGCAGACAGGCTTATTTAAAAAAATAAAGAAGCGTTTTAATAAAAATGCAAATTCTATGGATCTTGATTTGGCTTGCGTGTTATATGATGACAACTGCACCATCAGCGATATCGTTTGGTTTAAGCAGCTGCGCGATAAAGCCGAATCGATATGCCATCAAGGCGATAGTTTGAATGGTAAAGACCGCGGCGACCAAGCGATGTATCTTGCGCCGCTTGATCAAGAGCAAATCAGGCTATATCTGGATGAAATCCCTACTCATATCACGCATATTGCTTTGATTGCCAACTCCTATTACGGACAACCTTTTACCAGAGTCAAAAAAGGCGAGATTCATCTCAGCGATGATGAAGGTAACCGCTCTTTTGAGGTCAATTTAAAGCAGCTGCCACGTGATTGCGTGACGCTGTGGGTTGCCCATTTGCGCCGAGAAGTAGATGACTGGCATCTAACGTTACAGAACCTGCCACTCCCTGCAACAGATTTGGCAATAGCAGCGCAACAAGTGGCGCATGAATTGGCTCGTGCCCTACCGATCCCGCAAGCCATCTATAGTCGGTGAAAAGTAATATCGATACAACACGTACTGCTGATATTAATTTTTCTTGCTTGCTGTGCCTACGCAGACAGAGGCTGCAAAAAATTTACACCAGCAATACTGTAGCGTTTTTAAGGTATTTTAACTATAGTTAAAAGAATGTGCCTCGCTTAATAAAAATGGTCAATCGCTATACAAAGCCATTGACCATTTTTTATTTTACATATAAGCGATTCAATACAGAAGGAAACCTATGATAAGTGGTATTCCTTTACAAACGCTCACCGCAATGTGGGCAAAAATTCTTTTGCTGCACGTCTCTTTCACGGCGCTCAAGCTCTTGCTCACGCAGTACTTGCAGCACAATATCCTGCGCTTGCTCTTTATCTAAGCCAAGCTCGCGGCGGATTTTTTCAATCATCATCTGATTTTGAACCAAATCAAAATTACTATCAATCAGCTGTCCCCTGAAATCCTGCTCAAGCTCTTCACGGCGCTGACTGAGCTCATTTGCCAAGCCGGTTGCCAAAATACCAGCAGGTAACGCTGCTAAACCAACACCCAATATAGTAATGATAGCGCCCAATATTTTGCCAGCATTGGTAATCGGCGTCACATCACCATAACCTACCGTTGTTAGCGTAACTACCGCCCACCACATGGCTTTTGGTATCGATTCAAACTCCTCTGGCTGTGCATGATTTTCTACTAGATAGATACCACTAGAAGCGGTCACAATCATAATTATTAAGATAAAAATAACCGCTTGGAAGGAGCCTTTTTCCTTACTAATAACCACCAACAAAATACGTAATGAGGCAAAATAACGAGTCAACTTAAGAATACGAAACAGACGTAAAATACGCAAGAAACGCAAGTCTATACTGACAAAGAAGTTCAAAAAGGCAGGTACTATGGCAATCAAATCAATCAATGCAGATGGACTTCTTAGCCAATCCCAGCGCTGTCGCCATATAGTATTGCTTGGCTTAGCTTCAGCAACGCTCCATAGACGAAGCAGGTATTCAATAGAAAATATTATAATAGAAAAATTTTCAAACCATGTAAAGTATTCTTGATAAGGGTAGTACCAAGTATCAACAGACTCTGCAATCACCGCAGTGACATTTGTCATAATCAAAAAAATAAGGAAATAATCAACACAGCGACTAAAGAGCGTATCATGCTCATCGTTTTGCAAAATATTATAGACAAAAAGACGCAAGCGCCGTATAGATTGGAATAGCATGCCGTCCCTATGCGGTGTAACACCGAGCTTGGATGAACAAAAAAGCCGTTATGAGAGTCTGATTATACTAACTTTGTATAATAAATGTAGACAACCAAGACCAATGTGATGACAACAGCAAAAAACGCTATGCGCAATAACCGTTCTTGAGCACGCCACTCATGACTACGTTTTTGGGCAGGTAACAAGGATAAGCCACAGATCGGGCAACAAGAATCTATTTGGTCTAACACTATCAATGAGAGAGCGTTGTCACAGCGCAGTGGAGAATTACTACAGTAGCCAAGCATAATAGATAACCGATCCTTTTATAAAGTAATGGCGTACCAATAATAGCAAAAACCTACAATCAAAATAGGTTATGCCATAAACTTTAACGTATCCAAACCTTTTTGATTGTAACTTTACGCACAAATATCTGAACGTTGAGGAATTAAACGATGAAACTACAATCCCTAGTTTTAACCGCTGCTATTGCACTTACTATGACCACTGCTTTTGCTGTGCCTGTGGGCACTTGGGCAGTTGCCGCTGGTACGCATTATGTCGATCCTAAAAATGATAATGGTAATGTTACTATAGGTGGTACAAATTATGCTATAGATGTTGATGGCGATGTCCGTCCAACCATCAGTGGTGAATACTTTATCGCTGATAATATTGGTGTTGAACTACTCGCTGCCATTCCGTTTCATCATGACCTTACCTTAACTGATGCTCGCTATATGGACATCAAAACTAACGCTACTTTAAATGGTACGAACATTGGCAAAATCGATATCAGCCCTGGGTTTACGGCGTTGTATTTGTTAAACAGTTCTAATTTGGAAGAATTATAAGCTAAATATCATGGATAGAAAAAGTCAGCTTAGTTGCTGGCTTTTTTGTGTCTATTATTTATTGGGGGAATTACCCTATCATTTGTTAAAATAACAGATAATAAAAAGACCATCCGTAGATAGTCTTTTTATTATTCATAAAACATTTAAGTAATACTAAAATTTATAGCAAGATACGGCGCGGGTCGGCAAGCAAGGTTGCGACATAGCGGGTAAATACTGCCGCATCAGCACCGTTAATCACACGGTGATCATATGATAATGACAATGGCAACATGAGGCGCGGCTCAAAAGTTTGCTTGGCAGCATTCCACTTCGGTTGCATCTTCGCTTCTGATGCCCCCAAAATACCAACTTGTGGCCAGTTCACCAGTGGCGTAAACGCCGTACCACCTAAGATGCCTTGACTTGAGATGGTAAAGCTTGCGCCTTGCAAGTCTTTAGTACTTAACTTCTTATCACGGGCCTTGATCGCCAGCTCACCGATTTCAATGGCAATTTGTTTAATGCCCTTTTCGTGCGCATTTTTAATCACTGGTACGATTAGACCATCATCTGTGGCTACCGCGATACCCATATTGACGCTTTTGCGTAGAATAATTTGGGTATTATCATCACTTAGGTGACTGTTAAAGCGTGGATGCTGAGTCAATGCATAAGCCGTTGCTTTGACGATAAAAGCTAAAATTGTCAGACCAATACCTTCAGCTTTCATACTACCTTTAAGCTCACTACGCAGTTGCTCTGTCTCAGTGATATCAGACAAATCAAACTGCGTCACCTGTGGTAAGTAAGTATTATAATTCAGCTGTGGAATCGACACCTTTTGCAAGCGAGTTAAATCTTGGGTTTCTGTTTCGCCCCAAATCTCAACGTTGCTCATATCAGGTAAGCTTGGTAAGCTGGCTCTAGATACACCGGCTCCAGTAGCTGGCGCAGCTTGTTTGGTCGTCAAGCTTTGCTTCACATGAGCAAACAAATCTTCTTTTAAGATACGTGCATTCAGTGCTGAACCTGTTACTTCACTAATATCCACACCCAACTGACGGGCAAGTTTACGCACAGCAGGACCAGCATAGACATCAACCATTTTTTCATTGATTTGTGCTTCGGTCAGCTTATTACCTGTGCTGCTCGTTGCAGTAGTTACAGTATTAACTACTTGTTTAGACGCAGTCGTTACTTGCTTGTCCGCTTTTTGGCTCGAATTTACCTTTTGTTCGCTAGCCGCTGGTTTTGCATCTTGCGACTGCTTATCTTCTACTTTGGTTTCACTGGTAGCATCAGCCTTGTCTGAGCTTTGAGCGATGATGACAATAAAGTCTTGACCATTGGCAACCATATCGCCCGTTTGTACCAGTATTTTCTCAACCTTGCCGGCTTGCGGCGCTGGTACTTCAACCGACGCTTTATCCGACTCAATCAGCAAGATAGACTGATTGGTAGTGACCATATCGCCAACACTGACCATAATCTCAGATACTTGCGCTTCATCAACGCCTAAATCTGGTAACGCATGCGTGGTCGCTGTAGCTGCTTGCTCAACAGGTTGAGCAGTATTTGACTCAACGGCTACCTTATCGCTCTGCTCTTCGATTTGCGTTTCTTCTTGCTCAGCATCAAGAGATTTCTCTTGATTGTCAGTGACAGGTGTTTCTACGCTTTGACTTTCATCTTGACTGTCAGTCTCGCTTTCAAGCTCGATTAGCACCATACCTTCACTGACTTGATCGCCAATCGCAACACTGATTTTAGTGACTTTACCAGCAGCAGAGCTTGGTACTTCAACTGAAGCCTTGTCAGACTCTAGTAAAACAATATTGTCGTCTTTTGCAATGACATCGCCAACTGCAACCATAATCTCACTGACTTCGGCGCTATCGACACCCAAATCCGGGGCTTTAATGTCCATGTTTTATTTCCTTGTCTTATGGTTATTTTTCTTCGACGTCATCATCATTCAGTAAAGTTGCATCGGCTTGATCTTCGGCGCGACCTTCACTGCTTATCTCTTCATCGTCTTCAGCAATGAATTCAGGTACAGGAGTCGGATTGACCTTACCAGGTGCTGGAGCGTCTGGAGAATGGTCATAATAAGGCTGCTGTTGCCATGCAGGCGGATGATCGATATCGATATTCAAGCTTGAGATGGCGTCCTTAACCAGACGCATTTCTACTTCGCCTTCATCAGCCAAGCGTTTTAGAGTCGCGACAACGATATGAGCGGCGTCGACGTTAAAGAAGCTACGCAGATTCTCACGAGTATCTGAGCGACCATAGCCATCAGTACCTAACGTGGTGTATGGCCGGCTATCTGGCAACCATGCACGGATCTGTTCTGAATAATTGCGCATATAATCCGTTGCGGCAACGACAATGCCTTCGTGCGGTGCAAGCTGCTCAGTAATCCATGGCACACGCTCTTCATCCATTGGATGTAGGCGGTTATAGTCATCACACGCCATACCATCACGTGTCAACTCATTAAAGCTCGTTACGCTCCAGACGTTAGATATGATATTAAACTCATCTTTTAAGATACGTGCCGCTTTTTGTACTTCACGTAAAATAACACCAGAACCTAATAGTTGAACTTGGGCAGAGCCATTATCTTCTAACAGATACATACCACGCTTGATGCCTTCTTCCACGCCTTCTGGCATGGCAGGTTGTTCATAATTCTCATTCATCACGGTGAGATAGTAGTAAATACGCTCGCCTTCAGCATACATGCGGCGTAAACCATCATGCATAATCACTGCCAACTCATAACCATAACAAGGATCATAGCTCACACAGTTAGGAACGACATTGAATAAAATTTGTGAATGTCCATCTTGATGCTGTAAGCCTTCACCATTTAACGTTGTGCGACCTGCCGTTGCACCAAGTAAGAAACCCTGTGCCTGACAATCACCAGCGGCCCAAGCCAAATCACCAATGCGCTGGAAACCAAACATAGAGTAGTAAATGTACATCGGAATCATCGGTAGCGCGTTTACAGAGTAACTGGTTGCTAGCGCAATCCACGCACTCATTGCACCCGCTTCGTTGATACCTTCTTCTAACATATGACCATCGATGGCTTCTTTATAACCCATCAAAGCTTCACTGTCTTCAGGCGTGTACTTTTGACCTACAGCAGAATAGATACCCAATTGACGGAACATACCTTCTAAACCAAAGGTACGCGCCTCATCAGGAACGATAGGAACAACGCGGTCTTGAATATCTTTGTTTTTTAACATTGCTGATAATAGACGCACAAACACCATGGTGGTTGATTGCTCTTTACCATTACTGCCTTTTAGAACACGATCAAAGATAGATAAATCAGGGATATTCAATGGAATATGACCACTACGGCGATTTGGCAGATGACCACCTAATGCTTCACGGCGACCTTTTAGATACTTCATCTCTGCTGAATCTTCAGCCGGACGATAGAACGGTAGCGTCTCTAATTGCTCATCGGTAAATGGCAAGTCAAAACGGTCACGGAAGTATACTAATGCGTCTTGATCAAGCTTCTTGACTTGATGCGATTTATTAACCGCTTGAGTGGTAGATAGACCATAGCCTTTAACTGTCTTAACCAAGACAACCGTAGGCTGACCTTTGGTTTTCATCGCTTCACTAAACGCGGCATAAACCTTCATAGGGTCATGGCCACCACGGTTCAGACGCGAAATATCTTCATCCGTTAAGGCATCTGCCATCTCTTTGAGTTCAGGATACTTATTAAAGAAATGCTCGCGTGTGAATTCAGGCGTACGCGCTTCATATAGCTGATACTCACCGTCAACTGTCTCTTCCATACGGTGTTTTAGAACGCCAGTATCATCTTTATCGAGTAAATTATCCCACTGACCGCCCCAAATGACTTTAATCACACGCCAGCCTGCACCGCGGAATACAGACTCAAGTTCTTGAATAATTTTACCATTACCACGAACAGGACCATCAAGGCGCTGTAGATTACAGTTAACGACCCAAATCAAATTATCCAGCTTTTCACGACCAGCAAGAGAGATAGCACCTAAGCTTTCTGGCTCATCAGTTTCGCCATCCCCTAAGAATGCCCAAATCTTACGGCCTTCTTTTTCTAATAACTTACGATTTTCCATATAGCGATGAACGTGCGCATGGTAGATCGACATGATAGGACCCAAGCCCATCGAAACCGTTGGGAACTGCCAATAGTCCGGCATTAGATATGGATGCGGATAGCTTGATAAGCCTTTACCACCGACTTCACGGCGAAAATTATCCAACTGATCTTCAGTCAAACGACCTTCAAGATAAGAACGGGCATACATACCTGGTGCTGAGTGACCTTGATAATAAATCATATCGCCGCCAAAATGATCGCTGGCTGCACGGAAGAAATGATTAAAACCAGTTTCATATAGCGTCGCACTAGAAGCAAATGAGGCTAAATGACCACCCAAATCGTCATCGTTTTTATTGGCGCGCATCACCATCGCCAAAGCATTGTAGCGAATCAAAGCGCGAATTTTGCGCTCGATCGTCAAGTCACCTGGGTACATTGGCTCATCTTCAACGGCGATGGTATTGATATAGGCTGTATCTAGACGGTTAAATGGCAGACCTTCTTGCACCCCCATATTATATAGGGCCTTTAATAAGAACTGTGCACGATCTTTATCAGCATGCTTAATCACAGACTCAAAAGCTTGCAGCCATTCCTGCGTTTCGCTGCTATCAGCATCCTTGTAATAATTCATCTTCTCTAATCCTTTTTTATCAGTCATCCCTACACGATGGCAGGGTATTATTAAATCACAGAGTTATACATATTTTCGTAAGCAAACGATTTACCTAATGCCTTCTTTTCTGCATCTCGTCATTCCATTATATGTCTTGGCTATTACAGACCAGTTGCTCATAATCAGCAACTGTAGCTTGGCATGGGGTTCAAAAAGACATCGTAGTAAAAGTAAACGACAGCCGATATGCGACTTTCATCATCAAATGATATTGACGCTCTATTATAGGGGTTTATTCACGTATTGTTTATAGCGATAAAGAAATGCCGATATAACAAGTATTTTTAAAATAAATACTGATTATGTTTTTTTAAGCATTTAAAAAATTTGTTGGGAGATTTTTGATGATGAGCGATGACTATGACATTTAGCAGCAAATATGTATTTGGTCATATTAAATCTGCCATTCATCCGTTTTTTTAGGAAATTTACAAAATTATTGCTTAATATGATGAATTAAGTAATATGCACATATTTTTGGTTATGTTTATCATGCGTATTTACATAAATAATTGTTAGTGAATATCAGTTTATAGGGATAGCAATATGTATCAGACTCAGCGCTTTGTAAATGCAATAGCTTCACAATTATTTGGTACATATCTATATCGAATGTTGGCGTTGATGACAGCGATGATTTTTCTTACGATCAGCAATTCATCATTTGCACTTGCACCCAATCCAGGTGCAACTTGTCCTGCCAACTTCTCTCAAGGCAACTTGACTAACGCTGACTACTCCAGTTTGGTATCTGCGGTCAATACCAATAATTACGTCACGGTTGCAGGCAATGCAGCAGGCAGTATTCCTTTACAGATCAGGATGAATACGGTTGAATCCAGCACGAGTACACAATTGAGTAATTTTGGTGTCATTAGTGCAGGTGGTCTCAATGCTATTAACGTTAGAAGAACGTTCCCTAATACGACTGCTTTTACAGACGTAAATCTTGATTTTCGTAATAGCATAACGTCTCAGCCAATTTTTCTTACTAACGTAGCTTTAAGTGCATTTGACATTGATTACGCTAACAGTAATGGCAATTCCTTTGATGATTATGTTCAAATTACAGGTGTCACACAGACAGGTACTACTATTGAAGGCATATTCCAGCCAGTAGTAGGCTCAAATATTGCTTATTTTCAAGGGTTATATACGACCAATATTTTTAACTGCCCAGCAAAAGATCTAGGTACAGCTTGCCAAGGTTCTATACAATTTTCTCAACCAGTCGCTTCAGTGAGAATTCGTTATACGAACACAGGTCGCCTTTCAGTATCATCAACCAACCAAGAAATTGACTTTCGTGTAGACAATTACTGTTACGTCCCCCAGTATATTTTCTCAGGTACAGTATTTGACGACAATGGTGGTATAACCCTTCCTCAAGCCAATGCTAATCAACCTAACTTTACGACTGGTACTTACAACAACGCCAATTATTTCAATGGGGTATTCAATACGCCTCCTGAAAGCGGTATTGCAGGGAGTACGGTCAGACTAGTGAGTTGTTCAAATACATCTACCATCTATGCCACGCAGCCCTCAGGTACGGGTGCTACCATTGGTGAGTATCAGTTCAGCGTACCTCTCTCAACATTTGGTACCAATAGAAGTATATGCTTGATAGAGAGTAGAACGGGAGCTACTTATCCTGTTCGAACCACTAGTGACAATATCAATACTGGATTTACAACTACGACTTACAATTATCCCAATAGGAATTTCGGTAGAGTCATCACAGAAAACGCAGCATTAGTCCTTAGAAAGTTTCAGTTTGTAAATGATTGTTCTACTGCGCTGAATTACAATAATATCACTACTACTTCCGATCCTAGAACAGGCTTTAGCACAGAAGGTATTAATGGCAATATTGTACCTGGACAATGTATCGCCTATAGAATAACGGCAACCAATCGTGCAAATACCCCTATCACCAATTCTGTCGTGCAAGATAGATTGCAAGAGAAAGGACAAAATGGTGCTTTGGTCACATCAATATTAGCTAATCCTGTAGCTAGCACAACTGATTATGCTTCTGATAGTGTTCCTATTGGTCAAAACGGTCTAGTCAAAACCAACCCCTTTCCTCTAAACCAAAGAACAAGCCGTGACTTCTATTTTAATACTAAGTACGGCACAACGAATGGAAATCCTTAATAACGAATTGTTATATCGATTCGTTCTGTTTCACCAGCTCTAAGATTCTTAATCGTTATTAAATCGACTTACCGTCAGGGAACTTAAAACTACCTTTTGTCGTGTTTATAGTGACACCATGTTATTTTTTTGTGAAAATGCGCTATGGAAAGGCAATTCAACCTTATAGCAAATAGTTAAAAAAGATAGCTCTAATACCAATGTTTTGAGAAAGGATTTTATATGAAACGTTTTGACTTTTTACGCAGTGCTTTATTGGCAACTTTGACCTCTACTTGTTTATTGGGGGCTGCTCATGCAGAAGATGCTCTAAAGATGCAGCTGACAGCCAATCAAGTAGTGACTAACGCTGAAGGTAAAATAAGTTATGTGCCTGTACGTACTGCACCCAAGGGAACCGTCATTCAGTATAAAGCCAATTACTTTAATACGATTAACAAAGATATTCAAGACTTAGCAGTGGTCCTGCCTATCCCTGCCAATATGACATTCACTGGTGAGGCAAGTCCTGCTAGTGCCCAAGCTAGCATCGATGGCAAGAACTATATGGATATGCCACTGATGCGTAAAGTCAATGGCAAGATGGTCAAAATACCGTTTTCTGAATACCGTACTTTGCGTTGGAATATCAAACTGTTACCCGCACAGAAATCAGCTGCTGTTGCTCTAAACACAGTTGTAGATTGAACAAATTAAAAATCAATGCTCATCTCCTTTATTTTACTATAATCAACCGCTTTGCCTTTAAACCTTACCCTTGGAGTCATACATGAAATCAAATACTTTTAACTATAGCTTGCTTGCTGTCGGTATTACCGCAGCAATGGGTATCTCTGGTGCTAATGCAGCTACTCCTAATACTACTGGTGGTGTTAGTGCAGGTGCTGCTGCCATCAATAACGTTGCAACCGCAAACTATAGTGTTGCTGGTATCGCTCAGCCAAACGTGACGTCCAACATCGTGACTGTCAACGTTAGCGAAACGGCTAACTTTGCACTCACGTCGACTGTTGATGATGGTAGCTTTGGTGACGATACTGCTATCAATCAGACTGCTACGCCAGGTGGTACGACTACCTTTACTCATAATTTAACCAACACGGGTAACGTGACGGATACTTATACCGTTAATACCACAGGTAATGACTCAGCACTAGTAACGGCTACTCCAGACTATGCTTTAGGTACTGCGTCTATTACGTTTACTATTGTACAAGCAGATGGTACTGCTTTAACTCCTGCTCAAGTCACCGCTTTAAATGGTCAAGCACAGACAGGCACCATAGCTAATGGTGGTACTATTAAACTACAGCCAGGTACTAGAGCTAATCTAAGCTACGAAGCAGCTACACCAGCCGCTCGTAACGGTAATGACAAAGGCGTTGGTACATTAACAGCAACCAGTACGTTCTTCACTACTAATAATGCACCTGGTGCGACATTGGTGAACGAAAACCAAACTATCGTGAGATTGCCTACCTTCAAAATTGCAAAAACAGCGACGAGTACTGTCGATTTGACAGTGGCTAATCCGCAGATCAACTATAGTATCGTAGTGACTAACGCGACTACTGACTATAGTACTGCTGCGACTGATATTGTCATCAGGGATGTCCTTCCTGTAGGTTTAAGTTTGCCTAACAACGCTGCATCAGACGTGACCGTAACTGGTGGCGCTGGTACCGCTACGATTTCTACTGTTGGTACTCGACAAGCTATTAATGTTGCCGTAGCAAACTTAGCAGTTGGCGCAAGTCGCACAATTACTTTCACGGTCAACGTCAATAGAGAACAGTATACAGCTGCTAATAGTTCAGCAACGAACAACGTAGAAGTCTACGATAAGTTCGTCGGTGCAGTTAGCCCGTTAATTGCTGCTCCTGTACTTGGTACTGACTATGATATTTTGGATAGTACAAATAACAATATAGATGTTACTAGAGTACCTGCTGCTGCGGATCTAGCTAACGGAGATGGTATAGATACTGCTGGTGTAACTAACTTTACCAGACGAGCGGTTATAGTGAGCAATCCAACGACTAGAGAAATCCCCCCTGCCTCAGGCACTGCTAGTCAAGCGACCCATTCAACTCTTATTACTAACAGCGGTCAAGATGCTGAAGGTACCAATACTAATCCATTGACTTTCACTATTGCTGATGGTGGCAATAATGAGGCTGTCAGACCGGTTACTGGTCCTGTTAGTGCTATTTATACGCCGCCTGGTAATGGAGCCCCGGTTACTGTAACGCTGCAACCTACCGTTGCTGGTGGTAATACGTACACTCTTAATAGCTCTACACTACCAACCGCTCAATTTCCAAATGGTATTGCACCTGGTGGCACGTTAGTGATCAACTATAATGTGTCGTCGGGCAATGTAACCACTCCTGCCACTGCTGCTGATGCGGCAGCTGTTGGTAGCACTGAAACGACTATCGTAACTTTGACCCCAGCTGGTACTAATCCACCTGCTGCGACTTCAGTGACTGATACGACTAACGTTAGAGGCTTAGCTTTAGTGAAGGCTCAATCATTAGATACGACTTGTTCAGGTACGGTTGCTGCAGGCACATTCGTTCAAACTGTGCTCAATGCAACCCCTGATCAATGTGTCATCTATCGTATTCAGGCGACTAACACTTCTTCAGCGGCATTAGGTTTTAATATTACTGGTGTAACGATTTCGGATTTGTTGTCTAACTTCTCAGCGGGTGCGGATTTAGTAGCTAATTCACCTGCTACTTCTGTGACTGCTTCATCTACTGCAGGCACACCTAGTACCACTAGTACTGCGGTTCTTGGTACTAACTACACACTAGTTCCTGGCGGCGTTGGCACCTTGACCTTTAAAATCAAAATCAAAAACGCTCGTTAATTTATATTTAATATTGCAAAGTCTATAAGCTTCACAAGACGCTTATAGACTAACGCTCTAGCTTGAACTAATAAGAGATTAGTCAAGCTAGAGATGCTCTACCCTGTTACTCACTTATATTTTATTGGATAAGCGACATATTATGACCTCTAGTGTAATCAATACGTCTAAAAGCTTAACATCAGGCACAGCCAAGGTTTCGGCTCTGACGCTTGCTATGTTGCTTATGCAATCAAATATGGCTTTTGCTGCACCTAATACTGCTGTACAGACTATCGCTAACATCG
Organism: Psychrobacter sp. TS_SC_6; assembly: GCF_056156305.1. Taxonomy (NCBI): domain Bacteria; kingdom Pseudomonadati; phylum Pseudomonadota; class Gammaproteobacteria; order Moraxellales; family Moraxellaceae; genus Psychrobacter; species Psychrobacter sp. TS_SC_6. Next base: position 1,231,590 of record NZ_CM149590.1, on the reverse strand, counting down.
CTAACGCAAGCTACTACGTCGACAGTCAAGCTGCCATCGTCATCTCTAGCACCTCTAACCAAGTGAATGTTCAATCGTCTGCTTTTCCTCAGTATGGTATTAGCCTAACCTCGCCGCCAACAAAGACTATCGCCCCTGGCTCGACCGTTAGTTGGAAAAACCTTCTAACCAATACCAGTTACAGTGATCAGACTATCGATTTGAGCCTGACTATACCTAATAGTTTATCGAACGTAAAACTCTATCAAGACTTGAATAACAACGGACGCTTCGATGATGGTGTCGATAAAGAGATTAAGTTAGATAACAATTTAACCGCTCAGATTACTTTAGGTCAAAGCGAGAGCATTGAGCTTACTATACAAGCATTATCTGATACCAATGCTAAAGCCGATGATATTGCTAGCATCAAGCTCGGCGCTACTGTTGTCGAAGACCCTTCTATTACCGCTTTAGTAGCTGACGATCTTGTTATCGTTGAATCACGACTCGATTTTATGCTTGATTCATGGGATGGTTACAGAAGAACATCTCAAGCAGGTGAAAATGTTTATCTTGAAGCCAGCTGTGCTAAATGTAATGTGCAAGATGACGTACGTGATCAAGTATGGTTAACCATCACTTCTCCTAAGACTGGTGATACGTATTCACTTAAAGCTATTGAGACTGGTGATAATACTGGCAAATTCCGTATAGAAGCACCGACAGAAAATAATGCTAATGCCATTAATGACAATATTATTCAGACGCTAGAAGGTGATAATTTACTCGCTAAGTTAGATGCTTATGTCGATGAAAATGGTGTAAAACAGCAAATTACGGAAGATATCAATAGCACTATCGCCATCGTTGATGAAGACCCTAGCTTGCAGGTCACTAAAGAGGGTGACGTTAAAAGTGCTGAGTTTGGCGATTATGTCAACTATACGATTAATATCAAAAACAATGGTACCAGTACGGCTTATAACGTTGAATTAAAAGACGCATTGCCGCGCGGTTTTGACTATATTAAAGGTAGCGCCCGCGTTACTATTCCTACGACGACTATCAATATCAATCAAGCGCAAACTACTGAGTTCAAAACGGAAGGCAAATATCAAGTCCTAAATCTAGGTAACTTAGCCGCTAACGAAACTAGAGAGATCACTTACCGCGTCCTTATCGGTTCATCGGCATTAGGTGGTGATGGTATCAATCGTGCGACTGCTGTTGCTACTACTGAGCAAGGTCAGGGCTTGGTATCAAGAGAAGCCCAGTGGAAAGTAGAAGTCGATCGCGGTGTTATGAATACTGACGGTATCATCGTTGGTAAGGTCTACCATGACATCAACCGTGACGGCATCCAACAAAAAGACGATGGCGAGCTTGGCGTTGCTGGTGTGCGTATCTATATGGAAAATGGTAACTTCGTCGTCACCGATTCTGAAGGCAAATATAACTTCTATGGTATCAGCGCCAAGACACACGTCCTAAAAGTTGACCGCACCACTATTCCAAACGCCACAGAACTGGTCACTCAAAGCAACCGTAATGCTGGTGATGCTGGTAGCCGTTTCGTTGACCTCAAATATGGTGAGCTGCATCGTGCCGACTTCGGGATCGTTGGCGGTATGGCGGACAGCACTGAACAATTAAACGCAGAGCTTGTAGCACGTAGCAAAAGTATCGGTGCCAAAAACGATCGCTTAGAGCAAGCGGTTAAAAGCGAGCTAACTTTAGATCCTGACTATAATCGCGACGATAAAGACAATATCAATGCCAGCGGCTGTAAATCTAATGATGTTTTAGATGGAGGAATTCAATGCGATTCAGCCATCGTCAATGAAATGGTCAACCCATCTGCAAATCGCGTTGAGATGGCAATTACTAAAATTGCACCTCCTATAGAAAAAGAGTTAGAAGAATACCTTAAAGAAGTAGTAACTAATAACGTCTCTTTCATTAATTTGAGTGAAGGTCAGCAGCTCAGCACTTATAAACAAATGGTACAGGTACAAGCCCCACTGGGTTCTATTTTCACTCTATATGCCAACGGTAAAGCCATATCAAGAGAACACATCGGTAAAACGGCTGAACAACAAAAGCAGAATGTCACTGCATTTGATTATTACGCGGTCGATTTAAAGCGTGGTACTAATACCTTACGCGGTGTTGCAACTGACGTGAATGGCAAAGTTATTTCTGAACAAACTATCAAGGTATTAACACCGGATATTTTACAATCTATTAGCTATCGTACCCAAAAACAACTGGTGGCAGCTGATGGCGTCAGCGAATATCAAGTCGTTATTAGCTTAAAAGATCGTGACAACCGTCCCTATATTGGCTCTACTTCGCTTACGCTTGATACCAATATTGGCCGTATCAACTTGGCAGATAGCAGTAAAGACCAAGCCGGCACGCAAGTTACTGTCAATGGTGGTGAGCTGTTGATCTCCGTAACTGCGCCAAGCGTACCCGGTAAAGGTGAGATGATCATCGATACCGGCAGTACTAAGCAAGTAATTCCGCTACAGTTTACGGCTCAATTGCGTCCATTAATAGCTGTTGGTATCGTTGAAGGCGCAATATCGCTCAAAGACTTTGATGGTAGTCATATCACTGACGCACAAGGTGCATTTGAAAAAGAGCTTCGCGAAATAGCCGGTAACGATGATTACTCAGCGACCGGTCGTGCGGCAATGTTCCTAAAAGGTAAAGTACGCGGTGATTATCTATTAACGCTTGCTTATGACAGCGACAAAAAAGGCGAGCGCCTGTTCCGTGATATCGAGCCGGGCGAATACTATCCCGTTTATGGCGACTCATCAGCCAAAGGTTTTGATGCGCAATCGACGAGCAAGCTATATGTACGTCTAGATAAAGGTCGCTCATTTGCCATGTATGGCGACTTGAAGACTCAAATTGACAACGATGAAGGTATTCAGCTCGGTCAATACAATCGTACGCTGACTGGTGTCAAAGCTCAGTTTGAAGATAGCAACACGCGTATTACTGCGTTTGCTGCTGAGACTAGCACCTCACAGCGTGTCAATGAAACTCGTGGTTTGGGTATTTCAGGTCCTTATCCGCTTTCTAATGATTTTGATGCATTATTAGAAAATTCAGAAACTATAGAAGTAATCATCCGTGATGCTAATAATCCCGGACGTATCGTACGCCGTGAGACCTTGACGCGCTTTGCTGATTATGAAATCGATCCTATTAGCCGTAGCTTATATTTAAAATCACCGATTGCTAGCCAAGATATCGATGGCAACCCTATCTACCTACGTGTCACTGTCGAAGTCGATGAAGGTGGCGAGAAATACTGGGTAGGTGGCGTCGCTGCTAAGCAACAATTGACTGATAAAATTGCCATCGGTGGCAGCTATATTAATAGTGATGATCCACTGAATAAAGAAGAGCTTGCTAGCGTTAATACTGTGGTTAAGTTTAATGACAAGCTAAAACTGGTCGCAGAATATGCCAAAAATAAAGCTGAAGATCTAAACTTCCAGCCGAGCAATCAGATCAATGTCACAGAATTAGAAAATAAAGACGTCAAAGGCGATGCACTACGTATCGAGCTTGACTATGACGATAAAAAAAATACTCGTGCAAAAGCCTATTATAACGATACCGATATCGGTTTTGTCACTGGCGCGTCACCACAAACTGCTGGTCGCACTGAATCTGGCATCGAGATCATCCACGCTTTAAACGAGAAAAAGACTGCGCTTAAACTTGAAGGCGTACGCACAGAAAATCATATTACTGATGCAAGTACTGAGGGTGTACAGGCCAGTATCGAGCAGCTTTTAAGTAAAAATATCGTTGGTGAGGTCGGTGTACGTTATTACAAACAAGAAGGTACTTCACGTAATATCCAAGCAGCAACTGATGTGGTAGATATTACTAATGATACTTTTGCAAATGATGACATCATCAATCAATCTGCGCTAAGCAACATCAGCAACACTGAAAAAGACATGGAAGGCACCACTGCCCGCGCCCGTCTAACCGCGCGTTTGCCAAAGCTGAATAACTCATTGGTATTTGCTGAGTATGAGCAAGATATTGAACACAGCTCACGCAACGCAACCTCTATCGGCGGTGAAACAGCACTGGGTAATTTAGGTCGACTTTATGCTCGTCATGATTTAATCAATAGCTTGTCTGGCAGCTATGGTTTAGACGATTCTGAGGAGCGTCAACGCACTGTTGTTGGCTTTGATGCCACTTATATGAAGGATGGCAAGGTTTATAGTGAATACCGTCTACGTGATGCCATCAGTGCTCGCGAAGCGGAAGCTGCCATTGGTCTAAAGAATAAATGGTATGTGCAAAAAGGCTTAACGCTTAATACTTTACTCGAGCGTGTCGAATCTTTAGAGGGTGAGAAAGACAGTACCTCAACTGCAGCAGGTTTTGGCGTTGAATACCTTGCTAACGAAAATTATAAAGCATCAGGGCGCTTAGAAAAACGTTGGGGCGATACCAGTGACACCTTATTAGGTAGTGCTGGCGTTGCTTATCGTTATAACGATGAAGTTACGTTATTAGCCAAAGATATTTATTCAAAAGTTGATTATGGTGATGGTCATCGGACTATCAATCGCTTTCAACTTGGTGCCGCCTATCGCGACTACGATAGCAATCAGCTTGATATGCTGGCCAAGCTTGAATATCGCTTAGATGATAATGCCACTGGTGACGACCCTTATCAAAAGGATGCTATTATCTGGTCATGGAGCGGTAACTACCATCCAACGCGACCATTAACGTTATCAGGTCACTATGCAGGTAAATATACTGAATACGATGCTCAAGGTATCGCAAGTGACAATACCGCTCATGCTGTGTATGCTCGTGGCTTATATGATATTAGCGAGCGCTGGGATATTGGTTTACAAGCAGGTACTTATTGGAATAAGCAAGCAAATGACCTAGCCTATTTAGTTGGCGCTGAAGTTGGCTATAGTCCAATGAACAATTTATGGTTATCGCTTGGTTATAACTTCATGGGCTTTGAAGATGAAGACATCGCTTATGACGATACTACCATCGAGGGCGCTTACTTTAGACTACGCTTCAAGTTTGATGAAGATCTATTTAAGCGTGAAGACCCACGTAAAAATCAACGTGTAGCACCTGTATCCTCTACATTATAAGACGGTCGATTAAAAAGGCACCATCTTGAGTGACTTTTTTCTGGAATCGTTTTTCCTTATTCGCATGCACTAAAGAAAGATAAAGACTTTGAAATCTTATTCCAATAGCACTATATTTTTGAAGTAAATTGACTATAGCATTTGATAAGCGATAAAATCAGTCTCAAAATTGCCAGCACCGATACTCATCAGCTTACTACAAGGTTTTCGCGTTATGCTTTACTCCACTATTAAAGTAGCTACTTATAAAAACCCAATATGTGCTGCGTTTTCAGCTGTTTTGCTATTATCAACGACTTCATGTGTATCAACCACAGCTACGACTCTTCAAAAAAGTACTCATATCACTACTATAGGCACCTCTGATTACTGCCAGAGTCAGGATTTAAAAGCGACATATAAAAACCAAAATACGCAGCAACGGGCGATGAGCTGTATGTTAGCAGAACTACAGCATTATCAGCAAAAAGATAAAACTGCGCAGCAACAGTACTTTGCTTATAAAGCTCAAGCTTGGCTCAACTATGCCATCCATAAAGACAGTATGAATAGTCGCTCACCGGCTGGATTAGAAGCGGCAAAATCTGCAGAAGCTATTTTGCAAGCATTAAAAAAAGGCACAGAAAACGATCTTGTTCTTATCCAAAATATATCTGCCTCATCAGCGCTAATGCGACCTGATTTATGGGCAACATTAAGCGCCCTCAAAGACAGCAGTGGTATTGCAAGCGCTCCCCGCGAAATAGCATTTAGTGAAGTGGCATTAATCTGGGCAGCGACCGACCAATGTGAACATAATTCACGGCAGGCAGGCAGCCAATTTCGTATGGCTGATCGCTGGCTTGAACAAGCACGTGAAGCTTTTGTTAATGCTCACGATTCTAAAGAAAACGTGGCATTAGAAGGGCTTATCGTACGTTATTATGAGCAATACTCGCCTTTCGATGCAAGTGGTGATCGCTGTAATGGACAAGTATTGCCGACACTTGATCAAATGTAGAAATTTTATTCACTATAAGTATTTTATAAAGCTTATACATAAAAATTTAGCAAAAAAATCCGACATTTAAATGTCGGATTTTTTGATGTCTGTCTTTAAAACTTAGTATACAGGCTAACGGTCTTTACGCGGTAGCTTCTCTGGTAAGTAACAACGTAGATAAGCGATAGATGCCGTATTCGCTTCTTGCAGATACTTATCGGTAATACGCTCATGACGACGATAAGAAACAGTAAAGATCGCATTCACGATACTAAAAGTAATCAATAACACATCCTGAATATCTTCAAACTTAGGCACTTCATAGCGTTCAGCCAAACGATCATAGACCAATTTTACTACTTGGTGATCCATGTGCTCGCCAAAACTGTCGCCTTCAAAATCAGGTGTATTGGTATCATAAATTAATTTGGCTTTGGTTTGATCTTCATCAAAAATTTGTACACAGCGATCAATCAGCGCTGTAAGATACCCTTGCCATCTATCATATTTAACCGTCTCAACGGTTCTCAATACATCTAAAATATCAATAGCATTTAAAAAACGCAGCGCCAAGAAAATGGCTTCAATATTAGGGAAGAAATGATAAGCAGACGCTCGTGGAATACCCGCTTCTTCGCAGACAGCAGCAAGCGTAATATCATTAATAGATTGGGTTTCACTCAACTTTTTAGCACCCATCAACAATTTTTGACGACGGGCGCGTCCTTGCTGACTGGTAAATTTAAACTTATTCGGCACCAGCTTTTTTGCCAGCTCCGAATCTACTAGTACATCTTCAATTTTGTCGTCTTTATTTTCACTCATGATAAATCTCTTAATGTTATGTCACATCTTTAAAAATATAGTGTCCATCGGATAGTATGCGCCCTAAATCAAAGCACCATTTCTATCAATCACATATGGATTGATAACAACGCTACTATACTCAACGAAGAGGCATAATAAACGCTTGTACACTATCAAGCAAGGAACAAGAATAGGTTAAAAAAAATTCAGTAATTAATTATAAAATAGCATTAATTGTGAAGCTTTATTTTCGCTCTTATAATACCATGGTCGATCACTCTATCTGCATAATCCCACTTTAAATGGTCATTAAAGTAGTCAACCCGTTCCACCTGACCAAGCGAAAACTTACTATCAGGTAAAAATTCTTCAGAGACAAATAACTGATCAATCACTTCTGGCATACCTTGATAGATATGAGTATATGCTACATCTTTCATCCAACCATAACGGGCTTGAATACGAGCAGCATCAAAAAGCGCGACGTCTCGCATGCTCTTGTCATAGTTGACCTCGCCAGTCTCAGTCATCAGCTGGGTGGTCACGCTTTCAGTCACATCATTCATATCACCGAGCAAAATCAAGGGCTCACGAGTATGCTGTAACCTATCTATGATAGAAAGCCTGATAGAAGCCGCTTCTGCCGCACGCATACACAAACTGCGTAACTTGGCACGAATACGAATGTTTGGATCATCCATATCTTCTAACAAATTACCAGCCTCATCACGTAAGAAAAAAGCACGTTTACTTTTTAGATGAGCGGTAATAATCGTTATGGGCTGACCAAATGCATCTACGCGCAATGCAAGGGGCGGACGATTAAAGCGCTGATAGGGACCAACATCAGGGATATCAATGACCGCTTTTGGGGCAATCTCTTCAAGCAAACTGGTCTCTAAGTGCGCAAACCGACTAATGATACCGACAGCAGGCGTATTTTGCGCCCCTTTACCTTGCGTATATGAATTTACGCTGTCATTACTTGCCAGCGGAATAACGACATGTTCAGGCTTAAAGCCCAATGATACTGCTAAAGCTTCGAGCGCTTCACTGTCCCAGACTTCTTGGACCGCAATGATATCAGCGTGTGCCTTTGACAGTAGATCTGTGATACCGCGTAACTTATGTTCGTATTCGTGATTAGTATATGCAGGTGCGTTTGGATAATAGAGACGATCAGGATTTGCAAAATTAAGCAGATTGGCAGTTGCTATGTAAAACTGCTTATGATTACTTTCGTTATTATTGGTCATAAACTGCCTATTATTCTATAATTATTTTTACATATGGTTTCTAATTATTAGCAGTCGGCTAATTTTAACAATAAAGTATATTATATATTCATACATAGTAATATACAGTAAAAAAGCCTCCAAAGAAATCTTTGGAGGCTTTAAAATAGCATAAACTTAAATTATTGCGTCTATTAACAAAAGATGTCTACAATAGAACTAAATCCTGTAATAAGACAGTAAGCTTTAGTCGTGTTTGCTTACTTGAAGCAGATATACTATTAGCAGCATTTGAGTATTATTGGCTGACCACTTTTATAAAATATCTATCCTGAGTACTTAATATTTTATTAAAATCAGCGTAAATACATTAAGAAATGCGGTTCCACGCATCACGAGATGCCCTACGTGCCTCATTCCATTCCATACGTGATTCACCTTTCACATTGTTCCATGAGCGCTCTAAATCTGACTCATGATCTTCAAAGCGGGCGTCGGCAGGATAACGTGCACGGTTAGCATAGCCTACCGCGTAAGCTGGATGCAAATCACGATCAAAGTCATGACCTTCTTGATAGTAATCGGCATTGGCATACTCTGCACGCCAATATGCTTCTTCACGCGTTGGATCAATCGCTTCGGCTGCTGCATGACCTACCCCACCACCGACAATTGCACCAATTGCTCCACCAATGAGCGTGCCTAATGGACCTGCCATCGTGCCAATAGCAGCACCTACTGCTGCGCCGCCAATACCACCAATGCCAGTACCTACAGGGTGTGAGCCTGGCTCGCCTGTGATTGGATCAGCATTGAGATCACTTCTTGCTTCTTTCGACATGTGCTTGACAGCAGTACGATCAATCGCATCATGATCCTCTATAATGTTATCATTCTCATGTCTAATAACAGTATTGTTGATTGTCTGATCATTACCAGTCAGTCGGCGCTCATTGTCATCGATAATACGCTCTCTATCACCAACTTCAAGATAGTCATCAGTAATCACACTATTATTTAGGTCTGTAATACGGCCATCGTTATTCATAATATCTTCCTTAATTGACTTGTTATATATTCTATTTATCGTCACTCCACTTAATAGCAATACAAGCTAGATTAAGCGTTTTATTAAATCCTCTAAAGTATAGGAACTGAGTTCAAAGACAGATAGGTCGAATATGTAAACTGTGTCAAAATCACGATGGTATTGCGTTACAATCTGTATAGTTGAAATACTTTAAAGTCGCTACAGTATTGCTGGTGTAAATTTTTTGTAGCCTCTGTCTGCGTAGGCACAGCAAGCAAGAAAAATTTACACCAGCAGTACGTGTTGTATCGATATTACTTTTCACCGACTATATCTGTACAAAAATTTTGTCATCTGACGTAGTTTCTAGGTGAGTCGATTATTCAATATTGAAAAACGGCTATTGAGTAATAAACAAAACACTATCTATCATAGTAATCAAGGCACTATTAATGCCCTACTGATAGCTTGTTGCCATTTATACAAATGCTTTTCACGCACATCTATAGACATTTTAGGTTCAAAAACTCGATCTACCTGCCATGAGGCCTTCATCGTTATATCATCATATAAACCTGTTTTTAAGCCAGCAAGTAAAGCGGCTCCTTTTGCAGTAATCTCTGTGTCTCTTGGACGCAGTACCGGCACATTCAATAAATCTGCTTGGAACTGCATCAATAAATCATTGTTTGCAGCGCCGCCATCTACTCTTAACTCAGTGAGTGGATGCGGGCTGTCTTTTTGCATCGCAATGAGCACATCGTATGTTTGATAAGCAACCGCCTCGAGTGCTGCCCTTGCAATATGAGCTTTGGTCGTCCCACGGCTCATCCCCGTGATACTCGCACTGATATCCGAGCGCCAATAAGGCGCCCCAAGCCCTGTAAATGCAGGGAGTAAGACTACATCGCCACTACTCTCAACTTGCCGTGCTAAATGTTCAATGTCACAGCTTTGTTGAATCATACCCAGATTATCACGCAGCCACTGGACAATGGCACCTGCCATAAAGACACTACCTTCTAAGGCATAAGTGACTTCCTTTTTTGGCGGTTGTAACATGCGTCGTCCTGATTGGACGATTTGATCAAATGAGAGACTCTCTGGACGATTTGACGTAGATTTTCGTTGCCAAGCGATAGTGGTCAATAGTTTATGCTCACTGAGCTTGGGTTTTTGGCCAATGTTCATCAGCATAAAACAGCCGGTGCCATAAGTATTTTTGGCCATGCCTGCATCGAGACAACCTTGTCCAAATAGCGCCGCTTGCTGGTCGCCCAATACCGCATGAATAGGAATCTGCTTGGCAAATAGTCCTTTTTTGGTTTTACCAAAATCGCCATCAGAGGGCAAAACTTTGGGCAACATAGCCATCGGTATCGCAAAAAGAGCGCACAAGTCTTCTGACCATGCCATTTTATGAATGTCATATAACAAAGTACGAGAAGCATTGGTCACATCAATGACATGCTCACCACCTGTAAGCTTGTATATGAGCCAACTGTCGATGGTGCCGACCGCTATTTCGCCTTTATTGGCACGCGTACGCCACTTGGGATTGTGTTCTAGCAGCCAAGCGATTTTGCTGGCGCTAAAATACGGATCTAAGCGTAAGCCTGTAATACGTTGTACGTCACTTGCTATATCGTCTTGATGGCTATTGTTCGTGCTGGTAGAAAGCTCAGTTGTAAGGGTTTTGCAATAGCTTGCAGTACGTCTGTCTTGCCAAATGATTGCAGGTGCTAAAGGTTTGCCCGTTTGTTTATCCCAAATAACGATAGACTCACGCTGATTGGTAATCGCGATACTATTAACATCGGTCGCGAGTAGTCCTGCTTGATTGATCACATCGTGAGCACAACTGATTTGAGTTTGCCAAATTTGCTGTGCGTCTTGCTCAACAAAACCTGCTTGCGGTGTTTTTAAGGTCGTCGGCTGCTGTGCCATTTTAATTGAACGCGCATGATCATCATACAATATCGCTCGACTTGACGTTGTGCCTTGGTCTAAGGCCAAAATATATCCTGCCATCATTCACACCCTGTTTTAACTTACTCATTTATATTTTATAGTTTTCTATTTGTCGCTAGCACCTATTTATGATGCTTGATACCATGTCGTAGAAAAACCAGCAAACTTGCAAATTCAAAAAATATTAACACTTAACCTTCTGATATTTAACTCAATCTATTTTTATTGCCTATTAATAAGTGATGCTATCATTTGTCATAGAAACAGATGTTTAGCACAAAAGCATTGTTCGTTCAATGCAAAGCAAGAGAATACTGAGCATTGACTGGTCACTATTGTGACATTACAGTGTACGCCTTATTGTTAATGACAAAATTCTAGTCTCTAACAATCTATAGTATCGCTCTCGATTTATAGCAATAAGTTATAAATAGTAATAGGTTATAAATAATGACTACTGTCAGCAACTCTACAATACCTTGCATTCTAACTAATGGCTTGTACGACTTATGAAATTTGCCTTATCGACGTTGTCTAATGCTGTGATTGCTGTGGCATTTATAAGTCTAACGGTATCTACCGCCGCGAACGAAAACTATAATAATGAATGGCAACATGACATAACGCCAGTCGCAGTGACACAAATTATCGACGCTGACAGTTCTGACAATCAAATCATTGCTCAACGTCGAACAGCAATGACAAATATTGATACTGATAAAGTTGAGCGCCAAACTGGTCTGACGACGTTAATTGATCCTATCACTCATAAAAGTGTTGATAACAGTTATCCATTAGAAGTCTCTAGCCTATTAAGCCTTGAACAAGCTCAAAACATTCTATTGCAAGTGTCACCAAAAATTGCTGCCAATCAAGCCGCTATTGCCGCTAGTGAGTATCAAACGGACGCACTTAAGACCATAGATAACCCGTTGGTATTTGCCAGAGTATCAGCCAGCGCCTATAACGTAGATACGGATATTGACTTATCAACTCTCAAAAACGGCATTATAAATGACGCTAATGTTAATGTAGGCGACATCGTTCCACCCCTTCCAGATTTACCAAATTTCGGTGAATTGGTCGGTGAGCGTCTCCCAGATTCTTATGAGTTAAAGCGTTCAGGCTCAACGACAGGTGCAGGCATCGGTGTGGTATGGCCCATTTATACCGCTGGACGCGCAGCAGCATTAACGGGCGTATCTAATGCCCGTACCCAAGAAGCGCTAGCAGACAGCACACTCGATAAAAACGAGCTATATAACACCTTGATTGAACGCTATTTTAAAGCGCAACTGGCCATCATTGCCGCTTACTTACGTGACGATGCTTATGATACGTTACAGCAGACCGACCATATGGCAGAGCGCTTGTTTGAAGAAGGCTTCATCTCACGCGTTGATCGCTTAGAAGCACAATCAGCACTTGCCGACGCAAAAAGCGAATCGGTGAATGCTAATAATGATGCGCGTCTTGCGATGATGGCTTTGCAGCGTCTATTGCGCACTGATTATCGCATTAAACCTCGCACACCTTTGTTTGTCTCAAGCCGACCCTTACCTGATGTCAGTTACTTTCAAGATTTGGCACTGACCAATCACCCAGGTCTACAAAAAGTCGCTGCCAAACGTGCTCAGGCTCAACAATTGCATGCGCTGTCAGATACCGGTTACAAGCCAACTGTGATGCTGTATGGCTACGGACAAATTGAAAAAGACCCAAGCTGGGTCGCTGGCGTCTCGGCAAGTTGGAAGTTATGGGGCGGTCTGGATAAAACCGCGTCTCTGGCATCAAGTAACGCCAAGATACGCCAAGCTGACTTGTCTGAGATTGAAGTCAGTGACAACCTATTATTACTGGTTGAAAAAAACTGGCATGATGTGAATAACGCCCAATCACGCTATCAAGCCCTACAAAGCAATGTAGAGCTTGCGGCAGAAGTCTTGCGTTTACGTAGGCTTGGACTACAAGAGGGCTTGAATACGCCAGTCGAGATTGCCCAAGCGCAAACGCAGTCACTAAAAGCACGTACGGAGCAAGCGCAAGCAGCTTATAGCTATGTTCAATCACTTGCTGCTCTTATGCAAAGCTGCGGTACACCACTCGCCTTTAACGCTTATCTCCATGCCGCCGATATCCAATTGCCCACTTTGTATACTGAATGATGATTTTATATTAAAAATCGTAGGGTGCGTTGATAAGCGCTTATACTGACCATCATACAACCATTCATCACCCTACTATTATTAATCCTATAGTGAATAACTGTCTTATGAAAAAAATGACTTTCAACTTAACCAATTGGCTATCATCTTTATTAAACACATGGCGTATTGCGAATAACTCTAATATTTGGGCACATTGCGCGAGCGTTGGGTTTTTTGGTTTTTTATCTATTTTTCCCGTCATGGCTGTATTTGTACTGATTTATGGTCTTGCGTTTTCACCCATTGAGATGCAAGAACAAATCTCACTTTTACGTGCCTTTATACCAGATACTGTCTATGAAGTTCTTAATACGCGCTTAAGCGACTTAGCCTCTAATACTTCATCCACTCTCACTTTCAGTCTACTTATCTCAACCTTACTCGCCCTTTATGCAGGCTCAAAAGGCATAAAATCTTTGATTATTCTGATCAATCTTGCCTTTTATATCACTCAAGAACGCAGCTTGATACAAGGCACGATTCGAGCGGTTGGTTTGACCTTTGGGGCGGTTGTGGTTTTGATTATAGCGATATCCTCTATTGCTATTATTCCTTTGGTAGCCGCCTATTTCCCCTTTCCACAAGTAGCTAAGACGATTGCGCTTTGGAGCAGATGGCCAATATTGGCTGGCATCATATTCTTAAGCTTTTTGGGATTATATCGCCTCGCCCCGAACCGTGATGCCATCCCCCTAAAAAAACTGATGCCAGGTGCTGCTTTGGCGACTGTTTTTTGGATTGTATTGTCTGTGCTGTTTTCGATTTACGTCCAAAACTTCAATAACTATAGTGCTGAGTTTGGTGCGCTTTCAGCTGCTGTGGTCATTATGCTGTGGCTGTATTATTCAGCATTTATCATCGCTTTTGGTGCTATTTTTAATGCTGAAACCATAGAAAACGCCAAGCCTTATGCTGTTCGTGTGTACTAGCAACAAACCTTTTATTATCAACTTTGTTACTTTAGGAATCTGCCTGTCATGACTGAATTACCACACGAATCAGACAACTCACGCAAACCAAATGATTCAACCGAGTCAGTGACCTCTCAAAATGAGCAGGCTTCAATCGATTCGACAGAGGATGTGCCTGAGGCAGAAGCAGAAGCAGAAGCAGAACAGCCTACACCTGCCTATAATCGTAATAACGCTAAATCCAAAAAAGCTGCCTTGATTAAAAAAGGCGTTCTCGCCTTGATTGTTCTGATAATAATCGGTGTGATTGCTTATGGTTTATATAAGAGCAATCAACATAGCGAGCCTACAGTCGTGACATTGCAGGGACAAATGCAAATGCAGCAAACGTCTATCGCGGCAAAAGTACCGGGACGTATTGCAAAAATATTAGTCACAGAAGGTGATGCAGTAACGGTCGGTCAACAGCTAATAGAGATGGACTCGCCTGAGATTAATGCAAAAATCAATCAGGCGCGCGCTGGCAAACAAATGGCACAAAGCCAGCTGGATAAAGCTGAAAATGGGGCACGTCCGCAAGAAATCGCTCAAGCAAAAGCAGCGTGGCAAGCTCATAAAGCGGCATCCGACTTGGCAGAAAACACTTATCAGCGTGTTAATCGTCTGTATGAAGAAGGACTAATGGCGCGACAAAAGCGTGATGAAGCCTATGCACAATATTTGGCAACTCAAGATCAAACCGAAGCGGCGCGCCTACAATATGAGTTAGCGACGGAAGGCACACGTAGTGAAGATAAGTCAGCGGCGACTGCACAAGTTGCGCAAGTCGATGCCCAATTAGAAGAAGCAATGGTAGCAAAAGAAGAAGCCAACTTAAAAAGCCCAATCTCTGGTGTCGTCGATAATGTCATCGTCAATGCAGGTGAAGTAATCGGTCAAGGTGTGCCGCTGCTAACCTTAGTCAATACCAATGATCAATGGGTCGTCTTAAATGTCACGGAAACCTACTTAAATCAGTTTGCGATTGGTCAGCGGTTCATGGGTACTATTCCCGCTTTATCATCACCTGAAAAACCTTATACCAAGCAATTTACTGTTTATGCTACTTCAACCTTGTCTGACTTTGCCACTTGGCGACCGACTAATAATGACGATGGTTTTGACGTTCGTACCTTTGAAGTGAAAGCCCGACCGACTAACCCTGATAGACGTATTCGCTCAGGTATGAGCGTAGTTGTACGTCTCAATCCTGCCCTCGTTGATCGGAACCAAGAGTAAGCTATGCGCCTGACGAAGCTAAAGGATGCGTTTGTACGTAGTGCGGCTTACGAGCGACGGTTTTTGGTAAAAAATCCGTGGGACTTGGCAATGGTGTTTTGGATACCGCTGGCTACTGTGCTATTGATTTGGTGGATTTTTTCACAAATACAAATCACAGACTTACCTATTGGCGTGATTGATAATGATCAGGGCCCTGTTGCCAATACGGCATTGCGGTATTTGGAAGCCAATCCTAATTTGACGGTAAAGCATCTATATCATACGCCTGCTGCGGCAAAAGCTGCTATCTTGCAGCGTGATATCTATGCAGTCGTCATTATCCCTGAAAATTTTTCTCGTAATATCTTATTAAGTAAGCCTGCTCCTATCGTACTCCAAGTCAATGCCCAATATGGCACTCACTCGGGCATTATCCAAACCAGCGTACAGTCTGTCATCGGTACCTTATCCGCAGGCGTTGAGATAAAGCGCTTGGTCAAGCAAGGGATGGCTCCATCACAAGCTACGATTGCCTACTCTCCTATTAGCATTCAACGTATTAGCTTGTTTAATGCTGCGACTGATTATCAGCAATTTTTGGCATCGACAGTCATTCCTGCTCTGCTGCATATTTTGGCAATGGTGATTGGCGCAACGACAATCGGCCGTGAATTGCGTGACAAGCGAATCGGACGCTGGTATAACTTTATCAATGGCAGTCATGTTCATTTGATATTACCACCTAAAGATGATCAACCTAATAATGACAGCCAACTTAGTCCATTAGATAATGTCTCAGCCAGTCAAAACCAAGCATCACAAGAAGTAAGTATATCGGTATTAATATTTGGTTTATTGGGCAAATACTTTTGGCCGCTACTGGCTTATAGTATTTGGTCGATATTGGCTTTATGGCTGGCAGCGCCGCAACAATCAATTGCTATTAGCGGGCTCATGGTAACCTATATAAGCCTTGTATTATTAATGATGTTATCTTTCTGGCTTGGCGCTATGTTTACCTTAGGCTCCTTCTCATTGCGTATGGGTTTATCGGCGACGGGTTTTATCTCAGCACCTTCTTACGCGTTCGCTGGGGTAACATTTCCTTACGTCGCTATCAGTAAGAATGCCCAGCATTGGTCAGATGTGCTGCCGCTCACCCATTATCTTAAGCTGCATATTGCACAGTTACAGATGCAAGCGCCCGTCATCATATCCTTACCGGTTGTTTACGGGCTGACGCTAGCAACACTCGTTACGCTATATTTAACGGCCTTACTAAGCAAACGCGCATTAGCGCATCCTGAACGCTGGGGAGCACGCTGATGTCATCCAATTCAAATCATAAATCGTCTACTAAAATAGTAGTATCAGAGGAAATTCTGGCATCACCAAGCTTCTTTGGCAGCTTTTTACAAACCATAAAAGACGTGTTTTCTGATAAAGGTGTGCTGTTACTATTGATGATTGCACCGATTATTTATGGTTTCTTCTATCCTTGGCCGTATTCTACGGAAGTGGTCAATCACGTACCTGTTGGCATTGTTGATAAAGACAATAGTCCTTTATCGCAAACAATCGTTCGCTATGCCAGTGCCAGCCCGCAATTAGATACAAAACGCTTTTTAAATGAGCAGCAAGCCATCGATGCCATGTGGGCGGATGACATCGCAGGCTACATGATTATTCCAAGCGGACTTGAACAGCAAGTGTTGTCAGGCAAAGCCGCTAGCGTCAGCGTACTTGGTAATGGCGGCTATTTTTTATTAAATAAAAACGTGCAAATGGGGTTTTTGCAAGCAGTTAGTACTGTCTCAGCTGGCATTGAGGTAAAGAAAAACGTGGCACAAGGGGCATACTTAGCGACTGCTTCTGCCAAAACCCAAGCCGTACCGTTAAGGATTATTCCTTTATATAATCAAACGGAAGGTTATGGCGCTTACGTCGTGCCAGCGGTGTCTATTCTTATCTTGCAGCAAACGCTTTTGATGTCAACGGCGATGTTGATTGGAACATGGTACGAGCAGAGGCGTCATCGAACTAACATTCGTGGCTGGCTTGGACGGATTGCAGCGCTAAGTATGTTTAGCTTTGTGATTGGCTGTTTTTATTATGGCTGGGCATTTGAGCTTCATGACTATCCGCGCGGGCAAAACATGCTCGGCAGTTTATTATTCTTGCTGCTATTTTGTCCGACAGTCGCCACACTTGGTTGCGTGCTTGGACTTTGGTTTCGCCAGCGCGAGCGTAGTATGCAAATTTTAATCTTTAGCTCATTACCAATGTTTTTTGTCAGTGGCTATCCGTGGCCTGCCCATCAGCTTCCTGAATTCTTGCAAATTATTCGTTGGTTATTGCCAACGACACCAGGTATCAATACTTCCGTGCAGCTTAACCAAATGGGTGCCAGTATCGCGCAAGTAGCAACAGGATTTTATGCGTTGGCAGGATTGTGGATTTTTTACTTTATTCTACTGTTGCTATTCCGCTGGTTCATTGCAGAGCGCAAAAGCGCTTATTAAAACCAATCACATGTAATTTATACTTAATAATATTTGTAATGATAAAAAAAGCGCCTGTATAATTACAGACGCTTTTTTATTGACTCAGTTTAATATCATTAATCGTTAGAACACACGATTAAGACCGTTCAAAGCAGCGACTCGATAAGCTTCTGCCATCGTTGGATAATTAAAGGTGGTATTTACAAAGTATTCAAGCGTGGCATTACATTTCATCACAGCTTGCCCAATGTGAATAATCTCTGAGGCATGATTGCCGTAGCAATGAATGCCTAAAATCTCTAAAGTCTCACGGTGGAACAAGATTTTTAAAACGCCTGAACGCTCACCAATGATTTGCGCACGCGCCAAGTGCTTAAAGAAAGCCTGACCGACCTCATAAGGGACTTTGGCATCAGTTAGTTCTTGCTCTGTTTTACCGATACATGAAATCTCAGGAATGGTATAGATACCTGTTGGTACGCTCGATACGGGCTCTGCATCACGGTCACCGACCATAAATGCCGCCGCACAGCGCCCTTGGTCGTAAGCGGCAGACGCTAATGAAGGCCAACCGATAACGTCGCCCGCTGCATAAATATTTTCAACTTCGGTACAGTAAGTATCATCAACCTTCAGCTGACCACGGCTATTGGCCTCTAGACCTAGGCATTCTAAATTTAAGCCTTCTGTGTTACCTGAACGTCCATTCGACCATAAAATAGCGTCTGACTTTATTTTCTTACCACTTTTTAGGTGCAAAATCACACAGTCATCGTGCGTCTCTAAATGGTCAATCTCTTCATTGCTGCGGATAACCACACCAAATTGACGGAAATCATGAGCAATGGCGTCACTGATTTCACTATCCAAATAGCTTAGCAGCTGATTTTGGTTATTAATCAAATCTACTTTATAGCCAAGACCGGTGAAGATAGACGCATACTCACAGCCAATCACGCCAGCGCCATAAATAATGATTTTCTTAACGACATAATCCATCTGTAGGATTTTATCAGAATCAAATACGCGTGGATGATTAAAGTCTAAGATATCAGGGCGATATGGGCGGCTACCGACCGTAATGATGGCTTTATTGAAGGTGATCGTTTCAAAGGTATTTTCATCAATCTCGATACGTATCGTGTTTTTATCTATAAAATTTGCCCAACCATGGATCACTTCGATTTGGTTGCGCTCATAGAATCTGGTGTGCGTCTGAACCTGTTGTAGAATCACTTTTCGAGCTTTAGCTAACACGATATTCAGCGGGACTTGATGATAGTCCATGGACTTAGTAAACATCTGGTCACGGCGAAAGTTAATCAAGTTAAAAACGGACTGGCGCAAAGCTTTGCTTGGAATCGTACCAACGTGGGTACAGTTACCGCCTACTTGCTCGCGCGGGTCAATAACCACTACTTTCTTGCCCGATTTGGCAAGTTTCATGGCCGCAGCTTCACCCGCAGGACCTGCACCCAATACGACCGCATCATATTCAAACTCATGCTTATCGCTTTTTAGACGTTGTGAATCTTTAGTAAAGCCCGATTTTACGTCGATACGTGTATCATCTAGTGGATTGACCAAATCTGGATGATGCATGATATCTTCAGTAACTTGCTCATGCGTTTGTTCGATTTTCTCTTTCTTATTTTTCCCTTCAGTATGCTCGGGGTTTGGCACACGACCACTTTCCTTATTAGATACTTCAGTTTTAATATCTTTACCAGTATCATTGGTCGCGTCGCCTATCGTTTTGCTTCCCATCGTGTCCTCTTTATTCATTTATGAATCTGTTTTTTAGCTCGCGGACGCCTTCATCTTTATAAATGTCTAGATAAAAATATCCATGGTGCTAAAGTGTGTCCACCATACGTGGTGATACGTTATTTTGCAATACAGCCACCACTACAACTGTTTTTTCGAAGGTATTGTTTTTCAGAAAAATAGGGGCCGAGCTCAATTAGCCAATTCGGCGTTTGAGACCAGTCATCTGCAATATACGTGTGGCAATCTCTTCAACGGACATCTCTGACACATCAAGGCTTGGAATCCCCTGTGAGGTATAAATTCCTTGTATTGCACGCTGTTCTTGCTGACATTGCTGATAGCTTGAGTAGCGACTACCCGCGCGGCGCTCTTGGCGGATTTTTACCAAGCGATCCGTATCGATAATCAGACCAAATAGCTTGTCTTTGTGCTCACGCAATGCTTTAGGTAACTGGTTGTCGTTTAGGTCTTCTTCGGTTAAAGGATAATTGGCCGCTCGAATACCAAATTGTAGTGCCAAATATAAGGAGGTTGGCGTTTTACCAGAGCGTGAAACGCCAATCAAAATAATATCTGCGGCATGATAATGACGGGTACGCGCGCCGTCATCGTTATCTAAAGCAAAATGCACCGCATCAATACGCTCTTTATAAGTCTCAGAGTCGACGTTATCATGTGCATGACCTGAATGCCCATCTGGCTCCACGCCCGTCTCTTCTGCTACGCGACCGATGAGACCTTCATACATGTCAAGATTACAACTTTGTGCTGAATTAATTTTCTCACGAATCTCAGGACTGACAATAGTATCAAACACCAATGGCAGCAAGCCATCTCGCTGATAGGCAGTATTGATTTGCACAACCGCATCTTCAGCACGTTCTAGATTATCCACATAAGGCAACACTCGAGTCTCAAAGGGCACTGAAGCAAATTGACTTAAAATAGCACGCCCAAGCGTTTCTGCTGTAATCGCCGTGCCATCAGAGATAAAAAACGCCGTTCTTATGTTTTGAGCGTTATCCAACTCTAGGGCTTTCATATTTTGAATCGTAGAACTGGGTTGTGGTGACGAATGATTTACATACATAACGTTGATACCTTATTTTTAAATCCTTGGTTGAAACCTCAGTAGCAGCCTTTCGTGTTTAGCATCTAGCGCTTCATAATTTGGTCATATGCGTCTTAAACTTAATCCTCATATTATACGCACAATAGACGCTTAATAGTAATCAATGTTACAGGCGTAGACTTAGACTTACATAGATTTTTTTAAGACTCGGCTCACTGTCAGATCGATATTTATTGTGCCAAAACTTATAATCTATCCCAATAAATATGTAGCAAATCTCACAATTTGTAGCTTTTTCATCATTTTTTTGCTTCAAGCTCTCGAAATTCTCAAAATATAGGGGTATAATCGACCATTATAATCTTTACTAAATAACCTTATTTTCTGGAGTTATCATGGCAGCGCAATCTACAGCACTTGTAATTAACCTTGATCAGTTAGGAAAAGACGACATTGAAATGGTCGGTGGCAAAAACGCTTCACTTGGTGAAATGATCAGCCATCTATCTGATTTGGGCGTTAGTGTTCCAGGCGGCTTTGCCACAACTTCAAATGCTTTTTACCAGTTTCTAACAGAAACAGGCTTACTTGACAAAATCAACAACGAGCTTAAAACCTTAGATGTTAACGATGTCAATAAACTTGCTGAAACTGGCAAAAAAATCCGTACTTGGATTATTGAGCAAGAACTGCCAAAAGATCTCGAGCAAGCGGTTCGTGATTCATTTGAAGAGATGAGCGATGGTAAAGAAATCGCGGTTGCGGTACGTTCTTCTGCTACCGCTGAAGATTTGCCAGACGCCTCATTTGCCGGTCAACAAGAAACTTTCTTGAACATTCGCGGCATTGATAACGTCCTTATTGCGATTAAAGAAGTTTTTGCTTCTCTTTATAATGACCGTGCTATCTCTTATCGTGTGCACAAAGGTTTTGAGCACGAAGGTGTAGCGTTATCTGCTGCTGTTCAGCGTATGGTTCGCTCAGAAACTGGCGCAGCTGGCGTTATGTTTACCCTAGATACCGAAAGTGGTTTTGATCAAGTGGTCTTTATTACTTCAAGCTATGGTCTAGGTGAAATGGTTGTACAGGGCGCCGTAAATCCTGATGAATTCTATGTGTCAAAACAATTACTTGCCAACGGCAAACCTGCGATTATCCGTCGCAACCTAGGTAGCAAGCACAAGAAAATGATTTATGGTGATGAAGGTAGTACCACCAAATCAGTAAAAGTCATTGATGTCGAAAAAGAAGATCGTATGCAGTTCTCTTTGTCTACTGAAGAGCTGACATCCCTTGCCAAGCAAGCCATGACCATTGAAAAACATTATGGTCAAGCAATGGATATCGAGTGGGCAAAAGACGGTGATACCAATGAAATCTTTATCGTTCAAGCCCGTCCAGAAACGGTTAAGAGCCGCCAAGACAGCAATGTCATGGAACGTTATATCATTGACACGACTAACGCTAAAGTATTGTGCGAAGGTCGCTCAATTGGTCAACGTATCGGTTCAGGTAAAGTCCGTATCGTCAGCAACCTAAATGAGATGGATAAAGTACAAGAAGGCGATGTATTGGTATCAGACATGACGGATCCGGATTGGGAACCAGTCATGAAGCGTGCTTCTGCTATCATTACCAACCGTGGTGGTCGTACTTGTCACGCAGCAATTATCGCTCGTGAGCTAGGTGTTCCAGCAATCGTTGGTTGTGGTAATGCCACTGAGCTATTGGTCGATGGTCAAGACGTGACTGCTTCTTGTGCTGAAGGTGATACTGGCTTCATTTATGAAAGTCAGATTGATTTTGAAGTACAGACCAACTCTGTAGAGTCTATGCCTGAGCTTGCCTTCAAAGTCATGATGAACGTTGGTAACCCAGATCGCGCCTTCTCATTTACCCAAATGCCGAACGAAGGTATCGGTCTTGCCCGTCTTGAATTCATCATCAATCGTATGATTGGTGTGCATCCAAAAGCACTACTAAACATGAACAGCTTGCCACGTGAGATATCACAAGCAATCCAAGAGCGTATCGCAGGTTATGCTTCACCAGTTGATTTCTATGTGGACAAATTGGTCGAAGGTATCTCAACACTAGCCGTTGCCTTTATGGATCAGCCAGTTATCGTTCGTATGTCAGATTTTAAATCAAACGAATACGCTAACTTATTAGGTGGTAAGTTATACGAGCCATCAGAAGAAAACCCAATGCTTGGTTTCCGTGGTGCTAGCCGTTATGTGTCTGATAACTTCCGTGATTGCTTCGAGCTTGAGTGTAAAGCGCTAAAACGCGTGCGTGATGAGATGGGCTTGACCAACGTCGAGATTATGATTCCATTCGTCCGTACCGTCGGCGAAGCCAAACAAGTCATCGAATTGCTTGAGAAAAATGGTCTAAAACGTGGCGAAAATGGTCTACGCATCATCATGATGTGTGAGCTACCAACCAACTGCTTACTAGCAGAAGAGTTCCTAGAGCATTTCGATGGTTTCTCAATCGGCTCAAACGATTTGACCCAATTGACCCTAGGTCTTGACCGTGACTCAGGTATCGTCTCACATCTATTTGATGAGCGTGATCCTGCGGTTAAAAAGCTGTTGTCAATGGCAATTAATGCCTGCCGCAAGCAAAATAAATATGTCGGTATCTGTGGTCAAGGTCCATCAGACCATCCAGATCTAGCTTTATGGCTCATGGAGCAAGGCATCAGCTCAGTATCTTTGAACCCTGACTCAGTACTAGATACTTGGTTCTTCTTAGCGGGTGAAGAAGCGAAGTAAACTGTAACGTTACGTCACAACGTTAATTCACACCGTCATTTAAGATACAATCATTAGGGTCTATTTGATTTTTTCAAATAGACCCTAATATAATGTATAACCAATAGTGACTGAAAAGCAGTTTTTTAAAACAGTGACTTAAGACATGACTAACTATGCAGGCAATTATGCAGATTTTCCTTGCTCGAAATAACGTACAAGCCGGTCCATACACTTTGGATCAGCTCAATATTATGCTCACCTCTGGTGAAGTGCTATTAGATGATTTGGTCTGGCATGACGGCTTAGATCAGTGGCAGCGTGTTGGTAACTTGACTAACAATCAATCCTTTTACCGCCCAACTCATGTAGCGATGCCTGAGGTTAATGATTCTATTATTAACAACGTTACTATCTTCCCAGAAGACGATGCAGTAGATACCAATAAAGACAAACAATCGGTATCGCTAGATCGTTTATATGGCAAGCCCGAACGTTCAAAAGAAACGGCTAAAA
Source organism: Psychrobacter sp. TS_SC_6 (assembly GCF_056156305.1). NCBI lineage: Bacteria > Pseudomonadati > Pseudomonadota > Gammaproteobacteria > Moraxellales > Moraxellaceae > Psychrobacter > Psychrobacter sp. TS_SC_6. Next base: position 1,207,413 of record NZ_CM149590.1, on the reverse strand, counting down.
ACATCAAAGCAGATATGACAACCAATCGTCATCACACACCAAATAACAACGTGTCATTAAATAAGTCTAACGCGACCAAGGCTGCTTCAGCGAAAGATAAAGTGGTGGGTAATGTGATACTGGCTCCCATCATGTCACGGATATTGGCAACGGCGCTGAATGCTTTACTATATTTATTAGCTATTTTTCCACTAGTCATGGCATTGACCAAGATGGATGTCGATTATACCAAGTTCCAAAATATTCAGGATATGGATGCGGCTTATCAGTACTCAGTGACATTGATGGAAAGCTTACCTAGCAGCACGTTGATGATCTCGCAGGTCATGGTCTTTGGTTTATTTGCTTTGCAATTGTTATTTATCACTTTGCGTGGTCAATCGCTAGGCAAAATGATTACGGGTATTCGCGTGGTTGATCAAACTACCCATCGTTTGCCATCATTTTTAAAGCTTATTGGTATGCGTACCTTTTTGCTGTTTATCATCTATAACTTACTATTCTCGTTTACCAGCTTTTTAGGGTTTGTTATTGTTGCTATTCATTATTATATGGCGTCTAAAAGCCCTGAGAACATTGGTTGGCACGACAAATTAGCCAAAACTTTGGTAGTTAAAGCAGATAGTAGTCAATTGATAAAAGAGCCAAAAATAAAATAATCTTATTTTTGATGATTAACAATATCTCTTAGGTCTGCCATAAAAAGCGACGTATCAGCGTTGCTTTTTTATTGATAAAGAAACAAGGTATTCGATTAATATTTTTTATTAACAGCTGCGCATTGATTAACCTTTGTGTTCATCAGTGACTACTGTTATAATACGGCGCTTTATAAACTAAGCTTATTCTCTGTTAATTATTTATAATAATAGGTAGGATTTGAGCTTACCTTATAAATCTCCTTGCTATTAACATAGGGTTAATAGCTACTAATCCGTAAGGAGTCATAATGCGACATTACGAACTGGTGTTACTTGTACACCCAGACCAAAGCGACCAAGTGGTCGGCATGGTCGAACGCTATATCAAGTTAGTTCAAGACAACAACGGCACTATCCATCGTTTAGAAGATTGGGGTCGTCGTCAACTTGCTTACCCAATTAACAAGATTCACAAAGCTCATTACGTTCTTTTCAACATTGAAACTGACGGCGAGACTTTAGCTGAACTTGAAGAATTATTCCGTTATAACGACGCGATCATTCGTAGTCTAGTTATGCGCCGTGATGATGCTGTCACTGAAGAGTCGCAGTTAGCCAAGAATGCCGATGAAAAACGCGCACGCAAAGCTACTACTCGTCGTCCAGACAGTAATGATGACAACGACAACCACAGTGATGACTAATTAAAGGAGCATAATCATGGCACGTTTTTATCGCCGTCGCAAATTCTGCCGTTTCACTGCTGAAGGTATCACTCACATCGATTATAAAGATGTTGAATTGCTAAAACAGTATATCAGTGATAATGGCAAAATCGTACCAAGCCGTATTACCGGTACGTCTACTAAATATCAGCGTCAACTAGCGACTGCTATCAAGCAAGCTCGTTATTTATCGCTACTTCCATACACTGATAACCATCAGGGTTAACCGTTAACTAGGAATGACTCATGCAAATTATTTTGTTACAGCGTATCGTCAACCTTGGCAAACTCGGTGAAACTGTCGATGTAAAACCAGGTTACGGACGTAACTTTCTTATCCCTTTGGGTAAAGCACTACCTGCTACTAAAGCTAACATTGAAAAGTTCGAAGCACGTCGTGCTGAACTTGAAGCTGAAGAAGCAAAAGAAGTAGCAGTTGCTCAAGAACGTGCTGACGCATTAACTGACGTTAATGTTATCATGCGCGCTAAATCAGGTGACGAAGGCAAGCTATTCGGCTCTATCGGTACTCGCGATATCGCTGAAGCATTGACTAACTCAGGTCTAGAAGTTGACCGTGCTGAAATCAAGCTACCTGAAGGCACTTTGCGTCAAATTGGTGAATACAATGTTGATATTCAACTACATCATGACGTAACCGCTACTATTCTAGTTACCATTCTTTCTGAAGATGGCGACAATGAAGATTTAGACGAAGACAACGCTGCAGACGAAAACGAAGACTATTCTGAAGAGTAATCTTTAGCATACTAAGTTTTAGTCGCAATAAAAAACCAGCAACTTTAGGTTGCTGGTTTTTTTTGTGTTGATTTTGGACTTCGTTATTTATATTTGTACTGATACAGACAATAAACACTGTACACGCAATGACAAAAGACTATTGATAACGTCTGTTGTATTCTAATCCTACTAGTCACTATGCTGACGATTATATTTTATGAATGAAATTTAGGATACCATGATAAATACTGATGACACTTTACGATGTATTCAAGGCAATGGCTTTTATACCGAAGGCAAAACTTATAAGGTTGGTAGAATCGTTAATAATAAGTACTTCCAAATATTAACCGCTAATAATACTGATCATTGGTATGCGACCTTAGATGACAAAGGCATTTATGTGAGTTTTGATTCGGCTATAGCAGCAACTGAAAGAGCATGTTTTGAGAAGATCAATGATCTATCAAATGACTGTCAGTAGCATTTCAACACTTTCAAGCTATAATCAAAGATTAAAAACGGTCATTATAATGACCATTTTTTTTGGTTAAATATCTATACAACTACAGGATAAATATCCTACAGAGTGTGGCCAGTTAATTGCAAGGTTTGGTACTTCTTGACCAGCCGCTATCATCTTAGCGGCATTGATCCAACCAGCATGACCAATAGAAAGTATGGGTGCGCTTCCTTGTTCAGCCAAAATTTTATTTAACCATCGCTCAACACGGTCAAATAGCTGTTGCAGACTTTCGCCATTATCGGGTGCATAGTCAGCAAAGTTATTACACCACTCATCAATGTGTTGTTTCTCAATTTGCGCCCAAAATTTGCCATCCCACGCGCCAAAGTTAATTTCAGCTAGCTCAGGTGCAATCTTATATTGAAAACCGCGCTGTGCCAGTAGCTCTCCAACTTTTAATGAACGCTGTAACGGGCTGACCCAGATTATTTTTGGTAAGTGATGCAGACGGACAAAGCGCTGTACTTTATTAGCCAGGCGTTTTAGTTTACGTCTATTGACCTTTATATCTGTCTGTCCAATGCACAGTCCGTTAGTAGCAATAGGTTTTGGATGACGCCAAATATACAGAATCATGAGTGTGAGCATCCTTTTTTAACCATCTTTTGTACATCAGATAAACGGTATAGAAGCTGCAAGCCCTATATAAATGGCAATCTCACTCAGTTGCTGAGTAGCCCCTAAACCATCACCCGTATAGCCATCCAAACGCCTGCGTAATAAACGGCGCATATAGTCCGTTGCAACTATGCCGAGCAATAAAGCCAATAGCCATTGCCATATACCTATCTGCTGCATGGTATTTGGCAGTAGCCCTATCAGTAAAATAATAGCCAATAGTAGCCAACCACTGCTATATATAGCTTGTAATGGTGTCAGCTGCTGTGCCATCGGTTTTGCTTTGGCATGCTCAATTTCACCACCATAAGGCAATAGCGTCAGTAAGCTAATACAAAGTAAACGTGACGCCGTATGCCCAATAATGAGTGCAACGATAGCAACGGGTGTTGGCATCGCAGTAAGTAAGCTAATTTTAAGCAATAGCGCTAAGACCAAACCTAATACGCCATAAGTGCCTAAGCGCGAGTCTTTCATAATCTCTAAAGTGTGCTCGCGAGTGAGTCCGCCACCTAGCCCATCGCAACTATCGGCAAGTCCATCTTCATGAAAAGCCCCTGTTAAATTGATACCAAAAGCCGTACTTATCACTGCCGCAACTAGTGGTATGAATAAGAGACTGCTAAGCCAAAACACGCCAGCACAAAGCAAACCTATCAATAAGCCTACCGCTGGAAAATAACGGCTGCTTTGGTGCAGCCACTGCGGATCATAATGGCTAAAAGACGGGACAGATATACGTGTTAGAAACTGAACAGCAACCAATATCAATCGGGCTTCATAACGAAGTCGCTGCAATACAGACAGCTTTGAGGATGAGCTTGGTATCACTTGCTTTGCTCACTGATACCAGCATCACTAAAGCTTGCCATCTCATTGATAATGGCGCAAGCGGATTGTAATAGTGGATACGCTAATGCCGCACCACTGCCCTCGCCTAAGCGCATACCCATATTGAGTAATGGCTTAGCATTCAGCAGTTTTAATAAATGCGCGTGCCCTGGTTCAACTGAGTGATGTGCAAAGATAGCATATTGAGCAACGCCCGGCGCTAAGCGCTCGGCGACAAGCAAGGCGACACTAGCAATAAAGCCATCAATTAATAAAATACGACGCTCACTGCTGGCCTGAATAAGCGCCCCTGCCATCATAGCAACCTCAAGCCCGCCTAATGCAGCAAGCACATCGAACGGTGATTGCGCTTCACGGTGACGCTCTAAAACTTGCGTTAAAATAGTCGCCTTGTGCTGTAATCCCGCATCATCAAGACCAGTGCCACGACCGATACAGTCGGCAATGCACAAGTCGCCCAATCTCGCCAGCAAAAGACTTGCCGCTGACGTATTACCGATGCCCATTTCACCAACAATCAATAGATTGCCTCCCATGTCCTTAACCACGCTCATACCACTCTCTAATGCAGCCAAGCATTCTGCTTGTGTCATCGCAGGTTCTGTCAGCGCGTCGCGGCTACCATGTCGAATTTTATAATCTAGCAGTTGCGGATGGTCTTTAAAAGGAGAATTGCCAAAATCCGCGTCTACCCCAGCATCGACTACTTTTAGCTCAATATCATGCTGACGTGCCAAGACATTGATGGCAGCGCCGCCTTGCAAAAAGTTATAAACCATCTGTGCAGTGACTGCACTAGGATACGCGGACGTGCCGTGCTTGGTTAAACCATGATCGGCGGCAAATACTCGAATTTGAGGTTGCTCAATCTTTGGCATAATTGTGCCTTGAATCATACCTAACTGTAGAGCGAGCATCTCTAAACGTCCAAGTGCGCCAATTGGTTTGATTTTCTGGTCAATGATTTGCTCTAGCTGCTGGCGTAGCGCATTATTTTCGATATTGGGAATTATCGGGGCATTAAATATGTTCAAAGGAAGCATCCTAAATCTGGTACATATCAAACAAAACCCACATACTAGCAAATTATCTCTGCTTTACCATGAATAAAATCAAATATGAGCCTAATAGATTTCCTAGCAACGTAGATTTACTATAGAATATGTCCCTTTAAAAATTCATATGACTATTGATGCTTCATAAAGTGCACGCTGCATGAGCCTCATAATTTGTCATAAGACATTAACAACTATATAGAGACAGTGATGATCGTATTTTGGCTGGTGCTGACCATTCTTTTTATTATTTTTGCCACCGCAAAACTTAAGTGGCATCCTTTTTTAGTATTGATACTATCTGCCTTTTTGGTCGCACTGTTTTACCAAGTACCGCTTAATACAGTTGCCAAAACTATCTCTGATGGCTTTGGGGGCATCTTAGGATATATCGGTCTGGTCATTGTCTTTGGTACTATTATTGGCTTAATACTTGAAAAAACGGGTGCCGCCATCGTAATGGCAGAAACGGTCATCAAAGTCTTGGGACCACGCTTCCCTACTTTGACAATGTCTATCGTAGGTGCCGTAGTATCTGTACCAGTGTTTTGTGATTCAGGCTATATTATTTTAAACTCGTTAAAAGAGTCTTTGGCTGAGCGCTTAAAAGTATCGAGCGTGGCGATGAGTATTGCTTTAGCAACTGGCTTATATGCCACTCATACCTTTGTACCACCGACACCCGGTCCAATTGCAGCAGCAGGAAACTTGGGACTTGAGTCAAATTTGGGCTTGGTCATCATGGTTGGTGTGGTTGTGACAGCCGTTGCCGTCCTTGCTGGTTGGCTGTGGTCCAATCGCTTTCTCAACGCCACGCCTGACAATGTCGATGCACTTGACGCGCCAGCTGCGACTGTGCCGGCTAATATGAAAACTCGTGACGAGTATAGCAAGCTACCGTCAGCGACCATGGCGTTTTTACCTATTATCGTGCCTATTGTCTTGATTTGCTTATCGTCTGTTGCTAATTTACCTAGTACGCCATTTGGTGCTGGCAGCCTCACAGATATCTTAGTATTTATAGGGAATCCACTAACCGCCCTACTGATTGGTTTATTCTTATCATTTTTACTCATCAATACTGAACAAAAAACACAGCAAATCAGCGACAGCATCTCTCAAGGCTTGGTGGTCGCAGCGCCTATTCTTTTAATCACTGGTGCTGGCGGCGCGTTTGGCGCTATGCTAAAGGTCACACCAATTGGCGATTATTTGGGTACGACCTTATCTGCCTTGGGGCTTGGTATTTTTATGCCATTTATCGTCTCTGCCGCACTAAAAACTGCGCAAGGCTCAACCACGGTTGCTTTGGTGACCACCTCTGCGATGGTCGCACCACTATTAGGTCAAATAGGTCTCGATAGTGAGCTTGGTCGCGTATTTTGTGTGATGGCAATTGGTGCAGGCGCGATGACTATCTCACACGCTAATGACAGTTTCTTTTGGATTGTTAGCCAGTTTAGTCGTATGAGTGTGGCACAGGCTTATAAAGCCCATTCTATGGCGACTGGTATTCAAGGCGTGACTAGCATCCTCTTTATTTGGTTATTAACCTTGGTATTTATCTAACATCTTAGCTAAATTGTTAAAAGTTAAGTTATTAAAAAAGAGATTCAAAAAAACATTTAAAGAGAAAGTCATGAAAATTTTAATCGCCCCTGACTCATTTAAAGAAAGTGTAGAGGCACTGGATGTTTGCCGCGCCATTCAATCCGGCTTCAGCCAAGTGTTTCCAGATGCTGACTATAAGCTATTGCCGATGGCAGATGGCGGTGAAGGGACTTCTGCAGTATTGTCTTACATATTAGGTGGCCGTTGGAAAGACGTGCGCGTCCATGATCCTTTAATGCGACCGATTAGCGCAAAATATTTATTATTGCCTGATGCAACTGCGGTCATCGAAGTTGCTCAAGCTTGTGGTTTACATCTCTTGACTGTGGCAGAGCGCAATCCAGTCATCGCTAGCAGCTATGGCGTTGGCGAGCTGATTGCAGACGCTTTAAGGGAAGGTGTCAAACGTATTATTATCGGCCTTGGTGGTAGTGCCACCAATGATGCAGGACTTGGCATGCTAACCGCACTTGGCATGAGGTTTCATGATAGTGATGACAATATGCTAGCCCAAGGCGGCGGCGCGCTTGCCAACTTGCAACGATTAGATGCGACAAGCTTCCATACTAGCGTGTTGGAGACAGTGTTTGAAGTAGCCTGTGATGTGACCAACCCTTTATGTGGTGAATTGGGTGCCAGCGCCATATTTGGTCCTCAAAAAGGCGCTAGCCTACAGCAAGTTAATGATTTGGACCAAGCGTTAAACCACTTTGCGAGTATATGCGAGCAGAATGGCTACCAAGATTATCAAGAGATAGCGGGTGCGGGCGCAGCAGGTGGTCTTGGCTATGCGTTAATGAGCTTTTGCCAAGCTGAGCTGAAATCAGGTTTTGATACAGTGGCAAAAGTTACCAACTTATCACAGCACATTGCTGATGCAGATTTGGTCATCACTGGTGAAGGCAAGCTTGACGCTCAGTCTGCCATGGGTAAAGTAGCTGGTGGCATTAGCCATATTGCCAAAGCCAGCCATACGCCAGTGATTGCGATTTGTGGCAGTGTTGATGGACTAAAACCGGCTCAGACCAGTCAGTTTGATGTCATCATGCCCAGTATCCAAAAGCTAGAGTCCATCGAGAACGTCTTTAAAAATGCTTATCATAATATTGAAATCACCGCCGCCAATATTGCTGCTGCGATAAAATTGGGTCAAAGTATCAAATAGGCCTTATAGGGCTACTTAAGATGCTCTCTTAGACGATGTTACAGCCATTTCTTTACCTCATTGAGGATGGTTTGCATCCTATTTGGTAGTACTTGCTGGCGGCGTATAGCAAGATACAGAGTTTCACTAACTGAGACTGGCAGCTGATGACATTTAAGCAGCTGCGGGTTTGGATACGCGGCAACTGCGTGCGCTGGTAACACGGTAAATCCAAGCCCCTTACTCACTGGCTCTAAAATCATACCTATCTGATTAGAAAAACCTTTTTTAATAAAGTCATTGATGTGTTCAAACTTAGGATAATTGGCGCTCAATAGCAAATTGGCATGATGTGCGCCATCAGGATGATCAATAAAGCCAAGCTCGGTAAGCGCTTCCCAGCTTGGCTCAATCGTCGAGACTGGTGTCACCAGTTGCAGCGCTTCTTGAGCCACCGGCTTGCAGCTGACCGTCTCATCATCTGAGATAGTTGTCATAAAACCTATATCAATCTCATGCTTGGAGATCGCCTGCTCTATATCTGTATTAGGGGCAAAACGGTAATCAATCACCAACTGTGGATGCTGCTCTTGTAGTTTTAACAGCTTAGGATAGAGCTTTAAACCAACACTTCCAGGCGACATAATTCGCACCAATCCCTCATAAGCCAAATCCTCACCAATACGCTGCTCTAAGCGTGATAAGCGCTGCAAGATATCCTGTGCCTCTCGATACAACTGCTCACCTGCATCGGTCAATGAAAACTGCTTACCTTGACGAATCAGCAAGTCAACATCCAACTGATTCTCAAGTTTACGTATATGCTGACTAACCCCTGACTGCGTCATATATAGACGCTCAGCAGTATGAGTAAAATGCCCAACTTCTACCAAAGTGCAAAAAGTACGTAGCCATATGATATTTATCATTACAATATATACTTATCTTTATAATAAATGATAATTTTACGTAATAGATATAACTTTGTAAACTGCTCCCATATCAAAAAGGAGTACAAACCATGGATAATGTTTATCCAAGAAGCTTTTCACATATTGGTCTTTCTGTGCCTGACCTCGATGCCGCCGTCAAATTTTATACCGAGGTGATGGGTTGGTATACCATCATGGAGCCGACCGAAATCACTGAAGATGACAGTGCTATTGGTGAGATGTGTACGGAAGTCTTTGGTGCAGGTTGGGGCAGCTTTCGTATCGCTCATTTATCGACTGGCGACCGTATTGGTGTAGAGATTTTTGAATTTAAAAATCAAGAAAATCCTGACAATAACTTTGAATACTGGAAAACAGGTATCTTTCATTTCTGTGTTCAAGATCCCAATGTGGAAGAGCTCGCCGAACGTATGGTTGCCGCAGGTGGTAAAAGACGGATGGAGAAACCTCGTTATTATTACCCTGGCGAAAAACCCTATCGCATGATTTATATGGAAGATCCGTTTGGTAATATCGTTGAGATATACAGCCATAGCTATGAGCTGATTTATAGTGAAGGCGCTTATTAAGAGTCATTAGTAGTATGTTTTTGAAAAATTATTGCTTTAAAACATTAAATAGCGCTCTTATCATATAAGGGGGCTATTTTTATGTGGGCTATATCAGTATTACTGACTTCTTGCTTAACCAATTAAGCATGCTACTATTTGGGTTATTATTTAATCAGCTTTTGCGCTAATTTTAAATACCTCTATTATCAAGGACGATAAATGACCCAATTTAACCCTATTCAATCAGTGACTCCCTCGACGAATACCAATGAGCTATTAGTTATTAGAGAAAACTTAGGTAGCGTTGTGACGTTGAGACTCAACAGCCCCAAACAATTTAATGCGTTATCGGTTGAATTGTTAGCTGCGATACAAGCGGAGCTGGACAGCATTGCGAATGACACAACTATACAAGTGCTAGTGATTGCCGCAAATGGCAAGGCATTTTGTGCTGGACATAATCTAAAAGAGATGCGTGCCAATCCAGATGAAACATTTCAGCGTACCTTATTTGAGCAATGTAGTCAGATGATGCTCACCATCAATCAAATGCCACAAGTGGTGATAGCTAAGGTACAGGGCATCGCCACTGCTGCTGGCTGTCAACTGGTCGCAGCCTGTGACTTAGCCGTCGCCTCAGACAATGTCAAATTTGCCACCTCTGGTATCAACGTAGGGCTTTTTTGTTCTACCCCAGCCGTCGCCGTCAGTCGCAACCTATCTCGTAAGCAGGCATTTGAGATGCTGATTACCGGTGAGTTTATCGATGCCCATACGGCACTACAGCAAGGATTGATCAATCGCGTAGCAAGCGCTGAGCAATTAGACCAGACGCTACAATCTCTGATAGACGCCATTACCGCCAAATCCTCAGTCGCGCTAACCACTGGCAAAACCATGTTTTACAAACAACTAGATATGGAATTGGCAGAGGCTTATGAGTATGCCAGCGAGGTAATGAGCTGTAATATGATGGCGGATGATGTGAGTGAAGGGATTGACGCCTTTATCGAAAAGCGTCCTGCCGTATGGACAGGACGATAAGAGCGATATAATGATTTTATAATACAAAATGTCTCTGGTTGCTTTGGCAGCGCCACTTTTTTAAATAACAAAGGCGTTTTTTAATAAGAAATGGCAATAATTAAGATTACTCAGCTAATAATTTGGCAAGCATCTTATTTATCTCACTTTTGAATGCTTTATCGTCGAGCTTACTGGCAGTTATTTTAGCACTCTGTAAGCTTTGAATCGCTGCCTCTGTCTGTCCAAGCTCGTTCTGTAATTCAGCCATTGAAAAGGCAATCGATGATAAATGCTCTTTTGATTGAATCACTGCTGCTTTATCGAAGGCCTTCTGGTAAATAACTAGTGCCTCATCCAAATCTTCCGTAAAATCTGCCAATGTCTCCCACTGCTCAGGGTGATCCTTATTGCCTTTCTCATTTTCAATGCACAAGTCTTTCAGCTGTACATACAGCGTATCAAATGTTTTTTTATCATTGGCACTGTCCGCTTCTAATAGCTTTTCTGCCAACACATAAATTGAGTGATAGATTTTATTGTTAATCATTTTTTTATAACCCTTTTTGCTGCTCATCAGATAACTGTCGATACTGTCAATGAGGTTAATTATAGACTACTTGCATACGTTACTCATCAGAAAGGGCATGATAGTCATATCACGCCCTCTCATCATTATTCAGTTTTAAGCAGCAGGTACTGCTATTTACTCAGCAGCGATAGCAGTAATCTCAACCAATAGCTCAGGACGTGCCAAGGCAGATTCACCGCAAGCACGAGCTGGTGGTTGTACGCCTTCAAACCACTTGTCCCATACTTCATTCATTGCCGCAAAATCCGACATACTCTTCACCCAGACAGTCGCCATTAGCAGCTTTGATTTGTCACTACCGACTTCTTGTAACAAGCTTTCGATCTTCTCTAGGCAAGTTAAGGTTTGGGCTTTGATATCATCTTCAGCGTTACCCACTTGACCACATAGATAGACAGTTTTGTTGTGCACCACAATCTTACTCATGCGCTCACTACTATGAAGCTTTTTCATTATTTTTTACCCTTATAAATGTGTATGTATAGGCTATATGCGTTACTTAGAAAAACGTTCAGCGCTAAATGGCTTGATATCGACCAATAGCGGTTTTTCATGAATCATCTCTTCAACGAGACGACCGGTCATCGGTCCTAATGTGAAACCTTGATGACTGTGACCAAAGGCAAACCACAATTTATCGTGCTTAGGCGCAGGACCTATGACTGGCTTCATATCTGGCATACAAGGACGTGATCCTGCCCATGCTTCGCTCTCAACCGCATCTTCTAATGGCAGGATTTTTCGCGCCAGTTTAAGCACGGTTTTTAACTGTCCAAAATTCTTTGGCGCATTCATAGTGGTCATCTCAGCACCAGTGGTAATACGGATACCTTGTTGCATCGGCCCCATAACAAAACCTTTATCCATATCAAACATACTATGATGGATGGTGTTCTTTTCGTTGACTTTAAAATGCTGATGATAGCCACGCATCGGGAATAATGGTAAGTCATAACCAAGCGGCTTGATGAGATCATTAGACCAAGGTCCTGCTGCGATGACTAATTTATCACTATAGAAAGTCTCGGTATCAGTGACAATCTTCCAGCCGCCATCTTCTTGTACAATTTCTTGAACGCCAGTTTCTTTGATAGTGCCGCCCATTTCTTGGAAATTTCTTGCATAGGCTTTAACCAGAAAGCTTGGGTTTGAAACCTGCCAAGAATTCAACCAATGAATTGCGCCGACGAACTCGTCAAAATTGGCGCTAGGCTCCATGACTCTTAATTCTTCAACTGTCAATACATTATGTTCAACACCTTGATTACGCGCATCGATAGCTAGCGCGATGGCTTCTTTAAAAGTTTCTTCAGAGCGATGTAATTGCAACCAACCATCGCGGGTGATCAGCTCATCTGCACCAGAGGCGCTAATCATGGTTTGATGTTCGCTTGTGCAATGCTCAATCAGTGTTTGCCACTCGCCTTCGATTTTTTTAACTGAGGCAGGTGTAGAGTATTTCCAGTATTGCAACAGCGCTTGATGATAACGAAGAATAGCTGGTATGCGATAGCGGATATCAGTACCTTGGTTTGGCAATACACGTATCATCTCAGTCAGCTGGCGCGGAAACGGATGCGTATGAATCGCCTCACGCTGAATTAAGCCAGCATTGCCGTATGAAGTTTCTGAGCCCGGTAGCTTTTTGTCTATAAGCAAGACTTCAGAATTGTTTTTTTGTAGATGCCAAGCAACCGAGGTGCCAACCATACCTGCACCGATAACGATAACTTCATGACGCATAACATATCCCTTTTTATGGCTTTGATACAGAGTGTTTAATAGATGAATATAATGGGTAAGGTGGTCATAGTAACGCATTGAAAGATATTTTAAACCCTTATCTGTTAAATATTTTTACGAATAAACACTTTTGGTTATATCTTTTTATACAAGGTATTTTTGATAGGAATAGTGACAACCTAATAAAAAACAAAAGTCATTTTTTAAGCTATTTTCCAACGTTTAGAGCATTTTTTATCACCACCAAACTGGATCAGCACTCTCTTCTAAAGGCTGTTTGACCGTTAGTACTGTTATCTTATCAGCAGGTACTTCAGCGATAAACCGTGACACTTTATCAAAATAGCCTGAATAGCTCGAAAAATAATCGGGCGCAGTTAAGAACAGTCTGCTTTTTGCACGACTACAAGCAACATAAAACAGCTTACGCTCCTCTTCTAATTCCTCAAAATCGCTTAGTGAGCGGTAATGCGGTGTTATACCATCTACTAAAGAGTTAACAAATACCACTGGCCATTCAAGTCCTTTGGCACTATGAATGGTCGAAATGGTCACTTTGTCCCTGTTTTTGTCGATACCTTCTTCGCCTTTTTCAGGCGCGCCTGCGGTAGCAACCGAATCATTAGGTGGATCAAGTGCCAGATTTTCTAAAAATTTATCTAGGCTATCATGCTCTAACGCTAGATTTTTGAGCACACGGAAGTCTTCGCTACGCTCACGCCAATTGTCTTCATTGATTTTTAAAACGGGCAGGTAAAAATCTAGAATTAGCTCGATAATAGCTTCAACTGATTCTGCTTGACTGGCTTGACTTAGCATTTTATACAGTGGCTCAAGTTGCGTGCTTTTTTTGGCAAACTTTGTTGTTAATAACGGCTCAAAAGAGCTATTGTCAGCATTAATCGCTTGGGTCAAGCGCGTCGCCGTTACCGCCCCCACGCCTTTAAATAAGGTCAAAATACGGTGCCATGCAATGGTATCATTGGGGTTATAAAGTATCTTAACAAACGCTAAGACGTCTTTAATGTGGCGTCGTTCAATAAAACGAATCCCACCCACCACGATAAACGGAATATTACGTTCCATAAATTCTAGCTGGACGTAGTTGGATTGAAAGGAGGTTCGGCACAATACCGCAAAGTCTTGATAATCATAATCTGATTTTAATTCGATAATTCTATCAGCAATATACTTTGCTTCTTTGCTTTCATCGCTAAGTCGACGAAATATTGGTTTTACGCCTTCTATAGAAACGCCCGAGTACAGCTTTTTTTGATAGCCTAGCGTAATTTGTGCGGATAAGGCATTGATATAGTCAAGCACTGCTGGCGTACTACGATAATTTTGCTCAAGCTTAATTAACTTTGCCTCAGGATAGCTCTCGCCAAACAATAAGATATTTTCATAATTGGCGCCGCGAAAGGCATAAATACTTTGGTTGTCATCACCGACCACCATCAGCGATACTGATGCAGGCGCACAGATGAGGTCAATCAGCTCTTTTTGCGGAATATTGGTGTCTTGATATTCATCCACCATGACATAACGATATTGCTTTTGTAGCAGTTGGCGAAAGGTATCATTATGTTTTAAATGACGCACCACTTGGCTAATGATGTCATCAAAATCATATAAATGGTTGGCGCGCTTATACTCATGAAAATCAACGGCTAGCTGCTCAATAATGGGAATATGAACAGCGATATCAGGATAACTGTTTTCGATTAAATCGCGAATATGAATACGGCGATTTCTAGAGGTTGAAAAGATATTTTGTAACGTTTTTTTGCGCGGAAATGCTTGATTGGTTATTTTGGTCGGATACTTTTTTTCCTTATGAATGAGATCGATGGCGTCTTCACTGTCACCTGTATCTAGAATGGTAAATCTCGGATTGATACCAAGCAGACCTGAATATTGGCGTAATAGCATATTACAAAAAGAGTGAAAAGTGCCACTGGTAATATCATTCAGCGCTTTATTCTTTGGCAATTTATCTTCTACCAAATCCTCATTTAATCTTTGAGCAAAAGATGGTGTACTTGCTAGTAAAGCTCTAGCACGACCTTTGATTTCGTTGGCTGCTTTACGAGTAAAGGTTAATAGTAAAATCTCTTTTGGCGACACGCCATTTTCTATCAAATAACTGGTTCTATAGGTCAAAGTCTTGGTTTTACCAGAACCGGCACCAGCAATCACCAACACCTTGCCCTCAATAGTCGTTGCGGCCAATAGCTGATTGGCATTAAGCTCACTGGCATAATCTACTTGCAACCCTAAATGACTGGCAAGCCTTTGCTCTAATACCTCAGCATCCGCATTTATCAGATTCACTTCGAGCTTCTTAATTGCCTGCTCAAGCCGCGTAATCTTAGGTTTCATTTCAATGAAATTTTGCGGATAATTATAATGGTAGGTAGCAAAAATGGTCGTGGTCATTATAGGATATTACCTTTGATATAGTTTGGCGTGCCATTCATTATAAAGTAAGATGATGATTTTAGGGGCTGTCTTAGCATTGGTAGATGGCATTGGTAGATGGCAACCATACACTCATTGACTATAACTAAGCCGACTGCTTAAATGATTTATCCCTAGGAGAATATCATGACTGAAAAAACCGAAGAAAACGCTGCTACTCACAAGCGCAAATTAATTGATAAATTTTTGATAAAATTGACCAAAGAAGAACCGCAGATGTATTACGCCACGACATCTGAGATTGCACGCAGTCTTTATAGCATGTTAAAAGAGCATACCAATCGCTTAACCGTTGAGGAACAAGCGCTTATCAGACATATGACTATTGAAGAGATACAAGGGCTATTAGGCTTTCATGCTAAATGAGAAAATAAGATTCTTATGACTGCACAAAAAAAGACTGTCCTATAGGCAGTCTTTTTTATTAACACTTGGATTCAACATTCAATTAGAGCTTTAATAATCAATGCTTAAAAAGGATAATCGCGCGGCGTATGCTGCACTGAAATCCAATGCAAGGTAGTAAACTCTTCTAATATCCACTCACCATTAAAGCGTCCGATACCTGAGTTTTTCTCGCCACCAAATGGCGCGTTGCTTTCGTCATTCACTGAGATATCATTTATATGGGTCATGCCAGCTTTGATACCACGAGCAAAGCGCAAGCCTTTTGCCATATCTTGAGTAAATACCGCACTCGATAAGCCATACATAGAGTCATTAGCAATCGAAAGCGCATCGTCTTCATCTTTGGCACGAATAATACCAACCAAAGGACCGAATACTTCGTTGCAAGACAAATCCATCTCACGTGTGACGTCGCTAAAGACGTGTGGTGGCACCACTTGACCTTTTATCTCACCACTTAATAGCATTTTTGCGCCTTCATCTTGCGCTTTAGCGATTTTTTCTTTTAGCGACTCGACTTGTTTTCTATTGATAATCGGACCGACTGCCGTATCAATTTTACTAGGATCGCCAACATTCAAGGTCTTAACGTGTGCCACAAAACGCGTAACGAAATCGTCATAAATCTCATCTTCGACAATGATACGGTTAATCGCAATACAGATCTGACCTTGATGTAAGAATTTACCAAAGGCAGCGGCTTTTACGGCTTGCTCAATATCAGCATCTTTTAGCACGACAAACGGGCTATTACCACCGAGCTCTAGCGCCACTTGCTTGATATAGTCGCCGCCATTTGCCAACTCACCGATATGCTTACCCACAGAGGTCGAACCGGTAAATGAAACCAAACTCGGAACATGATGGGTGACCATTGCATCGCCTATCTCGCTTCCGCTACCAACGACAACGTTTAACAATCCTTTTGGTAAACCCGCTTCTTCGAATATTTTTGCAAGCAGCAACCCACCGGTAATCGGTGTATCACTAGCGGGCTTCAACACTACTGCATTTCCCAATGCCAATGCTGGCGCAATAGAGCGCTGGGTTAGATGTAGTGGGAAGTTCCATGGGCTAATCACAGCAATCACACCCATCGGTTCACGATAGATAAAGTTTTCTTTACCCGGTGTGTTCGACGGGCGAATCTCACCATGGACACGATTGGGAAAGCTTGCGGCTTCAAGGGTAATCGCCCGCGCACTGCTAAACTCGACCATCGCCTTAATACGGGTACTGCCCGACTCTTTGATTAGCCAATCAACAATCTCATCTTGACGCTGATCAAAAATACTAACTACTTTATAAAGGATAGCAGCACGATCGTTCGGAGTTCGCTTTGCCCACTGCTTTTGAGCCTCACTCGCCGCTTGATAAGCTTCATCCAGCTGTTTATCCGTTGCTTGTTGAATTTCTACTAACGTCTCACCGTTAAAAGGGTTGGTATTGGTATTGATACTATCGTCATCACCCTTTTTCCATTCGCCTGATATATATTGAAAATGAAAATCCGTATAAACATTTACCTGCGTATTTTTAGTTACTGTTGACATAATTGTTCCTATTTTTTTATTTAATAATATTATTAGAGTGTGGCTATAACGTATCATGGCCGCCTATTAGGTTCCGTAACACGTTTAATAAGCAATAACAGCATACGATAACAAACGTAACTTGCTAGACGACTGGTCTAATGCTAACATAAACCCTATAAAAATTAGAATCTTTTAAATCTCTTGTTTGTTGAACAAACGTAACTTGCCAATTGATACTTATAAATTTGTTAAATTATCTTAAATATTAGTCTCTCTGAGGAGAACATAAGTCACATGTCTATACCCAATGCTATAAAACATACTCAACTAGACAGTTCGCTATCTGATGTCGCATTATCAAACACCAGAGACCATCTGTTAACGACGGGATATAAGCTCATCGCACAAAAAGGCTTTACCGCAGTTGGCATTAAACAAATATTAGATACGGCAGGCGTGCCCAAAGGCTCTTTTTATCATTATTTTGCGTCAAAAGAAGCCTTTGGTGAGGCGATTATCAGCCACTACTTTACCCAGTATAAGCAGCGCCTTGATACTATTGGTTCACAAGATGTTAGCGCCCAGCAGAAATTGTATGACTATTTTCAAAACTGGTATGACACGCAGCAAAGTGGCTGCGCTCATGAGAAATGTTTGGTGGTAAAGCTTAGCGCTGAAGTGTCAGATATGTCGGAGCCAATGCGTAAAGTCCTATATTCGGGCTATCAGCAAACGATTACATGGCTTGCAACCCAAATCAAATCAGGCTGGGCGGACGGTTCTGTGCCTCATCCTGCTAATGTAGCGGCTGAAAGTGTGGCAAAACGTTGGTACTTTGCCTGGCTTGGTGCCAGTTTAGTGACCAAAATTAGTCAAACGGATACCCCATTAGCAGAAGTGTGGCTGATGACTACTACTGCAATGGGTCGCTAATTTTTTCACTTTAGAGTCACTATTTTTATCCTTGTTTAACTTACCATGACCTAGTGTTGAACAAGGATATCTTATTAATAGTTTGTCTTAGGAAAAATATTAATCACTACTATTAAAGGTCCAACTGAATAATTCGATTGAATTAATATTGGCTAAAATGCTTATACGATAGTTTTGTAACTATTTACTATAATTACTAGACGACCGGTCTAATTAATATATAATGCGGACAGATGCAAATAATTTGCAGACTTTATTTTCAGTTTTTAAATCCCTTTTCATACTCAAAAAAGCATATTAGGAATCTTATGAATAACTTCCAATATTACAATCCCGTTCGTATCGTCTTTGGTGAAGGTCAAATCGAAAAGTTGGCTGAGCTTGTACCAACAGATGCCCGCGTACTGATTACCTATGGTGGCAGTTCAGCACAGCGTACAGGTACGTTAGATGAAGTTAAAACGGCATTAGCTGCCAGTGGCAATCGCGAAATATTCGAGTTTGGTGGTATTGAAGCCAATCCAGAATTTACGACGCTATTAAAAGCCGCTGATATGGTCAATGAGCACAATATTGACTTCTTATTAGCCGTTGGTGGTGGCTCTGTACTTGACGGCAGTAAGTTTGTCGCGCTCGTATCGTCATTGACTGAAGAAGACGGTACAGTATCACGCGATAAAGCATGGGATGCACTGACCAGTTATTGCAGAGATATCGATACAGCAGTGGATTTGGGCGCGGTATTAACCATTCCAGCGACTGGCTCTGAGATGAATTCAGGCGGCGTGATTAACTATAGTGAACGCCAAGCAAAACTGCCATTTGGTAATCCACTTGCCTTCCCTAAATTTTCAATTTTAGATCCAACCAAAACCATGACTTTACCTGAACGTCAAGTAATGAATGGTGTGGCTGATGCCTTTGTTCATGTGATGGAACAGTACCTGACCTATCCGGTCAATGCAAAAGTGCAAGATGCCTTTGCGGAGAGCTTATTAAAGATTCTAATTGAAGAAGGCGCAGCGGTAAAAGCTGATCCAGAGAATTTAGAGACCCGCAAAAACATCATGTGGACAGCAACCATGGCGCTAAATGGTTTGATTGGTACTGGGGTACCGCAAGATTGGACAACGCATATGATTGGTCATGAATTGACGTCATTGCATGCGATTGACCATGCCCGCACGCTGACCATCGTTTTGCCATCGGTACTGCGTGAGCTTAAAGACAGCAAAAAAGACAAATTGCTTCAATATGCACGTAACGTTTGGAATATTACCGCTGACAATAATGGTAATGAATTAAATAATGATGCCATCATTGAAGCTGCCATCAAGCAGACTGAAAACTTTTTCCGCGAGCTTGAACTGCCGGTCAGCCTAGCAGATGTCGAGTTAGATGCTGCTGCCATTGATCCTATTATCAAGCAATTAGAAGTGCATGGTATGGTGAAATTGGGTGAGCATGGTAAAAACGACTTGGCAGTATCACGTCGTATTCTAGAGCGTGCTGTTAGCAGTAACGCTTAGTCGTTTTATAAGTTAGCAACAAACAACGGTCACTCCGTTCAGTATTGAATGACCGTTACATTAAAGATAAATGAACTAATAAATAAAATAAGGTGCTTTATCATGAGCTTCAATGAACAACAAAATCAACAACAAAACCGTCAAATCAAACTTGCCAGCCGCCCACATGGTGCACCAACTGCCGATAATTTTGAATTGGCTACTGGCGAGATTCCAAAACCCAATCAAAGCGAGATGCTATTACGCACCGTATATCTATCGCTTGACCCATATATGCGCGGTCGTATGAGTGATGCCGCAAGCTACGCTGACCCACTAGAAATTGGCGATGTCATGTCAGGTGGAACGGTTGCCCAAGTTGTCGAGTCTAACATCGATAAATTTTCAGTTGGTGATTTGGTCGTATCGAACTCGGGCTGGCAGGACTATAGCCTCAGTGATGGCGAAGGCGTCCTAAAGCTCGATAAAAATATGGCAAACCCTTCTTATGGCTTGGGCGTACTTGGTATGCCCGGATTCACCGGCTACATGGGTTTGACTGATATCGGTAAACCAAAAAAGGGCGAAACCTTAGTCGTCGCGGCGGCAACGGGTCCTGTTGGCGCAACGGTTGGACAAGTCGGTAATCAATTAGGCTTACGTACTGTTGGCGTTGCTGGCGGTGCTGAGAAGTGTGCTTACGCGGTTGAAGAATTAGGATTTGATGTTTGTCTTGATCATAAAGCCGATGACTTTGCTGAACAACTAGCAATCGCTTGCCCAGATGGTATCGACATTTATTATGAAAATGTCGGTGGTAAGGTATTTGACGGCGTATTGCCATTATTGAATGCCCATGCACGTATTCCAGTATGTGGCTTGGTATCACAGTATAACGCCACTGAATTGCCGGACGGAAAAGACCGTTTGAGTGTCCTGATGGGTAATATTCTAAGTAAACGTCTAACCATCAAAGGCTTTATTATCTTTGAAGAATACGGCGATCATTTCCCAGAATTTTTAGCTACGATGAGCAAATGGATTGAATCAGGGGATGTTAAAACCAAAGAGCATCAAGTCGATGGTTTAGCACAAGCCCCACAAGCTTTCTTTGACATGCTTGACGGTAAGAACTTTGGTAAAACAGTGATTAAAGTGGCTGACGTTCAATAGCTGATAGCTAACATAAAAAAATCATGAAAATAACCAGTTAACAACATAACTTGTTAAGACAGCTACTGAAAGTCATTCTTAAAAGATGAATACTGTCAGCAGTCGGTTTTTTAGGACTAAAGATTTTTAATACCGACTGCAACACAGTACTGATAGGCATTAATAATAAACCTCAATAATAACTTTCAACAATAAACAGGGACAATTATGAATATTTTAATGGTACTAACTTCACACGATAAATTGGGCGATACTGGTAAGAAGACTGGCTTTTGGCTAGAAGAATTTGCCGCGCCTTACTATGCTTTTTTAGATGCCGGTGTCAATATCACGATTGCCTCTCCTGCAGGCGGTCAACCACCACTTGACCCAAGTAGTGACACGCCGGATGCTCAAACTAAAGACACCAAACGCTTTAAAGAAGATTCTGAAGCCCAAGAACGCCTAGCAACGACTAAAAAATTGGCAGATATGAAAGCGGAAGATTTTGATTCAGTATTTTATCCTGGTGGTCATGGTCCAATGTGGGATTTAGCCGTTGACAAAAACTCGATTGAATTAATTGAGACGTTTATCAAACAAGATAAGCCCGTTGCTTTTGTCTGCCATTCTCCTGCCGCACTCAAAAACGTTAAAATCGATGGCGAGTATCTGGTCAAAGACAAAACGGTCACAGGCTTTAGTAATACTGAAGAAGAAGCAGTTCAGCTCACTGACGTCGTGCCTTTCTTATTAGAAGATGTGCTAAAAGCCAATGGCGGAATCTATGAAAAAAGCGCTGATTGGGAATCATTTGTGGTCGAAGATGGTTTACTGATCACGGGTCAAAATCCAGCGTCATCAGAAGAAACCGCCAAGCGTTTAATGGCTAAAATACAGGCTCAGTAGCATCAAATCCACTGCAAAAGGCTAACTAAATGATTCGCTTACATCACCTCAATCAATCACGCTCATTACGGACGTTATGGCTTTTAGAAGAATTGGGACAACCTTATGAAATTATTAGCCACCAGCGTGATGCCAACACGCATCTAGCACCAGATAGCCTAAAGGCAGTACATCCTCTTGGTAAGTCTCCGGTTATTGAGATGGATGGCGAGCTATATGCAGAGTCAGGTGCGATTACTGAGCTGTTGATTGAGCGGTTTGCACCTGATAATCTGCGCCCTGCTATCGATAGCGCAGATTATGGTCATTACTTGCAGTGGATTAACTTTGCTGAAAGCTCACTGATGCTCCCGCTTTTGCTTGAATTATTTACCAATAAAGCAGGTGCTGGTGATAATGCATTTTTAAAAGGGTATATCGCTCAAGAAAAACACAGGCTATTAAGTTATCTAAATGATGAGGTCGCTGGGAAATCCTTTATCGTGGGCAATAAGCTCAGCGGTGCCGATTTTATGCTGTCGTTTGATTTGATTATGCTTCTCAAGCGTAAAGCGTTAGAGGATTATCCTCATATTAAAGAATACGCGCTACAACTGGCAAGCCTTGATAGCTATCAGCGCGCCATGTGTTTAGAAGCAGATTATGATATGACTACTCTGACATAAACCACACGGTTAAGCGCGTACATGCGAACGATAATCAAAAACTATGACGAAATAGCTCAAGCTTTTCTTGGGCTATTTTTACTTATACGGCATCTTTAAAATTCTCTATTATGTTTATGAGACCCTTTAGGAGCGCGTCACGAACGAAGACGAACCGCTTTTATGACGCGAGCGCACCTAACAAAATAGCTACACTATAGAATAAATGAAAAAAGCCATTTTCTTTGCCATATGAATATGACATGTAAAGTGGCTTTTTTATAGATACAAACTTCTTCTAAGCCCATATCATGCGTTATTGTTTATGTTTAAGGCAATAAGCGTTTGGTGCTAAAGCTACCATCCGCCTCTTTATGATACACAATGCGGTCATGCATTCGATTGGCGCGACCTTGCCAAAACTCCATCTCATTGACAGTAATCTCGTACCCCCCCCAAAAATCGGGTGTTGGTACGGCTGCGCCTTCTGGATATTCTGTTTTCAATTGCTCAAACGTCTGCTCCATTACATCGCGATTGGCAACTTCACCGCTTTGTGGTTGGCTAACCCATGCACCTACTTGGCTATCGTGCGGGCGTTTTTGAAAGTAAGCAGCAGATTTATCAGCATCAATTTTAGCAATACTGCCGCTGATACGAATCTGACGCTCAAGCTTGTGCCAAAAAAACAGCGCTTCGGCATTGGGGTTTTCAGCGATATCTTGACCCTTGGCACTTTCATAATTGGTATAAAAAACGATGTCTTTATCTGTAATTTCACGTAATAGAACAATACGCACGCTGGGTTTATTGTCCGCCCCGCATGTTGCTAAGCTCATCGCATAGGGTTCTTGAACTTGCGCCTCTACTGCTTCTTTCATCCAAACATCTAACAGCTCAAACGGTGATGCTGGTATTGATTGTTGGTCTAGTTGACCTTTCTCATATGACAAACGCTGATCGCTAAAGTCTATACTCATGATTGTCCCTTATTTTGCTATTCTAGTGTGCTTATATCAAAGACTATCAACCCAATATGGATTTGATTTTATCTGCCAAATCATTCGCCATCACATCACACTCTATCTCATCATCTGATTCAACCATGACTCGAATCATCGGCTCTGTACCCGATTGGCGAATAAGCAAGCGACCGCGACCTTCTAAAGTGGTACGAGCTTTATCAAAAGCAACCACTAGCTCTTCATGCTCGAACGGATCTTGCATTTGAGACAAGCGTACATTGACCAGTTTTTGTGGCAATACTTCAAAGCCTTCAGTTAAATCACTTAGCGCTTTGCCTCTGGCTTGCATAACTGCAAGTATCTGCAAACTTGCAATAATAGCGTCACCAGTCCGGCTTTTATCTAAGCATAAAATATGACCTGACGGCTCACCGCCCAATATCCAACCGTTGGCCTCAAGCTCTTGCATCACATAACGATCGCCTACTTTTGCCCGTGTAAACTCAATATCAGCCGCTTTTAGTGCCAACTCTAAGCCCATATTGCTCATCAGGGTGCCAACCACACCTGCCGCCTTCGTCTGACCTTGGGTTGCGAGCACATACAAGATACCATCACCATCGACCAGTTTACCGGATTCATCGACCATCACGATACGGTCGCCATCACCATCTAAGGCAATACCGACATCGGCTTCGTATTTTAGCACTGCTTCTTGCAAACCTTTGGGATGGGTTGAGCCACAATTAGCATTGATGTTAACGCCATCAGGCTTATTATTAATGGCAATAACATTTGCGCCCAGCTCACGCATGACGCGAGGCGCCACACTATAGCCTGCACCATTGGCACAGTCGACAACCACAGTCAGATGATCTAAATCATATTGATAAGGAAAGCTGCCTTTACAAAATTCAATATAGCGACCTTTCGCATCATCGATACGATTATTTTTACCCAATTGTGCCGGATCAAGAATAGGCATTACGGCATCGTTATTACCGTCAGCCGCCATAATAGCGTCCAACTTATCATTGATAGCATTTTGCATTGCATCAGTTAATTTTTTGCCATCGGCTGAGAAGAATTTGATGCCATTATCATAGTATGGATTGTGTGAGGCAGAAATAACCACGCCTGCATCGGCATTAAAGCTACGGGTTAAATGTGCGATAGCAGGTGTGGGCAATGGCCCTAACATATATACGTCGACGCCAGCGGCATTAAAGCCGGCTTGTAGTGCGCCTTCGATCACATAGCCTGACAACCGGGTGTCTTTACCAATCACAACACTTGGTTTGCGCGCTGAATTTTGATTGTTTTCTATCAGTACCAATCCTGTGACATAACCCAATTTCAAGATAAAGTCTGGCGTAATTGGCAGCTCACCAAATTTACCGCGAATACCATC
The DNA here is from genome assembly GCF_056156305.1 of Psychrobacter sp. TS_SC_6. Classification (NCBI taxonomy): domain Bacteria; kingdom Pseudomonadati; phylum Pseudomonadota; class Gammaproteobacteria; order Moraxellales; family Moraxellaceae; genus Psychrobacter; species Psychrobacter sp. TS_SC_6. The sequence continues at coordinate 1,182,692 of NZ_CM149590.1, read as the reverse complement.
AGTGCCAAAGTAGCTCATTATTATTGTTCCTTAGGTTTAAAAGTAAAAGCCCCGACGTGGAAGCAGGCTCAGTAGCTTCAATCATTCACTGTCATCAATAATTTTGATAAGACAAACCGTTATCAATTATTAGAATAATCTATGATTGTATTTTACAAAAAAAACAGCCAACAATAACAAGGCATTGTTGGCTGTTTGTATCTTAACGTCGCTTGACACTTTACAGCTGCGAGTCATCGCATCCTATAGCGGCAAAGATATAATTAGTCGACTCGATAGTTAGGTGCTTCTTTGGTAATCTGCACATCATGGACGTGTGATTCTTTCATACCCGCTGAGGTAACTTTGATGAACTGTGGTTTGCTGCGCATATCTTCAATCGTGGCACAGCCGGTATAACCCATAGATGAGCGCAAGCCACCAACCAATTGGTTAACGATACCAGCGACTGGACCTTTATACGGTACACGCCCTTCGATACCTTCTGGTACCAATTTTTCTACGCCGTCTTTGGCATCTTGGAAGTAGCGATCTGATGAGCCGTTTTGACCTGACATCGCGCCCAAGCTACCCATACCGCGGTAAGCTTTATAATAGCGACCTTGGAACAACTCAACTTCACCTGGCGCCTCTTCTGTACCTGCCATAAGTGAGCCAACCATGATGCATGACGCACCAGCAGCAATGGCTTTTGCCATATCACCTGAATAGCGAATACCACCATCAGCAATCAATGGAATACTGTCTTGCAAAGCGCTTGCAACACTATCAATCGCCGAGATTTGCGGTACACCGATACCAGCGATGATACGTGTGGTACAGATAGATCCTGGACCAATACCAACTTTGACCGCATCAGCACCAGCATCACGTAAGGCTTTTGCCGCATCGCCTGTTGCGATATTGCCGCCAATCACTTGTACATGAGGGAAATGTTTTTTAATCCAAGATACTTTATCAATCACGCCTTTTGAGTGACCATGCGCGGTATCAACAACGATGATATCGACGTCAGCCGCAATCAATGCTTCAACGCGTGCTTGAGTATCAGCGCCCGTACCAACTGCTGCACCCACACGCAGGCGACCTTGCTCATCTTTACAAGCATTTGGATTGTTTTCAGCTTTAGCAAAGTCATTGACTGTAATCAGACCGCGCAAACGGAAATCATCATTAATGACAATAACTTTTTCAATACGGTGCTCATGTAATAGTCTTTTAATGTTTTCATTGCTCTCACCTTCTTTAACGGTGACGAGCTGCTCTTTTGGCGTCATGATATGGCTGACAGGCAATGATAGATTGGTTTCAAAACGCCAGTCACGATGGGTGACGATACCGACTACTTTATCAGTGCCCTTCTCAACCACTGGCACGCCTGAGATGTTATTGTCTTGGGTCAGTCGCAATAACTCACCGATGGTCATCTCTGGATGCACAGTAATAGGATCCACCACCGTACCTGCTTCGAATTTCTTGACGCGGCGCACTTGCATCGCCTGCTTATCGATATCCATACTCTTATGCAAAATACCTAAACCACCAAGCTGTGCCATAGTAATGGCCATCTCAGACTCAGTGACTGTATCCATAGCAGCAGAAATGAGCGGTAAATTCAGCGTGATACTTTTTGTTAAGCGGGTCGTTAGATTAGCAGCTTTTGGCAATATTTCCGAATAAGCTGGCAATAATAAAACGTCATCAAAGGTTAAGGCTTCATCGACAATTCGCAACATACAGACCCCTAGTAGTGGTTATTTTGATGGGTGGGCAATACAGCATCAAGACAATCAACGAAAATTCTATCAAAATCATAAGGTTATAAACCTAACAGAAAACAATAAAACCGTGGGGAACAAATGCTAAATACAAACATTCGCTCAGCACATCATCAATTTATCATTGCTCGTTAAATCATTGGCTCAGCAGACTGGCTAATACAGCACCCTTTACCTGCTCCAAAATCTAACTATACAATGCTTAACAACTGAATTATCCCTTAAAAATAACGCCATATTATAACAAATTATACAGGCTTTCGCATAACATATTTGTCAGCTTATTTTTTATGCGACTGCTGCTATTGTCTTTTGAGAATAAAAGCATTACTCCATTTATTTGCTTATAGATATCACTACCCTTTACAATCAAACGCTCAGCCGGCAGATACTCTTTTTGTTGCTCATACAAATAACTCAATTTCTACTCACGCACTTCATATTCAAGTGTCCATGCCTATATTGGGCTATTAGCAGCTTGGCTGCAACGGGGCTTAATCATCGTCTCTGACACAGACACCGTAAACATTTCAGGCTCTGTTTCACCATCCCATAATGCATTGCTTTTTATAAGCTCAATATATCTCTGTCGAATAGCATTAATATCAGCTCCCGCAATACCAGCTGAGGTTAATAGTGTCTTGCCAAGTCTATCGATATTGGTAAATTTGCTCAAACCAATCCAGAACCCGCCCAAAATCATGACAAAGATAAAAACCCTACGGAATATGGACATATGAGTAGTGCTGACAAGATAATAGGACCGGTTGAGGAGGCCAAAGCATCTACATACGGAAAGTCGCCCGAAATTAAGCTATAAACCGATCAGAAACTGAAGTTAAAGATCAAAGGGACCGTCAGCTTATTAACCAATAAGAAATCAAGCTGTTTGACCAAATCCAATGCTTGATTCGACTGTGATTCGTTATCAATCAAGTTTATATTTAGTGCATAAGCAGAAATGTACGCCATATTTAATAGGATAAGTAAGCTGCCAATTATAAATATAGTTGAAATACTTTAAAGTCGCTACAGTGCTACTGGGATAAATTTTTCGAAGCCTCTGGAGTGCAAGGCGCACAGCAAGCGAGAAAAATTGATACCAGTAGTACAGGACTATTGATGTATCGATTTTACTTTTCATTGACTATAAAGAGCCGTCGCGGTAGAAACTGGGCATGAGACTGTAGAGAGTGAGTCCTGAGAAATCCAAAAGGAGTTGGCATACAGAAACCTTGCTAATAAGTATGAGATGAAGCCAATGCAGAAGGCAAAAAAAAGCCAGCAGATAGCTGGCTTAATTTATTACTGTTTGAGAATGAACAAACGCAAAAAACTAATGCTTACATTAAGCACGGCGCCAAGTGGTGCCCGCACGACTGTCTTCAAGCTCAATACCAGCCTCTTTCAACTGCACACGTATCTCATCAGCACGCGCAAAGTCTTTATTGGTTTTAGCATCAGTACGCTCGATGATTAATGTATCGATAGCATTATCTGTTAAACCATCAGCTGGGGCTTCACCAATGACGGCTTGTAAAAACTGCTGCACTGGTTGCTGTAAAATATTGAGCGTTTGCGCCAAGGCTTTTAGTTGCTGCGCTAATTGCCATGCAGTCTCTATGTCTTCTACTTTGCTGGCTTTGTTAATATCGCGTGCCAGACCAAATAAGACGCTAATCGCCGTTGAGCTATTAAAGTCATCATTCATAGCTTTAATAAAAGCTTGTCCAGCAGCGCTTGCATAGGCATCATTAATCAATGTCTCATTGATAGTAAGCGTTTGACCTTTTTGTTGTTCAGCAACTTTTAATGCTTGATAAAATCTGCTTAGGCTATTATGAGCTTCATCTAAGGCACTATCAGAGAAATTCACTTGACTGCGATAATGACTCGACAATAAGAAGAAACGCACCGTTTCCGGTAAATATTTTGCCATCACATCACGAATCGTAAAGAAGTTACCCAATGACTTAGACATTTTTTCGCCATCAACATTGATAAAGCCAACATGCATCCAGTTGCGCGCGTATTCACAGCCAGTCGCTGCCTCAGACTGAGCAATCTCGTTTTCATGATGCGGGAACTGCAGATCATGACCGCCGCCATGGATATCAAAGGTATTACCAAGGCATTTGGTCGACATCGCTGAGCATTCAATATGCCAGCCTGGACGCCCTTGACCCCAGGCTGATGCCCATTGCGGCTCATCAGGTTTTGCCGCTTTCCATAACACAAAGTCAAACGGATTGCGCTTGTCGTTTTCGACCTCAACCCGTGAACCTGCCTGCATATCGTCAAGGTTACGTTTTGACAATTTGCCATAACCTGCAAAGCTATCGACTGCATAGTAGACATCACCATTATCACCCGCGTAGGCATAATCATTGCTAACCAGCGTCTCAATCATCTGCTGCATCTCATCGATATGATCGGTCGCACGCGGTTCTGCATCAGGGGACGAGCAGCCAAGTGCTGTCGCATCTTCATGCATGGCAGTAATAAAACGCTGAGTCAATGCACCAATCTCTTCACCATTTTCGGCAGCACGAGTGATGATTTTGTCATCAATATCAGTAATATTACGCACGTAATTTACGTCATAGCCCAATTGTGCAAGCCAACGGACTGCCATATCAAAGCCAACCATCACTCGAGCGTGACCGATATGACAATAATCATAAACCGTCATGCCACACACATATATGCCAACTTTGCCCGTGGCAAGCGGTTTGAATGCTTGCTTGCGTCCAGTAAGTGAGTCATAGATGACGAGCTGAGACATCGCGTCTGCAAGAGGTGTGGTCATAGTCATAAAGCCTTTAAATTAAAAGTATAAGAGAAAACAAGCCTAGCAATCATGTCCGCCTAGCCAATAAAAAAACACTGATATAAGCAAATCATGCATAAATTAAGGATAAAGAGAACATCAATATAAAACTTAACCCATTATCTTAGCGAAAATGCTCGTAAAATACTACAATGAGCGCGCAACTAAGGCTCTGTAATGATAAAAATACTGACAGTTAAGGATAAAAATATGGGCAATCGTTTAAGCAAAATTTATACGCGTACTGGCGATGATGGCAGTACCGGCATGGCAGATGGTAGTCGCGTCAGTAAAGCGGATATCCTATTTAGTGTGATGGGTGATATTGATGAGCTCAACTCGCATATCGGTTTAGTACGCGCGCAGCTAACGCAAACGGCCATTGAGCATACTCAACAAGCTGACTTTGCTCAAGCTTTGGTCATTATCCAACATTTATTATTTAATATCGGTGGTGAGCTTGCTATGCCAGAATATGAAGGCGTAAATACGATTCATATTGAGTGGCTTGAGCAGCAGATCGATGCGATGAATACGACGTTACCACCGCTAAAAGACTTTATTTTACCAACAGGCTCATTATTGGTCAGCCAGTTGCATGTGACACGTACTGTTTGTCGCCGCGCTGAGCGTCAAGCGGTATTACTAAAACAAGCGCAGCCACAAGCCATTCGACTGACAGCGGTCAGCTTTATCAACCGTTTGTCTGATTGGCTCTTTGTCGCCGCACGTTTTTGTACAGACCCCAAGCAGGTCTCTGAAGTCTTGTGGGACAGCCAAGTATTACAAAAATTCGCTGATATAGTCAGTGAAAAGTAATATCGATACAACACGTACTGCTGATGTAAATTTTTCTCGCTTGCTGTGCCATTGATGTCAGAGGCTGCAAAGAATTTACACCTGCAATCCTGTAGTGACTTTAAAGTATTTTAACTACAGTTGAGCCATTTAACGAACCATAAAAAAACGCCTGCAATAAATAGGTTGCAGGCGTTTTTTATTGAAATACTGAATTGAAATATTGAAACGATGCTTATCGATATGTAGTAGCAATAAGATTAATAAGTTGCTTCTTTATCTTCAATAATGACCATATCAATGCTTTCATCTTTAGGCGTTGCTTTTGGCGCTTCTGGAGCAGCAGGTGTAGGAGTTACTGTACTAGGCGCAGTAGTACTACTTGGCGTCTTTGCACTTTGACTGCTGTCTTGATTAACAACTGGTGGCTTAGCAGGTTGTGCTGGACGCACAGGGGCAGCTGGCGTTGCCGCTCTTGGCTGACTAGTATTATTATTGCTCTGTGTATTCTGTGCTGGTTCGCGGCGGCGTTCAGGTTGCTGAGTGGCACGTTGGGCGCGCTGCTCTTCCATTGCTGACTGGAGTGTTGAGCTGGCGACCACTTCTGATACCACTGTTAATAATGCCGGCTGTCCTGCGATACGTGTACGTACTTGACCACCTTGCGTACCAACAACATAGGTGAAAGCATCATCAATGAGCATATTGTTATTAATACGAATATTGTCATTGGCTAAGCGCGATTGCAAACTTGGCTGATTATTAGCGGCTTGCACTTGGCTGGCTTGATATAAGTCTTCACTTGGCAGAGTCATGCTGACGCTTGCCTGACAGGTTGTCAGACCATTTTCATTGGTTGCTTGCAACACGGCAGCATTTTGTATATCGATGATAATACCGTTTGCTTTAGTAGAAACCATACCGCTGCCTAAGCCAATCTCTGCATCGTTGGCATAACTGACTGCTAAAGTTTGGGCTTGTTGATTGAGCGTATTTTTCAAAGCAGATTTGAGGCGGTCTTGTACCATAGGATCATCACAGCTCACCGCCGTGGCAGCAGCGTTTTCACCAACCTGTGTTTCTTGCTCAGTCACTTCTACCGTTTCGGCATCGTCTTTTTCTGAGCGATCACAACCAGCAAGCGCTAAACCACATACCATGCCGATACCAGCAACTTTATACCATTTGCTCACACTTTTATTTGCTACGCTCATATCTCTTTTGCTCCAATTTACTGATTCGTACCGTCGCTCACGGACAGTATTTGACATTTACACTATAAAACTCAAATCTAGCAGAAACCGGCATTGCGATAGATTTGAAAACCACATTATTATACGGTGTTTGCAGGAGATGGTCATCCATATAGCCTACTGATGTACAAATAACGTTCAACATTGTGTCCGAAATCTGGCTTTAGTTGCAAAAAAGCTACAAATATATATTTACTTAAACAAATATTAAGTTGATGACAGAAAGTTTTATCAGTATGAAATTTTTATAAATGCTTTATTCGATACGCTTTGATACGTGATAGCGTTGGATGCAGTTAATAACAGACGATATAATATTTCCATTATAATGCTCAAGATATGTGATGGTCACTGGTTATGATAGATCTTAAGAACACCTTACTACTTGGTCATCGCGGCGCGCGCGGTGAAGCATTAGAAAATACCTTATCAGGTTTTGAATATGCGCAAAATTTGCAAAGCTTTGGTTTGGCAGGTGTAGAGTTCGATGTACAACTTAGCCGAGATGGACAGCTCATCGTCTTCCATGATGAAACACTTGAGCGCATGTGCGCGCAGCAATCGCGTCTAGATCAGCTAAATGTGAGCGAAATACAGCGTCAGTGTCAGTTTGGGCAGCCAATTATCACGTTGCTTGACATTGCTTCTGCCTTAAATATCTATACTTATATTGAGCTTGAGGTTAAAACCCATAGTCGCACTGATTATGCCAAACTCGTAAAAGCCTTGATGCGTAACCTCATTGATAGCCCACTTGCCAATCTACCGATTGTGCTAACTAGCTTTGATGTTGAGCTGCATGCCCATTTACAACGTAATACTTTCATGAGGCATATACCACGTGGATTGCTCATTCGAGAGCCTAAACTACTGAAACAGGCTCCTAATACTGCCTTACAACTTGGCTGTAAGCAATTAGGTATCCACTATCCGCTTTTGAAGCGTGAAGTCATACAGTATTGTCATCGCTATGACTTACCTGTGAGTGCATGGACGGTCAATGATATTGAGACTATCAAGCAGCTTATAAATTGGCAAATTGATGTGATTATTACCGATTACCCAAGCTATTTATTACTGCATTAACGCACTACCCCTATTTCTAAACTCGCTTTTGTGGTGTACATATTCATTGTTTAAATTACATTTTTCTCTTATAGCTGATAAGTCATGGCTTATTTGCCATAATACCTACTATAATTCATACAAGTTATTGTTATTTAGTAATATTTTTATAGTGTATAAGTGTTCACTTTACTAAGTATTTAAGGTAATATAGACACTTAAATTAATACCGTTAGGGATATTATATGATTGCAAAAAAAGCACTTGGCTTACCGCTTAAAGGCTTACGTTTCGCTATCAAATCTGGTGACACATTTGTCAAAAATGCCAGCATTCAAGTCACACGTTTTAAAACACGTTTTGATGAGAATAAAGCAAAAAACTCACTCGATGAGATGCCAGTTGCCAAACGCAACTATGCAAGCGCCTCTAAGCAGACTGAACTGTCTACCGATGTAGACAATATCGATATGCGTGAGTTTGAGTTTACCAAAGCACCGATTAACTGGATTCCAGCGACTATCCTGGTAGCCACGCCTATTGCTGCAGCAATTATTACGCCATGGTATCTGTTCACCCATCAAGTCAGCGCACCGGTTTGGGGCGTATTTGGTGCGTTTATGGTTTGGACGGGCATCAGTATCACAGCTGGTTATCACCGTTTACTATCGCATCGTGCTTATAAAGCGCATCCAATCGTCAAAAACTTTTTATTGCTAGGTTCTACCTTTGCGGTACAAGGTTCAGCGTTTGATTGGGTTTCTGGTCACCGTACACATCATCGTCATGTCGATGATCGTTTAGAAGATCCGTATTCAGCAAAACGTGGCTTTTTCTTTAGTCATATGGGTTGGATGCTACGCAATTATCCTAGCGGAAAATTTGACTATAAAAATATCCCTGATCTGACCAAAGACAGAACGCTGCAAATTCAGCATAAGTATTACGGTTTATGGGTCGCTGCATTGAACATTGGTGCAGTCGCCGCGATTGGTTGGTTATTGGGTGATGTTTGGGGTACTTTGGTCATCGTCGGTTTGCTACGTCTGGTACTGACGCATCACTTTACCTTCTTTATCAATTCACTATGTCATATGTTTGGGTCGCGTCCTTATACTGATACCAACACTGCCCGTGATAACTTCTTCTTGGCTCTATTTACGTGGGGTGAGGGTTATCATAATTATCATCACTTCTTCCAATACGATTATCGTAATGGCGTAAAATGGTGGCAGTATGATCCAACCAAATGGCTCATCGCTGGTTTATCAAAGCTGGGCTTGACTACTGAGCTACGTACTGTTGATGACACCACTATTAAACATGCTGAAGTACAAATGCAATTCAAAGCGGCTCAGCAGCAGATTGATACGGTCACATCAAGTGGTATTGATATTCCTCATGCGATGAAAAGCTTTCAAGATCGTATTAAGTTTGAATACGATGCCTTTACGCAAACAGTTGAAGAATGGCAAGCACTAAAAGCAAAAACCATTGAGCTAAAAAAGACCGAGTTTGCTGATCGCTTGCATGAAGTTGAAGATGAGTTAAAGCAAGATTATGCTAAGATTGAACAAAAAATATTGGCGCATAACAGCAACCTAAAAACAGCATTTCGCTCTATTGGTCAAAACACCAAAGCTGCTTAATTGCTCATCACTAAACACTCTATTTAACGTTTCTCCTTCCCTCTATCTGTAAAAGATAGGGGGATTTTTTTGTACGGTATTAAATACCATGTCTATTGATAAATATAGTTAAAATATCTCAAAAACGCTACAGTGCTGCTGGTATAAATTTTTTGCAGCCTCTGTCTGCGTAGGCACAGCAAGCAAGAAAAATTAATATCAGCAGTACTTGATGTATCGATATTACTTTTCCCTGACTATAGTGAGGTAATAATTAATCATGATTTACAAGAGAAGGACAGAGCGCAATGCTGCTATATCAAGGCTATGTTATAGTGAGTTTACTCTATTCATAACTTAAATTCCCTCTCCCAGCTTTTATCTTTAAATTGGAACGGCTCTTATGCGCTATCAAAACACTTATGCTCAATTGGACACCCGTCTTTATCATGAGCAACTGCCAAACCCATTAGACAATCCTCGTGTCGGTCATTTTAATATTCAAGTTGCTGAGCGGCTGGGTTGGACGGAAGATGCAGATTTGATGAATCGTTGGGTTAAGATACTTGGTGGACAGTACGTGCCAGCTGAATTTCAGCCTTTATCAATGGCCTATGCCGGTCACCAGTTTGGGCAATGGGCGGGTCAATTGGGTGACGGGCGAGGCTTATTAATGGCGCAAGTACTCGATAAAAACAACCAATTACAAGACTTACATCTAAAGGGTGCAGGCTTGACGCCCTATTCACGTATGGGCGATGGGCGTGCGGTACTACGTAGTACCATTCGTGAGTATTTATGTGCTCATGCGCTCACTCAGCTTGGTATCGCTTCTTCTAATGCATTGGGATTTGTGGTATCAGATACCAAAGTGCGCCGCGAAAAAATAGAAGCTGGAGCGGCTTTGATGCGAGTCGCTGACAGTCATATTCGCTTAGGTCATGTTGAGTGGATTGCCAGCTTTGCGCCTGATTTGCTGGGCGAATTTACCGACTATATGATTGATACTTATTATCCAGAGTGTCGTGATGGTGACAAGCCAGTCTTAGCATTTTTACAAGCGGTGGTTGAGCGTACCGCAAGGATGATAGCGGATTGGCAACTGATTGGATTTGCGCATGGTGTTATGAATACGGATAACTTATCTATTACTGGCAGCACCTTAGATTTTGGTCCGTTTGGTTTTATGGAACGCTTTAACCCTGCTTGGATCAATAATCACTCTGACCACACGGGACGCTACGCTTATCAAAACCAGCCTGCCATCGGTCATTGGAATCTCAATGTTTGGTTACCGCACTTTATGCGTCTAGACGGTGTGACGCGCGAGACGTTAGCAGATTGTCTAGCACCTTACGAGGCGACTTTTATGCAGCATTATCAGCAAGGACTGTGTCGTAAGCTTGGGTTGCCGCATCAGCCTGAAAGCCTAAGTTTGGCATTTGAATGGTTGACACTGTTAGAGGATAATCTACTCGACTATACCAATAGTTTCCGAGCATTATTAGGATTAATCGCACCTGATAAGCATCCTTATGAGCAGCAGTTGCTTGCAACCATGGCGGCTGAGCTGAATCCTGAAGCACAGCAAGTCTGGCAAGACTGGTCAATTAGTTATTTGGCACAATTAGAGCTTGTACCTTTTGACCAAGCTATCGATGACATGCGAACCAACAATCCGGTTTATGTCTTGCGCAATAGTATGGCGCAGCGTGCTATCACAGCAGCAGAGCAAGGACAGTTTGAAGAACTAAATAGAGTATTCGAGTTGCTTGCTAGCCCTTATACGCTAAATGATAGCGCCATTGACCTTGATACTCTGCCGCCTGCGCCTCATGCACCGCAAATGCCAATCAGCTGTTCATCTTAATATATATTTATTCTGTAATATTTTGAAATATTTTGCATTTAGGGTTGATATTCGAGTCATTTTTTTGGCATTATCAACTAGCTAAATAATGAATATCAATTTATTATATTGTGTGCGCAGTTCATAGTCCTTAGCTAGGCAAATTATTGGCGATAATGTAGACTATCTATTTTGCACTATTGTTGTTTTTTGCTGATGTTTAAGCGCCGCATAGCACCTCTTAACAATCAATGTACACTCATGATCATATTCAATGGTTATTGAGAATTAGGCATTAGTTTTTATCACCATTTAATTTATTCCAATTTATCCTAACCATGGCAATTATTATGAATGACGATATCACTTTGAATACGGACACCCCTAGTACGGAAAAAGAGCAGTTTGAACAAGCTGCCTTACATTACCATGAGTTCCCTCGCCCTGGTAAAATCTCAGTTACTCCTATCAAGCAATTGGCAAACCAACGTGATCTGGCGCTCGCCTATTCACCAGGTGTGGCAGTACCTTGTCTTGAGATTCAAAGAGACCCATCTCTTGCGGCAAAATATACCGCACGTAGCAACTTAGTTGGTGTTATTACCAATGGCACAGCGGTGCTAGGTTTGGGAAATATCGGTCCATTGGCATCCAAGCCTGTGATGGAAGGCAAAGGGGTTCTATTTAAAAAGTTCGCTGGTATCGACGTTTTTGATATTGAAATTGCACAAAACGATCCGGACAAATTCATTGAGGCGGTTGCTTCTTTAGAACCTACGTTTGGTGGGATTAACTTAGAAGACATCAAAGCGCCAGAATGTTTCAAAATCGAGCGCGAATTGCGTAAACGCATGAACATTCCGGTATTTCATGATGATCAACATGGTACGTCAATCATTGTTGCAGCAGCAATGCTCAACGCTTTATTGATTACTGGCAAAAAAATCGAAGAGATCAAAATTGTTTGTTCAGGCGCAGGCGCAGCAGCCATTTCTTGCCTAGACATCATTTGTGCGCTTGGCGTGAATAAAAACAATATCTTTGTTTCAGACTCACGCGGTATCATCAGCACCAGCCGCGAAAACCTTGACGAAACCAAACAGCGCTATGCTCGTGATACGTCTGCGACCACTATCGAAGAAGTCATGGACGATGTTGATATGTTCCTAGGGCTATCCATGCCAGGTACGTTATCAGAAGATATGGTTCGCCGTATGGCAAAAGATCCTATCGTCTTTGCACTCGCTAACCCAACGCCTGAAATCATGCCAGAATTGGCGCATGCTGTGCGTCCAGACGTTATCATGGCAACAGGTCGCTCAGATTATCCAAACCAAGTAAACAACGCGCTATGCTTCCCTTATATTTTCCGCGGCGCATTAGATGTTGGTGCCACGACCGTTAATGAAGAGATGAAAGTGGCTTGTGTTAAAGCCATCGCTGCAATGGCACACGTTGAAGCCACACCAACCACCAGCGCCAGAAATATCGAAAAAATGCAACGTTTCGGTCGCGATTACTTAATCCCAGGCCCTCTAGAGCCAAACTTAATCATTGAGATTGCCTCTGCTGTCGCTAAAGCAGCGATGGACTCAGGTGTTGCAACTTTACCTATCGATGACATCCAAGCGTATCGTCAGCGTTTATCTGAGTTTGTTTATAACTCAGCATTTGTGATGAAGCCTATTTTTGCTCGTGCCAAGTCAGCGCCAAAGCGTATTGTTTACTGTGAAGGTGAAGACAACAATGTACTGCTTGCGGTGCAAGTCGTTGTTGACGAACAACTGGCAAAACCGATTCTGGTTGGTCGTCCTGCCGTCATTGAAGCCAATATCGAAAAATTGGGTTTGCGTCTAAAAGATGGTGAAAACATCACTATTATTAATCAAGATGATGATCCGCGCTACAAAGATTACTGGCAGGGTTATTACGAGAAAAACAAACGCCGCGGTGTCAGCATTGAGCTTGCACGTCGTGATGTCCGTCGCAAAACCACCTTAATTGGCTCGCTGCTGGTCGATAATGGCGATGCAGATGGCATGATTTGTGGTACATTCAGCCATTATCAACTGCACCTAGAATACGTTCAAAGTGTTATTGACAAAAAAGAAGGCGTTAATGACTTTTATGCCATGAATGCCATCTTAATGCAAGATCGCAATATCTTTATCGCTGATACTTATGTACATGAAGACCCAACAGCTGAACAGTTGGCTGAAATGACAGTTTTAGCGGTCGATCAACTACGTCGTTTTGGTATCACGCCACGTGTCGCGCTAGTTTCGCATTCTAACTTTGGTGCTTCGAACCGTGCCAGCGCTGTCAAAATGCGTAAGGTGTACCAGTTACTGACTGAGATGAAGGTAGACTTTGAGTTTGAAGGCGAAATGCAAGGCGATGCGGCGCTTAACGAGATTATTCGTTCAAACCACATGCCATCAAGTCCATTAAAGGGTGCGGCAAACCTGCTTATTTTGCCAACGCTTGACGCGTCAAATATCGCCTTTAACCTACTTAAGACGGCAACCAGCAGCGCTTCTATTGGTCCAATTCTGTTAGGCACAAGCAAACCAGTACATATTCTAACGCCATCAGCCACCGCACGTGGTGTCGTCAATATGACAGCCCTTGCAGTGACTGAAGCTCAGGACATGGAAAACGAAAACCAGTAATATATGACACACATCATAAAAGTGTGAGCATATTATTAAAAAGGTTTCTATAACTTATTTATAGATACCCTCTGCTATACTAAAACCAGTCAATGCTTAAGGTATTGGCTGGTTTTTTTTAAAAACTTAGGTTAATTGGTAGTAAATATAAAGAGAATATTATGCAAGTGTATCTCGTCGGCGGTGCAGTACGTGATCAGCTATTAGGCCGTCCTATCAAAGATAAAGACTTCGTCGTCGTCGGTGCTACCGTTGAGGCCATGCTTGATGCAGGATTCCAGCAAGTGGGCGCGGACTTTCCTGTGTTTTTGCATCCTACCAGCCATGAAGAATACGCCTTGGCTCGCACTGAACGTAAACAAGGCGTAGGCTATCAAGGCTTTAGTGTTCACGCCAGCCCTGAGGTCAGCTTAAAAGATGACCTGCAACGTCGCGACTTGACGATTAATGCAATGGCAATAGAAGTCACCAGTTTAAACGATGACACTCCCGTTAATGGCGAGGTGATTGACTATTATGGCGGATTGGCCGACATGGAGACAAAAACCTTGCGCCATGTCTCCGTTGTATTTAGCGAAGACCCGCTAAGAGTGTTACGCACTGCTCGCTTTTATAGCCGTTATTATGATTTGGGATTTACCGTCGCCGCTGAAACCTTAACGTTGATGCGCCAGTTGGTTCACTCTGGAGAACTTGCACATTTGAGTGCAGAGCGCATCTGGCAAGAATCGAGCCGTGCAATGATGCAGCTCTCCCCCCAGATATACTGGCAGCAACTGTTCGAAATCGGTGCGCTTACAGAGTACTTTGCACCGTTACATCAGGCTTGGAATGATGATCAGATACGAGAGACAGTGCAAACATCGCTATATTTCGCCGGACAAATGCAGTTGAATTTGTCACAACGTTGGGCGCTATTAATAGCTAGCCTTAAGCCATCGTTATTTCAGATCAAACATACTGAAGCCATAACAGCTGTCAAAAGTATTAACGATATAGGTAATATGACTAAAGTACCAAAGGCACAAACACAATTTGCCAGTTTGTTCGTACAACAAGCTGACCAATTAAGCATTATAACCCAACTCAGTGCTGCCGAAAAAATTGATCTTATTCAAGCTTGCAGCGCTCACAAAGAGCCTGAAAAACTCTCGCAGCTCTTGGTCACAAGCCAAGTATTGCAGTTATCTATACAGCATCGTCAAATGATGTTGGCATTAAATAGCTTTCACAGTATTGGTATGAATGATATTGATCAAAGTCTCAAAGGTCTAGCGATTGGTAAAGCCTTGCGTCAATGCAGAATTGAGCATTTACAAACGCAAACAGCCTGACATAAAAAATTAAACACTCTTTAAAATTTTAAAACCATATCCTAATTAAAACTCTATTATGATTCAAACATCTAAAAACACTCAGCCTATGATGGCATCTGCCCCCGTTATGCTTGTCACAGGTAGTGCTAAGCGTATCGGTGCTGCGATTATTCGTGCGGCTCATAAGCAAGGCTATCGCGTCATTATCCATTGTCATCATAGTGAGCAAGAGGCACATGCATTAGCAGACGCGCTGAATGATACTTGCGCTCATAGTGCTGTGGTTATTGTCGCGGATTTGGCAGTGGTAAATCAGGCAGACACTCTCAAGCACCTGACCCAAACCATCATGCAGGCGTTTGGTCAATTAAATGTACTGGTACATAATGCCTCTCGCTTTTACTCTACCCCCCTTGGCAGTATTAATTATGACCAATGGGACGAGCTGCTGTTGACCAATGCCAAAGCGCCATTACTCTTAAGTCAAGCGCTATATCCTTATCTAAAAAATCAGCAAGGCTGTATTATTAGTCTGCTTGATATTCATGCACATGATAAGCCGTTTGCCAATTATACGGTTTACAATATGGCAAAAGCGGCGCATCGGATCATGGTGCAGTCTTTAGCACTGGATATGGCGCCTGATGTACGCGTTAATGGGGTCGCGCCTGGGGTCAATATTTTACCCGATTCAGATAGTGATCAAGCGATTGATAGCGAGCAGCAAAATAAGATTATAAGCTCCATTCCTATGCAGCGAATAGGTATCCCTGCTGACATTGCGCATAGTGTGCTCTATTTGGCGAATGCCAGTTATGTGACGGGTGAGATAACAACCGTAGATGGAGGCCGAAGTTTGACGCTGGCTGGTGGTAATTAGTAATAATCCATCAAATAGTATGCGCTATCTGCTAACTTTTACTTGAAAATATATAAAAATCAGGTATCATGGTGCGTCTAAAGGGCCCATAGCTCAGTTGGTTAGAGCAGAGGACTCATAATCCTTTGGTCGTAGGTTCAAGTCCTACTGGGCCCACCAAATTCAAACCCCGTAAACGCAATGTTTATGGGGTTTTTTGTTGTCTAAAATTTATGCGAACGCATTGATGTAATTATTTTTTGGTGTAATGGACATTTTTGATACTATAGTCGGTGAAAAGTAATATCGATACAACACGTACTGCTGGTGCAAATTTTTCTTGCTTGCTGGGTAACCCTCCCAAACTTAAGACACCTAATAAATAGAATTAAGCTGCCTGATTGAGTTTCTGTATCGGTGTAAAACCGCCATTGCCCATGTTTGGGCGCTTATGATTATAATGGTATAACCAGTTTTCTGCTTGTGCGCGTACCTGCTCTAGATTATCAAACAGCTCCTGATTTAACCAATCATATCTCATGGTTCTGTTAAAGCGCTCTACATACGCATTTTGCTGTGGATTGCCAGGTTCAATATAGCTTAAGATGATGCCTTGCTGCTCAGCCCAGTCTTTGAGCGCATTGCTGATGTATTCAGGGCCGTTATCGCATCTTATCTGCACAGGTTTGCCTCGGTACTCAATAAGCTGATTAAGACTGCGTATGACCCTTTGCGCCGGTAGCGAGAAGTCGACTTCAATGGTGAGTGCCTCACGGTTGTAATCATCAATGACATTGAACAGTCTAAAGCCGCGGCCATCAGTTAAGCCGTCGTGCATAAAGTCCATGCTCCAGCTTTGGTTAATCCTATCAGGTACTGCTAATGGTATTGGTTTAGCACGTTTAATGCGACGCTTAGGCTTGATTCTAAGGTTGAGTTCAAGCTCGCAGTAGATGCGATATACCCGCTTATGGTTGTAAGGCAGTCCCATGACATTACGCAGGGTTAAAAAGCACAAGCCAAAGCCCCAGTTCTTGTTCTCATCAGTCAGTTTGATAAGTAAGTCCGCTATTTGCTGGTTCTCATCTGTTACCACCGACTTGTGATAATAACAGGTGACGCTGATGTTAAAGATGCTACAAGCCCTGCGGATACCAATACCACGATCTTCAATGTAGTGACAAACCAACCCTTTGCGCCTTTGGGGCGCTACCACTTTTTTGACATGGCATCCTGTAGAATATCGGACTTAAGACATTCATCAGCGTACATCTTTTTAAGGCGGGCATTTTCAACTTCAAGTTCTTTAAGACGGCTGATAAGTGTGGCATCCATGCCGCCATACTTTGAGCGCCAGTTATAAAAGGTACTTTGGCTGATGTTATGCTCACGGCATAGCTCGGTAATAGGGACGCCTTGTTCGGCTTGTTTTAGGATGTTGACGATTTGGTTGTCGCTAAAGCGTGTCTTTTTCATAGGATTCTCCTGCTGGTGTATTTTAGTAGTTAATCTCTATTTGTAAGTGTTCTTATTTATTGGGGGGATTACCGCTGTGCCTACGCAGACAGAGGCTGCAAAAAATTTACACCAGCAATACTATAGCGACTTTGAAGTATTTCAACTATATCTTGATACTTTGACCTTTATAGTAATTAAAGTATGATAACTACTGACACTATGGTTATGTACTGCTGCATGGGTGATATATGAAGGTTAAACTTACCAAAAAATTTATTGATTCAATAGACTATACCGCTAAAGGTACTGATATCTATATGGATGATGTATTGACGGGATTTGCACTACGTGTAGGTAAGCAGTCTAAACGCTATACATTACATAAGCGCATTGTAGTGGTCAACTAATTTAGGACAGCTGATAAGAGGTTTGGTTAAAGTAACGTCTCTCTTTTTCAGCTGGTGATAAATAATCGTTAAACGCATGCGGTCTCACGGTCTGATAATAGCCCCAGATGTAATCAACAATGGCGCTTTTAGCCTCAGCGATATCCTCATAACCGCCCTTTGGCATCCACTCTGTTTTAAAGCTTCTGAAGAATCTTTCGGTCGGAGCGTTGTCCCAACAATTTCCACGACGGCTCATGCTTTGCGTCATACCCTCACAACTTGCCACGGACTCAGCGAATTTCTTACTGGTGTAATGGGTCCCTTGATCAGAATGAAACAGTACCCCGCTTGGCCTTAATCGCGTCTGATATGCCATTTGCAGCGCTTTACTTGTCAACACGCTGTCAGGGGAATCTGATACGGCAAAGCCAACCACACGGCGGGCATATAAATCTAAAACAACTGCTAGGTAGCACCAGCCACCTTTGATACGGATATAGGCCACATCACCCGTCCAGACCTGATTCGGGGCAGTTGGACTAAATCTGCGTTTTAGAATATTGTCATGAGCTTGGTGTTCTTCGTCAGCTCGCTTGTATTTATGTGTTTTTAGCTGGCAACTGATGAGCCCCATACTTCTCATAATCTTAGCAGCTAAGTAACGTGTCAGCTTGATGCCATGTTCATTCATTGGTATGGCGGCAATGCTGCGAGCACCAGCTGATTGCTTTGAGTCATTAAATATTTGGCGTATTAAGGCTTTAAGTTTGACCATTTCAATATTTATCGGCTTTGGCTGCAAGCCATAGTAATAGCTACTCTTAACCATGCCGAACAGGTCACACAATTGAGTTTTACTCATCTGTTTGTCTTGCTCTGCCAGCTGACTTATCAGCGATAATCGCTCAGACTGTCCAAGGCTAGCAGAGCTGAAGCCTCACTCGAGCATAGCTCTCGTCTTGCGTCGGGACGAAGCAGTGCTTCGTTTTATCCCTCCTCATTTAAGATGTCGCGCGCCATAGTCAGCCATTTCTGTAAGGTGGATTTGCCAATGCCAAGTGAATCAGAAAAGTCGGGGATGCTACGGTTGTGATCAGTGACTAAGCTGATGGCTTCAAGTTTGAATTCTCGGGTATATTGGTTGCGTTTGTTGGTCATACTAGTTTCCTCTTTGGGGTAGTATAGCCTCTTATGCGCTGTCCAGTTTTATTATGCCACTACAGCGTGATCATTATGGATAACGCGACCTTCCATAAGCGAAAAGACATAACTGAACTCATAGAAAGTGCCGGTCATACTATTTTATGGTTACCCCCTTACAGCCCTGACTTAAATCCTATCGAGCAGATGTGGGCTTGGGTCAAACAAAAACGTAAAGAGTGGCGTCTAGATTGTATCGATACTTTGTTCTTTTATTTCCTCTGGCTATGTGGCAGTTTTTAAGTTCGTTTACTATATAGTCGGTGAAAAGTAATATCGATACAACACGTACTGCTGGTGCAAATTTTTCTTGCTTGCTGTGCCGTTGCTGCCAGAGGCTGCAAAAAATTTACACCAGCAATACTATAGCGACTTTGAAGTATTTCAACTATATCTCAAAATAAGGTGTAATGGACAAAATTCATGCTAAAAAGTAGAAGGTAGTCGCTAATGGACATAATTCATGCTATTTGAGAGACTTTGATGCTAAAAATTCTTTAATAAACCGTAACTTACGCTGCTCATTTAGACCGTGATGACTGTGTAATTGTCGCTTTAACTCACTGAATAATCCTTCAAGAGAATTGGTGGTGTTTGGTATGTCTAACTGCTCACATTCTTGATAAGTGAATAGCCAATCGCTATTGGTTCTGAGACTACGATAAGCACTTCTAAGACGCTTGTGGGTGTACCAACTTCTACCAGTATCTTCATTGATGCTACGCTCACTAATGTAGTCATCATGAGTCAAATACCACTGATCTAAGCGCTTCATGAAGTCCGCTTTCTCAAGCTTAGTTAAGTCTAAAGCAAGCCCTCTAAGCTCAATACTAGCGATATTCTTAGGTCGACGAGTGAGATAGCGAGTTACTATTTGTATTTGATGAAACTGGCACATCTGGCAAGGGGTGTGGGTAAATAACGTCCGCAGTCCTCGTCTACCATCGCAGGTAATGCTTTGTATATCAACGCCTAACGATGCTAGATGATCCACTCCTTGTTTGTAGGCACTGTTGGTTTCATGACTGACTATCGCGTAGTAAAGAACGGCTTTAGTGGTATTGTCCATAAAGACCATTAAACCGAACTTGCGACCAAAGTAGGTGGTGTCCATGATGATGTTAGCAGTCGTAGGACGTTTAATTTGATAGTCAATACTGATTGTGTCTAAGCGTCTTTGAATGGTTTTAAGACTACAGCTATACTTGTCAGCCAGTTGTTTGTAGGTCTGTTTTCCTTGGGTGTATTCAGTCCAAAGGGTTTGGTTATTGAGTCTTTTACCACCTAAAAACTGCCGTCTGCAAGCTAGACATTGATACTGTTGTTTACCAAGCTTGCGTCCATTCTTTTTGATGTGTTTATCACGACAAAAAGGGCAGTTTTTTGATTCATGGCGTTGATTCCTTGCAAATATAGACAGTATATAGCTTTAGGTCCTATCCCAGCATGAATTATGTCCATTACACCCAAAATAACTAAACAGACAGCATAAAAAACGCCTCCATTTCGGAAGCGTTTTAAAGATTAAGATTTAATTATTTAACATTAGATAATATTAGTGATATCAGTATCGATATAAATCTGTGTAGAGATATCGTTACCTGCTTGCCATACATTGAACATCTCACCGTCTGAGGTAACCTGTTCAACATTTGACCAACTATCACCTTCTAGATTGACCGTATCATCGCTATCACCTCTAATATAAATAGCGGAATTAACGTCTTTAGCTGCTACGTTCAAAGTATTAGCACCAATGCCGCTGATATCAATGATATCAATGATATCAATGATATCAGACAGGCTAATAACTTGATCTGCGCTCTCAAAGCTAAGTATATTGAGTCCATCGCTTGAGGTGGTTAGGAATGTATCAGGAAGTTCAATAGTGTTATCAGTAGCAATTGTGAAGCTTTCATCTAGCAGCATGCTACGTGCAGCAAACGCCCCAATGTTAGCATTGTAGTCAAGCGTAATATCGAGACTTGCAGTAGAGATTTCGCCATTTGGTGCAGTAACTGTATACTCGAAGCTATCAATATTACCAAACGTACCCGTGAAATTAGGACTGGCTACGTAGTTATAACTACCGTCTGGATTTATGGTTAGTGTGCCATACGTTCCATTGATAATACTGCCGCCAGTCTCTACAGGCAAATTATTCACTGCCGACACGACCGTTCCGGCTGTAATAATATCTACACCATCAGCACCTATGTCGGTAATGACATTTCCACCTACGGAGGCACTAATCGTTGCAGGTGGGTTGTAGCTGGTGATGACATCAGACGTAGTACGAATCGTAAGGTCACTCAGTAATGAGGCGTCTAAAAGTCCACCGTTGTTACCGAGAGTAACATAGTAAGTTCCACCACCTTCAAACTCTGGTAATGGTAGATCATTTGCGTTCCATATGGTAGGTAAAATACCCGTTCCATCGAGCCAGTTAGCTTGTTCATAAACAAGTATGGCCTGAGAGCTACCTTCTTCTACTCTATAGACTAGAAGATCAAAATCGATATCTCCTAGATCTAAAACAACTGATAGACTCAAGAGAGCAGAGCCACTACCATCCACCGTTACCTGCCGAGTGGTATTTTCAGCTATGTTAAAAGAAAGTGCATTACCACCATTCAGTAGACTTACGTCAATTGTGCCCGCAAGAACACCAACATTGAGAAGTCCTCCTACAGAAGTACTCTGTAGAGCTATATTAGTAGTCGATGTCTGGAAACCTATATCTAATGCAACATCATTGTCAAACGCTACTGGCATAGTCGTATCAACAGTGATAGTAGCTGTCGCAGCGATGATGCTTACGTTGCCCGCAGGGTCTGTTGCAGTAGCGCTCAATTGCTCAGCGCCTTCTCCCATTGCCCTCACTTCTGCTCTATCAACGTTCACGCTCCAGTTACCATCAGCATCAACAATAGCAGTACCTAAAACATTATTCGAGCCGTCAGTCAAGGTGATCGTATCACCTGAAACCCCTGTACCAGTTACCGCAAAACTTGCCGCTGCCTCAGTACCGTTAACGACGTTATCGCCAGCAATAGGATCATCGATCGTTGGGGTATCTGGCGGCGTCGTATCGATGACCTCATCGAAATTGATCACCAACTCTGCTGTATCACTAACAAATCCATCAGAAACCGTATAGGTGAATGTCTCTGTCTGACCTGATGATGCAAAATCGCCGTTCGCCGTATAGGTATAACCACCATTGGAATCAATAACCAAAACACCATACTGACCTTGTATCGTGAATGTCGTTGTATCAACAACCGTCACAGAAGTAGGCTCTGATCCAGTATTATTACTATCGATATCAATCAGTACGCCGCCAAGCACGTCATCCTCACCTGGTTCACCTACTACCAATGGATCAGGATCAGGATTAATGACATTACCCATAATGACAGTGTCATCTGCATAATCAAACTCAGTCACTGTGGCAGTGATATCCGTCGTTTGGAGTAAGGTCAAAGTGTTACTCAGTAGTGCTTCGGCCACTGCATCAAGTACTGGGTCAATTACACCTTCAAGTAAACCACCTACTAGTGCATTTTCTTGAAGTACACCTACTAGCTCACCAATCCCTAGCTCACCAGCTGCCTGCAATGCAACTTCGAGAATACCTCTAACAGTAGTTCCCAATTGTAAAATAGGAAAATCAGAGTTCAATGCGTTCTCTAATGCACTCAAGACAGTATTTTGGTTATCCGATCCTAATACTACACCAGCATCGCCTAACTCTGACAATGTAAGGTCATTAACTAAGGTTTCTAGAACGCTTCGATTATTACGTACAACTATTCTATAATTATCTGGTTCTAAACCAGACACCGTTGCTGTTAAGGTATTGTTGCCCGTTAACCCTAACAGTTCTAGACCTATTACATTGCCTACTAGTGGCTCATTACCTGTAGTGCCAACATAAACAAGTTGATCGGCGCTATTGTAGATCTCTATATTCACCGCATCTGCTACGGTAACTAATGCTGTCTGACTGACTTCGATACTAACTGTACCACTTGCGCCTGCATTCACGGTAAAGCCAAGATTACTCTCTGTACCACCCGTCCCTTCAAACGCTCCAAGTATGACCAAATCAGAACCACTGACTGGAGCATAATAGGTGACCTGTAATGCTCCTAGATCCAAATCGTCCAGATCATCGCGAGCAATGAAATCTGCGTTTAGAGCAAAATCGACAGCCACACTTGGCGCACTGACATTACCAGCAGCATCCGCCACTGTCGCCACCACGCTATAAGCGCCATTAACACTAATGCCATCTACACCATTTGGAATGGTGATATCTACCGTACCATTGCCACTGTTAACATCAAGATCATCTGCGGTCACTACATAATCAACGGTGATAGACGTACCGCCAGCATATGTCACAGTCAAGGTCACGATATCACCTACTAAAGTACCCGTTGGTAATGCCACCTGAGTCTGAATACCATCTAAGAACTCAGTCGCATTCACGCCACCAGCAGCCTCAGGAATGACCACGACTGGCAACGGTTGAGCTGCGCCATCTCCTCCAGGTGCAGTGGTATCTACTGTGATGGTTTCGACAGGCGCATTACCACTCACATTACCAGTACCGTCTATAATATTGTAACTTAGGTCATGATTACCATCTGTAAGCGCAATGATCGGTATCAAAGTAACGCTACCATCATCGTTGGGCACCATGGTTGAAGCGACTATTTCCCCATCGACTACCAATTGCGGTGTGCCACGGCTGATTTGATCGGCAGGTACAATGACACCTGGCGTATTGTCATTAGTAATACCAAAATCTGCGATGATTTCTGGAGGATCTAGCAAATCACCGCTACCATCATTGGCCACGTTGTCAGTGATGACAGGGGCATACAAAGGCGCAGTACTATCAACACTAATATCTGCAATTACAGTACCACTTTCATTACCCGCTTTATCTCTGATACTGGCAGCTACCCTATCGCCAGGATCAACATCTAGTGAGTAACCTATAAATAGTATTTTTCGAGTTATCAAGATTTCTTGATCATTAACAATTAAGATATCGCCAAGTTGCGCATCATTAGGCACTTCGACAACGACAGTGACCGTGCCATCCGCATTTAAATCCTCATCGCTATATGTGCCGTTGAGGCCATTTGGTGTAGGTACGTTAATAATAGGTGCAGAAGGTGCAATTGTGTCACCTAAACCGACAACTAACTGTGGTTCAGAGCTATTATCTGAAGCGTCTGTAGCAGTAACTTGCACCTGTTGATCTTTATCAAGAGCAGGTTTGATTGTTACTTCGAAATTACCTAATGAATCCGCTAAGGTTGCAAAATCAGCCCTTCCATCTCCATTTACATCAACACCAACGATCGCGCCTGCTTCGGTCGTACCTGTAATAATGGTGCTATCAGGTTTACCATTGCCATCTTCGTCTGGGCCATTAGCAATTGCATCGACCGTCAGAATGGGGGCCTCTGTATCACCAACTCTCGCAAAATCTTTACCAATCCCTGATTGAGTACCATCTTGGTATGTGATTACGGCTCTAACAAACAATGTCTGACCTTGTGCTGGAATATCTACAGAAGTAATAAAGCCATTATTAATCATGTCTTGAGTAATAACAGTATCAACGCCATTAACGGTTAAGATATCATCTACTTGAGCGTCATCTGTTAGCGCAATAGCAACCGCTACTTTGCCTGCCTCAAGTAAGTCGGAACCCGTGATCAACGCATCATCCCCTTCCAAGATGTTAACAAAAGGAATATCGTCACCATCTGCGCCATCGACACCATCAACGCCGTCTGCACCGCTTAGGTAGTTGATCAAATCAACGACGGTGGCAGTTGCTGGCAATACATTCGCGGCAATCAATAACTCAAGAGCAGATTGTCCATCTGCACCGTCCGCACCATCAACACCGTCTGCACCGCTTAGGTAGTTGATCAAATCAACGACGGTGGCAGTTGCTGGCAATATATTCGCGGCAATCAATAACTCAAGAGCAGACTGGCCATCTGCACCGTCTGCACCGTCCGCACCATCAACGCCGTCTGCACCGCTTAGGTAGTTGATCAAATCAACGACGGTGGCAGTTGCTGGCAATACATTCGCGGCAATCAATAGCTCAAGGGCAGATTGTCCATCTGCACCATCAACGCCATCAACGCCGTCTGCACCGCTTAGGTAGTTGATCAAATCAACGACGGTGGCAGTTGCTGGCAATACATTCGCGGCAATCAATAGCTCAAGAGCAGACTGGCCATCTGCACCGTCTGCACCATCAACGCCGTCTGCACCGCTTAGGTAGTTGATCAAATCAACGACGGTGGCAGTTGCTGGCAATATATTCGCGGCAATCAATAACTCAAGAGCAGATTGGCCATCTGCACCGTCTGCACCATCAACGCCATCCGCACCGTCTGCACCGCTTAGGTAGTTGATCAAATCAACGACGGTGGCAGTTGCTGGCAATACATTCGCGGCAATCAATAACTCAAGAGCAGATTGTCCATCTGCACCGTCTGCACCATCCGCACCATCAACGCCGTCTGCACCGCTTAGGTAGTTGATCAAATCAACGACGGTGGCAGTTGCTGGCAATATATTCGCGGCAATCAATAGCTCAAGAGCAGATTGTCCATCTGCACCGTCTGCACCGTCTGCACCATCAACGCCGTCTGCACCGCTTAGGTAGTTGATCAAATCAACGACGGTGGCAGTTGCTGGCAATACATTCGCGGCAATCAATAGCTCAAGAGCAGACTGGCCATCTGCACCGTCTGCACCGTCTGCACCATCAACGCCGTCTGCACCGCTTAGGTAGTTGATCAAATCAACGACGGTGGCAGTTGCTGGCAATACATTCGCGGCAATCAATAGCTCAAGAGCAGACTGGCCATCTGCACCATCAACGCCGTCTGCACCGCTTAGGTAGTTGATCAAATCAACGACGGTGGCAGTTGCTGGCAATATATTCGCGGCAATCAATAGCTCAAGAGCAGACTGGCCATCTGCACCATCAACGCCATCAACACCGTCTGCACCGCTTAGGTAGTTGATCAAATCAACGACGGTGGCAGTTGCTGGCAATATATTCGCGGCAATCAATAGCTCAAGAGCAGATTGGCCATCTGCACCGTCTGCACCGTCTGCACCATCAACGCCGTCTGCACCGCTTAGGTAGTTGATCAAATCAACGACGGTGGCAGTTGCTGGCAATACATTCGCGGCAATCAATAGCTCAAGAGCAGACTGGCCATCTGCACCGTCTGCACCGTCTGCACCATCAACGCCGTCTGCACCGTCTGCACCACTTAGGTAGTTGATCAAATCAACGACGGTGGCAGTTGCTGGCAATACATTCGCGGCAATCAATAGCTCAAGAGCAGATTGGCCATCTGCACCGTCTGCACCGTCTGCACCGTCTGCACCATCAACGCCGTCTGCACCGCTTAGGTAGTTGATCAAATCAACGACGGTGGCAGTTGCTGGCAATATATTCGCGGCAATCAATAGCTCAAGAGCAGATTGGCCATCTGCACCATCAACGCCGTCTGCACCGCTTAGGTAGTTGATCAAATCAACGACGGTGGCAGTTGCTGGCAATACATTCGCGGCAATCAATAGCTCAAGAGCAGACTGGCCATCTGCACCGTCTGCACCATCAACGCCGTCTGCACCGCTTAGGTAGTTGATCAAATCAACGACGGTGGCAGTTGCTGGCAATACATTCGCGGCAATCAATAACTCAAGAGCAGATTGTCCATCTGCACCATCAACGCCGTCTGCACCGCTTAGGTAGTTGATCAAATCAACGACGGTGGCAGTTGCTGGCAATACATTCGCGGCAATCAATAGCTCAAGAGCAGATTGGCCATCTGCACCGTCTGCACCGTCTGCACCATCAACGCCGTCTGCACCGCTTAGGTAGTTGATCAAATCAACGACGGTGGCAGTTGCTGGCAATATATTCGCGGCAATCAATAGCTCAAGAGCAGACTGGCCATCTGCACCGTCTGCACCGTCTGCACCATCAACGCCGTCTGCACCGCTTAGGTAGTTGATCAAATCAACGACGGTGGCAGTTGCTGGCAATATATTCGCGGCAATCAATAACTCAAGAGCAGATTGTCCATCTGCACCATCAACGCCATCAACGCCGTCTGCACCGCTTAGGTAGTTGATCAAATCAACGACGGTGGCAGTTGCTGGCAATACATTCGCGGCAATCAATAGCTCAAGAGCAGACTGGCCATCTGCACCGTCTGCACCGTCTGCACCATCAACGCCGTCTGCACCGCTTAGGTAGTTGATCAAATCAACGACGGTGGCAGTTGCTGGCAATACATTCGCGGCAATCAATAGCTCAAGAGCAGACTGGCCATCTGCACCGTCTGCACCGTCTGCACCATCAACGCCGTCTGCACCGCTTAGGTAGTTGATCAAATCAACGACGGTGGCAGTTGCTGGCAATATATTCGCGGCAATCAATAACTCAAGAGCAGACTGGCCATCTGCACCATCAACGCCGTCTGCACCGCTTAGGTAGTTGATCAAATCAACGACGGTGGCAGTTGCTGGCAATATATTCGCGGCAATCAATAGCTCAAGAGCAGACTGGCCATCTGCACCATCAACGCCATCAACACCGTCTGCACCGCTTAGGTAGTTGATCAAATCAACGACGGTGGCAGTTGCTGGCAATATATTCGCGGCAATCAATAGCTCAAGAGCAGACTGGCCATCTGCACCGTCTGCACCATCAACGCCGTCTGCACCGCTTAGGTAGTTGATCAAATCAACGACGGTGGCAGTTGCTGGCAATACATTCGCGGCAATCAATAACTCAAGAGCAGATTGTCCATCTGCACCATCAACGCCGTCTGCACCGCTTAGGTAGTTGATCAAATCAACGACGGTGGCAGTTGCTGGCAATACATTCGCGGCAATCAATAGCTCAAGAGCAGATTGTCCATCTGCACCGTCTGCACCGTCTGCACCATCAACGCCGTCTGCACCGCTTAGGTAGTTGATCAAATCAACGACGGTGGCAGTTGCTGGCAATATATTCGCGGCAATCAATAGCTCAAGAGCAGACTGGCCATCTGCACCGTCTGCACCGTCTGCACCATCAACGCCGTCTGCACCGCTTAGGTAGTTGATCAAATCAACGACGGTGGCAGTTGCTGGCAATATATTCGCGGCAATCAATAACTCAAGAGCAGATTGTCCATCTGCACCATCAACGCCATCAACGCCGTCTGCACCGCTTAGGTAGTTGATCAAATCAACGACGGTGGCAGTTGCTGGCAATACATTCGCGGCAATCAATAGCTCAAGAGCAGACTGGCCATCTGCACCGTCTGCACCGTCTGCACCATCAACGCCGTCTGCACCGCTTAGGTAGTTGATCAAATCAACGACGGTGGCAGTTGCTGGCAATACATTCGCGGCAATCAATAGCTCAAGAGCAGACTGGCCATCTGCACCGTCTGCACCGTCTGCACCATCAACGCCGTCTGCACCGCTTAGGTAGTTGATCAAATCAACGACGGTGGCAGTTGCTGGCAATATATTCGCGGCAATCAATAACTCAAGAGCAGACTGGCCATCTGCACCATCAACGCCGTCTGCACCGCTTAGGTAGTTGATCAAATCAACGACGGTGGCAGTTGCTGGCAATATATTCGCGGCAATCAATAGCTCAAGAGCAGACTGGCCATCTGCACCATCAACGCCATCAACACCGTCTGCACCGCTTAGGTAGTTGATCAAATCAACGACGGTGGCAGTTGCTGGCAATATATTCGCGGCAATCAATAACTCAAGAGCAGACTGGCCATCTGCACCATCAACGCCGTCTGCACCGCTTAGGTAGTTGATCAAATCAACGACGGTGGCAGTTGCTGGCAATATATTCGCGGCAATCAATAGCTCAAGAGCAGACTGGCCATCTGCACCGTCTGCACCGTCTGCACCATCAACGCCGTCTGCACCGCTTAGGTAGTTGATCAAATCAACGACGGTGGCAGTTGCTGGCAATACATTCGCGGCAATCAATAGCTCAAGGGCAGATTGTCCATCTGCACCATCAACGCCATCAACGCCGTCTGCACCGCTTAGGTAGTTGATCAAATCAACGACGGTGGCAGTTGCTGGCAATACATTCGCGGCAATCAATAGCTCAAGGGCAGATTGTCCATCTGCACCATCAACGCCATCAACGCCGTCTGCACCGCTTAGGTAGTTGATCAAATCAACGACGGTGGCAGTTGCTGGCAATACATTCGCGGCAATCAATAGCTCAAGGGCAGATTGTCCATCTGCACCATCAACGCCATCAACGCCGTCTGCACCGCTTAGGTAGTTGATCAAATCAACGACGGTGGCAGTTGCTGGCAATACATTCGCGGCAATCAATAGCTCAAGAGCAGATTGGCCATCTGCACCGTCCGCACCATCAACACCGTCTGCACCGCTTAGGTAGTTGATCAAATCAACGACGGTGGCAGTTGCTGGCAATATATTCGCGGCAATCAATAACTCAAGAGCAGACTGGCCATCTGCACCGTCTGCACCGTCCGCACCATCAACGCCGTCTGCACCGCTTAGGTAGTTGATCAAATCAACGACGGTGGCAGTTGCTGGCAATACATTCGCGGCAATCAATAGCTCAAGGGCAGATTGTCCATCTGCACCATCAACGCCATCAACGCCGTCTGCACCGCTTAGGTAGTTGATCAAATCAACGACGGTGGCAGTTGCTGGCAATACATTCGCGGCAATCAATAGCTCAAGGGCAGATTGTCCATCTGCACCATCAACGCCATCAACGCCGTCTGCACCGCTTAGGTAGTTGATCAAATCAACGACGGTGGCAGTTGCTGGCAATACATTCGCGGCAATCAATAGCTCAAGAGCAGATTGGCCATCTGCACCGTCTGCACCGTCTGCACCATCAACGCCGTCTGCACCGCTTAGGTAGTTGATCAAATCAACGACGGTGGCAGTTGCTGGCAATATATTCGCGGCAATCAATAGCTCAAGAGCAGATTGGCCATCTGCACCGTCTGCACCGTCTGCACCATCAACGCCGTCTGCACCGCTTAGGTAGTTGATCAAATCAACGACGGTGGCAGTTGCTGGCAATACATTCGCGGCAATCAATAGCTCAAGAGCAGACTGGCCATCTGCACCGTCTGCACCGTCTGCACCGTCTGCACCATCAACGCCGTCTGCACCGTCTGCACCACTTAGGTAGTTGATCAAATCAACGACGGTGGCAGTTGCTGGCAATACATTCGCGGCAATCAATAGCTCAAGAGCAGACTGGCCATCTGCACCGTCTGCACCGTCTGCACCGTCTGCACCATCAACGCCGTCTGCACCGTCTGCACCACTTAGGTAGTTGATCAAATCAACGACGGTGGCAGTTGCTGGCAATACATTCGCGGCAATCAATAGCTCAAGAGCAGATTGGCCATCTGCACCGTCTGCACCGTCTGCACCATCAACGCCATCAACACCGTCTGCACCGCTTAGGTAGTTGATCAAATCAACGACGGTGGCAGTTGCTGGCAATACATTCGCGGCAATCAATAGCTCAAGAGCAGATTGTCCATCTGCACCGTCTGCACCATCAACGCCATCAACGCCGTCTGCACCGCTTAGGTAGTTGATCAAATCAACGACGGTGGCAGTTGCTGGCAATACATTCGCGGCAATCAATAGCTCAAGAGCAGATTGTCCATCTGCACCGTCTGCACCGTCTGCACCATCAACGCCGTCTGCACCGCTTAGGTAGTTGATCAAATCAACGACGGTGGCAGTTGCTGGCAATACATTCGCGGCAATCAATAGCTCAAGAGCAGACTGGCCATCTGCACCGTCTGCACCGTCTGCACCATCAACGCCGTCTGCACCGTCTGCACCACTTAGGTAGTTGATCAAATCAACGACGGTGGCAGTTGCTGGCAATACATTCGCGGCAATCAATAGCTCAAGAGCAGATTGGCCATCTGCACCGTCTGCACCGTCTGCACCATCAACGCCGTCTGCACCGCTTAGGTAGTTGATCAAATCAACGACGGTGGCAGTTGCTGGCAATACATTCGCGGCAATCAATAGCTCAAGAGCAGACTGGCCATCTGCACCGTCTGCACCGTCTGCACCATCAACGCCGTCTGCACCGTCTGCACCACTTAGGTAGTTGATCAAATCAACGACGGTGGCAGTTGCTGGCAATACATTCGCGGCAATCAATAGCTCAAGAGCAGATTGGCCATCTGCACCGTCTGCACCGTCTGCACCATCAACGCCGTCTGCACCGCTTAGGTAGTTGATCAAATCAACGACGGTGGCAGTTGCTGGCAATACATTCGCGGCAATCAATAGCTCAAGAGCAGACTGGCCATCTGCACCGTCTGCACCGTCTGCACCATCAACGCCGTCTGCACCGTCTGCACCACTTAGGTAGTTGATCAAATCAACGACGGTGGCAGTTGCTGGCAATACATTCGCGGCAATCAATAGCTCAAGAGCAGACTGGCCATCTGCACCGTCTGCACCGTCTGCACCATCAACGCCGTCTGCACCGCTTAGGTAGTTGATCAAATCAACGACGGTGGCAGTTGCTGGCAATACATTCGCGGCAATCAATAGCTCAAGAGCAGACTGGCCATCTGCACCGTCTGCACCGTCTGCACCATCAACGCCGTCTGCACCACTTAGGTAGTTGATCAAATCAACGACGGTGGCAGTTGCTGGCAATACATTCGCGGCAATCAATAACTCAAGAGCAGATTGTCCATCTGCACCATCAACGCCATCAACGCCGTCTGCACCGCTTAGGTAGTTGATCAAATCAACGACGGTGGCAGTTGCTGGCAATACATTCGCGGCAATCAATAGCTCAAGAGCAGATTGGCCATCTGCACCGTCTGCACCGTCTGCACCGTCTGCACCATCAACGCCGTCTGCACCGCTTAGGTAGTTGATCAAATCAACGACGGTGGCAGTTGCTGGCAATACATTCGCGGCAATCAATAACTCAAGAGCAGATTGTCCATCTGCACCATCAACGCCATCAACGCCGTCTGCACCGCTTAGGTAGTTGATCAAATCAACGACGGTGGCAGTTGCTGGCAATACATTCGCGGCAATCAATAACTCAAGAGCAGATTGTCCATCTGCACCATCAACGCCATCAACGCCGTCTGCACCGCTTAGGTAGTTGATCAAATCAACGACGGTGGCAGTTGCTGGCAATACATTCGCGGCAATCAATAGCTCAAGAGCAGATTGGCCATCTGCACCGTCCGCACCATCAACACCGTCTGCACCGCTTAGGTAGTTGATCAAATCAACGACGGTGGCAGTTGCTGGCAATATATTCGCGGCAATCAATAACTCAAGAGCAGACTGGCCATCTGCACCGTCTGCACCGTCCGCACCATCAACGCCGTCTGCACCGCTTAGGTAGTTGATCAAATCAACGACGGTGGCAGTTGCTGGCAATACATTCGCGGCAATCAATAGCTCAAGGGCAGATTGTCCATCTGCACCATCAACGCCATCAACGCCGTCTGCACCGCTTAGGTAGTTGATCAAATCAACGACGGTGGCAGTTGCTGGCAATACATTCGCGGCAATCAATAGCTCAAGAGCAGACTGGCCGTCTGCACCATCAACGCCATCAACGCCGTCTGCACCGCTTAGGTAGTTGATCAAATCAACGACGGTGGCAGTTGCTGGCAATACATTCGCGGCAATCAATAGCTCAAGGGCAGATTGTCCATCTGCACCATCAACGCCATCAACGCCGTCTGCACCGCTTAGGTAGTTGATCAAATCAACGACGGTGGCAGTTGCTGGCAATACATTCGCGGCAATCAATAGCTCAAGAGCAGATTGGCCATCTGCACCGTCCGCACCATCAACACCGTCTGCACCGCTTAGGTAGTTGATCAAATCAACGACGGTGGCAGTTGCTGGCAATATATTCGCGGCAATCAATAACTCAAGAGCAGACTGGCCATCTGCACCGTCTGCACCGTCCGCACCATCAACGCCGTCTGCACCGCTTAGGTAGTTGATCAAATCAACGACGGTGGCAGTTGCTGGCAATACATTCGCGGCAATCAATAGCTCAAGGGCAGATTGTCCATCTGCACCATCAACGCCATCAACGCCGTCTGCACCGCTTAGGTAGTTGATCAAATCAACGACGGTGGCAGTTGCTGGCAATATATTCGCGGCAATCAATAACTCAAGAGCAGATTGGCCATCTGCACCGTCTGCACCATCAACGCCATCAACGCCGTCTGCACCGCTTAGGTAGTTGATCAAATCAACGACGGTGGCAGTTGCTGGCAATACATTCGCGGCAATCAATAACTCAAGGGCAGATTGTCCATCCGCACCATCAACGCCATCAACGCCGTCTGCACCGCTTAGGTAGTTGATCAAATCAACGACGGTGGCAGTTGCTGGCAATACATTCGCGGCAATCAATAGCTCAAGGGCAGATTGTCCATCTGCACCATCAACGCCATCAACGCCGTCTGCACCGCTTAGGTAGTTGATCAAATCAACGACGGTGGCAGTTGCTGGCAATACATTCGCGGCAATCAATAGCTCAAGGGCAGATTGTCCATCTGCACCATCAACGCCATCAACGCCGTCTGCACCGCTTAGGTAGTTGATCAAATCAACGACGGTGGCAGTTGCTGGCAATACATTCGCGGCAATCAATAGCTCAAGGGCAGATTGTCCATCTGCACCATCAACGCCATCAACGCCGTCTGCACCGCTTAGGTAGTTGATCAAATCAACGACGGTGGCAGTTGCTGGCAATACATTCGCGGCAATCAATAGCTCAAGAGCAGATTGTCCATCTGCACCGTCTGCACCGTCTGCACCATCAACGCCGTCTGCACCGCTTAGGTAGTTGATCAAATCAACGACGGTGGCAGTTGCTGGCAATATATTCGCGGCAATCAATAACTCAAGAGCAGACTGGCCATCTGCACCGTCTGCACCGTCCGCACCATCAACGCCGTCTGCACCGCTTAGGTAGTTGATCAAATCAACGACGGTGGCAGTTGCTGGCAATACATTCGCGGCAATCAATAGCTCAAGGGCAGATTGTCCATCTGCACCATCAACGCCATCAACGCCGTCTGCACCGCTTAGGTAGTTGATCAAATCAACGACGGTGGCAGTTGCTGGCAATACATTCGCGGCAATCAATAGCTCAAGAGCAGACTGGCCATCTGCACCGTCTGCACCGTCTGCACCATCAACGCCGTCTGCACCGCTTAGGTAGTTGATCAAATCAACGACGGTGGCAGTTGCTGGCAATATATTCGCGGCAATCAATAACTCAAGAGCAGATTGGCCATCTGCACCGTCTGCACCATCAACGCCATCCGCACCGTCTGCACCGCTTAGGTAGTTGATCAAATCAACGACGGTGGCAGTTGCTGGCAATACATTCGCGGCAATCAATAACTCAAGAGCAGATTGTCCATCTGCACCGTCTGCACCATCCGCACCATCAACGCCGTCTGCACCGCTTAGGTAGTTGATCAAATCAACGACGGTGGCAGTTGCTGGCAATATATTCGCGGCAATCAATAGCTCAAGAGCAGATTGTCCATCTGCACCGTCTGCACCGTCTGCACCATCAACGCCGTCTGCACCGCTTAGGTAGTTGATCAAATCAACGACGGTGGCAGTTGCTGGCAATACATTCGCGGCAATCAATAGCTCAAGAGCAGACTGGCCATCTGCACCGTCTGCACCGTCTGCACCATCAACGCCGTCTGCACCGCTTAGGTAGTTGATCAAATCAACGACGGTGGCAGTTGCTGGCAATACATTCGCGGCAATCAATAGCTCAAGAGCAGACTGGCCATCTGCACCATCAACGCCGTCTGCACCGCTTAGGTAGTTGATCAAATCAACGACGGTGGCAGTTGCTGGCAATATATTCGCGGCAATCAATAGCTCAAGAGCAGACTGGCCATCTGCACCATCAACGCCATCAACACCGTCTGCACCGCTTAGGTAGTTGATCAAATCAACGACGGTGGCAGTTGCTGGCAATATATTCGCGGCAATCAATAGCTCAAGAGCAGATTGGCCATCTGCACCGTCTGCACCGTCTGCACCATCAACGCCGTCTGCACCGCTTAGGTAGTTGATCAAATCAACGACGGTGGCAGTTGCTGGCAATACATTCGCGGCAATCAATAGCTCAAGAGCAGACTGGCCATCTGCACCGTCTGCACCGTCTGCACCATCAACGCCGTCTGCACCGTCTGCACCACTTAGGTAGTTGATCAAATCAACGACGGTGGCAGTTGCTGGCAATACATTCGCGGCAATCAATAGCTCAAGAGCAGATTGGCCATCTGCACCGTCTGCACCGTCTGCACCGTCTGCACCATCAACGCCGTCTGCACCGCTTAGGTAGTTGATCAAATCAACGACGGTGGCAGTTGCTGGCAATAC
Source organism: Psychrobacter sp. TS_SC_6 (assembly GCF_056156305.1). Classification (NCBI taxonomy): domain Bacteria; kingdom Pseudomonadati; phylum Pseudomonadota; class Gammaproteobacteria; order Moraxellales; family Moraxellaceae; genus Psychrobacter; species Psychrobacter sp. TS_SC_6. Next base: position 1,147,064 of record NZ_CM149590.1, on the reverse strand, counting down.
ATTCGCGGCAATCAATAGCTCAAGAGCAGATTGGCCATTGACACCGTCTACGCCATCTTCACCTCTTAAGTATTCGATCAAATCAGCAACAGTGGCCTCCGCGTCTAGTTCACCCGCAGCAATCAATAGCTCAAGGGCAGATTGGCCATTGACACCGTCTACGCCATCTTCACCTCTTAAGTATTCAATAAAATCAGCGACTGTTGCGCCTGCTGGTAATGCACCCGCTTCAATCAAAAGCTCAAGGGCTGACTTTCCATCAATACCGTCTTGGTCATCAGCATCGGCATCAGCATCGCTGTCATCATTAGAGAAAGCAGCGGAAGCTAGGCCTATTCCCGCAAGACCTGCTAGCCAAGGTAAGGCACTAAATACTCCAGACTCCGTAGCCCCTATCCACCAAGGCGAGATCTGCGCATATCCGCCCAATGATTGTCCTTGTATTTCACCTGATGCCAACTCAGTGACATAGTCAGCAACTTCACCAGTATCAGGAACGTAGTAGTAATAACTACCATCTTCCGCGATACCGATAAGTGCACTTTCAGTAGCATCGTAAAATCCCTCAATAATCAGATCAGGATCGACACTATTATTTTTAAAAGAAACCTGAAGATCTTGACCTACACGTTTAGTAATAATATTGTCTGGGGCATAGCCCGTTGACTCATCAAGAAACTCATAGTTAGTTTTATCGATAGCTTGGAGTACCGTAGGAGTACCGTCTTGTGTCACAACTGTATGTTCAGCAACGGTTTCGGCTTGGCCAATTACCTTGATATTGATAGTTCTCATAAAATCATCCTTAATTAATTCTAAATAATATAAGTATCGACTCAGAATAAACTATTGAATAAGTTGCTTTTTTCACCAACAGTAGCGACAACTCGACGGTTGTTTTGACGTCCTTCTTCAGTATTATTGGTATCAATTGGTATCGCTTCTCCGTACCCTACAGCACATAAACGTGAAGGCTCCATACCATATTTATCTACTAAAATATTTTTCACTGTATTTGCGCGCTTCTGAGAAAGCTTTAAGTTATAGCTGTCAGAACCTCGACTATCTGTATGACCTTCCACAGTGATATTGGTTCTTGGATAAGACTGTATAAAACTGGCCATACCATTTAGTACAGCGTTATTGTTGTTTTTCAAATTCGAGCTATCAAAATCAAAGAGCACACTGAACTGTTCAAGATCCCTTGTATCTACTTGAGTATCTACTATAGGTTTCTTAACTGGTTCTGTTGGCAGATTTTGATTTAGCAATGGCTGACTAGGTAGCGTTTGATTTGTCATGCTACAGTCTGATCGAACACGACTTATTTGGTGCGTCTGGCGGGTAGCTTGGTTCAATGATGACAAGGCTTCTTTGGCTGATATCTGCTGAAGAACAGGTTTGCCAGTTGCCGCTAAACTAACTTTTATATAAGTTGTTTTTTGAGGAGTAAATTGAAAACGTTCTGAATAGGAAACGATGTCGCCATTTTCTTCTAAGACTGACGCATTGATGATTTGTACGTTATCACAAATAATTTTTTCTGAGTAATGACCGGTTTCCAAGCTGGTTTGAAAAGTATGATCCAGTCCAACACCTATATTGATATTATTTTTTTTCTTTTCATCGTGAGCATCGCGAAAAAAAACAATTCTATGCTCATTTTCTTTTAAATTATCGTCATTAGGTAAACGAAACAAATCCCCACTTTTTTCCCAGTCTACTTGATTGACTTGTTGGGTAGTATCAGAGAGAAATTGCATTTGGTCATTTGGTACAGTTTGACAACCTACCAAACTTACTGATGCACAAAGTGTCACTGATAATAATACATTTTTACTATCCATAGCGTTTCATCCTAATAAAAATCTAGCTTATGAGCATCTACCTTTTTCTTACGTAATTTGTTTATTTAATGAACAATTTCTTATTTAAAAATATAATTTGTTAAGAATTGACCTGTAACGTACTACTTTTAACAAAATAAATATGTTTACATTAATTATATTCGTATTAACTAATAATACAAATATAATTTAACTAATAATACAAATATAGTTAAGTCTTTATAAAATTGATACTACTCATATTATGAAACAGTTTAGGCAGATCGTTCTCCATCCAACCTTGGCGTAAAAACTTTGCTTGTACCCATTTTTTCCTACTCGAGCACAGCGCTCGCCTTGTGCTCGGGCAAAACAGTGCTTTGTCTTATTGTAGTGGTCAACTAATTTAGAACACCTGATAAGAGGTTTTTGTTAAAGTAGCGTTTCTCTTTTTCTAGCGGTGCTAAATAATTGTTGAAAGTATGCGGTCTCACGGTTTGATAATAGCCCCAGATATAATTACTGATGGCGATCTTAGCCTCAGCGATATTCTCATAACCGCCCTTTGGCATCCATTCTGTTTTAAAGCTCCTGAAGAACCTTTCAGTCGGCGCATTATCCCATGAGCGAGGAATAGCAAAGCAATGCTTTGCCCGAGCGCAAGGCGGAGGGCTGTGCCCGTAGTGAGTTACCTTTTCGGCTCATGCTCTGCTTCATGCCGTCACAACTAGCAATGGACTCAGCGAATTTCTTACTGGTGTAATGGGTACCTTGATCAGAATGAAACAGCACTCCAATTGGCTGTAAGCGCGTCTGATATGCCATCTGCAGCGCTTTGGTTGTCAGCATACTGTCAGGCGAATCTGATACAGCAAATCCCACCACACGCCGAGCATACAAATCTAACACCACTGCTAAATAACACCAGCTGCCTTTAATGCGAATATAAGTGACATCACCTGTCCAGACTTGATTGGGCGCTGTGGGGCTAAAGTTACGGTTCAATAGGTTTTCATGGGTTGTATGCGCCTCATCACAGTGCTTATATTTGTGCGTTTTCAATTGACAGCTTTTAAGCCCCATCTGCGCCATAATCTTAGCTGCCATATAACGGGTCAGCTTGATGTTATGCTCATTCATGAGTATGGCAGCAATGCTGCGAGCGCCTGCTGATCGCTTTGAGTCGTTAAGTATTTGGCGTATTAAGGCTTTGGTTTTGATAGTGTCAAGGCTAATTAACTTGGGCTTTACTCCGTAGTAGTAACTGCTTTTCATCACCCCAAACAGCTTGCATAAAAGGCTTTTACTGGCCTGTTTGTCCTGCTCTGCAAGCCTGCTTATCAGCGATAGCCGTTCAGGCTGTCCAAGGCCAGCAGAGCAGAAGCCTCACTTGAGCATAGCTCTCGTCTTGCGTCGGGACGAAGCAGTGCTTCGTTTTATCCCTCCTCATTTAAGATGTCGCGCTCCATAGTGAGTCGCTTAACTTGTTTGCGCAATTCTTGTAGCTCGCGCTGTTCATCCTTTAAAGCGTTGCCAACTTTAGGTGCTTGACCCTTTATTTCTTGACGGTACTGACTCAGCCATTTCTGCAGGGTAGATTTGCCAATACCCAGTGAGTTTGCCACATCTAGTATGCTGCGGTTTTGATCAACGACTAAGCTGATGGCTTCTAATTTGAATTCTCGGGTATATTGATTGCGTTTGTTGGTCATACTAGTTTCCTTCTTTAGGTTAGTATAAACCTCTTATGCGCTGTCCAGTTTTATTATGCCACTACACTGAACTTAGTAGCACACCGCTTTCAATGTAATCGTTTTTATCCTCTTAGACTAGACACTTATGGTGCATAGAAAATCATAAAAACTATTATGGTGCGAAAAAAGTAAAATATCTCCTAAAAAGACCGATATTGGTGCAATTTTTTAGATTTTAGGTTGGCATAAATATTGATGTATTAATAATAGTCAAAAACGGTTTGTTAACTCAGCCTACTAAGCTGCTACTTTATCTTTTTGGAGAAATATATGTCTTTATTGCCAACGCTTATCACTGCTACTCCTATCAGTACAAATTATCGTATCGACTCAAAACTTACATCACGTTTGTCTCTACTAGCAGTAGCGGTTGTAGGTAGCTTAAGTCTTATAGCTTGTCAAAAACCTGCAGAAACCAGTGCAGAAACCAATTCTACAACCACAAAAACTGAAACGGCCGAGACCACTACTATCCCTGCAGAAGATGGTGACACAATCAAAGTTGGTATTTTGCATTCTTTATCTGGAACGATGGCCATCTCTGAAACATCATTAAAAGATACTGCCCTCATGACCATTGATGAAATTAATGCCAATGGCGGTGTGCTGGGTAAGCAGCTAGAACCAATCGTCGTAGATCCCGCTTCTGATTGGCCGTTATTCGCTGAAAAAGCACGTCAGCTATTAACTCAAGACAAGGTGGATGTCATATTTGGTGGTTGGACGTCGGTGTCACGTAAGTCAGTGCTTCCTGTCGTTGAAGAACTAAACGGTTTGATGTTTTATCCGGTGCAGTACGAGGGTCAAGAGCAGTCAAAAAACATTTTCTACACTGGGGCGGCTCCCAATCAGCAAGCCATTCCTGCCGTTGAATACTTAATGAGCCCAGAGGGTGGTAGTGCAGAACGCTTTGTCTTACTTGGGACCGATTATGTTTATCCTCGCACTACTAACCAGATACTGCGGGCTTTCTTAAAGTCTAAAGGTGTCGCTGAAACAGACATCATGGAAGAATACACCCCTTTCGGTTTTAGCAACTATCAGACCATCGTGGGCAACATTAAAAGTTTCTCGACCGGTAAAAAGACAGCCGTTATCTCTACCATTAATGGGGACTCAAACGTACCCTTTTATCGCGAGCTTGCCAACCAAGGTATTAAAGCCTCTGATATCCCAGTCATGGCATTCTCAGTAGGAGAAGAAGAACTTCGTGGTATCGATACCAGCTTATTGCAAGGGCACTTGGCGTCATGGAATTACTTTATGTCGGTTAAAAATCCTGTCAACAGCGGCTTCACCAAAAAGTATAAGAAATATGCGCTAGATCATAAGCTACCGAATGCTGAAAAGGTCGTGACCAATGATCCTATGGAAGCCACCTACGTGGGTATCAATATGTGGAAACAAGCAGTCGAAACAGCAGGTACTACTAATGTCGATAAAGTACGTATTAGTATGGGAGGTCAGACTTTTGACGCGCCATCAGGGTATACATTGAAAATGGATGAGGAAAATCATCACTTATGGAAGCCTGTCATGATCGGTCAAATCCGTGTCGATGGTCAGTTCGATGTGATCAGCAAAACGCCAAAAGTCATTCGTGCTGAGCCATGGAGTCAGTACATTCCTAAATAAGGTTGTGGTCATCTAAACCGTAATCTTTAGCACTTAGCCCCTTAATAGTATCGATACCAGCAACCCTTTAGCTCCTCTACTGATAAAACAGATTTTCAGTAGAGGTTAGAGGAGTGTTGACTGCAGAAAAGGAACCATCATGTCACATTATCCTTCCTATTATAAAAGTGACGCACAAGTAAATTATTCTAATAAGACATTTTTAGTCACATTACTGTCTTTGGCGCTCTTTCTTATCTCTGTCGCATCGCCTACTCATGCTCACGAGACGCCAGTATTACACAGCCACGATCACAATGAGGCAATATCTATTAATACTGTGGCAGCGACATCCAATGCTGTAAGTGAAGAGACCTTACTTCCTCAAAACAAGCAGTCTCTAACTACGCCAGCTGATCTTGCGATAAGTAAAGGGGACGCTATCGAACAGTTCGTTGCTGCCGACTTCACCAAGCGCCAAACCATGCTCAATCAATGGCCGGGGCCAGTTGAGAGTTTAGATGCTTTAGTTGAGCTGATAAAAAACGATGAGCTATACCAAGGCAATGGCGGACAAACTTATCTACTTAATAGCGAAGATGAGTTATTTACTTATCCTGCTAAGCAGCTGACCACTGAGTGGCCGAGTGACTTGGCGCAAGTGACTTTGACCAACACTCTACGCTCAGCCTTAGTGTTTGGACAAGCCAAGGTTAAGCTTGAGTCAAACGATCCTACGCAACGTATGCAGGCAGTGGACATTTTAGCGGACAATATCGAACAGCTAGATCCAGCACTCATAAGTACTGCTGCCACGAATGAGGAAGATGTCGATGTCAAAACGGCGTTGAGTACTTTACAAGCAAGAATTGATTTTAGAGATGGTGATGTCGCAGAGCAAGTTGCCGCGCTTACCGTGCTTGCTGATAGTGATAGCCCGCAAGTCTTAGTTGATGTTAAAAAGGCGTTGGCGGCAGACAATATCGATCCTGTGCTCAAATCTGCACTGTTAGACGCTGAAGATAGTATTGAGCAGCGTATTACCGTCAGCACTTGGATCGGTCATATTTTTACTGGTCTTAGTACTGCAAGTGTCTTACTTCTTGCCGCTTTAGGGCTTGCCATTACCTTTGGGCTCCTTGGTGTCATCAATATGGCTCACGGTGAGTTGATTATGATTGGCGCTTACTCCACTTATATGGTGCAAAATCTGTTTCAAGCTTATTTTCCCAGTATGACAGGGTGGTATCTTGTTGCGGCTATACCAGTTGCTTTTCTAGTCAGTGCCTTGATCGGCATGGTTATCGAACGGATCGTTATTCGTCCTCTTTATGGCCGTGAGCTTGAAACCTTACTGGCAACCTTCGGCGTCAGTCTGATTCTTATGCAGTTGGTTCGGATGATATTTGGCGCGCAAAACGTCGAAGTCAGCAATGTCGACTGGTTGAGCGGTGCCTATCAAGTGTCCTCGAGCCTTGTACTCCCCTTCAACCGTATCGCTATTATCGGCTTTACCATTATTATTCTTATGCTACTGGTGTACTTACTGAACAAGACTCGCTTCGGGCTATTTGTACGCGCTGTGACTCAAAACCGGCAAATGGCTCGTGCGGTTGGCATCTCATCTGCTCGCATCGATATGTTGGCTTTTGGGCTTGGCTCAGGTCTCGCTGGTCTCGCTGGCTGTGCTTTGGCGCAAGTAGGCAATGTTGGACCCGATTTAGGTCAGACTTATATTATTGATGCATTTTTAGTTGTCGTGGTTGGCGGTGTTGGGCAAGTATGGGGCGCGGTATTGGCATCCTTAGGTCTTGGTGTCAGCGGTACTGTGCTTGAGATTGGTATTGGTGCTGTGATGGCTAAGATTGTGTTACTGGTTCTTGTGATTTTGTTTATTCAAAAACGTCCACAAGGTTTATTTGCCCTCAAAGGCCGTTTTGTGGATTAAGGAGAACCTCATGCGTTTGACTCAATTATTATCTGATTCACCACGTAACGCCATTTTGATTGGTTTGTGCTTTTTGGTGCTGCTGATATTGCCTTGGCTACATTTACTACCTGAAACGTCTAGTTTTCACTTGTCTGCTTACTGGATAACTTTGATTGGGAAAATAATGGCGCTCGCCATGGTAGCACTGGCTTTAGACTTGGTCTGGGGCTATGCCGGCATTCTTAGCTTAGGTCATGGTCTTTATTTTGCGCTAGGAGGTTATGCCTTTGGTATGTACTTGACGCGAGAAACTGCTGGCACGGGCTTACCAGACTTTATGCGTTTCTTAAGTTGGACCGAGCTGCCGTGGTATTGGACAGGCACTCAACACTTTTGGTGGGCGATGGCTCTAGTGGTGCTGGTTCCCGGTTTGGTCGCTTTTATCTTTGGCTATTTTGCTTTTCGCTCAAAAATCAAAGGGGTTTATTTTTCGATTATTACTCAAGCCATGACCTATGCAGCCGCCTTATTATTCTTCCGTAACGAAACAGGCTTTGGTGGTAATAATGGCTTCACAGGTTTTACCACGCTATTAGGTTATGACATCACTGCCTCGTCAACGAGGGCTGTGCTGTGCTTTACGACCGCTTTGGCGCTGCTACTGTCCTACCTTGGACTACGCTATCTTATGAGTCAGCCTTATGGGCGTGTGCTCGGGGCCATCCGTGATAGTGAAAATCGCTTGCAGTATCTAGGTTATCGCACGCTTTGGTACAAGCTTTCTGCTTGGGTATTGTCTGCAGTAATAGCTGGTATCGCTGGTGCTCTATATGTACCGCAAGTTGGCATCATTAACCCCGGTGAGATGAACCCCGTCAACTCTATCGAGATGGCAGTATGGGTGGCTGCTGGAGGCAGAGGTTCATTAATCGGTGCCATTGTAGGCGCTGGTACAATTAATGTGATTAAAACGTATTTTACCGTCGCCTATCCGGAGTTTTGGTTGCTTATCCTAGGCGGATTATTTGTGGTGGTTACTTTATTTTTACCTAACGGCATCATTGGTGTACTTGATCGTTTTAAGAAGGAAAAAGAGTAATGTCAAAAATACCTAACGATTCTACTTCTCAAACAACGACTAGCAATACATTTACTGACAGCGAAACTGATCACAGCATTAATACTTCAGTAGAAGGTATTAATCATGCAAATAATATATCTGTTGCCGAAACCACGCCTGGCCTACCAGTAACTACTTTGGCTGAGGATTATGGTGATAGTGCTGGCTTAGCACATCCAGTCCCTAAATCAGGGCCAGACATGAGGCATGGTATTGCGCTTTATTTGGAAGACGTTAGCGTGTGGTTTGACTCGTTTCGGGCACTCAATGACTTATCTTTATACATTGAGGCGGGCGAGCTACGCTGCATCATCGGTCCTAATGGCGCAGGTAAAACGACGTTAATGGATGTTCTCACTGGTAAAACGCGGCCGACAAAAGGTAGCGCATTTTTTGGACAAGTACATAATTTAGCAAAACTATCTACCGAAGAAATAGCCGAAGCTGGCATTGGCCGTAAGTTTCAAAAACCCACTGTATTTGAGAAATTTACCGTACTCGACAACTTAATGCTGGCCGCGCCGAAAGACAAACGGGTGTCAAAAAGCTGGTTTACCAAAATTGATGCTGACATCAAAGATACGCTTGACTCAACGCTTGATCAAATACGCCTAAAAGAACTGATGAGCAAGCCAGCTGGGCTGTTATCTCATGGTCAAAAACAATGGCTAGAGATTGGCATGTTACTGATGCAAAAACCAAAACTTATCTTACTTGATGAACCAGTGGCAGGCATGACAGATGCCGAAACCGAACATACCGCTGAATTATGTCTGCGCCTTAAAAAGAACCACACCTTAATCGTGGTTGAACACGACATGACTTTCATCGATGCCATAAGTGAGAAAGTAACGGTCTTAGCAAATGGTGCTATTTTGGCTGAAGGTACGTTGAATGAAGTACAAAACGATCAAGCGGTTATCGAAACTTATCTAGGTCGCTAATCAAAAACACCAATCAGAAATAAACTGTTACCTTGAATTATTATAGTCAAATCTCAAGCAATTACACGATAAGGCAACCGAAACCATATACATGACAAATACATTTATATAGTGGAATTATATAAGTCAGACTAATCATTAAAAATAAAGGTATTTATATGTTAAAAGTCAATGCTATCAATCAATATTACGGTGGTAGTCACATCTTACGTGATGTTACCCTCACTGCGCCTGTAGGAGAATGTAGCGTCGTACTAGGCCGTAATGGTGTTGGCAAAACGACCCTACTTAAATGCTTGATGGGTATTCTGCCAATTAAATCAGGTGAGATTTTATTAAACGGTAAGGATATTAGCAAGATGGCGCCTGAGCAGCGCGTACGTGCCGGACTGGCGTATGTACCACAGGGACGTGATATCTTTTCTACTTTAACCGTTGAAGAAAACATCCTAATTGGAATGGCAAAATTTTCTCAACGAAAAGCAAGCAAAGTACCCAAACACTTGTATGATATATTTCCAGTGCTGGACGAAATGAAGCATCGGCGCGGTGGCGATTTATCTGGGGGACAACAGCAGCAGCTCGCCATTGCTCGTGCGCTTGCCTCCGAGCCATCTGTGCTGGTACTCGATGAGCCGACTGAAGGTATTCAGCCCTCTATCATCAAGGACATCGGGCGGGTAATCAGGGATTTGGGTTATCAAGGTGAAATGGCCATTATACTGGTCGAGCAGTTTTATGAGTTTGCAGAAGAGCTTGCCGATAACTATACCGTGCTCTCTAGAGGACAAGTGGTAGCTCAAGGGGCTGGATGTGACATGGCAAAAAATAATATTCAAGAATTGGTGGCAATCTAAAAGGACACTTTCTAAAAGGGAACACAATTTTGACTTGGCAATCCTCACTACAGCTTCATTTCGACTGCGCCTCTAATACTGCAAAAACTCGGCTGTGTCATCGTGCCCATACTGGCGCACTCATGGTGCAGCGCGCGCTGTATCCTGAGCCTGATAGTCCTGATAACAGTCAAGCAGGGATTTGCCATATTTATGTGTTGTATCCTCCTGCTGGCATTGCCGATGATGACCGCTTAACATTGGAATTTGACCTACACTCTAACAGCCATGCGGTGATTACCACCCCTGGAGCCGGCAAATGGTACGGGCAACGCAAATCATTACGATTCTCTAAACCCAGCGACTCATCAAAATTTGGCAACGGTACTCAATCGGCAAACAGCAACACTTCTAACGACTGTTTCAATGATGTTGTCAGCGCTGAACAGCATATCGACGCCCGTCTCGATGATCACGCTGTCCTTGAATGGCTACCTCAGGAAAGCATTTATTACGATCATTCTGTCTCTACTGCCAATAATCGCTTTTATTTAGCTAAAACGGCAAGTCTATTGACTTGGGATATTGCTATGTACGGACGTCAAGCGTACCAAGAGACTTTTGCTAATGGTCATTATACCAACCGCTTAGAGATATGGCGTGAGGGTAGTTTATTGGTCAGTGAGTGTACCTCCCAGCAAGCAAATACGCGCTGGTTTACCTCACCATTAGGACTGAACAATCAACATGTGCATGGCTCTTTTTGGGCAATACCTAGCACAGAGGTCATTGCGCCAGAACTACAGGATAACCCGCTCAAGCTTGGTCAGTATTTAGATGCCACTATTACCAAAATACGCCATCTCATCGATATGCAGTCACTACCCATTCACTGTACTCACAATTTTCAAGGTATCAATTGTCGTTATTTAGGGGCAGATGTGCGTGCCTGCTTTGAGGCTTTTTACCAAATTCGCGAGCTTATCAGGTCTACATGGTATGCGCTTGAGCCTCATCGACCAAGGATTTGGGATACCTAATATCATGTATTTCCACTTAATATCATCCTTAAACAATGCTGAATCAAACCAGAACGACTCTACTTAGTACATTTAACTTAACACATTTACTTTTTGAAGATTAAAAACGGTTCATAGTCTTTAAAGCACAATAATTATTAAGGAAGCTTTATGCAATTAAATCCTACAGAAAAAGATAAACTCTTACTATTTACCGCTGGTATGGTAGCGGAACGTCGTAAAAATCGCGGTGTAAAACTCAATTATCCTGAGTCTGTCGCTTATATCAGCATGTTACTGATGGAAGGCGCGCGTGATGGCAAAACCGTGGCGCAACTGATGAGTGAAGGAGCCACGTATCTTTCTGCCGATGACGTCATGGAGGGCATTGCAGAGATGATACATGATGTCCAAGTTGAAGCCACTTTCCCCGATGGCACTAAGCTGGTGACGGTACATAACCCCATCGTATAGCTTACTATAAAGTCGTATAAAACGATATTGAACTAGAGGCATTACCGTAAGACGATTAAGGATAATAAAAATGACGATGAAAGTAGGCGAATATAAGATTAAAGCAGGCGATATGGCGTTGAATGCTGGTCGCTGCGTTCAAACCATAGCAGTAATCAATACCGGCGACCGCCCTATTCAAATCGGTTCTCATTATCACTTCTATGAAGTCAATGCAGCACTGAGCTTTGATCGAGAGTCAACGCTTGGCTATCGACTCAATATCCTATCTGGTACTGCGGTACGCTTTGAGCCGGGACAAGCGCGCGAAGTGGAGCTGGTTGCCATCTCAGGTAGACAGCATATTTATGGTTTTTCGGGCAAAGTTATGGGCGTTGTAGACCCTAAAACCTCTCAAAACACCTCAAAAAAACGCATTGACCGACGTATTTATGCCGAACATTTTGGCCCTACCACAGGGGATAAGGTACGCTTGGCAGATACAAATTTATGGCTTGAGGTTGAGTATGATTTGACCAGTCATATCGATAACCAGCCTGATATTGATAGTGTTAGCATTGGTGAAGAGGTTAAGTTTGGCGGCGGCAAGGTTATCCGCGATGGTATGGGTCAGTCACAGCTGCTGGGTGATCAAGTTGCCGACACTATTATTACCAATGCTCTGATTGTGGACTATAGCGGTATCTATAAGGCAGATGTCGCTATCAAAGAGGGTCGTATCAGTGGCATCGGTAAAGCTGGCAACCCTGATATTCAGCCGAACGTGACGTTACCTATTGGCGCGGCTACCGAAATTATCGCAGGAGAAGGTAAAATCTTAACTGCTGGCGGTATCGATAGTCATATTCACTTCATTGCACCGCAGCAGTGTGAGACGGCATTGATGTCTGGTGTAACCACGATGTTAGGCGGTGGCACGGGACCTGCTGAAGGTACTCTTGCCACCACTTGTACTCCTGGTGCTTATCATATTCACAGCATGCTAAAAGCCACTGATGCTATTCCGATGAATATCGGATTATTAGGTAAAGGCAATGTTAGTCTACCTGTCCCCATTGTAGAGCAGATTGAAGCAGGTGCTATCGGGCTTAAACTTCATGAAGACTGGGGCTCCACGCCCAAAGCCATTGATAACTGCCTTAGTGTGGCTGAAGCATATGATGTGCAAGTGGCGATTCATACTGATACGTTAAATGAAAGCGGCTATTTAGATAGCACTCTAGGCGCGTTTAAAGACCGCTGTATTCATACTTTCCATACCGAAGGCGCTGGCGGTGGTCATGCCCCAGATATCTTAAAAGCTATTGGCGAAACCAACGTCTTACCCTCATCAACCAACCCGACGCGCCCTTTCACCATTAATACCATTGACGAGCATCTCGACATGCTCATGGTTTGTCATCACCTAAGCCCAGCCATTGCAGAAGATGTCGCTTTTGCCGAAAGTCGTATTCGTAAAGAAACCATTGCCGCCGAAGATATTTTACAAGATATGGGCGCTATCTCCATGATGAGTAGTGATTCGCAAGCCATGGGACGCGTGGGAGAAGTCATTATTCGCACGTGGCAAACGGCTGATAAGATGAAAGCCCAACGTGGTCACCTTGCTCCTGATCAATCGGCTAAAACTGAGCAATCCCTAGCGCATATCATGCTAAGTCCTACGGACTCTAATAGCAGCAACGATAATTTTCGTATTAAACGCTATCTCGCAAAATACACCATCAATCCTGCCATTACCCATGGTATCAGTGATGAAGTGGGATCACTTGAGTTGGGAAAATGGGCAGACTTGGTATTATGGTCGCCTGCATTTTTTGGTGTCAAGCCCGACCTTGTCATTAAAGGCGGCTTGATTGCAGCGGCACCTATGGGTGATCCCAATGCTTCCATATCCACCCCGCAGCCTGTGCACTATCGCAGCATGTTTGGCAGCTTCCCCAAAACAGTGGCGCAAACTTGCATCACCTTTATGTCAAGTGCGGCTATTGATAAGGGCGTTGATAGGCAATTAGGATTAGAAAAGGTCATCAAAGCGGTACACAACATTCGTCAGGTACGCAAACAAGACATGAAGTTTAACAGCTACTGTCCTCAGATGGAGGTCAATCCTGAAACCTATGAAGTGTATGCCGATGGTGAGCTGCTGACCTGCGAGCCTGCCGACTATCTACCGATGGCACAGCGCTATTTTTTATTCTAGCTGCTTTTTATTGTCGTGCTGATAATCTCCAATCAGCTGTGAATCATCTATTTCAACGGACTATAAACAGAATTATGAACATTTATACGCAACGTCTTGATATATCAACCCTCAGCGCTGAGCAGCAAGCCGTGGTTGATGGCCAAAAACAGGCAGAAAACTTTTTATATTTAGATTTCGATACCCGTCAGCGTAGCCGTTTTAAAGCAGAAACAGAGCACCAAGAATCTATTGGTGTTGATTTGCCACGTACGGAAACCATTAAGAATGGCAGTGTTTTAGCAGATCATCAAGGCAACTTGATACAAATTATGGCCGCCAAGCAAGGCTTAATCAAAGTGACTGCCGATAATGACTTTGACCTTATGAAAGGCGCTTACCATTTAGGCAACCGCCATGTGCCTTTAATGCTGACCCCTACCGCACTGTACTTTGAGCCTGACCATGTTTTAGAAGCGATGCTACATCAACTTGGCCTACATACCCAAGCCGTACAAGCGCCGTTTGAGCCAGAAACGGGTGCCTATAAAGGCAATCAAGGCGGACATTCTCACTCTCATGCTCATAATCATCATGCTCATAATCATCATGGTCATAATCATCATGATCACGACCATTCACATACCCACGGCAACTCTCATGACTAATCATGCCACGCACTCCCAGCAATCTGCCCATACCGCACAAGGTATAAATAATCTGAATAATACAGAGGTAACTGGACGTTTGCTCATGCTGGCGTCAAGCAACTTACCTATTGGCAGTTATACCTACTCGCAAGGTATAGAACCTGCTATTGAGTCAGGGCTTATTCATGATGAAAGCAGTAGCATGGACTTTATGAGCGATTATCTGGAGCTGGCATTATGTCGTTATGAGCTACCGCTACTAGCGCTCATTATTGAAGCCCTTATGATTGAGGACGTCGCACTTGCTGATGCTTTAGGTGCAGATTACTACGCTAGCCGCGAAACCAAAGAATTCATCTATGAGTCAAGTCAATTGGCACTGTCTTTGTCCGCATGGCTTGATAATGTCCTTGAACTCAACGTGCCTGATAGCTTACTCTCCCATGGGTTTTTGCCACTATTTGCCCATATCAGCTCGCACTGGCAATTTAATCCTGTACAAGCCATGACCACTTACGCTTTTGGCCAAATTGAAAATATGGTGCTGGCTGCGGTCAAAACTGTACCACTTGGACAAATGGCAGGACAGCGTATTATTTGGCAGCTGCAACAGCTACTAAGCCAACAAATACAGCCACTGGCTGCTAGCGTCAGGCAAAGTTTTTTGTACGCTCAAGGCATGCCGTTAATGGCAGATAGCTCTGACATAACGATATCAAAGCTAAATCTACTTTATCAACAGCTACAAATATCAGCCAACTTACCAAATTTAGCGCTCCTATCTTGCCAGCATGAAAGGCAATACAGCCGCTTATTTCGCTCTTAATCGCTGATAACCCAAACACTTATTGAGGACATTTATTTATGGCACTAACCCCTAAAGTCGAAAACAAACATTCAGACATGACATTATCACCACTACGCCTAGGTATAGGCGGTCCTGTAGGCTCAGGAAAAACGGCGTTGACGCTAAGACTATGTCAACGCCTGCGGGATGACGTCAATATGGCAGTGGTAACTAACGATATTTATACCAAAGAAGACTCTGAATTTTTAACCCGCCATGAAGCCATGCCAGCTGAACGCATTCGCGGTGTTGAAACCGGTGGCTGCCCGCATACGGCCATTCGTGAAGATGCCTCAATTAACCTATCTGCCATTGCCGAATTACAAGCCCAATTTACAGGTCTCGAGCTTATTATTATCGAATCTGGTGGTGACAATTTGGCAGCAACTTTTAGCCCTGAACTATCCGACTTAACTTTGTATGTCATTGATGTTTCAGCCGGCGATAAAATCCCTCGCAAAGGCGGGCCTGGTATCATGAAATCGGACTTACTCATTATCAATAAAACCGACCTTGCCCCTCTCGTAGGTGCGTCACTTGAGGTGATGGCACGTGATGCCAAAAAAATGCGTGGCGATAAGCCTGTGGTCTTTAGTAACATGAAAACAGGCGAAGGCCTCGATGATATTGTTGCCTTTATCCTTGATAAAGGCATGATAAACGTGGCGTAAGACCATGCCTATAATGCCACATGCTAAAACAGATACGTTATGTTCCACCGCAGTACTGGTATCGCTTTGATACTGAATTCACTATACGTAAAAATTTCACCAACAAAACGTCAGCGGCTAGTGGATTAGCATTGTTATCATTAAAAAAGCCGAATGCTACGATTGAAAGTAGTATTCGGCTTTTTAGTCATATTTTCTAACCGTTAGAAAGAAGTACGGCGATATTCGCGGTATTTAGGTAACCAGAAGTTAGCTTTTAATCGACGTTCTAAGTTTTCCGCCGTGACTGGTAATGCCAATTTATCTTCGATCGCTTGCAGAGCAACTGCATAGGCTATTTTTTCACTGATTTCTCTAATGAACTTGATGGGCGGCAATATGGCACCTGGCGCTTTTTCATATTCTACTGAGATATCTGCCAGTGCTTGGCTTGCCGCCGTCAGCATATTATCGCTGATACCTGTCGCCCGTGCTGCCAATACACCTAGGCCAATACCAGGGAATATATAGCTGTTATTACACTGAGAGACCTCAAAAGACTGACCTTCAAAAGTGGTATTAGGAAAAGGACTGCCTGTTGCAACAATGGCCTTACCACGACTCCAGTTAGTCACTTCTTGCGGTGTGGCTTCTACACGAGACGTTGGATTTGAGAGCGGCAATACAATAGGATGTTCAGTA
This sequence comes from Psychrobacter sp. TS_SC_6, assembly GCF_056156305.1. NCBI lineage: Bacteria > Pseudomonadati > Pseudomonadota > Gammaproteobacteria > Moraxellales > Moraxellaceae > Psychrobacter > Psychrobacter sp. TS_SC_6. The sequence continues at coordinate 1,130,516 of NZ_CM149590.1, read as the reverse complement.
TTAGCACATAAAGCTTCGACTACCTCTTGCGTAAAGAGACCTTTTTGTCCGCTTACGCCAAACAAGACCGTTATTCTTGCTTGTTTAACCACTTGTGCTAACCCAAGTTTTTGACTCTTATCCCAATGTTCAATATCTGTTTCTTTTTGCACTAACGGTGTTTGGAATTTTTGTAGCTCTGTCATGCTATCGGTTAGCAGACCATAACGATCAACCATAAACACCTGTCTGCGAGCCTGCTCTTCTGTTAACCCTTCACGCTGCATCTGACGAATAATGTGCTCAGCGATACCGCAACCTGCAGATCCTGCACCCAAGAAAGCAATATTTTGTTGACTAAGTTTCTGGCCTTTATTTAAACATGCTGCAATCAATGTACCGACTGAAACAGCAGCCGTTCCTTGAATATCATCGTTAAAGCAACATAGCTGATCACGATATTTATTCAATAATGGGGTCGCATTTTCCTGTGCAAAATCTTCAAATTGCAATAACACCTCGGGCCAACGACGCTTAACAGCCTGAATAAACAAGTCTACAAATTCATTATACTCATCGCCAGAAATTCGTGGATTTCTCCAGCCCATATACATAGGATCGTCAAGCAACTGCTGATTATTGGTACCGACATCTAACAAAATAGGTAAGCAATAAGCTGGACTAATACCACCACAAGCGGTGTATAAAGCCAATTTACCAATTGGAATTCCCATACCGCCAATACCTTGGTCACCTAAGCCCAAGATACGTTCACCATCAGTAACCACGATGACTTTTACGTTTTGTTTGGTGGCATTTTGCAGCATGTCATCGATTTTATGACGTTCAGGATAAGAGATAAATAAACCACGTTTACGGCGATAAATTTGAGAGAATTTTTCACAAGCTTGCCCAACCGTGGGGGTATAGATGAGCGGCATAACTTCCTCAATATGCTGCTCAATCAAATGGTGAAATAATGTCTCATTAGTGTCTTGTATATTACGCAAATAAATATGCTTATCCATATCACTGGTAAATGAGCGTAGTTGAAGATAAGCACGTGATGACTGCTCTTCAATCGTCTCAATATTATGAGGTAATAGACCGGTTAAATTAAAGCTATCGCGCTCCTCTGATGAAAAAGCACTGCCCTTATTCAATAAAGGGGTTTCTAATAGTGCAGGACCTGCAAAGGGGATATATAACGGACGTTGGTTTAACATGATAAAATCTTCTTATTAAAAGTATGGGGTAGTACAAGGCTAATGGATTAAATATTTTTATCGATTCATTAAACAAATGAAATTATTTAAATTTCTGTTTTGCTCTAGCTTGCTCAAATTCGTTCAAACTGACCTACTTAAAGGGTTGATATCTATAATAAATACAATGTCTTTTGTAAACTCTCAACATTGATAATGAAAGGTTTTTTATTGTATTTTCTTAATTAAATAAGTCGTTTTTAGCAGCTCTTGAAGACATCCTACAACTGAAATAGCAATTATGAATTATTTCAACCGAAGCATAAAAGAATAAATAGGACTAATGTCGGCTATTCACACAAAACAGTTACTGTAATAGCCTTGCCAATTCTAGCATAAAGGTTATTTAAAAACACCTTGTTACAACTTACTATTAGTGCTATATTTTAAGCAGTTGATGAGTATCTACACTTTTCAACCAAAACCTCTTATTTTATCCTTCGTAAAAATCGTTACCGCAAGAACACCATAAAAAGAACGCAGTAAGTAGTTAAGTGACCAATCACCTGCAACTCCTTTCTTTGACATGGTTAATTTTTTAGATCTCAAAAACATAAAAACCACACTGTATGAGTCAGGAAGACTCTTGCATTACATTCGCATGAACCCCTGCTTATACTATTATCGTGCCCCTTAATATGCACTTACAAGGATGTAGAATCATGTCACTACAAAACCCCATTTTTATTCCTGGCCCTACCAATATTCCTGACAGATTACGTCGCGCGATGAATGTGCCGACGCAAGATCACCGTGCGCCTGATTTCTCAGACACGTTCCTACCAGTGCTTGCTGATTGTAAAAAAGTATTTGGTACTCTAGATGGCGAGATTATCCTATTTACCTCTAGCGGTACCGGCGGCTGGGAAGCTGCGATTAGCAATACCTTGTCACCTGGCGATAAAATCCTAATCGCACGCTATGGTATGTTCTCTCATCGCTGGATTGATATGTGTCAGCGCCACGGACTTGATGTACAAGTTGTTGAATGCGATTGGGGTACAGGCGCACCTGCTGATCAGTTCCAGAGAATCCTAAGCGAAGACACTGCACACGAAATCAAAGCTGTTATGGTCACCCATAACGAAACCGCGACAGGTGTGTTAAGTGATATTGGCGCGGTTCGCACAGCCATGGATAGCAGTGATCACCCTGCTTTGTTATTCGTAGATGGTGTTAGCTCAATTGCTTGTGTGCCTTTTGAGATGGATGCTTGGGGCGTAGACGTTGCGGTTGCCGGCTCACAAAAAGGCTTTATGCTCGCAACAGGTATGGCAATATTGGGCGTCAGTCAAAAAGCCTTGGGTCATATGGAAGAGGCGAAGCTGCCACGTACTTATTTTGCTTTTCGTGATATGTTAAATGCCAATGCCAACGGCGGCTTTCCTTATACACCCCCATTAAATCTCATCTACGGTCTAAGAGAAAGTCTTGAGATGTTGTTTGACGAAGGTCTTGAGAATGTCTATGCACGTCATTACCGTCTAGCTGAAGGCGTACGCCAAGCCGTTAGCGCATGGGGTATGAAACTGTGTGCAAAAACACCTGACCTCTATTCTCATACCGTCAGCGCCATCTTCGTTCCTGAAGGCTTTGATAGTAATAAGCTGACCGATCATGCTTTTAATAAATACGGTATCTCTTTTGGTATCGGTTTGGGCGAGATGAATGGTAAAGCGTTTAGAATCGGTCATCTAGGTTCATTAACTGAAGTTATGATACTAGCAGGGCTTGCAACGATTGAGATGGCGATGGTTGATTTGGGCTACCCTATTAAACTCGGACAAGGCGTTGCTGCTGCGCAAGAGTATTATCGCAACAGTGCACCAACGAAATAAAAGCTATTAGATATCTAGCCATTAAACAACGAGACATTAAACAAAAGATAAAGGACTATTTTTTATGATCACAAACGATAATGGATTAGTGATTCCAACCCTTGATGATATGTTAGAGGCGCATGAGCGCATCAAACCCTATATCCATCGCACCCCTGTTTTGACCTCTCGCTTTTTAAATGAGCTGGCTGGCTGTGAGATGTTCTTTAAATGTGAGAACTTTCAAAAAGCGGGTGCGTTTAAGGTACGTGGCGCATCAAACGCAGTGTTTGGTCTCTCTGACGAAATTGCCAAAAATGGCGTCTGTACACACAGCTCAGGTAACCATGCCCTATCTTTATCTTATGCTGCAGGCCAGCGTGGTATACCATGTAATGTGGTGATGCCGCATAGCGCGCCAGAAGCCAAAAAAGCAGCCGTTCGTGGCTATGGCGGCATCATCACCGAATGTCAGCCATCAACCACATCACGTGAAGAAGTCTTTGCCAAAGTTCAAGCAGAAACAGGCGGCGACTTTGTCCATCCCTATAATGACCCACGTGTAATCGCCGGACAAGCGACCTGCTCACGTGAATTTTTAGAGCAAATGGAAGAGATTGGCGAGAAACCTGACATGGTTGTGGCACCCATTGGTGGTGGCGGTATGATTTCAGGGACGTGCTTGACGCTATCGAACTTAGCACCTGATGTCAAGATCTATGCTGCAGAGCCAGTAAACGCTGATGATGCTGCGCGCTCTTTTAAAGCCGGTCATATTATCGCTGATGATGCACCAAGCACGATTGCTGATGGCTTAAAAGTCCCGCTTAAAGATTTGACTTGGCATTTTGTTAGCAATTATGTGACTGATATTTTGACTGCGACCGAAGAAGAAATCGTTGAAGCGATGAAACTGACTTGGACACATATGAAAATTATCATTGAGCCAAGCTGTGCTGTACCGCTTGCTGTCATCCTAAAGAATAAAGACGTTTTTGCCGGTAAAAAGGTTGGCGTCATCATCACTGGTGGTAACGTTGATCTTGACAAATTGCCTTGGAATTTAGGTATCAATAACTGAGTACCAATTAAGCGTTAACTAAGCGCCAGTAATGCGCAAGTTTAAACGGCTTTTTATAACACTAACTCATAACATGGAAGAATTAAAATGACAATGACTGCCGAATTAGAAGTAGGTTACAACGTACCCGCCGCTGTTGGTATGGACGAAGCTGACATTCAAACCCCTTGTTTGATCTTGAATCTTGACGCCCTTGAGCGTAACGTCAAAAAAATGGGCGATTACGCCAAAGCGCATAATATGCGCCATCGTAGCCACGGTAAAATGCACAAATCCGTAGACGTACAAAATTTACAAGAAGAGCTTGGCGGCGCTATTGGCGTTTGCTGTCAAAAGGTTTCTGAAGCAGAAGTATTCGTCCGTGGTGGCATAAAAGACGTATTGGTATCAAACCAAGTCCGTAATCCAGCCAAGATTGAGCGCTTAGCCAATTTACCTAAGATGGGCGCGAACATTACCGTCTGTGTCGATGATGTCGATAACGTCGCTGAATTATCTGCTGCTGCAACCAAAGCAGGCACTGAACTGAACTGCTATATCGAAATCGATTGTGGCGCTGGACGCTGCGGTGTCACTACTACTGAAGCGGTTATTGAGATTGCCAAAGTAATTGATGCCGCTGAAAATCTAAACTTCACTGGTATCCAAGCTTATCAAGGCGCGATGCAACACATGGACAGCTTTAGCGATCGTAAAGCGAAAACACAAATCGCTATCGATCAAGTACAAGAAGCTATCGATGCACTTACTGAAATCGGTCTTAAGCCAGAATTTGTATCTGGCGGCGGTACAGGTAGTTATTACTTCGAAAGTAATTCAGGTGTTTTTAACGAATTACAGTGTGGCTCTTACGCGTTTATGGATGCCGATTATGGTCGTATTCTAGATGAAGACGGCAACCGCATCGATGCTGGTGAGTGGGAAAATGCCTTATTCATCCTAACGTCTGTGATGAGCCATGCTAAGCCTGACAAAGCCATCGTTGATGCGGGTCTAAAAGCTCAGTCTGTCGATAGTGGTCTACCATTCATCTATGGTCGTAATGATGTTGAATATGTCAAATGTTCAGACGAGCATGGCGTAGTCAGCGATCCAAACGGCGTACTTGAAATCAATGAAAAACTAAAACTGGTACCGGGTCACTGTGATCCTACTTGTAACGTTCATGATTTTTATATTGGTGTACGTAACGGTAAAGTTGAAACCGTATGGCCAGTATCTGCACGCGGTAAAATGTACTAAGAACTGTATTAGGAACTATAAGCTAAATTAGTACCATTTTATCCGTTTAGTTTAGATGGGCTGTTGTAGCTTTAGCCTACAGCAGCCCTTATTTATTTAAAGTATTCAAGAATTACAAATTAAAAAGCATAAAAAGGAATTTATAATGAGTGAAGCAAATAGTGTTAATAATGACGAAGGTTTATTGATCGTATCAGAAGACGCTTGCAAATCGGTGATTGATCGCCCTTCTGCCTTTATCGCCGTTGAAAATGTTTTTGCGTCAATGTCACGAGGGGACGCCTATAACTTCCCTGTTATCCGCGAAGCCATTGGCTATGCTGATGCGTTATACGGCTTTAAATCAGGTTTTGACCGTGCAGGAAAATCACTAGGTCTAAAATCAGGTGGCTACTGGCCAGATAATGCGGCTAAAGGCTTGACCAATCATCAATCCACGATTTTCTTATTCAATCCAGATAATGGTAAATTGCGTGCACTGGTCGGCGGCAACTATTTAACTGCCGTACGTACCGCCGCCGCATCGGCCGTATCAATCGCCTATCTAGCACGTAAAGACAGCAAAGTACTTGGTATGGTTGGCGCCGGTCATCAGTCTACTTTTCAGCTACGTGCTGCACTTGAGCAACGCAATTTTGAAAAAGTAGTCGCTTGGAATAACAATAAAGACCGTCTCAAAAACCTACAAGCCGTCGCTGAAGAATTAGGGGTACCGTTTGAAGCCGTTGAGCGTGAGCAGTTATGTAGCGAGGCGGATGTAATCATTACCATTACTTCAGCGTTTGAGCCATTACTGATGAGAGAGTGGATCAAACCCGGTACACATATCGCCTGTATGGGCACCGATACCGTTGGTAAGCAAGAAGTTGATGTCAACTTAGTAGCGGCTGCTACTGTATTTACAGATGAAATCGCGCAATCAATCAGTCTTGGTGAAGCCCAGCATGCGATTAAATCTGGCGCTATTAAAGAGAGTGATATCACCACGCTTGGTGATGTTATTAATGGAGATCACCCAGGTCGTAGCTCAGATAATGAAATTACCTTGTTCGATGGTACGGGTATTGGTTTACAAGATTTAGCAGTAGCCTCTGCTGCCGCTAAGCTTGCCCTTGAAAAAGGCGAAGCTCAGCATATCTCGTTATAATCAGGATACTCGCCACTGTATTTTACAACCGCCAAGTAGGGAATTTATTTGGCGGTTTTTTATAATACTGATATAAGCAGCGGACGCTTATCACTACCTTCTTCTATAGTTAAAATATCTCAAAAACGCTACAGTGCTGCTGGTATAAATTTTTTGCAGCCTCTGTCTGCGTAGGCACAGCAAGCAAGAAAAATTAATATCAGCAGTACTTGATGTATCGATATTACTTTTCCCTGACTATATCTCAAATTTGTCTCAAGCCATCCACAATATTATATTTGAACAATCGCTCAATAACGATTACAATGCATAAATGTCATATTTTACGTATATCTGTGACTAAATTTTGAACAGTCATTTATAACATAACTATATGGAAAACTGGCTTATAGTAGGAATACAGCGTTATTCTTTGCTAGGTGATTCTTTACTACATGATGTTTTATATTATTTATCTGGATAATCCATGATTAAAAAAATAGTTTTGATATTCGCGGTCTTGATTGGTGTCATTGGCTTTTTTTATTTTGACCTCAATGAATTATTAACACTTGAGGGCTTAAAAGGCTCGATGGATCAGTTTGAGCAATACAAAACACAGTCGCCATGGTTAGTCATCGGCGGCTTTTTTTTGGTCTATATCTTAGTCACGGCATTATCTTTACCCGGCGCCGCTATTTTAACTTTGGCAGCGGGTGCTTTATTTGGTTTAGTACAAGGGGTATTGGTCGCCTCATTTGCCTCCAGTATCGGTGCTACATTGGCCTTTTTGACTTCGCGTTATTTGTTACGCGATACCATTAAACAGCGTTTTCCTGACCGTCTTGCCTCTATCGATGCAGGTATAAAAAAAGAAGGCGGATTTTATTTATTTACGCTACGCTTGGTGCCGATATTCCCCTTTTTTCTCATCAACTTACTGATGGGTTTGACTGCTATCAAAGCACGGACCTTTTATTGGGTCAGCCAAATCGGCATGCTTGCCGGCACTTTTGTATTTGTGAATGCGGGTACGCAATTGGCACAAATCGAGCAGTTATCTGGCATTTTGTCTTTTAATCTGCTGGCTTCATTTGCGTTATTAGGGTTATTTCCTCTGATAGCAAAGGGCATATTAACGATACTAAAGAAACGCCGTGTCTATAAAAACTATGATAAGCCCAAAAAATTCGACCGTAATATGATTGTGATCGGTGCCGGTGCTGGCGGACTTGTCACCAGCTATATTGCTGCGACCGTCAAAGCAAAAGTCACATTGATTGAGGCAGGTGAGATGGGCGGCGACTGCTTAAACTATGGCTGCGTTCCCAGTAAAGCGCTGATAAAAAGTGCAAAAGTGGTTGAGCAGATACGCCATGGCAAGCGTTACGGACTCAACAATACCCAACCGGATTTTACATTCAAGAATATCATGTCTCGCATCCATAAAGTCATTGCTGATATCGCTCCCAATGACAGTGTTGAGCGTTATACAGAACTGGGTGTCGAGGTATTAAAAGGCTATGCAAAGCTCATTGACCCATGGACGGTTGAGATTGACTTAAATGATGGTGGTACTCAGACCTTAACCGCGTGCTCTATCGTTATCGCGACGGGCGCACGTCCCTTTGTCCCAGACCTACCGGGTTTAGAAGAGACAGGTTATGTGACCAGCGACACTCTTTGGGATAAATTTGCACAACTTGATAAAGCGCCGAGCAAGCTGGTCGTACTTGGCGGCGGACCCATTGGCTGTGAGCTGGCGCAAGCCTTTGCTCGTTTAGGCTCTGATGTGACCCAAATCGAAAGAGGTGTGCGGCTGATGAAAAAAGAAGATGTCGACGTTTCTGTGTTTGCTCAAGAAGCACTGACTGAGAGCGGCGTTACTATCTTGACCTCACAGCAAGCAATTCGCTGTGAAACTCGGGATGGCAAAAAATATATTATCGTAGCACCAAAAGGCAGCACTGATGATCAACAAGAAACTGCCATTGAATATGACGAGTTGATTTGTGCAGTTGGTCGTAGTGCGCGCCTAGAAGGTTATGGGCTTGATACCTTGGGCATCGACACTGAGCGTACCATTGATACTGATGAGTACCTTGAGACCCTTTACCCCAATATCTATGCGGCAGGTGATATCGTAGGTCCTTATCAATTCACCCATGTGGCTGCTCATCAAGCATGGTACGCTGCGGTCAATGGCTTATTTGGTCATCTTAAAAAATTCAAAGTGGATTATCGCGTGATTCCATGGACGACGTTTATTGACCCAGAAGTAGCACGAGTGGGCTTAAATGAGCAAGAAGCGATTGATAAAGGTATCGACTTTGAAATCACACGTTATGACTTTAAAGACTTAGATCGGGCGGTGACCGAAAGCGCCAATCATGGCTTTATCAAGGTCATTACGCCAAAGGGTAAAGATAAAATATTGGGTGTGACTATCGTCGCTGAACATGCTGGTGACTTGATGGCTGAGTTTGTACTAGCCATGAAACACAATCTAGGGCTGAATAAAATGCTGGGCACCATTCATATCTATCCAACATGGGCGGAAGGCAATAAGTATGCCGCTGGCGAATGGAAACGCAATCATGCGCCTAAAAAAGCGCTGCAATTGCTTGAGAAGTATCATACTTGGCGTCGAGGTTAATTCATGCACCCTACTAGCTTGCCAGCAGCTATGAATAATAACCGTAATTTTCAATGGCAACAGAGGTTATACACGGATGAAACTGGTATTGGCTAGCATCTTTGCAGCAGCTAACGTATCGGTTTTATTGAGAATCGACTATACGCTTAGACGGCTCAAAACCGATAGAAACAAGCCCATCAAGGAGTTCAATAATGGCACATGAGATGTGGTGGCGTTTGGGCTTTTTCTTTAGCATATTGGTCATTATGATGCTCGTTGAACATAAGCATCCCGCACGGCAATCACCGATTAAAACCAGCACACGTTGGTTTGCCAACCTTGGGTTGGTATTTGCCTCTTCTTTTCTTGCCCGTTTAGCAGTGCCCATCGGGCTGACTACGGTCGCCATATATAATCAAAAAAACGGTATCGGTGTATTTAATTCAATTGAGATACCTGATGTTGCAGCTATTATTTTAAGCTTATTATTGCTTGATATTGTTATCTACTGGCAACATCGCTTGTTTCACCGAGTACCAATCCTCTGGCGCTTGCACCGTGTTCATCATGCTGATGCGCATATAGATGCCAGCACCGGGCTTAGATTTCATCCTATCGAGATAGTCCTAAGCATATTACTCAAGCTCATTGTCGTTAGTATGCTTGGTGTCCCTGCTATAGCGGTACTTATATTCGAGATTGCCTTAAATGGGTTAGCTATGTTTAATCATGCCAATATTCGGCTGCCACCCGTGATTGAGAAGCCTTTACGCTTGATTTTAGTCACGCAAGTCTTACACCGTATTCATCACAGCCAACGGGTCAGTGAGACCAACTCCAATTACGGCTTTAGTGTGACTTGGTGGGATTGGCTTTTTGGTAGCTACAAAAGTAAAGCCTCAAAACCTGACCAAGCGTTAGATATCGGTCTAACAGAGTACCCCGATGCCAAACAAAACGCCTCGCTATGGAGATTATTGCTCATGCCTTTTAAAAATAAACCCTCTATAAATCAATCCAATCAAAAGTAAATGTAGCATTTAACCATAGCTAGGCGGGTAAATACGGACAATCAATTGCTAGCAAAACCTTTAATTGTTAACCAGCATTACAAATATTTGAGCACTCATTCAAGTTATATTTGAGTGATTGCTCAAAATCATTTATAGTGGTGTCAGTTAACAAGTAGAAGGTGATACCTTTAAGATAATGGGCTCTAACTTTAATCACATATTATCGTTATTTTTTAACCTAAATGATTGAATAAAATTTTAATACTTTTGCTAATACCAAATAGGAATTATATATGACTGACTTCACATTACATGACAAACAAAGCGCGCCAGTAGAAAGCACAGCATTACTTGATGCTTCAATCAATGCGTTTGGTATGATTCCAAATCTGCATGCCGTAATGGCTGAAGCGCCTGGATTGCTTGAAGGCTACCAACGTCTACATCAACTGTTCTTAGACAGCAGCTTTGATGACGAAGAGACCACGGTAGTATGGCAAACCATCAACGTCGAGCATGAATGTCATTATTGTGTGCCAGCTCACACTGGTATTGCCAAAAGCATGAAAGTCGATGATGCTATCACTGATGCATTACGTGACGAGACGCCACTACCAACTGCAAAACTAGAAGCTTTACGTGACTTTACTCTATCTGTGGTTCGTGATCGTGGCAATGTCAGTGATGACGCTGTACAAGCGTTTTTGGGTGCAGGATTCACCAAACGTCAAGTACTAGAAGTGGTATTAGGGGCAGCACAGAAAGTTATGAGTAACTACACCAACCATCTGGCTAATACGCCAATCGATAAGCCTTTTCAAAAATTTGAATGGCATAAGGCTAACTAATGATTTACTTTATACCCATATCCAGCTCGTGGACTAAAAAAAATCTCACAAATAATGTAATTTAAGTATCAAAACGGGCAGCCTAGAGTTCTAAGCTGCCCGTTTTATTACCTATCATTCTATCTTTAACAGTGTTATTAATATGGCATAAGTAATGCCAAGTGGCTCACTTTTATAACCCAATTTAACCAGCAGACATATCCTTACGTAAACTCTCTATAGAAGAAGCCATATCCTCTGCAAGTAACTGGACCGCTGCACTGTTAACATCGCGCTGAGCAAACGCACGCAGTCCCATAACCTCGGCTTGTAATCGACGGGCCAACCTCAGTGGATCGAGCGTGTCATCCAGCTCTCCTAGCTGCTGCGCCTCCACAAAACATGCGGCAAAACGCGCCTCCATACCAGCTAGTAACTTTTCAACTTTATCTAATGCTAAATGTTCACGGGCACCAAGCTCAAGTAAGCTTTTGACCAACATACATGCTCGACTGGGCAGATTTTTTTCGCGGATATCACCAAGCTGACGCATGTAAGCTGCCAATCCTAATAAAGGAGACTCATAGCAGCCTAATGTACGCTCAAGCTCCTTTAGACCTGCCTGTGCATAGTAATCAAGCGCTTCTTGAAACAATCCGTCTTTATTACCAAAAGCAGCATAAATACTGCCTGGTCGCATATCAAGCGCTTGCTCGATATCCTTTAAAGAGGTTGCATGAAAGCCTTTTTGCCAGAACAGCTGTATGGCCCGCTCTAATGCTTCATGACGATTATATAGTGTGGTACGTGACATAATAATCCAATTTTTATCCCATGATTTTAGACAATAAAGTAAACATGGTTATGCAATTTGAGTGACTACTCAATTTTATCTTGAATGATTACTCAAGTCCAGCTAAAGTAAGTTTACCCATGTCTTTACTATATTATCGAATCTCACTAGTACGACTTACTTTATTGCAAAAGGAAGTTCTATGTCCTCTATCTACTCAGCTCCTATTATCGTGTTCGACGTCAACGAAACCTTACTCGATATCGAGACACTCACGCCCTTATTCACGCGCTTATTTGGGGATAATAACAGACTCAGAGAGTGGTTCGCGCAGTTGGTACTTTATTCGCAAACCATGACTTTAACTGGTCTTTACACACCTTTTGGTGAGCTTGGCGTTGGTGCGTTGCAAATGACCGCAGATATTCATGCTGTTACGCTAACAGAAGACGATATTCAGGAGTTTAAGCAGCGTATGAGTCAGATGCCCGCTCACCCTGACGCCATCCCTGCTTTGACCAAACTGCGTGATGCAGGACTTAGATTGGTGACCTTGACCAACTCAGCCCCCAGCGCCTCTCCGACACTGCTTGAAAAAGCAGGACTGAGTGAATTCTTTGAGCAGAATTTTAGCGTGGCAAGGGTTAGCCAATTCAAACCTGCACCGGCAACATATCAAATGGTCGCTCGCGAGCTGTCCGTTGAGACCTCAGAGCTATGTCTTGTCGCCTGTCATCTCTGGGATGTTATCGGTGCTCAAGCAGCTGGCTGCCAAGGGGCTTTTATCACTCGACCTTATAACGCGCTACTTTCAGCACCCAATGTACCAAAACCCGACTTTATCGCTTCAGACCTCATTACCCTCGCTGAACACATTATTAACCATCAAAGCTCTTAAGCCGGTGGACAACAACCTACAGCAATTATTCTAAAAAGATATGTGACTCAATTATCTGACAGACGATTTTTTGATAAAAAACTTTAGGATTGCCGTATTTGATGACATCTCTTGGCAGAATTTGTTACCATGACTGATGACGATTTATATTATTTCACTTAGTTAGTTTCATTTAGGTAATGCAGATATGGCAAAAAACGCCCTACAGGCTCAACTTTTAAAAGCAGGCTTGGTTGATAGCAAGAAAGCCAACAAAATAAGCAAACAGACGCAGCACGCCAAACGCACTGGCGATGCATCAAATATCGAAGCTAAAAAAGCCTTGGCAGACGCCCAAGCTAAGAAGCTAGAAAAAGACCAAAAGCTCAATCAAGAAAAACAGCGCATCTTAGAAGAGAAGATGCTAAAAGCCAATATCATTCAAATGATTAAGCAGCATCAACTGACTGAGACAAATGGCGACATCAGCTATCAATTTGTCGATGATGCCAAAGTCAAAAAAATCTCTATTACTCAAAAGCTATACGATCAAATCGTGGCAGGTCACGTGGTCATTGCTCGCTTAGACGACAGCTATGCCCTACTACCGCGCCCACTTGCCGATCGTATCGATTCAAAGATGACAGGCTTTATGGTGGTATCAAACGCTACTGCAGAAGATGAGCTGGCAGAAGACGATCCGTACGCCGCCTATGTGATCCCAGATGATTTAATGTGGTAATCACTGCTGTAGATAATACTATTGAAAAGCCCTATTGATGATCAATAGGGCTTTTCAATAGTCATCCCAATCCCGCTGTATCATTTTAATACTGAAGTCACTATAGCAAAAAATCAAATCGCCTTAGCAAACTCTTGATGCTTTAAACCAATCGTTCTCAGCCTGCCTTTCTCGTCCACTTCTTTAATGACCAATGACCATTCATCACTGATAGCAACCATATCGCCTGACACTGGCTTCATATCCAAATTGTCTATGACATACTCAGCGACCGTCTGCTCCCACATAATTTTTGAAGTGTTTTCAGGTTTTGCCTTTAGCTTATCTACAAGAGACTCAGACGCCATGATATCGGTAAAAAAGGGCAAATCTCCAAGCTTCACGCTGGGTGACAGTAACCAATCGCCATAAAAGTCATCAATGGCTTTACGATCGAGTGTCGTATCATTGAAAATCTTGGCAATTTGACTGGCATGATTACCTCTCATCGCATACCAGACTCTATCCCCACATTTGAGCTTGGTCGTTTCTTCAACCATCACAATGTGTTGCCGACGTACCAAAGCAAAGATACTAATCTCATCAGGGCTGACACGGTTAGAGATGCCCATCGGATGACGGTCAATCGCAAATGCGCCAGGTTTTACTTCAAATTCATATAAGGTAATGCTCGCTTTATCAGATACCCAAACTTCATGCTCTTCTTCTGGATCTTTATTATTCGGAATACGCACTTTAAACAAATTTGCCATAAAAGGGATGGTCGTGCCTTGCAAAATCAAAGACAAGACCACCACACCGAAGGCAATATCAAATAGCATAAAGGCGCCATCTATGCCTGCCATGACTGGCAATATCGCAAGGGTAATGGGAACCGCACCACGCAAACCAACCCAAGAGATAAAACCGATTTCTCTGTCTTTGAATTTGAAAGGTTTGACACTCGTATAGACCGCGATAGGACGAGCAATCAAAATCATAAAGGCGGCAATCGCCACTGAATAATACCAAACATCGATAACGTTCGATGGCGTCACTAGTAAACCTAGCACCACAAAAAGAACCGCTTGTGATAACCAAGCAAAGCTATCCATCACCCGCATGACATGCTCGGTTGAGCGTACTTTATGATTGCCAATCAGCACACCGGTCAGGTAAATCGCCAAAAACCCACTACCCCCAATCAAATTGGTCGCGGCAAAGACTGCCAAGCCTGCAGACATAATTAAGATAGCGTACATACCTTCTGCCAAGTGTATCTTGGGTAATAGCCTTGCTAATAAATAGCCGAACAGCAAACCCATGCCAAGACCAAAGCTGAGCTGCTGTAATAGTAACCCTAAAAAGCCCAGTAGCGTTTGCCCAGCGTGATCGACATTTAAAGCAATCAATCCTGTCACAAGCAAAATAGCCAAAGGATCGTTGGCACCTGACTCTAGCTCCAATGTAGCTTGTACACGATCGTTAAGCTTGACGCCACCATTACGCAATAGCGAAAACACCGCTGCTGCATCAGTTGAACCAACGATCGCCGCCATCAATAGACCAAGACGCCAATCGACATCGAGGAGCCAGGTCACGAATATGCCCAGTATCAGGACAGTCGCGAGGACACCCCAAGTAGCGAGTGTAACAGCAGGCTTAAGACCAACGCGAAAGGACTTAAAAGAGGTACGTAGACCACCATCTAACAAGATGCAAGCTAAAGCGGCTTGCCCAACAAAATTAGCAATAGCATATTGGGAAAACTCGATACCTAAGATACCCTCTTCGCCAGCCAGCATCCCTACCATTAAAAACAACAGCAACAACGGAACGCCCAAACGTGCTGACAATGTGCTTGCCATGATACTAGCGAAAATTAACAATGCCCCTACAAGGTATAGGATATTTAAGGTATCCATCTTTTTTAAGCCCTATTTTTATCAGTGATGACGAATGGAGTTATCGATATAGTTTGGTTATGAGTTTGTTGCAGGTAACACGATAAAATCGTCCTTAAGCATAACATCTACAACGGAATCTATAAAAATTATCTTTAGAAATAGTCACCTTAGCCTATATATTCAGTTGATAAACCACTCTTTTGCATCGTTTAAGCTGCTTGTTTAATGACTAATCAACCTAAAAGTGGGGTAAGTGCAGCCATATAGAAAAAACTGGTTTGCGCGAATAATTGAATCGCCAGTACCATCAAGACGCCAATAAGCATTTTCAGCCAAATCATAATTAAGGTATGTCCTATTAAGTGTTAAGGACCAACTACAACCCAACCTACCATGATACTAAAGTCTGCAAATCGACATAAGCAATATCTCTAGTTAGTTAATCGATATCAAAAAAAATCCTCAAAAAAGCCCATTGAGTTTAGTGACTCAACGAGCTTTTTTGATTAAAACTTATTAAATAGACTTAATTAGCTTTTGGCTTAAGCGCGGCACTGATATCGGCTAATAGTGGCGGGATATCATGCTTGCCAGCGATAACCTCCAACATAACCAGCTTGTCTTTTGCAGCAGCTGCTTGCTTGAGAGCATCTTTTAACTCGCCTGCTGTCTCTGCTTTTAGTAGCAGACTATTATCATCGGTGGCACCAAACGCTTTTGGCATCAACTGCCAGTCACATTTAGGAATGTCGTTATAATACTGGTTTTCACCATGAATCGCGCGCTCAACGGTATAGCCATCATTGTTAATCAGTACAATCACCGGGTTGATACGTTCTTGAATCATTACTGCAATTTCTTGAATGGTTAATAAAGCAGAACCATCACCAATGAGTAAAATACTACGCTTGTGGGGTGAAGCAATGGCACCACCTAAACTCGCAGGCAAAGTATAACCAATAGAACCCCACATCGGCTGACCATAAGACGTCACGCCTTCTGGCAGACGCACATCACTGATACCAAAATAGGCAGTACCTTGCTCTGAAAACACCAAATTTTTATCATCGAGCGCATCGGCAATGATATGCCATAAGTCATCTTGACGAATGGCCTCATAATCCTTGCCATGTTGCACATGCGGTTTTACCTCTTCACAGAACTGCTTCGGTACAATATTAATATCTGAAGTCATTACCTCATGCAGTGTTTTTAGGGCATCTTTTAGGGCAATGGGCGCAAAGTTTTTGCCTGCGATACTCGCACGCTCATAATGCAAGTCAACCACCACTTTTTCATCAATATCTTGGCTAAAACCTGCAGTAGTAGTATCAGTATATTGCACACCAATTTTTATCAAACACTCACAGTTTTCGACCATATCCTTAACGACAGGACGCGATGCCACACCTGCATAGGTGCCTGCCCAACGCTCACTATTTTCATCAAGCAAAGTTTTGCCCCACGATAACGTCGTATAAGGAATGTCAGTATCGGCAATCAAAGCCTTAAGCTGATTTTGCAGACCCAAACGATGCACCATCAAATCTGCCATGAGCGTCGTGGTTTTATTGGGTAAAAATTCTATCAGCGCTTGTTTAAAGTCTGCTAACGCCGCTTGGCTAGTAATGTCTTCCTCACTATCGATAAGTTTGGTCGTTGGCGGATAAATAGGTTGGCGCGCAACATCAGGCGATAGCATTAAGTAACCAGGGCGATGCTTTTTAAGAATCATACGAATGACACGATCAATCTCTGAGGCAGCATTTTCAGGCGTAATTTGTGCCCGTGCTACCGTGACCGGTTCTACCATTTTGATAAAATGATTGAACACGCCATCACCAAGTGAGTGATGGATGCGACGCTTTGAATCTTGTAATGCTGTACTTGGCGCGCCTACTATATGAAGCACTGGCGCATACTCAGCAAACGAGCCTGCGGTGGCATTGATAGCGGACAGCTCACCCACGCCAAAGGTCGTCACCATCGCGGCAAAGCCACGCTCTCGCGCATAGCCATCAGCTGCATAACCTGCGTTTAGCTCATTGGTATTACCTACCCAGCGTAATTTATCAGAGGCAAGTACATTATCTAGAAAGGTTAGATTAAAATCGCCAGGTACGCCAAATACCTCTGACGCACCTGCTTCTGCGACACGATCAAACAAATAATCAGCGATGGTATATTGTTGACTCATACAACTTATCCTTAAGTGTTATGTTTATTATTCATAAATATGATGAAAGTAATTATAAAACAGCATTCCAGCCTATTTATAGAAAGCAAAGCTTTTGGAATACGGATTATAACAATCTGTTATAACATAGATAGACGATGCGATAATATGCCAATTTACTATCTTTTGCTTTTTTTTATACTAGCTGTTGACACGCTCAAAAAACTGCGTATAATACGCCATCATCAACTGACGATAGTTAATTGATAATTAGCGGGAATAGCTCAGTGGTAGAGCATAACCTTGCCAAGGTTGGGGTCGAGAGTTCGAATCTCTTTTCCCGCTCCAAATACTTAAAAAGCCTCACTTAACAGTGAGGCTTTTTTTTGTCTAATTTTCGAGGGTTACAGCGATTTTTGGTATTAGCTATTAAGTGTAATTACTAAGTTTAGCTAATATATTGAAAGCCCAAAAAACAGCACCGTGACCAAAACGTGACCATTTCGTGCCCACGCTATAAACACTAATTCCGTAATTGACCCCAACTTATTATTCTTATCTTTATCAAAAGCGATACTAAGAAATATTTTATTAACATCACTTTTTCTTTTTTACTGCTTTTGTATGTTGAGCTCATAGCGTGACCAAAACGTGACCAAATCATGAAAAAGTAAGTTTTAAAAATAACCCCAACCTTAATTCTATATTTTGAAGCGCCTTGTATATATGGCTCTGCCGCTTATTTCTCTACACATATATTTTTAGTTTTATAGATCTTCAAGACTCTTCATCATCTTTAATATTTGGCTTATAAATAAATAAGTCACCTACCTGCACATCTAAAAACTCACATAACTGGTCGATAGTATTGAAGTCTATTCTTGATGACTCTTCATTATATAGTTTGTGAAGCGTTGATTTACTCATGCCTGTTGCTCTTACAACATCTGCTACACGCAGTTTTTTCTCTGCCAGAATAACAGGAAGTTTAGACACAATCATAATTAATACCTCTTTTCGGGTAAAAATGCTTTACATTGAGGTAAAAGGATAATATAGTACACAAATCGGTTACTAATTACCTTTAAGCGGGTAAATTATAGCTGATACTTCAAAGGTACATTTTTACAGACTGATGAAATAATTTTTATTCTATCACTTAATGCGATGACTTAATAACTGAAAAGAGGTAAATATTATGAGCAATACTTATTTAACAACTGATGAGTTAGCTGAACGCATCAAATACGACGCACGTACTATCCGCAATCAAATGAAAGACACCGTTTTGATTGAAAACATTCACTACATACGCCCTTTTGGTGGCCGTAAGATTCTGTATGTATGGGAGCGTATCGAAGAGGATATGTGCAAGCCGGTTATGAGCGCTATCAACGGTATGGCACTTCAATAATAGAAGGAGATTTATCATGGCTACTATACAAGGAAGGTTTGGCAAACTAATCGCCGACTTCTACTACCTAGGTATACGTTGTCGAGAAAAGACTAGCTTGGAAGATAACCCAGCTAACAGAAAAAAATTAGCGACTGTTTTGAAAAAGATAGATGCGGAAATAACCCTAGGTATCTTCGACTATGGTGCTTACTTTCCGAAGAGCACGCGTTTAAAAGAGATGACGGCACTGGCTGATAGAGCGGAAGCTTGTATCAGTCGTAATCCCACCTTTAGGCAGTTTGTCGATATTTGGTATGAGGAGAAGAAGATTGAATGGCGACCGAGCTATCGGCAAAAGATACAGATTATTCTAGATAAGTATCTCTTACCTGAGTTTGGTGGCAAAGCGGTACATGCCATAAAAAAATCAGACTTGCTGACCTTCCGTAGCTCTCTCGCCAAAGTTCGTTACGGTAAAGATGGTCAGTCAAGTCTGTCAGTAGCAAGAATCAATCAGATCATGATACTACTTCGTATGATACTAGAAGAAGCGTCAGATCGCCATGAGTTTGAGATGCCTTACAAGAATATTAAGAATCTCAAACAAGCTCGTCCGGATGTAAATCCGTTTACATTGAGCGAGGTATGGCTGTTTTTGAAGCATGTCCGCGCTGACTATAAGCCCTACTACACTATTCGTTTCTTTACGGGAATGCGTACCAGTGAGATCGATGGGCTTAATTGGGACTGCATTAACTTTGATCGTCGTGAGATCAGTATTCGCGGTGCATTAGTCAATGGTGAGATGGGTCCGACTAAGACATTAGGCTCGCAGCGTGATATTGCAATATCACAGTTGGTCTATGACGCCTTGTTAGAGCAGAAGGCACGCACCTATGGTAAATCAGAGTTCGTATTCTGCAACTCACAAGGCAACCCGATGGAGTATCGTAATGTGAATAGACGGGTATGGAAACCCACACTGGCCCTACTCGGTTTGAAACACAGGCGTGCTTATCAGACTCGACATACGGCAGCGACGCTTTGGCTGGCTGCTGGTGAGAATCCTGAGTGGATAGCACGGCAAATGGGTCATAGCAGTACGGAGATGCTGTTTCGGGTGTACAGCCGCTATGTGCCTGATATTACCCGTCAGGATGGCTCCGCGATGGATAACTTGCTCTTAGCAAGCAAGGAGAAGTTAACAGGCGCATCGAATAGCTCTGAGGCTGAAGAGTTCGTTACGAGCGCACAAACTGACAAGGAGACGTCACAATGAAAATCATCAATTATGAGGAGCTGTTTGGTGAGTTTAAACCTGATGGTGCAATCAGTGCGGATGCAAATCTTATCGCTAATTCATTGATACGTGAGTTGTATGTTTCATCTGGTCATCAACTCGCACGTTTCTTAGGAGTGAAATGCTGCTTTGATAACGATATGGCGATGCGGGTATGGGTGCAGAAGTGCTTGGATGCGAATCTTGACTATGTTGTTGAGGATGTGCATTGTCAGCTTCAGAGCGAGCTTTATGAGCTATTACCGCATTCTGGCTATGGCGGCTACTAAGGAGAATATGATGAGTGTAAAACTTCAGCCGAATATGACACAGAATGTGCGCGACATCAAAATATGTGAAGATTATTGGGCATATGATAATCAAAGCGGCTTTGTTGAGCATGTGAAGGAACTTTGCGAGAAGTATAAGGTTAGCCCTCAAGTACTGTTTGAGACAATCGGTGAGTGTTTTGCTTATTTAGATGATGTACTTTGTGAGTACTGTGGTTATGTGTGCCCTTTACAGATACCAGCAGATATCCCTTATATGCGCTCAAAAGAGAGTTGGTGCTGTGAGGTATGTGAGCATGCCGTATGGCGGGAACATAATCATAGATAAGTTGTTCAAAATTTTAAAGCCAGACAGCTTAGGTTGTCTGGCTTTTTGCGTACTGCATACCTTCTATTAAATACAGTCCAAATTTAGTATGCCACTACACATGCAGAATAAAGAAAAATCTAAAGCGCCAGCAGTAGATAGTAAGATAATGATTTTGGATTTGTTGGCGTCTGCAGCTTATCCTTTAACACTTTCCGAAATTTGTAAAGAAACCGGCATTGCCGTTGCAAGTGGTCATCGTATCATTAATACAATGCTTGAGCATGAGATGGTAGCACCAGACCCAAGCCGCAATAAATCCTACTGTATTGGTTCAATAATATTCCAAATTGCGTCAACTATCTATAACAAACAGAATATTATTCCATTTTTTTATCCTATTGCTGAAATTTTAAAGAATAGATCTCTTGCATAAGTCATTGCTAGCCCTTGATACTCTGTTAGCGGAGGTCAATAAAACGGTACTTTTGCAAGAGGTCTAATGAAATCCATAAATCAATTTGTCTCTGTGTGCCTATTGGTAATAAAGTCGTCGCTGTTTCCAAAATTGAGTCGTCACTCAGTGGTTCTTTCAATATTTATGTAGGTCAGACGATGCCATTACATCTCTCAGCATTAGGTAAAACGATTCTGGCAATGCGATCACTTGAATTTCAGGCAAGTTATTTCCAAGCAGAGCTGAAGTTGAATCCCTCTCCTCAAGACAGTATGGAACACCTTCAGGAAGATTTAGAACGGACTAGAAGATTAGGGTATGCCGTCACTCATGATGAGGTTGGCAGTCAAGTCAGCAGTATCGCTACGCCTATTCTTAATCTACGTAATGAGGCCGTCGCGGCGATTAGTACCGGAATTATCGGTAAAACATTAAATCCACAAAATGCGCGTAACTACTCAAAAAACATAGTTCAGGCAGCCAGGCAATTATCAGCTAGGATTGTCTGATGTATAATCTTTACTATTATAAACAAGGGTCATTAATCAGGACTGATTTGCCGGAGCCACTCTGTAAAGCGGATAACCTTGGCAAGCCCTTGACGTTCAGCCTTGATATCGAGCCAGTAACCATAAGGGCCGCTCACTTCAATCTGACTAAAAGGTACCAATGTACCCATTTTAAGCTCATGACTGATCATTCTTTTATCTACAATAGCAAAGCCGGCACCATTAATGGCAGCATTGCTGACCTGATCTAAGGTACTGAACTCCATGCCTCCATTGACATCCACCTCTCCTGTCAAACCCGCTGCTTGTAGCCAGTTTTCCCATACTGGTAGCCGCTGTCCTTCGTGAAGTATGTGTAATAAATTGCCTTTTAGCTTCTTAGCTTGCTCTAGCAAATGAGGCGCGCATACGGCCACGTGTTGCTCTAGCATCACTAATTCACTGTAATGGTTGGGTTTAGCAGTACGTCCGAAACGTATATGGCAGTCAAAAATATTATGCTCACTATCATTATTGTGAATAGATAACTGTAATTCAGGGGAATGAGTATGAAAATCCGCAAGCTTTGGCGCGAGCCAACGAGTCGCAAATGTTGGTGGGAACAATAAGGTGAGTTTTTGTCGTTGATTGGGATCTCTCAACTCTTGAACGGCGGTTTCCATCAGATTAAAAGACTGCTCAAGCTTGCTTAATAGCTGTTGACCGGCTGCTGTTAGCTCCAATCGATGATGACGACGCACGAACAGAGGAACACCAAGATAGTCCTCTAAGTGCTTAATTTGTCTGCTTACGGCGCTTTGAGTGACATTCAGCTGACTGGCGGCATTAGTAAAGCTCAGGCATTTTCCTGCTGTTTCGAAAACACGTAACGATGTCAGTGCTGGCAATGAACGCATAAAGTGACCTTAGGCAAAGCTATATTGAGAGTTTAATTATGTAGCATCATAAGCAATTCATAGTTTTTAGCTCATTATATTCCATTATGAAATAATAATACTACGCTACTTTCTCAAAAACGGCTATTCCCAAGTACTCTAACCCCTTGCTGTTTTGTTCACGATAGTATCAGTACCAAACATAATTAGTTTATGGCATGTTGAACATTCACAAACTATCAAATACAAAAAGACCTGAATATATCAGGCCTTAAAACAAAACTATTTTAGAGGAGTCAGTCCCACAGCACTGCTGCGGAACTTACAATCACTAACGCTTACGGACTAACCTTCACCAAAGTAAACCCATACACCTTTAGTTTTGGTATAAGAAGACAACGAATGAATGGCCATCTCTTTACCCCAACCACTCTGACGGAAACCACCAAACGGTGCAGCAAGCCCATAACAGCCGTAACGGTTAATAAATAACATACCTGCATCAATCTGCTCTGCAACACGATGGGCGCGAGACACATCACTGGTATACAAACCCGCAGCTAACCCATATGCAGTGGCATTGGCCATCTCTACCGCTTCTTCGGTAGTATGGAATCGAGTACAGCACAATACAGGACCAAAAATTTCTTCTTGTGCAATGCGTGAATCTTGGCTAACTTCAGAGAAAATAGTAGGTCGAATGAAATACCCATTGGCATTGTCACCTTCGGTATCTGCATAGCCACCAGCGACAAGCTTGGCTTCTTTTTTACCTATTTCTATATATTCTAAAATTTTATTGAACTGCGCTTCGTTACATTGTGGCCCTTGAGTGGTCGTTTCATCAAACTGATTGCCACATTTCACAGCATTAGCCTTTACGATTAACTTATCAACTACTTGGTCATAAAGACTATCATGAATCAAAAAGCGAGTCGGCTCTGAACACTTCTCACCTTTATGGGAGAACATGACAGTAAAGGCACGGTCAATCGCACCTTCAAGGTCCGGCGTATCTTCAAAGAAGATACAAGGTGACTTACCACCTAACTCTAAAGTGGCAGACTTAAGATTAGAAAGTCCTGAGTTCTGTACGATTTTACGGCCAACACTAGTACTACCTGTGAAAGAAACTTTATGTACGTTGTTGCTCAAGGTTAGCTGATTTGCCATTTCGCCATTGGTTAATAGCATATTGATCACACCTTTAGGAAAATCCAGATGCTCATCGATCAACTCTACCAAAAAAATACTCGTTAATGGGGTATATTCTGATGGCTTGATAATGACAGTATTGCCCATAGCCAACGCGGCGGCTAACTTTAAGCTGGTCTGATATAAAGGGAAATTCCAAGGTGCTATTAGTGCGCAAACCCCTATTGGCTCTTTTATCGTGTAGTTTAAAAAACCATCTTCAACAGGTGATGTTTCGCCATAAAACTTATCTGTCCAGCCAGCATAGTATTCAAAAACATCAGCACAAGTCGGAATATCATCTACCATAGACTCAGAAAACAGCTTGCCATTAGGTAAAGACTCCAGTACTGATAACTTTTCTGTGTTATCACGAATTAACTGGGCGATCTGACGCAGCATATTGGCGCGCTGTGGGCGACTAATTTTTGCCCATACACCTGATTCATGACACTGGTTGGCCATGGTCGCTGTGTATTCAACCTGATCTGCATCAGCTATCTCGAAACTGCATAGTGCTTCGCGATTTGCAGGGTTGGTTACGACCCATTTTTCATCGCTTGCGCCATCGACCCATTCACCATTGATGTACTGACGTTTAGGACTGGTGAGCCAGTTATAAGCCCAAGATAAAGGGATATTTTCGTTAGAATTCATGTGATGCTCCATGTTTTATTTAAGTGACTTTCCGTTATAACGTGGTTTTTCATGATAGATAGCATTTTCGCTGCTATCTTCATGATTACTAATGAGTCTGAAGGAACACTGATTGAGTCGCAATTGACATTAGCGCATAGTGTTGTGCAAAAAACTCATCCTTCTGATCGTATTTTATTTTTCTAAATACGCTCTAATCTTTTCTAGATCTCCGCCTGTTTCTTTGTAGACACGCGCGGTAAATGAATAACCATGGGTTTTTTTGAGGCGCATCAGTGTGGGGATAAGCGTGTTGACGTTAGCGTTATTACGCTGTATATCTGGCGCCACACCAGACAGACAATGCTGATCAAACGCTTCCATTCCACTGGTCAGTACTGACATTGCATCGAGCAAGTTACTAATGATAATGGACTGCCAAGGGCTGTAATCTAACTCGCCATGGTCTTGCGTCATCTGAACCGCATAACAATGACCACAAGCTTGCATAGCACACTGCACTAAGTATTCAGGAATAGTCGGGTTTATTTTTCCTGGCATGGCTGAAGAACCAGGTTGCACAGCAGGCAATACAATCTCACCAAAACCTGTCTCTGGCCCTGATGCCATCAGCCGAAAATCTTTCGCAATGCGTAATAATGCTCTTGCAAGTTGATCTAAATCGGCAGCCACTTTCGCTAAATCATCATAACTTTGAGACGCATCAAAAAAATTATCGGTGTGCATAAAACGATCTGATACCTCCATCTCATTTATATTGCCGATTATTTTGTCAAAAAACGCATCAGAGCAATCTCCTTTGCGGCCAATGATATTGCCACCCAAATTAATCTTGTAAAGCTCATCAATACTATTGTCTAACCGTTGTTGGTGACGCTTAAGCTGCGCGCGATAGCCACCAAACATATCGGCGAAACTGATATCGACTGCGTCTTGCAAGCATGTACGAGAAAGCTTTAACACCTCTTTCCACTTATCAGCTTGCGCCTCAAAAGTGTCAATCAACCCTTGCAATGCCCCCATTAATTCTTTTCTCTTATCAATCACTGCTAAATGACAAGCCGTGTTCAGAACATCACTTGTCGAGTTGTTGAGATTGACATGATCATTGGGATGTATGGGGGAATAACTGCCTAGCGGCTGATTGAAGGTATCGCGATTCGCGACGTTAGCAATAACCTCATTTAGATTCATATTGCTAGAAACACCGCCGCCGCCATGAAAGGAATGCACCTGAAATTGCTCCACGGGCATTTTTTCGAACAAATAATCAACAGTAACCACAATGGCTTGACCCATCTCAGTATCGATTTCTTTCGTTTCTATATTGGTTAAAGCCGCCAATTTCTTGACCTTTAGCAACCCATGTAAGAGCTCAGGATAAGCCGACAAAGGTTTTTCACCATTTAAGGGATATAACCCTATGGCCCTCTGTGTTTGTACACCATATAAAGCATTGATTGGGACTTCAAGACAACCAATCGAATCTTTTTCGATGCGATATTCGTACTCCGACATTTTTAGATATCCTTGATTGATTGCAATTGTCAGTTTGGATAGTCAAACGAGATGTCAGCCACTAAAGACCGCTTAGTCGTCTGTCCTCCATAGCTTGTGAAGTCTAACGTGTTTGACTTGCTTAAATTACTTAACCCACAAAAGAGACTTTTTCTGGGCGGGCATTACGTGGAATACGCTTACCTGACGTATAGTCGTTTATCAGGTCGCAAGGTGTGTAGTTACGCTCAAGCTCATATATTTCTTCGACAGTGAGTTTCATCTCAACGGCTGCCACTGCGCTATTAAACTGCGCCACTGTGTCGGCACCAACTAACATAGAAGACACTTCAGGTTTATTTAAAACCCAAGCTTGTGCTATTTGTGCAGGTAAGCAGCTACGGGCATTGGCAATTTTGGCTACTGAGTGGGCAATATCTTTAGAAGCCTGATCGTTATACATCTCTGCAGTAAAGAAATCCGTCTGATTGCGAGTTGATTGTAAATCACTGGTCAAGATACCGCGCGCTAAAGGACTGAAAACCGACACACCAATACCTTGATCCATACAGAACGGAATCATTTCTCGCTCTTCTTCGCGGTAAGCACAGTTCAATTGCAACTGCATATTGATTGGACGTGCCCAGCCATTTTTGTCGCAAACTTGCAGTATTTTGGCCAACTGCCAAGTGTACATGGTTGAAACACCGATATATCGTGCCTTGCCTGCCAATACGATGTCGTTCAGCGCTGCCATTGTTTCTTCTACTGGCGTTTCAGTATCAAAATAGTGCAGCATATAGATATCTACATAGTCCATGCCCATGCGCTTTAAGGAGTTATCAATGGCATTGAAAATGTTTTTTCGTGAATGCCCTTGCGCATTGATGTCATTGCTCATGGCGTATCCCACTTTGGTGGTGATGACTAAGTCATCTCTACAGGCGATGCGGCGCAACACATTACACACGACTTCTTCACCAGCGCCAAGAGAGTAGAAATCGGCTAAATCAATGAAGTTAACACCCATATCGAGCGCATGTGCAATGATCGGCTCGCTCTCTTTTTCGTTAAAGATCCAAGGTTTCCATTCTTTTGAACCCATGTTCATGGTGCCAAGACAAAGGCGAGATACTTTTAGGCCAGACTGTCCGAGTTTGACGTATTGCATGTTTAATCCTTAAAGGTAATCGTAGATATAGTTCTACTAGATGGTATGGTTACCGCATTTTTGAACGTGTTTTTACTGCCACTCTGCTTACGTTATTGAGCGTGAAGGCTCACTGTTTTTCTTTATATCAGCTGATACCGCTGGTTTTAGCTCAACAATATCGCCATTAATCTCGACCCTACGGGCTAACTTCAAGAATGAAAAGCCTGCACCCAGTACAATCAACATGCCTGGCACGCCGGACAAATTAAACAACATCTTAATTGCGTCAGTACCGATAAAGCTCGCACTTATCCAAGCGACAAAGGCCACAGCACAGCCCCAAATCGTTTTTACCCATACAGGAGACGTAAGGTTTTCTGCATCAACGCCTTGGATACATAAACCACCAATCGCATCGGTCGTCGAATCCGCTGCTGTCACAAAGGTAATAAAGCAGGCAAATATGAATAACGCACTGAGTAAAGTGCTGCCAGGTAACTGATCGAACAGCACATAAATCACCGAAGCAAAACCATTGTCCTGGTAAGCTTGGTACATAATGCCACCCATGGTGGTATCAAAGAACAATGAAGAACCGCTGAATACACTGAACCATACAAAGCCAAAAGCAGATGGCAACAATAGATTGACCATGATGAACTGACGTACGGTATAGCCACGGGAAATTTTGCCAAGAAATAGACAACTTAATGGCGCCCAAGCAAACCAACTGGCAAAGAAAGCGACCGTCCACCAACCTGGCCACGGGTCATTACCAGAAGCTCCAGTTACTAAATTGCGTGCAAAGAAGTCGGAAAAATAAACTCCAAGTGATTCAACACCCAGCGATAAGATGAAAACAGTTGGACCAACTAGAAATATAAATAGAGCACCTACAAAGTAGAGCCAAGTATTGATTCGAGCGAGGTTTTGAATACCGCGGTGCAGTCCAGAAGCAGCAGATATAAGCGCGGCTCCTATAATGACGACAGCGATAATCGCATACCCAGTGGTACTTTTCTGAATGCCCAATACAGATTCCATGCCATCGCTTATCACCAATAGCCCAGAGGTTAATGTTGCAGACATACCCAGTACAACAGCAAACAACGCTAAGCCATCGACTATCTGACCACCAACACCATCAACCCAGCGCCCTAAAATTGGACGTAACATCGAACCAATAGAGAATGGTAGTTTAAGATTATGGAAAGCTAAGGCAAATGCCAAACCGGCAACCGTATAAATTGAATAAGGCGTAATTGTCCAATGCACAAAAATAGTAGACATCGAAAAGCGCATAGCTTCAGGGCTTTCAGGAATGATGCCTAAATATGCAGGAGGCTCATGATAGTGCAGAACTGGTTCGGCAACAGACCAAAATAGAATACCCATTGCAATAACTGTGGTTAGCGACACTGCAAACCAACGAAATGGGGTCAGCATTTGAGAGGCGTTTTCGCCGCCAATACGTACCCGCCCGATTGGGGCAAAAAAAGCATACGCTGCGATAAACACCATGAACAAAGCACTAAGGTTGAATAACCAAGAAAGGTTAGCCATAATCATCGTGTTTAGGCTTGATGTGCCCGTGATAAAATTTTGTTTATCAATGAGTGTATAAGCGATTGTTAATACCAAGCAAATAAATGCGGGCCAAAAAGTCACTGGTCGTAATTTTACCATACAAACTTCCTTGTTATGGTTCTGATTGCTGTCAAGATTACGTCAAACCTTAGTCAATTGGGAAATGATATAAAGTCTATCAAGCATGACTAAAAGTAATACCATAAAATATTAGGGTATTTTTTAATAGAGAAGTTCGCTTCAAGATGAGTATTAATAACTTACCATTGGTGCTTGTTAAGCAATACATGTAGAAGCGGTAACTGAGCATTAAGCAGCTATAAAGTGACTGCGATTTCGTTTCAAAATCGTGGTGGGGTTGTAGTGAAAAACGACATCATGGTGACTGAATGTACTAGGTTACGGACTATCGTGCGGCTCAAAACACATCACTAACCACCAAGTCTCGGTAGCAATCAAATATTAATAGAATTAAAAAAAGGTTGCTAGCACTATATTTTATATAGCGTTAGCAACCTTTTTTTTATTCTATATTTTTCTTAGATGATGTTGTTAGTGTCTGTTGTAGGGCGAATCAATAGTCATAGACATCTACTAACAGCCATCTACTGCTAATAGCTCACTACCCTGTTTTGCCACTTCTCTATTCATAGTTTTGATTAAAAATCACTGACAGCTCATTTGCGGCCTCTTGCATCAGAGGCACATAGCTAAGTAACTCTTCTAGACTTTTCCTCACGGTCGGACCATGTGTAAACACCGTCGCAAATGCTTGCTGATCCCCATTGGGAATCATGACCGCACACGCGACCATACCTGGAATAAATTCCTCATTATCTATTCCTACTCCCGTCTCACGCGTTACAGTAATCGTTTGCATCAGTTGCTTTTTATCGGTCTGAGTTTTGGTCGTTAGCGCATGTATCGACATTTTCTCAACGATGCGCTCGCATTTCTCATCCGCTAACTGTGCCAACAATAATTTGCCACTGGCACTGGCCCAAACGGGTACATGAGTGCCCGAAGGTAAAAATATTTGTAGCGGCCAATCCGACATAACTCGATCGATATAAACCACATCTAAGTCTTGTAAAATCGAAATACCTACTGTCTCCCCTATTTGCGCTGACAGCTCGTTCAGTATCGCCAACCTTTCATTTTTGAAGTCACTGTTTTGTAATAAGTTCATGGCAAGCTTATAGGTGCGTTTTCCACAGGTTACCTTCCCTGGCAAATCTAACTGTACAAACCCAAGGCCCTGCAGCTGATCCAATAATCGATACATACTGGGCACAGGCACTTCTAATGTTTCTGCTAAATCACTGACACTCATCGGCCGTTGTGAGTGGGCCAGCACTTCTACTATCTGCAACACACGCTCAACGCTTGAACCCTTCTTTTTAGTATTAGTCATTGTTTACTCTAAACCTCTAGCTGACTCTCAGCGAATAAATTTATTTATTATAACGATAAAATTTACGCTTTTGCGTCTTGCTATTACAAAAATATTCTGTTAAATTTTACATATCGATAAGATATTTATCGTTATATAAATTAATATTAAATACTATACACTTCTGTGAATAGTTCGTGCGACGATTGAGCGGCCTATTACGCTTATATCTGAAGTCATTAATTCAAGGATGAATCACTATGTCACACAGTATCCTTCTACCAAGAACGATGGAAATTGGACGCGATGCCTGCCAAAAGCTGCCAGCAATATTGGCCAGCTTAGGGGTAAAAAAACCCCTTATTATCACTGACGAGATGATGGTTAAACTCGGTTATGTCGATAACATACAAACCATTTTGAAAGAAGCACAAATCAATGCCGATGTGTTTTCAGATACGGTGCCAGAACCTACTGAAAGCTCTATTGAGGCCGGTGTGTCTCAAGTAAAAGCACAAGATTACGATGGTTTGATTGCCTTAGGTGGCGGAAGCCCTATCGATAGTGCTAAGGCCATTGCTATTCTAGGAAAATTTGGCGGCGTGATTCGTGATTATAAGTTTCCTCGTCAAGTTGATGAAGCAGGCTTGCCTATTATTGCCATACCGACGACGGCAGGCACAGGGTCAGAAGTGACGCGCTTTACCATCATTACCGATGAAGCTAATAACGAAAAGCTATTGTGCGTTGGTATGGGATTTATGCCAGTCGCAGCCATTATCGATTATAGCCTCACGCTCAGCGTACCGCCTCGTACCACGGCAGATACGGGTATCGACGCCATGACCCATGCTATTGAAGCGTATATCAGCCCCAAACGTAATGCTTATAGCGACCAACAGGCGCTCGCAGCCCTACGCTTAATTGGACCCAATATCCAAACTGCTTATCACAACGGAAAAGATGAAACCGCCCGTGAAGCAATGATGCTAGGTTCTACCTTAGCAGGTATTGCATTCTGCAATTCTTCCGTTGCGCTGGTTCACGGCATGAGTCGTCCAATTGGTGCCTTTTTTCATGTACCACATGGCTTATCAAACGCGATGCTATTGCCGACTATTACAGAGTTCGGCATCTCTAGTGCCCCCGACCGTTATGCGGACTGCGCGCGTGCATTAGGAATAGCGGATCACAGTGAGACAGATGATCAAGCCAATGTCAGCTTGGTCAATTATCTAAAAAGCTTAAATAATGAGCTTCACGTGCCCACATTGGCACAATTTGGTGTCCAAAAAGCGGATTTTGATGCGCTAATAAACACGATGTGTGAGCAAGCATTCGCATCAGGTTCACCCAAAAACAACCCTCGAATACCTACTCTAGAAGAGATGGTTCAACTTTATACCTTGCTATGGAATGACAACACTGTTGCTGAGAGTTCACTCAGTTAAAACAGTCATCATTTACTGTTAACCCACTAATTATTCACACGTTTAAAGGAATTAAACTTATGCAAACGATCGGACATTTTATTAACGGCAGCCTGTCAAATAATGACAGCCAAACTCAAGATGTTTACAACCCATCAACCGGTGATGTGAGCAAAAAAGTGGCTTTGGGTGGTGAAAAAACAATCGGTGAAGCAGTCGCTGCAGCTAAAGCGGCTTTTCCAGCATGGAGCAAAACCTCGCCACTAAAACGCGCGCGCGTCATGTTCAAATTCAAAGAGTTGTTAGAGCAAAATGCTGATGAGATATGCAGACTGGTTGGCGAAGAGCATGGAAAAATTGTTCACGATGCTGCAGGCGAGCTACAGCGCGGTATTGAAAACGTCGAATATGCGTGCGGCGCACCTGAACTGCTCAAAGGCGAGCACAGTCGCAATGTGAGTACCGATATAGACTCTTGGAGTGAGTTTCATCCACTAGGCGTGGTTGCAGGTATCACACCATTCAACTTCCCTGTGATGGTGCCACTGTGGATGTTCCCTATGGCCATCGTTTGCGGTAACACCTTTGTGTTGAAACCGTCTGAGCGTGACCCAAGTGCCACACTTTTCATCGCACAGCTTTTGCAGCAAGCGGGCCTACCAGATGGTGTCATTAACGTAGTAAATGGTGGCAAAGAAGCCGTCGATGCGATTTTGCATCATCCAGATGTCAAAGCCGTTAGCTTTGTGGGCTCAACCCCTATCGCTGAATATATCTATACCACAGCCGCTGCACAAGGCAAACGTTGCCAAGCATTAGGCGGTGCAAAAAACCATGCGATTGTCATGCCAGACGCAGACTTAGACAACGTCGTGACCTCACTATTGGGTGCCGCTTTTGGCTCATCAGGAGAGCGTTGTATGGCGCTATCTGTTGCCGTTGCAGTCGGTGATGAAACCGCTGACAAGATGATTGCGGCCCTACAGCCTGCTATTAAAGAGCTAAAACTGGGGCTTCATTCAGATAAAAGCAACGACTTTGGCCCTGTCATTACAGCGGCGCACAAATCTAAGATTTTAGATTACATCAAAAGTGCTGCCGAGCAAGGTGCAGAGCTGGTCATCGATGGCTCTGATGCTGCACCAGAAGGCAATGAAAATGGATTTTTCGTAGGTCCTACTCTGATTGATCATGTCACTAAAGAGATGCACAGCTACGAGGCAGAAATTTTCGGTCCAGTTTTACAGGTTATGCGTGTGCAGACCATGGCCGAGGCAGTACAACTCATAAACGACCATGAATATGGTAACGGCACTTGTATTTATACCAGAGATGGTGAAGCGGCGCGTCACTTTATTGACAACATTCAAGTCGGCATGGTTGGTGTCAATATTCCACTACCAGTACCTGTAGCGTCTCAAAGCTTTGGTGGCTGGAAGCGTTCATTATTTGGTGACTTGGCCATGTACGGACCAGACGGCGTGAGATTCTTTACTCGTCGTAAGACCATTACGCAGCGCTGGCCTAGTGCAGCACTAAGAGAAGAAAAACAGTTCTCAATGCCAACTTAATAGCACTGCCTGTTCAAAGCACTAGTCTTTAAGAATACTACATTATAAAGGCGCTACATTATAAATATTCTTACCTTTTAAGCGCACTGCATGATCAGTGCGCTTAAAAGCAGTCGTTTGTATTTGAAAATTGCTGCTTGCTTCTGCCCCTCTCCATTAGTGGACGGCCAGCAAGCGCTCTGACTGAACTTTATAGCTACTTAATTTTATAGTCACCTAAATTTATAACTATAGCCGGTTCAATATAATTTGCATACAAGGAAGCCGAGTGAAAGTACTACAAGTAGTAGGCTAAACGAGACTGACACCGTATCCAATTTATAGAGGAGTGACTATACATAGCTTGATGGTTTGATAGCTAACCCGTTTGATAGCGGCTTATGTCTATGCTATCGCCTCTCATTAAATTCTAATTTTTCATAGTCGTACCATAAAATTCTAAGGATAGATAACTATGCGAGAAACTTTTGAATTACCACTCATCGGTGTCAAAGTCATCGATTTTGGTCAATACATTGCCGGTCCTGCTGTTGGCATGATGCTTGGCGACTTAGGCGCAACCGTGATTCATATAGACCCACCGTCAGGCCCAAAGTGGCACAGTCCAGCTAATGCTGTATTAAATCGCAATAAATTGATGTTAACACTCGATCTTAAGACTAATGAAGGACTAGCACAAGCTAAGCAATTAATTTTAGAAAGTGACATCGTTATCGAAGGCTTTCGCCCTGGAAAAATGGCAGAAATGGGATTAGATCTGGTCGCGCTACGAAAAGAGCGTCCGCAGCTGATCACGCTGTCAATCCCTGGATTTGCGTCAAATGATGAGAATCGTCGTGAGTTACGTGCCTATGAAAGCATTGTAGCGGCGAGCTCGGGCGTGTTTACTGACATGGGTTTAAACCGTGTACTCATGGGCATCAATCCCTCGTTCTCACCCCTACCACTGCCCTCTGCTTATGGCGCAATGCTGGCAGGTTCTTCAGTCGTTTTTGCACTACAAGCACGTGAAAATACTGGACTTGGGGATGCTATCGAAGTCCCGCTTGCTGCGGCTGTGATGGAGGGCCTTTGTTACAACTCAATCGATATCGAAAACCTACCTGAACGCTATTTGACCCAACGTGAAGTTGAAATTCAACGTCGCCGCGTTGAAGGTATTCCAATGAATATGGACTACGAATCGTTGCAAGAATTGCTAGATCCTTTTTACCGCAGTTATATGTGTAAAGATGGCCGTATGTTTTACGTGGTATGCCCCAGCCACAAACATCACGCCAAGCGTTGTTTGCAAGTATTGGGGTTATACGACGAATTAGTTGAAGAAGGATTGACTGAAGAGGAAGACACTTATTTACCTTCAAGTCAGTGGACGTCTGATACATCGCTTGGGGTTTATCCCATGCCAAAATATTGGGCAGATCGTATTGCTGAGAAAATGAAAGTGGCGTTTTTATTACGTACTTCAAAAGAGTGGCAGAAGATTTTTGGGAAACGCGGTATACCTGGTGCGCCGCAGCGTTGGCTACAAGAGTGGATCCATGATGATCATGCTGAAACGACAGGACTCATGATCGAAGTTGATGACCCCACTTATGGCAAGATGATTCAGCCAGGCCCAATTGTTTGGTTAGAAGAATGTGGCGAATTAATGTTACAACCGAAAGCGCCGCAACCTATCGACTTTGATGGTGCATTAAAAAAATTAAAAGCTATCAAAACCAAGCTACCTTCGATTAATAATGTTGATGAAAAAAGCGGTTGGTTAGAAGGCATTAAGGTACTTGATCTTTGTAATGTCATTGCAGGCCCACATTCTGCCTGTTATTTGGCGCGTTTTGGTGCAGAAGTTATCAAGCTTGATTCTGCCTCGCCATTGTACGACAGCTGGAATACTGTCATTTATGGTATGTCTCAAATGGTCGGTAAACGCTCCATACTTGCTGATATTAGCAAGGGTAAAGGACGAGAAGTGTTTGAGAAGCTGGTTCGTTCCGTTGACGTTATTGTTTGGAATGCGACAGACACACAAATCAAAAAAATGGGATTGGATACTGACGGCTTAAAAGCCTTAAATCCTGACGCTATATTTTGCAAACTTGATTGTTTTAGTGGTGTCCGTAAGGGTCCGAGTAGTGATTTTATAGGCTATGACGATGTGGTGCAGGCTTCTACTGGCATCATGTTGCGTTGCGGTGGCGCTATGGACACGCCTGAAGAACACGCACACGTTGGTACCATTGATGTCATGTGCGGCTTTGGCGGCGCCATGAGCATTGGTGTGGCGCTATATCAAAAATACCGTACAGGCCGTATTGGACGTGGCCGTACGTCATTAGTCGCCAATAGCGCCCTGCTACAAATTCCCTATTGTTATGATTTTGACAAACGCGGGTTATTCAATGAGCCCTCAGGTCGTGAAACCAACGGCCATGATGAGTTGACACGCTTTTACTATACCTCTTCAGGGAACTACTTGTTATTAAACGCGTATGAAGTCGATGTAAAAAACTTCGAAAATGTTGAGGACTTAGAAGGTTTCAGTGAGCTGGACAAAAGTGAGCGTGCGGCATTCTTGTCTAATATTTTTCAAAAAGCGCCTGCTCATGACTGGGTAGAACGTCTGCAAGCTGCTGATATTGCTGCTGTGGTTTGTGCGGATATTAATGCTTTACGTGCTGAATACAGTCACATAGCAGATGGCACACCAGGTACCGATCGTGGTAGTTATTCATTTTCAATTTATGAAGATCATCCAAGTGGTCACACAGTGACACAGCTTGATCCTTATGCTGTTCGTCCATCGAACAGCGTTGTATACGCACTTTCTCGACCTGAAAAATTTGGACAATCAACCCGTCAAATCATGCTAGAACTTGGCTATAGCGAATCAGAAATTGATGCCAGTATTGCCAGTGGCGATTTGAGTGATAGTTGGAGTCAAGAGTTTTTACCAAGTTAAATTAGGCAGTGTCATCATTTAGAGTGCAAGGCTGACAGTGATGGAAGTTGGTTGGCGGCTGGCTGATGACACGCCCTGAATAATAGGGATTAAGTTGCTCGAAGGATTGTGCAACTTGATGCTCATTTAAACAAAAGCAAGACCATCTAAAGGATTAGATATGAGACATAACAGTAGAAAACCTTTAACTAAATTGCCGATTAAAGTGGCCACAAAAGGCTTTTATGAGGGGTTTAATAAAGACGTTACGATTACCGCTAAAATCTTACTGGGTCTGCTCATTGTTTGGGCAGTCATCTTTCCTGATAATTCAACGACTATATTAGGTTCAATCAATACCTTCTTACTCAATCATTTTTCGACATGGTATATCTTATGCGTCGCCTTTTTCTTGATTTTAGCGTTGATTCTGGCCGTTGTGCCGCGCTATGGAAAGTTAATTTTAGGGGATAAAGGGGATAAGCCTGAGTTCTCCAACTTTTCATGGTTTTCGATGATTTTCGGCGCAGGTATCGGTGTTGGTATGTTGACTTTTGCGACCGCAGAGCCGATGTATCACTTTGCCAATAACCCTGAAGTCATTAAAGGTATGGCAACAGGCTCTGGTGCCGACAATGTACGGTACGCCTATAAATGGGCTTTTCTACATTGGGGATTCAGCGCATGGATTTGCTATTCCTTAGTCGGATTATCGATGGCGTATTTTTCTTTTCGACGTAAACTACCTCTGACCATTCGTTCAGGTCTTGCACCATTATTTGGCCAAAAATTATCAGGTAAGCTCGGTAATACCATCGATATAGTTGCCGTTATCGCAACTATTTTGGGCGTTGCGCAGACATTAGGGTTTGGGGTTGAGCAATTCGTTTCTAGTATGTACCGTGTTGGTTTGGGCGATTGGTTAATGAATGCTGATGGCACGTCGTCAACGGCAGCTATTATTGTTGCACTGATCGTTATCGTTGGAATAGCAACCCTATCTGCGCTTTCTGGGCTTGGTAAAGGGGTGAAATGGCTGTCTAATATCAACATGGGGTTAAGTCTTGTTCTGTTTGCCTTTTTCTTAATATTTGGTTCGACATTCTTTGGTTTACAATCTTTTTTCTTAGGTCTGTTTGACTATGTCGTCGCGCTTCCTCAACTGCTATTTACGGTTTGGCAGCCAGATGATACGGTAGTCGGTGACACACTTGCCACATGGCAAAAAGACTGGTCGGTGTTTTATTGGGCATGGTGGATTGCTTTTGGTCCCTTTGTTGGTGTTTTCTTTGCTCGTATTTCACGTGGTCGTAGTATTCGGACTTATTTATTCGGTACCGTTATCCTACCTGCTCTGATGTGTTTTATTTGGTTTTCAATGGTGGGCGGAACCGCGATTGATTTAACGCTTAATGGTATAGCTGGTGATGCTATTTCAGGTGTAGGCCAAGAATCTCAATTATTGGCAATGCTTGATGTGATATTGTCTCCAGGTTTTGCTTGGATAATGGCAATTTTAGTTCTGGTCTTACTATTAACCTACTTAGTTACTACTTTAGATTCGGCAATTCTAGTTATCAATACCATCAATTCAGGTGGTAACGAAGGTCCAAAAGGCCACCCACATATTATCTTTTGGGGTGTGATATTAGCATTGGTTGTTGGGGTTCTTCTTATAAGCGGAGGATTGGGTGCGATTAAAATGGCGATGGTTATTGGTGCCTTACCATTTAGTTTTGTGATGGTACTAATGGGGATATCGCTGGTCAAAGCCATTCTTTATGATACCAGTCCGGCTAGGATAGATACGATAAATCCGGTCGATGAGCTATCACTCAAAGACACCATCACTTAGATACACACATTAAGCGCAACGCTAAATGATAGAGTGCTTAGTGTGTGTTAAGAGCTCATTAAGTACTCTTGATATGTTGTTAAATCTGCCTTCAATAGTTTGTATTTCAATATCAAATACTTGTCTACAGTCACAGCCTTTAGGCAGGTATTTTCTATTAAGCCAAATAACACAAGAAACCAGATGAATAGCACTCAAGAAATGACAGGCTAACTTGTCATAGCAAGTAGCAATCGCATGGTATTGCTTGATCTTGGCAAAGAAGCTCTCAATTAAGTGTCGCGCTTTATATACCTCTTTATCGAAGGCTCTTGGCTGCAACCGATGACACTTGGACGGTATAACCGCATTGCCTTGTACGGCTTTAATCGGTTCAATGACACGGGCATCAGCATCGTAAGCCTTTAATCTAAATGGCAGTTACACAGAATCTGGGATGGTCTCCAGATGTCATTCCTTTTGAATTCTATTATATTAATTGTACAAGGGAAATAGAAAGTATCGCGGAGTGGGTAATACTAAAATCGAGGTTAACTTTTATTTGATAATAAATAAGCACGGCAAGCAAATGCTTTCATTGCTTGCCGTGTGTTATCTCAAATAGAGATAGCTAAAAAACTCTACTTGAAGTTTTAAGGCTAGTTCAAGTTAAATGACTATGACCCCTGCTGTCAATCCCGTAGAACCAAACTTGGGAGATTTTAGTTACGCAGCCTGAGTGTAAAAGTCAAACCACACCTGTCTTGGCGACTTATAGCCCAAGCCCTTTTGAATCCTAGTCTGATTGTAATACAGCTCGATATATCTAATGATATCGGTAATGGCGGCAAACCTTGTTTTATAATCCTTATGATATATCAACTCATTCTTTAATGTGCCCCAGAAGCTCTCTATTGGCGCATTGTCATAACAATTGCCTTTGCCACTCATAGAGCCTGTAAAGTGATGCTGCTTGATAATCTTGTGGTACGCATGGCTACAATACTGGCTGCCTCTGTCTGAATGAACGATTAGCCCTTTGCTTGGACGTTTATTCTTGATTGCCATATTGAGTGCACGGCATACTAGATCAGCGGTCATACGTTTGTTAATGGCATAGCCGACCAGCTCTTTGGTGTATAAGTCTTTGACTCCCGCTAAATACAACCAGCCCTCGTTTGTCCAGATATAGGTAATATCACTGACCCACGCTTGGTTAGGGCGACTGGCATCAAATTGCTGATCCAGCACGTTCGGATAGACCAGTTTGTTGTGATTGGAGTCGGTGGTGACTTTAAAGCGCTTATGGCGACGGCATTTGATGCTATGTTCTTCTTTGATGCTTCTGACCATATACTGGCTAATATAATGCCCTTGCTCACTTAGATGAGCATGCAGTCGATCTACGCCATAACGTTCTTTCGTTTCACTGTGAGCGGCTCTAACCAATAGCTCAGACTGGTTGCGATGTATCTGTTGGTCGCTGATATCGCGGCTTAGCCAATCGTAGTAGCTTGAGGGCTTTACTTTCAAAACACAACACATGCAAGTGATGCTAAATATTTGCTGGTTGTCTTTAATAAAGGCATACTTCACGAGCTGTTTTTCGCGAAGTACGCCGTCGCCTTTTTTAAGATCTCGCGTTCCTCCTCAGCGATTTTAAGTTGTCGTTTGAGCTGCTTTATTTCTTGAAGAGCACTCATAAGCTCAGGATCGTATTGCTCTGTGCCGACAAGCTTGCCTTGATTGGCTTTATTGTGCCAATTAGATAAGGTTTGCATGGCGATACCAAGCTGCTTTGCGGTCGCTGAAATATTGCCATTATTATCCGCTATCTTCTTGACGGCTTCGGCTTTAAATTCTGTACTGTAGGTTCTGATTTTCTTGGTCATGGTAAACTCCTGTTGTTGTGCTTAGTTTACCAAGTTTATCTCTACGGTTTCTTCAGCATAGCTCACTACACTACAGATATTTTTAAAACTCTTTTACGTTATAACCATATTTTTTAGCTGCTCCGCTAATATCGCCTTTATAATTATGGCAAGTATGCAAATATAACTCAGCGTCTGATATCAATACCCCTGAAATTGCTCCTTCTGGATTAATAGGTACGATAGTGATTTGATCATCCATTCGTACGGTAGGTTTTTTAATAGAGCAAGTCACGTAGACGTCATGGAAATCACTATCCCATGTTATTTTCTTTGAATTATAGTTCCTACTACCACCAACAAGCTTTAACTTTATTGATGTGGTTTGAGGAGTCTTCTTCAGAATATCAAACTTCATTACTTTACCCACACTACAAGGCTCGCGATAACAAGACTCGGAGACAGCTCCTTTTTGTATACCTTTGTGATTAAAATTAGTGTTGGCAGCATTTGCATTGAAGGCGAGCAAAGCCAAAGGAAATAATAAAAGTTTCATTGTTAGCTGCATTAAATACATCTCCTAAACTATAGTCTACTAAATTGTGAAGGATGACTATACCAGTAACCTCACTAAAACGTTCGATTCTTTTGATAACTTTATTCCATTAATAAAAGTTGAATCGCCGAAAAGTATATTACAATCAACATTGGTCAACAAATAAAATAATATAGAATATTGAAGAGGCATTATGAAAAAAGTTTTTATGGTAGTTAGTCTACTAGGTTTGTTTGCTAGCTTTACTCAGGCTCAAGCTGAATCATCCATTGGTGATTTGAGCTATGCTGAAGAAACCGTAGAGATAAACTTGGTAAACTAAGCACAACAACAGGAGTTTACCATGACCAAGAAAATCAGAACCTACAGTACAGAATTTAAAGCCGAAGCCGTCAAGAAGATAGCGGATAATAATGGCAATATTTCAGCGACCGCAAAGCAGCTTGGTATCGCCATGCAAACCTTATCTAATTGGCACAATAAAGCCAATCAAGGCAAGCTTGTCGGCACAGAGCAATACGATCCTGAGCTTATGAGTGCTCTTCAAGAAATAAAGCAGCTCAAACGACAACTTAAAATCGCTGAGGAGGAACGCGAGATCTTAAAAAAGG
Organism: Psychrobacter sp. TS_SC_6; assembly: GCF_056156305.1. NCBI lineage: Bacteria > Pseudomonadati > Pseudomonadota > Gammaproteobacteria > Moraxellales > Moraxellaceae > Psychrobacter > Psychrobacter sp. TS_SC_6. The sequence goes on along the minus strand of NZ_CM149590.1, from coordinate 1,089,646 downwards.
CGACGGCGTACTTCGCGAAAAACAGCTCGTGAAGTATGCCTTTATTAAAGACAACCAGCAAATATTTAGCATCACTTGCATGTGTTGTGTTTTGAAAGTAAAGCCCTCAAGCTACTACGATTGGCTAAGCCGCGATATCAGCGACCAACAGATACATCGCAACCAGTCTGAGCTATTGGTTAGAGCCGCTCACAGTGAAACGAAAGAACGTTATGGCGTAGATCGACTGCATGCTCATCTAAGTGAGCAAGGGCATTATATTAGCCAGTATATGGTCAGAAGCATCAAAGAAGAACATAGCATCAAATGCCGTCGCCATAAGCGCTTTAAAGTCACCACCGACTCCAATCACAACAAACTGGTCTATCCGAACGTGCTGGATCAGCAATTTGATGCCAGTCGCCCTAACCAAGCGTGGGTCAGTGATATTACCTATATCTGGACAAACGAGGGCTGGTTGTATTTAGCGGGAGTCAAAGACTTATACACCAAAGAGCTGGTCGGCTATGCCATTAACAAACGTATGACCGCTGATCTAGTATGCCGTGCACTCAATATGGCAATCAAGAATAAACGTCCAAGCAAAGGGCTAATCGTTCATTCAGACAGAGGCAGCCAGTATTGTAGCCATGCGTACCACAAGATTATCAAGCAGCATCACTTTACAGGCTCTATGAGTGGCAAAGGCAATTGTTATGACAATGCGCCAATAGAGAGCTTCTGGGGCACATTAAAGAATGAGTTGATATATCATAAGGATTATAAAACAAGGTTTGCCGCCATTACCGATATCATTAGATATATCGAGCTGTATTACAATCAGACTAGGATTCAAAAGGGCTTGGGCTATAAATCGCCAAGACAGGTGTGGTTTGACTTTTACACTCAGGCTGCGTAACTAAAATCTCCCAAGTTTGGTTCTACGGGATTGACAGCAGGGGTCAAGTATACCATCTTGTCTATACGAGGCATCACTTTCCCATCTTGAGTATCGACTTAAAAACTGATCATTATTGAATGTCACCCCTGTACGTAAACTCCCTCTTCCGAGTCCACCTAGATTCTCTATCTGAGAATATAGTTTGGGATCGAAAAGTGTATTGCCTTTATACTGCCCGCTTCCAACATAATAGTTTTTTACATGCTCTCCACACTTTTGGTAGTTATAGTTTGTCTCACAATCATTAGCAAATGCGGTTTGTTGCTTTTTATCTAAGTTTTTATAAAAAGTATTAATTTCTTCTATACGTCTTCCATTTCCTTTCGCTTTTTTTAAGTCATTAATCCATTGTTGCAGCTGAATATGATTAAGATAATTATTCTGCGTCTGACTAAAACTCGTAGCAGTACTAGCAGTATCACCACCTACTACTACACCAGCCGCTGCTGATAAACCTAATAAAAGTGCGCCGCGAGTGGTCTCATCAACGCCTTGCTTCTCTAAATACTTATCTACTGCTGGAATAGAAACTGCTGTCGTTCCACTAGCCAATGCACCTTCTACACTTCCTGTGGCAATAGCACCAACTAACGTATGTAGCGCAACACGATAAGCGCCACCTTCTGCCCATTTATCGGCTTCATCTACTCTACCTTCATTAATAAGATCTAATTGACGGTTACTCGCATAATCTCCTACTGCCTTCGGTGCTTCCTTGCCAAACTCCTGCGTAATCTGCGTCTGCGCCCCTAGCTCCTCATTCACCTTCTCTGCATCAAACACATCATCAAGCTTTCCAGCGAGCGCTTCACGATTGTCTGTGGTGAAGATGCCCTCTTTATCATTATAGCCACTGACCCCGCCTTTGGTGATACTGCTATCACTGTCGCTATCGGTGCCATAACCAAGCCCACTCATGCTAGGTTTTCTCTCCTTACCTGCACTTAGACCAATTGAGATCGCATCGCCCTCATAGCTCGTGGTGTTTTTAAGGTCGGTTGATGTGACGCCTTGTTTAAAGACAATGTTACTCGTGCCATTGGCTTGGGCTTCTTCTGAGGTGACAAACACGCCACCTTTGAAGGTGCCTTTGCCTTCAACAACAAGGTCAGCTTCATTGGCGAAAATGCCCGACTGCTCACCAACGCCTTTATAGTCAGCAGTGAGGTTAGTCTTACCACCATTGACCGATAGGCTGGAACCTGCACCACCGCCTGCTATATCAATATCAGCACTAAAGCCCATGTTCTTTTGTTTGCTGTCGTAGGTAGCCGTGTCCTGTAGCGATTCAATGGTGACATCACCGCCGATAGCGCCTTGGGCGCGACCTGTATTAATGACCCCGCCTTTGATATTGACATCATTACCGATATCAAAGGTAGTGGTGCCGCCAACGTTGATTTGGCTATTGGCATAAGTAGTACTGTCACTGTTGGCGAAACCTTTAGCACGGCTGGCACTGGCGGTGATACCTGCACTAGTGTTTTGACCAAAGCTGGCATAACCACCAATAGCGGTACTTGAGCTTTTGTTATTACTACGGGTATTGCTGTTTTGTGCCACGGCATTGACGTTAAAGTCGTTGTCGGCTTGAAATAAGGCGTTATTGCTGATATCTAAGTTGCTGCCATTGATGTTGATATTACTGTCTGACCCTGCCCCTGTGGCGATGAGGGCAAGATTGTTGGTGTTAATATTTGAGCCTTGGTTTTCCTCGGTGACACTGCTGCTGTTCGATTGGCTCTTTTGACTACCGATGGTGGCTTGTATGCGGGTGTTGCCTACGCCTTTTAGATTACCATCTAGTAGATCGTACCCTGCACTATCGCTTTGGTTGGTGGTGACATCTTTGACGCTATCCATCGCTCAGGCGGTTCTAAAAAGTCAGCAACCTTTCGATGCTGCCTTGCATAAACATTGAGCCTTTAAGCTTGCTTTTTCTCATGGTATCTACGTGCTTTTTGTCATTGGGTACTTTGTTAGGGTTTCGCAAGCTTCACCTAGCCTACGCGCTACTATTTATCTAAATCAATCGAGCGTTTAGCAAGTTCTTAATTGTAGCAGGTACAGAAAAACCACTGATTGTACTCACATGCCCATCTAAATCATAAATACAACCACATTGCCTGCATTCAAGTTGTACTATATTTTTATTAAGCTCTGTAATAGCTATTAAACCATATGCCCCACAATTCTTACATGTTTCATCAACTTCAAAGTAGTAGAGTCGCTCTAAAGTATCTCTTAGAAATCTTGTTATGTTTTCACCTTCATTATGCTTATAAGAATTAATAATTTTTTTGAATACAATTATTTCAGATTTATTGAAAGATGAATAATTAATTGGATATTCATTATCGTTGTAATCTAAAAAACCTAATAGCTTATAATCACTATACGGTTTTTCTGAAAAAACCCCCTCATTAGATATAAGAAATTTTTTAATAATGTCAAGTAATTGTTGAGAAGACGACTCTTCAGATAAAATACTCAGGTCATCTTTAAATTTTTCAAACTTTAGTTTATTAATATTAATCATTTTTACTTTCCTGATACTGGATATGTGGTTATTAGATTCCCGTGCGAATCTGTGAACACTTTAATAAAAGTTGTAGGTTTACCACCATCTTTAATGCTAGTTGTTCCAACTATTCTACCAGTATCAACGGTTCTTACGTACTGACCGCCTTCAACCTTTGTCACTAATGATTTGACTACTTTAGAATCCTGCAATAAAGTCTTTAACTCTGCTGGTTTAATCGAAAAAACAGATACACTATTGGCTATTGGTCGGTCAAAATGACCTTCTATAACATGGTCAAAGCCCGCTGAGACTGGAGTGCCTTTACTAGGTCTATTTGGTGTATATCGAGTCCTTCCTTTTGCCACATTAATTCTTGTAGCAACTGCTCCAGAGGTAACTACATTAGAGTTGATAGGAGTACCTCTAATTACTTCACCGCCTGTTGTAACAGCAGGCAAATCAGAAGCCACATTTTTGCTAGCAACTCTACTTGCATTTAACTGAGCAAGCTCTTTAGCAGTATAACTTGTAACTTTACCACTTTTACTGGTTATTTTAATACCACTACTGGTTATTTTGACCGTTAGTCCAGCAGCAACACCTACTGGACTGTCTAATAAAGGTCTAAAAATATGTATCGCAGCATCGGTAATCCCCCCAATAAATAAGAACACTTACAAATAGAGATTAACTGCTAAAATACACCAGCAGGAGAATCCTATGAAAAAGACACGCTTTAGCGACAACCAAATCGTCAACATCCTAAAACAAGCCGAACAAGGCGTCCCTATTACCGAGCTATGCCGTGAGCATAACATCAGCCAAAGTACCTTTTATAACTGGCGCTCAAAGTATGGCGGCATGGATGCCACACTTATCAGCCGTCTTAAAGAACTTGAAGTTGAAAATGCCCGCCTTAAAAAGATGTACGCTGATGAATGTCTTAAGTCCGATATTCTACAGGATGCCATGTCAAAAAAGTGGTAGCGCCCCAAAGGCGCAAAGGGTTGGTTTGTCACTACATTGAAGATCGTGGTATTGGTATCCGCAGGGCTTGTAGCATCTTTAACATCAGCGTCACCTGTTATTATCACAAGTCGGTGGTAACAGATGAGAACCAGCAAATAGCGGACTTACTTATCAAACTGACTGATGAGAACAAGAACTGGGGCTTTGGCTTGTGCTTTTTAACCCTGCGTAATGTCATGGGACTGCCTTACAACCATAAGCGGGTATATCGCATCTACTGCGAGCTTGAACTCAACCTTAGAATCAAGCCTAAGCGTCGCATTAAACGTGCTAAACCAATACCATTAGCAGTACCTGATAGGATTAACCAAAGCTGGAGCATGGACTTTATGCACGACGGCTTAACTGATGGCCGCGGCTTTAGACTGTTCAATGTCATTGATGATTACAACCGTGAGGCACTCACCATTGAAGTCGACTTCTCGCTACCGGCGCAAAGGGTCATACGCAGTCTTAATCAGCTTATTGAGTACCGAGGCAAACCTGTGCAGATAAGATGCGATAACGGCCCTGAATACATCAGCAATGCGCTCAAAGACTGGGCTGAGCAGCAAGGCATCATCTTAAGCTATATTGAACCTGGCAATCCACAGCAAAATGCGTATGTAGAGCGCTTTAACAGAACCATGAGATATGATTGGTTAAATCAGGAGCTGTTTGATAATCTAGAGCAGGTACGCGCACAAGCAGAAAACTGGTTATACCATTATAATCATAAGCGCCCAAACATGGGCAATGGCGGTTTTACACCGATACAGAAACTCAATCAGGCAGCTTAATTCTATTTATTAGGTGTCTTAAGTTTGGGAGGGTTACCCATCTTCTACATCGAATCCTAGTGTAGCAGACATGCTTTCTACAAGTTTATCAAAATCTTTTTTTGTTATAGGTCGAGTTTCAGTTCGCCATACATTTGTTATTTCATCAATTTCATGAGGAAGTAATACATTTTCTAATCCATTATCTTGAACCGCCACCAACGCCGTTTCACCCGCATTCACAGCATCCGTGACATTGCCCGTAGTTGCACCGAAAGCCACACCGGTTAAGCTTGCGATACTGCTAATGGTATCTTTTTGTTCAGCCGTTAATTCACTTGGATTGTCAACTTTGTATATGTATTTGGACAGTATTAGTGCAGTACCTTCACCTGCACTGGCTCCTAACCCACCCGTTAACGCATCGTTGGCTGTAGCCACGCTCACCGCTGCCCCTAATATGGCATGGGCTAATAAGTGTTGCGGGCTACCGACACCTGACAGTTCATTATCTTTATTTTTGCTGTTTGCATAGTCATTATCTTTAAACGCTTGACCAATTTGAAAGGCAACTTGTGGACTAATCGCTTTGGCAACATAACCTACTGCTCCATTACTATTTGGTCCATATAACGCACCGCTAATACCGTCAAATATTAGAGACTTTTGTTGTATTTTATCTGCTTCTTGACTATAAGCTTCCCAAGAATCTCTGTCACCGTTTTCTAAAGCTTCTTTCGCCGCGTTTCGTAATTTCTCCTCTTCTTGATTCAGCTCAGTCTTAATCTTACGACGTTCTTGGTCAAAGGCTTGGGTAATCTGCGTCTGCGCGTCAAGCTCCTCATTGACTCGACCAGCATCAAAGCTGTTATCAAGGATACCTGCATACTCTGTGCGGTTGTCCGTCGTAATGTCTTTATTACCCGCAATACCTGTGATACCTGCACGAGTCACACTGCTATCACTGTCGCTATCTGTGCCATAGCCAATGCCGTTCATACTTGCTTGCGGTTTATTATCGGTATTTCCAGCACTGACACCGACTTGGATCGCATCACCCTCATAGCTGGTGGTGTTCTTGATGTCTTGCGTCTCTATGCCACCTTTGCTGACATAGTTGTTACGTCCTGCATCACGAGCAGCTTCGGTGGTAGTGATCGCCCCGCCGATGAGCGTGGTTTTACCGCCAGCGTTAAGATCAATACCACCATCGCCTGTGAAGATTCCTGACTGCTCACCGACTGCTTGATAGTCTGCATTTAGATTGGTTTTGCCACCATTGACCGATAGACTAGAGCCTGCGCCACCACCTGCGATGTCGATATCAGCACTAAAGCCCATGTTCTTTTGATTGCTGTCATAGGTAGCGGTGTCTTGTAATGACTCTATGTTGACATCACCGCCGATAGCGCCTTGAGCGCGATTTGTATTAATGACGCCGCCTTTGATATTGACATCTCGGCCAATGTCTAAGGTAGTCTTGCCGCCAACGTTGATTTGGCTATTGGCATAAGTGGTGCTGTCACTGTTGGCGAAACCTTTAGCACGGCTCGCACTGGCGGTGATACCTGCACTAGTGTTTTGACCAAAGCTGGCATAACCACCAATAGCGGTACTTGAGCTTTTGTTATTACTACGGGTGTTGCTGTTTTGCGCGACACCATTGACGTTAAAATCATTGTCCGCTTGGAATAAGGCATCATTGCTGACGGTTAGATAACTGCCATTGATATCAATATTGCTGTCTGACCCTGCCCCTGTGGCGATAAGGGCAAGATTGTTGGTGTTAATATTTGAGCCTTGGTTTTCCTCGGTGACACTGCTGCTGTTTGATTGGCTTTTTGATGAGCCGATTGTGGCTTGGATGCGGGTGTTGCCTACGCCTTTTAGGTTGCCACTTAATAGGGCATCAGCCGCGCTATTGGCCTCGGCAGCAAGTGCTTTGGTCTTGAGGGTGGCGGCAACACCTGCCATGCCTTTCATGCGCGTGCTGTCTGTGTCACTCCCTGCGTCAATGAGACGATCGATGCTCTTGATATTATCTACTAGGCTGTTTGATACTGAGACAGTGAGACCGCTTTGCTTGAACTTCTGCTCGCTTTGATTGGTTTTAATGTCGATGACATTGTCAATGTTGATCTGTTTGGCACGGATGACGGTGTTGCCTCGATTGGGGTCAGTGATGTCTTTGTCCGTGTCAGCACCCATTCCGGCAACGAGGTTGCTGCCGGTCTGTTGGTAGTTGCGTCCAGCATTGATGATGACGTTGCCGTCGATGGCGCCCACTTGGCTGGCGGTGTGGGTGAGCTTGGTGCTGGTATTACTGTCATCGGTTTGCTGCTTACCAATGGTGAAGCCGATGCCGCCATTCGTGCCAAACAGTCCTGATTTTTTGGTTTGACTGAATTTGGTTTCACTAGCAGTATTCTTAGCCGCTAGGAGGTTGACATCACGACCTGCGGTGAGCTGGGTGCCGCGATCACTGCTGGCGTTGGTGCCTGTGAAGTTGATGTCTTGTCCCGCTTGTATGAGGATTTGATCGCCTTCGATGTTGCTGGTGATGGCATTATCACTTTGGCTGTCAAAGCGCGATTGGGTGATGGTTTTACTTAAGAAGCCTTTGTCAGTGGTTTTAACTGCGCTACTGAGGTTCTGTTTATGACGACCTTCTGTAAAGTCGACAGTGCCATCAGCGATGATGCCAACCGTGCCATTACTGCTGTTTATGTTGACGGCAGTCCTTCGCAATTAATACAGTTTAAGCATCGTCTTCATCGCTCAAATACCAAATCATAAATTCATAGAAGCTATCCCAATGCGGTAATGTACCCTCGGCTAGCTGCTGTAGTTGACCAATATTAAAATTCCATACACTATCATCTTCTATATTGTACAGATAGCCCCCTTCACCTTCGCCTGTACTGAATAGAATATAGTTCTTAGGTACGTCCCAATAGTCATGTGCCATTTTAGCTGAAAAACCCTGCGGAGGAAGTGGATCAACTACTTCACTTGCGCCAGAACGACTATTCAAAAATCTCAAAAAATATTTTGTATACAATTTAAAAAAACCACTGTCCTTTTTAACACCATATTCTAAAAGAATATTTTCTGTACTTTCTTTCTTTTCAGTTTTTTTTTGCATTAGACGTGCAGCATGATTTTTTTCAGATAACAATTTTTCCACTGTATTGAATGAACTCATATCAATCTCCTTGCAGTTGGTTTAAACGATCTTTCCAATATTGACCTTTATCTTTATCAAAAACCTCACGATTGACTGGATAGTCTGGATGACTGTCATTTCCATAAGGATGTACTGCATGTCTACCATTTTGATTATTATGCCCTAAATGGGTTGATTTTGAAGTTTCAAATAAAGAACCGCGCCCATCTTGACGTGAATGATGAAGCTGAACCTGCTCATACTGACCATTCTTAAATACGAAAGGTGACCTCCCTTGTTTCATTAAATCAGCATTCGTAGTTAAATTATCACCATCAGCCTGTAGTGGTTTAACATTTAAATCAATTTCTTGCTGATACACTTTATAAGTTAACCCTGACCCTTTACCCGGTGCTTGCCACTCAGTCTCTGTTTTATAATATTGATTATTAGACAATGACTTACTCTGAGCATTAAAGCTAGACTGAACATTCGGGTCAGGATTTCTTTGTTCATCTAGCCAGTTGTATTTTGCATCATTAGTAGCTGGGCGTACATTGGGCGAGGCAGTGGTTCGTTGAACCCCCTTATCATCAATAAAAAAACCTATGACACTTGAAGCATCATAAGTTAGTCGAGAACATTTTTATTATTGCTTAAGATAACTATGTGTTTAATTAAAAAATTTGTTATTAGATCTCTTTTACAACTTATCGCTACCCTTTGCAACTATATCAGTGCAAGTCAATAAAAGGCCTATTTTAATGCGTATTGCTCCAAGAGTTGGATAACGGGTATGAATTTCTCCTGATTCCCAAGGTGCTTTTTCATACTATTTACTATACTTAGTTCATTATCACCATTCTTATAGTGCATGTTGGCTCCTTTATCAAGCATTAGCTTAAGTAGATCAACTCTTTCAGGCATTCCTCCAATCATAGCTAAGGGAATAACGTTGTCTCTGTTTGGTATATTTGGATCTGCCCCTACTTCTAGTAAGGCAATCGCCGCTTCTGCATTTTTACCACGCATCGCATAGTGTAATGGTGTCATGCCATAACTGTCTTGAGCATTAATTGGAACACCTTTTTCTATAAAAAATTCAATAGTTTTTTTCGGTGGTTCTTTTGAGTTAAATCCCATTAAGAGCTCATGTAGCCAATTCCACTTATCAGTTGGGGAGGTTTCAAAATAGTCCATATCATTAGCTTCAAATAATTCAACAGCTTCTTCTATTTGACCTTTTTTAAAAAGTCTAAAAATCTTCATTCGTAGTTCTTTATATCCGTTCATAATTATTTTCCTTTGCTTCTATTACTATCAAGAAAACCTTGCATTTCATCTCTTAGCTCTTGTGGAATATCCTTACCTTGCATCTCATCAGCATGACCACGGTTTTTAGACATATTTTCTAATCTAAAATGCTGAGGATGGCTATTAACATAGTCATTCAGCTCTTTTTGAGTCATGTTTAACTCTGCTGCTGCTAGCTCAAGTCGTCTATGCTCACGACCATAAGCATGACCAATATCAATCGGACCTTTTATCATAATATCGTTAGCAGGATCATAATAATCACCATTAGACCTCTTGCAAAAGTAGCAGAGGGAATTAAAATAACTAATACATTCATAACTGGCTAGGAACCATGCCAAACATAGATAAGCTACTCAAACAAAGTGACGCTGGTTTTAAACGCTATACTGGCATCCATAAAGCCACCTTTCATGAAATGCTGGATGCTATGCAAGAGCATGAATTATCTAAGACCAAATCAGGCAGACCCAGTGCGCTTAGTCTTGAGGAACAAATATTACTGGCCCTTACTTATTGGCGTGAATACCGAACGCTATACCACATCAGTATGGACTTTGGTATTCATGAGTCTTCTGCCAGCCGCATTATTCGTAAAGTAGAAGACGTACTGGTTGATTCAGGCAAGTTTGAACTGCCCAAAAAGCTGCCATGTCGCGTCGATGACGATATCAATTGGCGGGTAGTCATCGTTGATGCGACCGAAACCCCAATTGAGCGTCCAAAAAAAACCAAAGCGACTACTACAGCGGTAAGAAAAAACAGCACACATTAAAAGCGCAGGTTATCGTTCATTGGCAAACAGGCTTGATACTTGATGTGCAAACCTGCAAAGGGTCAATCCACGATTTTAAGCTCTATAAAGATACTTGTCCTGACTGGTTACCTGAAAATACTAACTATCTAGCAGATAGTGGTTATCAAGGTATAGCAAAACTACATAACCAAACCTTCACGCCATTTAAAAAACCTCGTGGTGGTCAGTTATTAGAGATATGCAAACAGGCGAATCATTATCTGGCAAAGTTCCGTATTATGGTTGAGCACAAAATAGGCTTAATCAAATTGTTCAAAATCGTGGCTCATAAATATCGCAACCGTCGTCAGCGCTATGATCTTAGAATGAAGCTGTTTGCTGGTATCGTTAATTCCGAGCTTAACCTATGACTTTCGCAAGAGGTCTATTATCTAATTTGGTGTAATTTGCTTCAATATCTTGAATGGTTTGTTGTCTTAGATAAGGACGATTATATCCTGTGGTATTGGCTGCTGGACGTTCGTTAGGCGATACGGTGGTTCGTTGAACCCCCTTATCATCAATATAATAGTAACCACCGCTATCTCGTTGATAGATCTCATTACCATTGCCATCACGTTTACCTGTGTTGGTTGCTCTACCATTTCCTGAACCTGTCACACTACCATCGGGGTTGTAAGTGTACGCGCCTTCCTTAGCATCACTAATCGCTAGTATAGCTCCACCAGTTTCAGCGACACCGATGCCATTTTTAGTGCCATCAGGTTTACCTGTTATTGTGGTTGCACCGCCCGTGTCAAGAGTACCTACTACGGTAGCGGGTTTTGGGGTCACATCGATATTAATGTTACCAAGCTCATCCAAACCCTCTTTGGTGAGTTTTGCCCCACGACCAGCCGCACCACCCATAATAACATCAGCACCCAGCTCTCCAACCATTTGAGCATCATTGTAAATGACGTCATACGGTAGTGCTTGCTGTCTCTTCAGCTTACGGTAGTTCCACTCTGTCAGGGCACCCTCTTGTAATTGCTCAGCTTTACCTATAGCAATATCCCAAGTACCGTTTGGATCATTGATCACGTTACTTGTCGTACCTTTTACTGTCTCGACAATATTTTTGCTTGCCGTTATCGCATCATTAAGATGGTCTTTGGCAGATTTATTCGCTGCTGTTTTGATCGTCTCAACGTTATTATCAACCGCCCTATCTGTACCTGAGATCAAACCTGCTATATTGGCGACATTGTTTGCGCCATATAGCATGGCAGCTTCTTTAGCACCAATATCTTCACCAAACTTCATATTTGCTGACTGATCATACAAATTCGCAGTTTGTTCATCTGCGTAAGCTGTATTCATAAATAAATTTTGATTGTTAAAATCTTCTTTTGTAGCAGTAAAGCCATTAGCAACAGTGTCTAGATAATAATCTTCGCGTTGGCCTTCAAACCCTGATACAGCATTTTCACCAGCAGTGACAGTAATGGTATCCAAGACTGCACTAGGTAGAGTGGGATCAGATACTTCGGTTACAGGTTTATTAGCTAAAGATATTTGATTTGATAAATCATAAACTGAAATATCACGGGTTTGATTCGTCAGATAGTTATAAGCCTGTTGATAAGTCTGTATTTCTTTATCGTCAATATAATTTTTAATACTGCTCTGCCATCCTGCGTCAATATTATATAAAGCACCTCTGGTCAGCCGTTTTTCTGCTTCTGTTATAGAAATATCATTCTTTTGAGCATAGTCCTGCGCCAGTTGTTTAATCAGTGCCGCTTCTTCAGGATGCAGTTGTCTATTATTTGCATCGACATTGACAGCCGTCACCGTACTTGATGTATCTAGCCCAGCAGCAATACCTGCACCAGCCAATGCTAGACTGGTAATCCCTTTAGTGGCATTGCTAGCAGTATCCGCATCCATACCTTGGGCAATAAGCATGTCTCTCATTTTGACTTCAAGATTGCCGATAGTCGGCGCAGCGGCTGCAACGCCGCCTGTGGTTAGAACGCCTTCAATACTGCCTGTACCAAGTCCACCTAGCACGAGAGCATGGGTAGCAACTCGATATTTACCGCCTTCTTTCCAATTCTGATAATCCGTTTCATTTTCCTTAAGCTGTTGTTCCGCGAGTTGTAATTGGTCACTGATATAAACCATTTTTTCAGGATCTTTGGTCGTTTCCAGATCTTCTCTAAGCATATTGACGGCTTTCTGAGCGGTTTCATAAGCTTCCATCTTTTTCTCTGCAAACTCAGCCACTGCCTTCGGTGCTTCCTTGCCGAACTCCTGCGTAATCTGCGTCTGCGCCCCAAGCTCCTCATTGACTCGATTGGCATCAAAGCTATTCTCAAGGATACCTGCATACTCTGCGCGGTTGTCTGTGGTGATGTCTTTATTACCTGCAATGCCTGTGATGCCTGCACGAGTCACACTGCTATCACTGTCACTATCTGCACCATAACCTAGACCGTTCATACTGGCTTGCGGTTTATCATCGGTTTGACCGATGCTCACACCCATTTGGATGGCATCACCCTCATAGCTGGTGGTGTTCTTGATGTCTTGCGTCTCTATACCACCAAGACTCGTATAGTTATTACGTCCTGCGTCACGAGCGGCTTCGGTAGTGGTAATCGCCCCACCTATAAGTGTAGTTTTACCGCCAGCAGTGAGATCAAGACCACCATCTCCTGTGAAGAGTCCTGACTGCTCGCCAACGCCTTTATAGTCAGAATTAAGGTTTGTAGTGGCATAATAAAATTGGACAGCTGCTAAGAGGTTATACTAAACCAAAAAAGGAAAATAGTATGACCACCAAACGCAATCAATATACCCGAGAATTCAAACTTGAAGCCATCAGTTTAGTGACTGACCATAAGCGTAAAATACCCGACGTTGCTGAATCACTAGGTATTGGCAAATCCACCCTGCAGAAATGGCTGAGTCAGTACCGACAAGAAGTGAATGGTCAAGCACCTAAAGCTGGCAATGCTTTAACTGATGAGCAGCGAGAGCTCCAAGAGCTACGTAAACAGGTTAAGCGGCTGACCATGGAGCGTGACATCTTAAAAAAGGCCTCCGCTCTGCTAGCATTGGACAGTCTAAACGACTATCGCTGATCAGTGAGCTTGCAGAGCAAGACAAACGGGTCAGTAAAAGCCGACTGTGCAAGCTGTTTGGTGTGATAAAGAGCAGCTATTACTATGGCTTGCAACACAAGCCCGTTAGTCTTGAGACTGTGAAAATCAAAGCATTAATACGTCAAATATTTAACCGCTCTAAGCAGTCAGCAGGAGCACGTAGCATCGCCGCAATCATGATGAATGAGCATGGCATCAAACTGACCCGCTATATGGCAGGTAAACTGATGGCTCAGATGGGTCTTAAAAGCTGTCAATTGAAGACACATAAATACAAGCATGCTGATGACGCGCATAAAACACATGAGAACCTATTGAACCGCAATTTTAGCCCAACTGCCCCTAATCAAGTGTGGACAGGTGATGTAACGTATATCCGTATCAAAGGTGGCTTTAGTTATCTAGCCGTTGTTTTAGATTTGTATGCCCGGCGTGTGGTCGGCTTTGCTATGTCAGACTCACCTGACAGTGCTCTGACTGCTAAAGCGCTGCAGATGGCGTATCATACCAGACTTAAACCTAGTGGCGTCCTGTTTCATTCCGACCAAGGTACCCATTACACCAGCAAGAAGTTTGCTGATTCAGTCGCTGGTTGTGACGGTATGATACAAAGTATGAGCCGTCGTGGTAATTGTTGGGACAATGCTCCAACTGAAAGGTTCTTCAGGAGCTTTAAAACGGAGTGGATGCCAAAGAGCAGTTACGAGGATATGGATGCAGCATCGTCCGCCATTATTGATTATATCTGGGGCTACTATCAAACCGTGAGACCGCACCGTTTCAATGATTATTTATCACCAGCAGAAAAAGAGAGACGTTACTTTAAACAAAATCTCTTATCAGTTGTCCTAAATTAGTTGACCACTACAATTAGACGATAGTTTTATTAGCCCGCTAAGTACCCAAATAGACTTCACTACAGGCTCTGGATTTGCCCTGACATTAGAGTACGTCAATATGTTTTTACAGAACCTATTGGTATGGGTTGATGATAGCGTTAATAAAGAGGAGCACTTTAATAGGTATAGCGCTCTTGTTTGGATCCAGTTTTGTTTGTTGACTGGTACTCGTCCAAATAATGGACTGACTAATGTTAAAGATATTGACTTAGAGGTGGGTTGGTATGAAGTTGCAGATAAACCTAATAAGGCTGTCAAGAACTATCGACTAATCCCGTTGTGCCCTACTCTTTTGGCAATTTTAAAAAAGTACCAATTATTTCTTGTCGATTATCAGCCTTATGCGACTGCCAAGGTCGATAAAATGATTCATCAGATCAAACAAGAACAAGATGAGTTAACCCTACTGAATATGCTATCAGATAGTTACGATAAACTTATTCAAATTAAGCGAAGTCATATCTCAAAATTGCTAGCAGACTACATGCCTTTTGAGGACTCTTATTGGACACGGCACTTCTTACGTACCCAACTTGAAAAACTTAACGTATCAATGATATTGATCAACACAGTGATTGGTCATGAAAAAAACCGACAAGAAGCATTGGGACAATTCTCATCAGTAAACAAGCAACAAATTTGGCAAGTGCGTGATACCTTTGAGGAAATCGCACAACAAATGAATTTAAGAATGTGATAGCAAATGAAACCATTAAAAAATAAATCAAATGACGATAGCAACAAGTCGCTTAAAGAACCAGCAAAGCCGCAGCAAACTCAGAAATCTAAACACAAGAAAAAAAGTAAGGCTCGTGAGGTAACAAAACAGCCTATTAACCCTTCAATCGTAAATAAAAATGTTTTTCCACCTAAAATTATTGCTGGGTTTACCAAACGAAAAGGCGATAAAAACATATTGAGCGTAAACCAAGATGACGTATCAAAACGTACCTATCAAGAATATGAATTACTAAGTATTTTCCAAACTCTATGGGACGATATCCAAAAACAAGCATTCCAAGACTTTCAAAACCTAATCAATCAAAAAAATGTAGATAAAAGCTTTTACGACTACAAGATCCTTTCAACAGAGAGATATAAAAAGATCTACCTAGAAAAGAATCCCAAGCCAACTGACGATATTAAACTAAAGCAATGGGAAGTAACTTATTCTGATTATTTAGTTCAGTTAGCATTAATGACACACCCACTTGATGAACAGCACTTCGAAGCTTTTTTAAAACAAGCAAAAAAACTGATACATCAAGTCTGTTCTAAAATTTATACTTCAATGGCTCAGTTTCGCTATGCTTGGGAGGTTTTGGCTAAATTTGTCAGCTACTACAACACGTTTTATATGCAGTCAGAGTATGCCTATCCTTTACCCAGTGAGCCCGTTTTAGTAAAGGAAAACCCACTATCAATTGATGAAAACTGGGTAAAAAATGGCAAGCTTTTTAATAAAATAACTAAAGCGATGATGGCAGATTGGGTGGCGGCAAGTAAAGATCAAAATCAGTCCTTAGCGTCGCTTGTATTCTCACTAATAGCTTTTGGCGGGATTAATGATAAAGAATTACTGGCTGCTTTAGTCAATACTCTGTTAGATCAACCAGTCTTAACTGCTTTCAATGATCATCATGTCATTGTTTCTGTACGTTACCCTACAAAAAATTATGGTAATGAAAGGGTGGAGTCTCCTAATGTAAGAAAGAGCTCTTTATACATTACTTGAGCTATGCTGAAGAAACCGTAGAGATAAACTTGGTAAACTAAGCACAACAACAGGAGTTTACCATGACCAAGAAAATCAGAACCTACAGTACAGAATTTAAAGCCGAAGCCGTCAAGAAGATAGCGGATAATAATGGCAATATTTCAGCGACCGCAAAGCAGCTTGGTATCGCCATGCAAACCTTATCTAATTGGCACAATAAAGCCAATCAAGGCAAGCTTGTCGGCACAGAGCAATACGATCCTGAGCTTATGAGTGCTCTTCAAGAAATAAAGCAGCTCAAACGACAACTTAAAATCGCTGAGGAGGAACGCGAGATCTTAAAAAAGGCGACGGCGTACTTCGCGAAAAACAGCTCGTGAAGTATGCCTTTATTAAAGACAACCAGCAAATATTTAGCATCACTTGCATGTGTTGTGTTTTGAAAGTAAAGCCCTCAAGCTACTACGATTGGCTAAGCCGCGATATCAGCGACCAACAGATACATCGCAACCAGTCTGAGCTATTGGTTAGAGCCGCTCACAGTGAAACGAAAGAACGTTATGGCGTAGATCGACTGCATGCTCATCTAAGTGAGCAAGGGCATTATATTAGCCAGTATATGGTCAGAAGCATCAAAGAAGAACATAGCATCAAATGCCGTCGCCATAAGCGCTTTAAAGTCACCACCGACTCCAATCACAACAAACTGGTCTATCCGAACGTGCTGGATCAGCAATTTGATGCCAGTCGCCCTAACCAAGCGTGGGTCAGTGATATTACCTATATCTGGACAAACGAGGGCTGGTTGTATTTAGCGGGAGTCAAAGACTTATACACCAAAGAGCTGGTCGGCTATGCCATTAACAAACGTATGACCGCTGATCTAGTATGCCGTGCACTCAATATGGCAATCAAGAATAAACGTCCAAGCAAAGGGCTAATCGTTCATTCAGACAGAGGCAGCCAGTATTGTAGCCATGCGTACCACAAGATTATCAAGCAGCATCACTTTACAGGCTCTATGAGTGGCAAAGGCAATTGTTATGACAATGCGCCAATAGAGAGCTTCTGGGGCACATTAAAGAATGAGTTGATATATCATAAGGATTATAAAACAAGGTTTGCCGCCATTACCGATATCATTAGATATATCGAGCTGTATTACAATCAGACTAGGATTCAAAAGGGCTTGGGCTATAAATCGCCAAGACAGGTGTGGTTTGACTTTTACACTCAGGCTGCGTAACTAAAATCTCCCAAGTTTGGTTCTACGGGATTGACAGCAGGGGTCAACTCAGCAAGTCTCTCTAGACATCATCAGCCAATGCTGGTTGTACCGATGTAGAAAGTTTAATGATCCTTATCAGTTTAGGACGAACACAGATATTGAAAAACTGCTTAGAAACCACCTCAGTATTGTCTTACAAGTACCTAAAAATAAGGTCCCTTCCCTACCATGGTTGCTAAGTTATGCGAGTTATCACTGGGAAATGATGCCCAATGTCTTTGTTGATCAAGCTTTAATCGGAGTTGCACAAGGCAAGCGTAAAACCACAGGTCTACTCACAGATGATTTTTCCAACTTACTAAATAAAGAGTATAAAACTAACAAACCCTCTTTATCAATCGAGGTACCTCTGACCCCTGCTGTCAATCCCGTAGAACCAAACTTGGGAGATTTTAGTTACGCAGCCTGAGTGTAAAAGTCAAACCACACCTGTCTTGGCGACTTATAGCCCAAGCCCTTTTGAATCCTAGTCTGATTGTAATACAGCTCGATATATCTAATGATATCGGTAATGGCGGCAAACCTTGTTTTATAATCCTTATGATATATCAACTCATTCTTTAATGTGCCCCAGAAGCTCTCTATTGGCGCATTGTCATAACAATTGCCTTTGCCACTCATAGAGCCTGTAAAGTGATGCTGCTTGATAATCTTGTGGTACGCATGGCTACAATACTGGCTGCCTCTGTCTGAATGAACGATTAGCCCTTTGCTTGGACGTTTATTCTTGATTGCCATATTGAGTGCACGGCATACTAGATCAGCGGTCATACGTTTGTTAATGGCATAGCCGACCAGCTCTTTGGTGTATAAGTCTTTGACTCCCGCTAAATACAACCAGCCCTCGTTTGTCCAGATATAGGTAATATCACTGACCCACGCTTGGTTAGGGCGACTGGCATCAAATTGCTGATCCAGCACGTTCGGATAGACCAGTTTGTTGTGATTGGAGTCGGTGGTGACTTTAAAGCGCTTATGGCGACGGCATTTGATGCTATGTTCTTCTTTGATGCTTCTGACCATATACTGGCTAATATAATGCCCTTGCTCACTTAGATGAGCATGCAGTCGATCTACGCCATAACGTTCTTTCGTTTCACTGTGAGCGGCTCTAACCAATAGCTCAGACTGGTTGCGATGTATCTGTTGGTCGCTGATATCGCGGCTTAGCCAATCGTAGTAGCTTGAGGGCTTTACTTTCAAAACACAACACATGCAAGTGATGCTAAATATTTGCTGGTTGTCTTTAATAAAGGCATACTTCACGAGCTGTTTTTCGCGAAGTACGCCGTCGCCTTTTTTAAGATCTCGCGTTCCTCCTCAGCGATTTTAAGTTGTCGTTTGAGCTGCTTTATTTCTTGAAGAGCACTCATAAGCTCAGGATCGTATTGCTCTGTGCCGACAAGCTTGCCTTGATTGGCTTTATTGTGCCAATTAGATAAGGTTTGCATGGCGATACCAAGCTGCTTTGCGGTCGCTGAAATATTGCCATTATTATCCGCTATCTTCTTGACGGCTTCGGCTTTAAATTCTGTACTGTAGGTTCTGATTTTCTTGGTCATGGTAAACTCCTGTTGTTGTGCTTAGTTTACCAAGTTTATCTCTACGGTTTCTTCAGCATAGCTCACCTCTATCTAAAGTCAGCAAAAATACCGTTAGGTATTCTGAGTTGGCGGAAGTACGTAAGATAGATATCGTGAAACGTATTTATAAACAGTTAGACAGTCACTACAATACTCGTCAACAAAAAGAAAAACTCAAAAATAATGAATATGATATTAACTATCATTTAACAAACATGTTAAATGAAGAGCGTGACATTGCTGAAAATATTTTAATTCAGTTTGTGCTGTCTAGATGTAACGCAAAGCCACGCCCTAAAAAAGAGACCATTCAGGGCTATTTAAGTTCGGTAGCTTATGAGTGGTTTTATTTCTTATCAGGACAGCCTCTAAACACTTACAGTAGTGAGGATTTTGAAGAATGCTACGAAGAGATTTTAGAGCACAAAGCTGTCTATCGTGATAATAGAGACATCCAATATTCGGCAAAGCTACTGCAGCGGTTACATGATATAGGGGTTGAACACTATCACTTCCCTAAAGTAAGTATTAAAGAGGCCCAGACACAAAGAGTGGTACGTAGCGAATGGATTTCACCACTAGAGTATCAAGCAATTCTATTGAATATGCCAAAAGTTGTTGATCCTCTCGAAGTAGATATGTACAAACTGTTGTTTGTTTTAGCATACCGTACAGGCATGCGGAAGAAAGAGTTGCTTGGATTGAGGTATGAAGATATTGAAGGATTTACCCTTGGTTAACCCTCTTTAGTTATTCGTCCAAATATCTACCGTAGCACAAAAACTCAAGGTAGTATCCGCCGAGTAGCTGTTTTCTCATTACTATCTGATGAGGAATTGAAGTTTTTTAATCAATAGACCTCTTGCGAAAGTCATAGGTTAAGCTCGGAATTAACGATACCAGCAAACAGCTTCATTCTAAGATCATAGCGCTGACGACGGTTGCGATATTTATGAGCCACGATTTTGAACAATTTGATTAAGCCTATTTTGTGCTCAACCATAATACGGAACTTTGCCAGATAATGATTCGCCTGTTTGCATATCTCTAATAACTGACCACCACGAGGTTTTTTAAATGGCGTGAAGGTTTGGTTATGTAGTTTTGCTATACCTTGATAACCACTATCTGCTAGATAGTTAGTATTTTCAGGTAACCAGTCAGGACAAGTATCTTTATAGAGCTTAAAATCGTGGATTGACCCTTTGCAGGTTTGCACATCAAGTATCAAGCCTGTTTGCCAATGAACGATAACCTGCGCTTTTAATGTGTGCTGTTTTTTCTTACCGCTGTAGTAGTCGCTTTGGTTTTTTTTGGACGCTCAATTGGGGTTTCGGTCGCATCAACGATGACTACCCGCCAATTGATATCGTCATCGACGCGACATGGCAGCTTTTTGGGCAGTTCAAACTTGCCTGAATCAACCAGTACGTCTTCTACTTTACGAATAATGCGGCTGGCAGAAGACTCATGAATACCAAAGTCCATACTGATGTGGTATAGCGTTCGGTATTCACGCCAATAAGTAAGGGCCAGTAATATTTGTTCCTCAAGACTAAGCGCACTGGGTCTGCCTGATTTGGTCTTAGATAATTCATGCTCTTGCATAGCATCCAGCATTTCATGAAAGGTGGCTTTATGGATGCCAGTATAGCGTTTAAAACCAGCGTCACTTTGTTTGAGTAGCTTATCTATGTTTGGCATGGTTCCTAGCCAGTTATGAATGTATTAGTTATTTTAATTCCCTCTGCTACTTTTGCAAGAGGTCTAATATATACAACTGAATGAGCTTAATAAAACAGATTATATATTTAGTCCTTCATACGATAAATACCCAATTGATGATGCAGAACCTCTTGTAGTACTGAGAAGAATATTGAGCTTATTCGAAGAAGCTAAAGATCATACATTTCATGCTTTTAGGCATACAGCAATTACCAATTTTTCTCTTATTTTGAATGCTAACAATCAGATTGTGAAAACGTTAACTGGTTACGATAATCAATATATTGCCAAGGTGAATACCGGGCTATTAGGAGTTAATCATGATGCTCAAGATAAATGGTATGCAATTTCAGGATTAGTCGGACATGTATCTCCCAATCGTAGCTTTGAGTATTACATTCATTCGGCAATGCTCATGACTACATACGCTATCGCCAATACAGAAATGCAATTAGATTACGCTATCTTTAAAAATATTACTGGTATTAGTAAAGATAGACTCAAGTCGAATAGTGTCTCAATTATCGATGATAAGATATCCATCTCCGATACTCGCAAATTGGCAAAGAAACTGACCTTAAATCAAAGTCGAGATATTCCAGTAAACCTTACTATTGATACTGCTAATCGATTCAAGGAAAGTGATGTGTTCACTACTAATATGGCAGACGATAGGGTTCACCGCTATGGCATTAATCAACTCATCAAATTCTTACAGCTGCTAGAGCAAAGTGGCGATATCAGACTATCGGCAAACCATTCATTTATAAAGTTCGAGGATGGGCGAGTATTCGCTAAACGCGCTGAGCAAATAGCCCAGATTACTACTAGCCAGGGAAAATGTCGCTTCATTGAAACAACGGATCAACGACAACCAAAAAATATGAAAAGTAGAGAAAACTATGAGCTTCTACCCGTCATACTAAAATCAGTCTGGATCTTACGTGATCAACAATATGCGGACTACCTATGGTTTCTACAGATAGTTAGACAAAAAATCACTATTGATAATGCGTATCTTTCATTTCCAGTAAAAGATATAGATGAGTTTCTAAGGTTTGTACAGATTAGTGTGAGACTTTTACCTGCACAGTCGTGGATGATTGCAGGTAATAAAGATATAAAAGCTACTGTCCATGATATCTATAGAACTACTGATAAAAAATCAGAGACCTCAAAAATCATATTCAAACCTTCCAACTCTCGCACTATCAGATTTGGCATTTGTATTACTGACGAACAGACATCAAATGGTAAAGCATTTTCTGGCTTGCTGAGGTTTTTAGTACACCTTTTTATGATAGTGGATGATGAAGTCTGATAAATATTCCATGAGAAAATACGATAGGTATACAACCATATGATACTAAGTTAGAAAGGAATATATTTGCATAACCGTTATATATTAAAAATAGTTCGATGCACTCAATATCAGAAACGGCAGGTAAAAAACGAAAGACTGGTAACCCTCCCAAACTTAAGACACCTAATAAATAGAATTAAGCTGCCTGATTGAGTTTCTGTATCGGTGTAAAACCGCCATTGCCCATGTTTGGGCGCTTATGATTATAATGGTATAACCAGTTTTCTGCTTGTGCGCGTACCTGCTCTAGATTATCAAACAGCTCCTGATTTAACCAATCATATCTCATGGTTCTGTTAAAGCGCTCTACATACGCATTTTGCTGTGGATTGCCAGGTTCAATATAGCTTAAGATGATGCCTTGCTGCTCAGCCCAGTCTTTGAGCGCATTGCTGATGTATTCAGGGCCGTTATCGCATCTTATCTGCACAGGTTTGCCTCGGTACTCAATAAGCTGATTAAGACTGCGTATGACCCTTTGCGCCGGTAGCGAGAAGTCGACTTCAATGGTGAGTGCCTCACGGTTGTAATCATCAATGACATTGAACAGTCTAAAGCCGCGGCCATCAGTTAAGCCGTCGTGCATAAAGTCCATGCTCCAGCTTTGGTTAATCCTATCAGGTACTGCTAATGGTATTGGTTTAGCACGTTTAATGCGACGCTTAGGCTTGATTCTAAGGTTGAGTTCAAGCTCGCAGTAGATGCGATATACCCGCTTATGGTTGTAAGGCAGTCCCATGACATTACGCAGGGTTAAAAAGCACAAGCCAAAGCCCCAGTTCTTGTTCTCATCAGTCAGTTTGATAAGTAAGTCCGCTATTTGCTGGTTCTCATCTGTTACCACCGACTTGTGATAATAACAGGTGACGCTGATGTTAAAGATGCTACAAGCCCTGCGGATACCAATACCACGATCTTCAATGTAGTGACAAACCAACCCTTTGCGCCTTTGGGGCGCTACCACTTTTTTGACATGGCATCCTGTAGAATATCGGACTTAAGACATTCATCAGCGTACATCTTTTTAAGGCGGGCATTTTCAACTTCAAGTTCTTTAAGACGGCTGATAAGTGTGGCATCCATGCCGCCATACTTTGAGCGCCAGTTATAAAAGGTACTTTGGCTGATGTTATGCTCACGGCATAGCTCGGTAATAGGGACGCCTTGTTCGGCTTGTTTTAGGATGTTGACGATTTGGTTGTCGCTAAAGCGTGTCTTTTTCATAGGATTCTCCTGCTGGTGTATTTTAGCAGTTAATCTCTATTTGTAAGTGTTCTTATTTATTGGGGGGATTACCGACTCACTGCTTTTTAGGGAAAATACTAAACAGGTTATAAGATATAACTAATATTGCAGTGGATTTCGCTTACCCCTCGAGTAGGGGGTAAGTGGTCAAAAGACCCTAATATTAGGGCGACCATATTCAGACTAAAAAATACGTTTACTTAATCCACCCTTAAAGCTATAATTCATTAACCATCTCGAAGCCCTTATATATCAATATATGCAGGTTAATGTAGAATTACACATTCCAATGAAAATCGATCAGTTAACATTGCCAAGGTTGGGGTTTCCCGCTCCAAATACTTAAAAAGCCTCACTTAACAGTGAGGCTTTTTTTGTCCGATTTTTAAGGGCTACAGCGTTTTCCAGTATTAGCTATTCAGTCTAATTGCTAAGTTTATCTAACATATTAAAAGCTCAAAAATCAGCACCGTGACCAAAACGTGACCATTTCGTGCCCAAACCGTACTCTCCTCTCAGACTCTAAACCTTTATAAAAGCAAATATCACCTGTACTATGATAAAAATAAGGTATTACTTCTATCTAATCTAGTTATAGAAAAATCGAGTGCGCCTATGAACTTTATTAATGTAGAGCCGACATTAGAAAACTACTGGCGAGCCATTATTTTATTCGGTAAGAACACAGCATCTTATAAGTTTGCGCTCGCTAAGAGTTTAATTGACGTAAGCTTAGAGAGAGATTCTGATTTGATTTCACTCGAAGACTTAGCCTTGCCGTATGCCATGCATTTATGCGAGCATCTAAAACACAGTCCAAAACAGAACAATAAAGGCAGTACTGGAAATGGTCAGTTTATAAATGCTTGCTTAGCATTTAATAACGGTCAGCTGTCTGAGGATACGTTGATAGACATAACCAATAAAGAAGGCTTTAAATATGTTTTAAACGCCTTCCATGTGGTCAACACTAAGGCAGTACAAGAACGCTTTTATGATGTAATCGACGAAGCGTTCTTTATTGATGAACGCAAATTTAATAAAGGTATACGCTTAACAGACAATTTGTTCAAATTGTTTTATGTATTTGATAACTCTGCTGATAATTTAAATCAAGAAACTGAGTCGCGTTGGAATTTGGTTGAAAAAGCATGGGAGCTAAATCTCAGCAGGAACCTTATTGCCGTCGAATTTGACCAAGACACCAAGCAGTTATTTACTCAAGATAATCAGCATCGCCGAGTTGGCATTACCAGCTCTCGTGGCGCTTTAAATGGCTATCAAAAAAGCCGATGCTTTTACTGCTTTAAAGAAATTAGCATTGCCACTCAGCATGAGTTGCTAGCAGAAGTCGACCACTTCTTTCCTCACACACTAAAACCTGAAGTAGCTTCGGCTGATTGCTGTCGACCTGTCAATGTCGATGGTGTTTGGAACTTGGTACTTGCCTGCTCTGACTGTAACCGTGGCACAAATGGCAAATTCGCCAGATTGCCTGATATAAAATTGCTAGAAAGACTGCATACTCGCAATGAGTATTTGATTGGCAGTCATCATCCTTTACGCGAAACCTTAATGATGCAAACAGGTAAAAATGATGCGCAACGTAAGCAGTTTTTACAGAAGTCTTTTAATTTCTCAAGGGAGCGCTTGATTCATGACTGGCTACCTGAGCAGCAAGGTATCAGTACTTTTTGACGAGTCATCTATTGTAGACAATCAAAACGCTAAAGATAATACTGTCAATTTTTATAACAATAATGCGCAAGCGTTTATTGAGCAAACGTTTAGCTTGGAAATGAAGTCATTATACGAACCGTTTATAACAAGCCTTCCTTCTCCAACCCACGTTCAGCAACGCATTTTAGATGTAGGTTGCGGGTCAGGTCGAGACAGTTTGTATTTTGCACAGTTAGGTTTAGATGTGACAGCGATAGATGGCAGCGCCGCTTTTATTGATATTGCAAAGCAGCGTGACAATCAAAACCATACTTACCAAGCCAATATCAATTGGCAGCATTGCACCTTTGAAGAGCTTCGTCAGAAAAATTGGCAAAAGCAATTTATGGGTATTTGGGCATGTGCGTCATTATTACACGTGCCTTATGCAGAGCTGCCTGTATTAATAGATGACCTAATGGATACGCTGGTAGACGATGGTGTTTTCTATGCTTCATTCAAATATGGCAATAGCGAGCACTTTAAAGATAAGCGTTTTTTTTGCGACATGAATGAAGGGCGTTGGCAAGCGACTAAGGGAAAGCTCAATTATAGTTTTGAAGATACGATTTGGCTGACTGAAGATCAAAGAGTTGATAAAGATGAGAAGTGGTTCAATATTTTGATCAAGCGATAACAAACTTAAATTTTAACATTATATAATTTAAAAAACACTTGAACGATAATTCACATAATCTTTACTATACCTTAGCTATTAACGCAACGCATACATTATGGCAGACAGATAAAGAAAGTAAATAAATATTCAATATCAAAAAAATCCAGACAGCCTAAGTTATCTGGATTTGTATGCCGCATCTAGCATGAGCTGCCCTAATTAATTAACCACTACACACCACTCTATGTTTTTGAGGACCGCGAAGAACCGTGACCTTTTGAAGGGCGTTTGCCATTTGCAGCAGGCTTACCCTTGCCTCCAGACTTCTTGCCATCACTAAAAGGACGCCAATCTTTACCTTTAGAACCCGCTGGTTTTCTGGCACTATCTTTGGGATGTTTAGCATTACCTTTTGCTGCGCCCTTTGGTTTTGAAGATGTCTTTGAATTTGATGAGGTATCAGTACGAGGTTTTTTTCGTGGCGCATTACGAGATTTCTTGGCCGGAGTACTGGATTCCGAAGAAGAATCCTCTATAGATTTAAGTAAAACAGAGAGCTCTTTTGGGGTCAAATCTCGCCAATCTCCAACAGGTAGACCCTTAAGGCCTACATTCATAATCCGTGTACGCTCAAGCTTCACAACTTCATAGCCAAAATGCTCACACATACGGCGGATCTGACGGTTTAAGCCCTGTACTAGCGTGATATTAAACACGGTAGGTGCCACCTTAGTGACAGGGCATTTTTTCGTCATCTTACCTAACATCGGCACGCCACTAGCCAAACCCTCGATAAAGTTATCCGTTATCGGCTTATTCACCGTCACCAAATATTCTTTTTCATGGTTATTACCAGCACGTAATACCTTATTGACCAAATCGCCATTGCTCGTCAAAAAGATAAGCCCTTGGGAATCTTTATCCAAGCGCCCAATTGGGAAAATACGGACACTGTGTCTTACAAAATCGACAATGTTGTTTTTCTCAGAGCCCTCTGTGGTGCTCACAATGCCAACTGGCTTATTCAATGCAATAAAAACAAAATCATCAGCTTCTCGTGGCTCAATCAGCTGACCATTAACTTTGACCGTATCTCCAGCCACTACTTGAGCGCCGACTTGAGCACGCTTGCCATTGATGTATACATTACCTTGTTCAATAAAGCGGTCAGCATCGCGTCGAGAACAAATACCGCTTTCGCTGATATACTTATTTAAACGAGTCGAGGAAGCGTTAAACATAAAGCACCGTTTTTACCTAATAAAAAGCCTTTTTTGCTAAAAAAAGACCCAAAATGAATGGATTATCAATAACGAGATGACTCACATTATATAGCAGATTTAGTGCTCATATCAGCAGAGAGGGACAAAACCTAGAAATATATATCCAGAATCGTATAAAGTGGGATGACGTTGACAGTGCTTTTTTATAATGCCAAAAATTTAAAAATGCCAAGGAATAACAGGTAATATACAAGCAGGATGTAGCGCTCTATAAAGCGCAGATATTTTGGTATAGTCGATATTATTTATTTTACTTATCTCAATGAACTTGAATGCGAAGAACTTAAATATGAAGAACAGACCGTTAAGGATGATTAAACCACAGGAGTATGTATGTCTGCGACCAAAGAAGAAATAGCAGCCTTTATGGCATTAGAGTTTCCTCAAACTAAGTGCAAAGTTGAAGCAGTAGGCGATAATCGCTCAACCTTATCACATGAGATCGGTATAGACGAGCTACGTCCTGGTGGCACGGTCTCTGGCCCTGTATTGATGAGTATTGCTGATGTCGCACTCTATGTGGCGATACTTAGTAGAATTGGCATTGTAGCGTTGACAGTAACAACAAGCCTTACCATCAATTTTCTGCGTAAACCATCAGCAGAAGCGCGTATCATTGCTGAGTGCACCTTGCTAAAGGTAGGGCGTACGCTCATTGTAGGTGAGGTTTCCTTGTACTCAGAAGGCTCTAGCGACTTGGTCGCGCATGTTGTTGGCACATATTCTGTACCGCCAAAGCACGACTATGAATACCTAAAGCAGCCCTTTAAAAAGGAAATAACACCCCACCACGGTTAATAATATCGCAAAGCATTTCTTTAAAAGCTCTGGTGATAGTATATGGGCGACTTTTGCACCTAGCTTTGCCGTGAAAAAGCTCATGATACTGATGCCTAAAAAGGCATAAATGTGCACAAAGCCAATGGTATTGGGCACATCAACTTGTTGCTGCATCCCAAAGAACATAAACCCTAATGCCCCAGAAATGGCAATGGGCAAGCCACACGCTGCTGACGTGCCAACGGCTTTTTGCATGACCACACCGTAACGAGTTAAATAAGGCACCGTTAAGCTGCCACCGCCAATACCAAAAATGGCAGAAGCAATACCAATGACCCCGCCTGCCGCCAGCTGCTTAGGTTTTGAAGGCAGTTCCGTATTAGCGCCATTGACATCATCAGCATGACTAACGACCTGCTTTTTACCATCGAAAAACATCTTATAAGCGACCCACAGCAAAAACACGCCAACGATAAGCTGAAGATACAGCCCAGATATTTGCCCTGCAATCCCTGCCCCTAAAAAACAGCCAATCGCTAAACCGGGTGCTAAGTTTTTAAAAACAGGCCACATGACGGCGCCCTTTTTATTGTGCGCCATGAGCGAGCTGATAGAGGTTACAATGATGGTTGCCAGTGACGTACCTAACGCCAAATGCATAATGCTGTCGGGACTGTAATCCATTTGGGTAAAGACGATAAATAACAGTGGTACGATAATCGTGCCGCCGCCCACACCAAAAAGCCCCGCAGCAAATCCTGCTAGAGCACCTATTATTAAGAAAATGATTAGTTCCACAGGATAGTTACTTCTCGATTAAATGATAGTTTTATAGTCGATGCTAAATAACATGGATACGTTATCTGACAAGGTGAAACTGGTACGAATTTTTCTAGCTTGCTGTGCCACTGCTGCCAGAGGCTGCAAAAAATTCATTCCAGTTTCACGGTATCTTCTTGATATTAAGCTGACTATAGTTAAATGACAATTAGACAATCAATGTCAGAAAGTCAGCTTAAACGATTTCTACCTGACCTACTTGATGGTAAGCGCGGTTAAAATATACCAAGCTTTCATCAGCACTGCTTTGTTGATAGCCTTGTTTGATGGCGACAACTCGGCACATAAAGACACTGTGCGTACCAACTTGCTGAATATCCTCAATCTCACAGTCAAAACTGACCAATGCATCTTCTAAAATAGGCGCACCTGTAGCTAATGTCGTCCAAGCACCGTGCCCAAAGCGCTCTTCTGAGCATAATTTAGAAGCAAAGGCATTAGATATAGGCTCATGCTGGGCACCCAATACATTGACACTTAAAGTTTTATTTTCAAGAAAATGGGCATGTGAGCGAGACGTTTGATTCATACAAACCAGCAAGGTTGGCGGCGTATCGGTGACGCTACATACCGCCGATGCGGTAAATCCATGAGCACCAGATTGCCCTTTGGTGGTGACCACATTGACGGCGGTCGTCAATAAAGACATGGCATCTCTAAAGTCGGTTGCTTCAATCACATCTTTACTCATTGCTGCAATCCTAAATGTTAAGTCAGTAATACATTGATAACTGAGGTCACCCACGAGTTTAAACAAGCCTTTATAGGCGGAGTTAAAGACCCAACCTATAAAAGCTAAGTTCTGCATAAGTTTAGTCGATAAATTCTAAGCCGTCAGCTCTTGACGCACGATTGCCGCGCCTGCGCTTAACGCGTTCAATTTACTGCGTGCCACTTGGCGCGACAACGGTGCCATGCCGCAGTTGGTCGAAGGATAAAGCTTGTCCGCATCGACAAATTGCAGGGCTTTGCGTAGTGTATCAGCAACCTCTTCAGGGGTTTCAATGGTATTGCTTGCCACATCAATGGCACCGATCATCACTTTTTTACCGCGAATCAATTCTATCAAATCCATCGGTACATGTGAGTTTTGACACTCAAGCGAGACAATATCGATATTAGACTGCTGTAATTTCGGAAAGGCTTGCTCATATTGACGCCACTCTGAACCCAGTGTCTTTTTCCAATCGGTATTGGCTTTGATGCCGTAGCCGTAGCATATATGCACCGCCGTCTCACACTTTAAACCTTCTATGGCGCGCTCTAAAGTAGCGACGCCCCAGTCGTTGACGTCGTCGAAGAACACATTAAAAGCAGGCTCGTCGAACTGGATGATATCCACCCCTGCCGCCTCTAATTCTCTGGCTTCTTGATTCAAGATTTTAGCAAATTCCCACGCCAATTTTTCACGGCTTTTATAATGACCATCATATAAGGTATCAATCATCGTCATCGGGCCGGGCAGCGCCCATTTGATTGGCTGATCGGTTTGCGCCCGTAAAAACTTCGCATCTTCAACAAAAACAGGCTTTTGACGGCTCACCGCCCCCACAACTGACGGCACACTTGCCTCATAACGATCACGAATCTTAACGGTTTTACGATTCTCAAAATCGACGCCATCAAGATGTTCAATAAAGGTAGTGACAAAATGTTGACGCGTCTGCTCGCCATCACTAACAATATCAATCCCTGCATGTCGCTGTTCTTGCAATGTTAAACGTAGCGCATCTTGCTTGGCTTCAAGCAACTGCTCCCCTTCTAATGCCCAAGGTGACCAGATTTTCTCAGGTTCGGCAAGCCAAGAAGGTTTTGGTAAGCTGCCCGCTGTTGATGTTGGTAATAATTTTTGTGTCGGTAATAATACTGTCATGGGATTCATCGTCTTATTCATTTATATTTTATATTTTGGCTAGAGTTAGATTGCTTAGGCTGCCTGTTTTTTAACAGCTTTTTCTTTGACCGATTCTTTTTGAGCAGTCTCGCTTGCAACATCATAGCTTGCCGCCCATTCCTCAAGAATGTCTTGGTAAGGATTAATAAACTCGTCTTCCGTAAATTTACCTTGTGTCACTGCCATCTGGCTGCGCTCCGCGCGATCATACACAATTTGCGTTAGTGAATAATCCTGGTTGTTTAAACTCGGTTGATAAACTTGACCTGCTGTCGAGTTGGCATTATAAATCTCAGGGCGGTATATCTTTTGGAAAGTCTCCATGGTACTGATCGCACTGATTAGCTCAAAATCAGTGTAATCGGTCAGCAAGTCACCGGCGAAATAAAATGCTAATGGCGCAACACTACCAGTGGGCATAAAATAGCGCACGGTTAAGCCCATTTTGGAAAAGTACTCGTCGGTCAATGACCCTTTGTCCAAAGAGCAGCCATCTAATTTGTATTCAATGCCCAATACCGGATGCTGATTGGTCGTACGCTGATAGGTTTTACTGGTAGAAACACTCAGGCAAATCACCGGCTGTTTATGAAACTCAGCTTGATAGGCGTCTGAATTCAATAAATATTGAAACAGTTTACCGTGCAAATCGCCAAAATCGGCTGGTGCTTGCGATGCAGGATGATTATCGAAATGTGCTGGCAATACGATGCTAAAATCATAATCGCGCACATAAGATGAAAAGCTGTTGCCAGTCATACCGTCAATACGTTTGTTCTTTTTATGATCAATAATCGTTGTCTTTAGCGTCTCAATGACTGGGAAGGTATGACCATTGCCTTCGATATCCAAGTCGGCAGAAATGATATCAACTTCAACAGAATAACGGTCGGCTGTCGGATTGTCCCAATGTGCTAGATCATTAAAACGATTGTTTATCATAGCCAGCGTTTTGCGTAAGTTCTCTTGACGACTCTCGCCACGAGCCAAATTCGCAAAGTTAGTCGTCAGACGCGTGCTGTCTGCAGGCTGATAATTTTCATCAAAACGAATGCTCGAGATGGAATATATAAATTGTTTACTCATGATAATCCGCTACCTTAATCTAATCTCATTGTGTGAGATAAAACCGAATTTGTGTATGAGATGAATCATACCTGAACCAAATCATGAATAAAAATGATACTATTTAAACTAAAGATGAATGAAATTCATGTTAATTATTTTATGGCATGCGTAGTCTTGTCCCACACCATGCTTCAGATTTAACAGCAGCCTCAAGTGGCAATATTTTTTTGCAAAAACCAATACAGTGTCTAGCTGATTAAAGTATTTTGGATCATCTAACAGTGCCATTTCAACGCCAGTCGTGATTCTCACGCCTTGATCAATTGCACCCATTACCAAACCTTTATCTACATCAAACAAGCTATTAGAAAATGCGTTTTGGTCGTTAATCTTAAAGTGTTGATAGTAGCCACGCATAGAACTATAGTCAGGGAAAAGTAATATCGATACATCAAGTACTGCTGATATTAATTTTTCTTGCTTGCTGTGCCTACGCAGACAGAGGCTGCAAAAAATTTATACCAGCAGCACTGTAGCGTTTTTGAGATATTCTAACTATAGAGGGATTTTATTACCCAATGGCTTAATGAGATCAGCTGACCAAGGACTGGCAGCAATGCCCAAATTCTGACATGAGTAGGTTTCGATATCGGTAATAATTTGCTAGCCCTATTCTGTCTGTATCATATTCTTTATGATGGATTGCTTTATCTCTCCTGCCATTGCTTCGAAGTTTTTAGCATATGCTTTTACAAGACTATTGGAATTTTTTATCTGCCAAGTGTTTTTCCAGTGTATACCGCCTCTCTAGTAATAATACCGGCATTACCATAGGAAGTTTCCTCTCCCGGTTGCTTTTTATCTAGCAAGAAAACTTGAGCGTTGTTTTTCTACAGATGCCAAGCAATAGAGGTTCCTACGATGCCGACACCAATCACAATAACGTCATAGCGCATATTGCTACCCCCAAGTAATCAGCTGACCCAACCCTTCGTCTTTGGCTTTTTGAGCCACTCTCAAAGCGACTGCTGCATCAAAGCTTGCAGCTCCAACAGACTTGAACAGGGTGATGCCTTTTTTATCTTGGTCAATGGTAATATTTTTTGTGACCAAGTCCGCTAAATCGCCACTTAAATCTTTCCAAGTCCAATTGCAGCCTTCAGCAGCATCTGCCTGAATCAAATCGCCCGCTTCGTGACGTCCACCTGCGATATCATCGATAAAGACATGTGAGCAGGCTTCGATGACAGAATCACTGACTTCTCTCATATCAGGTTGGTAAGCGCCTACGGCATTAATATGGGCGTCGGCTTTGATTTGATTCACTTCAAACAAGCCTTCGGTTGCACGCGTCGCCAAATTAATCACATCGGCATCTTTTACAGCGCTCGCGATATCTTCGCAGACCGCCATAGTCACCGACCACTCTGGATACTGTTCAGAAAACTGTGTTTTAAAGGTATTTGCACCTTTAGCGCTTCGATTCCATAGCGTGACTGTTTTGATATTTGGACACACAGTGAGCACAGCATTCAGCTGCTCATACGCCATTCCGCCACAGCCGATGACTGCCACTTGCTGACTGTCCGGCTTTGCTAAATACTTGCTACCAATACCCGATAGCGCTGCCGTACGTACTTGGGTAACGTAAACACCATCCATAAAGGCAAGGATTTCACCAGTATCATTGTTTGAGACACTCACTACAGCGGTAGTCGTGGGCAGATTGCGCTTCGGATTATCAGGACAAATGGTGACCAGTTTGACAATAGCAAACTCCTCATGACCATCAAACAATACTGAAGGCATCGATAGATGTGAGCCACTGTTTTTATCACTGGCAGTGAAAGTCGGAATGACCAAGCGCTCAGGGCATTTAACCCACTCCGGATACTGTGCTTGTAGAGTCAACAACTCCTCGATAGAGTCAATAGCCATGATCATGGTCAATTGACCCTTTACCGTTTTGCTGTCTAAAATATGCATGAGAACTCCTTATAATTTTTATTAAAAATAAGTCTTAGTGGATTATGACACCACTCAACTGGAGATCAAAAATCTTACCGCGATTCATAATACCATTGGGATCGAGTATCTGATTAATCTGCGATACATCATAACCATGCTGTTCTTGCAATATAGACAATAGTTGCTGAGTCAATGCTAGCATGATTGAAGCATGCCCAGATTCTGTATGCCCAAATTCTAAAGTAGGCAGTGCTGAAAAATCAGTCACAATGTACGCTCCAAATAAATAAAAGCAGCGCGCCGTTTACTTCACCTGTTCGCCAAATTGGCATCGGTAATAAATAAATACCAGACACTGCGTCAAAAAACTAGGCAATGATTTTGAGACATTGACCCATATGATACAAAGTCAGCCCCAGCTCTGTATAGCCCGAACGCAAGCCAGACATACTTACCTTAGCTTCTTTAATCGTCTTAAAGGGTAATGGCAGGACGTCGCGGTCGCCTGAGATAATATAGTCAGCAAAGCATTTACCAATCATAGTGCCTGTGGTAATCCCACGCCCATTGTATGCAGTCGCGGCAAGAATACCTTTTTCTGGCTCAAAGATACGCATGATATGGTCTGGCGTAAAGCCAAAGTGACCGTACCACTCATACTGCCACCTAAACTTAGGCAGATCTGGGAAATAGCTCTTTTGTACGATATTCGCCCAGTTTTGATAGAAGGTTTTGGACTTCATGGCTTTGCCACCGACCGTCCCAAGGAGCAGACGACCCTCGTTATCACGGCGAATACTGGACAATGCCAAGCGCGTATCCCAAGCGCCCGTTTTATAAGGCAATATTCGATCTGCCGCTTCGCCGGTTAATGGTTCGGAGGCAATCTGATAGTAATCGACCAAATAGAACGTCTTTTTAATATCTGTCCATTCGCCTTCAGTATAAGCATTGGTCGCGATGATGACTTTTTCAGCTTTCACTGCCGCATCAGCCGTACGCACATACCAATTGCCTTCAGACTTTTCAACTGAAGTTACTGCCGAGTGCTCATAGATACGTACGCCCAATTTAGTCGCGGCTGCCGCTAAACCATTAACGTATGCGGATGGGTTAATAGTGCCCGCACGATGATCGAGCAAGGCTTTATTGATACTGGTTGTACCACAATATTCATAGCAGCGCGCACCAGTCAATACCTCGGCATGAACACCGCGGCGTATCAACTGATCATAGCGGATATCTACATCGGCTTCACCCTTGGCATTGTGTGCCATATGGATATTGCCCGTACGCGTATCCTTTGCATCAATATGATGGCGATCGATGATGTCAAACACGAGACTTGGTGCATGACCGAGCGCAGTCCCTAAACGTTCACCAACCTTTTCTCCCATAATTTTATTGAGGTCATCAGGACGGGCCCAAGTACCGGCATTCACAAAACCCACATTGCGTCCTGAACCACCGCTACCGATGATCTTACTCTCTAGCAACACCACCGCGATGCCTTGCTCTGCCAGATGAATCGCAGCAGACAGTCCAGTATAACCACCGCCGATGATGCAAACTCGTGTTTGCGTTTCACTCGTTAGGGTATCGTAGTGGTGAGTTTTGGGCGCAGTGACGCTCCACAAACATTGCTCTTGCAACATCTCAAGCTCCTTCTAAATTATACGTTTTCTACGGTAGAGAGCGTGCTTGTGTTATCGATGACAGTCGGTTCTTCACGAGGAATAAATTTATTTAAGACGACCCATAGCAAACCAAACAATGGTGATAACCAGCAGGCAAAGGCGAATGGCGCGTAAGTTAAGGTCGCAATACCTAGGGTTGCCGCGACAAAGCTACCGCCCATGTTCCAAGGAATGAGTGGCGATAACAGCGTACCCGTATCTTCGATCGAGCGAGTAAGCGTCGTACGCTTATAGCCCATCTCTTTATACTTATCTTTGAGCAGACGACCCGGTAAGACTAGCGTGGTATAGACATCACCGATAAGCGTACCAACACCGATGGTACTGGCATAAGTCGTAATCACTAAACCAAATCTCGACTTCACCATGTTATTGATTTTGGCCATGATGGCTTTTAATGTACCGTAATGCTCGATTGAACCGACAAAAGCTAGTGCAAAGATAGTTAAGGTCACGACCCAAGTCATGGACATCACGCCACCTTTAGACAACAGCTGATCGACCACAGCAAAGCCGGTCTCACTTTTAAAGCCATTTTGTAGGACGTTAAAGATGTCATGGACACCGACGCCTTGCATAAAGAATGCGACAAGACCTGCGACTACCACACCTGACAATACCGTTGGAATGGCTGGCATTTTCATAACAGCTGCAATAACGACGACAACAGCAGGTAATAAAGTGATAATGCTCAGGTTGTAGTTCGCTGCTAATGAGGTTTGTATTTCTTTGATTGAGGTGAGATCGACATTGTCTGCGCCGTAGCTCATACCAATCCAAGCATAGAGAACCAGAGCTGTAACCATGGCAGGTACAGTCGTTGGCAACATGCCACGGATATGGTCCCAAAGATCCACGCCGGCAGCAGCTGGTGTTAGGTTCGTGGTGTCAGACAATGGAGACATTTTGTCGCCAAAGAAAGCACCGGAGACGATAGCACCACCTGTGAGCGAAGGAGGAATACCTAATCCCAGACCAATACCCATCATAGCTAAACCGACTGTACCAACCGTGCCCCACGAGGTACCTGTTGCTACTGAAATAATGGCACAAATAAGACAAACAGAGACTAGGAATGAGGAAGGAGAAAAAACGCTAAAGCCGTAGTATAAAATAGTGGGTACAGTGCCGGCGATGATCCAAGCACCGATGAGCATCCCTACACCCATCAAGATGATCATGGCAGGCAGACCAATTTTCACAACCTTTAAGAAACGCTCTTCCATTCCTTCCCAGCTGCGACCACGCATCTTCATAAACAGACCGGTGATCAAGATGCCACATGCGAGAGGAATATGCGGAGTAAAGTCTTTAAAAACAAAAAACTGCACCATTAGAATGATGGCAGTCAATATCAGTGGGGCAATATCTAGCAGGAAGCTAGAAGAAGGATCGTAGTCTTCGATATCAGGGTCATGTGGCTTGGGGGGTTTATCTGCAATCATAATATATCTACCTATCCTAGTAGTTAAAACCAAATCCGTTGGCATATAGTCATCGTACGGTGTTGCTCATTGGTCAGATGCAAACCAATCTAGTAACCTAAGTCAGCCCACTAAATGCATTTATATAAAATTACTAATTAAAACAATAACTTATTAATAACCTTAAGGAATGAAGGATTGCCATCAATCAAAACAAATATTTGAAAGATATTTATGAATCATTAAAAGTATTTAAAAAATAAAGCGTTAAACAGTAATCTTGATTAAAACGGCTATCCGCTATTTTTGCGGCTTATTGACGGTTTAAAAATAGATTCAAAACAGAATTTAAAAGGACACAAGTAATGTTAAGGGCAGTTAAGGGCACATAACGCGCGCTTAACTGGCTAAAAATATACTTTTACATTAGAAACTATAGTGTGTATTAACCAAAGTTAATACCTTGTGCTAGTGGTAGCTCAGTTGAGTAGTTGACCGTATTGGTCTGACGACGCATGTAGTTTTTCCACGCATCAGAGCCTGACTCACGACCACCACCGGTTTCTTTTTCGCCGCCGAATGCGCCACCAATCTCAGCACCACTGGTACCGATGTTAACGTTGGCAATACCACAGTCACTACCGCGAGCACTTAAGAACAGCTCAGCTTCACGCAAATCATTGGTAAAGACGCAAGAAGATAGGCCTTGTGGCACGTCATTTTGTAGCTCTAAAGCTTCGTCGAAGTCTGTATAGGTCATGACATATAAGATAGGCGCAAAGGTCTCATGGCGGACGACGTCGTTTTGCTCTTCCATCTCAACGATGGCAGGCGTGACGTAGTAAGCATTTGGATACTTATCTTTTAAAACCCGCTCACCGCCCGTGACTTTACCGCCGGCTGCACGAGCTTTGGTCAAGGCGTCTTGCATATTATTAAAGCTATCTTCATCGATAAGTGGACCGACCAAGTTACCTTCTAGTGGATGCCCGATGCTCACTGTTGAATAAGCAGCTTTTACGCGTGGTAAGATGTCGTCTTTTACAGATTCGTGGACGAATAGACGGCGTAGCGTGGTGCAGCGCTGACCCGCAGTACCGACCGCTGAGAACAGAATACCGCGTAAGGCTAGGTCTAAATCAGCACTTGGCGTTAGGATCATGGCATTGTTACCACCAAGCTCAAGTAAAGACTTACCGAAACGCTCAGCGACTTTTGGCCCTACGATTCTGCCCATACGCGTGCTGCCCGTCGCACTGACGAGAGCCACATCTTTATGCTCAACCAACGCATTACCAACATCGGCTTCACCCAATAAAAGCTGAGATAGATTGGCAGGCGCATCGCCAAATTTGGCCAAGGCTTTCTCAAACAGCGCTTGACAAGCAATGGCAGTTAAAGGGGTTTTCTCTGAAGGTTTCCAGATCACAGGATTACCACAGACCAAGGCTAGCGCCGTGTTCCATGACCAAACCGCAACGGGAAAATTAAAAGCTGAGATGACCGCGATGACGCCTAATGGCTGCCAAGTTTCGCGCATGTGGTGACCAGGACGCTCTGAGGCGATAGTCAAGCCATAAAGCTGACGAGATAGACCTACTGCAAAGTCACAGATATCGATCATCTCTTGGACTTCACCCAGACCTTCTTCTTTGATTTTACCGGCTTCTAGAGAAACTAGCGCCCCTAGATCTTCTTTATGCTCACGGAGCACTTCACCCAAAATACGGACCAATTCGCCACGCTTAGGAGCGGGCACTGTACGCCATTCTTTGAAGACTTTTTTAGCACTTTGTATTTGTGTGTCGACATCGCTTACTTTATGCAAAGCGACCTTACCGATGACTTCACCATCGATTGGGCTATGGACTGCGAAATCGCCTGCTTGGTACTGGCTTTCGTCGACGCCCATGGCTGACATGTATTGCTTAATCATACTGACTCCTTTGTATAGTACTTCGTTACGTCCATGCAGATCTATAAACTACCCTGCCGTCGCTCAAGTTGCAAAATAATAAATTTCTTGCTGTCATTCATTTTTGGAATGGCATTCTAAACTTAGTAGATAAAATCTTACTGAATCAATATATTAACTGATGTCATTCTCATTGTATTAAAGCAGATTAAACCTCACTGCTCTAAAAAATGTTTTTCACAGCACCACTGTTTTGTCTTTTAACCATAAGTTGGTTTAAGCCACTTGTCGTAACAAGGCTAGACACGCTAGTAGACTCTCATCCTGCCGCTCTGCATACAATGCCAGCTCATCTTGCACACACATCCCTAAAGCTTGCTCAAATTCTTGTTTATTAGACTGACCGTTATAGCTGTTTTCGCCATCACTATGAAGATTGGACTGAAAGATACCAGCTGCACTCACAGGCAAAAAGTCTTCATAAACTATCGGCTCAATACGTATGATATCTTGCTCAATTAGGCTTTGCAGATTAGCAGCAGAGAGCTCGTTTGATGATAAATCCATGAACTGATTTGAAAAAGTCTCCTTATCAGCTACCTGATAGAGGAAATAAGCGAGCTGCTCATGATGCAGTGTCTGATAATCGTCTGGAAAAGCAGCAAAAGTTTCGCTTAATAATCGATAATAGTGCTCAGCATTGTCTTCATTTGGGGTCATGCCCAATTTTTCACGAGCTTCGCTAAGCAATCGATCGTAAAGCGCACGACCTTTTGGGGTCAGGGCTACGCCGCGCTGCTCAATCTCACCAAAGCGAGCAGTATGCTGACCAGATTCATACTGACCATCAACACCTTTAAAACTCACTGCTTCTACTAATGCCTTAAAGCTGGTCTGGCGCAAAAGAATAGGACAGTGACGGCGTGGCGGTCCCTCAATGATGGCTTTTGGTGTCATGCCGCGGCGCTGCATCCCTTGCTGGACAGCATCGATATCTAGCGTTCTCGGGGTCAAATGATTGATATGTGGCCCTTTAAACCCAACCACATCAGCAATCAGCTGATGCTGAGCGGCCAGCTGCTCATATATGTCTTTTGAGATAGGCGACTGCTCATGCCAGCGGAAAGTCTCGAGCGCTTCTTGGACAAATTGTTCACCCTGCTCATTTGTTAGACCGCCCTCGTTTTCATAAATTTTAATCAGTTTGATCACATCATCGGTAAAGATACAACGTGCATCTAGTGCCGCTTGTGCTTGTTGCTTGAGCGCCTCATCGCCAATCAAATCTAAACGCAATAATGAGGTAAATACACGAAACGGGTTATTATTGAGCGATGCCGTATCAATCGCGCGAAACGCTGTAGAATGCACTGGCACGCCAGCAGGTGCTAGATCGTAGTAGCCGACCGGATGCATGCCCATGACTGCAAACAAACGACGCATCATCGTAAGCTCTGCCGCCGTACCCAATCGAATCGCTCCATGGCGCTCCATGCTGAGTCTATCGATTTCACTAGTATTCTTAAGCTGTTCAGCAATCTCAGGTTGCTTGCCCAATATATCCTCATTAACCTCAGCGACCAGATTCATAAGATCAGTATATAACGGCACTTCTTTTTGATACATCGTTGACATAGCGTGCGAAAAACGATGACGGATATCGTCACTGCTCATATTTTTTCGATTTGAGCTTAGATGATCTGAACTCACGGTTATTCTCCTTAGACTGGTTGTGATGACAAATTAATAGTAGTTAAAATGATGGCGGATTTACGTAGCTCATATAGGAGCTATAAACAAAAGTATGTACTAAATCGGCAGCTCATTTGAAATGGATGCTAGGATGGCTTTTAAGATATCGAGACCTTCTTGTAAGGTTTCAGCCTCAATCGTTAATGGCGGTAATAAGCGAATAATGTGGCGGTATTTACCACTGGGCATCAACAGCAGTCCTTGCTTGCGAGCTTCCACTAAAATATAAGCCATCACGCTTGGGTGCGTACCGTGAGATGGATGACGCAGCTCAATACCACGCATAGCGCCGATACCGGTTAAACCATATAACCAAGGCGTCAGACCCTCTTGTTGCCAGTGCTCAATAGTAGTTTCGATGGTTTGCTGATAGTGTTTTGCAGAATCCCAGACGGCATTTTCTGCCATGATATCAAGCGTGGCATTGGCAGCAGCACATGCTACTGGGTTGCCAGAATAAGTACCACCCAAGCTGCCCTTTGGTAGATCATTCATCACGCTAGCTTTGCCAATGACGGCACCTAATGGCATACCGCCGGCAATACTTTTACCCAGCAATACCATATCGGGCTCGATACCTAGATGACTAAAAGCGAACGGTGTACCCGTACGCCCAAATCCTGACTGAATCTCATCCATAATGAGCAAGATGCCATGATCATTACAGAATTTACGTAGGTATTGAGCAAATTTTGGCGACATTAATTGAAAACCGCTCTCACCTTGCACCGGTTCTGCGATGATAGCGCCGATATTACCAATATCCGTTTCGACTTCGAACAGGCGCAGCAAAGCGTCAATGGCTTGCTGGTCACTGATATTATTGTCAGGGCTTGGGAATGGAATATGATAGACACTGCCGGCAAGCGGGCCAAGACCGCGTTTATATGGGGCAACTTTACCATTAAGGTTGACAGCTGCGAGAGTACGGCCATGAAAGCCGCCATCAAAAGCGATCACACCGACACGACCGGTCTTCATACGGGCAATTTTGATCGCGTTTTCGGTCGCTTCGGCGCCGCAATTGGTCAACATGCCTGCAAGCTCACCTGCAATGGGAACTAAATTGCAAAGTCTCGGCATGAGCTTTTGGTAAGGCAGGTGACCTGCCGCATTGTAGGCGTAGTGAATGAGGTTTTGTGATTGATCGATGATAGCGTCCACGATATGCGGATGACAATGACCAAAATTTAATACACCGATACCACCGACGAAATCAATATAGCGCTTGCCATTCGTATCCCAAACGTGCGCATTTTTACCTTTGCTAAGGGTTACTGGATGCACCATGGTGAATGCATCGGTAACGTTATACAACGAGTCCATAAACGTCTCTCATCTTCCTTGAGTTAGACGCTCATTTCAACAAAACGATAGGATTTGGGCAAACGAATAATAGTTGGGCAGGCATTCCTTTTTTTCATCGTGTCTGATTAGAACGATTATTTTTCACCACTGGCTTTTAGTATAATAAATTCAGTATTAAAACAATACAGCGAGACTGGGATGAATTTTTCGCAGCCTCTGCCCGCGTAGCCACAGCACGCCAGAAAAATTTATACCAGTTACGCGTTGCAATATAACGTGCCTGTTTCATTTAGAATCGACTATAGTTAATCATCTTACTGTCGTTATCCATGGCTGACACTCGTACAAGTGATACCAAGCAAACTGGCCAACTCCACCTGACTCTGACTAGACGTTTCTAAGTAGCGTGCAATCCACTCTTGCATCACTTTGGTTTTGTGCGAGTTGCCAAGCGATAATGGATAAGACATATAATAAGCCCCTCTCCCCTTGGCTGCATAATGCCAAGCCATCACCAGCTGGCCCGATTGCAGCTCAGGAGCCACCAAACGTAACGGCACCAAGGCAATACCATAACCGGTTAATGCTGCCGAAATGCAAGCATGAAACGTATCAAAACGTGGGCCTACAAACGTGCCATCCAAGCTAATCTGCTGCTGCTTAAAGTACTCGTACCATGCACTAGGCCGTGAGCTCAGCTGTAGCAGCACATAGCTGCTTAACTCTTGCGGTTGTAAGTCTTTACCTTGCAAATAATCAGGGCGACAAACCGCCACACAGTACTCATCAAACAATTTAACATTTTGCATTCCCGACCACGTCCCTTCACCGTATAAAAACGCAATATCGATATCATGCTCTTCAGAGAAAAATGGGCCCACCTGCTCTTTGATTTCCAGCCGAATTAAAGGATGTTCCTGACTAAACCGGTGAAGCGCAGGAATCAGCCAACGTGCACAAAAGGTAGGGTGCGCGGTCATTTTTAGCACCTCCAAATTACTGCTATGCGACATCAGGTTGGTCGTCGCAGTCTCAATATGCTTCAGAATGCTTAGTATGTCGATATAATACGCTTTGCCGGCAGGTGTTAACGAGATACGCTGTGAAGTACGATAAAACAAAGAGATATTCAGCATCTCCTCCAACTGCGCCACTTGTTTGCTTACCGCACTTTGCGTCATATGCAGCTCTAAGGCAGCATTAGTAAAGCTTAGGTGACGAGCCGCTGTCTCAAAGCATTGCAGCGCAGTCGTCGAAGGGTATTTTCTAAACGCAAGCGAAGGATTGGTATCAGTTTTCATAGTCTGTTTTTATTTTCTTCCATGATAATAGATGTAGTGCTTCGTATCACATCACTTCTTTTAAGCACAGTCTAAGGTTGGTATGCCACTACAGCCTAGCAAGAGAATTGGTTAACCAATTTCTTATACTAAATTGAGCGCTGGTCTAGTTGTCAGATCCAACCCGCTTCCAAAAGCTCCTCGGTGTTACTCACTTTAAAGTCATAATATAAGTTAAAAAATACCGCTGGATCT
Organism: Psychrobacter sp. TS_SC_6; assembly: GCF_056156305.1. NCBI lineage: Bacteria > Pseudomonadati > Pseudomonadota > Gammaproteobacteria > Moraxellales > Moraxellaceae > Psychrobacter > Psychrobacter sp. TS_SC_6. Next base: position 1,046,384 of record NZ_CM149590.1, on the reverse strand, counting down.
TCAACATTATCCAGTAGCTCTCTTTTATGGATCGCTACAAACATAGCCAGCGCATAAGCGGCAGAGTGGATAGATTTTTTTGGATTAAACTCCATATCAGTAAAAGCCTGATATTGCATAACCTCTGCATGCAGCTGAGGATTTTGCTTTAGGGCATTCACATATAGCCAATCATAAAACGTCGTTAATGGCTCTACACTCCACTCCATACCGAAATAATTATAGCCAATGAGTTCACCCGAAGTGATTAATCGCTCATCTTTTTTGGCTTGTCTGGGCGGTGCACTTAGCAAGTCAATATAAGGGCCACCGTCCTCAAAAACCATACTGCTTTGGAAAGCGTTTTCGACACTATACTGCTCGCCATCATGCTCATTTTTTAGCTTTAGGGTCAGTGGGCTCAGCAGAAAACTCAGCTTATTACCCGATTTACTCGACAGCTCTAAAACGTGATTAAAGCCATATTTTTTGCGTATAACTTGATGCATATCATTGATAGATTTTTTCTTTTGCCGACTTGCAAATCCCACATGCCGCTCAAACCGAACCATGTCTGTTTTTACCAGATTGTCACTGTTGACTCTAGGCATGAATACAGGTCTTTTTTCTACCGCGCTTTGTGCTTGTTCCATCGTGATGTACCTTATATCAATAATCTTGTATCAATGTTCTTTTATAACTCTTGGATTCAACATTGAAGTGCGTCTGCCCAGTCCGAAATATATCGAATCGAATCGAATCAACGCTCGCGGGGCAGTTTATCTTATTATGGGTCATTTATCCTGCTCTATTTTAGCGTTATCAATAACCTTGAGCGATGCTGAATAAATGGTAAAGATAAATTTGGTGAATTTCGGCTTTAGCGTTTGAGGTGGATGTTGAGACGTAACTTGATGTGGTGACTCTTGAGAGAGTTGAACCTTCCAAAATTAGAAAAAGCTGCTTCATAATGAGCAATTTTTAAAATTAGAAATTTCTGAATGTATCTGATTACTGTATAGATAGTTGCCACCTTATAGTGTGAGCAACCATCCAGCGACTCCGCAGCCAATCACTACCAACCAAGCAGGGAATTTCCAGAACATCAAAGCACTGAGAGCGACCAATGCCAGACCAAAATCTTTTGCTTCAACAATAGCGCTTGTCCATACAGGCTGATAAAGCGCTGCAAATAACAAACCAACGACCGCTGCATTGATACCAGATAGTGCGGCTCTTGTGCGCAGATTTTGGCGTAGACGCTCCCAAAACGGCAGGACGCCCATAACCAATAAAAATGACGGCACAAAAATTGCTATCAAGCAAATCATCCCTCCTAGCCAGCCACTAGGAGCTTGGTTCATCGAGCTACCTAGAAATGCTGCGAAGGTAAATAAAGGTCCTGGCACTGCTTGCGTAGCTCCATAACCTGCTAAGAAAATATCGTTACTTATCCAGCCTGCGGGAACAGTCTCAGCCTGTAATAATGGCAATACTACGTGTCCGCCACCAAATACAAGTGATCCTGCACGAAAAAAAGTATCTACCATAGATAGGGTTTGGCTTGGATACAATGCAGTTAACAGTGGCAAACCAATGAGCAATGAAAAAAACAAGAACAACCAAACAAGCCCAGTCCGACGTCTCACAGTAATAGGAAGCAGGTCATGAGCAATCACTTTTTCAGGTTTGAACCATAGTAGCCCAATAATGGCGGCAATCGCAATAACGATTACTTGAGCGAATGCAGAAGGCACCAAAAGCACAAAACAAGCAGCCAGCGCCATGATAGAGATTCGCGCAACATCGGTACAGAGATTTTTTCCCATACCCCATACCGCTTGCGCAACTACCGCCACTGCCGCGACCTTTAAACCATGCAATACACCAAGTGGAATAATATCGCCATAGCTGCTAATACCCAAGGCAAACAAAATAAGCACTATGGCAGAGGGCAAGGTAAACCCTATCCAAGCAGCAAGCGCGCCGGTATATCCTGCTTGCGATAACCCGATAGCAATGCCAACTTGGCTACTAGCAGGTCCTGGTAAAAACTGACAAAGCGCGATTAGGTCAGCATAGCTATTTTCAGTCAGCCACTTGCGGCGTATCACAAATTCATCACGAAAATAGCCCAAATGAGCGACGGGACCACCAAATGAGGTGAGACCCAACCTAAGGAAGATAAGAAAAACAGGCCATGCTGATCTGCTTTCAATAGTAGCGTCAGGATGATGTATCACGAGTCACTCTCCTTGGCAGACCGTATAAAGAGAAAGTGTTATAACTTGAAGTCACATACAAAGCTTGATTGGCTGTTTAGTGTTATTTGTTATTTACTACTCAGCATCATCTAATAGTTTATTCAGGGTTTCTATCATGGCATCGTCTATGATGTGGTCTTCTACATAATCCACTATCTGATAAAGCGTCGCCAGATCCATTGAGCGAATACCTAAGTCCGCTAACTGCGCATTGATAGTCCCTAAGCGCTCGTTATCTTCAGCGCCGTCACTCGCGAACCAATACATCTGCTCTAATAAGGTGTCTTGTTTGGTCAATGTTGAATAGCTATCGCCCTGAATAAATAAATTAAAATAATAAGGCATCTCTATATCATTAATAAAAAAGGTACGCTTACACTCTAGGGTATAGGCTTGTGCCTCTTCACTGTCATTGCTGTCAACGCCTGAGTCATTTTTGTCGTCTTCGCCACGCTCAAGCTCTTCTTTTACCAAGCCCTCTAGAAGTTGGTAGCGCCCTGCCTTGATTTTATGATTATAAATAATACTCGCATCCGCGATTGCTTCGAAAATAATGGCGCTAACATCTAGAGTATGATTATCAATATCATAGAAGCTCTTTAGCGCAGGTAAAAATTCAGTTAGCTGCTCTTCAGGCACTGGTATGAGAAATTGCTGCTCATATATCTTGATCATGTCTTCGGGCGCGTAAGTATTGGCAGTATCAGTCTCGTTTCTACCGGTAGGCTGCAGTGGCAAAAAATTATACGGGTTATCATTGGTCATTTGGGACGGCCTTTTATAGGTGTTAGATGTAATAGATGTCTGCTATCAAAAAAAATGAGCGTCTCTAAGCGGATATATCGCTCTTGATATGTGCTTAAAATTTATGCGAGTATTGTCGCTTATTTGGACAATTTTAGATAGACAGCGATAGACATGACCATCCAATTATTGTGATAAAAAAGGCTTCTAAATATTTGAAAGCCTTTTTTATTCAAGTGAGTGATTAATCATGACGCTCTAGCAAGCGCGCGTCAAACCAATGGTTATGGCAAAATCTAAATAACCATTATCTTACAGGTGGCGTACCTTCGGCATTAGAGAGCATCATATCGATTTTTATCAATGCATTCATAGGTAGCCCTGAAACCATCGTCACTGTGCGCGCTGGTAGATAATTGACGGCTCTCGCAATAGCAGTATCTGGGGGCAAACACTATAGACGTCATCGACGGCTGCGATATCAGTAAGGTTGGTTAGACTAATGTTTATTTTGACAATATCATCAGTTCCTACAGCGATACTGGGGCGTGTTGAACATTGGATAGAAATTGATGGCAAAAAAAATAGCGAACGGTTAGGGCGTGTTTCTAGACAATTTTATGATGGTATCATTCATATCGTGATAGTCCCTTTTTGAGAGGCTTGATTACTAAGCGGGTTGATATATTTATTAATGAAGCAGGCCTCTAGCCCGCTGTCGTCGCTTTAAGATCTTTAGTAGATGCGAAAAGAAATATGAGAAACTAAAAAACCGTAGGAAGTCCCTACGGTTTTTTAGCTTGATACGAAACGGGAATTTTTTTGATTAATACATATCAGCCCGCAGCTAATACGCCACCAATGATAGCAACCACACCGCCTAATGCACGGGTAATACGGTTATCGGCTTTGAGCATCATGATACCTAGACCACGACCGACAAAAGTAATGACTAATGTTGCGACAACGAAACCAGCCATATAAAGCAATAAGCTTGAACCTTGTGTCATTTCAGTACCATGAGCATAACCGTGGGCGATCATAAACAGCGCAACCAAGGTGCCACCAACCGCAGTCGGCAGTTTTGCTAACGTGGCGATTAGTACACCGACTAGCAATACTGACATAGCGATGCCGGTCTCTACCCCAGCCAAACTGACACCCGCCCAAGCGAGGCTTGCGCCAGCTACCATGCCGCCTATGACAAATAAAGGGGTGCCACGTTTCATCGTCGTGTTTTGACGAATACTCCAAAAACCAATCGCGCCCATAGCCAATAAGTGATCAAGACCCATCATCGGATGTAGTAAACCGCTAAGGAAACCATTGCTCATCTGTTCACCATGGCCAGGATGTGCAACCGCCAAAGTGGCAGTCATCATCAGTCCTACTGTCAGCAGCAATTTGGTCATTTTGTTCATTTTTCTCTCCTATTTTTATGTTTTCTATTATTTGAACCGCCCCAGCATTGTCGGAGACCCAACATTCTAAGAGAATACGACAATGAAAACACGACACTCCTGAGATTAAAGAACGCGCCGTTCGCATGCTGATTGAAGCAGCAGGCAACTATCCCTCCACTTGGTCAGCCATTCAAGCCATAGCCTCAAAGATTGGCTGTACGCCTGAAACCCTACGATCATGGCATAAAAAGCACATCGATCAAACCATTCCAGCATCAGTACAAGCTCAAAGTCAAGAGCAGCGTATCAAAAAGCTTGAACATGAAAATAAAGAGCTTAAGCAAGCCAATGAGATCATCAGGAAGGTTGCCGGTATTGAAGCCCAGGCGGAGACGGGCCGCTGACTAAAATCATGATTCAATTCATCGACGACAATAAACACCTTTATGGGACCCAAGCCATCTGTAGAGTACTACCGATTGCCCCATCAACCTATCACCGAGCTAAAAACCAAAAGCGTGCTGATGACTTGGTCAATCGTAACTTTAGCGCCCATCGTCCTAACCAGCTTTGGGTCGCGGACTTTACTTATATCAAGACAACGAGCGGCTAGGTATATACCGCTTTTATCATTGATGTGTTTGCCCGCGCTATCGATGGCTGGAAGGTGTCCAATCGTATGAACAGGATATGGTGATGGCGGCGTTAAATCAAGCAATTACCGATAGGAATAATCCTCTTTCCTGTTAATCGGCACCATGAATCTTGTAGTAATTCAATAAGATAGATAGCTAAAGGATAGTAGCCCTAACAAACATGGGACAGAAATTTAAAAGTATTAACACTTATTAAATATTTTGGAGGAAGTCTCAGCAAAAAATTACTGCTTCATCCCTATCCTGCCACGGCTGAAATTTGGTCATCGTTTGCAAAAAAAACGGATGCTGCAGCCAATCTTGTAACCATCGCTGCAGATTTGGATAAGGGAGGCTATAAAAAATATCGCGATCTACATGAGCAAATTGACGGATAAAAGGCATAATACCAATATCGGCAATCGTTACAGTTTTCCCTAGCAAATAAGGATTTGTAGTCAGCAATTCCTCTAACACTTGTAAAAATATCTCACCCTTCTGTCGATACTCTGTTTGGGTCATGTCTGTATGACGATCGGCATATTTATAGCGATCGAGCCAATATTTAAATTCGTTGTCGTTTTTATCAATCAAAGCATGTGCCTGCTGCAAAACCTCTGCATCCAAAAGCTCTTGCGGATCTTGCTGATTAAGCGCCCATATCATTATCTCTCTACTCTCTTCAATCACCATCCCATCCAAAAGCTGTAAAATAGGCACCGTACCTTTTGGGCTAATGGCTAGCATCTGCGGCGGCTTATTTTTCAGCGTTATCTCTCGCAGCTCTACTTGTAGCTCGGCAAACAATATCCCAATACGGGCGCGCATGGCATAAGGGCAACGGCGAAAAGAATACAGGCAATGATAAGAGGAAGTCATAGGTGGGGTTCGTAGTTGAATTGAGATTAATAAGTTTAGACGCTGAGGTTGATTATTACTAGGGCGTGTCATCATTTTAAAAATGCTAGGGACGATACCTTCATTTGCACACCATAACAATGCAAGTAATTGCATTCAACGATGGTCTGGATAATTTAGAAGATAGAGCACTAGGTTAGAATAATATTTACAGCACCATGGTTAAAAATTTTATACTTATTAGCTTATTCAACTTATATTGGGATTTACGATAAATTCGATTGATAGGATTTTCTAAAGCAGTTACACTTCTTCAATAAACCGCTACATTCACGACAAGGAAGTCAATATGTCTTGTAATACCTCTCACGCTACTGTTAACCCTACCATCCTTAAAACATTGACCAAAAGTATGCTTGCCATCTCGTTATCGATGGCAGGTCTAGCACATGCTGAGCTTTATAGCAGCGTGACATTCTTTGGTGACAGCTTGACCGATGGCGGGTATTTTAGTCCAATTACCAAAGGCACTCCTCCTTTAGGACTAGGACTTAACCAATCAGGTCAATTCACCACCAATCCAGATAATGTATGGGCAACCTCATTTGCTGAGCAATTGGGCACTACCGCAGTTAATAATACCTTTATGGGTGAGCAGAACGGTAATAACTATGCTATTGGAGGTGCAAAAGCCGGTGTAGATATTGTCAATGCTGATTTTGGATTTAACGTTCCTGTTGATTCCGTCAATACTCAAGTAAATGGTTATCTGGCTAATAATAAAGTAGATCCTAATGGCATGTATGTAGTGTGGGCAGGCGCAAACGATTTGCGTGCTGCAACTCAATATTTGAAAGATAATATTCCAGACCTCATAGTTGATAAGAATGGAACCATAACAAAAGCTATAGTAGAGAACATAATACCGGCAGCTAATAGTCAAGTAGCAACTATTGATAAGCTACATAAAAGTGGGGCTAAATATATTTTAGTACCAAACATTCCTGATATTGGTTTAACACCGGAGGCTATTTCTGGAGGAGCTATGTTTCAATCAATTGGAACTGGTTTTGCTGCTCAATACAACCAATTGCTACTTAATGGCGCCGCTGCTACAGGCGCAAATATCATACCGCTAGATACCTTTAGCTTATTACAACAAGTCGCTGCCAACCCTGGGGCATATGGCTTTACTAACATGATAGATACAGCCTGTATCGGTAGCTCAATACTATGCACACTACCTGCTGACAGCTCTAAAAATGGCTATTTTTTTGCTGATGGTATCCACCCATCGGGACGTGCGCATCAATTGATTGCTGATTATGCCAATGCGGTCGTAACCGCCCCTAGCTTAATCGGTGTGTTGCCACATATTGCAACGACAGCAGGACTGGCAACCAATGAGCGCTTGCAATCACATATCAGTCAATTCCAGAGTAGTGAACAAAAACCCGCCCGTACCTTGTGGGCAACCGGTGAGTTCGAAAATCAAGACATTGCAGGGTTTGAAGGCGATGGTAATACCCAAGTATTATTAGGCATAGATTTTGCTCATCCTAACTCGGCACATGCGGTAACAGGCTTGTATGGCAATATTACTCAAAAGGATTTTGAAAACTCAGAGGTTCGCACTGGTTTAAGCAATATCGACTTAGAAGAAGTTGGCTTTGGTGTCTATCATAGCAATACGCTAGATAAGCTTGGCGGCGTGCAGATCAATGGTGCGGTTGGCTTTGGTAATCTAGACGTTGATGTCACACGTGCGGTCACGCTTGGTGGCAATAAACAAGAATTTAACTCGAATGCTGATGGTAAACGTTATTACGCCAATGTACAGGCAGGATATCCGATGCAACTCAGCAGTCTTGCTATCACGCCATATATCGGTGCAACGGCTAGCCGTGTGAGATTGGACGCGCTAAAAGAGCAAGAGATGTCTGGTATCGCCATGCAGTTCGATGAGCAAAAATATACCACCACTTATGGCAAACTTGGCGTGAAAGCCAATCACAACCTAGCCGATACACTTAATATATTCGGTGATGTTCATTATCAAAAGCAGTTGAGTGACAATCGTGAAGCGGCTTCTGCACGTCTTAACACCATAGCAAATATCAGTTTTGATACCCCGATAGTACAGACCGACGATGATAACTTTGGTATAACACTTGGCGTGTCCAAAAGCTTTGGTCTATTAAATGCCAATGCAGGTGTCACGCACTCGCAAGGTGATGATGACAAATCAACAAGTTTATTTGTCGGTCTTAGCGGCACTTACTAAATGGTTTAAATCAAGCTTAGCTGCTTATACTTTATATATTTAAAGCTCAAAAAAACCGCCAAATACTAAAAAGTGCTTGGCGGTTTTCTATCGAGAGAGTTTTTAAACCTGCTGCTTAAGCTTGTCTTTTACGTTATTAGCATGCTATTACGATTTAACTGGCAGCCCGTATTCCACTTTGTTAATAACCTCACCATGCTGCTCAATCGTTAGCCAGTAGCCTTTAATCACGCCACCATATGGCAAATTGCCATTGTAGTTTTTGTAATGCTCATCAATACACTTTTGTACGATGACCTCACGTTCTGTCTCAGTCATTCGAGCAATATTTTCAGGCAAGTGACTATGAGCCAATTGAGCCGCGCCGCCACGGGACATCCAATTTGCACCAGTAGTAAATTCAAAATCAACATCTGCTCTTAACCGATATTTAGGTAAAGGGTAAGCATAATGCGCCAAATCATACTTGATCTGAGCGATGTCTTCTTCAAACGCCTCATCCTGCATATCAAGTACTGAAACCAGCTTTTCTAAGAATTGCTCAGGAGTAAAATAAGCATCGATATAACTGCCATCCAAGCCCAGTTTTTCACTAGACAATATATGACGCAGACGATCACAGGCAGGAATGGTATGCTTAAGTGGATAGCCCATGGCTTTGATGATATCTTGAGCACGGCGCTCACACGTATCGATTTGAGTAATGATGCGGCGTGCCAAAGAATGCTGCGGTCTATAGTAGCGGGTATATTTGGAATGAGTAGCAGGAAGATTAAACAAGTGAGACTCCTATAACTCCGACAATAAAAGTATAATAATAAGCCAGATTCGGCAAATCAAATAAGGCATGGATGACTTTGTCGGAGAAAAGGCTCATGCGCTTTACCAGAGTTATTTTATATCGTGCTGGAAGTTGCAAGGCTTGTAGCGCTGTCATTGATAGATACACAATGGCAAGTGAAAGCTACGAAACCATTAAACCCACGATAGGTCTGAATGACCATTTTTAATAATGATAGCACATCAGATAATAGTAATACTGTTAATCTTCATTATAAAACGTAGCAGTATATATCCTATTACTTTTATAGCAAATAGACTATAACGCTGACATTTAAAAAACCCTATAAGCTGCATTCAACTTATAGGGTCAGTATAAATTTCGGCGTGTCACTTAGACATTAACGCTCTAAATGTAGATACTGCAAATGGCGCTCGTACTGATTTAAGATATCGACCAACACTTGCTCTTTGGAGTAACCAACCAAGTCATACTCTTGCGAGCCTTCACTCAAGAACACTTCCGCACGATAATAGTACTCTGCATTCTTAGTTGATGTGCTCAATGTAAAGTTAGGACGCTCCGCTTTGATCAAATTAACTTCATAGATAAAGTCATCTTCGTCACCGTGACCGACGCGCAGTTTTACCCCATCTATCTGACCGTCATCTTCACCCATCCCAGCATCTATATCTTTACCGATACTGGCCAAATTTTGGGTATCTAAAGACGTTGTCAGACCACCCGCTTTTAGCTCATTTTCAACCTCAATCATCGCAGGCTTAACCACCGTCTGTAAAAACTTCTCGACCTGCTTGTGACTAGGGAAACTAACGATACGTTGCAAGCGTGCTTTCCAGCTTTTACCACTATCAAGCACATTGGCCGTACCAATCGTACTGGCTTTGCGCTTATTACCTTCTTCTTTTAACGACTTCCACATCGACATCATATAGAGTACAAGAATAAGCGAGAATGGCAAACCTGCAATGACAGATACTGACTGCAATGAGGCAAAACCACCAGCAAACAATAAGCCTAAGGTAATCAGACCCGTTGCCGCCGCCCAAAATAAGCGTAACCAGACAGGGGCATCCGTATCATTTGTCATACCTCTTGAGCTCAAGTTTGCTAATACTAACGCGCCTGAGTCAGCTGAAGTCACAAAGAATACTAGCCCAATCACAACACCTGCAAATGATAGCACTTCGCTGTAAGGAAAATACTCAAACAAGGCAAACATGCCCATTGCCGCATCATTGACTGCGATTTCACCAAGTTCAGTGGCACCATTGGCAACCAAATCTATCGCTGAGTTACCAAAGATAGAGAACCAAGCAAAGATGAAACCAAGTGGGATAAACATCACACCAAATACGAATTCACGCAGGGTACGACCACGGCTAATACGGGCGATAAACAGACCTACGAACGGTGCCCAAGCAACCCACCATGCCCAGAAAAATATCGTCCAGCCTGATTTCCAATCAGCGCCAGCTTGACCATCATAAGCATAAACATCAAAGGTTTTAAAAATAATGGTTTGGAAGTATTGACCAATATTTTGGGTAAAGGTATTGAGCAAATAAACCGTGTTACCCATCACCAATATCGCGATTAATAGTAATATCGACGATAACATGTTGAATTCGGATAAACGGCGGACGCCTCTTTCTACACCAGTCATCGCAGAGATCGCCGCGGCAACAACCACCCCTAAGATAATCAAACTTTGCACCATTTTGCTAGATTCAATACCAAAGACATGGGTCAGTCCAGCATTGGCTTGCAATACACCAATACCCAAACTGGTAGCGATACCCATCAAGGTACAAACAACACCAAAGGTATCAATACCATCACCAAGCCAGCCTTTAATTAAGCGCTCGCCAAAAATAGGCGTCAGTGGTGAACGTAACGCAAGTGGCATGTTTTTACGATAAGCAAAGTACGCCAATGCCATCCCGATTAAAGCATAAATACCCCAGCCATGTAGACCCCAATGTAAAAAGGTCTGCGCAAGTGCTTCACGCATGGCCGCCTCACTGGCAGGCTCGAGCCCCGTATGCGGCGTCAGATAATGCATCAACGGCTCAGAGGCACCAAAAAACAATAAATCAATACCGATACCAGCGGAGAACAGCATCGCTGCCCACGCTAAAAAGGGAAACTGCGCCTTTTCGTGGTCTTGACCAAGCTTGATATCGCCATACTTAGAAAAGCCAACAAACAAGGCAAATATACTATAGGCGGCGACGACCAGCATATAATACCAGCCAAAGCTCTCTGATACCCATGCCATGCTTAAACTTAATAATGTCTCACTATAATCTGGAAACGCAATCGTCCAGATTATCAATAAAATAGAAATAATGGCTGAACCTAAAAAAACCGTCTTATTTAGAGTCAGAGGTTTCGTCGCATCTTTTGATGGCGAGCTGTACATAAAAGACCTCAATAGGTAAATTAAACAGGGTCTGATATTGCTTTGTCCGTCATAACTTTATGACTGATAACCGCACGACATACAAATAACTGCATGACGCACAAAGCAGTACCAATAAATGAAATTTGCTAAATCAACAATGTAAAAAAATAGCAAAGCAAACGATCAACAGAGGCCGCCTTAACGGCACTCATCTTCTTAAACGTTAGCGCGGATAAAAAAAGACCTTTACTATAAAAGACCTTCTTATTAAAACCGTCTTATATGATTGATGTTTCAACCGCTTATAACGTAGGACTATAACTCCGCATCGGCTCTGCTCTGAGCGATGCACCATTGGCGACATAATAGTCTACCGTTGAGCGTGGCAGCTGCACACCGCGCATTTTATCGACGATTTTTTCTGCCAGCATGATGGTGGTCGCGTTGAGATTGCCACTGATGATATTTGGCATAATTGACGCATCAACCACGCGCAAGCCATCGATACCATGTACCAGCCCTTCGCCATTGACGACCGAATCATTGTCTTCACCCATCGCACAGGTACAAGATGGATGATAAGCCGTCTCACTGTGATTACGGACATATTCGTCCAACTGCGCATCGGTCACCAAGTCATCGGTTGGGGCAATGGCACGACCACGATAAGGATCAAGTGCTGGCTGATGCATAATCTCACGAGTGATGCGCATGGCAGCACGGAACTCTTGCCAATCTTGATCATGAGACATGTAGTTAAACAAGATGCTCGGATGCGCGCTTGGGTCTTTTGAGGTCAGCTTGACGCGACCACGACTGGGCGAGCGCAATGAGCCCACGTGTGCTTGGAAGCTATGAGACTTCACTGCACTGCGACCATCATAACGTACCGCAAGTGGCAAGAAATGGTACTGAATATTAGGATGGGTGAATTTCTCATCGGTACGAATAAAACCGCCACCTTCGAACTGATTTGATGCGCCCAGCCCAGTACCATTGAATAACCACTCCGCACCGATGGCTGGCTTGTTCCACCATTTATTAGCAGGTGCAATCGACACTGGCAGCTTACATTCATACTGCATATACAGCTCTAAATGATCTTGCAGGTTATTACCAACACCCGGCAAATCTAGAATCTCATTGACACCCAAATCTTTTAACCATTGACCAGGGCCTATACCTGAGCGCTGCAACAGTTGCGGTGACGCAATCGCACCCGATGAAACAATCACCTCACGAGACGCGTAGAAATTTTTGGTTTGTCCTTGATGTTCTAACTTAACGCCGACAGCACGTTTGCCATCAAACAAAATCACATCGGTCAGTGCACCTGTCAAAATCGTGATATTACTGCGCGGTTTGGCGCGGTCAAGATAGCCACGAGCTGTTGAAGCGCGGCGACCATTAGGCGTCACGAAACGATCCATTGGCCCAAAGCCTTCTTGCTGATAGCCGTTTAAATCATCAGTACTTGGGTAACCTGCTTGCACACCCGCTTCAATCATCGCTTGAAACAGTGGATTGACGCCTGGTTTTGAAGTGGTCATCTCAACAGGACCACCCACACCATGATAGTCATTCTCGCCGGCATCGCGGTTTTCTAACTTTTTAAAATAAGGCAGGCAATCCAGATACGTCCAATCTTCTAAGCCTTTAATCTTAGACCAATCATCAAAGTCTAGTGCATTGCCACGGATATAGCACATACCGTTAATCAGTGACGAGCCGCCAAGTCCTTTACCGCGACCGCAGTCCATCACGCGGTTATTCATATATGGTTCAGGATCGGTTTTGTAGCCCCAGTTGTAGGTCGTTCCTTGCAACGGCATGGCGAGCGCTGCTGGCATCTGCGTACGAAAATCTAAGCGGTGGTCTGGACGACCCGCCTCTAACAGCAGCACCTTAATGTTGGCATCTTCGGTCAGACGTGTGGCCAGCACATTGCCAGCTGATCCTGCGCCAACGATAATGTAGTCATACTCAGGTGTGGTTGATGTCATAAAACGCTCCATAATATTGAAAAATAAATCATTTACTATCAGTAAAGTCGAACAAGGAACCAATTAGCTCTACTACTGAACCACTTTACTGATTAAGAATTTTCTCAATACAAATGATTAAAATACCGATTCAAACGTGCCTAGCTCTACTTGGATAGATTTGGTCTGCGTATAATGCTCAAGGGCTTCAATGCCGTTTTCGCGGCCAACACCTGAATGCTTGTAACCGCCGACTGGCATTTGAGCGGCTGATTCGCCCCACGTATTTAACCAGCAGATACCCGCTTCAATTTGAGCAATCACGCGATGTGCTCGGGTCAAATCAGCAGTCACGACCCCAGCTGCCAATCCATATTCAGTATCATTGGCACGGCGAATCACTTCTTCTTCGGTCTCATAAGTCAATATCGACATCACTGGGCCAAATATTTCCTCACGTACGATAGTCATCTCATCGGTGCAGTCAGTGAATACAGTCGGTGCGACAAATGCGCCATTTGCCAATTCGCCTGTCGTCACACGGTCACCACCTGTTAGCAAGCGTGCACCGCTATCCTTACCTTGCTCGATATAACCAAGCACTCTTTCCATATGCGGGAAGCTGACTAGTGGGCCCATGTTGATGTTTTCATCCATCGGATCGCCAAGCTTAATACGCTCAACACGCGTCAAGATAGCTTCTTCAAACTTGGCTTGCATCGCTTTAGGAATGAACACGCGCGTACCATTGGTACATACCTGACCACTGCTATAGAAGTTTGCCATCATGGCGATATCAGCAGCGGTATCGATGTCGGCATCATCAAATATGATTAATGGCGATTTACCACCAAGCTCTAATGTCACGTCTTTAAGCGATGATGATGCAGCGCTTGCCATTACTTTTTTGCCAGTTGGCACACCACCCGTAAACGATACTTTGGCGATATCAGGATGCTGAGTTAATGCCTCACCCACTTTATAATTGCCTTGCACGACATTAAATACGCCATCTGGTAAGCCCGCTTCTGTCAATATTTCTGCTAGTTTCAATGCAGTTAACGGCGTCACTTCTGATGGCTTAAAGATCATTGCATTACCAGCGGCTAGTGCCGGCGCGGCTTTCCACATCGCAATTTGAATAGGATAATTCCACGCACCGATACCTGCGACCACGCCTAGCGGCTCGCGGCGGGTATAAACAAAGCTGGTATCACGCAATGGAATCTGACGACCTTCAATCATCGGTGCAAGACCTGCATAATATTCAACGACATCCGCACCAGTTGCGATATCGACATACTTGGTTTCAGAGAGCGCTTTACCTGTATCTTTCGTTTCAAGTAACGCGAGTACATCATTACGCTCGCGTAGTATCTCAACCGCCTTTGATAAGATTCGACCACGCTCAACCGCTGTCAGTGCTGCCCAGACTTTTTGACCTTTTTGTGCAGCTTTTACCGCTTCATTAATCTGCTCAGTGCTTGTTTGCTGAATGGTGGCCAGCACCTCACCCGTCGCTGGATTAGTATCTTCAAAGGTAGTTAATGAGTCATCGACAGCTAGGTAACGACCGTTAATATAAGCCGTTTGTATTTGTTCTAAATCAATGATGTCTGTTAAGTTATTTAGCACTGTTTTTGAATCTGTCATGAGTTTGTTCTCCTTACGACGACTGGCAAAAGCTTTATAAAAAAATTAATACCGATAATATCGTCATGGGTTAAGTATTTAAAATCAATTTATATTGTCTATTTCGATAAGTCATTTAAGAGCGGCGCTTTATTCTTGCGCAGCTTGCGTCATGCTTATCAAGCGTTTATGAATGGATGTTTTATCTGAGATATCAATTCCTGAAAAATCAGAGAGCCAAATACCATCAGCGACTAAACGCACCATGCATAATGTTTCGGTATTGTCGGTTTCTTCATGTTTCTTTAATTGTGAATTTGCCCACTTTGCCCATAAGTCACGTAGCTCACTATCGCCTAGCATCAAGGCATATAATGTCGCTTGGCTATTGAACTCATGCTGCCCTTTTTCGCCCAAACTGATCGTGGCATTGATATAAGCACGGGTAAAAGAGCCAAAACGTACCGGATCTTTTGCCATAGCCGCGTCAACCTCTAGCTCGAACTTTCTCATAGCATCATGGAACACTTCCATAACCAAGGCGTTTTTGGTGGTGAAATGATGCATCACGCCACCCTTGGTTACTCCAACTGCATCAGCAACCGCTTGGAAGGTCACCTTGGCCAAACCTTGTTCTAAAGTGATGCGTGCCGCTTGGTCAAGTAATGCCCGACGTATTACTTCTGGTTGTTTTTTACGCTTATGCGCGTTTTCTGCTTCCATTTTTATCTCCAAATACACGATCAATGCCCGACAGAATTGGACAGCAAATTCATCACGACGACACCACCCACAATCATAGCGATACCGACCACCGCTGCCGTATCAAGTGTTTGCTTAAAAAACACCAAGCCTACCAATGAGGTCAATACAATCCCAAGTCCAGCCCACAACGCATAAGCAATACCAAGCGGTATGGTCTTGATGGTTTGTGTCAGTAAGTAAAACGAGATGGCATAGAGCACACCCATAATCACTGTCGGTACCAAACGCGTAAATTGCTCTGACTTAGCTAAAAAGGTGGTGCCAATGACTTCACAAATGATAGCAATGGCAAGGTAACCGTAAGCAATAGTGGTGGGACTCATCATTAGGATACCTGTCTCAAATTGAACATATATTAATAATTTATATACACTAAAGAAACCACACGGTCGGTATTTTATAGAAATAATCTAGCAATGTGAAGGGTTAATATGTATTTTGTTTATTCTAGGTGAGATAAGTTGAGATGAAGTGATACTAGGAAGGTGGAGTGATGAAGTGATTTTACTTGACGAGCCGCGTTTGGGCTTTAGCTGAAATCCTTCCTTGCTATACAGAATTAAAAGCTCTTGTAGCAAGGAGGAACTGATACAAAAAAGACGATTTAGGAGGAGATTTTTATATTGAATTAAGCATGATTCATTAAGAAAATACTAACTTAGGAAGGTTTAGTGTTCCTATGCTAGCAGCATCGATCGCGCCAGCAAGATAACCTGGGAACTGCGTCGACCATTCGCTGCCAATACCTGTCAGATAATGCCTTTTTTCTCCAATAAATAAGCCGCATACACGCCGCTTAGACCGCCGCCAATAATCGCGACCGATGCTTTCTTCATATTATTTTTCTCAACAATACTTATAAACTCAGTGAACATCGATACCGATGATTTGTGATAAATGTCCAGTTTTTAGATAAACCGTGGCGCCATTCTCTCCTGCTGTTATTTGCGATGTCGCATCGACAGGCAGACGTATCCAACCACCGCGCTGATAACTCTGTCCCGCTTCTATCAAAGTACCCTCTAGCACCAATAGCTCAGCACCTCCTACGATAATATCTGTAAACAATGCCTCACTTGCATTGATACGTTGCAAGCTCACCTGCTCCTTTGTATCCGAGTATAAATAGCAAACCTCGCGACCGCCTTGTTCTTGCCAATTGTCAGCATCGTTGGTATCGATAGCGACATGATGGGTCTCGTCGACCGTCATCTGCCAAAGTTTGACAAAAATAACAGCCCCCTCATGACTATAAGGCTGATGCTCTGAAGTCGGTGGATTGCGTAAATACCAACCAGCAGGATAATCGCTATTATCCGCAGAAAAAGTGCCTGACAATACCAGAATCTCCTCGCCACCTGGGTGCAGATGATGCGGAAAATTTGACTCAGGGGCATAGCGTACGATACTGGTAGCACGTGCTTTTTCAGCACCAACACGGTCAAGCATCACGCGCTCGACGCCGTTTTGTGGTGATTGGACCCACTGATAGTGTTCAGGTGCTAAGTCAGCACGGCATGAAAAGTCGGCATTGATAAGCATAATATAACTTCTAAATAAGTATGATATTGTTTGGAATTATCCTCTGATTTATCTATTTTGACAAACCAGATAAACCTATTATCGAAGTCAGTATTTATCATTAAAAAAGCTAGGCAATAATGACATTAGCAAAAAACCTCTTTAACTAAAGCGACTGACTTGCTATCTTGCTTAGCTTTTCTGTAAACATCTCACTTTTTGCCCCGTTTTTACGCTAATTTTTTAGCATTCTTTCTGACCGTTGGATTTTATGACACATAACCTTGAGGTGAGCGCAACTGCTCGCCGCACTCAATATTTTCAAGTATTTTTGATGGGAGTTAGCGCCTTTATCATGAATACCACCGAATTCGTTCCCGTTGCGTTATTAAGTGACATTGCGCAAGACTTTGCTATTACTACAGCAGAAACAGGCTGGATGTTGACGCTGTATGCGTGGATTGTCGCGGCCATGTCATTGCCGCTGATGCTACTGACCAGTCGCTTTGAGCGTAAGCGTTTGCTGTTGGCGTTATTTGCGGTATTTATTGCAAGCCATGCGCTGTCAGTATTTGCGTGGAGTTTTCAAGTGCTACTTATCAGCCGTGTTGGGATTGCACTATCGCATGCGATATTTTGGTCAATCACGGCGGCGATTGCCATACGAGTAGCACCCAAAGGAAAGAAAGCCATGGCGCTCAGTGTGCTTGCGACCGGTACCTCATTAGCAATGGTAATGGGTGTACCGTTAGGACGATTGATCGGTCAATGGTTTGGCTGGCGCGCAACCTTTGGCGGTATCGGTGCAGTTGCTTTGGTGGTATTTATATTGCAAGCAAGGCTTTTACCTACCCTGCCAAGTATGTTTGAGGGCTCGTTCAGAAAGATTCCAGAGTTGCTCAAAAACCCTTTATTGGTCAGCCTGTATGTACTTATTTTGCTTGTCTTTACCGCACACTATACCGCTTACTCTTATATCGAACCTTTTATGCGGCAAGTTGGGGCAATCAGTGAAAATGCGGCGACTTTTGTACTATTATTATTTGGCGTGGCAGGCATTCTAGGCAGTGTGATATTCAGTCGCTGGGGTGATAATTTTAATACCAGATTGATGCTGATATCGACGATATTGATATTGGTATCGATGCTTGCGCTGCTGCTTGCCGTCACCTCGGTATGGGCGCTCAGCGTAATCGCCTTGCTGTGGGGTGCAGCGCTCATGCTATTGATTGTCTCTATGCAAGCTAAAGTCATTATGGTTGATGTTAACGCGCAGGATATGCTGATGTCGATGTTCTCAGGCATTATTAACTTAGGAATTGGTACAGGGGCTTTGTTTGGTGGTTATGGGGTGACCCATCTCTCGTTATCAAGCGTGGGCTATGTTGGCGCTGCAATCGCCAGTGCCGCATTACTACTAATGTTGTTTATGATAAAGCGCTTTCCTGAATTAAGCAGAAGGCTCGGCTAGCTGAGAAGCTGATTGCAAATAAGTATATAAAAATGCCAGCCACTTAACTGGGCTGGGATTTTACATTTAAAATCATTCTAATTAAAAATCCACTTTGCCGCGTAATGCTTTTGTTTTACCGCGCTGGGTCTTTTGATCCACGCGTTTGCGTTTGGCATTTTGGCTAGGCCTAGTAGGTTTGCGGTTTTTATTCACATGAGTGGCTTTTACAATAAAGCTCTGCAAGCGCTCAAAGGCATCTATTTTATTGCGTTCTTGGGTACGAAATTGCTGCGCTTTAATGATGAGCACGCCTTCTTTGGTGATTCGGCTGTCTTTGCTGTCAAGCAAACGCTGCTTGGTCGCATCGCTCAAACTAGAGGCCATGATATCGAAGCGCAGATGAATGGCAGAGGAGACTTTATTGACGTTTTGTCCGCCTGCGCCTTGTGCGCGTATGGCGCTGATTTCGACTTCACTTTCATTGAGGCTGATACGGTTATTGATAAAAATCATGGCGTACTTTTATAATTTATGAATAGATATGTCTTATGATAAACCATTATCAGCTTCCCTGCTACTTCGCCAGTAACTGACCTAATAACTGGCGACAGCGCTCAATCACTGGCGCATCGACCATTTGGCCTTCTATTTTAAACACCGCCTGCCCGCTTCTTTCATACTCGTCGACCACACGCTGAGCAAATAGTAATTCTTCTTCGGTCGGTTGTAGAGATTGCTTAACAGTTGCTACTTGCTTTGGATGGATACAAAGCATGCCGGACATGCCTATTTGCGACCATAATTGCACTCGCTCAGTTAGCCCTTTTTCATCATTAAAATCAGGATAAACGGTATCGATAGGCGCTGATAGCTGATGTACTTTTGAAGTTAGAATCAATTGATAGCGGATTTGATTGGCGACGATATCGGCAGCTTTCGTGCCTACTTGTACGCACAAATCATTGCATAAGTCTAAGAAGCCATAACTGAACGCGGCAAGTCCCTTGGCTTTTGCCATGCTATCTATTTGGTATAAACCTATAGCGCTTTCTATTAACGCAATGACAGGCAGACCTGTATGCTGATGCACAAAGTCAATATCTGTTGCTTGCTCAGCTTTGGCCAGTAGCACGCCTGCCAGCTTCGGCAGCTGCTGACATAATGCCACGTCTTTTTTATATTCATCACTACCCGCTTTATTTATGCGTAGCCAAATCGGCCGATAATCCTGACTATTATAATAAACTTGTAAGTCTTTGCGAGCTTGCACCTTGTCCGTTGTAGCAACCGCATCTTCTAAATCCACAATCACTGCATCTGTCCCACTGGCAAAGGCTTTTGCTACTCTGTCAATGCGAGTAGCTGGAACGAATAACCATGTCTTGATATTGGTAAAATGCTTAATAATAGATGCTTGCATGCTTTACTCCTTCCTTAAATACTATTACTTCAAACACTGTTACTTAAAATATTAGTAATTACTATAACCAAATAAAAAACCGTCTGCCATTTATAAGCATACGGTTTTAGAAATGACCATACTTTTAGACGGCGAACAGCTGACTAAGCCAACATCCCACCATCAACGACTATAGTAGCACCTGTAGTATAGCTTGAAGCATCAGACACTAGGTACAATACTGTGCCAGCCATCTCGTCAGGATTAGCCACACGCCCTAGCGGAATAGCATGTAATGCCATCTTTAAGACTTTATCATTGGTGGTCAATGCTGAGGCAAACTTGGTATCGGTTAAACCCGGCAATAACGCATTGACACGAATATTTAGTGGGCCACACTCTTTGGCAAAGGCTTTAGTCATGCTAATGACCGCTGCTTTGGTGATTGAGTAAATCCCTTGCTTATCACCCGCAACTAAGCCATTAACGGATGCTGTGTTCAAAATCACTCCGCCGCCCTGCTCGCGCATCATCTTGCCAGCTGCTGTCGACATAAAGAAATAGCCGCGAATATTAACTTCGACGGTCTTGTCAAAAGCCGCCAAATCCGTGTCCAAGATATGCCCATAATAAGGATTTGCGGCGGCATTATTGACCAAGATATCAATTTGACCAAACTCACTTTTGATATGCTCAAAGATAGCAGCGATTTGCTCCATGTCTCCTACATGACAAGCAAACGCACTGGCTTTATAACCGTCAGCGATAATACTATCCGCAACGGCTTGGCACGCATCAATTTTGCGACTTGAAACGATCACGTGTGCGCCTCTTGAAGCCAGTAGACGAGCGATAGACTCACCAATACCGCGACTGGCACCCGTTACCAACGCAATCTTACCCGTTAAATCAAATAAATCTTTCATGATAACTCCTTATGCTTTTTTAAATTAGCAGTACTGGACAAAAATTGCGCAGCCTTTGGAGTGCAAAGCACACAGCAAGGAAAACTTTACCAGCACCGCCAAACTTAATATCAATCGTTTTAAGAAAATATATTAAGCCAGCTAAGCCAACATGCCACCGTCTAGCGTAAAGGCATGACCATTCATAAAGCTGCTCTCGTCGCTGGCAAGCCATGCAATCGCGCCAGACACTTCATCGACTTCTCCTAATCGGCGCAACGGACTGGCTTTGATGGTGGCTTGCTGCGCGCGCTCGTTCATATTTGCCATGGTATTGCGTACCATTGGTGTATCGATAAAGCTTGGACAAACAGCATTAAAGCGAATGTTTACGCGAGCGTATTCATGAGCGGCCGACTTGGTCAGACCCATCACCCCATGTTTAGCCGCACTATAAGCTGATAACAAAGGCGCGGAACGCAGACCTGCGATAGACGCCACATTAATCACATGACCACCGCCATTGGTTGCCATACAAGCGACGGCGGCACGCATACAGTGCCAAACCCCTTTTAAATTGACCGCGATATTGCGATCAAAATCATCATCACTCAGCTCATGCATGGGTGCCGGCTGATGATCGATACCAGCATTGTTTACCACCACATCTAGGCCGCCCAATATCTCCATAGCAAACGCAAACAACGCGCGCACTTCATCGCCACTGGTCACGTCTACTTTTTTGAAGGTAATACTGTTGCCTGCATCTTGACCTTGCTGAGCGACAGCTGCGCCCATTTCTTCTGCCAAGTCACCAATCACGACTTTTGCACCGCGACTTGCTAGGAGCAGTGCGCTGGCGGCACCGATGCCTGACGCACCGCCTGTGATTAAGATGCGTTTACCAGTTACGTTTGAAGCCGTCACATTTTTTAGTTTGCTTGACTCAAGTCCATTTGTATTCAGCGTCATGATTTATCCCTCTACCTTAAGTACCAGTTTGCCGAAATTTTCACCTTTAAAGAGCATCATAAGCGTATCAGGGAATGTCTCGATACCCTCAACGATATGGTCTTTCACTTTGATATCGCCAGACTGAATCCAGCCTGCAATTTCTTTCATCGCGATTGGGTATTCTTTGATATTATCAAACACCACGATGCCTTCCATACGCGCACGATTGACCAAGAGTGACAGATAGTTCGATGGGCCTTTTACTGCCTGAGTGTTGTTATATTGGCTGATTGCGCCGCAAATGACGATACGCGCGCGCAGATTGATCTGAGTTAGCACGTCATTTAAGATATCACCGCCCACGTTGTCAAAGTAGACATCGACGCCATTAGGACAGGTTTGCTTGAGGGCTTTTTTTACGTCTTCGTTTTTATAATCGATGGTCGCATCAAATCCAAGCTCATCGATTAAGAATTTGCATTTCTCAGCACCGCCTGCGATACCGACAACGCGGCAGCCTTTGATTTTGGCGATTTGACCGACCAAACCACCAACGGCACCCGCAGCGCCTGATACCACAACAGTCTCGCCCGATTTTGGTTGACCTGTCTTTAATAGACCAAAATAGCCTGTCATTCCCGGCATACCTAAGACGCCTAAGTAATAAGACAAGGGTGCTAAGTTTGGATCGACTTTATACAGTCCTGTCCCATCACTAACGGCATATGACTGTACGCCATTGTGACCAGCCACATAGTCGCCGACGGCAAATTTCTCATGCTTACTTTCAATCACTTCGCCCACGGTGCCAGCGCGCATAACATCGCCAATCTGTACAGGTTCGATGTAGGATTTGGCATCATTCAACCAACCACGCATCGCTGGATCCATGGAAATATATTCGATTTTAATCAGTAGCTCACCGTCTGTAATGCTCGGTAATTCTGACTCGGTATACTCCCACGTGTCAGCGCTTGGTTCGCCAACAGGTCTTGCTTTAAGTCGCCATTGCTTATTCATCGTTGTCATTTTTCTTTCCTTAGCGTTGTTGTTAGAACCACTCAGCTTGCATGTCTGTGCAAACCGAGTTGCTGTTGGTGAGTAATTCAATATCGCGGTTGATTAACGGTAATTCCCAATCGATAAAGTACTTTGCGGCTTGTATTTTGCCTTTATAGAAGTTTTGCTGCTCAGTATCTTGCGTGGTACTTAGTAGCTGCTCGGCTTTGCTGGCTTGACGAATCCAAATCCAGCTCACGACTATCGAGGCAAATATATTCATCAATGCCTGCGCGTTACCCGTGAGCGTCACGGCTTTTTCTGTTTGCAAAACTTTGCTTAAATGCACCAATACTTCATGCAGATGCGCCATATAAGGCGTTAATTTACCCGCAAGCTCTGCGCTCTCAGGCGTAGTGATGTCTTTTAGATCTTGCGTGATTTCTCGTTTCAAAATCTGAATGCCCAGACCCTTGTTTTGCCATAACTTACGAAATGACAAATCTAGCGCCTGTACGCCATTTGTGCCTTCATGGATGGGATTTAGACGATTGTCACGCCAAAACTGCTCGGCATGATACTCACGCGTATAACCCGCACCGCCCAAGACTTGAATACCCAAATCATTGGCTTTAGGTCCATATTCAGACGGCCATGCTTTTAATACGGGTGTGAGTAAATCTAATAGTTCTGACAGCTCATTTTTTAGGGTGGCGTCGTCACAAGTATTGATACGATCAATCAGGTTTGAGCCGTATAAACAAAGCGAGATTCCGCCCTCAGCATAGGCTTTTTGTGCCAACAGCATACGCTTGACATCGCCGTGTTGGATAATGGCAGTAGCGGCATCTTCAGGTTTGTTGTTGGGTGCGATACGACCTTGCGTTCGGTCTTTGGCATAATCGAGCGAATACTGATAGCCACGATAGCCAATCATTGCCGCGCCAAAGCCCACTGCAATACGCGCCTCATTCATCATCTTAAACATATAGCGCAAACCAAAATTCGCCTCCCCGATCAGATAACCATGACAGTCGCCTGCATCACCGAAGCTAAGTGCCGTAGAAGTCGCGCCGCGATAGCCCAGTTTATGAATGAGACCCGTTAAATGCACGTCATTACGCTCGCCAACCGATAGGTCTTCGTTTAAGCGATATTTTGGTACAGCAAATAGAGAAATACCTTTGACACCACTAGGGCCACCTGGGATTTTGGCCAATACAAGATGAACGATATTAGCAGACAGCTCATGGTCGCCCGCTGAGATATAAATCTTACTGCCTTTGACTCGATATGAGCCGTCGTCTTGTTGCACGGCGGTGGTCTTAATATCAGCAAGTGACGAGCCAGCGTGCGGCTCTGTCAATGCCATCGTTCCTGTAAATTCACCCGTCAGCATACGCGGCATAAAGGCATTTTTAATCTCATCATTGGCAAAATGTGAGATAACATTAATCGCGGCAGTGGTCAAAAATGGATAAGCGGTGGTGGATGGATTGGCCGCCATAAAATAGCCTGCCACGGCGGTCATGACGGTTTCAGGCAGCTGCATACCGCCGTCTTCGAAACGATAACGACCAGCGATAAAGCCCGACTCGCGAAAGGCATCAAAGGCGACTTTTACCTCGTCTATCATGCTGACTTTTTTGCCATCAAACTGTGGCTCGTTCTTATCTGCTAGATGGTTATGCGGCAAGAATAAATTGGTCGCGATTTTATTGGCGGTATCCAATACTGCATCGAAAGTTTCGCGGCTATGTTCTGCAAACTTCGGATGCTCGGTTAAATTTTTAGTGCCCAATACATCATATAATTGAAACGGTAATTCAAAGTCATGGATAAGTGTATCTGCTGCCATAGTATTCTCGCTAGTATTCTCATTAACAAATAAAAATTGGTTATCAATAGATACTAAGCCAATTTCACGCGATGTCGTATTGTCATTTATGACATAATTATGGTCAAATGAGACATACATAATACTTATTCTTAGAAAAATTAGATGAAAAACGTTATTTTCAATAAGCGTTCCTAAAGGAAATTACACAATCATGCCCTACTTCAAACCTTTTAAAGTGATTATTGTTGGCTTCGATGGCGTGCTCGGTAGTGTACTCGCTGGGGCGCTAGATTTATTTTCATTTACTGGCGTCAGCTGGCAACGATTTTTGAATGAGGAAGTAGAACCTAGATTTAATGTGCAGATTGCCAGTCTTGGCGGTGTAGATATCAGATGCAGCAACCGCTTAATTATGCGAGCGCATTGCGATATTCAGGAAGTCATAGAGTGCGACTTACTATTGATCCCAACGATTGGCGATTCAATTGATAAAGTATTGAGTCAAAATAGCGATTTAATTCCACACATCAAGCGACTGGCGAATACTAAAGCGGACATCGCCAGCAACTGTAGTGGTGCGTTCTTTTTAGCAAAAGCAGGTCTGCTCGATGGTAAAGTAGCGACAACTCATTGGGGCTATGCCAGTAAGTTTAAGGCAGACTTTCCACTCGTTGACTTACAAGAAAATCAGTTCGTGACCCAATCAGACAATATATTTTGTGCAGCAGGTGGTAGCGCGTTTTATGACTTGGGATTGCTGTTGATAGAGCGTTATTGCGGGCGTGAGATTTCTACTCAAGTGGCAAAAACCCAAATTATTGATAGTAAAAGAGGCAATCAAAACAGCTATACCAATGTGACATTGCATAAGCCACATTCAGATCAGCTGGTGCAGCAAGTACAAGAGTTTATCGAGGAAAAATTCAAACAACCTATTCAAGTTAGCGGCTTGGCAGCCATGGTAAATATCACCCCACGCACCTTAAATAGACGCTTTCAATCTTGCGTGGCTATGCGTCCGATTGAGTATATTCAAGCAGTCAGAATTGAGCAGGCAAAGCGCTTACTGGAATTGGGCGATGTGACGATTAAATCACTCGCTGAGCAGGTTGGCTATGATGATATCTCATCATTTACTAGGCTTTTTAAACGCGCCACTGAGCTGACCCCAAAAGAATATCAGGATAAATTTTCACGCTTAGCGATTTAACTTTATAGTAGATGTCTTTTGAAAGTAATACGTTGCTGTAGCAAATTCATCACAGCAACAATTTTATATAATTAATTCGATATAAAAACGATACAGCGAGACGAAAAGTTGTTTTTCGCAGCATCTGTCGGCGTAGGCACAGCACGCAAGAAAAACAACTTTTCATTGAGCGACTTGATAGTTACGTATCTGATTTATTTAGATTCGACTATAGACCTAAATTTTATTGCCACAAGCCTTCGACATGGATGGCATCGGCTTTAATCGTTGGATAATCGCTAAATGCCAATTGATAGCCACCGACTTTATCTGGACTAATCTGACACATCGCGCCCAGCGGAAAGCTGTGCTTTGCCCCAATATGACCAAAGCGCATACCGCTATAAATCGGTAACCCTGTCAGCTTATGCAGTTGACGAATCACGGTGGCGACATCATAACGCTTATCATAGCTATCTTCACCGCTACCTGATAACGCACCAAACACGATGGCTTGCTGACCTTTAAACACGCCTGCTAAATACAAATCGTACAGCATACGTTCAATACGATAGGCTTGCTCGCCGACGTCTTCTAAAAATACGATACCGCCAGCAATCCGTGGCAAATACTCACTGCCTGCCAGCGCTGACACCACACTCAGATTACCACCCCACATAGTGCCAGTTATCGTTTTTGGCTCAGAACTTGCTAAGATACTGGGTAAATTTGGACTGGTTAACGACGCATCTGGTATGTTGATAGCCAGATTTAGATTGGTTAATGCTTGGGCAAATTGTCGACAGCTGACTTGGTCGGGTTTGGTTTTGCCAAACTCGCTATAGAGCATCGGAGCCGCAAGCGAGCTCATATCCCCTTTTGCCAATAATGCGCACTGAATAGCAGTTACATCACTAAAACCTGCGAGTATCGTGCCACGCTCCTTCATAATGCGTCCCAGCGTTGACCAATCAACCATTGGTAATAGGCGCACAGCACCATAGCCACCGCGTACACCAAGTAGCAGCTTTGGCGCTTTGATCGCACCCGTGGCGATATTTTGCAGATCACTGGCTCTTTGCGAATCGGTACCTGCAAAGCGCAGATACTGCCGAGTGGTGATCAACGGATTATTGACCTTAAAACCTGCACAAGCCAAGCGGTCTAATGCCAGCTGGTTCCGCTCGTTACTACCACCGACATTGGAGCTGGCAAAAAGCCGCGTCTCAATACTTGAGTTGACACAGTAGGTGTTCGATTGCCGCGTCTCAGACGATACGTTTTGTGCTGCTTGTTGCGGTGTCAACGCCGTTGGTAGATCATCTTTGGTAAGCTGCGTACTTTTATCTTGCTGAATAGCATTGGCGGCTAGCGCCTGAGTCATGCTTTGGGTTGCTAATAATCCTGCCCCTGCACTGATTCCGACTTGACATAAAAATTGGCGACGATTAAGTCCAGAAGATATCTTGATCATTATTTTACCTTTTGTACTATTCAGTTAATACTTGTTTAACAGGGATACTTATTTACCATTGATGGTTTAAATGCACGTGATTTCATACAACATGCGCTAGGCCTTTATCTTTGAAACATTGCATTATAACGGAAGTTGGGACGGCAATTTGGTTTAAGATTGTCTAGGGCAGCTCAACCCATTGTTATGCTAGTCAACAAAACAATACAGAATCACCCATCGTCTTATTTGGATGAAGTCGCTACTCTTGTTATAGTAAAGAGCAATTAATCGCAACAAAATATAAATATATACTGACACAAAAGGATCATAAGCATGGCTGACAAAGAGAAAGAGAATAAAAGCCTTATGGATAGCATTAGACACATCTTGGGTAAAGAAGACAAAATAAAAGACCAACTTGAAAACGGTCGCGGTCTTGAGCGTTATACCAAGGATTTACTATTGCTCATGAGCTTGGTCAAAGATTACTATCAAGGCAACTATCGTAATATCCCTTATAAAACCATTTCCGCAGCAGTGGTTGGTCTACTCTATGTTATAAACCCTATTGATCTTATTCCAGACTTTATCCCCTTTATCGGTCAAATCGATGATGCGTTGGTGCTAAAATTTTGTCTAAAGCTCATGGAAAAGGATTTATTAAAATACAAAACTTGGAAAAACGAACAAACTGCATCTGACAATAAAGACTCAAAGCCTACTAGGGCGTGTTGAACATTCATAATTTGAGCCAAATATAAGCACAAGCGAGCGCCACCGTATTCTCATAACTCTGCTTGAGCTTATCAAATCTAGTGGCAACCGCCCTATACTGCTTTAGCTTAGCAAAGGCATTTTCTACTAAGTGGCGTACTTTATACAAGTCCCAGTCCATATGATCATTAGAGGACTTCGTGTTTGATCTTCTAGGGATGTTATCATGCGTCCCTGCTTGTTCAATATGGGCTCGTAGTGCATCAGAATCATAGCCTTTATCGGCACATAAAACCTCTGTATCGCTTAAATCTATCTTGTCTATTAAATCAGGTGCGACCTTAACATCATGGGTGGTACCATCTGATAAAATAAAGGTCAGTGGATTGCCATGAGCATCAACGGCTAAGTGAATCTTGGTCGCGCGTCCTGCCACACTTTTACTAATGGCTTGGGTGTTCTCATTACCACCACTACTGTGCTGATGCGCTTTGATATGAGTACCATCAATAAATACCCATTCACAGTCAGCGTCTTTGATTAATAAAGCAAACAGCGCAATCAGCTTATTACTCTTAAACCAGCGCTGGTAAGCTTTGTATATTGTATTAGGCTTGCCAAAGTAAGCTGGCAGATCCCGCCAAGGACAGCCAACACGCATACGATAAAGCACGCCTTCAACTGTATTTCTAAGATTTTCTTTGTCATAGATCTTAAGTTCTAGTAAGATAGGTTTCAGTCTTGTCCAGTGTTCATCTTTGAGCATAGTGCGAGGCATAGCGAACGATATCTTTTTTGTGTCAGAACTTAAAGATTAACCGTTCGCTATTTTTTTTGCCATCAATTTCTATCCAATGTTCAACACGCCCTAATAAAAAGCTCGAAGATAAAAATAAAAGTACGGCAAAAGCAGATAAAGACGAAGAGTCTAAAGCGGAAGACAATAAGGCAGATATTAAGAAGTCATAGCTACTTAGTTATAGTGAGTTAAATATAAAAAAGATCCATTATTTATCATCGACTATGGTAGAAATTATAATAGCTGTGAGAAAGACACAGTCAATGAGGTGTTCATTGACTGTGTCTTGGCATGAGAATAACTCTATCTTTATGGATTTTCCTTGTCCTCTAAACCATTAATCCGGCACATCATAACGAGCCTTTTCGGGATTAAGACCAAACGAATAGACAAAGGTCGCCACGAGACTGTTTATGATAATAAATGGTACATCAATGCTGGCATGCCCAAGTACGTAGCGACCGATTAGCCATGAGACCGTCAGCATAATAATAAAGAACCCGCCTAAATACGCTAAGATGGCGGGATGCTTAAGATTATAAGGCTGCTCGGGTTCAGGTTTTTTGTCCAGTATATAAGTTCTTATTGCCCAACCAGCTGCATAAGAAAAACCACCTAACACCACATAACTAAAAAAATTCATATTGCCTAACTCTAATGATCTAACGGTTTATAACAGCGAATATCTAAGGCGTGTTGTTAAATACTTTCATTAACGTTATCGATAACGATATTGGCATGCGGGTTGGCTAAAATATCAGTATTAACGTCATCACATTCGACTCGGTAAATAGTGTTTGCCCCTTTATAGATATAAGACAAGTACTCACTATCCAGTAGCGGATCGATATTGGCATAAACAGGCTTAACATGCGCCAGCACTAGCACCCTATCCGGACGACCAATCACCGCATCGACATTCTCAGGGTCGATAGAGAAAAACTTTGGTACATCGCTGTTCTTAATTACCTCTAATGGCTCAGCATCATCCCAAACACGCTTGGCACTTGCAGGCTCTTTCATCTGCATGACCCAAGCATCGTCTTGTTTACTGACTTTTATTTGCGCAGGCTCATCATGACTGACGGTGTAACATCCCTCAAATATAGATAAATCTGCTACCTTCTCAACCTTTTTGGTATCCGCTTGGGTATTACTATCATTACAAGCGCTCAAAAGCAGCATACTGCTCGCAGCCATCGCAATCATAAAATGGCTAAGGTCTTTAGAAGAAGGTTTTGAGGCTGACATCATAGGGTAATCCTGCATTCGAGCATTGAAAGCTTTGGTTAAGCAAATTATAGTTACTGTCTGGCTAGACATATCTTTACAACCGCTCTATTTTAACAGAAAACGTTAGGCTTACTATTAGGATATCTGTTTTTGGTTTTTTGTGCATGGCAATTGCCCCTATTAACGCTGGATTTGTTATACTCGATTCCAACATAGGTAGCTGAAATTAGCCTCCAATATATCAGTGAAATCGCTTCGCCATATCCTGTATTTATTCTCTATTAGGTCAGTAAATTTTTATGTCAGAAAATCGCAGCGCAGCGCAGCCATTTAACACCATTAATGCCATAAATCCATTGGCTGCCAAAGCAGATACTACGGTTGCTTACACAGATGGCGCGTGTAAAGGCAATCCTGGTGCTGGTGGTTGGGGCGCTCATCTGATATTTAGCGACGGACGGACACAGGATTTTTATGGCGGTGATAAAGAAACCACCAATAATCGTATGGAATTGATGGGTGCGATACAAGCATTGACCCATAGTCCGCATGAGCAGAGACTCGAGATTTGGACAGACTCCAGTTATGTCAAAAAAGGCATCACTGAGTGGATTGGAGGTTGGAAAAAAAGAGGCTGGAAAACGGCCGGTAAAAAACCCGTCGCCAATCAAGATCTATGGCAGCGACTCGATGAGCTCTGTCAGCGACGCGACGTTGATTGGCATTGGGTAAAAGGTCATGCTGGACATGCTGGCAATGAAAAAGCGGATGAGCTTGCAAACCTAGGTGTGACCTCACGTAGTGAAGATTGGATAACAGACGGTCAAGATAGTACTAAAAAAAAAGAGCCAATAATGGCTGATAAACAGCCAGCAAGCAGCGATGATTGGCTAAATTTTGATCCATTAGGTTTTGATATGATGGATGATGAGCTTGATGCCGAGGTACTAGATAATCAAAGTTATAATGACAATGTAATAAATACTCATGCTTTAGCTGAAGAAAATATTAGTTCGTACAATGCCACCAATTCAATGAGTGCTATAGAAATGCCAGACGCCCAGACGCCTTTGATTGACACAAGCATCAATAACCATACGTCCAACATGGTTGCTAATGTTGAAGCAGATACCCAAAAATTCGATGGTGATACCAGCCGCGCCAATCCATATTTTATACCGCTGCTACCCAAGCCAATCCATCGTCATGAATCTGATCGTCAGCTCATCATGGATACGGAGACCACCGGTCTTGATCCGCTAAAAGGCGACCGCATTATCGAAGTCGGTATTGTAGAGATGATCGGACGTAAGTTCACCGGCGAAAAGCTCCACGTCTATATCAACCCACAGCGCGGTATGGATGAAGAAGTTATTCGAATTCACGGTATTTCTGAAGCGTTTCTAATGGACAAACCAACCTTTGACCAAGTCGCGCAGTCGCTCTATGACTTTATGGATGGTGCAGAAATCATCGCTCATAATGCCTCGTTTGATATGAACTTCTTAAATATGGAGTTTGCCAAAGTTGGCATGCATGACTTTGCTGAGCGAGTAAAAGTGACCGACTCGCTGGTCATGGCAAAGCAGCAGTATCCTGGACAGAAAAATACTCTTGATGCTCTCGTACGTCGTTTAGACGTGGGCAAGCAAGACCGTACCTTTCACGGGGCATTACTAGATTCAGAGATTTTAGCAGAAGTATATTTGGCGATGACTGGCGGACAAGTAACGCTAGGCATTGAGGATGACGCGCAAGCGGATGGCGGACACACAGCCCATGCTAGCTTTGACAATTTAGCGGCTTTATTGCTTGAGTCAAGTACTGATGAGGGCGCCAATCAAAGCTGGTATGCGTCGCTCGCAGAAGATTATCCTGAGCTGAAAGCCAAAATGTAACAGGCATCAAAATCGCTTCTTATATTGGCAATTAGAGAATACAGTCTTGATTATTATAACGATAAAAAGTAAACCCTTATCTAGCGCTATTTTTAATTTACTCTCTAACTATTTGCTATTTTCGTCAGTATCTTATGGAAAAACCAATTATGAACCACTCTACGCAAATAAAATTAACCGCGCCAACGCTTAGTGTTACTGACTTTAATTTGCCATCGCTGCACTTATTGCATGATGAGGTCAATGTCATACTTAAAGATACTGAGATTCATTTGGGCGAATTTAATGACGACAATAGCCAAGCGCCATTATTATTAGACTCTATTATTGTATTAAAGCAGCTTTCTTGTATTTTTGAGCTGATATCTTTGGTGGGTGCAGAGGCACTCAATAATGCGATTGTACACGGGTTGCAACAGCTTTATGACAGTGGCGACAATAGTGATATTGACTTAATCATGGATCTGTCCGAAGCGATTATGACGCTTGATCGTTATGTTGAATTTGTGCTACTGACTGAGTCGGTAGAGCCTGCTTTATTACTACCTATTATTAATAAGCTGAATGCTCATAGCCAAATAGCACCTATTGCTTCTGATTATTTTTCTATTTTTGGCAATAGTAGCGTCATTATCGCCAATCCTGAAAAGAATTTTCAGCCGCTACATGAGCTCAACCTTGATCAAGAGCTACTGACCTATGCTTATCGTAGCGGGCTTGGCGTTACTTTGATCAATAGGGATGGCAACATCACTCAAGATGATCAGCAAAAGCTGGATGCTATGTCAGCTGCCTGTGCTTTGATAGCGAAAAATACCAGCAGTCTATTCTGGCAAGCAGCGTCCGCTGCGGTCAGTGATATCGCAGCCATCCTGCCGCTTAATGTCAGTCAAAAACACACGCTTATTTATGTTGAGCAGCAATTCCAAAGCTATTTACCTATTATGGATACGCGTTTTGCTGATTTGGTCAGTTTTGCCGGACAACGTGATACTGAAGCGGCAAAAGTACTGCGCGATCAATACGCCGCCAACCGCTTAGAAGATACACAACGCCAGCAGATGGAGCGCTTCTTGTTTGGTCCAAACCGTGAGCTGACGGATACTTTGAATATCATTATCCAGACTCAAATCAATACGATTAAAGAAAATGTCGACAGCTATGCCCGTGGTGACTCAATCAATCCAGTCGATATGCAGACCTCGCAAATTATTGAAGAACTCACTACTTTAAGCTCTTCCTTACATCTGCTCGGTCTATCTAATGCCGCCAATAGCCTGATTAAAGCGGCAGAAGCCGTCAGCACATGGCGCTCGCCTACTCCAGAAGATTTTGATCATTTACTATTGGCACTCATGCATGCAGAAAACGCGACCATCGCCATGGCTGAGATGCATACTCCAGGTGCAATTTATCTGCCGTTGAATAATCCTCATATCTCACTACATCAGTTGAATACCGCTTATGATACCTTGATAGAGGAGAGTCGTACGGCAATTGCCAGTGCTGAACAAGCAATCAACGACTACCTTGCGGAGCCTGAGCGCGATATTCTTAATATTCAAAATACCCCTGAGATGTTGCGTCAAGTGAGCGGTGCGGTGCGCTTTTTACAATTGCCAACGCCTGCCAGTATGCTCAGTCAATTGGCAAATTATTTACAGCAACGTATTAATACTGGTCATGGCATCGATGATGGCACCTTAGCTTATATTGCTGATGTTATTATGGCAGTTGACCATCATCTAGACGGCTTCGAGAACAATCGCCCTGTCAGCAAACAAGCATTGGATGTTGGGCAGCATAGCTTAAGCCAACTGCTTGCCGCTTAATTATTTATTTAAATTTTTATACAAAGACAAGCTGATATGAGCTTGTCTTTGACTGTTTGGAAACCTATATGATAATCCACGCCTTTGTCCTATCTGATGAAACGATCTTATGTCGTCAAACGCCTAATGGCTGGTGGCCGTTACAGGTTGAGCTAGCACACTCTGATGTCAGTAGTGAGCAAGCTTATCAATTAGGACAAGTTACATTGTTTGATAGCGTAGCGCCCAATAGCTGGCTGCCGAATGATGTAGATGATACTGATAACGCTAATGCTGTCACTGTACAAGCAAGCCGCGCTATCACTTATGATTATGCCATAGCACATAATATCGCCTTGCCCAGTATTTTAGACAGTGATGGATTAACAAGTAGTGACTTAGATAGCAGTGACTTAGATAGTAGTGACTTAGATAGTAGCGTTATTAGCAATATAGAAAACAGCATTAACACTTTTGTACCTTATCGACAGCTTATCACGCATCTGCCCATAGCATTAGCTGCTCAGCTTAGCCAAGCCATACAACTATTTCGTTGGCAGGCAGATACACGGTTTTGTAGTCGCTGCGCGGCACGCACTGTAGCTGCCAAATGCGGTGAGCGTGCTATGGTTTGTGACGTTTGTCGATTGCGTCAGTATCCACGTGTACAGCCCTGCGTAATTACCGCCATTACTCGACCCAACCCGCAAACGGGTGAAATGCAAATTTTATTGGCTCATCATCATCGTTACGGTCAGCAAAAAACAGTTTCTCATTTATTACAGTCGCCCCAACCGTTACTATACGGTTTGATTGCAGGCTTTGTAGAAGTCGGTGAAAGCCTAGAGCATGCTGTGGTACGCGAAGTGGCAGAAGAAGTGGGTCTTAGATTGTCCGATATTCGTTATGTGAAGAGTCAACCATGGCCGTTTCCGTCTAATTTGATGTTGGGTTTTCGAGCATCTTATGCAGCTGGCGATATCGTTATACAAGAAGATGAGCTATCACATGCAGATTTTTTTGATCTATCAAAGCTGCCAAAAATTCCCTTTAAGGGTAGCATTGCTTATGAGCTGATTGCGCAAATTGCCAATGAGCAAGGTATTTTGCTTTAATCCATCATATCAACGCCTTATTCAGCATTTATCCATATCACTATTATCCTATTTATTTTAATATCAGCATCTAGCACTGATATAAAGGTTTTACATTAAATGCAAAGCACCATGACCATGAATAAAAACAGCAATCATATCCGTTTAACCAATCTGCCAATCTTGTTCGATTCGCTGAAGATAGAAACATTGCCTGCTGATGTTCAGGAAAAAATTGCGCGCATTGATGCCAGCCTACCGCAAACACAGTGCGGTCTGTGCGACCATGCTGATGGTTGCTTACCTTATGCGGTCGCTATCGTGATGGATGGTGAGTCACATAATAAATGTGTACCGGGTGGTCAGCCAGTGGCAGATACTATCGCACAGATTATCGATACTGATATGCCAACACTAAGCGCTGAACCTTCAAAATGGCCATTAGATGGTACTTCTCAGCGGCCTGTTGAAGTGCGTGCTGTCATCCGTGAAGATGATTGTATTGGCTGTACCAAATGTATTCCCGCCTGCCCTGTTGATGCCATCGTTGGTACTGGCAAGCATATGCATACTATTTTTACAGATTTATGCACAGGCTGTGAGCTATGTATCGCGCCATGCCCTGTTGACTGCATCGATTTGGTCACGGTTGAGCGTACGCTTTCGACACCTGAGCGTACCCTTGAGCAAGAGGATTTGAGACAGCGTTATCATACCCATTTAAATCGTGTCAGCAAGCAACTTGCGGATAGCAGCAATAGTAGACCCGTGGTCAGCATGGTGGAGGCAAAACTGAATAATGCCGCCAGTCAGTCGTTAAATATCAGTGAAGCTCAAGCAAAAAACACCATTGCAGCGGCAAAGCTGCGCAGTAAAATTAAAAAGTTAGAAAAGCAGCTTAGCGTACGTCCCAATGACAGCAAACAAGCAGAGCTTGCTGCATTGCAAACAGAGCTTTCACAACTTTAATAGCCAATACCTCCTTTGAATAACCAATGAACAAAATAATGGTAAAAATACCATGAATAAAACTGTCAAACACAAAACAGCTGATACTCCGCCATCGAGAAGAATGCCCAATCGTGATGTGCGTCCATTTTTTGAGAAGCTGGCGGCGACGATTGATGAGCCAGTGACTGAGCTGAATTATAAGAGTAATTTTGAGCTACTTATTGCCGTCATATTATCAGCGCAGGCAACGGATGTGAGCGTCAATATTGCCACCCAGCAATTGTATCCAATAGCGAATACACCTGAGGCGATATTGGCACTGGGCGAAGACGGTTTAAAGGCGTACATCAAAAATATCGGCTTATACAATGCCAAAGCCAAAAACGTCATCAAAACCTGCCGTGATTTGATCGAAAAATTTGACAGCACCGTCCCTGACAATCGCAAAGATTTAGAATCATTAGCCGGTGTTGGTCGAAAAACTGCCAATGTGGTCTTAAACACCGCCTTTGGTCAACCAACCATGGCAGTCGATACGCATATCTTTCGCGTGGGCAATCGTACAGGACTTGCTACTGGCAAAAACGTATTAATCGTTGAAAATAAACTAATCGAACGTATTCCAGACGACCTCATTGTTGATGCCCATCACTACCTCATTTTGCACGGACGTTATACTTGTCAAGCTCGTACCCCAAAATGCGGCGCTTGTCCGGTTTATGATGAATGTATGTTTAAAGATAAAGCAGTATTTTTAGAGTTGTGATATGAGCAGATGATAATGATCGCAAAGCCTATCGATCAATATACTTATGCTAAATTATAATAATGTCATGATTGAGCATTACTTATAATAGAACGAGTGCAGCTCACTAGAGTTTTATTGCGTTTCGAGTTAGAATAAGCGTATTTTTAGGCAAGTACCCCATATTTTTGATCCTGCTGATAATCAGGTGATAAACGTATAATTGGCAACAGCTTCAAGCACGTTGTCAGTTAATAATTCGATATAGTACAACGCAAAGCTATCGCTCTCTTAGCCTGACCCCATATGATTCATAGAAATCTGTGCCTTATGTAAATTTATATAACACATGCATTTATGAATAAATGAATTAAGTAATACCAATTAAAGCAGCGCCCAGACGTTATGCTTTTTCCTATCTTTATTGATTCAATTAAGCGATCCTATTATGCGCGAATATAACTTATTTACCTCAGAATCTGTGAGCGAAGGTCATCCTGACAAAATGGCTGATCAAATCTCAGACGCTATCCTAGATGCCATCTTACGACAAGATTTACATGCGCGTGTGGCATGTGAGACTCTAGTCAAAACTGGCGCTGTCGTATTGGCAGGTGAAATAACCACCACGGCCAACGTCGACGTTGAGCGTATCGTGCGTGATACGGTTAATGGCATTGGTTATCATCATTCAGACTTGGGTTTTGATGGCGAGACATGTGCCGTTATTAATATGCTTGGCAAGCAATCACCTGAGATTGCCCAAGGTGTTGACCGCGCTGACCCTGAAGAACAAGGCGCTGGGGACCAAGGCCTCATGTTTGGCTATGCTAGCAATGAGACTGAAGTATTGATGCCCGCCCCTATCGAGTATGCTCATCGCTTGATGGAGCGTCAGTCGGAGTTGCGCCGCGCAGGCGAACTACCTTGGTTACGTCCGGATGCCAAAGCACAAGTCACGCTAAAATACGATGGCAATAAACCTGTTGCTATTGACGCGGTCGTCTTATCTACGCAGCATGATCCAAGTATCTCGCAAACCGATTTACAAGAAGCGATCATGGAATCAATTATCAAACAAGTACTCCCAGCAGAGCTACTACATGCGGGTACTCGCTATCATATCAACCCGACTGGCAAATTCGTCATCGGTGGTCCTGTTGGTGATGCAGGACTGACCGGTCGTAAGATTATTGTTGATACTTATGGCGGTATGGCGCGTCACGGTGGCGGCGCATTTAGTGGTAAAGATCCCTCAAAAGTTGATCGCAGTGCGGCTTATGCGGTGCGTTATGTGGCTAAAAACATCGTCGCTGCTGGTATTGCCGATCGCTGTGAAGTACAAGTAAGCTATGCCATTGGCGTTGCTGAACCGACTTCTATCTCGATTAACACTTTTGGTACTAACAAAATCAGCAACGATGAAATCATTAGCTTGATTCGTACGCATTTTGACCTACGTCCGTATGGTATCACTCGTATGCTGAATTTATTGCAGCCAATGTATCAGCAAACTGCCAGTTTTGGACATTTTGGTCGCCAAGGTTCTGAAACTGCCTTTACGTGGGAAAAAACTGACAAAGCTGAGATTTTAAAAGCGGATGCTGGTTTATAAAATTTTTGCTAAAACCCTTTTTGTACCTGCTATCTTATCCAGCTCTTAGACTGCTGTGATACATTTAAATTTACTTACCATTATTAGGAGTCGCTTATGTCTCAAGAGAATGCTCAAAACAATGAGATTGATGCAAGTCTTGAAATCACCCCTGAAATGCAGTCTTTTTATCAACGTGCTGACACCATTATTGGTGTAGCAAACAGTCAATTGGGTCCTGAGGCACACTCAGGTCAAGTAGGTGCGTCATTGCTATATGCCGCAGCACGTTATAGCGCATCGGTCGCCTCGATCGGCTTTGTAAAAGGCGATGATTTTGCCAAAGAAAAAGATGATATTGTCGAATTTTATACCAAGCAATATCGCCAAATGCTGAGCGACAACTTGACTGATTATGCGCAGAACTTTGATAAATACGTACAAATAAATCAAGATGAGAAATCAGCGAAATAAGATTTCATTGCTCATATGATGTTTTAATACCCATCCCAAGCTCAATATAGAGTTTGGGATTTTTTAGCCATTGTCCAAAATTTATTTACCGTGTCTTGACTAAGAGCTGTATAGATAACCTTCTAAAAATGCGCTACTATCATTAAAATAGTCGACTATCGCTAACAGAAAATTATGACACTCATTTATAAGGACATATCATTATGGTCAACCTATCTCAATCATGGCTATCTTTACTTAAATCCTCATTATTAGGTCTAACATTGACCCTGACTTTGGCAAGCTGTAGTAGTATGGTCAATGTTCCCACTCCAGACACCACGCCTATTCAAACAGAACATGCCACCGCTACTAAAGATCAAAAAACGGATGCTGGTATTTTTACCCAATGTGCTCCTAGTAGCTCAGAAAAAACCATGTGTACCATGCAGTATGACCCCGTCTGCGTCAAAGTCAAAACCCCAACAGGATTTAGTACCCAAACGGCAGGCAATGCCTGTTCCGCATGTAATGTCACCGGAGCAGTCAGCTATACAAAAGGCGAATGCCAGTAATACCATGTTGGTAGCATAGATAAACGAGTATCAATACTACATCTATCTCATAGACTCAATAAAAGCGCCATAAAAAATCCTAAGATGTCCATGCATCTTAGGATTTTTTGTTTTCATTTTCTATAAATCATCTTACATATA
Source organism: Psychrobacter sp. TS_SC_6 (assembly GCF_056156305.1). Taxonomy (NCBI): domain Bacteria; kingdom Pseudomonadati; phylum Pseudomonadota; class Gammaproteobacteria; order Moraxellales; family Moraxellaceae; genus Psychrobacter; species Psychrobacter sp. TS_SC_6. The sequence goes on along the minus strand of NZ_CM149590.1, from coordinate 1,006,905 downwards.
AATGCAGGATAATCAGTCGCCCTTGACTATCTTAGGAGGGCCTTTTAGTAAGTGCTCATCAACGAATTCGTTTGCCGAATTATGATCGGCCGACTCATCAGTAATGAAGTCCTGCTGCGCCCGATATAAAATCAAACGATCACGACTCAGACCACGTAATAATGCATACATCATCACAAAAACCACTAAAGCAAATGGCAGTCCTGCGACAATAGCCGCTGCCTGAAGTGCAGACAACCCACCAGCCGCAAGCAAGATAGCAGCAATCACCCCTTCAGTCGTTGCCCAAAACAACCGCTGAATTTTTGGTGGATTGGTATCGCCACCAGCGGTCAGCATATCAATGACAAAACTGGCTGAATCTGACGATGTCACAAACCAAAGCATAATCATCACCACAATCAACAGCGTGATCGGTTGTGCCAATGGATAGTATTCCACCAGTTTAAAAATGGCGCTGCCAGTATCTGCTTGTACTGCTTCCACCAATCCTGGGCTAATACCTGTCACTGCAGAGGCAAGCTCCATATGAATGGCAACACCGCCAAACGTTGTGAACCAGAAAAACAAAATCAGCATAGGGATAAGTAAAACCCCAAGCGTAAACTCACGAATGGTACGGCCACGAGAGATACGAGCAATGAAGATACCGACGAATGGTGCCCAACTAACCCACCATGCCCAATAAAATATCGTCCAACTGCTCTGCCAATCTGTCCCACTATAAGACTCACCCCACGTCCCTAGAGATACAATCGCTGTCAGATAATTACCGATGTTTTCGACGAAACTATCAAAGATAAAGAGCGTCGGCCCCAAAACGACCATGAATGCCAATAAAACAATCGTAAAGCCAATATTAATATCACTGAGTCGTTTAATGCCTTTATCCAAACCCATCATAACGGAAGCCGCGGCGAGCGCTGTAATAAAGGCGATTAAAGCAAATTGTATAGGGAGACTACTCGGTATCCCAAACAGCTTCTCAAGCCCAGAATTGATCTGCATCACCCCAAGCCCAAGTGAGGTGACTACACCAAACATCGTACCAAATACCGCCAAAATATCGACAGTATGTCCCCATCGACCGTAGATTCTTTTGCCAATCAATGGATAAAGTGTCGATCGAATCGATAAAGGCAAACCACGGCGGAAATGGAAATAGGCCAATGATAAAGCCACAACCGTATAAACAGCCCAAGCATGTAGACCCCAATGCATAAACGACAGGTTCATCGCTTGCTTGGCTGCCGCAACTGTTTCGGCGTCACCCATTGGCGGTGCCATAAAGTGATACAAAGGTTCGGCAGTGCCCCAATAAACCAGACCGATACCAATCCCTGCAGAAAACAACATACCAATCCACGAAAACAGATTGTATTGTGGCCGCTCCGTTTGATTGCCCAGCCGTATATCACCATAGCGACTCGTTGCTAAGTAAATACAAAGTGCCAGTGCCATATTCACCAAGATAATAAACAGCCAACCGAATTTATCGGTGATAAAATCTTGTAAAAAACTAAAAAGTGTCCCTGCCGTTTCGGTAAAAAATGCGCCAAAAATGATAAACCCCAAAATCAGCAGCGACGATGTAATAAATACAGGCTTACTTACCCGTGGAAAAGGACCCAATCTACCTACTTTTACTTTGTCCATGTGCAAGTCCTTAAATTTAAGAAACGTCACCTTAACAAAATATATCTTAATAATCAAATAATTACAAAATAAAACTTGATATAAATATTGGTTTAGTATAAATAGAAAAGCTATGTATAATGAGTGATGCACCTTAGGCAAGTGCTTCGTTCAAGACAACAATCAACCCCTATTGCTTAGGTAACAGCTTTAGTAATCGTCCATTATCACCATCTTCCAACACCCATACTTCACCATCCACAGTCATTACGCTACGGATGCGCTCACCCATATCGTAACGATAACGCTCACTGGCAGTATTGTCATCAGCGGTATCAACCACGATAAGCGCCTTAGATGACAAACCACTAATCAGCATATTGCCCTGCCATGCTGGAAAATTGCGCTGCGCACCCACAGTATAAAGACTCATCGATGAAGGTGATATGACAGGTGTCCACGTAATCTTGGGCGCTACAAACTTAGGATTCGTATCATGATCTGGAATATCAATACCTGAATAATTACGACCATTAGAAACCATTGGCCAGCCATAATTATTGCCTTTTTCGATCAGATTAAACTCATCGCCGCCTCTTGGACCCATTTCGTTCGCCCATAATTTGCCATCACCATCGAACACCATACCCAATACATTACGGTTGCCTGTGGTCCAGAACTGAGCGGCAATATCATTGCCATTATCTGCAAATGGATTGTCTGTTGGCACCGAGCCGTCAGGATATACTCTGATGATTTTACCCAAATTCACCGTCATGTCTTGCGCTGGATCTTTTTGTTGACGATCACCTGAGCTAATATATAAGTACTTTCCATCAGGTGAAAAGAGTAAACGATGACTATAATGACCTTGCCCTTTTACTTTTGGTGTTTGCTGCCAAATCGGTACAATCTCTTGCAAGCGTGGCGCATTAGTATTCAATCCTGAAAGTTTGGCTTTGACAACTTTGGCACCAAATGCATTACTCTCACTGCCTGTGCCCGCCTCTGCATAACTGATATAAATAGCGTTAGACGTGGCAAAATCTGGCGCAATGACGACATCGCCAAGTCCGCCTTGCCCGCCATACGCAACGTTAGGCACGCCTGTCACAGCCGTTTTAGCACCTGTTGCTGTATCGACGATAAATAACTCACCTGTTTTTTGTGTCACAAGGAATTTCGGTGGCTCATCATTTGTCTTAGGTAGCGCAGTCATTGCCCAAGGTTCAGAAAAAGTAGCCACAGCCTTAGTAGTAAATTCAGGTTTTTCAGCACTGGTTGATGCATCAGCGGTAGCAGGTTTTTCTTTATACTCTGCGAGATCTACATTGGTGTTGACTACCGCCTGATTAGAGCAAGCAGCCGTACTAAACAGCAGTGCTGATATAATAATTGGTAGGGTTAAAGGCGCGTTCTTATATCTGGTATTCACTATTGGCATTTGTCCTCTCCATCCGTGTTAAGTTCATGTCATTAGAGCTTAAATTATTTATGGCATAAAAAACGTGTTAAAAAAGTAAACAATACGGAAATGCCAAATAAAAACCCTTACCTGCCTGTAGAAAAAAATAGGCAAGTAAAGGGTTGCTTTTCATCTATAAGAACAATTGTTTATTGTGAACTCGTTTTAAGCGTTAGCTCATTCTGAGCTTATCAAATGTCAGCTTATCATCCACACCGACATCGACTTTGATGATATCACCAGCAACAAAATCACCAGCCAGCAGCTTCAATGACAATGGATTTTCAATCTCTTGCTGGATAGCACGTTTGAGTGGACGCGCGCCGTAGACAGGATCATAGCCCACCGCAACCAACTTGTTCATCGCTTCTGCCGATAACTCGATGTCTAGCTCACGCTCATATAGACGCTGACGCAAGCGGTTTAACTGAATATCAGCAATACCAGCCATCTGCGACATCCCGAGTGGATGGAAAACCACAATCTCATCGATACGGTTGACAAACTCTGGGCGAAAATGCTGTCCAACCGATTCCATGACTTCCGCTTTGATGTCCTCGTAGCTCTCGCCGACCATTTCCTGGATTTTATGCGAACCCAAGTTACTGGTCATAATGATAACGGTGTTTTTGAAGTCGACGACGCGACCTTGTGAATCAGTCAAACGACCATCGTCCAACACTTGCAATAAGATATTGAACACATCAGGATGCGCTTTTTCAACTTCATCAAACAAGATTACGCTATAAGGCTTGCGACGTACCGCTTCCGTCAATGCACCGCCCTCCTCGTAACCGACATATCCTGGAGGCGCACCCACCAAACGACTGACGCTATGCTTCTCCATGTATTCGCTCATATCGATACGGACAATTGCGTCTTCACTATCGAACAAGAAATTCGCCAGCGATTTGGTCAGCTCTGTCTTACCGACACCCGTTGGTCCTAAGAATAAAAACGAACCTGATGGGCGATTCGGATCGGACAATCCTGCGCGACTACGACGTACCGCATTGGCGACCGCTTCGACCGCTTCATCTTGACCGATGACACGCTCATGGAGTTTTTCTTCCATGGCCAGCATTTTGTCACGCTCGCCCTGCATCATTTTACTGACTGGAATACCTGTCGCTGCAGCAACCACTTCCGCAATCTCATTATCTGTAACTTTATTGCGCAGCAGTTTTACCCCACTATTTTCACCAGTCTGCTCTTTTTGTTCTGCCAAGTCAGACTCAGTGATACGGCGCTCTAACTGCGGAATCGTCTCGTATTGTAGCTTACTCATGGTCTCGTAATCGCCTTCGCGACTGGCTTTATCATAAGCAATACGCGCCTTATCCAGCTCGTCTTTTAGCTGCTGACTACCTTTGACCAAGGCTTTTTCTGCTTGCCAAATCTCGTTGAGATCAGCGTATTCTTTTTCAAGCTCTTCAATTTGTGCATCAAGCACTTTACGCTCTGCTTGCGCACCAGCGTCTTCTTCGTTTTTAAGCACTTCGCGCTGCATTTTTAGCTGAATCAGACGGCTATCAAGTTTGCCAAGCGATTCAGGCTTACTGTCCATCTCCATACGCAGGCGACTTGCCGCTTCATCAATTAAATCGATGGCTTTATCAGGTAGCTTACGATCGGTAATATAGCGATGGCTCATGCGCGCGGCAGCAATAATCGCGCTGTCTTGGATATCGACTCCATGATGCAGCTCGTAACGCTCTTTTAGACCACGCAATATCGCAATGGTGTCTTCGACCGTTGGCTCATCGACCAATACTTTTTGGAAACGACGCTCAAGCGCTGCATCTTTTTCGATATACTTACGGTATTCATCTAAAGTCGTGGCACCGACGCAATGCAGCTCACCGCGAGCAAGCGCTGGTTTTAGCATATTACCGGCATCCATCGCACCATCGGCTTTACCAGCACCGACTAGGGTATGCAGCTCATCAATAAATAAAATCACGTTGCCTTCTTGCTTCGATAAGTCACTAAGTACCGCTTTGAGACGCTCTTCAAATTCACCACGGAATTTTGCACCGGCGATCAACGCACCCAAGTCCAATGACAGCACTTCTTTACGGCGCAAACCTTCTGGCACATCACCATTGATAATTTTTTGTGCCAAGCCTTCTACAATAGCCGTCTTACCAACACCCGGCTCACCAATAAGCACAGGGTTGTTTTTGGTACGGCGAGACAACACCTGAATGGTACGGCGAATCTCTTCGTCACGACCAATCACTGGATCAAGCTTACCAAGCTCCGCTTGCTCCGTTAAGTTAATGGTATATTTATTGAGAGCATCACGCTGATCTTCAGCATTCTGATTGTTTACCGTATCATCACCGCGTAATTGCTCGATCACGGCTTTTAATTTATTGGCTGTAATGCCCGCACTTTCAAATATCTTTTTGGTATCGCCTTGTTCAGCCAGCGCCAACATGACCCATTCGGTGGCAATAAAATCATCACCTTCTTTTTGTGCTTGGCGGTCTGCCAAGTTCAGAATTTTGACTGAATTTGGGTTTAAATTAACGTCGCCTGTCGGCTCACTAATCGTTGCTTGATTGTCGAGCGCTTTTGCCACGCTATTTTTTAGCGCAGGGATAGACGCGCCTGCTTGTTGGCAAATTGACAGATTGGACTCATCTTGTAGCAATACCGCGAGCAGATGTACAGGGTCTATTCCGGTATGGTCACGCCCTAACGCCAAACTTTGTGCTTCTTGAATGGCAGATTGCAGTTTTTGGGTAAATTTCTCAAATCTCATAGTCGTATCCTTTTATCATTTATATATCATTAGGCAGCAAACTTATGCTGTTTACTTGCCTTCGTCTGCCTTTATATATGCGGTATATAGAGAGTAATTTCAACCTACTTAGCACTAAAGCCTTATTAATAGTAATGATATTAATTGCTTGAAATCAAATCACTAAATCGTGCTAACACTTAATACATAATGAATTTTATTTTAGAAAAAAATGCATCTACGGATACCGCTTATTTAAGATTTTCATTCCACGATTTCAATATCGGTACCGACCTTGACCATCGCCATGATTTCATCCATCTCTTCATCAGTGACGGCGATACAGCCCTCGGTCCAATCGCGTAATTGATTGACCGACGCCAAATGTCCAGAACCGCTCTTTTGACCATGAATCATAATATCACCGCCCGGATTGACGCCCATCTTCTTAGCATGTGCCTTATCAACCGCGTTAGGATAACTTACGTGAATAGAGCGATAAAATTTGGATTTTTCATTCTTATAATCGAGTGTATAAGAACCTGATGGGGTACGCTTATCACCCTGCTGCTGCTTGTGACCAATAGGATTGCCACCAAGCGCTATATGATAAGACTTGATAACAGTGTCACCATTTAATAATTGTAGAACACGCGCTGATTTATCAACGAAAACTTTGTCGATAATGGCAGTATCAGGAATAGAGGGAGTAGATTTTGAAGTATTTTGTATGTTTGACGCGGCATTGGTACTCATGAGAGTCACAAGGCTAAGACTTATTGCGCTTACTAACCAAACAAGATACTGACTGAAATCAGCACGAAAAAATGGCATGGCATTGCTTCTTATCATTAATGAATAAAACTGTCTTTTATAAGATAGCAAAAAACCATGCCAAGCGTTGTGCGAGTTGTAAGAATGAGACTTAAAACTGCGATATTAAATTCTTAGAATTCTATTACACCATACGAATCGCGCCATCTAAACGAATCACTTCACCATTAAGATAGGCATTATCAATGATGTGCATGACCAATTTGGCAAACTCATTAGGATTACCCAAGCGCTTAGGATACGGTACCGCAGCCTCTAGTTGCTCACGTGCCTTTTCAGGCAGGCTTTGCATCATAGGCGTTGCAAATACCCCAGGCGCGATAGTCATGACACGGATACCATGACGAGTCAGCTCACGTGCGAGCGGCAACATCATGCCAACGACGCCAGCTTTAGATGAAGCATAACTCCCTTGTCCGACTTGCCCATCAAAGGCAGCGATAGAAGCCGTATTAATAATGATGCCGTTGTCAGCGTTCTTTTCTACGGAGCTGTCTGCGTTATTAGCTACACGCTTCGCAATACTGGCTGCAACCAAACGTGCCACGTTAAAAGAACCGACAAGATTAATATTGACGCCGCGACTAAAAGCAGCGAGATCTGCTGGGTTATTATCACGGTCCAGCAGCTTTTGCACAACGGCAATACCTGCACAGTTAATAGAACCTTGTAAGCTGCCAAATTCTTTTTCAGCCATATCCACAGCCGCTTGTACCTCATCGCCACTGGTCACATCACAGCGTACAAAACGTGCATGGTCACCCAATTCATCAACCAGTGCTTGCCCCGTCGACTCATTAAGATCAGCGATGACAACCTTGCCGCCTTGAGCCACGATAGTACGCACTACCGACTCACCCAGACCTGACGCACCGCCCGTGACCAAAAAGCTGTGTTGTTCAATTTGCATAATTTTTCCTTTAATTAATATCTTTACTGTTATTTTTATCAGTCATCGATTTTTATCTTAACCTGACGATATGAGTGCATTGCTTTATTAAGCCGCAGATAAACTGCGCAGCAAAAAGCGCTGAATTTTACCACTTGGGGTTTTTGGTAACTCTTTCACAAACTCAACCTCACGTGGATAAGCATGAGTTGATAGACGTCTGCGGACCAAGTCTTGAATCTCTTTAGCAATTTCGTCTGTGCCTTCGATACCATCTTTTAGCACCACATAAGACTTAATGGTATGACCACGCACTTCGTCTGGCACCCCAACTGCCGCTGATTCTGCGACTGCCTCATGCTCCAGAACTGTGTTTTCAACATCGGTTGGTCCAACGCGGTAGCCTGCTGTAATGATAATGTCATCATCACGCCCTGAAAACCAATAGCTGCCATCACTATGACGCTCCACCACGTCGCCTGTTAAATAGTAATCATTAGCGAAGGCGTCTTTTTCGTTCCAGCTATAGCCGCGGAAATAAAATGCGGGCGATTGACTGACGACCACTGCTAACTGTCCTTGCTCACCATCCGGTAATATGTTCATATCATCATCTAACACTACCAATGTATGCCCCGGTAGCGCCATGCCCATCGAGCCAACTGGACATTCATGTGCTAACGCATGGTGCTCACAGCAAGTCATGCCTGTTTCTGTTTGCCCGTACTGATCGCAGACTTTACAATTTAAATAGGTTTCAACCCAATTGACCACTTCGATATTTAAGGTCTCGCCTGCTGAATTGGCACAGCGCAGTGATAATTTAGCTTCATCATCATTACTATTGTCATGGTGAGCAGCTTCAAACACGCCACTCGATTTCATCATACGAAATGCAGTTGGCGAGGACGCCAAATTGCTAATTTTATGACGTACCATAAAGTCGCGGGTATTGGCAGCGTCAAAGCCAGCTTCATTAAAATAGGTGGTGACGCCCAATAATAGAGGTCCTGTAATCGCATAATAAAGACCATACGCCCAGCCTGGATCAGCCATGTTCCAGTAATTATCATCGGCGCGCAGGTCAATTGCGTAACGCATATATAAATAAAAGGCTGAGAGCGCACTTAGCGGCACACTAACGCCTTTTGACTTACCCACCGTACCCGAGGTAAACATCTGTAAAAATGGTGAATCAGTATTTAGTAACACCGGTGCTAAAGTTTGTGGCTGCTCTGATATCTTGTCAGCATAGCTATCATCACCCCAGCTTTGCGCATCTACCTTGCTACCAACCAGCACCATTTTGGTTTGCTTCGCCAAGTCGTCAAACTTGCCACGATTGTCTTGATTGGTAAAAACGACCTTGGTATTGGCTTTTTCCATTCGATACTTAATCGAATCATAACCAAAGGCAGTAAACAGCGGTTGGTAGACTGCGCCAATCCGCCAAGTGGCTAATACAATGGTGAGTAACTCAGGGGTACGCGGTAGCATAGTTGCCACTTGGTCACCCGCTTGCACGCCATAAGAAAGTAGTAAACTTGCAACCTGTGCACTTGCTTTATCAAGCTCAGCAAAGCTCATACGCGTGACATTGCTAGCCGTATCTTCATGGATCAGCGCAATATTATCACCGCGACCGTCACGTACATGACGACCGCAGCACGCCATATAGGCGTTTAAACAGTCATCTACATTTTCACCAAATATCTCTGTCAGTAATGCGCTCATATCAAAATTATGATAATAATCGCTATAGCTGATGGCTTTATGGTCATGTAAAACGTTTGTGGATAAAGGGTTTGAAGATGTGGTGTTCATAAGCTAATCCTTTAGCAATCGAAGGTCACTGATGGTCTCAGCGACTTATAAGTGTTAAAACAGTTCTATCCTATAAACTGCTTGCACATATTAACGTGCGTATGCTCTATTAGTAACGTATTTTTATAATTATTTCAATACATAACGTATCATTTTTATCATTCTCTAAAAACAATTACTTAGTAATGGTTTGCTGTAGCGCGCTCAAAAATCCAAGTAACGCCTTTTCTTCACAGCTTTGATGCCGTTTGGTACGTCCACGACGCGCATGTTTATAAGGCTCAAAAAACTCCCCTGCTAAAAACTGCTGGATAATAATAGGATTGATATAAGAGGATCGGCAGACCGTTGGGGTATTGCCGAGCTCATCGGCGACGCTTTTTACCATATCGGTCACCAGTTGCTGGCGCTCCTTACTATCAGGCGCACTGGCTAAAATCAATTTACCAGATTTGGTTTGCAGCTCATCATAAAGGTAGCTTGCTGCCAACACACTTGCCATCCAAGTACGAAAGTCTTTTGCACTGTATAAATTGCCGCTATAACTTTCACACTTATTACCACAGGTGTGCATACGCAGATAATCATTGATATCAGCGCTATCAACGACTTTCTTATTGCCCTCTTCATCTAAATATTTGAATACTTGATAACCGGGTAGCTCAGAGCACGCTTGGATGATGTCAATCAAACGCTCATCTTGCAATTCTATATGATGCTCTTTGGCACTTTTACCGACAAAGTCAAATGCCAGTCCAGTATCCGTTTCGCTGACATGCTTACTGCGTAAGGTGCTTAAGCCATAGCTTTTATTGAGCTTGGCGTAACGACTATTACCGATACGAATCAAGGTGGTCTCAAGTAATTTGACCACTGCTGCCAACACATTGTCACGTGATAAGGGTTTGGCTTCTAAATCTTTTTCAACTTGCGCACGCAGATTGGGCAACGCTTCTGCAAAGCCGATCATGGCATTAAACTTGGCTTGGTCGCGCACGCGATCCCATTCGGGATGATATAAATACTGCTTACGCGCTTTTTCATCACGACCTGTCGATTGTAGATGGCCTTTATCATCTTGGCATATCCAAACCTCTGACCACATCGGCGGTATCACCAAAGCAGCAAAGCGCTGACGCAATGCTTTGTCTGTGACCGTTTTGCCAGTGGCATCCCGATAAGTAAAGCCACGTCCAGAACGTCGACGCCCATATCCAGGATCGGTATCGCTGACATAACGTAAGTTTGCGAGGCTCGCCAAGTGCTCATAGTCATGGCGTATATCTTGAGTGGGGTTTTGCTGATTTTCTTTGTCCATGAGAAAACTCGTCTGATAAATGAATCGTTTTAGCATAATGAACTGTGATGATTTTTGCTGTTTATTTGCCAAGAACAAAGTGTAATCCTGTGTAAAATAAAGTGGGTACAAGGGTTCTAAACGATGCGCTTTTGAGGCATAATTTAGCACTACTCACGACTTAAGTTTATTAAAATAAAATGAACCATTCATCTGTAAAAATAAAACCGCTAGCTATCACTGATTACGACCTTTGGTTACATTTATGGCAAAACTATCTGACATTTTATGAGACCAGTTTGCCGTCAACTACAACGGAGACGACGTGGCGCAATCTGCTCGATAACGATATGCCTGTTTATGGGTTTGGGGCGTGGCAAAACGATATGCTGGTAGGTATTACCCATGTGGTGCTGCATCCCAATACGTGGAATACTAACGAATGTTGTTACTTAGAAGATTTATACGTCACTGATAATGTACGTGGTCAAGGCGTGGGTCGCGCTTTGATTGAGCAGGTCTATGCATTTGCCAATGAGAAACACTGCAACCGTGTTTACTGGACGACGCAAGAAGGCAACACCGCAGCGCGTAAACTCTATGATGCCATTGCTACTCAAACAGATATGATGCAATACCGTAAAAACCTATAATGTTGACTGACTCTGTATTGCCAGTATATTTTGTTAAAACGTCTGCAAATAAAACATCCATAAAAAACGCCAAGCATTAACTTGGCGTTTTTTTGACGACTGTACTCATATGGGAAACAGCTATTTACCGTAAGTACATAGATAAGCCGTTTCGACTTCCACTTTTACTTGAAACTTCTGATTGGCGTCAATGGTAAATTGCTCACCAGCATTAAAGGTTTGCCATTCATCACTTTCTGGTAGCTTCACTGTCAAAGCACCGCTTACCACACTCATGGTTTCAAACTCACTGGTGCCAAATTCGTATTCACCAATTTCCATTACACCAACAGTCGCAGGCTTGGTTGCCGTTTGAAAGGCGATAGAAGTGACTTTATTATCAAAATAATTGTTAACGCTTGGCATAATTTTCCTTAATTAAGTGTTAGTGGATATTTCAAACTCTTTTTATAGTCTAGCTTTACAGACCTGCTTTTAGACTCGCTTCGATAAATTGATCGAGGTCGCCATCGAGTACTGCGCCAGTATTAAAGGTTTCAACGCCAGTACGCAAGTCTTTGATACGTGAATCATCAAGCACATAAGAGCGAATTTGACTGCCCCAACCAACGTCTGACTTACCATCTTCAACCGCTTGCTGAGATTCCATCCGTTTTTGCATCTCAAGCTCATATAGCTTGGCACGTAGCATTTTCATTGCCGTCGCTTTATTACCATGTTGGCTACGCTCGTTTTGACAAGTGACCACCACGCCACTTGGCTCATGGGTGATACGTACGGCAGAATCAGTCGTGTTTACATGCTGACCACCTGCACCAGATGAGCGATAAGTATCAATACGCAAATCTGCCGGATTGATATCAATTTCAATATTATCATCGATCTCAGGCGACACAAAAACGGCAGCAAATGAAGTATGACGACCATTATTACTATCAAATGGTGACTTACGCACTAAGCGATGTACGCCAATCTCAGTACGTAACCAACCAAAGGCATAATCCCCTTTAATCTCAATGGTTGCCGACTTGATACCAGCGACACCGCCAGCGGACACCTCAATAACGTCCACTTTAAAGCCATGCGCTTCCGCCCAGCGCGTGTACATACGCAGTAGCATTTCTGCCCAATCTTGCGCCTCTGTACCGCCACTGCCTGACTGGATGTCCAAGTAGCAATTATTTGGGTCCATCTCACCGCTAAACATTCGGCGAAACTCTAAATCAGCAACGCGCTTCTCTGCATTGTCGAGCTCTGCTTGCACATCAGCAAGCAATGATTCGTCCTCTGCTTCTACCGCCAATTCCAGCATCGTAGATGCATCTTCCAAGGTGGTTTCAAGTGAGACCACCACATCAATCACCCCATCAAGCTGACTTTTTTCTTTATTAATCTTGGTTGCGCGTTCTGGATCATTCCATAGCTCAGGGTTTTCCAGCTCTAAATTGACTTCTTCTAAGCGTTCTTGTTTACCATCGAAGTCAAAGATACCTCCGCAAGTCCTGCCCACGCTCAGATAAGTCTTTGATTCGTTCTTGATACGGATTGATTTCCATAAAGGTTCCTGTGTTTTAAAAAATACGATGGTGCTATTTTAAATGAGATTTAGGTGAAATGTTCGGCTAATTTTAACTGCTACGTGCGTCCTCTAAATTGACCAATCCTCAACCGCCCAGCGGTGTGCCAACGCATGAGCATGTAACGCATCATCAGGTGACACGCAAATAGCCACATCTGCCCACTCAAGTAACGGAATATCATTTTTGGAGTCTGAATACGCATAAGTCTTGACAAAATTAATACCTGCCAGTTGCTGCTTGCCAATCCATTTGTCCAAATGATAAATCTTACCTTCTTTAAAGTTTGGCTTATCGGTCAATTTACCCGTATAGCGCTCGTTTTTTATCTCAAGCGGTGTTGAGAGTACATTACCCTCTTCAATCCCAAAACGCTTAGCAATCGCCGAAACGACAAAGTCATTGGTCGCCGAAATAATCACCACATCGTGACCTGCTTCAACATGTTGACATAGGACCTCCATCGCTTTTGGGCGGATGTGCGGCTCAATCTCGCTTTTGATATAGTCTTCGCGCAGCTCATGCAACCTATCCATCGGGAGGCTACTTAAAAACTGTGCCACAAACTCGTTATATTCCGTCGCATCAAGCGTACCTTCGATATAGTCATTATAAAATTTCTGGTTGGCAGTACGATACTCGGCTTCGTCGACAAGATTATGCTTGACGATATATTCGCCCCATAGATAGTCGCTATCGACATCGAGCAAAGTATGGTCTAAATCAAATAGCGCTAAGGTGCGTGAGACAGTCTGGCTGACAATGCTTGGCGTGCTCATAACAAAATACTCATGAAGGATAATAAAGGGTTTACAAGAACTTATTCGGGTTGCTCAATCTCTCTGAGGCCAGTTTTAAATTTCTGACAACGCTCGCTATAATGCAGCGCTGATAGTTTCATCATGACTGCTTGCTCATCAGTTAATGTTTTGACCACTTTGGCAGGCGCGCCCATGACGAGCGAGTTATCTGGAATCTCTTTGCCTTCGGTGACCAGAGCTTTGGCACCGATGATGCAGTTTTTGCCTATTTTGGCATTATTTAGGATGACTGCACCAATCCCAATCAAGCTATTATCGCCCACTTCGCAGCCATGCAACATTGCTAAATGACCAATGGTGACATAATTACCAATTTTCACTTCAATACCGGCATCGGTATGAATCACGCTATTTTCTTGCACATTACTATAGTCACCGATATGGATACGTTCATTGTCACCACGTATCACCGCGCCAAACCAAACGCTTGCCTGATGACCTAAATATACATCACCAATGACTCGTGCTGAGTCTGCAACCCAACCATTAAAGGGTACAGCGAATGTAGGCACTTTGTCTAAATATTGATAAATCATACTCTATCCTTGATGGGCTTTATTCAGTTATTATTAATAAATGTAGTTGAGACAGATATCGGTTATAAAACTGACCTGTAAATATGTGAGCGCGTAATATAGGAGCAAGCATTTGTAGTATAATGCGGTTTTCTTTCATCTGCCCTATGAACCCTCTTTAGGATTGCCGCAATGATCAGCAAAAACGCTTCCGCTATCATTTTATTACCCAGTAGTTTTTTATTATCGAGCAGCTTACTTGTCGCTATGCCAGCTCACGCCAGTAGTAGCGATAATATCGACAAGGCAGGTAACATTCTATCTTTCGCTATACCAGCAGTTGCTTACGGTAGCACTTATTATATGGATGATAAAGAGGGACGAGAGCAATTTTATTATTCATTTGCAACTAATGTTGCAGCCACTTATGCCCTAAAATCTATGATTGGTAAAGAAAGACCAGATGGCAGCGATGATGATGCTTATCCATCTGGTCATACCTCAAGAGCCTTTCAAGGTGCCAGCTTTATTCATAAACGCTATGGACTAAAATATAGTGCTCCTGCCTATATTGGCGCAGGTTTTGTGGCTTATAGCCGCATTGAAGCCGATGAGCATGATGCTGTCGACGTCTTGGCGGGCGCTGCCTTAGGTATGGCGAGCAGCATGTATCTGACCAAAAGCTATCAAGATGACCAGCTGCATGTCGCTACCAACTTATCGCCAGATTACTACGGCTTATCAGTTCATTATAATTTTTGATCAATAAACCCTAATCTTCATACCTATTTATAACGCCTATTTGTCACTACCGTTAGCCAAATCTATGATGGCTACTCAGGATTGAAGGTGATATAAGAAACATCTTAAATTTATTAGCTAAGCATCAGCTTAAGAGGCTAGCCCTTGACGCAAAACTCTAGTATAATGCGCAAAATCTGTGCCAAAGCGAGCGGACATGATGTAAGTTACTTATTCACCACCTAGTGAATCCTGTACCTTTTCATCTATGATGTCTTCTCGCTTTTTTGTGGAAAAATTTTGGCGCTGTCTCTTTTATTATGGTTATTTAGCCGCAGTTAAATAGCAATAATCAAAAAAGCAGCGCTTTATTTTAACCAAAAAACAGCACAGCACTCACTAATAACAGCGGAGGCAACCCTTGAATTCATCGGCAGAAATACAAGCAATTTTGGCACTAGCAGACGGTACGATTTTTCGCGGTTTGAGTATCGGTAGTCTTGGTCATCGCGTCGGTGAGGTGGTATTTAATACAGCCATGACAGGGTACCAAGAAATCCTAACCGACCCAAGTTACGCGCGCCAACTGGTCACGCTTACTTATCCGCATATTGGCAATACCGGCACTAACGCTGAAGATGTTGAATCCGGTAATGGTCATCAAGTGTGGGCTGAAGGTCTTATCATCCGCGATGCGACCATGGTAACTTCGAACTTCCGCAACTCTCAATCGCTGAGTGATTATTTGCAGAGCCATAATACCGTCGCTATCGCTGAAATTGACACGCGTCAATTGACACGCCTGCTACGTGATAAAGGTGCCCAAAACGGCTGTATCATGACGGCCTCAAATGGCGAGACCATCAGTACAGAGGATGAGCAACAAGCCATCAAGTTGGCACAAGCATTTGCAGGTCTAGAAGGTATGGACTTGGCAAAAGAGTGCTGTACCAAAGACAGCTTTGAATGGACAGCAGGTACGTGGGATCTGTCAGACACCCTACTTAATCGTGACATACCAGGCAGCCATGACAGCGGTACGGGCGGTTTCTTTAAGCAGCTTGGCACTCATATCGATGCAAAATACAAGGTCGTGGCTTATGATTTTGGAACTAAAACCAATATCTTGCGCATGCTCGTTGACCGTGGTTGTCATGTGACCGTTGTACCAGCACAAACGCCTATCGTAGACGTGCTCGCGATGAATCCAGATGGTATCTTCTTATCAAACGGCCCTGGTGACCCAGCTGCTTGTGACTATGCTATCGATGCGGTACGCCACATCATTGAAGAAACGGACATTCCAACCTTCGGTATCTGCTTAGGTCATCAGCTGATTGGTCTAGCGAGTGGTGCAAGCACTCTTAAAATGAAAACCGGTCATCATGGTGCCAATCATCCGGTACAAGACTTGGCAACTGGCACGGTTATGATTACCAGTCAAAACCATGGTTTTGCGGTTGATGAAGACACCCTGCCTGCCAATGTTAAATCGACCCATCGCTCATTATTTGATGGTACCAACCAAGGTATTGAGCTGACCAATAAGCCCGTTTTTAGTTTCCAAGGTCACCCAGAAGCCAGTCCCGGCCCGCATGATTGCGCGCCATTGTTTGATAAGTTTGCTGAGACGATGGCAGCAGCGAAAGCTTAATACCTAGCCGTAAATAATAAGTAGAAAGCTTGAAGCACAAATGGTGATTCAAGCTGCACCATGCCAGATACGATAAGCGTTATTGAACATATCGTTAAAATGCAGATTACTCAAAATATCACTCAAACGAAGGTAGCCCTAACTATGCCAAAACGTACCGACATAAAAAGCATTCTTATCATTGGCGCAGGCCCTATCGTCATCGGCCAAGCATGTGAGTTTGACTACTCAGGCGCGCAGGCGTGTAAAGCGCTAAAAGAAGAAGGCTACCGCGTCATCTTGGTCAATTCAAACCCTGCGACTATTATGACTGACCCAACCATGGCGGATGCGACCTATATCGAGCCGATTACTTGGCAGACGGTTGAGCAAATCATTGCCAAAGAACGCCCTGACGCGATCTTGCCAACCATGGGTGGTCAGACCGCTCTAAACTGTGCCTTAGCATTAGACAAACACGGTGTGTTAACCAAATATAACTGCGAATTGATTGGGGCAACTAAAGACTCGATCGAGATGGCGGAAGATCGCAATTTGTTCGATAAAGCCATGAAGCGTATTGGTCTTGAGTGTCCACGCGCTGAAACCGCTGAAACCATGGAAGAAGCCTTTGCGACTCAAGAAAAAATGGGCTATCCATGTATCATTCGTCCATCATTTACCATGGGTGGCTCAGGTGGCGGTATCGCCTATAACCGCGATGAATTTATCGAAATCTGCGAGCGCGGTTTTGATTTATCACCTAACCATCAATTGCTTATCGATGAGTCGTTAATCGGTTGGAAAGAGTACGAGATGGAAGTGGTTCGTGACAAAAACGACAACTGCATCATCATCTGTGCGATTGAGAACTTTGACCCAATGGGCGTGCATACAGGCGACTCAATCACCGTGGCACCAGCGCAAACCTTGACTGACAAAGAATATCAAATCATGCGTAATGCATCGCTCGCGGTACTGCGTGAGATCGGTGTTGAAACAGGCGGTTCAAACGTCCAGTTCGGTATCAATCCAGATACTGGTCGTATGGTTGTCATCGAGATGAATCCACGCGTATCACGTTCATCAGCATTGGCCTCAAAAGCCACGGGCTTCCCGATTGCAAAAATCGCGGCAAAACTGGCGATTGGTTATACACTAGATGAATTGCAAAATGACATCACGGGCGGCAAAACCCCAGCGAGCTTTGAGCCTGCGCTTGATTATGTTGTGACGAAAATCCCTCGTTTTAACTTTGAGAAATTCCCACAAGCCGATAATGTTCTATCAACGCAAATGAAGTCAGTTGGTGAAGTCATGGCGATTGGTCGTAACTTCCAAGAGTCGATGCAAAAAGCATTACGCGGCATGGAAACTGGCAATGATGGTTTTGATGAACAAATTGACTTATCAAAAGTAAGTATTGAAAAAGCGCGTAGCGAAATTACCAACCGTTTAACCATTCCAACACCTGAGCGCATTTATTATATTGCGGATGCTTTCCGTATTGGCATGAGCGTCGATGACGTTTTCAAATTAACCAAAATCGACCCATGGTTCTTGGTACAAATCGAAGATATCGTAAAAACCGAAGCTCAAGTTAAAGCGTTAGGCTTTGGCGGGTTAACTGAGCAAAACCTGCGCAGCTTTAAGCGTAAAGGCTTATCAGATTTACGTTTGGCTAAGTTGCTTGGCGTCTCACAAAAGCAGCTACGTACTAAGCGTTGGGACTTAAATGTCTATCCCGTTTATAAGCGCGTCGATACTTGTGCAGCAGAGTTTGCTACCAGCACCGCTTATATGTACTCAACATACGATAGCGAATGTGAAGCCAATCCTACCGATAATAAGAAAATCATGGTTATCGGCGGTGGTCCTAACCGTATCGGACAAGGTATCGAGTTTGACTATTGCTGCGTACACGCAGCCCTTGCCATGCGCGAAGACGGCTACGAGACCATCATGGTTAACTGTAACCCTGAAACCGTTTCGACCGATTATGACACCTCTGATCGTCTATACTTTGAGCCAATCACATTAGAAGATGTGCTAGAAATCGTCCGTATCGAAAATCCTGACGGCGTGATTGTCCAGTTTGGTGGTCAAACACCATTGAAGCTCGCCCGCGCACTTGAAGCCGCTGGGGTCAAAATCATTGGTACGAGCCCTGATGCCATTGATCGCGCTGAAGATCGCGAACGCTTCCAGCATATGATTCAGCAGTTGAATCTTGTTCAACCGACCAATGCCTTAGCGACCAGCTTAGAGGATGGTTTGGTCAAGGCAAAAGACGTTGGCTATCCGCTGGTTGTCCGCCCATCATATGTCCTTGGTGGCCGCGCGATGGAAATCGTTTATAACGAAGATGAATTAAGACATTATCTGCGCACTGCAGTACAAGCATCAAATGAAGCACCAGTATTATTAGACCGTTTCTTAGACGATGCGATCGAAGTCGATGTTGACTGTGTTAGCGACGGTACAGACGTGGTAATTGGTGGTATCATGCAGCATATCGAACAAGCAGGCGTCCACTCTGGTGACTCAGCCTGTTCATTGCCGCCTTACTCGCTATCGGATGAGCTGTGTGACGTGATGCGCGCACAAACCGTCGCTATGGCAAAAGAGCTTGGTGTTGTCGGCTTGATGAACGTTCAGTTTGCGGTAAAAGGTGAAACGGTTTATATCTTAGAAGTCAATCCACGTGCCGCGCGTACCGTACCGTTTGTCTCTAAATGTATCGGTACTTCTTTAGCACAAATCGCAGCACGCTGCATGGCTGGCATGTCGCTCAAAGACCAAGGCTTTACGAAAGAAATCGTTCCTGCATTCTATGCGGTAAAAGAATCGGTCTTCCCGTTTGCTAAATTCCCTGGTGTTGACCCAATCTTGAGTCCTGAGATGAAATCGACTGGGGAAGTGATGGGTGTTGGCAAAACCTTTGGCGAAGCATTCTACAAAGCGGTTATCGGTAGTAATGAGCGTTTGCCCGGTTTGCCAACTGAAGGCGAAACCAAAACGGTCTTTATTTCAGTACGTGATAGCGATAAAGCGCAAATTTCCCCTATCGCTCGTCAGCTGATTGACTTTGGCTTTAACATTGTAGCGACTACTGGTACGCAAAAAGTACTCAGTGACAATGGTATTGAATGCAAGCAAATCAACAAGGTCACCGAAGGTCGCCCACATATCGTTGATGCTTTAAAAAATGGCAAAATCGATATTATTATTAACACGACTGAAGGCAAGCAGGCACAAGAGGATTCCTTCTCTATCCGTCGTAGCGCGCTACAAGGCAAAGTGTTCTACGTCACGACTTTGGGCGCAGCAGATGCTGTTTGTAAATCTTATGCGATTGACCTACCTTTTGAGGTGTATAAATTGCAAGATTTACATGAGCAAGCAAAGTCTATTGTATAGCTCTATTGACTTGGCTGAATAATTTCAGTAGATTAAGCATAACCGTTAGGCTTGCCTAAGAGCTTATTTGAGCACAGTGCAGCGTTTAATACTGTAGACCATGCTTGAAATACAATGTAAATGATAGACCTAAAAAGCATAGTGGCTAAATTGCGACTATGCTTTTTATTACGTAAGCTTAAACACCCAAATTATTGAATTGATATCAATGAATGATAGCGACCTGACTGGTTACGCTGTCTGAATCATTAATCTTTTTTTATTTTATATCCATTGCAACCACTCTGACACCATCTCACTACTCACTACTCACTAAGAGTAGGAGATGGTGCCCGTGTTATTGGTTTAAGGAAAAAACATGCAACGTTATCCCATGACTCCGCAAGGACATGCGGCTTTAGAAGCCGAATTAAAACAGTTAAAAAGTATTGACCGTCCTCGCATCACCGCCTCTATCGCTGAAGCGCGCGAACATGGTGATTTGAAAGAAAATGCTGAATATCATGCAGCGCGTGAACAGCAGGGATTTTGTGAAGCCCGTATCCGTGATATCGAAGCCAAGCTTGGCGGTGCACAAGTGATTGATCCTACAACGTTACCAAAAGATGGTCGTGTGATATTCGGCGTCAGCGTCGTTATCGAAAACATGGACACTGAAGAAGAAAAGCAGTACAAAATCGTTGGTGACGATGAAGCGGATTTCAAAGCCGGTAAAATCTCTGTTAACTCACCGATTGCGCGTGGTTTGATCGGTAAATCTGAGGGCGATGAAGCGCGTATTGAAACCCCAAAGGGTGTGGTTGAATACGAAATTATGAAAGTCATCTACGATTAATATAGTCATATTTTGTAGGGAATCAAATATAGTCGATTCTAAATAAAACAGATACATCATATTTCAACGCTGAACTGGTATAAATTTTTCTTGCTTGCTGTGCCTTCGCAGACAGAGGCGGCGAAAAATTCATTCCAGTCCCGCTGTATTATTTTTATACTGAACTCACTATAGTAATTTTCTTAAGAAATTAGATAAAGTAAAGCACACAAAAAGTCGTCGTTTATAGGATAGCAGTTACACAACGCTGCTTTTCTACCTAACTCGTTTTAGCGCATAATTCTTGAGTTGAGATTGCTAAGTGTATGCTTAGCAACTAATCAAAATAATCACGGATAAATCAATAGTTTGATAGTACCGTTTGACAGATAGCTTTTATCGTCTGGCCATTTACTACTATTATCAGTAATGCTGCCCCCGTTATTTGACCTCCCCTGCAGCGTCAATTAACGGGGGTTTTCTTATCTGGGCTTTCTTATTTAAGTGTTCTCTATTTTTGTGTTACTTATTATCATTTTAAAGGACTTTATTATGACCACCACTATTAATCGCTCATTCGTTGTGATGCAAAAAACAGCTACATTCACGGCAGTATCCGCACTGTTGGTAGGCACTATTATGGCTATGTCTGCTGCCAATGCCGCCACTGAAGTGACCGTTCTACCTTCTACGGGCGGTAGTACCACTGTGGTCGAGCAGTATTCTGATGGTAAAACAGCTGTCATTACTGCTACGCCCAATAGCATCGGTATGCAAGATGGCATGCCGTTTGCTGTGACGCAGGTTACCAATGTACCGCGCTACGTGGTTCGCCAAGTAGCCAGTAATGGTGTTAATAATACTGTCGTCACTCAAGGTAGTGCGACTGTCACTAGCGTACCGGTGACCAACCAAATAACCAATCAAAGCAGTCGTGTTGATGTTATCGCAGTGCCGACCAGTACTATCACTCAAGTATTACCGACGACTCAAGTACTGCCTGTTACCACAGCAACTCAGCTGCCAGTCCTAAATACGTCAGTAATCACTACCCCTGTGATCACTACTCCTGTGATCACTACCCCTGTGACTACCATTACCTCTATAGATTCTTTACAGCTTAAACCAACTTTTAGTACGCCTGATGTGGTCAATGCTCAAACCAAAGTCATGAAAATCCTCAAAAATAGTGATGGACGTGAAGTTGCAGTACCAGCTAACCATATCGCGCCTGGTGATGTGATTGAGTATCATACCGTCTATACTAATACCACAGCGCAGCCAGTGACTGATATCAATGCCATGGTTTCTTTACCAAGTGGCATCAGAATGGTGTCATTGAACAGTCCATTACCAACGCTTGCGACCACTGGTGGTGACAGTTATCAAACCATTCAGCAAGTTGGCAATACGGTCATCGTTAAAGAAAATTACTCTGGTCTTAAATGGAATTTGGTAAATCTTAATCCAAATGCCGCACAGACTGTCGTGATACGCGCTAAAGTTCAATAAATACGGCAGTGAAGTTATAGTATTAAAACTTAAGAAATACTGAATCTTATAAAAGGTCTTGTTTGCTAGGTCTCTAGCCGGCAAGACCTTTTATTATCAATGTAACGAGCGACATCAGATGTCGTCTACTGTTATTTTTTCACTCATAAATACAATGACTTACCGCTAATTTTGCTAAAATAGTCTTTCATTACTGACATGGTAAATACCGCTTATGGCAACCATCAACTATGAACGACTACAAGGTAAGCTCAACATTTTAGCGGACGCTGCTAAGTATGATGTCTCTTGCTCATCCTCCGCCGGTACTCGCAAGAACCAAGGCGGTGGCCTTGGCGATGCCTCAGCAACCGGTATTTGTCACAGCTATACCGAAGATGGTCGCTGCGTCAGCCTGCTGAAAATCCTGCTGACCAATCATTGCATATACGATTGCGCTTATTGCACCTCACGTAAAAGCAATGACACTCCGCGCGCTGCTTTTAGTGTTGAAGAAGTGGTTGATTTAACCATGCAATTTTATCGTCGTAATTATATCGAAGGGTTATTTCTAAGCTCAGGGATTTTTAAAAGTGGTGATTATACGATGGAGCGACTGGTAGAGGTTGCCAAGATATTACGTACCCGTGAGCGTTTTAATGGATATATTCATTTAAAAACCATTCCTGGGGCGTCAAAAGAGTTGTTATTAGAAGCAGGACTGTACGCAGATCGCCTGAGCGTCAATATTGAGATTCCAACCAAATCAGGCTTAGCACTCCTCGCTCCAGAAAAATCTCATGAGCAATTAAAAGCGCCGATGGAAACGGTTAAAGAAGAAATCATTACCATTCGTGAGAGTCGTAAAACGCATAAAAAAGCGCCTAAATTTACCCCAGCAGGTCAAACCAGCCAGATGATTGTTGGTGCCAGTAATGAGACTGATTTGCAAGTGATTCAATTATCGAGTCATTTTTATAAGCAATATGATCTAAAACGGGTTTACTATTCTGGCTATGTGCCAATGCTATCTGACAGTCGCCTACCAGCTATCGGTACGCCTGTGCCAATGATACGCGAAAACCGCCTCTATCAAGCGGATTGGCTGATGCGTTTTTATGGGTTTGGTGCGCACGAAATCGTTGAACCGGACTCGCCATTTTTAGATTTGGACTGCGACCCAAAGCTAGCTTGGGCAATCCGTCACCGAGAGCATTTTCCAGTCAATATCCAAACCGCAAGTTATGAGATGATTGTACGTATTCCCGGTATCGGTACAAAAACGGCTAAAAAAATAGTCAAAGCCCGCAAGTTCAATCAGCTCACATTTTATCACTTGAAGAAAATGGGCGCGGCGGTCAATCGCGCCAAATACTTCATTGCAACGACTGGTAAAAATGAGCATCTCGCACACTTAACCCGTGATAACTTTCGTCAATATGTGCTGGCGCAAACGCAGACGAAATTTAAAGATCAACGCAGTGGGCAGTTGGCTTTGTTTTAAACAGCAAAATGATAAATAAATTTAGCCAAAATCATGAAGTTATCTTAGGACAAATAATGTCGCAATCACTGTCAGAACTTGTCAAAAACCAAAACTATCAGCTGGGTCAATTGACGCCCAGTATTGTACTTTATGAGCCAAGTTTTGAAGGCTGGCTCAGTGCAGTATTTTACGTCTATTCCAATCACTTACAGGACGATACATCGCTACAGCTTATTGCGCAGGACTGTTATGTGCCGTCATTTCTCGCTCACGCCATTAGTGTAGGGACCAATATCAACCATGCGGAAAGAGTACTTACGAAGTTGAATCAACTCCTAGGGCGCTCGGGTCTGCGCAATTTACTTTGGGGTTTTTTGTCAGAAAAAGACTGTATTGGTAGCACATTGTTTCAAGTGGTCAAATACGCAATTGATTACCCAAGTCGCCATATTATGGATGATTTGGGTAATCTCAATGTTTTAGAGCTCGTGCAAACAGTCAAGTCTGTCGGTCGTGAGAAGCATCGTATGGAAGCCTTTGTACGCTTTGAGCATACAGTTGAAGACATTTACTTTGCCCGTGTTGAGCCGGATTTTAATGTTTTGCCTTTAATCGGAGAGCATTTTCGTCAGCGTTATCAAGATCAGCATTGGGCCATTTATGATTTGACGCGTGGCTATGGCATTTATTATGACAAAAGTCAAAGCACGCCCAAGCGCCCTGCAGCCCTGCAAACCATTACTGAGCTTGATGAGGCAGTACTACGTAATCCTGCCAGTATTCATAGCAAAGATGAGCAACGTTATCAGCGTTTTTGGCAAGGTTATTTTACCAACGTCAATATCAAAGAGCGTAAAAATCCACGTTTGCACAAGCAATACTTACCGCAGCGCTATTGGAAATACTTGAGTGAAAAACAAGTCCTGCCAAATGCGCCGCACCTCGAAAAACAGCGCTAATGTCTTGAATGCTTTCACTTATATCACATGTATTTATTGACGACGAATAATAGTCATCGTTCCATGCTATCTTTTTATTTTGGTGGTTGAGTTTTAAACGCTTTTCACTGACAATAACAGCTTGATATCGTCTAATAGTGACCCACGCCATTATGAAAGTTATGCGTTTACTGTCGTCTTTGAAGCATGATGAATCCGAGCGCGGTATTTTTCATCTTGGGCGTGCTTTGGTCAAAAATGAGCATACCTCAATTATTGTCTCTAGCGCTAATGAAGATAATGACTTGGTCAGACGCCTAAAGCGTGATGGCAACCATTATCATCAGTTATATATGAATAAAAAATCTTGGCTGTCCTTGTTACAGGTCGCGCCACTGCGTCGCCTGATTGAAAAATATGACCCTGATATCATTCATGTACATTCGCGGACACCGGCGTGGGTACTGCATTTAGCGCTGCGCCGTGCACGGGTAAAACGTCGACCAAAACTGGTATCGACAATGTATGGCTTCTATCCTATCAATAAATACTCACAAGCCTTGCTTGATGTTCATACCATTATTACTGTGTCTGATAGTGTGACTGATTACCTAAAAAAAGGGCTGCGCCGTGAGGAGCTGGACCCCAGAGTCATTAAACGTATCTACCGCGGTGTTGATACACGTCGTTATCCTTATCGTCATAATCCATCAGTATATTGGCTACGTCATACTTTTGCTGAATACCCTGAGCTTGAGAATAAAAAATGGCTGGTATTTCCAACCATCATCGGTAAAGAATATGGTCAAGAATGGCTGATTGATATATTGGGCAATCTTCAAGAGCAGTTCCCCAATATCCACGCCATTATTATGGATGATGATTATCGGGCAGGCGATGTCGCCCATGAAGATTTTCGTCAACGCAGCAATACTTTGGGATTAGCCGATCGTATCACTTATGTCGGCAGCAAACGCAATGATATGCGTGAGTGGTTGTCAGCGGCCAATGTCGTCATGGCACTAGCCAATCAGCCTGAATCTATCGGTATCAATGCCTTACAAGCCATTCATTTGGGTACGCCTGTCATTGGCTGGGATCAAGCGGCATTTAGTGAAATTCTGCGCCCACTCTATCCGCAAGGTTTGGTCAGAAAATACAATGCCAACGCACTTTGCAAAGCGGTGCGCAATCAGTTAGAAAGTGTGACTCGCCCTGAAATGACCAACAAATTTACCATGCGTGAGATGATTGATGAGACAATAGGCGTCTATAAAAATCTGCATGAGCAGGCATTAGCAGAAGAAAAAGCGGCAGCGGATGCTTTAGCCGTAAGAAGACACAAAAAAGTCTTTGGCGTGACTTCTGAGCCTATCATTAATAAAAAAACAGCCAATAAAGTCAGGTTAGGCAAAGACTGAACCGCCTCGGGATTGTCGGAGACTTAACAAACTGAGAGAATATGATAATGAAAACACGACAGGACACTCCCGAACTTAAAGAACGCGGCGCAATGCCCTAAGGCTGCAGAATTGATCGCTGATATGTTTAAAGAGGCGCTATCTCTGGTCGATTTGGTAACGCAGGTCAAGCCTATAACGCGGCCAAACGCCTCATCGTTATTGAGTCTGTCTATGACAAGTTCGTCGAAGGCTTTATCGATGCTGCACGTGCCATGCCGTTGGCTGATTCTCTTGATGAAAAAACCTTTATCGGCCCAATGTCTTCAAAATCTGCCGCCGTCAATTTACAAAAACAATTAGACAGTGCTGTGCAAGCGGGCGCAACGGTCTTATTAGAAGGCGGTATGGTGAAAGACAAGCCGGGCGGTTGGTTTAAGCCTGCGGTACTGACAGACGTTGATGAGTCCATGGATGTCTATCGTGAGGAGTTATTTGGTCCTGTCGCAGTCGTCTACAAGGCGAAAGATATCGATCACGTTATCAAGACTGCCAATGACGTGCCTTTCGGTCTTGGCGCTTCCATCCAAACGCAAGATGCTGCCCTAGCTGCTGATATTGCTGACAAACTAGAAGTGGGCATGGTAACGATCAACGCACCGTCTGGTACGAAAGCGAATACGCCGTTTGACAGTGTGAAGCGCTTAGGTTTTGGTCGAGAGCTTGGTACGCTAGATATCACTGAATTCTTAAACTATAAATTGATTAGTGATAAGTCTTAAGAAATATGAGCGCTTAATCGAATGAAGTGAAAAAGCCTAACGTTTGACGTTAGGCTTTTTCGTAAAATTTACTTACGATATCGGTCAGCAGCGATACTTTAATCAATCGCTTAATACTTAAATCTACTGATAAAGGCACTAAAGTAGAACTGCCGAAAATGGTAGATCTGTTGTAGATGACTATTGGTTCAGAAAACTTACTGGTTCAGGAAACCTGCGGAATAATCGTACTCTGTAAGCTTAGAAAAAATAACCAATCAATTTATTTGATGACCATATAATAAATAGTGCTCCATATCTTCATCTGAATCTCAAACGCAAACTTAAGTTTTAAAGACTTCTTAAAAAAGCTAGTATTGACGTTTTAATAAAGCGAAAAAAGCATCATTTACTAGATGGTCTTCTGCATTAAAGCGAACATATATCCCTTCGCTATCTTTTGTTGCATACCAATGCTCATCATTCGCACCAACATTTATTTGGAAAAATTTATCGCTTATGATATTACCTACAGTATAAACCGAGCCTTCTACAAAAAAATCATTGCCGCAGGTACATTTGAGTTTATCTCCGCTTTTAATCATATTTCTATCGTCCACTTTTTATCGTCCACGAAATTAAAACAGCAAACAAGAGTACGTAATTTTACTTTTTTATTTGCAAATGTCAATAAATGAATATAATACTTTCTCGTTAATTACATAAAAAATACATAAACAACTATTTGTATAGAAGAATATAGGAGTACTAGATATCTTTTAAGCGTTTAAAAACAAGCTTTTTATAAAATCAAACCATTCATCGTTCAATGACAGTAAAAATAGATATAGGCTCGACTGAAAACCTCAAATACTCCTATATGGAAAAATTAAATTAACATTATCCCTTTAAATAAGGAATCAGCATGTCATTCCAAGTTTTATTCTGACGTTCCAACCTTATTAACTCATTTTCAAGCAGCATAAAAGCCATAAAAAAAAGCCTAACGTTTGACGTTAGGCTTTTTTGTTAAATGATGAAATAGTTAACATGAGATTACTTTTTATATGGATTGTCTTTTAACCATTGCTGATTAACGATTTTTAGCTCATGCAGCTCATGATCCATGATTTCTTTACTCTTACCAGGATTTTTCATCGTGGCATAACCGTACAAGGCAGCACCTAAAACCGTCCAGCCTAGGAAGATCCACCACTCGATAGGGACAAGTGCTGATGGCATACCCGGTAGATAAAGTGTCAACATACCAAGGCTGAGGATAATGGTAATAATACCGACCAATTTACCTGCTGGTACTCTAAACGGACGTACCATATTAGGCTCACGGTAGCGTAGCACTAAGAACGAAAGAGCCACACAGGTATAAGCGATAACGATACCAAACCCGCCAGCATTAACAATCCACACGAGCATTTTGCGACCAAATAATGGCGCTAGCGTCGCCAAACCACCGATCAACAAGATAGCATTGACTGGGGTGTTGTACTTAGGATGTAACTTGCACAAAAACTGTGGCAACATGTGCGTTTTGCTCATGGCATATAGCAGACGACTACCACCGATAAGAAACGCGTTCCAGCTTGATAAAATACCTAGTACACCACCAATAACGAGCAACGTACCCGCCCATTTACCATTCCAAGCATTGGTCATCGCATCCGCCGTGGCCAATGTTGAATCTTGCGCTTGTAACAGTGGTAATGTTTTACCCACACTCCAAGCGACAGCCACATACCAAAGTACAGCGATAATAATAGAAATAATCAAAAATTTGCCGATATTTGGACGAGTCAGATTGATTTCTTCTGCTGCCTGCGGAATCACGTCAAAGCCGACGAATAAGAACGGTACCATAACCATGACAGTCATGATGCCACCCATACCACCAATAAAGGCAGGGGCTTGTACCGAATTTGAGGTCTCAGGATTGAACAGCACAGCACCAACGAATAGTAAGATACCGACGCAGAAAATACCAACGACTGCCAGCTTTTGGAACCAAGCGCTAACTTCCATACCGCGTATATTGAGCCATGTGACAATCACTGAGCCGATCATTCCGACAGCTACCCATGTGGCATAGACGTCCCATCCGGCAATGGTCCAAAGATAACCTTGACTATAATTGGGGACGATATATTCGACCACGGTAGGCAATGCTACAGCCTCGAAGGCCACGACGGAAAAATAACCAAACAAAATACTCCATGAGCAAATAAAGGAGACATTTACCCCAAGTGCGCGATGGGTATAAGTATGCTCACCACCAGTAATCGGCATTGATGCTGCCAGTTCAGCATACGTCACACCAATCAAGATAACCACAAGACCGCCGATCAAAAAGGCGCTAACTGCGCCCCATATACCTGCCGAGATGATCCAGCCACCTGCCAGTACGACCCAGCCCCAACCAACCATTGCCCCGAATGCCAGCGCAATGATATCAAACACACCTAACGTTTTCTTTAATTCAGACATAACCTACTCCTTGTCTGTGTGTCATCCGTGTAAACCTTTTACAGTTACACTATTTTTGTTTAGTGGGACAGCACCCATCATATTTACTGTATATGCCGTTTCGTATAACTACTGTTTTTGTAATTTTTTTACTATTTAACTTGTCTACTATTCCAAATTGCAAAAACAAAAACGGCGTCTTGACTTGCAAGGCGCCGTTAAAAACACACTCTAAATGAGTGCCATAAGGGCAGCCTTGCCATTGTCTTAAATACAAGTTTTAACCAAAATCAATGTTTGATTAAAAGCAATCCATCGCTAAAGTAAATGACACTCAATATTTATTAAACGGTTAGGATACCTTTAATAATATCAAGACCTTCCTGTAGCACTTCGTCTTCGACCGTCAATGGCACCATCACACGGATGGCATTGCCATACATACCACAAGACGCTAGTAATAAGCCTTGCTCAAATGATTTTGCTTTTAGGTTGGCGGCGGCAGCGGCATCAGGTTTGCCTTCGCTATCAATCAATTCAAACGCCAGCATCGCACCTTTATGACGGATATGACCGATCGTGCTTAGGTTTAAGCCTTTTAGGAATGAAGCAATGGTATCGCCAATCTCGATACTACGCTCCAGTAAGTTTTCTTCTTCGATCACTTCCATGACAGCAAGCGCAGCCACACAAGCAAGTGGATTACCAGAGTAAGTACCGCCCAAGCCGCCTACTTGCGGGGCATCCATGATATCAGCACGGCCGATGACCGCAGAGATAGGATAACCACCAGCCAAGCTCTTCGCGGCGGTCATCAAATCAGGCTCAACACCCAATTGCTCAGTGGCAAACAACGTACCGGTTCTGGCAAAACCGCACTGTACTTCATCAAAAATAAGTACGATGCCATGCTCATCACAGATGGCGCGCAATGCTTTGGCAAATGACGGCGTCACTTGATGGAAGCCGCCCTCGCCTTGGACTGGCTCGATGATCATCGCTGCTACTTCACTAGGATCGATATCTGCTTGGAAGATCATATCAAGGCTATGCAGCGCTTGTGCTTCTGTAACGTTCAACTCTTCTGCAGGGAACAATGCATGAAATACAGGTCCTGGCATAGGGCCAAAGTTCTTTTTGTATGGTAGTACTTTACCTGTCAGGCTCATACACATCATGGTGCGACCATGCCAGCCGCCAACAAAAGAGATAACGCCTGGACGACGGGTTTTGGCACGGGCAATCTTGATACAGTTTTCGACGGCTTCTGCGCCAGTGGTCAGAAAGAAAGCCTTGGTTTCACCGCTTATAGGCGCTTTTTCACACAGTTTTTCAGCCAAATCTACATAGCATTCGTAGTTGATCATTTGCGCCGCAGTGTGGGTAAATTTGTCTAGCTGCTCATGGACACGCTGAGTAATTTTTGGGTGGCTGTGACCGGTATTCAATACTGAGATACCACCGACAAAATCGATATAACGCTTGCCTTCGATGTCCCAAATTTCTGAGTTTTTTGCTTTTTCTGCAAAGATAGGAAAGGCAACCCCAAGTCCTGTTGGTAAAACAGCTTTGCGGCGCTCAAGTAATGATTGATTGGTAGTCGTCATAGGAATGTCCTTTTCTGTGTTCGTAACATAAATGCCATCTAGTGATTGGCGGTTCATTTAATACCTTTTAGATATCGAGTGGTGTTTGTTTGAAATAAAACACCGTGCGACATCTAAAAGGTTTTGTTAAATATTAGCTGATGTCAGAACACCAGTATTTGGTCGTGATATAGTCTTCGATGCCATATTTTGAGCCTTCACGGCCAAAGCCAGACTGTTTCACGCCGCCAAATGGGGCAACTTCTGTAGAAATCAAACCCGTGTTATGACCGATGATGCCGTACTCAAGGCCTTCGGTCACGCGCCATGAGCGGGCATAGTCGCTACTATAGAAATAAGCAGCCAAACCATAGATAGTATCGTTGGCGGCACGAATCACTTCTTCTTCGTCTTTGAAGGTAAAGATCGTTGCAATCGGTCCAAAAATTTCTTCAGAGGCGATATCCATATCACTACTGATATCAGTAATCACCGTCGGATTATAAGTCAGCTCTGAGGCATCATTGATGCTACCACCAGTGACCAATTTGGCGCCTTTATCGATGGCATCTTTGAGCAGTGCTTGTACCTTATCCAACGCTTTTTTGTTGATGAGAGGGCCAATATCTACGCCTTCTTCTAGACCATTACCAACTTTTAGCTCAGCGACTTTTTTGACAAAAATCTCTAAAAATTCTTCTTTGATACTGTCTTGTACATAGACGCGGTTGGCACAAACACAGGTTTGACCAGCATTACGGTATTTAGAAGCGATTAAACCTGTGGCAGCTTTTTCTAAGTCTGCATCATCAAAGACGATAAATGGCGCGTTGCCACCCAACTCTAACGATAGCTTCTTAATAGTTGGCGCGCATTGTGCCATCAGCGTACGACCAACTTCGGTGGAGCCAGTAAACGACAGCTTATGAATACGGGTGTCACCAGTTAGGATCTCACCAATGGTTGATGATTGACCAGTTACAACTTGGATAACACCTGCTGGAATGCCCGCTTGCTCAGCTAACACACCAAGTGCTAATGCTGAAAATGGCGTTTCGGTCGCAGGTTTGACGATAATCGTACAGCCTGCTGCCAAAGCGGGCGCGACTTTGCGCGTGATCATCGCGGCTGGGAAATTCCAAGGCGTAATAGCGGCACAAACACCGACTGGCTGCTTGAGAACGACGTGACGTAGCTGTGAGCTATTGGCAGGAATGACATCACCATAAACGCGCTTACCTTCTTCTGCGAACCAGCGGATAAAGCTATTGGCATACCCTACTTCGCCGCGTGACTCAGTGAGCGGCTTGCCTTGCTCAGCAGTCATAATGATGGCAAGATCTTCTTTATTGGCATCAATAAGGTCGGCCCACTTTTGCAATAGCTCGGCACGCTCTTTGGCTGTTTTTGCCGCCCAAGCAACTTGAGCCTCATGCGCATAAGCAACCGCGTCATTGACATCTTCGGTCGTCAGGCTTGGTACTGTACCAATCAGCTCATCGTTAAAGGGATTGTTTACATCAAGCACCGCATCATCACTAGCGACGTGCCAGCCGTCTTTAACGAAGCAAGATTGTTTGAGTAGGTCTGGATTTGATAACTGTAGCGTATGTGACATGTTGACGCTCCTTGTCATATAGGATTTATGTTTAGAAGGATAGATACAATAGGGTATATGAAATAATTATTGATAATTCATTTTTTGTTCAATATACTGAACACGTATTCTATATATGAGACATCATTATAAGAATGATATGACGCGATTTGCAACCCTTAAATCCCATTATTTTAAAAATTATACCAATCCCAAAAAATATAATGGATTGCGCCAAAAGCATTTGGCCTACTAAATGTAGTATTGACACTTGTTTTTTTACTATTCAGATTTTTGAAAATGGTATTACTTTATAATGCTTCTTTTTTTATCTTATTTTTACAGGTGACCTATGAGCGCAACCGCCGTTCCTGCATTGGACAAAACGTTTCAGATTTTGGATTTAATTACCGATAGCACGCAACCTTTGACAGCGGCTCATATCGCCAAAGAACTTGGGCTGCCTCGTAGCTCTACCCACAATATCTTGCAGAGTTTGTTGACCAAGCATGTTATCTACAAAGACCCTGAAAGCCGCTTTCATTTAGGCTCTTATTTGATGTATTGGGCAGGCAAATACGAACAACAGCAGGGTGTCGTCCAATTGTTTAAAGATTTGATTGTGCAATACCCTGTGCTACTTCAGCACACGGTCACTTTGTCAAAACTGGATTTGGGAGAAGTGGTGTTTTTGGCTTGTCATGAGTCAACTGCGCCGCTCGGCTTTACCTTTCGTGCTGGTGTGCGTGTGCCAGCCGTGTTTTCTGCCACAGGCAAAGCCATGCTATCCACGTTGTCTATGGACAGTATAAAATCATTGTATAAAGAGAGATTTCCCACGCCCATGACCCAACATGGGGTCAAGAATTTTGCGGATTTATCCACCGAGCTTGCGGTGATTCAGGAAAGTCGAGTCTCACTCGATGATGGGCAATTGCGTGATGGCATGTACTGCTTGGGCACTTATATCCGCAATGCGTCGGGCAATGCCGTTGCTGGTATGGCGGTCAGTTTTTTGCAAGGAGAATACGAAGCGAAGCGTGCTGAGGTCAGTGCGGTACTGATTGAATTGGCTGAACAAATTGAGCAGTGCTTGGGCTTTAATCCAAACGCTAGCAAGTAACATCATTGGTATTCTAGATCGTTGACCTTAAATGAAATAGATACATGACATTATGATGCGAGACTGGGATAAATTTTTCTTGCTGTGCCGTTACTGCTATAGTTGAAATACTTTAAAGTCGCTACAGTGCTACTGGGATAAATTTTTCGAAGCCTCTGGAGTGCAAGGCGCACAGCAAGCGAGAAAAATTGATACCAGTAGTACAGGACTATTGATGTATCGATTTTACTTTTCATTGACTATATAGGCTACGAAATATTTATCTCAATCTCGCTGTATTGAACATTCAGTGCACTTTAAACAATGCCGTCTGCTTTGAGCTTGGCGATCATGTCATCATCATAACCAAGCGCCGCCAAAGTGTCGTCGGTATGCTCGCTCAAACTTGGCGGTGGCGTGCGATAGCTTACGGGTGATGCGGATAGTTTGATGGGATTGCCCAATGCGCGTACCGGACTGCCTTGAGCCGCAAAATCAACAATCATCTCACGTGCTTTTGCTTGCGGCATCGCCAAGGCTTCGGCCACGTTATGAATCGCCCCGCATGGAACTCCTGCCTGATCCAAAACCGCTAACCAATACGCGCGCGGACGTTTGGCAAATCTTTCGGTAAGTGCCTCACACAGCACATCACGATGAGTGACACGATCAGGATTGGTCATAAAACGGTCGTCTGTATGCCAATCGACTGCTAAGACTTCGCATAACTTGGCAAACTGGCTGTCATTACCACAAGCCAAAATAAAGTGCACCTCCCCTTCAGCCGCAAACACTTGATAAGGCACAATGTTGGGATGCTGATTGCCGAGTCTTGGCGGGATTTTATCTGAAGCCAGATGATTCATCCCGACATTGGCCAGCATAGCGAGCGCACTGTCGAGTAATGCAACATCAACGTGCTGTCCAAGTCCCGTATGTTGACGCGCTAATAATGCCGCTTGAATACCAATCGTCAACTGCAACCCTGCAAACAAATCAACGACAGCCACCCCGACTTTATGCGGCTCACCATCACTAGGGCCAGTAATACTCATGAGCCCTGATAGACCTTGGATAATATAATCGTAGCCGGGGCGCGCAGCATCTGGACCCGTCTGCCCAAAGCCGGTTAAAGACGCATAAATCAGGCGCGGATTGTCTTGTTTTAGACTGTCATAATCTATGCCGTACTTTTTTAGACCGCCCACTTTAAAGTTCTCTACCAAAATATCACTGTCAGCAATGAGCTGTTTGATAATGGTCTGTCCTGCTGGCGTGGTGATATCTACAGTCAACGATTTTTTATTACGATTGATGGTGGCATAATACGCGGACGTGTCATCGCTGAAGGTTGGCGGTGCCCAGTGGCGCGTTTCATCACCGATATGTGGACGTTCAACTTTGATGACGTCAGCCCCCAGGTCAGCGAGTATTTGGGTACAAGAAGGGCCTGCCAATACTCTCGATAAATCGAGCACCTTAATACCATGCAGTGCACCGTTTGGCATATCAACCATGTCCGTCATAATAGTCCCTTATTCTGTAACGTATTCTTTGTTAATTTGATAATAAAATTGCTATTCATTATCTAATTTTTCGTGTTTTTTAATGACACGCATTGACAAGTAAATGGTGAATAACAACTGAAAAACGTACGCTACTGTTGATGCTCTTTTGAATAAAAAGCCAAGCAGCAACGTACGTTATAAAAAATAGCTGTGTTAAATATTTCTAATTAAAAATGCTTAAAAGAACGCTTGAATGCCCGTCTGTGCACGGCCCAAGATGAGTGCATGAATATCGTGCGTACCTTCATAAGTGTTGACGGCTTCTAAATTCATCACATGACGAATAATATGGAACTCATCAGAGATACCATTACCACCATGCATATCACGAGCTATACGTGCGATATCGAGCGCTTTGCCACAATTGTTGCGCTTAATCAGTGAGATCATCTCAGGTGCAGCGTTGTCCTCGTCCATCAAACGACCGACAAGTAACGCGGCTTGCAGACCTAGGGTGATTTCTGTTTGCATATTGGCAAGCTTCAACTGTACCAGCTGGGTCGCTGCTAGCGGACGACCAAATTGTTTGCGATCTAATGTGTACTGACGGGCGGCTTTCCAGCAAAATTCAGCCGCGCCCATTGAGCCCCAAGCGATACCATAACGCGCTTTGTTTAAACAACCAAACGGCCCTTTTAGACCACGAATATCTGGGAAGGCATTGGCTTCAGGGACAAACACTTTGTCCATAACAATCTCACCTGTCACTGACGCCCGCAGTGAAAATTTGCCTTCGATTTTTGGCGCTGATAACCCTTTCATGCCTTTGTCTAAGATAAAACCGCGAATATCGCCCTCGTCATCTTTTGCCCAAACGACAAACACATCAGCGATAGGACTGTTGGTAATCCACATTTTATTACCCGTCAACTCATAACCACCATCGACTGCACGCGCACGCGTCGACATCGAAGCAGGGTCTGATCCTGAATCTGGCTCTGTCAGACCAAAGCAGCCGACATATTCTCCAGTTGCCAGTTTGGGCAGATATTTTTCTTTCTGCTCTTCTGTACCATAGGCATGTATCGGATGCATGACCAAGCTTGACTGCACACTCATTGCTGAGCGGTAGCCTGAATCGACCGCTTCTACTTCCTTGGCAATCAGACCATAAGCGACACTTGACAAGCCAGCACAGCCATAACCCTCGATGGTCACACCAAGTAAACCCATTTCACCCATTTGACGCATGATATTGCGGTCAAAGTTCTCATTACGATTGGCTTCAACAATGCCGGGCATCAGCTCTTTTTGAAAAAACTGACGCGCACTGTCCGTTACCATACGCTCTTCATCTGTAAGCTGGTCACGTAATAAAAAAGGATCTTCCCAATTAAAGCGTGGGCTAGAAGTTGCCATGTGGTGCTCCTTGTTATCAGCCATCCTGACCGACGATTAATGGTGAATATGATGCTTTGGCTAAATCTACTATTGACTTCAGTATTCCGCTGTGCGAAACTCAGTTTCATAATATGAACTATTTAAGCAAAATTTTAGCGTCCTGTAAACCCTTATTCATTCAGATGGTTATAAAATGAGAAAAAACATGTCGGTAGCTGCATCATTATTGGATCGATTAAATAGCTCCCTTACCCAAGGTAAAGAAGACAACGATAGGCAATTTGTCACCGCCCTTGGACGTGGCTTAATGATATTGGCAGCTTTTGAGCATGAGGAGGCGCTTAGCCATCAGCAATTATGCCAGATGACAAAACTGCCAAAAGCGACAATTACTCGTCTGATTCATACCTTGATGACGCTTGGATTTTTGCGCGTGACGCTACATGGACAGTATCAATTGGGTAGTAGTGCGGTGCGATTAAGTGCAACAGCCTGGAGTCGTCATGATTTAGTGGCAGCAGCTGAACCCTTATTACGGCAGTTTGCCAGTAGCAATGAAGTATCGGTAAATTTAGCAACCGAAGTTGGAGGGGAAATGCGCTATCACGCTTGCTGTCGTAGCCCTGCTCGCCTATCGGTCAATTTGCAAGTTGGCTCAGCCGTTCCCGTCGCCCGAACCGCCATTGGACGTGCTTTTTATGCGGCTAGCTCGCAAGCAAGACAGAAAGTGATTCTTAGTAATTTACAAGAGCAGCTATCAGCAGAAGATTATAGCCATGCGCAGGCTGCTTTATCTGAAGCCGCAGAACATTACGAAATGCATGGTTATACAGTATCGGATGGTGAGTTCTCTACGGACATATTGGCAGTGGCCGTTGGTGTCTTTGATGTTGCGACTGGACAATATGCCTATTCACTCAATGCCAGTGTTCCGAGTGCTAACTGGGAAAGCGAAGACTATGCGGCGATGATAGTGCCTAAGTTGCAAGTGTTGGCTGAAAGGATTGGCAGCGGGGTTTAGACTGATTGAGTTGTCAGATAAGTTTTAATTTAGTTTGCCAATGATACTAAAGCCAATAACTGGCAAATTGACCTCGTTGTATAATTGCTTTTTTAACCTTGATGTCCCGTCCTCGTCACAGCTTACAAGCTGCTTTTTAGACTTTACCACCAGATACTGACAGTCGGTTTCAATTTTATTTTTAATATTTTTTGCCATTGATTATAAGCAATTTAACCGTAGCTACGCGACAAACAGTTATTAAAACATAAGCTTAAGATTTTTTTTGAAATTACTTAAGCCTGAGAGTAGCAATTGCAATGTCTTTATCGGTCTGCCGTTACTCAATTGATATGGACCCGTGATATTATAGGCGTATGATACACACCACAAATTTGAGCCCCTAAGGGCGTTTGGCCTGCTTTTAACATGTTGGCTTTTAGCGCTTTCGCTCATTTTAAAACTCTTACTTAATCTTTCTATATTGAATCATGAATAGCGGCAAAGTTACCAAATAACTTACTGCCGCATTTTTTAATTCCTATTTTTTATAGTTGAGCCTTGTTATGCCCGATTCCAGAACCAATTTGAACCCTGAGCCTGAACAAAATTCACCTTACCTAACCGGTGCTTTGCTACGCTACAGCACCTTTGGCGCCGCAATCTTGCTGTTTTTAGCAGGATTACTCCTCGTCAACTGGGTGCTAATCATCATCGGTGGTCTCGCTGTTGGGCTTGGTATTTATGACTTATTGCAGTCTAAGCACTCTATCTTAAGCAACTATCCTATTGCCGGTCACATCCGCTATGTGTTAGAGGATTTTCGTCCTGAGATTCGCCAGTATTTGCTCGAAGACGACAAAGAACAAGTACCGTTTTCACGTCAGCAGCGAGCTTTAGTCTATCAGCGCGCCAAAAACGTCAGCGATACCAATGCTTTTGGCACTTTGGACAATTTATATGCTCATGGTAAGGAATGGTTTTTGCAATCTGCTGTCAGCGAGCCGATTAAGAATAAAGACTTTCGCATCATTGTGGGCGGTGAGCGGTGTAAGCAGCCGCATGATATGTCAGTGTTTAACATCTCAGCGATGAGCTTTGGCAGTTTGTCTGCCAATGCCATTATGGCACTCAATCAAGGCGCAAAAATGGGCGGCTTCACTCATGATAGTGGTGAAGGTGCTATCAGTCCTTATCATCGTAAATTCGGTGGTGATTTGATTTGGGAGCTGGGTACAGGTTACTTTGGATGCCGCGATGACAATGGCAACTTTGATCCACTGTCATTTGCGGAAAAAGCCGTTGACCCACAAGTCAAAATGATTGAAATTAAACTGTCACAAGGCGCTAAGCCCGGTCAGGGCGGCGTGTTGCCAGCAGAAAAAATTACCCCGGAAATCGCTGAAACCCGTCAAGTGCCGATGGGTCAAGATTGCGTATCACCTGCGTCGCATTCTGCTTTTAGTACGCCTCGCGAATTGGTTGTTTTTTTACAGCAGCTACGGGATTTATCAGAAGGCAAGCCAGTTGGCTTTAAGCTTTGTATTGGTCAGCCTTGGCAGTTTATGGCGATTGTCAAAGCCATGATAGAAGCCGATAACTATCCTGACTTTATCGTCATTGATGGTGCTGAAGGCGGCACGGGTGCTGCACCTGTTGAGTTTATGGATAGCGTCGGTATGCCATTGATCGATGGTTTTTTATTCGTTCACAATACCTTAGTTGGGGCGGGCATCCGCAACCAAATCAAACTTGGCGTGAGTGGCAAAATTGTCTCAGGTTTTGATATCGCCCGCCTCTTGGCATTGGGCGCTGATTGGTGTAACTCTGCACGTGGCTTTATGTTTGCTGTCGGCTGTATCCAATCACGCTCTTGCCATACCAATACCTGCCCGACAGGTGTGGCAACCCAAGATCCTTATCGTCAAAAGGCGCTGGATGTACCAAGCAAGGCTGAACGCGTTGCCAGTTATCATAAAAATACCCTAAAATCGCTTGCCAGCATCGTTGGCGCAGTCGGTCTACAGCACCCAAGTCAATTGCAGCCTTATCACATCGCACGCCGTTTGGATGATGGACAGATTAAGCTATTGTCGAAGTTCTTTTATTTCACCGATAAAGGCGCCTTACTTGATCATAATGCGCGATCAGATGTCTTTAATCAGATGTGGGTAATGGCAGATTCGTCGAGTTTTTTAGCCAATAATGATGCGCTGATTGCGTATAACAAAGACTCGCGTGATATCGGTAAAGAAACCGGTGCGCCAACAAAAAAAACGGTTGGAGAGGTAGACGTCAATATTGATGGTGGTAAAATGATTGGCAATGTCAATAATACCGTCCGCGATTTTATACCGCCAACTGTTTAATCATTTAACAGTGTTTGGCTGTGACAATCACGCAATTTATTTCCTTATAAAAGATAGATGATTGATGCCAAACACTGTTTTCACAAAATTACTTCATGTACTGGCAATGATGTTTATGGCTCTTATGATTGTTGGTATAAGTGCCTGCCAACCATCTGATAACAATCAGATGGACAGCAATTCTACTGATTGGTCATGTCAATCACACAACACACCGTTTGCTTATAGCACCTGTCGTATTCAGTCTGATTTGTTGACAGATAAGCGCTATTCATTACAGTTGTTTTGGCAACAATCTGACAGTCGTCAACCGCTACTGACCTTCGATAAACTCTTGAGCAGCCTGCCCCCATCGCAATCTTTGAAGTTTGCCGTGAATGCGGGCATGTACAATGAAAATTACGCACCCATTGGCTATACCGTTATAAAATCTGAAGAGATACGTGCATTAAATCTGAAAGAAGGCGGCGGCAATTTTCACCTCTTACCTAATGGCGTACTGTGGTGGGATAAGTCTGGCAAAGTACGAATTACTGAAAGCAATGCCTTAGCTGAGCAGTTAAAAAACGGCACTGCACAGCCCCTGTATGCTACCCAATCTGGTCCTATGCTGGTCATTAATGATGCTATCCATCCACAGTTTGACCCTGACGGCACCTCAGCTAAAATTCGCAACGGTATAGGCGTGTGTAGCGATGGCAGTCTACAATTTGTTAATAGCGAAGCACCCGTGACCTTTTATCAGTTTGCCGCACTATTTAAAAATGACTTGAAATGTCCGAATGCTTTATTTTTAGATGGCGGTATTGCATCCGCTTTATACGCACCCACGATAGATAAGCATGACAAAAAAGAGATGGGCGTGATGATTGGAGTGGTTGAATCAGCACAATAGACCATATTATGGTTATTTACACGCCGTCAATTCATCATCAGTAATACCATACCTAATGAGACTGCATCTTTTATTCACTGAGCCACATTGAGTATTTATTAAGCACAAAAAAGGCACTATTATTAAGAATAATAGTGCCTTTTTTGTGCTTAATTAACCCTTCTTATAGCGTTTATAACTGGTAAACAGCGATTCTAATAATATCGACTTACATCCTACCTACTTTTCTGCGCCTTGATAATCATTGGTTAACAATAATGCTCATTATAGAAGTAACGTTTACATAGATGCTATAAAGCTAGCAGCTATGTGCTACAGACTAATCCAGTACCCTTAGGCTATATTACTTAGCAAGCAAGGCTTACTAGATTCCTTAAGGGTAATGCCAATGCGAAGGATTAAAGTAATTATTAGAAATTTGAACAGCTACACAGTGATTGCTAGCAAGATCAATGGCTAGCCATCACTGATTTAGAGGACAAGCTAAGATTGGATGTCAAAAACGACCTTTATTTTGATGTCATTTAGATTGTAAGCTACTTATGTCATTCTTCATAACTTAACAATAATAGTAAAAAAGGATAATAGCTCATGGATAATATCAATCGTACAGTAGTAGTCAATGACAACGCTGACCCCATTACAGGTGAGCCAGGCTCACATCCAATAGGTACAGCTCTTGGTGGTACAGGCGGTGCAGCAGCAGGCGCAGCTATAGGCGCTATTGGTGGTCCATTAGGCATGCTGATTGGTGGTGCTATTGGTGCTATCGTCGGCGGCGTCGCAGGTAGTTCGGTCGGTGAGATGCTAGACCCAACAGTAGAATATGAATACTGGCAAGAGACTCATACCACGCGCCCTTATTATCATGAAGATTATGATTATGATACCGATTATCATCCAGCCTATGCAGTAGGTTATGCCACCCGTGCACATTATCCAAATGCGACGCGTTTTGAAGAAGTTGAAGCTGAACTTGAACAGCGCTGGTATGAGGTAAAAGGCGATTCACGCATGACTTGGCTACAAGCAAAGGACATGGTACGTGATGGTTGGGATAAGACCCATGCTCGTATGAATGGTGAAAACTATGAGCCAAAAGAGTACATCCATTATGCAGGTCATAGAGAGCCTATCGAGCCACTTCATCATGGTGAAGATAAGCCGCATCCAGTAGCAACAGGTACTGGCGCGCTTAGCGGCGCAGCAGCAGGTGCAGCCGTAGGCACAGCAGTTGGAGGTCCAGTTGGCACCTTGGTAGGCGGTGCTGTTGGAGCAATCGCTGGTAGTAAAGTTGGACATGAAGCGGGCGAGATGGTCAATCCTACCGATAGTTTAGA
Organism: Psychrobacter sp. TS_SC_6; assembly: GCF_056156305.1. NCBI lineage: Bacteria > Pseudomonadati > Pseudomonadota > Gammaproteobacteria > Moraxellales > Moraxellaceae > Psychrobacter > Psychrobacter sp. TS_SC_6. The sequence continues at coordinate 964,686 of NZ_CM149590.1, read as the reverse complement.
AGCTCATGAGAAGCCGCATCCTATTGCTAGTGGTACTGGTGCGCTGGGCGGTGCTGCAGCAGGCGCTGCTGTAGGTACAGCGGTTGGTGGTCCAGTCGGTACGGTAATCGGCGGCTTAGCAGGCGCAGTTGCTGGTGGTGGTGCTGGTCAAGAAGTTGGTGAAGCCATTAACCCTACTGATCAAAATGAAGTACAACGAGAAGCCAATCCTGTTAGTAGTGGTACAGGTATGGTCGGCGGTGCAGCAGCAGGTGCAGCTATCGGTGCAGTAGGTGGTCCAGTGGGTTCAGTCGTAGGCGGTGCCGTTGGTGCAGTCGTCGGTGCAACAGCTGGTAACGCCGTTGCCAATGCCTTTGACGGCAATATGGAAGAAGACACTTACTGGCGTACTCAGCATGCAACGACTGACTACTATAACCCGCAATATGACTACGATACTGATTATCGTAATGCCTATGGTTATGGCTATGCACAGCGTAAGCAGTATGGTAACGACCAAACGTTTGAGCTGGTGGAGCAAGACTTGCAGAGAGATTGGTCAAACTCACGTGGCAACTCACGCTTAGAATGGTCAGATGCCAGATTTGCCGTACGTGATGCGTGGAATCGTCCTGTTATTTAATTATTAATAATGAGGCAATGATTGCTTATCGTAAACGATTAAAATGTTATGAGAAAACAGCTTCTATCATTTAATAGAAGCTGTTTTTTATTCTGATTTATGTCATTTAAAAACTGACTGCAAAGCTAACTTTGAGTTATAGTTAAAATACCTTAAAAACGCTACGGTACTGCTGATATAAATTTTTTGCAGCCTCTGTCTGCGTAGGCACAGCAAGCAAGAAAAATTAATATCAGCAGTACGTTATGTATCGATATTGCTTTTCCCTGACTATAAAGTCAATATAATATTAGCGTGCCATATAATTGGTCATATCTTCCACGCCATGTAACGTCATCGGATACATCTTATTATCAAACAGTTTTTTAATCTCAACGATGGTTTGGGTATATTGCCAATAGGTTGGATTTTCAGGATTGAGCCAAGCAACTTTATCAAAGTGCGCGAGCACCCTCTTTAACCAGACAATGCCTGCCTCATTATTCATATACTCAACGCTACCGCCCACTGTCATCAGCTCATAAGGCGACATCGACGCATCACCCACGAAGATAACACGATACTCTCGCCCATACTTATTGAGCAATTCAAACGTTGGCATAGGCGCGCTGTGACGACGGTTATTGTCCTTCCACACATAGTCATATAGACAGTTGTGAAAATAGAAAAACTCTAGGGTCTTAAATTCATTTTTCGCCGCAGAAAACAGTTTTTCAAGTGCTTCGACATGAACATCCATACTGCCACCTACGTCGAACAACATCAGTACTTTGACACGGTTACGGCGCTCTGCTTGCATATGTATATCGAGCATACCTTTTTTTGCGGTACGTTTAATCGTCTCATGAATATCCAGCTCATCAGCACTGCCCGTCCGTGCAAACTGGCGCAGATTGCGTAGCGCCATCTGAATCTGGCGCGTGCCCAACTGGCTGTCATCATTAAGATTGCGATATTTGCGCTGCTCCCAAACTTTGGCAGCGCTACGTTTGCGTGACTCACCGCCGACACGTACGCCCTCAGGATGGTCACCATAGGCACCAAACGGTGAGGTGCCACCAGTACCGACCCATTTACTGCCGCCTTGATGACGCTCTTTTTGCTCTTTTAACCGCTCTTCCAATGCCTTCATCAACTCCTCAAGCGAGCCGTACTTTTTTAGCAGACGTCTCTGCTCTTCGGTCAAATTCTTTGGATCGAGCTTTAAATCGAGCCATTCTTTGGGCACGTCTGTTAGCTTCGCCAACAGCTCATCCATGTCTAGACTATCAACGCCTTCGAAATAATCCGCCATGGCACGATCAAACTTATCAAAATGGCGCTCGTCTTTGACCATGCACAATCGAATCAGACGATACATGTTTTCGCGACTGGCAAAGATAGACAGTTCGGCATCTTCAGAATGTGGCTGCATCATCAATCCTTGCTCTAACGCAGCATTTAAATCGAGCAGCTCGCGCGTACTAACTGGCACGCCGTAAGTACGCAAGGTGTAAAATAGTTTGATAAACATAAGAGTCGTATCACTTATTGGCTGACATTATTATCTGGTGATATTGCTGATATCATTAATTGATACAGTCATAGACTAAGCGCTTGCATTGACTTTGATATCTGATGTTAAAATCCATGCAAGCTACAAATATTAACGACGCATCATATTGGCAAAACGCTGCAACAAACTCACATCCGCTTCGTTTTTCAGTAACGCACCATACAATGGCGGAATCGACTTTTCACCGCGCAGGTTTTCTTCTAATTCCGCTTGTGCCATGTCATCAGCGAGTAATAACGTTAACCAGTCGACCAACTCTGAAGTCGATGGCGGTTTTTTGAGGCCTTGAACGTTACGCAATTTATAAAAAATATCCAGCGCGTCATTGACCAGTTTTTCTTGAATATTAGGGAAATGTACTTCAACAATTTGGCGCATGGTTTTTTCTTCAGGGAAATCAATATAGTGGAAGAAGCAACGACGCAAAAACGCATCAGGCAGCTCTTTTTCATTGTTTGAGGTAATAATCACCACGGGGCGCTGTGCTGCGGTGATGGTTTCGCCTGTCTCATAGACATAAAAGGACATCTTATCAAGCTCATGCAACAAGTCATTTGGGAACTCAATATCTGCTTTATCAATTTCATCAATCAATAATACGCTGCGCTCTTTGCTGGTAAAGGCATCCCACAATTTACCCGGCTTGATATAATTGCCAATCTCATAGACTTTATCGTCACCCATTTGCGAATCACGCAGACGCGATACCGCATCATACTCGTACAAACCCTGCTCTGCCTTAGTAGTCGACTTGATATGCCACGTAATCAGTGGCATACCTAAACTTTCGGCAACCTCTTCTGCGAGTAAAGTCTTGCCTGTACCCGGCTCACCTTTGATAAGTAGCGGTTTTTGTAGCGTCATTGCCGCATTGACTGCAAATTGCAAATCATCAGTAGCGATATAGCTTTGCGTACCCGTAAATTTGGTTTTCTTATCGGTCATAATACAATCTCGTTTATTGTTATCGTTAAAATTTTAAGAGCGTTAATAAATTGTTATTTAGATTAGCACAGCCTTATTGATTGCCAAAATACTCATGCGTTCGCAGATATTTATTACATAAAAAAAGACACGCATGGTGTCTTTTATAATCATTAGAAAAATGCATGAATCAACACTATCAACTAAAAATGGAATACTTTGAAAAGTTATAGCGTTAAAGCAATCGGATTTAAGCTAATCATTATTTTTAGATACAGGCATATCCTTTTTTAGATTAATTGCTGGATTAATATCTTTAACTGCCACCACTTCATCAGATTCTGTCGCCAAATAATTGCCAGATGCCAGTTGCATATTCGCTTGGGCATCTTGCGCAGTGCGACTGCGAGCTTTATCCAAGCTCGACTCAAAGGCGCCGCGAATAAGCTGCCAAACAAAACCCACAAATAGACCGACAAATAATACCACCATAATAGGCAGCATATTGGCAATCGCGCCAGTCGTGTCTTTCATCATGATCGCATAGACCACGCTGATACTAGCAGGTGCAATCACGCTTGGATCACCCAGTGCTGTACCTGGGGCTAACAATACAGCAAACAGTATCATCCAACTCATACCGCCTAATGGACGTGGTAGTACGCGCGCGACCAATAACCAAAGTATCAACACAAGAATAACACCACCAAGATACGCATACATTGGTAAGTCTGCTGCCGGCACGTCTTTTACCAGCTGTCCCCACCAAATAGCAAGCTCACCGAGAATATCGCTGATGGCTTCTAGTGGTAAGCTGTGTAAGATATTTTTTAACCAATCCATGCGTGTTTTATTACCTGCGTTCGTAAATAGTGTGGGATAGTGGTTATATTAGTAAACTGCTAGTTTATCATGACTACTCACCAAAATGCATGACACGATATATTTCGATATTGCATCTGTACCTATCCACTCTGTTCAGAAAAGCCAGCTAAAACATTAGACTTGATAAAACGAGCTGCAAAATATCGCCATAAACCTTGTTGAAATGTATGTTCATAACTATTACGTATTATAAATACTGTCTTGAGATTCGCGAGCACGCAATTCTGCTTGGCGGCGCATGACATCTTGTGGTGGTAATTGTACAAAATACCCTTGCAACGCTAGCTTTGCTAGCACTTCTTCTTTGTCCACTCTAGCAAGTATAGGCGTTGCACCCAAATCCAGATGCATAACAAACTGACTGCGACCTAAGCCTGCACGAAAATCTTTGGGTAACACACCCAGCCAATCTCTGATTTCGTCAGTGTCATTCGGATAATCAGGACGGGCAATATAGATATACATATCATCATGTTTAAGGAATTTATAAATATCGCAATGCATAACAACAACCTATCAGAAACTATCGTCATAGATTAGCATATTTCAGGCAAGTATCAGTAGTGGCTTTACGTTTGGCTATGGTAAATCTTCTTAAATAGATTGCCCATTTGCTTGAGATGAAAGAGACAAAATCAGATAAAATATTCTGCATGCTTTGTCTTATCAGGCATCACGTTCACGGATAAGCTTTATATATTTAAGTTTTGATCATCGATGTGTCCGTCTTATCTGCTATTAACATATTGCAATTTTATAGAAACATCAACGCTTCATCTTGCTGTTTTTTACGGCAGTATCCTCATAAAAAATCGTTATAGCTAAGATTATTCACTTTAATCCCTCTGATGACTTGTAAAAAAGCTGTGAACCTTTCATAATAAAAGCGTTTTTCAGGAGAGAGTCTTTAGCCTAATGTTAGTGATGCTCATATTAATGAGTTTGTACTGACAGCTGCTATATGACCACCGAAGGCGCATCCACCCTGCTAATCGCTCAGGTAAAAGGACTGAAAAACACATGTCATAACGGTTTATTTGCATCACGCTGATTGGCGTATTGCTCTTTAAACCTTAGGCATAACAAATCTGGAGAGCGGTAAGGACGGACGACGTCTTACCCACCGAAGGGGAGAAAACGCGACATCATTGCTATGTTGAAGAATTACAATGATGGATCGTGTTGAAAATCTCAGGTCACAGGACAGATAGGGCTTCCCTCTAAACTGACGTTAAGCGTTTGTTTGGCAGATAGTTTTATCTTATTTCTGTACTACCCTTGGTTGCAATACTTGCACCCTGCAATATTGCTTCTCGCTACTATGATTATGGACATCAGCCCTAATACTTTTACTAAGTATAGCTAATGTCCACATAAGGATTTGTTATGACCGATATTCAAAATACTGACACCCAAGCTCCTCAACGCACACCCCTTTATCAGTCTCATGTCGAGAGTGATGGCAAACTGGTGGATTTTTCTGGCTGGGAATTGCCAATCCATTATGGCTCACAAATCGAAGAGCACGAAGCGGTACGCACCGACGCCGGTATGTTTGACGTCTCTCATATGGTTATTGTCGATATCAAAGGCAGCGACGCCAAAGCATGGCTACAAAAATTATTGGCTAACGATGTCGATAAACTAAAAACAGCTGGTAAAGCCCTTTATTCTCCTATGCTAAATGAAGAAGGTGGCATCATCGACGACTTAATCGTTTATCTATCAAATTCTGATGAAACTGAATACCGTATCGTCTCAAATGCCGGTACTCGCGATAAAGATATGGCACAGTTTGAAAAAGTAGCTAAAGACTTTGATGTTGTCTTAATTGAGCGCACAGAACTTGCAATGCTTGCCGTTCAAGGACCTAATGCGGTTGAAAAATTGGCAAAGATTAAGCCCAGTTGGGCTGATACATTAGCTGCGCTAAAACCTTTTGTCGGTGCTGATTTAACAGATATCGAAGGTACGGATTGGTTCATCGCTCGTACAGGCTACACAGGTGAAGATGGCGTCGAAGTCATTATGCATGGCGATGATGCGCCGGCATTCTTTGAGCAATTAAAAGCCAATGGCATAAAGCCTGCCGGTCTTGGTGCGCGTGATACCTTGCGTATGGAAGCAGGCATGAACCTCTACGGTCATGACATGGATGAAAGTATTAGCCCTTATGAGTGCAACATGGGCTGGACACTGGCACTAAAAGACGAGCGTGACTTTATTGGTCGCAAGGCTATGGTCAGCAAACGCAAGCAAGCCAAAGATGACAATATTGCGATGAAACAAGTCGGCTTATTAATGACTAGCCGTGGCGTCTTACGTGAAGGTATGGAAGTGACCATTAATCAAGGCACTGATAAAGAGCAAAAAGGTATCATTACCAGTGGTACTTTCTCTCCTAGCCTCAAAAACTCTATCGCAATCGCCCGTGTTCCTGCTACCCTAGCAGACGATGACAATGTACAAATTGATCTGCGCGGTAAAGGTAAGTTCGTCGATGTACGCGTACTTAAGCTACCGTTTGTCCGTAATGGCAAGCAGCAGTTTGACTCGTAGGCAACAGAAAATTTATTATTAGCTTTCTTTTTTATTAATTAACCTCTATCACCTAGGAGAGAAACCATGAGTAATATCCCAGCAGAACTAAAATACATCGCCAGCCACGAGTGGTTACGCTTAGAAGACGACGGTACTATCACGGTTGGTATCACTGATCATGCTCAAGACCTATTGGGTGACGTGGTATTTGTTGAATTGCCAGACGTGGGTGACATCATCGCTGTTGATGACGAAATCTCTGTTGTTGAATCAGTAAAAGCGGCTTCTGACGTTTATGCGCCTATCTCAGGTGAAGTAGTTGCTATCAACGAAGCCTTAGAAGATGATCCTGAAATCATCAACTCTGACCCATACGGCGAAGGTTGGTTCTTCAGAATGAAGCCTGATAATATCGCTGATTATGAAGCACTGCTAACCGCTGATGAGTACGAAAACGAGTTGTAATATCAGTCTTACGCTCTGTTAAAGGCAGCATTTAACTTTAGTATTGCTGCTTTTAATATTCTTATTGATAAAGCAGTCATTACTAAGATTGTTACTTATAAAATGGTTACTGATTAAAAAAAGCAACTCGACAGATACTGGCAAGCGCTGGTATCTGTGCGCTTTATTTTTAAGACAATAATGGCAAAACCGTGTTTTCAATGCAGTATTTTCAAGACAATCAGCACTCAATTTATGACGCCCAACTGCTATCTGATTTATTCATATTAATCACTTGTCAAACACTATTGAAAAGTGCCCTCAATAATGACTAAGCTGATTAGTCATTCCTCAGCATGGATCCTACTATGAATTCTAATACTGGCAATAAAGACAGTCATGCGACGCCTAGTCACACTCCGCAACTGCAAGCGTTTCGCGAGGTGGTAGAGTCGCGCCGTTCAGTACGCCGCTTTACCGACACAAAGATACCTGACGATGTGTTAGCAGACTGTCTGCGTTTGGCAATGCTTGCACCAAACTCAAGCAACCTTCAGCCGTGGGAGTTTTATGTCATTGATGATGCTGACAATCGTAAGCGCGCGGTCAAAAACTGCATGAATCAAAACGCAGCAAAAACTGCCGCCCGCTTAATCGCTGTCGTTGCCCGTACTGATATTTGGCATGAGCATGCGCAGCAGATTTTACGTGAGTATCCAGATAAACCTGTGCCAAAAAAGGTTAAAGACTACTACACCAAAGTCGTTGCTATGGATTTTTTACGTGGCCCAGCCAACGTGGTATCAGCTGCAAAATGGGGCGCGACTCAAGTGGTCAGACGCGTAAAAGGGCCGATCAAATCGCCTTACTATACCTTTGAAGACACCAAAAACTGGGCAACCAATAACACCGCGCTTGCGGCCGAAAACCTCATGCTAGCACTACGTGCACATGGGTTTGATAGCTGTGCGATGGGCGGCTTCGATGAGCCAGCTATGAAGCGACTGTTAGGCTTAGGCGACGATCAGCACATCATTATGATGATTGGTGCGGGCGAGCGTGCTGATAATGGCGTCTACAATACCCAGTTCCGCTTTGAGCAAGACCAATTCGTGCATTACGTATAACCTGCTACTACCCTATTTTTATTATAGCCATCTCCTTTATTCCTATATTTACCAAGGATCACCATGACTATCTCTCAAAACCCAACGCTTGATACGTTTGAAGGCTTGTTCAACGAAGCCGAATTTGTTTATCGTCATCTTGGCTCCAATGATAGCAAACAAGCTGACCTGCTCAGCGCTATTGGCTATAGCGACATGGCAACCTTTATCAACGATACTGTGCCTGAACCAGTACGTCTGCATAAAGAATTAGATTTGCCAGTGGCGATGAGTGAGCACGCAGCGCTTGCCAAATTGCGCACTATGGCTGACGACATCACTGTTAATAAGAGCTATATCGGACAAGGGTATTCGCCTGTGCGTATGCCAGCAGTTATTCAGCGCAACGTCCTTGAAAACCCAGGTTGGTATACCGCTTACACGCCTTACCAAGCAGAAATCGCTCAAGGTCGCCTAGAAGCCTTGCTTAACTTCCAACAAGTTTGTATTGACCTGACTGGTCTTGAGCTTGCTGGCGCCTCACTGCTTGATGAAGCAACGGCTGCTGCTGAAGCGATGGCAATGTCAAAACGTGTCAGCAAAAGTAAGTCTGTGCAGTTTTTCGTTGATGACCGCGTCTATCCACAAACGCTAGATGTTATTAATACCCGTGCCAAATATTTTGGTTGGGAAGTGGTGGTTGGTGATTTTGAGCTGGCTAAATCAGGCGACTATTTCGGTGCATTATTCCAATACGTCGGTGTTGAAGGCGATGTTAAAGACCTAACCGACGTTATCACTGCCGTTAAGAAAAATAAAACTTATGTGAGCGTCGTGAGTGACATCATGAGCTTAGTATTATTAAAATCACCAGCGGATATGGGTGCAGACGTGGCTTTGGGTAGCACGCAGCGTTTTGGTATCCCAATGGGCTTTGGTGGTCCACATGCCGCCTACTTTGCGTTCTCTGATAAAGCCAAACGCTCAGCGCCTGGTCGTATCATTGGTGTGTCAAAAGATGCGCAAGGCAATACCGCTCTACGCATGGCATTACAAACCCGTGAGCAGCATATCCGCCGCGAAAAAGCCAACTCAAACATCTGTACTTCGCAAGTATTGCTTGCCAACTTGGCTGGCATGTATGCCGTTTATCATGGTCCAGTTGGTATAAAGCGTATCGCTACTCGTATCCATGCATTTGCGACTGCCTTCGCTGACGTCATCGAAAACGCCAACGATAGTAATTTAAACGTGGTACATGATCAATTCTTCGATAGTGTTGTGGTTGATTGTGGCTCAGAAAAACTGGCTACCCAAATCTTTGAAAATGCTGATAATGTTGGTTATAACTTATGGCGTCTTGGTGACACCAAATTGAGCGTCGCGTTCAGTGAAACCAGTGATCAGAAAGACTTTAATGTCCTAACTCAGCTGTTCGTTACTAAAGCACATGACCTACCAGAAGACGCTCGTGTCTCTCTTGATAGTGCTCATTTGCGTACTGATGCTATCTTAACGCATCCAGTATTTAACTCGCATCATACCGAACATGAAATGCTGCGTTACTTAAAATCGCTTGAAGACAAAGATTTGGCGATGAACCGCAGTATGATTTCACTTGGTAGCTGTACCATGAAATTGAATGCCACCAGTGAGATGCTACCGATCACGTGGCCTGAGTTTGCCAATGTGCATCCGTTTGCGCCGCGCGATCAAGTCACTGGTTATATTGCGATGATTGACAGCTTGCAAGATCAGCTAAAAGCCATCACTGGATTTGACGATGTGTCCATGCAGCCAAACTCTGGCGCTTCAGGTGAGTATGCTGGTCTACTAGCGATTCGTCGTTATCACGAATCATTGGGTGAAACGGATCGTGATGTTTGTTTAATCCCTCAGTCAGCGCACGGTACCAACCCTGCAACAGCGATGATGATGGGTATGAAGGTAATCGTGGTCAAAACTGATGACAATGGCAACGTTGATATCGACGACCTAACCACTAAGTGTGAAGAAAACAGCGCCAATCTAGGGGCTTTGATGATCACTTATCCATCGACGCATGGTGTGTTTGAAGAAGGCATCCGTAAAATCTGTGACCTTATCCATAAACATGGCGGTCAAGTCTATATGGATGGTGCCAATATGAACGCACAGGTTGGCATGATGCAGCCAGCCGACGTTGGTGCTGATGTACTGCACATGAACTTGCATAAAACCTTCTGTATCCCGCATGGCGGCGGTGGTCCAGGTATGGGTCCTATCGGCATGAAAGCGCACTTAGCACCCTTTATGGCTAACCATACCTTAAGTCCTGTACACAATGCGCAAAACGACTGCTCGGCGGTATCAGCAGCCCCTTATGGTTCAGCAAGCATTTTACCTATTTCATGGATGTATATCGCCATGATGGGCCGTGATGGTCTGCTAAAAGCGACTGAGCTTGCGCTATTAAACGCCAACTATGTCGCTGCTCAATTAAAAGGTCATTATACTGTTCTTTATACCGGCAAAAACGGCCGCGTCGCGCACGAATGTATCATCGATATTCGTCCTTTAAAAGAAGAGACGGGCATCAGTGAAAGCGATATCGCGAAACGCTTGATGGATTATGGTTTCCACTCACCAACCATGAGTTTCCCAGTAGCGGGTACCTTAATGATTGAGCCGACAGAATCCGAGTCGAAAGAAGAGCTTGATCGCTTTATCAGTGCCCTAAAATCTATCAAAGCGGAAGCGATGAAAGCCAAAGCGGGTGAAGACAACTGGACGTTAGAGAACAACCCATTGGTCAATGCACCACATACGGCTGCCATGGTGATTGACGGTGACTGGACTTATCCATACAGCCGTGAGACAGCAGCATTCCCACTGCCTTATATCCGCACTAATAAATTCTGGCCAAGTGTGGCACGTGTTGATGACGCTTATGGTGATAAGAACCTCATGTGTTCTTGCCCAAGTATCGAAAACTATATGTAATCCCAGTTTTATATAGTCCTAGTTTTTGATACTTTATAAAAGATAAAAACAAACCTCCAACTCAGTAGCTGATTTGGAGGTTTTTATTTTGCTAATAACATTTAGCGTTATAATAAAATGGCTATAATCAGGGAAAAGCAATATCGATATAGTTGAAATACTTTAAAGTCGCTACAGTGCTACTGGTATCAATTTTTCGAAGCCTCTGGAGTGCAAAGCGCACAGCAAGCGAGAAAAATTGATACCAGTAGTACAGGACTATTGATGTATCGATTTTACTTTTCATTGACTATACATAACGTACTGTAGCGTTTTTAAGGTATTTTAACTATATTAATCTATTCACATCATTCCATGGTTAGAATTAAATATGCGGAAAAATACTCTTGTCATTCTTATCCATGGTCTGCACCAAACGGCTTGGACCATGCGACCACTTGCCAAACGCTTGCAAACAGCAGGATTTGATACTCATCAATTTGGCTATCGTAGTATGCGAGATGGTATTCAAACCAATAGTCAGCGGCTTAATAAATGGCTTGAAGAAAACCATCATCCTGATGAGCCGATACATTTAGTCGGTCATAGCTTGGGCGGTTTGATTATTCGTGATTTTGTCACTCAGTACCCTAAATGGCAAATTGGTCGTTGCGTGACCCTTGGGACACCGCATATGGGCAGTATTTGTGCTGATTATATTTGGCGACTAAGCCCTGCTATCGTTGGGCAATCCTATATCGATGCATTAGATGGCACCGTTGCGCCGTTACCTGAGCATATTACCCTTGGCGTGATTGCTGGGAATCGTCCATACGGTTTGGGTCAGATATTTCTGCAATATCACAATCGCAAATTACGCCGAACAGACAACCCTTTGCTTGATGAGCATCTTGTACATGACGGCACTGTATATCTAAAAGAAACTAAGCTTGATGCCGCTATTGACCATTTAATCCTGCCTGTATCGCATACCGGCATGTTGATTGATACTAACGTTGCCAAGCAGACAGGATATTTTTTACAGTATGGTCAATTTGAACATGAGTAAGCGCCAGACGTAAAGTATTAAACATTGATACCCATGCCTTGCTGTAGCTCAGTTTTATGCGCTTCGATAATAGGAATAAAGGTGTGCATCACCCAATCATAACGCCAGCCTTTCAATCCTTGCGGCAACTCGCTGATATTTTTATCAAAAGCAATCACTTCGTATAATTGCCCAAGCCATTTTTTACGCATTAAGACATTGGCAGGTACGCCGGTAGCTTTTGCTTGATCATCTATCGCTTGTTGCACCGCTTTTGAGAGTACTTTATTCTTTGAGCGATACGGCGGCAATAAGCAATCTGGATATTCTGCAGGATGCAGATTTTTTGCCTCCTTTATCACTTTGAGTAGCTCTTCACCATACAATCGCAACATACTGCGATGTATTGTTGTCTTATGCGCAAGCTCACGCATACTGTTTGGTTTTTCAGTGACAATCTCACGCACGGCTTGTTTTTTTATGACAAAAGTACGGGGCTGATTGGTTGAGCGCGCGAGCTCTTCACGCCATGTGGCTACCGCCTGCAATATTGCCATTTGCTCAGAGGTATAGCGATAATCTGCCATGGTTAGATACATCTGCTCGTCTGCAACATTTTGAGCATCATATAAGTCGTTGGCGTAAAGCTGACAGTCTTCCCAGACATACTCATAGAGACCTTGAGATTTTAGGGCGTATTCAAGACTCAAATATAACGCAGGTAAAAAGCGCACGTCATCAATCGCATATTGCTCTTGCTCATCAGATAATGGTCGCTGTAACCAATCTGACTGGCTGTGCTCCTTATCAATATGCATGTCGAGCTGCTCATCAAGCGCCTGCTGATAGCCTATCTGTAATTGACCTGTTAAGTAGGACAAGGCAATTTGCGTATCAAAAATATTGGTCAGCGGCGGGCAGCCGGACAATAGATAAAATATACCCAAATCTTCACCACAAGCATGCCAGATAGCCACATCAACCTTCATAAGTGCTTGCCATAGCTCACTCAGCTGTAACTGCGGCGCATCTAATAAATATACATGATTGCCAGTATTTAGCTGTATCAGTGCTAAGCGTGGATAATAGGTATCGCGTTTGATAAACTCCGTATCTAATGCCACACGCCCGCAAGTGGCTAATGCCTTAATCACTTCATCTAAACCACTTTGCTTACGCACCCAAGTGACGGCAACCTCATCAGCAATATCTAATAGCGCGTCGATGTCTGGCTCTGCGAGCAAATCTACTGAGGCTGTTGTATTAGATGACTGATTTATAGGGTCAGAGGTAAGCACATCTTGAGGGTTTGATTCGATTGAAGCAGTGTTAGACACGGGCAGATACCTGCATTGATAAAAGGAGATAAAACGCTAAAACGCGTCTTAATAAAATTGACAAAAATAATAATAAAGCAATTATAACAATATCATCAAATAAAGTGGGCAAAACTCAATATTATAGTGAATTCAAGTTTAAGAACAATGCAGTTCTAATGGTATGAACGCCTCTTTTCTATTTAAACCTGATTATATAAGGTTATAGTTGAAATACTTCAAAGTCGCTATAGTATTGCTGGTGTAAATTTTTTGCAGCCTCTGGCAGCAACGGCACAGCAAGCAAGAAAAATTTGCACCAGCAGTACGTGTTGTATCGATATTACTTTTCACCGACTATATGATAACAGCGTTATAAAAAAGAGCGATTTTGCATGGCTTGACCAAGCGTCATACTATCAAGATACTCAAGCTCACCGCCCATAGGTACGCCTTGCGCCAGACGCGTAACTTTATTGACATGACGACTGACTGCCTCACTGATAAAGTGCGCGGTCGTTTGCCCCTCGACCGTCGTACCGGTCGCCAATATCAGCTCTTCAACAGGCTCTTGCTTGACGCGCCAAACCAGTTGCTCAATATTTAAATCATCAGCGCTAATACCATCAATCGGTGATAAGTGACCACCTAATACAAAATAACGCCCACGATAGCCTGCCGTCTGCTCTATTGCCATCACATCTGCTGCCGTCTCAACCACACACAGCAATGCATCATCACGCCTAGGATCTTGGCATAATGGGCAAACAACATCATCGCTAAAGCTATGGCAGCGCTGACACTCGACGATATCACGCATCGCTTCATCAAGTGCTTGAGCAAGCGCCATGCCTTGTGGGCGTTTTTTGGTGAGTAGATGCAGCGCCATACGTTGAGCGCTTTTTTGACCAACGCCCGGCAAGATACGCAACTGTTTGACCAGCTGATCAAATTTGGCTGTCAGCAAAGTGATGTCCTTTGTTTATAAATCATAGCTATGAAAATGGGGTCGTATCGTGTCGATAACAACCCCATTTTTCTTTAATATGTCGCCTTTAGCGTTTAAGAACCAGCTACTTAAAACATACCTTGCATACCTGGTGGCAGACCCATACCTGATGTCGCGCCAGCCATGGTTGATTCATATAGCTCGTCCGCTTGACGCACCGCATCATTGATTGCGGCAGCGATAAGGTCTTCAATCATATCCGGCTCATCTTCTAATAAGCTTGGATCGATGGTCAAGCGTTTGACCACATGACGACCCGTCATGGTTACTTTTACCAGACCACTGCCCGCTTCTGCATGCACTTCTTTATTGCCAAGCTCTTTTTTAGCATTTTCGACGTTTGCTTCGACTTTCTTTTGCATGGTTTGTGCTTGTTGCATCAATGCTTGGATATTCATAGTTGCCTCTTGGTTTTTTAATAATAAATAATGGGTGTGTTGATAATAAAAAATAAAATGCTAATAGCAATTATACCGTTATCTTTACAAACTGTCTAAACCACGCGCTAAATCTTTAATGATATCTTCTACATCCTCTAAACCGACCGACAAACGAATCAGACCGTCTTTTACGCCTGCTTCTGCCCGCTCTTGGGCGCTCAGACGGAAATGCGTGGTGGTTGCAGGATGGGTAATCGTGGTTTTGGCATCGCCCAAATTATTGGTGATAGAGACCATTTGGGTCGAATCAATGACATGCCATGCGGCAGATTTTGAATCACGCGTCTCTGATGGCTGCACTTCAAAACCCATAATTGCTCCAAAACCGTCCTTCATATGATGCTGACGCTTGGTCAAATCATGCGATGGATGGTCGCTCAAGCCTGGAAAGTGCACGGTGCTAACATTGGGATGGTTAACCAAAAACTCTGCCACTTGATTGGCATTATTACAATGCGCTTGCATACGTAATTTAAGCGTTTCAAGTCCTTTGGTAAACACCCACGCATTAAACGGGCTCATGCTAATGCCGCCTGAACGTATGACCGTAAACGCCTCTTGCATCAGCTTATCATTACCGACCAATGCGCCACCAAGTACTCGACCCTGACCGTCCAAGTATTTGGTGGCAGAATGAATCACCACATCGGCACCCAAATCAAGTGGACGTTGCAAAGCTGGGGTGGCAAAGCAGTTGTCAACGACCAAGAGTATATCATTGGCTTTACACAGCTGGCTTAAAAAGCCAATATCACAAATCTGTGCCAATGGGTTACTGGGGCTTTCGCAATAAATCACTTTGGTATTTGGTTGAACAGCATTTGCCCAAGCGTCATTGTCGAAACAATCAACGTAACTGACTTCCACGCCAAACTTTGCCATATAGTTATTAAACAAGCCGATCGATGAGCCAAAGAGCTGATTGGCAGCAAGCAAATGGTCACCGGCTTTTAGATAAGCCAAACACATGGTCAAAATCGCACCCATGCCGGAAGCGGTCGCCACTGCCCGCTCACCGTTCTCAAGCGCGGCCAAACGACGCTCAAAGGTACGTACGCTTGGGTTGGTATGACGTGAGTAGACATTGCCCGTCTTAGTACCGTCGAAATGACCGGCAGCATCAGCTGCCGAGCTATATACATAAGAGCTGGTGGTAAAAATAGCTTCTGAGTGCTCACCCTCGTCAGTACGATGCTGCCCTGCACGCACGGCAATGGTTTGCATACCATAATCGAGCTCTAAATCCAGCGCATCATTACACCAGTTTGCATCCAAGCCATTTACATTGTCTTTATTTTGCGGTTGACTCATAAAGTTTCCATTGCCTTGATTGTTATTTATAGTACCGTTTATTTTTGATTATAGACATCACGCATTCGCGTTATCGTATCATGATAAATTATTCCAAGCAGTAGCTTCAAATTAGCAGTTTTCAGCGCTGACTTTCTATTATTTTGCCTAACGTATCACTTATTAGAAGGAAGAAGCAAAAATTGTGCTGCCTAGATTCAATAAGAACAATATCTAATACAGGCAATATTTTATAAAAGTAACGTATTTATAATAGGCACAGATGCCGACACCTGATAAGCTTAGCGGCGATTTAGACTTTGCCTTAGGCGATATTATCATATGCCTTATAGTCAGTGTTATCATCTGCAAAACCACCAAAAAATTCTGACATATTTTTTGACAACTTCTTCATTATATAAAGGCTCACTAAGGTAATTTATTTATGTCGATGTTCAGTATAGAACCCAGCAACTTATCGTTGAGCCTGACACTCGGTCTCACCTTAGGTCTTAGTGGATGCCAAAGCTTACCCAAGCAACCGCACTTGCCTGAAAGCCAAGCACTATCCGCACGGGTCAATGCTTTATACCAATCGGACATCAGCAAACAAGCTGAAATAGAAAAAGACGCCCAAAAAGAGGGCGATCCTATAAATACTACGACTGTCAGCACAGACCTTGCTACCCCAAACACGGATAATCTTGATTTGGTTGCTGCCATCAGTCAACAGAGTGAGATTCACCCTGATTTGTCAGGGTATCATCCAATTGTAACGGGCGCCAATGCTTTTGCCTCACGCAGTATATTGACAGGTATGGCAACGCGCAATATCGATGCCCAGTACTATATCTGGCATGATGATCAAGCCGGTCAGCTAATGCTCAAAGACTTATGGGATGCGGCGGAGCGCGGCGTGATCGTACGTTTACTGCTCGATGATTTTAATAATAATGCTAAATTTGATCAACATTTACTGCGTTTTGCCAGTCACCCTAATATTGCTGTGCGTATTATCAATCCACTCATGCATCGTAAATTTCAGACTTTAAATTTTGTCACCGGTTTGCCACGTATCAATAGACGCATGCACAATAAAAGCATGATTTTTGATAAGCAAATCACCATTATTGGTGGTCGCAATATCGGTGATGAATACCTAAGCAATGATAAAAACAGTCAGTTCGCCGACTTGGATGTACTATTGATTGGTAAAGTGGTGGCAGATATTGACAATAGCTTTGCCAGCTACTGGTCAGCACCAATATCATTTGATATTCAAACCTTAGCGACCCTTGATAAAGGAGAGACGACTGACTTCGTACAAGGGCTCGACAAGTTAAAAGCCGATGAAAAAAGTAGTAGCAGTGGCAGCTTATCAGTGTATAAAGCAGCCATTGAAGACTCCTCTATCGATACGGATTTGATTAATAAGCGAGTGCCGTTTCGTTGGACGGACATGCAGTTCTTGAGTGATGACGTTGGAAAATTGACCAAAACCGTGCCAGCAGACACGAATTTAGTGCATCAGCTACGCACTTTGCTTGGTAGCCCATCAAAAAAACTAACTATTATCTCCTCCTACTTTGTACCGACCAAAGACGGTGTTAATACGTTGGTCGCATTAGCAGAATCTGGTATCGAAATCAAAATTCTCACCAATTCATTTGATGCAACCGACGTAACGGCGGTACATTCCGGCTATAGCCAATGGCGTCCTAGTTTACTGCGCGCGGGAGTCAAGATTTATGAGCTAAAATCAACTGCTTCTGAAGAAAAGCGTGAAAACAAACTCTGGAAAGCGCGTAGCCAATCTTCAACCAGTTTACATGCAAAAGCTTTCGCCGTTGATGACTATCAAGTATTCATTGGCTCATATAATGTTGACCCGCGCTCGGCTAATATTAATACTGAGATGGGCGTGATTATCAATGATAATGAGCTTGCAACTCAGTTGCATGATGCATTGAGCGATGACTTATTAAATCAAGCGTATGAAGTGAAGTTACTAGAAAACGGTGATTTACAATGGCATACCATGGAAAAAGATAAGAAAGTCATTTATGATTCAGAGCCGCGCGTCGATGTCAGTGATCATGTTTGGCTAACCATCATGTCATGGTTACCTATTGATTGGCTGTTATAGTTGGCTCAATATAACAGAAGCAGACATTGCATGCCCTTAGCTTAACTTTGGCTCAATTTTGTTTCATACAACCTTATTTGACATAAACGTCTTTATTTTGACGATAAATCATTAGTAATGATGATTTATCGTTTTTTATTATAGGCAGTTATTTAGATAATGACTGCCTTAACGAATACCTTAATGTCTGGATGCGTGACTTAATATGCCTTCTCGTTCTCAATATGCACTGATGTCTTCTAAAGATAAAAACATGGTACTGTTCACTTGTTATAGCAGTGCAATAGCGTTTTTCGACTTTTTATTATACCTATATCTTGCAGATATGTTGGCAGCGACTTTATTTCCTGTTAGCTCAGATCCCAATCTTATGAAGATACAGGGACTGTCATTATTTGCAATTGGTTATGTGGCACGACCACTTGGCGGTGTTATCTTTGGACGTTATGGCGATATAAAAGGTCGTAAACCGTTGCTACTTATCAGTATCTTGGTTACGGCAGCAAGCTTGTTGGCCATGGGATTTCTGCCCACTTATACGCAATGGGGTTTAGCAGCGCCTGCATTGTTTATCCTCTTGCGAATCATACATGGCATGGCTTATGGTCTTTATGTACCACTGTCTTGGGTGTTCGTTGCAGAGCATGTACCGCGCCAATATCTGCCTGTAAGCTGTAGCTACGTGACCGCCAGTTTTTTTGTGGGCGTCTTATTCTCTAATGCTTTTTTTCTTTGGTTAAACAGTACGTTGACCACTGAGCAATTGGCAGATTATGGCTGGCGTTTGCCCTTCTTTATAGCAGCTATCCTGACGGTCTTGCCGCTCCTTGCCTGGCGATGGATAGAAGAAACTCCGTTTTTCACTCAGATGAAAAAATCAAGACCTAGTGATTATATTGCTAAGCCTTTTACGACCCTATTTAAGCATTGCAAGCATGCTATCTTTATAGGTCTGGTTCTCACTTTAATTGCCTCAAGTATTACCACAGTCGTTGTTGTTTTACTGCCTGATTTGATTGAATTACGTTTTACACTTGATACTGACTTATTTGGATTTTCACACAGCCTTGGCATCGTCTTTATGATTTTTGGTTGTATCTTTTATGGCATCATCTCTAACAATCAGAACTTTGGCAAAATCTTGATAATAGGCTCCATTATTTTGATCGCTCAGATGCTTTCTTTCTTTTATCACTTAGAGGCAAGTGGCGACTATATCCTTATTATGTATGCGCTTTTGGGATTTTGTTCGGGTATTGTCGGCATGATACCTGCCATCTTGATTCAGCTATTTCCTACCAATGTGCGACTCACCGGAATGGCTTTTTGCTATAATGTCACTTATGGTATTGTTGGGGTATTGATACCGTTCGGACTTGGCTATGCCACTTTATATCTGAGCTTTTCACCCGCATTGTATATCGTTTTTATCGGTTTTATCGGCATCATCATGGGCATTTATTTTTATAATTTACCTGAATTCAAAAAAATCGATCAAGTTATATAGTGTGAGTCTATGACCAATAGGCTGATCTTTTATTACCCTATTGATCATAGACTCACAGGCCATTGCAAGTGATACGTAAACTGACACATCTACCATCAGCATTTAGCATATACATCTTCAAAAATTTCTAAAAAATTAAGGCTTAACCACTATGGTTGATATGACCAATAAACGTCTTTCGGTTGCACCCATGATCGATTGGACAACGACGGATTATCGTTATTTTGCTCGGCTTTTTAATCCGTATGTTTATTTGTATACCGAGATGATCAGCACGGGCGCGCTGATACATGGCAATCGCGCGCGGCATTTACGCTTTGATACTCTTGAACATCCGCTGGTATTGCAACTTGGCGGCGCAGATATCGCTGAGATGACGCAGTGTGCAGAATTTGCTCAGCAGCATGGTTATGATGAGGTTAATATTAATGTTGGCTGCCCCTCTGATCGTGTACAGCACAATAAAATCGGTGCTTGCTTGATGGCAGAACCCAATACCGTTGCAGACTTGGTCAAGCATATGCAAGCGGCAGTCGATATTCCAGTCACGGTCAAGCATCGTATCGGCATTGATGATTTTGACAGTTATGAATTTATGGCGGATTTTGTACAAAAGGTAGCAGCAGGTGGTTGTACACGCTTTATCGTTCATGCGCGTACGGCATGGCTACAAGGCTTGAGCCCAAAGCAAAATCGTGAGATACCGCCACTGCGCTATGAAGATGTGTATCGTTTAAAGCAGGACTTTCCTACCCTTGATATTGAGATAAATGGTGGGATTGAAACCGTCGCTGATATTGAGGCACACCTTGAGCACATTGACGGCGTTATGATTGGACGCGCCTTTTATCATAACCCGTATCTGCTTGCTGAAGCCAATAGCTTGTGGGAAACCCCTGTCCCAAAGCGTTCAGATATACTAGCTCAGCTTTATCCTTATTTAGAAGCGCAAATCGCCAAAGGTGAAGTGCTTCCAACGATGACTCGGCACTATTTAGGGTTATTCCAAGGATTGGTGGGCGCCCGAAAATGGCGTCAAGCATTGAGTGGTAAGCCTCACTTGACCATCGATGATATCAAGCACGCGGCGACTGAAGTACTAGCCCTTAACCCTGACGCCTGACGCCTGATAAAACCTACCATTAAATATAGTCGATTCTAAATAAAGTAGATACATCATATTTTGACGCGGCACTGGTATAAATTTTTCTGGCGTGCTGTGCCTGCGCAGACAGACGCTACAAAAAATTCATTCCAGTTCCTCTGTATCGTTTCTATACTGATCTTACTATAACAGTGCATACGGCTTAAGTATTCACTGTTACCACCTACGCGACTTGCGCCAGATACTGCCACATAGCCGCGCCGTTATTTATAATATGTAATAACATGGGCAATATCAGCGAGCCTGATTTGATACGCGCATAGCAAAATAATAATGCCAGTACTATGATGGTACTGATCTCATACATGCCATATTGCAAATGAATGACCGCAAATATAAAACTGGTTACCAGACTTGCTACGATTGCCCCGCGATGCCCTGCATCAGATGGCGAGGTAAACTGCTCTGCAATCGCCGACCACAATAACCCCCGGAATATGAGCTCTTCATAAATAGGCGCGACGATAACCATCGCAAAAATAAGTAGCCATACTGAGCTGACAGACTGATATAAAGGGTCGACAAAGTCCAGTGGTGATTTATCAAGCACATACGTCAATGCTTGACTGCCAATCATAAATATCAATAGCAGCCCTATCATGCCCATACCGACCGCCAATGAGAACGGTCTTAATGCTAAATACTGCTTTAAATTGCCGCCTCTCATGCGTATAACCAACGCGCTGATTGCCATTAATAGCACGCAGCCTATCACGATAGAAATACTGACAACCGTTCCATCATTGCTGCCAAAAAAGAAAATATCGCCGATCGTTGCGCTTTTGGCAGTTGGTAATACCAGTTTGCCAGCGATATAAATCGCGCTCAATTGACTGATAAAGAAAACAACCACCATACCTATGATAAGCAGTAAAGTGCCTAAGCGTGTGAATAAAGGCTGAGGATGTATGACAACTTTATTGGTTTCAGCGGCGCTCTTATTTGGCATTCGCATTGACATAATAGGTTTACTCGAAAAGATACTGAAACATTGCTTAAAAACTACTCACAAAGACAATCGGTCTAGCATAAGGAAATTGATTAAAAACAAAGCCTGTTATTTGGCAGATAACTGTTTTTCAATCAATGCTAATACCTGCTCTGACACGGACTTTGGATGCTCAAGTGGAAACATATGACCACCCGTATGAGTAATATAAGGAATACGTAAGCGCGACTTTATTTGTTGCGGGAATCGACGTTTTAAAAAGATACTGTCTTCACCGATAATCAATGTAACTGGCACTTTAGGGGCACGATTCGGGGTCAACCAATACCAAGAAGGGTTAGTCCGAAAGACGGCGACTTCACTGGCTTTTGGAATCGCCAAGGTAACTTTACCATCGGCACGCTTATGCAGACCATGCTCAATATACCCTTGAAAACTGCGCTCAGTAAAGTTTTTAAAAAACCCTTTATGGCGCAGTTTGTCATATGCCTCTTCTCGGCTATCCCATACGTCACGGCGATGCTTAGATACACCAGCGGGCGATAGCTTATCCATCAAACGATTATTCATCAATGGCAATCGATCTGCTGTCTTGGCGAGATGCCATAGCAAGCTAACTTTGCCATAAATCCATGGTGGATCCATCAGAACGGCTTGCGAAAAGTACTCAGGTGCGCGGTACAACGCTTGCAAAGTACACATGGCACCAAGCGAATGTCCGACGGCTACGACTTGCTTAACGCCATGTTTTTTACAGGTATCTTTAACACTATCGACAATCTGCTGCGTGAGACTTCGCCATTGGTTATCGACCGGATAATCAGGCGTATCGCCTAACATTGAGATATATTCAATGGTAAAAAATTCAGCCAATTTCTCAAAAAATGGCTCATAGACAGGACTTGGCATTCCGTTGGCATGAGCAAAATGGATGACTGGTTTTTGAGTTATTTTCGATATCGGTAAGGACGCAAAAGACTGCACATTGACTTCTCTCATGGCACATTCTCATTAGTTGTTATAATGGTTTATATGATATTTATGGTTTTAAATGCTAGATAGCGACACATAAATAAGGCTGAGCGTAATCAAACGCTCAGCCTTAACAATCATACACGGTAACGCTAAAAATTAAAGTCTATTAACGCATCTGCGCGTTGCCTTCTTCTTGTGGCAAGAGATCAAGATTGATGCTTGAACCCACACCTGCGCCCAATTTGACGGCAAAGCGATCCATAAATAACTGGAACGGATCACTTGGCGTATAATTAACCACGTTATTTAATTTAAGCTGCTTCTCTAAACTTGAGATACTGCCTTTTTTGTCCGCCAAGCCAAGCTCAATAGATTGTTCACCTGTCCAAAATAGTCCCGAAAACAGCTTATTTTGTTCAGGATTTTTCAGACGATCGCCACGACCGTCTTTTACAGCATTAATAAAGTGCTTATGAGTATTGTCCAGCACTTTTTCAACATGCTGTTCTTCATAATCCGTTAGTGGACGTGACAGGCTCAAGATATCTTTATATTCCCCTGCTGTAATGGTACGATCTTCTACGCCGACCTTGTCCATCAAGCCTTTTACATTATAGCTTGGCATAATGACGCCGATCGAACCGACTAGGCTTGATGGGTTGACATAAATCTCATCAGCCGCTGATGCGATATAATACGCGCCAGAAGCCCCCATATCGCCAATCACTGCATAAAGCTTTTTATCTGGATATTCTTTACGCAAATCCATCATGGTCTGCCAGATTTCATCTGACTGCACAGGCGAGCCACCCGGTGAGTTGATATCGAGCGCCACTGCCTTTGAATTACTGTTTTTAAAGGCGCGTGTGAGCGCATCATTGACATCATAAGCGTTGGCGACATCACCACTGCTAATAGTTCCTTGAAGCTCAACCACTGCCAAATGTGGCTTACTGGTATCAATACCATCAAGAGCAGTGGGTGCTTCAGTACTACAGCTACGACCAATCGTCAAAAATATCAATAAAATATAGCCAAAGGTCAGTAGCTTAAAGAAAATACTCCAACGACGGGCACGGCGTTGCTCGACCACGCTTGCTAATAAAGTATTTTCAATCAGTCGCCATTCTTGCCCACTCGGCTGGTTTGACTGCTGCATCGGTGCTGGCTGGTTTGCCGAATTGTCAGGACGTTTGTTAGGGTCTGGCGGCCAGTTGGGCATATAACTTCCTAAGTAGAAACAACGTAAAACGATAAAAGACAGATTATATAAACTTAAGACAGAAAAATGCGAGATTCTTACTGTTTAAGTTTTCTGTATGAATAGGTGGTTAAGTATGGTGCCATTTTACTCGTGGTTCAATAGCGTCTATGTGAAATACCTATATTTTATAAATGTGATATCACAAATAAAACACTATCGCTAGATATTAGAAGTTCCCAATAACCTCTGCAACATTATCGATATTGGAACAACTTTTAATTACCTTCTTTGAATAGCGCATCAGAAGATAAAGCCACTTCTAACGGTTTATTATCATAGGTAATTATCTCATCTATTTGTTGCTGGGTGATTACCTCATACGAGATATGTGAGGTACTGTGACCCAGCCATGTCGTATGATTCATGGCTATATTACTATTGGTTAAATCAGCCGAGCATAGCAACGACCACATTTGCCAAGTTCGCTCATGCGTATCTGCATTCAAAATTAGCCGCGATTGCGACATATTTGCTTGGTCAGGTAGTGGTTGACTTTTTGACATGAATATTTGTGAGTTAGCAGGTAACGATTTGAGTGCATTGTTTGCTTGATACTTGAGCACTTGTATGGGCGTGCTGCTATCAATAGCCACAGTACAATCCCAAACACTGGCATCTTCTATCTTGCTCCAGCCTGTGATTGCTTGCAACGTTAAGTTACCATTTGGCAGCTGCCATATTTTACCGGATTCGCAACGTTGGGCGCTGATAGTTGCCGTCTTTTGAGAGTCCGTAGTAACTTTATAAGCTTGATGCAGCGCAGACCAACGCTCACTACGTCCTGCTTGCCAGTATTGGCTCACAGGCAATCTCTGACTGAGCTGAGCGACTATCATGGGTAAGAGCTCTGAATCATTAGGACTCACTGCGCTGCTCTTTTTATCGTAAACGCGTGAATCAGTCACGCCACTACTACTGCTTTGTACGACGATGCCCTCTAGCTTATTGACAGATAAGCTGCCCAATTGCTGCTCTAAGATGGCAGAGAATTTATCTGCCGTCAGATTGCTGGGCATGGTCTTAATTTTAGTGTTACTGGCTCTATGATCTGCCAAAAACAACCAGCTGGTATTTTTGGCATCTTTATCATTAACGATAGGATATTGTAATAAAGTGGCACTTATATAATGATCACCCGTTGGCAATATATATAGAGTGGGTATCGTAGTCAGTGACTGCTGATTGGCATATACCGTCATTACCAAAAGACTGAGCGGTGGCAATACTAGCCAACGACTGATCAGACCGCGAGGTAGCAACCAAGGTAACATGGTTAACAATGCCATGAGCAAAATAGCGGCATTAACGGGCGTATAAAGCCATGCATCTGATAGCACAGGCATTGCCGTTAGCCATACTATCAGTTCGTGTAGGTTACTGACAATCGCAGTGACTAATGTCCAAATAATATCGGCTACAGACGGCAATATAAGATAGCAAAGCCCAGCCAATAAATTAAGCGGTACGATAATCCAACCAAATAAGCCAATAGCAAAGAGATTTACGACTAACCCCCATGCTGAGGCTTTGCCAAAGAGCAACAAAGTGACAGGTAATAGAGCGAGAAATAGCCAAAACTGCAACTTAAATAAGCGCTTAAAACTTAGCCATAGACGTCTGAATAATTTGTCATAGGAGGTAGAGGGTTGGTTTGATGTTAATGGCTGATTTTGTGAGGTATCTTCATATTTAAGCAATAACGCCACGGCAATAAAGGACAGCCAATAACCCGCTTGCCATAATACATAAGGGTCATGCCATGCCATCAGTACTGCCAAGGCGAATAATACACGCATGGTACTGACGGGCAATAAAGTTAGCCTTGTCAGACCGACTGCTAGTAGCATCCATGCGGTACGTGCAGCGGGCACATCAAACCCTGTAAATAATGCATAAATAAATGCGACGCTAATCATCACCCACCAACGTATTTGCCAGCGCGGAATATAGCGATATAAAGCGGGATACAGACGATTAGCCAGTAGGATAACCATACCAGCCAGCACAATCGCTAAAAACAAAACATGTGTACCTGATATTGCTAATAAGTGTGAAATACCAGCCAACTGATACAGATCTTTGGTCTCACGATTGATTAAACTGCGATCACCGGTCAGCAAGCTTAACGTGACCGCTTTTGCTTGTTGCTCTGTAGCAGTATTTGTAGACCAATCTTTATAAAAGTGCTGGCGTAATTGCCAACGTCCTTGGTCAATAGTAGTACGCAACCGTGTTAAATAAGAATCAGAAGAGAGTAAATGCGAATTTGAATGTGTCTGTGGGTGACTGGATGGCAAAATCGCGCTGCTAGTAGCCAGTATATTGGCAACGCCGTCAATATGCCGACCACGTAGCCAGCGATAACCATCAAACCCTGATGGGTTATTTGATACTTGCTCAGAAGTAGTAAGTGGTGCAAGCGTCAACGTCATAAACAACCTATCACCCGGCTGCAAATGATTTAGGTCAGCAATCTGACTCTGTTTTTCTATTTTCTGAGATTTTTTCTTAGAGTTAGTCTGAGATGACTGTTTGGCTGGCTTTTTTGGGTAAGCATTAAGTAGGACGCGATATACGTTAGCTTGAGCAGCGTTTTCAGCGAGTGTGTTTTGATGTGAAGATATGGCATTTGAAGATTCATACTTGATATCATCGCCGCTTAAGCTATTATTTAGCCCTGCTCCATATTCTGCTGTTATTTTATCTAAGTCTTGCGCTGTCAGCTCAGAAACCAATGGCAATATTTGACTGATGATCGCAACTTGCCGATAGCCGGTATCGGTACCAGCATCATACACACTATCACTTACTCCCTCTATATAAACCAAAGCCTGCACACGCATAGGCTCAGTGATCTTTTGATCGTCTGCTTGTTGGTGACTTACTAGTGCCTTCAAGCCACTGCCGATAATCAAAGTGCTTGCCAGTATAGCGATTGATATAAAATAGAGAATACGAAAAGCAAACCTAGAGTGATGTGGCCTATTTTTTACGGAATTGGCACGATAAGCTGATGGGATAGTAAACTGGCTGATCAAAATTAAAATAAAGGTAAGAAGTATGAATGAAATAGTCAGAACAGGAGTACTGACGCTATCCATAAATAGCGACATTATTGGTATAGGCGTGCTATCAGCAACCGCCAGAACACCCATCATAGCAAGGATGATAAAGCTACCTATTAACCAATACACCAGCACTCCTTGCTTAATATTTGAAATAATATATAGCATTCACTAAAAAAACTGTAATGCGCTTGCTATATTAGCTTGACGTTAAATACCACTACATCAAGCCATGGTATTTATCCGGATATTATCCTATACTAATTGCACACACTAGGATGGTGATTGTCTAACGTTCTTTTTACGTTTTTCTGATAGAATTCTTATCCATACTTTTATCAACAACATGACTGCCTATCTGCCTATTATTATGATTGAGCGGGCTGCGGACAATGAGTAAAGGCAAATCTGTGCCCAAAAAACGTTTAAAAGACTTATTACCTACCCCTGAGAAAGTGTTAGAAAGTCGCACACTACAACTGTTTGCGCCGCAACTTTCTGACCCACGATTGTGGCATTTTAATCGCCATAGTTTAAATAAAGCCGTCTATATCGGCGTGCTGAGTGCCTTTTTTCCATTGCCAGGACAGATGTTATTGGCATTGATTGGTGCGCTTATTTTTCGCGCCAATGTCCCTATGGCACTGGGCTTAACATGGATTACCAATCCACTCACCACCTTACCGGTATTTTACGCTGGATACTATGTCGGTGCCGAAATACTCGATCTGCCGATGATTAGCTTGCGCACGATTGGCAGGATGATCTCTGACTTAAGTTTATGGATAATCTCTGACGGTGCCAACCCCTTTGTTACTTATAAAGGGACTGTATCCTTAACTGCATTTTGCCTAGGCCTTACTATCTTAGCCGTTATTACAAGCATCGTCTGCGGCTTAGCGTTTAAAGCCATTTGGCGCTATAAGACTGTCACGAGTTGGCAAAAAAGGCAGCTTAGCTCTTTAGATAAGCCGCCTGAACTTTAATGAACTCTATCAATCATCCTCTCTATTTGCTTCAATAGCATTAAGGATGTTGTCAGTGAGCTTATTATCCATCACAAAGACTTCAACCACTTCTTCGTTTTTGAGCAATACATAACGCTTACCTGTCGCACTGTCTTGAACCTTTAAGTCAAAATCAACACCTGCCAAAGTAATACGATCGAAAACGGGCGTCAGTAAATCTATTTGATCTTGTTTATCGAGCGTATCAAATAACGCAGTATCCATATAAAGTTTTAGTGGCTCATCACCTTCTTCAATACTGCCAAAAGCAGCAATCGGGTCGTCATCTTTATCCATTATATCTATCCTTACTCAATCAATAGACTGCTATCTTGCAGTCCGTTTCTATTATATTTTAATAATTTTCCCAATGACCATTACGTAAAAGCAGCTGACGATCAGCAAGCGCCGCTAGATTTCGATCATGAGTGACCATCAATAGTGCTGTTTGCATCGTACTTTGTAGCTCTGATAATAATCCAAAAACGCTTTGTGCGTTATCATAATCTAGGTTACCTGTTGGCTCATCTGCCAAGATAAGCGACGGTTTGGTGACTAAAGCACGTGCAATCGCCACGCGCTGACGCTCACCGCCTGACAACTCACCAGGTCTATGTGCCAAACGATGCTCAAGACCAACACTGTTTAAAATATCGATGGCTTGCTGACGCGCTTCAGCCGTCGATACTTCTGGGCGCATTAATAGTGGCATGGCAACGTTTTCAATGGCAGTAAATTCAGCCAATAGATGATGAAACTGATAAATAAATCCCAAATGCTTATTGCGCATCGCACCGCGTTCGGTTTCATTCATACTATTTAATAACTGACCATGCAACCAAACCTCACCGCTGGTTGGCGTATCAAGCCCACCGAGCAGATGGAGCAAAGTACTCTTTCCTGAGCCACTGGTACCAACGATTGCGATGCGCTCACCAGCGGTGACAGTCAAATCCAAACCGGTCAAGACTTGGGTGCTCACAGCGCCTTCATCGTATATCTTATTAATATTGGTCGCTTTTAAGATAGCAGACATAATGCATCCTTTGTTTTATTTATAACGGCATTAACGCCTGTAAATTACTCGTAACGCAGTGTTTGTGCAGGCTGAATTTTAGCCGCTCGGCGTGCTGGATAAATGGTCGCCAAAAAGCTCAATATAAATGACGCACTGGTAATCAATACCACATCTGCCAAACGCAGCTGCGATGGTAGATAGTTTACAAAATAAGCATCAAATAAATTTAGACCAAAGCTATTATTGATAAAGCCCAAAATATCACTGACCGTTAATGCAAATATCACACCCAATATCGTACCTGCAATGGTACCGATAAAACCGATGACCACACCTTGCACCATAAAGACTTGAGTAATCAGACGCGGGGATGCGCCAAAGGTTTTTAAGATAGCGATGTCTGCTTTTTTATCCGTCACTAACATGACCAAACTTGAAACAATATTAAAAGCTGCCACAAGAATAATTAAGAACAGTAGCAAGCCAACCATGGCTTTTTCCATTTGGATAGCACCAAATAGATTACCATGCGTCTGGGTCCAATCACTAGGATATAATTGCTCTGGCGCAATCGCAGCCGCTTTTTGGGCTGCCATTGGCGCTGTAAAGATATCATCAAGTTTCATACGGATACCTTGGGCACCCTCCGGTAAACGTAATAACTTCGCCGCATCGCCCATTGGAATAAATGCCATGAGACCGTCCACTTCTGGACTGATAGAGAATATACCGGTCAAGGTAAAGCGCTTAAAGCGTGGTATCACGCCAGCTGGTGATGGCGATGCTTCTGGCAGCACAAGAGTGACTTTGTCACCCAATTGCAACCCTAGTGATTGCACCATACCTTCACCAAGCACAATACCGAACTCGCCATTTTTTAGCGTATCAATATTGCCTTCTACCATATGCTCATTGATGATAGAAACGTTTTTCTCATACTCAGGATCAACACCTGTCACCATGATGCCAGCTACCTGACCATTCGAGGTCAACATACCTTGCAACTGGATAAACGGGGCAACCGCAACCACTTCTGGATCTTCTTTAATCTTATCAGCGACTTGTTTCCAATCATCGATAATCTCGGTTGATGTGACCGTCGCTTGTGGCACCATACCCAAAATACGCGTTTTTAACTCACGATCGAAGCCGTTCATGACCGACAGCACGGTAATCAATACTGCCACGCCAAGCGTCAGACCAATCATTGAAATCAGTGATATAAAAGAGATAAAACCATTACTACGTTCTGCTCGGGTATACCGTAAGCCGATAAATAACGCTAAAGGACGAAACATATTCAAACTCTTTATCTTATCTACGTGCGACTTTATGTAGGTTACAAAACAAATAGCGGCAATTGCATCATACTTTTGCAGCTGCCACAAAAACATATCAATCGAACACAAAAACAGGGTGTAAGACAAGCCAAATGTGGCTGTCAAAAGGGAGCTAGTTTGACACAATTTGGCTAACAGGTGCCAGTCATTACCGAAAACTGTCCAGATTTTATAATAAAAAATGCGGTTTTATGATTATTTTTTATAACAGACTTGCTATTCTCTGTGTCTATACCTATATATTGTATGCTAAGGACAATTGTCATTAACCCCTCATTGTTGTTTGTTGCCTCTTTACTGACAGCATTGCTGACCATCATAAACCCCTCTTTTAAAGTGGCCCATGGTACTCAGCGATCACAGTTTCAGACCCAAACCTCATGGCTGACTTAAGTTTGAGTATTTTCATGACCATTAATTATCAATATAAAAACATCCAATCTCCTACCAAAATCACCTTAACTGATGAGCAATCAGCTGGTCACGGTGACCATTGGCGTATTCTGACTGATGACATGAGTCATGATGTACCTGAATGGTTACAACAGATGATTGAAAAAGCAGCGATGCCTAAAGGTCTTAATACCGATGCCAGTGCCAAAGACAGCTGTTTGTTGCTATCTGAGAACCAGCCTTGTCATATCAATCAAGTACTGGCAATGAAGGATGGCAAGCCTGAATGCTTTATCAATGCTTACCCTTGTGTCGATAGCCCATATGGATTGAGCTGTAAAATCGAGCGTATGATTGTCAATGATAACTCACACGATGCAGTATTACGCTTACGTACCACTGATGGCAGCATCATCTACGCTTTTGATCAACTATATACTGCTAATCGTCATTTATATCAACGTGATACCGCCTATTTTGTGAATTTTAGCGCTTGGGCGCATGAGATCAAAATCAGTGAGCAAAATGAAGTCATCAAAGTAGAAGACCAAGAAGCGATACGCTATCACCGTGCTTTCAATGATATCGTCGCGGCAAACGGTGGAAAGATGCCAGATGACTTACAAGAACAAATCAAAGCATGGCAACCAGAAACCAAGGAACAAATGGCGCCGGTCGAGATCAATCTGGGTCATATGTGTGCGTATTTATTTGGTGACACGTTAGGTCAAGAAGATGAAGCTTGGTGTCAAGGTCAAGTACTTGGCAAGCAAGAAACCCTATTTAATGGTAAAACAATTATCTTGTTTGATGTGGTGGTACTGCGCGAACAAGATGCTGATCCGTTTGTGATGCGTATTGGTGCGCTAAAAACACCTGATACCGCCTCTATTAACGTTCATGATTACGTACAAGCAAACGTATGGCTCCAAGCGGCCATTTATAAAGAAAATCAGCAAGCAGCCCAATCAAAAGCCAGCTAGTCAGATTTAGATTATTTCAGACAAATAAAAAGCCCCTAATTGATTTTAGGGGCTTTTTATTTGTCTGAATACGATTGAATTAATAAACACTCTAAGCCATTGTAGTCATTGACTTAATGTTGCTATAAAGCGCTTTTTGCTCAGCACTTGGACGAGCCGTCTGTACTGCCATCAACTGTGACATATCGCCTTCAACACGAATCTTGCCACCCATAAAGGCGCCCATGATTTCATTGGTATCGAAATCAGTGATGATAGATTGTAGGATACTACGATCAAGCAATAACGTGGTGGTCGCTCCATCGTTTAAGCCGCGATGTAATAGACCGTTTGCAAAATTGGCTTCGATGTCTTGCTCGCTATCAGATACTTTTAGATTGACGATCATATTTGCAAGTGCAGGCGGCAAGTTAAGCTCACCTGCTTCTTGACCCATTTGCTCAACTTGCTCAAACCATTCATCTGTCAAAAAAACTGCCATGTTATTATCCTTAATACATATTGTTGTTAATCGGTGCTAGGTCAGCATCTTTCTTGCTCCAACCTAACAGCCAGTTAAATGCCAAAAAACTTACTACCACGAGGTGACTATTTTATATAATAAGCACTCTATTATGGATGCTGCTCAGTGGCATTATAAGATGCCACTTTACAATAAGTAAAACTTATTTGTAGAACAAATAATAAAACTGTTACAAAACCTTGTTCATAATTTGTCCGTACAAACTTGTGAATACTATCTTTTTCCATCTATAGAATAGTCATAAAATTGGGTATAAAATAAGTGGATAGCTTAGCAGTGATAAGTTGCTTGCTAAGATTTTACTAAAGAGTTTGTATTTTGGCGCATAGTTCTGATGATATTTGATTAGGTTTGCGTTACAATACCCTTAAACAGAGTCGGGAGTTTTAACTAAACATTACGTAAATATGTTTTTTTGTCAGCTATCGCTAGCATACATTGACGGTCGATTATCTTCTTATCACCAGTTGAACATCAGTATCTATCTTGGTTTGTACGGCTTTTGGCGGTGACAATTAAGACAAATACTCAACCTCAATAGATGTTTGATGCTAGATAACGACACATTTTCTTATTAAACCTGACAATATATTAACAATCCTACTATCAATCAGCTTCGCGGGCAGTGCGCTTTAGTACTGCTCTCTACCCATCAGCCATCACTGATATCTAGACCATGCTTAGCTTGGTAGTTAATATCGTCAGCCTAATAAGACAAGTGGAAACAGCCTTTACCAAAGCCATTGTTTGATTATGATCTTTATCATGATCTAGATGACATGGCATGTTAGTTAATTCTGTTGATAATTCGGGCTGTAAAGGAATCATCCAATGAGTTTACAAAACACAGCAGTCGCCCCAGTGGACCGTGAGTACGAAATTACTATCGTAAGATTCTTTACGGTTATGGCCGTGGTATGGGGCATCGTCGGCATGAGTATTGGAGTGTTCATTGCTTCTCAGTTAGTATGGCCAGCACTCAATTTCGATATACCATGGCTGACGTTTAGTCGTTTAAGACCGTTACATACCAATGCGGTTATTTTTGCGTTCGGTGGCTCTGCCCTGTTCGCAACCTCTTATTATATTGTTCAACGTACCTGTAAGACCAGATTATTTGCCCCTTATTTGGCTTGGTTTACTTTTTGGGGTTGGCAGACGGTCATCGTAGCGGCGGTTATTACCCTACCTTTAGGACTAACATCATCCAAAGAATACGCTGAACTTGAGTGGCCTATTGATATTTTGATTGCTCTGGTATGGATCTCTTATGCCATTGTATTCTTCGGCACGCTCATCAAACGTAAAACATCACATATTTATGTGGCTAACTGGTTCTTTGCTGCCTTTATTATTACGATTGCGCTATTACATATCGTAAACAGTATGGCAATTCCTGTTAGTGCCTTTAAGTCGTACTCGCTATTTGGCGGTGCAACCGATGCCATGGTGCAGTGGTGGTACGGGCATAATGCGGTAGGCTTCTATTTGACGGCGGCTTTCTTAGGTATGATGTATTATTTCGTGCCAGTACAGATTGGTCGTCCTATTTATTCCTACCGTTTGTCTATCGTTCACTTTTGGGCATTGATCGCAGCATATATGTGGGCTGGTGGTCACCATCTGCATTATTCAGCGCTTCCAGATTGGACGCAGTCGCTTGCTATGGTATTCTCAATCATCCTATTTGCGCCATCTTGGGGTGGTATGATTAACGGTGTACTAACGCTTTCAGGTAGTTGGGATAAGCTGCGTACCGATCCAATCATTCGCTTTATGATTGTGGCATTGTCATTCTATGCAATGTCGACGTTCGAAGGCCCAATGATGTCTATCAAAACCGTAAATGCTTTATCGCATAATACGGATTGGACGATTGGACACGTACACTCAGGTGCTCTTGGCTGGGTCGGTATGATTACCATTGGTTCACTATACGTACTGTTACCACGTATTTATAACAAACCAAAAATGTATTCTATCAGCTTGATCACGACGCATTTTTGGTTAGCAACATCGGGTACCATCTTCTATATTGTATCTATGTGGATTTCAGGTATTGGTCAAGGCATGATGTGGCTTGCGACTAATCCAGACGGTACTTTGGTATACAGCTTTATTGATACCGTTGAATTCTCGCGTTTTCCCTATATGGGTCGTGCGTTTGGTGGTTTTCTCTATGCATCTGGTATGTTTGTAATGGCATATAATGTCTATAGAACAATCAAGATGCCAGAGGGCAAGCCAGTAGACATTGCTGATCCGACTGATCATGAACCTAGTGTCGATCAAATCTCGACAGCTAAAGTATAAGGAGCGATCATGGCTGGTACACCGCATGAAATTATTGAAAAAAATACAGGCTTGTTGGTCATCGGTATCGTTATCGCTATTAGCTTTGCAACGCTTGTTGAGATTGTGCCGCTGATATATGATTATAAGGGCGCTGAAGAAGGCGGAGTGAATAAACCTCTGCCTTCTATGGAGCCTTGGACTGCGCTTGAATTTGAAGGTCGTGACATCTACATTCGTGAAGGCTGTCATGTTTGTCACACCCAAATGATTCGTCCGCTACGTGCCGAAGTTGAACGTTATGGTCCCTACTCGCGTGCTGCTGAATCAACGTGGGATCACCCTTTTCTTTGGGGCTCAAAACGTACTGGCCCTGATCTAGCACGTGTTGGTGGACGCTATTCTGAAGATTGGCAGAAGCAGCATTTGATTGATCCGCGTTCACTAGTACCTGAATCAGTCATGCCAGGATTCCCTTGGCTTGCGACCAATGAAGTGAATGGTTCTAATGTTCAAGACAAAATGCGTCTATTCCGTGATCGCTTCGGTGTGCCTTATACTGAAGAAGACATCGAAGGCGCTCCAGATGCTGTGCTTGGTGCTACTGAGCTTGATGCTTTGGTTGCTTATTTGCAGCAGTTGGGTACCGCAATGGAAGGACAGCGCTAATGGGTATTGGTGAATTACAAACAATTGCGACCGTTTCTGCCTTTATTGCCTTCGTAGGTGTTGCATGGTGGGCGTATTCGCCAAAAAACAAAAAACGCTTCGAAGAAGATGCACAACTTGCGCTTGATGACGAGGATATCAAATCTCTGTCTGACGAGCAGCGCGATAAGGATAAACGATGACATTCTTTTGGAGTTCTTGGATAACTATAATAAGTATCATGTGCTGGGCGTTCATCCTTGGTATTTTACTAATGGTCTTAAAATTCAAACCAGAAGTAGAAGAGGACGGTACCACAGGGCATGAATACGACGGTATTCGAGAATATGATAAAGCGCTGCCTAAATGGTGGCTAGTGATATTTTTTGGCTCCATCATTTGGGGTGTTGCTTACTGGGTGTTCTTTCCAGGTATTTTCCCCTCAAAATGGGAAGGCATCACAACCGTAGAAGTCGATGGCAAAACTTTACCATGGACCTCTAAAAATGAGCTTTACAGTGAGCTTGAGAGTAATAACAAAGTATTTACGGATAACTTTGAGAAAAACATTTTGGCAAAAGCAGATGCCAGCGGTGCTACTAAGACCCTAGCCAGCTTGGCTGATATGCAAGCAACTATGCGTCGTAGTGAAAAGCCGCCTGCAGATCTGCAAGCTCAGATCGATGAAAAAGTTGCAGAGCTTTCGCCTTATGTTGAAAAGTTATCTGAAAACCCGAATGCGTTAAAAGTCGGTAGCCGCTTGTTCTTACAGAACTGTGCGGTCTGTCATGGCTCAAATGCTAAGGGCGCTGTGGGCTATCCTAACTTGACCGATAACGAATGGTTATATGGCGGTGAAGCTGCCAACATCTTAACCACATTACATAATGGTCGAGTTGGTGGTATGGCAGCGTGGCGTGATCAGATAGGTGAAGATGGGGTGCGAGCGGTATCTGAGTACGTTCTGTCTATATCTGGTAATCAAGAAGGGTATGATCTCGATCAAACCATGGTCGCTCAAGGTAAAGTAATTTTCAACGAGCCGACCAACTGTGTGCTTTGTCATGGTAATGATGCCAAAGGGATGATTTCAACTGGCGCACCAAACTTAACAGATAATATCTGGTTATACGGTGGCGATCGCGAGACTATTCGAGAAACATTACGTTATGGTCGTGCAGGTGTGATGCCTGAGTGGCAAACTAAGCTAGGTAATGAACGTATTATGTTACTTGCGGCCTACGTTTATTCGTTATCAGATAGAACGGCTAAACCGGTTGCTAAGACGACTACTGCAGTTGCTATGCCAGAACCAGTGGCAAGTACAGAGAAAACGGTTAACTAATACGGTTAATTTTGATTACAGTTACTTGGTTAGCAGCTATCTCATTGACGAGTAGATTTAGATAAAGGGAGGTCTGTCATTGCAGTCCTCTCTTTTTTATTAAAAATATTTAAGCCTTATTATCAATTATGGTTTTTAGCAGTGCTACTATTTGTAGCGTAATAGCCCTCATATGGATATTGCTTTTCAATTTTTATTTCTCTACTTACTGACATTGATAACACCGTACATCCACCTATCTTATTTTTATAACAGATGTTTGTTACCCATGCCAGCAGACTGATTCTTTTTTTAAAGAGGCACGTTTATGTCAGCACCACAATCTAATAAAATCTCTGTACAGCAAATAGATCTTGATGCCACAAAGCATCGTGTCCATCCACGATTTGTGACTGGTTTCTATCAAAACATTCGTGTTATTACGATGTACGCACTTTTAGCGGCGTTTTTGCTGTTGCCGTGGTTGCGCTATAACGGACGACAAGCTATTTGGTTTGATGTGCCATCGCAACATTATTATATTTTTGGCATGACATTTTTGACGCAGGATTTTTATTTTATTGCCGCCTTTGCTATCATTGCAGCTTTCGCCTTATTTATGGTAACAGTCTATGCGGGGCGAGTTTGGTGTGGCTATGCTTGTCCCCAGACCATTTGGACGCATTTATTTCAATATGTAGAAAAATGGGTGATTGGCGATCGCAATAAACGCATCAAGTTTGATAAAGAACCAATGAGCGCAACCAAGTTGTTTAAACGCTTCTTGATATATTTCATCTGGTTTGTGTTTTCCATGATTACCGCCACGACCTTTGTAAGTTATGTATCCGGTACAGATGCTCTGTACAATAGCTGGCAGATGATTGGTTTTATCCCTTTCCCAGATTGGGCGACGTGGATATGGGTATCAGTATTTATTTTTGCGTTTTCGACCTATGTCAATGCAGGTTATATGCGCGAGCAGATGTGTATCCAAATCTGCCCTTATGGTCGCTTTCAAAGTGTGATGTTTGATAAAGATACGTTAATCGTTTCTTATGATTATGAGCGCGGCGAGCCTCGTGGTGCTCGCAAAAAAGGCACCAACCCTGAGAATTTAGGTGACTGTATCGAGTGTCAGATGTGTGTACAGGTCTGCCCTACTGGGATTGACATTCGTGATGGATTACAAGTAGCTTGTATTCAGTGCGCCGCCTGTGTGGATGCTTGTAATGAGATAATGGATAAAGTGGGTTATCCACGCGGACTTATCCGCTATACCACAGAGCGTCAATTGGCTGAAAAAGAGAAGAGCCGTGTCTTTCGCCCTCGTTTCTTCGCTTACTTAACATTTCTCACGATACTTTGTGGCGGCGTTTTATACGCTTTGAATGACCGTGTGCCATTAGAGATTGATATACGGCGTGACCGCAATCAGTTGTCTTCATTGAATCAGCAAGGCATGATTGAAAACAGTTATATCGTTAAGCTGACCAATAAAACCCAAGATGCCCATACTTATCAAATAACGCTCGCACCGCAAGAGGGTTTGAGCTTGGAGATTCGCTTTAACGATGTACCGTTAGATGCCGGTGAAAGCTTTGATATGCCAGTTAGTATCTATGGCGACCCTGATGTGATTGAATTTGGTCAAACACCCGTGACTTTGAATGTCAGTAGTGAAGACGGCAAATATCAGGTTAGTAAGCAGAATGTTTTTACCACTCAAGGTCAGTAAGCATTAACATTCATTGTTAAATGATACCTACCAGTGAGTTAGTACTTGATAGCTCACTGGTTATTGAGTTACCTTACCTTGGCAGCTTTTGGCTGTCAGCTTTATCCGTTGATACGGTTACTAAATATCTGATTAATAGGTATATTATGTCCAGTCCAGCCTCAAATTTTAAGCATCAAGACAGCCAGCCATGGTATAAAAACTATATGGTGGTTATCTTTGTCATTGGTATGCCAGCTTTTGTTGTCATTGCTTGCATCTGGTTTGTTTATTACTCTTATCAGATTCGTGATAGCGTGGTACGCGACGACTGGTATATGGATGGTAAAACCCTTTATCATGATGTGTCGCGTGACAAGTTGACCTATGATTTAGACCTACATGGACAAATGCAATTTGCCGATAATGGCGATGTTGTGTTTTATCTTAATTATCCTGAGCAAAGTTTGCAGTCGGGCAAACTGATTAATGGCAGTCCGCTTAGCTATCCTGAAACACTGGATCTGTCTATCTCTCATGCCACTGACATCAAAAAAGACCGTGATGCGGTGTTAAAGCATGTAGAAGGCAATAAATACAGCGCGCAATTGGATATCGATCCTCTTAAGGCCAAATATTATTTACAAGTAAGCCATGAAGGTGAAGATGATTGGCGTATGCAAGATGTTGCCAAGTTACCACGATCAGAGGTTAGCTTTGATCCCCTACCTGTATTTGGCGAAAGCTAAACTTTTCAAAGTAGGTGTAATGGACAAAATTCATGCTAAAAAGTAGAAGGTAGTCGCTAATGGACATAATTCATGCTATTTGAGAGACTTTGATGCTAAAAATTCTTTAATAAACCGTAACTTACGCTGCTCATTTAGACCGTGATGACTGTGTAATTGTCGCTTTAACTCACTGAATAATCCTTCAAGAGAATTGGTGGTGTTTGGTATGTCTAACTGCTCACATTCTTGATAAGTGAATAGCCAATCGCTATTGGTTCTGAGACTACGATAAGCACTTCTAAGACGCTTGTGGGTGTACCAACTTCTACCAGTATCTTCATTGATGCTACGCTCACTAATGTAGTCATCATGAGTCAAATACCACTGATCTAAGCGCTTCATGAAGTCCGCTTTCTCAAGCTTAGTTAAGTCTAAAGCAAGCCCTCTAAGCTCAATACTAGCGATATTCTTAGGTCGACGAGTGAGATAGCGAGTTACTATTTGTATTTGATGAAACTGGCACATCTGGCAAGGGGTGTGGGTAAATAACGTCCGCAGTCCTCGTCTACCATCGCAGGTAATGCTTTGTATATCAACGCCTAACGATGCTAGATGATCCACTCCTTGTTTGTAGGCACTGTTGGTTTCATGACTGACTATCGCGTAGTAAAGAACGGCTTTAGTGGTATTGTCCATAAAGACCATTAAACCGAACTTGCGACCAAAGTAGGTGGTGTCCATGATGATGTTAGCAGTCGTAGGACGTTTAATTTGATAGTCAATACTGATTGTGTCTAAGCGTCTTTGAATGGTTTTAAGACTACAGCTATACTTGTCAGCCAGTTGTTTGTAGGTCTGTTTTCCTTGGGTGTATTCAGTCCAAAGGGTTTGGTTATTGAGTCTTTTACCACCTAAAAACTGCCGTCTGCAAGCTAGACATTGATACTGTTGTTTACCAAGCTTGCGTCCATTCTTTTTGATGTGTTTATCACGACAAAAAGGGCAGTTTTTTGATTCATGGCGTTGATTCCTTGCAAATATAGACAGTATATAGCTTTAGGTCCTATCCCAGCATGAATTATGTCCATTACACCTCAAAGTATGATTATAATAATAAAACCAGCCATGAATCTATCATGAGCTGGTTTTATTATTTGAAGAGCGTAGACAGCATCAAGTCATTAAACCACTGGATTAATCGTTGGAATCTTTTTCGGCGTACGGCTGCCTTTTTCTGAATTAACAAAGTCTGGATTGAATATCTGCGTTTTTGGTGATACCGGCAAACCAATCCCAGCCAGACCCTCTATTTGCCCCGCTTGGATATTATCACCTTCAAACAAACGCTCGTTATCATCACGCTCCAAGCTCAAAGTTTCAAAATCAAACAGCTCTCTATCTGCCAATTGCGAGGGCGCAACATTTTGCATCGCTTTAAAAATAGACGCTAGGCGCTGGGGATGAGCATTGTCCCATTCTCGTAGCATGTCATTGATAATGGCACGTTGCAGATTGGTCTGGCTACCACAGAGATTACACGGAATAATCGGGAATTCTTTGAGGCTTGCATATTCAATGATGTCTTTTTCTTCCACATAAGCCAGTGGACGGATGAGCATGTTTTGCTTGTCATCACTGAGCAATTTGGGCGGCATCGATTTCAAAGCGCCACCATGGAATAAGTTTAGAAAGAAAGTAGCCAACATATCGTCGCGATGGTGCCCAAGCGCAATCTTGGTCGCACCGATTTGTTTGGCGAAACCATATAGGGAGCCACGACGCAGACGTGAACACGCCGAGCAATAGGTTTTTCCTTCTGGCACCACACTTTTAACAATACTATAAGTATCTTTTTCCAGAATATAATGAGCAATGCCCTGCTCGTTTAGATAGGCGGGCAACACCTCTTCTGGATAGCCGGGCTGCTTTTGGTCAAGATTAACGGCAACGATATCAAAATGAATCGGGGCGATACGTTTCAATAGCAGCAAGATATCAAGCAATGTATAGCTGTCTTTACCACCTGATACGCAGACCATCACCACATCGCCATCTTCAATCATATTAAAGTCGCGAATCGCCCATGATACTTGACGACGAAGCTTCTTTTGCAATTTCCGAAAGTGAGCCGACTCGGTCAGTGATTGCGTATCAGCCAATATGTTATCTGCTTTCTCATCCATAAAATCATCATTTCTGTCATCGATATCATCATATAACATCGCATCAATGTCAGTCGTTTTATCATGATGATTCACATCAGTATCGATAGAAGCCTTGTCAAACTGAGGCGTGATTGATGGTGTAAATAAGGTTGCTGCAGTCATAAGTTACTCAATATCTTGACAAGAATGGCGTTACTTCAAAAGAGATAATCAATCGATTTATTCAAAACGCTGCAATAAAAGCTATCTGCATGTGGCTAACTATGATGCTTCATAAGGCAACGTTTCAAACATGATTTAAAACAGCAGCGATTATAACAAAATTTGCTAACAGAT
This sequence comes from Psychrobacter sp. TS_SC_6, assembly GCF_056156305.1. NCBI lineage: Bacteria > Pseudomonadati > Pseudomonadota > Gammaproteobacteria > Moraxellales > Moraxellaceae > Psychrobacter > Psychrobacter sp. TS_SC_6. The sequence continues at coordinate 922,997 of NZ_CM149590.1, read as the reverse complement.
TGAAAAGATGACATTAAATTATCGTCTTAAATGCGACTACTTATCTAAAGCTACTAATTATCGTATTCTTAAACTTTATCCTATTAATTGCATGATGTTTTAATGCTGCTTTCAAGGTTCTGTAATGGTAGAATTTTTGCTAAAATAGGCGTTTTTTGCTAACCAATAATAGATGCCATTATGACAAATACTGCTCTGCCAACCTCTTCTGCTGATCAAGAAAACGAGACCCAATTAAATGGTCTGCATAAAAGCCAAAATGCGGTCGTACTGCTATCAGGTGGGCTTGATTCAGTAACTTGTTTATATTGGGCAAAGGCCCGTTATGCGTCAGTAACCGCAGTCAGCTTTGATTATGGTCAACGTCATAATAGTGAGCTGGTCGCTGCCAAAGCGATCGCTGAAACCGCAGGCGTTAATCATAGAATCATTGATATCGATATCGCCCAACTTGGCGGCTCCTCATTGACCGATCACAGTATGATTGTGCCTGATGGCGATACTGACAAATTCCCAGACAAAAAGCGTGATGAGATTGATAATGACGCGATTCCCAACACTTATGTGCCCGCGCGCAATACTATCTTCTTATCTTATGCCTTAGCAGTCGCTGAAGTGACCGACTCCAACCATATCGTCATTGGCGTCAGCTCAGTCGACTATTCAGGATATCCTGACTGCCGTCCTGAGTATATCGCCGCTTTCCAACATATGGCAAATCTTGCTACCAAAGCGGGTGTTACCGGTCATCATTTATCGATTCAAACCCCGCTACAACAATTATCGAAAGCCAAAACCATCGAGCTGGGTCTGTCGCTAGGGGTTGATTACGGACAAACAATTTCTTGTTATCAAGCAGATGCCAATGGTCTTGCCTGCGGTGTTTGTGACAGTTGCGCGCTGCGTCGTCAAGGGTTCGCTCAGGCAGGTGTTGCTGACCCTACCCATTATCAGTAATGATTTTAGAAGTTTCACCTTAAAAAATGAATAAACGGTCTTAAAATAAGGGCAATTAAACATTGGCGAAACATTCGCTTGCATTAACACAGCACGCTGCCGTTGTGTTTTAAATACAATCATTGCTATGGTATGAGCCACTTTGTCTACCACAAGATATAAATGCTCATCAAATTAGCAACGTTTTATTAGAAGTAGTATTTTATCATTTATACAAAATCTAATTCATTTATAAAAAATTCAAGTTATCGCTGCCATATGTAAAAGGATATTTATGAAATTTTTGTCAGTATTACCCCTAGCTCTTGCTGCACTATTTGTCATGCCACAAGCGAACGCTATTGATATTAAGCAAAATAATATCAATACTTGCGTCAACGGCGCGGTCAAATATAAAGTCGCTGACAAGAGCACTGCAACCAAGCTTTGTGAGTGCACGATCGGTGTCCGTAGCAATATGACCATTGGTCAGATGTGGGAGATTGAGAGCTATGCGCAAAGTAAAAAAGACCCATCAAGCCTCTCGTATGTGAAAAAAATGCAAAAAGATTTGCAACAATGTACCGTTGGTTTGGACTTAAAACAGCCACAAAAACCGGCTTAATATTTAAATTTTTAGATGTCTAAAAGACTGGCAATGGCCAGTCTTTTTTGTTGCTTATCCATAAGTGATGTGTAAAATCGAGGATTTATCTTTATGAATCTGCCTATAATGAGATGACCAATAATAATATAATCGTAATCAAAATAAATAAGGATTTTATGATGGCAAAGCCCACCACAGAAAACATTACTCTACCTGATTTTCCAGTCACTATCGTGCGTGAGCTTGATGGTCATTTCATTCATGATGATATTAGCCTAAAAGAGCTGGTCGCCAACACCAGTAAGGGACTTATCCTTTATTTTTACCCAAAAGACAATACACCTGGCTGTACCACACAAGCGACAGAGTTTACCGCCCATCTTAACGAATTTGATGATTTAGGTTACGACATTATTGGCGTCTCACGTGATAGCGTTGAATCACACGAAAACTTTATTAGCAAATATAATCTACATATTCCACTTATCAGTGATGCCGATGAAAAACTCTGCCATTACTTTGATGTGATTAAAGAAAAGAACATGTATGGCAACATCACCCTAGGTCTTGTACGTTCGGCGTTTGTCTTTGATAAAAATGGCACGCTCACTCATGCACAGCGTAACCTTAAGGCAAAGGATTATACTGAGCGCTTATTAACCACGCTTGCGCCTTAGTCTTTTAATAGAGCTGATGATAAACCTTAAAATCATTTTTATTTGAGAATACTATGAATAAACAGCCTGATACCGCCTCTGATTCTTCTGCTCCCTTTGATCCTAGCACTCATCAAAACGTGACTCGCAAGGTATCTGTTGCGGTCATTGGTGCTGGGACTGCCGGACAAAATGCTTTTCGCCAAGCAAAAAAATCTGTCAAAGATGTCATTATTATCAATGATGGCTTTTGGACAACGACTTGTATTGCGGTAGGCTGCATGCCAAGCAAGCTACTCATTGCAGCCGCTGACCGCGCTCACGATGCCAATCATTCTGCCGAGTTTGGAGTGCATGCCATTGCTCGCATAGATGGCAAACAGGTGATGGAACGGGTGCGCGCTGAGCGTGATCATTTTGCCAGCTACATCGAAAAACAAGTCAATAGCTGGCCTGAGGATAGTAAGATAGCGGGACGGGCTTATATTAATAAGCAAGGCTTGATTGAGGTCAATGATGAATTGATCAAAGCAGATAAAATCATTATCGCCACTGGCAGCTCGACCTTTATTCCAGATGGCTGGGAAGATAAGCTTGGTGATACTATGCTGACCTCAGATGCTGTCTTTGAGTTAGACGACTTGCCAAAATCTATGGCTGTGATTGGCGCAGGTGCTATAGGTTTAGAACTTGCCCAAGCTTTCACACGATTGGGTGTCAAGGTAACGGTATTTAATCGCGCCAAACGAGTTGCTGGTCTAAAGGACGAAGACATCAATAACAAAGCTATTGATTGCTTGAATCGTGAGCTGTCCATGCATTTAGGCAGCAAAATTACTGATGTTGGTCAAAAATCAGATAAAAATAGTGATAAAAGCATACATAAAAAGAGCACTGTTGCCTTTATTGATTATGAAGACAGTGCTGGCGAAGTGCAACAATGGCAAGGTGACTATGTACTGGTCGCGACTGGTCGACGTAATAATATAGAAGCATTGGGTGTTGAAAACCTAGGCGTTGAGCTTGATGAAAAAAATCGCCCACAACAGCTGGACAAAAAAACTGGTAAAATCGGTGATTTAGACGTTTATATTGTAGGTGACGCCAATGCCCATATCCCATTGCTGCATGTAGCAAGCGATGAAGGTTTTAGCGCTGGCAGCATGGTCTGTGACAACGAAAAGGATGCTTATATTCGTCCACCTGTGACGCCGTTTTCTATTGTCTTTAGCTCACCACAAATCGTCAATGTTGGTATGTCTTTGCCAGAAATCCAAGAAGATTCAACACTTGAGCATGTGATTGGGAAAGTCAGCTTCGACAATCAAGGTCGTAGCCGCGTCATGGGTGTCAACTGTGGTCTATTACATATTTATGGTTGTAAAAAAACAGACAGAATCTTGGGTGCAAGTATGGTCGGCCCGGATGCAGAATACATCGGGCATATCTTAGCAATGGCGATTACTAATGACTTGAGTATTAAAGACATGCTTGATACGCCTTTTTATCATCCTACTATCCTAGAAGGCTTGCGTACCGCCTTGCATGATGTTCAGGATTTGATGGAAATACCATATCAGTCGCTTGATATTCATCAAAACAATTCTTAATCAGCTGTTAAATGCTCTGTTTTAAAAGTTTTGGTAAAAGCGGTGTTATTTATAATGATACAGTTACAGCCCTATTAGTACAGAGCAATATATTTTAGAACCACACCTTTCATGGATAAGATAATGGCAATCGCTAGTATTACTGAATTTTTTCAAGAGATTGCTCATGATCTACATACCAGCCTTTTTCTTGCTATTGGCGGCTCTATTGAGGAAGGCACCTTAGATTGGTCGTCTAAATCAGTAGAACTGGTGAGCACTGGTATCAAAATTCTAATACTGCTTGCGATATCGGGGTTTATGTATTGGCTTGCCATTTATGTACTCAAAAAAAGCAAAGCCCGCATTCGCCTGAATGAGCGCCGCGCTAAAATTGCCCGCTCAATCCTGCGCTATGTATGGGCTGTGACCAGTGTCATTGCTATTATGAGTCAACTGAATTTTGAGCCAGATACCATCAAAGCCACTGCCAAAGCCAGTACATGGGCGGGGATATATTATGTGCTATGGACATCATCTGGACAAATTGTCCATAAAATCTTACAGCACTATGGTCTAAACGCCTCGATTGAGCAGCTGCTTAAAAATATCTTATCCGTACTATTACTGGTATTAGGGCTTGCTAGCGTTATGGCGCAGTTTGGCTTTGATATCGTCTCTTTAGTAGCAGGTTTGGGTATTGCTGGTTTGGCGGTCGGCTTTGCCGCGCAGTCAACGCTTGCCAATTTTATCGCAGGTATTACCATTTTGCTTGAGCAGTCTTTTCAAGTTGGTGACTGGGTCAATATCAATGACAATGAAGGGCGCGTGGTGGTGATTGCCTTACGTACGACCCATGTCTTAACTCGTGACAATATTACGGTCATCATACCCAATTCAAATGTTGCCTCCTCTGTCGTTACCAACCTGACCTCCAAAAACTTTATACGCTTTGATATTCAGATGCGTATTGCTTTTGAAGATGATATTGATAAAGCACGTGATGAGATTTTGCAGGTACTGTCTGATAGTGAGGCGGTCCTCAACCGACCTGAGTCTTCTGCGACCGTGGCAGAGATTGGCGAGTATGGCGTATATTTTATTATACGCTTTTGGGTCAAACCAGCGGCAGTTGCTCGTATGCCCAAAATCAAAGAAGATTTACGAGAGAATATTAAACGCGCTTTTGATGCTGCTGATATCTCGACCCCTTATCCTCATATGCGCCTACTTATGCCAAGAGAAGACGTCTATCCGATTGTGACCAAACCCAAGCCATTGGCAACGACCGCGCAAACTGTTTCAGAGTCATTAGCGCTGAACAAAGACCAACATTGATATCCTTGCAACTTATTTAGCATTGATATGCCATAAAAAGTATTTTCAAATAGACATCTTTTAATCATCGCTTTCTTAAACATCAGCGCTTTAAACCATCCGCTATAGAATTATGGTAAAATTAGCGGTTAAACATCTTATTTTATGATGTGCACTATTTATCAATTTAGCCCACAGGTATCCGTATGACCGAAACAACCGCGCTCGCCTCATCCACAGCGTCTTCGCAACCATCTTCACAAGTATCCTCACAGGTATCTTCACAGGTATTGTCGCTTGACCTTATCATCACCTGCGCCGATGGGTTAGAAGCACCGCTACAGACTGAGCTGACCAGTTTTGGTATTGCAAGTGAGATAAAGAGTACTGGTCGCCTTGCGGTTACGGGTACCTTGCGTGATCTATATAAGATCTGTCTTTGGTCGCGCGTGGCATCGCGCGTATTAATGCTGATTAAACGCAAAAATATCAATGCCGAATATGACGTGGCTGAGCAGCTGTACGGTTTGGCGAAATCGGTCAATTGGACAGAGCAATTTAGCCTAGAGCAAACCTTTGCGATTCGTCTGTCTGTTGATAAACGTGTGGCTGTCAGCCAACAGTTTGCCATGCTCCGTATTAAAGATGCGATTGCGGATACCTTTAACGAAGTGTATGAGAGCCGACCTAACGTCGATAGTAAAAATCCAGACTTTTCTATTTTTGCAACCGTCAATGACAAGCAAGCTGAGCTCTATTTAGATTTGTCAGGGACAAGTTTGCATCGCCGTGGCTATCGCGTAGCCATGACAGAAGCGCCACTAAAAGAAAACTTAGCAGCGGCGCTACTTTATAGCGCAGGCTGGCATAAGAAAAACGAGGCAGGCGATGCGCCTTTTTATAATGCCTTAATCGACCCTATGTGTGGCTCTGGTACCTTTATTATTGAAGCGCTACTTATGCACTGCGATTATGCCGTCGGTATCGATAAAGCCGCCAATCAGTTTGGTTTTTATGGGTGGCAGCATCATGACGCAGTATTATGGCAAGAAATGATTGATGATGCACAGACCCGTTTCCGTGCAGCCTTAGAGATTGCTAATGAGCAGCCAGATACTTTGCCGCTCATCTTTGGATTCGATGCCGATAATGGCGCTATCATTGCCACAGAAAAGAATCTGATTGCTGCTGGTTTACAAGACCTGTTACCGCTACTCGATATCGAAACGCGTGCCCTTGATCAGCTAAGCACGCTATTAAAACCTTTGGTTGCTGACGGTCGTTTGAGCAATCCTTTGATTATAACCAACCCACCTTATGGTGAGCGCTTGGGTGATGAAGAGATGATTAAGCCATTATATCAATCGATTGGGCTTATCTTACAAGACAGCTTTGCCGGTAGTGGGATTGACCCAATGCTTGGTATATTGGCGTCGCATGTTGAGCAAGTCGATATTTTGCCGATTAGAGAGCCAAAAACGTTGCGGTGTCATAATGGTGCCATTACCGTGTATTTCCGCTATGGCACCTTGATTACTGGACAAACTGGCAATCTTGTTAGCCGTTTTGAGAAGCGTGACATTGAAGTTGAAGATGGTCAAGACTTTATCAATCGTTTGCAAAAAAACCTGACTCGACTAAAGAAACTCGCTAAAAAAGACAATGTGAGTAATATCCGTGTCTACAATGCTGACTTACCTGATTTCAAGGTGGCGATCGACTTATATGGTGACTATGCCCATGTACAAGAGTACGCGCCACCGAAGACTATTCCACCAGAAACTGCCAAAAAACGTTTTAATTTGGCGCTAATGGGTATCCGTGAAGTGTTTGGCATTAACCGCGAACAAATCTTTATTAAAACCCGTGCTCGTCAATCTGGTAATGACCAATATAGTAAACAAGGCAATACTGAAAAGCGTGGTAAGTTTTATATTGCCCGCGAAGATGGTGCTTATCTTTATGTCAATTTCACCGATTATCTCGATACAGGTCTATTTATCGATCATCGCAATATGCGTGCGCGTATCAAAGACAACAGTCGTAATAAATCGGTATTGAACTTATTCGCTTATACTTGTACGGCAAGTGTGCATGCGGCATTGGCAGGTGCTAAAAAAGTCACCAGCGTTGATTTGTCACAGAATTATCTTGATTGGGGCAAACAAAACTTTGCTTTGAATGGCTTAAATGTCAGTGGTAATAAATATCAATTCGTTGCTGCCGATATTTTTGAGTGGATCAAAGACAATACGGAACAATTCGATATTATTTTTATTGATCCGCCAACCTTTTCAAACTCTAAAAAGTTTCAAGGTACCTTTGATGTCCAGCGTGACCATGCCGCATTGATTAACCGCGCAATGAACCGCTTAACGGCAGATGGTATTTTATACTTCTCTAACAACTTTACCCGCTTTGAGCTGGATGAGCAGTTGACTGAACGTTATGACATCGTCGATATCACCCAAAAAACCATTGGTTTTGATTTTGATATCAAAAAACCGATTCATCAAAGTTTTGAGATTCGTCATCGTCAGAGTCTATAGAAAACACTAACTCTGAGCTTTAACGCCTAACTTGCCATAAAACATAACAATGACCCAATCCGCTTTGATTGGGTCATTTTTTGTTGGTATGATAGAATGCTACTAGCGATCGTTTTACCTTTATTGAATCCCATTGTCGTTAGCATACAGTTAGGGAAAAGTAATATCGATACATAACGTACAATCTATCCTACTCCAATAAATAACAAGGACCATTCCATGGCATTATCTCTGAATAAAGGCGGTAATTTATCCCTTACCAAAACTGACCCAAATTTAACCAAGTTATTAATTGGTTTGGGCTGGGATGAGCGTGCCACTTCTGGCTCTGAGTTCGATCTTGATGCGAGCGTGTTTTTGTTAAATACTGCGGGCAAAGTACGCGGTGATCACGACTTTATATTTTATAACCAGTTAAAGTCTGACAATGGCGCCGTTGAGCATACTGGTGACAACCGTACAGGCGAAGGCGATGGCGATGACGAAGTGGTCAAAGTTAATCTAACGCAAGTACCTACTGATGTTGATAAAATCGTTGTCACAGTGACTATTCATGATGCAGCAGCGCGTAGCCAAAACTTTGGTCAAGTAGCCAATGCCTTTATTCGCGTTGTGAATGAAGAAACGGGTGCTGAAGTGGTACGGTTTGATTTAGCAGAAGACTATTCTGTTGAGACAGCAATGGTATTTGGTGAAGTCTATCGCCACAATGCAGAATGGAAATTCCGCGCCGTTGGTCAAGGCTATTCAGGTGGTCTACAAGCCATGTGCCAACAATATGGCGTTGATATTTAAACCGTTATCTAAACTGATATTTAGCCCGCGCTAAACTATCCATTAGATGATAAAGACGTCAAAATTATAAAGCAATTATGCCTCACTATTATCTGTGATAACGGCTATAGAATATGGTTGCAAAATAGTCACAATTTTTGATAGCCAAATGACTGATAATGCTTTATGTTTCGTTTAAAATTATGTATAAAAAGTGGTTGGCAATAACCGCTTTTTTTATGCTGCGTCTATAATAGGCGACCTTAGCTTTATGCAACCAGACAGGATGTGTCATGAGACATTTTTATTTCGACTTTATCTTCACGGCTATTGCCTTAGCGATAGCGGCATGGTGGGGATATTCACATGGCGGTATGGGCGGCTTAATAGCCACACTATCTATTACCGCTATTTTGGCTGTCATGGAGATTTCATTATCATTTGATAATGCAGTAGTCAATGCCTCAGTCCTCAAAGGCTGGGACGAGTTTTGGAAAAAGATATTTTTAACCGTTGGTATTTTAATCGCTGTATTCGGCATGCGCTTGGTATTCCCAATTGTCATTGTTGCGGTTACCGCTGATCTTGGCATGATGCAAGTGATTGATTTGGCATTGAACGATCCTAAAGAATACTCAGCAAGACTGATGGCGCATCATGCTGAAATCTCAGCCTTTGGTGGTATCTTCTTACTATTGGTATTCTTAAACTTTATCTTTGATGATAAAGAAGTGCATTGGTTTAACTGGCTTGAGAGCCGCTTGGCAAAGCTTGGCAAAGTCGATGCGATGAGTGTCTTCGTTGCACTTATTGTCCTGATGATTTCAGTATCTTGGGCGCCCGCTGAACAAGCTTCTGCCGTATTGATTGCAGGTGTTTGGGGTATCTTGGTTTATCTGGGTGTGCAAGTGGTGTCAGGTATGCTCGAGGGTGATCTTGAAGAAGAGCTAGACGCTCAAGGTAATAGTACTGGTGCTGCAACTAGCGCTATTATGAAAGGGGGTATTATCGGTTTCTTATACTTAGAAGTTCTTGATGCTTCATTCAGTTTCGATGGTGTGATTGGTGCATTTGCAATCACCAATGACGTTATCGTTATTATGCTAGGTCTTGCCATTGGTGCCATGTTTGTGCGTTCGATGACCATCTACTTGGTAGACAAAGGCACGCTTGATGAGTTTATCTATCTTGAGCATGGGGCGCACTATGCCATCGGCGCACTTGCCGTAATCATGTTGCTGTCTGTAAAATTCCATGTACCAGAGCTGATTACTGGTCTTATCGGTATCGCCTTTATTGGTTTTGCGTTATGGGCATCTCTGAAACATCGTAAGGCTGAAGCGGCACGTTTGAATTAAGACGTATCATCCGCCCATACTTTGTTTGTCTAAGCAGGTCATATCATCAGGTATGATCTGTTTTTTTGTGCTGTACTACTCTATCTTCGTTCAGCTAATGAAGCACTGAGATGGGCACATAAGCAAAATACAATTTTTCTGACCCTCTAGGCCCTTAATTCAGTTAAAATCGTCATTTTTCATACCACCATAGAAATACGGCTATACAACTCATATGCAACAAATTCTTGATAAGATTGCCGCAGAAATGGCGCGTGATACAGACCGTGGAAAAGTGGCGGATTATATTCCGCAATTGGCTCACATAGATTCAAACCAGTTCGGTATTGCAGTAGCAACACCTGATGGGCAAGTATATACCGCAGGTAATGCAAATACATTATTCTCAATTCAAAGTATCTCTAAGGTATTTACCTTAACCATTGCCCTTGGCAAATTGGGTAACGCGCTTTGGACTCATGTTGGTCGTGAGCCATCTGGCGATCCTTTTAACTCGATTGTGATGCTAGAGCATGAGACTGGCAGGCCACGCAATCCATTTATCAATGCCGGTGCCATTGCGGTGGTTGATGCGATTATGATGGGGCACGAACCCAAAGAAATATTGGGTGAGATTCTTCAGTTTGTTCATTTTATTGCAGACGATGATTCAATCCGTTTTGACCACAAAGTAGCAGCGTCCGAGATGGCGCACAAAGACCGGAATGCGTCGCTTGCACACTTTATGAAGTCCTTTGGCCGCTTAAAGCACGATGTCGATAAGGTGCTGGGTGTTTACTTTCATCAATGCTCGATTGCGATGAGTTGCGAGCAGTTAGCGCGCGCGGGACTTTTTTTGGTTTCTAATGGCGTCAATCAGCACACAGGTATAAAGGTAATCAATGAGCATCGTTCTCGACGGATCAATTCGTTAATGATGATGTGTGGTCACTATGATGGTTCTGGTGAGTTTGCTTATCGTGTTGGTCTGCCGGGTAAAAGTGGCGTTGGCGGTGGTATTTTAACGATAGCACCCGGTAAAGGATCCATCGCTGTATGGTCGCCAGGGCTTGATCATCTCGGCAATTCCAAGCTTGGGTTAAAAGCATTAGAGATGTTTGTACAGGAAACAGGCTGGTCGGTTTTTGCACAATAACTCCCTACCTTAATGCTTTGATGAATGGCCGAAAACCTTTAGACTAATAGCTAATTTTTTCATAACAGTACCTTACCTGTTAGATGAAAAAATGTTATAAAGTATCAGAGATATAGGCTTATTATGTTCCTTAGTAAACATATGGACCATGCGCAAAATACGACTTGCTTACTGGGCAAACGCTTAGTATAGTAAAACGTAATGATATGCAGGGCATGGTAGTTAGGTTCACTGAACGTCTATACCTCTACATTAAACACTGCTCTATTTTTAGATGATTTTCTGTATTACTCAATCCACTTAATTATTAATCCAAAGGATATTTATATGGCTATTAGCTTAACCAAAGGCGGCAACGTAAACTTATCAAAAGAAGCGCCAGGTTTAACCAATATTACGGTTGGTCTTGGCTGGGATCCACGCGCCACTGACGGTCAAGAGTTTGACTTAGATGCGATTGGCTTTTTGGTCAATGAAGCAGGAAAAGTACGTAATGATCAAGATTTTATCTTCTTTAATAACTTAAAGTCAGACAATGGCGCGGTTGAGCACACTGGCGATAACCGTACTGGTGAAGGTGATGGCGATGATGAAAAAATCAAAATCAACCTAGCTAGTATCCCAGCTGATGTCAGCAAAGTTGCTATCTGTGCCATCATTTATGAAGGTCAAGCTCGTAACCAAAACTTCGGTCAAGTGGGTGACGCGTACATCCGTGTGGTAAACGATAGCGGCGACGCTGAAATCGCGCGTTACGACCTATCAGAAGATGGCAGCACTGAAACGGCGATGATTTTTGGTGAGTTATATCGTCATAACGGTGATTGGAAATTCCGCGCGGTGGGTCAGGGTTTCAGCGGTGGTCTTGGACCATTAGCGGCCTCTTATGGCGTCAACGTTTAATTGACTTAATCGTGGCGCAAGCTAACTATCGTAAGTAACTATTTATTTGCGAGCTACTTACGAGATCTATAAGCCATCAAGTGTGTTGTTTAAGACATTTGATGGCTTTAAATTTAAGTAGTTTTGAATTTAAGTGGCTATGAATTTAATGTCTAAACGATATTGACAGAAGTTATTTGCTATATCCACTACAGATGGACTCATGAAAATATTAGAACAAGGACTTTTGATCTATGGCTGCAACGTTTAGCTTAATTGGGACTATTGAACCTTTTTTACATTGTAATCTTAAAAAAGGTGACTCAATTTATTGCGAAGCCAATGCCATGGTCATGATGGAGTCTAATCTTGAGCTTAAAGGCAAGTTGCAAGGTGGTTTCATACAATCATTGATGCGCCGATTTGCAAACGATGAATCCTTATTTCAGCAGCAGATTGAAGCTGTCAATGGCGAAGGTGATTGTTTGCTGGCACCAACGCTCGATGGCGATATGCAAATCATTGATTGCGGCAAACATCAATATACCTTGAGCGATGGCGCGTTCGTTGCTGCACAGACAGGTGTCGATATCAGAGCCAATATTCAGCGCAACCTCGGCGGCGCTGTATTTGGTGATACCGGCGGCTTTATGGTCATGCAAACCCACGGTCAAGGTCAGGTGGTGGTGTCAGGTTTTGGCTCATTATTTGAGATTGATGTGACGCCAGATAAAGACGTCATAATCGATAATGGTCATGTGGTCTGCTGGGATTCAACGCTTGATTATAAGCTTTCTGTTTCGACCAGTAAGAAAAAAGGCATCATGAGTAACATTATTAATTCAGTTACCAGTGGTGAAGGAATGGTACTCAACTTTTCAGGCTCAGGCAAAGTTATTATCTGCTCACGCAATCGTGACAGCTATCAAGGGTGGCTGCAAAGCATCTTGGGCACCAGTTCTGGTGGTCGTGGCGGCAATAGCGGATTACTTGGCAATATTTTATAGCAATTTCTCATACAACTATTATAAGGATTATCACATGGCAGTTAGTTTACAAAAGGGTCAAAAAATTTCCCTAAGCAAAGAAGCGGGCGGCGAGCTTACTCAAGTAAAATTGGGTTTAGGCTGGGACGTTGCCCAAGGTCCCCAAGATAAAAAAGGTGGATTCTTAGGTAAATTATTCGGTGGTGGTAGTGGCGGCGATTCTATAGATTTAGATGCATCATGCATTATGTTCGATAGCAACAAACAGCCAGTTGATGCCATTTGGTTTAGCCAATTAAAATCGAAAGACGGCAGTATCGTGCACACTGGTGATAACCGCACTGGTGACGGCGATGGTGATGATGAAGTCATCAATGTTGATTTATCAAAAGTTCCAGCTAACGTAGTATCTTTGGTATTTACCGTCAACAGCTTTACTGGTCAGACGTTTGAAACAGTAGAAAATGCGTTTTGCCGTATTGTCAATGCCAATAACAATACTGAAGTAGCACGCTATAATCTGTCCTCACAAGGTACGCATACGGCGATGATTATGGCAAAAGTTTATCGTCATAATAATGAGTGGAAGATGCATGCCATCGGTGAAACGGCGACTGGTCGTACCTTCCATGACTTGATGCCTGCCATCACGCCGCACGCTTAAGCAGTTTAAATTGATTTTAAGTTATTTTATTTAAGATACGAACTGCCTATAAGCAATAAGCCCATCTAATAATAGATGGGCTTATTGCTTATATCTATCAAAGTACATAAATAAAGTCGTTACTTACTACCGCGTTTCCAGCTAAAGCCCCAATTAAAGGCTTTGTCCATCTCTTGATGTCCTTTAAAGTATTGGTTGATACGTTCAACGTTGATACTGCCTTGCTGATTGACCAGACGCGCAATAGCGCACATCGGTAAGTTACCTGTACCTTCTGTCAAACGTGTTTCAATCGGTGGCTGGTCGGGTACATGAATAGTCACTACCCCATCAGTTTGCGCCCAATTTGGTGCACCTTCATAAATGAAAGCAAAGATAAATACTTCTTCAATCTGTGACCACTGTTGCCCATTAATATCGAGCCATTCACCGCCACTTACCTGTCCTGTTCTGTCATCGGCACGCAATAAAACGTATGGCGCTGACTGTAGGCTACCAAAACGACTCCCCAACGCTTGAATAAGCGTTTTTTCACCATTTTTCAGATGAATCATCGCACCAACATCAAGATCAATTCCACCAGCTTTATGCTGCTTAAATAAATCGCCAAGCAGCCCTTTTTTGGGTGCTTGCTTGGTGGCATCTGGACGTTGATTCCAGTCTAGGTTGACCGATATTTTGCCAAAGTCATCACGTTTTTTGAGATTGATACTAGATTGATTTTTGGTTAAAGTAATTTTACTTAGGTTAATTGAAGGATTGGTAGAGCCAGCAGGAATAGGCGGTGGCGTAGTTGTTTGAGGCGCACTACTAGCTTTTTGCGTATTGATTGGTCGCTGCGTATTAATAGGCTGAGCTTGCCCTTGTGTCTGATTTTGTATAGGGCTTTGAGCGGGTGCTTCATCAGCAATCTCTACACCGAAATGCTCAGATAAAGGTTTTAAGCCACCTTCGAAACCTTGCGCAATAAAGCGGAACTTCCAATTGCCCTGCCGACGATAACATTCCGCTAAGATAATAGCTTTTTCATTACGCCCAGCAGCCGATAATTGACAAGTCACCAACACTTGACTGCCTTGTAGTACTTGAATATCCACATCGCCGACTTGAGCCAACGTCTGCGCACTAGAGAACGCAAGAGCTATCTTTTCGATATTGGCAGGTTGCGACGGCAAATTGATATCAAAAAATCCATCACTGTCATGACCGCGAAAGCTCACGCTACCATCATCGCTACGTGTCTGCCCATAAAATATCATATCGCCATCGCCGCGTACTTTTCCATCCGTCGTCAAACGATAAGCCGCACAGTCGATGGCATTTTGGCTTAAAATACGAATGCTAATATTATCCGTTGGCAGCGGCGCGTTAGCACCTGCAATTAAAGCTTGAGGTTGACTCATCATTTATCCTTTACGTTATTTATTATTTACTTATATGAGTGAGGTTAACTATCGCCATATAGTAGCATGGATGGCATTACAACCTTAATCAGAACCAGCATTTTATAAAATATGATAAAAAAAGTAAAAATCCTTGAGGCTATTTAATTGGAAACATTTATAACATCTAGCATTTGTATATAATAGAGCCCGTTATGTATAAATACCATGTCTGAAATTTTTCGATCATATATTAAATTGCTAGTCACTTTATGATGACGATATCGAGTGATCCACAACCCCATTATTTAAGAGAGTGCAAAGAGAATTATGGATAACCCTGTTAACAATAGTCATCATACAAAGTTAAGCGCTGCTTGGTTGGCTGAAGGTCAGTCAAGCCAGCGTGATATGTTAGCTAGCCTGCAAACCCTGAAAGCTCACTCTAGCATGCCCTTTCATATCGTTGCCTCACATCGTCATAATAGACCTGAGATTTTTGAATTTGCCGACATCATCTACCGCGAGCCTTCTATTAGCACCGCAGATAACAATGAGCAAGCAGTGCTCGAATCTGTTGAGCCATTGATGCCACGTTGGCAATTTGTGTTAGAACAAGCTCAGAAAAACAATGTGAAAGTGTTACTCACTGGACGCAATGGCATTGATTATGAAGCTCATCGCGAAAAATTTGCAGCAGCAGGTATCCGTTTATTGACAGGTGCGACCAGTGTTGTAGCACTGGAATCTATCGATGATAAGTTTGCCTTTATGCAGCAGTGCCATGAGCACGATATCCCTGTCGCAGATGCATGGCGCTTTGATACTGTCGCAGAGCTTGAGACTCTACTCGCTAAACATGGTCATCAGCCATTATGTGTCAAACCAGTGACGGGGATTTTTGCCCAAGGATTCTGGCGCTTAGGCAAAGTTAAAGAGACGGGTAAAGAAGAAGGTGAGCAATACGACAGTTTTGAGCATCTATACTTTACCGAAGAGAAGAAAATCAATACTACGCAATTTATCAATGCTTATACCAACAGTCTCATGGTGCATGAGCGCCCTATTCCGATGTTACTGATGCCTTATTTATCAGGACAAGAATACTCTATCGATGTCGTCTGTGAATACGGCGAAGTGTTGGCTGCTATTACCCGTTATAAAACGGGGAAAATTCAGCATATTGGTTATGAGCAATCAGTTATGGATGTGGTCATTCCACTGATAAAAACGTTCGGCTGTGATGGTATCGTTAGTGTCCAGACTAAAGCGGATGATAATGGTCAACACCGAGTGCTTGAGATTAATAGTCGCCCCTCTGGTGGTATTGATTACACCACTCATAGCGGCGTAGATCTAACTCAAGTTGGTTTTGCTTATTGGCTCGGTTTAAGTAAGAAGCCGAAACTGGCAGATATCGCACAGCAAATTACACCGTGCCAAGTACGTTCTATTATGGTGAGTGTAAAGATTGAAGACGATACCACTGAGTAAGTGAAACTAACGATATAAAAAATTGAAAGACTAAAGGAATATGAATGCCAAATAAGCAGCACAACACGACCATCACCTTACCTCGTGGTACGCTTGATCTGACCTATCAGACCAATGCTGCTAGTGGTAATAACGACCTTAAAGAAAGCAGCCATTATCAGCTAGAAGATTTGCTTGATTTTGCTCAACGTATCAACCCAAAACGAGCATTTTTATTTGTCTCAAAAGTGTTAGGTCGTCATATTCCGGTGGCACCAAGCATCATGCGTGATGCCTTTACTGATTTGGCAAACTTAGTACCTGATGATTTGCCTGAGCCGATTTTGGTCATCGGTATGGCAGAGACGGCGGTTGGCTTATCTGCCGGTGTGCACCAAGCGCTACAAACGCGCTATCCACAAGCGTTGCTGCTGAATTCTACTCGTCATGCCCAGCATGATGACAACAATAGCGATTCTTTATTGACCACTTTTAGCGAAGACCACAGTCATGCCAGTCAGCATCTGATTTATCAAAGTGCCGATAAAATGACGCAAGCGCAACTACTTGCCAGTAAAACGCTGATTATGGTCGATGATGAAGCATCAACAGGCAATACTTGCGTTAATGTCGTCACAGCATTACGTCAGGCAGGACTTGACCAGCTAGAGCAAGTGCATCTCACAACCTTGGTTGATTGGTCACTGAATCAAAATCACAATGAGTCTGATGCTAACGCCAATGATTCGATTGGCACCCGCCTGCCAAATATTGATTTTTACCGCCATCATTTACTATCTGGCGCTTGGAAATGGACTGATGCGCCCAACCCTGAGCCTATCATTATGCCATCGGTTGATACGACCGAAGCTGGTAGTCAATATTTGGGCAATACCGGTAATTGGGGACGTTTCCCTACGCTAGATAGCACAAATGGCTTTGCTGATTGTCTAGTAAGTTTCCAAACTGCATTTGCAAGTTTTAATGGCCAAACACAGTTTGACAAAGATCAATTGCCACAAAAAATATTGGTACTGGGCAGTAATGAATTTGTCTGGCTGCCGTTTTTGCTAGCAGAATGGCTTGAGATACAGACAAATTTAGATAACAGCAATAACACGGTGAATTTTAGCGCATTAACCCGCTCACCGATTGCGCTTGGTGGGGGTATTCGTACGATGTTGAGCTTTAATGATAATTACGGGCTTGGTATGACCAATTTTGCTTATAACGTTGAGCCGAATGAGTGGGATTTGATTGTGCTATGTGTTGAGACACCAGCTGACAGTGTCGATGAGATGTGGAAAGGCTTGGATAATGTGTTGGTGGTGAGTCCTAAATAGACGTGCATTTAACATGCATATTACGAGCTACTAATAATGGCTGGTCATAGCATAAAAAGTTCATATTTAGGTGACAGATACCTTGCGCAACCTCCTATTTACTTATATATTCGGTCTACTCATTTGCTTATTTAGTGTCAACATATCAACTATTAGAAGACCAAACTCTTGAGACATCGCAAAATGCTGTGTCTCAAATTCTAATAATTTGTCAAGACCTGAAATAATTTGAATCCTAGATTTAGAAGATCAGTGCTTTCAATCCATTAAATACTCTTACTTGACCCACACCTAAATAACTTTGCCATCACTTTATCTTTGGAAAACATAATGACCTTCCCATTTTTCCAGTCTAGTCCAGACATTGTAAAGCCATATACGCTGATGGATTTGGACGATACGCTCTTTCAAACTCAGCGTAAAATTGATGCATGGGAATTACCCACTACTGAACCTGAAAATTTGGTTTGCGCCACTGTCAATAAACAAGGTGAGCCGTTAAGCTTTATGAGTCAGCGCCAAGCAGTCTTTTTTAATTGGCTATTTGCCAGTACTGAATTGATAGCTGTCACAGCCCGTGATCGTCAAGAAATTAAACGCGTCAAACTGCCTTTTAATAGCTGGCAAGTATTGACCCATGGCGCGGTCATTTTAGCGTCTGATGGTGAGCTACTAAGCACGTGGCAGCAGCGTATGTATAACGCGCTTGCTCCAGTACAAGATAAGCTTAGTCAGCTTACTGAGTTGGTCAATAGTTATAGACCAGAAAGCGGTAGTACTCATAACGATTTAAAGTTGACCCCGCATACCGATACTTTTATCGATAGCGAGATGACCATTTATATAGCGATCAAACACACGCAAAAAGATCATCAATCATTGGCAGAGTTAGCCACACAATTACCAACGCTCATACCAGATTTTGATGAGATTTTTTATGTGCATGTGAATGCTAATAATTTAGCAATATTGCCGCATGCTATTCATAAACGTCATGCGGTACAATTTTTATTGGAACAGCATTTGGATCATCAGCGCCCAAGCTTCGGTTTTGGTGACAGTCTGGCAGATCTGCCATTTCTGCAATTACTTGACTGGTACGGCATGCCCAATCATGGACAGCTACATGAGAAATTTGCAGCTAAATGATGAGCGCTACCTTTTATTAAATGATATTCTGCTATTAATCTACTATTAAATCGTCATCAAACGAGTATAACTATTTCTACTATGACTTCAATCCATTCTAATATTAAAACAGCCGATTTATCACAATATGGCTCAGGCAGCTATCTTGCTAGCGATGTCACTGTGCTGCTCAATATCGTTGATAAAGATGCCGTTGCTGATGTGCCTGTCAGCCAAAAAGAAGCACTGATTCAAAGTGGGCAGCGCCATTATTCTGATATGCTGACCTTGGAAGACGCGCCAAGTGCCATGCACGAGCAGTTGTATATCGAGGCGTTAGAGCAAGGTAAGACAAGAGCAGCGACTGATATTACCAATTTGGCCTATACGCTACAGCAGGTTTTTCAGCCAAACGTCAATAATGAGCGCCCGCTAATATTAGTCAGTCTTGTGCGTGCCGGTTTACCAATAGGCGTACTGTTACAACGCGCATTAGCAACTGCCGATAGCAGCTGCTCTCTACCAAGTGTGCATTATGGCGTCAGTATTATCCGAGATCGTGGTCTTGATCCAGTTGCATTAAAAATGATATTAAATAATCATCCTCATAGCCCGATTGTATTTGTCGATGGTTGGACGGGTAAAGGAGCGATTTATCAAGAGCTGGCGCATAGTCTAAAAGCCTTTGCCGACCCTAACCACCCTAACTATGCCAATATTTTCCATCAAGGTCAGGATGTTATACCGCTACTGACCCTTGCTGATCCG
Source organism: Psychrobacter sp. TS_SC_6 (assembly GCF_056156305.1). Classification (NCBI taxonomy): domain Bacteria; kingdom Pseudomonadati; phylum Pseudomonadota; class Gammaproteobacteria; order Moraxellales; family Moraxellaceae; genus Psychrobacter; species Psychrobacter sp. TS_SC_6. The sequence continues at coordinate 903,450 of NZ_CM149590.1, read as the reverse complement.
GCTGGTGTTGCTTGGCTGGCTGCTAGTATTGATGACTGGTTGATTCCATCGGGTTTATTGAACAGTACTGTATCAGGGCTTATATCACGCAGTTTATATACTGAGCCAGAGTTGGGGCTACATCGCAGTGTCTTTTATGATAATTTAATTAAGGCAGATCATAGCTTAGCCTTTATTGATTGTATCGATGCGACAAGGCGTACATTAAACACGCCTTTGCAATGTTTGCCAACGTATAAACATCCGCGCTACCAGACTGCTGACTTAATCGATAAGCTGGCTGCTGAGTATGGTATTAGTAATCGCAATCGCATTAAGCCGACCATTGCTGAGGCGACACGCGCGATACTACGTCGCGACCCTGAACGTATTTTGTTAGCAAGCGCTGAGCACCCCGACACTATATTATTAAGGCATTTATGTACACAGCGACATATCGCTATTAGCGTACTAGGTGATAAAATACTGCCTTATCAAGCGATTACCCTTATTAAGCAGCGCGCTACAGACAATTAATAATGCCTTATCTTTTCACCTAATCTTGAAACCATACTTTTAGACCCATTCATCTACCACTATTCACGATGCCCATTATGTCAGATATGCCAAAAAACGAGTCTCACCTTTATCAAAATACCCAGTCTTACGCGCATCTGATTACTGAGCGTCATGCTATGCTCAAGCCAAACATGCATCATCCGTATCAGTTGGGAGCGAGCTTATATATGCCAGCGACGCGCCAAGATATCTGGCAAGTGATCAAGCGTGATAAATTACCGACGATTAATAGTATTATCATCTGTCTAGAAGATGCAGTCAGCCACAATGATGTTGAGTTGGCACTTGAGCGCTTACAGACGCTGCTGTATACGTGGGCGATGCATGTCGATAGTATCAATGAGCCTACACAGCAAGCTGACACACAACAAACCAAGACACAGACTGAGCAGCCAACGCGCCCGTTGGTATTTGTACGTCCGCGCCATCCGGCAATGCTAGAGCAGTTATCGGGCTTTGCCCATATTGATTTGATTGATGGTTTTGTGATGCCGAAAGTCGATATGTATAGTCTGTCTAATTGGCGCATGGCATGCCAGAATCTCAGTACTGACATGCTATTGATGCCGACGCTTGAGACGGCAGCGTTGTTTAATCCGCATCATAACCAAGAGTTGGCGATTGGTTTTAAAGAAGCCTTTAGCCAGCCCGTCTTTGCCTTGCGTATCGGTGGTAATGACTTGTTTGCGGCGCTGCGTTTGCGCCGGCCTAAGAATAGCCTTGTCTATGATACACCTGTTGGTACACTAGCCTACCAGCTGCTTGGCTGTTTTGTGCCGCATGGCTTTTATCTGTCGGCGCCGGTGTTTGAGTATTTGGATGAGCCAACACTATTTATGCAAGAGTTGACACGTGATGTCAGCTTAGGGTTGGTCGGCAAAACGGTCATTCATCCAAGCCAAATTGCCTTAGTGCAGCAAGCCTATTGTGTACCGCTTAGCATTTTGGATGAGGCGCAAGCAATCTTACATAGCGAAGCAAAAGCGGTCTTTAAATATAACAATACCATGCTAGAACCTGCTACCCACCGTGCTTGGGCAACAGAGATCGTCAATCGGGCTCAAGTATTTGGCACTATTAATGATGGCAATAACGATTTTACCGCACTCTTATAAAGTAATATTTTTAAAAATCCTAACAAAAAAAGCCGTTATCAATTTTATGATAACGGCTTTTTTTGTTAGGGAAAAGCAATATCGATACATAATGTACAGCTGATATCAATTTTTCTTACTTGCTGTGCCGTTGCTGCCAGAGGCTGCAAAAAATTGATACCAGCAGTACCGTAGCGCTTTTAAGGTATTTTAACTATACATAAAATTATGCCAAAAACTTATTGATGGCTTTATTAACTTGCTCCGGCTCTTCAACCGTTGCCGTATGCCCCGCACCTTTAATCACCACCAGCTTAGAGCCTGCTATCGCAAAGTGCATGCGCTCAGCTTTTGCATACGGTGTTGCCACATCTTCATCGCCAACGATGATAAGCGTCGGCGTCTTGATATCACTGAGCTGATCATACGTTGCAGAGCGCTCAATCACGCCAGTAGTTGCTTTGATGACCCCGCCCTTACGATTGCTTTGCAACATAGCCAACCACTCTCTACGGTCAGCCTTGCGTGACTTATCTGCCAAAAAGCTGCTACCAAACATAATGGGCATTACCTTTTGGCTGACACGCTTCATGCCAAGCCAACGTATGGCTTTAATCAGCTTGCGGTACTGTGGCACGTTTTTAGGATCTTCAGGATCAGCAGAGGTTTCAAGCAGCGTCAGCGATAGCAACGATTCAGGACGCTTTAACGCAATACGTTGGGCGACAAATCCACCCATAGATAAACCTAAAAAATGACATTCATCAATATCCAGCGCCTCTAGTAATGCCAGTGTATCCTCAGTTAAAGTCTCCATATCGTAGCCAGATTTGGTAACTTCAGACTGACCTTGTCCGCGAAAATCAAACGCAATACAGCGATAACCCGCTTTAAAATACTCAACTTGCTTGTCGAACATGCGCGTATTCCATAGCAAACCATGGGCAAATACCATAACCGGCTTTTGCTTATCGTTTGGCGCACTGTCTTCATAATAAATATCGACATCATTGACATGAATCATTGGCATAACCACTTCCTTGTTGATGTAATAAAAAATCAAACCTTTTAAAATCTGTCTTCTAGCATAATTCAACCCTCTTACAGATAGTAGCCTTATTTTTGAATGATAGGTTTTATACCTGTGGCAATAGTGATAGCAGCAAAAAATGTTATGTAAAACGTGCCTTAAGCGCGCACAAATCTCGCTTTTATAATAAGCTCAAACTGCTATAGTAATTGGCATTGTCTTATTTGTCTGACTTACTGCCCATATCACCTTTTTATTACCCTCATTATCTAGAAAACTATCGTAAGGATATCCAAAATGTCACAAGCTCTCGTCGAATACCAAGCCGAAAACCATATCGCTACCATCACAATGAACGACCCTAAAACCTTGAACGCCTTTAGCACGGTACTCAAAGAAGCCATGATGGCAGCACTGACCAAAGCTGATGAAGATAAAGACATTAGAGTCATCGTTTTGCAGGGCGCCGGCAATAACTTCTCTAGTGGCGGACATATCGGTGAGATGTTAGAAAATGGCATGGAAAGCGAGGCATTATCGGATAAGCTAAACTTTATGGTTGGTGAGGTGGCTGAGATTAGCTTAAAGCTGCGCAATATTCATAAGCCTATTATCGCTAAATTAGAAGGTGCCGTCGCTGGGGCTGGGATGAACTTGGCGCTGACTTGTGATTTTCGTATTGCCGCTGACAATGCCAAATTTGTGCAAGCTTTTGTCAATATCGGTCTGATTCCGGATGCTGGCGGTATTTATTTATTGAATCAATTGATTGGCGTCGCAAAGACTACTGAGATGGTTATGCTTGGCGATAAGCTAAAAGCAGAAGATATGGCACGCTTAAACTTGGTTAATGAGGTAGTCAGCGCAGAGAATCTGGATGCTAGCGTGTTGACGTTGGCTACGCGTCTAAGCAACCTTCCCGGAAAAGCGTTGGCGTCGATGAAGCATATGATTAATACTCATGCCTATATGGGTCTTAATGAAGCGCTAGAGATGGAAGTAGATCAACAAACGATGCTTGCTAAAACCGATGATTTTAAAGAAGGTATCACAGCCTTTATGGAAAAGCGTAAGCCGGTTTATCAGGGTAAATAAAAACTGATAACATTGCTCTTCGAAATACAGTAAGCTCAGTATAAAAACAATACAGCGGGACTGAAATGAATTTTTTGTAGCCTCTGTCTGCACAGGCACAGCACGCCAGAAAAATTTATACCAGTGCCGCATCGAAATATGATGTATCTACTTTATTTAGAACCGACTATATCATCAAAAAAGGCTGCCATTAGGTAGCCTTTTTTTGGGTAAAGCATTATAAACAACGAATATCTAAACAATAAATATTTGCAATAATTTCCAACAATATTCTTCTTTATTAAGAAATAGAGGTATTTTTATGTTGATGCGGTAAGGTAAATACTTTGTCAAAACCCAATGTAAAGAGAAATGTATAAACTAAGAAAAATAGCAGTAACGCAGCTTCCATTATAAAGGCTTTTATAAAACCAACATCGTACCAAATCATATATAGCGGTAGGCAAATCAGAACCAATCCGCCTTCAAAACCTATCGCATGGGCACTACGTATGAAGAACGTGCGCTGCGTCACATGCTTACGTCGTTCCCAGTTTTCAAACGCCGTATTGTAGATAAAATTCCAAATCACCGCTGCCAATGAGACCATCACGGCAATCGGTAGCGATTCTGCGGCGCTACTGTTGCTTAACAACATAAGCACCAAAGTAGATGAGAGGATAGCAATGATTTCAAATACCGTCACATAGACGATGCGACGTTTGAGTGGGGATAAAGTAATCAACCAAAACTCCAAAGCACTTGAGACTAAACAAAAAAGTGCCTATCAAAGTATCGGTCCGTCCCGAGATAGAAAAGAATAAATAACATACAGAGCCACGGTTTCCGCCTGCTGATCCATTATACATAGAAGTAGTCATATCGGACACCCACTCTTTTGGGTTACATTAAAAAACCCCGCATCATGATGATACGGGGCTTCTATTTAAATAATAATTGTAAAACTTCAAAGCATTTAAGATTTGATCAAAATTAGCTCAACTGAGCAACGCTGATCTTATCAGCTTCTTCAGTATAGTCTTCCATACGGTCGAAGTTCATGTACTGATATACTTCATCACCCATGCTGTTTAGCATACCAGCGTACTGCTGATACTCTTCGTTGGTTGGTAATTTACCAAGTACCGCAGCAACAGAAGCCAATTCAGCTGATGCTAGATATACATTAGCACCTTGACCTAAACGATTCGGGAAGTTACGGGTAGAGGTAGATACGGCAGTAGAGTTCGGTGCGATACGTGCTTGGTTACCCATACATAATGAACAACCTGGCATCTCTGTACGAGCGCCAGCTTGTGCATAGATATTGTAGTAACCTTCTTCCATCAATTGACGCGCATCCATTTTGGTTGGTGGCGCAATCCATAGACGAGTTTGCAAAGAGCCGGCTGGAACATCTTTTAGCAACTTACCAGCAGCGCGGAAGTGACCAATGTTAGTCATACATGAACCAATGAATACTTCATCAATGGTGTCACCAGCGACATCAGCCAATGTTTTTGCATCATCTGGATCGTTCGGGCAGCAAAGAATCGGCTCTTTGATCTCTGACATGTTGATAGTCATATCAATGGCATATTCCGCATCTTCATCAGCACGCATCAGGCTTGGATTGGCCAACCACTCTTGCATACCTTCGATACGACGGCTAATCGTACGTGCATCGCCGTAACCTTCTGAGATCATCCATTTTAATAATGTGATGTTCGACGTTAGATACTCGGCAACTGACTTTTCAGATAGAGTGATGGTACAACCAGCAGCACTACGCTCAGCTGACGCATCAGACAATTCAAACGCTTGCTCAGCGGTTAAATCTTCTAAACCTTCGATTTCAAGAATACGACCGTTGAACTCGTTGATTTTACCTTTCTTATCAACGGTTAACAGACCTTCTTTAATCGCTTGATAAGGAATCGCATGGACTAGATCACGTAGCGTAATACCCGCTTGACGCTCACCGATGAAACGGACACGGACAGATTCAGGCATATCAAGTGGCATAACACCAGTAGCAGCAGCAAAGGCGACTAGACCAGAACCAGCTGGGAATGAGATACCGATTGGGAAACGAGTATGCGAGTCACCACCAGTACCAACGGTATCTGGAAGTAACATACGGTTCAACCACGAGTGAATAATACCATCACCTGGACGTAAGCTCACGCCGCCACGGTTCATGATAAAGTCAGGTAGGGTATGCTGAGTTTCGATGTCAACTGGCTTTGGATAAGCAGCCGTATGACAGAATGACTGCATCACTAAGTCTGCTTGAAAACCTAGGCAAGCTAAGTCTTTTAGCTCGTCACGGGTCATCGGACCAGTGGTATCTTGACTGCCGACGGTAGTGATTTTTGGTTCGCAGTACATACCAGGACGAACGCCTGGCAGGCCACAAGCTTTACCAACCATTTTTTGCGCTAGTGTAAAGCCTTTACCGGTATCAACTGGCTCTTCTGGCTTAGCAAATACGTCTGAATGACCAAGGCCCATATATTCACGAGCACGGTTGGTCAGACCACGACCAACGATTAATGGAATACGACCACCAGCACGAACTTCGTCAAGCAAAGTTGGCGAGTTTAGCTTAAAGGTTGACAGTACTTCATCAGAGTCATGCTTGGTGATTTTGCCATCATACGGATAGATGTCAAACACATCACCCATGTTTAGGTTATCAACCGCTACTTTCTCGATTGGTAATGCGCCAGAATCTTCCATCGTATTGAAGAAGATAGGTGCGATATTGTTACCTAGTACCAGACCGCCGCCACGTTTGTTTGGCACGTTAGGGATATCATCACCCATCAACCACAGTACTGAGTTGGTCGCAGATTTACGGCTAGAACCAGTACCCACGACGTCGCCAACATAGGCTAATGGATGACCTTTTTCTTTTAACGCTTCGATTTGTTTCATCGGACCGATAACGCCCTCTTCGTCAGCAATAATGCCGTCGCGAGAGTTTTTATGCATCGCTAATGAATGTAATGGGATATCAGGACGGCTCCACGCATCTTGTGCAGGAGACAAATCATCGGTATTGGTTTCGCCAGTGATTTTAAACGTCGTGTAAGTCGTCTTTGCTGGTACAGCATCACGGCTCAAGAACCACTCAGCGTCAGCCCAAGATTGAACGACTTCTTTAGCAATAGTATTGCCTGCTTCTGCTTTTTCGGTCACATCATTGAACGCGTCAAATACCAGCAAGGTTTTTTTCAACGCATCGGCAGCTTCTTGCGCAACTTCCATATCATCAAGAGCAGCAACTAACGGTTGAACGTTGTAACCACCTTGCATCGTACCCAAGATTTGAACCGCTTTTTTCTTACTCACGAGTGAAGACGTCGCTTCGCCTTTTACGATAGCGGCTAAAAATGCCGCTTTAACGTAAGCAGCTTGGTCAACACCGGCAGGGATACGGTTTTCAAGCAAGTCCATCAAGAACGCATCTTCGCCCGCTGGCGGATTCTTTAATAGTTCAACCAACTCTGCTACTTGTTTTTCATTCAGTGGTAGCGGAACCGTTCCTAGCTCAGCACGTTCTTCGACATGTTTACGATAAGCTTCTAACACAATAGTCGTCCTCGTCAGTTGGGAGTATTAGCACATTACGTGGGTAGTCAGCATGACCACCTTCGTCTATATACTAGATGGAATAATTATCCGTGCAATCATAGCTTAAAACGCCCTAAATGTTAATGGCTCAGCCTTTAAAAGGCTCATAAAGCGGTCATAAAAGGGGCATATTGAACATTTATTATATAAATAGTGCCATAAATAATATGACTAATACTACCTATATCATAAATTATAAATTTTTCATACTGAGAACCTATTTTGTTTTTCAACATTCACAATATATTGGTAGTAAATTGCAGTTACGACTATGTATTCACTTAAAAAGATATAACGCTACTGTCTTAGTATCTCATTATTGTTATACGTTGTTACTGTTAAATATAATCAACTATATCTCGATTAACGGTTAAATAAAACCTACTCGACTGTTATAATGTTTGATAAGAACATACTGATTAAATGCAAAGGATTTAATCATAAGATCAAGGATGACAATGGCTAATAAAGAAAATGAAGATCGCAATACTACTCACAGTATGAGTCACAATACCAATCAAGGCACCAGTCAAAACGCCAATTATGAAAACGGTCTAAAGGTTCGTATCGAGGTGATGGGTACAGCACATGTCAAACATTCACTTGACGCAGCAACGCCATTTACTCAGCCATTACAAGATTGGATTATCGAGCACGCTTGGGGCAGTACATGGCAAGATGACTCGATACTGCCGCGCAAATATCGCTCGCTTATCACGATTGGTTTTTTGATTGCACAAAAAAGCCCAAACGAGCTAAAGGGACATATCCGAGGTGCCATCAATAATGGCGCAAGTGTCGCTGAGATTCGAGAAGTCTTGATGCACAGCTTGCCTTATTGCGGTGCGCCTGCCACTCAAGAAGCGTTTCGCGCTGCCATAGAAGTACTAAATGAGTTGGGTATTGATATCAATAAATAAAACTACGGTAAATGTACGCTTCATAGTACTCTATTACGTATACCAGCCTTTTCATTCTCTAGAGCCTTATTATTAATAGCAGCCTTTTTAGTCTTCGTCTTAACAAGATTGCTTAAAAAACCTTGACCAAATATCTGCTATAATAGCTCTATTCATAAAGCATTCTAATAATTCCATAAACCCTTGTTCTATCAAGGGTTAAGAGAACATTCGATTATGACAAACGCTGTACAAACGCACATGCCTGCTGCCCGCGCAAAACCCAAAAAAGCCATCCAAGGCGAAAAACTCCGTGGCTACGATAAAGTTGCTCGTATCCCAATTAAAATTATCCCGACTGTCGAGGCTAAGAAAAAGCCAGATTGGATTCGGGTAAAACTGTCTTCACCTGCGGAAGTCGCACGTATCAAATCTACTTTGCGTGAACAGAAACTCTATACCGTTTGTGAAGAAGCTGCCTGCCCGAATCTGCCACAGTGCTTTGCCGATGGTACTGCCACCTTTATGATTATGGGTGATATCTGTACACGTCGATGCCCGTTCTGTGATGTCGGACATGGTCGTCCAAATGAGCTAGATAAAGATGAGCCGCGTCATACTGCTGAGACCATCCAAGGTTTGGGTCTTAGATATGCCGTCATTACCTCGGTTGACCGTGATGATTTGAAAGATGGCGGTGCGATGCATTTCGTTGAAGTATTGAATGAATCGCGTGCGCTGAGCCCAAATTGCCTGATCGAGATTTTGGTACCGGATTTCCGTGGTCGTATGGATATCGCGTTGGACTTATTGACTGAAACGGCGCCTGATGTTTTTAACCACAATATCGAAACCGTGCCTCGTTTATATAAAGCTTTCCGTCCAGGTTCAGATTATCAGCATTCATTAGACTTGCTAAAGATTTATAAAGAACGTCGCCCTGATATCGCGACCAAATGCGGCTTTATGGTGGGACTTGGTGAAACAGAAGAAGAAATCTATAAGCTACTTGATGATCTAAAGGCACATAACGTCGATATGATTACCGTTGGTCAGTACTTACAACCCAGTAAAGACCATGCGCCAGTCGATCGCTATGTGCATCCAGATGAGTTCCAGCGTTATATGGACTATGGCAAAAAGATTGGCTTCTTTAATATTTGGGCAGGTCCTATGGTGCGCTCAAGCTACTTTGCTGATCGTCAGTACTACGGTGAAGATTGCCCAGCACCTATCCGTAGCAAGAAAGCCTTAGCAGCAGAAGGTAAGCTTGGTTGTTAAATGAGAGTCGTCACTCTATCAAAGTAGAATGACGAATCTTAAAATATAAAAAGGGTGAATAGCAGATATCTGCTATTCGCCCTTTTTTATGCTTTCAATTGTTATATCTTATTTAAAGTATCAGCGATTCAATGTTAAACGTTTAAAGCTACTGGCGCCTTACTGCTTTTTATATTGAATGCCGCAATACCCAGTACTATGACGCCGCCAATTGCACCAGTAATCAGCCCAGGATAAATCAGCAGTAATGCACCCACTGCTAATATTAAGCGTGTAACGGTATTCATATCACTTTTAAAATACCCCTCTAATGCGGCGCTAAGTCCAATCACACCAATGACCGATGTCACAACAGCAATAATAATATCAATAACCGGCGGCAGAGGAAACGCTTTTGCCGTGACTGCAAGATCTGTTGGGTCAATCATCAACATCGCAGGATTATAAATAAACATAAACGGGACGATAAAACCTGCTAACGCTAACTTTAATGACAAATACCCTGTTTTCATCGGATTGACCCCTGCTGTCAATCCCGTAGAACCAAACTTGGGAGATTTTAGTTACGCAGCCTGAGTGTAAAAGTCAAACCACACCTGTCTTGGCGACTTATAGCCCAAGCCCTTTTGAATCCTAGTCTGATTGTAATACAGCTCGATATATCTAATGATATCGGTAATGGCGGCAAACCTTGTTTTATAATCCTTATGATATATCAACTCATTCTTTAATGTGCCCCAGAAGCTCTCTATTGGCGCATTGTCATAACAATTGCCTTTGCCACTCATAGAGCCTGTAAAGTGATGCTGCTTGATAATCTTGTGGTACGCATGGCTACAATACTGGCTGCCTCTGTCTGAATGAACGATTAGCCCTTTGCTTGGACGTTTATTCTTGATTGCCATATTGAGTGCACGGCATACTAGATCAGCGGTCATACGTTTGTTAATGGCATAGCCGACCAGCTCTTTGGTGTATAAGTCTTTGACTCCCGCTAAATACAACCAGCCCTCGTTTGTCCAGATATAGGTAATATCACTGACCCACGCTTGGTTAGGGCGACTGGCATCAAATTGCTGATCCAGCACGTTCGGATAGACCAGTTTGTTGTGATTGGAGTCGGTGGTGACTTTAAAGCGCTTATGGCGACGGCATTTGATGCTATGTTCTTCTTTGATGCTTCTGACCATATACTGGCTAATATAATGCCCTTGCTCACTTAGATGAGCATGCAGTCGATCTACGCCATAACGTTCTTTCGTTTCACTGTGAGCGGCTCTAACCAATAGCTCAGACTGGTTGCGATGTATCTGTTGGTCGCTGATATCGCGGCTTAGCCAATCGTAGTAGCTTGAGGGCTTTACTTTCAAAACACAACACATGCAAGTGATGCTAAATATTTGCTGGTTGTCTTTAATAAAGGCATACTTCACGAGCTGTTTTTCGCGAAGTACGCCGTCGCCTTTTTTAAGATCTCGCGTTCCTCCTCAGCGATTTTAAGTTGTCGTTTGAGCTGCTTTATTTCTTGAAGAGCACTCATAAGCTCAGGATCGTATTGCTCTGTGCCGACAAGCTTGCCTTGATTGGCTTTATTGTGCCAATTAGATAAGGTTTGCATGGCGATACCAAGCTGCTTTGCGGTCGCTGAAATATTGCCATTATTATCCGCTATCTTCTTGACGGCTTCGGCTTTAAATTCTGTACTGTAGGTTCTGATTTTCTTGGTCATGGTAAACTCCTGTTGTTGTGCTTAGTTTACCAAGTTTATCTCTACGGTTTCTTCAGCATAGCTCAGATCACCGCCAGAGATACCAGCACCAGCAAAGGCTGCTAGACAGACGGGCGGGGTAATGTTTGCAAACACCCCAAAATAGAAGACAAACATATGCGCTGATAAAATAGGAATATCAAACCCAGCTAAAGCAGGCGCTGCCATAGTTGCAGTAATGATATAAGCAGGGATAGAAGGCAATCCCATACCTAAAACCATCGAAGCTAGCATGGTCAAAATCAAAGTAAGCAATAACGACCCTGCACCTAAAGTGACAATTGAAGAAGTCATTACCGTACCAAAACTGGTCAAACTAACGACCCCAATGATGATACCTACAACTGCACAAGCGGCCATCACTGCTAATGACTGGCGTGCACCATCCTCTAGAGCACCTAAGATATCTTTAAAGCCCATGCGTGTTTCTTTGCGTAGCATACTGATGACAACAGTAAAACCAATGGTATAAGCCGCAGCATAACCTACTGGCACATTTTGTATTAATAAATAAATCAAAAACACAATCGGCAATAGCATATGACCGCGTGCTTTTAAGACCTCTTTTACTTGCGGCAGACTCTCTTTTGCCATGCCTTTTAAGTCTCGGCGACCGGCGCGAAAATGTACCTGTGCGATAACGCCCAGATAATAAAGAATGGCAGGTAATAATGCCGCCAAAGCAATAGTGCTATACGGTAGCCCTGTCGTCTCTGCCATAATGAAAGCACTTGCGCCCATGATAGGCGGTAATATTTGCCCACCGACTGACGCACTCGCCTCTACAGCGCCTGCAAAGTCTTTATGATAACCGACCTTTTTCATCAAAGGAATGGTAAACGCACCCGTACTGACCACGTTTGATAAGGCTGAGCCATTGATGCTACCCATAAAGCCACTTGAAATTACAGCAACCTTAGCAGGGCCGCCTTTTTTATCCCCTGCCAGCGCCAATGCCAAATCATTAAACAGCTGACCCATTCCAGAACGCGCCAAAAATGCCCCAAACAAAATAAATAAGAAGATAAAAGTGACAGATGCGCCGATTGCGACCGAATATAAGCCTTCAGTCTTTAAGAATAATTGACCAAAAATATCGCCCAAATCATAAGGTCTGGTCAGTAGCCGGTCAGGCATGAAGTCCAAATGACTGATAAAGGGATATAGCAAAAATATAGAGGCTAATATGGGCAATATCCAACCAGTAATACGCCGACTGCCTTCAAGGACGCAGATGACCGTAATAATAGAAAAGATCACATCGACCGAATTTGCCATACCACCGCGGCTAGTGACAATATCTTGGTACTCATAAATAAGATAAGCCATCCCAGATAAGGAGAAGATAAACCAGATCCAGTCATACCATGCCACTTTCTTACGACTGCTTTTTTTACTAGCAGGGAATATCAAAAAAATCAAAGCGAAGCCAACGCCCACATGCACAGAGCGCTGTAGTAGTGATGGCATTGGGTTAAAGGTGATGTATAAATGAAAAATGGAGTAGAAAATACAGATCGCAGCGATAATATACTTTACTGGACCTTGAGTGATATGACGCGTAATAGATTCTCGATCGTATTTTTCTAATATTGCCTGTGTGACACTCGGATCAACGTCATGCTCAGTATCTTCATGCGCATCTGGCTGATTTGCCAACTTAGCATCATCACTGGCATGAGGCTTATCGCTACTGTGATCCATCACTTGGGAGTTCATGACAAAAATCCTTATTGAATCTATCGATTGAACTATATGCCTTGGGCATGATAGTTACTTCTGAATAATCTGGTACCAGTTGATGAATAAGAATGCGCTGACCGGCGTAATCAATCTCACCTTTTGTCAGTCTTGAGACAACCCAGTTAAGATGGGGAAACCTCTGGTTGATTTGATACCCGACATAGCCCTCTTTTTGTATAGGAGCGACATTTTCAGTAGACGGCGTGCCAGCACCAAACGCTTGAAAGTAGGTATTGGTTAATAACAAGCCATCTTCTTCACGAAGATACTGCTCCTCCCACCACTGCTTTTCTACTGAATGAATCCAGCGCAATTGAAAATTGGGCTCAACAAAATAGCAGACTAGGCTGTCACTATTATTGTTAATAGCAACGCCCGCTACCTGTACTTCAATGACAGTTTGGCGGCTGAAAATCGCCCATAGTATAAATAAAACCAGCGTAGCAGTAGAGGCTACGCCAGCAAACAACCATACTTGCTTATTTAGCTGCTTTCTCATCATAGTATTTTTTGGCACCAGGATGAATAGGAGCAACCATACCGACTTGAGCCGTCTCTAAACTGATATCATTCGCCGCTTGGTGAGCATTCTTTAGACCATCTAAGTTTTCAAATAATGCTTTGGTCAGCTTGTAGCCGTCTTCTTTAGAGATATCAGAGCGTACCAATAAAGCATTCATGATGGCTGTGGTTGGGATAGCAGCAGCATTACCATAGGTACCGGCAGGAATCTCAAAAGTTTTAAAGTAAGGCTTGGTCTCAATAATTTTTTTGAGCTTATCTTGATTGATGGTCACCAACTGCAACTTGATACCCTGCTCTAACTCTAAAAGCGAAGAGTTTGGTAAGCCACTACTAAAAAATGCCGCTTCAATTTTGCCAGCTTTCATCGCATCTGCAGCATCTGCAAAGCCTAAATAATCTACCTTGACATCATCATAAGTAATACCAAAACCTTCTAAAAGGGTGCGAGCATTAACCTCTGTACCAGAGCCTTGATCGCCAACGGCAATACGTTTGCCTTTTAAATCTTCAATGTATTTGATGCCAGATTTTTCTGAAGCAACTAGCTGAATGACGTTGGGATATAGAACAGCAATTTGCTGAATATTGGTGACAGGTGCCTTAAAGTCATTTTTACCTTCGACTGCATCAGTGACGACATCACTAAGTGCTAGCACCATATCTACTTTACCTTGGGTCAATAGATTGACATTTTCTACTGACGCCCCTGTCGTCTGGGTCTTGGCATTGACGCCAAAAGTCTTGGCATAAATCTCTGCTAAAGACGTTCCAATAATAGATCTCTTGCATAAGTCATTGCTAGCCCTTGATACTCTGTTAGCGGAGGTCAATAAAACGGTACTTTTGCAAGAGGTCTAATATTGTAAGGACCGGAGGCGCCACCTGTAGCGATGGTGACAAATTTGGTTTCAAGCTTGTCATTTGCTGTGGCAGAGGTATCTGTGGTGGTATCAGCAGTAGCACCGTCAGTAGCTGCGCTATCAGTAGCCGCTTTGTCTGAACAGGCAACCATTGTCATACTGGCTGCAATCATTGCTGCAAGTAAAGGCAGTTTATAAATGGACTTCATTATTTTCTTCCTTGATAAAATAAAGCAAATGGACTTACAAAAATATGACTCATATATGATGGTACTATCCATATCCGTCACACTAGCAACGTGCTACTTTAAATGCTTTATACTCACTCTGTTACCATGAGCGCGCCATAAAAAAAACAGTCTATCTAATTAAAACATGAGAGACTTTATATTGCTATATTAGACCTCTTGCAAAAGTACCGTTTTATTGACCTCCGCTAACAGCGTATCAAGGGCTAGCAATGACTTATGCAAGAGATCTATTGTTTTCTCACTAATCCTTATCCTGACTATAAATCGAGATTTATTGAAATTTAAGCGCTATTATTCACTAAATATCGCTCTTTTGTTTCGCTAAGCGATACTAAGTTTCATATTGTAAGTTATTTAAATAAACTTTAACCGTTTTGTAAACCCTTACCATTTGTCATGCCTCTATAACATATGTGCTACTGAGATATTTACTTTGTTATAAATATTGAGTTCTAGTAATATGACTTTTTATTTGTGATGGTGTGGCATACAAATACTGCAAGGTATGAATAGCAAAAAGTAAATTTTAGTATATTTATCCATGATGATATAAAAATTTAAAATTTGACTCCTTATAATTCCGATAAACCTGAAAGGAAATTTGATGAAAAAACTACTTACTTCAACAGCATTACTAGCAACGTTTGCACTAGCGGGCTGTGCCTCAACGGGCAGCAATACCAATGCAGGAACAGCAATGGGTACTGCAAACGAGATCGGTATGAGCGTTTTTAAAGCAGCTATCGACAATCAATGTCGCAGTCAGATCGAACAGCAAAACGCATGGCGTATTGCCAGTGTCGCTATGACTGAAGCGCAAGAAGAAGCGGTAAAAGGTAGAGTTTGTGGTTGCGTTAGTGAGCAAGCACCGCAACAAGTCAGCATCGTTGAATTGGGTAATGCAGCCATAGACCCACAATATCGTGTGCAATTAGTGGCTAGAGTCGTTGCAAAATCATTGCAGAGCTGTTATTCCAGTATTGTCAAATAAATAGTTTATTAACAATATAGTTAAAATATCTCAAAAACGCTACAGTGCTGCTGGTATAAATTTTTTGCAGCCTCTGTCTGCGTAGGCACAGCAAGCAAGAAAAATTAATATCAGCAGTACTTGATGTATCGATATTACTTTTCCCTGACTATATCAGTCGTCATAAATAATTAGGCTGGGTTAGCAATTGCTTAACCCAGCCTATTTGTATAGATTATAAACAATAGATTGCGATCCATAATCAGCCGCAGAACGCTCTTTTGATATCAATGAACACGCTATTCAGTGTGAATGGTATTTTCACCAATACTTTAAAAACATGCGACGACAGTACTCGTTTTGCCAAAGGATTGGTCACACAAACCAAGACTAAGCATCAATAATAACTGTTTCAAGTTGACACCGAAATACGAGGTAAGAAAAAGAGTGCATCATTCAAATATAACGCACCCTTTTTCTTATCGATTGCTACTATTTTTTCTAAACTTACAGTAGTTTAAACCAGCCTATAGCTTACTTGTTGTATACGGCTGAGACATTAGAGACGCTGTAGGATGCAATGTCTTGTTTTGGCGAAAATATTTTGACCGACTCTCAAGCATCTTACTCACCTCTTTAGTCAAATCGTTAATAATATCATCATAAACCCCATGATATAGTTCGGTTTCAAACGCAGTAAATGGATGCTTACGTGATGCAGAACTTACTTCTGTCACGCCATCCTTGGTATAAAAAATATCCACTCGACCATCACTATTGAGTACACAATTTAATAATCCTCCTTCTAGCGCCATCTCTACACGTTCAGGCATAAAAATATAATCGTCTAAATTGATGAGCTTTTTTTCTACTTCTCGTTTAAATAATGATTTGATATCAAACATAAGTATATTTTTAACCTTATAATTATAATTTACGTTAGCACACCTGACTTTAGCTATCGCTGAGCATTTATCTAGCAACTTAAAAGCCAGCGATCTAAAAGAGTGTGCTTAACTGACCAATTTTATAAGATAAAAAAGGGTTTTTTAAGGTAGGATATGTAAAACTGCGTTTGAGGTTGGTTAAGACATATGATTTACCTCACTCATACCCAGTCCTTCTCACGAAATAACTTTAGAACTTTGACAAATGCGGCCATCTCATCAGGCGTACCAAGTGTCAAGCGGTTGAAGCCTGTAACGGGCGGAAACTCGCGACCAACCTTGATGCCATGGTCTCGCATTCTGTTTATATATGTTTTTAAATCACCTTTTATTTCATGAAAAATAAAGTTGGTTTGTGAAGGTAAGTAGCGCAGTCCAAGCTCGTCTAATACCGTTTCAACCATCTGACGCGACTGATTGGTATTGCGCAAACTTAGCGATAAAAACGCTGCATCATTTAACGTCGCAATAGCAGCGACTGCACCTGACAAGTTGGTATTGTCCATAGACATAAAGGCTTCGACAGTCTCAATAGCTTGCGGATTGGAAATCGCATAGCCCACTCGCATACCGGCTAAGGCACATAATTTCGAGAAAGTATGAATAACAATAAGCTTGTCTGATAACCCTTGTTTTACCCACTCAATTCCACTCTCAAAACTTGGGTCTGACACGTACTCCAAGTACGCTTGATCTAATAAAAAGTAATGGTTATTTGGTGCATGACTTACCCAAGTTTTAAGCCTTGAAGTTGATGTAATGATGCCAGTTGGGTTGTTTGGATTGCAAATATAAAATAGGCTGATGCCATCAAAATCGTCAGCAGCTTTTTTTAGTTCGTCAAAATCATAATCATAGTTTTCAGTGGTTAACGGTATCTTGACGACAGGCACGCCAATGGCATTTGCATACATCTCTGCGCAATCGAAAGTGGGAACAGGGATCACCATTTGAAACTGCCTGCCCTCTTTTAGAGCTTTATATTGCAGCATTTGCAAGGTCGCTCGAATATTTTCAGTCGAGCCATTGCCCAATGAGATTTGGTTTTCTGCCACGCCATGGATGGTGGCAATTTTGCTAATGAGTGCTGCACGTGGATTATCTGGATAACGGAAGCCTGCACCCAAAGAGTCTGTAATGGCTTGTTTGGCAGAAGCTGACATACCTAGTGAGTTTTCATTCGCATTTAGTTCTAAGCATTTATTATTTTGCATAATGGATTACGTGCCTCAACGTCCGTTGTTATAAGTTCATATTGCTCATTGATATCATATTAATTGGCATTTATTATAAACACAAGTTTTGTTATTACCAATTATTGGTTATTAATAACCTCGGGCAAAAGCGAGGTTATTATGGTCATAAGAAGACCATAAAAAAGGTGAGCTGCGCCATTGGCAACTCACCTTTTTATTACTATTTTAAACTCAGTAACGTTATTTTTTACAGTAAATGCGCCTTTAACTCTAGTACTTTATCACGCGTTTTTGCCGCATCTTCAAACTTCAAGTCACGCGACATCTGCTTCATAAGCTTTTCAAGACGATTGATTTCTTTAGCGAGCAAATCAGGACTGCGTAAGATACTGATATCGACATCAGGTAAATTACTCTTAACCGGAATCGCTTGATTGTCATTGGCGTTCAAATCATCACCGGTATCAATTTTATCGGTGATACTACGGCGCGCGCCTGTTGGCGTGATATTGTGCTCAAGGTTAAAGGCAATCTGCTTTTCACGGCGACGATCAGTCTCATCAATCGCTTTTTGCATACTGTTGGTAATACGGTCAGCATAGAGAATGGCTTTACCATTAATATGACGCGCCGCCCGACCAATGGTCTGAATCAAGGCACGTTCAGAGCGCAAAAAACCTTCTTTATCGGCATCAAATATCGCGACTAATGACACTTCAGGCATATCTAAACCTTCACGCAGCAAGTTAATACCAACCAACACATCATGTACCCCAGTACGCAGCTCATGGATAATTTGCATGCGCTCAAGGGTGTCGATATCCGAGTGCAGATAAGCAACTTTGACATCGTACTCTTTCAGATAACTGGTCAAATCCTCTGACATACGCTTGGTCAAGGTAGTAATTAGCACGCGCTCATCTTTTTCACGGCGCTTAGTAATCTCAGACAGCACATCATCGACCTGCGTTAATACTGGTCGAATTTCAATCTCAGGGTCAATCAGACCCGTTGGACGCACCACTTGCTCGACCACTTGCTCACTATGCTCAAGCTCATACAGTGCAGGCGTGGCGCTCACATAAATGGTCTTAGGCTTGATACGCTCCCACTCTTCAAACTTCATCGGGCGGTTATTCATCGCACTTGGCAGACGAAAGCCATAATTGACCAAGTTCTCTTTACGTGATCTATCGCCCTTATACATCGCACCAATCTGCGACACAGTCACGTGCGATTCATCGAGGAATAATAATGCATCCTCTGGAATATAATCAAACAGCGTCGGTGGTGCTTCCCCTGATGGACGACCAGAGAGATGCTGCGAGTAGTTTTCGATACCGTTGCAGTAGCCAAGCTGTTGAATCATCTCAAGATCATACTGAGTACGCTCTTTAAGACGCTGTGCTTCAATCAGCTTATTGTTTTCTCGAAAATACTCTAAGCGCGGCTCAAGCTCAGCGCGAATGGTATGGCTCGCAGCCTCTAACTTATTGCGCGGCGTCACATAATGCGACTTTGGATAAATAGTAATACGCGGCACTGTACGCACCGTCTTACCTGTTAATGGATCAAACCACGTGATTTTTTCCACTTCATTATCAAACAAGTGGACACGCACCGCTAGCTGCTCAGACTCAGCAGGATAGATATCTAGCAGCTCACCGCGAAGACGATACGTACCACGCCCAAAGTCGAGCTCGTTACGTGTGTATTGCATTTCAACGAGTCGTTTAATGGTAGCAGTGCGATCGATTTTGTCACCAACGACGACGTGCAGCAGCATTTTTAGATAACTTTCTGGATCACCCAAACCATAGATGCACGATACCGAGGCGACAATAATCGCGTCACGGCGCTCTAAGAGTGCTCGCGTCGCTGACAGACGCATCTGATCAATATGATCATTAATCGCGCTGTCTTTTTCGATAAAGGTATCGCTCGCTGCGACATAGGCTTCTGGCTGATAGTAATCGTAATAACTGACGAAGTATTCAACCGCGTTATTCGGAAAGAAGGATTTAAACTCACCATATAGCTGGGCGGCAAGCGTTTTATTATGCGCCATAATAATAGTTGGACGTTGCGTCTCGGAGATGACCTTTGCCATGGTATAGGTCTTACCAGAACCCGTCACACCCAGTAATAGCTGCTCATCCATACCAGCATTAATACCATTAACCAGTTTCTTTATCGCTTGCGGCTGATCGCCTGCTGGCTCAAACTCGGTGACCATCTCAAAAGCACGACTTGATATTTGCGTCCCAGACGCGTTGACACCACTAATTTCAGCTTCGCCTTGCAGTTGAGTGGCCAATTGGTTTAACTGACGCGACGAGCGCGGTTCAGGCATTCGCATAATGGTTGTCTTCCTGGTATTTATAAAAGGTTAGGTTTATAACAATATGGGGTTAAACCTTTATTTTTAAAGGTCATTTATTGTGCAAAACGCCCACAAATTCATGCACAAACACTCAATAAAGAGCATAGAAACTCAGGTATAGTTCAATGACCATTCATCAAGGAACGAGTTATGAAAGGTCACTGTCTGTGCAGTAACGTCACCATTGAATTAGAAGATATTAATACCTTTGAGGCGTGCCATTGTACGATGTGTCGTCGTTGGAGCAGCGGACCATTGATGGCGATACATAGCTCTTCAAAATCTGATATTAAAGGTGAGGAGTCAATGACTATTTACCCCTCTTCAGCATGGGCGGCGCGTGCGTTTTGCCATAAATGATACAGTCAACTTAGCTCAGCAACAGCTGTTTGATAAATTTGCAGAGAAAAGCATTTAACCAAAGGACTAGATATTTATGGGGTTTAAAATAACTATGCCTATGCTCGGTTCAGCATCAATCAAATCAAATTTTAATAGGATTGAATGCGCTGGCGTGTGCACGGATTGTTATCAAAGCGTCTATTTTAGTGGTTAAATTTACAAAGGTTTTCATGATTAACAAACTCGTTACACGACCCTTGTATAAAGCCTAAATGGTGGGGTTCCATCTATCATTTAAGCTGTTATTATCAATAGTGAATTTCTAAGCAGTCAGCAACACCTTAATAAATAAAAATTTAAAGCGCTGTTGATATAGAGATTAATCAAAAACTTACATTTATTAAAATAGAATAATGGAGCACAATATGAGAGAACGTTACGCAAGTGGAATAGATGACGCAACTGCAAAAAAAATGATCGATTTGTTGAATGCGAATTTGGCAAATCTGATTGATTTGAGTATGGATAGCAAGCAATGCCATTGGAATCTTCAAGGTACTGGTTTCATTGGTGTCCATCAGTTATTGGATGACACTCATGAACGCTTGACAGAAGCTTATGATACAGTCGCTGAGCGCATTGTTATCCTTGGCGGAAAAGCCAATGGTATCTCTAAGCGTGTTGTTGAAGACTCTATCTTAGAGACTTATCCGACTGATATTACTGACGTTGACCAGCATGTTCGTGAGCTGACCAATCGCTATAAGAGCATTGCTGCGTCTTTGCGTGAAGGGATTGATGTGGCTGGGGATGCCGGCGATGAAGATACCGCTGATTTATTGACTGAAGTGAGCCGTACTGTTGATAAAGATGCTTGGTTTATCGGTGCAAATGCTCCTAAAAAAGACACGTCTAAAAAATAAGATTAACTTATTTGCTAAATAGAAAAAGGTCACCTCAATGGTGACCTTTTTTATGTATGCTTGTTTTTTAAGTTGACTTCAAAATAGCAAATTTAAAAATAATTAGGTTAGCAGCAGATAGCCTAAAAAACACCTTTCACAATTTGCTTCATCTGCGGTAACAGCTTATTTAATTGGTTTTCAGTCTCTGAGGTATCTTGCGGTAAGGATTGCTTTAAAAAAGCGGCGGTAATTTGTGGCTGTTTTGCTAAGATATTTTGACCGACAGCAGTGTCATAAAATTTGATTTGAGCATCTACTTCCGCTTGCGTATAGTAAGTTTTTGCTGCGCTCATATAAGCTTGCGTTAAGGTTTGAATATCTGCCGTATTGCCTATCCCATTGGTCATAATTTTGGCATATTGCCCTAACACACTTTGAATCTGATTTTGTAACTCACGTTGACGTTTATTCAACGGTTCATCATTTGCCTGTTGATTCTGAGTTTGCGTATTGATTGCATTGATAGCCGCTTGCTTGCCATCGACGATAGATTGGATTTGGTCATCAATATGCATGACTTGCATCAGTTTAATAATAGAGATGTCAGTAGGTAACGGGCGGTTAGCACTCTGTGCATCATCAATCTTATGGACGCTATCGGGTGCTGATGTGGCCGTTTTTGATTGTTGAATTTGATTGGCATCACTATGTACGATTAATTCTGCATTGGCTTGTACAGTGGTAGCTGACATCAAAGTCACCACTACTAATGCCAGCAACGGCGACACTGTCTGTGTATGGCGATTAGGATTTTTTGTTAACGGTTTTAAAAGGTTTTTCATATTATGCTCTCATTCTTATTATAGTGAGCTCAGTATAAAAATAATACAGCGGGACTGGAATGAATTTTTTGTAGCCTCTGTCTTCGAAGGCACAGCACGCCAGAAAAACTTATACCAGTGCCGTGTTGAAATATAATGTATCTATTTTATTTAGAATCGACTATACCTGGAACATTAAAAGGGTTTTGATCGCGTGAGCGACCAATGCCGTGCGTATCAGCGCGCGACGTTGGATCATCTTTTGGATTGGATTCTAACGGCTTTAAAGTCATCTAAGTCCCAAGAAATGGATGGTTTAAGGTATAAAACCAGATTAGTTATATATAGATATCAGCTAATCTATGAGCTACTTTAGATTCCATTTACTGTAGTCAAAAAACCTGTTCTTATCAGTAATGTTTTGGTGAGAGTATGTTTATTGTCTGCATCAATGAGCAGATTATGCGCTTGATACTTTATTAGTCAACTTAGTGATGTCACAGCTGATACGTTGCGAGCCTTCCATACGTAGCTTTTTGCGCTCTAAACCTGCGTCAAATCGGCATTGCTGTAAAGCATCTTTAATCTCAAGCTCAGGGATTAGCGTTGGCTTACGATTTTCATCAATCGCCACCATGGTAAAATAGCAGCTGTTGGTATGGCGAACGGTACGAGCGCGTACATCTTCTGCCTCTACTCGAATGCCGACTTCCATTGAGGTTTTGCCGACATAATTGACACTGGCTGCAAACGTCACCAGCTCACCGACATGAATAGGCTCACGGAACATCACTTGATCAACTGACAGTGTCACCACATAACTACCGCTATAGCGACTGGCACAGGCATAAGCGACTTGGTCCAGCATCTTGAGCAAATCCCCACCATGAACGTTACCAATAAAATTGGCCATATCTGGCGTCATAAGCACTGACATATACAGCTCATGGTTTAATGGGACTGTTTTGGCGGTAGAGCTGGTGTTATATTGCGTCATAGGGTTCCTTAACGGGGGTAGAATCTATTTAAAGTATCATTTATACAGTAGCAATTCTCACAGCGCAAATATAGTCGCTTTAACTTAACCAGTGAAAACGATAAGCAAGCCAAGCCACGATAGCACTCACTGAACCCGTTAAAATACCACCCCAAGCAAAATCAACCAAAGCGGTGTCCAAAGTAAAACCTTTATACAACGCCAAGCTAGTAAAATCATAAGTACCGTAAGCCATCAGTCCTATCAAAGCGCCCAACAAAAAGATCTGGTGAATTGGCGCATTTGATCTGATTTGTGGGTATAAAATAATGATACACAGCGCCAACAGGTAAAACAGATAAAACACCCCAGCAGCAGTCATATTTGGCTCATCAGCAAGCAGATGTCCAATACGCTTTTCATAAAACAGACCGGTCATGGTCTTCAGCCAAACCGCATCAATGCCCAAAAATATGACCAAAGAAGCAAGATATATATAAATATAACCCATAGTAAGATCCTTTTATAATAGGGACTAAAACGCAGCCTATGAATGCCATGCATTAATGTTGTTTGGCTTAACAGCGGTGACTTGTACGACTCCAATCGTACGTTCCAAAAACCCCCCTTCGCAGTAGCAGAAATAAAACTCCCATAAGCGAATAAACGCTTCATCATAACCGAGTGCTTTTATCTCCTCACGTTGTGCCATAAACGCAGTACGCCAATCCCGTAGCGTGTACGCATAATCAAAACCATAATCATGCAATTGCTTGATGACCATATCGGTCTGCCCAGTAAACTGCGTCGTCAATTCTTGATTAGATAGCAAACAACCACCGGGGAAAATATGGGTCTGAATAAAATCGACTGACTTTATATAGCTTTGATAATTTTGATCATTAAAGGTAATGGCCTGTAATACCATCAAACCTGTTGGCTTCAGCAGGCTATTACATTTGGCAAAAAACGTCGGTAAATACTCATGCCCGACCGCCTCAATCATCTCGATACTGACCAACTTGTCATACTGTCCTGTCAGCTCACGATAGTCTTGCTTCAGTAAAGTAATTTTATTCGACAGTCCAGCCGCTTCGACACGGCGCTGCGCCTCTTCATATTGCGCATCCGAGATAGTGGTCGTCGTTATATGACAACCATAATGCGTTGCTGCATAAATAGCAAAACCGCCCCAACCAGTCCCAATTTCTATCACAGTATCTTCGGGGTTCAGTTGTAAACGCTCACAAATCAAAGCGAGTTTATACTGCTGCGCCTCAGCCAATGTCGTATCTACTTTTTTGTAGACTGCTGATGAGTACATCATCGTATCGTCTAAAAAACGCTGATACATGTCATTACCTAAGTCGTAATGCGCCAAAATATTAGACTTTGAACCCGATTTATCATTACTGCGTAACTTATGATTGGCTCGCTCAAAGGTTTTACTAATAACCGCAAAACGATTTTCTAACTGATTAAGTACTACCAAATTACGCGCTGCCAGTCGAATCAAACCCGTTAAATCATCCGTATCCCATTCGCCATTGATATAGCTGTCTGCTAGTGCAATAGAACCACCAAACAATAGCTGACGATAGACGCTGCTATCATGAATGGTCAGCGTCACATCCAATGCATGACGACCAATAGCTGAGCTACTTATGTTTTCAGAAGCAGCTGTGCCAAAATGATGTGGCTTAGACTCCTGTCCAACAAAATCCTCAATGATAGTAATACTACCAAATTGAACGTGCTTCAAAGCTCGGAATATGGCTTTTCGCGCCAGATAATTTACACTATTACTAACTGGCTGCAAAATAACACTGTCGTTAACCGTTTGATTGATGTGAGCAGTGATTTTTCCTAATTTTGATACGGGTGCCTTGCTTGCTAGTCTTGCTGACATCATTTATCCATCCTTATATAATTATTCGACAGTAAGCGCTCTACGTTAAATTCTTGAACCTTTGAATTTTTGAAATTTTGAAGTTTTGAAGTTTTGAAGTTTTGAAGTTTTGGCATAATAGTTAATGCTCACTGCTCATGCTTATTATTGCCGTTCTGCTGCTTGCTATCGGCTAATGTTTCATCGTAATTAATATAGGGTACTTTTTTAATAGCATAGAGTTTAAAAGCCTGCCCATAAATACGCATTAAAGACGTTATATTCATCAGTGGATTTTTGCGCAAGCTCTCATAAATCGTCGATGCCGTCATTGGTACGCCAGACATTTTAATACCTGTTTTTAATACTTCACCGCGCTTATCGCTGATATTTATAGCGATACGAACGTCCAAGCAGTGATTAGACTGCTCCTCTATCTCACTTTTTACTTCACTAGTGACAGTATTTTCTATTGCCCTTTCAATCGTTACTTGCCACTGATACTGCTGGTCAATGGGATTAAAAGGTGAAACATGAAAATCTTTATCATGACAAAACTCAGTGTTTGCGCCATCTAATAAAAACCCATAGTAATGGTGTTTATCCCATGGCGTATTGGATACTTCTGCCAACAGATGGCTGGGTTTTTGCGCTTTATCAAAACCCAAGTAGAAATTCACTGGGCTAAAATAAATACCTGCATTACGGCAAACGACCATACCTATCATATCGCCTGTTGGTGCACTGCCCGTCCGTTCTGTAAATGCTTGAATTAAACGTTGTTCTAGTGATTGAACATCTGATAAATACTCTCCTTTATCGTCAGCAACTTTGCTTTTACCTGGGCTATTTTTATCTTGTGTGCTCAATCCTTGTAAGTAATCCTCAGGATTAAACTGTTGTAAGGCTTTTTTTGTTCCAGAGAAGAGTAATTGTTTATTAAATGGCAACTTTTTTAGGATTTTATTGCCGCTAAATGAACTGATATCCACTTCTGGCAATGCTTGCCCTGCTGCTAATACGCTAATATTGACACCCCAATAACGATAAGGATAGGCAAATTTATGCACACTCGGTAGCAACCGGCTGTGCCATGTTGTGCCGTGAAATATTTGGTGCGACAAGCCCTTAGTATCATCTGACAATGTAGGCTCTGCGCTTATACTATTAGGCTGTTTTTCTACCATACTTAATAACCTTAGTTGGTAACGCTGTATTCAACTGCTACGAATGCTTAGCTTTACGAGCAGCAAAAAACCCCAGTTTTTTCTTTTTGAACGCTTTAGCCACGGGCGCTAACGTTGCGATATATTGCACCAATTCCTGATTGGTCGTGGCAGTGACTACCTGACGTTTCTTAAGTTTGCGTAATTGTTTGTCTGCTTTTACCGGTAAATCTTTATAACGGAACGGTGTATGCGCGCTTTCAGCATCAGGCAAATGGCTTGGGTCAACGCTATCCTTAATATCGATGTTGCATCCTAATGCCTGACAGACACGTAATGCGCTTCTTACACCGTCTTCATGAAAACCGTTAAACCAATAAGCACCGCAAAAATGGGTGTGTGAATCGCTACTACCAGAGATATTTGACCACTGCGCTTGCGCGGCTATCATTTCATTGTTAAATACTGGATGGCTATAGTCGATACGTTTGATGACTTGGCTCTCATCTACCTCATGATTGAGAGTCACTAAATAATTGTGCTTTTTGGTCAAGCGCTGCAAAATATTCATGTGATAGGTCAATACGGGCTTTGTGGCAGTTTGCAGCGATTCTTTATCTTTTTTAATAGCATTTTTATCATCGATTAGATAATTCCAGCTTGCCCATGCCAACGGCTTTTTGGGTAAGACTGAAGTATCGGTATGTAAAACAGCAGTGTTATCGGTAAAGGTAAAATGACTCAATACGTCTTGCTCATGAGGATTGGCATCTTGTAAGATTTTAAGCGCTGTATCTGCATGACAGGCAAAGATGACTTCATCAAACACAAGACTTTGCGTCTTATTATCTGTTGTATCTGTAACGTTCAATATCACCTTATTATCTTCTCGAATCACTGATTGCACGGGACTGTTCACGCGAACGCTGCCACCTGCCTTCACAAAATGTTTGATTAGCTTATTTACATACTGCTTAGAGCCACCTTTTATCGTAAACCACTGCGGACGATTAACCACCTCAAGCAAACCATGATTATCAAAAAATTGAGCGAAAAATACTAAGGGAAAATCTTGTACGTCGCGCAGACTGGTCGACCAAATCGCAGACACCATAGGCAATAGATAGTTATCAGTGAATAAGTCACCGTATTTACTATTATTAAGATACTCGCCTAGCGTTTGCTTGGTAAAAATAGCAATATCATTCCCCTGCTCGCGCGCTTTATCATAATCTTGGCGTAGCTGACGCACCTGTTTATTGAACTGCAAAATATCATTAATAAATCCCCAAAACTTCGGATTCAAAATATTCTTGCGCTGTGATAATAAGGTGTTGAGCGTATGACCATTATATTCAAAATGACGCGCCGTGTTTTTGACAGAAAAGCTCATATCCGTTGCTTGAAACGGTACTTGCAGCTCATGAAGTAAGCGAAAGAAGTTAGGATAAGTACGCTCATTAAAGACAATAAAGCCGGTATCTATAGCACTTTTTTCATCCTTATTAGGGTTGGGTTTTTTACCGTCTTGTAGCGTCACATCGATCGTATTTACGTGTCCACCGATATAATCACTGGCTTCAAATACGGTGACGTCAAATTGCGTTGCCAAGTAATGAGCACAAGTTAAACCTGATACCCCTGAGCCAATAATAGCGATATTTTTTCTGACTTGTGCATTGTTCTTATCCTCTGAGAGAAGGCTTGTAGCCTTAACAACGGCTTCTACTTGATTAGATATGTGCTTAGATTTACGGCGCAAAAACGGCATAAAATATTCCTAGTTATTTTCTTTATAGGTGTTCAAAAATAGTAAAACTGGCTATCTTTTATTGATTTTTTCACTGACCTGTTGCCAAACCAAATCAGGTAATGCCCCTAATGCTTTTAATGGCAACGTCAGTTTTTTGGGAAACTCAATAACGTCATTGCCACTTTTTATACCATCACGAATCGCTTGACTTGCCTGCTGCGGAGTCTGTAAAAACGGCATTGGAAAATCGTTCTGTTTGGTCATTGGCGTCTCTACAAATCCGGGAACCACTAAGCTCACTGACACGCCTTGAGGTGCAAGGCTAATCTGTAAAGTTTTCATTAAATAGTGAATAGCTGCTTTTGAGCTGCCATAAGCCTCTGCACGAGCAAAAGGCACGTAAGCCGACGCCGAGCCGATGCCTACCAAACGTCCTTTTGAAGCGATCAGCTTTGGCAGTACTCCTTCAATGGCATGCGATAACGTACCCATATTCACCGACAGCACTTTCATAAACGCTGCACTATCAAAGTTTGGCATATCTAGATACTCACACATGCCAGCGCCGCAAATCGCCAAATCAATCTCAGTAATTTTATCAAAAGCCGCTAATACCTTCTCGCGATCCATCAAATCAAGCTCAATCGTCTCTGCTCCTAATGATTTTAGCTCAGACAAGGTTTCCTCATCGCGACCGACGGCATAGACATTGTGTCCTTCTCGCAGATAGTCTTTTGCCAGCTGATAGCCAATCCCAGAGGTCGCACCCGTAATCACAATATGTTGTTTCTTAACAGTGTCTGTCATCGCAAATATCCTTTTCGTCGTTTACTATCTTATTCTTTATTTAGCCTTGAAAAGCTTTGTCTTATAAGCCTTTAGTAGCTTTATAACTATTAACAATGTAATTCTATTAGTATTATTTTATTAACCAATGCAGTCTTTTATTTATCAAATCTAAATAATTATAATATAAGCAAGTTGCTTTATTTGTTGTTACTTCGCAAACAGAGTGATATCGAAGATATGACACAAATTGGCTCGACAACAACCTTTGCGCTAGCGTTAATATCTTTAATGTATAAAAATATGCAAAAAAAGCTTGACGTATTTTTTATCTTTGCTAGAATACGCCCCACTTAGCAAGAACTCGTTAGAGACTCTCTAAGCTCGCAGTAAGTCATTAAACACTTGCAGCTTATTCTCCAATAGCTCAGTTGGTAGAGCAACGGACTGTTAATCCGTGTGTCCCTGGTTCGAGCCCAGGTTGGAGAGCCATATTTTAGTAGTAAATTTTTTGAATCATATTTGATTCGATTATGGCATTTGCCAAGACCCTCATCGCTTTGATGGGGGTTTTTTTATGGTCGATATTTTTATAGTTGTCGTTTAAATGACTAGACCATAACGCTCATTAAAAACTAAGTAGTATACTAATGTTGCCAAATTGCGCAATTAGATTGGTTGTGGTAATAACTTATCCCTATAATAAAGCCCTAAAAAATATATAATCTATCTCATCATACCCTTAACCATTCAAGGACTGGATTTTTATGAGTAATAATGAACAAATAACTTCCTCTGACAATACCCATTATCTGCATCATACTTTTTTTGAGCCGAGCCATAGTGATACTGCCATTAGTGCAACCTTGCTGATTGTACACGGCATGGCAGAGCACAGCGGGCGTTATGCAGACGTGGCGCAATTTTTAGCCGATCATGGTATTGCGGTCGCCACTTATGATCAGCTTGGTCATGGAAAGACGGTTAAATCAGCAAAAGACTTGGGGTTTTTTGGTGAAGAGCATCCTGTGCAGTCATTGTTAAAAGATGTCATCGTCATGGCGGACAGCTTAAAAGCGCGTCATCCGAATGTGCCACATTTCGTCATGGGTCACTCTATGGGCTCGTTTATCGTCCGTAATGTCCTCAAACACCATGCGCGCAACTTTACCGGTGCTATTTTAATGGGCACAGCGGATGCCAATCCATTGATCAAAGTATTATTGCCTATTAATAAGTTACTGACAAAAGCGGCGCCTAAAAAGCCAAACGCCCTATTTGCTAACGTGATGAATAAAGTACTCAATAGCAAGCTTAACAATCGTATTTCTTCATCAAAGTTTGCGTGGTTAAGCGAAAATCCTGCCGCTGTTGAAGCTTATGAAGCCGATCCATTAACGGGTTTTGACTTTACTAATAACGGCTTTATGACCCTCTTTACACTGATGAATGCAGGCTTGCATAAAAACTGGGCAATGACGATTGCCAAAGATTTTCCAATGTTATTGATCAGTGGAGAAAATGACCCAATCGGTGATATGGGTCGCGGTATTCTTAATATTGCCAATCGCTTAGACAGACAACATTTTGATCATGTCTCTGTGCAGCTCTACCCTTATATGCGCCATGAGCCGCTACATGAACAGAATAAAGAACAGGTTTATCAAGACATCTTAGGCTGGATAAATAGTAATACCTAAGCCCATAAAATCCCGAAATTATAGTATCGTCTATCACGTTTGCTAAAAGTCCCCAAATTAGCGACAATACAGCAAGTTTTTTATTTACCTTCATCAATTCTAGGAATGTTTATGTCATTACAACAAACCATCGAACAAGCTTTTGAGCACCGCAACGAATATAGCCCAGCAACCATGCCACAAGATGTCCGTGATGCGATCAATCAAGTACTTGAGCAGCTAGATAACGGCACTTTGCGCGTTGCAGAAAAAAAGGATGGCGAATGGGTCGTCAATCAGTGGGCAAAAAAAGCTGTCTTGCTATCGTTCCGCTTAAATGACAACTATGTTCAAGCCGCAGGCGAGCATGTACAGTTTTATGACAAGGTACCAACGAAATTTGCGGATTGGACAGAAGCGCAGTTTAAAGAAGCTGGCGTGCGCGTTGTACCGCCAGCCGTTGCGCGTAAAGGCTCTTATATCGCGCCAGGCGCCGTATTGATGCCATCGTATGTCAATATCGGTGCTTATGTCGACCAAGGCGCTATGGTAGATACGTGGGCGACCGTTGGTTCATGTGCTCAAATCGGTAAAAACGTCCATCTATCAGGTGGCGTCGGTATCGGTGGTGTTCTAGAGCCATTACAAGCCAACCCAACTATCATCGAAGACAACTGTTTTATCGGTGCGCGCTCTGAAATCGTTGAAGGCGTCATCGTAGAAGAAGGTGCAGTTATCTCTATGGGTGTCTATATAGGTCAATCAACGCGCATCTATGATCGCGAAACTGGTGAGATTCATCGTGGTCGCGTACCAGCAGGCTCAGTCGTTGTGCCAGGCAGCTTACCGTCAGAAGATGGTACGCATAGCTTATATGCAGCTATCATCGTGAAAAAAGTCGATGCGCAAACCCGCGCTAAAACATCCGTAAATGAGTTATTACGTTTAGCTTAAATTTGTATTACTACTCATGTAATTATTGATTAAAAATTCTGAATAAAAAAAGATGCTGAAGCTTTGTGCTCCAGCATCTTTTTTGTTGTTAGATAGCAGCTTAATAGAGGACTTTACGTTATAATCTTTGTCTTGTCTGGGCGCTAAACTTCCAAGTATTAAACAGATCATTAAACCTTTTTTATTTGATATGTGCTCAATGGCACAATCAATCCTTAACTGTATTTGAAATATTATGAGTGAGTTATCTTTACGCACCGTTGCCATCCCTGTCACTGACCCTGAAGCGGGATTACGTTTGACGGAGATTTTTTATTCTTTGCAAGGTGAGGCACTGACTTCAGGTTTACCAACGATATTTGTACGCTTGACCGGCTGTCCTTTACGTTGCGTTTACTGCGATACCGAATATGCCTTTAGTGGGGGCGAACGTCAGTCGCTTGAGACTATTATGGCGACTATTGCCAGCTTCCCTTGTAAGCGGATTTGCTTGACTGGTGGCGAGCCTTTAGCCCAGCCAAATGCTATTGAATTGATGAAGCGTCTGCTCAATGGGGGTTATGAGATTTCTCTCGAAACGGCAGGCGCACTAACGATCGAAAATGTCCCGCCCGCGGTAAGCAAAGTCATGGATTTAAAAACCCCAAGCTCAGGTGAGGTTGATAAGAATCTTTGGTCAAACCTCGATTACCTAAATCAACATGACCAAATCAAGTTTGTCATTATGAATCGCGCTGATTACGACTGGGCAAAAGCAAAGCTTATCGACTATAAGCTAAATGAATTGGTCGGTACCGTATGGTTTTCACCGATGTTTAATGTGGCGCATGAAGATACGGCAAACGATGATAGCCCAGATGTGCCAGTACTCGCACGTGAGCTTGCCGAATGGATATTAGACGACGCCCTGCCCGTACGTTTTCAATTGCAACTACATAAGATTATTTGGGCGGATGCCAAAGGCAAATAGTCTCTAAAATCTGAGTGGATTCTCAAATAAATAGCACGCCAAGGAAGAAAGGGACAGCTATGGTCAAACTCATTTTATTAGGCTTATTAGCGGGCGCGTTTTTTAGCTCCACCTTTATTTTAAATGAGATGATGAGTAGTGCTGGTGGGCACTGGTTTTGGTCAGCAAGCCTGCGCTATTTATTTATGTGGCTCATCATTACTGTCCTGATTGCGATGCAACATGGTTTTGGACGTATTAGAGAATTAAGCGCCATATTTCTTCAGCATTGGCGATTTTGGTGTATCACCGGCAGTATCGGCTTTGGTATATTTTATACCGGTATTTGCTATGCTGGTGACCACGTTGCCGGCTGGGTGGTTGCGGCAACCTTTATGTTTACGGTGGTAACAAGCTTACTGGTGTTGGTGGCATTTGGACAACGATTTGATAAGAAGTTTACTATCTATGCCTTACTGGTCTTTATTGGCGTGGTGATGGTAAATGTCAGCGAAGGCTTGCATGCCTCTACCCTTGCCGACACCGTCCCGATGGCTGATATGCTGCTATATGGTGCGCTACCGGCATTGGTTGCCGCTTTTAGTTATCCAATTGGCAATCAGCTGGTTTGGCAAGTGTCACACAACTCGCGCAAACACAGTGCTGAGCAGCAACAGGCTCGTGATAGTCTTCGGTCAAAGGCTACTGATGATAACATTGACATTCATACCCAACGCATCATTACCAAAGCGCCTATATTACCTATCGATAGACAAGCTGCGTCACGTTTGCAAAACCTTATTGCCTGTATTCCGGCTATTGAGACTACCTTATTACAAAATGCCTTTAATAAAGTCTGGCTAATGACCCTCGGTAGCTTACCGTTTTGGTTACTATTAGGCTTAATCATACGTCCTGAGCAACCGGCGACCACACAGGTTTTCAACACCTTGTTGGTAGCAGTACTCGCAGGGGTTGCAGCGACGAGCATATTCTTATATGCGCGTGAGCAGGCAGTGACCTCAAGCGAGGTGGCAGGCGTAGATTCTACCCAAGCCAGTGAAGTGATATTTGCTTTGATTGGCGGCATGCTATTATTGAATAATGCCCTTCCTTCTACACTAGGCTTGATAGGTATTGCGCTTATCATTTTAGGGCTGATATTATTTGCAAAAAATGGTTAAGGCTTAAATACAGCGATGATAAACAACTTTATTTTTCCCGATATCCTGCTGTATATGTTAGATATGGTGGGCATTATCGCCTGCGCTATCGCTGGTACATTGCTTGCACAGCATAAAGGCTTTGATATTGCAGGCTGTATATTAGTCGCGCTCGTCAATGCTATCGGCGGCGGTACGCTACGTGATATGGCACTTGATCGACATCCGCTATTTTGGATGACAGATCTCAATTACGTGATTGTCATTACTGTCACCTCTCTTATCTTACAAATATTTTTTCATCTGTATCATAAGATTGATAACGCGCTTAAGTTCTTTGATGCGATTGGTTTAGCAGCTTTTAGTGTGATTGGTTTTAAGGTGGCATTAGCGCAAGAGGTAGCGCCAATAATTGCCATTATGATGGCCGTCTGGACAGCCATTATCGGTGGCTTATTGCGTGATATCATTTGCAATGAGATTCCACTCGTGCTACAGCGTGAGATTTATATTACTGCCAGTATTGTAGGCTCATTGGTGTATTTGGCGCTCGACTACTGGGGGCTGGACGCGACCATAAATGAATTTGCAATGCTGTTTATCATCTTTACCGTGCGTATGCTGGCATTGAAGTTTGATTGGCACTTGCCTTCTATTCGCTTAGTCAATTAACTGATTAACGAAGAACATATTAGTGATTTTTTAGCCTCAGTGCTTTAATGAGAATAACTCATGCCGACCATAGCGACAATTTTTACCTTACGCATGCTTGCCATTCGTTATGACTGACAGTTTCCAACGGTAACCCTCCCAAACTTAAGACACCTAATAAATAGAATTAAGCTGCCTGATTGAGTTTCTGTATCGGTGTAAAACCGCCATTGCCCATGTTTGGGCGCTTATGATTATAATGGTATAACCAGTTTTCTGCTTGTGCGCGTACCTGCTCTAGATTATCAAACAGCTCCTGATTTAACCAATCATATCTCATGGTTCTGTTAAAGCGCTCTACATACGCATTTTGCTGTGGATTGCCAGGTTCAATATAGCTTAAGATGATGCCTTGCTGCTCAGCCCAGTCTTTGAGCGCATTGCTGATGTATTCAGGGCCGTTATCGCATCTTATCTGCACAGGTTTGCCTCGGTACTCAATAAGCTGATTAAGACTGCGTATGACCCTTTGCGCCGGTAGCGAGAAGTCGACTTCAATGGTGAGTGCCTCACGGTTGTAATCATCAATGACATTGAACAGTCTAAAGCCGCGGCCATCAGTTAAGCCGTCGTGCATAAAGTCCATGCTCCAGCTTTGGTTAATCCTATCAGGTACTGCTAATGGTATTGGTTTAGCACGTTTAATGCGACGCTTAGGCTTGATTCTAAGGTTGAGTTCAAGCTCGCAGTAGATGCGATATACCCGCTTATGGTTGTAAGGCAGTCCCATGACATTACGCAGGGTTAAAAAGCACAAGCCAAAGCCCCAGTTCTTGTTCTCATCAGTCAGTTTGATAAGTAAGTCCGCTATTTGCTGGTTCTCATCTGTTACCACCGACTTGTGATAATAACAGGTGACGCTGATGTTAAAGATGCTACAAGCCCTGCGGATACCAATACCACGATCTTCAATGTAGTGACAAACCAACCCTTTGCGCCTTTGGGGCGCTACCACTTTTTTGACATGGCATCCTGTAGAATATCGGACTTAAGACATTCATCAGCGTACATCTTTTTAAGGCGGGCATTTTCAACTTCAAGTTCTTTAAGACGGCTGATAAGTGTGGCATCCATGCCGCCATACTTTGAGCGCCAGTTATAAAAGGTACTTTGGCTGATGTTATGCTCACGGCATAGCTCGGTAATAGGGACGCCTTGTTCGGCTTGTTTTAGGATGTTGACGATTTGGTTGTCGCTAAAGCGTGTCTTTTTCATAGGATTCTCCTGCTGGTGTATTTTAGCAGTTAATCTCTATTTGTAAGTGTTCTTATTTATTGGGGGGATTACCCAACCATTGAATGGAAGTATAGTGAGTTTAGTATAAAAATAATACAGCGGGACTGGAATGAATTTTTCGTAGCTTCTGTCTGCGAAGGCACAGCAAGCAAGAAAAATTTATACCAGTTCAGCGTCGAAATATAATGTATCTGTTTTATTTAGAATCGACTATATTAAGACGTGGCTGTATTAACGCTTAGCAGCTATACATTAGCATCGTTACGGTAAGTACCCTTCTTTAAGCTAAGCTGCTAGCTCGCATTTGCCATGTCTTTTACCAGTGCCAAATCTTTTATCATCAACTGCAAATTTTGTTTGCCATTCCATTCATTGATGTCCAGTTCAAACAATATATGTACTTTTTCGGTGCGGTAATCCCAAGCACTGCTATCAAAACTAAATTGAATCGCCTCTATCGGATACTGCACATCAGGATAACGTAGCGACAGTTTAAGATGCTTATCCTTTAATACTTTAAAACTTAACACCTCAAATACCCCGTCGAATACTGGCGGCGCAAACCCATGTCCCCAAATACTAGACTCTGCAAGATGCTCAGCAAACCATAAGCTAAAATCACTTGCTTGCAAAGCACCATCGGTGAATTTTTGCTCAGCGAATACCTCATCCTTCATCTGTGCCAGCACCGCGTTAAATGCTGTCACAAAGGCATCAAAATTGCCTCGTTTCAATGTCAGTCCTGCTGCCATGGCATGACCGCCAAAATGACTGATTAAATCAGGATGGCTCTCGGCAACTTGTTCAATGGCATCACGAACATGCACGCCAGCAATAGAACGTGCTGAGCCTTTGATGGCATCTTCATCGCCTGTACGTTCAGTATTCGCGGGCGCAAAGACAATGCTCGGCAGATAATGGCTTTCTTTCAAACGTCCTGCGACGATACCGATAACACCTTGATGCCAGTCATCTTGATATAACACAATACTGCGGGTGTTAGTGCTCTTCTTCTCAAGCCTATGCTGAACGATGATATCATCGCTTGCTTCAGCATCAGCGTCAATCCCTGTATCAACAGCAGCTAATGCTTGGACGATATTATCCGCTTGCGTACGCATCTCACCTTCTACTTGGCGACGCGTACGATTAAGCTGCTCAAGCTCTTGTGCCAATCGCTGCGCGGTTGCCCAATCATCCGCTAACAAGCACTCAATACCGATGCGCATATTATCCATACGCCCAGCCGCATTAATACGTGGACCCAAGACAAAACCAAAGTCTTGCGCCTGTAGTTTTTTGGGATCACGACCCGCTTGCTCGAGTAACGCTAGTATGCCAAGAGAACCACGTCCTTGACGAATAGCCGCTAAGCCATGATGGACCAAAATACGATTATTTTTATCAAGGACGCCCACATCCGCAATCGTACCAAGCGCTACTAAATCCAAATATTGACTGACTTGTACGGTAGATTTGCCAGCATCGCGGCGTAGCTTTGCCAGTCGTCCGAGCACGTAAAACGCTACCCCAACACCTACTAAAGCTTTACTAGCAAAGTTACAATCGAGTTGGTTGGGATTGACCACGGCTTCAGCAGGTGGGGTTTCTTTAGTCGTCAGGTGATGGTCAGTGATAATGACGGTAATGCCGTCGGCCTGCGCACGTGCCACGCCTTCATGGCTTGAGATACCATTATCTACCGTGACAATCATTTGCGGCTGATAAGTTTTAATACCTAATTCGACAATCTCTGGCGTCAACCCATAACCGTATTTGAAACGGTCAGGGACTAAAAAATCAACCTTGGCACCCATGGCAGTCAAGGCGCGCATCATTAACGCCGTACTGGTTGCGCCATCACAGTCAAAGTCACCAACAATCAGAATACGCTGACCATCATCAATAGCGATATCTAATAGATCTACCGCTTCAATGATACCTTTTAGCTTCTCAGCAGGCAGTAAACCAGCCAGCTGTGTCTCAAGCTCATCTGGCTGCATAATACCGCGAGCGGCATATAGGCGAGCAAGCGTCAGTGACTGGGCGGCAAGTGGTTGCAACGCGGCGGGCAACTCGTCAATGCGAG
Source organism: Psychrobacter sp. TS_SC_6 (assembly GCF_056156305.1). Taxonomy (NCBI): domain Bacteria; kingdom Pseudomonadati; phylum Pseudomonadota; class Gammaproteobacteria; order Moraxellales; family Moraxellaceae; genus Psychrobacter; species Psychrobacter sp. TS_SC_6. Next base: position 865,814 of record NZ_CM149590.1, on the reverse strand, counting down.
TGCTGGTATAACGGGGGGTTAAATTTAGCATGAAGCTATTCTACTGGCTTTAGCAAGTGCTCACAATATTAATTTGGAGGTAATTTTTGGCATGTCGGTGCAAGGTTAGAGATTGCTTATACATCCATCATCACGTAACTTATAGAATAACTTGATCGCACCTAGACAATGTATTTCTTCTAATCTTATATTTTTAGCGTATGGCTTCATTTACAAAAACGGTGCACATTACCCCTATTTTTCAGCATTTTGCTACAAAGCAGCGATTGTATGACGTTTATAAATACATAAAATAGTAGGCATCTTATAAACACTGTAGTTGCTTGTTATTTATTCTATGTTTTATTTTTTATTTTTTTATTTTAATTGCTACTTTTAAATACCTTAAGGATATTTCATGAAAACGACCCCTTTAGCTGAAAAACTACCGAATACGATTGATCCAAACTTAAACCTTGAACAAGTCAAAAAAGAATGTATCGCCATGGTCAAAAAGCGTGCCAGAATCTCTGCTGGTGTTGCCATCGTTCCAGTACCATTTTTTGATGTGGCAATCGATGCCAGCATGCTGACAATGCTGTTACCTGAAATTAGTGAGCGCTTTGGTTTACTCGAAGATCGCCAAGCAGCAATAGACTTAGAGTCACGCGCTATTCACTGGAGCGCGCTTAAGGATCGTACCGTTGACTTTGCAGGCTTAATGGCAACCCGTGGTATCGTTAAAAAGACAGTGCAAGGCTTTGGTGGTCGTATCGCTGCTAAGCAAGTGACCAAGTTTATCCCACTTGGTGGTCAAATGGTCGCAGGTACTATGGGCTATATGATTTTTAAGAAAATTGCTACTGACCATATCAATCAATGCTACAACTTAGCTAAAGACATTCAGCAAAAGCAACACGGCAAAAATGTATAAAGTGCTATTTTAAATAAAAAATTTATCTATCGCTTAATAAAAAAAGCCCTGTATCTAGCAGGGCTTTTTTGTGCCACCTATTTAATGAATCGTAGCGTTCTAAAGCTAATAATTTATGTATATGGACTTTGCATAAGTGAACCTCTTCACCCCAAAGAAAATTAGATTGTGATTCAGAAATGCTGGCAAAAGGAATCAGCATAATGATATTGCATCATTGATATTAAAACAAAGATAATATACTATAAGATTCATTTTAAATGAATCTTATAGTCTCGATGAACAATTTGACTGTTAAGTGTTGCGTCACTCTTTTTTATTGCCCCATCCGGCAGTTCAAAATTTTGATTATCGTTGTTAATTTCGTTCATTAACCTTAAGCCACCAAATACTGTCAATGTGAATAATCACTAAAGGATCCATAATGGCTTCACTACAAACATTAGCAATCGTCAAAGCAACGGTACCGGTACTCGAAGAGCATGGAACCGCGATTACTACTGTATTTTATAAAAATATGTTTCATGAGCACCCTGAACTACTTGATATTTTTAATGAAACCAATCAAAAGCTTGGTCGTCAACAGACTGCATTGGCAATGACAGTTTTGGCAGCGGCTAAACATCTAGAAAACTTAGCGACGTTATTGCCGCAAGTGACGCAAATCAGCCATAAGCATCGCGCCTTACAAATCCTACCAGAGCACTACCCTATCGTTGGCAAGCATCTGCTTGCTGCCATCAAAGAAGTGTTAGGTGATGCAGCAACTGACGATATCCTTACGGCTTGGGCAGAAGCTTATGATGAGATTGCCTCCATATTTATCCAGATCGAGCATAGTATGTATGAGCAGGTAATATGGCAAGGCTTTGCACCATTTATAGTAACGGCAAAAGTAGAAGCAGCGACTGATATCGCCGCTTTTACCGTCGTCCCGGTAAATGACCATTCAGTAAACAATCAGACTATCGATTTAAGCAAGATTAAACTGTCTGCCGGTCAATACATTACCGTAAAAACAGACCCAGCAGACGGCGATCATATTGCTCTGCGTCACTACTCTTTATACTCAGCCAATAGCGATCAAGGTATCCAGTTTGCAGTTAGACGTGACAATCGTAATGAGCATCATGGTCTAGTGTCTAATTATTTACATGATCATCTAGCCGTCGGTGACACGGTTTTATTGTCGGCACCGGCTGGTGATTTTGAGCTAGACCAAGATTTGATGCAGCAAAATGATATTCCCTTGGTGCTACTCAGTGCTGGCGTTGGCGTGACACCTATTTTATCCATGTTAGAAGCTCAAGTTACCGTTAATCCACAACGTCCTATTGTTTGGGTTTATGCTTGCCAAAACCAAGAGCATCATGCTTTTGATAGTGAAGTTAATAAACTCTTGGCTACTGCGATAAACGTAGAAAAGCACATTTTTTACTTTGAGTCTGGGCAGATTCTTGATGAAGCTTGGCTTAGCAATTTGCCTAAACTGGCTGATATTTATGTTTGTGGTTCCATGCTTTTTATGGAAAGCATTATTGATAGCCTGATCATCCTTGACCATGTCCTTGATAACATTCATTACGAACCCTTTGGTCCCAAAATGAGTATAGAGCTGGCTTAAGGTTATAAGCAATTGTTAATGACAAATAGCATTACTGGGATGGTTTTTTGAAGCTTCTGCATCGTTTTCTTCGAGCAAGCGATAAAAAACTATCTCGGTAAAGTGATATGAAAATCTGCTCTATTTTCATCTATTTTTTAACTTACAACTTCAATTATATCTTACGACTCCGCTTATAAAATCCCTGTCAGCCATGTCATTCTTATGGTATAAAGTATGTCTGATGCTATATATAGCTCAACATTAATAAGATGAGTACAATGTTATGATTACGGTTGAAGGGCTTGTAGCTGAGATACAGCAGCGCGTAGAGAATTATAATAATAACGACTATCCGCTTAATAAAAGAGCCGTCGCTAACTACGATTTATTAGACAGCTGTCATCACATACTGGCTGAAGATATCGTCTCGCCTTTTTCGGTACCAAGACAGAACCTATCCGCGATGGATGGTTATGCGATTGCTAAAGGGACTAAGCTTGCAATAAATACTACCATCACCATCATCGGAGAATCGCAAGCTGGTAGCCCTTATGGTGGTGATATCCAGTCAGGTCAAGGAGTACGCATCTTTACTGGTGCAGTCGTACCTGATGAATGTGATACCGTTATCATGCAAGAAAACACCAATTTTGCCGCGATAAAAGGCAGCATTGATAAATCAAAGCCCTACTCAATCATCCTTAGCCAAACGGCTCAGTCTGATGACCATATCCGCAAACAAGGCGAAGAAATTGGAGCGGGAGAAACCGTTTTATTGAAAGGTAAGCGGCTGAATCCTGCTGATATCAGCTTACTGGCAAATCTGGGTTTGGATAAAGTCAATGTCTATCAGCCTTTAATCGTTGGTGTATTCGCGACAGGCGATGAGCTAGTGGCGATTGGCAATGAGCTTAAAAGTTTGGCGCAAATCTATAACTCTAATACCCCTACTCTTAAAAGCCTGCTCTCTGATTTACCAATAGTTATTCAAGATTATGGCATTATCCCTGATAATTTAGACAAAACGACGGCGGCTGTTACTCAAGCCATGCAAGCGTGTGACGTGCTGATATCTACCGCTGGTGTATCTGTTGGTGATTATGATTTTTTAACGACCGTCATTGAGCAATTGGGCAAGATTAATCACTACAAAGTCGCAATGAAACCTGGTAAACCGTTTGTCTTTGGTGAGCTCACACAAAACCTTGTCAAGCCTGTCTTATATTTTGGTTTGCCTGGTAATCCACTATCGACAGTCGTTGGTACGCTACAGTTTGTGATTCCTGCTTTGTGGCAAATGGCAGGCGCGCCTCATTCAGAGCGACCCATGCAATTAACAGTCATGGCAACCCTTAAAAATGATGTTAAAAAATCAGCTGGTCGTAAGGACTTCCAAAGAGGCCTTTTAACCCAAGATGAAGCAGGCAGTTTTTATGTTGAAAGCTCTACCAAACAACAGTCACACCGTATCAAGCAGCTGAGCCATGCCAACTGCTTTATTGTATTGGCACAAGATTCTGGCCATGTAGCCGCTGGCGAAAGCGTACAAGTGCAACCTTTTCCTTGGATATAGTGAATGCCGCTCAAAAATGCTACAGTGGACAAACCTCTATGCTACAGACCGTGTGAAAATTAACACTTATCATTTAACTGCGGCTCTGATGCTAGCCATTCATTGAATAACGGTTGCTTGTTATTTGCTGCTTGTTATTTGCTGCTTGTTATTTGCTGCTTGTTATTTGTTGCTTGTTATTAATAGGCACGCTGTCATATTTATACCTGAATAACCTATTTCACTCACAACTTGAGGCAATGCTTAAAAGTACACACTATACTTTATATTAATGGTAATCATCTATGAACCATCTTGCCCCCATCGTAGGTAATGCTCAATTGTACTCGCCTGCCACTGCACCCGTTATTTTTGATGGTGACTCATCACCGAAAACTGCTAGTACGTCAACGTCTTTACCGACTACGCGCGCTCAACCATTAACCGATGGTTTCGCACGACGTCTCACCTATTTGCGTCTATCGATTACCGATTTCTGTAATTTTCGCTGTGTGTATTGCTTGCCCAATGGCTATCAAGGCAAACCTCAACAAGATGAGCTTAGTGTTGCTGAAATTGCTACGTTAATCCGTGGATTTGCCCAAGTCGGCACCAAAAAAGTCAGGATTACAGGCGGTGAACCTTCTATACGCCGTGATGTGGTAGACATTATTAAAACCATCAGAAATACTGAAGGCATTGAAACGGTTGCCATGACCAGTAATGGGTATAAGCTTGGTAAGCACTTGGCTAGTTGGCAGGCGGCCGGACTAAATCAGCTTAATATCAGTATGGACAGCTTTGATGCCGCTACTTTCCATAAGATGACTGGCTTTGATATGTTGCCGCAACTCTTGGCTGATATGGATACCTTGCTGGCAACCACCGATATTAAGCTTAAAATAAACAGCATTCTGATGGCAGAAACTGCCTTTGAAAACTTAATGAGTGCCATTGATTATGTCAAAGATAGAGCAGTCACTTATCGCTTTATTGAATTTATGCAGACCAGTGACAACAGCGATTTGTTTTTTGCTCAGCATGCCCAAACCGACATCATTACCAATTATCTGATAGAAGACGGCTGGCAAACTCATGAACGCGGCAGTAACGACGGTCCAGCAATTGAGTACAGTCATCCTGATTATAAAGGGCGTATCGGACTGATTGCCCCATATGCAGCCCATTTTTGTGACAGCTGTAATCGCCTACGGGTTAGCAGTGAAGGCAAGGTACACCTGTGCCTATTTGATCAAGGCAATTACGACATTCGTGAGCACTTGCAGCAAGATGATGTTGCAGGACTGATCTGTACTTTACATAGTTTTATGCCCATTAAACCTGAGCACCATCATCTTCATGACTCGAACAGTGGCATTATGAATAACTTGTCGATGATTGGTGGTTAATTTACTTATCAGCGATACTTTTCATAATAAACATATTTATCAAGGAACATTCATGAGCAAGCTGCAAGCACCTTTTATCCCACTTAATCTCGCGATCTTAACCGTTTCTGATAGTCGTACGATGGCAGAAGACAGCTCAGGACAATATCTGGTCGATCAGTTAACCGCAGCAGGGCATCAGCTTGCTGATCGTCAACTGATTACCGACGATATCTATAAGATTAGAGCCGTTGTCAGCGGCTGGATTGCGGACCCAAATGTTCATGCAGTGATTACCACTGGCGGTACGGGGTTTTATATTAGAGACAGCATTCCAGAAGCAGTCAGCGTCTTGTTTGACAAGTCAGTAGATGGTTTTGGTGAGATGTTCCGCTTAATCTCAAAAGAAGATATCGGCATGTCTACCATCCAATCTCGCGCCGTAGCTGGTATGGCAAATGGTACAGGTATTTTTTGTTTACCTGGCTCATCAGGTGCTTGCCGCACTGCTTGGGAAGGTATCTTACAAGAGCAGCTCGATAGCCGTACGCGCCCATGCAATTTTGTCCCGCACTTTATGCGTACCAACCCCGGTCACGATTAATCATGACAGATGCTGTAAATATCTTAAAAAGTGTAAATAGCTCAAGCGATATAGATCCCTTGAATCGCTTAGCAGGTATCGTCATCTTAGCAGGCGGTGCATCCAAACGTATGGGTTCGCCAAAAGCTGAGTTGATGCTACCAACCAATGAGCAATTGCTTGATTATCATGTCAGGCAAGCGCTTAAACTAAGTGCAGCCACTGCTTATAATGTGCCTATTATGATTGCAGATAATGGTCGTGGTTTTGGTATCAATCCAGATTTGATTTTGAATAACCCGCAAGTGCCCATCATCCATATCACTGATTACCTTTCGGTTAACGATTTTGCTAGTAATGACAATGAACAGATCGAAACTGGCGGCGCATTGGTCGCCATAGAGGCGGCATTACAATGTTTGACCAGCTCAATGATTATGCAATCAACCAATGCGGCAAATTCGTATGCATCTTGGCTGATGGTTATTAGCTGTGATAGCTTGATTGCTGCAACCGATTTGTGGAAAAAACTGCAGCCTTATATAATGCAAGCTGTATATAAATCGGTCATTTGTCTCACCGATGAGCATCATTTATATCCATTGTTAGGTATTTATCGCTTAAGTATTGAGCCGGATTTAAAGCATTATATTGACAATCGGCAGCGCCAAGTAATGAAATTTATTCAGCCAATGGTGCAGCCTGTAACGTTTTCAGAGGATTGGCAATCTCTTACCAATTTTAATACGCCTAAAGATTTTGAGCGTGCCTGTATTGCTTTACGTAACATATAAAAAGATTTACTGAGAGAAACTAGCCATTTAAGAGAAATGATAAATGAATATCAGCAGTCAAAAAACCATTCAAACTGCTTTGTCACATTTAGATAGTGATGGTGATATCACTATGGTCGATGTGAGTGGCAAAATAGCAACGACAAGAGAAGCACATGCTCAGGGACAAGTGATCTTCCCTGCGATAATTTATGAGCAAATCAAAGCTGCTGATGGTATGACTAAAAAAGGCAGTATCACGCAGACCGCTCATATCGCAGGTATCATGGCTGCAAAACGCACCCATGACCTGATTCCACTTTGTCACCCCTTGCCATTAGATAAGATTGGTTTAACTTTTGAATACGACGATAGCCAAAACAGCATTATTATCACTGCTATTGTCAAAGTTACACATAAAACCGGTGTAGAAATGGAAGCACTGACAGCCGTCAGCGTCGCTTGCCTAACTATCTATGATATGACCAAAGCCATCTCTCACGACATCGTCATCAATAACGTCCATTTGATGAATAAGACGGGCGGCAAATCTGACTATCAACATGCGTAAATACGCCATAGCGATATGATAGATATAAAGCTTGGCAATTAATAAATAATGGAGACTTATATGAGCGATTTAGTAGAAAGCAGTGACCATATAAATACGACGATGAATATCACCGTTTTATACTTTGCCAGCTTAGCCGATGAAGCCAACTGTCATGAAGAAAAAGTAAACGTGCCACAGTCTACGTCATTAACCGAGTTATACGAGCAACTGCACCAAAAGCATCGTTTTAGCCGTCCACAGTCAGAGCTGCGTGTGGCAGTAAACGATTACTTTGCCAAGTGGACAGATGAGATTAATCATGGCGATAGCGTGGTTTTCATTACTCCAGTAGCAGGCGGTTAATAGTATTTAGACGCTTATTTGTATCGCTAAAAATTTTAAGAATAATAAATAGAGACAATATATGGCAGATCAAGTATATGGGCAGTCGATGAGCATTAAGCGTAGCATCGACGAGGCTTATCTCATTGCTGAACGTGATGGCTTTGCGCTACTAGATTCAGACATTGATGAAAATCGACTAAAGAAAACCCTTGATGATGACAGCTGCGGCGCTTTCGTATGCTTTGAAGGTCGCGTACGTAATCACAATAATGCCAGTAGCGTCAACCGCTTGACCTACTACGGCTATGAAGAACTTGCACTCAATCAAGGACGTGCCATTATCGAAGAAGCCAAAAAGCGCTTTGAAATTACTCAGGCTATTGCCATTCATCGTATCGGGGCTTTAGAGATTGGTGATGTAGCCGTTTGGGTTGGGGTCGTTTCTGCCCATCGTTATCCTGCTTTTGATGCCTGCCGCTGGATATTAGATACGATAAAAGCGGACATTCCCGTTTGGAAGCAAGAATACTACCAAGATGACTCTTCAAAATGGCTAAGCAATAATGGGTAAGAAGATAACAGTGTCAGCAGTGTGCTTAGCCTTGATGCTAACAGCTTGTACTAAAGAAAAAGGTACTGACTTGCCAGCTGAGATCAACGATACCACTGAGCCAAGTCAAATACTCCGTATCGCTGCAGCTGCCAATTTATCGGACGTATTGCCTGAAATTATCGAGGGCTACAAAACTGATAAGGGTTTACCTAACCAAGAAATAGAAGTCACTTTTGCCTCATCAGGTAAGCTTTATTCTCAAATTATCTCAGGTGCACCATATGATATCTTTTTAGCAGCCAACCAAGATTTCCCCGCGCAGCTGCTAAATGAGGTTTTTAAAGGTGATGGAAATCATACGCCTTTTACTTATACCCAAGGGCAACTGTCCATTTATAGTGCCACCAAAGCTGTCGGTGTATACGCTCAAAACACATTGACTGAGCTACTTAATAGCAATGATAAGAGCAAAATCACCATTGCCAATCCTGAGCTTGCGCCTTATGGTGCATCTGCAAAATCTTATCTACAAACGCAAAATCTATATGACGCGCTAATAGCACAAAAACGTCTTATCCAAGCGGAAAATATCGGTCAAGCGTTCCAATATGCCCATACTGGTAGTGTCGACTATGGCGTTGTTGCGCACTCACAAGTCATAGCAATGAAAGCAACACCTGAGCATTTTTACCTCTTACCACCAACATCTTATCCTGCTATCTTACAAGACGGCATACTCATTACTAATGAAGCAAATGCGGCAGATTTCACGGATTATCTACGTTCTCCTACAGGACAAGCTTACTTCTCTAGAGCTGGTTTTTTAGCAGTTCGGTAATCTGTTTATAGCCGCTATGAATAAAAAGCCATCTTAGCCTTTTTATACTGTCTTTTATCAGTGAGCACGCTTATCATAAGGTTTTAAATATCATTATAAATGTGTTTCCTTATCATGATTTTTGAAAAAAGGATGTGATAAGTGGTACTTTTTAGTTGATGCTCTATATAACATGCTACAAGTGCGCTATTAGATAAAAGGTAAATAAACAGTAACGTTATGATGTCTCCTGCTCTTATCTCAGATATGCTGCTTCCTGTGTGGGTAAGCCTCAAGCTTGCTGGTGTCACTACCTTATGCTTGCTGGTGTTCGCAACTCCATTAGCCTATTGGCTGGCAAAGCCGAGTCGTGGTCGGATTATTGGGCGCATCAAAATTATGCTTCTGGGCGTGATTGCCATGCCGCTGGTCTTGCCGCCTACAGTGATTGGTTTTTATTTATTATTATTACTGAGCCCCAATTTTGGTATTGGTAAGTGGCTGTTGCAATACGATATTAGCGCCTTTGTCTTTACCTTTGAAGGACTGGTCATTGGCTCCATTATTTACTCGTTGCCTTTTTTTGTTCAGCCTGTCTACGCGCAATTTTTACGCATCCCAACCAGTGTCATGGAGGTTGCAAGCTTACTGGAACCTAGCCGTTTCAGACGCTTTATACGGGTAGCATTACCGCAAGCTCGTATCGGTATCATCCTTGGCAGCTTAATCAGCTTTGCGCATACCATTGGCGAGTTTGGCGTGGTCTTGATGATTGGTGGCAGTATTTCGGGTGAAACCAAAGTGGTCTCCATTGCTATCTATGAGCAAGTAGAAGCATTGAATTACGAGGCAGCACACATGATGTCTGCTATTCTTATCATAATGGGTATGATCATGGTGGCGCTGATTGCAAATGTTAGTCGACTCTATCAGCGCCCATAAGTGTATGAGTCAAATTTAAAATTTGGGCGGTTTTTTAGCACCTTTATTTTCTTCTTAAGCCTATCTGACTTTCGATTTTTTGGCATACACAAAAAAAACCTCATCCAATCGATAAAGTTAGCATGAGGGCTTTTTTAGTCATATTTAAAAATTAATGACTGTTTAAAAATGGAACTTCACTAAAGCGCTCGCGGCATTCTGCATTTTGTCACTGCCAAATTTATTCTTCCAGTAGCTATATTCCATACCGACTTCTAAGCGGTTATCAATACCCAACACGTCTTGTAAGTTGTATTTTAATTGCGGATTGATATGGATATTATCTTTCACAGAATCATCTTCGCTGTTAAATGCATAGTCAACATAACCATCTATGACAAAGTTATTCTTCTCCCAGCCATAGGTTAAGGTAATCTGTTGATCATCAGCATTGTCCTTATTGACTTGTTTGATAAAGTTGTTTTCAAACTTTGCCAGCTTAAGCTTGGGCGCAAGTTCACCATAAGTTTCCTTAAACTCTTTACCTACCGCATTTTCTTTACCTTGATGGCGATCGACGAAGAAAAATACACCACCCCATGTATGGGTCGAGGCATGCTCTAAAGTAACGGTGGTTAAGGTTTCTTGAGGCACTAGCTCATAATCAGTACCGTAAAGCGCCGAGATACTGGTATCAGTGAAGAGCACTTTTGCTTGAGCGCTGCTTATAGCGCCTAAAGCAGCAATGGCAACAAGCGCATAGGTCAGCTTATTAGTGATTAAGGATCGACTTATAGATGAATGATCACGCACAGTAGTATTCCTTTATTTACAGTCGTTGGTGCCTAGCAAAATTGCCATCATGGTCATCATGGTTATCATGGCTATAAACGGGGTTTAACTTCCTGTTAAAACGCACCCGTGCTGCTAGAGGGAAAAAGGCTATTAGATTTTAATAAAAATAAAACGTTATCAAAACAAGCATCAATGCTGCTGAAACTACAAAAATTTTCTTAATAACTTATTTCAAGAAGCCTTATTTCGGCAGTAATCATTAACACTTTGAAACAGTTAAGCATGTTTTATATGGGCTGACAACTGCATTTTAGCGCCAAGTATCAGTAAAAAATGTACTCTAAGTTATTGATATCCTCTAAGTTTATGATTTTATTAAAATAACTGACTAAATGGTCAGGAATATTAGTTTTGTAAAGGACGAAGAAATCTTGTTATAGTTAAAATATCTCAAAAACGCTACAGTGCTGCTGGTATAAATTTTTTGCAGCCTCTGTCTGCGTAGGCACAGCAAGCAAGAAAAATTAATATCAGCAGTACTTGATGTATCGATATTACTTTTCCCTGACTATACTGTGGTAAGTGATCTGCTGCTGAAATACTTGAAGAATTTTCAAACAGAAAAAAAGCCTCAATCATGTAAATAATTGAGACGAAATTTGCTTAAACAGTAACCTCTAAATACAGTCTTAATTATTTGGCTACATGGGACGAGAAGCTCGAATTTTCTTATTTGATACTTATTTATCTAGCAATCATCAACTCAACCTTGACTTGAAAGTAAGACTCATCTTTTATAGTAATACTGACTTTGCCATTATGGGCATTGGCGATAGCTTGCACGATAGATAAGCCTAAGCCTGTTCCCGAATGCATCGTATTCGTTTTATCATGACGGTAAAAGCGCTCAAACAGCTTATCAGCCTCTACTTGAGACAATGGTTGATCCAATCGATTGGTGATTACTACCTTAAAAGATGCAGGATTCAATATAGATGACCTCATGTCTTGCTTATCATTCGTGACAGTATGAGGCACAGTCGGAATCTCAATACTAGAGGCTTCAATAATGATCACACTGTCACTAGCAGCATAATAAATAGCATTTGACATGAGATTGGCGAACAGTCTTTGTAATAAACCTTCATCTCCTAGCACAGCATGGAAGTTGCCCGTCTTTTCAAAAGAGATATTTCGATCTTCTGCGATTAGCTCATAGTAATCAATAAGCTTAATGAACATTGACTCAGTATCAACCCGATTGAGCTGTGAATCAGACAGCCCTTTTTGTGTCTTTGCCAGTAGCAGCATATTATTAATCAACGTAGATAACTGCTCAAGGGTGTCATGCTGATGATGCAGTTGCTCAACATATTCATGGCTTACTCTAGGCTTACTTAACATCACTTGGGTTTGAGTGCCAAGCGTCGCCAGCGGAGTACGTAGCTCATGGGCAATATTATCTGAAAAGCGTGATAACGATTCAAAGTTATTTTCCAGCTTCTCCATCATTAAGTTATAAGACTCAGCCAATGGTCGTAGCTCTAAGGGCATATTACCGACTACCACTCTTTCATGTAGCTGTTCAGGATTAATACCCTTCATCTTTTGGACGATAGTAGCAAGTGGCGCAAATCCCCAATAGACACTTAATGCGGCAATTGACACCAGTACTAGTGTGATCGCGATCAGTATCAAGCTCAGCTGGCGATTAAAATGTATGAGATACTGATGATGAACATCGATAGGCAGCGCAATCAGCGCCAAAGCCTCATGGTTTGCAATGACCATCGCTCGATAATGTCTACTATTAATCTTAATCATAAACTGCTGATCGCGATAGTCCTGCCGTAGTTGTAACAAGCTAAAGTCGATCGGTAAATCATGAATGAAATTACTGGGATCGCTGGACAATAATTTGCCATTTTTGTCTGATATTAGCGTTTTTAAATCGTAATCTAGCCAAGAAGAATGTAGGTGATTGTCATCAATGAGTGATCGGGACTTTGAAGCTGTTAATGGCTCTACTTCTTCGCCCAAGGCAACCATACGTTTGCGCAGATTAAACGCGGCATGGGTAATAATCTCTGAGTCCATTTGCTCAAAGTGCTCGTTAACAGAGCGCTGAACCCATATATAAATAATGACTTGAGAGATGACAACAAATATGGTCAGTAAAAAAACAGTGCGCCATAAGAGCGGCCAACGTCGATTCTTAAGTTTATATCTCATTTTATTTTAGATCATCTTTGTTAATACCATCGTCGCCCACGCCGACATCCAGCGGCTCTAACCTGTAGCCCATACCACGTACCGTATGAATCAGCTTGGTATCAAAACCATCGTCGATTTTGATTCGTAGACGTCTGATAGCTACGTCAATGACATTGGTATCGCTGTCAAAATTTATATCCCATACTTGCGAGGCAATCACAGTACGTGGCAGTACTTCACCTTGACGTTCTAGGAACAGCTGTAATAAAGCAAACTCTTTGGCAGTCAGTTTGATAAGGGTGTCGCCTCTATATACAGTGCGTTTGGCAATATCCATTTTTAGATCAGCGGTATGGATGACTGTGCTTTTGTAATCTGACTGGTTGGCACGGCGTAACAGGCTTTTTATTCTAACAATCAGCTCAGCAAAAGCAAAAGGCTTGGTCAGATAATCATCGCCACCAATTTCAATGCCTTTGATCCGATCACTTAAATCATCTTTAGCCGTTAAAAATAAAACAGGCGTATGCTTTCCAGCAGCACGGTAGCGCTGTACCAGCTCAAAGCCACTGACATCAGGTAACATCACATCCATCAGCACCACACTAAATTCTTCAGTCATTAGCGCATGATAGCCATCTAGACCAGTCATATAATGATCCACGATGAAGCCGGCTTCAGTTAAGCCTTTCTTAATATATTCTCCAAGTTTTTGCTCATCTTCTACTAACAGTACTTTCATCGTCGCCTACCTTCATATCATTATAGTTGTCAACAGCGTATCACTAACGTTGTTAGATTATCATCTATATATTTATCAAAAGTCCTTGTTCTAACGGCGCTCTATGGATAAAAGCAGATAATGACATTTGGTTCTAATGACAAGCAGATGACAGTATTGTTTTGTTTATAACAAAAATGTCATGTCCGTGTCATCTAGCTGTCAGCCACTATTTAGTATTCTAAATCAACGCCACATAGAAGCTTGTTTCAGATATAGGAGGCTTCTATGAGTTAGGCGATTATCTTACTTAAATGATTTATCAATTAATGATCTTCAAAGGGTTTTAAATGAAAAAAAATAGTACATCAAAAAAAGCAGCTTTACTTTCAGTATCAATGTTAGTTGGTATGTCAGCGGCCAATGCTCAAACCACGAACTTAGATGCTTCTATTCTTAGTAATTGTGATGCGCTTACTAGTTTTGCAAAGAACGCAGATCATAACGATGCACAAATTTCTAGCGCGCAAATGAAAGGTTATATCGATGCGAGAGTCGCGTGTCAGGTTCAGCATCAGGATCAACACTTGCAATCTGCAAAATATTTTGTGAAAAATTATAATAGCGAGAAGTAATACTAAAAGATTACTTGGGATATTGAAATCCCAATATGTGAAGATGACAATATTGTAATCTTAATGTCATGTGCCAGTCAGAATGAGTACTGTATCATTGATGATGGTCTAACTCCTCTACCCTCAATAGCTCTTAATCCAATCAATAGGAATTCATTATGTCGCAATTTAAAGCACTGACTAAATCAATCGCCATTACTGCCATCGCTCTTGTTGTATCAACCTCAGCTCTAGCGCATGACCCTAAAATGCATGCTGAAAAAGATCAAATGAACTGTGAAAAGATGCAAAAGCACATGCAAATGATGCAAAAAATGGATCATAGCAAGATGGACATGAATGACCCTGCTATGAAAGCCATGATGGCCAATATGAGCAAAATGAAGCAAATGTACCAAAAACATTGTGTGACTACTGACAGTAAATCTTAAAAATTTCAGCTCTGTTAACTCACAGCTCTTCTCTAATAGTAGAGAGAAATTAACGGAAATAAGTTTTTAGGAAAATACATGAAGTTCTTGTTGGGTGTGCTCTTTACTTTATTTGTGGCAATCGTTGGGATGTTTGCGGTTGTTAGCAGTGGTATTGTCAACGTGGGTGCAGACCAAGAGCATAGCCCAATGATGTATAGCTTTTTAGAAACTGCGCGCAATCGTTCTATACAAACTGCCAGTAAAAATATTGTAGTACCAGACTTAGAGAAGGTTGACATGATCAGCTCTGGTGGCTCGGACTACAAAGATATGTGTGCAGGCTGTCACTTGTCTCCGGGAGTGGCTCAAACTGATTTTAGCGAAAGCTTATATCCAAAGCCGCCCAACTTTACCAAGGCTGATATCGTCAAACGTTATCAAACTGAGGACGGTGCAAAGCAAAGCTTTTGGGTCATCAAACATGGCATTATGGCATCGGGAATGCCTGCATGGGGCGCCTCCCATGATGACGATAGAATGTGGGCAATGGTCGCTTTTATCAGATCGCTACCTGAATTAGATGAAGCTCAGTACACGATGCTAACCACTCGGATAGATGGCGATATGATAGACATGTCATTTGATGGCAATATGAATATGTCAGATGAGGGATCTGGAATGCAGCATTAACCCTGTCTATATATAGAAGCATCTTCACTAAACGCTATTGTTATTAATAATGCAGTACTGAACGGTGCTGCATTTAACGTTTTTAGTTAAGACTATAAATATAAGGTCCAGTTTTTAGAGTATCGAGCATAATAATAGACACTTAAAGGTGATTTGATGAGACATTACATACACGGGTTTTCTAATGGACATCACGGGTTATCCGGTCGTGTCCTTTTATTGATTGCGGTATCAGCACTACCCTTTACACTAGCCGCTTGTAACCAATCTACTACCAGTGTCTCTGATTCTCAACCAGTAAAGGTTGAACAGTCTGCTACCCAGAATGCACGAGTACAAAACGAAAGTTCGGCTCCAGCAGATGCCCCTGCAATCGACCCGTCATCATTACTCAAAAACGTCTCAGCGGCCGTCTATAAAGATGCCAACTGTGGCTGCTGCAAAGAATGGGTAAGCTATGCAGAAGATAATGGATTAAGCGCAACCGCACACGATGTTGAAGACCTGTCTTTATTCAAAGAACGCTATAGCCTACCGCAGCAGATGCGTTCTTGTCATACCACCGTTACTACCGACGGCTTTGTTTTTGAAGGTCATGTCCCTGCTAAATACATGGCTCAGTTCTTAGAAAATCCTCCTGCACAAGCCATTGGACTTGCCGTACCTAGTATGCCAGTTGGCAGCCCCGGTATGGAATATCAAGATAAATTCATGCCTTATAAAGTAATGCAACTTAACAAAGACGGCACCACAGAAGTTTATGCTGCTATTGATTCTCCTCAGCAGCAACTGTGATTAAATTATTCGTTAAATATAAAAAATATTACAGCCACAAGCTTAACCACCATCTCGCAAATTAAATTAGGTCATCATTATGAATAAGAACATACTGAACCGCAGGCGTTTTTTAACCGGATCCTCCGCTGTCCTTGGTGCTTCCTTGATACCGACCATGGCCAGTAGTGCATTGGGACACTCAAGTCGCTCGGGCAGTCAGAGTGCTACTATCAATAGTGACCAAAACACTCATAAAGTGCCTATATTGACCGGTAAAGAGTTTGATTTATACGTCAGTAAACAATCTGCTATTGTGAACGGTAAAAAGAGCATGGCGACGCTCATCAATAATTCACTGCCAGCTCCAACGCTAAAGATGCGTGAAGGCGATACGGTGGTGATACGTGTTCATAATCAAATGGATGAATCAACCTCTATTCATTGGCATGGATTGTTGGTGCCGTTTGAGATGGATGGAGTGCCGGGCATTAGCTTTGACGGCATTCCTGCGCACAGCACTTTTACGTACAAATTCGAATTAAAACAATCAGGCACCTACTGGTATCACTCACACAGTGGGTTCCAAGAACAAACTGGCATGCTGGGTGCCATGGTGATTGAACCCAAAGGTCGCGAGCGTCATCCTATCGAAGAAGACCACGTGATCGTGCTCAGTGATTGGACCAGTCGCAACCCGCATAATCTACTGAAGCTGCTCAAACAACGCGCAGATTTTGACAACTATCATCTGCCAGACTTCAAGAAGCTGTTGTCTGATATTGCCGAAACGGATATGAAAACTGCGTTTGATAAACGCAAAATGTGGAATCAGATGCGCATGATGCCAACCGATTTTACTGACTTGTCGGGTGAAAACACTTTTACCTATCTTATCAATGGAAAAACCACGGCAGCTAATTGGGCACAAATCGTTAAAGCAGGACAGCGCGTTAAATTACGCTTTATCAATGCCTCAGCCCAAACCATTTTTGATGTGCGCATACCCGGTCTCAAAATGACTGTAGTGGCAACCGATGGTATCGATGTCGCACCAGTTGCGATTGATGATTTTCGTATTGGTGTGGCTGAGACTTATGATGTCATCGTTACCCCGACCAAAGATGCCCATACCATATTTGCCCAAAATATAGACCGTTCAGGCTATGTCGCTGCGACGCTTGCAACTAAAGAAGGCGCTCGTGCCCCAACGCCTGCCATGGACAAAGTTGAATGGCTCACAATGGCAGATATGATGGGCGCTATGGGTGCTGATGGTTATAAAGCTAAGCATGCCAAAACTGAGTATGACTTCAAATCTGACATGCGTGTGGACAGTCCACGTATGAACCTTGATGATCCCGGTATCAACTTACGCAATATTAATAGAGAGGTATTGAATTATAGTCAGCTACGCTCTGTCGATGAAGCCATATTTGCGGAGCAGCGCAAACCTACCCGAGAGATAGAACTACATTTAACCGGTAATATGGAGCGCTATATCTGGGCGTTTGATGGGGTCAAATTTAGTGACGCGACACCAGTGAATATTAAGCCGAGTGAGCGAGTACGTATTACCTTGGTTAATGACACAATGATGAATCATCCGATGCATCTACATGGGATGTGGAGCGATTTGCGCATGCCTAACGGTGAGTTTCAGGTGCGCAAGCATACTATTATGGTGCAGCCAGCACAAAAGATCAGCTTCGATGTCACAGGAGAAGCTGGTCGATGGGCATGGCATTGTCATCTGCTCTATCACATGGAAGCCGGTATGTTTAGAGAAGTGGCCGTCGTTTAATAAACCTTCAAATATGAGCCTTATTATGAAAATTTATAAAGTAAGTCTACCGTTTATGGGCATGTCATCTTTGATGTTATTAACGTTACCTTTAGCAAATGCTGCTGAGATGCCCATCATGGATCATAGCAGCATGGATATGTCTGGCATGGATCATAGTAGTATGGATATGTCGGATATGGATCATAGCGGCATGGATATGTCGGGCGACATGTCGAATATGGATCATAGTAGCATGGATATGTCAGGCGACATGTCGGATATGGATCACAGCAGTATGGATATGTCAGGTATGGATCACAGCACTATGGACATGTCAGGTATGCAGGGAGGCCAAGCACCAGCTGATGCTCGCAGTCCTGACTACTCAAACGGCGTTCCCTATGGACGTTATGGTAAGCCTATGATGATGGGTGATATGCCATTGTGGGGTGTTTCTGTAGATGATTTAGGTTATCAGTTTGATGACGATCAGATTAATTATGAATTGGGTGCTTGGTATGGCGTAGATGAGCGTCGCCTAGCTTTACGCAGCGAAGGCAGTATTCAGACCAAGGGTGATAAAGAAATTGATAGCCTGACCTCGTTGTCTTATTGGAAGCCACTAAGTATCTTCTGGAATGGTTTGGCAGGGGTAGCCTACGATACCGAGAATGATAAGCCTGCCATTATGGCGGGTATTGAGGGAACAGCACCTTATTTTATTGAAACCGATGCAATGGCTTATCTGTACTCTGATGGACAAGTCCGATTGGACATTGGCGCAGAATACGAGTGGCGTTTGAATCAGCATTGGGTTGTGATACCAGAAGTAGAATTAACGGTATTTAGCAAAGAGGATAGCGACAACCATATCACCAAAGGCTTTAACGAGATGGAGGCTGAAGTGAGGCTGACTTATGAGACATTCAGTCGTCAACTGACGCCCTATGTCGGTGTGAGCTATGAGACAGCGCTTGGCAGTGCGCGTGGTCAGCGTCGTCAACATAATGAATCGGTTGATAGCAGTAGTTTGACTGCGGGGGTTAAATTCTGGTTCTAATATTATTAATATAATAGGAGATATACTATAAATGCTTCAGATCAAAGCAACATGAATCATAAATAGGCTATGAACCCTTATGTCAAATTTACAATTCACAGATCGCGACGCCTACGGTTGTGATGTACATCATGATGTATTTCAATACTTATGAATAAAGTCATGTTTACTTTAGTGAAATCCGAGCTTATATGGCGCTCTACATAGGTGCCGGTATGGCCGTCATTATGCTGGCCTTTATGGGTAATGTGTATAAAGAACCAAAGTTAATTTGATGGTTTATGGGCTAAGTATGCTAATGTTTGTCGTTGGGATATGGGGCGTGTGCTCTCAAGCAACGGTTAATCAAGTCGATTGGATGCAAGCGCTGATCGAAGAGCTGGAATATACACTGATGTATATAAATATTTAATAGCTTTTTCAAGAAAAGTGACAAAATATAAAATGGCAATTTCATAAAAATAAAGGGCTTAAGAGGAAATCTAGACACAAAAAACCTCAAGTAAAGTAATACTTGAGGTTGAAACTTTTGTATTAAAACTAAGTTTTAAATATGGCGCAGCGGACGGGACTCGAACCCGCGACCCCCGGCGTGACAGGCTAGACCCACCAGATTTCGTTAAAGTATATTAGAGTATCTTAATCTATAAATCCTTGTATGAAAAGGCATACAGAGAAATAACCCTAATGACGTTTAGCATAATTTAAAGTTATTTATCAAGTCAGATATAATAATCTTGGTCAATAAAAATGTATAATAATTATACTTTGACATGAAAAAACAGGTATATATTTTATACATTAGGGCGTGTTGAACATTGGATAGAAATTGATGGCAAAAAAAATAGCGAACGGTTAGGGCGTGTTGAACATTGGATAGAAATTGATGGCAAAAAAAATAGCGAACGGTTAATCTTTAAGTTCTGACACAAAAAAGATATCGTTCGCTATGCCTCGCACTATGCTCAAAGATGAACACTGGACAAGACTGAAACCTATCTTACTAGAACTTAAGATCTATGACAAAGAAAATCTTAGAAATACAGTTGAAGGCGTGCTTTATCGTATGCGTGTTGGCTGTCCTTGGCGGGATCTGCCAGCTTACTTTGGCAAGCCTAATACAATATACAAAGCTTACCAGCGCTGGTTTAAGAGTAATAAGCTGATTGCGCTGTTTGCTTTATTAATCAAAGACGCTGACTGTGAATGGGTATTTATTGATGGTACTCATATCAAAGCGCATCAGCACAGTAGTGGTGGTAATGAGAACACCCAAGCCATTAGTAAAAGTGTGGCAGGACGCGCGACCAAGATTCACTTAGCCGTTGATGCTCATGGCAATCCACTGACCTTTATTTTATCAGATGGTACCACCCATGATGTTAAGGTCGCACCTGATTTAATAGACAAGATAGATTTAAGCGATACAGAGGTTTTATGTGCCGATAAAGGCTATGATTCTGATGCACTACGAGCCCATATTGAACAAGCAGGGACGCATGATAACATCCCTAGAAGATCAAACACGAAGTCCTCTAATGATCATATGGACTGGGACTTGTATAAAGTACGCCACTTAGTAGAAAATGCCTTTGCTAAGCTAAAGCAGTATAGGGCGGTTGCCACTAGATTTGATAAGCTCAAGCAGAGTTATGAGAATACGGTGGCGCTCGCTTGTGCTTATATTTGGCTCAAATTATGAATGTTCAACACGCCCTAAACTTAGATATATTTTTCTAGAAAAGGTGTAAACCTACATCCGTACTCCTCCGAAAGCTGTATTTTACTGCTCTATTGTTAACGAAGGGCGACCGATTACTGAACTAGACATGGTTTGATTTACTGTTAAGCGGTGTGATAAAAATCTCCCAAGTTTAGTTGTACGGTTTCTTCAGCATAGCTAAAAGTGCTTTAGCTAGTTTGGCTTGTATATCGTTAAGCGTTGGCGCAGCGGCAGCAACGTCACCTGTGGTTAACGCCCCCTCAACACTGCCTGTGCCTAATACACCAAGCGCCGTGTGAGCCGCTACTCGGTAGATGCCGCCTTCATCCCATTTAGCAATCGCAGCTAACTTTTCATTAACACTCAAACTAGGGTCTGCTTTAATAGTATTAATACGATTTTGGGAGAATTCAGCCACTGCTTTAGGCGCTTCTTTACCAAACTCTTTAGTAATCTGCGTCTGCGCCCCCAGCTCCTCATTCACTCGCTCTGCATCAAACACATTGTCAAGCTTACCCGCGTACTCAGCTTGGTTGTCAGTAGTAATACCACTGTTACCCGCAATGCCCGTAATACCTGCACGGGTAGTGCTGCTATCACTGTCACTATCCGTGCCGTAGCTAAGTCCATTCATGGTGGCTTGTGGTTTACCAGTTGTTTTACCAGCACTTAGACCGATAGAGATAGTATCGCCGTCATAGCTTGTGGTGTTCTCAATGTCTTGGGTGACGATACCGCCTTTGCTGACATAGTTGTTACGTCCTGCTTTTAAGGCTTCCTCGGTGGTAGTAATCGCCCCGCCTATCAAGGTAGTCTTACCGCCAACTTCTAGATCAAAGCCGCCGTCTCCTGTAAAGAGCCCTGATTGCTCGCCGACTGCTTTGTAGTCTGCATTGAGATTGGTTCTGCCACCATTGACGGATAGACTTGAGCCTGCGCCTTTTAGGTCAATGTCAGCAGTGAAGCCGAGGTTCTTCTGTTTGCTGTCATAGCCTTTTGAGTTGAGGTACAAAAAAAGCTACGATAAATTTTATATCGTAGCTTTTATTTAAGTCTATCACTTTATAATTTCATTTTTGAAAATATGTGTTTATTTTACCTATTTGAAAACAAATCATCTAAACGTTTCGCGGCTTCATCATATTCATCGCCTGGATCTAAAAACGCTGTTTTAAATGAGTAATAGTCCGCTAGAAATTCAAATGAATCTCCACCTAAAGATTTTGCTTTTTCCATAAGCTTGATTCTTGAATCGAAAGGAATAAGCCATTCATCATCTTGTAGTAAACATTTAACCAGTATATCAACGTCAGAACATTCATCCAATGCTTGGTCAAAACTATTAAAAACAGCATTCCAAGCATTGATATCTGAATCTGAATCTGCTTTGGACATACTTATAATCTCTTCAGTAATATCATTAATATTCATTTTTATTCCTATTTTGGTGTTAAATAGTAGGTATTTATAGTCACTTCTCCACTGGGTAGCTTAGCCGCTCGATAAGTTATAGAGTGACCTTGGACATCAATGGTTACTTCTTGAGCTTTTTGACCTGTTTTATTAGGGAAAACAGGTAATTTAGAAATATTAACGTTGTTAGTAACATCTCTAACGATTGCATTATCAATAGTGTCCATAGATAGACCTGTATCTCGTACATCGCCTGTCGCATGTGCTCTATTATATGAATGACCAGAATATATTCTAACTTTTACTCCATCCACTTCAGTATGTCGAGTAAGATTTGTAGGAATTTCTTTTTTACGTTCTTCAAAAGTATATGCTTGCTGATTCCTGTTTGAGTTATTAAGGTTAGCCTGGCCTTTTTTAGTAAACCCTGCAGCCTGTATACCTCCACTTCTAACAGCGCTTCCCACACCAACACCAATAAAAACTCCTGTTTCGAAGTTTCTTTTAAATTGTGCTAACTCTGCACAAGCATTTACGCTTCCATTAGCACAATTTGAAAGTTCATTATGACGTGAAGCATAGTTAAGCACTTGCTGATATGCTGCTGGATTTTGACCTTTTCCAACTTCTTTGATTAGCTCATTATAATTAACTTGCCCAAATACTTTTTGGAACTTTGGCAAACAGCTATCTGGATTACCACTGTTTAGACAGTTATCGAGCGCAATAGTATTTTCATAAATTCTTTTACCCATGAGCGGTATAATAGTTTGTTGCAAATACCGATAATCATCTGTTCCTCCCTTCTTAGCACGATTTCTTTTCAATAGTTCTGAGAAACCATCTATCTGCTTTTGCGATAAATAGTTATCCTCAACCGCAACCTTATTCGTTTCAGCGGCATTAGCGGCATTGGAAGCATTACCAGTACTAGCACCGATACCAGCACCCAAAGCACTAGTGAGTGCGCTAATAGTATCTTTCTGCTCAGCCGTAAGCTCGCTTGGCTTGTCAACGCCATACAGATATTTAGATAATAAAGGCGCGGTCGCTTCTCCTGTCCCAGCAGAGACTCCTCCAGTTAAAGCATCGTTACCTGTCGCATAGCTGATCGCGGCTCCTAATACACCTTGGGCTAAGATATGAGCCGCACTACCTTGTTCTGATCGGTCACCACCATTTATACTATTGATAACTTCATTTGCTTTGAAATAGGTTCCAATTTGACTAGCGATAAATGGACTTGCAGCTTTCGCCACATAACCTGTAACGCCATTGCTGTTCGGACCGTAAATAGCACCAGATATCGCATCAAACAGCAGACCTTGGTTTTGTACTTTGTCCGCTTGTTCGATAAGTTTATCGCGAGCAGTTGTGTTACCTAGCTGTCCTTGTTCTTCTGCCTTTTTACGTAATTTTTGTTCTTTAGCATTAATCTCAGTCTTAATTTTTCGCCGTTCCTGATCTAAGGCTTGGGTAATCTCAACCTGCGCCCCCAGCTCCTCATTGACTCGCGTTTCATCAAATACATTTTCAAGCGCACCCGCATACTCAGAGCGGTTGTCAGTCGTGATACCACTGTTACCCGCAATACCAGTAATTCCTGCTTTCGTAATACTACTATCACTATCGCCATCGGTGCCATAGCCAAGCCCATTCATGGTGGCTTGTGGCTTGCCTGCAGTGTTGCCCAGACTGACGCCAACAGAGATGGCATCGCCCTCATAATTGGTCGTGTTCTCTATATCTTGGGTAGTAATACCGCCTTTGCTTATATAATTATTACGTCCTGCCGCTAATGCCGCATCAGTGGTAGTAATCGCGCCACCAATTAAAGTAGTTTTACCCTCAGTGGTCAGATCAAAGCCACCGTCCCCTGTGAATATTCCAGACTGTTCACCAACCGCTTTATAGTCCGCGTTAATATCCGTCTTGCCACCGTTTAGGGATAGACTAGATCCTGCACCTTCTAAAGCAACATCAGCGGTAAAGCCGATATTCTTTTGCTTGCTGTCATAGGCTGCCGTGTCCTGTAGCGATTCAATGTTAACATCACCACCGATCACGCCTTGCGCTTTATTAGTGTTAATGACGCCGCCTTTGAGGTTGAGGTCATTGCCAATATCTAGGGTAGTGGTATTAGCAACGTTGATGTTGCTATTGGCATAAGTCACTGAATCACTGTTGGCATAGCCTTTGCCTTTGCTAGCACTGGCAGTAATGCCGACACCGCTGCCTGTTGAAGCATAACCCCCAATAGCCGCACTTGAGCTTTTGTTGGTGCTACGGGTAGTACTGTTTTGTGCCACGCCACTGACGTTGAAATCATTGTCCGCTTGGAATAAGGCATTATTGGTGACATTAATGTTACTGCCATTAATATTGATATTACTATCAGTACCTGCGCCAGTTGCGATAAGCGCTAGGTTGTTAGTATTAATATTTGAGCCTTGGTTGACCTCAGTGTAGCTACTAGAGTTAGATTGGCTCTTTTGCGAGCCGATAGTGGCTTGAATGCGGGTGTTGCCTAAACCTTTTAGGCTATCTGCATTGATACCACCAGCTAGACCTTTTGCAGCACTAGCAGCCTCTCTAGCTAGTGATCTGGTCTTAAGAGCGCCTGCGACGCTTGCCATACCTTTCATACGCACACTTTCGGTATTGCCCGCAGCGTCAACGAGACTATCAATAGCTTTGGCACTGTCAATCAAACTGTTAGAAACAGAGACGGTCAGACCGCTTTGCTTAAATCTCGTTTCACTTTGATTGATGTAGACATTTAGGGCATTATCGATATTAATCTCTTTGGCACGTACCACAGTATTGCCACGGTTGGCGTCATTGATGTCTAAGCTACTGTCATTCCCCATTCCAGCAATCAGATTGCTGCCAGTTTGCTGGTATTTGCCACCAGCCGAGATGATGACGTTGCCGTCGATGGCAGCGACGTTGCTGGCGGTATTGGTCAGTGCGGTTTGAGCATTAGTCTCATCAGTTTGTTGCTTACCGATGGTAAAGCCTATGCCACCATCGGCCCCAAATAATCCTGACTTTTTAGTTTGACTAAAGGTGCTTTCACTTGAGGTGTTTTGCGCGGCTAGGATGTCGATATTGCTACCAGCAGTTAATTGCGTGCCTTTATCACTGATGGCATTGGTGCCGGTGAGACTGATATCATTACCTGCTTGAATAGCGACTTGATTGCCCTCAATGTTGCTAGTAATGGCATTATCGCTTTGTGAGTCAAAGCGATCTTGGGTGGTCTTTTTACTTAAGAAGCCACTGCTGGTCATTTTATTAGCGGTTGAGAACTCGGAGGTAGCACGGCCCTCTTTAAAGGTGATATCTTTTTCAGCGTAGATAGAGGTATTACCACTATCGCTGGTCAGTGTCGCTGCGGTTCCTGAAACATTTTTAGCGGCGATATCAAGATCACCATAGCTTGAGACGCGGCTGCCGATATCTTGGCTTTGACCGTCTATGTAGTAGTTATTAGCATCGCCAATGGCACGGATTTCATTGCCCGTATTGATAGCGTTAAAGGCCACATTGCCTTCTTTAGAGACGATTTGGGTGTTGCCGCCTTGATTATTTAAAATCCCAGCGTTGAAAGTGACATCATTAGTCGCGTTGATCGCCAAAGTAGTGAGCGCTTTACCATTAGCATCCACTTGACCTCGCAGGCCGTCACCAACACCGATTGAGGCTACTTGATCAATGCCTGCGCGTGTGGCGCTACTAGCGCCAAGCTGGTTATTGGTAGTAAAGGTAGTGCTCGTATTCTCAACACTCTTGGCTTTTAGACCTAAAGTATTGTCAGCAACGATGCTACCGCCCACGTTGGTTATTTTATTCTCAGCAGTTAATCTAGCATCAGCCGCACGTAGGCGACCCCCATTGGTATTATTGATATTATCAGCATTGATATTGAGCGTTTTTTGAGCAGAGATCAGTCCTTGGTTATCTAGATTACCCGTTAGGCTTAGGTTGACTCTTTCGGCGGCAATAAAGCTACCGTCTCCTCTGATCGCGCCTTGATTGGCTCGAACATAGACTTTTGGCACCAGTACGCTTTGCGTGCTGCCATCCGCGAGAGTGACCTGTTGCTGCTCCATCCAGATGATATCGCTGGTTAGATTAGCCACTTGGCTTGCCGTAAGAGCAATACCTGGACGTAGATTTAACGTCTGCGCGGTGGTAACGCCCGCATCCATCAGCCCTTTAAACTGTGCATCTTGAGTGCTGTAATCTTGTAGATAGTAGCGACCCGTCAGCATCATGATTTGATCACGAATATACTGCTGCTCGTAATAGCCATCACCTAAGCGTTTTTGGGTGATATTAGGATCAAGCTTGAGTCTATCGAGCATATAATCTGAGGTGAGCCAATTGCGATAGCCAGTAAAGGCAGGATCACTTTCAATCAAATAGTCGTTTTGGCTGTCTGGATTGATATTATATAAGCTATTATTGGGCAGGTTAGTGGCGCCACTGACACTTCTTATTTCATCGCCAGATGGTGAAGTGGCGACGTTAATAGCGGTATTATTGGTAGAACCGTCGCCTTTTTGCAAATTAGATAAAGCAGGACCACCATCTTTGATTTGGTTATCAACGTTTGGTGCCTGTTGCCCTTGCAAAGAGAGATTAGCGTTCTGCTGCCACTGGGAAACGGGTAATTTAATAGTGGTCTCTTGAGTATCGGTATAAGCTTGCTTATCATTCCAGTCCCTTTGATGATAACGCTTAAAGCCACCTCTCCAGCGCGACTTGGTATATTGACTGGTCCCATTTTGCACAACCAAATGCTTACCATCGCCATCGATTTGCTCAA
This sequence comes from Psychrobacter sp. TS_SC_6, assembly GCF_056156305.1. NCBI lineage: Bacteria > Pseudomonadati > Pseudomonadota > Gammaproteobacteria > Moraxellales > Moraxellaceae > Psychrobacter > Psychrobacter sp. TS_SC_6. The sequence continues at coordinate 838,752 of NZ_CM149590.1, read as the reverse complement.
GACTTTGTGAGGTTTCATCAAAGTCGATAAGGCCGCCTGCTAATATTTGGCTTTTGTCATTGACGACGTTATCTATATCTAGCGTCATATCACCGCCTGCGATGATTTGCGCAGGAGAGGAGTCAGTCACCACACTTTGTCTTTGCCGCTCATTGACTATGATTTGTGTCCATTTTTTGATCTCAATGCGACCGTAGCCGGCGTTATAAGCACGAATGGCATTGTCTAGTGCTTCATACTTCTCACTATCTTGCTCCTCCCAGGCGTCAGCCTTAGCGTTATAATCTTGCCAAGCTTGGTCATATTCTTTTTGCTGCTGCTGGTACTGCTCATAAGCAGTATTGTAGGCACTACAAGCAGCACTTGCGGGATCGCTACAGCTTTCTTGTCCTACAGGTTTAGTAGGCTCAGTTATAGTAGGGGTTTGTGGCGCCTCGAGGGTCGGTGGCGTCAGATTAAAGTAGGCCCAAACCTCAGAGTTATTATCATAATTCAAGGTACAGACACTGTTTGCCCCATCGCTACAACTAGTGGCATCAGGTATTGGTGCTTGGCCTAGCTGACCGTTTTCAATCTCGTTGTCGGTGTCGCTTGCATACTTATAAAGACCAGCGCGGCTCCAATTTACCCATCTTAATTTATCTAAAGGGATTTTGTTAGCGGTGCCTCCAGGTATGATAAATATCTTTTGAGTATCACTACCTTCAACATCTTGTATCTCTGTCTTAAAAGACGCATTTTTATTTAATAGTTTATCAACCGTTATCGACATATCGTTAAAGGCTTCGATGTGACCGCTGATATTATTGACAGCCTTTGCATTGGCAGTGACAACGCCTTTGTCATCGGTAGCCCCGCCAATGGTTAAGTTGCCATTACTTAATGTCCATGCATTATCTTGCGCTTTGCTATAGGTAAAATTGCCACTTTGATTATTAACCGTATCAGCGATTAAAGTCATATCACCACGTGAGGCGATGATAGCGCCTTTATCACTAGAACGATGACCTTGGTTGTTGATGGTATTGGCTTTGATTAACACAGTGGTACCATAAATCTTGGCACTATCGTTATCTAAGTAGTTTGCTTGCAGACGCAAATCATTGGCATTGATCAACCCTTTATTATGCAAAGTTTTTGTGGCTTGAATATCGACATCATTGCTAACGATTTGAGCGCCAATATCATTAGTGACATTATTAGCTTGTAGGATTATCTTCTCACCCGCTTTAAGATCAGACTGATTATCGATATTGCCTAACGTTTGAATTGATAGCTGCTTGTTGACCAGTAAATTGTCGCCTGCTTGATGCAAGTAACCTTGCTTAGCCGTAATTGCAGCATTGCCTTGGCTCGCAATCAATCCTTTGGTGTTGGCAACGCTATCAGCGACTATCGCAATATCTTGCTTACTTCTTAATTCACCCGCACTGTTATCAAGCTTTAGGGTTTGTTCAGGGGTGCCGATACCTAAGCTTGAGCCGCCATAGATATAACCTTTGGTATTTTTCAGATCTTTAGAAATAAGTAGATTGCTATTATCACTATTGATATAGCCTTCGCTGTTATCTAGCTTCTGAGCAGCAACAGTAATGTCTTGTGCCTGTATACCACCAGTGAAATTTTTATCCACGAGCTGATTGTTATTGTTCACTTGCAACGCTTTAATATTTATCGTTTTATCAGAGAGTAATAAGGCATCTTTACCAGTGTTATTAACGGTATCAAAGGTGATGTTTAGGGCATCTTTACTTGCTATTTTTCCTGAAGCATTTAAAAGTGTGCCATTAGGCTTTGTTTGATTCAAATTAATAATGGAATCGGCATACAGATTACCCGCGGTATTATCTATGTTCGACGCCAGTATATCTATCTGCTTAGCTGATATCTCGCCACTGTTAAGCCTAGCGTCTTGCGCCGCTTTTAGATCAAAGTTGCCATCGGCGTATACCTTACTGTCTTGCAGATTAACGCTATTGTCTTTTGCCGTTAATTGAATGTCATTCGCTTGTAAGGTGGCGCTATTTAACTTTAATCCACTACCAACCATGGCTAAATTGCCTGTCGCAATATTTTGACCTTGGTTGTCTTGAGTGCTTTCAGTGCTGATGGTTAAATCATACTCATCGGTAGATAACGCGCCTTGCTGATCTAATCCAGCAATCGTTTTCGAAGTCGCATCTTGAGAGATATTATTTGCTTTAATATCTACATGAGTTCCAGCTGCAATGAGCGAGTTATCTAAATTCTCTAATTGATTCTTAACCGTAATACCTAATGCTTTGCCGCTACGGATAAGACCACTATCTTGCGAGATAAGCGATCCAGTAGCGATTTTGACCTCTTGCTTGGCACTTATCGCTCCTTGAGTATTATTAGTTTTACTATTAAGGATTAAATCAACAGCGTCCTCAGCATATACTTTACCTTCAGTATTATCTAGTTGATTACCTTGTACGGCAATACCCTGAGCTTGTATGACGCCTTTTGAATTATTGACATTACCTTGGGTCATTAGCGTGATGTCTTTTTGACTGGCTAGTGTACCTGCGGTATTATCGATACCTTGCTGACTGTCAATATTAATATTTTGCTGACTGACAATTTGACCTTTATTATTACTAAACTGGTTAAGCTTCCAATCTGCACCAGTGATCTGTATACGACTATTATCGTTATTAAGACGATTACCGGCTTGCTGATTGTTGGTCAGACGAAGAACAGGAAAAGGAACTAGGTAATATTTTCAAGAGACGGATTATCCCGTTACTGCAAGAATATTTCTTCTCGGACTGGGAGCGTATTGGTTGGGTATTGAATGATCCTAGCAAATATAACTCGGAACAGTTTATTCAAACTGGGAATATATCTCCAGCAATTAGCGAATTGTTTGATAGTAGTATCAATGGTTTGAACGATCATCGTTACTATATTAATGAGATTGCTTTTAACAATCCTGAATCCTATAAGAAGATGTTAATCCAGCCTAAGTCTAAATCTTCGGATAGCGAAGCATGATTCAAGTCAGAGAATATGCTCAGCTGACTACAGATCAGACAGTATCGTCTAGCTTAGATTTAGCTATTATCAAGCAAGAAACATTTGATTGGTTAGTAGAACTAAGTGAAAAAGAAAGCTATGGACGGTTTATTACTTATAAGCGTCCACAATACTTACAGCTACACTCTTACGTAGGTTATTTAGAAAGTCCTTGTGGCGAAGGTATTGAGATACTACCAAAGACAGGATTAGGTGTACAGGAGCCAGATAAGAGCAGAGCCGTCTTATGCAAAATACTAAGCTCCGTCTTAAACTTATCTCATAAAGAAGCCCAATCCGCCAATCTCAATCGAATGAATCTACCTATTCATGAATGGATATACTACCAATTTTTATATCTGTTAAAGGAGTTGGTAGCGTCTGGACTCAGATTTGACTATCAAAGAATCGAAGAAGAAAGTAGATTCATTCGTGGCCAGCTTGATATTGCAGTTCAACAAAGGCAAACGGTTGGCCGAGCTCATCTTTTTCATATTCGTCATGATGTCTATCATCCAAATCGACTTGAGAACCAATTAATCAAAACGACATTGGATTACGTACAGCAGCACTGTAGGAGTTCTGAGAACTGGCGACTGGCGACTGGCTAATGAGCTCTCACACATCTTAGATCCTATAACGAGTCTTAGAGAGCCTCTAAACTCAATGCATAAATGGTCAGACATCAAAATATTGCAATCTTACCGCGCTATAAAGCCATGGTGCCAACTAATACTTGAAAAGCTTAATCCAAACTTTCAAAAGGGAGAGCACCGAGGTATTGCATTGTTATTTCCAATGGAAATTTTGTTCGAGAAGTATGTGGCAAACTGCTTACGACGAGATATCAATGCGCCCTGGCAACTAACAACACAAGCTTCTAGTAAGTACATGGCGAATGACCCAAAAGGTTTAAATTCGCGCTTTCAATTAAAACCTGATTTATTAATTAGTAAAGAAAGAAAAAATCACCATATACTTGATACTAAATGGAAGTTAATAAGCTCAAATGAGAATAATTTCAGTATAGAACAGGATGATATTTATCAGCTATTTGCTTATGGTCACAAATATTTGAATGGGTATGGGGACATGATGCTTATTTATCCTAAGCATCATCAGTTCGAAATACCTTTGGAGTGTTTTTATTTAGCAGAAGAATTGAGATTGTGGGCTATACCATTTTGTATTGAAACTGGCAAAATGGTTACCAGTGAATGGGTAGAAAGGTTTCCGTCTTTATCTTAAACTTAGTTTGAGGCTAATCCTTTAAGCTCCCAAACTTATCGATAAGCATAAAAATTGGCGATCAGTTACCGTCAGCAACTTTTAATAACCTTGGTCACGAAATGGTCACCGTTTGGTCACCGAGCACTTGGTCACCGATTTTCAAAAGGCAGAGTGCATGCAAGCAGACTTATAGAAAATACATTATTAAAGAGTAGACTACTTCTTAGGGGTTGATCAAGAAAGAATTACCAACCCTTACGGATAAAGTCTTTAAGAAGAATTACAAACACAAAAAAACCTCAAGTAAAGTAATACTTGAGGTTGAAACTTTTGTATTAAAACTAAGTTTTAAATATGGCGCAGCGGACGGGACTCGAACCCGCGACCCCCGGCGTGACAGGCCGGTATTCTAACCAACTGAACTACCGCTGCTTAGGTCGTACTTAGTTTATTTAACCACTTAGCCTGTTACTTAATAGTAACGCTATACTAAATAGTGGTGGGTGATGACGGATTCGAACCGCCGACATTCTGCGTGTAAGGCAGACGCTCTACCAACTGAGCTAATCACCCTTCGAACAATTGCTAGGCAATTTATTCAACATCAACTGAGCTCTAAGTTTGTCACTAAGCTCTGCTGCTGTGGGTGTGTATTATATAGATTTACACATGGCTGTCAAACACTATTTTGACATTTAACACAGATTTTTGCTTATTTTCTTGATTAAATTTATAAGCATCTGTTTTAATTGATTTTATAATTTCGCAAAATAGTTAATCTTTTTCACTCTAGTACTTACTTTACAGCCAGCGCTTGTTCTATATCAGCCTTGAGCGCTTCAGGTTTGGTCGTTGGTGCATAACGAGCAATGACCTGCCCTTTACTGTCAATTAAAAACTTGGTGAAATTCCATTTGATAGCGTCTGTGAGAAGCCCGCCTTTCTGATTTTTTAGCCATCCAAAAATCGGATGGGCATCTTTACCATTCACATCGACTTTTGCCATCACTGGAAAACTGACACCGTAGTTCTTTTGGCAAAATGTCACAATTTCCTCATTGTTAGCAGGATCTTGATTACCAAATTGATTACACGGAAAACCGACAACCATTAAACCTTGGTCCTTATATTGCTGATACAGTGCTTCTAAGCCTTCAAACTGCGGCGTAAAGCCACACTTGCTTGCGGTATTAACAATTAGCAACACTTGATCTTTATAGTCAGAGAAATTTTGCGTTGTTCCGTCGATATGCTCAACACTAAAATCATAAATAGTAGTCATTGTTCATCCTTAAATGAGTTATTTGGTTGCTATCAAGCATTAGACTGTAGTGGTCAACTAATTTAGGACAACTGATAAGAGATTTTGTTTAAAGTAACGTCTCTCTTTTTCTGCTGGTGATAAATAATCATTGAAACGGTGCGGTCTCACGGTTTGATAGTAGCCCCAGATATAATCAATAATGGCGGACGATGCTGCATCCATATCCTCGTAACTGCTCTTTGGCATCCACTCCGTTTTAAAGCTCCTGAAGAACCTTTCAGTTGGAGCATTGTCCCAACAATTACCACGACGGCTCATACTTTGTATCATACCGTCACAACCAGCGACTGAATCAGCAAACTTCTTGCTGGTGTAATGGGTACCTTGGTCGGAATGAAACAGGACGCCACTAGGTTTAAGTCTGGTATGATACGCCATCTGCAGCGCTTTAGCAGTCAGAGCACTGTCAGGTGAGTCTGACATAGCAAAGCCGACCACACGCCGGGCATACAAATCTAAAACAACGGCTAGATAACTAAAGCCACCTTTGATACGGATATACGTTACATCACCTGTCCACACTTGATTAGGGGCAGTTGGGCTAAAATTGCGGTTCAATAGGTTCTCATGTGTTTTATGCGCGTCATCAGCATGCTTGTATTTATGTGTCTTCAATTGACAGCTTTTAAGACCCATCTGAGCCATCAGTTTACCTGCCATATAGCGGGTCAGTTTGATGCCATGCTCATTCATCATGATTGCGGCGATGCTACGTGCTCCTGCTGACTGCTTAGAGCGGTTAAATATTTGACGTATTAATGCTTTGATTTTCACAGTCTCAAGACTAACGGGCTTGTGTTGCAAGCCATAGTAATAGCTGCTCTTTATCACACCAAACAGCTTGCACAGTCGGCTTTTACTGACCCGTTTGTCTTGCTCTGCAAGCTCACTGATCAGCGATAGTCGTTTAGACTGTCCAATGCTAGCAGAGCGGAGGCCTTTTTTAAGATGTCACGCTCCATGGTCAGCCGCTTAACCTGTTTACGTAGCTCTTGGAGCTCTCGCTGCTCATCAGTTAAAGCATTGCCAGCTTTAGGTGCTTGACCATTCACTTCTTGTCGGTACTGACTCAGCCATTTCTGCAGGGTGGATTTGCCAATACCTAGTGATTCAGCAACGTCGGGTATTTTACGCTTATGGTCAGTCACTAAACTGATGGCTTCAAGTTTGAATTCTCGGGTATATTGATTGCGTTTGGTGGTCATACTATTTTCCTTTTTTGGTTTAGTATAACCTCTTAGCAGCTGTCCAATTTTATTATGCCACTACAGACACTGTTATTAATAAACTTAGTGGTATTAATAATAAGTAGGGAGATATCAATACTCCCTACTCTTTTTACTACTAATTCGTTAGCTTACACGCCGCTGTCACTATTCTTCAGACTTATCTAAATCGATAGACAACGAGTTGATACAATAGCGCATGCCAGTGGTTTCACTTGGACCGTCAGGGAATACATGACCCAAATGCGCGCCGCAGTTGCTGCAAGTCACTTCAGTACGGCGCATGCCTAACGAATCATCGACATGCTCATCAATGGCGCTATTATCGATACCTTGATCAAAGCTTGGCCAACCGCACCCTGCATCAAACTTATTTTCTGATTCAAATAAGTTAGCACCGCATCCTTTACAACGATAAATACCCTTATCATTAATATCGTTGTAAACGCCTGTAAATGGTCGCTCTGTGCCCTTCTCGCGCAATACATGATACTCCTCAGCACTTAAGCGCTCTTTCCAGTCAGCCTCGGTCAATTGGCTGATTTCTTCTTTGCTCAGTTGATTGTCTTGCATAACGTATCCTTATGGGATGACTGATTGTCTACTCTATCGTGAGTAATGGTTTATAAAGGCTTTATCGTTATTGTTATAAAAACGATAGGCTTTATCTGTTGGCGATTGTCTTATTATTCAAGATGTTTATAACAAGAATACTCACTGCATGGCTGTGCCAGATACTGTAGGCAATTTGATATCGAAAAATCACAAGTTAAATCGTTTCTTATTGAGATAAAGTCTCTTAATGCGCTATAAACTTCTGCAATGCAAGTTTTTCTTACATATTGAAAATCTATAATATACAAAGAACTTGTATTTAATTTTTATATGCAATAATATCTTGCATTAACAGCAATTGAAAGCATTTTTCTTTTAAAGCATTAGCTTACTACTTATCCAAGAGAGTTAATTTCGTTATCTGATTAATGACTGATTTATAAAATATAAAAAAGGCTTACATAATGACGGCTGACGATAAGATTAAGAGCACACAAGCTGAACGACTGGTACAGCTGCGCCGTGACAAAGGTATGACGGCAGAGCAGCTGGCACAAGCGATGACTGCTGCTGGCGCTAAAGTCAGTCGCGGTGCTATCTCTAACTGGGAGCGTGGGACGAATGGGATTGTATCCTCTAAGCTGCCCACGCTCGCGCGTATTTTAGGCTGTAGCGAAGGGTATTTGTTACGCGGTGAGCTTGAACACGACAGCAAATCAGATGACGATTCTGACAGTATATCTTCTGATAATGGTAAAGGTGTCAATGCAGGTGAGCATCCTTATAGCACTAGTCAAAATACACCCACAACTGCCTCTTCTACTCCCCGCAAAAATTCACCAAATAACCTGATGAGTGGTCACTCTATGAACTCAATAAAAAAATCCGATAAATTACAAAATGTCTGCTACGACATTCGTGGTCCTCTGCTGCAAACTGCCAATAAAATGGAAGCCGAAGGCAAGCGCATATTAAAGCTAAATATTGGCAACCCTGCTCCTTTTGGTTTAGAAGCACCGCATGAGATTTTACGTGATGTGGCGATGAATCTGCCGGAAGCGACGGGCTACTCAGACTCGCAAGGGATTTTTTCAGCGCGTAAAGCCGTATTGCAATATTACCAATCAAAGGGACTGCTATCGGCAGTTGATGTTCGTGATGTCTATCTAGGTAATGGCGTCTCTGAGCTGATTGTCATGACCATGCAGGCACTGATGAACGATGGCGATGAGATACTGGTTCCGATGCCAGACTACCCATTGTGGACGGCAGCTGCCAATCTAGCAGGCGGTACAGCGGTACATTATCGCTGTAATGAAGAAGACAATTGGCATCCTGATATTGAAGACATCAAATCTAAAATCACCAGCAAAACCAAAGGCATCGTAGTTATTAATCCCAATAATCCGACAGGCGCGCTGTATAGTGATGAAGTACTGCTGCAAATCGTTGAGGTTGCAAAGGAGCATGATTTAATCATCATGGCGGATGAGATTTATGACCGTATTCTTTATGATGATATGCAGCATACGCCGATGAGCACCTTGACTGACGAAGTACTGGTGTTGTCTTATAATGGTTTATCGAAGTCGCATCGTATTGCAGGCTTTCGTGCTGGTTGGATGATGGTTTCAGGTCGTAAAGAACATGCGGCTGACTTTATCGAAGGTTTAGATATGCTTGCATCTATGCGTCTATGTTCTAACGTTCAAGGACAGTATGCGATTCAGACAGCCATGGGCGGCTATCAAAGCATGAAAGACCTAACATCTAACAAAGGGCGCTTGTACAAGCAGCGTGAGTTGGCAGTGACCCGCCTTAATGCGATTAAAGGTATTTCTTGCACCATGCCACAAGGCGCGTTTTACTGTTTTCCAAAGATGGATCCTGAGATTTACCCTATCAAAGATGACATGCAGTTTATGATGGATTTACTGTTAGAAGAAAACGTATTGATGGTGCAAGGCACAGGATTTAACTGGGATAAAAATGACCATTTTCGCTTGGTGTTTTTACCCAACTTACACGACTTAGAAGACGCTATGGATCGCTTAGACCGCTTCTTTTCTAAGAAGCGTAAGCAGTTTGGTACTGACTAATATATAGATGACACCTATGTTTTTCTATAAAAAAACGCTTACCGATATGAGATCGATAAGCGTTTTTTATTTGTATTAATCAGAAATTAAATGACCCTGATTTCAACTTTTAAAAAATATTTATCAGCACTATATAACTGATTGCAGACATACTTGCTGCTGCAGGAAGCGTAATAATCCATGCCAAACCAATTGGTTTCATCAGTGCCCAGTTGGTGTCTCTATTGACGATACCAATGCCAAGTACAGCACCGACTAAGGTATGCGTACTCGATACTGGTAGACCCATCGTTGATGCACCCATCACAACCGCAGCCGCAGCCAACTCAGCTGAGAAACCAGAAGCAGGATGCATTTTTGCCAAATTGGTACCGACAGTCTGAATCACTTCTTTACCAATAAACCAAAGACCCACAATCAGTGCCACACCAAAGGTCAACATCACAGCAGGGGGTACTGCTGCTTCGGTTGAGATACTATTGGTACGGATAACATCCATAATCGCTGCAAATGGACCAACAGCGTTGGCAATATCGTTAGAACCATGACTAAAGGCAAACGCTGATGCAGTAAAGACTTGCATCCAGCTAAACATAATAAACGTGGCTTTGGTCAAATCTTCTTTATGCTTACCGCGGATACTCTTAGTATAAATATAAGTCGCAAGCCATACTAATGCTGCGATCATCCCCATAATTAAAAAGCCTTGCAACGTCGTCATACCATTATTGACGTTTTTTAGACCTTTGAAGATGACCAAAGAGGCCATGACTGCGCCGCCTGCAGCCGCAATCATAGGTACCCATTGCTTAAGTGCTTTTAAGGTATCAAGGTTGCTGCGCTCGTTTTCAATCTCATAAAGCTCTTTGTAATAATCCGTCTCTAGATCTTCAACGACGCAATCGTCATCTTTATAGATTTCTTGGTCACGCAACATCGCTGAGGTATAAGCCAACTGCTCAGACTCGGTTAAACCATCCAAATACTCTTTATGGGTTTGCTTTAATGTCTTTTTATTGTCTTTCAGAGTAGCAATATGCGCCTCTGTTTTATCATTATACTCGATGATGTTTTTCTTAATCTGTCCATATAACAGATAAGACAAAACACCGCCTAGTAGCGGTGACAAAACCCAGGAGATTGCGATCGTGCCAATCTTACCCCAACTCACTGTCGACAATGCCATTTCAGTACCACCTAAGGTGATACCCAACACAATGGAGCTGCCCACTATACCGCCGATAATCGCATGTGTGGTCGAAACCGGCAGACCTTTTTTGGTGGCAAATAACAGCCAAAATGCCGCTGCAATGAGCGCTGATAGCATGACATAAATGAACTGATTGGGCGTGACCGATAGACCATCTAAATCTACAATACCGCTTCGAATCGTATCGGTCACTTCACCGCCTGCCAGCACGGCGCCTGATACTTCAAATATCGCCGCGATACCTAGCGCTTGCGGGATGGTTAAGGTCCCTGCACCGACTGAGGTACCAAAAGAGTTGGCGACATCATTACCGCCGATATTGAATGCCATAAAAACACCAAAAGCAGTGGCGACAATAAATAGCGTCGTCTGCTGGCGCATGGTGTAATCTAGACCCCACCACAAAAAGTAGGCGGTCATTCCAATCATTAAAATGGCAAAAAATAGATTGATTCTCATAGAGCCGACTGATTTTGTTGGTTCTGTAGAGCTGCTGCTAATACCCATACGTTGATACGTCCTGCGTAAGCTGATTGAAATCATTGACAAATGATGATATTACGCGGCTATTAATGATGTGATATTACCACCCAAAAATACAATAACATGCGCGCAACGGGTTTATTTGAAATACAATTTTAGAATACAGTGTTGAGACAGCTGCCTCAACGCTTTGACACCTTCTTTATTACTTCATCTTAGCAATTATAGTCATTTGCAAATAAGCAATTGAGATTAACGACAATCAGAAAATAAGATAAAACGCCTAGACAAAATGTCATAAAGCCGCAAGTGGTATTGCCAAATCGTCTGATTAAAGCACCTTGCGGCTTAAGTTTTTATGATAATAGCGTTCTTCTATACAAGCTGTTTATTGTGAATAACATATTGATGTTAAAGACAAATAAACAGAAAACCAAGCTATTTTAATAGATGACAACGCTCATTACGCGCCTATTATATTAAATATAGACGCATAATGCATGATGATATTACAAGATTTGTAATCTATGAATATAAGATTTAAGAAATATACACTTTAGATCAGACGTTATCGGGTTATTTTTAGCCAACATACACTTAAATCGCCCTAGTCATTTCAAGTGCTAACAGTGGAAATTAATAGCTATAAATGAATAGGTAGCTGCTTAAGAATAGGATTAACCGTACTTTTCTGAAGTAAGTCATCCCCGCGTATTTTGTACTATGCACGCAGAAAGTATAAGAAAACTTATCTATATGTCACTGCATTACTTAGCTGGGAGCAAGCAACGCGAATAGCTGCTCGATAGCGTGGTCTAACACCTCTAAACGCGCTTGGCGCTTGTCATTATTAGCGATCACACACCAAGGGGCGTTCATAGTATCCGTACGTACCAGCATATCAGCCGCCGATTGTACATAGTCTGACCATTTATCACGGTTACGCCAATCGTCGTCGGTCAACTTAAATTGTTTGTATGCAGTTTCTTCACGTGCCTCAAAACGCTTAAGCTGTTCTTTTTTATCGATTGCCAGCCAGTATTTGATGACCAAAGTACCTGACGCTGCCAAGGCAGCTTCAAAGCGATTGATTTCATCATAAGCCCGTTGCCATTCATTATCCGTCGCAAAGCCTTCGATACGCTCTACCAAGACACGCCCATACCAAGTACGATCAAAAATACCAACACGGCTGATGCGGTCTGTTTGCTCGTTCGGAAGCTTTTGCCAAAAACGCCACAAATAAGGATGCTGTAGCTCATATAACATGGGCGCGCCAATATTATAAATTTGATATTCGCGTGGATCAAGTGGCGCCACCAGTCTTTTGATAGCGCCACCCTTTCCTGCTGCATCCATACCTTCAAAGGCAAACACCACATGTTGACCTTGACGCGCACGTAACAGCTCTGCCAAGCGTGCCTGCTTCTTAGCCAATGCGTCATTGTAGTCAGATTTATCAATATCTGAATTTTCGATAGCAGTAAGTACCTTAGGGATTTTTACTCGCTCAAACTTTATTGACTGACACCCTACTTGGTTATTATGAGTATCGTTTGAATCTTGTATTTGATCTGATTCTGCACTGCTTTCTCCTCGGCTGCTAACCAACGCTTTTTGCATCGCATACAAGACTTCGTGACAAAAATGTATGGCTGCTTGCGATTTATTCGCGCCATCGATGATAATCCAATCGCCTTGCTGGCGTAATAAGTTGGCAGCAACTTCATTGAACTTAGCCACTATCGTCATATCATGCCAATCAATTTGGTATAGAAATTTCGGATCTGGCTCGTCATCATTAAGCCTCTCCTGCAAAGACTCGATATCGACATGAAACCAGCACTTTAGTAGCTGCGTTTGATTTGCCACAAGGTCTTGCTCAAAAGCTTGCAATTCCGTCAGCTGCTGGCGTAAATAGTCTTGCCATTGACCAATTGGTAACGCTTCAATATTCCTACTCTTCTTATTTTTTTCTGAATTTTCGCTCTCTGCGCGTGCCATACGCATCACGTTATAAAGTAAATCTGCATACCAGTTGCCAAAATATACCATCACATCACCGTGGCGCGGCATGGATTTGGTATGCGTCTGCCAAATCGGTTGGTGTGCTAGAGGACAATAACCAATGGTTGCTTCGACCTTAAGCAGGCGTGGATCGACCCACTGGCGCAATTGCGTTACCGCCGTCCCCTTACCTGCCTGCTCCATACCATTGACTAATACTAATAGCCCAATGGCTTTATCAGTACTTGTTGATTCCGGCTGGCGCGTTGCACGCAGAGCGAACTGGGCTGTAACCAATGCCAATCGCAGCGCATCTTCATCCATTGAAAATTTGCTCAACGGATTGGGCATAAGACGCTGCTCGACGACTTGCTCGTTAAATGTCGCGCTCACATCTTCTGCTGACTTGTCTGTTTTATTCTTTTTTTTGCTCATGTTTATGCTCGCCATAGTCTTATCAAATAATTGGTTTAAAATAATCGTCTAAAATAGCCAAGTTGTTTTATCATAGCACTGCGCTCTTTTAGTAAATAACGTGGCTATGTAATTTATGTTATAAAGTCTTATAAATTGACTACCTAAAAGCGCTGAGCAATCCTTATATGTAACAGTTTGGCATTTGTATTCTGTCTTATTTTCTTTTAAGGTGAACAAAATCTCAAGAGCATGGTTTAATAGCTGCCTATAAGTAGAAAACTTAGCGCTAACCAGCCCCTTATTATCCAGCTTTTATTATCAACCTGATGACTATTATTATTTTTATAGGATGACTTGCCATGTCTGCTTTAGCCAACTTACAACAGCACCTTGACCGCTTTTGGGCGCTGCCACATCATGAAGACGCTGCATTGAATAAAAAGCTTAATGAAGTGCAATCATGGCAACAAGCCCGTATCAAGCGTACGCATAGCACGCTGTTTGAGCAACCGAAAAACCAGCTAATGGCAGATTATTTTTTAACGCAGCTGTACGGTGGTGATGAATTTAAAGTATTGGCAGAACAATTAGGACGCATTCTCCCTAAAGCCAAGAAACTTGAGCGTCTTGCCAAAGAATCCTCTTTAGAAGCTGGTAGCATGGGCATTCAAGCGTCTATATTGGCGATTGAGCTCGACTTGCATTTGGCCGAGTGGTTACTCGAACAGGACTTGGCGGTCAATGAAGAAAATATGCTACTCGCTTACCGTACGGTTGATGAAGCTAATGAGCGCCGCGTGCAGATTAATAATTTAAAAGAGGTCTGCTATCGTACCGATAAAGACCTAAATTCTTTTATGCTCAAAAAAGCCTTTGCGATGGCTAAAGGCACCGCGTATCGCTATAACTTTCAGCCGCTTTATGATTTTATCGATTCAGGCTTTAAAGCCATGAAACCATTAAAAAGTGTGAGCAGCTTTATTGAACCGTTTTGTGAGCGTGAGCTTGAAGTTATTGATGAAGTCCATGCTATGGATAATGACGATAAGCCCGCTGCGTTTGGTGTATGATAAGAGCCATTGTCTCATCAACTATTCGTATTTTTTCTGACTAAAAACAAGCATAAAAATAAATCATAGGACACCGCGATGACTGATCATGTAAATAATAAAACGACTACTAATGGCCTTATACAAGATAAATTGGTTCAAGACAGTATCATTAATGACCAAAATATTACCGCTCAAGTAAAAGCACGTCAAAATACCGCTACAAGTGTTAATAACGTGATCAACACTGACTTTACTCATGTTAAAGATTTACCCATAGGAACGCCACAAGGGCAACAAACCACTATGCCAAATGCCAATACTGAAAACCGCACCCAAAATAATAATGCAAACAACGCTGCACAAGCGAATACCCAAACTACCAAGCAAACGCTTTTTAACCAGCGTGACGATATCAATAATCCGCATACCCCTGATACCGATGGTCATGAAGAAACCCATTTTGGCTATAAAACCGTTAATAAAGCAGAAAAACAAGCGCGTGTGGCTGACGTATTTACCTCTGTCGCCAAAAAATACGACATAATGAATGACTTAATGTCTTTTGGTATTCATCGCTTATGGAAGCGTTATGCCATCAGCTTATCTGGCGTGCGTGCTGGTCAACATGTATTAGATATCGCTGGCGGTACGGGTGATTTAGCCAAAGTCTTTAGCCGTGAAGTCGGTCGCAACGGTAAAGTTGTGTTGTCTGATATCAATGCGGCAATGCTAGAAGTTGGTCGTGAGCGCTTGATTAATGCTGGCTGTAACAATGTCGATTTTGTTTTGGCGAACGCCGAGACCTTAGCGCCATTTGATGATAATAGCTTTGATCTGCTGACCATCAGCTTTGGTCTACGTAACGTCACTGATAAAGATGCTGCATTAAAATCGATGTACCGTGTGCTTAAGCCAGGTGGTCGCTTATTAGTACTTGAATTCTCAAAACCTGTGTTTGAACCTTTGTCTAAAGCGTATGATTTATATTCATTTACGGCCCTACCTATTATGGGTAAGCTGATTGCCAATGACGCTGAGAGCTATCAATACTTAGCAGAATCAATTCGTATGCATCCTGATCAGCAGACATTAAAGCAGATGATGGAGCAAGCAGGCTTTGAAAATTGTGATTATCATAATCTGACAGCTGGTATCGTCGCGGTACATCGCGGCTTTAAAGCATAAGATTAAGTTTTAAATTACAATACCTATCGATACATACCGATAAAAACGCCGTTACGTAAAATGATGGCAACTTATATGTATAAATAATGCGCTCTTTTAAGGCGCTCAACTGACTATGCGAGAGCCTTATGCTGACTGTTCTACTTTTGGCCGGTGCTGAAAAGCTGATTAATATGGCTATTGCCAGTGATGAGATTACCAAAGCGGGTTTAGCGCCACTTGCTGGCAAAGTACTGCGTCTCAACATGAGGGCGCCTGAGGTGAATTTAGATGTGCTATTCACTGAAGAGCGCTTGCGTTTTGAGCCAGTGACGACCGAGAGTGTGTTTGAGCAAAGTGGCGCTATGAATGAGCGTCAAAAAGCCAATATGGATCGTGCGCGTCTTGGTCATAGCCGCCCAGATTGTATTATTACTGTTGATAATCCTGCCCAGCTACTGAATCTCATGCGCGGTACAGAAGGCAACTTGCCTATTGAGGGTGATTACAAAGTAATTATGCAACTCAATCAATTGGTTGCAGGCTTTGATCCTGATGTGGCGGGACAACTTGAACCATTTATTGGTAAATCGATGGCGAGCCAGTTGCACCTCCTGATATCGCAGCTTAAAGGCAGCTGGCGTCATAGTGCCAAACGCGCTTTTAACGATGTTAGTGATTGGGCAAATGAGGTGGCAGGCAATAGTGTGCCTGATTCAGTAGAGGTAGCAGAGGTAAACGATCTTAAACAGCAACTGTTGAAGCTGCGCGCCGATGTCGAGCGTGAAGAAGCCAGACTCACCGCCATCAAAGATGAACAAGTACGTTTAACTCATAGTAGATAATCGCCTTTTCTACAACGCCTACCTTATTTTTTGACTTTATCTAGAGTATTTATATCTCATGCTATTATCCCATCGCGCCCGTTTACTTGAGCTATGGCGCATTGCCGCCACCTATCGTATTGACACCCATTTTTCTGTCGAAGAGGCGCCGCAACTACAACCGTTGGTGCGTTTAATCCGTATACATCCAGCTGCGTGGGGTAAAAAGCATCAGCCTAATGCAATTAAATACGCGCTTGAAGATATGGGCACACTGTTCCTAAAACTTGGACAATTACTCTCAACCCGCCGTGACCTCGTGCCACCTGAGATTATTGCGCAACTTATTCAACTGCAAGATAAAGTCAAATCTTTCGATTCTGATATAGCGATTGCGCAAATCCAAGACCCTAGACACGGTCTTGGTCAATCTATTGGGACTTTATTTGCCCGTTTTGATGTCAAGCCTTTAGCAGCCGCTTCTATTGCCCAAGTACATACCGCTGCGCTGCATGATGGGCGTGAGGTGGTGGTCAAAGTGGTTCGTCCCGATATTCGCACGACCATTATTGTAGATTTTGAATTGCTACGAGAACTCGCCAATTGGGTATCGGCGCGGATCGAAGCGGCTCGTGCAATACATATCATCGATATTGTTGAAGACTACCGTCAAGTCATGCTGAACGAGCTAGATTTAACGTTAGAGGCAGACAATACGACGCAGATGCGCAACAACTTTTTGGGCTCGGCATTGATGTATGTGCCAGAAGTCTATGATGCCAATAAAAACGTCATGGTCATGGAACGCATACAAGGCGTGCCAATCTCGAAAATTGAAATATTTGATCAATTAGGCTATGACCGCGCAGCACTGGCAGAAAAAGGCTTAACGATATTTTTTACCCAAGTATTCCGTGATAACTTCTTCCATGCCGACATGCACCCCGGCAATGTTTTTGTCGAGACACCGCCAGTCAATACGTTGACTGCAAATATGACAGCCGTTGACCTAGGGCATGAGCCGCGTTATATCGGGCTTGATTGTGCCATCATGGGCACCTTATCAAAGGACGATCAGCTTATCGTCGCGCGGATGTTATTGTCCGTGATGAATAACAACTTTACAGCGATGGTTGATATCGTCAGCCGAGCTGGCTGGATACCGCCAAGTGCTGATAAGCATGCATTGATGCGTGATATGAAACGCACTGTCGGTCCAATGTTACAAAAATCCATTAACGATATCGACTTTGCCGGTGTATTAATGCAAATATTAGATATCGCACGGCGCCATCATATGAGCATCCCGCCGCAACTGATGCTACTGCTCAAAACTTTAGTGCATGTCGAAGGACTTGGTCGCGACTTGTATCCTAATCTTGATATTTGGTCGCTTGCCAAGCCAATCTTAAGCAGTTGGATTAAGGAGCAGCTCGATCCGATGCGTAATTTACAACAGCTACGTCAGCAGTTGCCTGAGATTTTATTATCCACCACTGACATACCAAGACTATTAGATCAAGGATTACAGAGCCTTGCTTCACAAGGATCACGTCAAGACAGTCAACTGCGTGAGATTCAACAAATCCGTGCCGATATGCTAAACGACCGTCGCCGAGATTGGTTGGCGCTGGCAGGCTTTGGCATAGCGATTACTGCTGCTACACAAGTCGGTTGGTTTGCACCAGTTTTCTACATTTTCGCCGTGTTAATTGTCGTTTGGCGAGTCTTAGCTTAACATTATCAGTGTCATTGAAAATCTGTATAATTTATATAAAAATCGTAAAAAAGTGCTTACCTTATATCAATAAAGTAAGCACTTGTTAATTGCAGAGTAGTTATAAGGCTAACTTTATAGCATCTGATCAATCGCCATCTGCGTTAATACTCGACCACGTGCAGTCCGAAGTACATAGCCTTGTTGGATAAGGTATGGCTCAATCACATCCTCTAACGTACCACGGTCTTCAGCCATCGCTGCTGCCACCGCTTCAACGCCCGCAGGGCCACCATCAAAACGCTCGTGCAATATCTCAATATAACGTCTATCCAAATGATCGAGACCACGTCTATCAACTGCAAGCATATCGAGTGCACTACCAGCAATCGCCCCATTGATACTGCCATCACCTCTGACCTGAGCATAATCTCGTACACGTCGTAATAGACGGTTGGCAATCCTTGGCGTACCCCGTGCACGGCGCGCAATCTCCACCGCACCATCCTCACTCATTGGCACGCGCATCAACCGCGCGGCGCGACTGACAATGGTTGTTAAATCAGCAATATTATAAAACTCTAGTCGCTGTACGATACCAAAGCGATCTCTCAGTGGTGACGTTAATAATCCGGCTCGAGTGGTTGCCGCAACTAACGTAAATGGCGGCAAATCAAGCTTAATAGAGCGTGCTGCTGGTCCTTCACCAATCATAATATCCAGCTGAAAATCCTCCATCGCTGGATAAAGAATTTCTTCAATTACCGGACTTAAGCGGTGAATCTCATCAATAAATAGGACGTCACCAGCTTCCAAATTGGTCAGCATCGCTGCCAAATCGCCAGCGCGCTCAAGGACAGGGCCTGAAGTAGAGCGTAGATTGCCACCCATCTCGCGAGCAATAATATTGGCAAGGGTCGTTTTTCCTAAGCCTGGTGGTCCAAAGATGAGCGTATGATCCAACGCTTCATCACGCGCCCGTGCCGCTTGAATAAAGACTTCCATCTGCTCGCGTACGACGGGCTGACCGATATATTCCGCCAATAATGCTGGTCGAATATTGGCATCAGGGGCATCTGACGCCCCTTCTAGCGGATTAATCAAACGATCTTGCATCATAGTTTTTGCCATTATGCTTAAAGCATTATTTTTAAAAGATTAGGTAATAAATAGCATAACCAAACGCTGCTCATAAGTCATGCGAAACATTCTAAAGCAGGTGCTAAAACGAAAATAAGCGACATCTAATGTCGCTTATTTTTAATCGCTTTTTTAAATCACTGTTTTATTATAAAAACGTCGCTACTTAAAACTTTGAAACTGCTGCAGGGTCGCTTTTAACAAGCTCTGCGTATCTGCAAATGTCTCGCCATTACTTTTTGCTGCCTTAATGGCTTGCTGAGCTTCTTTTTCTTTGTAACCCAAGCTCATCAATGCGCCTTCAACTTCAGCAATGATACTTCCTTCAGCAGATATTGGTACCGGCTGCATAGCAAATTCTAAATTGCTGCTGTCGACTTCGATATTTTTCAACTTATCTTTTAGCTCAATCAATAAGCGCTGCGCTGTCTTTTTGCCGATACCTGGGATACGTGTCAATGCCGCTTCTGAATCTTGCTCGACATGCATTTTTAGCTCAGCAGCTGACATTGCAGATAGCATTGCCAATGCCATTTTTGCCCCAACACCGTTGATTTTAATCAGCTGGCGAAAGACATCACGCTCTTTACGGTCGATAAAACCATAGAGCAGCTGCGCATCTTCGCGCACATGAAAATGCGTCCAAATGCTTGCCTGCTCGTTAAGACGCAGTTGGCAAAATGACGGCAATGGCAGCTCAATATCATAGCCAACACCAGAGGTGGTCATGATACAGGCAGTCGGTGCCATTAAGTATTGCACCTGTCCATTAATCAATCCAATCATAATCCACGATCTCTTATATAGACTATTATAAAAATGAGCTAAACCATCACCTAACTATCAATCTCTTTTACCATGTCAGCTGACTAGTAAAAATTAACCATACCTTCAAGACTGATTGGACGAATCTTATGCGCTTGACCAGCTGAACCAAAGGCTTCAAAACGATTGGTACAGATATCTGACATCGCAACCATAGAGGCTTTAAAGTATTTACGTGGATCAAATTCGCTAGGGTTTTCTGCAAGGAATTTACGGATAGCGCCAGTTGATGCCAAACGTAAATCAGTATCGATATTTACTTTACGCACACCATGCTTTATGGCTTCAACGATTTGCTCAACCGGTACACCATAAGTCTCACCAATGTTGCCGCCGTTTTCATTGATGACTTTTAGCCATTCTTGTGGCACTGATGATGAACCATGCATGACTAAGTGAGTGTTAGGAATACGGGCATGAATCTCTTTTACTCGCTCAATCGATAAGATATCGCCTGTCGGTGGACGCGTAAACTTATAAGCACCATGACTGGTACCGATAGCAATCGCTAACGCATCGACATTGGTGTCTTTTACGAACTGCTCTGCTTCATCTGCACTGGTCAATAGCTGCTCGTGATCCAATACGCCCTCTGCTCCAGAGCCATCTTCCTCGCCTGCCATGCCAGTTTCAAGACTACCTAAGCAACCAATCTCGCCTTCGACTGAAACACCGCAAGCATGAGCCATTTTGACCACTTCGCGAGTCACGCTGGCGTTATAGTCATAATCCATCGGCGTTTTACCATCTGTACCAAGCGAGCCGTCCATCATCACTGATGAGAAGCCAAGCTGAATTGAGCGTTGGCAAATAGCAGGTGACATACCGTGATCTTGATGCATAACGACTGGAATATGTGGCCATTCTTCAATAGCAGCAATAATCAGATGACGCAAAAACGCTGAGCCTGCATAACTACGGGCGCCAGCACTGGCTTGTACAATCACAGGAGAGTCACAGGCGTCAGCCGCCATCATAATGGCGCGCATCTGCTCTAAATTATTAACATTGTAAGCAGGAACACCATAGCCGTGTTCAGCAGCATGATCCAAAAGTTGACGTAACGATATTAAGGCCATAAAACGCTCTCTGGTTATATTTTAAAAATAGTATTTTGAAGATGATATTAAAACATCATTTTTAACAATAAGACGTTGCCACGTTTGCGCTGCGACCTAGCTTTGCAATGAGTATTCTATTATAAGCCAACAAAAACCACTGCTTTCTGCTCGTCATTATTACGCCGTGATTATAGCAAAAATTACTAGCGCTTCGTAGCGCTTAACTGACTATTTGTTTGTCTGTTTGGTTTTTATACCTTGTTCGCACATTTATTTGCACAGTTAGGCGGTCGATTTCCTCTATAAAAAATTCATGACCTGCTTCTTATGGATCAAATTGATGATTTTTATCCATAAAAAAAGCCTTGGCAATTACCAAAGCTTTTATATATTTTATAGACTTATAAAACAACTTATCAGCTAACAGTCCATCTATCTTATTTTGATTAGTAAACTGAATTTTATGTTGCTTAATTTTAAATTACTTAGCCTTTATACGACTTAGTACTGTTGTTCTGCATCAACAGCGACATCATTTGCGCCATCAGCAACTGCGTTAGCACCATCAGCAACGGCTGATGCAGTACCTTCAACGACTTTGCTTGTGCCTTCAGCAATAGCATCGCCAGTTTCTTCTAGTGCATTAGTGGCAGCAGCACCAGCAACTTCAGCATTTTCTGCAGCTTCAGCGCCAGCTTCTTGGGCAGCTACTTCAGCTTCAGCAGCAGCGGCTTCTGTATTCGCAGCAGCATCTTCTGCGTTAGCAGCCGCATCTTCGCCAGCTGATTCAGCAGCAGCTTCCGTTTTATCTTGTGTTTCTTGGCTACATGCAGTGATTGCAAAAGTACCAGCAAGAACACTAGCAAGTAATAAATGACGTTTTAACATAACAAATCCCTCATAAATAAAGCATGTCAAATACATGGTTTGCGCTATTTTATAGAGTGCAAATTGGACATGCAATAACAATTTTCAGTATAGAAACAAATAATTACCACTCAATAATAATCGATGACAATTCTAACTTATTGCCTTGAAAACAATAAGATATGAATAGTAGCCAAAATATTATCCGTACAGCGTACCTTAGATACTGCGGCTAAGTTGTACGGCTAATGTTACTCATCTGCTGAAGTAACGTTAATAGGTTATGCATTAATTTGTAAAGCAGCAACCGCTGGCAAGATTTTACCTTCCACAAACTCTAAGAACGCACCGCCACCCGTTGACATATAGCTGACACCATCCGCTACTTGATATTTATCAATCGCAGCAAGTGTATCGCCGCCACCTGCAATCGAGAAACCTTGGCTATTTTTGACTGCTTCTGCCACTATCTGAGTACCCTGACCAAACGCATCCACTTCAAAAACGCCGACTGGACCATTCCATAAGATAGTTTTCGCCTTGGTAATTGCCTCTGCCAATTTCATAGCACTATCTGGCGCGATATCCAATATCATGTCATTTTCGCCAATTGTGTCGACAGATTTGATGCTAGCAACTGCCTTTTGAAGCGAGCCTGTGAAATCTGCAAAATCAATCTCATTTTTATCAGCAACGACGACATATTCAGGTAATAAAATCTCAGTTTTACCCATGATTTCCCGAGCTGTATCGAGCAGATCTGCTTCATAAAGTGAGGCGCCAACACTATGACCTTGCGCAGCTAAGAAGGTATTGGCAATCCCGCCACCAACGATAATTTGTGAGCAAAGCTCAGCCAAACTATGCAAAACCTCTAATTTGGTAGAAACTTTTGAGCCACCAACGATAGCAAGCATAGGTTGTGCTGGCGTTTCAAGCGCTAAACTTAAAGCATCAAGCTCCGCTGCCAATAAAGGTCCAGCACAGGCGGTCTTACCAGCTTTATGTATCGCTTGGGTCACGCCTTCCGTTGATGCTTGGGCGCGATGTGCTGTGCCAAAAGCATCCATCACAAATACATCGCACAAATCAGCATATTTTTGGGCAAGCACTGCATCGTTCTTTTTTTCGCCTTCATTAAAACGTACGTTCTCAAGTAATACGACCTCGCCAGCTTTGATGGCGATGCCTTGAGTGAGGTAGTCATTATTAAGCGTAACAGGCGCGGATAGTTTATCGCTTAAATAGTCAGCAACGGGTGCTAACGAATAAATGGCTTCAGGATTGCCTTCTGTCGGGCGTCCTAAATGCGAGCAGACTACCACTGCTGCACCCTTTTCTAACGCCATCTTAATCGTCGGCAAACTTGCTTGCAGGCGTGCATCACTGGCCACTTTACCCGCTTTAATAGGGACATTAAGGTCTTCACGAATCAACACTACTTTATCGGTCAAACTCAGCTCGCTCATACGCAAAAAATTCATTACCTGCTCCTATATATCATCTGTGATCAATCTGTATGACGGTTCGCCAACGGTTTATTGGATATTCTTTAACAAATTTATCTCATCAAATCCTATTACTGGCAGTTTTAAAAGACTGTCTTAACAAGAATTTAAGGCGGTGTATTCTAACAGTTTTATAGTCCCTACTTGTATGTCACCTAAGATAAATTTAGCGATAAGCAAATTTATCTTCTCCACTTAATAACACTCTCATTAACATTTTGTGGTGGTACTGAGCCGTTTAGCTATCTATGATCAATAATGTACTTGTGCCATAACAATAAATCATTAGGAGAAATCAATGAGTATCGACTTTGACGCTGCCAAACAAAGCCTATTACAACTAAAACAAGAATACCAAACTCGGATTGCTGACATTGAGGATCATATCCAAAATCCGCAAGATGATCTCAATGAACACTGGGAAGATCAAGCGATTGCTTATCGTCAGAATGATATGCGCAAGAACTTAATGGTTGAGGCACAGCAAAGCTTAGGTTTTGTAGACCACGCTTTAAGCCGTATCGAAAGTGGCAGTTACGGGGAATGTGAGGTATGCGCTGAGCCTATCGAAGCACAGCGCTTGCAAGCACTAGCTTATGCAAATTTATGTATGCAGCACGCTGAATAAATTCGTACTTATATTTTAAAATAGCATTCATTCAACAGGCACATTCCACTCATTAAGTACTTGCTGCCACTGCTGACACCGCGTTGCGATTTGATGGACGGGTAAATCCATGATATCGCCAACGATTGCTATATAAGCAATAGGTAACCCTGCCAGCTCTGAGATGTTTTCTGCCGTTAAACCGCCTATCACGCATATTTTTATATCTTGCTGGCAGCCTTCTATCAGTTGCTGGCGTAAGATAGTAGCAGCATTGGGCTTGGTCGTTGAAGCAAATACTGCACCCATGGCAGCATAGCTTGCGCCTTCATTTTTCGCAGCTTTGACTAGCGTTATATCGCCATGACAAGTACGACCAATGATTTGATTCGGGGCTAAAGATTGAGTTGCATCACTGAGATCACCATCTTGTTGTCCTAAATGCACGCCGATACCAAGCTTTTCGGCCAAAGCAATATTGTCATTTATCAAAACTTGTACATTGTAATTTTTAGCCAAATTAACGATTTGTAGCGCTTCTTTATAAAGAAGAGACTCACCGTCAGGCAATGCCAATATCTGCTTACGGCGTATTTGTAAAAGAGCAATCAATCCTGTTGCTAAGGCCGCTTCTAACTTTTGATATAAAAGGCTAAAATCATCATCATTAGTCAGCAAATATAGCTTAGGTGTAGCCTGAGAAACCGTAGAGATTGATGGCTGAATCATATAATGCTCCTTAGTATCAACACGTTTTTTACATAATAAAAAGGCTGTTATATCGCATAACAGCCTTTTTATTATAAATGTCTTTTTATACCGGTCATTTAACGCTGTAATCTTATACCGTGCGGCGTGTTGCCAAGCTATTTAAGATATTTTTGGCATCACCCCAGCGCGTTGCTGAGCTGTTCGCGCCTAGTATCACAATGATTGCTGGACGATTATTTACACGTGTTTCCATGACAACACAACGCCCTGCTTCATTGATAAAACCTGTCTTTGAGATGCCGATAGGATAGCTGCTATCACGAACTAAACTGCTGGTATTATTGGCTTTGTAAGTGCGGTTACCACTTGAGAAGTTAGAGACAAAAAAATCATAGCTCTTAGTGGTTGAGAAACGACGAATCACGTCATAGTTACCAGCAGCACGAACCATTTTAACCAAGTCATTTGAGGAAGCAACGTTGCGCTTATCCAGACCAGTTGGGTCACCAAAGAAAGCGGTACTCATGCCAAGCTCTTGTGCTTTGCGATTCATAGCACGCATAAACGCGCTATAGCCACCTGGGTAGTTACGAGCAAGACTTTTCGCTGCTGGATTTTCTGATTTCATTAATGCCATTAACAGCATTTCAGCACGATTGAGACGATCACCTGACTTTAGGTTAGAGCTGGCACGCTTTGGACCAACGAAATCTTCTGGATCAAGTGTTAGCTCTTCACGCATATCGAGACCGGCATCCAACACGACCATAGCCGCCATTACTTTGCTAATACTGGCCATTGGACGCGCGATATCCGCGTCTTTTTGATAAATTGACTCACCGGTTTCTGCATCAATAACCGCGACACTGCGCGAATCGGTGCTGATCGGGATCATATTACTGTTGCCAAAACTACCACGATAAGTGGTGTTGTAGCTATTGGTATTATTATAACTGTTGTTATTACTACCAAAACTGGTGGTATTGGTAATACTGGTTGTACCAGAACCGTTATCTATTTTTTTGATCGTAGAGCTGCTGCCAGACTTAGACATGATACTGCGCGCTTCAGACAAGCTATCGGCACCGCCCCAGCTCAGGCGAGCACTAGACTCAGAGCTGGCGCTACCATTAATTGTAAGTGCGGCTTGTGCGACACTGCCCAAACTCAATGAAATCATAGCAGCGATTAATTGCTGTTTGGTTAATGGTAGTTGCTTCATTCTGCCTCCTGCTTACGTGCTGTCATCAGTAACATACTGACTGACGCCAACTACGTACGTAGCGTTTATAGGTGTGTTTGTAGATACTCACATAGAGTCTTTGTATTTTTAGTGTATCATGGTTTGCATTTAAGTTTAATGTGCTAAATCAATTAGATGGCATTTCAGTACCACATTCAAATTTTACTACACTTACTTGATGTTACAGCAATATTAGTTAACATTAGCGCAATATAGCATTACATTAACGCTGGTAGACACCTTATTGCGTCTCTACTGTCCACATATAGCAACTAATATTGTGTTTTTTATGCGTAAATGAGTGTTATTGGTCAAATAGATTGATTAAGATGACTTAAATTTAGCAGTGCATCCTTTATTCTGATAGATAGAAAAGAGTATAACAATGATTCGAGTATTAGTAGTAGATGATCATGATTTGGTGCGGATGGGTATTAGCCGTATGCTGGCAGATAGTGCAGATATCGAAGTCGTCGGTGAAGCAGACAGCGGTGATATGGCGATAAAGATGGCAAAACAGCTGCGTCCTGATGTGATATTACTGGATGTCAATATGCCCAATATCGGGGGTTTGGAAGCAACCAAACGCTTGATTCAGCTGGATATGGGTATCAAAATTTTGGCGGTTAGTAGTATGTCAGCTCAACCTTATCCCTCAATGTTAATTAAAGCAGGCGTCAACGGCTATATTACTAAAGGCACTCCACTTGATGAGATGATACGAGCGGTCAAAAAAATCTATCAAGGTGGACGCTATTTTAGTCAAGACGTCGCTGAACAGTTAGCTGACGTATTATTGTCTGATAATGCCAACTCACCTTTTGACTTGCTCAGTGATCGCGAGAAGCAGGTTGCTATGATGGTGGTCAACTGTCAAAGTCCCCAACAAATTGCAGACCAGTTGTTTGTCAGTGTCAAAACCATCAATACTTATCGTTACCGCATTTATGAAAAGGTAAATGTTGATAGTGATGTGAAATTGACGCATTTAGCGATTCGTCATGGTCTTATTCAACCCTAATTATCAAGTCCTTTTCTCATTAAGAACATTAGTTGTTAATCCATGAATCCTGCCAAATCTGCCTCCAAGCTTATCGCTGTTATTACTGACTATCTAGAGCAAGATGACATTTTGCCTGTCCCGCAGTTACGCAAACTGGGGATGATTTATAGCAGTTATCGCTTTATCGTCAGCTTATTTTTTATGCTGATGGTATATATTACGGTTCGCACGGATGGCAGCCCATTATTGCCAAGTTTTTTGCAGCAAACCGTGCTCAGTTTTTACGTTTTACTAAGTTTAATCTTGCTGGGATTGTTTTATACCGTTGGTAAGCATATGCGCCGACAGCTGGCTTTTGGGTTGGCGCTAGATGTTATTATCCTAAGTCTACTGCTCTATACCGCCGGCGCACCTGATTTGCAGCTGACCATGCTATATATGGTGGTGGTAGCAGCAAGCTTTATGTTATTACATGGCTCACAAGCATTAATTATTACTTTGCTTGCCATTATTTTTGTGATTTATCAGCAGTTTTTTTATGCCATTGCCAATAGCATGAGTTTGGCAAATTTAGGCAGTGCCCTACTCATGTCAGCCAGCTTTTTGGCAGTAGGCGGTCTAAGCTGGTCCATATCGCAGCGCTTGGTACAGCTTGAAAAAGTAGCGGTTCGCCATGCCAAAGAAGTCGAGCGTTTAAATAGTATCAATCAAGAAGTTATCTCTCAAATGGTCAATGGTGTCATTGTCATTGATGACAAACAAGTGGTCTTAGCCAACCTTGCGGCTTATCAGCTACTTAGCATTCCAAGCCATCATGACAATAAGTCAAAACCAGTAGCCGCTTTTGAGCAGCAACTTGGTCAACAACATCTGCAATTGTTTAATGCCTGCTTATCGGTAGCTGCAGGACTAACGCGTACTTTTATTTATGAGCTGCCTGCTGTTGCCAACTCTTCTATCATTGGCAAGCTGCGTGTCGATATTATTCCGTTAAAAGACGACAGTAAACTCATTATATTAGAGGATTTACGCCGTGAACAAGCCAGTGCGCAACAATTGAAACTCGCCTCACTTGGACAGTTGACCGCCAGTATCGCTCATGAAATCAGAAACCCTTTGGCAGCTATTTCGCAAGCTAGCCAGTTACTAATAGAAGATGTTATAGAAGGCGAGATGGAGAATGACAATACCCTAAATCCTTTCGCTAATAATAATATAAATAGCCACATGACTGGCAACCATGAGCTTTACAAAATGATATTTTCGCAAACAAAACGCGTTAATCGCATTATCGAAGACGTATTAAAACTGTCGCGCCAGCAAACCGCCAATCAACAAACCATTATCCTTGCTGATTGGATGCCTGTATTTTTAGACAATTATTTTAAAGGACATGACGTCTTTTTACATGTTCTTACCCAGCCTACCATCTCTTTTGATATTCATCAGTTAGAGCAGGTACTCATCAATTTAATCAATAATGGTTTACGCTATAGTAGTTACGCCCACCCTCATGCCTTTGTGGAAATCGAAATTTATTGTGCTGATAACGATGTTATAATCGATGTTTTGGATGGCGGTACTGGTGTTAATGCAGATAATTTAAGCGCTTTATTTAATCCGTTTTTTACCACTGAACAATCAGGCACAGGGCTTGGGCTATATTTATCACAAGCTTTTTGTGAAGCCAATCAGGCACGCTTACTGTATGTACCTGAGCATCAAAAAACTTGCTTTAGGCTAATTTTTCCTGCTGTTCACAATGACATCGTTAGTCCAACTTTTATCTAAAGAAAAAAATTGCTTCTCAGAAAACATTGAAAGAAAATGTAAAACCAAAGGCTTTATATTGTTCATTAAAAAATACCTGTAACCAATGCAGTTAT
Organism: Psychrobacter sp. TS_SC_6; assembly: GCF_056156305.1. Lineage (NCBI taxonomy): Bacteria > Pseudomonadati > Pseudomonadota > Gammaproteobacteria > Moraxellales > Moraxellaceae > Psychrobacter > Psychrobacter sp. TS_SC_6. The sequence goes on along the minus strand of NZ_CM149590.1, from coordinate 809,554 downwards.
TAAGACTAATAAACCCTTAGAGCGTTATTTTATATACTTTTGCAGCACTTGAAAACAATGAGATGATGTATGACAACCACCGCGCTAGTCGTTGATGACGAAGTAGATTTATGCCGTTTGATGCAAATCACCCTGACCAAAATGGGTATCAAAAGTGATGTTGCCTATACATTGTCGCAAGCGAAATTGTACTGGCAAGACAATGACTATGATTTTTGTCTAACCGATTTAAAACTCCCTGATGGTTCGGGATTAGAGTTGGTTAAACATATCAGTGCCAGCTCCAATAAGCCCATTGCAGTGATTACAGCGCATGGTAGTATGGATTTAGCGATTGAAGCACTAAAACTTGGGGCTTTTGATTTTGTCAATAAACCGCTTGAGCTACCACGCTTACGGCAATTGGTTGAAAACGCGCTAAAGGTAATACAACAAGATTTGACTGCCAAGTCCATGCCGCAGCGTTCACCTGAACAGCAGATGCTTGATGAGCGCCTGATTGGTGATTCGGCGGTAATGCATCCTTTAAAAAACACGATTTTAAAATTGGCGCGCTCACAAGCGCCGGTATTTTTGTCAGGGGCGTCAGGTACAGGTAAAGAAGTCGTTGCGCGGCTCATTCATGACTTAAGCCCGCGGCGTGACGGAAGTTTTGTGCCGGTAAATTGCGGGGCAATACCTTCAGAGCTGATGGAATCAGAGTTTTTTGGTCATAAAAAAGGCAGCTTTACAGGTGCCGTTGCGGACAAGCAAGGGCTGTTTCAGCAAGCCAATAACGGTACTTTATTTCTAGATGAAGTGGCAGACCTGCCTTTGGCGATGCAAGTGAAGTTGCTACGGGCTATTCAGGAAAAAACCGTACGTGCGATTGGTGATACCAAAGAAGTGCCTGTCGATATTCGTATCTTGTCAGCCACGCATAAAGATTTAAACCAGCTGGTACAAGTAGGGTTGTTCCGTCAGGATTTATATTACCGCATCAACGTGATTGAGCTTAAGTTACCAACATTGAATGCACGGCGCGATGACATACCGGTATTAGCCACGCATTTTTTAGCGCTGATTGCTGAAGAGTGGCAGTTGGAGTCGAAGCCTTTATTAACTGCAGAGGCTTGCCTGCGTTTACAGCAGCATGATTTTGCGGGTAACGTTCGTGAGCTGCGTAATGTACTTGAACGTGCCGTTACTTTGGCTGAAACCTCAACTATTGATACAAGCCATCTCGGCTTATCTAACTTAGATGTCCATCAACAGGCTCATATACCTCAAAACATCGATGAAAATAATGCATCTGATTCAATAGAAAATATAGATAAAAACGATAGAGAATCATCATCTATCAAAAGTGTCTCAACGCAGCAAGCAAAGGCTAATCTGCACCCTTATCGTACGATGACTCATCACTATGCTGCAGTGAAGCAACCTTCGATAGCCGGTACGATATCTGACTCATCGGCATCCGCAATAGGAATAGAGCAGCAATCAGTGGCAGCAATGGCGGAACGCGCTGAATCAGTAAACAAGCATTCAAATAGTGATAAGACTGATTCTTTAGCCAGTCCCGACAGTAGTATTGATGGTAGTATTGATACATTAAACAGTATCACGATAAAAAGCAGCGTCAGTGGTCAGCTACCAGTACAAGGATTAGAGCAGTATCTTCAAGAGCAAGAAAGACAACTTATCATCACTGCACTTAAGCAAACTGGCTGGAATAAAACCCAAGCCGCTGAACTATTAGGAACCACTTTTCGATCCTTACGCTACCGCATGACCAAACTTGAGATTGCAGAAGATCAGGTTGAATAAGGGGCTTTGATATAGAATTTCGACTAAATTATAGCTTTTCCTTAGATGTTGGCTTTTCAATAACATTCTTTATAGCTGTAGTATTTTTAATGATACTATTTTTAGGATCTGGCTTTTTCTCAGAACGGACAAATCGAATACCTGAAGTAAGCGCTTTCTTTCGTAATAAATCAAGCGCTTGCTGCTCCCACGTGCTTTCACTTCCCGATAAAGCGATATCAGGCTCTACCCCAATATTATCTATCTTTTTACCTGAAGCGGTCATATAGTTGGCAACCGTGAGCTTGACCGCTTGCTCATCGTTAAGCGGTATCACCGATTGTACAGAGCCTTTGCCGTAACTGACCTCACCTAAGACAGTGCCACGCTTTTGCGCTTGCAAGCTACTGGTCAACACTTCTGCCGCTGACGCCGAGTAGCGATTTTGCAACACCACCACCGGTAACGCCTCAAGCAACGCTGCACCTCTAGTCGACAATGTACGCGAATCTGCTTGGCGACTCTTTATCTGTACCACATCCGTATCTGTCATAAATAGACTAGCAACACTCACAGCGGATGCCAATACCCCGCCTGGATTGTCCCGTAAATCTAGTAGTATTCCTGTCACAGGCTTATCTAAATCGATCAAACTTTGCAGCAATTTTTCACGGCTGTTGTTTTGAAATGCTGGCAACCTAACGATGGCCATACCATCTACAAAACGAGTTTCAATAATTTGAGGATGGCTATTATTACGTTGTAATGTGGTGACATGTTTACGGCGTCCTGCCTTGGACGTCACCACATCTACTTGCGTACCAGCAATACCTGTCAAAAGCTGCTCGATATCGTTACTTTCTTCATCTTCGCCAAGCTTAAACTCATCGACTTGGTGTAAATAATCACCAACTGCGATGCCCTTTTTATCGGCAGGTGAATCATCCAGTACCTCAGTGATGACCCAATAGCCCAAGGCTGATTGATACTCAACTTTGATACCAATATCGCCGACATCGCCTTCCGTAAAAGCACGCAGATTCTCATAGGCTTCGGCGTCCAAAAATTCCGCATGGCTATCAAGCTTGGTCAACATGCCGCTCATGGCATTATTAAACAGTTCTTCATCATTAACCGTATCGACATATTCACGACGCACCAAATCAATCAAAGAAACAAAGGATTTCAATGTTTCAGGAGAAATAGCATTTAATGACACTTGAGCCACTTCAGCAGGAATATCGGTATTAATAATAGGCAATTCATTATCCCGCATACTTTCATCCGCCACACTATCAATTAAATCGTCAGCTTGATCAGCAGATTCAAGCATATCAGCTATATCTGATAGATCATCTGCGCCGTTATCTAATGGTACATTATCAGCATTTAAACTGATGAGTTGTAAGCTTGCCGTACGACTCGCGTTGCGCCCTACAGCAGTATCTTTGACAGCCGCTTGCGCTGGTATAGCAATCATACTTAAGCCCAGAAAACCCACGATAAGCGTGGGCTTCAAGACGTTAGTGTAGCTAGATATCGTACTCATTGACTGCTCGAGTCTTTTGGAGGTCAATGGAAATGTACGACTGATAGGATTGTTAAAATGCATAAAAATCACCTGAAAATTTGTCCAAAGTTAAGCCATCATTATTATAGGATTGTTATATGGTTATTATTGAATAATAGCCCATAAGATAGCATCAACCACCCTCATAAGAATAGGGGAGTATTGCAAGTAACTTAGGTGAAATGTTTAGACAAAATGTAGCAACAAAAAAGGGAGAGCCGATCAATAGCTCTCCCTTTTAATATTAATTTACTTTGAAAGTAATGTAACGCCACAAGTATAAATTTCTAGCGCCTTACTATAATTGGATTATTGAGCGGTAACCAATAGATTTTTGCCTGTCATCTCTTTCGGCGCTCCGATATCCATTAAGGCCAGAATAGTAGGTGCAACATCACTAAGCTTACCGCCGCTACGGACTTGTACTTTTTTCTCACCGACATAAATCAGGGGCACGTGCTCAGTAGTATGCTGAGTATGTACTTGACCGCTCTCATAGTCTTGCATCTGCTCACAGTTGCCATGATCTGCTGTAATCAGCATATCGCCGCCTGCGGCACGCACTGCTTCTGCCACGCGCCCAACGCAGATATCTAACGCCTCTACCGCTTGCACTGCAGCATCAAAAATACCTGTATGACCGACCATATCACCATTGGCATAATTAACGACTAAGACGTCATATTGACCAGATTCAATCGCTTCTACCAATTTATCAGTCACTTCAGGCGCGCTCATCTCAGGCTGCAAGTCATAAGTAGCAACATCCGGCGATGGCACTAAGATACGTGTCTCGCCTTTATATTCATCTTCACGCCCACCACTAAAGAAGAACGTTACATGAGCGTATTTTTCAGTTTCAGCAATACGCAGCTGGGTTTTGCCCTTATCTTGCAAATACTCGCCAAGAGTATTGGTCAATGAAGTTGGATAATAAGCGATGCTGGTTTTAGGATTATTTGCTAACACATCAGAATACTTGGTCAACATCACAAATGCCGCAAGTTTTGGCTGCTTACTGCGGGCAAATCCTGAAAACTCGTGATCCGGTAATATGAAAGCTTGCGCAAGCTCACGAGCACGATCAGCACGGAAGTTCATAAAGATAAGCGCATCATTGTCATCAACAGTATAAGGCACTTCATCACGCCCAATGACCACGGTTGGGTTAATAAATTCGTCGGTTTCACGTGCTTTGTACGCAGCTTGCACTGCCCCATCAGCACGAGTTGCTAAACGATCCGCTTTACCTTCAGTGATTAGCTCATAAGCTTTTTGCACGCGATCCCAGCGATTGTCACGATCCATCGCATAGTAACGCCCGATAATACTAGCAATCTGTACGCGACCACTCTCATAATGGGCATTAAGCTTTTCGATATGGTCGCGCAGACGGTTGACATATGTATCCGCCGACTTAGGCGGCGTGTCACGTCCATCTAAAAAGCAGTGTACAAAGACATTTTTGGCACCATGTACCAACGCTGAATGACACATCGCTTCGATATGGTCTTGATGAGAATGGACGCCACCATCTGACAGCAAGCCCATAATATGTACATTACCACCAAGCTCGTTGGCTGCTTTTACTGCATTGACCAAAGTTTCATTTTTATAAAAATCACGACTGGCAAGCTCGCTTGAGATGCGGGTTGAATCTTGATACAACACACGCCCAGCGCCCAAATTCATATGCCCAACTTCTGAATTACCGAACTGACCATCTGGCAAACCAACATCTTCTCCTGACGCTGATATCAATCCATGCGGATATTGCTCATAAATCTTGTCTAAATTTGGCATACTAGCCGCAGCGATGGCATTGTCTTTGTCGTCTTCACGATGCCCAAACCCATCTAATATCATTAAAACATGCGGCACTTTTTTATTATTTTCGCCATCTTGCTGCTTGTTTGACTGCGCCTGATTGTCATCGATAGATTCTGATTGTTGCTGGGTATTGGTCATGGATTACCGCTCCTCAAGTGAATGAACGCCTATAATGCTGTATTAGGATGTTTAAAGTTGTCTATATTAGCACACATCTTGAAGTAGCTGAAAATTGAGCCTCTAAGTCAACAATTGATTACTTTATGAATAGATTGGGATGTAATAATAATTTCACGGTAATAATGCTAATTATCAAACTCACGTAGCAATCTGTAAATCGTACTTGCAATCATTCAAGCCATTGGTTAAGATAATTATATTCTGAAGTGTTGGCTAGCAGATGTTTATTCCCTGAGCCGATAATGCTTTACTAGGATGTGGTACCTATTGCTTCATTGTGTATGCCTGCATCGCTTGCGGTGTATCAGGAAACCTGCCGAGGCAGTGACGCATCCGCCCTGAACTTCACGGTTCATGGGTCACCATCTTGCGGCGGCACTTCGGTTGTTATATTCGGTTAGTAGTTTTTTTATTTATAAGCACTATATTTATAAAGAATGAATTACAGCGCCTAAAAAGCCCCTTTTGTCATTGACGAAAGGGGCTTTTTCTATGCTTGTCTATTAATTCAACTATTCGTCATTAGCAGATTTAGTGATTTTTTTCACGTCTTTAGGAATGGTTTTTGCTGTCCCATCAATCGTTGTATGCTGCTTAAACACATCACCAAACGGTTTTTGCTGTTGACCAAACGGGTTCTGATTATTCATGCCACCTGCGCCGCCAAACGGGTTTTGACCACCCATGCCGCCGAATGGGTTTTGTCCGCCGCCCATTTGTCCACCCATCTGCTTGGCCATCATCTCCATCATTTTTTGTTGATTGTTCATGACGTAATTATTGGCAAAGTCTTTGAGCTTTTTCTGCACGGGTGGCAAAATAACCAGTAATGCCAATAAGTCACTAAGCACACCAGGAATAAGTAGCAAAATGCCAGCCGCTGCCATAGCGACACTTTTGATCATGGTTGACTCTTGCGGACGCATCGACGGATTCATCATACCGCCAGCTTTCATTTGCTGAGCCAGTGGATTGAGTGACGCCATGCTCTTACGTATGAGTGAAATACCGATGACGGCGGCGACAATAAACCAAATAAACACCAACCAGCCACTCGTAAATTGAGCAAGCAAATACCACAGCAGCATCTCGATAATAAACCATACGATGGCAATACCAACTATCTGACCCATAAAGTGTCGTCCTATAAAATAAAAACCAATAAATTGAGCGCCATGCAAATTAAAATGGCTAACATATGATGTATATGGGGATTGATTGCTATACTATCAAACTTACGGCTAATTTTTAAGCCATAAAACAAAATGTAAGTAAGATGGAACACTATGGCAATTATTATTGGGATTGATCCAGGCTCACGCATGACTGGCTATGGCATCCTTCAACAAACGGGCGATAAGCTCACCTATATTGATTCAGGCACCATACGGACCGATACCAAAGAGATGCCAGAACGCCTAAAGCGTATTTTCAATGGCTTAACGCGTATTACCCAGCACCATCTAAAATATGCCGACGAGCCTATTTATACGGCAATTGAACAAGTATTTATGGCAGAAAACCCTGATTCAGCGCTTAAGCTTGGGCAAGCACGCGGTGCGGCCATTGCGGCGATGGTCGCCTTGGACTTGGAAGTATCAGAATATACGGCACGTCAAATCAAACAAGCGGTCTGCGGTTATGGCGCTGCCGCTAAAGAGCAAGTACAAGAAATGGTATGCCGAATACTGGATTTAGACTTTGTACCACAGCAAGATGCGGCAGACGGTCTTGCCTGCGCAATATGTCACGCGCACTCAAGCCATTCAATGAATAAATTGATACTTAATAGCGCCATGCGCGGGCGTGGTGCTTCTAAGAAAAAAGGTCGTTGGCGTTTGACTGAAGAAGATCTTGGTAATTTGCGTTAATTTTAACAGCCATAAAAAACACGCGTCCGTTTGCGCGTGTTTAGGGGAAGTGCCATTCGACTATGATAGAGCCTATGTGACGGACACTATCTTAACGTCTCTCTTCTACTACTGAGCTTTCAATAACAGCATCTAATACATAAGCATACTCTTCACCTTCTGATATCTGGTCGCTGTTTAATTGATAGCGTTGTAAGCGTAGCACTTCATTATGCTCACCATCATGCTCATAGCCATCAATCTCACCATTAAATGCTGACCACTCACCTTCGCTGACTTTAATACCTTGATCATCATAAGTCACAGGCTTAACTTGTAGGCAAGCCTGTGACCGATCATCTGAGCACGGTATCATCTCAGCATTTACTGCCCAGAATACAGTTTCACCTTTGCTATGATACTTGGCCTGCGCCGTGATACTACCTTCCCAAGTCAATGTGACCGCATTGCTGGTTACCTGCTTTAGTATTGGGTTTTCGCCCTCAGTAACACTTAGCTCACTAGTACCTTGCATCAAGGAATCTAAACGATTCTCTGCTTTATTTAGATTCTCGCATAGCATTTTGGTACTCATGCTGTCTTCAGTGGTCAATGTATGACCTTGCATCTCATAACCTGCACTCATCGTGTTACAGCCTACACCATAATTTAGGGTGTTATGACCTTGGTTTTGTTTGAACGACAGCATTACTTGGTTCTTAATATCTACGAGCGTCGTTATGACAGGTCCACCACTTTTATCATCGATATCAAGTAATGTCCAACGATAACGTGCAAGATTTTCAATCATTTGTTCTTCAGCACTCATCTCGCTTGCCTTAGCTAACGTGGCATTATTATTCACTATGTCAGCATCTGCAGTGCTAACATTGGTATCAGCTGACTCGTTATTCGCATCCGTTGGATCAGAAGCATCTTGACAGGCACTTAATGCCAGACTGATCGCTAGCATACTTGGCAATAGGGCGGATTTAAAAGACAGTGTCATGAAGATCATACCTTGCAGTTATACTTTCTAATTCAGCTTTTTAGCCCATTTAATTGACAAAATCCGACTGTCACAATTATAAGATGCATAATCAGTCAAAGTATTCAAAGGGCTTTTAAAAAGATGCTTATAAAAGGGTAATAATCTGACCACTATAACGCTCATAAGTGATATGGGTGTAACGATGTGTTTAATTTTATAGATTCATAGTAAATTTCACATATATGCTTATGCTACTTTTAATGTTCATCATAGCAAAACAGCCCTGCGTCGTTAGGAATTATCCTCGTTACGCAAAGCTGTTGCTGCTTATCATTACATTTTTAAAAAATTTACTACTTTAATCTTCTTTATGAGCAGGTTTGGCTTTTGCCATGTTTTTGATGCTAAAACGCTCGTTCATCATTTGGTAAAAACGGGCAAGATTGTCGCCTTGTTCATTGGGATTGACTTGAAGGACTTTGCCAAAATCTAAACCCAAATACAGCACAATATCAGCAAAGCTCAGCTGGTCACCGACCAGATACTCATGACCCTCCAACAGGGTTTCAAAATATGCTAATGCTTTGACAGCACGTGCGATAGATGGCGCGACAAACTCTGGTACTTGCTCAACACGTTGGGCTTTTGATGGGTGGCTATGCTGAAAGGCGAGCATAAAGTTATATAGCACCTCAAATTCGGCGATACGGCGCATAGAGCATACTTGCGCACGCTGTACCACATCATTACCCATCACCGAGCGCTCACCATAAACACGGTCGAGATATTCGCACACTGCCTGCGAGTCATTGAGTACGGTACCATCATCCAATGTCAAAACGGGTACGGTTTGCATGGGATTTATTTTGGTAAAGGCATCTGACATTTGCTCGTTGGCAGCAAAATCGATATCAATCACATCGAGGTCATCCATATCATCAATATCGATACCTTTTGATGCTAGCAAAATAAGTGCTTTCCGTGGATTAGGTGCTGTACGGGTGACATATAATTTTTTCATAAAAACTCCTTGTAAGGTGGGCTTAAAAGCGACTTAGCGCTGCTATAATTTATTATGATTGTCGTGTCATCAAGTATCAAATGCATTATTAACTCAAGTATTAACGATAACGATTCATCTTTAAATCATGCATACTTGATTTACTAGTTATAGCGTACTCTGTTCATCATAGCAAAGCCTTATTTAACTGATGCTTCTGATGTTAAGCTGAATAGCAGAAAGCCCCACAATTTTGCATTATGGGGCTTTTTAAATCATATCTTCATCAAACTTACATGCTCCAGCTTATTATTTATTAGGTGCAGGAGTGGTACGTAAATACGGCTTAATTTCTGTGTGACCTTTTGGATATTTGGCAGCGATATCTTCGTTTTTAACACTTGGCGGAATGATAACGTCATCACCATCTTTCCAATCTACTGGCGTTGCGATGTTGTATTCATCAGACAATTGCAGTGCGTCAATCACGCGAAGGATCTCGTCAAAGTTACGACCACAGCTAGCAGGATAGGTCAGCGTTAGTCGAATCTTTTTGCTTGGGTCAATAATAAAGACGCTACGTACAGTATGCGTGCTGTCTGCATTTGGATGCATCATGTCATACAGCTCAGCCACTTCTTTATTAGGATCAGCGATGATTGGGAAGTTCATCTCAGTTCCCTGAGTTTCACCGATATCTTTTGCCCACGCATGGTGGTCATCGATACCATCAACAGAGATACAAATTGGCTTCACGCCGCGTTTTTGAAATTCGCCATTTAGCGCAGCAGCACGACCAAGCTCAGTGGTACATACTGGGGTAAAATCGGCTGGATGTGAGAAGAAAACCACCCAGTTATCGCCCGCCCACTCATGGAAATTGATATCACCTTCAGTGGTGGTTGCATCAAAATTTGGTGCGGTATCGCCTAAACGTAAATGTGCCATGCTTGATTCCTTATTTATGATTTATGATTTATGATTGTGACGAGCGCTATTATCGAATGCTATCTACGCGCGCTCTTATTATCAACGACATACTCAGCGGTTAAAATATCTACCAAGCATCTCAACAAAAAACTGACTTTATCTTAACAAACTGGTTATGAATGTCTTGTGACGGATTGTAATGCGGTTATTCCTTTTATTACTAAATATAGTCAGGGAAAAGTAATATCGATACATCAAGTACTGCTGATATTAATTTTTCTTGCTTGCTGTGCCGTTGCTGCCAGAGGCTGCAAAAAATTTATACCAGCAGCACTGTAGCGTTTTTGAGATATTTTAACTATAGACAGTTTTATATCCTCGTTGATTAAGACATGTTTTATACACCTTAAAACATTAAACCACAAAAAAGCCCATCCCTAGCGTACTAGAAATAGGCAAGCTTGCACACTACTATTGTTCAGTATTTTCTTAAAATAAATATAAACTGCGCTAATGATAAATTAAGCGGGCTTATAACTATCACGTAAGCTGACGATTTGGTTAAAGACGGGCTTGTCACTGCTATGATCTTTGCTATCAGAGATAAAGTAACCTTCACGCTCAAACTGGAAGCGCGTGCCAGCATCTGCATTGACCAAGGATGGCTCAACCACAGCATTTAGCTCAGTCAATGAGTTAGGATTCAAGGCTTGATGGACGTCAGCGACGCCACTTGGGTCTTCGACACTAAATAGCTGCTCATACATGCGCACCGTTGCTGGAACGCCTTGGCTAGCCGATACCCAATGAATCACGCCTTTAACCTTACGACCTTCAGGATTGTTGCCCAAAGTCGCCGGATCAATCGTTGCTTTAAGTTCAACAACATTGCCATCGTCATCTAAAATATGCTCACTTACTGCCAATACATAGGTATTACGCAGACGAATCTCATTCTTCTCAGGTGATAAACGCTTATAACCTGCTGGCGGCTCAATTTCATAATCGCCTTGATCAATATAAATGGTTTCAGTAAATGGAATTTCACGTTCACCCATATCGATATTGGGATGATTGGGCTGAGTTAGCCATAAAGTCTGCGAGGCATCGTCAAAACGAGCTTGAACAGTGTCAGCCTTTTGCACCTCCCAACGGCTAACAGCATCGCTGAAGTTGGTAATGGTCACTTTTAATGGTTTAAGCACTGCCATGCCACGTGCAGTCGTCGTCTCTAGTGACTGACGAATACTAAATTCTAATAGGCGAAAGTCCACAACGCTGTCTACTTTGGTCACGCCAACACGCTCACAAAAATCACGTAAGCCTTCTGGGGTATACCCACGGCGACGCATGCCAGCGATCGTGGGCATACGTGGATCATCCCAACCGCTGACGATACTTTCATCAACCAGCTGCTTTAATTTGCGCTTGCTGGTCAATGTATGGTCGACATTTAGACGAGAGAACTCATACTGATGCGGCGGTTGCTCAAAGCCCACTTTTTCTATTGCCCAATCATAAAATGGACGGTGGTCTTCAAACTCTAACGTACATAACGAATGGGTAATGCCTTCGAGCGCATCAGAGAGCGGATGAGCAAAGTCATACATCGGATAAATACACCATTTATCCCCCGTTTGGTGATGAGCTTGATGCATAATGCGGTAGATAACAGGATCACGCATATTCATATTAGGGCTTGCCATGTCAATCTTGGCGCGTAAAACCGCTTTGCCTTCAGCATATTTGCCCTCTTTCATATCATCAAAGAGTTGCAGATTTTCTTCAACACTGGCATCACGATATGGCGACGCTGTGCCTGCTTCATTAAATGAGCCACGATTTTCTTTAATTTGCTCAGGTGACTGTAAATCTACATACGCATCACCTTGCTTGATAAGCTGAATGGCCCAAGCATGAAGTTGGTCGAAATATCCTGAGGCATGGTACGCCTCTCCTGCCCACTCAAAGCCCAACCATTTTACATCATTCTCGATGTTATCAATGAAGTCTTGCTTTTCTGCTGTTGGGTTGGTGTCATCAAAGCGCAGGTTGCAGATACCGCCAAACTCCTCAGCCACCCCAAAGTTTAGGCAGATGGATTTAACATGACCTAAATGCAAGTAACCGTTTGGCTCAGGTGGGAAACGGGTGACAATCTGTTGGTATTTTTGTGCATTAACATCATCACGAATAATATTACGTATAAAGTCGTTTTTTTGTTCGTCTTTTTGTGCATGGTTGCTTGAGTGCTCACTCATCGGGCATTGCTCCTAACGCAAAGGGTCCATTCATGCGACGTGCTATCACGCCTCATGGAAAGTTCAAAGTATGTCGTAAAATAAAATGGTCTGTTAAAATAACAATCAGTCAGAACAATACATCTGGCTAAAAAGAATCTTAACCATAAAAACAGTGGGTTATCACATTAAGCGCTGAAGAGCGTTTAATAAATAGGCTTAAAAAACGGTAAAGTTGCGTTATTCTATCAGCTTTTGCAAAGGCATTAACAGCCTGATACATGACACAGGATAAAAAAGCCGTTAGACTAGCCATAACTTTTTATCCACCAACTTTTTATCCATCACTTAACAGCGTCATTTTAGGCGCTGCAATCAAAGAGGAATATCCTATGGTAGACATGCCACCAGTAGTAGAACTTGACACCAATATGGGTGCGATCGTTATCGAACTCAATGAAGAAAAAGCACCAAAAACCGTTGAAAACTTTTTAAACTATGTAAAATCTGGTCATTATGACGGTACGATTTTCCATCGCATTATTGACGGCTTTATGATTCAAGGCGGTGGAATGGACGCTGACATGAATGAAAAAGCGACCAATGCTCCAGTTGAAAACGAAGCAGACAACGGTCTAAAAAATGACAAAGGCACGATTGCGATGGCGCGTACACAAGATCCGCATTCAGCGACTAGCCAATTTTTTGTCAACGTAAAAGACAACGATTTCTTAAACCATTCTGGCAAAAACATGCAAGGTTGGGGCTACACCGTATTTGGTAAAGTAACCAGCGGTATGGACGTCATTGAAAAGATGCGCGGCGTACCTACTGGTCGTTTCGGCATGCATGCTGATGTACCAAAAGAGCCAGTGGTTATCAATTCAGCCACCATCATCACTCAGTAATCATTCTTCAATAGTTTTTACTCAGTAGCAATGAGTCAGTAAAAGCTTATGAATCGTTACTGTTTAGAATTACGAGGATAAGGATAAATGCAAAGTTTTGACCACCTAATTACCACTCGCCCTCATGAAGTGCGGCAAGTATTGATTAGCGATTTGCATTTATCGCCCCAAGAGCCTGCCTTAGTGCAGGCTTTTTTGGCGCTGCTTGATGATTGCCTTGCTCTGCCTGCGCTAAAACGCCTATTTATATTGGGTGACTGGTTTGAAGTCTGGCTTGGGGATGATTTTTATTTGTCTTTATCCGAAGAGGAACGACAAATACATTGGCTCACACCACTTATCATTAAATTAAAGAAACTGCGCATAGCTGGTTGTGAGATTTTAATCATGCATGGCAACCGTGATTTTTTGTTAGGTCAGCCTTTTTGTAATATATTCGGTGGCGAGCTTATTTATGAGCCGTATACCTTAACCGTTGGACCGCAAAACTATCGCTTAGAACACGGCGATGCACTATGCCTTGATGATAAAAAGTATCAATTTTTTCGTAAAGTAATGCGTAATCGTTTGACGCAGTGGTATTTGCTTAATAAATCGTTAGAGAAACGCTTGGCGATTGCTGATAAAATGCGGCAAAAAAGTCAGCAAAATAATGCCAAGAAAGCCACGCATATCATGGATGTTAACGAAGCCGCAGTGAACAAAGCTATTTATCGCTTTGACGCCCTACTACATGGTCATACCCATCGTCCTGAAATCCACCAAAGTAATGAGGGTAAAACTCGCTATGTACTTGGTGATTGGCGACTGTTAAATAAGGACAAGCGCCAGCAAAAAGTGAGTGCCGTGATTGGTGCGATTACAGCAAGCGTAGATGAAGGTATTATGGCTGATAGTGCAGAGTTTGACTTGTTTGAGTTTAACATGCCTATTTAAATACCTGAACATCAAAACTGCTGCTGTTATTCTTATACAATGAAAAACTCCGTTATAAAACGGAGTTTTTTAGTTATTAACATCATTATTTTTAAACAACCTTTGAAAGCAACGATTATCCAAAAATATTGATTTCAACCTATCTCACCACCCCGCCAATGAAGACGCGCTACGCTGAGTAATAAAACCATCTGGCGTTTGACCATTGGCTGCTTGCCAGCGCTGGAATGCATTGCGAGTATTGGTACCTACGATACCGTCAGAGCCTTTTGTGTCATAGCCTGAGCTTGTCAAACGCTGTTGTAAATTGCGTACTTGCGACGTCGATAACGGACGCTCATAACGTGGCCATGACTTTTGTAAACCGCCTTGTCCAATCAGCGCTTTACCCAGTAAGCTGACACCAAGGGCATAGCTTGATGAGTTGTTATAGACTTTTATGACATCAAAGTTTGGACTGAGTAGCAGTACTGGACCGTCTTTCCCTGCTGGCAGCCACAACTCCATTTGAGTGTTACCATCCAAGGACACATCAGCTATGGTATCGACGCCCATCGACGCCCATCTAGCAGCAGGCTGCTTGGTACCAACCAGTGTGTAATCAAATGATGACGGAATGGTTGCTTCATAAAATGGTGCCAAACCACGTACCCAACCTGAATTGCTCAGATAATTAGCAGTAGACGCCAAGGCGTCGCCCGTCGACCATGGATTGCGATGTCCATTACCATCACCGTCAACCCCATGCTTAAGCCAGGTATCAGGGATAAACTGCGTCTGCCCCATACCGCCTGCCCAAGAGCCATCGAGCTGTGACCAAGACACATCGCCGCGCTGCAATAGTGTCGCTAGTGATAATAGCTGAGTTTCGGCAAATTCTTGACGGCGCCCATCATAAGCAAGGCTGGCTAGCGAGCTTGGAATACTACTGTTACCCGTTACTACGCCGTATGAAGACTCCATGCCCCAAATCGCTGCAATGATTTCTGCATTGACGCCATATTGCGACTGCAACTGCGATAAATACGTGCGTTGCTCAGCCAACTTACGCTTGCCAGTACTGACACGACCATCTGATACCGCAGAATCGACATATTCCCATGGCATTTTTGAAAACTCTGGCTGTCCTGAATCAAGCGAGATGACTTGTTGATTTAAATACGCAGAATCGAGCAGACGACGAACCGTAGCAGCATCATGACCTGATGAAATGGCACGCATAGAAAAATCAGACTTCCAATCAGAAAAACTGTTGTAGCTTGGTTTGGCAACGGGTGTTGGTTTAATGACCGGTGCTGGAGTCGGCTTCACTTGAATGGTTTGAGTCTGGGTAATTTGCACATTACCTTGACGAACTGGCTTATTAGGTTGCTGCATCGCCTGCTGACTGGTACAGCCGACCATCACTAGAGCGGGGAAAAAGGCAAGGTAGTGTTTATTTAATCGCATAAGAGGTCTCAAGTATTCATAAGTAAAGTGCAATGTGTCTTAGGTAATTCCATTTAATCGCCAAACAATAATAAATTTAACGCCCTAGTACCGCTCGTGGATCAATAGGGTTGCCATTTAAGCGTACTTGAAATTCCAAACCCACTTGATTGGTCTGACCACTACTACCCATATTTGCGATACGTTGACCACGTTGGACGCTATCGCCTTCTTTAACCAACAGCTGGCTATTATGGGCATAAGCAGTGATATAGTTGTCACTATGACGAATCATAATCAAGTTGCCATACTCTGGCAGACCGTTACCCGAATAAAGAACCGTACCTGCTTGGCTTGCTTGCACTGGGTCACCTACGTTACCAGCAAACCACATGCCCATCGTGCTAGATGCAGCGTCAAAATTACGGGTTATTTGGTTGCGAGTCGGATACTCATAGCCTGACGTTGCATTGGCAGTCACTTCATAGACGGGCGGTTGTGAATAGTTAGGCGTGCTTGTCACAGGCGGTGTATAGGTTGGCTGTGTAGATGCAGAGTTATTGTTCGAAGGATTGTAGCGATTACTATTATTCGCGCTTGCTGGCTCACCTTGCCATAGTTTGAGCCACTGACCACTATAAATGGTGTATTTACTGTCTAAGCCATTCAGTGAACCAATTTGCCGGTAATTGAGATTATAGCGCGCCGCCACTTGACTGACCGTATCGCCGCGCTGCACACGATGATAGTTAGGAACCCCTTGATTATTGGTAATAATCTTCGGTCCTGCTTGGTTGGCTGATTGGTAAGTGGGTTTCGTAGCGCAACCTACCATCGTTACTGTGGCAGCAGCCATCGTGCCTAGCAATGCCACTGTGATAAATCGTGATCCAGCAATAAGCTTCTTCATACAAGATTTCCTATTCTTTATGTTACGTACAAACTCCTTGTGTGACTCACAAGCATTTTGCTAACTGTTATACCGTTAAAGTGTTTAGCTATCTTAGCTGCCATCATCAATATTCGATTCATCTTACAGCATTAACGCTGATAGCATATCGAGTGTGGCGGCTGGCGTATGGTGCAAACGTACAGGCGATAGACTGATGTAACCTCTGGCAACCGCTTGATCATCAGTCATAGTAGTACCAGACGAATCATGATCAGTATTATCTGCCAATGTATCCTGACGCTTGCGTAGTGATAACCAATATGCATCTCGCCCGCGTGGATCTACCACATGATGGACAGGACGCGCTATTTTCCTATGCCCCAACGCTGTCATCTTGCGACCGTTAATCTCATCAGCATTACTTACATCAGGAATATTAACGTTTAATACGTGATAGGGCAAATTTTTGCAAATATCCAATATTGGCGTATCTCTCAATAATTTCACAATCTCCCTTGCTGCCATTTGATAATGACGCTCACATTCCTGCTCACTGCTTTTCGCCCCACCGCCTACCAATGAGGTCGCAATAGCGGGTATGCCAAATAACTGAGCGGTTAATGCCGCCCCAAAAGTGCCTGAGAACAAAACGTCTTGACCAAGATTGGCACCTGAATTGATGCCCGTAATCACACAATCAAAGTCTGTGTCAGAATATATTTCGTTTAATGCCAGATAAATACAGTCAGCTGGTGTGCCATTGACAGTAATAAAACCAGAAGGCAATTGATGCATATATAAGGGTGTGGTGATACTTAAGGCACTGGCGCAGCCGCTTTGCTCGCTATCTGGCGCGACCACCATGACCTCGGCAATAGTAGATAATGCCTCATGTAGTGCCAGCAAACCTGGTGCATAAACCCCATCATCATTGCTCATTAAAATCTTCATATTTACTCAATCTATTTATGAATGACCGTTCATCCACTTATCTATGTTATTTGCGTAAAGTTGCTATAATCACCGCTATTGGCACTAAAGTCATTTTACTTAAAAGCATAATAATCAAAGCTATATCAGTTATTTGTACTGCTCATCTATGTTTGCTTGCATAGTGGTAAGTAGCTATGATTATTTCGGGCGATTATACCCTAGTAGACTATTGAGACGAACCCACTCTTTATACATAATTTTCATAATAACTTAGCTTTTTGAATGATTTGACCATAGCAAAACCCCTCTTTTTCAGCATTAGAAGCCTGCGCTGAGGTTACAGTAGACTACAACCCACAACATTTACAACTTATACTTTTATGTTGAGGTAACTTACCGGTTTATAATGCGGCTATGTTGCTGGAGGCCTGATTTAGCTCACAATATCTCTACACATAAATCAATATTTTATGTGACATTTGTTTTTTTACCCATTAACATAGCACCATTAAATAAAGATAAGCGAGTGTGATACTGAATGAAAAATCAATCGATATTATCTATGACTTCTGTACTGGCAATAAGTGCCTCAAAAGTCGGGCTAGCAGCATTGATAACATCTATTGCGATGCTGTCTCAAGCCACAAATGCTGCACCCAATTCTGCGACAACCATACCTTTAGATTTATCTGGTATCAATATCACAAAACATGAAATTGCGGTTATGCAAGTGCTGTCAGAGATATGCCCGCCGATGCTAAATGGTAAGCAAAAGCAGCGTTTTTATAAGTCTTATAACGTACAGCTTCATGAGTTGATGCCGTCATTAGAAGACCCAAAAGCAGCTATCCAGTACTTATCTACTCAGCAAGATTATCGTCAAATTCTGCAAGGCATTCGTAGCTGGACGATGGGATTTTCTAAGCAAGACAATAAAGCATTGTGTGAAGATTTAGCGAATGCTGAATATCAGTAGTAGCCCTTTATCGATACGCTATTTTATCGAAATACGTTTTTAAGCCCTATTAAGAGATTAAAGAGGTAAAGATCGCCATAATTAACGATAACAATCTACCTTCTTATCTCTTTAATATCTGTATAAAGTGGTCAAATAAGTATTATATAAGCCAGCTCTAATGGCTTATTTATTTAGATAACTTGCTACAAAAAGCTTGCTGCTATCCTTGTTAAATAATAGGGATAGCAGCAAGCTTTTTTATGAGTGGAGTTTATAAAATTATTCACTCTATTTTTAATATAGTCGGTGAAAAGTAATATCGATACAACACGTACTGCTGGTGCAAATTTTTCTTGCTTGCTGTGCCTACGCAGACAGAGGCTGCAAAAAATTTACACCAGCAATACTGTAGCGACTTTAAAGTATTTCAACTATAACGTCTTATTTTATTGTATTTATCGTTTCCCCATCGGGCGGCATTTTGCTAAGATAAGGCGTTAATTTTATGTCCGTTGCTTTAGTCTCCTCTACTCTCAAAAAATCCATGGTTTAACCTGAGATTTAACATAGTCTGCCAAAGATTGTGTAAAGGTATGGTGTTGGGGACAAGCGACAGATACATTTGGTTTTATGATGCGGTGTAACAATCTATGACAGTAAAGCGTGTGAAAAAACAGCTGGTGCAGCTGGTAGTGGGTGTCAGTATTTCTATGGGTGCAGTGATGGCAAGTGCAGCCATACAGCCGCCTGAGATGGCAAATACTGCGTATGTATTAATGGACTATAATACGGGTGAAATTTTGGCACAGAAAAATGCCAATCAAGCCTTGCCGCCAGCATCTTTGACCAAAATGATGACCAGTTACATCATTGAACAGCGCTTAGCTTCAGGCGATCTCAAAGAAACCGATCAGGTACTGATGAGCCCGAATGCTTGGTGCCGTGGCAGTAGTAGCCAGTCGTGTATGTATGTACCGGTGAATAAGAGCGCAAGTGTCATCGATATGCTACGCGGTATTATTATCCAATCAGGTAATGACGCTTCAAAAGCAATGGCTGAGCATATCGCTGGTAGTGAAGCATCGTTTGCTATCTTGATGAATGAGCAAGCGCAAAAGATTGGCATGGAGAATACCAATTTCGTCAACTCTACTGGTATGCCTGATGAAGCTCACCAAGCATCTGCTTTAGATTTGGCCAAGCTATCACGCGCCATCATCAAAAATAGTGGTGAATATTATGGGCTTTATGCAGAAAAAGAGTTTACCTATAACGGTATTACCCAAGGCAATCGTAATGCTCTACTCGCAACCGACCCCACGGTTGATGGTCTAAAAACAGGACATACGGATGCAGCTGGGTATTGTTTAGCAGCCTCAAGTAACCGTGAAGGTATGCGCCTAATCTCTGTCATTATGGGCACTGAAAGTCAGCAAGCACGTGCTGATCAGTCGCGTGAGTTGCTCAATTGGGGTTTTGGTCACTTCACAACCGTTACTCAAGCACCTGCTGGGCAGTTTGTCAGCAAAGTTCCTGTCTGGTTTGGTGAAGCAAAAGAGCTAGAAGTAGCGACTGGTGATAATTTGCAGATTTTGACTACTAAGACTCAAAAGAATAAAATCACTACTGTGGTCGATATTCCTGAAAGCTTGGAAGCGCCTATCAAAAAGGGTCAAGAAATCGGTAAAATGATGGCTGTGATAGATGGCAAAGTAGTGGCTTCTGTGCCTGTGATTGCGACAAGCGATATTGAGCAATCAGGCTTTATGAGCCGTATCTGGCAACGCTTTTCTCGTTGGACACAGAACTTATTTTAAGCACAATGATAGTATTTTGAAATAATGCTTTTATCATGAATTTCAACATAAAAGAGACGTCTCATATCGAGGCGTCTTTTTTATGTCTAAAATTTTATATTTCTAACTATTTTTATGACCATGTTAGCCAGCTTTTTAGTAAATCACTCAACACTTTGTCTTCGTATTTGGCAACTTCGCAATAGTCTATACCTGCAGCCTTTAGACCAAACTCAAAATCGGCTAAATGTTTTGCTTGCTGCTGTGGATACCAAAACACTAATAACGTTCGATATTCTGTCTCAGCCAGACGAATATGACTCGCTAATGAGGCTGCTTTTCGGGGGAACACATCTTCTGCAAACATCAGCATGTTAAATTGCTTTGCATGTACCTCATCGATAACCAGTTGCTCATGTTGATAGCAGACCACATCAGCACCCAAACGCTGTAATTGATCTACCAACAACCCTTTTTCATGATAGTAGTAATAAATAATTTTTAAGCCACGCAGATGTTGCTGTTGTTGAGAGTGGTGTTGATTAGACATAGGAATAGTAACTGTAAAATTCGTACCAATACCTAAATTGCTCTCTACCTCAATGCTAGCCCCCATCAGCTGAGCCATCTGCTTACCCACTGGCAGACCAATTCCCGACCCTTCGTACTGGCGAGTTTGCGATGAATCTACCTGAAAAAATGGATTAAAAATATCTTCAATAAAACTGCTGTCAATCCCGATACCAGTGTCCTTTATGCTAATCTGCCAGCGATTGCTGTTATCAAAATGGGTCAGTTGCGACGTAATGGTGATTTGACCTGCTGGTGTGAACTTCATGGCGTTACTGACCAATATCGCTAAAATTTGCTGTATTCTTTCAGCATCGCCTTCGAGGATATAATCATTATGATGGATATGACTGATTAACGTTAAGCCCTTTTTCTTAATAGCTGGTTCAAACTCTGCCAATAAGTCAGCGATGAGTTGCAATGGATTAAATTCGTGCACATGTAGGCTGATTTGACCTTTCTGGATTTGATTTAACTGAATAATTTGATTTAAGGTTAAGACCAGTTTGTCACTACCCTCTCGAATAATATCAACCGCGTCTCTTTGCTCGTGATTTAACTTTTCATCATCTAGTAGCTGTAAGCCGCCAACGATCGCATTTAGTGAAGTTTTTAGCTCATGGGTAATCATACTTTGGAAATTATGTAACTGCACATCAAGCGACACATCTTTATGATGCAGTTGTTGCTCGAAAGCCGCAAGTGCCTGATAATCTTGCTTTGCAATTTGCAGACGATCAAATAGGGTAATAAAAGCCTGTTTAATCTGTACCAACTCCTGAAACTCAAAACGCTGTTGAATCAGAGGTAACTGCTCAATATCTGGATTTTTTATAACTATATCGCAGGCTGCTGTCAGATTGGCGATATCTTTTGACGGCCAATTCAGCTTACGCAGGATAAACAACGCCCAAATAATCGCCAGTAGCGTTGTCATGAGCCATAGCAGTAGGTTCTTTTTAATCCAATTCTCACGCAGCGTCGTCACATCTAAAGTAATATTCAGATAACCAACCAGAGCATCTTCTTTAGGTGAAATAATTTTATTAGTAGGATCGCCAACGACTGGATAGTTAAAGCTAACTGTATTAGCAAATAATGCATTTTTCCAATCATCTCTTAAGTGATTGGCTTCAACAATAGGCTGAGAGGTGGTAAAAAATAAAATACTCTCAATGCCTTGCTCTTTTTCTAATAAAAAATGTATTTGTTCATCAACGATATCGGTAGAATTTGCTATCGATGCGCTAATAGTCAGTAATGTCGCCAAATCCTGAATATGCTGGCGTGTGTCTTTGTAATAGTGGACAAATCCATAGATAAAAGACACTAATAGACCTGCCAGTACAGCCAAAACCATGGTCTGTATGATAGAGTGCCAGATAAGCGTAGGAAGTGTCTGATGTGGGCGGTTGTTCATATCACTCAACTGAGTTAGACAACTTTTGATTATAGTACAGGTATTTTATAGCAGTTATAAGTGAAAATTGATATTTTAAGGCAATTAATAAATAGTGCCCTAAATTGCAAAATGCCATGACAACTGATACAGCCGTCATGACAAAGCACATTTAGAAAGCCTGATAGATAGTATCAAAAGGTTTTTATCGGCTAGCTACTACTACCCAAAAGCGCAAATATGATTACATTAACGCTTTTTATCTTTGTTGGTAAATCTCGGCTTATCTTTGGTGGTAAATTTCTGCGTACGATTACGTTCACGTTGACGTAACTGTTGGGTTTTGGCTTTGGTTGGCGTATCGCTTTTATTAGCATACGGGTTTTCATTCAGTTTAAAGACTACGTTTAGTGGCGTGCCTTCTAACTTAAATACCTGACGGAATTGATTTTCAAGATAGCGCTGATAGCTCTTAGGTAACGAACCAGTTTGATTACCATGAATTACGATAACGGGTGGATTGTGTCCACCGATATGCGCATAACGCAACTTAATACGGCGACCAGCGACCGTTGGCGGTGGATTGGCAGTAACAGCATCTTGCAAAATCTGCGTCAAACGGTTGGTGGATACCTCAAACATTGACGATTGATAAGCACGCAAAATAGACGGATATAAATTACCCACGCCCGTACCATGCAATGCTGAGATTTGATGGACTTTTACGTAAGGAATAAAGTTAAAACGGCGATCCATCTCAATTTTGATATAGTTCTTTTGATCGGCAGTCAGACCATCCCACTTATTAATTGCAACTACTAGCGCACGACCTGCATCCAACGCATAGCCAATCATATGCAAATCTTGATCGACAATACCTTCATGAGCATCAATGACAATAACGGTCACGTTAGAGTCTTCAATCGCTTGCAAAGTTTTGATAACTGAGAATTTTTCTACTTTTTCATCGATTTTACCACGGCGACGAACACCAGCCGTATCAATCAATACGTAATCTTTACCTTCACGCGTATATGGGATATAGATACTATCACGAGTGGTACCCGGCATATCAAAGACGACAACGCGGTCTTCACCAAGCAAACGGTTGACTAGCGTCGATTTACCAACGTTTGGACGACCAATAATAGCAAGTTTCAAACCTCTGGGCTCAACCACATTTTCCTGACTAGGCATATCAGCGGTTAATACCTCGAGCAGATTGCCGACACCACGACCATGACTTGCTGCCATTGGATATGGTTCGCCTAAACCTAATGCATAAAATTCAGCAGGCGCCGAATCATGCACACCATCTACTTTGTTGGCAACGACATATACAGGCTTGCCAAGAGTGTGTAAAAACTTACCAATCTCAGCATCGGCACCAATCATACCAGCACGCGCGTCGACCACAAATACAATGATATCGGCTTCATGAATGGCAGTATACGACTGCTCAGACATATAATCATCGATATCGCCTCTGCCATCGTCCGCTTCACCAATACCACCGGTATCAACGACAATAAAAGCTTTGTCTTCGTAGGTCGCATCACCGTATTGACGGTCACGAGTCAATCCTGACAAATCAGCAACCAATGCCTGCCGACTTTTAGTGAACTGATTAAATAAGGTGGATTTACCGACGTTTGGACGACCAATTAAGGCGACCACAGGCTTGATACTCATGGGTTACTCTCAGTGAAAGGCACAATGACGGACAGTGCAACTACTTAGATACAATCTTTTTACAACGTAAATTTACCGTTATAAAAAAGCAAAAAGTAGCCGCCGTTGACCGCAAATTTAAAGGAATGATAAGATAAAACGATAGCCAGAAAATAGTTCTTGGCTATCTTACAATGAATAAATGATATTCAGAGGGATGCATCACATATGAATATTATCTGTCACTATTATATATAGATAACACCAATAATGCACCGGTCGCATAGCGTACGCGAAAGCCAATATGTAAACAAGCAATTTTACAAGGCATTAAACGCTGACTATGCAGCGTTTTTTGTTCCTTTTACTATTAGGTGACTTATTATTAGATGACCTATTATTAGATGACCTATTTAATGAGCGATATAGAAAAATGCTCATTAAATAGGACTGCAAGTGACTAAGATTAGCGTGCCAACTGCCAAATCGCTACTTGACCTGAGGTACTTTGGGTCATTAAGCGGCTGCCTTGCACTTGCAAATTGGTCAACGCGCCTTTGGTCTGTACACGGCTAACAATCTTACCCGTGGCTGGGTCAAATAAATGCACCACCCCATCAAAGTCGCCCACAGCGATATAATTGCCAATCATCACAGGATTGGTCAAATGGCGATAAGCCAATTCTTCACTTTCCCATAGAACAGCACCATTACTGCGGTTATAAGCAACCACTTTACCGTCTAAGCTTGTCGCAATCACTTGCTGCTTGTTGACTGCAAGCGCTCTTAAACTGGCAAGCTCATTAACAAACATCACTTGGTTCGATGCCAAATCAATACCGAGTAACTGACCACTATAACTAATGGCAAATAACTGGTTGTTATCTACGATTGGCATACCATCAACGTCGCTCATACGTTCAACTTCGCTGCTGCCTGTACCCACACCAACGCGTCTTGACCATAATGGCAGGCCATTATCTACCGTGACAGCATGCAAGCGTCCGTCGGCAGTCGCCAGCAGCGCCGTCTTAGCATCTAATAACGTTGGTGCAGCGCTACCGCGTACACTAATCGCTGGAACTTGGGTAGCAAACTGCCAAACGGACTGACCATTCTGCAGCGATAAGCCATGTAGAAAACCATCATTGGCTGACAAGATAACGCGGTTATTGCTAATGAGCGCTGGCGTTAATACTGAACCAGTAAGCTGTTGCTGCCAGCGTTTTGCACCTGTTACGCTATCAAATGCCATAACCAGACCACCGCGC
The DNA here is from genome assembly GCF_056156305.1 of Psychrobacter sp. TS_SC_6. Classification (NCBI taxonomy): domain Bacteria; kingdom Pseudomonadati; phylum Pseudomonadota; class Gammaproteobacteria; order Moraxellales; family Moraxellaceae; genus Psychrobacter; species Psychrobacter sp. TS_SC_6. The sequence goes on along the minus strand of NZ_CM149590.1, from coordinate 784,413 downwards.
GTACTAATAATAGCAGTTTGGCTTAGCTCATCTATCGCAACACCACCTGTAATCTGGTCGCCAACATTTACCGACCACAGGCGCTGACCCGCTTTGTCAAAACCCACCAAATCACCACTGCGAGAGGCAGTAACGACTTGCGAATTAGAATAGCCGACTTGCAAAGTCAGCGGATCTTTTTTACTGACGTTTTTATTGCCAAGGTCGGTACTAAAAACCGGTTGCAATACGCTAACGGGTTGCACGATTTGTACCAATTTTACAGGGTCGTTGACGACTGGCTTGATACCTCGATTACATCCAATGACCGCAGTTGCCATCACTGCAATTACGGCTACATGCATGGCCGTTGAGCGCATGGTCTTGGCTTTGATGGTTTTGTTAAAGCGAATAGCTTGAGTCATTATAGGTCTCACTACAAATAAATTAATCATTAATAAATTAGCATTTAATCAGTGACAAAAACGATAATAACTTAGTAAAAATAAGTATCAGTTACCACCATATCCCTTCCGACTGATTAGGCCACTTCCTTTGTAGAACGATTTGAGGTATTACCATGTCTATCGAGATTAGTACTCAAATTTTTAATACTAAGTCTTTATTGCCGAATATTTAGCCCTACTATTTTATGCACCAGCACCAGTATTGGCTGCTACTGAATCTTCGCTCGCTGGCGCTTGCGATGTGGCCGTAGACTCTTGAATAATACCAGTTTGCTCTGCAATAGGCTCAGGGACGATACCCAAGCTTTCCATTTTTAATGCCAATACTGCGCGAGTCTCTTGACGCTCACGTAATAAGCTCCAAGCATTATTATAGGATTTAATCGCTGAATCTGTATTGTCTTGTGCCAAATAAATATCACCCAGTAATTCTTGCTGACTGGCTTCAAATGAGCTTGGCATATCACGGCTGGCTTCTGTTAATGCTGCTTTTGCATCGCCTGCTGCCAAAAGCGTGGTCGCATAGCGCAAACGGGTAATTGCCTCTAGACCTGCATCACCCAAATCTATCGCCAATGCTTTTTTAAAGGTATCGCCTGCTGCCTTAAAATCATCATTGTCAACTTGCTGACGCGCTTTAATCATCAAAGCCTGCCAAGCATAGACCGACTCTCCATGAGTGCCAACTAAAGTATCGATGTTCTTATCTAGCTGAATACGACTCTTCTCTAACGATGCTTTGGCTTCAGCTTCTAGATCTGGATTTTGCGTTGCCAAGCTAACTTCTTCATTAAGACGTTGAATATCCGCATATTGATCGGCTGCAACGGTATCGACACGTGCATGATTGTCCTGCCAATAAGTCCAGCCAAAATAAGCGGCTAACGCCAATAAAATCGCGGTGACAATATAGCTGCCATACTGCTTTAACGCTTGCATTGAGTTGTCTGCATTCGGCGAATTAGGGGTCAGAGCCATATACTTTTACCTGATCAATTTATATTAAAGTGCTAATGCTACGCTCACTACTATTTATGGCGCGAAAAATTCTCTTTATCCGACAGCCAATCTTGCGCAGCTGTTTTCTGTTCGCCAGTTTGCATATCTTTGATACTAATGGTTTTATCATCCAGCTCTTGCTGGGCGATAATAACGGTCAACGCAGCACCTGACTTGTCCGCCTTTTTCATTTGTGCTTTTAAGCTGGTGGCACTTGCCATTTTCACGCGCAAATCTGGGCGGCTATAACGCAGGTTTTGCGCATAACCAATACCGGCACTATAAACCTCAGGATGGGCGACCACAAAGACATCACAAGCAGGCATATCAGCAATAGGCGCAACGACTTCCATAAGAAGTAATAAACGCTCAAGCCCCATGGCAAAACCAACTGCGGGTTCAGATTTAACCGGTTTATTATCGCCTTTCCCATCACGGTTATCAGCAGATTTTAGCTGTCCAACCAAGCCATCATAACGACCACCGGCACAGACAGTCGCTTGACTGCCAAGCTTGTCAGTTACCCACTCAAAAACGGTTTTATTATAATAATCAAGACCACGCACCAGATGCGGGTTGATTTCAAAGTTGATACCAAGCTCTGTTAAATACGCTTGTACTTGCTCAAAATGCGCCACGCTTTGTTCGCCTAAAAAGTCAGCAAGCTTAGGCGCATCTACCAATAAGGCTTGGGTGCTGGCTTCTTTGCTGTCTAAAATACGTAGCGGATTGGTCGTCAGGCGGCGCTTACTATCCTCATCTAACTGCTCTTGCTTATCAGTCAGATAAGTAACCAGTGCTTCACGATAAGCATGACGCTCATCAATTTCGCCCAAACTATTTAGCTCTAAACGCATCTCATCTTTTAGACCCAGCTCTTGCCACATCAAATGAGTCATCGCAATCAGCTCGGCATCAGCGTCTGGTAAGGCACTACCAAAGCTTTCCACACCTATTTGATGAAATTGACGATAGCGACCCTTTTGTGGGCGTTCATAGCGGAACATTGGACCAATATACCAAAGCTTAGGCGTATCACCGCGTAGTAAATTATGCTCGTTCACCGCTCGTACTGCCCCTGCCGTGCCTTCAGGACGCAAGGTAAGCGGCGTTGGTGGATCAGATTTGTCGGTAAAGCTATACATCTCTTTTTCAACGATATCTGTGGCATCACCGATCGCGCGAGCAAACAAATCGGTTTGCTCAACGATAGGCAAGCGAATATGCTCATAACCGTATCTGCCTAGCACATTAGCCAATATAGATTCTAGATACAGCCATTTTGCAGACTGTGCAGGCAAAATATCGTTAAACCCTTTAATCGCTTTAATCATGGTACGGTTATGTCCTTTAATTTTTAACAAATAGCTCTATAATTTTTATTAATAATACATTCTATTATCTAACTCGTATAATCTCGTTTTCGCGTTTTTTTGCCAATTCTTCTGCATGGGCGCGTACCATACCTTCTATCTCATCGACCAAATTCTCAGTATCAATCAGATGACTTTTTTCGCCCATACGGTAGACCAATGATTTTGGTGCAGCGCCAACAATACCGATATCGGCTTCTTTCGCTTCGCCTGGACCATTTACCTTACAGCCAATCACTGACAAATTCATCGGCTCACGAATGTTTTCTAAGCGCGACTCTAACGCGGTCATCACTCTAATCACGTCGAACTCTTGACGTGAGCAGCTTGGACAAGCGATAAAGTTGACACCGTTAGAGCGAATATTAAGCGATTTTAAAATATCGAAGCCAATCTTAATTTCTTCTTCTGGCTCTGCAGCCAAGGAGATACGAATTGTATCGCCGATACCATTCAATAATAAACCACCCAGCGCAATAGCAGATTTGACCGAACCGGTACGATAAACCCCAGCTTCAGTCACCCCTAAATGGAGAGGGTTATCAATTTGGGCTGAAATCAGACGATAGGCATCCATGGTCAAAAATACGTTGCTGGCTTTAACCGATACTTTATATTGATCAAAATTAAGACGTTCTAATATATCAATATGACGCATTGCCGATTCGAGCATCGCTGCGCCATTTGGCTCTTTATACTTACGCTGAATGTCTTTTTCTAAAGAGCCAGCATTAACACCGATACGAATAGGAATATTGTAGTGCTTTGCACAGGCGACCACTTCACGTACTTTAGCGTCACTACCGATATTGCCCGGGTTAATACGTAAACAATCTGCGCCCGCTGCCGCAACGGCTAAAGCAATTTTGTGGTCAAAATGCACATCCGCTATCAAGGGTACGCTGACCAACTTGCGAATTTCACCAAACGCTTTAACGGTATCCATCGTCGGAGTAGAAACTCGCATCAAATCAGCGCCTGCTTCAACACAACGCTCAATTTGGGCAACAGTCGCTGCCACATCGCAGGTATCGGTATTGGTCATGCTTTGGACACTAATCGGCGCATCACCACCAATCGCGACATCACCGACATATATTTTCTTCGTAAGACGACGGTTAATAGGCGCTGACGTTGACATAGACAAACCCTTTCATGAAAGCAGTAAAAACGAGAATAACAATAAAACCAAGGTAATAATGTTTACTTTAAAAACTGAACCAATTGATAAATTAAGGTGCCAATTCAAAACTGGCTTGATTGCCTGTAGCATAGCTGTTTAAAGCGACAGATTGCTGATTCATCATCAAGCTTACGTTATTGATATTATCGATCTGTACGTTAAACGGTGGCATACCTGATAACTGATAATCACCTGCATTCTGAGAGCCCGCGATCAAGCTGCTACCGGTAGCATCGGTAATAGTAACGACAGCAGCATCGGTCAGCTTAACATCTAAAGTAGCCGGAGCAACGTCGCCACCGCCTAAGTTTAGTGCTGAGCCTGACGCGCTCACACCTGTAACGTCGGTATCGATGGCAGCGCCTTGTGCCTGTTCAACAGCTGAGATATCTTCAGAGTTAGATATAGGCTGCTCGGTATTTTCCTTGCTGGCATTACTAACCATACGGAATAGGAAAATCGCTAAAATAATGACACCAATCACTGCGATGATTAGTAGCGGATTAAAGCGAATACGGTTATGTGTATCGCGCTGTAGCGTACCCATAGGCTGCAATGGCGACTGAGTATTATTAGCCGAACGCAATTTCAGTTCATTTGGGTAAGCGGCATCGAAGCTACTGGCTATTCTGACTGGGTCGAGACCCAAATATTTGGCATAGTTGATCGCAAAACCGCGCGCAAACGCCACTTGCGGCAAATCAGAAAAATCTTCATTTTCTAACGCTTGCAGGTGACGTTTTAAAATAAACAATTCATTTGCCGCGTCGTCCAAGCTTACTTGCTTAGCTTTGCGAGCTTGCTGCAACATGGCACCAAATGATCCCTGAGCGTTAAAGTTTGTGTTTGATGATGGGGTGGTCATTTCCATGGTGCCTCTGGATTGTTAAGCCAAGTCTTTAGTTGTTTTGCTTCATCACTTAATGGATAAGCAGATAAAAGTTGCTGTGCCAATTGTTGGCGTGTCTTGATGTTTTTTTGCGCTGCTGCCAATTTGATGCCTTGTAGGAGCAAGCGCGGACTAGCGCCCTGCCCCTGTACCAGAATCAATGTCTCATCATAGAGCCTTTGTGCCTGCTCAATACGCTGCTGCTCAAGTAATAAATCAACCAGTTCAATATGGGCAATGATACTATTTCGATTGCCATCTAAAGCACGCAAAAAAGCCTTTGCCGCTGCAGGATGGTCATTGAGCTGAAGGTAGGTACGACCCAAATTCTCTAACGCGCCAATACGACCTTCATAACCAAGGGCAGCACCAGCGATTTCAAACTGCTCAGCTGCCTCTTTATAACGCTTCATCTGCGATAAATATACGCCATAATTATTGTGAGCTTGGTCAAAATCTTTATCAAGCGCAATGGCTTTTTTAAAGTATTGATCCGCTTTTTCAAGGTTAAGGCGGCTACCCTCTTGCTGCAACAAAACGCCCATCATATCATAGGCGGGCGCATGACGGCTATCGGCAGCAAAGGCTTTTTCGAGCTGTCTTTGGGCAGCATCAAGCTCGTTTTTGCGGATATATTGTGCAGCAAGTGTCGTTCGAACGCGAGCAATTTCTTGCTGATCCAATTTGCGATTGTCATTGGGTTGCGTTGAGGTCTGATACGGCGTACCCGTAATGAGATCATTGGTGGGCGTGCTTTGACAACCAGTAATCAATAAGGTGCTTAGCGTGCCTGCAAGCCATAGACTTTGAGCGCGTTTTCTAACAAAAACTGTCGCGCCCAACTGTCTTACGGCACAAGAAAAAGGTGTTTGATACTTGAACTGACAAGAATTTTTAGAAGTCATTATAGCCGCCATCATAAAACTGTGATTCAATGCGCTGAATTAATGCGTTCGATCATCGAGGCATCAGTTTAATGGATTTAGCCTCTATAAGTACAATTTAGTTGTCATTAATTGCCTTGTTCTCGGTCATTATCTATGATGACTACATATCGTTACCATTGTGATGCAAAAAAGACAGCTAGGTGTTTCATTTAGATATATCACCCAATTAAATGAAACACTTGCCTAACCCTACCCAATCATTGTCACCAATCTTATCAACTATTTTCGCGGTCTTTAATACTTTGCTGCCAAGCAGCTGAGCGACGCGTTCTGTCAGCGACTTGCCCAACCAATTGCCCACAAGCGGCATCAATATCATCGCCGCGCGTTTGACGAATCGTACACACAAAACCGGCTTCACTTAGTATATTACTAAAGGCGTGAATGCGATTATTACTCGACTTATCATAGTTTGCATGAGGGAACGGGTTAAACGGTATCAGGTTAATCTTACTGGGTAAATCACCTAATAAGGCGACCAATTGCTCAGCATGCTCATTGCTATCATTGACACCGTCTAACATCACATATTCAATCGTCACGTGCTTCTTGTGGCGCGGGTTGACGTCAAAAACGTAATTTCTCGCTGCTGCCATCAGCTGATCTAATGGATATTTTTTGTTGATCGGCACTAATTCATTACGTAGCTCGTCATTTGGCGCATGTAATGAAATCGCTAAAGCCACGTCAAGCTCCTGTGCCAACTCATACATTTTTGGCACCACACCTGAAGTCGATAAAGTAACGCGGCGCTTTGATAAACCATAAGCATGGTCACTGAGCATCAGTTCCATCGAGCTGACAACAGGACGATAGTTTAATAGCGGCTCGCCCATGCCCATCATGACGACGTTGGTGACGTTGTTTTGCCATAAACTATGGTCAACTTTTTCTAAACTATCATTTTCGTCGGTCATATAAGAAGCATTAGCGACCCATAATTGTCCAAGAATCTCAGCCGCCGTCAAATCGCGCTCAAAGCCTTGCTTGCCCGTACTACAAAAACTACAGTCCAGCGCACAGCCCACTTGCGAGGAGATACACAAGGTTTTGCGACCATTTAGCTTACTATCATCTGCGGGAATCAATACCGTCTCAACCAATGAGCCACCCGTGACTTCAAATACCCATTTACGCGTGCCATCATCACTATATTGACGATGAATCACTTTTGGCGGAATGACGCAGGCATTGGCTGACAACTTATCACGCAAAGATTTACTTAGATTGGTCATTTGCTCAAAATCAGTAACACCCTGCTGATATATCCACTTAATGACTTGCGTCGAGCGAAACGGCTTTTCGCCAATACTCTTAAAGTAATCCGCCAGTTGCGCTTGTGTCATACCTAGTAGATTGGTTTTCGCCTGCGCCTCGTCTACTAATTTTATAGTCTTAGCAATCTTAGCAGGTACGTGTTGGACAGGGATTTGAGCAGTTGACATAATAAATAACCTTTTTGCATCTACTGGTATGAGCGATACAATTGTTGAGATGGGTGTTGCTAGACGTACTCAATATATGAGTGCATGAGCAATCCGTTATGAGCGCATTTTTACCAAAAACTGAGAGCAATATGCTGATAAAGGATTGATAACGCTATATAAAACTAATAATGAGGGAGAAAAGCTAAAATTTCAATATATAGCCCAACTATTATAATAGCTAAAACGGCTTATACCAAAAGATATAAGCCGTTTCGCCACACTAGTAATTTATAGTCAATTTTATAAGCTATTAGTGCATAGTGAATCAAATATAGAACTGGTACAAGGAAGACGAGCGCCTATTGTACATTAAGTACATTAAGCGAGTCTGACACCGTAACAGACTATATTTGGTTTACTATATTAACGCGTACGTGCACACACTTCTTCTTCATTGAAGAAGTAGCTGATTTCACGTGCTGCTGATTCAGCTGAATCTGAACCATGAACGGCGTTTTCATCGATGCTGCTAGCGAAATCAGCACGGATAGTGCCTTCAGCGGCGTCTTTTGGGTTAGTCGCGCCCATGATGTCGCGATGCTGAGCGATAGCGTTTTCGCCTTCTAGTACTGATACCAATACTGGACCTGAAGTCATAAATGACACTAGGTCATTATAAAATGGACGCTCAGCGTGCTCAGCGTAAAAACCGCCTGCTTTTTTATCATCGAGTTGCATCATTTTAGCGGCAACAATTTTTAGACCTGATTTTTCAAAACGGTCATAGATAGCGCCAATGTTATTGCCAGCGACTGCATCAGGTTTGATGATAGATAAAGTACGTTCGTTAGCCATGAAAAGCTCCTAATATATAAGTGAGAGGTTAAATAATTTATGTTATCTGTGATCACTGCGCTGACTTATCGTATTTATACATATCCAATACGGATACGCAATACGGAGATACAGTGCTCAGCGAATGATTGTTGCCTATTATAATGATTAAGACTGTAAATGATAGGATTAATTTATGGTTATAACCTGCACAAAAGTAAATTGGGCAGGGTTTTACCGCTCGTCAATCTTCTTATTTACCAAAAACAAAACCCCAATGTTTAGCATTAGGGTTTTGTGAATTAAACATACAATAGCATTATAACCAATTAAGCATCATACGGGTCACGTAAGACAATAGTCTCTTCACGGTCAGGACCGGTTGAGATGATATCAACTGGGCAACCAATCAATGCTTCGATACGTTTGATGTATATTTTGGCGTTTTCTGGTAGATCATCGTAGTTCGTGATACCCACCGTTGACTCACTCCAACCTTGTAGCGTTTCGTACTTTGGCGTTACCGCTTCGTAGAACTCTGCATCATGCGCGCCTGCACACTCAGTCTCAGGTAAGTTATAACCCACACCGATTAGCAATTCTTCTAGACCATCTAACACGTCAAGCTTGGTTAGGCAGATACCTGACATAGAGTTAAGTACCACTGCACGGCGTAATGCTTCAGCATCAAACCAACCACAGCGACGCGCGCGACCAGTCGTGGCACCAAACTCATGACCGACTTTGGCTAAATGCGCGCCAACATCATCAAACAATTCCGTTGGGAACGGACCGCTACCAACACGGGTGGTATAAGCTTTCGTGATACCTAGGATATAATCCAAATACAATGGACCGATACCTGTACCTGTAGATACGCCGCCAGCAGTGACACTTGAGCTGGTCACAAACGGATAAGTGCCATGGTCGATATCAAGCAATGTACCTTGCGCACCTTCAAACATTAGGTTCTTGCCAGCAAGACGCAATTGGTTCAAATCTTCGGTGACATCGGTAACCATGCCTCTGATTTCTTCTTTCCACTCTTTACAAAGCTTAAGCGTTTCATCAAAATCAATCGCTTCAACTTTATAGTACTGAGTCAATTGGAAGTTATGATATTCGATTAAGTTACGTAGTTTTTCTTCTAAGTCATCACGGAACAAATCAGCAAGCTTGATGGCACGGCGAGCAACTTTGTCCTCATAAGCAGGTCCAATACCACGACCCGTCGTACCGATTTTACCACTACCGCGCTTGGCTTCACGTGCTTGGTCAAGTGCTACATGATATGGCATGATTAGTGGGCAGTTTGGAGAGATACGCAAACGCTCACGTACTGGTACGCCATTCTCTTCTAAACCTTTCATCTCTTTAAGTAGTGCATCAGGTGCTAATACCACACCATTACCGATAAAACAGGTAACGCCTTCACGCAAAATACCAGATGGGATTAGGTGTAAGACGGTGGTTTTACCATCTACAACTAACGTATGGCCAGCGTTATGTCCGCCTTGGAAGCGTGCAACTGCTGAGGCTTTTTCGGTGAGTAAATCGACGATTTTACCTTTACCTTCATCGCCCCATTGGCTACCTAAAACTACGACATTCTTACCCATGATAAATCCTTACCTTAATATATTGAGGTGTGTGCAATAAGTGTTTGAAACTACCTATCAAAACGAAAGTAATGCTAAAAATGATACTTTAAACAAAGTATGTTTTTAACGACTTAATCACTAAATATCTTTTTATAGCAAACGCTTTTTTTATAGCATTTATAAACTTAACATATTTTTAGAGTTAAACTGCTTGTAGCTGCCATTGGTTATCGACAAGGCTTAAACGATGAGTCAACCCCACCGGCATATCTTCTGCCGTTAATGGCATGGTCACGCGATAGCCCTGCTGACGTAAGCTTGCCACTTGCTGTAATAGTAACTGCAGCCGCTCATTTTCTAAATCCTTGAGAGCGTCATAATCAACCAGCACAATAATAGGTGCATCAAGCTGAGTATGCGCGAGCAAACGGCTGACATCCATACTAAAGCCGGTCGCCTGACGTGGCTGATTGGTGGCTAATTGATTGCTTTTCATACCATCAAAGCGCCCGCCACGTACCAGCGGCTGAGTTTCACTATTGATATAACCATTGAACACGATACCAGTATGATAATGGTAGCCTGACAGCTCAGTCACATCGATACTGACCGCACACTGCCACTGTACTTGCAAGTGCGCTTTTAGACGTTGTAGCTCATCAATAGCTGTGACAATTTGTGTATCTTGCTGCGCATTCTCTGACAATCTTCCAAGCAAATTTGCAATGTCATGACCAAAGCGCGCCAAGGTATAAAAATCGCTACCCAGCGGTAGTACTTGGCAAACCTGCTTAAGCTCTGGCAAGTTTTTATTGGCATAGAGTTGCATCAATTGCTCAGTATCACTTTCTGATAATACCGCCAATTCTGCCAAGCGTTTAAATATCGCTACATGACCCAAATCAATGTGTAATGCTGCGCTCATCTCTAGGCTACTGAGCATGCTAAATAAAACATCAATCAGCTCAATATCTGCGGCAATGGACTCACAACCAAATATCTCAGCACCGAGCTGTAACGGTGTACGTGAACCAAAAAGCCCTGATGGCAAAGTATGAATCACATCGCCTGCATAGCAATAACGCGCGATTCCATCACCGCCATGGTGTGCATCAATACGCAAAATCTGCGGCGTGATATCCGCGCGTATACCCATCAATCGACCCGTTAACTGATCGATGATCTTAAAGGTTTGACGCTTTAAATCCTCTGAGGCTCCGCTCAGTAGCGATTCGGTAAACTCAATCATTGGCGGATTGACCAACTGATAGCCATGGCTGATAAGTTGCTGGATCAATTGATGTCTTAGCACTTCTTGCTTATGGGCGTCTTCAAACAACACATCGACCACCCCATCAGGCAGCAACCAGCTATTAGCAACATCGCTGGCAAGATTACTTAGATAAGGTAAACGGTTGGGTGCGGCGGTATTATCAGCGGGCTGAGTAGCCGCTTGCTTGAAGGTATTTTGCAGGACAGGTTTTGCAGAATCAGAACTGGCAGACACAATAAATCCTTGTTTGGCGTATCGCTTACCAAAAGCGCGGTAAAGATGCGGTACTTAGATGCGGTACTTAAAGGTTATATTTCCAATTGCATGGATATCAGGCGTTTTTTATTTTTCACGCGCAACATCACTGACCCAATTATTGATAAGCAAACTAGGTAACCGCAAAAGGGTGAGTAATAGTATAAGTTGGGATGATAAGACGAGTATCTTTATGCGCTAAAAAATCATGATAAATAATCAAGGCACTTTATGCTTTAGTTTAGCATAGCAGCCACGCTTCGCCTAGTGACAATTAATGGCAATCGCCATCTAATTTATTCTAATAACCTTAAAATCCGTCTTTTTTATGACAGATTTATCATCATAGACACCGTATTTCTATAGAGAAAATATAGCGTTAACGGGGCAATATTTTGTCTAACTATCTGTTGCATCTATCGTTGAGTAACGTCTTAGATGTACTCTCATGTTACACTAGCCTATATTTTTATTTTGGAAGCCTTATGTCATCTGATTATCATCCAAATCCTGCTACCAATCAAGCAAATGTGCTTGGCACTGCCCTAGCCAGCTGTTGTTTTGATCCGCTTACTGGCTACTATCGCAATGGTTTTTGTCATACGGGCAACCATGATGTTGGTCAACATACTGTTTGTGCCAAAATGACCAGCGAGTTTTTAAACTTTTCAGCCAGTCGCGGTAACGATTTGATTACGCCACTGCCCGAGTATGGTTTCGCCGGTCTGCAACCAGGTGACTATTGGTGTATTTGCGCACTACGTTGGGTTGAAGCACTCGATTTAGGCATGGCACCACAAATCAAGCTTGAAGCATGTCATGAGAGCTTATTAGACTTGGTCGATATTGAGACGTTAAAACGCTTTGCCCTGTAATCTGTATCAGTTGCAGAAGTGATTTTAGATTTATTTTTATACTTATAGTCGGTGAAAAGTAATATCGATACAACACGTACTGCTGGTGCAAATTTTTCTTGCTTGCTGTGCCTACGCAGACAGAGGCTGCAAAAAATTTACACCAGCAATACTGTAGCGACTTTAAAGTATTTCAACTATAGACGAAAGGAGCAGGTATGAACCAAGATGATGACCTGATTGTCAAAACGGCAACGCGTATCACACCTGAGTCTAATGCCAGTCTTATTGACGCCACTATCATAGAAGAGCACTCCTATTTAGACAATTATGACAGCTATATCTATGGCGATTCAGATGCGACGGTTGAGGACACCATTGAGACCATGACCGTCTATGATCCAGATTCTGAGCGCTATGAGGATATTGAGCCACTCAGTGCTAATGAGGTGGTCAATTGTTATGCGTATTCCCGTAAAACCGGTGAACAGCTGAATAAAATAATGTTAAGCGACGTCAGTCGAGCCTTGAGCAATAGTGGTCAGTTTATCTGGTTAGGTCTTTATGAGCCTAGCTTGCAGACCATCTCTGAGGTAAAAGAAGCCTTTGATCTGCACGAGCTCTCAATCGAAGATGCCTTTGCTGACCATCAACGCGCCAAAGTTGAAAGCTATGATAACGATACGATATTTGTGGTATTACGTACTGCGAAGCTTGAAGGCAATGTCATCCGCTATGGTACTACCGCGATATTTATGGGTAAAAACTATCTGATTACGATTCGTAATGGACCGTCCAACTCCTATGCGCCGGTACGTGAGCACTGCAATCGCCGCCCTGAAAAACTGCGTATGGGACCTATATTTGTCTTGCACGCTGTCATTGATTTTATCGTCGATAACTATATGCCAGTGACCGACCGTTTAGGCAGTTATTTACGTGAGCAAGAGCGCAATATCTTTACTTATGAATTTAATAAAGAAACGCTTAGAAATCTATATGAATTAAAATCACAATTGGTGCATATGCGTGCAGTTATTTTGCCAGTGCAGGATATCTGTAGCTTTTTTATCAACCATCAGAAAAGCGATTTGGTCTCACCATTTTCGCACGCTGCAAAACCCTACTTTCGAGATGTGAATGACCATCTTTTGCATTCTTTGGATGCCATTAATGGTTTAAATGAGATGCTCAGCGTGGTGATGAACACCTATCTTGCCATGGTAAATATGGGACAGAATGAGGTGGTTCGCAAGCTTGCGGCTTGGGCAGGTATTTTGGCAGTACCGACAGCGATTGCGGGTATTTATGGGATGAATTTCGACTTTATGCCTGAGCTACATTGGCAATACTCTTACTTTATCATTATGGCGGTTATCATTTCACTATGTAGCTTTTTATACCTTAACTTTAAGCGCTTGGGCTGGTTATAAACCCGCTTTTTAGATAAAAAAAGCGGGACGTATCCATTACTTTATCGAAAATAATTATTTAAGAGACTGCTCATTATCAACACAAGGCAAGTGATGCTCAGTACTGGTCACTTGATGGTCTTTCAAGTAATCTTCTGGTCGCCCAAACATCTTAGCCGTCCAAGTCAATATAACAATTGATGCACTCAGCACCATGATGGCAAAAGAAATCGTTGCCAAGAGCCATAAGTGAAAGTTATCCGATACCGCTTGTACATCGACGACCAAATGTCGAGATAAAGCAGTAATCGCAATAAATATCAAGAACTGTACCGGCAACCGATGAGTCTTAAAATAGATTCCAATCATCGCTAACAGCTCTAGATAAATAAAGAGCAATAAGATGTCTTTTAAATCCGCTGAACCTTTTTGAAAGATGACAAAGAATTCTTTGCCCGCGGTCCAAACCACCACTATACTGATTAAAAATAAGATTATGTAGTGGCAAATATCGACGAACTCTCTACCAATACCTTGTAATCGCTCATGAATACCCACGTTATTTTTAGCCATGTTAGATCCTATCAACGGTAAAGGGGTTGATTCATCCTGAGTCTTTGTACTGTCTACTGTGAAGTCTCAGGCTCCTTATCTATCGGCAATACGTGCTCTTATGATAAACTCATTAACTATTGTCTAAACCGGCAGCTTTTTCAGCAGCATCAACGGTCTGGCGAATTAGAGTATTAATGGTCATCGGACCAACGCCGCCTGGGACTGGTGTATAAGCACTGGCAATATTTTCGACGCCTTGCAGCTCGATATCACCGACGCCGCCGTTATCAGTTGGATGGAAACCTGCATCAATCACCACAGCGCCTGCTTTAATCCAATCAGCTTTGATCAGCTCAGGTACGCCGACTGCACCAACCACGATATCAGCGCGCTTAATATGAGACTCTAAATCTTGCGTTCTTGAATGGCAAATCGTTACGGTACAGTTGGCATTTAATAGCATCATCGCCATTGGTTTACCCAAAATAGCACTACGACCGACAACCACGGCCTCCAAACCTGCAAGCTCGATATTATGATGCTCTAATAAGTGCATGATGCCTTGCGGGGTACATGAACCATAAGCACTCTGCTGCATCGCCATACGACCAAAGCCAAGACACGTCACACCATCGACGTCTTTTGCCAAGTCAATCTGCTCAAAGCAAGCACGCTCATCGATATGAGATGGCACTGGATGCTGTAGCAAGATACCATGCACATCTGGATTGCTATTCAGCTCGTCTATTTTTGCCATCAACTCTGCAGTGGTTGTCGCACTTGGCATCTCAACCCGTATAGAATCCATGCCGACACGCTTACAAGCATTGCCTTTCATACGTACATAAGTCGCAGAAGCTGGATCGTCACCGACCAATATCGTCGCTAAGCTTGGGGTACGTCCTGTCTTAGCTTTAATAGCGTCTACACGCGTACTCAGTTGCTGTTCTATTTGTTTAGCAAGTGCTTTACCATCCAAAACGGTAGCAGATCCTTGGACAGTTGACGTAATAGACGCAATTGACATAGTAACTCCAATAGAGGGTGCGATAAAAAAAGTAAAGACAGCGCCTGCAGTATTTTTGCATGCCTGTCTTATGCGCGGTCAATTCTTTTTGACCGTTAATTGAGACTGATATTGTACCTGTGTACGTCAAAGAATCCTAGCACCCTATGAAAAGGTAATCATTAAAAAATAATAACGTGTCCATAAAAAAGTCGATCTATTAAATATGAATAGACCGACTGTTTGTTTTCAAGTGCTGTTGTGCATTGATTAAGCAACCATCTAGTAAGTCTGTAGCTCAATACCTACCCCTACGCCGACATCAGTCGACTGTATATCGGAATCTACTGCCCAAATTCGGCTAGAGATAAGCGTCTGGGGGTTGTATTGATGCTCCCATGCCACATCAATACCAGTTAACTTATCAGTCGTTGGGAATGCTTGGTTGATTGCTTCATCGGCTTGATTCACCTTAGCATGCTGTACTTTGGCATTAATAAAATTACGATTGTCTAGCCATAAGCGACCACCAAGCGCGATACTCTCCGCATCGCCGCCTAGCGCATAGCCTAATGGGAAGCCTTGCTGATAATAGCCATCGGTATAAATACTATGGTCATAAGAGATACCCCGAACTTCGCCACTAGTACGGGTATCTGTATACTCAGCATAAAGCTGGTAAGGCATGCCATAAGCAGCAGACGCATAATCAACACCGGCTAAATACATGTTTTTGGCTGGCAAGCCGCCTGCTTCATCTTCACCGATATATTGAGCATAAACGCCTGCAGGCACATTGACCAACGGTGCTAAACTTAAGCGCGCATCAAAACCGGCTAACTGATTGGCAGGGTCTTCACCAATTGTGGCACCATTATCACCATTATCTTTGGTGCCTAGCAGGGCATCAGTAAAAGAACCAAAACTCTGCGGACGACCTTCACCGCCCCACATAAAGGTACGTGAAGCACCGACTTCTAACCACTCCCAAGGACTAGCTGTCAGCCTTGCACCGAATAGCTTAGCATCAGGAATCGCTTCATAATCCTCAAACTGACCAGCGAATAGCTGATACTGCCAAGGTCCGACCCACGATAAATATGGGGATGTCGGCGCAGTTTGCTGATCGCGCTGCATGGTAAAACCTGTAACTGGTAAGCTTGCATCGCCTCGAATAAGGCTACCATCATGACCAGGTCCCCACCACGTTGGAATTTTACCCGCTATCAACCACTGATTGGCAGCAGTACCAGCAAGGTATGAGCCCTCAAAGCTAACATCTGAGCTGTCATCTATAAGTTTGTTATTTTTTACATTGGCTTGTAAATTAAATTCCCACTCCGCTTCGCTAAGCGACATCCCAACGCTTGCTTGTTGACCTGCTAGCTTAGCATCAGCAAATTTTTGAGGTAGCTGCTCTCTATCGGTTTGTATATGCAGTGCTGCCGACCCTTTTACCACTGAGTTGCGGTTCTGATTCAATCGCGCTTGTACCGACTGCAGGATCTGCTGCTGCGCTGGCGTCTGAGCATTAGCCGTATTTAAAGCGCGTTTGATCTCATTGGCCGTCAGCGGCCAAGTACTGGTACTAATCTGCGCGACCCCTTGAGTATTCAGCCAGTCAAGATCTGCCTTCAGCTTTAGATCGTTCATATACAGGTTTTGGGCAGATGCCAACATCGACACTGATGATAGGACACCAAAACCCAATAAAATGCTTAGCTTCTTGTACATGATCAAATACTCTTCGGTTATAAAGGGTTTATTATAAAAGCTAATGCTTTATAAATACTATGGGTCAAACATCAATTTGCATTAATGTAACTACATTTAACTTAACTCAATAGCCGATATCTTATTGGTTATGTAGCTTGGAAAACACACTATCAATCGCCTGTACGGTTTGCTTGATCTCTACTTCCGTCAACGTTGGATGCACAAGAAACATCAAGCTGGTTTCGCCAAGCAGCTTGGCGACTGGTAATCTGCTTTCAGGACGTAAGCCGGTATTATCAAATGCTTTTTCGAGATAAACTTCTGAAGCTGAACCTGAAAAACAAGGAACCCCTAATTCATTTATCTCTTGAATAATACGATCTCGTGACCACTCTCTCGGTAGGTTATCTGACTGCACATAAACGTAGAGCTTATAATAGGCGTGGGTCGAATTTGCAAACTGCGGCGACTCTTCTAATCTTGGTACAGAAAGATAGCCTTTGTCTTCCCATTGTGCACAGGCATCTAAGATAGCTTGAGCATTGGTGGTACGTTTTGCTGTCCAATCAGGCATTCTCTTTAGTTGAATACGACCGATCACCGCTTGCATTTCAGTCATGCGCCAATTGGTACCAAAGCTTTCATGTAACCAGCGATAGCCGGGTGCATGATCTGTCTCATAGACAGCGGCGTAGCTTTTGCCATGGTCTTTGTAGGCCCACATTTTGCGCCATAACTGCTCGTCATTGGTGGTGACCATGCCGCCTTCACCGCCGGTGGTCATGATCTTGTCTTGGCAAAAGCTCCAAGCGCCAATATGACCAATACTGCCAACGCTACGACCTTTGTAGCGTGCGCCATGCGCTTGTGCACAGTCTTCAATCACATATAGATTATGCTGCGCTGCCAGCGCCATAATACCATCCATATCACATGGCCAACCTGCCAAATGTACGCAGACGATGCCACGGGTACGCTCAGTCATTACAGCAGCTATCGATTCAGGCGTAATATTGCCTGTGAGCTCATCGACATCAGCAAACACTGGTGTCGCTCCCACATTGACCACCGAGGATATACTCGCGATAAAGGTACGCGGTGTCACAATCACTTCATCGCCTGCGCCAATAGCCAGCGCTTGCAAGGCAACATCTAATGCCAGCGTACCATTGCCCATCGCAATGGCATACTTACTGTTTGACCATTCGGCAAATTCCGTCTCAAATTGACGGCACTCTTGTCCTGTCCAGTAGTTGACTTTATTAGACAATAATACTTGGCTGACGGCATCAGCCTCGATTTGAGTAAAGCTTGGCCAAGGTGAAAATGGAGTATTTAACATATACGTCTCAGTTACTCTATTGATGGATAACTATTTAATTTACGCTTTGTTTAGTAGACGCGCAGGGTTGCCGACCACTACCGCGCCCGCTGGTACGTCTTTGGTAACAACCGCACCCATTCCTACAATAGCACCTTTACCGATAATTAATGGCTTATCAGGCGTGCCTTGCTTGATAACTGCCCCTGCGCCAATATACGCATGGTCATGGATATGAATATTGCCATTGCAACTGACACGCGGGGCAAAGGTGACATAGTCGCCAATCACACAATCATGTTCGACATAGCTGTATAGATTGGCATGGAAACATTTACCGATAGTGACATTAGCAGCGATAGTGACAAACGGACTGAGTGCAGCACCGGCAGCGATACGGACTTCATCCATAATTAAGGCGGTCGTTCCTTTTACTGTCCACAATGAGATACCATCTTGAACCAATTGTTCTGCAATTTTCTGGCGAATACTGCTATTAGCAATGGCAATCAGGACAAATTTATCATCACTTTTTATACCTTTAAATTTTGTATAATTCATCGCAGTATAGCCGTTGACAGTAGTATCATCATCCAAGACATCATCAATAAATACGATTTGGCTATTTACTTCACCATCTAATCTCTGCAACTGATCGACGGCTACTGGCATTAGGCTACGACCACAGCCTGAGGCACCATAAACGGCAAATACTTTACACATAGCTATTTTCTAAAGCTGATTGGTTTTGAGAACCAGCAAATTTACTCATTGTCGCTTCACCATCAGCACTGATACCATCTTTGATGACCACTTTTTTTACTGTCTTAAGCAATATCTTAATATCTAACCAAAATGACTGATTATCGACATACCAAGTATCTAGCTCAAACTTTTTATCCCAACCAATAGCATTACGTCCATTCACTTGCGCATAACCGGTAATACCAGGGCGCACATTATGACGGCGCGCTTGTTCTTTACCATATAGCGGCAGGTATTCCATCAATAAAGGCCGTGGCCCGACCAGACTCATGTCACCTTTGATCACATTCCACAGCTCTGGCAGTTCATCGAGACTGCTATTACGTAGTGCTTGACCAAAAGACGTCAAGCGCTCACTGTCCGGCAATGAGTTACCATCAGCATCTACCGCATCTTTCATAGAGCGAAACTTAATCATCTCAAATGGTTTGCCGTGCAGTCCGGGACGAGTCTGACGGAACAACACAGGCGAGCCAAGATTGTTTTTGACTTTATAAGCGGTGATGGCATATACCGGAGAGAGGACGACTAAGGCGGCACTGGCAGCGGTGATATCGAAGAGTCGTTTTATCATTTATAAGCCCAACATATTTATTAATCGTTTATTGACTTTATCAGCATCAAACTTCTCTTGCGCTAATTTATAACTTTCATCGCCCATGGCTTTGATCTGCTCAGGATGTTCTATAAAGTAAATCATTTTATCCGCTAGCGCCTTGGGGTTCCATTTTTCCACCAAAAAGCCATTAACGCCATCTATAACTGTCTCTCGGCAACCCGGTACATCAGTAGTGATAACGGCTCGCCCCACTGCCATCGCTTCTTGAGTACTGCGTGGTACACCTTCCCGATAGTAGGAAGGTAGGACAAAAACACTAGAGTTTGCTATCCACTCTGGAACATTGTTAACATGACCAGGGTATTGCACAATATTAGCTTCAGTAAACTGCTTTAACTCTGCTTCTGTTAGGGCTCCTAAAGCCTTTTTATCTATTGAACCTAATACAATAAACTTAGCATCGGCATACTTATTTTTTACAATTTTGGCAGCGGCTATATAATCATGAATACCTTTTTCAGCAAGTAGTCTTGCAACAAAAATAAAAGTCGGTATATCAGGATAAACGTTCGAATAAGGATAATCTTCTAAATTTAAACCGATGCCCCCTAAAACCTCTACCTCTTTGACCTTTATAGAATACTTGTCCAATAAGTCTTTAGGATCGTCATGGTTTAGAAAAATTATCTTATCAAGTTGCGGTAATGCTAACTTATATAGAAGCACTTGAACATTCTTAATAAGCTGTGTTTTTTTACTCGTTGCTTTAGGCGGCTCGGTAAATGTATATCCTAGACCTTCAAGCATGCCAATCACTTTTGGCACTTTAGCTATCTTGGCTGCTAATGTTCCAAAAATGACTGGTTTAGAAAAATAGGAAAAAACCAAATCCGGTGCTATTTCTTTAATCTTTTTAGATAATGCATAAGTTGCTTTAGCATCAGCTAGTGGATTCATCCCTCCACGATTCAGCTCATACGTTACTGGTATGGCACCTATTGCCTCTATTTTATCGAGATCATCCCTACTATATTCAGAGGTAAAAGCATAAACAATATGATTCTGTTTTATTAATGCTTTTATTAGATCAGTACGAAATCCATAAAAGCTTGAAGCTACCGTACCAATAATCGCTATTTTCATTATCGCACCCTTATCTTTTTAATATTTTGTAAATGTGCATGGTAGTAATCTATATCACTTTCTTTGTACTTTTTAGATCTTAGTTTAAGCAAGACTTTCAAAACCCCAAGTCTTTCCAGTGATTTGACTATTTGCATTTTAGCTCTAAACTTCATTACAATCCTGTTCTTTTCAGATTTCCTAATAATATCTTGATAGTTACTACTAATTATTTCTATTTGAGTGGTATAGCCAGCTAGCATTTTTTTTATGTTGACATTTTCAGTTACCCTGTACCAGTAAAGTGGCTCCTCTATTACCGAGTAATTTAAATCATCCTTTTTTGCTGCATCCAACCATAAATGGTAGTCTTCAGCTAAAAGACTAGTTTCATTATACCTATTCCTTAAATACCAATGTTTTCTAGCCAATAAAGATGCATGAATTAAATTCGTCCTACCCTCTAATATTTCAGCTGTATTCATTTGATAGTTTTTAATGTTCATTACACCTGTCAATTCATCATCAGTACCGATAGACAAATAACCAGTCGTAACAAAATCAGTATCTTTATTAGTCTTTAAAAAGTTAATCTGTTTTTCTAGCCTATCATTACTCATCAAATCATCTGCATCCATCCTGGCGATAAAATCGTATTGCGATTCGCAAATAATTTGATTAAGCCTAAAGGGTAATTTTTTATTTTTTCCATCCGAAATAACTCTTATTCTATCGTCATGCTTTGCATACTTTTTAGCTATAGATAATGAGTTATCTGTAGAACCATCATCAACTAAGATAAGCTCCCAGTACTCATAAGTTTGAGCTAACACTGAACATATAGCATCTTCCAAATACCTCTCAGCGTTGTAAAAAGGTATTCCAATAGATATATAGTTAGGTTTATTCATTAAAATATCTCAAATATGGGGTTAAGAGTATAAGGCGTTAGATTGCTGAAAGCAGAAGTAGTCAAGACGAAGTAAAACAAAAACATTATTACCGCTAGGCTGGTAGCATAGACATTATTTATTTTCTTAAAAATTACTGGAAGTATCAAAATTAACGTCCAAGTAAAATAAGTAATCAATCTTTGTGGTCCTGATGCCATCGCACCCAACATAGCAACAGGTATAATAAAGACAACCCCCAAAGCATAAAAAGTAAATAGCTTTATAATATATTCGTCTTTGATTTTATAAAGACGAATAATAAAATAATTGAATAGCAATAATACAGTATAAAAGCCGAGTGTTAATAAACCGCCAGACTCTTCTGAGACTTCTGCATAACCCTCATACCTTTCATTTGTAGTTGCAATATAGGTAATTAAGAACCTACTAACTATTAAAGAGCCCAAAAAAGTAGCTAATATCTTATATAAGGGTTTTATTCTTAAATTCACTAAAAAATAGAAAGGGATCATGAATAAAGCAGTAGTATGAAAAAAAGAAGCGAATAGACAGACCAATATATAAGGAATGATCTTTTTATCTAACAAGTAAGGAGTCGCAAAGGTAAAAACAGCCATAGCTATTCCTTGGCGAAGTCCATTAAAGAAAAAAGTATATACACCTAAAGTTATAAATAGAAATACAGAAAAAGTGTAATTTACGCTATATTTTCTGATAATAGATAAGTATGCACAGACAACACTTATAGACGTGATAAAAAATAACCAAAAATAGTCAGCATTAAAACGTAACAGTATATATTCTAATATTTGATAACCAGTCTCTACACCTTTTTCAAATTCAAAATTATATACATTTAAATTACTTCTAAAATGCCTAGTATAAGTTTCTGAATCAGTACCTACACGAAAGCTTCTTATTGCTGCAAATAAAGACAATACTATTAGAGGCATAAAGAATGCATTTCGTTTTAATGTTTTGCGCTCTAATACCATCCAAAACATAACAAAACCAAGAACTAATAAATATGGTAACATTTAGCACTCTGCAAGTAGATTTTATTTTATTTTCTTATAAACTCTTATAAAACTCAGATAATTTTTTTGCATTAGTTATTGCATCAAAACCCTGTAACTTCAGTGAATCTACTATAAACTTATCACTCATATCTAAATTATTAGATTTCGACAAATGATTTACCCAATCTTTTACAGAATTGAGAGATAAGAACTCAACCAATCCTAGGTTTAAATCGACTTCATCTGAAATCTGATCTGAAACTATAGCTTTTAGACCAACAACCTGACTCTCTACCAAAACAACAGGAAAACCCTCATGCAATGATGGCATTATCATGTAGTCGGCACTAGCCATAAGCTCAGTAACATCAGACCTTACTCCTAAAAACTTAACCCTATGCTGTAGTGACTCCTTTTCAACTTCCTGGTGAAGTTCATTTTCTAATGGGCCCTGACCAATAAAATACATAGTGAATTCTACAGCGCGTTGTTCAAGCTCTTTTGCAATCTTAAGAGAAAATCTATGGTTTTTTACTGCATTAAAGCGTCCCACTTGAATAATTTTGATACCATTATTTTCAAAATTATTATCAATATAGTCAATAGAGCGACTAGCGATAGCTGTCATAGCATCAATATTAACGGCATTCGGCAATATCATTACCTCTTTAGTAGTACCAAATAAGTATTGCGACGCAAGTTTACCGCATGCGATCTTATGAATAGCTAGTCTTCTATTCATTATAAGCGTACATTTTTCATATATCTTTTTTATCCTACTAGAGTATCCATTGCTAGTATTATGTGAATGTGAAATGCGGTGTTTTATCCCTGCGCCTTTAGCTGCTGATAAATGAAAAGCATTACTCAAAAGAGTATGAGCATGGACAATTTCATACTCAGGATTCTGTCTTAAAAACTTATGAAGTTTCAACATGCGCTCAATAGGATTACTAGCTAAAATAGGAATTATTTTGCCACCCAGTTTAGTTATCTCAACATCATAATCACCTTCTTGATCAGTAAAGGTAATAAAATCAAACTGGATTTCACTACGATCCATGTTTCGGTACAAATTCATAAGCATAGTTTCTGCACCAGCACGATCCATTTTGCCTATAACATGTAAAACTCTTCTGACGTGCATTGATTCACCTACTAACGGCTATTAAACTCAAATTATATTTATAAAGCTTTGTTTTATCTTATTCTAAACTGGGCTCTTTTATGTAAAGCTTTGCGAAGTAGTTTTAAGCTATATAAAGCGATACTGTCTGGCATTTTTACTATTGTAGAAATTATAGTACTTCTAAGGTTAGAATCATTTTTATATTCATTTAATTGAAAAATCTTCTCTGCTTCCTGAGCTTCTTTTAGCGCAGCCACTAAATGCTTAGAATCTATACGAGTAAGAATACTCCAATGGCTTTGCCTAACTTTATATGTGAATATCTTTTTAATCTCATCGTTTTGGTATTCCTGCAATAAATTATTAACTTTTGAATGAATAAGAAAAAGATCTAAGAGCTCTTTACCTGTCGACCCTGTTATAGAACTGCTTCTTTGCCTATAAAGATAAAAATCCACTGGTAATTGATATCTAAATTTTGTAATCAAACCAAGGTGCCAGTGAAAAGGCCAATCCTCGTAGTACAGACCTACTGGAAAATGCAATGCAGTATCACGTATTAAACTTGAGCGAATAAACTTAAGCCATGCAAAATGTGGAAGATTAAAATAAGAATTGTCTCCTAAAATAGGCGCAACATCCAGACTGTCCGATGGATATGGTAGGTCGAATTCTGCTAGGCCGTCCTTGAACGGTACGAAACCATAAGTCACTACTTCTGCACTTTTTTGGATTGCACAATCAACACAGGCTTCTACTAAACGAGCATCAATTATGTCGTCAGAATCAACAAACATCATATATTCGCCTGTCGCAGAGTCAATACCTGTATTACGCGCCGCAGAAAGACCACTATTTTTTTTATGCTGAATAACTTTTATACGTTCATCCACAAGATGAGAATCAAGTACTTCTCTAGAAGTATCAGTTGAGCAATCTTCCACTACGATAATTTCAAGGTTTTTGTAAGTTTGTTGCTTGATAGAATTGAGGCATGAATCGATATATTTTTCTACGTTATATACCGGAACGATGACACTTACCAAGGGTTCTTTTACAATAGTCATATGTTAGTTAACACTTTTTTCAAATCATTGTATGCAGTTATATCAACTGGAGAAATATCTAGAGCGCCTTGAGGTAGTGATAAAAGCGTATTAATAGACTCATGGATTTTATCAATATCTTCTAACTCTAAAAAAATAAGCCTCGGATGATCACTCAACCAATCTAATTGCGTTTGTCTGATCTTATGGTTGGAGTTTGGTAGCACCAAACATGGTGTACCTGATAGCAAGCATAATATCATGCCATGCAAACGGTCAGTAACTACTAGCTTGGCTGCACGGAATTGGTTCAGTTTATCTGATAGTAGTTTTGCACAATAATCATCACTTAGTTGTGAGCCACCAGCATGCGTATCAGTCTTCTCAATTTTGTAACCAGTATCGGCTAACGCTTTATCCACGATAGTATGTTGCACAGTCGAAAGAGCAACCTCCTTATCATCTCGTAAGCATCGTAAAATACTTGAAGAATCTAAATTATCTATAGCGCCAAGCGATTTTGCTGTAGCACTCATTACAATATCTGGCACTAAACCAATACTGACGTTGTTGTATTTATTGAAGAGCTCAATGAGCTTATTGTGTGTAATAGATTCTCTTGCAAAAACATGTATATCTGGATGCTTGGCATACTTCTTTACGATATTTTTTAAGGCGCGTTTAGATTTAGCTGAATCATCCCAATCAAGCGTCTGTGGGAAACAGACAATGCGATTAGAAGGAAAAGATTTGATGACTAGCTGTCGCAGCTCTTCAATATCAGGATAGATGCCACCCATGTTGCCACCACCAATAATAGTAACAATATCTTCAGGTTTTATTTGTTTCTCAATTGAGCTCAACACAAACCTTGTCTGACTAACAGGTATGCTAATAACCTCATAACCAATAAGTACATTTTCAAGATACTGTTTTTGAGCATGAGAAATAGCTATATCGCCAATATTGCCATAGTCTGCAGCAAGGAATATAAAGCATTTTTTACCACTTGGTAGAGGCAAATCTCTCGAACCAATATAAGCAGACAAATGTTTTTTTATTGCAAGTGGAACTAGCTGCTTTATAACGGTAGTATTCATTCAAAGTATCCTTAGCTATTTTTTGCTAACATTTTCTTAACTAATATACGACGTTTAGAGCTTGAAGGTAGTAGTCTTCCAAATTTGGAATATGATATTCAGTTAAATACCTTTTGCCTATTTTTGAACCAGACTAATTGAAGAATAGTCAGTGTCATCATGTATCTACGCTGTGAAAAGCATGAAATCAAGGCACGAATCCCTCTCGCTGGATGTCGATGAGTGTAGTTTGGAATACATTGTTCATAAACAAAAGACTCGCGAATCCTAACTAACTCTTTACGGCGTGCTGTACCGTCGAGATAAACTAAATTATTAAGCAGATAAGGCAGCATACTTTCGAGATAACTCGTTGCTATATCTGATAAAAGTATCTTTCTCTCAGTTAATTTTTCCGGCCATATATGCGCTGCAACCCTGGCATTATAATGCGATTCGATTGACTCTAAAAAAGATGGCTTGTAGCTCGAGCTTGTCAACGAAGTAGAATGCTCATAGTAATTGTATGGACAGTCTGAGACCACAGATATGTGTTTAACTTTATTTAAACATCTAATATGAAAAATTGTATCTTCAGCAAATTTGACATCATTATCAAATCGTAAGTCTTCAATCAATATTTTGCTATAAACTCTAGTACAAGCATACCAATATATGTTTCTATTTTCTGTTACTCTTAGCTGTAACTGATCGATATCTTTAAGTGTATATTCGGCTACGGTATTTTTTTTCTCAATTATTGAACTATCTAGCAACACACGCTTATGACCAAAAATTAACATATCAATATTGGGAATAACCGCCTTTTCTATTATAAAATCAAAATACCAATCATCAATCGTATCATCGGCATCTATAAAAACGATATAGCTGCCTTGAACAACATTGAGACCTACATTGCGAGCTGCTGACAACCCTTGATTTTCCTGATTGATTACTATGATCCAAGATCTAATGCTTGTCCATTTATCAAGTAGCTTTGCCGTTTCGTCTGTAGAGCCGTCATTAATTATTATTAGCTCAATATCGTGTTTCTTTTTTGCAGTATTAATACTATTGATACAACGATCAATAGTCGAAGCGGCATTGTATGCAGGAACAATAACTGAAATCATAGAAAACCTGTTAAGTTATAGTCAATCCAGAATAAAAGAGATACATCCCATATTTTGGAACAGTTTAGGTAAATCATTTTCCATCCAGCCTTGGCGTAGAAACTTCACTTGAGCCCACTGCTTTTCGATAGGGTTCAAGTCTGGGCTGTACGGTGGCAGCCATAGAATACGATGCCCGTGCCTGTTCAGTAGCTTTTGAATGCGTTTATTTTTATGGAACCGAGTCACTCGAGCACAGTAGTGCTTTGCTTAATCCTTGCTCATATCCATCATAATCACGCATTTGGTTTTAAGGCTTGGAATCAGCGTATATTTGCACCGGTGGTAGAATGACCCCTGCCGTCAAATCCGTAGAACCAAACTTGGGAGATTTTAATTACGCAGCCTGCGTGTAAAAGTCAAACCACACCTGTCTTGGCGATTTATAGCCCAAACCCTTTTGAATTCTTGTTTGGTTGTAGTACAGCTCGATATAGCTAATGATATCGGTAATGGCTGTAAACCTTGTTTTATAATCCTTATGATACACCAACTCATTCTTTAATGTGCCCCAAAATCTCTCTATTGGCGCATTGTCATAACAATTCCCTTTGCCACTCATCGAGCCTGTAAAGTAATGCTGCTTGATGATCTTATGGTACGCGTGGCTACAGTACTGACTGTTTCTATCAGAATGTACAATCAGTCCCCGTTTGTCCAGATATAAGTAATGTCGATTACCCAAAACTCATTAGGGCGACTGGCATCAAATTTCTGATCCAACACGTTTGGATAGACCAGCTTGTTGTGATTGGAGTCGGTGGTGACTTTAAAGCGCTTATGGCGACGGCATTTAATACCGTATTCTTCTTTGATGCTTCTGACCATATACTTGCTAATATAATGCCCTTGCTCGCTTAGGTGAGCATGCAGTCGATCTACGCCATAACGTTCTTGAGTTTCACTGTGAGCGGCTTTAACCAGTCTGAATAGCTTGAGGGCTTTACTTTCAAAACACAACACATGCAAATGATGCTAAATATTTGCTGGTCGTCTTTGATGAAGGCATACTTCACGAGCTGTCACTGCGGGCATAGCCCTACGTCTTGCGTCACTAAAACAGCCTACTAGACTGTTTATTAACGTTCCTCATTGGCAAAGTACACCGTCGCCTCACTCGAGCATAGCTCTCCCCTTGCGTCGGGGCGAAGCAGTGCTTCGCTTTATCCCTCCTCATTTATTATCTTGGGCTCCTCTTAAGCCACTTTAAGTTGTCGCTTCAGTCGCTTATTTTCTTCTAGTACAGCTATGAGCTTAGGATCGTATTGTTCTGTGCCGACAAGTTTGCCTTGATTGGCTTTGTTATGCCAATTTGATAGCGTTTGCATGGCGATGCCAAGCTGCTTTGCGGTCGCTGAAATATTCCCATCGTTGTCGGCTATCTTCTTGACGGCTTCGGCTTTAAATTCTGTACTGTAGGTTCTGATTTTCTTGGTCATGGTAAACTCCTGTTGTTGTGCTTAGTTTACCAAGTTTACTTGTACGGTTTCTTCAGCATAGCTCACATAACCTGCACCTCGCAGGGGTTTGGTGACGACTATTTTGTAATATTGCTCTACCATTAAGTAGATATTGATGATAAATTCATTCATGGGCATCTTATGACTCCTTTGTATTCTTGGTCGAAAACAATAGATTATTGAGATGCTCTTTTTTTTCAATCCTTTCTGAAGTTGAAAGTGGGATATGTATATAGCCTGCTACCCTAAAAACTATAGATATACTTTTTATTAGTTTAGAATATTAGACCATATAGTTTTCAAATTTTCTTCAGAATAGATCATTGATGAAGTGATAGCATTTTTACTCATGCTATTATAAAAGTCATTTCCTTTTAATAAAAACTCTAGCTTCTCAACAAATGATTCTATATCATTATCCTTAACTAAGAAACCGTTGTATCCATCTTTAATAATTGCTCTTGGCCCAACCCTTACATCATAAGCAACAACTGGTGTACCTTTTGACATAGACTCTATAAGCACCATTGGTAAGGCTTCCTGTAAAGATGTCATAACATATACTTTAGATGCCTGTATTTCTTTAACCGTTTCTTCATTAGAAAGATATCCTGTAAAAACTACAGAGTCACTAATATTTAAAGATTGTGCTAGTTGGATAAGATTTTCTTTTTCTTGACCGTCACCTACTATTTTAAGTATATGGTTTTCATTATTAACTACAAATTCCTTCCAAATAAATAGTAGCCTATCAAACCCTTTCTCTGGTGATAACCTTCCTACTGATATAATTTGGTTCTTTCTCTTAATATCTTTTATAAATTCTTTAATTGTTATAAAATTAGGTACAATTAAGCATTTTGTTTTTTTATTTAACGCGTTTAACTCAGGCTCTATTTCACTTTTTAATTCTTCTGTAAGTAATAACAAATAATCTATATTATCGTATCTATACTTTATATCCTCTAAATATCCTTTATATTGACTATAATCACAATGTAACTGCGCAATTAGCTTGTTACTGTCTTTTGAATACTTGCTTATTATTGTATTATGCGGATTTCTAGTTGAAATAATAATACTATTTTCAATGTTTTTAATAGATCTGATAAACATTTTATTGTACAGGTAATGTTGGGAACACCTTATATAGAAATCCTTTATGAACTTTCTTAAAGAAATTTTTTTCAAACTTTCCTTTAACGAAGCAGTTTCTTTAGGCAACTTATCTGTTAAATATGTAACTTTTACTCTATCATCTAAATAGTAAACAGGTTCGCCAGTATAATAAGTACACAATATTTCGACATCATAATTCATTTTAATAAACAAGTTGGAGAGATTACAGACTACTTTTTCTATTCCACCATGACCAAGATAAGTGTTAGTTATGTATATTTTTCTCATACAAGTTCTTCTTAATTATTTTTAGGTTTGATTGTAAGTATAGTTGAAATACTTTAAAGTCGCTACAGTGCTACTGGGATAAATTTTTCGAAGCCTCTGGAGTGCAATGCGCACAGCAAGCGAGAAAAATTGATACCAGTAGTACAGGACTATTGATGTATCGATTTTACTTTTCATTGACTATAGTAATGAGAGTAGTTTTTATATATTGTGTCGGTTTTATTGGATTCGTACTATATCAGTATATAGTCGATTCCATTTAAAAAGAATATAATCCTTCTAAGATAAGTTCTACGAAGCGCAAAGCAAGCAGATAAAATTTATCTCAGCAGAACGCTATTTTGAACGTACCTCTTTTATATTGAACTGACTATAACTATTGAGAGATTCTACATTAAAATTTTTAACATTTTCCTAATTGAAAACACTGATGAAACTCTAAGCATGGTCTGCCATCTTTTTAAATTCTAGATTATTTTCGACTAGGTAATCATAAGTACCTGAATCAACTATTCTGCCTTGTTCCATAAAATAAATTAGATCACATTTTTGTACTGTTTTTAGACGATGGGCAATCATAATGATGGTTTTCTGACCACTGAATTCATGTATGGCATCCATAATTATTTTTTCTGTAATGCCGTCTAATGCACTAGTCGCTTCATCAAATACTAAGACATCTGCCTCATGATAGAGAGCTCGTGCGATACCAATACGTTGACGTTGACCACCTGAAAGCTGTACCCCTCGTTCACCTACTTTAGTATTGACACCATCAGGAAGCTGTTCAACTAGTTCTGTTAAATGGGCAAGTTCGAGCGTCTTATGAACTTGCTCTAGATCAATATCTTTAGTAGGTAAACCAAAAGCAATATTTTCAGCAATTGATCCTTCACTTAAAAAGATACTTTGTGGAACAAAGCCTAATCTATCTTGCCAAGCGCGTTTATTCTCAGAAGTAATGCAAATATTATCTGCATGTATTCGACCGCTTTGTGGTGTCAGTAGGCCAAGTAGTAAGTCTATCAAGGTAGACTTACCAGAGCCGGTCGAGCCTACTAAACCAACGACACTATTAGCTGGAATGTTCATAGTGACACCGTTCACGGCAGGTTTCGATTTACCAGGATAACTAAAGCTAATATTATCTAAAGTAATACTTTTTTGTAAATCCATATGGGCAGGTATTGTTTCTTCACTGATAAAGCCGCTAACATTAAGTGATCGTTCCAAATCTTCTTTGACTGCGTCAAACGCCGCTAAATTACCTTTGATTTGTGCAATACTAGAATAAATTTGTTGCAAAGCTGGCAACAATTTAAATGCAGCTAATGCGTATACTGCTAGTATCGGCAACACAGCACCTAAATTACCGTCATGCAGCTTAATCAGTAGCAGCACTAAGCCAATCATAGTGCCAAAAGCTATTAGCTCCATAAAATAGCGAGGTACTTGACTAATACCTGAATTTGTTCCTAGAGCACGAGAAAAAATTCTTCCACTTTCTTCAAAACGTTTGACAAAATCATGACTACGATTGAGTAGTAGGACATCTTTAATGCCACCAAACCCTTCATTCATCAGCCGAAAACGATCAGTGGAAACTTGAGATATTTCTTCGCCATTAGAAACTAACTTCTTACGGACAAGTTTGTATAGTAAAAAATAAGCTGTAGCAAATATAAGCAAACCGACTATCGCTATAATAGGATTATAAATCAGGATGCTAACGGATATGAGGATAGCTAAAACTACTTTTGCATTTAACTGCATCAGTGGCTGAATTATCCCACCCGTTATACGCATAGCTTCTGTAGATACTTGCTTGGTTAATTGGGCACTACTGCCACTGGCATGAAATTGCCAGTCTTCTTGCATATAGTAGGCATAAAGACGATCAGCAATTTCAATACCTACGCTAGCACCATAAAGCCCTAATTTCCAAATCGTGAACATAGAGACTATAGTAGAGGCAGTTAGAGCAACTAGTACTAGTAAACCCGTATAAAATACAAAATCCATAGGATCAGTTAAACCAGACATTTGATATAGCTCAGCAAATACATTGCTTTTCTCTAGTATAGAAATGTCACCTACTAAAGCCATAAAAGGCGCTATAGAGGCAATACCTAGCAGCTCAGTAAAAGCCATAACAACGACCAATACTTGCAACATATAAAACTGCTTTACTTGCTTAGCTGAAAGCAATGAAAAAAGCTGCCTGATTACTTTAAACATATTAATTCCACTGTAAAAATCAATATACTAAGATGCTACCTCAGCAATTTTATTTTTCAATTATAAAAAATTCATAGCGTAACAGAGTTAAAACCTTGCTAATATCAAAGTAATTAAAATCACTTTAGCGTTTTCATATAATCCTGTTAAACAATCTCTTCAATTTTTGTATTTACATCTATTGCAAATGCATTAGGTGTTCCATTCTGATAACCATCTACAAACTGCTTAAACTGATGCTTTAGCCAAACTACGTCAAACTGTTTTTGCTTCTCGTTTAGCTCAAACAGTACTGTTTCAATATCAGCTAATGGGTAGCTATGCTCTATCGCTTGCATGATAAGAGGATGATCAGTAGATTCGACATTATCTTCACCGATGATCAGCTCTTCATAGAGTTTTTCGCCAGCTCTAAGACCAGTAAAGATCACCTCAATATCACCATTTGGATGCGCGGCGTCCTTAACATCGAAGCCACTTAAATGTATCATTCTATGCGCTAAGTCAACAATCTTGACCGGCTCGCCCATATCTAATACAAACACTTCTCCGCCAGATGCCATTGCGCCTGCTTGGATGACTAAATTTGCTGCTTCTGGAATGGTCATAAAGTAACGTGTGACATCAGGATGGGTCACTGTGATAGGCAGACCTTTTTGGATTTGCTTAGTAAACACTGGTACGACAGAACCAGATGAACCCAATACATTCCCAAAGCGCACCATACTGATACAGGTTTGGCTATCTGTCTGACTTAAAGCTTGGCAGACCAACTCTGCTAAACGCTTAGAAGCACCCATCACATTGGTCGGGCGCACGGCTTTATCTGTAGAGATAAGTACAAATGTCTCAACATTCGCTTTAATAGCAGCGCGGGCACAATGATAGGTGCCTTTGGTATTATTAATAACGCCTTCAAAAGGATTGTGCTCTACCATCGGCACATGTTTATAAGCAGCCGCATGATAGACTGTCTGTATGCTATATAGCTTAAATATTCTCAGTAAATTGTCTTCATTGGTGACATTACCGATGACAGCGACGATTTCAATGTCTTGATAAATAGAATCATTGGCTTGTTTCGCTATTAGCTCCTGATGGATGCTATATAGTGCAAATTCAGATAGCTCATAGAGTACGATACATTTTGGCTGATTTTTAATCACTTGACGACATAATTCGCTACCGATAGAGCCACCAGCGCCCGTCACCAGTATGCACTTATCTTTAATATTCAACTGCAACAGCTTCGCATCTGGCTCGACAGTCTGCCGATCTAGTACATCTAAGATATCGACTTTACGCATACTGCTAACAGTGACTTTTTCATCAGCGATTTCTTCTAAGCTTGGCAGCTCTTTTATTTTGATAGCAATGCCCGATAATTTATCGATAATCTGCCTTTTTTGCCCACGGCTTATAGAAGGAATCGCCAAAAAAACCTGCGCAATATCAAGCTCATCGACCAAGCTTACCAACTCATGAGCAGGATAAATCTTTTTGCCAAGTAAATAAGCACCAGTAAGCTGTGGGTCATCATCAATATAGGCCACGACATTATACTTATGAGAGTTTTTCAAACCTTCTAAAAGCTCTTTACCTGCCTCTCCTGCGCCATAAATAACGACGTTATCATAACTGTCATCGCCATCATACTTATGTTGCAGCCTTTGACCTTGCCATCTTGCTAGCAACTCTCTAATCGTTAAGCGGCTATTCCATAGCCATATAAAAAACAGAAACAGATATAAGATAGGTACTGCACGAGGGATGCCAGGTAGCAATTTAAAATATAAAACGGTTTGGGCAATGATGATGAGTACAAAGAAAAGCTGTAATACGCTACCCATCATCGCATCAAAGAACCCACGTGCCACGCCATTATAAAATCCAATAGCATATAGACATAATACAGGAATTAATGCACTAACGCTTAATAACCATAGACTCACATGATGGTCTAGATATCCGTAACGTGCAGCAACGGCAAAGAACAGACAAACCACTGACATAATAAAGTCAGCTGTGATCAGAATACTGCGCTTGATACTTCTGGGTAGACCCAACAATATACTGGCAGTACGCTCGGCAAGATTATCAGACTGTACAGAAGAGACTTTATTTTTTGTCGTGATGGTTTTTGAATCTATTGGCATAACAGGCAACTATTTTGTTTAAATACTGACAATCAAGGTAATACAATAGGATCAAAATACATCAGTTATTATTGCCATAAGCATAGCTATAGTGATAACTGTATTTGCTCAGGATGCCTTGTTGTACATCATTTAAGATAATACCATCTACTTTTATATTGGCTTTGTTCATCTGATTGACAGCATAAACCAGCTGTCCTTCTATAGAATCATCATATCGTGTCACCATCAGCACTTTGTCAGCATGTTGCGCTAGTATCATGGCGTCAGAAGCTGCCAATATCGGTGGTGAGTCGATAATAATATAATCATAATGAAGATTTAACTCCTTCATTAATTGATCGAAGCTACCATTGGCTAATAGCGACGCCGGATTGCGAGGATGTTCGCCCCGTGGCATAAAATCAATATTATCAATCCCTGTTGCATGGATAAAGCTTGCTAGATGACCAGACTCTTGAGCAGCATCGACTTTTACTGGCTGAGTCGTACCTCTCGATAGATGCGTCGTATCTTGGGTTAAATAATCGGCCAAACCATTGTGTTGGTCCATGTTAAATACTTTATGCAACTCACCCAAACGCATATCCGCATCTATGATTAAGGTTTTTTTATCCAACTGCGCAAATACTTCTGTTAAGTTAGACGAGATAAAAGACTTACCGACCCCCGGACTTTCACCCGTAATCAAGATAACTTTGGCACGCTGACCGGCTCGCCCTTGGCTTGGCATCCCAAACATCAGGTTGGTTCTCAAACTCTTAATGGCTTCATAACTTAAGCTATTATTGTCTGCATAGGCCAGTAGTCGATTGGGTGATTTTTTCTTACCAAACCTTGTGAGCACTGGAGAACGAGGAATGGTTGCAATAACAGGTACGCCTGTCTTAGCCTCAAGACGCTCAGGATCTTTGACCACATTTCGAAGCATATTTTTGATAAGCACTAACATTGTACCGAGCATTGCTCCTAAGAGCATTGCTAGTATCATAATTTGTAGTTTCTTTGGCGCAATTGCTTTAAAGGTACTAATAGGTAGATCGATAATACGTGCATAACCAATTTGCCCAGCTCGAACAATTTTTAACTGTTCATAGTTTTTTAATAGAGTTAAATATATTTCTCTATTGATAGCGGTATCAGCAGAGAGTTGTAAAAACTCTCTTTGTATCTCAGGTAGACCTGCAACCGTATCATCTATATCTTGCTTTCTACCATTTAGTACTGTGAGCTGTTCATTGATTTGAATGACTAAGGGGTGCTCTTCTGTATAGTACGTAGTCAAATCAGCTTTCTTAAGCTTAAGTTCATTCAGTTGGACATCGATTTGCGAGTTTTCTGTTAACAACAACTCAGCTTCTTTACCAACATCAATCGTGCCATATTTTTTACGGAATCTATTGAATACTTCTTCGGACTCTTCCAATTTTTTCTTTAAGGTTGGAATCTGAGTTTCCATAAAATTAATTGTCTGAGTGGTCTCCTCAGAGCCACGCGATTGATTTTGATCTACATAAGATACAATAATTTGTTTTAATACTGATGTCACTTGCTGCTGATTCGGGCCTGTCATCGACATCTCAATGATGCCAGTTTGCTTACCTTTTTCAACGACAGAAAGCGCATTATTAATGTCGTTCGTTGTATTATGTAATGACTGCTTAGTGATATGAATAGGGTAGCCATCGGCTGGCAGATCATTTACTGTAATATGAATCTGGCCTTCTGTGCCTCTAAACTGATGCGCTTGACCTATCTGACCTTCAAAATCATCAAAACCATTACTTAAGACAAACCCTGTCGCAGAGCGCGTTAAGGTAAATGTTTGATTTAGATAATCTTGTGAGACATTAAACTGACTGACTTGTACTTTACCGTCTTCTGTTGTAAGTGAAACGCCTTCAGGTTTATTGATTTGGGTAGGAGTACTGCCACTGCTCACCCGATCCATAAACCCAATATTAGGATCTATAAGCTTAATACGCAGATGCAGTAAATTGACCACAGGCTCTAATATCATACGAGACCTAATGAGCTCTGCCTCTGTTTGGGCTTTACTAGCTTCTGATCCTATTAGCTCAGAGATATCTGAGCCTAACGCTGAAATGCCTTTTGATTGCTCATCAATCTGAATAAGTGCATCTGACTTAAAAGTAGGATTCACATACCGACTATACAAGACACCGACTATCAAACCCAAAACAGCAAAAAAGATGATTGTTTTCCAGCCACGTAAAACGGCAAAAAGTAGCGCCATTAAGTCGATTTCATCATTGTCTTCTTTAGCGGCAGAGTTTGATACATTCTTTGAATCTGTAGTCATAACGGTAGGTTCATCACTTAAGGTAATCGTTTAGTATTAATCTTTTATAATAATTATTTATTTTCAGCAGTCACTTAGCTGACTTTATCAGCCCATTGTTTTATACCTTCAACAATGTCTTGATGTGCAGTCTCAAATGCACTTAACTCATGCTGATAAGGATCAGCAATGTCTTTATTTATCCAATGGCCTAACTTAAAGGTTTTACCACGGCAAAAAGGCCAGCGTTCTTCAATCCACTTAGTTTGACCGTCTGACATAGTAAAAATCAGATCCACTTTTTTTGCCAATTGCTCATCAATTTGCTTAGCAACATGATTGGTAATATCAATCTGCTGCTTTGCCATAATCTCTATGGCAGCAGGATCAGCAGGATGCCCAACCAAAGCACCCACCCCTGCAGAGTCAATGGTTTTATTGGGAAAACGCTGCTTTAATAGTGCTTCTGCCATTGGACTGCGACAAATATTACCCACGCATACAACAAGAATATGATCAAATGCCATGATAGTTATTACCTATTATTTATAAGCCTGATAGACTTCTAACCGCGGACGTAGAAGGCAAGATAGAGCTAAGTACACGATTCCAACGCGTCAAACCAGTAGGATCTACATAAATAATATCATTGGCACGCATCTCAAAACGGTTGGCAAGTGCAAAGCTGGTAATCGTCTGCATATCCACATAGTAAATATCTGTCGTTCTTGTATTAAGATTATCGCGGACGACATATATCTTAGATGCATTGGCTGTATTAGAATTAAGACCGTTTGACTCTCCTAAAACTTGAGCTAGACTGATACCCTGCTCGCGAATAGGTACAGGCTCTACACGTCCAAACTCTCCTAGAACATAGACTTTATTACGGTCTTGACTGTTAACATGGATTGAATCGCCATCTTGGAGATAGATCTGGTTGGCAGAACTGCCCAGTTGACGTAAAGATTGTAAGCCAAGATTGTAGTTTACACCTCTGCGGTTAAACACGATATTGTTTGAATCAGCGGTCGGCGTCGCACCACCAGCCATAGAAATCGCACTGTATAACGAAACTGGTGCGTCAGAAATCGCAAATTCACCAGGTTTAGCCACTTCACCATCAATAAAAAATTTATTACCCCGATAATCAACGACTTTAACCTGTGGATCTGAAAACTTAAGATAGCGCTGTAGTTGTCTCTGCAAGTTCGCCGTGAACTGCGGCACACTCATACCTATCGCTTTAATACGTCCAACCAATGGAAACTGAACAAATCCCTGCTGATCTACAGGATATCCTGATGCCCCTGCCGATGTAATATCAGGATATCCAACCAATATAATACTAAGAATATCCCCTGCAGAGATACGATACTCTGCTCGACTAGAGTTCCTTATTAGCTGATTTAAATTGCTGCTTGGCAGCACTGCTTGTTTTGGAGGTAATGTCGCTAGGCTTAGCGGCTGGATGTTAAAATGAAGACCGTTTTCAGCGATAAACGCGCCATTTGGGGGCAGCTCACCTACTTGAAGACCTGCGTTGATACTAGAGCAACCTGAAACCAAAGAAATCATTAATAGACACGTTATACTTAGTAACTTTGATGAATTGAAAAACATAAAAAGACCTTTATAAATCATAGATATAAGTAGTGTCTAGCATTAAAGAATCAGACAGCCATATCAAAGTGTTACATTATGTGCAAAAAAACAAAACCATAATAACATAGGTGGTTAAATTTTGAACCATAATCATGTATTTTTGATGGAAATTGCGATTTATCGGAAAACGACTTATATAGAAAAATCCTAATATTTAGCAAAAATTATCCTATAGTTATTGCTCATCTAAATTATAAAAAAACTTCTCTTATTTATTTAACCAATCAATTTAAACCGACAAATGATATGAAAATTATTTGCCTTATTCAGATATTAAAATGGAAAATCATTTAAACATGATATCTATAACCCTTAGAAATAGCGTATAATATGCAGTCCAAATTTATACATTGAGAAATGTAAACCCACCGATTCAAGGAAATCGTTATGAAAGATGAAAAATTACAGAAAGCACTGGCCCGTATGGGACTTGGTTCACGTCGTCAGATGGAAGAAGTGATTAAGGCAGGTCGTGTAACCGTAAATAATGGTCCAGCAACCATCGGCGACCGTGTTGAGCAAGGTGATGAGATTCGCGTTGATGGTCGTCAGATCAAATATACTGCTGAAAATGAAAAACGTCGCCGCGTTTTAGCTTACTATAAGCCTGAAGGTGAAGTGTGTTCAGCCAATGATCCAGAAGGTCGTCCTACTGTATTTGAGCGTTTGCCAAAGCTCACTCATGATCGTTGGGTGATGGTTGGGCGTTTGGATATCAACTCAACTGGTCTATTATTATTTACTAACGATGGTGAAATGGCGCATCGTTTGATGCATCCTTCTAGCGAAGTGACCCGTGAATATGCCGTACGTGTATTGGGTGAAGTTACCCCAGATATGGCACGGGCGATGACTACAGGCGTCATGTTAGAAGATGGCATGGCCAAGTTTGAAGACATCAAAGAAGGTGGCGGTGAAGGCGTCAACAAGTGGCATCATGTGCAGCTTAAAGAAGGTCGTAACCGTGAAGTACGCCGACTATTTGAATCCCAAGGTCTTAAAGTCAGCCGTCTATTACGTACGAGCTATGGTAATATTGCGTTGCCAAAAGAGCTGCGTACAGGTCGATTCTTAGAGCTGGATAGAAAAGATATTAATACCTTAACAGACCTAGTGAACTTGCGCCCGCGTTATGGTACAGGCCTGCATGGCGCGGCTAAAGAAAAGCAAGAGCGTATCAAAAATAAACCGCTGAAAGCACGTCGTACTACTGACAGTCGTAGCGATAACCGCAGTGGTAGCGACAATCGTAACAGTAGTGCCAAACCAAAAACCAGTGGTAGTCCTGCCAGTCGCGGCACCCGCAATACTCGTGACCGCAACGATAAACGCTAATCTGTTTTAGATTTAACGTCATTATAAAAAGCTGCCAATGATATATAATCATTGGCAGCTTTTTATAATGACGTTAATGAGTATTCTCTAGCCACTGACATATTAGTGATTATGACTATCCATATAGCGCCTCATCACTCGCATATCTTGTAATTGCTGCTGCTCTAGTTGCTCTGACAAACTGTCTAAACGCTGTTCAATATTATCTAATATCTCTTGCAGCAACTTGCCGGCTTCCTCTCGTGATTGATGGTTAACGCTTTTAACATTTGTATTCATAATCGTTAGCTGATAATAGCTACTGAGTAGTTCAGGTAAACGTGTATCTAGCATCTTATGCAATACGAACTGTGGCTCGGTGATTTCAGGCGTCTTTGCTTGTGATTTTAGCTCTATTTGATAACGATGATAACTGGCTACCTTTTCATCGATACATTGCAGCTGGCGCAGCTGATTATCTGCTAAAGCTTTAAGATGCTTTTTATTAAGATTTAATCGTTGCCAGCTTATATTAGATAACGATAATGGTGCATTAGTATTTTGATAAATGAGTACACCTGGCGTAATGCCAACCGCTTTATGAAAAGCATGCCAGCCTTTTCTACTTAGATAAAAGACGCTCACTGTCGTTATGACACAAATGCCTATTAATACACTCATAGCAACTCACTCTTAATCGTTCAAACGTAAATTATTATCTCGACTATTTATCACTCACAATTTCACATCTTTATTATTAACAGTTTTATTATTAACAGCATCGTCCTATAGCTTTTCAATCCGCTCTATTTTAGTAGGATTAAGCAACTGCGTATTTGTATCTACTTTAGGGTTGTCAAAACGCTGTTGTAAATATCGATTGGTTGCCAGCAGTTTTTGTCCATCTTGATGATAAGAGGCGTTAAGTAATGCATCAAACTGGGCATTAATGGTTTTAAGTACATCCAACAGCGCCTCTTTGCCAGTGACATCAGAGTGCTTAATTTTGGTATTATCAACCAGTGTGCCATCCCCCACATCTAAGTCATGCAAACGGCGATAATCGGCTACTGCTTGTGGTACATGTTTATCCATCAGATTTTGAATGGTGATATAGGTTTCATTGACTGTATCTTTATCATCTATCTTGCCATCATTATTGGTATCGCCATAAATAAGGCGCAGCTTTTCACCTTTTTCATTAATTTGGGTCAATGCAGCTTTGACATCAGTTGGTAAGCTTTTTTCAGGAATATAACCCAATTGTGGCAGCGCTTTATACGCTAGCATTTTGGGTGCTGTCACTTTTTTGATACCACGATAGCCTAAATACAGACCTGCTGCGGGTAGCACTCCATATAAAACAAACATGACAAACATGGCAGTGATTTGAGTCATAACATCCTCCTTCTTATCCAATCGTATTAATTGGCAAATTTATTATTGTTTTATAGTCGGTGAAAAGTAATATCGATACAACACGTACTGCTGGTGCAAATTTTTCTTGCTTGCTGTGCCTACGCAGCTCGATGCTGCAAAAAATTTACACCAGCAATACTGTAGCGACTTTAAAGTATTTCAACTATAGATAATACTTAAGAGTTATTAAACAAAAAAATAAGGCTCTATTAAAGCCCTATATTGTTATGCATTGAGTTGTTTGTGTTTGCTGATACTTATTTTTTAGCAGAACAAGAAACTGGCGACTAATTTTGCGTACGGCTTTTGACATAACGATGGGTTGAGGCCAGACGATTCATCACCATTTGATGCAATTCCTCTAACAATTCATCGAGC
Source organism: Psychrobacter sp. TS_SC_6 (assembly GCF_056156305.1). Classification (NCBI taxonomy): domain Bacteria; kingdom Pseudomonadati; phylum Pseudomonadota; class Gammaproteobacteria; order Moraxellales; family Moraxellaceae; genus Psychrobacter; species Psychrobacter sp. TS_SC_6. The sequence continues at coordinate 743,175 of NZ_CM149590.1, read as the reverse complement.
TCGTAGTCAATCTCTAAAAACAAGTCTGTCAGCATATCGCCTGCGGTCATTTTACCCTGTACTACATTGTTCTTCGTGCGATGTGGACTAAAGCGCTGCAACTGCTCATAATGACGCAAGGCTTCTGGAATACTCTCTGATATTAGCTTATCAATGACAAACTGCCGCTCATTATGTTGCTGCTTTTGCTCATCATTAAGCTCGCTACTCCATTCGCGATAGCGTTTTAATTTGCCATTGATTCTATCTAAAATAGCAACTGCTTCAATTGGCATGGCATTTAGTGTGGCTGCATCGACCACATTCACAAGCTCAGTCATAATCGGACAGCGTCCATGTTTAAGATACCATAAGGTATCTGGGTCAAAAGGTGGTCTGTTACTCGGTCGTATTTGGGCACGATTGGACAAGTAACGATCGGTCAATGGCGTTGGGGCGCGAATATCAGACACTTGCGCTAAAGCATCGCAAATACGTTCGGTACGCTGCGGCTCAGTAAGCGGCGAAGCGTTAGACCTTGAAGTATTGACATCTTCTTGCTTATCACCACTATTACGATGGGCAACAGCATTTTTATTATTAATAAGTTTATTGGCAGCCACTTGCTGAGCATTTTTGGCAGCAGCAGCTGGCAGATCATCTTGTGCTTGCCCAAATGACTGTAGCATTCTTGTCAAACTTATGACCATAACTTTACTGTGCTCCTCGCCCATTTACCGATTGCATTCGACCATTCAATCCCTTATCTTAACAGCTTTTTGCCATACTACCAGTAAGCAAACGTCAGCATTCTGAAAGGATAAGACAGCCATCATGAATATCACCGATTGCAATTCTGGTTTTCTGCTTAGGATTTGTACCAAAGCTAAAGCATAGTCTTCTACTCAAAACCATTTATCCAAAAAATCATACACTGCTTAAAAAACAGAAAAACCAAATACCGTTAAACAAGTATTTGGTTTTTTTAAGCGATTAAATCATTTTTATAAAATAAAAAAACTAAACCAAATCAGGAAACAGCGTACGTAGTCCGTTAACGATAATTTCGATAGCAACTGCCGCCAATAGCATACCCATGATTCGACTCATAATATTAAGCCCTGTATCACCCAATAAGCGACTGATACGACCAGCTGCCATCAATGCCAAATAACAAAACAAACTGATAAACAAACCCGCAATCAAAATGGCAGATATTTGCAAGATGCCGGAAACTTGTGATGAGTAGATAATAACGGTTGAAATACCACCCGGTCCAATCATCATAGGAATAGCAATCGGCACAACCGCGGCGGCCATCGTTGGCGGCGCACCTTGCAGATGGTCAACATCGAAGTTTTCTTGATCAGGCTTAACTGGATTGCCCTCGCCATTCATCATATTGAGAGCGATCAGAAATACCAATATACCGCCTGCCAATTGAAATGAGCCAATTGAAATACCCAAGGTTTTGAGGAGCGTTTCGCCTGCTAAAGTGAAGAAACTGATGGTAATAAAAATTGTCAGACAAGCAACACGGGCAACTTTACGTCGATTATGCATTGAATAACCGCGCGTTGAATCTAAAAACAACGTTAATGCGCTAAAAGGGTTAATCAATACCATAAAGGCCAATATTATCTTGATAATTTCAGTATTCACTGAGCGCTCGCTTGTATATTGATACAACTTGTACAAAAGTAAGGCCATCGTGCGAGTGCATCAATGACCTAATAGTCGGTAGCAGCGGCATTGTAGCATAGGCAGATAAGCCTATTAAATCATTAACTTCGCTTAATTCTCCTACCTTACCAAATCCATAGGATATCGATATAAATCCGCCCTTTCAATAGCGGGTTAATCCTCTGTTACACTTCATTAAAACGAGTCTATATCTTTGGTTCATTTTTAAAAGAGTACAGCACTGCTGCGGTTAATTATCGCAGCCTCTGTCTGCGCGGGCACAGCAAGCAAGCAAAATTAACCCCAGCAGTGCTTTATAACATTTGCACTTCTTTTATTTGTGAATCATCATACTTAGACCCAGCGTGAAAGCTAGGCGTTAAAATCCAAACCAATATCTAATGCAGTCGTGCTGTGGGTCAAATAACCCATCGCGATAAAATCAACGCCCGTTTCCGCAACGGCTTGTACTGTTTTAGGAGTGATCCCCCCTGATGCTTCGGTTTTAGCGCGACCTTTACACATAGTGACTGCTTTTAACAAAACTTCAGGCGACATATTATCTAATAGCACTAAGCTCACACCAGCATCTAGTGCTTGCTCTAACTGTGCTAATGTATCGACTTCCACTTCTATCGGAATTAAGTGCCCAGCAAATTCTTGCGCTTGCTCAATCGCTGTTTTAATATCACCTGCGATGGCAATATGATTGTCTTTAATTAAAATCGCATCGTCCAATCCCAAGCGATGATTGCGCCCGCCGCCGCAGCGTACCGCATACTTTTGTACGATACGTAAACCTGGAATGGTTTTACGCGTACAAGTAATTTGTGCTGGATATGCTGCCACGCTATCGACAATCTTCTTAGTATCTGTCGCAATACCGCTAAGATGAGTCATAAAGTTAAGTGCCGTACGCTCTGCTGTCAGCAAATTTCGCGCATTGCCGCGCACAGTGGCTAGTACTGCGCCAGCTTTAACCGCTTCACCGTCATGGACGTGTGCGACAAACTCAATTTGCTTGTCAATAAAAGCAAAAGATAAGCGTGCTAAATCCATACCACATATCACGCCTGCTTGCCTTGCCTTAATCTGTAACTGCGCTTGCATGTCGGCTGGAATAGTCGCTTGTGAAGTAACATCACCACGTCTGCCCAAATCTTCTGTTAATGCCGCTTCGACCAAGGGTTTAAGTAACACCTCAGCCAATGCTGGCTCTTGTTTAACTGTCATTTTTAGCCCTTATTTTTGCGCAATGATTGATATAAATTTTGTTTACTTAAACTCAAAATGAGCATAAATATAACGTAAAGTGTCGAGCCTCGCAAGAAATGGGCGAAAATTTGTGAACTTACGAATTTTATCTATAGTCGGTGAAAAGTAATATCGATACAACACGTACTGCTGGTGCAAATTTTTCTTGCTTGCTGTGCCTACGCAGACAGAGGCTGCAAAAAATTTACACCAGCAATACTGTAGCGACTTTAAAGTATTTCAACTATAGCTTTGATATGGGGGAAATTATGTAGATATTTATGCTATTTACGTTTAGGCAATTTACTATCCATCAGCAAACTTTGCAGTTCAATATCATGGCGAAAACGATAAAGTTTAGCGGGACGACCACGCTGGGCGCTACTACTCTGTCCTGTTTCTAGCACAAGATTTTGTGACTCTAGCAGCCGGCGGAAGTTTTGCTTATGTAAGCGCACACCCGATAGTGCTTCGACACTCTGCTGCAACTGCGACAAGGTGAATTCATCTGGCATCAAGCCAAAAATAAGCGGTCGATATTCAATTTTTGCGCGCAGCCGTGAAATAGCCGTCGCAATTACGCGGCGATGGTCATAGTACATCGGTGACCCTATAAGCTGTGACCAGTGACTAGGCAATTTAAACCCCTTGTTAGATTCAGCACTGTCAGGTTGAACATTAGCCAAATAGCTTGGTGGATAAGTTGGTGCTTCTGCAATAAGACCTGCTTCATATAACATCTCATAACGTAGAAGGACATGTTCTGCAATCCATTCCCTATTCTCGTATTCTCTATCATTTATCAGCTGATCGTTGCTCTCTGCATTTGAATGCACGCTTTTATTTTTAGAGCAATTATTTAGAATCGTCTCACTGACGCTCCAACACAGACCAATACGCTGACGCCGGCGCTGCTGAATATCAGGCTCTTTTGTGGCATCTGCCCAACGTAATAATGCCGGTATGATATAGTCCATGATGATAGCTGGCATACCATCTAAGTGATTTTCCCATGGGAAGTAATCGTACCAATCACGCCATAATGCTTGGCTTTGTAGTTGTGTTTGCGCCTCTTGCACCAAACCCAAATAGCTGACATAGACCAACGCATGACCATCATCATTGCGTCTATTGGTATCAACAAAGGTATATAGCTGCTCCAAATAACCCAGTGGCTGCTGTGTTTGCTCTTCAACCCATTGGCGCACACCTGCTTGCAACGAGCGGTGTAATGGCATGAGGGGACCATTGGGCAATAGCTTGCCTTGATCAACGGTTAAAACGCGCGCCGTGTGCTCGGTAATCGCGACCAGCACTGCGACAACCTCAGTCGTACCGCTACCTTGTTGATGGGCATGTGAATAAGACAACGTCATGACGTTAATGATTACCTTTTATTTTATTTATGAAATACAGCTCAAATGATAAGCCATTGACCATATACTAATTATAGCTTGAATCGATGCTTATCATAGCTTGTGGTTGTAATTATACAAAATGAGTCCTGCATAAATAATAAACGTATAAAAATTTCTTGTATTTATGCTCAAAATGAGCATAATTGAACCAGTGTATTTTTTAGCGCTATTTACTTGACCCACTTTTAACGGCAATTGACGTGTCGTTATTGCATGAAAGGTTTGCACTTATGAAAACGTATCCGTATGACGCACCGATTATGAGTACTGATAATCGCATTGCCACGCAAATGAATATCGAATATGCCAAAGCAAAAATGCCCGCAGACTTGCCGCGTAGTGAGCGACTGCAAGTTGAAGAAAATATTAAGCAGTTGTTAAAAGAGCATAACGCCGTCTTAGTCGCGCATTATTATGTCGATCCTTTTATTCAGGATTTGGCATTGGCAACGGGGGGCTGTGTTGGTGATTCGCTTGAGATGGCGCGCTTTGGTCAAGCACATAGTGCGCAGACACTGGTGGTAGCAGGTGTACGTTTTATGGGTGAGTCAGCAAAGATACTCAGTATGGAAAAGACAGTACTGATGCCCGACTTAGAAGCCGAATGCTCGCTTGATTTGGGCTGTCCTGCCGATGAGTTTTCTGCCTTTTGTGATGCGCATCCTGAGCGTACGGTGGTGGTCTATGCCAATACTAGCGCAGCGGTAAAAGCACGGGCGGATTGGGTAGTAACTTCGTCAGTTGGTATCGATATCATTCGACATCTACACGCGCAAGGTGAGCCTATCATTTGGGGTCCAGATAGACACTTAGGTAAATACATTGCCCGTGAGACTGGGGCGGATATGCTGCTCTGGCAAGGTTCATGTATGGTGCATAATGAGTTTAAAGCCACTGAGCTTGAACAATTAAAAGCTGAACATCCGACAGCAAAAGTCTTGGTACATCCTGAATCTCCAGATAGTGTCGTGGCGCTTGCCGACGTGGTTGGCTCGACCAGTAAGCTGTTGCAATCAACTTATGAGATGGATGCCGATACCTTTATCGTCGCAACTGACTTGGGTATCTTGCATGAGATGCAAAAGCGCTCGCCAAACAAGCGCTTTTTGGCTGCCCCGACTGCTGGTGAAAGCGCCAGTTGTAAAAGCTGTGCTTTTTGTCCATGGATGGCGATGAATGGTCTACAAGGTATCGAGCAATGCTTGATTAATAATAGCGGTGAAGTATTAATGACGGCTGAGCTCGCAGCGGCAGCTAGAAAGCCATTACAACGTATGCTTGATTTTGCTGAGTTGCAGAAGCAACGCGTGACAGCAAGCGGCGATATCGTCAAAGACCGTGCATTGTTTGCCAATGTAGGAGCAGCATAATATGAGCGCGAACTGGTTACATGGCAAAGATAACTGTAATGCGCATCAGGAATACGATAGGGTTGTAAAAACAGATGTGCTTATTGTTGGTGCTGGGCTTGCAGGATTAAGCACCGCGCTTGCTTTACCAGAGTCGCTGAGCATTACCATATTAAGTAAAGCGGCACTGGAAATTTGCTCAAGCCATTACGCCCAAGGCGGTATCGCCGCAAGCTTGGACAAAAATGATTCGGTAGCTGACCATATCGCCGATACGCTAATCGCTGGTGCAGGATTGTGCGCAGCGGATAATACGGCAAACATCCTTAGCACTGGACAACAAGCAGTTCAATGGCTGTGCGAGCAAGGCGTGCCCTTTACTCAGATTCTTCAAGCTAATAAAAAATACCATACTGAGCAAAAAGTCTTCACTAAATTGCAAACTGCCGACTTACATCTGACTAAAGAAGGCGGTCATGGCTGTAGACGCGTTGCCCATGCTGATGATGCAACGGGTCGCCATATTATGGAAGCCTTGACTATAAAAGTGCAAGCCGCTTCTAATATCACTATCTTGCCCTACCATGAAGCACTGTATTTATTAACTGACAACAGTGATAACCGTTGCCAAGGGGCACAAGTTTTTGATCATGTTAATCAGTGCAAACTCATCTTTCATAGTCGCGCGGTTGTACTGGCCAGTGGCGGTTTAGGGCAATTATTTCAACGCGCCAGCGCGCCTAATGTCTGTGTTGGTGATGGCGTTATGATGGCATGGCAAGCAGGCTGCCGTTTGGCAAATTTAGAATTTATCCAATTTCATCCGACTGGTCTAGCACTAGGAGATAGCAGCTTTTTGATATCGGAAGCTTTACGCGGCGAAGGTGGACGGCTATATTGTCCACAAACTGGCACACGCTTTATGCTAGAGATTGATGAGCGTGCGGAATTGGCACCAAGAGATATTGTCGCTAGAGCAATAGCTGAGCAGATTAATAATAATGGACTTGGGTATGTACATCTTGACGTCAGTCATTTATCAGCCGAATTTTTGCGCGAGCATTTTCCACAGATTGATCAGACCCTATTAGAGCTTGGTATTGATATAACTAAAGAGCCAATTCCGGTTGCCCCAACCGCCCATTATAGCTGTGGCGGCGTGGTCACTGATGCTAATGGCGTAACCGATGTAGAAGGTCTCTATGCCGCTGGTGAAGTCGCTTATACAGGTCTGCATGGAGCAAATCGCTTAGCAAGCAATTCACTTTTGGAATGTGTGGTGGTTGGGCGTAATATCGCCGCTGATTTGCCGCGATATTTGAAAGCATTAGAGAATCCAGATCCTATTGCCATTTATAACAACTTGAATTTATCAGCACCTGCGATTTGGACAGCGCCAACTCTTAAAGATACTCAAGCCGTTACTTTGTCTTCTTCTAATGCGTTTATATTTAATTCATATCACTATAATGATGCTGATAGTAATATAGATACTAATAAGCAGGCTGGCAAAATATCTACAGAATTAAAATTTTTAATGACCTCACATATGGGTATCACTCGCACTGCCGAATCATTAGTGCAAATATTGATACAAATACAGCAATGGCAACAGTGGCTTGAAAAATCTGAGTTAAGTCAGCCCAATATAAATACTTCAGACGACGCTATAGCGACTCATAGGCTAATAACTTTTCAATTAGAAAGGCAATTACAGTTAGCGACCTTAATTGTTCAGTCTGCTTGTCAGCGCCTTGAAAGTCGTGGTGGACACTATCGTAGAGACTATCCCAACCTAGCAGCTACTGCTCGCATTAGTGTGATTGAGCCATTATCAAATCAAGCTATTCGCTCATTAAGTGGTATCAATAACCCCACTTCAGTAATTCAGAAACATCATAAATCTGTCCAGTCCGAGCACGCGGTATAGTGGCTTTATATTCAATCAATGCGGCACTGCTGGTCTAGCATATAGAGAAGCTCATAAAGGAATCTTTGACCAGCAGCAATTCAATGAATTCTGTCTGCTCATGTCAGCATTATTATACTAATATGTTACAATCTTCGACTCCTTAAAAAACCCTTCTAAAAAGACTTTGTTAAAACGCCTTTTAAAAAATGCCGCGAGCCCTTTACCATGCAAAGCTTAGTTACCCTTGTCTTGGTTTTAATGCCAATGTTTATTGGCTTTGCCATTCCATCCAATCCTACCCTAACTAAAGTTGCCGATAAAGGCTTGTCTTATTTGGTCTTTATTATTTTAGGCCTTATCGGTATTGAGCTGGCACAGGTCGAAGGACTTGGCAGTCAGGTAGGTGAAATCGCACTGTATGTCACGATATTATCGATACTGACCATCGGATCGGGTTTATTTGGGCTGATGCTGTTTGACCGTTTGCGCCCGTGGCATGCCAAAAAGCCTAGTGTTAAATCTAAAGAGCATCGCGTCAGTATTCGCGGCAGCCTGACTCAAGTCATCTGCGTGGTAATAGGTTTTGTGATCGGTTATTTCTTGCCAGCCGACTATATACCGCCTGAAAATACCATGACGGTCATGCTAATGATATTAATCTTGCTGGTTGGTATTGGACTAAAAGGCTCGGGTATCACCTTAAAAGAAGTACTGCTCAATAAGCGCGGCGTTGAGATGAGTATTATTTTTACGTTATCGGTATTGGTTGGCGGACTTATTTTTGCGCTGATGTTTAGCGATGTTTCTTGGACGAAGGGCTTAGCACTGGCATCAGGATTTGGCTGGTATTCGCTATCTGCGATTGTGATGACGGATGCTTATGGGGCGATTTGGGGCAGTGTGGCGTTATTTAATGACTTAATACGTGAATTCTTTGCATTGATATTTATCCCTGTCTTTATGCGTAAATATCCGTCTGCTTCAGTTGGACTTGGCGGTGCGACCAGCTTAGACTTTACCTTACCTATTATTCAGCAATCGGGTGGTTTAAAGGTCGTGCCGTTAGCTATTAGCTTTGGCTTTATTATCAATATCGTCGCGCCGGTGCTGATGGTTTTGTTTTCGTCTTTGGGGTAACTTAGTCAGATCTTATAGCTAAGTTTATTACTATCAGAAATTACGATCATTTTGTTACTAACCATTTGTTTAACGAGATTATCAATTACTTTAGCATCTTCATTACGAAGATTGCTTTTAAGATAATTTGTAAGGCTTGCCTTTTTTGATGGTCGAGAGCTTATAGGTCGCTTTTTTAGTAATGCTATTGCACGTTGATATGTCGTAGCAGAAGATTTACTCTTTTCATTGTTTTCGCTTGAAATCTTATTTGTATTTACTTTTATACCATCCGAAGTTAGATAGCAAATATTCTGACCGTTTTGCTTTATAAAACCCTGATTTTTAAGCCATGTTACGACTAGATTAACTTGTTCTTCATTATTTAATTGTCGATAGGTTGCAAGCTTCTGTTTGATAACGTTATTTAATCCAGTGAATGTTTTAGGCTTACTTAATAAAACTTTATCAGTCACTAAATCTAATACTCCCTGACTATCTACTTTATAACTTAACTTTTCTTTATCAAGGCTGATAAGTTCTGCTTTGATAAATTTCTCGAAAACTTGTTCAAAAATATAATCTTGCTCGATACCATTGAACTCCTCTAGTATGTTTGCTGGGACATACTGCTTCATCCAATATAATAGGTTGGATTTATAACTTGGTAAAAAGACTTTACGGTTTACAATGCTATCAAAAACTAATACATAACAATCATGTATAACTGCTTTAGGTATATGATCTTCGGGTGATTGATCTACAGCATTTTCATTTTTAGTCACTACATTATTGATGTTATCACACAAGGTACTCCGTTTACCTTCAACTATAAAATGACTTTTTTCTATATCTGACTCTATTTCGTCGTCTAAATTATAAGCCAAACTTAGCCGATTAGCATTTGCTGATCGTATAATATTGATACCATCGTAAACACTATTGAGATGCTCAACCAGCACATCATAACCACTGTCTCTTGCCAAGATACAAACATCCGCTTGAGAATCAATTACAGATATTTTCCCTAGATAGAAAGACAGATAAAAATCTAATGCATTTTTCCCTGTATGTTGCATCCTAATAATATGCACATTTTTACTATCAAATTTAAGTAGGGTTTCAACTAACTCAAGCGGCAAGCTTTTTTGCTGATTTACGCCTAAGAACAACCATATATGGCACTCATTCGCCTCTATATCATTAAAGCTTTTTGGCTGGATGTTCTCATAATCAATTAAAATGTGCTTCATAAAAGTATTCTTATCATTTGATACCAAATATAGTTATCTAAACCCCACTCGCCTGCTTAGCAAATAGTCTCATCAACGGCTTAATTTTGCTCACCCGATACATACCTTCATTACGTAGTTGCTGGATAGGACGCATTTGAGCAAGCGAGCCAGCGAATAGCCAGTTAAGCGCTGAAAAGCTATGCATCATCAGACTATTATGCGGACGGCGCAAACGCTCATAGTTACGTAAGGTTTGATTGGTACCCCAAAGCGTACCGCCACTACGGTTATAATCATGCGCCAATTGTTTGCTTAATGCTTTTACATCGAGCATACCGAGATTGAGCCCTTGCCCAGCCAGAGGATGTACGCCATGCGCGGCATCACCAATCAATACCAAATTATCCGAGACATAGGTCTCTGCTTGCTGCGCCGCTAACGGAAAGCTGGCGATTGACTCAATTTTGTGGATAGCACCAAGCTCATAATGACTGGCAGCAGCCAACTTGTCAGCGATATAGCGCGGCTGTTCTTCTATCAACGCCAATGCTTGATTGCGTGGCAGTGTCCATACAATCGACTGCCAATGCTGTGGATTGGCTTTGTCTTCATCGGTGATATCAGCAAGCGGCAACAGTGCTAACGTGCCAGTCGGCAGCATGGCTTGACGCGCAGTTGCTAGATGCGGCTTTTCAGTTTGAATAGCGCAGCAAATCGCCGTTTGATTATAATCAAGAACATCAAGCGCAATGCCTGCTTGCTTGCGCACAAACGAGCCACGACCGTCAGCACCGACCAATAAACGCGCGTCAATCACAGTATCATTATCTAAAGTCACACGATAACCTTGTGTTCCTAGCCAATCCATATCAACGACCCTTTGACCATCGATAACAGTTAGATACTGACTGACATCAGGCGCTGATAAACGCTGCCATAAGGCATACTCAATGACTGCTGGCTCAACCATACTACCGAGTATGTTTGGTGACGAATTTTGATTGCTTTCATCACTGCTATTATCATCACTGCCATTATCCTCACTATCGCCAAACAATAGCTCTCCTCTACCGTTTAGTTGCCAAACCTGCATTTGTGAGTAATCAGCTTTACGCTCTGACGCTGCTATCTTTTGCCAAGCACCAACTTCTTTTAATAATTCAATACTGGCAAGACTTAGCGCATAAACACGTGCATCTCGCTTGCCAAGGATTTGCTGCCAATCTAATTCATCACGCTTTGGGCGCGCATCGATAAGTGTCACCGGCTTATTGTCTTGTGCCAGTTTTAGGGCAAGTGTTGCACCGACAATACCGCCGCCGATAATCAGCGTATGGTTATTTTTCATAAAACATCCTTTGTATGGCTATTTACGCTATCCGCTCATCTTTATCGCAGTTAGCAGCAGCTTAAATGTTGGATTTTATTTTCTAATGGCTTATCAATGCTAAGACTTTAGACCCATCGCATAATTGGCAATTAATGGTTTAATATTTGGTAATTTATCAAAGGCAACCAAAGCGACATTACGTGCCAGCTTCACGGCTGGATTTGGATGCGTAAAACCATGTACCACTGCATCACAAAAGCGTATGACACGTTTTTGGTCAGTTTGACGGGCTTTTTCATAGCGTTTAAGTAATGTAGGATCACCGATGTCAGCGCCTTTGAGCACTTGCGCGCTCATCATTTGTGCCAGCACATGGGCATCACGCATGCATAGGTTAAACCCTTGTCCTGCTACTGGATGCAGGGTGTGCGCGGCATTACCCATGATGACGCAGCGACCATCGACTTGTTTGTTTGCCAACACTCGCGTCAATGGATAGGCACCGCGGCGACCAGCAGTTTTAAACGTGCCTGCACGTGCGTCAAATGCTTGCTGCAAAGCCGCTAAGAAATGCGCGTCATCCTCTAAGTATTGTGTCTCTTCTCCGGTTCGGCAGACCCAAACCACTGAACGTCTATAGCCAGTCTGATATTCGTCATTACCGTCGCCTTCTGGATCAGTCAATGGCAATACCGCAAGTGGTCCGGCAGGACTAAAACGCTCAATCGCATTATGCTCATGTGGTTTGTCCGTTTCTACCACGCCGACGATAGCCGTTTGCTTATAATCATAAGTAGTCGTACCGATATCTAATAACTGACGCACGGTAGAGTCGCGACCATCACAGGCGACCAACACACTACCCTGCAATTGCTGCTCATGCTCTTCTTCACCATAGTAGCTAAAACTTAGGGTTAGGCTGTCGCTTTTCTGGTCAACGGCTATCACATTGGCATTATCAATCAGGGTAATAAGCGGCTCTTGCTGGGCAGCAAGGAGCAACTTACGCCCAAGCCACGCATTTTCCATCACTTGCCCAAACGACTCAACTTGCTCATCCTTTTTATTGAGTTGCGCGCGTCCAAAACTGCCCTGTTCACTAATCTGTACGGCATCGATACGGCAGGCATGGCTTTGTAGTTCATCCCACAGCCCGATCTCTTGATAAATCTGTACTGTACGCCGTGACAATGCCGTATTACGGCTGTCTAAGTAATGACTACGCTGACCATCATCTTTGGGACTGATGGTCGGATAGCTGTTTTTCTCTAGCAACGTACTGGCGATACCATGGTTTGCCAATAACAACGCAAACGACAAACCGACATGACCGCCACCAGCGATAAGTACCTGCTGCTCAGTCATCGCAGCTTGTTTAATATTGTTAGATTTTGATAAATTTAATTCAGTAGTTTGCATCATTATTATTCCTATCATTGCCGATTTATCACATATTTATACGTGATTATTATTCACTCAGAATTTTATTTTATTAAAAAACCTATTGTTCTTTGAACATATTAAAAAACTTCTAATATAGTAGATGCACCTTTAAAAGAATACAGTGCTACTGGAATTAATTATTCGCAGCCTCTGTCTGCATAGGCACAGCAAGCAAGAAAAATTAATTCCAGTAGCACGTTATAATGTTTGTATTTCTTTCATTTAAAACTGACTATAGCGTTATCGCCTAAACAATAGATTACCACAAATTGCCTATTATTCTGTGGTCTTGACGGTATCCATAGCAGCTATAAAAAATTCTTTCAGTGTGACTACTGAATGCTTTCGTCTATCGTTGCAATCGCCATACAAAAACAAAGCCATGCATACATCTATATAGCTTGAAATTTAAATTCTATCTACCATAATGAAGGCAGGAAATTTATTTATTATTCACTAAACTAACAGCTACTTTGCCGTCATTTTCTATTATCTAAAAGCCGTATGCTAAAACCTATAAACGAAAGCAGATAAAACACAACCAACTATTTTATCTCTGAAGTTCGTCTGACTATGCAGCATAGAAGCAATATTCATAGCAGCGGGCAACCAACACAAGGATAATCGCTTGACTGACTCCATGAGCCGCCGTATAAAATTTGAATCCTTGACCCCAGCACAGCTCAAAACCGTGCTTGGCGAATACAACAACCACATGAAATACATTCAACAACGTCTTGATATTAAAATCAGCCAGCGCCAAGGCGACTTCTGCCTGAGTGGCGACATATTAGGGGTCGAGCGCGGCGAACGTATTATTTATAAAATGGTCGATGAAGCGCAGAATACCAAAGACATCAGCGCAGAAGAGCTGCATCTTATCATCCAATCTAGTCTCGCCCGCGATGAGGATATCGAAAAGGATGAAGCGCTATCGGCAGAGGACGAAGAGGATGTAAACGCGCCAAGCGATTTTACGCCCATTAGCCTGCGTACCCGTAATGGCAAAATCATTCCACGCGGTGGCAATCAGCAGCGTTATGTCAGAGATATTTTATCCTCTGATGTGTCGTTTGGGATTGGACCTGCCGGTACCGGCAAGACTTATCTCGCGGTTGCTTGTGCGGTTGATATGATTGAGCGCAATGAGATTGAACGAATTTTGCTCGTACGTCCTGCGGTAGAAGCTGGCGAAAAACTGGGCTTTTTACCAGGTGATTTGACCCAAAAAATCGATCCATACTTGCGTCCTTTATACGATGCGCTATATGAAATGATTGGGTTTGAGAAAGTCGGTAAGATGATTGAAAAGCAAATCATTGAAATTGCCCCGCTTGCCTATATGCGTGGTCGTACTTTAAATAACTCGTTTGTGATCTTGGATGAAGCACAAAATACCACGCCTGAGCAGATGAAGATGTTTTTGACGCGTTTAGGTTTTGGTTCGCGCGCGGTCATTACCGGTGACATCACACAGGTCGATTTGCCACGTGGCAGCAAGTCAGGCTTGGCACAAGCGATGGAAATCTTAAGTGGTATCGAAGAGATTCATATCACTAAGTTTGATTCAAAAGACGTCGTCCGCCATCAATTGGTACAGAAAATCGTTGAAGCTTATGATGTCTATGATGACGAGCAGCTTGCCTTGCAGGAAAAGCGCAAGTTTGAACGTATCAAAGAGCAAGAGCGCAAACAGATAGTTGCTGATGCAGCAGCCAAACTCTAATCTGTCTTAATATACTTAAAAAAGAAACCGGATTTGCTATCCGGTTTTTTACTGTTAGATATTTTTTGATTGATATAAAAAAGGATGAGGGTATGAGCCAAGACAGCAATAGTAAGTCTAGTAACAATATTGATGATAATATTAATGAGAACAAGAGCTTAGACATGCTTGATATTAGTGCCAGTGAGCTTATCGATGACCAGACCCTCGATAGTTTTTACAGTCGAGAGCTGCTGCTGTCTGTAATGACGGCGACACTTAACTATATCGATGAGCAAGTAAAAGAGGGTCTGATACTGCCCTACTTTGACGATATCGATAGTGAGCAGTGGCAAGAAAAGACCAAGTCACTGGATATTTACATTACGGACGAGGATGAAGGTCGCGAGCTGAATTTAGAAGCCCGTCAAAAAGATTATGCAACCAATATCCTCTCATACCCAAGCGACTTACCAGCAGCGATCATCGGACTGATGCCTACATTGCCTCTCGGCGAGCTTATTATTTGTCATGCGGTTATGCTACGTGAAGCGGCTGAGCAAAATAAAGAAGCGTTGCAGCATATTAGCCACTTATTGATACACGGTATCTTGCATCTACTTGGATTTGACCATGAGCTTGGGCAAGTAGAGCAAGATGAGATGGAGCGCTTTGAGATTGAAATTTTGGCAGGGCTCAATATCCCGAACCCTTATAACTAATCTTTTTTGGTTAGTAATTTTTGTGCCTGATCCATCTGATTAATCATCTGGTCAAGTCCTTTTACATGGACATTGCGCTGCGGGAAGGGAATATCAATCTGATTATCATCCAGCGCATATTTAAATTGCTCAAGTAATTCGCACTGCATCGACCACCAGTCGTCATTAGTCGTCCAAACGTTTAAAGTTAAATCAACGGAGTTATCGCCCAAGTTGGTGACGCGGATAACCGGTGCAGGATCAGTAAACGCCTTCGGGTTACTGATTGCCAGATTTAGCATAACATCTTTGGCGGTCTTGATATCAGCATCATAACCGATACCAACGGTGATATCGACGCGGCGGTTGGGCAATGAAGTATAGTTGATAACCGCTGAAGTGGTGATATCGCTATTAGGAATAATGACATCATGATTGTTAATCGTCGTTAGATGCGTATTGACCAAAGTAATCTCTGTCACGGTACCGGTATAACTGCTGATTTGCACATAATCGCCGCGCACAAAGGGGCGAAAAGTGACAATCATAATGCCCGCTGCAAAATTAGACAGCTGATCTTTAAGCGATAAACCAATGGCAACCGCTGCACCACCTAGGATAGCAACGACCGATGTGGTCTGCACGCCAACTTTACTCAAGGCAGCCAAAACGACCACAACCAACAGCACACCGTAAATTAAGCGACCTAAAAAGCTAGCGACCGTCTCATCTAAACGACCACGTAACATCATCCCATGAGCAAATGTGACGGCTTTTTTGGCAAGCCATTGCCCTACAATAAATATTAGCAGCGCTAACGCAACTTTGGCAGCAGTGCTCAAGGCGTTATTGGTTAAAGTGGCAACATCAAGGGTAAAACCTAAAAATTCCATATAAACTCTTTATTCTATATCTGGGTGTTATCTATTTACTGTTTTAGTTAATACGTTAAAAATGCAGGACTGCTGTTAACTCTTCTAGTACGTCACTTCTACGATATCACTATACCGATAGGTGCGTATTAGACGCAATTCAACAATGTCTTTCATATCCGCGGTAAATTTACCAAATGGCGCGGCTTGCCTGACTGATTGTTTGGCCGCTTCATCTAAGATAGTTGAGTTTGAGCTCTCAAGCAAACGGATGGCTTTGATATTACCGTCGCTTGCGATAATGACCATTAAACGCACTTCACCCGTAATACTTTGCGCTCGTGCTTGGGCAGGATATTGCAGGTTACCAACGCGCTCAACGTGTTCACGAAAGGTATTGATATAATCGGCCGCCGCGCCATGGGTCGTTGAGTTACTGTCCATGGTCACAACTTTTGATTTGGTGGCATAAGTCTGCTGACGCTGGGACAGTTGCGCCTCCAAGGTAGCAATCTGCTTACGTAGGCGCTCTTCTTGTACTCTCATATCATCTTGCGCTTGCTTACTGTCATTATCAGACTCTACGCTTGCATGACGCCAGCTGAGCGTGGTGCGCAGGTAGCTTTCTTGATAATGCTGCTGGCGTACTTGCCGCTGCAAGCGAATCACATCTTGCGTCTCACTCATTTGCTCAGCGGACAAAGGACTGCTTTGGTCGGTTTCTTGACGCAATTGCTCTTTTACCGTACCGCCGCCTTGTTGCGAGGCATTGGCAATAAACTGTGCATCTTCATTTGGCTGCATATTATCCGTGAGGGCTTTAGCAACGTCTTGCATCAATCCGGCAGGGTCTTGCCCCATCGAAAAACTGATACCAAAAATAATCAACGCATGCACGCTAATGGCAATAACAATCGCCATCGGCAAGCTGATATCGCGTTTTGGTGCTTGCGCTGAAAAATGGTAGCTTTGTGAGTCTTTAATATACACCGCAGTCAGTCTCAGCTTATGAATATAAAGGCGGTCATCAATAAACGTGTTAATATCCATATCTATTGCCCATGCCGCCATCATAACATGACATAGAATTGTGTCGCTAGCACAACCGTATACCGTAAATTTACAGTAGCTTCTCAACAATTTATCATTACTTACAGTGAGAGGCATGCTGATGAGTAATAGACGTTCATTTTGCCCGCCTCGTTTTTAATATATACTGTTTGGTATCGGTCACGCTTTTATAATGATAAGGATAATAAGTTTGAGTAGCTTTAATAATATGAGTGATAATCTCGATCATTCGGACAACTTTGATGACTTTTTTGAGAATCTCGGCTACCGCTTTGATGAATCATTCAGCGATGGTTGGGATCGCCTGACCCAATCCATTAAAGACTTATACAACCGTACAACCGATAAGCTAGAAGATGAGCTGGCGCTACCGCTAACACAAGCCTACGTCAATGATGCGCTAAAAACTTATGTCACGGATAATGTCAAAGCTATCTTAGAGCTGCGTGTTGAGATACATGAAGACTGGTTCCGCTTATACTGCACGGTCGATGCAGGTGGCATTTATGCAGAGGTGGCGAGTAACTTTCGGCTGGTACATGCGCAGCTCGATCGCAATGTACAGCGCTTTGTATTTGGTCAACTGACCTATACCGATATCCTAAATCTGCGCTGTGAGTCCTTTCTTAAGCGTCAAGGTATCAAACTGTTTATTTGGTTTTACCACCGTATCCTGAAAAAAGACCCGTTGGGCTTTATCCTATCTTATATCGATATTGCACGTGCCAAAAATGAAATTATTTATATTGATATTAATCGTTGGCTGAAGAGTAATAAGAAAGTTATCGGCATGTTACATAAGGCACAAGTTAACTATGGTGAGCTTGAAGAAGAACAATTGATTTTGAAAGCGCAGATTAATTATCGCGATTTATTATCTTCGAATAGCAATGAAGATATTATCAGCGAAAAAGACGAGCCAGTACAAGTACAGGGTCCTGTCCATCCACTAGATACAGAAAATGTAGCAAATGTGGCGAGCCAAGTTTAGCGTATTCTACGCTGTATGCACCTATAAACTAGATATCTTATAACCTTAATCTCATATAAAAAATGCTGTATTTTGGAGACTTTCGTCTAGTAGGATACGGCGATTTTCTGTTGCTAAACGCTTTAGGTTAAATGATAAGAAATAACAGTTTTACCAGTAGTTTTCTACCGCAATATTGCCTTCTCCGCGGCGATTCATTACCAGTCCTAAGCTCTTTAACGTCTCTTTGGTATCTTCTACCATATCCGGGTTGCCGCAGAGCATAACGTGCGTGCTATCGACATCTAAAGCAATGCCTGCGCGCTCTTGTAGCGTTCCATCTAGTAGCAATTTTGGCAGGCGCTCTATCAGTGCGCCTTCGATAGGCTCACGAGTAATAACCGGTATAAAAACTAATTTTGCAGGATTATCAACCAAGGAGCCAAAGTCTTCTTGCAGACTTTTTATCTTATCAACGTATGCCAGCTCTTCTATCGAGCGCGCGCTATATGCGAGAATAATATGCTCGTAATCTTCCCAAGTCTTTAAATCTTGCAGCATCGATAAGAAAGGCGCAAGACCAGTGCCCGTAGCCAGCAACCATAAATCTTTTGGTAATGGCTTTTGATAACGCGCCAAGGTCAAAAAGCCAAAAGGCATGGTATTAAGTAGCAGCTCATCGCCTACTTCTAAGTGTTGCAACTGCGAGGTAAATGCACCATTAGGAATGACAATAGAGAAAAACTCTAATACCTCATCAAAGGGAGACGAAACAATTGAATAAGCACGAAAAACATCTTCGTTTAGTGCTTCATTAGCGACATCATTGCCTGCCTCTCCTTGCTGCTTATAGTAGTTTAACTGACTGGGATTAACACCCAAACGTACAAATTGCCCAGCCGTGAATTTAAAGCTATCCGGACGGCTGACAGTAAAGCTAAATAAATTTGGCGTCCAAGTGGTTTTGCTTAGCACTGTTACGGTTTGAATATTGTCGCTCATAGTTATGAATCACTTATATTTTATTAAAATTTATTTTTATAAAATTTAAACAACAAAAAAAGATGCGCCAAGCTTATCACAAAGCGGGCGCATCTTGTTTTTCGAACCGTAACAATCAATAAGTAGTAATATGGATATAGCACTAATTATTTCAGCTTTGTATCCCTATTTTTAAGGCTTACCAAATACGAGCCAAACTTGCCCATTCAATCATACTGTTTGGTAATACGCCAAAGAACAAGATGATTGCCGTGACTGCAATGACCATGATACCACCGGTACGTAGACCCCACTGTTTTGAGACGTCAAATTCAATAAACTGTTTTGGACGCTTAAATAGTGTGAGTAAAACGCGCAAGTAATAGAACAAACCAATCGCACTACCGAGGATAATCATCGCTGCCAAGAACCAGTTGGCACCTTGTACTGCAGCAAGAATCGCAAATAACTTCGTGATAAAGCCTGCGGTTAATGGAATACCCGCTAGAGATAGCATCATGATAGTCATGACACCAGTCAATATCGGACGACGCCAAAACAGCCCTTGATAATGAATCAATTGATCGGCTTCACCAGATAGGCGATAAGGGCTAGACATTAAGGTCAAGACACCAAAGGCACCGATAGAGGTAAAGGCATAAATCGCCATATACATACTAGAGATACTATCAGCAGCAGAACCAATGCTCACGATTACGATTAGCACATAGCCCATATGAGCAATCGATGAATAACCAAGTAAACGTTTGAGACTTGTTTGGCGTACGGCTAGTAAGTTACCTAGCAAAATAGATAAGGTTGCCATCATCATCAACAGCATCTGTACCGATGGCAATGCCAATAATGAAGTATCAATTAAAAAGCGTACTGCCAATGCCATCATTGCTACTTTTGATACTGAGGCCAGATAAGTGGCGATAGGTGCAGGGGCGCCTTCATAGACATCAGGTGTCCAGATATGAAAAGGCGCGGCAGAAAGTTTAAATGCGATACCAAACATCATCATCGCTGCCCCTAAAATCAACAGTGGCGATTCAAACGTATCAGCCAAAGTTAAACTTATAGGCTTAAAGGCGAGCGAACCGACTTCTGCATAAATAAATGCCATACCCATCAGCAGCGTTGCCGATGCTGTCGCTGACAGTACCAAATATTTAAGCCCTGACTCAAGCGAGCGGGTACGCATATAGGTATACGACAGCATGCCGTATAACGGTATCGATAGCATCTCAAGACTCATAAAGAATGATGCCAAATGCTGGGCGCAAACCATAAGCAGTGCGCCAACCGTTGATAGCAGCATCAGTAGATACAGCTCTTCTTTATGGTCTTTTAAATCGGCTAGATAGGCATAAGATAACGTACAACATGCTAACGCACAGATAAAGATAATGACCATATTAAACTGAGCAAAGTTATCAATAACAAATAACTGCTCAGCCGCTGGCACAAGCGTGCCACTATCGACTATACCTGCCATTTGCCCAAGTAAAACAAACAGACCAATATTGAGACCGATGACCGAAATAGTACCGGTCACCATATGTGAGCGTTTCATAGCGATGGCAATCATCACCACCAATACCGTAATCACTACCGCAATGATCGGAGCATAAGGCAATAGCCCCATCAAATCATTCATCGTAAAATCGTTCATGACTTAACGTGCCTCCATTGCATCAAGCAGTTGCGAGGCATCTACTTGGGTTACTTGACTATATATATAAGCATTATTAATCCATTGCATAGCATGACTTGAAGTATCAAGGAACGGCTGCGGATACAATCCGAGCCAGACCAAGCCTGCGGCAAGCATCAATAGTAACGACAGCTCACGCTTACCCAAATCCTTTAACGGACGCGTCGGCAGACCATGCGATTTGGTTTCTTTTAATGCCACTTCTTTAATATTGTTAATACCAAATAGCGCTTTATGAATTAATATAAGTGAGTATAAACCTGCCAATACTAAGCTAAAAGTTGCTAAGACTACAAACACAGGATACTGAGCAAACGCGCCAAACAAGATCAAGAATTCACCGATAAAGTTACCTGTACCCGGAATACCCAGCAGTGCCGCACAGAAGAACATCAGTATCGGCGCATAATAACGGAACTGACCCCACATACCGCCCATCAAGGTCAGATCACGTGTGTGCAAACGTTCATACAACTGACCTGCCATAATGAATAGCGCTGCTGAGCTTAGACCATGCGCCAGCATTTGAATCATCAAACCTTGTAAGCTGAGTAAGGTTCCGGCATAAATGGCCAAAACCACAAAGCCCATATGCGAGATACTGGTATAAGCCAGCAAGCGCTTCATATCGGTCTGCATAAACGCAAGCCATGCGCCATAGAAGATACCAATCGTACCCAAGGTCATAGCAATCGGCGCAAAATCTTGTGATGCAGCTGGGAACAATGGCAGGACAAAACGTATCAAACCATAAGCAGCCGTCTTAATCAAAACCCCTGCCAAATCCACTGAACCGGCTGTTGGTGCTTGTGCATGCGCGTCAGGCAACCAGCCATGGAACGGGATAATCGGCAACTTAACGGCAAAGCCAATAAAGAAGCACAGCATGATCGGATATTCCCAGCCGCCAAGTGACGTACCGAGCAAATCATTATAATTAAAGCTGACCACGCCTTTTTGGGCGTAGCTGATAATGACCAATATCAAAATGCCTACGAGCATGATTAGCCCAGAAGCTTGAGTATAGATAAAGAACTTGGTTGCTGCGTATTCTTTGGTTTTGCCAACGACATCATGACCCCAAATCGCGATCAAGAAGTAGATAGGAACCAGCATCATCTCCCAAAAGAAGAAGAACAAGAACATATCGATGGCTAAGAAAACACCAATGACGCCGCCCAAGCTCCACAGCAAGTTCAGATGGAAAAAACCAACACGGCGCTGAATCTCATTCCACGAACAAGCAACGGCGGCAATACCGAGCAGACCAGTTAAAGCTACCATCATCAGCGATAAACCATCTAACGCCAAATGAAAACTGATACCAAAACTCGGTATCCAAGGCACACTAAATTCAGCGACCCAAGGCACAGAAGCATTTGGCGCAATGACTTGCTGACTCATGCCAGAAAAATCACCGTACTGCCACAGCACCATTGACAATACAAAAGTCAACGTCATACCGATCAAGGCAATCCAGCGAGGCAAGCGTTTATTAAAGCGTTCAACCAGCCAGCATAGCAATCCTGCAATAAAAGGAATGGCGATTAATGCTGGTAGCATCCACGTTTGTTGTAACTCAATCATCTTATACCACCGTCATCATTACCAGCACGAGTAACACAGCCATACCCAAGCCAAAGCTTGCAGCATAACCTCGAAGTGACCCTGTTTGCGTCGCAGACAATACCTTATTACCTGCTGAAGCCAGCTTGGGTAATACATACCACGTTTTATCAATAGGGTCGGCTTTAAACAAGCGGCCGATGAACAAAAAGGGTTTTACAAAAATCACATCATATAGCGCATCAAAACCTAAGCCATGATAGCACCAGTGATACAACGCGCCACCAATACGCGAGCGCTTAAAGCTCGTGAGCATGCGACCTTTATCCACCACATATAGTAGCGCAGCGATTATCAAACCAGCCGCCATCGCTGCCATCGCTATATATTCTGCCGTATGCTTGGCTTGGCCTTGACCCGCCACTTCTAATAAATGCCCAACACTCTCTGGCAACACACCTTGTAATGGCGGTGTGATCCATGCACCCACAGCTGTCGATAGCACGAGAAGCACGGTAAGCGGCAACCAATACGACACGCCTGATAATTTGTGCGCATGCGTTTTTTCTTCGCCAAAGAATATAATCCAAATCATACGGAAGGTATAAATTGCCGTTAAGAACGCACCGAACACGCCCATATAGAACAGCACCATGTGACCGGTGGCATAAGTCTCCCAAAGAATCGCTTCTTTAGAATAAAAACCAACCGTAACCCAAGGTATGGCAGCCAGTGCACCGCCACCGACGATATAGCACCAAAATACTAAGGGTATCTTTTTGCGCAAACCGCCCATCTTAAAGATGTCTTGCTCATGATGTACGGCAAGGATAACGGCACCTGATGATAAGAATAGTAAGGCTTTAAAGAAAGCGTGCGTCATCAAATGGAAGATAGCCCCTTGCCATGCACCCACGCCGAGTGCCAAAAACATATAGCCGATTTGACTCATGGTTGAATACGCAAGGATACGTTTGATGTCTGTTTGTGCCAAGGCACAGAAGCCTGCAACAACCAGCGTCAATGCACCGACGCCGCCTACCCAATATAATAAAATACCTGGGGTTAGCTCAAACAATGGATGCAAACGGGCAATTAAATACACGCCTGCCGTGACCATCGTTGCCGCGTGAATCAGCGCTGATACGGGCGTCGGACCTGCCATCGCATCGGCAAGCCATGTATGTAATGGCAGCTGCGCTGATTTGCCCATTGCACCGCCGACCAACATCATGGTCGTCAACATCATAATTGGATTATTGATATCAAACACTTCTGGCGCACGAGTAATAATCTCTTGGATATTAAGCGTACCGAATTCGCGAAACAATAAAAACAAACCAAAGGCTAAGAATACATCACCCACACGGGTGACCGTAAAGGCTTTTATCGCGGCACGACCATTGGCTCGGTCATGATAATAATAGCCAATCAGCAAGTACGAACAGATACCCACGCCTTCCCAACCGAGGTAAAGCAAAAACAAATTATCTGCCAATACCAGCAATAACATACTGGCGACAAACAAATTCATGTAGCTAAAAAAACGGGCAAAGCCAGTATCGCCTTTCATATACCAAGCGGCAAACAGATGGATTAAAAAGCCAATACCGGTAATGACACCCGTCATCGTCAATGCTAAGCCATCAAAGCTTAAGCCAAAATTTGGCGCAAAATCCCCAACTTGGAACCAAGTCCAGAGTGGAATCTCTACGACAGTTCCGGCCGGATTGGTGGTTAAAAAGGTATAGCTAACAACCAGCGTACAGAGCGCTGATAGCAGCATGCTACCGACACCGACAATCGCTGCTACCTGCTCGCTTAGCTTGTCGCGCATAAAGGCTAAAATCAAAAAGCCAACGAGCGGGAATATAAAGGTTAATGGTAACAAACTCATGACATCATCCTTTCATCTCATTGGCGCTGTCCACATCGAGATGCCCACGCTGATGATAAAAACGCAATAATATTGCCAAACCAATGGCCGCCTCTGCTGCTGCTAAGGTCAAAATAAAGATAAACATAATCTGTCCATCCGGATCAACCCAGCGGCTACCTGCTACCACAAATGCCAGTGCCGCCGCATTCATCATGATCTCAAGGCTCATTAGCATAAATAAGAAATTACGCCGTACCATGACACCGCACAAACCAATGGCAAATAAAATACCTGCCAAAATTAACCCATGGCTCATCGGTATCATACCCAATACGTTTTGTACCTCAGCAGCAGGCTGCACTAAGCCTGCCACCTCATGGGCAAACGGCACATTCGATACGTCTTGTGCCACGCTCGCTGCTAGTACCATCAGTCTGACTCCTTGCGCGTGACTTCCTTCGCACCCACCTGCATACTTACGTAGTCAAGCGGGTCAACATCTTTGTATTCGTATGGTTTTGTCATCTTTACTGCATCATTATTGGTGTGCTTACTATCGTTTTCGTAGAGCTCAATACTACCGACATTTGGACTGGCTACTAGGCTATCATTACCGATGATCTCGTCATCGATAGCTTCTTTACCCAAGTGATAAGCAGCAACCAAAGCCGCCAGTAGCAGTAAAGCCGCCACTTGTATTAGCATCACGTATTTGGTAAACAATACCGTACCGACGGTTTTGGCTGAAATCGTTGTGCCACCAATCATAGCTGCTTCGTCGTGACCCATACCAATCATCGCATACAGTACCACGGCAATGATAATCGTCAGTCCAGTAGGTATCGCCCAAGTGCCGGCATCCAGCCAGCGCTCTTCGCGCTCATCATTACTCATACCCAAATTTAGCATCATAATAACGAAAACGAACAGCACCATAATAGCGCCCGCATAAACAACAATCTCTAACGCCCCTGCAAACGGTGCGCCTATCACAAAAAATATACCAGCGATTGCCAGTAATGACACAATCATCGATAAAATAGCATGGACTGGATTGGCTTGGGTTACCACGCGCAAACTGGCAAATATTGCTACCGCTGCTAATGAGTAAAACCCTGCCAATTCAGGATTGTTTAAAATATTCATCATGGTAGCAAGCTCCTTAGATCAATTGGTGCCGCTTCATTTTGCGCCGCGCCCTTTGGTTTATCTGCTACCGCCATACCCGTCACGCGATAATAGTTATAATCAGGATATTTACCCGGCCCTGAAATCAGCAAATGCTCTTTTTCATAGACCAAGTCTTGACGGACGTATTCGCCCATCTCAAAATCAGGCGTCATCTGAATCGCTGTCGTAGGACAAGCTTCTTCACACAAGCCACAAAAAATACAACGTGAAAAGTTAATACGAAAGAATTCTGGATACCAGCGACCATCGTCACGTTCCGCTTTTTGCAGTGAGATACAACCAACCGGACAGGCCACAGCGCACAAGTTACAAGCGACGCAGCGCTCATCGCCGTCAGGGTCACGCGACAATATAATACGTCCACGAAAACGTGGCGGCACTGGTACTGGCACCTCAGGATAAAGAATGGTGTCGCGTGGTCTGAGCGCATGACTATTAACCATCCACATGCTGCGGACAATGGTAAATAGTCCAATGACGGTCTTTTTTATCGTAGTAAACATGGGATTATTATCCTTCTCAGCTTTACCCTAGTTCATTAGTGATGGCTAGTAATGATTACAACGTTGGGGAAAAAATCAAAATAACTGCCGCGGTAACCAATAAATTAATCAAGGTTACGGGCAGGCAGACTTTCCAGCCAAAGTTCATCACCTGATCATAGCGCGGACGCATGAGTGAGCCTCGAGCCAAAACAAACATAGTCATAAAGAAAAGCGTCTTAATCATGAACCAAAAAGCTGGTGGAATAAACGGAATATCTAAATTAAAAGGTGCCAACCAACCACCAAAGAATAAGCAGGTCATCAAAGCAGAAATCAATACAACATTGACGTATTCGCCAATAAAGAACATCCCGAACTTCATGCCAGAATATTCAACGTGATACCCTTCTGCCAATTCTTGCTCAGCTTCTGGCTGATCAAACGGATGTCTATGGGTTACGGCAACACCAGCAACCACAAAAGTTAAGAAGCCAAAGAACTGCGGGATGATATACCAACCATCAGCCTGTGCTTCAACAATCGCACGTAAATTAAATGAGCCAGTCAAGGCAACAACACCCATTAATGACAAACCTAAAAACACTTCATAACTGATGGTTTGCGCCGCTGAACGAAGACCGCCGAGTAATGAGAATTTATTGGCTGATGCCCAACCACCGAACAGCACTGCATAGACTGCAATACCAGCCATGGCAAAAAAGAACAAAATACCAATATCCCAATCAGCAACGCCAAGGGTCGGTGAGATAGGAATAATGGCAAATGAAGCCAGAGCGGTAAACATGGCAACCGCAGGCGCCAAGGTAAACATAAACTTATCGGTAAAATTTGGCGTCCAATCTTCTTTAAAGAAAATTTTGAGCATATCGGCGACTAGCTGTAGTGAACCAAACGGTCCAACACGGTTTGGACCATAACGGTCTTGCCAGAGTGCTAACATCCGGCGCTCATAGATAATCATCATTGCCGCGACAATGACGACCACCAAAAATATGACCAGCGATTGTACGACCATAAAAAGTATGGACCAAGTATCAAAGGTCATCATACTTGCCAAAAAACTTGGCACATCAGGGATAATACGAGTGACTTGCATATTACACCTCCTGTGTGGTGGTCGGCGCTGTGCTTACTGGCGCTGCGCGGTTATTGTTATCTTCGAAGCTGTTTAAAGCACTGCCATTTTCAGAATTGCCACTAACGTCATTAGCTAAGCCGCCCATCATTGTCACTGGTGCATCGACTTTACGTACCGACGCTGGCATCGATGGATGAATAATGCTCACCTGACCGACAGGGTAACCAATACAACCTTCGGCTAAATAACCCACAAGCTCAACGGGTAAGATAATTTGCTGTTTATCAATTTCAATTGCTAAATAGTCACCGGCAGCGATATTCCACTCTTTTGCGTCATCAATCCCTACACGCCATGCAGCTACTGGTAATTGTTCAGCTACCACTAGACTACGCGATGCCATCATTGAGCTAGCAAAGATATTATAAATAGGAACCAATTTAGCTTGTCCTTGCTGCATATCCGTCGTAGCTACTGAGCTAATTTCTGGCGCAACATATTGGCGCGTAGCTAAACGCTCTAATTGGTCGAACAAGCGAACGCCCGGATCACCATTTCTAAGACTGCCACCCACTTTATCTTGATATTTATTCCAAGCTTGCGGTGAGTTCCAACCGGCAGATTGCGCAAAAGGAATCATCGCACTCGGGGTTTGCTTACCGCTATAGCCTTCCATCGAAAAGGTTAAACCGGTATCCAAATCTTTTGGCTGCATTGGCTCATGGACAGAGACAGGCGCACGCATAGAAGTACGACCTGAGTAACGACGTGGCTGACGGGCAATTTTTAGACCTGTCATTCGGTAATCAGCATCAGGTGCAGCTTCTTTAATACCAGCAAGCTTAGGATGAGTCGCTATCAAAGCATTGATGACATCGTCAAGCTGCGTCCAGTCGACATCGCGGCCTTCTAAGCTACTGTGCACAGCATGCAACCAACGCCAGCCTTCTTTGATACTGCTAAGCGGATGATAGTAGTCATTATCATAAACTTGGAAGAAGCGCTGCGCACGACCTTCGGCAGAAATAAGCGTTCCATCTGCTTCAGCAAATGTGGCTGCTGGCAATACAATATCGACGTCTTTGTGCCAATCAAGCAATTGATGATCTAACGCAATAACGGTTTTGTCAGTCAATAGCTGGCTTAATTTATTTGCATCAATAGCATCGGTCAGCTGATTTTCAGCGACTATGACGACATCAAAATCAGTCGCCAACAACTCTTCAACTGAATGACCACCTAGTAAACAAACACCGATGCTATTAGCATCTGTCACTGCTAAATAGATACCCGCTTGGGTATGATACTTTTTATTGACTTCTTTTAGCTCAAGTTTGGTTGCAGGCTGACGTTCAACATCGTCTTGTGC
This sequence comes from Psychrobacter sp. TS_SC_6, assembly GCF_056156305.1. Taxonomy (NCBI): domain Bacteria; kingdom Pseudomonadati; phylum Pseudomonadota; class Gammaproteobacteria; order Moraxellales; family Moraxellaceae; genus Psychrobacter; species Psychrobacter sp. TS_SC_6. The sequence goes on along the minus strand of NZ_CM149590.1, from coordinate 714,847 downwards.
TTCCGTATTAACGCCCGTTTCAGGCTTGTTTGGCTTGGCAGATAGATCCTTATCTTCTGTTTGCTGGGTCGTTGTTGCTTGCGCTTCAGCTGCTGCAACTTTGGCATTGTATGTCTCAACTTCATACTGCTCATTTGCTTTTATCGCTGCACGCTTTTGGCTTAGTGCTTGCGTGATTTGCGCTGCTGCTTCTATCAAGGCAATAGACGATAAGCTGCTACCAGAGACAACCAACGGCTTGTCCGCTTGGATCAAGTCATAGGCGATTTGCTTTGCCAATGCTTGCATAGCGTCAACATCAGCATTTTCCTCATTGCTTTGCGGGTCAATAATTTTACTTAAATCATCACCAAAGTTAGCAATCTCATCCGCAACTTTAAAACCAAGCTTGGTGATATCTTCCGGTGTCGCAACGACGCTTACTTTACTGATGTCTTCCAGTTTGGTTTGTGTCACATCGATGATATAGACAGGGCTTTGGACACCTTGACCAATACGTTTTACTGGCTCAGCCAACCAAGGCTGCGTTTTGGTAGCAGCCGCCATTTTTATGGCTTCATTTTTTGCCGCTTGACGGATAGAGAGTGCCACCCGTGATGATGTTTGAGTGATATCTTCACCCAAAATCAGTACCGCATCATGGCTCTCAATATCAACCATACTTGGGTTATAAATACCCTCAGTACTCAATATTTCAATACATTTATTGACCAGTGCTTGCTGCTGATGATTGAGACCTGTTGAGAAATTATCAAAACCAACGAGGTTTTTCAGCGCAAAGTTGGTCTCTAAACTGGCACGTGGTGAGCCAATACCGATGACTTTCTTGTCTTTAATACGCTTGATGGTTTCATCAAGGGCATAATCGATATTGATTTTGACATGTTTATCATTGATACGTTCAAGGGCTTGGGTTGGACGATCTTCACGATTGACATAGCCATAACCAAAACGACCACGGTCACATAAGAAGTAGCGGTTTACTTCACCGTTATAGCGATTTTCGATACGGCGCAGCTCGCCATAGCGCTCACCGGCTGAGATATTACAGCCCGCTGAACAGCCATGACAGATACTTGGTGCATACTGCATATCCCATTTACGGTTATAACGATCCGAATGGGTCTTATCGGTAAATACACCAGTTGGACAGACTTCCGTTAAGTTACCTGAAAACTCACTCTCAAACTGACCATCTTTATCACGACCAAAATAGACGCGATTATTAGAGCCATACACCCCTAAGTCTTCACCGCCAGCATAGTCTTTATAAAAACGGACACAGCGATAACAAGCGATACAGCGGTTCATCTCATGGGCAATAAAGGGACCAAGCTCTTGGTTATGATGCGTACGTTTGGTAAAGCGATAGCGACGGCGGCTATGACCTGACATATAAGTCATATCTTGCAAATGACAATGTCCACCCTCTTCGCAAGTTGGACAGTCATGTGGATGGTTGGTCATAAGTAGCTCAACCATCGACTTACGGAATGCTTTCGCTTCATCATCGGTGACTGAGATATACATATCATTGCTTGGTGCTACCATGCATGACATGACTAGGCGACCGCGACCTGCTTCCATATCTTCTTTGGTCATATATTGCTTAACCGCGCACTGACGGCAAGAGCCTACTGAACCTAAGGCTGGGTGATAACAAAAATACGGCACATCAATGCCAAGTGACAAGCATGCTTGTAGCAAGTTATCTGCGCTATCTACTTCGACAGTGGTTCCATCAATATGTATGACTGCCATGCCGCTCTCCTTATTTCACATCTGGCTGTTGATTGGCTGCAGCCTCAATGACATCTTCATCAACCGCCTGCGCAATCTTTTGATCAAACTCAGGACGGAAATATTTAATTGCACTCATCAGTGGTTCCATCGCACCAGGGGCGTGCGCGCAAAAGGTTTTACCGATCCATAAGTCACGGGTTAATCCTTCTAACTTTTCAATATCGCCAATCTGCCCTTCGCCATCATTAATAGCGGTAAGGATTTTAACGCCCCATGGCAAACCATCACGGCATGGCGTACACCACCCACACGATTCGCGCTGAAAGAAAATCTCAAGATTACGTACCAATGGCACCATATCTTGCTCTTCATCAACAACCATAAGCAGACCCGTACCCATACGGCTACCGGCTTTTTGAATGGTGTCAAAATCAACGACGGTATCTAAATGGTCAGCGGTTAAAAAATCCGTTGATGCGCCGCCTGGTAACCAAGCCTTAAGTGTGCGACCTTCCTGCATTCCACCGGCGAAATCTTCGATGATTTCGCGCGCTGTATAACCAAAAGGCAGCTCCCATAGACCGGGGTCATTGACCAAACCAGAACAGCCAAATAGCTTCGTACCTGGTGTTTCGACCACGCCTTTGGCTTTGGGCAGATCTTGATACCACTTACTACCATGCAGGATAATCGCTGAAACGTTGTGTAAAGTTTCAACGTTATTGACCACGGTTGGACGACCCCATGCACCAGCTACCTGTGGAAATGGTGGTTTGGTACGCGGATTGGCACGACGACCTTCTAAGCAGTTAATCAATGCCGTTTCTTCACCGCAGATATAACGACCAGCGCCCGTATGTACATGCAAATCAAAACTAAAATCTGAGCCTAAAATATTATCGCCAACTAGATTATTGGCTTTTAACTCTTCGATCGCTGCCGTTAAACGCTCTGCCGCTAAGATGTATTCACCACGGATAAAGATATAACCGGCTGTTGCGCCAATCGCGTAGGCAGAAATAAGCATGCCTTCAATAAGCTGAAGTGGCAAACGCTCCATGAGCAAACGGTCTTTAAACGTACCCGGCTCCATCTCATCAGCATTACAGACTAGATAGCGTGGACCGCCATCAGGTGGTGCCATTAGCGACCATTTAATACCTGCTGGAAAACCTGCACCGCCGCGACCTTTTACCACCGCTTCTTTGATAGTATTTAACGTATCATCTGGCGATTGGTTTAACGCTATCTTTAACGCTTCAAAACCACGTAGAGATTCGTAAGTGGCTAAGTCCAGTACCGCATCGTGATGCGCTAGGCGCCATGTCAACGGCTTAGTTTCACTGGTAGCAGTCGCTCTATCACCATAGATAGGAATGCGCTGTTCATTAAGTTGGCTTGGCGCTTTGCCTTGATTACGAAGAGCAATCTGCTCTGAAACAGTTAATCTCATGCGTATAGCTCCAACAATTGGGCGACTTCTTCAGGCTGGACAGGACCATAAGTATCTTCATCAATCAATATCGCAGGACCTTTGTCACAGTTGCCCAAACAGCAAATCGGCAATAGCGTAAAACGACCGTCAGCTGTCGTTTGACCATAGTCGATGCCGAGCGCAGATTTAAACTCAGCTGCTAGTGCTTCATAGCCTGTTAAATAACAAGCGACCGAATCACAAACAAGGATGACATGACGACCAACTGGCTGACGATAGATACGGTTAAAGAAGGTTGCTACCCCATCCATATCCGTCATCGGCACATTGAGGATATTGGCAATCGCATTCACTTGTGCATCATCAACCCAGCCGTTACGCTTTTGCACGATTTTTAGCGAATCTAAAGACGCTGCTCTTGGGTGCGGATAATGATGCATAAACTCATGGATGGCCGCAATTTCTTCTGCAGTTAAGATACTTGCCACATCTACTTTTGGCATTTTATCGGAAACAATTTTCATAATCTTTTTCTTTCCTCACTCAGCCCACTGTGTTTGTTGCGCTCACGGCGCAATGACAGCGTTTTGGTGTGACAGTTTGGCAATAATATATGAATAAACTTATGTTACTTTTAAAACCTATGGCTTTAACGATCACAATCCGCCATCACAATATCAATCGAAGCCAGATACATAATGGCATCGGATACCAGTGAGCCATTAATGACTGATGGCATCTGCTGTAGGTGCGCGAATGTCGGCGTACGGATACGGGTACGATAGCTCATCGTCGCTTTATCCGAGGTGATATAATAGCTATTTAGACCTTTAGTCGCTTCTACAATCGTCGTGCACTCACCCGCTGGCATCACAGGACCCCAAGAAACTGAGAGGAAGTGATTAATCAAGGTTTCGATGTCATTCAATGTACGGTCTTTTGGCGGCGGTACTGCCAATGGATGATCAGCCTTATAAGGACCTTGCGGCATATTATCCATACATTGACGGATAATACGTAGCGACTGGCGCATCTCTTCGACTTTCACCATACAGCGATCATAAGCATCGCCGTTATAGCCGACTGGTACTTCGAAATCGTAATTCTCGTATCCCATGTACGGTCGCGCTTTACGTAGATCAAAATCTAAACCTGTCGCACGTAAGCCTGCGCCAGTCACGCCCCATGCCAATGCTTGCTTGGTATTATATTGGGCAACGCCTTGAGTACGACCTTTAAGCACACTATTTTGCAGTGCTGCTTTGACATATTCATCCAAGCGTTTTGGCATCCAATCTAAGAACTCACGAACCAGCCGCTGCCAGCCGCGTGGTAAATCGTGCGCAGTGCCGCCAATACGGAACCAAGCTGGATGCATACGATAACCAGTGACGGCTTCGATGACGTCATAGGCTTTTTGGCGATCAGTAAACATATAGAATACTGGCGTCATACCACCGGCATCTTGGATAAAAGTACCGACGAACAGTAAGTTATTGGTAATACGGAAAAACTCACTCATCATCACGCGGATGGTTTCAGCGCGCGGCGGAATAGTAATGCCTGCAAGCTTTTCAACGGACATGATGTACGGTAGCTCGTTCATTACGCCGCCAAGATAATCAATACGGTCGGTATAAGGAATAAATGAGTGCCACGTTTGACGCTCAGCCATCTTTTCGGCGCCGCGATGGTGATAGCCAATATCTGGAATACAGTCGACCACTTCTTCACCATCAAGCTGTAGTACCAAACGGAACGCACCATGAGCAGAGGGATGGTTAGGACCGATGTTCAAAAACATAAAGTCTTCATCGCGACCCGAGCGTTTCATGCCCCATTCTTCAGGGACAAAACGCAGACTTTCTTGCTCGTATTGCTGCTTAGCGGTGTTCAAGAAGTACGGGGTAAATTCCGTCGCACGCGCATGATACTCTTTACGCAGTGGGTGACCTTCCCAATATTTAGGCAATAAGATACGCGTTAGGTGCGGATGGCCGGTAAAGACAATACCAAACATATCCCATACTTCGCGCTCGTACCAGTTGGCATTGGGCCAAATCTGTGTCGCACTTGGGACGTTTAAATCTTCTTCACTGAGCGCCACTTTGATACGGACATCACTATTACGCTCAAGCGACATCAAGTGATAAAACACCGTAAAGTCACTGTCAGGCAAACCTTGGCGATGCTGACGTAGACGTTCGTCTATCGCTGATAAATCAAATAGCATGACGTAAGGTTTTGGCAATTTGCGTAAGAATAAGAGAACGTCTAATAAATCGGCACGCGCAACCCACGCCGTTGGAATCTCATCCACCGTGTGCTGTACAACGAACTTACCAGCATATTTTTCTTCCAGCTCTTTGATAACTGCTGGGACAGGTTTGATCTTAGGATCTGTGTTTTCAACTACCGTGACCATGAATGATGTCTTCCTTCATTAATCATAACCGAGCTATGTCAATCATAACCGAGCTGTGATAAGCGTACGCGCACTTCTAAGAATTATGAACAACTGAGCTAAAATACCAAAGCAAATACTCACGTAATAAGCTAAATACTATCTGGGCTACGCAAGTTTTTCACAGCGATACGATCTGCTTGCTTACGGTCACGCTCAGGCGTCATCTGCGGCTGATAGACACCCTGATCATTAACGTGAATACCCAGCGGACGACGTTCTTTAGTAATAGATTCTTGTAATAACATCAAGCCTTGAATCAATGCTTCTGGACGTGGCGGACAACCGGGCACATAGACATCGACAGGAATAATTTTATCCACGCCTTGTACTACAGAGTAGATATCATACATACCGCCTGAGTTGGCGCAAGCACCCATAGAGATCACCCATTTTGGCTCAAGCATCTGCTCATATAGGCGCTGAATAACGGGTGCCATTTTAACAAAGCAAGTACCGGCGACAATCATCACATCTGCCTGACGTGGCGAGGCGCGAATAACTTCGGCACCAAAACGTGATAAATCGTGAACCGCCGTTAAAGTAGTCGCATATTCGACATAACAGCATGAGGTACCAAAGTTAAATGGCCACAGTGAGTGCTTACGTCCCCAGTTTGCTGTTGAATGCACAAGATCTTCTAAACGACCCATAAAGACGTTTTTATTGACTTCATCTTCCATCGGATCGTTGACAGTTTGGCTTGTCTGAGCAGGATAGACATCTGCATCAGGGTTGGCTTTTGTTAATGTGTATTTCATAACATACAACCTTTATGTTAAACAAAGTGCGGCAATGATTTGCCCTCACTACTGCCTTAACTTCATTATTAAATAATTTTGTTATTCACGTGTTATGCCAGTAATTAACACACACTGTTATTCATTAACGCGTCATTTTATCTGTTTGTGCAGACGTCGCAAAGTCCACAGAAGTGACATTGCCCGTGGTATTAATATGATCAATGTTTTGTAAGTGACGACGATTGGCCTCAATGTTGTTTGAGACATTAATCTGACCGGAGGACTGCGCAGGTATCTTGCCCGTAGGATCAACCATGAGTTCATCAACACCATCGAACTTGGTGATGTCCGCTAAACTAAAGCCTGCGGGTGCAGCATATAAGCGCGCTTTTTTGCGACGTTTGTCAGCCGGTGCCCAATTCATCGCACCCAGACTGAGCTCGTATACCAAGCCAATGATCAAGATGGTGATAAATATAGCGGCAGCAGCAAAACCAAGCCAGCCAGCTTCACGAACTGAGACTGCATAAGCATATAAGTAGAGGGCTTCTAGATCAAAAATAACAAAGAAGATCGCCACCAAATAGAATTTGGCAGACAAACGAATACGGGCGTTGCCAGATCCGACAACACCCGCTTCAAATATCTCTTCTTTTTGTGAGCCATGTGAGCGACCGCCAAGTAGACGCGGGACAACCAACATAAACACAACTAGCGCAATGGCGGCTAAAATAAAAGCAATGGCTGACCAATTAAAAGCAGACATGATAATACGTGCTCCTCACCCAATCGAGTGTTACACGCCGCGCAAGTACCGACCTACTTAAGGTCGTCAAGCGACAGGCATAACGCAGACGAAAACACAAAGCAACGGTCACTGCACTTAAGCAACTGTCACTATATTTAAGTAACTGTCACTATATTTAAGTAACTGTCATTGAGTCACATGTTAGGTTCTGTACTGGTAACAACCAATTATCAAGCTTATTGACGACGATGTCAGATCTGACCAACTGTAGAGTGTCCGCTCTATATGCGGACAAAGGCTGGTCGCCCAACGCATCTTCTAACAACGTAAGATCAACGTATTAAATCAATGTCATATTCGATAGTTTATTTAATTGATTTAATAGCTCATTACACGTGGTCAACAATGACGTGACAACTGGCATAAATTATTTACATACTATACGCATATCGGCACTCAAAAGCTAGTTTTTAACTGCATTGAGCGGTCACTTTATCGGCAAAAAAAATAGGTTTTTTTATCCGCAAACTATGCTACAGATTATTCATCACCCCTCTCTAAAAACCTTATAAAAATTTCAAAGCATGTATTATTAATTGACTGCTAACTAAATGAAAAATGTATATAAACCGTGGAGTTAGTCAAAGCTTGTAATTGTTTCACCGTCACTTCCGTAATGGATAATACTTAAGTCTATCTCCTTATATCCATTCACGAGAAATGACCTTGTCTTCGCCAAATTTTCAACGGTTTTCATTGAAACAAAATGTTTCTCTATATCATTTTTAAAGACGTACCTTATATATACCTCATAATCTTACATATTCCACGCTACTAACTCCTGCCCAAAAGCCTTAGTTTTGCTTTATAATAGCTCACCTAATTTTGCTCGCAGATTGCCTAAAACTTTAAAATTATTCTGTGAGTTACTCTATTTAAAATGCCAATATGCCCTCTATTTTAACCAATGTATTTTTCGCTTGATGGCAGCTAGTGGCATTTTACGATTTACTGCCACCCTCTTTTCGCTTTTGTCTTACAGGTCACGTTATGAGTCAACTCAATCCCAAACAACAAGAAGCCATGCTCTACGTATCTGGTCCGCTACTGGTGTTAGCAGGTGCCGGCTCCGGTAAGACCTCAGTGATTACCCGCAAGATTGCTTATCTGATCGAAGAATGCAACATGCCTGCTGAGCGTATCACGGCGGTGACCTTTACCAATAAAGCGGCGCGTGAAATGAAAGCTCGAGTCAGTAAGCTACTACCGAGTGAAAAGACCCGTGGTCTAACGGTTTCAACCTTCCACCAGTTTGGCTTGCAGTTTTTACGCTATGAGTTGATTCATACGCCGCTAAAAGGCAATTTCTCCATTATGGATAGTGACGATAGCAAGCGTTTGCTAATGGAGCTTATGATGCGTGATAACTTAAGCGGCGCGGAAAGTCGTGAGTTGGTTGGTAAAGCGATAAAAATGATTTCTGATTGGAAAAATGATTTGATTGAGCCGGATAAGGCGATGGAAACCTTAGACGATCCAGAAGACATGATTTTTGCGACGCTTTATGCCCTATATGAGCGTAATCTACGGGCTTATAACGCGGTCGATTTTGATGATTTGATTGTATTACCGACCAAAATACTGCGTGAGAATCGAGAGCTACGTGATAAATGGCAAAACCGAATTCGCTATTTGTTGGTCGATGAATATCAAGATACCAATACGGCTCAGTATGAGATGATCAAATATTTGGTCGGACCACAAGGACGCTTTACGGTCGTTGGTGATGATGACCAGTCTATTTATGCATGGCGCGGGGCTAAACCTGAAAACATGGGATTACTTAAAGAGGATTTCCCAAAATTAAAAATCGTCATGCTTGAGCAAAATTACCGTTCGACCACCCGTATTTTGACCTCAGCAAATGCGGTTATTACCAATAACGAGCATTTATTTGAAAAGAAACTTTGGTCAGACAAAGGTCAAGGTGAAAAAATTCGCATTATTAACTGTCGTAATGATGATGATGAATCTGAGCGTGTCGCCAAAGAAATCGTCACGCATAAATTGCGCTTTGGCAATGAGTGGGAACAATATGCCGTTCTCTATCGTAGTAACTTCCAAGCGCGGATGCTAGAGGCGCAATTGCGCCAGCTGCAAGTACCTTATAAATTATCGGGTGGTCAGTCGTTCTTTGCTCGTAGTGAGATCAAAGACGTTATGAGCTACTTACGTCTGATTTTGAACCCAGAAGACGACAGTGCTTTTTTGCGCGTGATTAATACGCCCAAGCGTGGTATGGGACCAGCTACGCTTGAAAAGCTTGGCTTATTTTCACAAGAACATAGCATCTCGCTACTGGCTTCTTGTACGCATGCCGGTCTGGCCCACGTTTTACCGTCGAAATCTTATAGTACTTTAAAGGAGTTTGGCGACTTTATTGAGCACTATACTCGCGAGCTTGATCAACATCCTGACCCTGTGCCAATCGTCCGCCAAATGATTGATGAGACCGGTTATATTGACTTTGTCCGTAGCGACTCAAAAACACCGCAGCAAGAAAAAAACCGTATCGATAATATCGACATGCTTTATACCAGTATTCAATCGCTGATTAATCGTGCCGAAGAAGATGAAGATCGGACGATTGATACCATTATTCGCAAGCTGGTATTGCTTGATATGCTGGAGCAGCAGCAAGAAGAAGAAAACACCAATAAAGTTAATCTGATGACCTTACATGCGGCAAAAGGTTTGGAGTTTGATTTCGTTTATATCATGGGGCTTGAGGAAGAGATGCTACCGCACCGCAACTCTATCCTAAGCGAGACGGTCGAAGAAGAGCGCCGTCTGATGTATGTGGGTATCACCCGCGCCCGTCGTGAGCTAACTTTGACACTAGCCACTCAGCGCCGTGCTGGTGGTCAAATGCGCGTCACGTCTGAATCACGATTTTTAGATGAGTTGCCAGAAGATCATATCGACTGGCCTGCCAAAGCAAAAAAACAAAAAGCCACCAAAGACCCTGCAGCAGTTGCTGATGAATACTTGGCTAATATTCGCGCTTTATTGGGCAATCGATAATGTTAACCATTAAAAACAACCTTAAAAAAACAGCTTAATAATAGAATTCATTCATTGAACATTAAGACTAGATTTTAATTATTATTGCAAAACTTGGAACATTTATGCCCAACTCAACGCCCACTTCTGAACAACCATCAGCAAGACAACTTGCTTATAATCCAGCTGAATCTAATGCTGAGTATAAGCTGCTTTACTTGCAGGAATTGGTGGCTGACAAAGCATTTGGGGCAATTACTGAGTTTTTAGGGAAGCAGTCAGAATATGAGATTGCCAACTTATTAGAGTCGTTCCCGACTCAAAGTCGCCAGCTGATTTGGGCGCAAGTACCAGAGAATATCAAAGGTGAAGTGCTCGCTGAGCTAGAGTTTGATACCCGCCTGCCGCTGCTAGAAAACATCTCCTCAAAAGAGATCTCATTGTTTACGCAAGATCTTGATGCGCAAGATATCTCGGAGATCTTAGATACCGTTACCGACAGCGTACGTACTTCGGTGATGGCAACTTTGGATGAAGAGATCCGCATTCAGGTCAATAAGCTCGATACGTATGCCGATTGGGAAGTTGGCAGCTATATGGATCCTGATCTTATTCAGGTGCGAGAAGATATGACGCTGGCTGATGTTCAAAACTGGCTGCGAGAAGATATTGAGCTGCTTGATGATGAAAGCCAAGAACTACTGGTTGTCGATCAAAGCCAACAACTGCTTGGCTTATTAAGCCTCGCTGATTTGATTAAACATGATCAAGCCACCTTGGTTGCTGATTTGATTGATAGCGCTATTACCATCAATGATCGCTTGGACATTCAAGACGCGGCGGCGATTTTTCGCTCAGAAGACATTCGTTTTGCCCCTGTGATTAACAGTCATGGCGAATTGGTTGGTCAGTTAAATGGTGAAGATATCATGGAGATTATCCAAGATGATGTCGACAGCACCATGAAAAACCTTGCTGGTGTCAGTCAAGATGAAGAGCTGTTCGCGCCTATTTTGACCAGTGCTAAAAGTCGTAGCGTTTGGTTGGGTATCAATTTATGTACCGCATTATTGGCGGCCGTGGTGATTGGACAGTTTGAGGAAGTACTGGCACAAGTAGTGGCACTGGCGATATTGATGCCCGTAGTCGCCAGTATGGGCGGTATTGCAGGCTCGCAGACGCTTACTGTCGTCATTCGCGGTATGGCAATGGGACAAATTGGTGGCTCTAACCGTGTATGGCTATTAAATAAAGAGCTGTGGGTTGGGGCGATAAACGGTATCATATGGGCGATAATTATGGCGTTTATTGCGCAATTGTGGTTTCATAACATTAAAATCAGCGCGGTCATCGGTCTAGCGATTGCGATTAATATGACTGCTGCCAATGTCTCGGGCATTAGTATTCCACTGATGCTAAAGCGCATGAATATTGATCCGGCATTATCTGCCTCTGTTATCCTAACCACGGTAACGGATATTGTCGGCTTCATGTCGTTTTTGGGCCTAGCAAGTATACTGATTCTTTAATCCACCGCCTATGCAAATCTGAAAACCAAAAGTTAAAAATCAGCAGCTATTGATAAAATAGTTGTTGTTAAGCATTTAAAACCAAAAGTTTAAAAGCTAGAGTTTAAAAGTTAGATTCATTGTATTTATAAAACCCTTAAATCGTTAAGCGAGTGTGTTATGCAAGCTGTACAAGTTAAAGTCTTAAGCCCTAAAATCACCGAAGATGCCGCATTTTCTTTGCCTACTCGTGCCACTGACGGCAGTGCAGGTATAGATTTACGTGCTTGTATTGATGAGCCTTTAACGATTAAAGCCGGTGCCACCCATTTGATTGGTACTGGTTTGGCAGTTTATATACAAGATCCTAACTTTGCAGGCATGATTTTACCGCGTTCAGGTCTTGGACATAAGCATGGCATTGTTTTGGGTAACCTGGTTGGACTTATCGATGCGGATTATCAAGGTGAGCTGATGGTCAGTATTTGGAATCGTAGTCAGGAAGACTTTGTATTAAATCCTGCAGAACGCATGGCACAATATGTGATTGTCCCCGTTGCCCGTCCTGAATTTGAAGTGGTGACAGAATTTAGTGATACCAGTGCACGTGGAGCTGGTGGTTTTGGGCATTCAGGTCGTCAGTAGGCAGCTCTAACGTCATTATTAGCTCCATGCCTAATGCGCTTAGGCACTTTATTTTTTATCCACCATGACCACATTTATTACGATAATAAGGACGTAAAAGATGCCGTTTTTTGCTGCGCAGCAGTCCTTATTTCGTGCCTATGACATTCGTGGTTCACGCCAGTATTTTAATGATGACTTTGTTCACGCATTAGGATATGCCTTTGCACACCTTTATCAGGTTCAACAAAACAGTGATAATAAAAAAAACATCGTCGTGATTGGCTATGATGTACGTCATGATAGCGATGTCATTGCTCACAGACTTGCTAATATATTGAGCGAGTGTGGCTTAGCAGTTATCCAGTTGGGGCTGATTACCACGCCTATGATGGTATTTTGGGCTGAGCAATATCAGGGACACGGTATTATCGTGACTGCTAGTCATTCTGCGAGAGATGTTTTAGGTATTAAATGGTTGCTTAATCATCAATCTCCTAGCAGCGAAGACATTCAGACGCTTTACCAGCGAGTTATTCATCAACAATTAATTGAACGTTCTTTAAACAACAGCATGCTTGAAAAAAGCAACTTCCATAAAGGCTGCCTGCAAGAGGACGGTTTTGAAACTACTGATTTTCAAAAAGTGATTGTTAAAGCAGACAATCAAAAAGGCTATCAAGCGTTAAGCACTCCACGACAGGTAGTGGATAATCAGACTAGCAATCATCAAATGTGTTTATCGCCTGAGAAAGTAGCAGCGCATTATATCGATGCTATTGTGCAAGTATTCAAAGAGCTTTATCCGCACAATAACCAACCGAATGCTCATACTTTTGGTCATACCAGCACCCAATCGCTTTTGACCAAGCTAGATTTGGTGGTTGTTATCGATTGTATGCATGGTGCGACCAGTCATATCGCGCCACAATTGTTTGAGCATTTTTGCCACCATGTTATCACGCTTAATGATACGCCTAATGGGAATTTCCCTACTGGCAATCCTGATCCTACTGAGCCACATCGGCTCACACAGTTGCAGCAAAGCGTCGTTAATCATCAGGCAGATATAGGTATCGCCTTTGACGGTGATGGCGACCGACTAATGATCGTCGATAATATAGGTAAGGTGGTTACACCCGATCATTTGCTCTACTTATTAGCAAAGGTGCTATTGAGTGAGCGTCCAGTCGCTTGTACCCAGTTGCAATCTCCGCCGCAAATTCTCTTTGATATTAAATGTTCGCATCATTTGCCAAAGCTACTGACTAAACTTGGCGCAGAACCTATCATCAGCAAAACTGGCAGTAGTCTAATGCGCCAACAGATGCAGGACTCTGCTGGACAAATCGTATTTGCTGGAGAGTTATCGGGGCATTTTATCTTTAACGACAGTCGCTTTATCATCTATGATGATGCCATATATGCAGCTTTAAGACTCCTACATTGGCTGGCAGCTGATAACTCAAATAGTCTAAATCCTACAACAACTCTTGCTAATATCATCTATCAATTACCAAACATTGTCAGTACTGCCGACCATTATTTACCGCTGCCAGTAAATACGTCAACTGATTGCTCAATCATTGAGCAGCTAACGCGACTATGCGTGTACTTACAACAACGCATAAAAGTAACCGCTCCACTGCCTATTCAGGCTGGATATCAAGTACTCAGTACTTGTCAGCGGACGCTTTGTAGTTGCTCTATCAAAAGCCTCCCTATTAGCATAGAGCAAGCCAAAGACTTATTGCCAATAGGTACAATACTCAGCTGTATTGATGGCGTGCGTCTAGATTTTGCCCATGGTTTTGGCGTACTGCGTCAATCTAATACCAGTCACAATTTAACCGCGCGCTTTGCAGGAGACAGCATGGCACATCTACAAGATATACAAGCAAAATTTGCCGCGCTATGTTTGCCTTTTGATGAAAATCTAGCTGCGCAGATTGTGGCTATTTCCCCTCAGTAATCAGTTATCAAAACTATTTTTTATCACAAATGCAGCTTTGTTATTTATGACTTTTTATAACAACAACCAATCGCTTAACACCGTATTTTAGGAGTTTATAATGACCTTGAATTTAGATGAAGCCAAAATTACTGCTGAAGTCTTGACCACCGCCCTGCCCTATATTCAACGCTTCGTCGATAAAATCATTGTGGTCAAATACGGCGGCAATGCCATGACTGATCCTGCGCTTGAAAGCTCATTTGCCCGAGATATCGTCTTACTCAAAACCGTTGGTATGCATCCTGTGGTCGTACATGGTGGCGGCCCACAAGTGGATAATTTATTAAAAGAGCTTGGGCGGCACTCAGACCGTATCGATGGGATGCGCGTTACTGACAAGGACACCATGGATATCGTCGAGATGGTACTTGGCGGCAATGTTAATAAATCAATTGTGAGCTTGATCAATAAACATGGCGGCTGCGCCATCGGTTTGACGGGTAAAGACGCCAACTTAATCTTGGCTAAAAAACTGATGATGGAAAAAATCGGTGATGACGGTGTTGCTGTACCCGTCGATTTAGGTTTTGTTGGTGACGTGGTTAGCGTCAATAAAGACGTGATTAATATGCTGATTGCCTCTGACTTTATTCCTGTTATCGCCCCACTTGGCGTCGATGCAGAAGGCAATACTTATAATATTAATGCCGATTTGGTCGCTGGTAAAGTCGCAGAATTCTTGCAGGCAGAGAAACTCATGCTACTAACCAACATCAAAGGCGTATTGGGTCGTGATGGCGAAGTTGTCACTGGTTTGACGCCAAAGAAAGTCGACAGCTTAATCGAAGATGGCACTATCTCAGGCGGCATGATTCCTAAGATTCAGTGTGCGCTCGATGCGGTCCGTAGCGGCGTAAAAAGCGCCGTTATCGTCGATGGTCGCGTGCCGCATGCGACGCTATTGGAGATTTTCACCAACGAAGGTGTTGGTACATTAATCAGTGGCGACTTGGACTCACTACCAAACTAGACGCCATAATAATTGGTTAAAAACAGCCCGAGCTTAAGTGGCAAGCTCGAGCTGTTTTAATTCACAAAACCGCTTTCTTTAAGAAAAGTTTGTATCAAATTCAGCTTCATCAAAACCGCATAACAATAATGGCTTATTTTTATCTGTCAGCTTACCTTCCATGATCGGACGCTTAATCATACTGGTATTTTCAATAAGCAAGTCAATGGCTTTATCCACATCACTATCCGCCGCTTGCTTTTGAGCATCTTCTAGTTTACGCCATGTTGTGCCGCGCTTGTTTAATACTTTATCAATACCTAGGCTATCCACCCAACGCTGAACGCTATCTTTGTCGATACCTTGTTTTTTATAATCATGAAAGTTATAGCTAACGCCTAAATCATCAAGCTTGGTAAAAGCTTTTTTCATGGTACTACAAGATTTGATACCGTAAATGGTAATGGTCATAAAAATCCTCGTCAATGAACGTTACTGTTTATTATACTCAAATAATGCCTAAAGCTGGTACATGGCAAATGTGGATATCAGCAAGCGGCGAATATAAGCCGAAAAGCCACCAGGGAATCAATGAAAGGCGACATCATATCGTCGCAATTTTCGCCAAATTACGCTATGCTATGGCATTATAAAATTTCACCCCATTTATCTGTAATAACCGATTCCGAGCCAACTATGACCAACGCCGTGACAGCAGAAACTACTAATACTAACCATACTAATAACACTTCTATCGACAATGCCCAATACCAGCCGCAACTTATCGAAGCGCAGCAGCAAGCCAAATGGGCAACGGACAAGCGTTTTGAAGTGAGTAATGAGCCAAGTGATAAGCCAAGTCGTTATATGCTGTCTATGTTCCCGTACCCAAGCGGCAAGCTGCACATGGGGCATGTGCGCAACTATACCATCTCTGATGTACTGAGCCGTTATTATCGCCTCAAAGGTTATGAGGTCATGCAGCCAATGGGCTGGGATGGTTTTGGCTTGCCAGCAGAAAACGCCGCGATTGCCAATCAGACGCCGCCTGCCAAATGGACATTTGAAAATATTGACAGCATGCGTGCCCAGCTAAAACTGCTTGGCTTGTCTATTGACTGGTCACGTGAATTTGCCACTTGTAGCCCTGAATATTATCAGTGGGAACAGTGGTTATTTTTGCAGTTATATAAAAAAGGTTTGGTCTATAAAAAGCTTGCGACCGTCAACTGGGATCCAATTGACAATACCGTCCTAGCTAACGAGCAAGTCATCGATGGTAAAGGCTGGCGTAGTGGCGCAATGGTCGAAAAGCGCGACATTCCGATGTATTATTTTAATATCACTGATTATGCTGATGAGCTGCTTGATGATTTGGACCAGCTAGAGGGTCATTGGCCATCTGAAGTTATTACCATGCAGCGAAATTGGATTGGTCGTAGCTCAGGTATGGAAGTGCATTTCCCTTATGAGCTGGCTGGTCAAAGCAATAGCTTAGACGTCTTTACCACTCGTCCTGATACCTTGATGGGTGTGACTTATGTCGCAGTAGCAGCAGAGCATCCTTTAGCCCAATATGCTTCTGAGCATAATAAAGCAATTGCTGAGTTTTGTGCCCTTTGTAAAAAAGGCTCGGTCGCTGAGGCAGACCTTGCTAAAGCCGAAAAAATTGGTATGGATACTGGTCTTACTGTGACCCATCCATTGACTGGTGAAGAAGTGCCTGTCTGGGTCGCCAATTATGTACTTATGAGCTATGGCTCAGGTGCAGTGATGGCAGTGCCAGCTCATGATGAGCGTGATTATGAATTTGCCATTAAGTATAGTCTGCCTATTAAGCAGGTTATCGACATCCCTGCAGGGTATTTCGATGATGTAGAAGCTGACGACGACAATCGTGCTTATACCGAGCGTAATACCTTGGTCAATTCAGGCGAATTTGATGGCATGGACTTTGAGCAAGCGTTTGCAGCCATGCTTGCTAAGCTTGAGCCGCAATCTCTTGCTAAGAAAAAAATCCAATACCGTCTACGTGATTGGGGTGTCTCGCGCCAACGTTATTGGGGCTGCCCTATCCCAATGGTTAACTGTGAGCATTGCGGCACCGTGCCAGTTGAAGAACAAGATTTGCCGGTTGTCTTACCAACTGACGTCGTCCCTGATGGTCGTGGTAATCCTCTAAAAAACATCCCAGAATTTGTCAATACGACTTGTCCTAAATGTGGCAATCCTGCTGAGCGCGAAACTGATACCTTTGACACCTTTGTCGAATCAAGCTGGTACTATGCCCGCTTTGCTAGCCCAAATGATACGACCAATATGGTCAATAAGTCTGCCGCCAATAAATGGTTGCCAGTTGACCAATATATCGGCGGTGTTGAGCACGCCGTTATGCATCTACTATATGCGCGCTTCTTCCATAAGCTCATGCGTGATGAAAACTTGGTATCAGGTGATGAGCCATTTGCCAATTTGATGACTCAAGGTATGGTACTTGCGGGTACTTTCTACCGCGTCAATGCTGATGGCAGTACCACCTATTACTTCACCAAAGACATCGATATTGACTTTAACGAGCGTGGTCAACCGATTAAAGCCATCCTAAAAGCAGATGGACAGCCGGTAACGATTGGCAAAATTGAAAAAATGTCTAAGTCAAAAAATAATGGTGTCGATCCACAGATAACCATTGATAAATATGGCGCGGATACGGTTCGTCTATATACTTTGTTTACAGCCCCTGCCGATCAAACGCTTGAATGGTCAGATGACGCGCTCAAAGGTCCTTATAACTTTGTTAAAAAAGTCTGGCGTATTGCTTCTGAGCATATTCAAGCATTAACCGATGCCAACTTAAGTCTTGAATCGCTCAATAGTGATACCTTAAATACGGATGGCTTAAGCAAAGAAGCTAAAGCCTTGCGCCGTAAAACGCATGAAACCATTGGCAAGATTGATAGTGACTTGGGTAAACGCCTAGCACTGAATACCCCTGTCTCTAGCCTAATGGAGCTTGCTAATGAGCTGAGCAACTTTAAAGCTAATAGCGAGCAAGAGCTGCATGTCCAGCACGAAGCCTTGACTGATTTATTGATTATGCTGTCGGTGTATGCGCCGCACATTGGCGAGCACTTACTTGAGCAATTAGGACTTGATACCCTCACCTTAAACTACCCTGCAGTCGACGAGCGCGCACTGGTACAAGATATGATTACCATGGTGATTCAAGTCAATGGAAAAATGCGCGGTAAAATGGATGTGGCACCAAATAGCGACCCTGAGCAGCTAAAAGTACAGGCACGCGCGATTGAGAGCGTAGCAAAGTTCCTGACCGGTGATATCAAAAAAGAGATCGTCGTACCTAATAAACTGGTTAATATCGTGGTTGCTGGCTAGAGATAATTTAACGCAGATATTTTAGGTTTTCTTATCTTAATAAGAATAGCGATTATGACGGATAAGCACCGTGCTATGCCGTCATATTAAACAACATGTAAGGGAAAAAGCACATGCTTAATAAGTCGAATAGACAGAAACTAGCGACCGCATTACTTGCATCTTTGCCAATGCTTGCCATCGTTGGGGCGACTGCCAGTCTGAGTGGCTGCGGCTTTCAACTACGCGGTTATGATGCGCCCATGCTGTTTGATGTGGCGAAGACCGCAGTAATTATCGAAGACAATCGCACCGCATTCCCACTGAAGCTGCCTCTCACAAAGCGCCTTGAGGCATTGGGCGTTGATGTCATTACTAACATGACATTGACTGATGTCGCTAGTAACAATCAAAACGTAGGCGCTGAACCCATCGCTGCGATTACCGTCAATAACGTACGTTTTAAGCGTTATGAATTGGTCGGCGTATTAACAGAAATTCGTTTGGTGGTATCAGCCGATGTTAGCTATCAAAGCATAGATAATGGTAAGCCCGTAACGCTCAGTAATCCGATTCAAGTTGAACGTAGCTATCAGTATAACGAAGCGTCAGTGAGCACTGACGATCAGCAAGGCGATCAAATTCGTGAATGGCTCTATGACAGTTTAGCAAGACGTATCACCGATCAATATGTCGCGATTGCATTGCCAAAGGTGACACCTGCCAGCGCCACGACTTCTGTGCAAATCGGTAAAGGTACAGGCGCTACGGCGATTCTTGTACCCAACCCTTAAATGGCTTAAATATAGCTCAAGCTTAGCCTAGTGAGTTTTTAACGTTGTTCTTTTATTCATAACTTTGTGTGCATCAGCCTTTATGCAAGATACTTTTATACAAGCTTATCCAAAGCTACAGCAACCCTCAGTTGCTGTAGCTGGCTTGTGGCTGGCGCATGGCGATGAGCCGTTACTCAGTCAATGGCTCATCGATGAGCTACGTCCGCATTGGCGTGCGCAGCATTACGCCATCAAGCGTATAGAGCTGATATCAGTTAAGAGTTGGCAAGAAGTATTGTCAGAGCTTGGTAGCCAGTCTTTATTTGATGATGCCAGTGCTTTGATTGTCACAGGCAACCATAAACCTGATAAGGCGGTCATCACAGAGCTTGAGCGCTTTGCACAGGACGCTCAAGCAGGTAGCCACAGTCACAGCTTATTATGGCTCACGCCTAAACAAGACAAACGCGCCCAAAGCAGTAAGTGGTTTGCGCCATTTGCGCAATATGGTCATGTCATCGACTGTAACTTGTATAATGAGCAGCAGCGTCAACAGTTGTTGCAAATACAAGCACAGCAGTTTGGCTTAAAGCTATCGCAAGAAGCGTGGCAGCTGCTCATGTCACATACTGAACATCATTTGCTCAGTGCCTATCAAACCTTATGGCGTTTGTCTTATTTATTTGCCCGGCAGCTAATGGCAAATCATGATGCCGCCATCCAAGAAAATGGAAAATCTAGCGCCCATCTATCGCAAGTAGCACTAGATATTCATGATTTACAAGCGGCATTGGTCAGCGATGCGCAGTTTAGCGTGTTTGATTTGTCCGATGCGATGCTTGCTGGCAATAGTGCCCAAGTCGCTAAAATCATATTTCAGCTCAAAGCTACGGATGAGCCAACAACCTTGGTGTTATGGGCAATCAGTAAAGACATGCGACAAATCATGCAACTGATGGATGGACAAGATCCGCAAGCCCTAGGTATTTGGCGCAGTAAACAAGGTTTATATCAGCAAGCCTGTCGTCGTCAGTCAAAAGCGCAAACAGCAGCATGGCCTGCTCTGCTTTATCGCTGCGATCAGGCAATCAAAGGTCTTATTATCCAGCCAGCATGGGAGCTATTACTACAAGCTGCGTTAGA
Source organism: Psychrobacter sp. TS_SC_6 (assembly GCF_056156305.1). NCBI lineage: Bacteria > Pseudomonadati > Pseudomonadota > Gammaproteobacteria > Moraxellales > Moraxellaceae > Psychrobacter > Psychrobacter sp. TS_SC_6. Next base: position 694,262 of record NZ_CM149590.1, on the reverse strand, counting down.
GTTATCAGGAAAACGTTTGTTCCCTACTAAATAATCAGAGTGATGAATTCTTAGTTATTTATCAGTCAGTGACCGATAGTACCTCTAAGAACGATATTACTTCTTAACCTGCTTTTTCAACGATAAACTTCCTGCTTAAATCCAAATCTCCTCTGCAAAACCTGCCTCAACATCTCTTCTTAACCTTTCGCAAACTAACTCCCATTCCCTTTTGTTCGTCAAGCCTCTATTATAGTTACATTTGATTTTCTTGTTATTGGATTGTCGTCATGCGCAAAATTAGCAAAAACTCTGCTATTAAATGGGGCATTATTGCCCTCGTCATCATCGCTCTAGGGGTTTTAGCCTACAAAACCTTAAAACCAAAAGAAGTAACACCCAACTATCTAACAGCGACTGCTGAGATTGGCGATATCGAAAACAACGTTATGGCCTCGGGTAAAGTTAAGGCTTTAAATACCGTCGATGTTGGTGCGCAAGTATCTGGTGAAGTGACGCGACTGTTCGTTGAAGTCGGTGATGAAGTGCAAAAAGGCGATTTGATTGCGCAGATTGACCAAGTAACGCAGAAGAACAGCCTGAGCAATGAGCAAGCAAGCCTTGAGCAAAGTGAGGCGGCGCTACAAAGTGCACGAGCTGAGTCGTTAAGTCGTCAAGCAGGTTTAAAAAGTGCGTATGCCGATCTTGCCAGCCGCCAAGCTGAGTTAAGACAAGCGCAAGCAGATTTTTCACGCTTGCAAGGCTTACTCGCTATCGACGCGATATCACAGCAGGATTATGATACTCAAGGGACAAAGGTACAAACTGCGCAGGCAGCCGTCGCCAATGCGCGTGCCTCTATCGATACTGCTAAAGCCGCTATTGCTACTACTGCAGCGAATATCAATAGTCAGCAGGCGGCGTTACGTAAATCTCAAACCAATGTCAGCACTGCGCAAGAAGATTTAAGCTACACCACCATTCGTGCCCCAATGTCAGGTACTGTAGTATCGGTAACGACTGAGCAAGGGACGACGGTCAATGCCAATCAAAGTGCACCGACCATTGTTACCTTAGCTGATTTATCTACCGTGCGCATCAATGCTCAAATTTCTGAAGCTGACGTCATCAATGTCAAAGCGGGCTTGCCTGTTTATTTTAATATCATCGGTAATCCCGACCAAAAATATGATTCGACCCTCAAAGCGATTGAACCGGCACCTGAAAAAATCAGTGATACCAGCTCGACCGATGCTGCCATTTATTATGTCGGTTATATTGAAGTGCCCAATACCGAGCGCCGCTTCCGTATTGATATGACCGCACAAGTTTATATTGTCATTAACCAAGCCAAAAACGCGCTACTTATCCCTTCTGCCGCATTGCAACCTGCCGGTAAAACTGGAAAATCTAAAACCCCTAAGAATGTTAGTATTAAGAATACTGTAGCGAATGCTGACAGTGATTCTACGGCGACTATGGCAAACGTTCGCGTTCTTAAAGCTGATGGTACAGTGGTTGAACAAGCTGTCAAAGTTGGTATTAATAACCGCGTCAATGCGGAGATATTGAGCGGTCTTGAAAAAGGTGACGAGGTTATTTTAAGCGAAGAGAAACCAGATAGTGGCAGTAAAGGCGGTGGTGGCAGAGGCGGTCGACCATTTTAGCCCGAACTCTAGACTCAAAAATAACAAGACTTAAAAGACATTCAAACGAGCGACAAATCAGCTTTGATATTGATTGAGATAAGCAGGATAGTAAATGAGCAGCCAAGACTTTTATACTAACGCCGTTACTGATAAGCCTTTGATGCAAGTCAAAGGCTTGATTAGAGAGTTTAAAGCGGGTGAGCAGACCATTCGTGTATTGCACGATATCAATCTAACCATCCATCAAGGCGAGATGGTGGCTATTATTGGACAATCAGGCTCAGGCAAATCAACCTTGATGAATATTTTGGGCTGCTTGGATCAAGCGACTGCCGGCGATTATCAAGTATTTGGTCAATCTGTGAATCGTTTAGCCCCTGATGAGCTAGCAAAACTGCGCCGTGAGCACTTTGGTTTTATTTTTCAGCGTTACCATCTATTGGGTGACATCAGTGCCCGTGACAATGTCTCTGTGCCTGCCGTCTATGCAGGGATGGACGGGCAAGCGCGCAATGAGCGTGCCGAAAAGCTCTTATCAGACTTGGGGCTGGCGGACAAAGTCAACAATCGCCCAAGCCAGTTATCGGGTGGTCAGCAGCAGCGTGTGTCCATCGCAAGGGCATTGATGAACGGCGGCGATATTATCTTAGCGGATGAGCCGACAGGTGCGCTAGATAGCAAGTCAGGCAAAGATGTCGTACAAATTTTAAAAGACTTAAATGCGCAAGGTCATACGATTATTATGGTAACGCATGACCCCAGTCTTGCTGCTCAAGCTGAACGCGTGATTGAAATCAAAGACGGTTATATCATTGCTGATTATAAGAATGAAGACTATCAGCGCCCAGCAGCACAATCTGCGTCGCTGATAGATAAGCATCGTAAAAGCGCGTTTGGCAGCTTTATCGACCGCTTACTTGAATCGTTTAAAATGTCTTTACTTGCCATGCGTGCGCACAAAATGCGTACTCTACTGACAATGCTAGGTATCATCATTGGTATTGCCTCTGTGGTATCGGTCGTTGGACTCGGTAAAGGCTCACAAGAGCAGATTTTGTCCAATATTAGCTCACTAGGTACCAATACCATTACCGTCACTGACGGCTACCCTTACGGCGATCCTAGACGTCAGTATAATGATGACAATTTGACCCCACAGGATGCCCAAGCGGTTGCGGATCAGCCTTATGTGCTCAGTGTCAGTCCACAGCTGAATAGCAATATGAGTGTCCGCTATCGTAATGTCCAAGAAGCTGCCAGTATCAGCGGGATTGGTAAAGATTATCTCGATGTCAGTGGTGAAACACTGGCAATGGGTCAGGGCTTTAATGAACAAAGCATCTTACGCCGCACCCAAGATATCATTATCGACAGCAATGCACATAAAACCTTCTTTCCTACTACAGCAAACCCTATCGGCGAGGTACTGTTGATAGGTAGTGTTCCTGGACGCGTGATTGGGGTACTGGAGCCAAATGAAGGCGGCTTTAGTCGAGGTGTCGACTCCCCGACTCTATATATGCCCTATACCACCATGATGTCACGGCTCATAGGTAGTGCCTATATCGAGAGTTTTATTGCGCTGATTGATAATAACATTTCCTCTTCTGCCGCTGAGTCTGCCATCTCAGATCTCATGAAAAGTCGCCACGGTACTGATGATTTTCGCATACGTAACTCCGACTCTATCCGTCAAACCATTGAATCTACTACAGCTGCCATGACCTTGCTGATATCCTCTATCGCCATTATCTCGCTGATTGTCGGCGGTATTGGCGTCATGAATATCATGTTGGTATCTGTGACCGAGCGTACCAATGAGATTGGCGTACGTATGGCTGTCGGTGCTCGTCAGAGCGATATCATGCAGCAGTTTTTGATTGAGGCCATTTTGGTCTGTATATTAGGTGGTTTATTAGGTATTGGACTGGCATTTGCTATTGGTGAGCTGATTAACCGTATTGGTGGTGATAGTTTTAAAGTCATTTACTCTTCGACGTCCATTATTGCCGCCTTTGTATGCTCAACGCTTATCGGCGTGGTTTTTGGCTTTTTACCAGCACGCAATGCTGCTAAGTTGGATCCAGTAGAAGCACTCTCTAGGGATTAGTAGGATTTTAAGCAAAAATTTTTAAAAATCATTTTTAAAATAACAAACTATCCGCGATAATAAGTGATTCGATAGCCAAATAAGGGTCAAAGTTAAAAATTATTCATTATTATCTAAGATTTTTAACTTTTTTGCTGATTCGGGGTTGTATTTGTCTTAATTATATATATAATGTGCTCTCACGTTTAGAGATACAAATTATCTAAATATGAAACAAGTTTGATGCCTCTTTTGATATTGAGCAGTCGATAAATAAAGACGTTAAACTTACCGAAAATTCCATTAAAAGAATTTTCTCTTGTAGAGTTAAAAAGCAGTGCTTTTTTATACTCTTCAGGGCCGATAGCTCAGTTGGTAGAGCAGTTGACTTTTAATCAATTGGTCCCGCGTTCGAGTCGCGGTCGGCCCACCATATTTAGTATTATGCTTATTGTGTATGCTACCCTATCCGGTAGTAGTGTAATAAGTTTAAAGACATCCTTTTTGATGTCTAGTTTTAATAAATTTTCTTTTAAGGAAATTTATCTTGCGAAGCTAAAATTGTCATGCAATTTTTTAACGCTTCTCAGGGCCGATAGCTCAGTTGGTAGAGCAGTTGACTTTTAATCAATTGGTCCCGCGTTCGAGTCGCGGTCGGCCCACCATATTCGAAAAGCCCAATCATTTAATGATTGGGCTTTTTTTTGCTTGTATTATTACATTAAGGAGTATCGACTCTTTTACGAGCAAATTTAACTTGTGCAAACATGAGCTTAAAACCATTTTGTAGGGTTGTTTTGCGTGGTTCATTCGGTGCCTGTTCTATCAATTTTTCAAAGTCTTTATCGCTAAGCTTCACTCTTTTATCATGTGCCAGTAATAAAGTGTCTGGTTGCAGTGCTTTTACCTTGTTCAATGACGCGCGATAAGCGTCAGGTAAGGTAATTAAATAAGGTGAGACAAATCTATTTTTGATGATTAATATGAGATCGGCGGTATACGCCTGCTTGCTTTTCGGATGCCATAAAGACAAGTCTCGATCGGTATGCCCTGGCGTCCCTAAGACGATCCAATCGTCAAAATTTGGCACACGGTCGCCATCTTGAACAGTGACATCCGCTTTTAAAATGGGGTGGTACCAGACGTTGGTGATAGACTTACCTTGACGACTGGCGACATAATAAGTCAATCCCAAATCATTCAGATGGGCAATTCTACCCAAAACACCATGATACCAAGGTTTTTCGGACATTGCGGTAACTATCTGACAGCCGGTTTTTTGCTGCAACAGCTTAGCGCCGCCCGCATGATCGGGATGCATATGCGTGACCATGACGGTCTTAAGTTGCTTAACTGGACGTTTTAAAGTGTCGGTAATATACGCTAAAATCTTATCGACATCACATCGACATCCTGAATCTAACAATAATAATTTGTCAGGATAAATCGCCATATACGTTGTCTGAATATATCCCTCTATCGCAACGATATCTACTAAACTCATAATATCCCTTTATCTAATATAACGTTTATATTAGCCATTTAAATGTCCATATATGAAAGCAAAGGCTATATTTAGCCAACGTATTCTTGATGTTATTAAATAATCTGATTGATGATTATAACGTTCAATAAAGATTTAGAAGTGATATTCAGTGAACGCTTGTGACTAAATATAGTTAAAATATTTCAAAAACGCTACAGTACTGCTGGTATAAATTTTTTGCAGCCTCTGTCTGCGTAGGCACAGCAAGCAAGAAAAATTAATATCAGCAGTACTTGATGTATCGATATTACTTTTCCCTGACTATATTATTTAGGTTAAAGAATAAAAAATTCTCATAAAAAAACTCAGCACAGTGGCTGAGTTCTTTATTGGAGATTTAAATACGAATATATTAAGCCAAATTAAGCTAAGTCACGAACCTTTGGCTCACGTTCCCATAAGCGCGATTTGGCATTTTCAATAAAGACGTCCATATCAGATAGTGGTGTGATAAAGGCATCTTTTTCAATCGGTAGTTTACTTAAGATAAACTCATCTGTCGCCCCGCAATAAGAAATCGCTTTACAGTGCACATAAGCGTCGGTGAACCAATCTAACGTGGCACTGTCTTTAGCCAGTGTCTTAGCTTGATCAGGCATGATGATACTAACCACGGCATCAAACATCACGGATGGACCCCCTGCTACGCGCTCATCAGCTTGTATGATGGTATCATCGTCCAATTTGACTTCTTTATTCGGTGCAATAATTTTGACACTGGCACCTTGCGCTTGCGCTGCCTTCTCGTACTTCTCTATTTCACTATGTTTTGAGCCTTCCGCTACCAAAATACCAATCATGCGACCCTCTAAACTCTTAGGTGACAGACCAATGGTTCTTACGGCAGGAGAGACTTCCATATCTTGAATAGGTGCGGCAGATTCAGCAGCTTCCGGCAGCTCCATACCCAACGCTTTTGCGACGCGACTTGCCAAATCTTCATCGATATTACGTAGATGACTAAGCGTACGACTACGGACATGCGCTGTATCTACTTTACCTAGCTCAAAAGCATAAGCTGATGCAATATGCGCTTGTTCAATTGTTGTTTGGCTACGATAGAACATGCGTGGCTGACTATAATGATCCGCGAAGCTCTCAGCGCGCACGCGACCTTTAACACCATCATCTAGCGTCTCAGCAAAAGACGCAAAGCCTTTTTTCACACTCTCACGTGGTCTGGTAGGATCAAGACTTTGTGGCTCATAAAGCACGCGCGTTTTTGGCACTTGCATCTGCATATGACCATCTTGCTGATTATTAGCAAACGGACATTTAGGTGCATTGATTGGAATTTGTGCAAAATTCGGTGAGCCTAAGCGTGACAACTGAGTGTCTAAATAACTGAAAAGACGACCTTGCAGTAGAGGATCATTACTAAAGTCGATACCAGGTGGTAGATGCGATGGACAGAAAGCCACTTGTTCTGTTTCGGCAAAGAAATTGTCTGGATAACGATTGAGCACCATTTTACCTACTACTTTGACTGGTACCAGCTCCTCTGGAATCAGCTTGGTCGCATCTAAATGATCGAATGGGAATTCATTGGCTTCATCTTCGGTGAATAACTGCACACCAAATTCCCATTCAGGGAAATCCCCGTTATTAATCGATTCAAACAAATCACGGCGATGATAGTCAGGATCCGCGCCTGAGATTTTCACTGCTTCATCCCATGTGGTGGATTGTACGCCCAATACTGGCTTCCAGTGGAAGCGTACAAAAGTACTTTTACCTTCCTTATTAATTAGGCGATAACTATGAATACCAAAGCCTTCAATCATCCGTAGGCTACGTGGGAGCGCGCGATCACTCATTAGCCAAATTAAGTTATGCATGGTCTCAGGACTTAGCGACACAAAATCCCAAAAGGTATCATGAGCAGAGGCCGCCTGTGGAAAGCCGCGATCAGGTTCGGGTTTTACCGCATGGATAAGATCAGGGAATTTTATGGCATCTTGGATAAAGAAAATCGGCATATTATTACCGACGATATCCCAGTTACCTTCTTCGGTATAAATCTTTACGGCAAACCCGCGTACATCACGAGGCGTATCCTTTGACCCTTTATTACCAGCTACGGTCGAAAAACGGGTAAATAGTGGGGTTTGTTTGCCAGTCTCAGTCAAGATCTTTGCCGTGGTATATTGTTCTAATGATTCGGTTAGCTCAAAATAACCGTGTGCGGCACTACCACGCGCATGGACGATACGCTCAGGGATACGCTCATGGTCAAAGTGATGAATCTTTTCACGTAATACAAAATCCTCTAATAGCGTTGGACCACGCGGTCCTGCTTTGAGTGAATTTTGATTGTCCGAAATTGGCACACCCTGTTGGGTAGTCAGTACTTTGGTGTCATCACCTGCACGTTGATGGGTTTCACCACCATTGCCACGTTCCATATTCATGTCTTTAGCGGGGTCGGTATGATCAATATTCTTATTCATAAAATATCCTAGCTAGCTGATGAGTAAAAATGGGCTACCAATAGACCATTTAATAAGTGCTAACACAGTTTTTATATCCGTAGCGATAGTGGCGACTTCAAATGTCCGTTTAGTTTCTGTGTTGTAGCACGGTTAAGGATAAAAACTGATTCAAGCACTCTTGAGATAGCAATGCTGAGCTCAACAATTATCTTACTCAAAAATTTTGCCCAGGTATGTCAATTATATGGTTAAGCGTGTTGATATTTGGTTAAGAAAAACAGGCATTAGTTAAACTTATAAACGATAGAAACATTCATTATTTTTAACAATATAGCGTTGTTATGTTGTTATTCTTTACTCTATTCTGTAATAGGTGTCTGCTCATTAGGGTTAAAAGGGCAGATAGATTTTGAAATACGCTATTTTTCACTGAGATTTTTTAACTAACACAATGAGGCTACCTATGACATTCACATCCATTTCTACCAAACCATCTAAGCGCCATGGTGAAAATTTACTATACGGCGCCTCTGTAGGATTAACAGCACTACTACTTAGCCAAACGGCGGCAGCGATTACCACTAAAAACATCACTTATACGGTAGATAATCAACCCTATGAGGGCTATTACGCCAAAGCAGATAAACCCAATGCGCCATTTATCTTACTGATTCATGATTGGGATGGGCTCACCGATTATGAGCGTAAGCGCGCTGATATGTTGGCACATGAGGGCTATAACGTACTGGCTGCTGATATGTTTGGGAAAGGTATCCGCCCGACAACTATTGAAGACAATAAACGCTTAACCGGTGCACTATATGACGATCGCAGCAAAATGCGCCGCTTACTTCAAGGCGCATTGAACGCCGGACAAGCGCAAGGCAATAATGCACGCACAGGCGTGACGATGGGCTATTGTTTTGGCGGTACGGTTGCTTTAGAGCTCGCTCGCTCAGGCTTCCCGCAAAAAGCCTTTGTGCCTTTCCATGGTGCCTTTGATACGCCCATAGGTCAAAGTTATGATAAAACCAATGGCGAGATATTGGTATTTCATGGCTCTGCAGATGAGTCCGTCTCCTTAGAGAGCTTTGCGACTTTGGGTAAGACGTTAGAAACGGCAAAAGTGCCCCATGAAATGATTACATATAGCGGTGCGCCCCATGCCTTTAGCGTGTTTGGCAGCGATAGATACGATGCGCGCGCTGATGAGCGTTCTTGGCAGCGTTATTTAGATTTTTTAGCAGAAGCCTATAAATAGTTTTATTGTATGCAACCAACATAAACAGCTGTAAATAAAAAAGACCTCTCAATCAAGATCTTATAACGATCGATTAAGAGGTCTTTTTATGCCAAAGATTCGTTATCTAATTTTTTGAAATACCAATAGCTGGTTATTAGCAGGCATCGCATATTTATCAGATAGTTTTAGATGATGTGTTTTTGCCAAAGCTATTATGTTTTCTAAATGACGAATACCGCTCTTTGCGTCGCGTTGTCGTAGACTGATATCAAATTGCTGATTACCGGTACTGGTGTAATACCCGTTTTCATTAAAAGGTCCATAAACGATTAATTTTCCATTGATAGGTAAAGCATTACCTACTAACTCAAACAATTTTTCCACCAAAGACCATGAGATAATATGCAGGATGTTGGCGGTAAATACCGCATCATAGGGCTGATTGCTAGCAAGACTAATCGGTAATGGATCGACTGACAAATCAAAAGATAGTGGCGCATATAGATTTGGCGCAGGATGAGCAGCATGCCAAGCATTGATAGTGGCATGATGCGCTAATATATCACTGGTCTGCCATATTAAATGAGCTAATCTCGGTGCAAAATATACGCTATGCTGACCCGTCCCTGAACCCACTTCCAATACATAGGTAGAATTTTTCAACTCTTGCTGTAAAATATGCAAAATTGGCTGCTTATTATTTTCACAGGCTTGAGAAAACGGCATACCAACGGGAGCGATAGACTGAGTATTATTTGAATCATTATTAAACACGGCTCATATCCTTATAGGTCTACACTGTCACAGCTATGATAGGAATAATGACTACAAAAAAGCATTAAAGACTAATAAATACCCGCTTCTACCCCAGCTGCTAGTGTCATAGCAAGCTCTTCGACTTGCTTAGTGAATTCCTCTTGCCAATCGCCTTGCAATATCAGCGCTTCTTGAGTCCACTCCCAACGCAGTCCGGTGGTAATCGTCTTCAGCGCAAGCTTGGTGCCCGTACCATCATGACCTGCACGAATATATAAGGCAAATGGCATACCTTGTTTCTTCTCTAACACCGGATAATAACAGCGATCAAAGAAGTCTTTGGTCAGACCTGCCATATAAGCCAAGTTCTCAGTCGTCCCTAGTAATAGCGCATCGGCTGCCAGCACATCCTCAGGCTGGGTATCTTGGGGAGATTTGAATATGACATCGATGTCTATATCAGGATGATTGGCACCGTCATAAGCCGCTTGTGCCAATTTTTTGGTATTAGGCGATGGCGCATGCGCAACGATCAGTAAAGTTTTGTTAGCCATATCAATCATCCTTATAGAGGTTACTGGTTTTTGAATAATGTGGCAATCCCCCAATAAATAAGAAGAGTCATAAATAGAGATTAGCTGCTAAAATATACCAGCAGTGTAACCCTCCCAAACTTAAGACACCTAATAAATAGAATTAAGCTGCCTGATTGAGTTTTTGTATTGGCGTAAAACCGCCATTGCCCATGTTCGGACGTTCATGGTTGTAATGATATAACCAGTTTTCTGCTTGCTGTCTGACTTGCTCTAGATTATCAAACAGCTCTTGGTTTAACCAATCATATCTCATCGTTCTGTTGTAGCGCTCAACATAAGCATTTTGCTGTGGATTGCCAGGCTCAATATAGCTCAAGAGAATGTTTTGTTCTAGTGCCCAGTCTTTGAGCGCATTACTGATGTATTCAGGGCCGTTATCACACCTTATTTGCATAGGCTTGCCTCGATACTCAATGAGCTGCTTCAGACTACGTATGACTCTTTGCGCCGGTAGTGAGAAGTCAATCTCAACGGTTAGGGCCTCACGGTTGTAATCATCAATGACGTTAAACAGTCTAAAGGCACGGCCATCGGTCAAAGCATCATGCATGAAATCCATACTCCAGCTTTGATTGATGCTATCAGGTACAGCTAAGGGTTGTGGTTTAGCACACTTTATACGGCGACGAGGTTTGATTCTCAGATTCAACTCAAGCTTACAGTAAATGCAACGCGCTTCAATATAGTGACAAGCCAGTACTTTGCGCCCTGATGGCGCTACCACTTTTTTGACATGGCATCCTGTAGGATGTCGGATTTAAGACATTCATCAGCGTACATCTTCTTTAAGCGGGCATTTTCAACTTCAAGCTCTTTAAGACGGCTGATAAGTGTGGCGTCCATACCACCATATTTAGATCGCCAGTTGTAAAAGGTGCTTTGACTAATATTATGCTCACGGCAAAGCTCGGTGATAGGGACGCCTTGCTCGGCTTGTTTCAAGATGTTGACGATTTGGTTGTCGCTAAAGCGGGTCTTTTTCATGGGATTCTCCTGCTGATGTATTTTAGCAGTTAATCTCTATTTGTAAGTGTTCTTATTTATTAGGGGGGGGATTACCATGCGAACGGCGCGTTCTTTAATTTCGGGTGTATAGTTTCGTCTTTTCATTGTCGTATTCTCTCAGAAAGTTGAGTCTCCGACAATCCCGGGGCGGTTCATAGAGTTCGGGAAAGGCTCGCTGCCTACTGACTATCTTGTAGGCTTACATTATTTATTTGCGCCTCCGATATTCTATCTATTTTATCTTTCAACTCATTTAGTTCTAGTTTGAAAGAATCTATATTAATACTCATCTCGGCTTTCTCATTGACATCATCTTTATCTTTATCCAGGTACACTGCTCTGTAGTCCTCTAATGTGACTACACGTTCCCGCAAAGAATTTCTTATTAAACCTAGCTCATAAACTGTTAGTTGCATATCCTCTTTCATTGTCTTATTAGCTCCTCTAATAGAATCTGGTATTATACCAAAATAAAGTCTGGTTTATACGTAGTTCTTATAAACTTTTTTGGAAATAACAGCGCACTTTGGTATATTTTGGTGTAGTGGACAAAATTCATCCTGGCGTAGGGTCTAACGCTAGATACTTTTCTTTATTACAATCCAAAATCTTCTGAATATACATATAGCGGATATTAAGTCAAAGAGAAGCTGCAATCGATGTAGGGTATCACAACAGATATTTTCAAATCGATAGTTGGTGCTGAGCGAGAACTAAATAGAGAAACGCTTTAAGAAATGGGTGAACAGATGGCAGTTTATTTGTCATAACGCCCGTTATGGGCCTAGCCATCATTCACTAAAAATATGAGCTTTGATGATGTAAATTAATCATATTGAATAGTTACCGTCGCCACCGAGCTAACTTTTCCTGGGGTAATAATGGAATCCGTTTGATAATAACTTGCATTTAAAGGAACATTGTATTGAATGTTTTGATTCGATTTAACGGTTCCTAATTCAAGCTTTTCATTTTTTAAAATTACTTTACTTACATTGTTATAATTCGTTTTCAGCTGAATGCCAACTCCGCCTGCTCGTGTTGATACAGGTGCGTTATTTGCCAGAGTATTAGTCGTATTAGCCGCTACTGTATAATCAAAATTCAAACTGATTTTATTGCTTTCTTCATAGGCTGTTTGGTTTTCGCCACCATTACACAAGAAATTTAGGTCGAAAGCCTGAGTACCTTGCGTAGAGCCTACCCCTTTAAATCCAGATTTATTGACAGTAGGTAATTGCACAGTTTTATTAACCTCTCCTAAAAGCTCACATGAGGATGAAGCGATCGTAATGGCATTAGCATATACTGTACTGGTCAAAAAAGGCTTGCTTACATCGTCACGCGAGTGATAACTACTGTACCTACCTGCAGTCAGAGCACCCGATCCTGTCGAGGCTGCTGTTTTAACGATCTCAACAACGAAAAAACCTTCTCCTAGTGTGTAGGTCTTATCTCCTAGCAACGTACCGCCTTCCAAAGGTCTGCTATAGGGATAATAGCCGGAAAAGTCTGAGCCATTTCCAGCGTCTCTATATAAACGAATTCCTATACCGTTAATATTGGTGTTATATACAGAATCACCGCCTGCAGAGCTTAGCGAAGGGTTTTGCGAAAGAACAGCTTGTATTGTCCCTCCAAAAATATTGCAACTAATCTTGGAACCATTAGGCATAATGGGAAACGAGGCACGTTGCAATACCTTCCCAACGGGATCGCTCGGTCTAACAACCACTCTGCCTACATTCATACTGATATCAACAGTTACAAAACCCCAGTCGGCTGTACACCTTGCATATCCCTCTGAGCTTAAAATGCAGCCTGTTAGCAGGAAAAAACTATTTAATACTCTGGAACTCATTGGCATAAACCTTCTAACATCAGTATATTTTTCTCACTCTGTGATGACTGAGCGGTGACATCATATTGTACCTTGCATTGCGCATCTTGTGCCTCTCCCCACTTTACCGTCACTGTATCAGCCAAAGTATTTGTGCGTAGATAGACTAAGCTGCCTTGAGCAACCATGCCTACATACTCTCCGTTTGAATCAAATACTTCAGACGCAAAAGGCAATGTCTCACCTTTGGTATTTAAACTTCGAATATATAACGCTTTGCCTGATTTGGTAGTAAAATTAACCTTAGAGATTGATCCAGCATAGGGCGCAATGCGCTGACTGTTACCTTCTAACTCTACATCTAAAGACATGCCTTCAGGATTCAAAACAATTTCATTTAAACGATAAGGCGTCACGTAGGGAATTACAGCATAACCTGCCTTATTAATGGTCAAACCATTGGTATGGCTTACTTTCGCGCCTGTAGCATCAGGTGCATAGACTAAGACCATCGTTTGACCTTGTTCAGGGCCAAAAAGCACACCGTCAGAGTGAGCAACAATATTGCCCCTCGCTGTTAATGACACTTGCTTGTAATGATCTGAGGTGCTGTATGAGCCGCCTAGCGTAGTAAAGTTGGTACGGTATTGTGCATTGGTATTTAAACTTGAGCTGTCTTTATAGTCTGTTGATACAGAAGCGCCATAGTTCAAACGATCACCAACCACGCCACTTATACCAACGGTAGTATTATCCTGAGTATGAGCTGAATTTATGTTGATAGCATTGCGTTTGAATGAAAGGGGTAGCGATAGCGTTAGCATATACTCAGTGTCATTCTCACTTTGACTTGTCGCATTATTTTCTACCACTCTTCTAATGGCTGAAACGCCATAGTTTAGATTACGGTAATTATTACTATAACCGACCTGATATTGCTTGGAAACCTCTTGACGATCCCAGTAATCTATCCAAGAACCAGTTGCATAGAGATTCCCCCAATCGTTAGGTAGTCCTTGATTTAAAGTTACTTGGAACTCGCTGCGTTGTTTACCAAAAAAACTAGAGCCCACCCCATTTTTTTCTAGTTCTTGAGCCAGTAAGGCATCACGCAAATTATAATAATTTTCGGTTGAATAACGATACGCAGCCAAGGTTAAATTGGTGTCTGTTGGTGTAATGAGCTTGCTATAACTGAGGCGATAACTTTGACCTTTTTCTTTCTCACGACGATCAAAACTCGCTTCAGAGTGCGTCATATCTAAAGCCACTGCACCTATTGGTGTGGCAAATGCACTACCTAACGTCAACGCTGTATAATCTTCTGATCCTTGGAAGCCACCATAAGCTGTTATACGGTTATTAACGCCACGTTGATATTGTGCCTGTACAATAAACGGATCCATATCACTATCAGCGTCACGAAATTGCCCCGTCATGACTGAATAACGACTCATACCTGGACGTAACATTTGTGCTACTGACGCATAAGGGATTGAGTATTTCTGAATATCACCATTGGCTTCTAAAATAGAGACTTCTAGCTCTCCACCATAACCGGTAGGGTATAAGTCATTCATCTCAAAGCTTCCAGCAGCGACCGTAGTTTGATAAATTAGTTGACCCTGCTGACGAATTTCAACTTTAGCATTGGTTTTAGCATTACCACGGATTCTTGGTGCATAGCCGAGCATACTATTAGGAAGCATGCGGTCATCACTGGAAAATTCTGCGCCGCGATAACCAAAGGAGTTGAATATCTCGCCATTGGTAAAGCTATCACCAAGCGTCAATACGCCTCTATACTGAGGAAAAGCTCGCTGAGCATAAGTACTAATAGCGTCATAAGTTGATTGAGTGTCTTTGCTCTTTGTCTTATCTTCCCACTTCCACTGACCATTGTGACGAAATTGCCAATCTGCAAAATTTGCACCTGTATTTAATGATACAAACG
This sequence comes from Psychrobacter sp. TS_SC_6, assembly GCF_056156305.1. Lineage (NCBI taxonomy): Bacteria > Pseudomonadati > Pseudomonadota > Gammaproteobacteria > Moraxellales > Moraxellaceae > Psychrobacter > Psychrobacter sp. TS_SC_6. The sequence continues at coordinate 679,173 of NZ_CM149590.1, read as the reverse complement.
CATTGGTATTGTCTTCACTATTTTCCGTTTTACTATAAGTTTTATAGGTGCTCGCATTGTAAGAGACAAATGTAGCATCAATACCACGATCCCAAACACTAGGATCAACATACCCTTGCGCATTTCTTTCCATAGCAATTTGTGGAATCGAGATATCAAATCTTAACTTTGAGGCGTCAAACTCATAAAAAGAATCCTGAACCCATTCGCCCAACTGCTGACAATTTTTACTATTTATTGCCAGTCTTTCTTTAATGATTTTTGCTTTTATACCGTATTCAAGTAGTTGTTTTGAAGAAAAGCAGGTATATGCACTTTTGTTATCTTCCGTACTCTTAAACGTTATTTGATGCTTACCGAACCAGTTACCATTGATATAGACATCTACATTGTAATATCCTGGTAAGATCGCATTACCATACGTGAAGCGCTTAATATCAATATTTTTGGCATCGCCGATTAGGAAATCTGAGTTAAATTCAGCTGTTTTTCCAGTAGGTTCTTTCTCAATATCATCAGCTGACGCCAATGTTGATATACTAAAAAAAATGACCCCATAAACCAAGCAACATCTAAGATATCGTTTAACATTCTTGTAATTATGTAAGGTATTTTTCATAGCATGGCCATTCTATTGAAAATCTAATCGGTTTGTGGGTTACGTAACCTTATATATCAAGAACAAGACTTACTTAACCTTATGATTCACTCTTCCGCCATAATCATTAATAGTGGTAAACGTCATATTCTGCGTATTAGGACTTTTTAATAAAACACTCTGTTCAGAAAAAGGCTTTAGCATCAATCCTTCTGACAAAATATCAATGGTTTTACCTGCGTTATCTTGGGTAATAGAGGTGATTGTTATATAAAAAGGGGTTGGATTTTTGGCTAGTAGATTAGAGCCTGTACTGCTCCACTGAATTTTTTCAGGAGCTAGAACAACATCTTGTTTTATACCACTAGGACGATAAAACAACTTGATACGTGAGCGAACAGCCAATTGTAAGAAATTATCAGGAGCTGCTGTTTTGTCTTGTGCTGAAGGTTTTGGGGGTATGTCTAACACGTTTAACCAAAACAAGCTTTCTTCTGTTTTACTTAGGGTATTCACGGTTGGCAAACTGGTAATACGTATAAATTGACTTTTTTGCCCCTCCACACGTGAAATAGGAGGAGTGAGAATAAAAGGCGCTTTTGATTGATCGGGGGTTGAACTTGGGTCACCTTCATCAATCCATGCTTGAACCAAAGATGGGCTTTTTCCATCATTACTTAATTGCAGCGTAACCTCACGTGCATCAGAAGGATAAACCGCACGTGTACCATGAATAATAATTTCTGCATGAACTAAACTGATAGGTGTTAGAAGTGTGATTAAACAGATTTTATAAAATAGCTGTTTTACAGACATAGATTTCTCTCTACCTAAAATTAAAAAAAAGAGCTAGGCCTGATACTTCTCCTAGCTCTTATCAATCTAGTAAAAGATTACTGATAAATAATTGTATATTTCACAGTGGTTGCAACGCTACCAGGAGTTGAAGCACCAGTAGCATAGTATTGCGCATAGTAATTAAGATCTGCTGAACCAGCACCACTTACATCTACTAACTGTGAGTTAGTCTGAACGCCACCAGCGCCTGCAGCTAATACTGGAATAACCGTATTGTTTGAACCGAGCAATTGGACTTGAACGTTAGTAGCGGTTCCAGTCGCATTATTTAAACGACCAGTATTGAAATCAACAGTTGCACCTGGCTCAAAATAAGTCGCAACTTTACTACCAGCTGTACAATCAGTCAGGTTGATAGTGAATGGCGTGCGCCCTGCAACATCACCAGCATTTTTTAATACTTGCTGAGAAACCGTAGGAAGTGTGACTGTAAAATCTTTGCCTTGTACACTATTAACCGTACAAGTTTTATCTGTCACTTGACCATTAATGGTAATAGTACCGTCAGCTGCAAACGTAGTAGAAGTTGCTAATACGAATAATGGAATTGCTAATAAAGCTTTTTTCATAATTATTACCCTAGGAAATATATTTGTAATTCTAAATCGCAGTATTTTACATAATAAAATAAAATAAGTAAACATTAGTATTTTCTGTAACATCCTATAAATTTTTAAGTATTTGATAATAAAGGTAAAATTTTATTATTCTATTAGAAATAAATATTTTTTCTAGATTTTAATAAACAAAAGTAAAACAAAAGAGTTTAAAAAAAACCGTTTAAACCTTCAAATATACCGTTCATCCTATATTTTATTGACGAGATAAGAATAATGTGTACAAAATAAATTCTCTTCGAACTACTCATGGATATAACCTAGAGGAACCATCAAAACAAGTCTTTTAATAATCCCAATTCGGGATAACCCACATCGTAAGTTATTGATAAAACTTATGATGTATCTACTTAATCCTACAAAGTCATATTTTTAATAGTGGGTTTATAGGGAAACCAACAATAAGCAATCAAACCTGACAGCAAGTTTGTGATAAATCCCGTCTGTAGTGGAACGATAAAACTGGACAGCGCATAAGAGGCTATACTAACCCAAAGAAGGAAACTAGTATGACCAACAAACGCAATCAATATACCCGAGAATTCAAATTAGAAGCCATCAGCTTAGTCACTGATCACAAACGTAAAATACCAGATGTGGCAAACTCACTGGGTATTGGCAAATCTACCCTGCAGAAATGGCTGAGTCAGTACCGTCAAGAAATAAAGGGTCAAGCACCTAAAGTCGGCAACGCTTTAACGGATGAACAGCGCGAGCTACAAGAATTGCGCAAACAAGTTAAGCGACTCACTATGGAGCGCGACATCTTAAATGAGGAGGGATAAAACGAAGCACTGCTTCGTCCCGACGCAAGACGAGAGCTATGCTCAAGTGAGGCTTCTGCTCTGCTGGCCTTGGACAGCCTGAACGGCTATCGCTGATAAGCAGGCTTGCAGAGCAGGACAAACAGGCCAGTAAAAGCCTTTTATGCAAGCTGTTTGGGGTGATGAAAAGCAGTTACTACTACGGAGTAAAGCCCAAGTTAATTAGCCTTGACACTATCAAAACCAAAGCCTTAATACGCCAAATACTTAACGACTCAAAGCGATCAGCAGGCGCTCGCAGCATTGCTGCCATACTCATGAATGAGCATAACATCAAGCTGACCCGTTATATGGCAGCTAAGATTATGGCGCAGATGGGGCTTAAAAGCTGTCAATTGAAAACGCACAAATATAAGCACTGTGATGAGGCGCATACAACCCATGAAAACCTATTGAACCGTAACTTTAGCCCCACAGCGCCCAATCAAGTCTGGACAGGTGATGTCACTTATATTCGCATTAAAGGCAGCTGGTGTTAGATTTGTATGCTCGGCGTGTGGTGGGCTTTGCCGTGTCAGATTCGCCTGACAGTATGCTGACAACCAAAGCGCTGCAGATGGCATATCAGACGCGCTTACAGCCAATTGGAGTGCTGTTTCATTCTGATCAAGGTACCCATTACACCAGTAAGAAATTCGCTGAGTCCGTTGCTAGTTGTGACGGCATGAAGCAGAGCATGAGCCGAAAAGGTAACTGTTGGGACAACGCGCCAACTGAAAGGTTCTTCAGAAGCTTTAAAACAGAGTGGATGCCAAAAGGCGGTTATGAGGATATTGCTGAAGCTCGGACTGCCATTATTGATTATATTTGGGGCTATTATCAGTCAGTGAGACCACACCGGTTTAATGAATATTTAACACCGCTAGAAAAAGAGAAACTCTACTTTAACAAAAACCTCTTATCAGCTGTCCTAAATTAGTTGACCACTACAACCCCAACCATCAGGCAAAGAAAACCCCCCATCGCTTTCGCGAAGGGGGGTTGTCTAGGAATAGAGAGCTGACGATGACCTACTCTCACATGGGCGAACCACACTACCATTGGCGCAAAGACGTTTCACTTCTGAGTTCGGGAAGGGATCAGGTGGTTCCGTCTTGCTATTGTCGTCAGCAAAGGGGGTTAGATATGAGTCTGTAGTTGTTATTATGACGTCAAGTTTTAGCTTGTCATCGACCAACTTGTAACCTCACTGAATCAAGGTTAAAGGTGATATCGAAATATATATATTCTAAAGCTTTCGCTTTACAAGATAGATTAATTAGAGCTTTGATACAAACCACTTGGGTGTTGTATGGTCAAGCCAAACGAGCAATTAGTACAGGTTAGCTACATGCATCGCTGCACTTCCACACCCTGCCTATCAACGTCGTAGTCTTCAACGGCTCTTTAGGGAAATCTAATCTTGAGGTGGGCTTCTCGCTTAGATGCTTTCAGCGATTATCCCATCCGAACGTAGCTACCGGGCAATGCCACTGGCGTGACAACCCGAACACCAGAGGTTCGTCCACTCTGGTCCTCTCGTACTAGGAGCAGATCCTCTCAAATTTCCAACGCCCACGGTAGATAGGGACCGAACTGTCTCACGACGTTCTAAACCCAGCTCGCGTACCTCTTTAAATGGCGAACAGCCATACCCTTAGGACCTGCTTCAGCCCTAGGATGAGATGAGCCGACATCGAGGTGCCAAACACCGCCGTCGATATGAACTCTTGGGCGGTATCAGCCTGTTATCCCCAGAGTACCTTTTATCCGTTGAGCGATGGCCCTTCCATACAGAACCACCGGATCACTAAGACCTACTTTCGTACCTGCTCGACTTGTGGGTCTCGCAGTTAAGCGCGCTTTTGCCTTTATACTCTACGACCGATTTCCGACCGGTCTGAGCGCACCTTCGTACTCCTCCGTTACTCTTTAGGAGGAGACCGCCCCAGTCAAACTACCCACCATACATTGTCCTCGGTATTGTTATACCTGAGTTAGAACCCCAACATGACCAGGGTGGTATTTCAAGATTGGCTCCACCGAGACTAGCGTCTCGGCTTCAAAGCCTCCCACCTATCCTGCACAAGTCAGGTCAAAGTTCAATGTAAAGCTGTAGTAAAGGTTCACGGGGTCTTTCCGTCTAGCCGCGGGTACACAGCATCTTCACTGCGATTTCGATTTCACTGAGTCTCTGCTGGAGACAGCGCTGCCATCATTATGTCATTCGTGCAGGTCGGAACTTACCCGACAAGGAATTTCGCTACCTTAGGACCGTTATAGTTACGGCCGCCGTTTACTGGGGCTTCGATCAAGAGCTTCGCTTACGCTAACCCCATCAATTAACCTTCCAGCACCGGGCAGACATCACACCCTATACGTCCACTTTCGTGTTTGCAGAGTGCTGTGTTTTTAATAAACAGTTGCAGCAGCCTGGTATCTGCGACTGCCAACAGCTCAAGGAGCAAGTCCTATCACCATCGGCAGCGTACCTTCTCCCGAAGTTACGGTACCATTTTGCCTAGTTCCTTCAGCAGAGTTCTCTCAAGCGCCTTGGTATTCTCTACCTGATCACCTGTGTCGGTTTAGGGTACGATTCGTTTATAACTATAGCTTAGAAGCTTTTCCTGGAAGCATGGTATTTGCCACTTCGCTGTACAAGTACAGCTTGCTATCAGATCTCAGCATAATGACAGTCCGGATTTGCCTAAACTGTCTGCCTACATCCTTTCACCTGGACAACCAACGCCAGGCTGACATAACCTACTCCGTCCCTCCATCGCATTATAAACAAGTATCGGAATATTAACCGATTTCCCATCGACTACGCCTTTCGGCCTCGCCTTAGGGGTCGACTCACCCAGCCCCGATTAACGTTGGACTGGAACCCTTGATCTTCCGGCGTGCGAGCTTTTCACTCGCATTATCGTTACTCACGTCAGCATTCGCTCTTGTGATACCTCCAGCATGCCTTACGACACACCTTCACAGGCTTACACAACGCTCCCCTACCACTTGAAAACAAATTCAAATCCGCAGCTTCGGCTCCTAGTTTGAGCCCCGTTACATCTTCCGCGCGGGCCGACTCGACTAGTGAGCTATTACGCTTTCTTTAAAGGATGGCTGCTTCTAAGCCAACCTCCTAGCTGTCTATGCCTTCCCACCTCGTTTCCCACTTAACTAGGAATTTGGGGCCTTAGCTGGCGGTCTGGGTTGTTTCCCTCTCCACAATGGACGTTAGCACCCACTGTGTGTCTCCCGGATATCACTCATCGGTATTCGGAGTTTGCATCGGTTTGGTAAGTCGGTATGACCCCCTAGCCGAAACAGTGCTCTACCCCCAATGGTGTTCGTCCGAGGCGCTACCTAAATAGCTTTCGGGGAGAACCAGCTATCACCGAGTTTGATTAGCCTTTCACCCCTATCCACAAGTCATCCCCTAGCTTTTCAACGATAGTGGGTTCGGTCCTCCGGTGTCTGTTACGACACTTTCAACCTGCTCATGGATAGATCACTCGGTTTCGGGTCTATGCCCTGCAACTAAACGCCCTATTAAGACTCGGTTTCCCTACGGCTCCCCTAAACGGTTAACCTTGCTACAGAACATAAGTCGCTGACCCATTATACAAAAGGTACGCAGTCACCCCAATAAATTGAGGCTCCTACTGCTTGTACGCACACGGTTTCAGGTTCTATTTCACTCCCCTCACAGGGGTTCTTTTCGCCTTTCCCTCACGGTACTGGTTCACTATCGGTCAGTCAGGAGTATTTAGCCTTGGAGGATGGTCCCCCCATCTTCAAACAGGATTTCTCGTGTCCCGCCCTACTTAATATGTTAACGCTAATGTTTCGAATACAGGACTATCACCTACTACGGTCAGCTTTCCCACGCTGTTCTTCTACATTAGCATTAATCGGCTTCTCCCCGTTCGCTCGCCGCTACTTGGGGAATCTCATTTGATGTCTTTTCCTAAGGGTACTGAGATGTTTCACTTCCCCTCGTTTGCCTCTTGTACAAGTACAAGATACCTAGCTTATGCTAGGTGGGTTTCCCCATTCAGAAATCTCCGGATCACAGGATATTGCCGCCTCCCCGAAGCTTATCGCAGGCTGTCACGTCTTTCATCGCCTCTGACTGCCAAGGCATCCACCATGTGCGCTTCATTACTTGACCATACAACCCCAAGTAGTCTTTCGACTTCAAAGTGTTATATAAGTCTAATTATGATAACGATATCACCTAATTTTATACGCTTGATTCAGTTCTCTTTACTTTTTTAGCAATCAACCCCTGGGATAACAACTGATGTCGTTAAGGAGCTGATTACTAAGGTTAGAAACAACGCGTGAACACGTGTTCCTAACCCAGACTCATATCTATGTTTTTAAATAGTCTCTATGCTCTCGTCGAGTCACAGATTCTGTATAAAACAGAAAGAAGTAATCATGTTGATATATTGCTATATCAGAATCACTTGTTTCTATTTGATACCTATTTACTTATTAGCATCTAAAGATTCGTTTATTATGTGGTGGAGCCAAACGGAGTCGAACCGTTGACCTCCTGCGTGCAAGGCAGGCGCTCTACCAACTGAGCTATGGCCCCTAATAATGGTAGGCCTGGGCAGACTTGAACTGCCGACCCCCGCGTTATCAACACGGTGCTCTAACCAGCTGAGCTACAGGCCTGTACGAGGCATATACCTCTAGCTAATAAACTAGCTTAAACTAAAGAACAACTTGTTGTGAATTCTTGCTGACCGAATGTCATCTATAAGGAGGTGATCCAGCCGCAGGTTCCCCTACGGCTACCTTGTTACGACTTCACCCCAGTCATCAACCACACCGTGGTGAACGCCTTCCCGAAGGTTAAGCTATCCACTTCTGGTGCAATCAACTCCCATGGTGTGACGGGCGGTGTGTACAAGGCCCGGGAACGTATTCACCGCGGCATTCTGATCCGCGATTACTAGCGATTCCTACTTCATGGAGTCGAGTTGCAGACTCCAATCTGGACTACGATAGGCTTTTTGAGATTCGCATCACATCGCTGTGTAGCTGCCCTCTGTACCTACCATTGTAGCACGTGTGTAGCCCTGGTCGTAAGGGCCATGATGACTTGACGTCGTCCCCGCCTTCCTCCAGTTTGTCACTGGCAGTATCCTTAGAGTTCCCGGCTTAACCCGCTGGTAACTAAGGACAAGGGTTGCGCTCGTTGCGGGACTTAACCCAACATCTCACGACACGAGCTGACGACAGCCATGCAGCACCTGTATTCTAATTCCCGAAGGCACTCCCGCATCTCTGCAGGATTCTAGATATGTCAAGACCAGGTAAGGTTCTTCGCGTTGCATCGAATTAAACCACATGCTCCACCGCTTGTGCGGGCCCCCGTCAATTCATTTGAGTTTTAACCTTGCGGCCGTACTCCCCAGGCGGTCTACTTATTGCGTTAGCTGCGTCACTAAGTCCTCAAGGGACCCAACGACTAGTAGACATCGTTTACGGCGTGGACTACCAGGGTATCTAATCCTGTTTGCTACCCACGCTTTCGAGCCTCAGTGTCAGTATTATGCCAGAAGGCTGCCTTCGCCATCGGTATTCCTCCAGATCTCTACGCATTTCACCGCTACACCTGGAATTCTACCTTCCTCTCACATACTCTAGCTCAACAGTATCAGATGCAGTTCCCAGGTTGAGCCCGGGGATTTCACATCTGACTTATCGAGCCACCTACGCTCCCTTTACGCCCAGTAATTCCGATTAACGCTTGCACCCTCTGTATTACCGCGGCTGCTGGCACAGAGTTAGCCGGTGCTTATTCTGCAGCTAATGTCATCGTCTCCGGGTATTAACCGAAGAGTCTTCTTCACTGCTTAAAGTGCTTTACAACCAAAAGGCCTTCTTCACACACGCGGCATGGCTGGATCAGGGTTTCCCCCATTGTCCAATATTCCCCACTGCTGCCTCCCGTAGGAGTCCGGGCCGTGTCTCAGTCCCGGTGTGGCTGATCATCCTCTCAGACCAGCTACAGATCGTCGCCATGGTAGGCCTTTACCCCACCATCTAGCTAATCCGACTTAGGCTCATCTAATAGCGAGAGCAGTAAACTGCCCCCTTTCTCCCGTAGGTCGTATGCGGTATTAATACGAGTTTCCCCGTGCTATCCCCCACTACTAGGTAGATTCCTAAGTATTACTCACCCGTCCGCCGCTCGACGCCTGATAGCAAGCTATCATCGTTTCCGCTCGACTTGCATGTGTTAAGCCTGCCGCCAGCGTTCAATCTGAGCCATGATCAAACTCTTCAGTTTAATCTTGCTATGAAGCTCTTTAAAGAAGCTTCTAAACTTGGCTCATTTAATCTGGCAAATCGCTAAAAATTATGTTCGTAATGAATTAACTTTGAGTTTTTCTGCTGTCTTAAATGATAATTTTTATAGTTAGAATGACTCCCGAAAAGAGAGTAAAACCAACTTTATTTTTTAACATTCTGAATCAGCAAAAATCCACACAAGTTGTTCTTTAGTTATGCTTTTAAATAATGTCTCTACTGTCGTCCAGTAAGAGTGTTCTTTCTAAATAATTAAACCAATCTGGTTTATCCTATTTAGCAAGCTGACCATCATATCATGTTTTAATAGTCTGTCAACTTCTTTTCTTGATTTGTTTCTTTAAGTTAACTGGTTAGTTATTGTGTAATCACACAGTAGCTGATTCCGGTTCGTCTTAATGAGGTGCGTATTATAGACGCTTTAATTAGTAAGTCAAGAGGTAAATTATTTTAATTTCAATGAATCTGAAATTAAATATTTTGGCTGCTTAATAGCTTCGCTATTAAACGTCGGTGGTAAACCACTTCCCAAGCCGCCTGCCCTTTCAACTGATGCGCAGTATACGCTGTTTAAGGAGACGGTCAAGGGGAAACTCATCAATGATGTTGGTCATTATGTCGCTAAGTTAACTTACCCCGCTAACCGACTGTTACTACTGGCAATTTATATTGAGAGGAATTTAAATAATTATCTTTTATCCTAACTGATTTTCCTAAGATTTATGTTTTTTTTAAAAGTAGGAATCATAGAAGCTTTAAAAATCTATTAAAAGCAAATACCAATACAGCCAACTCTAGATAAAACAGAAACGTTATGACGTTATGTTGCAACGCGGGATTGGAATGAATTTTACTGGCTTGCTGTGCCTATGCCTATATCTACAGAGGCTGCGTAAAAATCATCCCAATTCAGCTGTATCGCTTGAATATTGAATTCGCTATATTTATATATATTAAGAGCATATAAAAAAGGAACGTACCTATTGGTAAATTCCTTAATATGATGGTGATCGCAAGTTTTACATAATGTTTACATAGTTGCTTTAGCCTGTAAAGTGCTAACAATACCTGACAAAGCATAAATAATACCGATCGCTAAAATACCAACAGGGATGTCATAAAGCACAATACTCATGACCAGCACACCAATGATAAGCACCACGAAAGGGACTTTCTTCTTATCAAACTCTTTAAAACTATAGTATTTTACGTTGCTAACCATCAGCAAACCGCAAATAACGACCCAAGCAGCAAATAAAAACATCACAAGCGTATCGTATTGTCCGATCCATTGATTGTGATCAACGGCAACCATAACAGCTGCTGTCACCAAAATAGCGGCAAGCGGACTGGCCAAACCAACAAAGTATTTTTTATCGACCTCACCAATCTGAACGTTAAAACGCGCTAGACGGAAGGCGGCACAGGCAGTAAAGACAAACGCACAGCCAAGCCCAATACGACCTAATGGCTGCAAAGCAAAGCTATAAATTAAGATTGCCGGTGCAACACCGAAGGCTAACATATCGGCAAGCGAATCATACTGTTCACCAAAGGGGCTTTGCGCATTGAGCATACGCGCTACCCTGCCATCTGCACCATCCAAAATAGCCGATAAGAAAATCGCTAAAGAAGCTTTATAAAACTCGCCCTGTGTGCTCGCTAATATCGAATAAAAGCCTGACAGCAGCGATAAAGTCGTAATCAAGTTGGGCGCTAGATATACGCCACGACTGACTACTCGCTTACCTTCAGCGACTTCTGCTTCAATCACCTCAAACGTCAACCCATCATAGTTCTCATTATCCGCCAAGCGAATATCGAAATCATGCTCATCCACAAAAGGCGGTTGAGTGGCAGCGCTATCTTGTAATAAGGGTTCTTTGACCAAACCGTCATTCATCACTTTATCAGTGACCAGACTGCCCTTTGCAAGATCGTTTTTTTCAAGGCTAGGTGATGATTGATCAGTCGTCATAACAATATCCTTATTCGCCAACCAACCAGCGGACGGTGGTTGCACTATCAGGTGTTAAATCTGGTGCATCAGCCACTTTTAATACAGGCTGTAAGAAACGTAATATCTCACGCGCTTGGTTATCGAACTGCCATGGCGGATTAATCACGAGTAACCCTGTACCGTTCAGACCGACAGCGATATCTTTAGGATAGATATTTAGCTCACAGACCAGCTGACGTCTCATCTCAGTACGCTTGAGTTTTTTATAGAACAGCTCAACCGCATCGATGTTCTTGATTGGGAACCATAACGCATAAGTGCCTTGTGGCCACTTGTTATAAGAATGTACCAACAAATCGATTAGACGTGTAAAATCTTTGTGCTCCTGCTCGTAAGGAGGATCTAAAAATATCAAGCCACGCTTTTCTTTTGGCGGAATCACAGCACCAATACCTTCAAAAGCATTGCGATGATGAATGCCAATGGGCAATTTATGCAGCTGATAATTCAGTGCATCATATTCACTGGCTTTGGCTTCAAACGCTTCACCGCGCACGCCAGCATCTGGATTTTTTTCAACATGATGAGCAATCCACCACGGCGAACCCGGATAGACTTTTTTGTCATAGGTAAAACGGGCTTGCTTAATGCCTTCCATGTAATCTTTGATGGCAGCTGGTGCTTTTTCAACATCGGCTTTTACTAAGGCTTGGATGCCACCTTTGGCTTCACCCGTCTTGCGAGCCTCTTCACTGCCGAGCGAATACAGTCCACGACCGCCATAAGCATCAAGCACATAAAAGGGTTTATTTTTTTGCCCCATTTGGTTCAGTAGTTGTACCAATAAAATGTGTTTAACAACATCGGCAAAGTTACCAGCGTGATAGGCGTGTTTATAATTCATAAGTTCAAAAGTTTAAATAAGAAAAATTGCATCTATGGTAGCATAGGATGGCTAAAAGATAACGATGGTTTTGGTAAAAAGGCATAGATTGGCCGGGTAAAGATATAGATTGACGGTGTAACGACAGATAATGGACGATAGCGAGAAAAAATGACGAAGATTATTAGCAATCTTGATGTGACGACGTTGGTGGTTGATAATCCAATAGGTAAGGAGAGTCTGCCACTGTTATCTTTACATTCTACTAACTATAAGAATCAGGCGCTGCCGATCCAACATTTATTACAATCCTCTGATTTTGTGGTTAATTGGGAACATAAGCTGATAGATAAGGAATTGGATACGTTTGTTGATGATGGTTGGCTCATTATTGACGATGTCTTTGAACGAAAAGCCTTATTAGCACTGCAAGCAGAAAGTGGCTTTATCAACTATCGTGATGCTCAGCTGACAGCGGGTATTCGTATCAGTGATATTCGCGGCGATAAGATACGTTGGATTACCAGAGAATTTTTTGCAGGATATTATTATCTGCATAGTATCAATGCGCTTGCTACTCTATTCAATCAAAGCTTGTTCGCTGGTATTCGCCACAGTGAAGCGCATTATGCTTGTTATCCAGTAGGTTTTGGCTATCAATGGCATAGTGACAATCCATCTGGGCGTGATGAACGTGTTATCTCTGCGGTGTTTTATCTTAACGATGACTGGACAGCGCATGACGGCGGCGCACTAGAAGTCGTTGACAAACATGGTATCCATCACAATGTGATGCCTGTTGCCAATCGTTTGGTGATATTCGATAGTGACCTACAACATCAGGTGCAAATCGCTCATCGTCAGCGTTACTCTATCGCAACTTGGATGCGCCGTGATGGCTTAGTACCATTTGTAGAAGACAATATTTAAGTAGTTCTGTCATATTTATAAGAAATCTCTCACGAGCGACACCTCATTAACGATTCCATCTATACTCACTCTATCTATAAATTCGTAATAAAAAGGCTTCTCATGTCAGACATTGATAAAAACCGAAATACTCAGTCTCATACGCAAACAACTCATCAACAAGCAACATTGGATTTAAGTATCGCCTTACTTAAACGTCCTTCAGTGACGCCAGATGATGATGGCTGCCAAGACATATTATCTGAGCGGCTGATGCAAGCAGGCTTTGACTGTGAATTTATGTATTACGGTGATAGACAAGCAAAAGGCGAACACGCTGAAGTTAAAAACTTATGGGCGCGGCGTGGTACTACCAATCCGGTCATTTGCTTTGCTGGTCATACGGACGTTGTCCCGACAGGTGATGAAAATAATTGGACCTATCCGCCATTCACGCCAACCATTGCAGATGGCTATTTATGGGCACGCGGTGCTGCGGATATGAAAACTGGCATTGCCGCTTTTACCATCGCCGCTGAGCGTTTTGTTGCCAATCACCCTAACCATAATGGCTCTATTGCTTTTCTGATCACCTCAGATGAAGAAGGTCCATCTATTAACGGCACAGTCAAGGTAGTAGAAACGCTAGAAGCGCGCAATGAGAAAATTACTTATTGCTTGGTTGGTGAACCATCAAGCACGGATACACTTGGTGATATCATCAAGAATGGTCGTCGTGGCTCGCTCGGCGCAGTGCTCACTGTCACTGGTAAACAAGGTCACGTTGCCTACCCGCACCTTGCCTCAAATCCCATTCATGCGGCTATGTCGGCACTCGCAGAACTGACCAATGCTACTTGGGATAATGGCAATGATTACTTCCCTGCGACTTCCCTGCAAATATCTAATATCAATAGTGGAACGGGCGCAACCAACGTCATTCCTGAAACCTTAGAGGCTGTATTTAACTTTCGTTTTTCAACAGAAACGACTGAAGATGAACTAAAAGCGAAAACACATGCTATCTTTGATAAATATTTCGCTGATAGCAAAGCAGCTTATGATATTCATTGGAAATTATCTGGGCAGCCGTTTTTGACGCCTGAAGGTAAATTAGTCTCGGCATGCCAGCAAGCGATTAAATCTGTGACCGGAACCGATACGATATTATCAACTTCTGGCGGCACATCAGATGGACGCTTTATTGCACCAACCGGTGCGCAAGTGGTTGAGCTTGGTGTGCGTAATGCAACGATTCATCAGGTTGATGAAAAAGTTGAGGTAGACGACTTAGGGAAATTGGCGCAGATTTATGAAGGGATTTTAGAGAATTTACTATTAGATTAATAAGCATTGGTAAAAAAAGCGCCATCTCATACAGATGGCGCTTTTTTATTATAGATATTAATTACTTTACTCAATACCAATATACAGCTCGACTTGACCATATTCTAACTTACCCTCAACGTAACGCTCAAAGTCGACGTTATAAGTTCGCGTATGCTCACAGCTTGGATCATTGAAATACGTCCACGCTTTTTCCCATGCATTCATCACGGTATTAGGCATGTTACCGTATTCAGAAAACACCATGTATTTTCCTGCCGGAATAGTGACCGTTGTTAGGTTGCTTGCATTTTTATTCTTAGTAGCTTTAACAGTATTAGCCGTGTCGTCATTGTCTGAATTTTCTTGCCCATCTTGCTGACTGCTCACTTTCCAACTCGCAACCACATCAAAAGCGCCTACATCATCACTCTCATAGTTATGATAAATACCATAGATATCCTGATCCTTTTCAAGTTGGCTCACGTGATTTTTGTAAAAACTTTGCCATAGCTTGCCTAACTTTGCCGTTTCATGGCTGATTTCATCGGTGTTGGTGGTGCGTACGCTGATGCCTGTGCAAGTTTGTACGTCGATTAGTTCTTGGATTGGTGCAGTCATGAGACAATATGTCCTGTTTTCATTTGAGATTATGTTTATTAAAACTATGTTTGTTATTAAGGCTATGCTAATTATCAAAAAATAGTCAAAAGGTCAATCTAGTCGGCTTCGTCGATCCAATTCATCTGAATCGCTTCTAAGATACCTTCATTGGAGCGTTGCGGATCATCATCAAAGCCTTCAAGTTCAGTCACCCAGCGATGCAAATCCGTAAAGCGAATATACTGCGGATCGGTCTCTGGAAATTTTTCATAAAGCTCAATGGCGATATCTAAGCTGTCTGTCCATTTTAACTTCTGCGGGGTCATAGTAGCTCCTCATTTTTCAATTATTTTTATAAAATAGCATTATAAAATATATATGCGCTATCCTACCAAAATTCATCATAGGATTATAGGCAAGTTGGTTACGCAGCCTTTGTTGATTCAGTAGATTTGGCAGCTTTGATGGCTATTTGGTGGGCATTCCATGACTTAATAACTTCTGTCAGCTGCTCACCCGTCATATCTAGCACCTCAGTTGCGCACTTGCCTTGTTTATTGGTTAAGACAAACTTGGTCATACCCACTGCCATCAGCTGGTTCTTAACAAAAAAGCGATGCTCAAAATAGACATATTTTTTATCCCAACCGACAACTTTACTATTCACTATCATTTTATCTAAAAACTTAACTTGTTTAAGATAAACCATCTCCTGCATAGCAATAATCCAGCCGAGATTTTTAATGCCTTTGTGATGACAGCAGCTTATCAGCCATTTGGTGATATTTAGCTCAATAAAAGATAAATAGCGATAATTTGGCAGGTGATCGCGAAAACCCATGTCATGTGGTAATACCCGATACTGACGCGCAGTTGGTGCTGTCAATGTCTCAATACTCAGGTGATTGCTTATCGATTGCTGCTTAAGTTGTTGTTTGAGTAGGCTTACCATAATAAAGAAACGCAACAGCATATTCATAAGAAACCTTCTTATTTTATGATATTGATAATGAGAAAATATAGTCAGGGAAAAGCAATATCGATACATAACGTACTGCTGATATTAATTTTTCTTGCTTGCTGTGCCTACGCAGACAGAGGCTGCAAAAAATTTATACCAGCAGTACCGTAGCGTTTTTAAGGTATTTTAACTATACATTGTAGATAGCTTTAGATGGGCAATACTCTAACGCAAAAAAAGCCACCTCAGTGACTTTTTTATGTGAAAGCTTCTGTTTAAAAAATGATGTGTAAAACCTATTTTAAAGATTAGACCTCTTGCAAAAGTACCGTTTTATTGACCTCCGCTAACAGAGTATCAAGGGCTAGCAATGACTTATGCAAGAGATCTATTAATGACCAGCACCGTTGATACTGCGAACCATCTCTTCGACCATCTTCTTGGCATCACCAAAGATCATCATGGTTTTGTCCATATAGAATAAGCTGTTATCTAGACCGGCATAACCCGTACTCATTGAACGCTTGATAACCATAATCGTTTGGGCTTTAGTAACCTCTAGAATCGGCATACCAAAGATTGGTGACGTTGGATCGTCTTTCGCAGATGGGTTTACAACATCATTAGCACCAATAACTAATACCACATCGGTACTGGCAAAGTCTGAGTTAATCTCATCCATCTCTAAAATATCATCATAAGGCACATCTGCTTCCGCCAATAGCACGTTCATATGTCCTGGCATACGACCAGCAACCGGATGAATGGCAAAACGAACATTGACACCTTCTTCTTTTAATAGCTCATACAATTCTTTAACCGCATTTTGTGCACGACCTTGCGCCATCCCATAACCTGGGACAATCACCACACTACTAGCATTTGCCATAAGGAAGCCTGCATCTTCTGCTGAGCCTGCTTTGTAATTTTTCGGCGCGCCATCATCGCCGCCAGCTGCGACCGCTGATGTACCCATACCACCAAATAATACATTGAGTAATGAGCGGTTCATGGCTTTACACATGATATAAGATAGAATCGCACCTGACGAACCGACTAGCGAACCTGCAATAATCAACATCGAGTTGCCAAGGGTAAAACCAATACCCGCTGCTGCCCACCCTGAAAATGAGTTCAATAGCGACACGACCACTGGCATATCGCCACCACCAATTGGCGCAATCCACATCCAACCAAAAATCACTGCAATCACTGCCATCGCATAGAAAGCAGGTAATGAATCAGTGACAAAGTACACACCACCGAACGCAATCATCGCAATGAAAAGTGCCGCTTGGACAGGTTTTACCCAACTACCAATTAAGGTCTTAGCCCAGCTCTTCGCTGCCAATTTACCAAAGGCAAAGACAGATGCTGAGAAAGTAATCGCACCGATGAAACAACCGATAAACAATTCAACACGAGCAACCGCGCCATGCTGTTGTTCAGTATGCAGTACCGTTGCTAATGCAATCGCCACCGCTGCCAAACCGACAAACGAGTGCATCAAGGCAACCGTTTCTGGCATTTGGGTCATGGCGACGGTTTTTGCTTTCCACATACCGACGATAGCACCCAATACCATCGCACCGATGATTAACCAAAGCACGGGACCTTCCGCTAGGAAGAAAGTTGTTACAACGGCAATCGCCATAGCAACCATACCCAAGCGATTACCACGAATCGCCGTTTTTGGGCTAGATAAACCACGTAACGTCAAAACAAAAAGAATGGCACCGACGAGATAAAACCAGTCCGCATTTGCCGCAATCATATTTGATAAGTCACTCATGCGTCACCTCCAGTATCTGTTACTACTGCTTTTTTTACTTTTGGCTTAAACATCGACAGCATACGCTCAGTCACGGCAAAACCACCAAAAATATTGATACTGGCTAAAAATACCGCAAAAGCCCCAAGCAAACTGGTCGGTGTGAATATCGAACCATCAATGGTGACGGTTTGTAGCATTGCACCGACAATCACAATACTTGATAAAGCGTTGGTTACTGCCATCAATGGCGTATGCAAGGCGGGCGTAACACCCCAAACAACGTAATATCCAACAAAAATAGCAAGCACAAATACGGTAAAAATCGCTACGAATGGCGTGCTACTCATGGCCGCACCGGCTGGCGCTGCCGCTAAAATAGTGGCAATCATCTTATCCTCCTAAAATTGGTTCGTGTCTGGCAAATTTACGATAATGAAAGTATCGAGACCTGAAATTTAGCATTTAGCGTTTAGCAAGACGTACTTGATTGTCATGCGTTACCGCTAATGCGCCTTGAATCTCATCTTCCATGTCTAAGTTGAGTGCCATTGTGTTTGCTGTAGCGTCATCTATAGCGGTAGGCGCAATTAAAGTGGTGATAAAATTAACGAGGTTATTGGCATACAAGTCTGAAGATTGCGCCGCCAACTGTGAGGGAATATTAGCTGCACCGACAATACGCACGCCATTTGACGTCGTAATCGTTTCATCAGCGACACTGCCTTCAACGTTTCCGCCAGTGCCAGCAGCCATATCGATCAGCACCGAACCAGCTTTCATCTTAGCAATGGTTGATTGGTGTACCAAAAGCGGCGCTTGACGACCCGGAATCTGTGCAGTCGTAATGACGATGTCAGCATTGCTCAAGGCTTTATCAACAATAGCAGCTTGGTCTTTGATATATTGCTCAGACGGCGTCCACGC
Source organism: Psychrobacter sp. TS_SC_6 (assembly GCF_056156305.1). Lineage (NCBI taxonomy): Bacteria > Pseudomonadati > Pseudomonadota > Gammaproteobacteria > Moraxellales > Moraxellaceae > Psychrobacter > Psychrobacter sp. TS_SC_6. Next base: position 660,624 of record NZ_CM149590.1, on the reverse strand, counting down.
ATAGCCGCCTGTAGATTTAGCTGTCTCAGCCTCCTCCGCACTCATTGGGACATCAAGCCATTTACCACCTAATGACTCCACTTGCTCGCGAGCGGTCGGACGTAAATCACTGGCTTCAACGACGGCGCCTAAACGCTTCGCTGTCGCAATCGCTTGCAAACCTGCAACTCCAACACCTAGAATAACGACTTTGGCAGGCTTAACCGTACCAGCTGAGGTCATAAACATCGGGAAAGGACGTGAGTATTCATTGGCAGCGAGCAACACCGCTTTGTAACCGGCAAGGTTGGCTTGTGAAGACAAGACGTCCATATTCTGTGCGCGTGATAAGGTGCGTGGCAATAGCTCCATGGCAAAAGCGGTAGCCCCTTTGGCAGCATAAGTATCCAGTTGGGTATTGCGATAGGGATCAAGCATACCGATGACGATTTGACCAGACGTTAAATGCTCAGTTACTGCCGTTGGTAAATCATTAACAGTAGTGATAATCTGAGACTGTGCGACGATATCAATGCTACTATTGGCAATATCAGCACCCGCAGCCTGATATAATTCATCCGCATAATAAGAGGCTTGACCCGCACCTGACTGGATGACAACCTCAAACCCAAGTTTGCGTAGCTTTTTTACCGCGTCTGGGGTTAATGCTACCCGACTCTCGCTTGCGCTCTCTGCACTAATAACACCGATCTTCATACCGTCTCCTTACGTCTAGTGATTACTTTTGATACCCTCAACGCACATTTAAAAAGCACAGGGGACAAAAAATCTTTGGTCAGGTTGGTTTAACACTTAAGACCAAAGAATATCAATTTAATAAATGATGGCGCTTTTACCATCATGTCGTTTTATTATAGAGATATCGTCTGCTAACTTTCATGGTCTAATGATGACCCACAAGTAAAATAAAAAGTTTGGTATTAAAACCATAATCCTAACTTTTATTGTTATATTAAAAAATTTTACTTTCTATATTTCGCTTACAACCTATAAGGTATTGGAATATAAAGGCATACATATTAGTTACAATCATGAAATATTTTTATGATTGTAATCAAAAATACAAAACGATTGTCATTAAGTCAAGTTAAACTTATGGATGACATATAATAAATAAACTGTGCATCATACAGCTATAGCCATTGATTCATAACAAGAAGGAATAATCATGTATTTTTTGCTTTCTCCTGCCAAATCTCTTAATGAGAAAGATGCTATACCAGTTAACTTGGGTAACAACTATAGTCAGCCTGAGCTTATCAAACACTCGCAAGCATTAATGAAAATATTAAAGTCAAAAGAGCCGATTGATTTGCAAGAGCTTATGGGTATCTCTGATGATTTATCGCAGCTCAATGCCAAACGCAATCAAGACTGGGCTTGGAGTGATAATGAACTCTTTACGGATGATAATGCCAAACCAGCTGGTTATTTGTTCGATGGCGATGTTTATACGGGTCTTGATATGTATAGCATGGATAAAGATACTGCTATTTATGTTAATGAACATTTGGGTATCTTGTCCGGGCTTTATGGCGTACTAAAGCCACTGGATTTTATTCAGCCGTATCGACTTGAGATGGGTACCAAGCTTAAAAATGAGCATGGCGATAATTTATATGAGTTTTGGGGCGAAGAAATCACTAAGATTATTAATAAGCGCATGGCTGATAGCGATGACAAAGTATTGATCAACTTAGCTTCTAATGAATACTTTAAAGCGGTAAAGAAAAAAGCTTTAAATGCGGAGATTATCACGCCAAGATTTGAAGATGAAAAGAATGGTCAATATAAAGTGATTAGCTTTTATGCTAAAAAAGCGCGTGGACTGATGGTGAAATATGCTGCGGATAATAAACTGACCAATGCTGAGCAGCTTAAGCAATTTGATTTGGCGGGCTATTACTATGTCGATAAGCTGTCTGATGATAAGACGTGGGTGTTTAGACGGGATGCAGTGGATCAGTAATATTTAATACTTTTATGATACGCATAAAAAACCCCGATAAGCTCAGCCTATCGGGGTTTTATTTGCACTGGGTTTAACAAATACGTTATGACAAAATCATACTTCTAGCGAAAGGCGATTTGTCGAGCAAGACGCGCGAAAATAGTACCTATTGTACATTGAGCGCGTCTGACAAAGAGAAATCGCTTTGTAGCAGAAGCTGATTACATCATGCCGCCCATTCCACCCATACCGCCCATTCCAGCACCGCCCATACCAGCCATACCATCATCACCTTGTGGTAAATCAGTAATCATGACTTCAGTGGTTAGCATAAGACCAGCAACAGAAGCAGCGTTCTCTAGCGCTGAACGTGCTACTTTAGCTGGATCAAGAATACCCATCTCTAGCATATCGCCATATTCGCCAGAAGCTGCGTTGTAGCCGTAGTTACCACTACCGCTCTTCACTTCGTTCACTACCACTGATGCTTCTTCGCCTGAGTTGGTCACGATTTGACGTAATGGTGCTTCCATCGCGCGACGTAAGATATTGATACCAGCGTTTTGGTCGTCATTATCGCCACGTAGCTCAGACAATGCATTCATCGCACGAACTAGAGCAACACCGCCACCAGGGACAACGCCTTCTTCAACCGCAGCACGAGTCGCATGTAGCGCATCGTCAACACGGTCTTTCTTTTCTTTCATTTCAGTTTCAGTCGCAGCGCCCACTTTGATAACGGCAACGCCGCCAGCCAGTTTTGCCATACGCTCTTGAAGCTTTTCTTTATCGTAGTCAGACGTTGATTCTTCTACTTGACGTTTGATAGATTCAACGCGGTTTTCGATGTCAGCAGAGTTGCCAGCGCCATCAACGATAACGGTGTTTTCTTTACCGACAGTGACTTTCTTAGCGGTACCCAATTGCTCAAGGGTCGCAGTCTCAAGGCTCAGACCAATCTCTTCAGAGATAACGGTACCGCCAGTTAGCGTTGCGATATCTTCAAGCATTGCTTTACGACGATCGCCAAAACCTGGTGCTTTTACGGCACAAGTTTTTAAGCCGCCACGCATGTTGTTTACAACTAGTGTTGCCAATGCTTCGTTTTCTACGTCTTCAGCGATGATAAGCAATGGTTTGCTCTGCTGCATGACTTGCTCAAGTAGTGGCACGATCTCACGGATGTTGCTGATTTTCTTGTCAACCAACAAGATATATGGGTTTTCAAACTCAGCGGTTAAGCTGTCTTGCTTATTAGCAAAGTACGGGCTGATATAACCACGGTCAAACTGCATACCTTCGACTACTTCTAAGGTATCTTCAAAGCTTGAACCTTCTTCAACGGTGATAACGCCTTGCTTGCCGACTTTTTCCATCGCTTGCGCAATCAATTCACCGATTTTGGTGTCTGAGTTGGCAGAGATAGAACCAACTTGGGCAATCGCTTTTGAATCATCAGCTGGCGTAGATAGCAAATGAATTTGCTCAACAGCTGCACGTACCGCTTTATCGATACCGCGTTTTAGATCCATTGGGTTCATGCCAGCGGCAACTGATTTCATGCCTTCTTGCAAGATTGACTGAGCCAATACCGTCGCAGTCGTCGTACCATCACCAGCAACATCGTTGGTGCGGCTAGCGACTTCACGAACCAATTGAGCGCCCATGTTTTCAAATTTGTTTTCAAGCTCGATTTCTTTGGCAACCGATACACCATCTTTAGTGATGGTAGGCGCGCCAAATGATTTGTCGATAACCACATTACGACCTTTAGGGCCTAAAGTGACTCGCACTGCGTTTGCTAGAACGTTTACGCCGTCCATCATTTGTTTACGGGCATCAATACCGAATTTTACGTCTTTTGCCATGTTAAATTACTCCATTATTATAAGTATGAGAATACAATTGAATGATTCTTTAGTATGATTATCAATGCTGTCAGCTAAAAAACAATGAGCCGAAATTGCCTTTTAAGCAATTAGCCTTCTAGTACACCCAATACATCAGATTCTTTCATAATAAGTAGTTCTTCGCCGTCAACTTTTACCGTTTGACCAGCATATTGACCGAACAAGACTTTATCGCCAGCTTTTACATCTAACGCGCGAGTTTCACCGTTGTCACGAATCTGACCGTTACCGGTTGCGAGCACTTCACCTTGTGAAGGCTTTTCTTGCGCTGAACCAGGAAGCAAGATACCACCAGCCGTTTTTGTTTCTTCTTCTATGCGGCGGACAACAATACGATCATGTAAAGGACGAATATTCATCAATATGTCTCCAGTAATTGGTTATTTGAGTTAAAGATTTATTTGGTCTGTTAGTCTCAACATCCTATCTTCAAAAGCCATTTTATAAAAAATGCTTTTACTAAGATAAGCCTTGAGCTTGTATCAAAAAGTGGGGGCGCAGTGAGTAGCCTTCAAGTGTAAAGCTCAAAAATTTACAAGAATTTTTATTTGCAGATAACACCTATGAGAAAACCAGAACAAACAATAGACAACCTTCAAATAATAGGCATTGTCTTGCCAGAATTACAGTAAGTTACGTAGATTGATGATACAAGTCATTAGCGTAATATCGGCTACAAGAGGCAAACGTTCGCGACATGCTTGCCCCTTGAAAGTGTAACAAAGTATGACCATTATAGTCTTTGTAAACATAACCCGATCTGTACTACAAAACTATTAATACATCATAGTTTTGTAATACAGCATTGCTGCAGTTACTATATGATACGAATTAATTAAGGAATATCAATGACCCTCTATAATGATAAAAAACATCGTAATTCTACATTTTTAACGATTTTAACCAGCAGTGCTAGCATTGCCGCTATCGGAGCGTTAAGCATGACCGCATCAACGATTGCAAGCGCAAAAGATATTCAGCCGTCGAGCGCCAGTTATACGTTTACGGTTGAGGATAAATATAAAGGCACAGCCACTCGTAGTTTGGTTAAATCAGGCAACGCGTGGAAATATGATGTCAATGCGCGAGTCGCTGGTGTCGCAAGCGCCAATCAGCGCAGCACCTTTCTTATCAAAGCCAACAATGTCAGTCCGACACAAGCCAGCACGACCTATAAGTTATTGGGTGTTGGCCGTACGCATAAGCTAGACTTTAATCCGAGCAGTAAAAAGGTAGTGAGCAACTATAGGGGCAAATCGACGACCATGAATATGTCTCAGCAAGCTTTTGATGACTTAAGCCTTGAGGTGCAAATTCGCCAAGATTTATTAAACGGTAAATTCTCTGGCAATTACTATATGGCAAAACACGATAAAATCGAGAAAACGCCGTTTAAAAAATCTGGTAATACCAAGATAACGGTTCCTGCTGGTACCTTTGATACCGTGCGTGTCGACCGTATCCATGAAGACAACAGCCGATCGACCAGTTTTTGGCTAGCACCAAGCTTAGATTATCTGCCAGTGAAAGTCAGTCAGATTAATGATGGTAAGAAGATGGATTTAGAATTGTCTAAAGTGAACCAATAGTATTTATACTCAAGCTTAATACATTAAAAACTTTAAGGACCTATTGCGCAATTTGCGATGCAATAACCTATGAGCGCGGCTGTTTTACCACATTATTCATCGAAGGTAGGCGCTTTAATAAGATAAACAGCCAGATATTAATCGCAAATAGCAAAACGAAATCAATGAAATAAACAGCGATTTCTGCCCAACTACTGCCATAAGCACGTGTGAATAATACGACCCCACTTGCCCCTAAGTACACCAAAGTAAACATACTGTCTATTAATAGCGCATAAGGCGAGCGCCCGCGTAGTATCGATGGCGTTAAGACAAACCCTGGTATCAGCCATAGTGCTTGCCATGCGATACCACCGATGATATCAGGACGACTAGGATTCAAAACACTGATTAAAATCGGCAGCGCCAGTAATCTAAACGCCAGCCATACTAGCCACGTTACTATTAAACGCTGACGGATAGGATTAACAGGCTTTAGCAGCTGGGTTGTTTGATTAACGGCTGCGACTGTTTGCGGTTGACCGTCGTCATGAGAGAGGTTAGTAGCCATTAGAGGTATATATTTCCTAATTGTTCATGCCAAACAGTAATAGATGAGCGCATTAGCGACCCCAGTTAGCTTGCGATAATGCAGCTGCCGTAATCGCCAAGCGACGCCCTTGAGCGATCCCAAGCTCGCGCTCATCAGCAGATACAGGCTGATCATGGGATGCGCCACTCACATGACTGGCACCATAGGGTGAACCGCCACGCGTGGTACGGTTTAAAGCAGGTTCAGCATAAGGTACGCCCACAATCATCATGCCATGATGCAACAGTGGTAACATCATCGTAAGCAAGGTCGTCTCTTGACCACCATGCATAGAGCCTGTTGCCGTAAATACTGACGCTGGCTTGTTCTGTAAATTGCCTGCCAGCCAAATGGTGACGGTATTGTCCCAAAAATACTTCATGGGTGCGGCCATATTACCAAAATGGGTTGGGCTACCAAGTGCCAGCCCGCTGCAATTTTTTAGATCTTCCATCGTGCAATATAAATCACCTTCATCAGGAATCGCAGGTTTGTTTGCCGTGGTTTCGGGCGCAACGGTCGGCACCGTACGGATACGCACGGTCATGCCTGCCTCCTCGATACCCTGAGCGATAGCATAGGCTAATGTCTTAGTCGTACCATAATTTGAATAATAGAGCACCAAAACATAAGGGGCGGTCTGACTCATTAGCAAAACTTCCTTATAAAATCGTTAACAGTAATATAGCTACTGCCCATTATGCCCGAGTCATTCACCGACATGCAAACAAACCCTGCTACTTGGCAGCATACTTAACCTAGCACCCAAGCAAATCATCTGCAGTACTTTATTTAACTACTCAATACAATCTAATGCATATTGACACAATTAAGGCGCAGATTCAGACAGACCATGTTTGCTACACTATCCGCACCCTATTATCCCTGCTAGATGGTCGTTATGGAAAATCTATTAAAAAAAATACCTTTTTTACACCAACGTTGGTTTCAGTTCTTACGTTTTTTGACGCGGCACTTTTTTGAAGATAATTGTCAGCAAAAAGCGGCATCATTAACCTATACGACTTTGTTGTCGATTGTGCCTATATTAACCGTACTGTTGATGATTTTGTCTTCAGTGCCAGCACTTGCTTCGGTTAGGGCGCAGATTTATGAAGTCATTTATAGCAACTTGCTGCCACAATCGAGCTTGCAAGTCAGTAAATATATCAATACCTTCGCTGAAAAATCATCAAATCTCACCATCATTGGGGCGATGTTCTTACTTTTTACTACCATCATGACTTTGACCACTATTGAGCGCGCTTTCAACCAGATATGGCGCGTGGAAGATCGTTCTGGCGGCATGAGAAGTATGCTGCGCTATTGGACCATCGTCACATTGGGTCCCTTAGTATTAGGTACGGCATTCATCGCCTCAAGTGCTGTACAAAGCCTGAGTTTGTTAAATAGACAAATTGGCGGCTATGGTATTGATTGGTCGTTTTGGGTACAGATAGTATCGATTGCAGTTACGATCGCTGGTTTTATCAGTATGTATTGGTTTATTCCAAAAGCGCGAGTCCCAGCAAAAAATGCTGCGATTGCAGGTGTCTTTGTAGCGATTGTTTTTGAGCTGATGAAACATCTATTTGGTACAGTGATGGCGAACTTTACCAGCTATGAAGCGATCTATGGGGCATTTGCTGCGCTGCCGATTTTCTTATTATGGATATATCTGTCATGGAACCTAATTTTATTAGGGGTTGAGATCAGCTATACCCTAACGATATTTGAGACAAAAGAGGTTTATCCGCGACATCCATTTTTAAGCTTGCTTGATATGTTAAATCTCGTTTATACCCATCACTTAAAAGGCGAAGCGGTGAGCGAACAAGCGCTACGCAATGTCCTCGGACGCAAAGAGCTGCCAAAATGGTATACCTATATCAATTATCTGCAAGACAGCAACTTGATTACCATGACAGAAGATGAGCACTATGTACTCAAAAGAGATTTGAGCAAAATGACCTTGTGGGATTTTTATCGTACTCTGCCTTATCCATTGCCTATCAAAGATGAGCTGGATGAAATGAGCTTAGAAGATCAAAAACCTTGGCTTAGCCTATTGGTTAATCGCTTCGAAAATACCGAAGCCTATGCCAAAGCACAACTGAATGTACCGCTCGGTGCTATTTTTGCCCATAGTGAACCACGTAAGAAAACCTCTGATAACAAATCCACTAACCATAAAAACGCAAAGCTCCAAAAAGAGAAAAATGAGTTTTTTAGGAAATCTAGCGCGGCGACCTCCAGTCATTTATTACAAGAGCCTCTAGATAATAAAGATGACATACCGAAATTTGAACCAGCCGCTTATGATAAGGATAGCGACATAGAGCGTGACGAGCACAATCGTGAAACCCTTATTCCACAAGACAGCATTAACGATAAAAATCGAATAAACGCTAATTTCTCTAATGTTAAACGCGATATTATTACAGAAGCCGATAACCCAAGATCGATTTGAGTGTCTAAATAACAAGACCTCTCTATAACAAACAAGCTCCAAATAGGGCTTGTTTTTTTATCCTGTTTTTAATGGATTATTTGCAGTGAATCAGGTAATTTGTTTTTAAGAGCTTTAGTTGTCAGCAGTCTGACTCTAGAACTGCTGGCAACTAAAGAAATACTACGATCATTTTTGGAGCTGCTCACGTTGACTAAACATGCTGAAGACAATTTATTGAACCGTCTATCAACGTCAAGCCTCAAAAAACTGCGGCAGTTTTTTCAGTTATGGTCGCTAAAAACGCTTACCAATTTACCCGATCGCCTAACGAATTTGTGGCAACAGCTGATTGGTTCCTACTGGTTTATACCGACTGCCTGTGTGCTGGTAGGGATCTTGCTCGCTCCTATCCTTGTAACGATCGATGAGTATTTTGATCGCGACATGGTCAGAGAGATTACCTTTGCCTTTACGGGCGATGATGACGCTGCGCGCGCTATTATGACCACTATTGCTGGTGCAGTACTTGGCGTGGCAGGCACGACTTTCTCGATTACCATTGCGGTATTATCGATGGCATCTTCACAATTTGGTCCTAGATTACTGCGCAACTTTTTGACCGATACACCCAATCAATTTGTCTTGGGCGCGTTTATCGGTACGTTTAGCTATAGTCTGCTGGTGTTAAAAGCCATTCATAAATACGATGTTGGTTTTGGTGTGCCGCAATTATCGGTGACCTTTGCCATTATTATGGCGATTATTTGTGCCCTTCTGCTGGTCTATTTCGTACAGCATATGGTACATGCCATTCAGGCATCGCATGTGATTGAAGGTGCCAGCAATGAGGCGATTAAAAACATTTATTATTGGTACAGCGACCGCTGCGATATCGAGCACCAACGTAATATCGAGCATCATGATATTGAACAATTTCATCACTGGTCTGCGACGCCCATTTATTCACCGTACTCGGGCTATTTGCAGCAGATTTATTTTGAATCGCTCATTACTCTATCGCAAGATTATGGCGGTGTGGTAGAAATAAATAGCAGTCTCGGTCACTTTGTCACCGACAAAAATGTGATTGGCTATTTTTATCAGCGTCCGGCAGACCATCCAACTAACCTACAGAAAACAAAAACACCGCATTTGGCGCTTGTGCCACGTTCGCCTGATGGGCTGTTTTGGCAACGTTTTGCTGGTTGTATACGTCTTGAACAGCGCTTGACGCAATCTAATGATATTGCCTATAGCTTAGGGCAAATGACTGAAATTGCCGTACGTGCATTGTCACCAGGTATCAATGACCCAAAAACAGCGGTTAACTGTGTTCAATCGCTGACCAGCTGTTTGAGCATTATGATGCGCTGTCAGCCGCCGACGCCATATCATTTTTATAAACCATCAGATAAGACAGATACATCAGATAAGACAGATACATCAGATAAGACAGATACATCAGATACTATCAGTTATCAGCCGTCAGCCGTCCTTGCCGTCGTTACCCGTATCCCTAAGATATCAGATTTTATTGATAGCTCACTTGGTGAGATACGGCGTTATGCGGCAGCAGATTTGATGGTATTAAAAGCATTATGTCAGGCAATGACGGATTTAAGCTTTTCCTGTGTGAATAATGCTCAATACCAAACTTTACTTCATGAGCTTATTTTGATTGAGCGGGCTGGCATTGAAAATCTAAGCTACGCTGAATTAGTGAATGATTTACAAGCCATGTGCAAGCAAGCAAGGCACTTTATCCAAAATAATAAAGATTACCATCAACATTTTGAATATGTGAGTGAGTTTTCTGCCTCTGTTCATCACACTCTGCAATCGCAATCGAGTTGAGATAATTTTAGCCAAAGGGTTTTTTAACGAAATTTGGGGCTTGATTATGGCATCTACAATGGCTGGATTGACTGTTTTTATCATTAGCGTTATCTTTTTATCTGTTACTGCGCTACTCACTTATGTCAATCATCGCTTCATTGATTTACCGACCACGATTGGGGTGATGTTCTCTATTTTAGTGCAAGGTTTGTATTGGTAAGGTGGCAAAGACACTTTGCCCAACTGGAAAAATTTGAATCATTATTTGATAAACTAACTACTTTTTTAATCAGCTACACAGCTTAAAGTAAGTAGTAATACAAAATAAATAAAAACAAGGTTAAAAGTCTTATGTATCAAAAGAAAGTTATAGCGTTTATCGATATTCTTGGCTTTGGTGCTTTAGTAGAGAAAAGTGGAGAAACACCGGAACTTGCTGAAAGCATTTTACACACCCTACTTTCTATGAGCCCTGATAGACTTCAGAAAAAAATGTACGCATCACTTAATAATGAAAAAATACCTGAAGAAGCACTTGCTGGAGTAACAGCTGCTGTGGCAATGATGAATGAGTATATGAGTAACCATCATCCTGTAACTATTTCATACTTTTCAGACAGCTTAGTACTATCAGCAGATGCTGAAGATATAATCGCCTCACAGTCTATACTTGAGCTGTTAGCTAAACTAAGTATTGAACTATGGGATAATTACTCACTGTTAATTCGGGGAGGGATAACGGTAGGAAAATTAGTTCATAAGGACAATGGACCACTTTTTGGACCCGCTATGAATAAAGCGTATTATTTAGAGTCAAAAGAGGCTCACACACCGAGAATAATTCTTGATAAGGATTGCATAGACAACTTTAGCAAAGCACGGACTTTCAGCATTTTTGAAAACTTAATGGAAAAAGATGATAAATATAGTTATTTTTCTCTCCCTACCTGTTTTCGGTATATGACAACTTCAAGTTCATTAGTATTATATGAGAATAAACAGCTTGAAGTTATTGAACATGCCCAGACTCAGATTTTACCAAAAATAAAAGATATTATGCTATCTTCTCTATCTCAAGATATAAAAGACAAATACATATGGCTTGAAGCCGAAACTCGTAAAGTACTACATAGCTAATATCTAATACTCACAAACATTTTGAAGAGACAATAAGCATTTAGTCTTATCACCTTATTCTTCAAGTAAATATTAAAGATTCATATCAACCCTTTACGTCTCATATTTCGATAAACTACGATGACGATAATAATATTGAGCAATAATATGCCCCATTTAAACCAGTCAAACGGACTAACCACCAGATAATACAGCTCAACAGGAATAAAGATGCCGTAACCGATAACGCCAAACCAATACGCCCACGTTTTATCATGTCATAAGCCATATGCCTCGACAAAACGCAAACTGGCATAAGCAAAAATCAATAATAAGAATACCGACCAGTTTTTGCTTGCCATCTGTGCAATACGTACCGCACCGTCAACTTGCGGCGCTAATAACTGACCAAATGCTTGTTGCCAAGAAGCCGTTGCCGTAATGAGCCAATGCTCAAGGTCGGTATGCCACGACCATAAAGCCAATGCACCTAGTAGTGCGCCAATACCCTTTACGACTTCATAGATTGCTACTGCTTTGATAGATTCGCTTGACGTCGTGCGAGGCTCATTATGTCGTGGGTCTGAAGACGGATGGTTATCTTTTGATGACTTGCCTTTTGACGAAGACTTTAGACTATCATCCTGCCTAGGCAAATTAGCCAAAGAAAGTCTCCACAACGCACCCTTGCAGTGTTTGGTTAAAGAATGGCGTATTTTTGCCATTTGATAACATGGATTCGCTAGTCACCTGCCACTCAAGATTGGGATCAACCAGTACTGCGCCACCGATAGTCTCATATTGCTCGCTGATACCCGCAATTTTTGCAGGATTTAAGCAGATTTTGTCGACCAGCTGCTCAAGTGTTAACACCTCATCTTTTACCAGCTGGCACGCCAGCGCCATAAAGGTATCAAAATTTGAGATACCGGGCGTACTTTCAGCAAATGGGGCTTTCTTCGCGGTACTGTTTAATGGCTCATGATGACTACAAATTGCATCAATTGTGCCATCTTTTAGACCACGACGAATCGCTTGCTGATCGGTATTACTACGCAAAGGGGGTAATACATATGCTTGAGCATTAAAGCCTTCCAGATTGTCATCGGTTAAATACAACTGATGCATTGCCACATCACAAGTAACTGGTAAACCTTTATCTTTCGCCCAGCGCATCAGCTCAATTGACGACTTACAAGATAATTGGCTAAAGTGAGCCGCTATACCCGTTTCTTCTACCATAAGCAACTGCGTTGATAAAGCGACGGTTTCTGCAATCCAAGGAATACCCTGTAGACCATGATAAGAAGCGATATAGCCTTCATGTGCAACGCCATCACCAGATAGACTAGGCTCATCAGGATAAAAAAATACTTTCATGCCAAACGTCGCCGCATACTCCAAGGTACGCAAAAGCACTAAGTCATTTTGAAAGGGTCTGCGAGCATTGGAGACAGCAATACAGCCGCCTTTTTTAAGTCCTGCAATATTAGACGGACGTTCGCCCTCTAAGCCAGCAGTCAACGCACCCAAAATATGTAAATAAATCCCACCATCTTCAAGCGCACGCTCACGTAAGCCTTTTAATAATGAACCGTTCTCTAAAATAGGATTGGTATCAGGGGGAATCACCACATGCAAAAAACCATTGGCACGAGCTGCACGTCCTTCTGACTCTAATGTACCATGCTGTTGTTGCCCTGGCTCACGTAAGCGGGCGCACAAATCCACCAGCGGTGGTAATATCCATGTCTCGCGCTCGCTTGTCAGCTGTGCTAACTGAGCAGTGGCGATTTGTGACAGTGATTCTTTAAATACTTTTGGAAGTAAGTCGTGCATATGAACATCTGAATTCGTAATGTGAACCATGAGCGTTATTACCGTATCAATAAAATGGGATAAATAAGAATAAAACAGGCAAGACAAATATTATGCTAAATATTAATGACCAGCCGCTTGATGCGCGCGCTGACCTTGCATCGCCAGTGACAGTACCGCCATACGAATAGCAATGCCGTTATTAACCTGTTTTAAAATTACAGATTGCGCACCATCGGCAACGCTTGAGGCAATCTCAACACCGCGGTTCATCGGTCCTGGGTGCATAACTAGAGCATCAGGCTTAGCCAGTGCCACGCGCTCAGGAGTAATGCCATAGTGCTTATAGTATTCACTCGATGATGCCAATAGTGGAGAGCCAATACGCTCATTTTGAATTCTCAAGCCCATAATGACATCACAGTTCGTCACGCATTCATTCATATTCTCATATACCTGCACACCAAAACGCTCAATCCCTTTTGGTAATAACGTACGAGGTGCGCAGACACGGATGTCTTTTACGCCCAATGTTTGTAGCGCACTGATGTCAGAGCGTGCTACTCGAGAGTGTTTGATATCGCCAACGATTGCAACCGACAGCTCTTCAAAAGGACGCGGCGCCTCACGGTGAATGGTCAGCATATCAAGCATGCCTTGGGTTGGATGAGCATGCCAGCCATCACCACCATTGATAATGGCAATATCTGGTGTCACTTCAGTCGCCATAAAATGTGCTGCACCTGATGCTGAATGACGTACCACAAAGATATCTGCCGTCATCGCTTGCAGATTCCATAGCGTATCGCGTAAGCTCTCTCCCTTCTTGGTACTAGAGCGTTCGATATCGATATTTAATACATTAGCACCTAAACGTTTTTCTGCTACCTCAAACGTGGTACGCGTGCGCGTCGATGGCTCAAAAAACAGATTCATCACCGTATAACCTTCAAGCTCAGGACGATTAATCAGCTGTCCCTTATCATCAAAAAATGATTCAGCTTTAGCGATAATCGCCTGCAGCTGGGCTTTATTAAGACCTTCGATACCTAAAAAATGACGAATACTACCATCAGTATTGAGCTGCGGACGACTCAATGACGCATCAAGTTTTTCATGAATCGTATCAGGATCAAATCTTGCGTAGTCTGTCGGCGAGACGGTAGGTATTGATTGGCTAACGAGAGAATTTGACATAAGGACACGTCTTCATTAAGGGTTTGTATGATTTTATAAGAAGTTATCATTCATTTTTTTAACGGTTTTGGCTCGATAATACGGCAGACATGCATACAGACAAGGACATTTTGCTGCTTATTTGCTACAATTTACCGCAGTGATATAAGCAATACTAAAATAGATGCTGCTCTCATCTTAGAGAATAGCAGCACATCATTTGGCAACTGTATCAAAAGACGACCTCTTAAACCATAATTGAATAATAATAGTGTTAGTGTAGCTGATTTTCAGGTCAGGACAAAGACGCCTTAGTCAGTATTTAACAATATCTCTCATGTCAATATAACGTAATCAATTCTTAAACACGCATTCCATACTTAGCTTGTACTACTCTTTATCAGAATTATTCATTAGGAGACACTATGACAACCTTAACACAGTATTTGAACACTAACGCCACCACTCTTGCCCTCAATGATGTTATCACTACCGTCACTGACGTTGGCAAGACCATCTCAAAGCTCTTAAGAAAAGGCGCTTTGGCAGACATCCTTGGTGAAGCGGGTAATCAAAACGTGCAAGGTGAAGACCAAAAAAAGTTAGATGTATTGGCCAACGATTTATTGTTAGATGCCTTAGCACAAAACAGCCATTGTGCTGGTGTTGCTTCAGAAGAGCTTGACGATGCCACTCCTGCCAATGTTGATGGCAGTTTATTGGTATTGTTTGATCCACTCGATGGCTCGTCTAATATCGACATCAATATGGCTGTCGGCACCATATTCTCGATTTTACCGTACCAGCGTCAAGGTCAAGTTAGTAAAAATAGCGACTTTTTACAAGCGGGTAATCAGCAGCTAGCAGCCGGTTACTTACTCTATGGCACCTCTACCGTTCTCGCGCTGACCATCACAGATACTGTAGTCATGTTTAGCCTAGATCCAGATACCAATGACTACGTATTAATAGAAGAAAACGTCACAATCGATGGCGATACTAGTGAATATGCTATCAATGCCTCAAACTACCGTTACTGGCGCGCGCCAATGCAGCAATACATCGATGAGCTTATCGCTGGCGAGACAGGCGTACGTGGTCGCGATTTTAATATGCGCTGGGTTGCCGCCATGGTTGGTGATGTTCATCGCATTCTATGCCGCGGTGGTTTATTCACATATCCATTTGATACCAAATACGCCAATAAAGCAGGCAAATTACGTCTCATGTATGAAGCCAATCCCATGAGTTTATTAATTGAACGTGCTAGTGGCGGGGCAACGGATGCAGTCAATCGCATTTTAGATATAGAGCCGATTGACATTCATCAACGTGTGCCTGTAGTACTTGGCAGTAAAAATGAAGTCGACTATATTAAAGAGTTGCACTTAAACTACAGTGATAATTAAGCACATTTTGACAGCACCTATAAAGCCATATTTATAATCATTTTATGGGTGCTGTCTATATTTTATACTTTTTCTCTAAGCGATCTATTATGGTAGCAAATCCCACCGAGCTTATTACCTCAGATAAGAATACCATGGTCAAGCTAGTAAAGGCGTTATTGACGCAAGCTCGCCAACGTAACAAACATGGACAAACTGTCATTGAAGGTATTCATCTTATTGATGCCACCCTTCGTAGTGATTATCCATTTGTGCAAATATTGCTAGCAGAGTCCGCACACTATCATCCAGAGGTGCAGCAAGTTCTCACTCGCTTGCCCACTTATACGCCTATCTTAACCTTGTCGGATGCGCTTTATGAAAGTATTCGTAACTTAGGTACTGGGATTGATATTATGGCAGTGATTAAGATGCCAACCCCTAGCCTATCTATGATTTATGATGACTGCTTGATTCTCAATGATGTTCAAGACAGTGGTAATGTCGGCACATTACTGCGTACAGCAGCAGCTGTTGGAATCAAAAACATACTTTGCACCAGCGCTACTGCGCAAGCGTGGTCACCAAAAACATTGCGAGCAGGAATGGGTGCCCAGTTTGCCCTAAATATATATGAGGGATTAAGTGTACAAGAGGTTTTAGACCATGTGCAAACCCCTTTATTTGCCACCAGCTCGCATACTGACACCGTCATCTATCAGCATGATTTAAAAAAATCAATCGCTTGGATTATGGGGCATGAAGGTCAAGGGGTTTGTAACGAGCTGATGCAGTGCGCAACCCCTATCGCTTTACCACAGCCCAATGGGCAAGAAAGCCTCAATGTTGCGATTGCAGGCTCACTATGTTTGTATGAGACATTACGCCAAAGAAGTTATAGCTAATATCATTTAACTGAAACAACAAGACGATTTTTAAGTTGAATGTAAAAAAACCCGCAATCAATGATAGCGGGTTTTTTTATTTCACTTTCACTAACAAGTACTTAGATTTTACTGGTCAATTCAGGTAAGGCTGCAAATAAATCAGCTTCTAAGAAGTAATCGGCAACGCTAGCGATAGGCGATTCTGGGTCATTGTTGATAGCAACGATAACTTTAGAATCTTTCATACCAGCTAAATGCTGAATAGCGCCTGAAATACCAGCTGCGATATATAAGTCTGGTGCAACGATTTTACCCGTTTGACCAACCTGCATGTCGTTTGGTACATAGCCTGCGTCAACTGCGGCACGTGATGCACCAACAGCAGCGCCAAGCTTATCAGCCAATGGCTCGATATATTTAGTGAAATTTTCACCATTTGCTAGGGCGCGACCGCCAGAAACCACGATGCTGGCTGATGTCAATTCTGGACGGTCAGACTTAGCCATCTCTTCATTAACAAAGCTTGATTTGCCAAGCTCTTGCAAATTGTCAAGAGTTTCAACAGCGGCTGAACCACCTTCACTCGCCACTGGATCAAAAGCAGTAGTACGTACGGTTAATACCACTTTATCTTCTGCCGTTTTAACCGTTGCTGTCGCATTACCAGCATAGATAGGACGCTCAAACGTTTGCGCATCTACCACAGCAGAGATTTCTGATAACATGCTCACATCAAGTAATGCGGCAACGCGTGGTAAGAAATTTTTACCAGTTGTTGTAGCAGGTGCAAGAATATGACTGTACTCACCAGCAATATCAGCGACCAATAGCGCTAAGTTACCCGCCAGTTGATGCTCATAAGCTGCGTTGTCTGCTAGCAATACTTTACTGACGCCTGCTGCTTTTGCCGCTTCATCAGCTGCTGCTTGCGCACCACTACCAGCGATCAATACATGAATATCACCGCCAATTTGCTGAGCGGCGGCGATCGTATTCAAAGTTGCCTTTTTTAGACTGGCATTGTCGTGTTCTGCATATACCAAAATTGCCATTGTTTTTGTCCTTTATTTATTCGTATCATCTATTCATGCGGTTGTTGGTATACAAAGCCCTCTTATATCCAAATTTAATAAAACTTATTTAGGACTCTATGGCTTTGTAGTAGATAGGCATTAGCAAAGTATTAAATGACTTTTGCTTCGTTTCTTAGCTTATCGACCAACTCATCAACTGAACCCACTTTGATACCAGCTTTACGCTCAGCAGGTGGTACAACTTTAATGATTTCTTGCTTAGATGCCATATCAACACCAAAATCAGCAGGTGTTTTTTCATCAAGCTGCTTTTTCTTCGCTTTCATGATGTTAGGCAATTTTGCATAACGTGGCTCATTCAAACGTAAATCAGTCGTAATAACTGCTGGTAAATCAAGCGCAACCGTTTGCAAACCACCATCGATTTCACGCGTTACATTAACTTTATCGCCTTCAACCTTTACTTCTGATGCAAATGTACCCTGACCAATACCCATCAACGCCGCTAGCATTTGACCCGTTTGGTTATTATCATCATCAATCGCTTGCTTACCTAGCAGAATAATATCGGTAGCTTCAGATTCAGCGATATTTTTCAGGATTTTAGCGATTTGTAGAGGATAAGGTTTTGCATCAGTTACGACCAAAATGCCACGATCAGCACCCAGTGCTAAAGCGGCACGAATCTGTTCTTGCGACTCTTTTGGACCAATTGAGGCAACGATGATTTCATCAATCACACCCGCTTCTTTAAGACGAACCGCTTCTTCTACTGCAATTTCATCAAAAGGGTTGATTGACATTTTAGTGTTAGATAAATCTACGCCAGAATTATCAGCTTTTACACGAACTTTTACGTTGTAATCAATGACACGCTTGACCGCTACTAATGCTTTCATACGTTCCTCGTTTATTAAGGTTATGAATTAAAATTGCCAGTTTAGAACCAAAGGTTCATTTCTTTAAAATCGTCGTTCGAAATAGTACTCAAGGTTGATTGCTGCGTCAGCATCTATAATGTAATAAAAAATATCAGACCATGACAATATACTGGTATCACACTCTCTATCTAAAAAATCTGCCAAAGCTAAGCCAACCGTTATTATCAGACCTATGTATCTTGCGTGAGCTCAGCCCTAAGGTCAAGACAACGCCGTGAATAATGCGTCATAAATTTGTCACCATTTTAAGATAAATAGTTTATAAGCGCCTAATCACGCCATTTTCTAATCATTATTCTTATTGTTTTCTGGCTTTTACAAGCTATCTAAGTCATTTATAACTATTCATACAAACCAATATCATCTCGTTATCATAAGAATTGAATCAAAAAAAGATCATAAAAAAAGCAACCTGATCAGAGGTTGCTCTTTTTTAAAGTCTAAACAGTATTTTTATTGTTTTAACAAACAAAGGCATCAATGCATATTGATAATCTTATTGTCATTAAGCGCACTGAAAAACAGCTTACTCAATGTAAAATGAGATTAGATAGCTTCGATTTGCTCAGCTTGTGGGCCTTTCTTGCCATCACCTAAGATGAAAGACACTTTTTGGCCTTCGGCTAGAGTTTTGAAACCACCGCCTTGGATAGCGCTGTAGTGAGCGAATACGTCTTGTCCGCCGTTGTCTTGCGCGATAAAACCAAAACCTTTAGCTTCATTAAACCACTTTACAGTGCCTTCAACTTTATCTGACATAAATTTTCCTAACTCTTTAACTGTTGGCGAGACGTATGTCATCACCGATTAATTGATATATACCTAAGGTTTTCTTGCAGAATGCGTGGGTAAAATCATTGAAGCCTCTGTTAGAGATCTTAATATTTTTACCCGAAATCCTTTGAGTACAAGCTGATTATAACAGCTTTTTTTAAGCGCAACAGCTTAAATTGATGATTTTTGTAATCTATTTAAGGCAATTTTGAATAATTATTACTGACCAATTACTTGAGACTTAATATGTTGATATAGAATGCTTTTTTACCATTTACCTTTGGAGATTTACAATAACGTTAGATATCGCTTTTGACAACTCACAGTGATAAGAATTATATTTGCTACTGTATTAAAAGCAAACTATAGAAAAATTGGTAGCCACGGTGAGCTCAATACCAGTAAACATAGCGCAAAAAATATCAGTGAAAATGACTGACTATAAGCGATATATTTAGCAGGTATGACCAAGTCTTTCGGAGAGTCAGGAATGCCTTTACGCTTCAATAAACGTGCGCCATAGATCCAGCCAAAGGTCGTATAGAGACCATAAGCCACTGGGACAGCAACGGCTAATGGTGTCAAATCAATCGTATATAGCATCACAACTGAGATAAAAAACCATGAAGTATCTACAATTGAGCTGATTTGAAAGAACTTAGAGTTAGGTAGTTTGCCACGGTTTTTTTTGAGCATCTCCCCTTCAATCCAAATCAAAACGGCAATGACAGCGCTCAGAGTAAGGTATATGAATTGAGGTGTTAGCCAATCAGGATAAGATATTTGCACAACAGACAACCTGTAATCTATAGAATAAAAGAATCCTTGACATTGATATCGCAAGAATAAAAATAACAAGGATAAAAATAGCGATACCTATTTAACCGATAAGCCGTTAATAGATATGATGCTTGCCTATATTAGGCAGCTACAAGAGATTTTCAACCAGCACAGACTGGCGATGATAAAAATACGTTATAAAACAGCGCCTACTAAAAATAAAAATCCCATGCTATCACTGATAACATGGGATTTTTTAGACTAAATTTTTACTAATTACTCAATAGCAAATTAGTTTTTGTCTTTATCGATGATTTTGTTGCCACCGATCCAAGGCATCATACCACGTAGCTTAGCGCCCGTGATTTCGATTTGATGCTCTGCATTGTTACGACGACGAGCCGTCATTGATGGGTAGTTGGTTGCGCCTTCACTGATGAACATTTTTGCATATTCGCCAGATTGAATGCGTTTTAGCGCATTACGCATGGCTTCACGTGATTGCTCATTGATCACTTCAGGACCAGTCACATATTCGCCATATTCAGCGTTGTTACTGATTGAGTAGTTCATGTCAGCGATACCGCCTTCATACATCAAGTCGACAATAAGCTTGAGCTCATGTAAGCACTCAAAATAAGCCATTTCTGGTGCATAGCCAGCTTCAGTTAAGGTCTCAAAGCCCATTTTTACTAGCTCTACTGCGCCACCACAAAGAACCGCTTGCTCACCAAATAGGTCCGTTTCAGTTTCATCTTTAAAGGTCGTTTCAATAATACCTGAACGTCCACCACCAACACCAGCAGCATAAGATAGTGCTAATTGCTTGGCTTGACCTGACGCATCTTGATAGATAGCGATAAGATCTGGGATACCACCGCCTTTGGCGAATTCTGAACGTACTGTATGACCAGGTGCTTTTGGTGCAACCATAATCACATCAAGATCGCCACGTGGCTCTACTTGATTATAATGAATGGCAAAACCATGGGCAAAGGCAAGAGTAGCGCCTTCTTTGATGTTAGGTTCAATCTCGTTTTGATAGAGCGCTTTTTGGAACTCATCAGGCGTCAAAATCATAACAACGTCAGCAGCTTTTACCGCATCGGCAACTTCAGCAACTTTCAAGCCAGCGTTTTCCGCTTTTTTCCATGAGCCAGAGTTGGCACGTAAACCAACGGTCACATCGACGTTTGAATCTTGTAGGTTCAGCGCGTGCGCATGACCTTGTGAGCCATAACCAATGATGGCAACTTTTTTACCTTGGATGATTGATAAATCACAATCTTTATCATAATAAACGTTCATATACAGAGTCCTTTTCCTAAATCATGGCGTACCATGGATAAATAAACACTTAAATTATAGTCACCTTATCGACGTGATTGGTGAGATAAGCGCTATGTTGATGTTGAATAAATAAGTTTAAAATACTACCTTTTAATAATCATAAACGCTGATTATAGACTTAACGTTTTGTCACCACGAGCAATACCAATGACGCCAGAACGTACAACTTCCATGATACGTTCTCGACCAATGACATCAATAAAACCATCAAGCTTAGCTTTATCACCGACGATCTGAATCGTATATAAATTGGCATTGACGTCAACGATTTGAGCACGAAAGATATCTGCACTGCGTTTGATTTCTTCACGTACACCGCCCGTCGCACGTACTTTGATTAGCATCAATTCGCGTTCGACGTGTACGGTATCTGAGAGATTAAGCACTTTAACCACTTCAATCAATTTATGCAATTGTTTGGTGATTTGTTCTATTTTTTCAGGTGACGTAAAGGTAGTGACCGTCAAACGTGAAATACTTGGGTCATCAGTTGGCGCAACGTTTAGGGTTTCGATGTTGTAGCCACGTTGAGAGAATAAACCAACCACTCGCGACAACGAACCCGCTTCGTTTTCCATCAATACCGAAATCAGATGTTGTTGTTGCATTAGGTACGCTCCCCTTTTGTTAACCACATATCACGCATCGTCTGCCCAGCGATCTGCATCGGATACACATGCTCATTACGATCGACACAAACGTCAATAAATACCAACCTGTCTTTTATTGCCATGGCTTCAGCCAATTGTGCTTCCATAGTCGCAGGATCGGTAATCTTGATACCGACGTGACCATAGCTTTCCGCCAGTTTTACAAAGTCTGGTAAAGAATTCATGTAAGAGTGTGCATGACGACCTTCATACAGCATATCTTGCCACTGTTTCACCATACCCAACTGTGCATTATTTAAGTTTAGGATTTTAACTGGCAAATTATACTGCAAGCAGGTTGATAGCTCTTGGATATTCATCTGAATAGAGCCTTCACCGGTAATACAGACCACATCACGATCAGGATTAGCAAGTTTCGCCGCCATTGCATACGGCAAGCCAACGCCCATAGTACCAAGCCCACCTGAGTTCAGCCATTGACGCGGCTCATTATAAGTATAATAAAGCGCCGCAAACATCTGATGTTGACCCACGTCACTCGTGATAATCGCGTTACTATTAGTCACTTTATCTAAGGCTTGAACGACTGCTTGTGGCTTAATCCCATGCTCAGTGCTGGTGTCATAGCGCAGACCATGACGCTTACGCCACTCATTAATCTGTGACCACCAATCCAATAGCGCCTGTTGATCTAGCTTTTTATCTTCACCAATAATATCTATTATATCAGTAAGCACTGACTTGACATCACCAACGATAGGAATATGAGCAAAGATCGTTTTTGAAATAGACGTCGGGTCGATATCAATATGAATAATCGTCGCATTTGGACAGAATTTTTTGACATTATTGGTCACACGGTCATCAAAACGTGCACCAACTGCCAATATAACGTCAGAATGGTGCATGGTCATATTGGCTTCATAAGTGCCATGCATACCAAGCATACCCAAGAACTGCTCATCCGAGCCAGGAAAGGCACCCAAGCCCATTAAAGTATTAGTGACGGGTAGGTTTAAACGATGGGCAAGCGCCGTTAACTCTTTATAGGCATTACCCAAAACCACACCACCACCGGAGTAAACAATCGGGCGTTTGGCAGCAAGTAGGGTTTCAACCGCCTTTTTGATTTGACCACTATGGCCTTTTAATGATGGCTGATATGAGCGAATAAATACCTCTTTTGGATATTCATAAGCAAATTTTTCGCTAGGCGCAGTCATGTCTTTTGGCACATCGATGACAACAGGACCCGGACGTCCAGACTGTGCGATATAAAAGGCTTTTTTGACAATCATTGGAATTTCGCTGGCATGGCGAACTTGAAAACTGTGCTTCACGATAGGGCGCGATACGCCAATCATATCAGTTTCTTGGAACGCATCTTCACCAATCAGACTACTAGGTACCTGACCTGCGATGATCACCATCGGTACAGAGTCCATAAAGGCGGTTGCGATAGCCGTCACGGTATTGGTTGCCCCAGGACCTGAAGTTGCTAGCACCACACCCGTATTGCCAGTTACTCGTGAATAAGCATCTGCCATGTGACCTGCAGCTTGTTCATGACGTACCAGAATATGCTCAACATTGTCTTGTTGAAATAAGGCGTCATAGATATGAAGGACCGCACCGCCTGGATAACCAAAAATGTATTTGACGCCCTCATCCGTTAGTGCTTGCACCAACATCTCAGCACCAGATAGCATTACAGGCTCATTGCTTCCTTCGGCGAGGCGTTGCTGCTTTTCAGGGAAATTCTTGGCAGCATGACCCGTTTGGGTATGTCCAGTCATATTCGGACTTTGCGTGGTTTGCGTCACTGTCGTCACCTTTTTTTGTGGCAAGAATATGTGCCAGCTACGTCTAAGTTACACTGTGTTATAGAACAGCATATTACTCAAAAATAGCAATATATTTAAGGTCAGCTTTGCGACAGGATTTTATCGATATACAGGGACGAGATGCGAGTGCATCTATAAAAGAAGCTTATTATTTGTAGTGCATACAAGGTTGCGCTAATGACAAATAGACAGATACAGAATGATAGAACAAATCTCAAGGCTTATATTTTATCGCTTATATCATGCTATATGAGTACGAAATCTTATAACCTGTTTGATGAGGAGATGTTAAAACACACATGACACTCTATTTTTACAACAGCAAAATCTTACGAGACACAGTAATAATAAGTTTATCTTAGTCATTGTAGACAGATAAGTCCGGAGACAATAATATAGATTTGAATAGCATTGTTACAAGCGCTATTTATTTTATATCATTGTCACAAAGATAATAAGGCTAAGCAAGCTACCGATAAGCAACCCGTAGTCCTTATTTTCAAGTGCCACGGCAATATCATAAAAGCCGCTCACTGACCAATCAACTGCTATTATATTCGATGGTTTGTGAGCTATTGTCAAGAAAAACTTCTAAACCCTATCCCCAACTATTGGTTATTAAACAATGTACATTCATAAGTATTATTTGCTAGAATCAAGCCATTATGTATTTATATTGTTATCGATCCTATTAACCTTTATGCTTAACTGAACGATAGCTGTATTTTTTACCCATTAAGAGGGCTGTTACTATGGCACAAGCGTCTACGATAAGCACTGCTGCCAAACTACTTATCAGTGTCAGCACTGCGTGTATGTTCATGCTACCAATGAGCGCCACTCATGCCATTCAGGTATACAAATCTATTGGCGCACATGGTGAAGTCAAGTACAGCCAATATGCGCCGCAAAATGGTAGGAATATCAAAGTTATCGAGTTTCGTAGTGATGGTAGACAGAGCAATGCTGGACAGCTGGCAGGTAAAACCCAAGCCGATCAAAGTGCGCCGCAAAGCGCAGAAGAACAGCGCGTTGCCCAATTAGAAGCACGCATCAAAGAGCAAGAAGCCCAAGCGAATGCCCAGCGTTGTCAATCATTACGCAATAATTTAACCAATCTAAATGTGGGCGGACGTATTTATGAGATGGATGCCAATGGCAAACGTCAATATCTAGATGGTCGTGAGATTGAGCTTAAGCGTGAACGGGTTCAACAAGCCATTACCCAGTATTGTAGCTAATCTTCAATTTGATGTTTAAACACGTTTAGCTAAGGTAAAATTAAATCGTTAAAGACTGTCTGTTATGAGATGCATCACATGACAGATAGCTGCTGACATATCTTGAGCTTGTAGACCTCGCTGCCCCACTAATAATAAATTATCATTGTTACTATCCGTCCGGTTGACCAAAACATCGCCTGCTAATCCATGAATAATGACTGCTTGGTGCAGGGTGCGTAGTTCATGTTTTAAATCTTCCTGTGCCAATAGTCCAGCAATTACGCCTGCAAGTACATCACCCATACCAGCGGTCGCCATGCCAGCATTGCCCACACCGCACACATAAACATGCGCTTGCGCTGATTGCTGCTCCAGAATTAACGACCCTGCCCCTTTTAGCACCCAGTCACCGCCATAAATTGCTGCACATTCTGTTATTGCAGCCAATCTATCATTTTCTATCTCAGCTACTGTTTTATTTAATAACCTAGCAGCTTCCCCACTATGCGGCGTCAAACACACCTGATAAGTCTTGCTATGTGTCTTCAGCTCGGCTATCAGCATATGGTTTTCCCGATGCAATGAAGCCAAATGATAAAGACCATCGGCATCAATAATTATGGGCTTACCTGCTGCTATCGCAGCCTGCAGATATTCAATGAATAGCAATTTTGCTTTATTGTCACGACCTAGCCCCATGCCAATAGCAATCACACTGGCTTCTTTAATCAGGCACTTGACTCCTTTGCTATCATGCAAATCCATGCTCATTGCATCTGGGAGTGAGGTTAATAATGCTCCATGGAATGCCTTGTGACAGGCAACTGTGATTTTACCAGTGCCTGCTGCCATCGCGCTCGATGCCGATAATATGGCAGCGCCGCCCATGCCTTGTGAGCCATCGATACGGTTACCACCGATGATTAATACATGCCCATAGCTGCCTTTATAACTGTTTTGACAACGAGGCTTTAATCGATAAGGCGAATTAATAAAGGTAGCGATAGGAATAAGTGCGTTATCATTTGCTAGATGAGGTATCAGCGGTATATCAATCACGGCGCCGCTATAATCAAGCCCGTCTTTGGTATGTAGACCAAATTTACGTGCGATCAGACATAAGGTCACATCTGCAGCTATCGCAACACGCTCAAATACCTGACCAGTAGAGGCAACCAAGCCACTTGGGACATCAACCGCGATGACCAATGCTTTAGTATGCTTTGCTGCTTCGTTGAAAGTACAAATTGCTTGCTGATACAGATTACTTGGTGCACGATTGAATCCGATACCAAATATCGCATCGATATAAACATCTGCCAGCAGCGCTGTGCTGCGTGTATCACAAACATTATCATCGCTGGTTTTAAAAGGTAGATATTTACAACCAGCAGATAGTGCCAGCTGTAACGCCTTTGCTGCGTCAGTAATTGGATTTCTATTATCTTTATCAGAACTTTCTATATTATCTCTTATAACAAAATCTTGTTTCTCAAATCCCACTGCTATGACTTGTACTTGCCAGCCCCTTTGCTGTAAATAATAGGCGATAAGCCAGCCATCACCGCCATTATTACCTTTTCCGACCCAAATACTGGCACGGCGCAGACTAGTATTAGAACGAGATACTATCCCCTGCTCGGATACCTGCTTACTTAGACATTTTTTTTCATAAAGTATCTCAATATGCTGTGCCATTTGCCAAGCCGCTTGTTGCATTAGAGCAAAGCTACTATTGCCTTGTGCAAACCATGCTTGTTCTATCGCATAAAGCTGCTCACTACTGTATAGCGCAACAGACATGGTAGATTTTCTTGAAAATTCATTTGACGTTGGCATGGCTGACCCTCGGTTCTTCTTATAAGGTTTGGGTGACTTTTTAAATAACTCGACTATATATCAAAGTGAATATACTTATCTAAACATGGTTTTATTCACATTGATACTTGCGCTCTTCGCTCACTGGCTTATCATATCCCCATTCACATTATCATTGATCGTCAGATATGAGCAATAAATCTCAAACAAACTCTCAAGCACAGCCGCCATCACCCCCTACTAGCATCTCTGCTAAGAAGATTGCTGTCAAGCAGTCGCCCATATTTGTTACCACCGCGGAGGTTAAGCAATGGATTAAAGAGACAGCCCAATCTTTAGGGTTTGCAGATTGTGGCTTTTTATCGGTACATCACCCTTTGTTTGTTAAGCAGACTGAACAGTTAAAGCTGTGGTTAGCAAAAGGCTATGAAGCACAATTACAGTTTATGCACAGCAATCATCATCTTCGTGCGCACCCTGAGCAACTGGTAGAAGGCGCAAAAACCATTATCAGTGTACGTATGGACTATCTGACTCAAACCCCAACACCACGTACTGTGACTGACAATGATTATCCTAATCAAGGTATCATTGCGCGTTATGCTCGAGGGCGCGACTATCATAAAATCATGCGTAGTCGCCTAAAGCAGCTGGCATTAAAGATTGAGACGATGCTTCCTGAGTGGCGCCATCTAGATATTGGCGCTGACACAGATTTTATTTTTAGACCTTTTAGCGACTCAGCTCCTATCTTTGAGCGACCGATTGCTGATGCTGCGGGTCTTGGCTGGACTGGCAAGCATACATTACTGATAAACAAACAAGCTGGCTCGTTCTTTGTACTCGGAGAGCTTTTTATGAGCCTTGAACTACCTGACGATGAGCCAATTAAAGAGCATTGTGGTAGTTGCAGTGCCTGTATTGATATTTGCCCCACTCAAGCCATTGTCGCCCCTTATGAGCTGAATGCCTCAGCCTGCATCTCTTACCTTACGATTGAACATGACGGTGTTATTGATAAAAAATACCGCCGCGCTATTGGCAATCGTATCTTTGGTTGTGATGATTGTCAGCTGATTTGCCCATGGAACCGTTACGCCAATCTGACGCCTGTAGAGGATTTTGCACCAAGGCATCGCCTTGATAGCAGCAGTCTGCTGGAGTTGTGGCAATGGCAAGAAGCAGAGTTTATGAAAAAGACCGAAGGTAGCCCGCTTAGACGCACGGGTTATGTAAATTTTTTACGTAATATCGCCATTGGTCTTGGCAATGCCACTGCTAGTCAAGAAATCATTGAAGCATTACATGCACAACTGGAACGTCATAATGACATGCTTGATGAGCATATAAATTGGGCAATCGCCGAACAGCATGATAAATTGGATATTGTATCTATTAACCAATAGCGGTCTGATTTGATATTTCTAAATAAAAAAAACACCCCTTAAAAGAGGTGTTTTTCGTAAGTCATATCTTAATTACATAGTATGTTAATACTTGAACGATATGGCTACTTGGGAATACGCAATACTTGACCCGGATAAATCTTGTCTGGATCAGATAACATCGGCTTATTGGCCTCAAATATCTTCATATAATCGCCAGTTGAACCATAAGCATCTTTTGCAATTTTAGATAAGCTATCACC
This sequence comes from Psychrobacter sp. TS_SC_6, assembly GCF_056156305.1. Lineage (NCBI taxonomy): Bacteria > Pseudomonadati > Pseudomonadota > Gammaproteobacteria > Moraxellales > Moraxellaceae > Psychrobacter > Psychrobacter sp. TS_SC_6. Next base: position 631,907 of record NZ_CM149590.1, on the reverse strand, counting down.
AGATTTTACAGTGTACATCGTTGACTCAGGTGATTGCTCTTCAATATCGATATTATCAATGACTTTGGCCACGTTTTGTACATTACCGATTGCAATAATGGCTTTTTCGCGATCAGCTTGAGTCTTAGCTTTACCGCTAATCTCTGCAGTATCAGTTGACCCATTATATTTAACTTTCAAATCGCTGATAGTTAGATTTTGCTGCTGAATACGACGAAGTAAAATATTGGCTACTGATTGCGCTGAAGGCTCAGTACTCTGTACTGGTGTCTTGGCATCTGCTTTGGTTTCTACTTTAGCATCATGCTTGGCGTCATCACGATTAAAAATCTTATCACCAATGTCCTTTGCAAAACTGAACATACCCATGTAACTGCTCCTTAAAATATTATTAGTTATTATTGTTCGGATAGTAACTTATATCGGTTACCACCTTTTTTTGCTTACCATGATGAGTATAAGCAAAGGTATGAACGATGAATAGTAAGAGTATGTTGAGTAATGTTGATTTGGCGTAGCCAATGTTAACGTAATTGTTAATAAAGAAGAGATTTATGCTCGAAATAAATATAAAGAGAAATAATAAACATAAAAAAACCACTTATCAATTAAGATAAGCGGTCATATCGAACCTGTTGAGCAAGTCGCTAATTATAGCTGTGCTTGTACGTAATCGATTGCTTTTTGAACAGTCGTTAATTCCGCTGAATCTTCATCAGGAATCGTGATGCCAAAATCGCTTTCAAATGACATAACCAACTCAACTAAATCCAGTGAATCAGCGCCTAAGTCTTCCATAAATGAAGCTTCGTTGTTGATGTCTTCAATATTCATACCTAGTTGCTCAGCTACGGCAGCTTTAACTCTTTGCTCGGTATCATTACTCATGTAGTTTTCTCCTTTTTGATCTATTATTTTGACAAACTACCATAGTTGCGTTTTTAGCTACTACAGCATTGTATATAAATGGGATTTTCAGATCCATATGGCCATCTGAGTGTACTATAACAAGTTATACATTCTGTACTAATATCTAGTAAAGCCTTGCTATCATACAGGGCTTTGACTTAAAAGTATTCGACATTATAGCACCCTTTATTATAGTTTACACTCGTTCACACAGTTTTTTATTATAAGTATGTAACGCTTGGTATTCGGCACTAAGTGATATCACACCTAGGTACAATCCGACAGCAAACTGCTACATATACATGCCGCCATTGACTGGCAGAACGGCACCTGTGATATAACTGGCTTCGTCACTGGCTAAAAACAGTACAGCAGCAGCGATATCTTCTGGCTGACCAAGACGGCTGATAGGTACAGCATCTAACATCGAGTTCAATAAACGCTCATCAAGCTCATCAGTCATGTCTGTTTCAATCAAACCTGGCGCAACACAGTTAATGGTTACTTGACGTGAGCCAATTTCGCGCGCGAGCGTACGGCTAAAACCCTCTACGCCAGCTTTAGTCGCCGCATAGTTAGATTGACCGGCATTGCCCATTTGAGCAACCACAGAGGTAATATTGATAATACGACCACGGCGGGCTTTCATCATACCGCGGATAGCACGTTTGCTCATACGATACACAGAAGTTAGATTGGTATCTATCACATTGTCCCAATCCTCATCTTTCATACGCATTAATAAGCCATCTTGAGTAATACCAGCATTGTTTACCAATACTTGAACAGCACCATAAACGCTTTCTATCTCTTCAAAAAGCTTGTCAATCTGTGCAGTATCGCGTACATCTAAAACACGACCAATACCGCCACTATCATTTAGATAGTCATCAATCTGTGCAGCACCTTTTTCGGTGGTCGCTGTTCCAATGACGAAATGTCCTTCTTTAGCAAAGCGTTTGGCCACAGCTTTGCCAATACCGCGGCTTGCGCCTGTGACTAATGTGATCGTACGGCTCATGATAATACCTCCAGCAATTTATCTAGACGAGCGGGCTTGTCAGTCGGATAGCTTATAATGGGATGCGCTTGACGCTTCGCCAAATTACTCAAGACGTTACCACTACCACACTCAATTAAAATATTAATTTGTTTATCTGCCAGCTCTTGCATGGTTTTTGACCATAGTACTGGCTGACTTAATTGTTCGGTTAATGCCTCTTTGATACCTGCCGCACTGGTTTCAACACGTGCATGACGGTTTTGAATCACAGGAATCGTTGCTTGATCAAACTTAATGGCGGCAAGCTCTGCTGCCAATGCGATACTAGCCGGCTCCATCAAAGCGCAATGTGACGGCACACTTACCTTTAATGGAATGGCTCTTTTGCCAGTATTTTGTACTTTATCAATGACTGCATTAACGCCTGCAGCATTACCAGAAACCACCACTTGCCCTGGGCTATTAAAGTTTGCAGCGCCAACAATCGCATCATCTACATGCTCGGTTGCTTGCTCACACAAATTTTCGACTCGGTGATCCTCCAAACCCAGTACTGCTGCCATCGCCGTATCAATACCTACTACAGCGTCTTGCATCAATTGACCACGCTTATGTACCAGTTTCACGGCATCAGCAAGTGACAGCACGTTAGCTGCGCAAAGGGCGCTATATTCGCCAAGAGAATGACCAGCTAGATAACAAGGCTTATCTTTTATTTTTTGTTGTAAAATGCGCCAAATAGCGATACTAGCGGTCAATAACGCAGGCTGTGTATATTGCGTTTGATTAAGTTTTTCTTCATCTTGAGAGATTGCCCACAAATCTTCGCCTAGTGCCGCACTTGCTTCAGTAAAGGTTTCAAGAATTTCAGGATAGGCATCAGCAAGCTCGCTTGTCATACCGACTATTTGTGAACCTTGCCCAGGAAACAGTATTGCAATACGCGTTGGTTGTTTTTTTATCATATCGGGTACAGAGCCCATAACCAATATTCCTTATTTGATTGGAAACACCCCTAGCGTGAATGGGGCTAATCGTAGAGTTAAAGACTATAATAGGATATTAATTTTATAGAGCAATTACTATCACTAGTCCTTTAAGACAGCATACTCTTATGAAACTATACACTGACATCGGTAATTAACAAAGCTGCTAAAAAGTTAATTATTTGTCTCGCTTCGATAAATCCTTTGATGTGACTTATACTAGATCGCTAAAATAGCTAATTCTTCATAACCGATGTGTTAAAACGGCCGTCAACAGCTAATAGTCAATAAACAGTACTAAAAACTATTACTGAAAAACTCATAGCAAAAAGCCAAGTTATCTAGCCACATAATATATGATAGCGAAATAACTTGGCTTTCATTAGCTCAAACCAATTGCTGAATAATAGCGTGATAAAGAATATCGACAGTCATAAAAACCACCATCATCTTTAACAGTCATTAAATAACAATAAATTAAGCGTCTTGACTTACTTTAAACAACTGACGACCACGATAAAAACCATCTTTGGTCATATGATGACGACGATGTTTTTCACCAGTAGTAGCATCAACGCTTATTTCAGCGATTTCCATACGATGATGTGAACGGCGCATGTCACGACGTGAACGACTTTTACGACTTTTTTGAACGGCCATGATATAGCTCCTATACTTAAAAGGGATAAGCTTGAAATTCAGCTTTAATCGACACTGACAGAGGCTATATAATCACAACAACCTAAGTCTTACGCATCATTAGTTAAATAGATTGCCACGTATTAAAGTGTTGATTACGTCTAAAATCTATAGTTAGTCTGCAAGGTTAGCGTCTCTCTGCCAGTAGCAGATTGCTAGAATGCAATAAACGGGACATTATACGCATGTTTAAAGGATTAATAAAGCCCTGCTTTTCACTCTTCTGCACAAAGCTGGCAAAAATATCATAGAACATAGTTTCTATAAACATACTTTCTATAAATGCCGTCTATAGTATTATAAACTACCTTTCAAAGAGGCTAAAGCAGCAAAAGGATTTTCTGTTTCCTCTTCTTCAGGTATTTCACCGAACTGGTCAACGCTCATCTCACAATCGTCATGCTTTGGCGCCATTGGCGTTTTGAGTAAAATCTCATCTTCTACTAATTTTTTAAAGGGCAATAATCGTTCTGGCGATTGCTCAATGACAATTTCGTCTAGCAATAAATAATCTTGCTCTTCATTAACTAGGCGTATTTGGCTTTCATTATCAAGAAGCGCAATATCATACTCATCACCCAAATCAATAGCAATCGGTTGCAGACAGCGCTGGCAAGTTAGCCAAACTTCACCAGTCAATGTGAAAGCCAAATGCAGTACATTGTTACGACGATACAGAGTGGTATTTAGCACAATATTTGATTGTTCATGCTCACTAGCTAAAAGAGTCGCAAGACGCTCAAAAGAGCTGGGAGCTTCTTCACCTGCCCATTCAAAGCCAGTGTCTTCCCACTTATTTAAAGAGATGTTATCAGGCATGCTGATGGGCTTAGGCACTTGTACTTTACTAGTATGAAGGGCTGACGGCTTTTTATCTTGGGTGCTTGACATACGCGGCCTCATTGATCAAAAACGGTGTATAATATTGCCTGCCATACTAACGGAAAGCGTCCTGTTGCGCTAGCGCTAGTATGTTAATATTTTTTGGCAGTTTCCTTATCATTGTTTACCTAGAGAGATAGGACATCCTGCTCTATCATCCTTTACTTGATTAAAGTTTTATTTATGATATCGCCTACCGTTTCTCCTGATTTTTCCAATTTATTATCTACTATTGATGCCAAAAATTTATTACACCGTTTGAATGAATTACAAAGTCAGAAAACAAATCCTACTGAACACAGTATCGATCCTGAGGCAGATGCCTCATTGAAAAAACTGTCATTACAATGGCAATATTTGGCTAACCGACAATCTACTCAAATCTCTAAAGAATTTACTCAATATGATTTAACTGAGCTTATTTTCCCTGCTAAACCTTTAGCTGAAGATAGTGAACAAGCAATAACGGACTGGTTAATATCATTATTTGATTATTTATTTAGCAGCAAAAACGTTGTATTGGTACGCGGTATGGGCGAACCAGAATACTTCCCAGCAGAAGACAATCGACCTGCAAGAATTGAGTTTGCTCATGGGTTTTTTGCCAGTGCATTGCACGAGTGCAGCCATTTTTGTATGGCAGGTCCGCAACGTAGACGACTCCCTGACTTTGGCTATTGGTATGCAGCCGACGGGCGTACGGCGGCTCAGCAGCAGGCATTTGAACGTGTTGAGGTTAAGCCACAAGCTATAGAATGTTTGTTTACGTTAGCTTGTGGACGACCTTTTCAAGTATCACAAGACAATCTATTTGCAGATTTTGATACCAGTGGCAGTACATTTGCTAAAGATGTTTATCAACAAGTTCAAACATATATTACTAAACCAGATACCCTACCCTCTGATGCTAAAACCTTGCTACAAGCTTTACTCACTATCTGCGCCTTATCTTAACTAAAGCCTACAATATAAGATTTTTATTATTGTCATTAAAAATCATTATACGATTGGCTATTATTAACGATTTTATACTCACGTTAACGCCTTGCCCATAAACTTATATTTATTTTACGCTATACTGCTAGATAACGTCGTACTTTAAGCGCTAGCAAAGCAATCTTACACAAATTTTATCATCACCATCTGCTCAATAACCAAACTCTAATAATTATAAAAGAAGGAATTATTATGCAAGTATTTTATATTCATCCAGAAAATCCACAGCCACGGCTGATTGATCAAGTAGCGGATTTACTACGTAAAGATCAATTGATTATTTATCCGACTGATACCAGTTACGCTTTCGGCTGTCGCTTGGGCGCAAAAGATGCCTTGGAAAAACTAAAACAAATACGCGCACTTGATGATAAACATCAATTTACCCTACTTTGCCGTGATCTAAGTGAGATTGCGAATTATGCTGCAGTAGACAATGTCCAATTTAAACAGCTCAAAGCGCATACACCAGCACCAATTACCTTTATTTTAAACGCGACTAAAGATGTCCCTAAGAAGCTGGCACATGCGAAGAAAAAAACCATTGGTATTCGTGTTCCAAGTAATGCTATCGCTCAAGCTTTATTAGAAGCGATGGATGAGCCTATTTTAACCAGCTCGTTGATACTGCCAAATCGTGATGATATATTAGACGACCCTTTCGAGATCGAAGAATTATTAGGCAATCAGATAGATGGGCTGATTAATGCTGGCATTAAAACCACCAAACTTACGACCATCGTCGATATGACTAGTAGCCAGCCAGAAATCATTCGGCAAGGTGCTGCTGATGTAAGCTCATTGCTATAGATATTGACATACCGTAAGTGTTTAAATAGGCACTCCCCTAACACTCATATAAAAATCTAAACGAAAAAAAGCTCCAATTGAATTGGAGCTTTTTTATGTACATATTTTGGTTATAATAAAATTAGTCGCGATCAACCAATTCTACATAAGCCATAGGCGCATTGTCACCATCACGGTAACCACATTTTACGATACGTAAATAACCACCTGGACGAGCTTGGTAACGAGGACCAAGAGTACCAAATAATTTGCCTACCATAGCTTTGCTACGCATACGGCTAAATGCCAAGCGACGGTTAGCTACGCTGTCTTCTTTAGCCATAGTGATCAATGGCTCAGCAACGCGACGTAACTCTTTTGCTTTTGGTAAAGTTGTTTTGATCAGTTCATGCTCAAATAATGAGTTGGTCATGTTCTGAAACATTGCCTTACGATGACTGCCGGTACGACCCAGCTTGACTCCACTCTTACGATGGCGCATAGTCAAAAATCCTTAAAGTTTAACGGCTACGATAAGAAAAGCGATCATCAACACGTAAATCAGCTGGTGGCCAGTTATCTAGGCGCATACCAAGCTCCAAATCTTTAGACGCTAGTACGTCTTTGATTTCTGTCAATGATTTCTTACCAAGATTTGGGGTTTTTAGAAGTTCAGTCTCTGAACGCTGTACCAAATCACCGATATAGTAAATGTTTTCAGCTTTTAAGCAGTTGGCTGAGCGAACCGTTAGTTCAAGATCGTCCACAGGGCGTAATAGCACCGGATCAACCTCTTCTTTTTCTTTCACAGGCTCAGGCGCTTCTTCAGCTTCTAGGTCAACAAAGATAGAAATCTGTTGTTGTAATATAGTGGCTGCTTTACGAATTGCTTCTTCTGGATCTATAGTGCCATTTGTTTCAAGCTCAATGATAAGACGATCAAGATCGGTACGTTGTTCTACACGTGCGTTCTCAACCTGATAAGCAACACGAAGCACAGGACTAAAACTTGCATCAAGCTTCAAGCGTCCAATCGCTTTAGTATCACCATCTTCACGGCGCTGGTTTGCTGGCTCATATCCACGACCCATTACTACGCGCAAACGCATCTTTAGATGACCACGGTCACTCAATGTACCCAATACCAATTCTGGATTGATGATGTCTACATTGTGCGGTAACGTGATGTCTGCAGCAGTAATAGTGCCTGGACCTTGTTTATCCAAGGTCAAAAATACTTCATTTTGGTCATGAAGGGTGATTGCTAAGCCTTTTAAGTTCAAAAGCAAATCAAGCACGTCTTCTTGTAGTCCTTCAAGCGTTGAGTATTCATGGTCAACACCATCAATCTCAGCTTCAATGACTGCAGCACCAGGTAATGAAGATAACAAGATGCGACGTAAGGCATTACCCAAGGTATGCCCAAAGCCGCGTTCTAACGGTTCGAGCGTGACTTTCGCAATCGTTTCATTAACCGTATCCACGTTGATGGCGTTCGGCGTTAGAAACTCAGTTGCATTTAGCATCATGATGTCACCTCGATTTATTAAACTGGTTTAATTAACGTTAATTGCTCAATGCCGTGTGAACAGCATCGAGCAGTACGTTACTTACTTAGAGTATAGCTCAACGATTAAGCTTTCGTTGATTTCAGCAGGTAGATCAATACGATCAGGCGCTTTTTTGAACGTGCCCTGTAGCTTACTGTGATCAACATCTAGCCATTCTGGGATACCACGTTGGGTAGCCAGCTCAATTGCGTTTTTAATACGTAATTGCTCGCGAGACTTCTCTTGGATAGCGATGACATCACCATCTTGCAACTGAATTGATGGAATATTCACACGAATAAACTCATCACGGCCAGCTTTTTTCACCATAACAGTACGATGGCTAACTAACTGACGTGCTTCAGCGCGCGTAGAGCCAAAGCCCATACGATATACTACGTTATCAAGACGGCTCTCAAGCATTGCTAACAAGTTTTCACCTGTAGCACCACGTTTACGAGCAGCTTCTTTGTAGTAATTTGCAAACTGACGCTCTAATACACCGTAGATACGCTTAACTTTTTGTTTTTCACGTAACTGTAGAGAGTATTCTGAGCTTTTGTTACGGCTAACACCATGTTGACCTGGTGGACGAGCCGATTTTTTCGTTTTTACGTCGTATGGTTTAACACCAGACTTAAGACCTAAGTCAGTGCCTTCACGACGTGATAATTTGAGTTTTGGTCCAATATAACGGGCCATTGTTATGTCTCCTATAAGCTTCTATTATAAAAAGCTTCGTCTTTAATATTAGACGCGGCGCTTTTTCGGCGCACGGCAACCATTGTGTGGGATTGGGGTTACATCAGAGATGCTGTTGACTTTATAACCCAATGCACCTAGTGCTCTTACCGCAGACTCACGACCCGGTCCTGGTCCTTTGACCAAAACATCGATGTTCTTAACACCATATTCTTGAGCCGCTTTACCAGCGACTTCAGCTGCAACCTGAGCTGCAAATGGTGTAGATTTACGTGAACCACGGAAGCCTTGTCCACCTGAAGTGGCCCAAGCCAATGCATTACCTTGACGATCGGTAATCGTAACAATGGTGTTATTAAAAGACGCATGGATATGGGCAATGCCCTCCGATACTGAACGACGAGCCACCTTTTTGCGACTGCGAGTGTCTTTTGCCATCTTTTAGCTTCCTAAGTTAATTATCTTTTGAGAGGGCGTGTCGGACCCTTACGAGTACGAGCGTTGTTCTTGGTGTTTTGACCTCTAACTGGCAAGTTACGACGATGGCGGATGCCACGGTAACAACCAAGATCAACCAAGCGCTTGATATTCATTGACACTTCACGACGAAGATCACCTTCAGTCATGTATTCTGCAACTTGTGCACGGATAGCATCTAACTGTGTATCATCTAACTGACTGACTTTAGTACTAGGGGCAATGCCAACTGCTTCTAAGATTTTCTGAGCAGTGGTACGACCTACACCAAAGATGTAAGTTAGTGAAATAACAGCATGCTTATTATCCGGAATGTTTACGCCGGCAATACGAGCCATTGATTTCTCTCCATTAAAGAAAAATACCCTTATTCATTAAAATAAGGTGTTATTTTTCAGATTTGTTGCTGTCAATACTAAAGCTTTTATAATTATTATCGCTGCTTCGAGTTGGTAAACCAATCTATTCATTGATCGTTTCATAAAAGATTTTGCATAAACTACGGCAAGTGGCGGATGATATCGCATCCGCCGTCATTTTTCAAGTATTAATTTAATAAGCAAGCCAATCACTTAAGACTGACTTGCTTAAACTATTAACCTTGGCGTTGCTTGTGGCGAGGTTCTGCGGTACAAATTACATGTACACGGCCTTTACGGCGCACAACTTTACAGCTACCACAAATCTTTTTAACTGATGCTTGAACTTTCATAGCATACTCCTTTGAGATATCGTACCGCTCATTTAAGGTTGAGTGGGCGATTGAATTAACGTCTGATCATGATATTGATGGGTCATCAAATGCGCTTGGATTTGCGAGATGAAGTCCATCACCACAACCACCATAATCAGTAACGACGTACCACCAAGTTGAAACGGCACACCAAATGATGACTGAACGACCATTGGCATTAAACAAATAACCGTCATATACATCGCGCCAATAAAGGTCAATCGGTTTAATACATGATCAAGGTAACGCTGAGTTTGTTGTCCTGGGCGAATACCTGGGATATACGCACCACTACGTTTAAGGTTTTCAGCAACTTCGCGCGGACTAAAGACCAATGCCGTGTAGAAGTAACAGAAAAAGATAATCATTGCGCCAAATAGAACGAGATACAGCGGCTGTCCTGGGGACAACACCAATGCCATATTTTGCAATATCTTTTGCGTAAAAGTCGGATCAGGCGATTGACCAACCCACTGCCCCAAACTTGCAGGAAACAATAATAAAGAACTGGCAAAAATAGCAGGAATAACCCCTGCCATATTTAGCTTAAGCGGCAAATGTGACTGCTGCTGAGCGTAAATTTTGCGACCTTGCTGTTGTTTCTGTGCATAATTGACAGGCACACGGCGCTGAGCACGTTCAATATAAACGATACCCGCAGTAACCGCGATACCTAACAGTGCAAAGATAAAGAGGACGATCAAGTTCATCTGACCTTGGTTGACCTGTTCAATAGACTGCGAAATCATACCTGGCGTACCAGCCACAATACTCGCAAAAATGAGCATTGAGATACCATTACCTACGCCGCGCTCTGTAATCTGCTCACCAAGCCACATTAAGAACATAGCACCAGCTACCAATGAAGTAACCGCTGGAATATAAAAAGTCAGACCAGAAGATAAAGTAAGATTTTGGCTGATTAAGCCAGCACACATTCCTAATGACTGTACTAAAGCTAATGCAAGTGTCCCTTGACGGGTATACTTGTTTAGCTTACGTCGTCCCGCTTCACCCTCTTTCTTGAGGGCTTCTAGCGATGGCACTACCGCAGACATCATCTGTACAATAATCGATGCTGAGATATATGGCATAATACCAAGTGCCATAATGGACATACGCTCTAGTGCACCACCTGAGAACATATTAAACATGCTCAGGATGGTATTTTCGTTGCGCGAAAACAGATCAGCCAAATTAACCGGATTGATACCCGGTACCGGAATATGCGACCCAAAACGATAAACAATCAATGCGCCGATTAAGAATAACAAACGCGTCCATAGCTCATCATACTTACGTATAAAGGCAAAAGGATTCAGCGGTATACCAGTCGATGACATTGATTGCTTTGACACGTTACTACTCCTCGATGCTACCACCAGCAGCTTCGATTGCTAGCTTAGCGCCTTTAGTCACTTTGATACCTTTAAAAGTATAAGCTTTAGTGACTTCACCCGACAACATAACGCGCGCACGCTTCATGTCACGACGGATAAGGTTAGCAGCTTTCAAAGTTTCAATACTAACGACATCGCCTTCAATTTGGCTCAGTTCAGACAGACGAACTTCAGCAGTCGTCATAGCCATTTTACTGGTAAAACCAAATTTTGGTAGACGACGATATAAAGGCATTTGACCACCTTCAAATCCTGAGCGTATGCTAGAACCTGAACGAGATTTCTGACCTTTTACACCACGACCACCAGTTTTACCAAGGCCTGAACCGATACCACGACCACGACGTTGGGCAGTTTTCTTTGCGCCAACACCTGGTGATAATTCATTTAATCTAAGACCCATTACGCTTCCTCCACTTTTACCAAGTAGTTAACGCGATTGACCATACCACGAGTTGAAGGAGTGTCTTCTACTACAACAGAATGATTAATACGGCGTAAACCCAATCCTTTCAAGCATGCTTTGTGGCTCTTGAGGCGATGGGCACCCGATTTGAATTGAGTGACTTTCATTTTTTTCATCGTAACTCACCTAGTCTAAGTTAACCCAAGATTTCGTCTACAGATTTACCACGTTTTGCTGCCATCTTTTCTGGAGTTGACATATCACGTAAACCGTTAAACGTTGCACGAACAACGTTAGCAGTGTTGGTAGAACCATAACATTTAGTCAAAACATCTTTGACACCAGCAACTTCTAATACAGCACGCATTGCGCCACCAGCGATTACGCCAGTACCTTCAGATGCAGGTTGCATATAGACTTTACTAGCACCATGACGTGCTTTGATCGGATGATACAAAGTTGCATCATTTAGCTCAACAGTAATCATATTACGTTTAGCAGCTTCTAGTGCTTTTTGAATAGCAGCTGGCACTTCACGCGCTTTACCGCGACCAAAACCAACACGGCCATTGCCATCACCCACTACGGTCAACGCAGTGAAAGAGAAAATACGACCACCTTTAACAACTTTTGCAACGCGATCAACGGTAACTAAGCGTTCTACTAGACCGTCAGTCTGTTCATTTTTATCATTTTTATCATTTTTATCATTTCTAGCCATGATTAAAACTCCAATCCGTTTTCGCGAGCAGCTTCAGCTAAAGCTTTTACTCGACCATGATATTTAAAACCACTACGGTCAAAGGCAACTTTAGTAATGCCAGCTGCTTTTGCGCGTTCTGCGATCATTTGGCCTACAGACGTCGCTGCATCAGCGTTACCAGTCGCGCCTGAACGCAAGCTGCTGTCTAAGGTAGATGCCTGAGCAATCACTTCACCACCGTTCGGAGAGATAATCTGGGCATAGATGTGTCTTGGCGTACGATTAACCGTTAGACGATGAACGCCCAAAAAACGGATATGTGCGCGGGTTTTCTTAGCTCGACGTAGACGAGCTGCTTTTTTATCAAACATTTCAACTCACCTTATTTTTTCTTGGCTTCTTTGCGAATCACATGCTCGTCACTATAACGAATACCTTTACCTTTGTAAGGCTCAGGTGGGCGGAAACCGCGGATATCGGCTGCTGCCTGTCCAAGCTGCTGCTTATCGTTTGATTTTAAAACGATTTCAGTTTGCGTTGGGGTTTCAGCTGATACACCTTCAGGTAACGTATATTCTACTGGATGTGAGTAACCAACATTTAGGGTTACTTTATTACCAGCAGCTTGAGCACGATAACCAACACCAATCAACTGAAGACGTTTTTCAAAGCCTTCGTTAACGCCTATTACTAAATTATTTAATAAAGAGCGCATGGTGCCAGTATGCATCATCGCTTCTTTTGAATCGACTGTAGGTGAGAAAATGATTGCATCATCTTCCTGTTTCAGCTCGACCAATTCATGCAGGCGTAAAGACATATTGCCGTTCTTGCCTTTAACTTCGACCTGCCGATCGTTCAAAGTAACGCTTACGCCGTTTGGCAGCGTCACTGGGGCTTTAGCCACACGAGACATAGGAATATTCCTTAGAAAATTAACTTGCTTTTATTAGCGAAAAAACTAACAGGCTAAAAAGCGTGTTAGTTTAGCATAGTTGACCGCGTTAGACACCTAACAATGTTAAATAATTTATCACTACCACATTGATAGAAGCCTAACAGCGTCAAATAGACTTTATCGTCGTGTAGCTTACGCTACAAATGCGACGACTTCACCACCGATACCAGCAGCGCGTGCAGCACGATCAGTCATGATGCCTTGGCTGGTTGATACGATAGCAACACCCATACCTTGCTTAACAGTAGGGATATCGTCTTTACCGCGGTGCTGGCGTAAACCAGGGCGACTAAAACGTTGAATCGTTTCGATGACAGCTTTGCCTTCAAAGTATTTTAATACGATGGTTAAAGTTGCTTTGTTGTTGTTCTCTTCAGTAACAACAGCGCTAGCAACATAACCTTCGTTAACCAACAAATCAGCGATTGATTTGCGTAGCTTAGAGTTCGGCATTGCTACCGATACTTTATTAGCCATTTGTGCGTTACGAATACGGGTTAGCATATCCCCAACGGTATCTTGCATACTCATATAGTTACCCCTTACCAGCTTGCTTTACGAACACCAGGCACATCGCCTTGCATGACACGCTCACGCAGCATATTGCGTGATAAGCCAAACTTGCGGAAGTAACCATGAGGACGACCCGTGATAGCACAACGATTGCGCAGACGTACTGGTGATGCGTTACGTGGTAAAGCTTGTAGCTCTAGCATCGCTTCCATACGAGTTTCGTCACTTGCAGTCATATCACTGATAGTTTCTTTTAGCTTGATACGCTTATCAGCGTACTTAGCAACCATTTTTTCGCGCTTTAATTCGCGGTTAATCATGCTCTTCTTTGCCATAACGTCTTTACCTTATTTAAATGGGAAGCCGAAAGCTTTAAGCAACGCACGACCTTCTTCATCAGATTGAGCTGACGTAGTAATTGTCACATCCATACCACGGATACGATCAATCTTGTCAAAGTCTACTTCTGGGAATACGATTTGTTCTTTGATACCCAATGAGTAGTTACCACGTCCGTCAAAGGCTTTAGGAGAAAAACCACGGAAATCACGAATACGAGGAATTGCAATGGCAATGAGACGATCTAAAAATTCGTACATTTGCTCACCGCGTAGCGTTACTTTACAGCCAATTGGCCATTCTTCACGAATTTTAAAGCCAGCAACTGATTTACGCGCTTTGGTGACTACAGGTTTTTGACCAGCAATAGCAGTCATATCAGCCACAGCACCTTCAAGCAATTTCTTGTCTTGAGACGCGCCGCCTACACCCATATTTAGTGTGATTTTAGTGATTTTTGGCACTTGCATCACATTCGCCAAACCAAGTTCTTCTTTGATTTGCTGTTTTAATTCTTCGTTATATAAAGATTTTAATCTTGCCATTACCATTACACCCTTAGTGTCTTACGCAGTCGCCACTACTTCACCGTTCGAACGATACAGGCGTTGTTTCTTGCCGTCTTCGCCGAACTGATAAGTAATACGATCAGCTTTTTGGGTTTGCGCATTTAAGATTGCGACATTTGAGATATGCAGAAAAGCTTCTTGCTTAAGAATGCCGCCTTCAACGCCAGTTGCCTGATTTGGCTTCTGATGTTTAGTGACAATGTTAATGCCTTCAACTTTAATACGATCGTTTTTTACAGCTTGTACAGTACCTTGCTTGCCTTTGTCTTTCCCAGCAATCACGATAACTGTATCGCCTTTACGTAATTTTGACATGGATTACCTCACAATACTTCTGGTGCTAGTGATACAATTTTCATAAACTGATCACCACGTAGTTCACGAGTTACCGGTCCAAAAATACGAGTTGCAATCGGCGCTTTGTTTTGGTTCAGCAATACCGCAGCATTGTCGTCAAAACGTAATACCGAACCATCAGGACGACGAACGCCTTTTTTGGTACGTACAACTACCGCATTCATCACGTCGCCTTTTTTAACACGACCACGAGGAATGGCTTCTTTAACCGTTACTTTAATAATGTCGCCAACTGATGCATAACGACGATGAGAGCCACCCAGTACTTTAATGCACTGAACTCGTCTTGCACCGCTATTATCTGCAACTTCCAGCATAGATTCAACCTGAATCATAGCGTTACTCCACACGTATGAGCAATAAAAACCAGTTGCTGCCGCTAGCACAGTATGAGTAGTCGGCATTTTAATATTAATAACCGCTGCTACTCTTAATGTGAGTGATATACGCTCGGCGCAATCAGTATCCTTAAAAAGGCAGCTATTTTAACAGCTTCTGGCTTTTAATGCAATTTACTTAGATTTTTTCTACTTTTTCAACCACATCAACCAAAGTCCAAGACTTGGTTTTTGAGATTGGACGCGTTTCTTTGATGCGGACAAGATCGCCTTGTTGGCAAACATTATTCTCATCATGTGCTTTGATTTTAGTAGAACGACGAAGCTGTTTGCCATACAAAGGATGACGAACCAGACGCTCAATCAAAACCGTGATGGACTTGTCCATCTTGTCACTGACAACTCGTCCTGTCAGAACACTAGCATTGGTCGTTGCTTGATTGTTATCGCTCATGAGTCGCCTCGTTGTTTCTCGTTAATCAAAGTCTGAAGCTGAGCAATCGCACGGCGATTGACACGTACTTCATGGGTATTCCCCAACTGACCAGTTGCTTTAGCCATACGAATACGGAAAGCATCAAGTTGCTTTTCATCAAGTAACTGGGTCAGTTCTTCTAATGATTTATCACGTAATTCACTGATCTTCATTACATTATCGTCCGCTTAACAATGGTAGTTTTAAAGGGCAGTTTAGCTGCAGCAAGCGTTAACGCTTCGCGAGCAAGCTCTTCTGAAATCCCTTCAAGTTCATATAGTATTTTACCAGGTTTGATTTCGCATACCCAATATTCTACAGGACCTTTACCTTTACCCATACGTACTTCTAATGGTTTATTGGTAATTGGTTTGTCTGGGAAAACGCGAATCCAAATCTTACCGCCACGCTTAATTTTACGAGTGATGGTACGACGTGCTGCTTCAATTTGACGGGCAGTCATACGACCACGAGTCAAAGATTTTAGACCAATTTGTCCGAATGCAACGGTGCTTCCACGATGAGCGAGCCCTGTGTTACGACCTTTGTGCATTTTACGAAACTTGGTACGTTTTGGCTGTAACATAGTTTAACCTCTGTCTGTGTTTCGACGGTTTCCGTTTCCACGACCACGGCGTTTTGGCGCACGAGCCTGCTCTTCTTTAACGGGATTGTATACACTGTTCATACCGTCAAGGATTTCACCACGGAAGATCCAAACTTTTACACCGATAGTGCCGTAAGTGGTTTCCGCACGTACTGACGAATAGTCGATATCAGCGCGTAGTGTATGCAGTGGCACACGACCTTCACGGTACCATTCAGTACGAGCAATCTCAGCACCGCCAAGACGGCCAGACAGCTCAACTTTAATACCTTTAGCACCAGAACGCATGCTGTTCTGAACTGCGCGCTTCATAGCACGGCGGAACATAACACGACGCTCAAGCTGACTTGCGATACCTTCCGCTACCAAATGAGCATCAAGATCAGGCGAGGTGATTTCTTCAATGTTGACCTGAGCAGGTACGCCCATAATTTTGGTCAATTCTTTTTGAAGTCTTTCAATATCTTCGCCTTTCTTACCGATCACAATACCAGGACGCGCAGTGGCGATGGTAATCTTAGCAGCACCAGTAGGACGCTCAATCATGATCTTGCTAATCATAGCACTATCTAGTTTCTTGCGCAGATATTCACGAACCTGAATGTCGTTAATAAGGTATTCTGAGTATTGTTTAGGGCTAGCATACCAGTTTGCGTTATGCTTTTTTACAACACCAAGACGAATTCCGATTGGATGTACTTTTTGTCCCATAACTTATTCCCCTACCTTTATAGTGATGTGACAGGTACGCTTACTGATACGATCAGCGCGACCTTTAGCACGTGGTAGGATACGTTTTAGCGTAATGCCTTCATCAACGTAGATGGTTGATACTTTAAGAGTATCGATATCTAAACCGTTGTTGTTTTCAGCATTGGCGATGGCTGAGTTAAGACATTTCTTAACAAAAACCGCGCCTTTTTTATTGCTATACGTTAGGATATCCAAAGCACGCTCAATAGATTTGCCACGAACTTCATCAGCAACGAGTCTAACTTTTTGTGCCGATATGGCGGCACCGCGTAATTTTGCAGTTACTTCCATGGTAAGCACCTTATCTCTTAGCTTTCTTGTCAATGCCGTGACCACGATATGTACGAGTCGGGGCAAATTCACCTAGTTTATGACCAACCATCTGTTCACTCACGATAACCGGTACATGAGTACGGCCATTGTGAACAGATAAAGTTAGGCCAACCATTTGTGGCAGAATCATTGAACGGCGCGACCAAGTTTTAATTGGTTTGCGTGAGTTGGTTTCTAATGCAGTTTCAACTTTAGCAAATAAATGCGCGTCTATGAATGGACCTTTTTTCAATGAACGAGGCATGAAATTCTTCCTTTATTTCTTCTTGGCGCGACGGCGGATGATCATGTTGTCAGTACGCTTATTATGACGCGTTTTAAGTCCTTTAGACTTCTGACCCCAAGGGCTAGTAGGATGGCGACCTTTGTTACGACCTTCACCACCACCATGTGGGTGATCAACCGGGTTCATAGCAACACCACGAACAGAAGGACGAATACCTCTCCAACGTGAAGCACCGGCTTTACCAAGTGATTTCAAGTTGTTTTCAGTATTAGAAACTTCACCGATAACAGCACGGCAATTTACGTGTACGCGGCGAGTTTCGCCAGAACGCAAACGAAGAATTGCATAAATACCGTCACGACCTAGTAGCTGAACGCTAGCACCCGCAGCACGAGCCATCTGTGCGCCTTTACCGATTTTAAGTTCGATATTATGGATCACAGTACCTAGTGGTATGTTTTTTAGCGGTAAACAGTTACCTGGACGAATTGGTGATAATTCACCTGACATTACAGTATCGCCAACTGCTTGCTTTTTAGCAGCGATAATATAACGACGTTCGCCGTCAGCGTACTTAAGTAAAGCAATATGCGCAGTACGGTTAGGATCGTATTCAATACGCTCTACTGTAGCAGGGATATTGTCTTTAGTACGTTTAAAATCGATAATACGATAATGTTGCTTATGACCACCGCCGATGTGACGAGTAGTGATACGGCCATTATTGTTACGACCACCGGTCTTGCTTTTTGATTCTAGAAGCGCTGCAAACGGACGACCTTTATAAAGGTGTGGATGCACTACTTTTTCAACAAAACGACGGCCTGGTGATGTTGGCTTTGCTCTTACGATAGGCATGAGTGTAATCCTTATTCGTTATTCGCTGTTTCACTAGTAGAAGCAGTCGTATTTGCGACCTCTTCACCAGCATCAGCCATTTGTACATCTTGACCAGCTTTTAAGGTAACATAGGCTTTTTTATAGTCATTACGACGGCCGATATTTTTACCAAAACGCTTTGTCTTACCTTTAACGTTCAATGTGTTTACTTTTAAAACTTCAACACCTTCAAACATCATCTCAACTGCTTTTTTAACTTCAAGCTTAGTAGCCTTAGAGTCAATTTTAAATACCTGCACACCAAGTGAGTCGCCAAGCATTTGAGATTTCTCTGAGAATACAGGTCCTCTTAGGATCTGATAAAGTCTTGCGTTATTCATGCTAGTGCTTCCTCAAATTGTTTCGCAGCTTCGACTGTCATGATCACTTTATCAAAAGCGATCAAGCTCACTGGATCCACTTCACTTGTATCAAGTACATTGACATGTGGGATGTTGCGAGCAGCTAAGTATAAGTTTTCGTCAACTTCTTTGGTGACGATTAATGCACGTGATGCATTTAACTCACCTAACTTTGCGATCAGCTCTTTGGTCTTAGGACCAGAAACGCTTATCTCTTCAACCAAAATCAGACGCTCTTGGCGAATCAATTCGGCTAGGATGCACTGCATAGCACCGCGATACATCTTACGGTTAACTTTCTGTGACCAATCTTGTGGCTTAGCCGCGAATGCACGACCGCCCCCACGCCAGATTGGGCTACGAATAGAGCCTGCACGAGCGCGACCAGTACCTTTTTGGCGCCATGGCTTAATGCCACCACCAGAAACTTCGGCACGGGTCTTTTGAGCGCGTGTACCTTGGCGAGCACCAGCAAGATATGCGGTGACGACTTGATGCACTAGTGCTTCGTTGAATTCACGACCGAAAGCCGTATCAGAAAGCTCAACTGCCGCCCCTGTAACTGTTTTTAAATCCACGTTAATCCCCTTGCTTAGGCTTTGACTGACGGACGTACGATGACATCGCCACCGGTGGCACCTGGGATAGCACCCTTGATGACAAGTAACCCATTTTCAACATCAACCGATATCACTTCTAGGCCTTGAACGGTAACGCGTTTGTTACCCATCTGACCTGGCATTTTCTTGCCTTTGAAGACTTTACCTGGTGACTGGTTTTGACCAGTTGAACCAATGGCACGGTGAGATACTGAGTTACCATGAGTGGCATCTTGCATGCTGAAGTTGTGACGCTTCACGCCGCCTTGAAAGCCTTTACCTTTACTGTTTCCTGTGACATCAACCATCTGACCTTGTTCAAACAAGTCAGCTAGGATCTCACCACCAATCTCACGACCTTCAAGATCGCTGTCATTGGCACGAAATTCCCAAACACCACGACCAGCGGCAACGCCGGCTTTAGCGAAGTGACCTTTTTGAGCTGCTGTTACGCGGCTGTCACGACGGGTGCCTGTGGTAACTTGGATGGCTTGATAGCCATCTACATCAGTATTTTTTACTTGAGTAATGCGGTTAGCACTGATCTCAACCACTGTTACAGGGATAGATGCGCCTGCTTCAGTGAAGACACGGGTCATGCCGCATTTTTTACCGACTAAACCGATCGCCATTTTAGACCTCTTTATATCTTATATTAATGGGTTGGGTGTTTATGTGCATTAACCCAAAGCAATTTGAACGTCAACACCCGCCGCTAAGTCAAGCTTCATTAGCGCATCCACAGTTTTATCGGTAGGTTGAACAATGTCAACCATACGCTTATGAGTACGGATTTCGTACTGATCACGAGCGTCTTTGTTTACGTGTGGTGAAGTTAGAACGTTGAAGCGCTCAATGCGAGTCGGCAACGGTACAGGACCACAAACTTGCGCACCGGTGCGCTTTGCAGTATCAACAATCTCTTGTGCAGATTGATCAATCAGGCGATGATCAAAAGACTTAAGACGGATACGGATTCTCTGGTTAGCCATGCCAGCAAGCTCCTAATATGTGCTTTTGTCATTCTTGCTTTGCAAGGATATGAGCAAAAGCCGTTTGGTTAAATATTTACTTAAAGCGGCCTTCTGTTCTAAACCAGAATGAGTTCTTTATCCGAACTTATAGCGTGCCAAAAGCAAAATAGTTTAAAGCCCCGCCGACCCTTCCATTGTAGGATGTCAGCAAAGGCATAATGAAATAGTGCTAGAAACGATGCTCTAGCTGTCATAGCGCCAGCTGTTTGATTGGCTGCGCATATATAATTCAGTGGCCTGTATTATACATAATAATCAGATGATTGCAAGGGGCTTATTTACAATGATATACACAACTGTTTGATATAAATATTAGTTTTTAAAACAAATTCTCTTAACTTTTAACCAATTGCTTACTGAGCAATAAGGCTAAACCGTCTCATTGAATGCTCTCAGTTTTCAACATTTGACGGCCATACTTACTATTTAGATTCCGCCTTGAGGTTCAATCTAATACTATATCGTATTGTTCTTGGGTATATAAATTCTCAACATCAAAGGTAATCACCCTACCAAGCAAATACTCTAAATCTGCCACAGTATCCGATTCTGACGTCAGTAATAAATCAATGACTGCCGCATGGGCGACCACGGTAAACTTTTTGGGTGAGTTATAAGTTCGAGCACAGCGCATGATTTCACGAAATATCTCAAAGCAGACCGTCTCAGCGGTTTTGACAAAGCCGCGTCCTTGACAGGTCGAGCAAGGCTCACATAGTTGCTGTCCGAGTGATTCACGGGTACGCTTACGGGTCATCTCAACCAAACCAAGCTCGCTCACTTGAGTAATTTTGGTTTTCGCATAATCTTGTACCAGTTGTGACTGCAAGCTCTCTAAGATATCATCCTTATGCTGCTGCTCAAGCATATCGATGAAGTCTAGGATAATAATACCGCCTAGATTACGCAAGCGCAGCTGACGGGCTATCGCGTGGGTGGCTTCTAGATTGGTTTTGTAGACGGTATCTTCTAATGAGCGTCCACCAACAAATGAGCCAGTATTGACATCAATGGTGGTCATCGCTTCAGTTTGGTCAATAATCAGATAGCCGCCCGACTTTAAATCGACGCGGCGTTTGAGCGCATCACGTAAATCATCTTCAACGCGGTGCACATCAAACAGCGACTGCTCAGCGGTATAATGTACTATGCGATCATAGACAAAAGGCACAAATTCTTTGGCAAAATATCTAACCTGCTCATATATCTGTGCATTATCAATCACGACTTTTTCGGTACCAGCATGTACCAAATCGCGGATAGAACGCAGTGGTAGCGATAATTCCTGATAAATAAGCTCTGAGCTTTGATTGGGCTTCATTTCTTGGCGACGGGCACATATTGTCCGCCATAGTTGCAAGAGATAGTAGATGTCTTCTTCAAGTTTATCAACCGGTACACGCTCTGCCGCTGTACGCGCAATAAGACCGCCCTTGAGATTGACGGTTTGCATCAGGCTAGTGAGCTCAGTCTTGAGACGAGTACGCTCTTCTTCACCATCAATACGCTGCGAGATACCAATATGCTCACTCGATGGCAAGTAGACCAGATAGCGAGATGGCAGTGATATATTGGTGGTTAAGCGCGCGCCTTTACTGCCCAGCTGATCTTTGGTGACTTGTACCAAGATACGTTGGCTCTCGTGTAGGCGATGCTGGATGAGAGTTTTCGAAACTGGTACAACTTCAGTGTTCTGCGTACTTATTACAGGCGGCGTGATGGCCAAATCGTCAGCCGTTACCTCTATAATAGTGTGCTCATCATCAGTCTTCTTGACTTTACTGCTTTTGGCAGCTGGACGAGGTTCGCGCTGCATATCATTAACGTGTAAGAATGCAGTACGTGACTGACCAATATCGACAAAGGCTGCCTGCATACCCGGCAGAACGCGTACCACTGTACCCAAGTAAATGTTACCAACCAAACCCAGTTTATGATGACGCTCAATATAAATCTCGCCCAAGATACCGTTATCTAGTACGGCAACACGGGACTCCATGGGACTAATATTAATCAGCAGCTCTTCGGACATAGTATTTTCTCTTATCACTTAGCTTTCTGGTGAAGCATTCATAGTTTGGTAGCCTGACAGTGTAACAAATGCCACTTGCTTTTGCCCATGACACAAGCGTGTCATTATGTGTGGATGGTTTAATATCAAATTCATATTAAAGCACTGCTGAGTCAATAAATACCCCTACTTTAACCTTTTTGAGCATGTAAACTTTATTGGGTATTATCTATTTAGGCATAAAATTTTTAAAGCGTAGCAGTGTTGGACATCTCTTTAATCAATGCCAGCGTTTGTGCAAGCGGTAAGCCCACCACATTGGTATAACTGCCATTAATACGGCTAACCCATGCAGCGCCCAACCCTTGAATACCATAGCCACCTGCCTTGTCTACAGGCTCGCCGCTGTCCCAATAATCACTCATCATCTCTGGAGTAAGCACTACAAAGGTAACCTCTGTGCGTTCAATGATTTGTTGCTGATTGATGATTTGCCATATTTGCTCATTATCGAACTCATCAGAATGTTTAGGCTGTAATGAGAGTTGCGTTGCCTGTACCGCCGTCCATACTTCATGAGCACTATCGGACATTTGCTGCCACATACGATAAGCATCTTCACGATTATTCGGTTTGACCAAGACTGTTTTGCCATCTGCTAATACTCCAATGGTATCAGAGGTCAATAAAATAATGGGCTGAGATAGGAGTGATTGATATAAGTGAGCTTCATTATTTTTTAACTGTCTATTTAGCTGCGCGGTTGCTGCCTCTGCTTTGGCGGCGACCATACGAACAATATAGTCTTTGGGCGATTCATATTGATAAGGCGTTTCATCGATATCAATGCTGATGACCGTAAATTCTAGTTGTGCTCTGTTTAGTAACTCGCGACGACGCGGCGAGCCGGATGCTAAGATAATATCCATCACTACTCTCTATATTATGTAGAAACTTGATATTGATAGGTTTAATCATAAATAAACGAGGGTCATTTATCCTAGATGCTTGTAAAAATCACTTGTGATAAAAATACTTGTGTTGGTAATCGATGTAATAATCAATCTGATTAACGCACAAATTTTCGTAGCGTTAAAAGTACCAATGGCCAGCTAATAATACTCATCAATAAAGAAAAAGTAGATTGGGCGACAAAAACCTCTTGTACAAACATCTGTAGCATCCACAGACTCGCTTGAAATAAAAATAATCCTAAACTCGCTATTATCCATGCACTAATCGTATTTAGCTGTCTGATATAGATACTGGTCACCTTTATCATGAGCGCCACTGCAACAGCAGAAAAAGCCTGCTGTCCTAAATGAGTATCCATCAGCAAATCGGCAATAAGGCCAATAGCAAAGGCACTAAAAATACCCACATAACGCGGCTGAAACAATAACCAAAAAATCAATACCATGATCATGATCATAGGACGCAATGTGGCCATACTAGGACTTAATGGATAAACACTGAGCGATGAGGCAATAATAAAACTCAGTACAATCACGGCATGCAGCAGCCCATTTGCATGATCAGAATCAGGATATGCCATGAATACGTACCTTTAGCGGATGTTTAGCAGCTACTTAATAATGAATTCAGCATTGCAGAGTATAAAAAACGAGGAGTAAAACAGCGCACTTAAATAGAATAGCGGCCAATTATCGGGCAATGATTATCTCTAACAACGACCATCAAGATTCATTGATGCCAATATTGTCTTTATTAGCCAGCTTGTCTTGCAGTATCAGCACATAAGCATTATCAACAAAGTTTGCGACAGGTGTGACATCAATGCTTCTAAAATTATCCGCTTGCGTGTCTTCAATATGGGCGATACGACCAACACGGTAGCCTGCAGGGATACGCCCACCTAATCCAGACGAAACCAGCTCATCTCCGACGCGTACATCTGAGGTTTTAAAGACATACTCAAGGCTCAATGAAGTAGGTATACCTTGACCGGTGACAATAGCGCGCTGACCTGTCCTCTTGACAGTAACGGCGACAGACTGCTGTTCATCAGTAATAAGCAGTAAACGGCTGGTATTAGGATAGACATTGATAATCTGCCCTAAAATGCCGTTTTCATCAATGACCGTTTGCCCAACCTGTACCCCATCTTGCTCCCCTTTGTTCAACACCACAATTTGACGCATTAGATTGGTGTCAGTACCAATTACCTGTGCCAGATTTAAATCAAACTGCTCAGGGCGTGTGGTCGATAGAATACCTTGCAGGCGAGCGTTTTGCGCCAAGATATAATCTTGCTGCTGCAATTTAGCTTGAGCGTGAATAAGTTGAGATTTGAGCTGCACGTTTTCGCGGCGTAGCGTTTCTTTTGATTGTAGGCTGCCGCTTGACCAGTGTTGTGCATAACTGGGTAATAATGACAGCTCGTAAATAGGCTGCATTGCGGCGTGGCTCGTTGAGCGTATAGGCTTGAACCATTCTGGATTTTTGCTATCAAACCACATCAATATCAATGCCATTATTAATAAAACAGTAGTCATACGAAGGGCGAGTGGCTGGCGAGCAAAAATACTTGGAATCATAGTTCGTCTAATGTAGAGGTTTTAATGTGAGCATTAGCCAGCACTGAGTAGCACTATATAAAAGGCGGTTGATATCAAAAAAAAGCTCAGTATCTATCAGATATTGATTGCCTTTATTGATAATATTAAAGGCAACCTTTTTGGCTACCTTCAATGTTATTCATCTAGCCTTCCTCATGCCTAGTTATCGTTAACTTCAGCCTTGTCTAACATTGCTAGTATGACAATGCTTGATAAATAGTGATTTATACAAAAATCATATTTAGGCTTTTGTTATTGATAAAATCAAGCGCAATACCGCCACCACGGCTCACACAAGTTAATGGATCTTCAGCGACTGTAACTGGTAAGCCTGTCTCTCTTGAGATGAGCTTATCTAGGTCACGTAATAGTGCGCCGCCACCGGTCAAGACAATACCGCGTTCAGCGATGTCTGATGACAACTCTGGTGGCGTCTGCTCAAGTGCTGCTTTTACCGCGCTAACGATACCACTTAACGGATCACTCAAAGCTTTCTGCACTTCTTCTGAGTTGACAGTAAAGGTTTTAGGTACGCCTTCTGCCATGCTACGTCCGCGTACTTCTACTTCTAACTGGCTGTCTTCATTTAGCGCAGAGCCAACTTCTTGTTTGATACGCTCAGCGGTGGTTTCACCAATCACGCAGCCATGAATACGACGTACATGGGTAATAATGGCATCGTCAAACATATCGCCACCGATACGGATAGATTCAGCATAGACACAACCTGACAAAGCGATAACGGCAATCTCAGTGGTACCACCGCCGATATCAACGACCATCGAACCGCTGGCTTCATGAACCGGCATGCCAGCACCAATCGCTGCTGCCATTGGCTCTTCTAGTAACAATACTTTGCTGGCGCCAGCTGACGATACCGCTTCACGAATCGCTTTCCGCTCGACAAGGGTAGACTTGCAAGGCACACAAACCACCACATTCGGCTGTGCCATAAAACGCTTAGCTTTTACCTTGGCGATAAAATGCTTAAGCATTTTTTGCGTCACTTCAAAGTCAGCAATCACGCCGTCTTTTAATGGGCGGATAGCCGTAATATTGGCAGGCGTACGACCCAGCATCTGCTTGGCATCAATACCAACAGCAGCAACAGTAGGGTTCTGTGTACGATTACTTCTTAAAGCGACCACCGTAGGCTCATCGAGCACCACGCCTTTACCAGGAATAAAAATAAGGGTGTTCGCAGTACCGAGGTCGATTGCGATATTATTTGATAAAAATCCAAACAGGTTCATGACTAATATTTCCAGCGTATTACAAATGAGGCAAATGAGAGTGACCGAGGGATTACTCGTCAGTATTGAGCAGGTCGTCTTTAGACATTACCTGTGGCGAGAGTTTATCATCGTAACAAGTCAAACCGAAGCTATAATGATGAAATGAAAAAACTGAGCTAAATTATACCGATTTGGCTCAAGAAAAACACAGATATTTGCATCAGTACGCTAGGATTTTGCACTTATGCCCTAAAAATTGTTACAAAGTTTGAAATCGCAGACCATACCAGCCGCTTTGATAAAACAGCCTTTAATTCAATCACTAACAAGCAGCTACCGTCTTATGATACTTACTGAGTAATTTGCTTAATAGCTTGCTTAGCAGCAGCTACCCACTGTAACGTATTTCGTCATTGAATAGGGAGCTATTGACCATCAATTTTTTACTATCCAGTCAGCCTTGCATAATTGCTTATTAACTTGAGCCTTTTTTAATAGAAGAGTCGTGAATAAAGCCCTTTTAAACAATCTTGTGAGTAAAGATTGTGCTGTAATCAAGTGTCCTGCTCTGTAAACTTCGGTCAGATGCTTTATAATAAAGCCATTGTATACTTACATCTTTATATAAGTCGCTTATTTTAGTGCTTATCTGTTTTAGTCATATTCTAATCTAACGAAAACTGTCCGTAACTGGAGACACTATGTCACAGCAACCATCAACGTCTGACAACACTGTCAGCCGTGAAGAAATCCTAGAAGTTGCCAACCTTGCCCGTTTAGGTGTCGATGAAAATACTGCCGATAGCTACGCTGCTGATATCTCTAAAATACTTAAGCTGATGAATACGCTTGGTAATGTTGATACCACAGGCATCAAACCTTTAGCAAACATTCATGAAGCTTGCCAAGAATTGCGGGCTGATGTTGCCAAACACGATATCAATCGTGAACGTAATCAGTCGGTCGCCCCTGCTGTCGAAGATGGCTTGTATTTGGTACCGCAAGTGATTGAATAGGCGGCTGTCGCTCTCTGATTTCGTATTTTACTTTATGCTATTAACATTTTGACGGACGACACCTTATGTCTGAACTTCATTTATTAAGTACCCAGCAGCTCATTACTGGTCTGCAAGACAAACAATTTAGCAGCCTTGAGCTGACTGACCACTACATCAAACGTATCAACGCCCTTGATAGCAAGATCAACAGTTTTATCACTCATACCTCTGACACGGCGCGCGCGCAAGCAAAAGCGGCGGACGAGATGCGTATACAAGGGGACAAACGCCCATTACTTGGCGTACCCATGGCGCATAAAGATATTTTTTGTACTCAAGGTGTGTTGACGACCTGTGGCTCTAAAATGCTGCACAATTTTATCTCTCCTTATGATGCGACCATCGTCACTAATATTGATAAAGCTGGGATGATTAGCCTTGGTAAGCTCAATATGGATGAGTTTGCGATGGGCTCAGACAATGAAAGCTCATATTACGGTGCGGTACACAACCCTTGGAACATAGAACACGTGCCTGGTGGCTCATCGGGTGGTAGTGCAGCGGCTGTTGCAGCGGGTTTTGTACCCGTTGCGACTGGTAGTGATACCGGTGGCTCTATTCGTCAGCCTGCCTCATTTTGCGGCTTAACGGGCATCAAACCTACTTATGGTCGCGTCTCTCGCTTCGGTATGATTGCTTATGCCTCGAGTCTTGATCAAGCCGGTAGTATGGGTCGCAGTGCTATGGATTGCGCGTACTTGCTGCAACCAATGATTGGACATGACCCACGCGATGCGACTTCCATCAAATACGATACGCCTGATTATGTACAAGATTTAAATGATGCAGCTACCAGCGCTGGTGATAAACCGTTTGCCGGTTTACGTATTGGCGTTGCTAAAGAATACTTTAGTAAAGGACTTGATACTGAAGTCGAACAAGCAGCTCGTGCAGCGTTAAAGAAATACGAAGAACTTGGCGCAACGATTGTCGAAGTGACAATCACTGACCCAGAGATTACCCTTGCTACCTATTATATGCTCGCACCAGCTGAAGCATCATCAAACCTATCACGCTTCGATGGCGTACGCTTTGGGTATCGCTGTGAAAATCCAAAAGACTTGATTGACTTATATACGCGCTCACGTTCTGAGGGCTTTGGTTCTGAAGTACAGCGCCGTATTTTATCAGGGACTTATGCGCTGTCTGCTGGTTACTTTGATGCCTATTATACTAAGGCACAAAAAGTGCGCCGTATCATCATCAAAGACTTTGAAGATGCTTTTGCCAACTGTGATGTCATTGCCAGTCCAACGGCGCCAACAGCAGCTTATAAACTTGGTGAAGACCTCGACCCTGCTACTATGTACTTAGGTGACGTTTATACCATTGGTGTCAACTTAGCGGGTTTACCTGCGCTTAGTCAGCCAGTTGGTTTAACCTCAGCAGGCTTGCCTATTGGTTTGCAATTGATTGGTCAATATTGGCAAGAAAGTAAATTGCTCTCTACCGCTCATTTATTCCAGCAGCATACAGACCATCACCTGCAACACTCTACTATCGCGAAGGAGACGGTATAATGAACACAGCAACTACTACTGATAACAACGCCGTTCGCAAACACGATGTTCGTAAAGAGCTATTCGTCGATGGTTATGAGGTGGTCATCGGTATCGAGATTCACTGCCAATTGAACACGGAAAGTAAGATATTCTCGAGCGCGCCAACTGACTTTGGTCACGAGCCAAACAGCCAAGCCAGTATTGTAGATTTAGGCTTACCGGGTGTTTTGCCAGTGCTGAATGCTGGTGTGGTTGATCGTGCACTAAAATTTGGTATCGGCATCAATGCTGAGCTTGGTTTATTCAATACCTTTGACCGTAAAAACTACTTCTATCCTGATTTGCCAAAAGGCTATCAAATCACCCAGATGGCAAATCCTATCGTAGGCGAAGGCTATATAGATGTCGTGGTCAATGAAGGGGATAAGAACGAATACCCTAAACGCATGGGCATCACCCGCGCGCATTTAGAAGAAGATGCTGGTAAATCAGTACACGATGCCGTCGATGGTATGACGGGCGTGGATCTAAACCGCGCTGGTACGCCCTTAATCGAAATCGTCTCTGAGCCTGATATGCGCTCAGCGAATGAAGCACTTGCTTATATTAAAGCCATTCATCAGCTGGTCACGTGGCTCGGTATCTCAGACGCTATCATGGCAGAAGGCTCATTCCGCTGTGATTGTAACGTCTCTGTGCGCAGGCCTGGAAGCGAGCTTGGTACACGTACTGAACTGAAGAACCTAAACTCATTCCGCTTCATCGAGCGTGCAATCAATCGCGAAATCGAGCGTCAAATCGACATTATTGAGGACGGCGGTAAAGTTGTGCAAGCAACGATGCTTTATGACCCAGAGCGCGACGAAACTCGTGTTATGCGTACCAAAGAAGACGCCAATGATTATCGTTATTTCCCTGATCCTGACTTGCTACCTGTGCGTATCGAGCAGCATACGGTTGATGCTATCAAAGCGGCTATGCCAGAGCTACCGGTCGCTCGTCGCGCCCGCTTTGAAGAAGCACTGGGTCTATCAGAATATGACGCCCGCATCTTGACTGGTAGCCGTCAAATTGCCGATTACTTTGAAGCTGTGGTCGCAGAAGTTGGGCAAGCAGATGCCAAAATGGCGGCTAATTGGGTCATGGGGGACCTACTCGGTGCGTTGAATAAAGATGATAAGGAAATTACTGACTCCCCTATCAGCGCCAAGCAATTGGCTGGTATGCTAGCCCGCATCAAAGACGATACTCTATCTGGAAAATTGGCTAAGAAGGTCTTTAGCGCCTTATATGATCGTGAAGGTGGCGATGCTGATGATGCAGCAGATAAAATCATCGAGGAAAAAGGTCTTAAGCAAGAAACCGATACGGGCGCTATCAAAGCCATCGTGGAAGAGGTCATTGCTAAAAATCAAGCAATGGTTGAAGAGTATCGCGGTGGCAAAGAAAAAGCTTTCAATGGTTTAGTTGGTCAAGTAATGAAAGCCAGTCGCGGTAGTGCCAATCCACAGCAAGTCAACCAAATTCTAAAAGAGTTACTAGGTTAAGGGTAATTGCTGATTGGTTATACTGACTGTCATACATAAATTGGGGTTATAGAGTTTGGCTACAATAAATAGCTCTTGCAATATGCATATTTTTGCGTAAAATAGTCAGTCATTCGGGGCGTAGCGCAGTCTGGTAGCGCACTACACTGGGGGTGTAGTGGTCGCAGGTTCAAATCCTGCCGTTCCGACCAAACATAGTAGTTATAAGAAAAGCCAATCATTGTTTTCAATGGTTGGCTTTTTTTTGTGCCCGTTATTTTTACATGATCTGAATCAACATAGCCTATAGACTTTCAGCACATGAGACGCTAGGGTAGATACTTTACACTTGCTCTAGTTTTACTTATGTCTGGAATTAATGTTCTTCCCATCTCTTCAACTGCTTCAGACAATATGCCTTGGGAAGTATACAGACGGCCTTTTGTCCGTGATTTGGCGTATGTGCTTGCCTGCCCTAACGTCTTGACACAATGGCTGGACTTTGCATCGCATCAGAATACACATATCGTATCGGTACATAGCGCACGCTTTTGGCAAATGCAGTTTGCGGCCTATCAACCGCGTTTAAACGAGCTTAATAGCACCAATGCTTATCAGGCGCTGACTCGCTATTTACTCAAACGCCCTAGTCCCAATCGATTAGGTTTTCACTTTGAAGGATTACTGTCATTTTGGTTAGAGGATGGCTTCGCACGCAAGCTACATCCGTATGAGACCCTCGCTAATAATGTGCAACTATTTAACGGGAAGCAGACGACTGGTGAGCTGGATTTAATCTTATATAATCATGCAGAAAATCTGGTCGAGCATTGGGAGCTTGCGATTAAGTTCTTTATGGGATCAGCACCTTTTGAGCCGGAGAATTGGGTGGGTATTAACTCCAATGATAATCTACAACGCAAAATGACACATATGCAAACCAAGCAGTTTCGCACCGTATGGGTAGATACCGAAAATCATGGGCAAGTCAAAATTGACAAGCGCTATGGCGTGATAAAAGGACGGTTCTTTTTACCAATGAACATCACTAATTTCGTCTATCCATCTTGGCTAGTACCAAACTTTCCCATGCACGAATGGTGCGATAAGCACGACACAAACACTCTCGCGACGCTTAACATCAATGCTTTGCGCGCTGCTCATTATATTGAATGGTTTAGCAAACGCGACTTTTATGATGGTCGTCAGTCGCCACTGAACAATTCTAAAAACGATGTACTAAAAACAGGTTTATATTTTGCAGGCGATAAACCTATCGTTATCTATCCTAAGCAGACCGAACAAGTAGAAAATAAACCTTAAGCTTTTATCATCATCTTAATAGCTTTTAATAACTCTCAATCACTTGCATCAGCTCATATCTCAGCATGTCGGCACTCGGCATGCGCTCCGCATGAAAACGCACGATAGCAATGCCTGCACTGGCAAGTGCTTTGTCTTTTTTGTCATCTGCTTTTTGCCGTGCTTTACTGCTATGTGTCCAATCATCAAGCTCAATGGCAACCAAGGTAGTCTGCGCATCAATATCAACAATCACATAATCAACACTTTGGCGGCAGATACGATTGAACCAAAAACTGCGCTCAGACGTCTCATTACTGTTCGCTTCAATAATCCGTGACAGCTGTACTTGCACAAAAATATGATATTCCGGTAATGCATTTTTTAACTTATTAAAAAATATTACTTCAGTATGGGTCATGATAGGCATCGGCGCAAACGGCCAAATAGCCAACTCATCACCGCGTACAGGCGGCGGATCTGGTTCAACAGCTTGTTTACTAGAAAATAATTTTGGTAAGGTAATCAGCCCCAAAAAGCCAACTGCCAATATTAAAAATATAGCGCCAAATGACATGTTTTTACCTTATGCAATATCTAAGCAGTTAGATAGCTTGCCTATATGCCAGCCTAGCTAACATAACAATCTATCTTTAACTGCAGCAGGTCGACCCTTATGGGCTAACAAGCTATATATATAGAAAAAAATGGTGTTCATGGTAGCTAAGTATGAGCAAATGGACAAACACTAAAACGAAAAACACGACAATAGATGTCGTGTTTTAATCATAAATGCATCAAAGGATAATAAATGAAAGCACTCTCATTAAGATTCTAGCTGCTACTACATTATCATGCGTTTAGCAGATTAACAAAATCTAGCGCCAATATAATACCCAAGCGCTGGTGGTATTCACTTTAGGGTCACTATTAATTTTATCTTTTAACGCTAAAGCCGCCACTTTACCACGCTCAGGACCGACAATAACCCGTACACCGCGACTCGTCGGGCTGGTCTTAACTTGGTAGCCTGCGGATTTAAATTTCTTTGCTAGTTCGTCAGCTTTGGCTTGATCGTTTGCCAATGCTACTTGCACCCCAAAGCTGCCTTTGGCGTCAGTTTCTTTGACTTCTTTACGGGCTTCGCTGAGTTTTTGCTGAGCATCACGTTTAGCGTCTGCTGATTTTTTCGCTAAAGCTTCTTCTCTTTGACGCTTTTCTTCACGTACCTGTTCAGCCGCCGTCGCTTCTCGCTCTAAACGCTCTACCTGCTTACGCGATGGGATTGTAATGGTTTGACCAAGATTTAGCGATGTTGATGGTGAGAGATTATTGGCATGAGCTAAGACTTCTACCGGCATATCGTACTGGCGTGCCAGTTTGATCAGCCCATCTCCTCTTTTGACTTGATATTCAGAGGGCGACTTAGGTGGGGCCTTTTTTGCGGCTTCATCCGCCTCGCGCTTTTTTTCCGCAGCTACTTGCGCGTCAGCCTGCTTTTTAGCGTCTGCTTCTTTTTTGCTATCCGCTAATTTCTTAGCAGCAGCTTGTCTTTCAGCTGCCTGCTGCTCCGCTAGTGCTTTCTTCTTTGCTTCAGCACCATCAGCGGAATTAGTGGACGCCTCTGTACTAGAAGGCGCTGATATAGGTGTTGCAAGTGTGTTCTTCGTCGCCTCTTCATTAGTACTGTTAGTATCAACGTTATCTTCGATACTTGGTGTGGTGCTCGCCAGATATTGCTGACTTTCAGCACGTGCTTTTGCCAATGCTTGCGCCTCTGCCGCTTCTTGTTCAGTTAAGAATTGTTTAGCACGTTTTTCTTGTTCTGCAACGCGAGCGGCACGCTCTTTTTGTTTTTGGGCCAAGATACGTTTTTCTGTTTCGATATCTGTTGTCAGTGGTTGTACAGACGTAGGCTCATCACTTGGTTGATCGATCATTGCCGATGCTGGCTGTGATTTGTTGGTATCACCAATTTGTTGTACCATGGCGTATAGCATCACGCTACCACCGATAATCATCCCAATGCCCAATAAGGCTTGTCTCGAAAAATTCATCCGTTTACGTCTCTTAGTTGGTAATAAGGTTGATTGGGCGGCGCGGTTATTGTTTTAAAGATTATTATAGATAGCTTAAATCAGCAAGCCATTAGCGCCAGTTGCTTCCATCCGTTTTAATACTAATGCACAGGTTTTAATCACTTTGATTATAAAGCATATTTTCCATGCTGTCTGCCACCACGCTATTACTAAGACTAACATCAAACAGTCAATGTTTTAGCGTAAATTATCGCGTTTCAAGTGTAGACAATGCCGCTCCAATCGTATGAAAAGAGCCACAGACTACGATTAAATCTTGTGGCTGACTGGCATTTATAATCGCATGAGTGGCTTCTTGCAAACGCGCAAACTCATGTATCTGAAAATCATCGACATAGCTCGCTAAGATACCTTGCAAATGCTCCGTGGT
Source organism: Psychrobacter sp. TS_SC_6 (assembly GCF_056156305.1). NCBI lineage: Bacteria > Pseudomonadati > Pseudomonadota > Gammaproteobacteria > Moraxellales > Moraxellaceae > Psychrobacter > Psychrobacter sp. TS_SC_6. The sequence goes on along the minus strand of NZ_CM149590.1, from coordinate 597,648 downwards.
GGCAGCACGTGGATGATCAATTTCAGCAATGAACCAATCACTGATTGGCAAGCCTGCTGTCATCAAACGCTGCACCACTTTATTAATATCTTTATCACCTAGCATAGAAAACAACATTTTAATGGTAGCAGGTTCACCTGAAGTTTGATTAATTTGTTCAGATGTACGTTGCTGTGTTAAATGCTGCTGCCAAAGCGGATCTAACTGTGCCAATAAAAACTCAACGCCTTGATCATTATGCGCCACATCAAACAGCCAATGACGATCATGAACTTTACGATAATCGAAGCGACCAGCAAGCTTAACTGTTTTTAGCGCTTGTTTTATAGCATTGATATCGACGTCTAAGGGACTTGCAAGTACTGCTGACAGAGCATTGGCAGTATTGGTCAATGACAGTGCGGGTCGAGGCAATTGTAGAGTGACAGCGGCATTACTATATTGCCACGTAGTCGAATCATTTTCACAATAGCTGAAGTCTCTACTGACTTGATAACAAGTCGCCTGATGCTTATTTATCGCTCGCTGTACGCTATTTGGCATCTCTGTAGCACCGTAAATGACGCTAATCCCATCACGTAAAATACCTGCTTTTTCCGCACCAATGGCTTCCACATTATCACCCAACCAATCGACATGATCGATGGCAATATTGGTAATCACCGCCATATCAGGGTCGATGATATTGACCACATCTAGGCGACCACCCAGTCCTACTTCTAACACCCAAACATCGCAATCCGCTTCCGCGAATATCAACAATGCTGCCAGTGTTGTCATCTCAAAAAATGACAATGTCAAATCACATTGCAACCGTGCTGCTTCTACCTTGCTAAAGGCAGCAATCAGAGTTTCATCGCTGACCATCTCACCATCGATCCGTACCCGCTCGTTAAAGACGCTCAAGTGTGGCGATTGATATAATGCAGTTTTATATCCTGCGTCTTGGCACATCTGCGCGATGACCGCAGTCGTCGAGCCTTTGCCATTAGTACCTGCAACCGTAAATACATAGGCATCGTCTTTGGCTAATTGTACGACTCCCAATGCCTCAGCAACTGGTAGTACTCGTGACAGCCCCATATCTATCGCTGAGACATGAATTTGCTGCATATAATCGAGCCATTCGGTTAAGCTAGAGTGCTCAGGGGGCGTATTAGGGGTAGAAAGTAGAGAGTCAGACATGAGCAGAACCTATATAGAATTTTTCGAATAAAAAATAGAGGATCAGAAATTATTCATTAAGAAAATAAAGACAGTATATAACTACCTGACCAAAAAGCAAAAATAGCATTTACCGTTATTAACGATAAATGCTATTCGTAATTTTTACTTAGTCTATCCAATTTAAAAAACACGATGCTACTGACAGGGCTACTGGGATAAATTTTACAAAGCCTCTGGGGTAAAAAGCGCACAGCAAGCGCGGAAAATTTATCCCAGCAGAACGCTATTGCTAATGTTCTTATTCATCAATCAGTTAAGCGCACTAAAGTGCTAAAGTACTAAGCATCAACATTAGGCAGATGACTTAATTTTGCCAGCAAACGGTAAATGGTATCAATCATTTGATGACGGTGCACCACTTCATCGACCACACCATGCTCTAATAAAAACTCGGCACGCTGGAACGGTTCTTCTAGCGTCTCACGAACCGTTTGCTCAATCACACGCTTGCCTGCAAAGCCAATCATAGCTTTTGGTTCTGCCAAATGAATATCACCTAGCATAGCAAGTGATGCCGTCACCCCGCCATAAACAGGATTGGTCAATACCACGATATACGGCACACCAGCTAATCGCAGACGCTCGATTGCTGCCGCTGTTCGAGCCATCTGCATCAGAGACAACAACCCTTCTTGCATACGCGCTCCGCCAGAGGCGGCAAAGCAGACCAAAGGCACTTTATCCTCAAGGGCCTTTTCAGCAGCTTGCACAAAACGGTCACCAACGACAGAACCCATCGAGCCGCCCATAAAGCGAAAATCAAAGGCACAAGTCACCACATCAAGATTGCGCAGCTTACCATACAACACTATCAAGGCTTCAGACTCGCCTGTTTTGTCTTGTGCTTCCGCCATACGATTTGGATATGGCTTACTGTCTACAAACTTTAGCGGATCTTTGGCGGTAAACTCTTGCCCAAGCTCACCTTCTACCTGATCGAGTAGCCAATTTAAGCGCTCACGAGCACTCATCGGTAGATGATGGTCACAATGCGGGCACACATAACAGTTAAAAATCAGCGCTGTATTGGTGATTATAGAGTGACAGTTGCTACATTTTGTAGAAGGTTCTGTCTCTACAGCGGTCAATTGCGCTGTTAATTGCTGCTTAATGCCTGGTATCGGGCGATTAAACCACGATTGCCCAGCAGTGTTACCGTTTGGCTCAACGTTGCTTTTTTCAGTATGGCTTGGAGTCGTCATATCAGGTTTCATTATCGTATCAGTCATATTATTCGCCATTATCAAAGGCTTATCGACAAACTGGCTTATTCGCTTGTCCCTAAGAGTCCATTTTTAAGAATCAGCTCATGCGTCACATCGCCTTATAACCTGAGCAGTTATAAAACATGCTTACCTGAACCTGTAACAATTTATATGTGATGTTAGTTTACACACGTAAACTAACTTTAGCAAAGTCATTTAACCCTGTCTTTATAAACATTGTTATAAATACTCTCATAAATACTGTGACGATAACTTGTCCAACTGTTTGAGCGAGCGCTTATAAACTATCGAGTGCACCACGTAACTCGTCCATTTTTGCCATAATTTTCTGCTGAGCGGCCGCGACCGCAGTGATATCATTGGCATCAATATCAGCAAAATTCTGTACTAATGCACTACCAACGATAATACCATCGGCATGAGCACCGATGGCTTTGGCAGAAGTTGCATCACGAATACCAAAGCCCACACATACTGGCAAATCTGTCTCTGCTTTAATGGCTTGTACTTGCTTTGCAACATCGTCAGTATCTAGCGTTGCTGAGCCTGTCACACCTTTGAGTGACACATAGTAGATATAACCACCACAATGGGTCAATACTTGCTGACGACGTTCAGCCAGCGTAGTTGGTGATAATAAGAAAATCTCATTCATCGCGTGCTCAGCCAAATGCTGAGTAAAACTCCCCGCCTCGCTTGGCGGCAAATCAACCATCAAGATACCATCGACGCCTGACTGCTCGCATAGCGCAACAAAGTTATCATAACCGATAATCTCTACTGGATTGAGGTAACCCATCAGGATAATTGGCGTCTGCGTGTCTTGCAGACGGAACTCTTTGACCATCTTTAACGCATCACGAGTGCTCGTACCCGCTGCTAAGGCTCGCTCGCCTGCTAACGCAACAGTTGGACCGTCCGCCATGGGATCAGAAAACGGCAAGCCGACTTCGATCATATCTGCGCCGTGTTTGACTAAGTCATGTAACAAGTCAACAAAGTTACTAGGGTTAGGATCGCCTGCCATCACATAAGGAATGAGTGCTTTTTTATTTTGTGCTTTTAGGGTTTCAAAGGTAGTTTCAATGCGGGTCATAGTGGTCTCTTAATTATTATAAACTGGCTCATTTGACCCTTTATTTAATAATAACGGGTCAAATCAGTAATTTTTCTTCCAAGGGATAATCCAGTTGCTACTAAAAAGTAGCTATTACAACTCAATCCCTTCTGCCTTCATGACAGAATGCAAATCTTTATCACCGCGACCTGACATATTGACGATGATGGTTTGATCTGGCGTCATAGTCTTAGCAAGTTTTAATGCATAAGCAACCGCATGAGCAGACTCGAGCGCAGGGATAATACCTTCCTTACGCGTGACTTCATGGAAGCCTTCTAACGACTCTTTATCGGTACAACCAACATATTCAACGCGATGCATATCTTTTAAAAAGCTATGCTCAGGACCAACACCGGGGTAATCAAGACCTGCTGAGATAGAATGGGTTTCTTGGATTTGACCTTCATCATCAGCCATGAGATACGTACGGTTACCATGCAATACGCCAATACGACCAGCAGCCAGTGGCGCAGAATGACGACCGGTTTCAATACCGTCACCGGTGGCTTCAACGCCATACATTTTCACTTCTGTATCATTTAAGAAGTCAAAGAACAGACCAATCGCATTTGAGCCGCCACCGACACAAGCGACCAGCGCATCAGGCAATTTGCCGGTTTTTTGCAGATGCTGGATACGCGCTTCTTTACCGATAATCGCTTGGAAATCACGTACTAATAGCGGATAAGGATGCGGACCTGCAACCGTACCGATGATGTAATAGGTGGTGTCGACATTGGTGACCCAGTCGCGCATGGCTTCATTCATCGCGTCTTTGAGGGTGCGTGAGCCAGAAGTCACTGGCACCACCGTCGCACCCAGTAGGCGCATACGATAAACGTTCATCTTTTGACGCTCAACATCATCCGCGCCCATGTAAACGATACACTCAAGCCCTAAACGCGCGGCAATCGTGGCTGTCGCTACGCCATGCTGACCTGCGCCGGTTTCAGCAATGATACGTTTTTTACCACACATCTTGGCAAGCAGTGCTTGTCCAATGGTGTTATTCACCTTGTGCGCGCCAGTATGGTTTAAATCTTCACGTTTGAAGTAAATTTGCGCGCCACCGATCTCATCACTTAGGCGCTTGGCATGATAAAGAGGCGTGGGGCGTCCAACATAGTTGACCAAATCATTGTGATATTCTTCCCAAAATGCAGGGTCTTTTTTGACTGTGTTATATAACGTTTCTAGCTCTTCTAACGCTGCCATCAAGGTTTCAGAGACAAAGCGTCCGCCGTGGACGCCAAAATGTCCTCGCGCATCAGGATACTGGTTAAAATCTTGCACGCTTTCTGGATTGGTAAAGCTATTAATAGCGTGTGCGGTGGCAGATACATCTTTGTTAGCGACATGACTCATGGTAATTCCTACTGTAATAAGTGGTATTTTTTAGGATAGCTGTTTTTTGGAATAACTATAGGGAAAACTGTTTACATAGTTTGCTTTGGCAATTTGACAGCAGTAAAGCTAACTATTTATATTCGAAGGTTCGCTAAGCGTCTCGTTTTGCCATCGGTCGCGTTTGACTGATTTCATAAAGGCATACATTTTGCCAACGTCTTTTTTGCCTTTATCAGACTCAATCCCACCGCTGACATCGACTGCATAAATAGGCAAATCTAAAGTGGCAGCGACATTATTGGCATCAAGTCCACCGGCTAGGATAATCGGCAGTGAGCTGTCATTCGGTATCAGACTCCAGTCAAAGCGTGCGCCTGTACCGCCATACTTATGCTGATGGTAGGCATCTAGTAAAATGCTGCTCGCGCCTGCTGCGGCAAAACTATCGATTTGCATCTTCACACTCTCAAGCGCATCTTGTTCAGTATTGACACGCAATGCTTTAATCCAACGTTTATTGACGAGATTTGCTAGCTGACGGCACTGCTCAGGCGTTTCATCGCCGTGAAATTGAATAATATCAAAAGAGACATTATTTGCCAGTTCAATAAGCTCATCTTCAGGCATATTGACAACCAAAGCCACCACACTGATAAAAGCCGGTACTGCAGCACTCAATATTTGTGCCTGCTCGATTGTAACCGCACGAGGACTTGGCGGATAAAATACCAAGCCAATTGCGTCTGCATTGAACTTAACAGCAGCTTTAATATCATCAAGTTGAGTAAATCCACAAAACTTAACGTGCATGAGGTGACCTTGCGAAAGACTGAATATGATGATTTGTTAATAAAGGAGCAAATCAATTGCATCCAAAAACTTATCCTAGCATACTTTTATTCATAGTTTTGTTTATGATTGCGATTGATTAATATAGGAATAGAGGAATGTCTAAAAAGGCGGTAGCGATAAAAAATAATTCATACAACAATGTCGAGGATAGTCATCAGTTGCATTATCTCATGTGGTTTCGCCGTGATCTACGCGTTCATGACAATACTGCTTTGGCTGCCATTTGTGAGCGTGCAAACAAAGACAATGCTCAGCTCAGCGCGGTGTTTTTTCTTACCCCTAAGCAGTGGCAGACACATGATATGTCGCTTACACAGCTTGATCATATCGCGCGAACACTCCCTATCCTCGCACAAAAACTGCATCAGTTGAACATCATTTTAACCGTGCAAATCTGCCCTAGTTTTACTGATTGTATGACGGTATTGAGCACATTATGTGAGTCAAATAATATCAGCTGCGTCATGGCAAATCATGAGTACGAAGGTAATGAGGTTGCGCGTGATGAGCAATTAACCAAAAAGCTCCTCGAGACTGATATTGAGTTTATCCGCTGGCATGACCAATGTATCTTACCACCGAAAAGTATCACTACCAATGACGATAGCATGTATCAAGTGTTTACCCCATTTTATAAAAAATGGCGGCATACCTTAGAGGTTAGTGGCATGCAAATGCATACAGCACTTGCTGTCAGAGGTAATGAACAAGTTAATTTAACATTATCAGAAATAAGTGCCAATACTACTCAAGATATAGAAGCATTGTGTAAAAAAACTGTCCACGACTATCAAGAATATCTACAAACTCATGAATCCTATCAAAATATAGATACGGACAAGCAAATTAGCCAGGCTCGCCTTGACTATCCTGCTGGCGAAGTTGCTGCTTGTCATCGATTAGACCAATTTATCGTAAATGATATCAATAACTATGATGTAAGCCGCGATGTGCCAAGCTTACACGCGACCAGTCAGCTATCCGCTTACCTTACTATTGGAACAATCAGTCCTAGGCTGTGCTACTTACAAGCTACTCAGGCACTAGGGGAATTACATGGAACTGATGGTGACAACTTTGACAGCGGTGACAATAACGACATCAACCGCTGGATAAGTGAGCTGGCTTGGCGAGATTTTTATCGCCATGTTTTAGACTATAAGCCTGAGCTTATCCGCCATCAGGCTTATAAATATGAGACTGATAAGAAAATCAACTGGTCATATAATGAAGATGCTTTTGCAGCATGGCGTGAGGGCAAAACGGGTGTGCCATTAGTCGATGCAGCGATGCGCTGCTTAAATACCACAGGCTTTATGCACAATCGCTTGCGCATGGTTACCGCGATGTTTTTGACCAAAGATTTATTGATTGATTGGCGCTGGGGTGAACGTTACTTTATGCAGCAGCTGATAGACGGTGACTTCGCGTCCAATAATGGCGGCTGGCAGTGGAGCGCATCAACAGGTACAGATTCTGCGCCCTATTTTCGTATTATGAATCCTTTTAGCCAAGCTAAAAGCCATGACCCTGATGGGATATTTATTAAGACTTGGATACATGAGTTAAAATCGATTCCTACCAGCATTTTGCATAGCGAAGACAAAATGCGCAAGGCACTGAGTAAAAACGGCACCTTTGCAGACATTGATTATCTTGTGCCAATCGTTGAGCATAAACTGGCACGACAATTAGCGATTGCTGAATTTAAAAAAGGGTAATATCTATAGTTAAAATATCTCAAAAACGCTACAGTGCTGCTGGTATAAATTTTTTGCAGCCTCTGGCAGCAACGGCACAGCAAGCAAGAAAAATTAATATCAGCAGTACTTGATGTATCGATATTACTTTTCGCCGACTATACAGCCATCATCGGCTGACAATTGGTTTGATTATTTGTTAACCGTAGCAGTTACCGATGCTGAAGCGACTGAAGGCAACTGACATGAACCAGCGCCTTGCGTGGTGACCGTCACTACGGCGCCAGTTAATGCAAATAACTGCTGTAACTGAGTTTGCGCGTTATCTAGTGCCATTGTCATGACATCACCACGGCAAGCACGTTCAAGCACCTCAGCTTTTGCCATGCTTTGTGCTTGTTTTAGGATTTTTGGATCGACTTGCATCATCCCAAAAGCACCGGTTTGCCAATCATAAATCTCGATATCATCTAGATAGACTGAAAATATCTCTGATGGCGGCAGCGTAATATTAATTTTTGGCATAATAGAAACGGGAGCATTAATATCAGCGTTTTCAGCATCATTTACTTCCGACTCGGTAGGCTGTATTACTTGTACCATCTCAGGTGTCAATGCGCTCAAGTCAATGCCTGCCTCTACGCGACCACGAGCAATAAATAGCGCCTTTTGCTCATCTTGCCATAGCTTCATCCAACTGCCTGAACGCTGACTAGTAATCACCGTATCAACGCTGAACGCTACCGTCTCCAAACGATTTAACTTCTGAATTTGTGTCACCACACCCTCGCGAGTGATGGTTTCTATGGGCTCTTTTTTGGTAATATTCTGCACAGTATAGATAGCGAAAACGATGGCTGCGAGACCAGCAACCAATACGATCCACGACATCATGGCGATAGATTTTCTCGCTTTTGAATGAGTCGTACTATTATTGATTGAAGGTCGATTATCAGGACTGTTCATATAAGCACCTTTAGAGTTTTATCGATTATTTTTATAATGATATAGGAAATGACGTTTTAAATGATAAATGCTATTTTTAAGCAGTAACTTCAAGTAATGACTACTAATACTCTACATAATTAGCAATAATGCCCTTTCCAAAAAACCACTTATTCATTTGCTATAAATACATTTAGAACTGGTAGATAATCGAGTTGTAATCGTGTAATTTCATCCTTTAAGCAACCTTCGCTCTGAAAAAACAAAAAGTCATTGCGTCTTAGGCGAACTTTACCTAACATAGTCAGATTGTATGCTTAAAATATCGGTATACAGATATTTTTCGAGCTTTATGCTAAAGACAGCACTCGATGAAGTCTGATATTTTATACAAAATAATATGTTATATCCTTTTTTAAATGCTGTTTACGAACGCACTGCTTACTAGCGTACTGTCTGTTGTAGTACTTTCTAGCTAGGGCATGTCCTACACTATTACCAAGTAATAACAGGTAATCTTGCGTCGGCTATCAAACCACACGCTCAATATCCTACTATTTCTTATTTATTTTATCGTTGATAAGGTTCCGCTTTATTTATGAAAGCCAGTCAATTTTTATTTGCCACGCTAAAAGAAACACCTAGTGATGCAGATATCGCTTCAAGCCAATTAATGGTTAGAGCCGGTCTGATTCGCAAAATCGCTTCTGGATTATATATCTGGTTGCCAATGGGTTTGCGCGTATTGCAAAAAGTCGAGCGTATCGTTCGCGAAGAGATGCAAAATATCGGCGCTCAGGAAGTGCTGATGCCGATGACTCAGCCTGCTGAGCTTTGGCAGCTGACCGGGCGTTTTAATGACTATGGTCCTGAGCTATTACGTTTTAAAGACCGTCATGACCGCGATTTTGTATTGGGACCGACTCACGAAGAAGTCATTACCAATCTTGCTCAAGGCGAGCTGCGCAGTTATAAGCAGTTACCGATTACCTTCTTTCAAATTCAAAATAAGTTCCGTGATGAGATTCGTCCACGCTTTGGTGTGATGCGCGCACGCGAATTTACTATGAAAGATGCTTATTCGTTCCATGTTGACCAAGCATCACTGGCAAAGACGTATGATGAGATGTATGACGCTTATACACGCATATTCACGCGCTTAGGTCTTGATTTCCGTGCGGTACAAGCCGACACTGGCTCAATCGGTGGCTTTGCCTCTCACGAGTTTCACGTCTTAGCAGATAGCGGCGAAGATGATATTGCTTTCTCTGATTCGTCTGAATATGCTGCCAACGTCGAGCTTGCAGAAGCCGTGAGTATGGCGGAACGCCAGCCTGCGACAATGGCTCGCGAAAATGTTGATACCGTCAATATGCCAACCTGTGAAGCCGTTGCTGAGCACTTAAACGTTCCGCTTGCTATAACCGTCAAAACATTGATTGTGCAAGGTCATACCCCAGAAGGTGAGCCACAGCTTATCGCTATGGTATTACGCGGTGACCATACGCTAAACACCATAAAAGCCGAAAAAATCGAAGAAGTCAATGTTCCTTTAACCATGGCAACAGAAGAAGAGCTAAAAGCAGCGGGTCTACATAAAGGCTATATCGGCGTTGAGCTTGATATGCCAGTCTTTGTAGATCGTGCAGCAGCAGCGCTGTCTGACTTTGTCTCTGGCGCCAATGAGATCAATAAACACACGACTGGTATGAACTGGGAGCGTGACGCGCATATCACTCGTATTGTTGATATTCGCAATGTCCACGAAGGCGATCCTTCTCCTGATGGTAAAGGTACGCTACAGATCAAACGTGGTATCGAAGTCGGTCATATCTTTCAGTTGGGTGATAAATACTCACAAGCGATGAACTGTACCGTTTCAGGCGAAAATGGTAAGCCAGTGACGCTTATGATGGGTTGTTACGGTATTGGTGTCAGCCGTATTATCGCTGCTGCTATTGAGCAAAACAACGATGAAAACGGCATTATGTGGCCATCAACACCAGAGGTTAGTGATTCTTTAGCACCTTTTGAAGTCGCTATCGTGCCAATGAAATCAAAAGAAGAAACGGTCATGGAAACGGCAGTGGCATTATATGAGGAGCTAAAAGCCCTTGGTATCAATGTATTGCTTGATGACCGTAATGAACGCCCAGGCGTGAAGTTTGCTGACCTTGAGCTGATTGGGATTCCGCATCGTATCGTGGTATCTGATCGCAACTTGGCAGAAGACAAGTACGAATACGTCAATCGCCGTGATAGTGAGAAGCAACTACTTAGCCGTGATGAACTATTGGCCAAAGTCAGCGGTAAATAATATAAAGATAAAATCAGCACCATAAAAAAGCGCCTATCTCATTAAATGAGTTAGGCGCTTTTTTATGCTGAGAAATTCATTTAAAACCGCTTACCACATTTGTATTACTGATATTACTGACGAATCAAACGGCTAGGTACAGGCAATAATGCAATATCGCTCACCCGACAAGGATTGATATCAATACCACCGCGGCGCGTATACCAAGCTCGAACCATCAGCTCACTTGGCTCATAGTATTGACTCAAATCAGCAAATATCTGCTCAACACACTGCTCATGAAAGCCATTGTGCTGACGGAAACTTAATATATAACGCAGCATATTGGCTTGATTCACTACTTTGTTACTCGTAATTGACACCGCCAATGTACCCCAATCTGGCTGATTGGTGACCGGACAATTACTACGTAATAGATTAGAATAAAAGCTAAACTTCTTGCCATCTTCTATTTGAGAATCTCTTGAATCACGTTCTAATAACAACGCATCAGGATGCAGCGTTAATGCTACTTTCTCAGTACTGGCCGCTAGTGCATCATCAATACAAATGCCATTAGGCTGAGCGATCAATAGCCCTGAATGCTCATCTTCTAAGTCAAACAATTCAACGTTAACTTCAGCTTGTACGCATTTCGACAAATCTTTGGCAATTAGCGTTTGTACTTCTACCCAACTGCCAAACTCAGTAAAGTTGATACTATTTAGATAAAGTTTCAATGACTTTGATTCGACAATAAATGGCGAAATTGCCGGAATACCAAAGCGTGCTATCGCGACCTGCGATATACCTTGCTCATTTAACCATGACAGCTCAAATGCCTGCCACCAATCGATACCTATCTCTAGCTTATCATCCTGCCAACCAATGACCTCTCGCCCCATACTACGAGCAATCGGATATAACGTCTCTGGACTATACTCAGTTGGATAATCAGTGGTTTGTTCACCCAAGATACCGTGGATACTCATTGGTATTTCCTAATAGTAATGATTAAAATTAAATAGCATTTAACATTTTTGGTTTGATTATTAACCGGTTCAAGTGCTCGAACGGAATGAAAGATTTATATAAACCTTGTTCTTCCTACAAACGTACGCGCGAACCGTCATTCAATAGTCGATAGGCAATGATATAAAATATCGCACAGAAGGCAAAAATAGCGCCCATCGAATACCAGACATTGACATCAGAATAGCCCAAAATCCCATAACGGAATGAGTTGACCATATAGACGATTGGGTTCAATAATGAGATATTTTGCCAAAATGGTGATAAGTTTTCCATCGAGTAAAACACCCCGCCAAGATATGTCAGCGGCGTTAATACAAAACTTGGAATGATGGAGATATCATCAAAAGAGCGGGCAAAAACAGCATTAATAAAGCCGCCCAATGAAAACAGAATAGAAGTGCCAAGGACGGTAAATATCGTCACAAATAAATGCTCAATACCAAGATCAGTAAAGAACAGCGCCACGATCGAGACAATGATACCAATCGCTAATCCGCGAAAGATACCACCGCTGATATAGCCCATCAAAATAGCATGTTTTGATACGGGCGAGACCAAGAGCTCCTCGATACTGGCAGTAAATTTGGCACTAAAAAAGCTTGAGACCACATTAGAATAGCTGTTAGTGATGATTGCCATCATAATCAAACCAGGCACAATAAACTGCATATATGGCACACCGCCCATCTCACCTACACGTGGTCCAATCATTTTACCAAAGATGACAAAATACAGACTCATGGTGATGACTGGCGGCAATAAAGTCTGTGGCCAAATACGTAAAATCCGGCGCACTTCTTTGACCAAAATAGTTCGAAATGCAATCCAGCGTTGTGCAAAGTTCATGCGGTATCTCTCCTAAGCGCCTATGCTTGCTAGAACAAATAGTCTCTAGTGCAAACAGAATTGCCTATCTGATTATTCTATTTAATATACATGTTGAATGAAGACTTCTTAATACGGTCTTGTTATTCATAAAAATTCGTTATAACGCCCAACTATCAAGGTCATCTGATGCCAAAGGGCTACGAGCTTAAAGGCTCATGGAGGCTTTTATCTACCAGACGCATAAACAGCTCTTCTAAACGGTTGGCTTTATTACGCATACTCGCGACCGTAATACCTTGCTCAGACAATTGAGTAAAGACACCATTTAACGACTCACCTTCTGTCAATGTTACCTCAATCGTCAAATCATCTGGCTGCATGACATCCGTCACACCAGCTAATACTATTCGATGTGTTAACGGAGTCGCCACATCAAAGACAAAGGTCTCAACCGATAGCTGCGCAAGCAAGTCTTTCATTTCAGTATTGATACGAATCTCACCGTGATCCAAAATCGCGATACGCTTACACAGCTGTTCAGCTTCTTCAAGATAATGGGTGGTTAGAATAATGGTGGTGTTTTCTTCAATATTAATCTGCTCCATAAACTCCCACATTGAGCGGCGTAGCTCAATATCTACCCCAGCAGTGGGTTCATCTAATATCAATAGACGTGGCTTATGTATGAGCGCCCGTGCAATCATCAACCGACGCTTCATACCACCTGAGAGCTCACGCGATTTGCTGTCACGTTTGTCCCAAAGCCCTAAGGCTTTAAGCAACTTCTCTGCACGTGGTTTTGCTTCTTTTGCTGCAATGCCAAAATAGCCTGCTTGAGTAATGAGAATGTCTTCAACTTTTTCGAACTGATTAAAGTTAAACTCTTGCGGTACTACGCCCAAAAATTGCTTGGCTTTTGAAGGATCAGCCAATAGATCAGTACCAAAGATATGAACACTACCCGCTGTTGGCTTAAAGAGCGAGCTGATGATGCCAATCATCGTTGACTTACCAGCACCATTTGGTCCCAATAACGCAAAGAAGCCCCCTTGCGGAACCGTAAGACTGACATCTTTTAATGCCGAAAACCCGTTGGCATAAGTTTTGGATAAATTCTGAATCGATAGTGCTGGTACTTCAGACATGAATACCTCTTTATGAATGATTAATCTATAAAATATTTTGAGAAATGGGCATACTAATTTTTATAATAGTTGCTGTCGTGTATTAATGTGAGGCTAATAGGAGGCTATTTCAACGTTGCTATGTCATAAGTACGATATTAGTCCTATCAATCATACATAAAAAAGCACCTACCTCACTATGAGATAGGTGCTTTTTATTTATTGGCTTTTAAAATGCGAGATTAAAGCACCTTAGCAATAAAAACTAGCTGGCTTCATCAACCATATAATCAACGGCATTTTGCACTTCTTCATCAGAAATATCTGCACCGCCTTTGGCAGGCATAGCATTGAAACCATTGATAGCATGAGTATATAGGGTATCTTTACCTTTTGCTATACGAGGTCCCCAAGCCCCAGCATCACCCAGAATAGGTGAGCCAAGCAATCCTGCCGTATGACAAGTCTGACATACGGCACCATATACTGCTTTACCATCACGAGGACCATCGCCTGCAGCTGGACCAGCAGAACGAGCCGTCACGTCACAAACTTCATCTTCTTCAAAACATACTTTACCGATAGGCTGAATACGAGCAATCAGATTGGGATATAACGCAATTAGCTTTTGTACTTGAGGCGTATCCTGTGGAATTGGTTCTTCAGCAGCAGCTGGTGCGGCTGCCACAGTTGCCTCGGCTGGTGCATCTGTTGCTATCGCACCTGATTGCGCCGTTGCATCAGCAGGAGCAGCGCCATCCGTTGTATCTGCAGCCGCCTGAGGCTCATCACCTAGCTTTTGAGGGGCATTTTCGACAACTTCTTTGCCTTCTGCGACAGCAGATATAGTAACGGGTGTATCTACAGCACTTTCAGCTTGGCTCACAGCGATACTAGCGATTCCTAGAATGGCAGCTGCCGATAACATAACTACTTTTCTCATTCGTCACGTTCTCTTATTACATATACAAGGGTCAGCAAGACTTAGACATTCTGTCTGTCTTCCTTTGACAACAAACCGTTATCAATAGCAAACAGCCATCCCGCATGTGAGCGCACTTGTAATCGGTGATTATAAATATGGATTCTCCCTAACATTATAAGGGAAAAGACGGGTAGATTGCCATGCCTGTTTGCGGACTAGGCTGTTTTTTCTTAAAAAACATCAATAGCTGGCTTCATTCATTGGCTTTATGAGTTTTATTTGTTAGACTAAGCGGTCTTTATTTTTAGGCACTTTTGCGCTCGTAGCTCAGTTGGATAGAGTATCGGTCTCCGAAGCCGAGGGTCGTGGGTTCGATTCCCGCCGAGCGCACCAATCATCGTATTACCCCCTTCCCTAGCATTACCTAAAACCTCTAAACCCCTTTGTTATCAACATATCAAGTCTTTCAATATTACTTGTCATTACCTAGTAGCACCTATAGAATGTTGTTAAATCTGTTGTTAAATCTGTTGTTAAAATTTATTTAACATCTTTGGGGCTGGCATGAATAAGAGAAAAGACTATTTATTAACTGATAATGGCGTGAAATCTATCGCCAAGCAGTCAGCGCCTGATAAAGTCGCTCGTCATAGCGATGGTAATAGCCTATATCTGATACAACACCCCAATGGTTCATTGTTTTGGCAAATATCATACCGCTATCAATCGGACAAAGATATTCAGCCAAAACAGAAAACTTATCAAATCGGTATCTATAAATCATCAAAGCAAGCCATTGACGCCTCCTTCAAGCCGCAAGTATCGCTAAAACAAGCGCGTATTGAACGTGACAAGGCAAAAGCATTGCTGGCTGAGGGTATTGACCCCACCGCCCATAAGAGCATTGAGAAAAATAACTTTGAGCAAAAAGACTTATTCAAAGCCATTGCCAAAAGCTATACAGATGAAAAGTCTAAGACCACGACCAAGAACGTGCAAAAGCTGCAAGGGTTTTTGGACAATCATATCTTGAAGCACTTAGGCGCATACCCTATTGGTGCTATCACCGCGCAAGACATTATTAAGACAGGGCTTGCCATTCAAGTGACCTTCGAGCAGCAAGGCAAACACACCTCAGAAACCGCGCACAAGTGCATGGGGCTGATTAGCGCCATCTTTGAGTATGCTATTAATACGCTAGGCTATGATATTACTAACCTTGCCATTGGCCGCAACAAGGCACTCAGACCACATAAAGCCGAACGCATGAAAGCGGTAGAGCAGCACCAATTCCCCGACCTACTCCGCAATATCGATCAATATATAAGTAACCACCCAAATGCCCATGAGCAGACCGTAGCAGGTTTACAGCTTATGACGCTGTGCTTTGTGCGTACCAAAGAGCTAAGACACTTTGAATGGTCAGAGATTGATTATCATAAAAGCGTATGGCGTATTCCAGCCGCCAAGATGAAAATGCGCCAAGACCATATTATCCCGCTATCACCGCAAGCCATGGCTATCATTGAGCGTATGCGCCCATTGACTAAGCAGACGGGCTATGTGTTCTATAACTTTGAGTCAAACAAGCCCTATAGTGAGGCATGGTTCAATCAGGCGTTACAGCGTATGGGTTATAAAGGTGATCCTTACCCTAAGATGACAGGTCACGGCTTTAGGCAGCTTGCCAGCACAGGACTGTATGAGCTGCAATTTTCTGAAAGTTTGATTGAGATACAACTAGCCCACCTTGAACAATCAAGCGTGAGAAGGCGCTATGATTTATCAGAGCATTTAGCCGAGCGCCAAATGATGATGCACCGCTGGGCGAACTATCTTGATGACTTACGGGCTGGCAAGGTGATCAGCTTTGACTTACTAACCCCTGATGAACTCGCTAAAGAAATGGATAGCCGTAACGAGCAAGCCACTGATATAGCGCTGCATGATAAAGATATATTGATAAAGAGCTTACGGGCACAAGGCGTATCACAAGAGTTACTGATCAAACTTGCCGAGCAGCTTTAACAACAATATTTAACAACACTACTTTACTTATTATCGTCAGCATTCGGCTGGCAAGCCAAATCTGATAGCGTCAATCGCTGTCATAACCGACTGCAAGGCTAGGATTAATTACCCGAACGACAGCAACCGCACCCTTATGTTGTCAACGCCTTGTTCCTATTTTATTTAAGGGTGTAAGGGTGCTCTAAATGTTAGTTCTTGAGAAAGAGTTTTTAAGTTTGGAAGATGTTAGTCTGTATTTCAACGAAAACGGGTTTAACTTTGATCTAATAGTAGAAAGTGACTATTGGCAGATCAGTGAGATAATCAGTGATCTAGTTAAGGAAAATAAATTAAGAGTAGTCATATATTATGACGGACAGACACGACTCGAACCCCTCAAAAAACTTTCGCGTGAAAAGAATCAAGACGACGAAGTGAAAACGGCCCATATACAGGGATACTTTCAGTCAAAATCTCTAATTAAATCTTTTGGAAATAATGCAGGTATAAGTACAGACTTCTCTTACGAAGCGTTTAAAATATTTGAGTTTCAATCCATATACAAATGTGATCCAACGGCATTCACACACTTCTGACCCCTGCTGTCAATCCCGTAGAACTAAACTTGGGAGATTTTAGTTACGCAGCCTGAGTGTAAAAGTCAAACCAGACCTGTCTTGGCGATTTATAGCCCAAGCCCTTTTGAATCCTCGTCTGATTGTAATACAGCTCAATATATCTAATGATATCGTTGATGGCTGCAAACCTTGTTTTATAGTCCTTATGATATACCAGCTCATTCTTTAATATGCCCCAGAAGCTTTCTATTGGCGCATTGTCATAACAATTGCCTTTGCCACTCATAGAGCCTGTAAAGTGATGCTGCTTGATAATCTTGTGGTACGCATGGCTACAATACTGGCTGCCTCTGTCTGAATGAACGATTAGCCCTTTGCTTGGACGTTTATTCTTGATTGCCATATTGAGTGCACGGCATACTAGATCAGCGGTCATACGTTTGTTAATGGCATAGCCGACCAGCTCTTTGGTGTATAAGTCTTTGACTCCCGCTAAATACAACCAGCCCTCGTTTGTCCAGATATAGGTAATATCACTGACCCACGCTTGGTTAGGGCGACTGGCATCAAATTGCTGATCCAGCACGTTCGGATAGACCAGTTTGTTGTGATTGGAGTCGGTGGTGACTTTAAAGCGCTTATGGCGACGGCATTTGATGCTATGTTCTTCTTTGATGCTTCTGACCATATACTGGCTAATATAATGCCCTTGCTCACTTAGATGAGCATGCAGTCGATCTACGCCATAACGTTCTTTCGTTTCACTGTGAGCGGCTCTAACCAATAGCTCAGACTGGTTGCGATGTATCTGTTGGTCGCTGATATCGCGGCTTAGCCAATCGTAGTAGCTTGAGGGCTTTACCCTTAGCACGCGGCACATAGTGGTGATGCTAAAGAAGTGCTGGTTATCTTTGATGAAGGCGTACCTGACTAACTGTTTTTCGCGAAGTACGCCGTCGCCTTTTTTAAGATCTCTCGTTCCTCTTCAGCCACTTTAAGTTGTCGCTTCAGTCGCTTGTTTTCTTCCATCACGGCCATAAGCTGTGGATCGTACTGCTCAGTGCCGATAAGCTTGCCTTGATTGGCTTTGTTATGCCAGTTCGATAGCGTTTGCATGGCGATACCAAGCTGCTTTGCGGTCGCTGAAATATTGCCATCGTTATCCGCTATCTTCTTGACGGCTTCGGCTTTGAATTCTGGGCTATAAGTTCTGATTTTCTTGATCATGGTAAACTCCTGTTGTTGTGCTTAGTTTACCAAGTTTAGGTGTACGGTTTCTTCAGCATAGCTCACTTCTTAATAGATAACAAAAAAGTACATAGCAATGATCTAAGGTTTATTAAAGCTGATTTAGATATCTTTTTCAATAATCAACCTTATCAATCAGATAAAAAATTACAAGCTAGTTTAGAGCTTGGAAGAAGGTTATTTCAAGAGCAGCGAGATATAGTCACCTCTCTAACAACTCAACTTGCTGATGCATTAACCATTATCGAAAAAAATAAATCAAAAGATTTAGATTCATCATTAGATAGCCGTCTCGATATAGATGAACACTCACAAAGTTATGACTGGCAAAATATGAACGAATACACTTACCCTCCTGAACTTCATTTAGCTATCGAAATATGGGAGAAGTACTATAAAACTGATGCTTCAAAAAACATTACTCAGTTTGATACTGGTAGATTTAATAGCATAGCCAGTAAAATTAATTTAAAGGACGGTAATTTAAAAGATAGGATTAGAACTATTTTGACACCTTTAGAGAGCAAGATAAAAGCACCGTCACTTATAAAGTCCTTAAAAGCTATTGATATGATTCACACTGATAAAATAGAACAGGATTAAATGAGGTAGCACCTTAATAAAATGCCACTGCCTTAACTAAGCACCATTGCCCACCACCATACCTCACCACTTAACATTCACTTCATAGCAGGGCATTACCGCCCATTCCTTTAACCGCTATGGAGTGAACTATTATGGCCTTAGTCGATCAATACTTAAGAATGGCAGTCCTTGCCAACCAGCCCGAACGCAAAGCTAAGACGTACATTACAAAGTCAGGTCAACAGCGCACCGTCACCGCCAAAGCTGCCACACACGGCATCACTGGCTTTAGTGTTAAGCACATCTACCATCTAATCAATCAAGGCCAGTTCCCAGCACCCGTAAAAATTGGGCGGGCTAGTCTATGGCGCTTATCTGAAATCAATAGCTGGATAGACAGTCATGCCCAGCCAACAGACGACAATGCCAACGCAACAAAGGGGGCTTAATATGAAAACCACAGCCACCGCACCCGTTACCAATGAGCAAGCCCCTAAAACCCAAATAAAGATTGTGAGAGCGCATTTAATGACAGGTGCGACTATCAGCATATGGGAGTCTATTCACCTTTATCAAATCACAAGCTTAGCTCAACGCATACACAACTTACGAGGTGCAGGACTGCTAATCCAAAGCGAAATGATGAAGCACAACAATAAATGGTTTGCGGTCTATTGGCTTGATGAGCAAACCTTACTAGAACTAGAAAGCGAATTTTCTAACACTGAGGTGACTCCATGAGCCAATCAAACGAAATCTTAGAATCTCGCCTAGTAGCAGTTGATAGCCTTTACCTGTCCATCATTAACGACCGCGTACAAGATATATCAAACGATGCTGAAAGCTTATCAATGGCACTTAGTGCTATCAAGATCAAAGATGACACAAGTAAGGGCGTTATTGTAGCTATAAGGTCTGCCCTACTGGCAAATAGCGAGCTGGCAAGGATAGTTAGTGAAATGGTAGATGGGCTTATAACCTTGCCAACAGTGGAGGTAAAAGACCATGATTAATAATCCTATCAAAGACAACTCACAGCTCAAGAACAGTGCACGAGCTGGCAAGCGTAGCGTGTGGGTTAGTTTTATCATCTTTATGCTATGGGTGGGTATCATCGGCTTATTTATATCATTGGTGGCGCGCAAGCAGAACGAACCTGAAATCTTTGTAACTAAAAAATTAGCGGAGTGTAAATACTCTTACCAAAGCAACGCTATAGGAATGCCGATCTTAGTCTCTACTTTGAAAGGCATCAGCCTATATATTAGTAGAACGAGTTGCGAGAAAAGGAGTAATAGATGACTACTATGCCACAGACCAACACCCATGAAAAAACCCACGGCAAGGTGGGATTATCTGGCATCTTAGGTGACTATCCAGTAGCAACTATTGAAGCACTATCAGGCTTTAATATCTTAGCTCAAAACTACCCATTATTGAACCCTAAAAGCTTAATAGTTATTGATGACAGGGTAACGGTAACCAAAGGAGAAAATGCAGGGGACAAACTGGACACAGTAGGCACTATAGGAATGGTTTTGTATAACAAAGACTATGAGCCGACAAGCTTACGATGCTTATATGCTGATGACCATATCAAACCGATCATAACCGACACTAGCCAGCCGTCTGCTTACCTTATTGGACCATTAATTAATGATAGCGAGCTTATCGCAGTAGATAACTTTGATGATGGCATAGCCCTAGCCAAATGCTTAATCAGCGAGCATGTGACGATAGCTATTAGCCCTACTGAATGGCTATTCAATGAAACGGTTAAGCATTTCTCACAAGATAGGCCTGTTACCATCTTTACGACATTGGACAAGGTGGACGAAGTAAGCAAGCCGCTGGCAGGTCATAACGTAAAGGTAGTAGTTACCAGTGACAGGACAGTATTAGAACATTTAGAATATGGAGGCTTAATCTATACCGCTATTTTGGCAGACAGTGAAACCACTATAACCAATTTACAAGCTGATGCATGGCCCACACCTGAACCGCTTGCAAGTGACCCTAGCCAGCCTACACGCTACCCGATTGAAGCATGGCCGCCAATACTACGAAAACCAATAGAAGCTATTGCTTACTATACACAAGTACCATTAGCGATGGCAGGGCAAGCCGTGTTAGGTGCAATAGCTCATATAGGGCAAGCGCATATTGATGCACCGATGGGCAGCGAACACAAGCCAACGAGCCTTATTATCATTACAGAGGGCGAAAGCGGTACAGGTAAAACACAAGTAATGGGCTTAAGTCACTTTAAGATAGATCAGCATGAGAAGCAGCTATATTCTAATTATTTAAGTGACATATCATCATGGGAAAATAATTTATTAAGTCTAAAAGGTAAAGACAGAGCCGCTTTTTTAGATGAAAACCCAAAGCCACCTAACCCCGTCACTATGTTTGATGATGCAACGATTGAACCGCTTATTGATCGTTTTGTTGATGGTGAAATGTATAACGCCAGTTTATCCACTGATGAAGCAGGACAATTTTTTAATGGTCACACCATGAAAAGTGAAACCGCTGGCAGTGCGTTAGGCGCGATAACCAAGCTTTATAGCAGTGGCATTGCAGGACGCACACGTTCGCAAAAGAACGCTTACGCAAACCCAAGAACCAAAGCTTATGATGTGCGTATGACTTTTTTACTACAAGGACAGCGCGTAGTCTTAGAGAAAGCATTAACCGACCCACTGATGAGCGGACAAGGATTTTTAGCACGTGCAATGATTGCTTGCCCTGAGGACTTACGAGGCAAAAGAGTATGGAATGATCCAAAGCGTAGGAATGACAGGCCACATGACAACCCTTACTTAATAGACTACTGGTCACGCTGTCAAAGCTTACTTGATCCAATCCCAGCTGATATACCAAGTGACATTAAAGGCGCACCTAGCCGCATTAAAATGCAATGGGCAAGCAATGAAGCATTACAAGCTTTTGAGGACGGTATGCAAGCGATAGAGAACCGCCAAGCAAGCGGACAGGTTTTAGAATATCTCAAAGCTTACGCCTCACGTATGGCAGAAAATGCCACGCGTATAGCTTCACTAATGGCATTCTTTGATAGCCGCAAGACCGTTACCACTGATGATATAAAACGCGCCTTTATGTTAGTGGAATATTCAACAACCGAACGCTTACGCTACCAAGATGCAACCTCTACAGGTGAGCAGAATGACAGTGAAAAGCTAAGTTGCTGGCTAGTAAATAAAGCAAGAAATAAAAACCCTCATAAATTAAACCGCACTGATATTTATAATGGTGCACCTCAGCCTATGCGTAAGAATAACCGCATACTTCAAGGTGAGCTAGATAACTTAGAAAGTAAGTCACATATCAGGCAAACGGACGAGGGACGAAAAAAGATTATTGAGGTCAATCCAAAGCTTTATAAATAAAGATACTTGCCCAGAAATGTGCCTTTTTTGCCTAAATGCCCCTTAGCCCTTACAGCTAGGGGGTTTTGCTTAGTAAAGGCATTTGCCTAACCGTGCCTTTTTTGCCTAAACCGTCCTAAAAACATACCTATTTAGGCACAATAAAGGCAATTTAGGCACGCTTAGGACGGAGGCATTACCAACTTAATGCTATATGTAATAAGGCCTACAAGCTATTTAGGCAGTTTAGGCACGTTTTCCTAGGTATAAAACTATATTGGTAGGTATGAGTAAAGCCCAGCTATTAGAAACCTCACAAGATATAACCGTATTGTTATATAATAAATAAGAAATAAGGCTTACTATATGTATGAGATTATATTTGCCCCTCAATTTGAGGACTGGCTAGAATCGCTAACCCAAGCCGAGCAGGACGATGTATTAGCCGCTTTAATGATACTGCGCCAATACGGGCATCAATTAGGCAGACCACACGCTGATACGCTAAAAGACAGTAAGCTAACCACCCTAAAAGAACTACGGGTTCAACATGCTGGCAAGCCATACAGAGCGTTTTATGTGTTCGACCCTTATAGGCAAGCAGTCATGCTATGTGGTGGTGACAAGACAGGTGACAAGACAGGTGACAAGCGTTTTTATAAGCGCATGATGCCGATAGCCGAAAGTATCTATCAGGCGTACCTTAAAACGCTAGATAACAAGGAGAATAACAAATGACAAAATTTACGAACTTAGATGACTACATGGCAAAAATGCCAGCCGACAGACAAAGCCATATCACTGATAAAGCCAAACGCTTAAGCCAGTCTATTGAGCTGGCTAAACTTAGAAAGATGGGAAACCTTAAACAGTCGGAGCTTGCCGCCATGATGGGCGTATCACAAGCCAGCATATCAAAGGTTGAAAGTGGCAAGGACATTCAACTATCAACTCTACAGAACTATGTACAGTCACTAGGAGGCGAAGTGGTCATTACTGCTAAGATGCCAAACAGTGAAGTCATATTGATGTAGTACACTCGCCTTATAGGTAAACCCAATCTAATACTGAAAGGCAGGCGTGTATCGTCTGCCTTTTTTGTGCCTGATGATACTACGCTCATAAGCCCATCTGAACATATTGACTGCATTAACAGATACCCCCAAGTTTAGGGCTAGCGACTTGGCTTTGGATTACCCATACCGCCATTATTTGATCGATTGAACACGACAAACTTGGAAGCAAAACCATGGAATCAAGAAAATTAGGAAGCAAAACCCGCCTTTTTCGTAATATTATAATCACGGCAATCGCTTAATTCATAATGGCTACAGCGGAAGCAGAGAAGAGAAATGGAAGCAAGAGGAAGCAGGAAAAGGGGTTTATTCACCTAGATGAATAGAACCCCTTGTTACCTTAAATTTTCTGTATAACCTATCCTGAAACCTCAGCACCCAACTTCGTATCAAGCATCAATCTAATGAATTTCTTAAACTGATTAGGATTAGACAATAAGTGCATGGTCATACCCTCATAAGCTTCTTGGCTTTCAAACAGCGCATCCATTGCTGCATCTGGATAACCACCTAACATAATCTGATCCGTGCTGTTATTACTGAATTGCTTGACCACGATCTCATTTTCGGTGACTTTATCCCAAATAGTGTTTTGAAAATTAACCATGTCGTTCTCGGTAAAGTCTTCGCCAGCAAATACCTCATTCAAGCGCTCAATCACCTGCGATAAAAAGGCTTCTTTTATATCTTTAGGGGTCGCCGTACCAGCGCCGCCACCCGCTTCTAGCTCGCCACTACCTTCTTGTAGCTTTAGGTCTTGCTGATACAGCTTTGAGACACGGTAATGACTCATGACGATATTACTCAGATCAACCTCATCCTCATTATCTAGGCTTTCACGCAGTAACGGCTGTAGGTTACGCGCGTATAGGCTCAGCTTCTCTAAGTCTTTAGAATCATAGTCAACGATTTGCGACATAAACTCATACTGACGGGTAAATGTCCCTAAGTCCTTTTTAAAGATCTCCAGCGCATCTTGATCAGTTTTAAAGCCTTTATAATCATTCTCAGCATTGGTGATAAGCACCACATTACCAGTCTCTTTGGTTTGCTCAAGTATATTCTTAGCATGCTGTGCTTTTGTACGCGCTTTATGATATTGCTTCTGCCAACGCTCGACCGCTGGCTTGCAGATATTGCTAATGGCGGCGTTAGACTTGTTTTTACTATAGAAGGCTTCGACAAACTGCTCGACTTCGTTCTTAGTGAAGATACCACTAACGCGCAGCTTCTCATAAAGGTCAAACACTTGATCAGGATCGGACACATCTGCTAAGTGTGCGGTCTCATAATACGGCTGAAAGGCCTCTAAAATATCTTCAGGATCATTAAAGAAATCGAGCACAAACGTGCCACTCTCCGCTTTGCCCTTATAGGTACGGTTAAGCCGTGATAAGGTCTGTACGCAGTCCACGCCTGTTAATTTCTTATCAACATACATAGCGCAGAGTTTAGGCTGATCAAAGCCTGTCTGGAACTTATTAGCCACCAGCATCACTTGATAGTCATCACTGTCAAAGGCTTTACGCATATCACGGCCTTTGAGGCCAATATTCATATTACTTTCGGTGAACTTCTCGCCAAGCAATGCGCCGCTATCAGGATCATTATCAGTAAAGGTAACTTCACCTGAAAACGCAACCATCGCATTGATGTTTCTATAGCCGTACTCAGCGATATAGTTATCAAACGCCAACTTATAGCGCACCGCTTCCTTACGTGAACCCGTCACTACCATCGCCTTGGCTTGCCCGCCAAGTAAGCCTTTGATGTTGTCATTAAAGTGCTCAATGATAATTTTGACCTTCTGGGCGATATTGTGCTCATGGAGGCGCACCCAGTTATTAAGCTTAATCTTGGCGCGGCGCGCATCGACTTCATCATCAGTGGCGGCAAGCTTTTGCTTGAGCTGATAGACCACTTTATAGTTGGTATAGTTTTTTAGCACATCTAAAATAAAGCCCTCTTCAATGGCTTGGCGCATTGAATAGACATGATAAGCGGCGGGCAGGTTATCTTTCGATGCTGGCAAGTCAGGATTGGGCAGACGTCCGAATAGCTCAATGGTCTTTGGCTTAGGCGTGGCAGTAAAGGCGTAGTAGCTTAGGTTAGGACTGCTACGGCGGGCGGCAAGCGTAGCATCCAAGATATCTTCGCTAGATAGTGGCTTATCATCGTCTGCATTACTCTCTATATCACCTGAGACCAGCACTTCTTTGAGCTGGCGCGCGGTAGAGCCGGTCTGCGATGAGTGCGCCTCGTCGGCGATGATGGCATAACGGCGCGATTTTAGAACGCTTGAATCTTCAATCGCTTTGAGCACAAACGGGAAAGTTTGAATAGTGACAATGATAATGGGCTGCGAGTTCACCAGTGCGGCAGCCAGCTGTTCAGACTTTGAACCGTCACCTTCTTTTCTATTGATTTTACCAACCACGCCATCGGCATGTTCAAACTGATAGATGGTTTCTTGTAGCTGGTCATCAAGCACAGTACGGTCGGTGATGACGATCACTGAATGAAACTGCTTATCGCCATCGCTGTTGTATAACGTGGATAGCTGATGCGCTGTCCATGCGATAGAGTTGGACTTGCCTGAGCCTGCGCTGTGTTGAATGAGATACTTTTGACCAGTGCCTTCAGTCACGGCAGCATCAACCAATTTGGTCACCACATCCCACTGATGATAGCGCGGGAACATCATGGTCTCGCGTTTAGACTTGCGCCCAATCGCGTCCTCTTCTTCTTCTATCTGCAAGTGCATAAAATGGCCGAGAATCGCCAAGAGATTGTCTGGTGTGAGTACTTCATTCCAGAGATAATCAGTAGCATAGCGGCTGCTATCGCTAGGTGCATCATTACCCGCGCCGCCCGCTTTAGTACCTTTATTAAACGGTAAGAAGTAAGTACGCGCGCCATCCAGCTTCGTTGTCATATAGACTTCATATTGACTGACGGCAAAGTGCACCAATGCGCCGCGCTTAAACGTTAGTAGCGGCTCAGGATTTTTGGTATCAGGGTCTTTTGGCAAGCGTGTCTTTTTATACTGAGTAATAGCATTTTGTACTGATTGCTTAAACTCTGACTTTAGCTCCATCGTGGTCACGGGTATGCCATTGACGAATAGCACGACATCAATACGGTTACGCTTAGCGACTTTGTCATTAGCATCAGCGCCGTCTTTTAAGCTGGCATGAGGGCTATAGACTACCTCAGGAACAACACGGCAGATATTGGCCTCATAACGTGCCATGATTTCAGGGTTGAGACTGTGCTCAGGTTTAAACTGGCACAAGCTAAAACGCGCGTTACGAATCTTTAACTCATGACGCAATACGCCCAATGTGCCATAAGTGCGCGACGCTCTATCAGTAGAGTGCTCATCAGCTTTGTTTAACTGCTTAACCAATGCGTCGATAAAGTGGCGCTCTGAGTCGATAGGATAATTACGGCAGAACTTCTCCCACTCTTGCGGCTGGGTATTCTGCACAAAGTCCAGCACGTCTTGCTCATATAGCGCGGTCTCAGCCGTATAACCACTAGGATTACCCAACTGCCAGCCTTGCACCTGCATTTGAGTGACAATATCGGCTTGGAAGACAGATTCATAAGTGACGTTGTGCGCGTTAGTCATGTTAAGTCCGTTTTTAATTATTATTTAGATAGAATAATGATTAGATAAAATAATGAGTAAATTCATGGCGTATGAAGTGCACCCTGAAAAACATAAACTCTAGATATTTATGATAATTGACATAATGGCATAAGCTACGTATAATGGTACGCAACAACTCCCCTAGTTTTACCAATCCATGTGATTGGATCATAAGACTAGGGGCTTTTTTTGTCTGTTTTTCTTGTTTAGTTTTCCTGCCATAACTGCCATGAGCTGGGGTTTACATCAACGCCCATTTGTTCTAAACAAACGGCCTTATTTCCCACTTGCGGAAACTCAGCCAAAAGCGCCAAAAAACGCGTGCCCCATTTTGAATTAGGGCAAATCACATCTAGCATTCTCTTCATCAAACAAAAATAAACGAATACTTTTTTGACGGTTAGATTTTGCCATTGCTGATCATTTAGCCCTTTTACGCTCGCTTTAAATACTATGGCTCTATTCCATAATCGGCTATGGTGTGCTGATACATTACGTATAAAGTTAAAGGCATGCAAATGTGATTGTAAATGGCTACCACTTTGAAGGTGATAGATCTTTGCAATTTTATCTTTATCACTGTCTTTCATACCTTTAAACAGCGTTGACATGGTGCCAAAATCCCATGTTTCGCAAGCTACCCAAATTGGTAAAGCAGAATAATATCGTGTGTGGTGATTAACAAAGGTATTCTTTTTTCTTTGTTCATTATCTATTGCACCTTGATGACGTGTGACCCACTTTTCATGGTTAAAGTTATCATCAAAATATTTGCTATCTAAGTAAGCCGTAGAACTATAACGACCTAACGTATAACTGATATTCACTCGTAATGCGACTTCAATTCTTTCTAGTGCATCCAAAGCCATTTGTCTAAGTTTCTTGTCAAACATATATAGATTTTTGACATCCTCAAAGTGACTACTCTCTATAAAGCAATCTAGCTTGCGATTGGAGTTTTGGGCATCCACCTGTCTAAACGAATATAAATAACCACTAAAGCGGTAATAACCAATGGTTTTTAGATAACCCAAAGCTTTTTGTTCGTCTTCGATAATTAGCCCACGATTTTTTAAAAGCTCTAGTTGTTGGCTAAAGCTTGTCCACTCTTTTATGGGTTTTTTGTTGACCATGTTTTTTCCATTGGTTAACGCTAAAGCGTTTAAAATATAAGTGTATAAGGTGAATAAGATCTACTCAGGTGCTTGCCAGCAGCGCACATCAATCTTGCCCGTAACAGCGGCAGATATTAAGGCGGTGCGGCGTTCTTGCATAAGTTGTATGGCTTTTTCTGCTTCACATATTAATTTCGAGTATTTATTCTGATTTTTCTCGATATGCTCAACAATACTTTCTTGCTCTACTCTTGGCGGCACTGTGACCACCATATTTTTTACTTCATCAAGATAAATATTTTTCTGAGTATTTGATTTACCCATTGCTGCATAAAGATATGGATTTGAAACGTAATGATATAAGTAGTTAATATCAACTTTTATATTGCAAAATGGAATAAAACCATCATGTATGCACACTTTGACTTTATTAATAAAAGCCTTACCAATAGTTGCTGAGGCAGTAATAATTAGGTTGTTAGGATAAACTCTCGCACTCTTCTTGCTCCCTAGAGGGGATAACCTTAATTTTGACTCATACAAATATTTATCACATTTTGTAGCATCTGAAATATTTAAATATGCCCATTCACCATTTTCATCAAAATATTCAGGAGCATCGACAGGGCGTAAAATAGCACCTCGTGTAATATCTGCAATATATTTTGCCTGTATTACCCCCCAATGCTCAGGCACTTCCCCCAACCACTCAACGCCCGAATCTTTCATCGGCGCATCAGGGTTTAAGCCTTTAGTGACGGCATGACTGATCACGGCTTGTCGCTTTTCTTTTAATAGTTGAATCAGGGTTTGCTGCTTTTCGATTAAGGTATCGATTTGGGCGGTTTCGTGGTCGAGGAAATTGGCGATTGTTTCTCTTTCATCTAAAGATGGCAACCAAATTTCAATCCCTTTCAAAATAGATTGGGTAATACTAAAAACTTTAACGCCTTTTACCATGTGTCTAATTTGGGTTCTTATTTCCTTAGAGTCCATCAAGTAGGCATAAAAGCGACTACATTGACGATCAAAAGGGCGAGCAATAACGGTGTGATAACCAGCAAAAACTAAATCATCAGTAATTAACTGGGTAAAATTCCCTGAACCTTCTATGTCCTCAGAAGTATCAGCAAACACCAAATCACCTTTAGTAAGCAAGGCATAAGGAGTTGACTGCAAATATCCTTCATCAACACACTTTAAATAGTGTTTTTTTGGATCAACCTCAAAACCATATTTTGAATGCACTTCCCCATAGCTTACACAAGGTACGCCAGTATCTAAGAGGTCTGCTTTGGTTATAGTTAAACCTCGACCAAACGAAAACATATATCTAAGCTTACTGAGTTCCCAATGACTAGGAATTTCCTCCAACCACTCAACGCCAGAATTTCTATATTCTTCATATTGTTGATACTTCGCCATTATGAATGCACCTCACCCAACAACTGCATAATCTCGCTACTGACAGCATCCAAGTCTGCATCAATCTCAGATAGCGGACGCGGTGGCTCATAGACATAGAAGTGACGGTTAAACGGTATCTCAAAGCCCACGATGCCAATCTCTTCATCGATGGCATCAGTCTTGTCACTATTGATCCACGCATCAGGCACATGCGGCTGTACTTCACGGGCGAAATAACTTTCAACCAGCTCAGTGGTCGTGACCTCAGGATTGAGCGGCACGTTTTCATAATCACGTAGATCGCTATCAGTTTGGAACTCGACAATCTTGGTCTTGCTGGCGGGATCGATATAGCTAAACGCACCATAGAGGGGATTGGCAACCTTGATCGCTTTTTTGATGACAGGTTCTGCCTCAGGATTTTTCCATGTGATGGCATCCATCAGCTGCTTTTTCTCTTTAGCGTCCAAATCTACCTCAGCATCTTTTAACGCTTGTTTGAACACTTTTTCAAACTCATTGAAGTCATCGAATTGGCGCGCGCCGATAGCTGCTTGCAAGGCTTTCGCTTTATTCATCAGCACAAGCTGCGCCTGCCATATTTTAGCATCGAGCACGTCTTTAACTTGGCTCTCTTTAAGCTCGCTAAAGTCGGCCTTGATCATCGCGCGCGCCTCTAAGGTCACCGCTAATAAATCACCGTAGCTGTCAGTCGTCCATTCAACACCAAAAGCGTCATATAGCGCTGGCATGACCATATCAAACGGCTTAGCTGCATAACGCAAGCTGTCGATAGCTTCATCAGATAATTGGGCAGACAAACGTAGCGGCCGCTCAATAGTGATACGGCGATAGCCAAACTCATGAGTGGCGAATATCTTACTGGCAAAGGTTTTGGCAGGTTCAGCCTTAGGATTGGCAGACTGACGGCCACGGTTAGACTTCACCTCTTCTGGCTTATTTAATACGCGGGCATCAACCACTTCAAAGTTACCAAAGCTACGAGTAATGGTCTTGATGTCGTCATCATTCATCTCATTACGCTTAGAGCCAAGTGATTTACGCATCTTACTGTATAGGTTACTACCGTCAATCAATTGCACTTTGCCGCGACGCTCAGAGGTTTTCTTATTGCTTAATATCCAGATGTAGGTCGCAATGCCCGTGTTATAGAACATATCGTTTGGTAAGGCGATGATGGCCTCTAGCAAATCGGCCTCTAAGATATAGCGGCGAATCTCACTCTCGCCGCTCCCTGCGCCACCCGTGAATAACGGCGAGCCATTTAAGATAATACCGATACGGCTGCCTTGATTGCTGTTTTGACCATTACTAGCTTCTTGCTCAGTAGCAGTAATCGGACGCATCTTGCTAATCAGATGCATCAGGAATAATAGCGAACCGTCAGACACGCGCGGCAAGCCAGCCCCAAAGCGACCGTCAAAGCCCTTTTGCGTATGCTCATCGTTTATCTCACCGGATATCTTTTTCCAGTCCACCCCAAACGGCGGGTTCGATAGCATGTAGTCAAACTTCTCAGCGACCAGCTGATCACTAGACAAAGTATTACCAAGCTTAATGTTATTCACCTCTTGCCCTTTGATCAGCATATCGGCTTTACAGATGGCATAAGATTCAGGGTTTAGCTCTTGACCATAAGTACGCATCACCGCGTCAGGGTTAAGCTCTAACACGTATTCCATACCAGAGGATAGAAAACCGCCTGTCCCCGCTGTAGGGTCATAGATGGTGCGAATAATGCCGTCTTTGGTCAGGGCATCATCATCTTCCATAAATACCAATGAAGTAGTCAGGCGCACGATATCGCGCGGGGTGAAATGCTCCCCTGCGGTCTCGTTCGAGCTTTCAGCAAAGCGGCGGATAAGCTCCTCAAAGACAAAGCCCATTTCATGGTTAGAGATAGTCTCAGGACTCAGATCGGTATTGGCGAACATCTGCACCACTTTATAAAGCAGGTTGGCATCGGCTAACTGACCGACGAACTCTTCAAACTTAAAATGCTCAAATATCTCACGCGCGTCTTTTGAGAAGGATTGCACGTAGGTATTGAGGTTATCTTTAATATCGCTTTGACCCATCTTGCTAAGATCCATGGGCGAGATATTATAGAAAGGTCTCTTGCTAGCACGAATAATGAACTTCTCTTGCGCTTCTTCAGGTAATCCCATGCTAGCGATACGCTGACTTTCGGCAACTACATCTGCCTTGGTCTCTTCTAATACGCACTCTAGGCGGCGCAATAGAGTAAAAGGCAGAATGATGCGGCCGTATTGAGATTGCTTAAAGTCACCGCGTAATAAATCAGCGACAGACCAGATGAAAGCCGCTGTTTGAGAGAAGTTTTTGGTCATGGGATTATCTTATTGTTTGTTGAGCAAGGATAGATACTTGGGATCATATGACAGGCTTAAAAATTGAATAGCACGTACTGCGACGGCGTACATCGACTGATGACGGCTTATAAAACTCATTGTATGATAGTAGGGTCTATAAAGGCTAGTATGAAAGCGGAATTAAAGGCTATATTGAATAAAAGAATTCTTGTTAAGAATAGATGATGCTTTTTGGAAGCAAGAAGTCAGGAAGCAAGAAATCGAGGAAGCAAAAAAGGGTTTTTATACTTTTACTCAATCAGCTTGACTACATGCCAGTAAAGGGTTTAAGCGGAAGCAAAGACTATTTGAGGAAGCAAAAACCATCTTAGGAAACAGTAATACGCTTAAGAGGCTGGCTTGAGATAAAACCAAGTTTGGGTTTATCTAGTTTTTCGAGTAAGTGCGAATTAGTGCGAGCTGACACTGTGGTTTTTGGTGCGGATAATCGTACTACAGACGCGCTATAGGCTGGCAAGTACAGTAAGACCCACTAGGCACGATGCAGTGAAACGCATCATAAACGCATGCATAAACTGGCTAGATTTAAGTAATCACAATCACAATGTGCGTTATTTGCACGATAAACGCTTAACTTTAAGCGCCATTATCAAACGTGTGCAATCAGTCGCAATTTAACCCCATGTACCTATCAGACAGCCTCCCCCAATGGGGGTGATCGTGGAATATAGGAATAAAAAAAAGGTTTTCTGATATTTTTAATTTTTCACAAACCTATACCAGTAAATGGTTTAAGTGGAAGCAAAGCCTATCTTAGGAAGCAGCAATAGGAATAATTGATAAAAACAGTCAACGCGCATTAATACCACTGTTAAGGTATAAGCATGACGCACCAAGAGCGTTTAGCAAAACAACCCCATGCAAACAAAGTGCCAGTTGATTTTAGTATCAAAAAATCACAGTAATATGCTTAAGAGGCTGGCTTGAGATAAGCTCAAGTTTGAGCTTATCTATTTTTTCGAGTAAGTGCGAGCTAATACGGTGGTGTTTTATGCGAATAATCGCAAAAAGAGCAGCCTCAAACGCGCTATAGGCTGGCAAGCATGATAAGCCCCACTGGGCACAATGCAAAAGAAACGCAGTAAAAACGCACACTATTTGCGCCTGTTTTGCACCCATTTAAGCGCTTTTCATCTTGACTGGTCAAAAATCCTGACATTTTCTTTGACATTTTCAATGTATATTTTTCTACAACCCTTATCGTATAATGATTTCAACTGACAATTATCTTGACATTTTCTTTGACAGATTAGGGTTACTTATTATGGCAGAACAGTCTAAAGAGTGGATTGATGATCACACACTTAGAGTCATGACCTATCGGTCTGGGGCATTCACGTTTACGTTGGGCTGCTCACCTAATGAAGCGCTTTTGAACCGTATTGATGATGCCCAATTACGTTTCAATAAAACGCCAACAGTGCCGCAAATTATAGACCAGATTCAAGACAAGGTTTTGGTCAGTAGTGTTTACAGCACCAATACCATTGAAGGTGGGGAGTTCAGCGAAGAAGAAACAGGGCAAATCTTACATACCGCCCCAAAAGATATTCAGAAAACCGCCGAAAAACGGTTGTTTAATCTAAAAGATGCTTTGCTATGGGTAAACAAACACCGTAATCCACAATTCGAACCTACACAAGGCAAACCATTTTTATTAGCAGATATTACGCAACTGCATATTTTGGTGTCGCAAGGTTTAGATGAGGGGCATAACCCAGTTGGACAATTTAGAGATAATGAAAAATGGCAAAAGACCTATGTCGGTAATGCAGAGCATGGAGGACGCTATCAGCCACCCAAGTGCCTTAAAGATATTGAGTATCTATTACAGGCATGGATTGAATGGCTAAATAGCCCTGCTATTATTAACCAGCATGTGATTGTCCGAGCTAGTTTGGCTCATTACTATTTTGAGCTTATTCAC
The DNA here is from genome assembly GCF_056156305.1 of Psychrobacter sp. TS_SC_6. Classification (NCBI taxonomy): domain Bacteria; kingdom Pseudomonadati; phylum Pseudomonadota; class Gammaproteobacteria; order Moraxellales; family Moraxellaceae; genus Psychrobacter; species Psychrobacter sp. TS_SC_6. Next base: position 563,616 of record NZ_CM149590.1, on the reverse strand, counting down.
CCCTTTTGGGACGGCAACGGTAGAACTGGTCGATTGGTTGAAATGTTAATATATGAGCAATCAGGATATAGGCTGTCATCGTCAGCTATATGGCAGTATTATCAAAAAAAGATTCATGAATACTTTGCGTTATTCAACCATTGCCGTAAACAAGCTAAGGATAAAAAAGATGCGCCAAATCAATTGTTTATTGATTTTGTGATGGCTGGCATGCTGCAAACGATTAATGACTTACATGACCAATGTAATCAACTGATTGGTTTTTTGCTGTATCAAGGTAGTTTAAATAATGCGAAGTTTAACAAAGTGATTTCTGAAAGACAGTTTAATACTATTATGGTTATGATGGGGCTTAGTGATAATTACACCTCTGCTGCATTATTGCGTAATCCGCAAATTAAAGCTTTATATAGTAATCGCACGGAAAGAACCTTTTATCGAGATATAGAGTCCTTGATAGATGAAGGCTTTCTATCTGAACAAGAGGGAAAACTTCTATTAGCCATTTAAGAGAGCTTTTAAATATATAGGTGCTTCTAAGCGCTTAAGTTCAACCATTTGTAAGTTGCATTTCTCTTAGATAGGTTTGCATGATTCAAAGTGAAATCAGCAAAGTCCGAGTAGTCACTCAAAAAATAAATTCTGATCATTAGCGATAACGAAATGTTGTTAAATCTGTTGTTAAATTAATTTACAACAACTGTTAAAGCACTGATAACAGAGACTTATATCTTTATGGTTGACTCCCGCCGAGCGCACCAATCATCGTATTTCGCCATTTCTCAGCACTAACTCAAATCTGTAAAACCATTTAAAACAAAACCTTAAAGTTTTTATCATTAATAAGCTGGTCTGTTAATACCTATAAAATGTTGTATATATTGTTGTTAACTCCATTTTATGCTGACTTATGACGGAGTATTATTTTTCCTAGCTAGATATTTGTACAGACCTATTCTGCCTCTTGCAAATTGGCTTCTAATTGCGCACGGCTAGGCACACGCTGATAATTAATAACAGGTATATCACCTAAACGGCGTTGACTGGCAGCAAGCTTAGGGTCGATCGTAATCATCGCGATTTTTATATTTTGTCGAGTGATGAGCAAATGACTGCCCTTTCGTGTCACTCGATAATCAGGAAAATACTGCTTAATCATCTCCGCCGTCTTTTGTAAGGCATCATTTATCGGTTTTTTCTTATCTTTTGACTTTGTATCATGTAAGTTATGTGGCACACGTGATTTTGCAAAAAACCATAATCCACTGATAACTGCGATCAATATGACAAGCCACCAAATTCCGTCTATCATAAGAAAGGATATCCATTATTAGCAAGGGTTAGCTTATGTTAGCAGAATTACCATTGGCGTTAATAGCAGAAGTGGAGCGCGCCGCCGAACTATTAAAAACAAAGCAGCGCATTTGTCTCTTAACAGGTGCAGGGATTTCAGCAGAAAGCGGTATACCGACTTTTCGTGATAAGCAAACTGGCTTGTGGGAAAATTATAGCGCTGAGGACTTAGCAACACCAGATGCCTTTTCTCGTGACCCAAAGCTGGTTTGGTCATGGTATCAATGGCGCAGACAGCTGGTGGCTAGTAAAAAACCAAATCCTGCCCATATAGCACTGGCGCAGTGGCAATATCATAGTCAATCGACCAATCAGCAACTCACCCTCATTACTCAAAACGTTGATGACTTGCATGAGCAAGCGGGCAGCACCGTCACCCACTTACATGGCAATCTGTGGGCTAATAAATGTAGCCGATGTAAGACATCTTATACCACTCAATCAAAAAGCACTTATGACAGTGAATATAGTATCGACTTTGATGAAGCGCTGATTACTTGCCAGCATTGTGATGGTTATATCAGACCGGATATTGTGTGGTTTGGAGAGTCGTTACCAGTACATGAGTGGCATATAGCAGAGGAAGCTGCCGCAAATTGCGATGTGTTTATCAGTATCGGCACTTCCAGCCTTGTTTATCCTGCTGCCGGACTGGCACAGTCAGCAAAATACAACGGTGCCAAAATTATCGAGATAAACCCTTATCCGACACCAAATACGCTAGTCGATATTACGCTGGCAGCAAAAGCTGGTGCCATCCTGCCAGAGTTGGTAAAAACAATGGGCATACTATAACAAGTAAACCGTTAGCCTACCGCTTGATCGACTTTATCTAAATACTGCTGCTTTAGCTCATCACTGATAAATGACGATCGAAAAGAGTTTTTTACCAAGGTGATAATATCGTCTTCTGTTAATGGCAAATTCTCACTGATATTGATGAAGTTTTGGTTAATATAACCTTTAAAATAAGCAGGGTCATCTGAGTTAACAGTGATATTTAGACCATAATCTAGCAGCTCTTTAATATTATGTTCTTTATAGTTATCAAATACTCTCAACTCGATATTAGAATTCGGGCACACGGTCAGTGGCATCTGCTCCTCTTTTAGACGCTGCATCAGCTCAGCGCTTTTGATAGATTGCACGCCATGGTCAATTCTACTGATATCCAACAAATCCAACGCTTCATAAATGTAAGAGAAATCCGCTTCTTCGCCAGCATGGGCAACCAACTTAAAGCCTTCCTCTTTTGCCTTTTTAAATACCTGTATAAACTTCGATGGCGGATTGCCTAATTCTGAAGAATCTAAACCGACACCGATAATATCGTCTTTAAATGGCAATGCTTGCTCTAATGTCTCAAATGCTTCTTCTTGTGATAAATGCCGTAAAAAGCACATAATAATACAAGAGGTAATACCATATTGCGCCTTAGCATCAGTCAGTGCACGTTTGATGCCTGTTATTACTGTCTCAAACGCGACACCTCTTGCGGTATGCGTTTGCGGATCAAAAAATATCTCTGTATGAATGACATTATCCTCAACGCATTTGAGAATATATTCCCATGTCAAATCGTAGAAGTCATCCTGCGTAATCAAGACATTGGCACCAGCATAATAGATGTCTAAAAACGTCTGCAGATTGGTAAAATTATAAGCATTACGCACATCTTCTATATCCTTATAAGGAATCTCTATCTGGTTCTTTTTTGCCAATCTAAACATCAGCTCAGGCTCGAGCGAGCCTTCAATATGTAAATGCAGTTCTGCTTTTGGCAGTCTTTTTATTAGATCAATCATAATATTCCAGTATTGGCGTTGTATATCGGTTATTTATTAAAGATAGCTATAAGTGTTTAGTGTAATCTTTCATGCTGATGACCGTAAGGGTTTATTTTAAAAAAACCACCGTATCAGACAGCTCATTACCTGATGGGTTTTGCTCCAGATGATAATACTGGCGCAGCACTTGACCAACCTCATCTAGCAATTCAGTCAAGCTTTCTTCTGTCTTCTGATTGGCAATACCGACTACCGCTTTGTCACACATTGCGCGCCAAACTGTTGGGCTGACATGGGCACTGATACCACGATCAGCGACGATTTCAAGCTTGTGCTCGCAAACATTGACGTATATCAGCACACCAGTATTTTCTTCGGTGTCCCACACTCGATATTCACTAAATAAATCAATCGCACGGTCACGGCAGTCGCTATGATAGGCCTCTTGAATAGGCAAATGATTTTCTATGATCAAAAATACCTCGCCGCGGTGACCTTGCTCAGCAAGTGTCACCTGCTCTGTCAACCGAGCTTTTGCCGCGGGCGTTAACCATTTACTATGCAAAACGGGGATAAATAAGACTTGGCGCCACCAGCGGGCAAAGCTGGATTTTGAAGCGTTATTCTCTGCCATCATACTATTTCCTCAAGTACGTCATTACTAATGGTTATTTAGTGTCTTTAATAGGCAGCTATGAAGCCACTGAAAAATAACGGGCTAATGCTTACCAAGAACCGCCAGCGCCGCCGCCACCAAAACCGCCACCGCCACCACCAAAACCGCCACCACCAAAACCACCACCGCCGCCCATACCCGGCAGGAATATCATACCACCGCCTCTACCTCCTTTACCGCCACCAGACCCGCCTTTACCGCCGCCGCGTGAAATCAAAAACAACCAGATAAATATGGCCATAATCAATGTCATAAAAAAGCCACCGCCCAGTGCCAATGCACCAGCAAAGAAACCACCAGAAGCAAGGAGAGAACCAAACACACGGCCAAAGATACTGGTGATAAAGCTACCGAATATCATCGCCATGACAAATAAGAAAATAGGCAATGGCAGCTCATCTGAGCCTTGTTGGCTAGTACGTTCAGCTGCCTGCGCATCGGCACGAGCAAGCACTTCAGGATCAGCAGATAAACGACTTTGTAAGGCCGTTACGCCTGCCAATATCCCTGCGCCATAATTATTTTGCTTAAATAATGGGGTAATATCCTCTCGAATGATGCGATTGACCGCCGCATCTGGCAATACACCTTCGAGTCCATAACCTGTCAATATATACATATCACGGTCATTGACAGCGACAACCACAAGCAAGCCATCATCGATGTCTTGACTACCCAGCTGCCATTTTTCAGCAACTTGCAAGGCATAATCAAAAATAGGCAGGCCATTGGTAGTTGGGACAATCACCACTGCTGCTTGTGCCAAACCTTGCCGATAAATTGTACGTAACTGTGCTTCTAAGCGCTGCTTCTCTTGTGGATTCAGAATGTTGGCTTGGTCGATGACAGGACTGTTTAAAATCAGTTTGTCCGCATCGACACTGTCAGCAGTTGATTTAACAGGAGGACGTTTGGTCGCATTTGCCTCTGCCACGCCCTCATTATTGGATGCATTAGGATTGATAGCTTCATTACCGAGTATGGTTTCGCTAATCGCCTCATTGCCTAAAACAGCATCATTAATAGCTTCATTGGATTCAGCGGCTTTTGCAATAGCCACTAAGTCTTCCACACTGCGATTTTGCGTGGTGCTATCGGCAGCAAGCGTACTGTCATCGGGCGCCGCATACAATGTAGACGTGCTACTAATAGTAAGAGCGAATAACAACGCTGCTAGGGGTGTTTTTAAATGAGTCATTAACTGTCTACCACCTCAAGTCAGATCTTTACTAAATAAATAGGTAGAGCGGCAATCAATAAATAAGTAAGTACTTAATTAACCAATACTTACTGCTCTACCTGTTTTTAACGGCTTAACGATATAAATAGGCTTTAAGAGACGCTTATATTTAATATTAGAGGCAACCTATTCATACCAGTAAGAAACGCTAAGACAGCCATACAATTCGTTCAACAGATGAAGCATATCAGCGTGAAATAAACGCATGATTCATCATCATTGATTCGCTGCTATTGAGCCGTCTTTGACTCGCCACTGTCAAAATCCACGCTCGGTGCAGTAGAAATCTCTTTTTCGTTCGCGACGCTAAAATTCGGTTTAGCACTCATCCCAAATACTTTTGCCGTAATATTGGTTGGGAATTGACGTACGGTCGTATTATAGCCCTGTACTTCTTGGATATAGCGGTTACGAGCAACGGCAATACGGTTTTCAGTCCCTTCTAATTGCGCTTGCAAATCTTGGAACAGCGCATCAGATTTCAGTTCAGGATAACGCTCAGACACTGCCATCAAACGTGATAGTGCACCCGTCATTTGTTCTTGCGCCGCCGCATAACGCTCCATCGCTTCAGGATCATTGAGTACTTCTGGTGTTACGGTAATACCACCAGCGCGTGAGCGGGCTTCAGCCACTTGCGTAAAGACTTCCTGCTCTTGCTTGGCATACTGCTGTACTACTTTTACCAAGTTTGGCACTAAATCCGAGCGACGTTGATATTGGTTGACCACCTCTGACCACGAAGCCGTCACTTGCTCATCTTGAGCCTGAAGATTATTATAACCACAACCTGTCAAGCCGACAGTAGACGTGGCTAATACAGCTGATAGCAAGATGGGTTTTACAATGGATTTATAGGTCATTGTGGATTCTCCTAGTAATGATAAATATCAAACAACTGATAACAAGATTTTAAAATGACTTTTGACTGCTTTTTTTAATACTGGTTGTAATACTATGACTATATAAGCTGATATTTCGTAGCCTATAATATGTTGTGCTAATAATGGCGCTATAACGCTTTTTTTACAATTCATCGTTACCAAAACACAACCGCAAGCAACGACTTGTAGCATAATCTCTCGCTCTGTGTTGACTATGTATCTATATAAACTGACTTATTATGAATTATTGAAAAATCAGCCAAACTGAGACAAATCGACCTTATGCCATATTCTACGGTACTTGCTGTCCTCATAAAGCTTGCCACAACATATATATAGCTGCCGTTAAGAAGAAATTTCTAGTAATTGGGGAAAAAATATGGCAAATTGCAGTTACGTAGCTGTACGGTTTGCATACATTTGGTAGTGGACTTATTTCATTCATAGTATTAGTGATTCGTTTATTTATCATTTAAAAGGATTAATAGACAGATAAATAATCACTTTATGACTCTATTACGCAATTGTAATTAGCCGATACTGCTCATAGTAAGCTGAATACCATCGCGATGATGAGTATTTAAAATTATAACCGCCTGTTTTATCCACTGGTTTATTTATAACAGCGTTTATGTTTATGGCAGGATAACGGATTACCAAAGTAAAAAGATGGCAACCATCGCCAATCGATTGATACTCATGTATAAGTGCTATCAAGAGATGAGCAAATACAGTCAAACTTTGATAATAAACCAAGCGGATAAACACAGACAACTACAGTCCATTCTTAGTGACTATGTACATATGAAGCTTAAATCATTGTTTTAAGTACATGCAGATAATTTGAGTGGTTGGCTTTAATAAGGATATTAAACCGTCAACTCACTCTATGCATCCTCATATATAGTCATTTTGAGACAGTTGAAGGAATAGATATATGGAAGGTTTAGTCAATTTAGTAAACGGAATTATTTGGAGCCCCGCATTAATTTACTTATGCTTGGGCGCAGGTCTATTTTACTCTATCATGACGCGCTTTGTACAAGTGCGTTTATTCGGTGAAATGATCAAATTGCTATTCACTGGTAAATCCAGTGCAGATGGTATTTCTTCATTCCAAGCACTGGCAGTAGCCTTAGCTGGGCGTGTGGGTATGGGTAACATCGCAGGGGTAGCAGCCGCTATCGGTTTCGGTGGTCCTGGTGCTGTATTTTGGATGTGGGTAGTTGCTTTCCTAGGCGCATCTACTGCCTATGTTGAGTCGACACTGGCACAGATTTATAAAGAAAGAGACGTCATCACTGGCGAATATCGCGGTGGCCCTGCTTACTATTTTGAGCGCGCACTTGGTCAAAAATGGTACGGCATCCTCTTCGCAATCGCTTCTATCCTTGCTTGTGGTATGTTCTTACCAGGTGTACAGGCAAATGGCGTTCTTAGTGCTTTCACGCAACTTATGGGTGAAGGTACTACCATGAACGTTGCAGGCCTAGAAGTCGGCTCTATGCGTCTGGTCGGCTTAGCCATCATCTTGGTCGTACTAGGTATCATCATCTTCGGTGGTATTAAGCGTATTGCAACTTTTACTGAATATGCCGTTCCATTTATGGCAGTCGGTTATATCGTTCTAGCCTTAATCATCATGTTCTCTAATATCAGCATGATCCCACAAGTATTTGGTATGATCGTTGGTGATGCCTTTACCGCCCAAGCAGGCTTTGGTGCTGCTATTGGTTGGGGTGTAAAACGTGGTATTTACTCTAACGAAGCGGGTCAGGGAACGGGTCCTCACGCTGCAGCAGCTGCTGAAGTACAGCATCCATCACAGCAAGGCCTAGTACAGGCTTTCTCAGTATATGTTGATACACTACTGGTTTGTTCTGCGACTGCATTCATGATCTTGTCTACTGGCATGTACAACATTCAAGGTACATTACCAGATGGTCAATTCATCGTACAAAACGTCGCCGCTGCTACTGAAATCAACGCCCCTGCCTTTACACAAATGGCAATGGAATCAGTCTACGGCTCATTTGGTAACGTCTTTATCGCCATCGCTGTATTCTTCTTTGCCTTTACCACCATTTTGGCTTACTACTACATCGCTGAAGTAAACGTTGCTTACTTGACACGTTTTCTTGGTCGCGGTGCTAATAAGACAGGTTTGTTCTTAGTTAAAATCTTAATCATGGCAATGGTTGCTTACGGTGCTCTAAACTCAGCTGGTTACATCTGGGCAATTGGTGATATCGGTGTTGGCCTCATGGCTTGGCTCAATATTGTTGGTATCTTGGTCATCTTCTTTGTGGCACGTCCGACGCTTACTATGCTGAAAGATTATGAAGCACAGCTCAAAGCTGGTGTAACGCGCTATACTTTTGATCCTGCAAAATTCGGTATCAAAAACGCGCCTTATTGGGAAGAGCGTCATCTAAAAGAGCAACAAAGACTAGCGGCACAAGATCCTTTAAATAAAGAGCATCGTTAATCCTCTGTAAAGTATTTGCTTACTAGCCAGTTATTAAACAAGCCCGAGACCATTGTCTTGGGCTTTTTTTATTTCGAATGCTTGTATTCATAAACCTTCAGTCAATGTCTTGCATGAGTCGTTATTAACCCTTAAATCTGCGTTAATGCGAACCACTCCACAGGCGATGCATTCCAGCCATCTAGGGCGTGTACTCACTGTTAAAATGACAGAACAAGAGATGGCCTTAGCAAGAACATTTATTCATGTATCTGCCTATGATATGCCGCCTTTCTTTATACGATCACTGTGGTGTTCATCGTACTCCACGCTATGTACCATAGCTTTCACGCGACTGACTTATATAAATAGTATGGTAAATATGGATGTAGTCCAAACACAAAAAAGCCTGGCGCAATAGCTAGGCTTCTTCAATATTATAGTGTTATCAATAAACTGTTTATAAAAACAACTTACTCAGGCATCAATACCGCATCGATAGTGTGAACCACACCATTCGTTGCCATGATATCAGTACCAGTGATATTAGCAGTGTTACCCGCTGCATCAGTAATCACATTAGCATCGCTGATGTTGATAGTAGCACCATTAACGGTAGCAACGTCAGTACCATAAGGAATGTCAGCTGCCATAACGATCGATGGTAGTACATGATATGGAAGTACTTTATTTAACAATTCTGTATTAGCCAATAGCTCTTCTTTGGTAACGCCTAACTTTTCTAATACAGGAGCAAACGCATCATCAGTAGGTGCGAATACAGTATAAGTACCGCCTTCCATCATCATAGTGTCAAGACCAGCCGCTTGTAGAGCAGCGGTTAGGATGGTTAGGTTTTCGTTGCCAGCTGCGATTTCAGCAATTGTTTGCGTAGCAGCAGTGTCAGTTTCAGCCATTGGATCTACTTCAGCCATTGGTTCGGCCTCAACAGCTGGATCTACTACTACTTCTTCAGTAGTAACGTCCGGCTCAACTGGCTCAGTGACTGCTTCTTTATCGTTACAAGCTGCTAATGACATTGCTGCCGCCACAACGGCGATAGATAGTAAGTTCTTTTTTAACATAAGACGTTCCTTTGATATTAATAACTATTGAGGGAATAACAATTTGATAAGTACAGATTCGATAAGTAATATTTTTTGCATAAACCGTTTTTTTAGAACGCAGAACACTGTTTAGAATATGACATTTTTTAAAAGCATGTTATCTAAAACCATCTACAATACTAACTGATTGATTTTTAATTGATATATTCTTAGGTAGTAGCACTGTAGCAATCACGTATATAACACAGGCGTTTCGTTATCTGAAACTATAACGAATTTAAGAGCTGCGTAGAACAGCTCTTAAACGATTGATCTTATACTCATATACTGGCTGGTCTTAAAATCTTGCCAAAAGACTATCTAGGCATCAGAACTCTATCAATCACATGTACCACACCATTACTGGCAGTAATATCTGTTTTTAAGAGATTTGCCGTACGTCCACTTTCATCCATTAATTTGCCTTGAGCTGTCACCATAAGCGTGTCCATGCTTAGCATGGTTATATTGCCTGGTCTAACATCCTTTGCATAAATAGGTGCTGCCGCGTTAATCACGTGATAGCTTAAGATCTTCGTTAATAATGGTTTATTGGCAAAGAGCTGTGCTTTGGTCATGTTATTTTCTTGTAACGCTTGCATAAAAGCAGCATTGGTTGGTGCAAGAATCGTATAGTTGGCATTAGGATTAGAGAGCGCGCCCGCTAAATCAGCGGCAACCACAGCTTCTACGAGTACAGAGAATTCAGGATTGCTTTGGGCAATTTGTACTACATTCATTTTTGCCATTGATTGGCTATGCATGGGCGCTTTCATAGGAGCGCTTTTGGCTGGCATCATATTGTTACAAGCACTTAGACCTACTATTGAAACAGCTAAAGTACCGATAGCAGCGATTTTGATGATTTTCATAACATTATCCTTAATGAGTAAATATCTATAATCTGTTGGTTTTTATCTGGTATGTCAGATGAGATTGGCTTTCCTTAGCAGCAACGCTTAACGATATAGTTACTGATTTGATAGTGCATGAGTAGCCATGAAAAATAATATATAGGCAAACTTGCAAATAAAATCATCAACTCTTACTAATAAGCACTGCTTATGAAACATCAATTCTTCTGAAATTAAATTAACATATCTTTAAGTGGCGTAATCGGTTATTTACGCTACTTTTTGTGGTGTAGATGTAATCTGTATTTGCATTATGAAGCGATACTTTTACGTTTATAATCATAAGTAAAGCTTTTTGTAACCCTAAAAAGAAATGAGATTCATTTATACTCATACGCTTTATGCACTAGACTTTGATAACCTGACATTGGCAATATATTTTCTGCTAAAATCATTTGTATTTATTTACTGTTTTCTACTGGCAGTGATGGTTTTGACGTCTTCTCTATTAAAAATTATAACGACTTTTTCCTCTTCTTTTTTATAACATTGACTCTATAAGCAGCGCTCCTATGACTCCAACAGCCCGTTCTCAAACTGATACCTCTTTAACCAATCTAACTGACGCCAGTAACCCAAATGCCAACTCCAATGAATTTATATTGACGCCGCCTGCTGTGTTCCCTTATAAGGATCAGCAGCTAACGGCGCGAGCACGCATTACAGAGCAAATGGCAGCACGGATTTTGATGCTCGATGGCGCCATGGGCACGCATATTCAGAACTATAAGTTAGAGGAAGCGGACTATCGCGGTGAGCGCTTTGCTGATATTACGCAAGACGTCCGCGGCAATAATGATTTATTAGTGCTGACGCAGCCGCATATGATTAAAGAGATTCATTTGGCGCATTTGGAATCTGGCGCTGATATCATCGAGACCAATAGCTTTAATGGTACGCGGCTGTCGATGGCAGACTACGATATGCAGTATCTCGTGCCTGAGCTAAATAAAACGGCTGCTAAAATCGCACGTGAAGCCGCTGACGAATACACTTCGAGGAATCCAGAAAAACCACGCTTTGTCGCTGGGGTTATTGGTCCGACATCGCGTACTTGCTCGCTATCACCTGACGTCAATGACCCCGCCTTTCGTAATATTACCTTTGATGAGTTGGTGTTGAACTATCGCGAAGCGACGCTTGCACTAATGGAAGGTGGCGTTGATATCATTTTGATTGAGACTATTTTTGATACGCTTAATGCCAAAGCAGCGATATTTGCGGTGACTGGCGTGTTTGAAGACATTGGCTTTGAGCTACCGATCATGATTTCGGGTACGATTACTGACGCCTCAGGTCGGACGCTATCGGGTCAAACGGCTGAAGCTTTTTATAACTCGATTCGTCATGCCAAACCGCTATCCGTTGGCTTTAACTGTGCGCTTGGGGCGGATGCGCTGCGTCCTCATATTCAGACGTTGTCCAATATTGCCAATACTTATGTGTCAGCGCATCCAAACGCGGGTCTGCCTAATGAGTTTGGGGAATATGACGAAACAGCCGAAGAAACGGCGGCCCTGCTTGAAGGCTTTGCCAAAGCTGGCATCTTAAATATCGTCGGCGGCTGTTGTGGTACAACACCTGAGCATATCCGTCAAATCGCTAATATGGTAGCAAAGTACCCACCGCGCATCATTCCTGAGATTCCGCCTGCCTGCCGCTTATCTGGTCTTGAACCATTTACCATCAATAAAGACAGTCTATTCGTCAACGTCGGTGAACGTACCAATGTCACAGGCTCCAAGAAATTCTTACGCCTAATCAAAACCGAAGCTTATCTTGAGGCGCTTGATGTTGCCCGTGACCAAGTCGAAGGCGGCGCGCAAATCGTCGACATCAACATGGATGAGGGAATGCTTGACTCTAAACAAGCGATGATTCACTTCGTCAACTTGGTATCAGGCGAGCCGGATATTAGCCGTGTGCCCTTGATGCTGGACTCATCAAAATGGGATATTATCGAAGAAGGTCTTAAACGCACCCAAGGTAAGTGTGTCGTCAACTCTATCTCGTTAAAAGAAGGTCACGCTGAGTTCGTCGAGCGTGCCAAGCTCTGTATGCGCTATGGCGCAGCTGTGATTGTCATGGCATTCGATGAAGATGGGCAGGCGGATACCTTTGAGCGTAAAACTCAAATTTGTAAACGCAGCTATGATGTCTTGGTCGATGAAGTCGGCTTCCCGTCTGAAGATATTATCTTTGATCCGAATATTTTTGCGGTTGCTACTGGTATCACTGAGCACAATAACTACGGTGCCGATTTTATTAACGCGACCAAATGGATTACAGAAAACCTGCCAAATGCGATGGTTTCAGGCGGTGTCTCTAACGTTTCGTTCAGTTTCCGTGGTAACCCGATTCGTGAAGCCATCAATTCTGTATTCCTTTATCATGCGATTCAAAACGGCTTAACCATGGGTATCGTCAACCCTGCCATGCTTGAGCTATATGATGACATTCCTGTCGAGGCACGTGATGCCATCGAAGATGTGATGCTTAATCGCAATCAAGGCGAAACTGGGCAAGAGGCCACCGAACGCCTGATGACCATCGCTGAAAACTATCAAGATGGCGGTAAGAAAAAAGACAGCACCGTCGATATGACATGGCGTGAAGGCACAGTCGAAGAACGGATTGCTCATGCGTTGGTAAAAGGGATTACTACTTTTATCGAAGCGGATACTAAAGAAGCGTGGGAGAAATATCCGCGACCACTCGAGGTCATCGAAGGTCCGCTCATGGATGGTATGAATATCGTTGGCGACTTGTTTGGTGCCGGTAAAATGTTCTTACCTCAAGTAGTCAAATCTGCGCGCGTCATGAAGCAGTCCGTCGCGTGGCTCAACCCCTACATCGAGGCGGAAAAAGTCGAAGGCGAAGTCAAAGGTAAAATCCTGATGGCGACAGTCAAAGGCGATGTCCACGATATCGGCAAAAACATCGTCGGCGTGGTACTCGGCTGTAACGGTTATGACATCGTCGATCTGGGCGTCATGGTGCCGTGTGAGACCATTCTCGATACAGCTATTAAAGAAAAAGTCGATATCATCGGTCTGTCCGGTTTGATTACCCCCAGTCTCGATGAAATGGTCTATATCGCCAAGCAAATGCAAGAGCGCGGCATGACGCTACCATTGATGATCGGCGGTGCAACGACCTCAAAAGCGCATACCGCGGTCAAAGTCGAGCCGCAATATCAAAACGATGGCGTCATTTATGTGTCGGATGCCTCGCGCTCAGTGGGTGTGGTCACCAAGCTGCTGTCCAAAGAGCATCGCCAAGCGCTCATCGATGAGACGCGCGCAGAGTATGTCAAAGTACGTGAACGTCTCGCCAAGCGTCAACCAAAAGCAGCCAAGGTCACGTATGCCGAGTCGGTCAAGATTGGCTTTCAGTATGATTGGGAAAATTACGTTCCACCCGTCCCTAATAAGTTAGGACAAGTGATATTTGATGATTATCCAATCACCAACCTGCTGCCTTATATTGACTGGACGCCTTTCTTTATCTCTTGGGGACTGACCGGTAAATACCCGAAAATCTTGCAAGATGACGTGGTCGGTGAGGCGGCGCGCGATTTGTTTGATAATGCCAATGAGCTGATGCAAAAAATGATTGAGGAAAAGTCACTCGTGGCAAAAGGCGTGTTTAAACTCATGCCTGCTCGTCGTACTGGCGCGGACACCGTGACCGTCTATGACGATGCACCGCAACAAGACGGTCAGCCGACTCATCAGTTCGAACACTTACGTCAACAAAGCGATAAATCAAGCGGCAAGCCAAACTTTAGCTTGGCCGACTTTATCTCTCCGTTGGACACACACACGGATTATCTTGGCGGCTTTACCGTTTCGATCGTTGGAACAGAAGCGCTGGCTGAGAAGTATAAAGCGGCGGGCGATGACTATAACGCCATCATGGTGCAAGCCTTGTCCGACCGCTTAGCAGAAGCCTTTGCCGAACATCTGCATGAGCTGATTCGTAAAAACTATTGGGGCTATCAACCGACCGAATCACTCACCAATGATGAGATGATTAAAGAAAAATACGTCGGTATCCGCCCAGCGCCCGGCTACCCTGCCTGTCCTGAACATACCGAAAAAGGCAAACTGTTCGACTGGCTGGGTACAGTAGATGCGATTGGCACGACCTTGACTGAAAGCTATGCGATGTGGCCTGCATCATCTGTCAGCGGCTTCTATTATTCGCATCCTGAGAGTGAATACTTCAACGTAGGTAAGATCAGTCGTGATCAGTTAGAGAACTATGCTGAGCGTAAAGGTTGGGATATGAAGACTGCTGAGAAATGGTTGAATCCGAATTTGTAGGGTTTGTTTGAAACGGGATTAGTTATTGTAGCTGATCCTGCTATTTGCTTCTATCTTGGCTAGAAAGCCTTACTATAAGTAAGGCTTTCTATTTTTAGATATTAAATTCAATTGTAATTTGATTACGACACTTTATCAATGTTAAATTTTCAGGAATTGTTCCATTTTCTTTGTCACGTAGCGAGTGGAAGGTCTTCCATACTTCTTTGAATATAATATTCTTTTTTGAATCATCCCAACTAGGAGTGTGCCTCCAACTGGTTGCCCACCTCTTAGAAACTTCCACAAATAATATTTTATTGGCTGCAACAACTAGAGCATTACAGACAGACATTATCTCTTGGAACTGAGCAAAATCTATTTCTATTTTGGTTATACTATTGGTAGAACTTAGCATAAGTTTTATACCGTTCTTTCCAGCTACTTCCCTACCAGAATGAACTATCCCATGCCTTAACTCACACACCTTATCGAACTCTGTAAGTATAGTGTTAAGACCTTTAGCTTTCAAATCAACACCAATAAATTTACTCGCTGTTTTCTTTATTGATTCAGAAGAAGCTAATGATAAATGCTCAAAAGCTCCTCTTTCAATTTCATTTGTAGGATGCCAAATTACCGATCCTAGACTAATCTGGTTATTAGCGGATAAATTCTGTGAATCTACACAAATTTTTAAAATTTTACTAAAAACTTGTCTAAAATAATTTTCTACGCTAGATACAATAGCAATCGAAGCAAGCGATCCAACCCAATAATTAGTTCCCCACACTTCAAAAGGAAAGAGATTATTAATATTTTGTATCTCTAAGTAGAATTGATCAATTGGTGATTTTTCATTAACAACATGTAACGAAACATAATCATTCAAATTACCAATGCGCTCCGAGCCTACATTTTGGCATATACAATTTTCCCAATTTGACATTAAGCGATGAACTCCTCAGCGTAACTTCTGATTTTTTTAGCCCAAGCTGGTCCAATCATATTTACTTTTCTTAATTCTTTGTTGTCATAATCCATAAGAATATCTTTAATTTTTTTTATTTTAGAAAACTTTTTAATACTATCTGCTCTTTTCTTAGTGATAGGTAAAAATTTAATATCTTGATTAACAATATCTTCAAAGACTGATGCATCTTTTAACTTAGCTCCACATTCCATACAAAACTTAGCTTTACTAGATACTCTCGGGCTTTTACATACCTCACATGGAGGTAATGCTAGAGAAAAAGCATCGTCTAAATTTTCAACTGGAACTAATGAATTCCCTAGATGCCTTGGATAATGGTGGTTTGGCCTATTTGAAAATGCATATACATATTTTTCGATATTTATTCCTCTACTACTGAAGAAAATATTTCTATCAATTATAGCTGCAAAGTTTATTTCATAAAGTTCATAGACACCCTTTTCTCCTCTATTACTAATCCCGTTAGGAGAAAACAATCCAGCATATTGAAAGAAACCAATAACTTTCTCTAGTTCAGCTGAGATAGGTCTTTTTATTCCAATAATTGAACTCTGCCGATTGGCTTCCGAACCTTTATTAAACTCTTTTATAGTTATCAGTACTTGTTCATAAAAACTGGAGCCTGTATCTATGAAATTACAATACATTGGTAACTTTACTTTTAGAGACTCATAAACACTATATGTAGAGTTGAAACTATTTTTAATTTCTTTAAGTATAATTTTTGCTGATAACTCTACAGATACATTCCCTTCATCGTCCTCAAAACATATAGATGAAATCATATTCAAAAGTGTACGAGGTATACCATATGCTGCAAAACACATTAAATTAAGAAGATTAATTTCGGTCAACAGAACTTCGAAAACTTTATCTTCAAATCTCGATTTTAGCAAAGAATGCATAAACTCAAGATAGCCTTCACTATTAGGTTTCACCCATACATCAATTTCTTCAGCATCATGTCCGATATGAAATGATGAGGAATAGTTAATTACACCAGGATACACGGCAGCTTTCGGAGATATTCTTTTTGACTTGATTTGCCTATAAAATTCAAAAAAATCTTTTTGTTGGTCAGAAGAAAAAGCATGACCCGCATCATCTAGAAGTAAAATAAACCTAGGTTTAAATGTTATCTCACAAACCTTATCTGCTAGTAAATGTATTTCATTTAGAGTTATTAGATCTTCATCATCATTAAATAACTCAATACGACCCATTTCGAGCAACTCTATATTTTTTGAAACCCGGAACTTTGTTAACTTAAATATATTCTCTTGTATATTCAATTCAATTAGAGAATCATATATACCACTAATTACCTTAAGCATAATCCACTGATTAAACCAAAAAGCAGCATTCGTGTTACTTCGATAAAGCGGTTCTAATTTGAGAGAAGATTTGAAATTGACATAAACAGGAAATCCACTACTTTTCGTATCTGAGATTAGTTTATGAAAAGCTTTTAACATTAGCGTAGTTTTGCCGCATCCTCTAGGCCCAGTAATAAGCTTAGCCCCACCTTGAGTCAATTTCCTTAGAGTCTCTGTTTCATTCTGATGACTTATTGACCACTTCTTAAAGTCGCTAACTTGCAAATACTCTGCCTGTTCTATAAATATCTCTGAATCAATCATAAAATACTCAATCAAATCTTAATTTCGAAAGTGCTAATTATCATACATACTAAATCCTGCAATACTATTAAAACTACTAATTAGAACAGAAATAAATGCTTTAGCAGTTTCAGATCTAATTTGTATAGTATTGAAGCTTTTAAAAGGTATTTAGGATAGCTTGTTTTGGAATGGAAATCATTTTGGTGATTACCTTAAATATTAACCAGTTCATTGTAATAACAACACAGATCATTATAAGTGATGAGTATATTAATGCTATTAATTTAGTCTTTATTCTTCCCACGCCGACACCGCTCAGAACAATACATCACCTGCCCCCAATCTTTTTCCCATTTTTTCCGCCAGCTAAATGGTCGCTGGCAGACGGGGCAGATTTTTTGCGGTAAGTTTACTTTTTTATGTGCCATTGTCTGCTCCCTTTTCCCATATATCTCTAACTGATTATTGCCGCCTATTTATCTTCTTTTTGATGATCTAAACCCTCATACTTCTTAACCCTTCGACACTGATCTGAGCAATAGACCATACTATCCCAGTTTTTATCAAGCTTTTTAGTCCAACTAAACTCGCGCTCGCAGACCGGACATTCTTTTTTGCGGACGTTCTTTTTTTTGTGCGCCATACGTTGTTATCCTTAGATTTATTTAGTTTTTGAATTATATATCAAACTCTCTATTCATAATAAAAGGTTTAACGTCCCCACACTGGTGAGCGTACTACCCCGCCCGCCTGACTGCTGATGGCATAGCTGGTGTTACCAGACAAAGAATGAATAACCAAACTGCCCCCACTTTGTCCGTTCACTTTTGACGTACGCGTTGGATAAATCGCATATTGCCCTGAGGGTGACAGACGGGCTGGCTCATCCAGTCCAGTTTCTGCCAGACTGGTAATCTGCCCTGTGGCAAGTGTCATGACTGCTGCCTTGCGACCATTAAGATATGCCAAACGTTGACTATCCAAGCTAAGCTGAGGACTAGCAGCATAGCCTCCCGTCGATATCAGCGCAGCGTTGCCCGTGGCAAAGCTATAACGATAAATGCTTGGGCGACCAGCGCGGACTTTATCACTGGTATAGACAAAGCTCTGCCCATCGCTGGCATAGCTTGGCTGCACTTCAGTACTCGGTAGCGTGGTAAGCTGTTTGGTACTGCCATCACTAAGCTGCATCTCATAGATATCGGCATTGCCGCCGACAGTTGAGCTATACAGCAGCTTTTTGCCATCGGGCGAGAATGACGGTGATAAATTGCTACCTTCTGCGTTGACGACCAAATTATGACTACCACTTTTGACATCATAAATATAAATCTTCGGATGCTGACGCGTGGCTTGTTTGCTATAAGCGAGCATTTGACCATCCGCTGACCACGCTGGCGCATAGATATAACCATTTAATTGATCTATCAATTGGCGATCGCTGCCATCAGGACGAATACGATAGAGCGTCGAGACCTTGGCAGCACCGACTCCTTGCTCCTCCACATAAGCAATATGTCCTTGACGATCTAGTACAGGCATTTGAGCCGTCAGCGGATTACTGACAGGACTGGTCGGCTTTTTAATTTCAGCACTAGACAGTGTCTGGCAGCCAGTGAGAGCCGTCAATACAGCGATTGTCGTCGTCCCTTTTATCGTGATGTTATTCATGGTTGGTTTTGACATAATGGTCTTAAACATAAAGTGGTATCCAATGAAATCTCTAAGGTATAACAGCAGCATTACTCTATAGTCAATGAAAAGTAAAATCGATACATCAATAGTCCTGTACTACTGGTATCAATTTTTCTCGCTTGCTGTGCGCCTTGCACTCCAGAGGCTTCAAAAAATTTATCCCAGTAGCACTTAGCACTTAGCACTTAGCACTTAGCACTTAGCACTTAGCACTCACTGTAGCGACTTTAAAGTATTTCAACTATAGTGTAGCGCAAACTTAGTCAAACTTTGGACAAAAAAATGCCCCACTTATTAGTGAGGCATTTTAAATCTGATTTGAAAGTTTAAGTTTAAAAACTAAGGTTCGAAAACTGAGTTATTTAGCAATGGCTTTAAAATGTGCGACTTGACTGTCATTTTTGATGGTCAAGATAGGCGTATTGTTTGCATTGGTGCTGATGCTATATTTACCTTGTACGGTTGCCAATGTCGCGGTATCAAAGCTCGCTTGCGGCTCAGGACATGCCATCATAGTAGATATGACATTGCCTAGTACAACATTGCCGTTTACAACTTTATAATTGGAACCCATGTTATTACAAGTATTGACAAACGCAACACGATCATTGCCGTTGTCTTTGAAGAATTTTAGGGTAAGCGGTTTGGCTGGATCAAAAAATAGCTGAGTGACTTTATCGCCATTTGCGCGCTTGGCATCAACAAGCTGCCAATCATATGCTTGTAGTGCATTAGCAGTAATTGGTTGAGTCACAGGTGCCGTTACGATAGGAGCAGTTTGGCAACCAGCCGCAAGCGTACCTACCGCAAGGGTCGCTGCCATCATCATTTTAGTCATGTTTTTCATATAAAATCCTATAGGCCTCAAATATTAATATACAAAATAAGATATTCATTGTTTATTATTTTAATCAGTAGCGTTTGCTCTGATCAGTTTGTTGTTTTCTTTAGTCTAAACAATGGGGTTATTATGCCCGTTTCTCATAAACCTATCATGATAGATTGAGTACCAATTAACGCTATATTTGTGCCATTTTACGGTAGTTTTGCTAATATGCCTTGTTAAGCCAGTTATTAACTGCTAAAACACAATCTTTTGTTTTATTCTTAATAATTGCTTTACTGCCTAAAAGCTTATCAAGCTATATTTACGATTTTTACTTACCTTTGAATTCATATCTATAGCCTGTCTTTTTGGTTAATTTGTCTCGGTAGCTTCTTGTTGTTGTAGCGCTGCATACCCTGCCAAACGTTTGCGTTCGCTATCATTAAATAATTGCTGTTCGATTTGCTCAATCTGAGCTTGAACTTGTGCGTTGTCCGTCTGTTGGCTCAAAAGACGCTGTTTTTGTGTTTCATATTGAGTAAAACGCTGATCAAAATCGGCATCTTCTTGATCTACTTGGGCAAGCCTTGCTGCTGCTGGCGCGCCTACCAACTCTCGACGCATACTATATAAGGCTTCAGGCGTTGCGCCTTTGGCTTTCATCTGCTCTGTACGACTGATCAATTCATTTAAATTGGCTTGCTGCTCGATATTGGCTTTGGCGGTATTGTCTGGCATACGGCTGATATAGTCTTGTCTTGCCGCTTGTTTTTGACTGTCAGACATTTGCGCGTTTTGCTCAATTCTGATCATCTCTATACTATACTCATCGTATTCGTCTTCAGCACCAAAAAACGCCGTGATAGTTGGTTTTTCAAAATACTGCTGACGCAAATTGGCGATATCTTGCTTTTGCTGAGTGACGACGCTCAAATCCAGCGCGCCGTTTTTAGTCGCTTGTAGTTGGAGGTTGCCATAGCGCTTCTCTATCTCTGGAAGCGCTTTTAGATAGGCAATATATTGCTTAAATATAGCCACTGCTTGACTGGCGGCAGGCTCTGGCGTGTGGTGGCGAATATAACTCTCGACACGCGCTGATATTGCGGCTTCGTCCTCCTCTCCAAGGGCCGATAAAAAATAATCAAACAGCCGCCGTAAGCCTTCGGTAACGATCAGCTGTTTGTTTTCATCAATAATGATTTCACCATCCACCTCTGCCCCTTGTAAAGATTGCGGCAAGCCCTCTAAACCTGTGGTGAGTCTGGTAAAGTTTTGAGTGTCGGAGGCCTTAATGGCGTTATCCGTACCAGACAGAATAGATACCGAGCCATCCGCTTTATTATCAAAAGCAAGAGAGAGAGGAATAACTTTCGCCAAATCCTTCCCAGCACTGGGTTTGAACCACAGGATAATCGCCGCCGTGACTATGACAATCATGGCGATGATAGCGATCAGTAAATAAGCGGAACGGCGACCATTTGACATAAGTGAGCGTTCTTATTTTATCAGTCAGTTTAGAGGTTGGCGTTTTTGAGGCGATTGACCTGAGTGCGATAAATAGACTTTGGCTCAGACTCGCCCCATGCGGTCAAACCTAACACTTGATCGGCAGAATCCAAGTGATTCATGCGATAGTTGTCACGAATCACATAGCCAAGGCGACTTGAACAGGCAGAGACCAAACCATCATTAGACTCGCCTGCAAACGGTACGCCTGTTGCTGCCAATAGATAATCGCTAGGATCGAGTGCGCTAGTGAGCTGTCCAACCCCACTAAATGAGTAATATTTAATACCATTAACATTGGTATTCGCTGGCTGACCACAGTACGATCTTGGCATCGCTGCTGGAAACTTTGCATTAAAATTGGCAGCGCCACTTGTTGATAAAGCAAGGAGCGCTTGCCAGCCATCTTGCTGTTGTATCTGATTAAAGCTGATACCCGAACCGACATCGGTAAAGCCACCAATTAAATTGAACACGCCTGATACCAACTCTGTCGTAACGTTTGATGGGCTGCCTGATGTGTTATTTGGCTCGAGCGTATTTTTGACAAAATCTGCCGTTTTTGAGCCTTGTTCTGGACTGGATACCGCTGTGACTGAGGCGACGTATTTTGGTGCTACTCCTGCCACATAACGAATGTCTATACCGCCTTGACTGTGCCCGAATAAATTGACTTTAGACTTACCTGAGATGGCCGTAATGGTTTTGACTTGTTGTAGCAGCTGCTCACCACGAACCTCACTATTATTGACGGCTGACGTTTTGGTGGTGTACACCTCTGAGCCCCCTTTTATCAACTCTCCCGGAATGCCATTGAAGTAATCGATAACACCAAATAGCTTGGTAAAACCACCGAGTCCATGCGCCATGACGACCGGATATTGGGTTTTTGTGTAGCTCGAAGTAAAGTATTTGCTATCAACGAGTTTACAACCATTGGCATTGGCACAATTATAATATTGGCCAGCTGCTTGCGCCGAGGTGGTTTGCATCGTCAGTAATAAGACACCTGTGCCAATGGCACCCAGTGATGGTAAAAATAGGCTTGGCTTTAGTGCCGTGCAGAGATAGGTTTTGATAGTCATCGCAACGTCCTTGTTGTCATTACATACTGTCATTAAGTTTGATTTCCTTACCTCGCCCATGCACTCACAAGCGGTAAAGAATGCTGTTAATTCCTTTAAGCAGCAAAATTACATTACTTATATATTCTGTAACATTCAACTAATTTATCAAAATATGAATATATTATTGTGACTATAGGGTCATCACCGTATCTCTTTGGTTGTATAGTCATTATTATTAATAATAACGATAGATTTACTATCATCTAACTCAAAACTGCCTCTAATCCATTTATGGTATAATGATCTCACCTTAATTTTATAATTATAAGACAGATGATGATGACTAAAAAATCCCTTATCCAGTCCGCCGATGCCATAGAAAAAATGCGCGTGGCCGGTAAACTTGCCAGCGATGTTTTGGTGATGCTCGACGAACACGTTAGAGTCGGCATCAGTACCGAAGCATTAAACCAAATTGCCCATGATTATATCGTCAATGTGCAACAAGCCATTCCTGCGCCGCTCAACTACAATGGTTTTCCAAAATCTATCTGCACCTCAATTAACCACGTGGTTTGTCACGGTATTCCATCCGAAAATAAATTGCTAAAAGACGGTGATATCATCAATATCGATGTGACCGTTATTAAAGATGGCTATTATGGTGATACCTCAAAAATGTGGATCGTCGGCAATGGCTCTATCATGGCACAGCGTATTTGCAAAGTAGCACAAGACGCCCTATATGCTGGCATGAGCGTGGTCAAGAACGGCGCGCGTTTGGGCGACGTTGGTGCGGCTATCCAAGCAGTGGTCGAGCCTGAGCGTTTTAGTATCGTACGTGAGTTCTGTGGTCACGGTATCAGTAATGAGTTCCACCATGAGCCGCAAGTCATGCACTATGGCAAAAAAGGCACAGGATTTGAGCTAAAAACTGGCATGACTTTTACCATCGAGCCGATGATTAACCAAGGCACGTGGCAGACTAAGATTTTACCGGATGAATGGACTGCTATCACTAAAGATCGCAAGCTATCCGCTCAGTGGGAGCATACCATGGTCGTAACGGACAATGGCTGTGAAGTATTTACCACGCGCCCTGAAGAAGATTTGAGTTTTTTGACTCAGTAATACAATGAAAGATCGCTTAGGCGGTCTTTTTTTTCGTCTATTATTAATGGTTGTTCCCCACTATTCTTGATGGTTTTTTATCTTTATACTTTCTCTATATCATTGATCGCTTTTTATTTTTAGCAATCCTTACTTACTGAACTAGACTTCAAACTTTTAACTGGATAAATCTCATGTTTAATTGTGATGTCACCGCTATTGATTTGACACCGATGCCTTTGTTTTCAGCAGACAATATAACAACTGCTTCTTTATCAACAGACACGAGCGTGGTAGAAAAATCGCTATTTGGTATTCCTGAATGGTTGCTTCAAATAAATGACGATATCAGCCGCGCACTCGAACGTGGCGTCAATATCCGGCAACTGGTTAGTGCGCGTGCTTGCGTGATTGATGATTTATTGATCGAATTATTTAAATGCTTTGGGCTTGATAAGACGGATTTGGCACTGTTTGCAACTGGTGGCTATGGTCGCGGTGAGTTATCGCTACATTCAGATATCGATATTTTGCTACTGATGCCACATGATATTGACGCTGATACCAGTAGTAAAATTGATAACTTGGTGGCACTCTTATGGGACATCGGACTTGAGCCAGCGTTATCAGTACGCAGCGTCAGTGACTGCTTGGAGGCGGCGCTTGACCATACTATTGCCAGTGCATTATTAGAGGCTCGCCTATTAGTAGGCAACGACGCTTTGCAAAATGTCCCGCACCAAATAGTAAACAATCAATGGTCCCCACGCTCGTTTTATGATGTAAAAATCGATGAGGCAAAAGCACGTTATTTACAGCACAATGCCACAGAATATAATCTTGAGCCCAATATAAAAACCGCCCCTGGCGGTCTACGAGACATTCATATTATTGGCTGGGTGACCAAACGCTATTTTCGGGTCAGTAAGCTCTATGATTTGGTACAACAGAACTTCTTGACTGAAAAGGAATTCGATGAATTAAGCTTTTCAGAAAACTATTTATGGCAGATACGGCACTATCTTCACGAACTGACTGGTCGCAATGAAAACAAACTGCTATTCGATTATCAACGTGAGATTGCTCAATTGATGGGCTATGAGACTCAGCCAGATGACGAACCTAATGCGGCGGTCGAGCGTTTTATGCGCGATTATTACCGCTGTGCGATGCAAATATCAACATTGTCTGAAATGCTAACCAATCACTATTACGAAACCATTATCGAGGCGCAGTTGCCTGATGCAGAACGCCCAAAAAAACAGCCTATCAATGCCCGCTTTAACCAAGTCGGCGACCAAATCGCAATGGCGCATCACAGAGTATTTGCGCAGCATCCCGAGTCGATTTTAGAGATGTTTTTACTGATGGGTCAATATGGTATCAAGAATGTCCGTACCCATACTTTGCGCGCGCTAAAAATTGCAGCACGTGGTATTGATCAGGCTTATCGCGACAATCCTACGCATCAAACCTTATTTTTAGCCAATTTAAAAGAGCAGAATTATCTCTTTCATCGCCTGCGTACCATGAATCGTTATGGGGTTCTGGGTAACTATATCCCCGCCTTTGCTCAAGTCACGGGTTTGATGCAGTATGACTTATTCCATCGCTATACAGTCGATGCCCATACCTTATTTTTGATTCGTATTCTGCACCGTTTTACAGATCCACGTTTTTTTGAAGATTTTCCGCTGGTCAGCTCTATCTTTCAGCGCATCGAGCGCAAAGAGATTTTGGTATTAGCGGCGATGTTTCATGATATTGCCAAAGGTCGTGGCGGCAACCATAGTCAACTTGGCGAAATCGAGTCGATTGAATTTTGTCTGGCTCATGGTATGAGTACTGCAGACGCCAATCTGGTTGGCTGGTTGACCCGTTATCATCTGCTGATGTCAATGACAGCTCAGAAAAAAGATATCTCAGACCCAGAGGTTGTGACATTATTTGCAGATTTGGTCGGTAACGTCACCCATCTAAATCATCTGTATGTCTTAACCGTCGCTGATATGAACGCCACCAATCCACAACTTTGGAACAGCTGGCGTGCGACACTTATGAAGCAGCTATATTCGCAAACACGCCGTATTTTACGGGCGGATATTGATGCCCCAACCAATCGTCAAGATATGATTAGTGCCACACGCAAGCAAGCACTGGTAATGCTAGATAACGTCGACAATCAGCATATGAATCGCGATGAGGTCTTGAGATTGTGGGATGATTTGGGCGATGAGTATTTTTTGCGTGAAATTGCAGAAGATATCTTATGGCATACTGAAGCGATTTTGAATCATCCGCCTATAGGTCGAGCGTCAAATGCTGATAGTCCGCCATTAGTTGTCCTACGTGAGCATCGAGAGCTAGCGCTTGATGCGGTACAGGTTTTTGTTTATACGCAAGATCAGGTCAATTTGTTTGCGGTTACCATGGCCGTATTCGATCAGATGAACCTTGATGTGTTGGATGCCCGTATTATCACAGCGACCCGTGATTTTGCGTTGGATTCTTATGTGCTACTCGACCGTAGTGGTACTTTACTGGTCGATAGCGACAGCCAGCAAGAGCTTAAGCAGCGACTGATCGATGCCTTTAAAAATCCGACTGCGCCCAAACTGACGCACAAACGGATTCCACGCCAGCTCAAACATTTTGATGTAGCAACGACGATCAATTTTGAGTTCAATGATGCCTCAAGTCAGCACATCATGAGCTTAGAGACCCTTGATCAGCCAGGTTTACTTGCCCGTGTTGGACAAGTATTTTTACAGCAGCAGATTGAGGTACATGCCGCGCGTATTACTACGCTTGGCGAGCGTGCAGAAGATATGTTTTATATCAGCGATCAAAATGATCAAGCACTGAGCGCTGATAAACTTAAGACGTTAAAAACGGCACTGATAGACAGTCTTAGTGTCCATAATGATAGAGTCTAGCTTATTTTCTATATCAAGCTTTTATAAATGATGCCACGTGCATATTCCTTCAGCGCATTATCGGCAAGCTCTAGAGGCAAGATATCAGCCTCTACCTTTTGGTCGCCATACATCAAACGTCCCGCATCGACCTCCTTTTGTAGGAGGCGGTGCAAGCTGGCCAAATGAAATTCTGCATTATAATATCGGTAGATTTGCTTCAAAGTAATAGGTGCTTTGGCGTGAACATCGCGATATAAGCTATCAGAAGCCAAGATAGTCATCTCATTAAACATCTCTTCACGCGACAAATCGGCTTGATTAATCTTATATTGCAACTGCCTAGCAAGTCTGTCTTTAAAACTCAGCATCACAATAAAAATTAAGGTTTGTACGACAAATAAAGCGATGTATTGCCACAGAGGTAACGATATATCTAGCAATTTGCTAAACAGCATGATTACTATAGCAACGATTATATAGCTGACCAATTGCCAGAGCAGCCACATCATAAAACTATTGTTGCCAAACCAAAACATTTGACGTTCTCGTAACAGTGTCAACTGCTGGCGTGATTTCCACCAAGACTGTTCACGCTGCTTTAGCTGCTTATAAGCCTCAAGGCTTTCATGATCATCAAAGTATTTTTCATTGATATCCTTAGCATCGAGACTGTCCGTTTTTAACATACTAGACATATCAAATTATTCCTAAAATACGCTGTCAGAAAAGCCAGCATTTATCTTTACTTAGTAATACATACATCACATCGCTTTTATAATAACGCGTTATGATATAGTCACATGATTACCTATTTACACAGCCATATAGCTAAAATAACAATGCTTAACTATCCTCTACTCAAGTCATTACAAAGCACTATAAGTAAATATAAGAAGCAAAAGACAAAAAATAAGAGAAGTGCTACACTGCTCAAATGTAATTTTTCTTTATGATTTTATTATTAACTGTCTATTATAGTTAGCCAACCTATGAATCACAACTTAACGCACCTGCACCCTTATCCCTTCGCTAAGATGGCAACCTTACTTGCTGATAGCATCCCAGCCCATAGCTATAATGAAATCAAGCTCGGTATTGGCGAGCCAAAACACGCCCCGCCTGCATTTGTTCTGGACGTACTACGCGAAAACTTGGACAAAATAAGCCATTATCCGACCACAAATGGGCTGTTTGAGCTGCGTCAAACCATTGCTCACTGGCTTGAGAAGCGCTTTTTTTTGAATCATGTCGATCCTCATACGCAAGTATTGCCAGTCATGGGTACACGTGAGGCGATATTTAGTATCGTGCAGGCGGTTATTGACCATCAAGCAGAAACAGCTAACCCACCATTAGCGCTTAATCAATCGCCTACGGTTGTTATGCCCAACCCGTTTTATCAGATATATGAAGGGGCGGCGATATTAGCACAAGCGGCGCCTTATTTTATCCCTTGCACAGCAGACAATGGCTTTAAAGGCGACTATCGCGCCGTACCCAAAGACGTATGGACACGTACGCAGTTGTTATTTGTCTGTAGCCCCAATAATCCAACAGGCTCGGTAATGACAATGGATGATTGGGAGCAAGTGCTGCGCCTATCAGATCAATACGGCTTTATCATCGCCAGCGATGAATGTTATAGCGAGCTGTATTTTGATAAAGCACCAATAGGCTTGCTGCAAGCCTGCGCTGCTCTTGGTCGCCACGATTTCAAAAACTGTCTGGTGTTTCACTCTTTATCGAAACGCTCAAACCTGCCCGGTTTGCGTTCAGGCTTTGTGGCAGGCGATGCCGCTATCTTGCAGGCTTATTTACAGTACCGCACCTATCAAGGCTGTGCGATGCCGATACCTCATCAGCTAGCATCTATCGCTGCTTGGGAAGATGAAAAGCATGTGGCGCACAATCGGGCGCTGTATCAAGAAAAATTTGCGCTCTGGATGTCGGAGCTTGGAGCGTTATTAGATTTGCGCATGCCTGAGGCAGGATTTTACTTTTGGATAAAAGTGCCTGAGCAATTCGGTGGTGATGATGAATTATTTGTCAAAGCACTCTATGAGGATGCCAATATTCACGCGCTTGCCGGACGTTACCTATCACGCGAGGTCAATGGTGAAAATCCGGGGCAAGGCTATGTGCGTATCGCTTTGGTAGCAAGCGTCGAGGAAAGTCGCGAGGCAATCAAGCGCATTCGTCAATTACTCGGTGCTTAAAATCGCTATTTAAAACGCATTAAACTTAACAAACCGCCAATAACCATAATAATATTATGGTTATTGGCGGTTTTCTGTTAAAGAATGCTATAGTAAGTCTTATATTCAGATAATACAGCACTGTTATTTGACGCTGTATTTTTAATAGTTACCTATCTTTTTAGTGCTTATGCCATCAAGGATGATGCCATGCCCCATCTTGATTTTACCCAGCCACCATTTGATGTATTAAGAGCTGCTGAACGCCAAAGTATCAAAAAAAATACCCAAGTTCGATATCTTGCCAAAGATGAGACGTTACCAGCGGGTGATTTGCAGTACTTTTATGTGGTGCTTAAAGGTCATATTGAGCAGCTGTTAGATGGGGATTTTGTCGCCTCTTATTTGGGCAGCAACCATACCGAACATCTGAATAGTAACGATTGGTTTGATAGCAGGCGCTCACCAAAGTCGCTCATAGAAGATGGGCTGCAAGAAGATAAAAACATTGATTCGCAGCCGGCTGCTTATCAGTTTCGCGCTGTCGAAGATACTTTATTGCTGCAAGTAAATGGGGCAATCATTGATAAAATCGGTGCCCAAAACCATTTCGTACGCCAATTACTATCAGAAAATCTACCTGAGCGACTAAAAGCCTTACAGCTGAGGCGTGGTGGGAAAAAACTTGACACTGCCAGCTATGACGACCCTCACGAAGTACAGCAAATCATGCTACAGCCGGTGATTGATATTACTTTACTACCAGTCCATATCGTTGACGCAAACGATAGCCTATATCAAGCAGCACTTACCATGACTGAGGCTGGATTGAAACATGTCTTGATACGCCCACCAAGACATTTACAAGATAAAAACAGCTCCGATCGTACCTTGGGTATCCTCAGCGATAACGATATCTGCCGCGCTGTCAGTGACCAGCAGAATCCTGCTACGACGCCTTGTCAAAACTATGCAAGTTTTAACCTAAGGACCATCGATGCGGATGATGAGATTGGTGATGCGTTACTGACCATGACTCGCTATCGAATTCACAGGCTACCGGTGATAAATACTAATGGTAAGGTCATTGGTGTACTTGGGCAAAGCGATATGCTTGCTCACATTGGTCATCATTCTCAGCTGATTAGTATTCAGATCGACCAAGCCACAGATTTGCCAAGTTTGGCAACCGCAGTTGAGTTGATTGGACGCTATATACGCGCTCAGCATCAAAACGGTATCAAGATGGGCAACGTCAGCCGCATGGTACAGACCCTTAACGCGCAAGTATTTACCAAGCTTTGGCAACTTATCGTCCCTGATGAAGTAATAGAAAATACCTGTGTTATCGTCATGGGTTCAGAGGGTCGCGGCGAGCAAATCATGCGTACCGACCAAGACAATGCGCTCATCATGCGTGATGGTTATGACCATCCTAAGCTGGCACAATTTGCCGATACCTTTAACCAGCACTTAGCAGATCTTGGCTATCCACTCTGTGATGGTAATATCATGATGAATAATCCCATGTGGCGGCAACCATTAAAAGCGTTTAAAGCGCAGATTAGTCTATGGTTTAAAAACACTGACCCGATGCACAGTATTTATTTATCCGCCATATTCGATGGTGAATATGTCTGCGGTGATGAAACGCTATTGACGCAGGTTCGTGAACATATAAAAATCGCCCATAGGCAGTCAGACTTGATGTTCGTGCGCCAATTTGCACGAGCAGCGCTGCAGTTCGGCGATATCAATCAATGGTGGCAAAAGCTAGTACCGTTATTAGGTGGTAAACCCAGCACTTATACTATTGACCTCAAAAAAGCGGGTATCTTTCCCTTGGTACATGGCATCCGTACCTTGGCGTTAGAAAACGACATCTTTACCGACCCTAGCAGCAAAGGTCGTCTGAAAGCGTTGGTTCAAGCGCGGGCATTAACCCAAGAGCGCGCCGACACCTTACTTGAGGCATTAGAGTTCTTTATGGCGCAGCGCCTATCGGTGGCTTTATTGACAGACAATAAGCATGCAAAAGAAGTCAATCCAACGACCTTGTCTGCTCTTGAACGTGATTTATTAAAAGAGTGTTTGGCGGTAGTAAAAAGCTTTAAAGACGAATTAAACCGACATTATCAGCTTGAATTTGGTTAAGGTAAAGCGGTTAGCCTTGGAGATAACTGACTATGAACTGGCTAAAACAGCTGTCTACTGCTTGGCAAAAAAACCAATTACAGCGACCTGAACTGGCATCAATGTTTACGGCACCTGTCGATGAGCAATGGGTCGCGATTGACTGTGAGATGACCGGACTCAATCCAAAGAAGCATCACCTATTATCGGTAGCTGCCATTCATATCAATGGTGATAAGATTGATACAGGAAATGGGCTGCATCTGCTTTGCAGACCGCCTGTCATGCCTGAGGGCGATACCATTGTCATTCATGGACTGCGCACCGCCGATGTTGAGCATGCGATGAGTTATGATGAGATGCTGGGGCTACTGCTGCCCTTTATTGGTAATCGACCACTTGTGGGGTTTTGTCCGCAAATAGACGTCGGGTTCTTAAACCCTTTAGTAAAGCATTATATGGGTGCTCATTTGCCCAATGAGATTATCGATATACGACCCCTTTATAGTCGGCGTATGATGGGTCGTAGCCAAGGGCTCCCTAGCCAAGCACAGCATTTGAATAGTATCTTGGCGCATTATAATATTCCTGAGCTTGGCATCCACGATGCTTATAATGACGCCATCATGACAGCGATGGCGTTTTTGCATATGCGTTAAACCTTATTGTTAAAATAGAATACTAGATAATTTGGGGTAAGCTCTAAGATAAAAGTGCGCTTAACAATACATGCAGCGTCTACGCGAAAACAGCAACTCATGTTACCATAGCCTGTTTTTGCCACTTGAAGATAGGCTGCTCATGCGCTCCTTAGTAAAACCAACCCTACTTAGAACTCATAACCCTTCTATACGCACAACAGCCATTAGCCAATATTTGCAAACGCCGAAGAATATCGGTCAACGTCTATCTTTACTGGTATTAATTGTCGCTCCTACCTTAGTGCCATTACAGCTGTACGCTGCATTACCGCAAGAGATTGAAACGGCATTAGCGCGAGCCCATTTGAATGCAGCAGACATCAGTATTGTTATCACACCTGTAGGAGATAAAACCGCCAGCCGCTTGCCCTCTGCCGTTCAGGTCATCGACAGTGAAAAGGCGGTCAATCAATTGCAGCCTGCAAGCTCAGACGAGATAAATACTGATACCAATAACAACAAGCAAAAACTGGTGCAAAACAAGCAGAGCCCTAAACCGCTAGCCAATTACCAAAGTGCGTTAGTAATCATCGAAAAGCAAACCATCAGACAGCACGACAGACAATTACACGCTTATACCGATGATCCATATACCCATCAAAGCTTGATGAGTACTCCGTCATTACTGCCAGAAAACGTGTCAAACACTACTAATTATCCTTCCAGTCAGAACGACAATATCAGTGCTAATGGCACAGATAGTAATAACAGCGACAATAAAAAAGCTGACGGTGAGAGCTCAATAAAAATATCGTTTTCACCATTACTCAATCATCAGCCTGATATTGCGCGTACGCCTGCCAGCACCATGAAACTGGTGCCAAGCTTTATTGCCTTAGATACCTTGGGCGCTGATTTTGTCTGGCATACACGCGTTTACCATACTGGCATTATTATCGGTGATACCTTGCTTGGTGATTTGGTGATTCAAGGCAGTGGCGACCCAAAAATGACCCATGAGCGCTTACAGCAATTGCTCTATAAAGTGAAAGCAGCAGGCATCCATCATATTGATGGCGATATCATTGTCGATAGCGCCATTTTTAACCATGTCAGTAAAGATCCAGCGGCATTTGATAACGCGCCTTTACGTCCTTATAACGCCAGTCCCGATGGTTTTTTGGTAAATTTCAGTACTATTGGTATCCAAAGCTATCCATTAGATAATGCCCAAGCACAGCTGACTTATACGCCGCAGCTGGCAGATTATAAGTTGCCAAGTAAGATAAATATACGTCCCTCTGCCTGTGGTCAAGCACGTTATAGCTTAGCGCCGCAGTGGCAAGCAACTCAGCTGATCTTTGATACCTCTCTACCCGATAACTGCGGCAACCATGCTTTTTATGTCGCTTATCCTGATGCCAAAGATTTTGCGGCTCGCGTGATCAAAGCCAAATGGCAAGCACTGGATAATACGCTAACGGGCAACGTTGTCGCTCAAGAAACACCCTATAAGAATAAGAAATCCATATCAGCGCGCGGTTTGGCAACTCTACCAATGTCGCCTTTACCAATTGTTAGTTATCCTTCTTTAAACTTAACGCAGCAAATCTATGATATCAACCATTTTTCTAATAACGTGATGACTGAGCAAGTAGCGTTATCAATAGGCGCTTATCATAAACCCAAAGATGAAACC
The DNA here is from genome assembly GCF_056156305.1 of Psychrobacter sp. TS_SC_6. NCBI lineage: Bacteria > Pseudomonadati > Pseudomonadota > Gammaproteobacteria > Moraxellales > Moraxellaceae > Psychrobacter > Psychrobacter sp. TS_SC_6. Next base: position 530,476 of record NZ_CM149590.1, on the reverse strand, counting down.
GCTAATTCAACCATTAATAAAAACGTCGATAAAGCTATTAATAGTCAGCACAGCTTATATCAATTTGGCAAGCCTGCGACAACGAGCTACCCTGCTGCCTTACAAACCATCAACGAATGGTGGCAAACGCATCTAAGCACGCCGCCGCCACATCTGACCAATGGCTCTGGGCTATGCCGCGATTGCACCATCAGCGCTGCTAATCTAAGCGAGCTGCTGACTTACGCTTACGCTCACCCAAGCTTTGATGCTTATGTAAACTCGTTAGGTATTGCTGGCGTCAGTGGCACTATTTTGACACATAGCGAGCGTTTACCAGAATCAAACGCCATTGGTCGAGCTTGGATAAAAACAGGTACGTTGAATGATGTCACCTCGATGGCAGGCTATGTCAAAGGCTTATCAGGACAGGATTATGTGGTGGTGGGAATCATCAATAATAAGCAAGCGCTTAATGCCTATACAGCAAGACCTGTACTGGACGCCATGCTAGATTGGACAGCGCAGCATTAATTTTTTACGCCAAATTATTTACTTTATAAAGGACATTTTATGTCACGTAAGCCCGCGTCATTTAGCAAACCTATCACCCCATCAGGACGTAAAGGATCACACTTAAATACAACTGCCACTCAGCCTAAACTGATGCTCTATATTGGGTTTTTTGCTGTTGGCTATATGCTTGCCAGCGCTGTATTTATGATGATTCAAACCAAGCTTGCTCTCAATGCGCAATTGGTCACTGTGCTGTCTATTGTCTTGGGCGCTTATATTGCCGTGCATAAGTTTATCAAGCACCAACAGCGTGCACTAGATAGAGACGAGATCAACCGTTTAATGTTTGGCGGCGTGATCGTGGTTTGGCTACTCACTATGGTTTACTTTTTGGGGATATGGGTATTTCTATTCGATTCCATCAGCCGTGAAGTGCTGCTTGAGATGAGCATGCAGCAGCCTTTACCGCTAATTTCTGCATTGATCATGATATTGGTGCTGAGTTTGGTGAGTGCACGTATCAGCATTTGGGCAATTAACCGCCTGCTTGATCCCAATCGCAAGGGCGCTTAATTGCTTACTTTCAACAATTGAACGTTATAAACAAGCAACTACAAAGTTTTTGCCCTATTCATCTCTAAATTCCGTTACGCTGTATTTACGCTGATGAACTTTGATGAATAGGAGATAAGACCATGGAAATGATTTTTTTGACAATGTTGATAAGCTTGGGCGTATTATTCTGACTACGGTCGTGGTCTACGTTTTGATTGTTACCTTTACTAAAATTTCAGGCAAACGCTCAAACTCTCAGCTAAATAATTTTGACTGGATTGTCACAGTGATGATTGGGTCATTAAGTGCCAGTACGATTTTACTCAAAGACATTCCGATTATCGAAGGTATGGCGGCTATTCTTTCACTGTATTTATTACAATTTTTGGTCACCAAATACGCCTCTGTTTCGCCGCAATTTAGCAGCTTTATTTTGTCTGAGCCACGCATTGTTTTTTACCAAGGGCAGTTTTTGCCCGATGCCATGCGTGATGAGCGTTTGACCCGACAAGAAATTGAATGTGCTATGCGCTCTGAGGGTATTCATAATTTTGATGAGGTTGAAGCCGTTGTTTTTGAATCGGATGCCAAACTGACTATTATTCCAAAGCCCAGTCCTTCTTATAACAATAACCAAGAAGCAGATGATACGGTATCAGAGACGATTGCTCCACTTATGTAATAGAGTTGATAAATTTTTTACTAAAAACTTGATCAGCTCTAAAAAGGATAGAGCAGCATGACTCCTCTCTTTGTCTTACTGTATCCTTTTTAGGCGGGTGTTGGACTATTAGTAAGTAAGCGGACTTTGAAAGCATTAAAATTATACAAAATGACTATTTATCAAACACGTCTTGAGCAAAGAATCTAGTATTTAACAAGTTTTCTTATTACATTTATTTAACCACTTCTTAAAATGGCAGCTGTTATGAAAGTAAGAATTTTGACCGTAGGTAATAAAATGCCCAAGTGGGTACAAACTGGTTTTGATGAGTATCATAAGCGTATTCAGCCTATGCTCAGTACCGAAATCGTTGAAATCGCAGCGGCGAAACGTGCCAAAAATCCTTCAGATGCCAATTTAGCCCAATACCGCGCGCAAGAAGGTCAGGCGATCTTAGCCGCTCATGCTACAGCAGGACGTGAGCAATTGTGGGTACTCGATGTTAAAGGGAAGATGCTATCGACCGAAAATTTGGCAGATAAATTGGCAGAGGGTATGCAGCAAGGCGATGATATTGCCTTGGTCATCGGTGGTGCTGACGGAGTATCTCCTGAAGTGTTAGCGAAAGCTGATGTAAAATGGTCGTTATCAGCGCTTACGCTACCGCATCCTTTAGTGCGTGTTGTCCTCATGGAGCAGCTATATCGCGCGATGAGTATCAATCATAACCATCCTTATCACCGTGGTAATTAAAGTAGCAATAGAAAACGATCCTGTAGGAAAACATCATCAATCACAGTGACACAACAGATTGAAAAATGGACGCGCGCCCTAATAAATGCCACATGAGACATCCTAAACCTGTAACACCCAATGCCCAAAGTATCAATTCGCAACGCGATGATAATCGCGACGATTTGCATAGCCCACTGATACCGACGCCGATAACAGCGGCGGCAGCTTGGACAGATTTGCCTATCATATCTAGCGCGGCAAAGCGCCCTAAGTTACCGGCGCTGTTTATATCGCATGGCGCACCGACGCTGGCTATCGAGCAATCTGCTACGACCAGCGCCCTTGCACGTATTGGACAAAATCTACCCAAACCTCGTGCCATCGTCATTATGTCCGCGCATTGGCAGTCAGCGAAACTTGAAATCAGCAGTAACCCGAACCCAAAGACTTGGCATGACTTTTCAGGTTTTACTCCAGAGCTATATGAGCTGCAATATCCTGCTGCTGGTCATCCAGCACTTGCTGAGACACTGGCGCAGCAGCTAAGCGCACGTGGTATCGTTTGTAGAGTCAATCCCCTACGAGTCAGCGACCATGGTGTGTGGGCGCCGCTTTTGCACCTGTATCCGCAAGCTGATATCCCCATCGTACAGATATCCTTACCACACTATTATGATAGTGTGGCTTGTTATCAATTGGGCGCGCAACTGGCTAAGCTGCGTGATGAGCAAATTCTGATTATCGGTTCAGGGAATATCACCCACAATTTGCAAGCATTACGTTGGCAAGCAGACAGTATCGACCAAACCGCAAAGGGTTTTAAAGTTTGGCTGCTACAACAGCTCAAAACTGACATCCCAAGCGCCTTAGACTGGCAGCAATATCCTGATTATAAGGACATTCATCCCAGTGACGAGCATTTATTGCCACTATTCTTCGCCTTAGGTGCCGGTCAACGTGTCTCAGTCGTGCATCAAAGTATGGCACATCATAGCTTAGGCATGGATATCTATCGCTTTGATTAAAGGCTCTCAATCAAAGCGTCAGATATATGCAGGTATACCATTTCTCATCATACTACTTCTCAAAAGCAGGTTTGGTAAATAAACCTGCACGCTCCATTTCGCCCGCGACACTCAATAACGTCGTCTCATCATTCATACGCCCAATCAATTGCATACCAATTGGCAGACCTTTTTTACTCATACCGACAGGCAACGACATGGCTGGCAAGCCTGTAATATTACCCAATAAGGTAAAACCCATTTTCCCAAGCACTGGTGAGCTTAACTTTTCGATCATACCTGAGCTAAAGGCGTATTTACCCATATTCATACCTTTATTTAGCAAACCAGCACTGCGCATGAGCATTTCGTCCATGCGACTTGGTGGTAATACGCCATGTTTTACTGCTGGTGTTGGAACGGTTGGGCACAAAATCATATCGTAGGTCTCTAGCAAAAGACCGGTTTGATATTGGCTATCATGCCAGCCATGCTTGGCGTGCGCCAAATCAACAGCAGATAGTGAACGTCCTAACATTGCCATATTATATGTTTGCGGTTCAAGATTTTTTATATGCTGCACACCATAGCAACGCTCAATAGTATCAATAGTAAACGCAGTATGCGTGCAAACAACGACTAAAAAATTATGCCAGAATTGTTCAATATTAATATTAGGTTCAGCCGGTATCACACGATGACCCATGGCCTCAAGCTGCTTAGCAGTCTGCTCTAATACCGCAAGCACCTCCTTATCGACCACAGTGTTGGCAACCAATGGCTGCTGATGTAAGGCGATGGTCAGTTGTCGGGGCGCGCGCATCGCCGCTTCTAAAAAAGTACCTTTAGGTGGCGCAATGATAAAAGGCGCCCCAATCTCAGCACCGCTAGTCGCATCAAGCATCGCGGCACTATCACGCACGCTACGTGTAATTACATGATCGGCTACTGCTCCTTCCCAGCCTTCACCAAATAAGGGTCCCATTGGGTTACGACCGCGACTGGGTTTGAGTCCAAATGTACCACACCACGCGGCAGGAAAGCGTATCGAGCCGCCGCCATCACCCGCGCCTGCCATCGGTACGATACCGCTTGCCACTGCCGCCGCACTACCACCCGATGAGCCACCAGAGCTATAGCCTTTTTTAAAAGGATTATGTGTCACGCCATGTGCTTTCGGCTCAGTGGTGATAATCAAGCCAAATTCTGGCGTATTGGTCTTACCAAAAGTATTCACACCCGTAGCTTTCATGCGCTTGACGATTTCACTATCGCTTTTTGAGATGATATTGATGCTATGACTGCCCATCGTAATCGGCTCATCAGCGAAGCTAAATGACAAATCTTTTAATAAATAAGGGACGCCGTTGAATACACCAGCTGGCAGTCCCGCCTGCGCTGCAGCATAAGCACGCTCATCAAAACGATGAATGATAGCATTCAATTTAGGATTGAGCTGATTGGCTTGATAGACTGCCGCATCCAGCAGTTCTTTGACGCTGACTTCCCCTGCATTGACCAATGCCGCCAACGCTATCGCATCGTACTGACTATATTCTTTAAACATAACCGACCTTCCTTGGAGAATAATCAAATTAAAATTTTGAAAAAATTAATATGTATCCGATTTATAGACAGTAACCAGTTTAGTATAAAACCTTACTGTTTCTAATGAATAAACAAACTCATTAGTCATTTACGGTATTTATAATCATATCTGATAGGGGCAATTGGTAGCCTGACAATAATGCTCTTAACACCTTTTACTACATAAAATTCTTTGATATTTTCAATAAAAAAGACGAGTTACTTTCGTAAATCGTCTTTTACCATCCAGTCAAATATAAGCTTTACATTAATAGCTCGCGTTTACCACTCTTACCCATTGAGCTGACCAGTCCAGCCTCTTCCATCGAGTCAACAATACGCGCGGCGCGGTTATAGCCAATGCTGAATTTACGCTGAATACTAGAAGCAGAAACTTTACGAGTCTCCATAATAAAACCAACGGCTTCGTTGTAAAGGTCATCGTCTTCACCAGAGGCATTGGCAGCACTACTGCCACCGCTAGAACTAGACAATTCAAAATTGCCTGCCATATTGTCGATATAATCAGGTGCACCGCGCTCACGCCATGCATCACAGACGCTATTGACCTCTTCATCGCTGACATAAGCGCCATGGACACGATCCGGTTCAATCTGTCCAGGTCCTAAGAACAACATATCACCATTACCCAGCATATCTTCTGCGCCGCCACTATCCAAAATAGTCCGTGAATCGACCTTTGAGTTGACTCGTAATGCTGCTCGTACAGGAATATTGGCTTTAATTAAACCAGTAATGACATCAACTGAAGGACGCTGAGTTGCAAGGATTAAATGAATCCCTGCTGCCCGCGATTTTTGCGCCAAGCGCGTGATTAACTCTTCTGCCTGCTTACCGACCTGCATAATCATATCGGCAAACTCGTCGGCAACGATGACAATCATCGGTAAGGTTTTTAGCTTTGGTGCTTGGCTAACACTTACACTGTCATTGGGTCGCCATAACGGGTCAAGCATTGGATTGCCTGATTTTTCAGCAGCGATCACTTTTTTATTAAACTCATTTAGCTTACGGACCTTTAGTAAGCTCATGAGCTGATAACGGCGCTCCATCTCTGCAACACACCATGACAAGGCACTTGCCGCCTCAGTCATATCGGTAACGACTGGGGTCAGTAGATGCGGAATGTCATTATAGTTGGCAAGCTCAAGCTGCTTAGGATCGATAAGAATCATCCGCAGCTCGTTCGGCGTATATTTGAGCAGCATAGATAGTAACATGGCGTTGACCAAGACTGATTTACCAGAGCCTGTTGTACCAGCAACTAACATATGGGGCGCTCGTGCAAGATCAGTAATAATCGCTTTACCGCCAATATCTTTACCCATCGCCATACTGATTTGCGCTTTAGGATCTTTAAATTTTTCGGTGTCCAACAATTCAATCAAACGTACCATTTCGCGCTGTTTATTGGGTACTTCGATACCGATGTATGGTTTACCAGGAATGACCTCGACCACACGTAAAGATGCCATTGATAATGAGCGTGCCAAATCGCGTGAAATTCCCGTAACTTTACTGGCTTTTATCCCAGGCGCTAGGTCTACTTCAAAGCGAGTGACGACAGGTCCTGGAATCGCATTGACAACACTTGCTTTAACATTGAACTCTTGTAATTTTATCTCTAGCAGCTCTGATAACTGCTCAAGCTCAGCAAGCGTATAGCTTGGCTGGCGATTGGGGTCTGGCTTATCTAAAATAGACAGCTCTGGAATCGGCGACAGACTGCTACGATAAGCAGCCGTTTGCATCGAGCGTGATTTTTGACTGAATGCAATATCATCACTGATATGAGGCATAACGGGAGCATCAATCGCGTCAGTGCTATCATAAACATTGTCGTCTTCTGGCATCATATCCGTAATATGATTGCTACTATCACCTTCTGGAACTGCAAAACTCATAGTTGGTTTGGTTACTGTGGCTGACTCGATACTTGATATGGTAGACATATTTTCTGCCATTGGTGACGCTTTTGGATTTGCAGGCGGGGTATTGGTCGGTGTCATATCTATTATTTCTGATGTATTCTCTATATCAGTATCAGAAAAAGGCTCCAAATCGTTCAACAAGTCATTTGCAGCATTATTAGGAATGTCGTCAGTAGAGTCGTTTGATGAGATGGCAGTTTGCTGCTGAATAGGCGCAGTTTCTGTTAATGTCTCTATGACAGATAATCCTTGTTCATGGCTAAAACCAGTCGCTTCCGGCACTGCCGCATGTTCTGCCAACCAGGCATCCACTAAGCTATCGACGCTAGGTGCTGATTCAGCAATATCTGGCTGCATATTTGATATGTTCGGTGCATAATCATTTAACGAATGTGCTGCTTGTTGCTGAGTCTCTTGAGTAATATCAATAACTGGGCTAGCAGAAGAAATGTCAGTATTTAAGCTGTCAACAGAAGCAGCAGCTGATGCCTCTGAATATGGAGCATTTATGACATCATAAGGTATCGTATCTTGCTCATTTTCTATCTGGTTTGCTAATAAATCAGCGACAGTATTTGCATCGTTCCATGCAAAACTTGGCTCAACCTTTCTGATAGACATTGGCGTAGCATTGGTAGCAGATACTGATGTTTTATTCAGATTAAAAGCGCTATTGCTAGTCGTTGTGGCGGCTGCAGTTTGCAGCTGCTCTTCTCGTTTGGCGCTTTCACTGGCGACTTGCGCAGCGGCTGCCATAGAGGCTTTTACACTGGCACCCAATCCTGAAGACGATAAAAAGTCTGTCAATGCGCTATTGAAACGACCACTTCTATTGTCTTGCTGTTTATTGTTAGCCTGTTCCGCCGCTTGCAACTCAAGCGGTAATTGCTCATATTCTGGAGTGTTATTCTGACTTATAATCGTATCACTACCTTGTTTATCGGTAGCACTAGTAGCATTGTCTTCTTGTATTATTTGACTAGCATCAAGGCTGCTATCAAGGTTTTTGACACCTGACCCAAACCAAGACAAAGTTTTAATTTTTTCATAAATACTTAGCCAATGAATATTAAAGGCAAAGGTGGTCGTAATAGCGACAAACACTGTCAAAAACGTCACACTCCCCCACTGCGACAATAGCTGTGCTAGCCTCGCTTGTAGCTCAAGACCAATAATACCGCCAGCAACGCCTTTGAGACCTGACGACATCGGATCGGCTACCTGCTGTACCAATGCGATCAATTGGGCAAATAATGCACTACTGCTCAGTATCAAAAACACGTAAGCAACCAAGCGTAATAACCAAAATGTCGGTTTATTATCCCACCAAATTAGTACTGACTCATAAACCAGAAACGCCAGTAACCACCACGCACCAAAACCAAAGAAGCTATACAGCAAATCTGAGAGCCATGCGCCCATCTCACCGCCCATATTATTAATGGTCGTCATATCACTACTGATGTGCGACCAGCTAGGATCATTACCGGTATAAGTCATCAAAATCACGAACAAATAAACCGCGAGGAGTAATCCCAGTAGGGTAAATATACCCTTTTTTAAGTAATCAATAATTGGTGCTGATATCACGTAAGATCTGCCTTGTTGTTAATACTCGTCATGAATATTCAATAATCGTCAAACCATGATTAAGCTTAATCATGCTGACATAAATTCCTGATAGAAACTGCTGTAATAAGTTACGACTGATGTGGCGTAATAACACAAAAAATTTAGCTAAAATGCTAAGACAAAATATTGACCGCATTGCTGTTTTTGTTTTGTGCTTGGGATACAACTTCTTATAATAACAAATACATAGCTGCCGTGGCGACCGCGTTATCAATAAAGCGCATAAGAAAATCAATCCAGTAGTGATTTAGCCAAAAATGCAGCTATAGTTGAAATACTTTAAAGTCGCTACAGTGCTACTGGGATAAATTTTTCGAAGCCTCTATCTGCTAAGCACAGCAATCAAGACAAATCAATACCAGCAGTACGTGATGTTTATATCTCACTTTTCACTGACTATATTTGAATGTGGGGTCATTTTTGGTACTAAAATTTCAAGCTTAAGATACTTTAGTTCTAATGATATCCATATTTTTTTTAGCAAACTTGCACTTTTTGCTCTTAGCTCTTATGTTATTATCACATAGCAACGATAATAACCAGATACGTCGTCATTTTTACGCTTATCTTTTATAATACTTATAATATCTACTTATTATTTTAACGTTGAACCTTTTCACTTTTATTGCTCTAGCAAGGAAATCTTATGGCAACTGATAATACTGCTCCACGCCACGAAAAACTCATCATTTTAGGTTCAGGTCCTGCTGGTTATTCTGCCGCTGTGTATGCAGCACGTGCCAACCTCAAGCCTGTTATGGTCACCGGTATGGAAGTCGGTGGACAGCTTACGACGACGACCGAAGTGGATAACTGGCCGGGTGATGCGCATGATTTGACTGGTCCTGCGTTGATGGATCGTATGAAAGCCCATGCCGAACGCTTTGGTACTGAATTGGTCTATGACCATATCAATAGCGTTAATTTAAATGTGCGTCCTTTTGAGCTGACTGGTAATAATGGCAATTACACCTGTGATGCTCTTATTATCTCAACCGGCGCATCAGCACAGTATCTAGGTCTAGAGTCAGAAACCAAATTCCGCGGTCTTGGCGTTTCTGCTTGTGCAACTTGTGATGGTTTCTTTTATAAAGACCAAAAAGTGGCGGTCATCGGTGGTGGTAACACGGCCGTTGAAGAAGCGCTGTATTTATCAAATATCGCCGCTGAAGTCACTTTAGTCCATCGCCGTGATAGCTTACGCTCAGAAAAAATTCTACAAGATAAACTATTTGAAAAGGCCAAAAATGGTAATGTCAAAATCGAGTGGAACCACAGCGTAAAAGAAGTAGTTGGTGATGATATGGGCGTTAATGGCGTGGTCATTGAATCTATGATTGATGGCAGCACCAAGCAACTGGATGTGTTTGGCATGTTTGTCGCGATCGGTCATAAGCCGAATACTGACTTATTCGAAGGTCAGTTAGAGATGAAAGACGGTTATCTTATAGTCAATAGCGGTCTGAATGGTAATGCCACCCAAACCAGTATCGAAGGTGTCTTTGCCGCAGGCGATGTCGCAGATAACGTCTATCGTCAAGCGATCACCTCGGCAGGTACAGGCTGTATGGCAGCACTTGATGCTGAAAAGTACCTAGATGCAATAGGCGAAACCGTTGCACAAGACCATACTTATGCTTCAACGTTGACAGCTGATAAAGAAGCGTAAATGAGCGTCTTTATTCACGATGGTCATACAACACCTGAGGCTTTTGTTCAACATATCAAGAGTCTTGGGCGTTATGACTTTCCAGAGCCAGCAATAGTAGATCCTGAAGGTATGGGTATTGTGGCTATCGGGGGAGATTTAGCTCCTGAGACGCTGATTTCTGCTTACGCACAGGGACTGTTTCCTTGGTTTAATGACGATGAACCGATTGCTTGGTGGTGCCCTGAGCCCAGATGTGTGATGCAGCCAACAGACTATCAGCCCAGTAAATCGCTACAAAAGCAAGCAAACCGTAGTCTTTGGCAGTTGACGCTGAATCAAGCTTTTGATGAGGTCATACACGCTTGTAGTTTACCGCGTAGTAATGGCGTTAATGACGATCTTAATGAAAATCAGCCTGAAGGCGAACATACTTGGATTCATGATGAGATGATTGAAGCTTATACTGAGTTACATGCTCAAGGCTTCGCGCATAGTATTGAAGTTTGGGATGATAAAGGCACGCTCGTTGGCGGTTTATACGGCTTAAAAATAGGTGGTATTTATTTTGGTGAGTCGATGTTTCATATCGCTTCTAATGCATCAAAACTGGCATTTTGGGGCTTGATGCGCTTATGTGAGCAAAGCAATGTTAATCTTGTCGACTGTCAACTCCCTAACGATCATCTTACAAGTTTAGGTGCTATCACCTTGTCACGTACTGAGTTTTTGGCTCAACTAGATATATTAATATCTAATAGTTCAAATAATTGGCACAAAAAATCGCATAAACCTCTAGCGGTATCGCTGCTAGGGAATTTGCAACCTTGGCCATTAAACCTCTAGTTTATTACTTTATTTTAAAATCTAAAATTGATCTGGCTAATCGATAGTTAAAATAGCGCGACTCGATTGAGTACCTATGACTATTATTGTTACGTTTAATCAGCAATGTTTTCATAAATCAGTAACTTACCTATCACGATCATGAGTACATTATGGCACCTGATACCTCTTTTTTATTAATAGGTAAGCTGGCAACCAAAGCCAATACTACCAAAGATACGATTCGTCACTATGATCAATTGGGGCTACTAAAATCGCGTAAGCGTCAGGCAGGTTCGCGGCTATATACTGAGTTTCATCCAGAATGTGTTGAACGTATCGAATTAATTAAAAGCGCGCAAGCAATTGGCTTTACCCTGACTGAAATCAAAGACAGCCTCAATGATTATTATGATGGGCAGCTCGATATTGACTTACAGCTGAACATTACCCAGCAAAAACTGATCCAAATCAGAAAACAACAGACGACCATCAGTTTGATGATAGAGATGTTGACCGAACGCATTGATATTCTTAAGCATATGAAGGCTGATAGTGATTATAAGCTCGACATTGATGTGTGTAAAAAGACACTGCCTTTATCCTGATAAAGAAACCTCGATACCAAACCGCATTTATTATTTGTTATTGTTTTAAATCTCAAATAATAAAAGCTGCTAATATTTTTTAAGATTAATTATAAATACGCTGCATGATTAGCGCGTCGACTGCTGGTTGATGCGCTGCTTGATAGTAGCTTTTACGTGTATGAATCACAGTAAATCCTTGCTGCTCATATAACGCAATCGCAGCAGTATTGTCTGCTCGCACTTCTAATAAAAGACTCTCTACTTGATTGGCCTTTAACGCCTCATCTAGTCTAATAAAAACTCGTGATGCTATACCTTGACGCTGATAATCAGGATGAGTACCAATGCGTAAAATCTCTGCTTGCTCAAACAATAATTGGTATAAGCAGTAGCCAATCAATTCGTTTGCAGAATTATTAATAACAATCATCAGATTGATATTCTCCTGTTCTAGCAGATCACCTATTGTTTGAGATGTCCAAGGGTCGTGTAGCTGAACCATGACTTCAATAGTAGCCACTGCTTCGACCATTTCTGTACGCTTATCTGGTTCATCTAATAGCATTTTTATATCAAACATTTGCGCCCTCTATTTGTTGGCTTTAATATCAATTATATTATCGTTGATTGTCGATACTGTCATTCTATTAGCAAACCATTCACCCACAAAAAAGCCACCCTCTTTCAAGGATGGCCTTTGACTAACTTATTAACGAAGATCAGATTACTCTGACAGCGTTAATTATTAGTTTAATACGTTAGCAACAACACCAGCGCCTACTGTACGGCCGCCTTCACGAATAGCAAAGCGAAGACCTTTGTCCATAGCGATTGGGTGGATAAGCTCTACGCCCATCTCAACGTTATCACCAGGCATAACCATTTCAGTACCTTCTTGTAATTGGATTGCGCCAGTTACGTCAGTGGTACGGAAGTAGAACTGTGGACGATAGCCGTTTAGGAATGGTGTGTGACGACCACCCTCTTCTTTTGACAATACATAGACTTCAGCGTCAAACTTGGTATGCGGCGTGATTGAACCTGGCTTAGCTAGTACTTGGCCACGTTGTACGTCTTCACGCTTAGTACCACGTAGTAGTACGCCACAGTTTTCGCCTGCACGACCTTCGTCAAGCAGTTTACGGAACATCTCTACACCAGTACAGGTGGTTTTTTGAGTGTCACGGATACCAACGATTTCGATTTCGTCGCCAACGCGTACGATACCAGATTCAACACGGCCAGTGACAACAGTACCACGACCTGAGATTGAGAATACGTCTTCGATTGGCATTAGGAATGCTTTGTCGATGTCACGCTCTGGCTCTGGGATGTAGGTGTCAAGAACGTGTAATAGTTCTACAACCGCTGGTTGACCATATTTTTCTTGTGAGCCTTTTAGGGCTTCAGTCGCAGAACCATGGATGATTGGGGTGTCATCACCTGGGAAGTCATAGTCGCTCAATAATTCACGAACTTCCATTTCTACTAGCTCTAACAATTCTTCGTCATCAACAACGTCGCACTTGTTCATGAATACAACGATGTACGGTACGCCAACCTGACGTGAAAGCAGGATGTGCTCACGAGTTTGTGGCATAGGGCCGTCAGTTGCAGATACGACTAGGATTGCGCCGTCCATCTGGGCTGCACCGGTGATCATGTTTTTAACATAATCGGCGTGACCTGGGCAATCAACGTGAGCGTAATGACGTGATGGGGTGTCATATTCTACGTGTGAGGTGTTGATGGTGATGCCACGTGCTTTTTCTTCTGGTGCTGAGTCAATAGACGCGTAGTCTTTGGCTTCGCCACCTGAAGTGATTGCAGCTACGGTTGCGATTGCAGCGGTAAGGGTGGTTTTACCGTGGTCAACGTGTCCGATGGTACCGACGTTAACATGTGGTTTTAGACGTTCAAACTTGGCCTTTGCCATGGGTATTTCCTCTTTTTTTGGTGAACATTTATCAATCAAAGATCGGTAAATAACAGTTTGACGGCTTATGATGTATGACCATCAAACTGTTGGCACTGTGTTTTTTCTATTAAACTAATATCTATTAGAATACTAGCTATAACGCTATACTATCTCTGTATTCGATATTTTAGCTGTTAAGCGTATAAATAGAGGCATTATACGTGCTTTTCAATCTGTTGAACATGACAAGTTAATATACAGTACGGCTATTGCACTACTTTATCTAACTCTTATTCATTTAATTCTTTATACAGCTCATTTATCAGTCAAAAATAACACCTACCAACAAACTGACAGCGCAAAAAGGCAACACCTCAGTGTCACCTTTGAATTATTCTCTGCCACACTGTATGTATAATTTTCGATATTTTATAATTTTGATACCAATACTGAGCTATGGACAAGCACTAGCAAAGTGAATATGAATAATATAACAATAAATGGAGCTCATATTGAGAATTGAACTCAAGACCTCTCCCTTACCAAGGGAGTGCTCTACCGCTGAGCTATATGAGCATGCTTTTAACAACTACAGTAGCCAACCACTAAGTTGCACTAAAAAAAATATCACGATACAGCAATAATAACTGACTGTCGTGATGAGTATTGATGATCTGTGCAATAGTACATATATGGAGCGGGTGGCGGGAATCGAACCCGCGTCATTAGCTTGGAAGGCTAAGGTGTTACCATTATACCACACCCGCATTTACTCTTATCTGGGTTGATTCTGATAAAGAATCATTGATTGATAGAGAGTATGCTTGGCGTTAAGACGAACTTAGAAAAATATGGTGGTGGGAGAAGGATTCGAACCTTCGAAGCTTTCGCGACAGATTTACAGTCTGTTGGGTTTGACCGCTCCCCAATCCCACCTTAGGTTGCTTTAAACAAAAATGGCTTTAGTTTAAGACATATTCATAAAAAGCTACTTTGAGAGAGATGGTGCCGACTGCCGGGATCGAACTGGCGACCTACTGATTACAAGTCAGTTGCTCTACCAACTGAGCTAAGTCGGCTTGTTCTCTCAAAGTGGTGGCTATTCTATCAAATATTTTGAGATGCGCAAGCCCTTTTTTAGTATTTTTGACTTTATTTTAATAAAAAATCTCAAGCACCTGATTATAAAGGGTTTTTGTTTTTTGAAAATAGATACTTTTACTGCTCTTATTCCAACGATCTATCTTTTAGTCAAAAAACCTAGTCACTTAAATTCTGTGGGTTGGTTATTCATTGCTCCAAACATTCAATAATTATGTAAACCTGCCAAGCGCTAATACTTATCAGCGGCAGAATTTTTAAAAGATACCGTTAAAAATTGTGATTCCTGCGATGCTAAGATAAAACTTGTTCGCTATAAAATTACTATTTAAAGCGATACAAAATTTATCCTAACATAGCCCTAATCTCTTAAAGCAAAAATACCTTAAAGCCAATCAACTACAATTTTTTCCAGTTGACCAATTTATTATTTAAATAAACAAAGATAGCCCTCTTATCAAAAATTGGCTATACCATGCCTGTATTGAACAACCACAACGCTAAGCCAATAATAATAATCGCGACAAACACCCATATAAACCAATTACCACTCGGTTTCTTTTCAACTCCTCCAGTAGTGGCAGGGTTATCCAGTGCTTGATCCATCGCATTATTGCCTGTAGTACCCAAATCGCGAGATTGACCTAGATTGGCTGTGCCCGAAAACTGTGAAGTGGCTGCCTGTTTAGCACGCAGTACATCTGGATCTGCTTCTTCTTGTAAGGCCGTCTTAGTGGTTTTGTCACGCTTTGGCTCAATGGCTGCTTCAACGACTGGCGCCTCACTTACAGGAGGCGTATCTGAAAGGGTTTCGGATACAGCGTCTTTATATAGCAAAGGCTCATCAGATAAGACGGGCTGCTCTACAAGTGACTCTTGATGAGCAGAAGGCGTTGATGTAGTTTCGGTCAGCATAGTCTCTGTCAATGCGACTTTTTCTGGTGTAATTTCGGTCAGCGTAGTTTCTATTACTTCGGGCTCAGCAGCCACGCTGACACTTGAAGTTTCAGTAGGACTATATTCTACTTCGCTCAATACAGGTTCAGCTTTATCTGCGGCGGATAAGATGTCAGTGATGCCTGTTTCTTTCATTACTGACTCATCTGTTTGAGCGGCGCTAACAATCGGCTCTGCTTCGACAATAGGCGCAATCTCAATATCAGGGCTCAACATTAACGTTGGTTTATCAGTCTCTACTTGCTCATGAATAACAGTAGCAGCCACTGGCTGGCTTACCTGAAAAATAAAGCTTGCAAACCCAAGCGTATCTTCTGCTGCTAACTGCTTAGATTCATTGGCGGCGATACGCTCATCATTAATAAAAGTGCCGTTTGACGACTCTAGATCTTTTACGTATAGCTGACCGTTTAAGACACTCAGTTGTGCATGGTTGCGTGAAATTTGCTTGCTACCTAGTACCAGATCATTATCACTACCACGGCCTACAGAGAGGCTGTCAGTGACTGTTAATGTCAGATCACCAAGTGCCTCTGTCAAGGCTTTCAACTGCCATGCGTTGGTCGTTGCGGTATTCATATTATCGATATCGTTTGTCATGCGATGACTCCTTATTTATTATTAAATATTCATGATGATCATTAGCTGATCCATTCTATTGTATCTGACGTTTACAGCTATATTATTTAGGGATAAAGCGCGGTTGTATAATACCGCTAAGCTTACTATAAGGAATGCTAAGCACTGGCATACCATAGGCATAGGGAGCAATAGCATAATGCTGATAACGAATATCAACCCCTTTATCTGTCAATGTGACGTTATCACTTAAGGTAAATGGCCAATTTTTTTCGTAGTTTTTCACATCTTTATCGATCGTTTTCACCCATTCTTTATAAGTATTGTAGGCAAGTGCCTTAAACTGTGGATTTTTACCGCTTTGCAGCATATCCGCCAGTTTTATTTGCTTTCTCGTCTTTTGGTCAAACACTAGATATTCGCTATACGGCATTCCATGTGCGCCGCCAGTAAAGACATATGAGCTTATCTCGAACATCTCAAAATCATTAATATGACCCACATACTCAGGTGTCACCATTAGGCTATAGGTAAATGCACTGTCACTCGGTAGCTCATTAAATTGCGAGGCAGCAAAACCATCAAGCGCACTTTTGACAGTAGTTGAAGTGGCCTTGGTAGTGATAGGCGCAGATTCAGAGGGTCTACTATTTACAACCAGCATATTGATACGTTGATTGGTGATATCATTTATCCACTTATGATTGGTTTTAAGATATTTAACTTCAATCTCCGGACAGTTATCACGCGCCGTGCAGGTTTCTTGTAATTTTTCGGGTAACTGATAATCGAGATACTCTGTGCTACTAAAAAGGCTACCGGCATATGCTGAGAAGCTTAACGTGCCAAACAGCAACGCACTACTTACTATTGACAATAAACGCAGCCTACCCACATCCGTAGAAGATTGCTGGACTGATTGTGACTCAATAATAGGACGTTGATTAGCAGTTTTCATATAGCCTCTTTAATATATCTATAGGATTTACTGATATTCTACCGTAACCTTTATCTTATATTGTAGGAACACTGTTCGTGTTTTTTCTAGAATCATAGGGATTAAAATCAATAATACGCTATTTGATAAGCTAATAAAAAAGACACGATAACGTGTCTTTTAAGATGAACAAAGTGGAATGATGGATTTTAGTGCTCACGCGTATTGCTAAACGACACTTCTGGATAGCGATCTTGCATCAGCTGCAAGTTCACCCGTGATGGCGCAAGATAAGTCAGATGACCACCGCCATCTAGCGATAGTTGGTCATGGGCTTTTTTCTTAAACTTCGCCAGTGCCACTTCATCATCGCAATGTATCCAGCGTACCGTCGCAATCGATACCGGCTCAAAGATACACTGTACTTTATACTCTTCTTTGAGACGATGGGCGACCACTTCAAACTGTAGCACACCAACCGCGCCTAAGATCAAATCATTATTAATCTGCGGCATAAATACCTGTGTTGCACCCTCTTCACTCAACTGCTGTAGACCTTTCTGCAGAGCTTTTGATTTAAGCGGATCTTTTAGAATAACACGGCGGAATAGCTCAGGGGCGAAATGCGGGATACCGGTAAAGTTGAGCTCTTCACCTTCAGTGAAACTATCGCCGATAGAGATGGTGCCATGATTGTGTAAACCAATTATATCACCCGGATAGGCTTCTTCTAACGCTTCACGGTCACCTGCCAAAAAGGTCAAGGCATCAGCAATACGTACATCCTTACCCAAGCGTACATGCTTTAATTTCATACCTTTTTCGTACTTGCCTGAGCAGACACGTAAAAATGCAATGCGATCACGATGACGCGGATCCATGTTTGCCTGAATCTTAAAGACAAAACCACTAAACGTTGTTTCAGTCGCAGCTACTTCACGTTCATTAGTCGGATGCGCTTTTGGTGGCGGCGCATATTTGATTAAAGTATCAAGTACCATATTGACGCCAAAGTTACCCAGCGCTGTACCGAATAATACGGGTGTCATCTCACCGGCTAAAAACTCGTCAACATCGAAGTCTTCTAGCGCCATTTGTACCAACTCTAGTGACTCTTCAAACGAGGCAAACATCAAAGCGCCCAAGCGCTCACGGATATCAGGATAATCATAGCCTTCGCGCGTCTCGGCGACCGTCATATCACCGCCATGACCTTTCTCATAAAAATAGGTTTTGTTTTCGGTTAAATGATAGACGCCAACGAAATCCTGTCCCATACCGATAGGCCAAGTGATGGGAATACATTTAATCTTTAATACTGCTTCGATTTCACTCAATAGCTCAAGCGGCTCACGAATCTGGCGGTCAAGTTTATTGACGAATGAGATGATGGGCGTATCACGCATCCGACAAACCTCCATCAATTTGATGGTACGTTCTTCGACACCTTTTGCGCCATCGACCATCATCAGCGCACTGTCTACAGCGGTCAGAGTACGATAGGTATCTTCACTAAAGTCAGCGTGACCCGGTGTATCTAGCAGGTTGACCATATGTTCTTTATAAGGGAACTGCATGACCGAAGTGGTAATAGAAATACCACGCTCCTGCTCCATACTCATCCAATCAGATGTCGCATGGCGGTCGGTTTTACGACCTTTGACCTCGCCCACTACTTGAATCGCTTTACCCCATAACAGCAGCTTTTCGGTCATCGTCGTCTTACCAGCATCAGGATGCGAGATGATGGCAAAGGTGCGGCGTTTGGCCACTTCTTTATTTAATTTCTTTGGATCTACGCTCATAATGAATAACTTATCGTTAAATTTTGGAAGAAAAAACAAGAATTTATAAAAGGTTTAACAGTAAATGTGATGGATTTTGGTGCACGTATTGTAGCGGATTTATGGTTAAGATACTATTCATCCCTTAGCTTGCAACAGCCTTATTTACACCGTTTATCTAGATCCATGATTTTTACAAAACACTCATTTAATTGTATAAGAAGCCTGTTTGACAATCAAAACACCATCATACAACATTGATTAATCAAAGATTTTTATTAAAAGAGATAAACACAATCCTATGTTAGTCATTGTAAAACTATTAGAAGGAAACGGTTATGTTGATTGAAAAGATTAAGACACCTGGGCTTGCCCATCTATCTTATCTGGTAGGGTCAGGTGGTCAAGCTGCAGTGATAGATCCTCGCCGTGACTGCGCGATTTATGTAGAAAAGGCACGGGCACAAGGGTTAGAGATCACTCATATATTCGAAACTCATCGTAACGAAGACCTTGTTTCCGGTGCTCCGATTCTAGCAGAAATGACCGGCGCCAGTGTTCTTCACGGTCCGAACCCAGAACAGCCTATCGTCTATGCCCAAACGGTGCGCGATGGTGATTGCTTTACCATTGGTCAGCTTGAAATACGTGTTTTAGAAACGCCCGGTCATACTGATGACCATCTTGCCTATGCTCTATTTGACACAGCTTACCCCGATAAAGCTGTAGCGGTCTTCACCGGAGATGCCCTATTCGTCGGTGACGTCGGCCGTACTGACTTCTATCCTGATAGAGCTGAGGAAGTCGCAGGTCTACTCTATGATTCGCTACAAAAAATCTTAGCACTAGGTGATCAGGCAATTATACATCCTGCACACGGCGCGGGCTCTGTCTGCGGATCAGGTATAGCAGAGCGTGAATTCTCTAGCGTCGGTCACGAAAGATTGAATAACCCACGTTTACAATTCACAGATCGCGACGCCTTTATCCGCTTTAAGATCAGCGAAAACCATTATCAGCCGCTTTATTTCAAACTGATGGAGCGCTTGAACATGGAGGGTGGTACTGCACCTCCGTCTGTCATTCGACCGCGCAGTCTTTCGCTACAGCAGTTGAAAAGCTGCGATGCCGATCATCTGATTGATATTCGAGAACCGATGGCTTATGCTTCCGGCCATTTACCGGGAGCGATGAGCCTACCTGTGAGCATGATTTCCGCCTTTGCCGGGTGGTACATCCGTGAAGGCGAAAGCTTGGTATTAGTTGCCTCCGATGAGGCACAGCTCGCTACTGCTATGGAACATCTGGTGCGGATTGCCCTTGATAACGTATTAGGTGGCTATGTCGGCGTGGTTCCCGCTGCTGCGAAAGGTGAAAAAATGCAGCAAACCCCTATGGTTGATACTAGCGAGGTTGAATCTCGTCTAAAGAATAATATTGAAGGTTGGACACTTCTCGATGTCCGTGATGCCGATGAACGAGCGACTGTTGCAATCGAGGGATCACAGCACATATATGTTGGTCATCTTAATAAATGTTGGCGTGAACTTGATAAGAAGCATCATTACACCTTGATGTGTGCTAGCGGAGCGCGGGCCACAATAGCCGCAGGATGGCTTGCAAGTCAAGGTTTTGAAAACATCGATATTTATCTTGGTTCGATGGGCGCATGGCAAGCGGCTCATAAATAAATCTATAGATACAAGCTATTTTTATGAGCAACGATTTGTTTTGACTCAATCAGTCTTATCGCTTTCACTTTACCGTAACGACTATTGATAGAAAGTTAGTTATAATCTAATTTTACTGAAAAAACTAACTTACAAATTCACAGCATACTTTTACTACCGCTATATCAAGCGTGCCTATTGCTCTGTTATGCTAGATGGGCTATTTAGAAGTTAGCTATAACAAGACTTACAAAATACTATCTAGAAATGATAGAAAACAATTTATATAAAAGGATACATTATGGAAACCCTATATTCGACTAAAGCCTCTGTCACTGGCGGTCGTGCAGGTTGTGCTAGCGTGCAAGACAGCGATTTAACGATCAATATGGTGGCACCTGGTTCTGGTAAAGACGGTAATAACCCAGAGCAACTATTTGCTATGGGCTATGCTGCTTGTTTTGATGGTGCACTTGGTGCCGTCAAAGGGGTAGAAAAAGCAAAGTTTGATTCTACTACTGAAGTATCAGTAGATTTAAAGAAAGGCGAAGGCCTAGACTTTAAATTGGCCGTTAAAATCCATGTCATCGGTGAAAACACAGAGCTGTCAGCGGATGAATTCCAGCAATTGGTTGAGAAAGCCAATAAGGTCTGCCCATATTCTAAAGCTACACATGGTAATGTTGATAGCGAAGTAACCTCAGAAGTAAAATAAGCTGTTAATAACAACGACAGTTGCCATAAAAAAAGAACTCAGTTGATCTGGGTTCTTTTTTTTATAGATTATCATTAGAGCGCAGACAACGTGGCTTCTTATTACGTTATTCATTCTATTGGTTCATCATCCATTCGGCACGTGGTAGTTTTATCGTTATAATGAAGGTATCTTTTTACCCAATACTTGCTACCCCACATTTAATAAGTGACTTTTTATGACTGCCAACGATCACAACTCTCACTCGCCTATTAATCCCAATACGCTACCGAATTTTGCAACGATGCCCAATGTGGCGACAATGGACACCGCGCATGTGGACAAAAACCAGCCACCTTTTATCTTGGTCGATGGCTCTTATTATCTGTTTCGTACCTATCATGCGCTGCCAAAAACCATGCAAAACTCGCAAGGGCTAGTCACCAATGCAATACGTGGCACCCTCAATGCGCTACTAAAGCTCATGCGCCGCTATCATCCAACCCATATGGCAGTTTGTTTTGATACCAAGTCCCCGACCTTTCGTCATGCGATGTCAGAAGAGTACAAAGCCAATCGTCCAAAAATGGATATCGAGCTTGCCGAGCAGATTCCTTATATCCACAGTTTGGTTGCTGCCCTAGGAATCCCGTTATTACGTATCGAAGGCGCAGAAGCGGACGATATTATCGGTACGCTCGCCTATCGTGCAGTTGCCGAAGGTCATCATGTGGTTATCTCAACTGGCGATAAAGACATGATGCAGCTGATTAATGACTGCGTGATATTAGAAGACAGCTTCACGGGCAAGATTACCGATAGTGCTGGTGTGGTTGAAAAATTCGGTATCAACCCTGAGCAGATGATAGATTTTTTAACCTTGATGGGCGATTCCTCTGACGGTATCAAAGGCGTGCCCGGTATTGGTAAAAAGACCGCCAAAGACTTGCTAAATGAATATGGCACTATCGACAATATGCTCAAAAATGTCGCCAATATCAAAGGGCGTGCTGGCAAAAACTTGCTCGAATATGCTGATGATATTCCGATGAACGCGCAGCTGGCAACCATTGTCACTGATTTAGAAGTGGGGCAAGACTGGCAAGATTTAAAAATAAACACTGATCCTTGTGCCTACATCGATGAGCTACGTGAGCTATATAGTGAGCTTGAATTTAGAAATGAGCTAGCCTCGCTCGATCACCCTAATCATCCCGCCAATGGTAATGGGCATGGTACACAAAGTGTTGCTCATAGTCAGGCTGATGCTGAGTCGCAAGCGCAAATCGCTAAATCCCTACAATCAAGCACCATCGGTGATATTACCGATAGCAAAAGTCGTGATAGAGCATGGCATACTATCTTAGACGAGCCTGCCTTTGACAACTTAGTTCAATTATTAGCCTCTGCACCGCATTTCGTCATTGATACTGAAACCACTAGCGTTTATTGGCGTCAGGCTGAATTGGTTGGCTTATCTTTTGCTGTGCAAGCACACGAAGCTTATTATGTTCCGCTGACTCATGCGCTAGAAGGCGATGAATTAACAGCAAAACAGCTAGACCGCGATACCGTATTAGCGCGCTTAAAACCCCTTCTGGAAAACCCAAACATCGGTAAAATCGGTCAACATTTAAAGTACGACGCCCATATTCTCAGTCATTATAATATCGACTTAGTAGGCAGCATTCATGACAAGCCCAATAATTGGGCGATGGATACCATGCTTGCCAGTTATGTAATTAATGCTGCCATTACCCGTCATGGTATGGATGATTTAGCACGGCATTACCTGCAAACGCAGACCATCAGCTTTGAAGATGTCGCTGGTAAAGGCGCTAAGCAAGTGAGTTTCGATCAAGTGGCGATTGATATTGCTAGCGACTATGCTTGTGAAGATGCTGACATTACTTATCAATTATTTGAGCTGTTTAGTCAAAAGCTTGTTGATGATACCAATAACGCTAAGCTGCTACATGAGCTTGAGATTCCAACTGCAGAGATACTGTGCCAAATGGAAGCAAACGGTATCTTAATTAGGCGTCCATTTTTAAACGAGCTGTCTAAACGCTTTGATGAAGAAATCATTGCCCTAGAAAAACGTGCGTACGAAGTCGCCGGTGAAGAGTTTAATCTTGGCTCCCCTAAGCAGCTTGGAGAGATGTTATTCGATAAGCTTGGCGTCGTGGGTGGCAAAAAAACCAAAACCGGTCAATATTCTACTGGCGAAGCCGTCTTATCAAAAATCGACCATCCTTTGGTCGATATTACTCTAGAATATCGCGGACTCTCTAAGCTTAAAAGCACCTATACCGATGCGCTGGATAATGTGGCAGATGGCAAGACTGACCGTGTGCATACCAGCTACCATCAAGCATTGACCAGTACTGGGCGTTTATCGTCTACCGATCCCAATTTACAAAACATCCCTATTCGTACCGCCACTGGTCGCTTGATTCGTCAAGCATTTATCGCACCAGAAGGTCGGGTGATATTGGCCGCCGATTATTCACAAATTGAGCTGCGTTTGATGGCGCATTTCTCAGGCGATAAGAACTTAACGCATGCCTTTAATGAAGGTTTGGACATTCATGCGGCCACCGCCGCTGAAGTGCTTGGTAAAGAGGTTGCAGAGGTTACAGCAACCGAGCGCCGTAATGCCAAAGCCATTAACTTTGGTCTGCTCTATGGCATGAGTGCCTTTGGACTTGCCAAACAGTTACAGATGAGCCGTAGTGAGGCGCAAGACTATATCGATATGTATTTTGAACGCTATCCTGGCGTCAAAGACTATATGATCAATACGCGTGCCAGCGCTTATGAGCACGGCTATATCGAGACGATATTGGGTCGTAAGCTTTATACCCCTGATATCAATCACAGCAATCGTATGGTCAAACAAGGCGCTGAACGCGCTGCGATTAATGCACCTCTCCAAGGCTCAGCCGCTGATTTGATTAAGCTTGCTATGATTGCCGTCGACAAAGTACTGCCTAAAGAGCAGGCAAAAATGCTACTGCAAGTACATGATGAGCTAGTGTTTGAAGTCGATGCAGATAAAGTTGATGAAATCAGCCAACTGATTACCGATGCTATGCAAGATGTGTTGACAATGACAGCTGCCCAAAAAGGCTGGCACGTTGATTTTGCTGTGCCGTTATTGGTTGAGACTGATAGTGGTCAGAATTGGGATGAGGCGCATTGATTGCTGACCTAAATTGACATAGAAGTGCAATGAGCAGATTTTCTAAGTTCTCGTAGAGTACAAAGATAAAACGAATCTGCCCATTTTCAAACGGTATTGCCCACATTAACACTCACTTGTAACCAACAATCACTTGTAACCAGTTGAACAAATTAACTAAACACCTAAAAGTAAAATTGGCGTTATAATAGCTTATCATTAAACTGTGTGTGATTGGACTGTGCATGTTTGGATAGTATCGATCTACTTACTGTGAGCCTTAGCGCTCACTTTTTTGTTTTTTAAAAATGAGGAGATTTTTATCTCAACGTCATATGCCATCGCAGAAGCCCTCAGTGCTCTGATTTTATTCATCTGCCTGCTGCGTTGCGGGCAGTATGCGCTGCAGAATCCGATCAAAAACGTGCGTGTTTTCTGGTTAGCAGCCGTACTGGTGTTTTTTGCCGTGATACGCCGAGAATTAAATCATTTACCCGACTTATTTATTCCCAGTGACTTTATGTTGCTCAGCCATTCATATGACTGGTGGGAGGATGCCGTTCTGATGGTTGTTTACTTACTGATTGTTGGCTTGCTTGCTTATTCTAGACATTACCTATGGGCAGTATTAAAAAAAGTACCGGTATCGTTATACTTAATATTGGCGGCATTGGCTTTGTTGCAGTACATGGGTGAAAACGCGATTGTGTTTTCCAAAGACTTTGGCGTCATCGTCGAAGAGCTGACCGAAACGGTGATTTATGTGATTGCCTTAATATATTTATGGCGTTTCAAACCGCTTATGTTTGAAAGACGCTTGCCACCTAATAAGCACCATTCATCATGCCAAGCGTAGCAATCACTGGTCATGATAGCAACAAACTGTCACGGACTCACTATCCCATTGGCTTCCCCGCTAAAATACTGTATACAGCATCGCAAGTCGCACCTGACTCATTAATACGCTTTGTCAATAGTAAAATCGGTACTAAATAAATTTATATTATAAAGTTCAAAAGTAACATGACAATATTTAAACGGCTACCAAGATTTGGCAGCCGTTTTTTTACGGTTAAATAAGCAACCTTCGTACATATTTTTAACATCCTGTGACACCTTACTACTAGAGGCAAAGATGATAAGCGGACAAAATAGCTATACGACCACCTTTGAACCCTAATAAGCTTGTTAACTACAAAAACTAAGGAATACAGTATGGAACACTCAAAAACCCCGCTACCAGAAGAGATGAATCACATCGAAGTTGATGAAAATATTGATAATGATATCGATGAAGATAACCAAGGTAACCAAGAGGTCGATTTGGACAATCCTATGCTGCATGTTATCAACAATGATGACTTCGACGATGAGGCAGGATTTAATAATTCGCAAGTCGGAAGTGATGCAACTCAAGGTCTGACCCCCATACATCATCAAAATATCGATGAATCCCGTATTGATGAGTTGCTGGTTGAAGAGAATTTAGATGATAGCCACTACCCCAGTATTGCCGACATTGCTGACAAGGACGCAGCAAAACTAAGCCATGACAATGACTTTTAAACAACTTTTAGAAAATTATTGATAAAAAAATACCGAACGCGATGCTCGGTATTTTTTTGAATATTCATTTGATATTAAAAACGTTTATGCCCAACCATCCAAAGTCCCTGCCCAACCTTTTACCAATGGCGCACTCATGGCTTCTAACAAATCTATATGTGCTTCATCAGCGTTGAGGGCTGGAATATAATGGTATTCTTGCCCGCCAGCATGCAGGAAAGTCTCGCGGTTTTCGATAGCCAATTCTTCCAAGGTTTCTAAGCAGTCTGCCGAAAACGCAGGACTAAGAATCTGTACCGAACGCACACCCGACTTACCCCAGTCTTCAAGCACCACATCGGTATAGGGCTTAATCCACTCCTGCTTACCAAAGCGTGACTGGAAACTGATAATCCATTCATCTGATTTTAGACCAAGCTCATGAGCCACTTGTGCCGCCGTACATTTACAGCGTTTTGGGTACGGATCGCCTTTATCAGCATAAGGCTGCGGAATACCATGAAAGCTAAACATGAGCTTTTCAGGCTTGCCATGTACCGCTTGAAAACGACGGATGCTATCTGCTAATGCTTTAATATATAAAGGATGAGCAAAGTAATCTTTAACTATCGTTATATTGGGCAAATTACGCTGCTTCAGCGACCACTTAGTAATCGCATCATAAACCGCACCTGTTGAAGTCGCCGAATACTGCGGAAACACGGGTAACATGACGAAATGGTCAACCCCTTCGCTACGCAATTGATCCATGACATCAGGCAAACCCGGATTACCGTAGCTCATCGCGGCATGAACAGACACACGAAATGGCGCAGCACGGTCAGCCAAACGCTTGTCTAACATCTCAACTTGCGCGTTAAGAATATTGCGCATCGGCGAATCACCATCCCAAATACTGGCATATGCTTCTGCTACCCGTTTCGGGCGACTTGGCAACACAAATAGATTGAGGATAATCGCCCATAAGAATTTTGGGATTTCAATCACACGCGGATCGGACAAAAACTGTTTAAGATAACGACGGACGGCAGGCGCAGTCGGCTCATCTGGTGTACCAAGGTTGACAAGTAATACAGCAATACGGGGAGGCAGTTCAGGTTTCATAGCAGCACTGTTTTATAGTTGAGTTGATGAAGGAGGCTCTACAAAAAATTGTTAAGACAGTATTCAATGAGCACGCCGTTAGTGTAGCATTTTAACCCTTGATAACGCATGGCAAAAGTGTGCTTGTACAATTTGACACGCAGTTATCATTACTTTCCTACGTCGATAGCGCCTAAAACTTGTAGCAATGACCCAGCATTTTTTTCGATTGGCTTAATAACATA
The DNA here is from genome assembly GCF_056156305.1 of Psychrobacter sp. TS_SC_6. NCBI lineage: Bacteria > Pseudomonadati > Pseudomonadota > Gammaproteobacteria > Moraxellales > Moraxellaceae > Psychrobacter > Psychrobacter sp. TS_SC_6. The sequence goes on along the minus strand of NZ_CM149590.1, from coordinate 503,071 downwards.
AAAACTAAGTATGAAAGGCTGCGCTTGAAGGTTGTACTCATATGCGCATCGCCCTACAATAGGCAAGCACATGGTCAAAAAAAACAGTGTAGATAAAACGCTTTTAGTAAACCATTTAAAAATATCGGCAAAACGAGTTGTCGATACAGTGTCCTTCTTATTTTATTGATGATTGTTGTCTTGTGAGGTAGCTTTGAACGCACGCCCTGATAATACCAGTGACCAGTCCGCCACAGATAAAAGCAATGCTAAAGGCAATGCTAAAAGCTCAATCAACACTGAGGAATTATTGAACTCAGTCGGAGTCGTCACGCCCCAGACTCTTCATTTCGCTGAGCCATTAACTCTAGAGTGTAATCGCACTTTACCATCATTCGATTTGATTATCGAAACCTATGGTACGCTTAATAGCGACAAGTCAAATGCTGTGCTGATTTGCCATGCCCTATCAGGCAGTCATCACGCAGCAGGCTTTCATAGCGATGAAGATCAAAAAGCTGGCTGGTGGGACAATATGATCGGACCCAATAAGTCCATCGATACCAATCGATTTTTTGTGGTCTGCGTCAATAATATTGGTAGCTGCTTTGGCTCTACTGGCCCCACGACAATAAATCCAGATAGCAGTCAAGCACAAGTATATGGACCTGACTTTCCTCTGGTCACTATCAAAGACTGGGTCAAGACCCAAGCCATGCTTGCAGATCGCTTGGGCATTGACATTTGGCATGCCGTCGTCGGCGGTTCAATGGGTGGTATGCAAGCACTGCAATGGTCAGTAGATTACCCAAACCGTTTAAAACGTTGCGTGGTCATTGCCAGTACGCCCAAGCTCTCTGCCCAAAACATCGCTTTTAATGAGGTGGCACGCCAGTCTATTTTATCAGATCCTGACTTTAAAGACGGGCGCTATCTGTTAGCAGGTACTTATCCTCGCCGAGGGCTTATCCTTGCGCGAATGGTAGGACACATTACCTATCTGACTGACGATGCGATGAAAGCCAAGTTTGGCCGTGATTTAAAGTCCGGCAAGTTTATGTATGGCTATGATGTTGAGTTCCAAGTCGAAAGCTATCTGCGCTATCAAGGTGAGCGCTTTAGCGAAAATTTCGATGCCAATACCTATTTGCTCATGACCAAAGCGCTAGATTACTTTGACCCGACACGGGATTATCCATTAGAGTCTGCTATAGATTCGTCGCCAGAATCTTTAGCCTCGTCCCTTACTGAGTCTGTAAAAGCGGACAGTAGCGAAGATGAGCTAGCAAATACTTTAGCGGACAGTGCGGATATCGACCACATAAGTGCAAGCAATCATCAAGAGCTGACCGCATTGAAAGCCGCCTTTGCCCATACTGAATGCCAGTATCTGATTGTGTCATTTACCACGGATTGGCGTTTTGCTCCCGAGCGCTCACAAGAGATTGTCGATGCGCTGATGGCGACTGGTAAACCGGTCAGCTATATCAATGTCGATGCGCCGCACGGGCATGATTCTTTCTTATTTGATATTCCGCGTTATATGGGCGCTGTCAAAGGCTTCCTAAACGCACCATTTATGACTGATAACCGAGACCCAAACAGCCAAAAAACATTAGGAGCGCGCTCATGAGAATGGATCATCAATTGGCTGAGCGTTGGATTGCCCCACATTCACATGTACTTGACTTAGGCTGCGGTAATGGCGAGCTGCTCGCGCATTTACAGAAAAATCGCGGCGTAACTGGGTATGGACTTGAGATTGACGAGGACAAGATCAATGAAGCCATCGCTAATGGTTTATCCATTGTTGAACAAGACTTGAATGATGGCTTGGCGCGTTTTGCTGATAATAGTTTTGATACTGTAGTAATGGCACGTGCACTACAAGCAGTCAAATCGCCCGATATACTGTTGCTTGATATGCTGCGCGTCGCTCGTGAAGCGGTTATTACTTTTCCTAATTTTGCCCATTGGCAGAACCGAATACATTTGGGTTTGAAAGGTATTATGCCGGTCTCAGAAGCGCTGCCTTATGAGTGGTACAACACCCCAAATATTCATCTATGCACCTTTAAGGATTTTGAGAAACTGTGCGCGCAGCATGATATTCATATTATCAATCGTTTTGCCGTCAGTGATTCTGAAAAAGGGCATTCACCGTTGATGACAGCATTGATAAGACAAGCACCAAACCTACTGGCAGATGTCGCTATTTATCGCGTCACCAAACAAAGACCTAAATGATATTTGCTAGCTCTTATTAAAAGGAATATTGACACCTATAAGTACAACCTTAACCTTAATAGAGTCTTAATCTATTCATACGCATAAGTAACTCTATGATTTTATTGAGGACAATGGGGTATAGATAGACAGTAAATCGTGTAATTAGTATTTGAGTTTCGTAAGTTTGGGTGTTAAGCTAGCGAAATAGTGTCAACTGCACCCTGATTAATACCGTTTGTCGGTTTTATTGGAATCTATTGGCACATGATAACGATTAATTATATTGCTAATAATTAGGTAAGTTGGTCTTGCAAGATGTCGCCTAATTGTTATCGCCGTCTAACTGTCTTTTGCGAGACAATGTTTAGCGGGACAATTTTTTTTGCTTATTAACTGCCTAATTTTGGAGCTGCTATGAAATTATTAAAAGCTGCGTTGTTTACTGCCATTTTTTCTTTTGCAGGTTTTGCCAACGCTGAGTTGATATCAAACGTACCACTTGATACGTCACGTTTTGAGCTAATGTCTGTCAGCGAGTTATCTAGTCGCGCCGCTCAAGGTAATGACCACGCTCAATTTTACCTAGCCAAGCGTTTACAAAAAGGCGAAGGTATGGCCCAAAACACTCAACAAGCCGTTCAGTGGTATACCAAAGCAGCTCAGCAAGGCGTTGCCCCTGCTCAGCTTAATTTAGCTATCATGTACTTGCGCGGTGAAGGCGTACAGCCTAACTTGCAACAAGCACGCTCTTGGTTGGAAAAGGCCGCTATGCGTGGTGATAACCGTGCCAGCTATACGCTTGCCTTATTAGATGAAAAGCAAAAAAATCTCGTCGATGCCTATAAATGGTACGACTTAGCTGCCCGTGACGGTATGCTAGATGAAAAAGTACGTAACAAAGCACGCGGTAAAATCGGACAATTGGCATTGAACTTATCAAGCTCAGACATCGCTAGCGCTCGTAGCAAAGCCGATACTTGGTTTCAGAGTAAATAAGCTTTAATTTACTTTATACAATGAATATGCAAAAAGCTCAGTATTTTACTGGGCTTTTTTATTGACTATTTTTATCATCGCCTATATCTGACTTAAGAAGGATAAAACCTCCAAAATATTCCTAAAATTTGTTACACTATGCTCGCATTAGCCAATTCCACAATCGTGCTAGTGTTATGAATCTTACCAACTCATTCTAATCGTTAATGATAAAAAGCACCTTAACCCAATGCACTAGGTTTGCGACCTAGCCAGCAGGAGAAAAACATGAGTACCAATCAAGATAGCAATGCCAAAAATAGCATCCAAGAAAGCACTGCAACTAATAGCAAAGCGGCGCCTGCTTACGACAGCGTGACCAATAATATAGTCGTTGCCGCTCTTTATAAGTTTACGCGCTTTGCTGACTTTGAAGAGTACCGCGACCCAATTCTAAATACCATGCTCGAAAATGAGGTCAAAGGCACCTTACTAATCGCCAGTGAAGGCATTAATGGGACCATTTCTGGTAGCCGTCAAGGCATCGATAACATCCTTGAGTATCTACGTGGTATCGAAGCGATTGGCAGTTTTACTTTTAAAGAATCTTATACCGATGCCCAACCTTTTTATCGCACCAAAGTAAAGCTTAAAAAAGAAATCGTCACTATGGGTGTTGAGAATATCGACCCATTACAATCGGTTGGGCGCTACGTTAAGCCAAGCGATTGGAATGCGCTTATCTCAGATCCTGATGTGATTCTAATTGATACGCGTAATGATTATGAAGTAAAAATTGGTACGTTTCAAAATGCTGTGAATCCGAATACAGAAACCTTCCGTGAGTTCCCAGCATATGTGGCAAAAGAGCTAGACCCCGCTAAGCATAAAAAAGTCGCCATGTTCTGTACGGGCGGTATCCGCTGCGAAAAATCAACGGCATTTATGCGCGAGCAAGGATTTGAAGAAGTTTATCATTTAGAGGGCGGCATTTTAAAATATCTAGAAGAAGTACCAGCCAGCGATTCTATGTGGGAGGGTGATTGCTTTGTCTTTGATAACCGTGTCTCAGTCAATCACAACTTAGAAAAAGGCAGTTATGAGCAGTGTTTTGCCTGTCGTATGCCGATTACGCAAGATGAGATGAAAAGCCCTGCCTACATAAAGGGTGAGTCATGTCCGCACTGTATCGATAAAGCGACCGACGAGCAAAAAGCACGCTTTCGTGAGCGTGAGCATCAAATGCAATTGGCACAAAAACGTGGTGAAGCCCATATCGGTAGTGACGTCATTGATGTCATCGAGAAGCGCAAAGCAGCTAAGGTTGAAGCCCGCCGTCAAGCAGACGCAGCCAATAAAACTAAAGCTGGCTAAGTTTATGCCTTAGAAATATGTAAAATACGATAAAAAAAGAGGCTCTTATGAATAGAGCCTCTCTTTTATATCATTTGCTATTTATAGCAACAATTATAAATTTAAACTATTAACACAAAACTTAAAACAAAATACGTACACGAATCGTTTCTTGAACGTCTTTTAGCTGATCTAACGCAGCGGTTGAGTCGTTATAATCGACATCCATAACGAGATATCCAACATCGCCCTCCGTCATCAAGCTCTGCGCCAAGATATTGATATTTGCTTCAGCAAACAGACGGTTAATCTGTGACAGAACACCTGGTACGTTTTTGTGTATATGCAGCAGGCGATGCGTGCCTTCTTTAAATGGAATCGATACTTCTGGGAAGTTGACCGCCGTTGCCGTATCACCTTGGTCAGAATATCGCACAAACTTATCTGCAACTTCTAGTCCAATATTTGCCTGCGCTTCTTGGGTTGATCCACCGATATGTGGAGTCAAAATAACATTATCGAACTTACGCAGTGGTGACTCAAACTCTTCATCAGCAGATTTTGGCTCTTTTGGGAACACATCAATTGCTGCACCCAAGATTTTGCCAGATTCAAGCACGGCAGCAAGATCATCAATCTCGACGCAAGTACCACGTGCGGCATTGATAAAGTAGCTGCCGTCTTTCATATGTGCAAACTGCGCCGCGCCCATCATGTAGCGTGTGCTTGGCAAATCCGGTACATGCAAAGTCACGATATCAGCAGTAGATAATAGCTCTTCTAAGCTACCTACTTGTACTGCGTTACCTAGTGGCAGTTTGGTTAAGACATCATGATAGATAACCTTCATACCAAAGCTTTCGGCTAATACAGATAGCTGCGAGCCAATGGAGCCATAACCGACGATACCGATGGTTTTGCCACGTACTTCATGTGAGTTAGTCGCAGACTTACCCCAACCACCGCGATGGACAGTGGCATTCTTTTCAGGGATGCCGCGATATAGCATGATGGCTTCAGCCAATACCAACTCAGCAACCGAACGGGTGTTTGAGTACGGTGCGTTAAAGACGGGAATACCGAATTCACGAGCAGCATCTAAATCTACTTGATTGGTACCAATACAAAAGCAACCAATGCCGATAAGCTTATGTGCATGCTGAAGTACTTCACGCGTCAGCTGCGTGCGCGAGCGAATACCGATAAAATGAGCATCTTTAATCTTTTCAATCAGCTCATCTTGATCCAATGCATGACTAATATTTTCAATATTTTGATAACCAGCATCTTTTAATACTTTTAAAGCATTGTCGTGCAGACCTTCAAGCAATAAAAACCGGATTTTGTCTTTTTGGAGTGATAACGCCATGTGAGAACTGTCCTATAATTGTCTTATAAAAATCATCTGAGGGATAAGCTTGGATGAATGAAACGAAAAGAGTCCGGATATCTTACACAAAATTGGGCAACGATGTTAGCAGATTAGATGAATTATTGGTTATCAATCCTGAAAACTTTTTATGCTATAGTGAATCTTGCTATCCAGATGAGCAAGTACCGTTTCTTTATGCTATATACGCATATACAAAGGCAAACTAATAACACTCTATGATTGCGACGACTATTAAATTGCAATAATATACATCGTTAATATTCCCTTAATAACATACACCATTAAACATGTTTAGTTATAGCCATTTGGTTATATGATAATTCCCATAATAATCCCCTCTATGCATAGCACTCACGTTGATACCGAGATTTGACCATGACTTCTTTATCTAGCCAAACCCTATCTGAAACCCATGCAGCTGCTGTTCAAACCATCCTCAGCGCTCTGCTTGCTACCCACCATTTTGATGCCAGCCAAATCAAAACTGACAGCGAGAGCTTAGAGCATTGGGGCAAAGACTGGACCAAGCATTTTGCGCCAGCTGCTTCTGCTATCGTCTTTCCAAAAACCACCGAGCAAGTACAAGCGATTGTACTGCTTGCCAATGAGCACAATGTGGTCTTGACCCCAAGTGGCGGTCGTACCGGTCTGTCTGCGGGTGCCGTCGCCGCCAATGGTGAGATTGTGGTCAGTATGGATAAGATGAATCATATCGGACAGTTTTATCCTGCTGATCGTATGGTTGAAATTGAAGCGGGTGTGGTCACTCAGCAATTGCAGCAGTTTGCCGAATCAAAAGACCTATACTACCCTGTCGACTTTGCCTCAGCTGGCTCCAGTCAAATCGGTGGCAATATTGGCACCAATGCTGGCGGCATCAAAGTTATTCGCTATGGTATGACCCGTCAATGGATTATGGGGCTGACTGTCGTCACTGGTAAAGGGGATATCTTGCAGCTCAATCGCGGTATGGTCAAAAATGCCACTGGATATGACTTACGTCAATTGTTTATCGGTAGTGAAGGTACGCTTGGTTTTGTCACCCATGCACAAATCAAGCTTGAACGTCAGCCGCAAGACCTAAACGTCATGGTGCTGGGTATGGACAGCTTTAATGATGTCATGAATGTGCTCTCTGCCTTTCAAGCACAAATCGATTTGACCGCGTTTGAATTCTTTGATGACGTAGCGATTGATAAACTGATGGCACATGGACAAGTTCAAGAGCCGTTTGAGTCACGTACCAAGTTTTATACCTTGCTAGAGTTTGAAGCGCCATACGAGCCAATCATGGATAAAGCCATGGCAATATTTGAGCATTGCATGGAGCAAGGCTGGGTGGTCGATGGTGTCATGAGTCAAAACCTCACTCAAGCGGCAGAGCTGTGGAAGCTGCGTGAATATATATCTGAGACCATCTCAGTATTTACCCCTTATAAGAATGATGTCTCGGTACTGATAAGCTATGTACCTGAGTTTATCGCTGAGATTGACCATATCGTCAGTAGCAACTACCCTGACTTTGAAGTTTGTTGGTTCGGTCATATCGGTGATGGGAATTTGCATTTAAATATCTTAAAGCCTGAAAATATGAGTAAAGATGACTTCTTTGCAGAGTGTCAAATCGTGAACAAATATGTGTTTGAAACGGTGCAAAGATATGGCGGTTCAGTCTCTGCTGAGCATGGCGTTGGTATGACTAAAAAGCCGTATCTATATTATAGCCGTAGCGAGACTGAGATTGAATATTTGCGCGAGGTTAAAAGAGTCTTTGATCCCAATAATATTATGAACCGTGGTAAGATTTTTGATATGTGATTGATTACTTATCCAATGTATTAAAAGCTTAATCACACAAAAAAGACGCTAAACGTTTAAGTCTAGCGTCTTTTTTATAAAGGCAGTTTTATCATCAATAATAAAACTATACCGTATGTTTTATGATCTTCATCATGTAGCTTATAAATATAATAACATCAGTCCTATAGCCAAAAGCACACTCAAAAAACCCTGAACAACTAAAAATGCTTGATGCGGCGCAGCGACATGGCGCACCATATTACCTAGCGCATTGTAAGTGATGCCCGCTGCATTGATATGAGGCGGCGTATCAAAATTTTTGATCACTTGTAAGAATAATTCGGTATGATCGGGTCTCCAATCGTGGGGCAAAAATGGCAAAAACGGTGCTAGCTGTGCCGCTTGTTTTTTGGTCGCAGGTGACCATAACCAACGTTCCAAAAACAGTAAGCGCATACGCCAATCAGAAAAACTGCGCTGCTTGATGACTTGCACTAATAGCACTTGAATGTTTTTATGACGTGTATCGACATATATACGCTGAATTAGCGTCAGTACTCTGGCTTTTTCACCTTCAATGCACTGCAAAAAATGCCCATTACCATAACATAGAGTACCTGTGATACCCTGCTGCTGATTATAATTACGCGCATGACTTTCCACTTCTTCGAATATCGTCGTACTAAAACGCGAACTAAGCGTCATGCTACTGACGTACACCAATTGCATCAGTGCAGTATCTTCAATTTTATCTAATGTTCTAAAAGCAGCAGTATGAATTTCAGGCGTCATTAAAAATTCCTAACGGGTTAATATCAAATATGAGCAAGGAAAAACAGCCAAATAAAATTAAGTATAAATTTATCAAATGATGTCTCAACGAGGCAGAAAGACTCACAAAAACCTAGCAAATCTTTACGACGTTTGACTGTCATTAGCTGGCGAGCTTGATATCATACCAGTCGACATGTACTTCAATAAAACTATAATCAGCAGTCAATGTACGTTAAAAGGTAGTCAAAGCACTCTTGAAGTGCGATAGAACCACTTGCAAACTTATAAAAATGCCTCATTAAAATAGATCATATGAGAAACGATCCTTATAACTTATTGTAAATACACAGATAAATGATTGTAACGATTCTCACAGCCTATTGGTATATTTTTCTCGACATTGTTATGCCGAAACCTTGTCCTTAAGTTTGCCATTATTTCGCCCACTTATATAAAAATTAATCGCAAGATGTGTCGTACTTTCATTTATCAATATCTCTTATCAACACCCGCATACAGAAACGACAGACAGGAATTTTATGAGTAAGATAGAAAAACCAGAAGACTTTCATTTAACAATTGCTGAGATTAAGAAAAAAGACTACCCGCAACTAAAAGCCTTAATGGACCGTGTGTATGTCAATTTAGGCGGTGCATGGTCAAAGACTACCATTAATACTTTGATTGATGCCTTTCCAGAAGGGCAGATTGCCTTATTCGATCATGACCAGCTGATTGGTATTGTCCTCTCTATGCGTGTTGATTATGCCAAATTCTCTAATCCGCACACGTATGATGACTTGATTGGTCATAAAGAGATTATCAGAGACAACCCTGAAGGCGATGCTATCTATGGCTTAGACGCTCTCATTGATCCTGAATATCGTGGTTATCGCTTAGGTCGCAGGCTGTATGATGCACGTAAAGAGCTTTGTCGTCAGTTGAACTTTCGCGCTATTTTGGCGGGTGGTCGTATCCCTAACTACCATAACCATCAAGATTTGACCCCGGGTGACTATATTGATGCGGTTGCAGCACGTGAAATTCATGATTCTGCGCTATCTTTCCAGTTATCCAATGGCTTTATCGTCAAGCGTATTTTGACCGCTTACTTACCAGATGACAAACAGTCTAAAGGCTTTGCAACCTTACTTGAGTGGGCAAATATTTATTATGAACCCAAAGACTATAAGCCCAATACGCGCAAATCTGAGGTGCGCATTGGCGGTATCCAGTGGCAGATGCGTGAAGTTGAGTCACCAGAAGAGCTATTGCAACAGGTTGAGTTCTTTGTCGACGTTATGGCGGATTACAACTCAGACTTTGCCTGCTTGCCAGAATTTTTTAACGCGCCATTGATGGGTTTGTGTGAGTCAACGGATCAAAACATTGCGATTCGCTTTTTGGCAGGTTATACCGAGTGGTTTAAAAACGAAATATCGCATTTAGCGGTCAGCTATAACGTTAACGTTATTATGGGCTCCATGCCATTTCTAGATGAAGACGACACGCTGTACAATGTCAGTTATCTATGTCGCCGCGATGGAACGGTTGAAGAACAGCGCAAGATTCATATTACCCCTCATGAGCGTAGCGCTTGGGTCATCGAAGGCGGTGATGAGGTCAAAGTATTTGATACGGATGCTGGTCGTATTGGTATTTTGGTCTGTTATGATGTTGAATTCCCTGAGCTTGCCCGCTTGTTGGCGCTCGACGATATGGATATTTTGTTCGTGCCTTTTTGGACAGATACCAAAAACGGCTATTTACGCGTACGTCACTGCGCTCAAGCGCGCGCTATTGAAAACGAATGCTATGTGATGATTTGTGGCTCAGTTGGTAACTTACCGCAAGTTGAGAGCTTAGACATTCAGTACGCGCAGTCGTCTATTTTTTCACCGTCAGATTTTGCATTCCCGCATGACGCGATTATGGCAGAAACGACGGCCAACACTGAGATGGTTTTCTTTTCAGATGTGAATTTAGACAAGCTCACTCACGTTCGTAACGAAGGTTCGGTACATAATCTGCTGGATCGCCGTGATGACTTGTTTAGCTTAAAATGGAAGAGAAAGTCTAAAGTATCTGCCAGTAAGCTGAGCGATGATGAGCTCAGAGAAAACTCTGGTAGCGTGCTGCTAGGTGACCCTTTACAAAACCGTGCGCAAAAGTCTTAATCATCTCGACTAAAATCTTTAATGTATTGAATAATACGGCTGACCATTCAGCCGTATATTTTTATCTATTAAAAACGACTTATAAAAACCACCGAGCAAAAAAGTAGTTCCTATGACCACCAATATTGATAAGATGAATGAGAAACCTAAAAAGACGCCTAGGCAAAAAACACTGTCAATTATTAAAACTGTGCTGCTCTACGGCTTGGTATTTGCCATTATTTATACTACTGTTAACTGGTGGCGACAACCGGTCATGCCAGTCAATCCACAGTTGAAATTGATGGATTATCAAGGGCAGAGTATTGATTTGGCAGCAATGAGTACAGATGAACCCACGCTGGTCTATTTTTGGGGAACATGGTGTCCGATATGTAGCGTGACCTCGCCAACTATTAATACGTTAGCAGCAGAAAATAACTATCCAGTCGTTACAGTCGCTATAAAGTCCGGCTCTGACCAAGAGTTACACAGCTATCTTAAGCAAAACAATTATAGTTTTAATACTGTAAATGATGAAGAAGGCGCTATCTTTGATGATTGGCAAGGGCAAGTCACGCCCTCTTATGTCATATTAAAAAATGGCGAGATGAGCCAAGGGCTTACAGGTATTCAACCACTATGGTCATTAAAACTAAGACTGTGGCTGTCGTCAGTTTTTTAGGGCTGAAACTAGCTGTAGTCTTAGTTTAGCACCTCACGCAAAAACCCTATAGCAGAGCTCACTGCTATAGGGTTTTTGTCTAAACATTTGAACAAATTAGGACATGAAACGCTGTGCAGCAGGCATCTTTAACATCAAGATCCAATAGATAGCGCCTGCTGGAATTAAGCTTGCATACCAAGAGATACTTGAGAAGAGTAGAGCGACTACAATCCCCACTACCATAGCGATAACAGCTGCCATGTTGACGCCCTTATAGGGACCATTCTCATCATATAGCTTGTCAAGATCCAGCTTTTGCTTACGTAAGAAATAGTAGTCAACGACTAAGATGGCAAAGATAGGACCCAAAAATGCTGAGTAAGTTTGAATAAATAAGTTTAGTCCCGCAGCAGATTCATCTTTTACTAACTCCCAAGGGAATGTTCCAAAGGCAAGCAACCCAACAATAACTGCAGCGGTTTTATACTTAATTTTGAAGATATCCATTAATGCATAGGCAGGCGGTACGACGTTGTTTAAGATATTGGTAGTGACCTGCGCAAAAGCAATGAAAAGCATCGTAATGATTAATAAAGGCTTGTTATCAACGGCGCTAGAAAACACCTTGATAGGATCAACTTCACCAGTCGCACTGGTCACCATCACACCAATCAGACCCATAAACAATGTTGCAGGTAGGATAGAGTTGGCATAAATGGCTACTTGACGAAAAAGACCAACATCTTCTTTTAGTTCACGCGAATAGTCAGAGACGTTAAGCATCATCGTACTGTAAACGCCTAAAAACAGCATGGTTGCACCCCAAAATGGCGCTCCCCAAGTCCCTTCTGTATTGATAAGATTGGTTGAGATCACATCACCATATTTATTAATCACACTAATAAACATGTAAATCAATGAACCAATAATAAAAATTGAGCCAATGTTCTCAAGCCATTTGATACCATGAAAACCCAAAACGGATAGACCAATTTGTAAAAACTGAAAACCAACAAAGAAAACGATTATATTGCTGTATCCAAACAAGGCATCAGACACCAGATTTAGTGCACCGGCACCAATCCAGCTCTGAAAGCCAAACCAAACAATCGCAGGTACAGAGCGCACCAATGCTGGTATGCGACTACCAGTAAAACCAAAAGATGAACGGCTTTGCACCATAAACGGGATGCCATATTTATGACCTGCGCGACCGTTAATCATGAGCGCTGCCCCAATAACCGTACAACCAATGGCGATTGCTAGCACTACTTGTAATAAGTTAAGGGTACCAACCAAACCTGACCCAACGGTGAAGGTACCAATGGAGACACACCCACCCAACCACGTAAACAAATAAGACCAAGAACCCATAATTCGTGTGGTTTGCGGCGCTAGGCTCTCTTCACCAACCCCTTTATGCTCTATTGTTTTTACACCTGCCGTAGCAACGGCTCCTTGAATATTGTCCATCACCTTCTCCTTCCTTGAGAATGTTGAATATTTATTGGTTGATAGCTGTTTCGTCCATCTCTATTTATTTAATGTGGGATAGGTGTTGCATAGGCGCCAATTTTACTGGTTTTTAGACCACAGCCAACCAGTGCCTCAATCATACGAGTAGCCACAGTCACACCATCAATCACAGGCACACCTGTTTCTGCAGTCAGCCATTCTGTTAGGTCTGCCATCCCAGCACAGCCCAAAACTACCGCTTCGCAGTTGTCTTCACGCACTGCACGTAAAATTTCATCACGAACTTTTTCACGGGCACCAGAGCCAGCTTCCTCAAGAGCAAGCACGGGTATGGCAGCAGAGCGTACTTTTCTACAGCGATGAGATAAACCATAACCATGAATCAAATCTTCAATCACAGGTACAGAACGTGGCAAAGTGGTGACCACACTAAAAGAGGTTGAAATCATACTAGCGGCTTTGACCGCCGCTTCACAAATTCCAATAACTGGACCTGAAAACACTTCGCGGCAAGCACCAATACCTGGGTCATCAAAGCAGGCGACGACGACACCATCAATTCCTTCTTGTTCCGCTTGTTGTAAGCGTTTAATCAAACCAGGGACAGAGAGCGCTTCATCATGATGCCCTTGAATAGATGCAGGCGAATCCGTTCCAGAAGCGCCAATAATGGTCGTACCTGCACTGGCTTTTTGACGCGCGCTTTCAACGATTTTATCGGTCATAGAAGTGGTCGAGTTTGGGTTCATCACTAGAATTTTCATAGAGCCTCGCTATTCATAGGTTATCGTCATTATTCACAGATCAGCAGCATTTTATATTTGTTAACAATCATTGTTAATCATTATTGTTAACAAAACAATCTATTTTTTTAATATTTGTTGTAGCGATAACAGTCGCACACTATAATTGTGTCTATGAAAATAGAGAAAACCAAACAAACAGTTCCTGCGCTCGACGAAATACCCGAGCAAACCATTATTAACTCCATCACTGCTGCGGTGTCAGAGCAACGCTTGCCTGCTGGAACAAAGCTTGGCGAGCAGATGCTGAGTGACTTGTTTAATTGCAATAGAGCCAATGTGAGGCGAGCACTCTCTACCCTTGCAACGATGCATGTGGTGCAATTACAGCCCAACCGAGGCGCTTTTGTTTCAACTCCGTCACCGAAAGAAGCCGGTGATGTGTTTGAAGCACGGCGCACGATTGAACGTACGCTTGCCCGTAAAGTAATCAAAAATGCCAGTCTGCAAGACATTGTTGACATGCGTGCTACGATAGCTGCCGAAGCTGAAGCGCGGGCGCAAGGTGATAAACCCGCGGAGCTGCGTCTATCGCGCACTTTCCATATGCAGTTGGCGATGATTTCAGGCAATACAGTTTTAGAGCGGTTTTTGAGTGAGCTTACATTACGTACCACACTAATCATTGGGCTATATAACAAAGTTGGCTCATCTAACTGCGCTGAAGACGAACATCTTGGCATGGTAAATGCCATTGAAAACCGGGATGAAGAAGGTCTGTTATTGCTGATTAATCAACATTTGAATCACTTAGAATCTAGCCTGGATTTTAAATGCGCAGCAAAACCTTTCTTTAGCTTAGCCGAGCAGCTGACTATCGTGCCTGCTTGAGTATTGGTAATAGAAATGCACTTGCAGCACCCTTTAAAGCCGTTTACATTAAAAAACCTGCCAATCATTTGACTGGCAGGTTTTTTATTTAAAATAATCAGCTGCGATAAAAACTAACCAACTAAAGCATCTATTTTTCTATACTGATAATCTAGAAATTCTGCTACGGCTTTATACGTCATATGACGTTGGGTGGTATTCACACCTTAACAAGCCCATCTTAGTCAGTGTATGTTTCATTTCTTTAAATCGAATTGAATCAGATATGATATGTGATGCAGATTGAAATCCATGAGTAAAAACAGTTAAATCAACAACGACCATCAACTACTGAAAGTAGGGATTATCTGACGATAGTGATATGATGCAGTCTTGCACATAAAGACAGCATGGACATTGATTGCTCAATTCATTATCACCTTTATTATCCTAGCAGATATAAAATAATTACCAATCGCTCGTTAAATGAATTTTGTGGCGGTTTTGGCGGACATAGAAACGATACTCGGCAGCTCTTCTTACCCCACTCTTTTTGTCATATAATAGCGAGTGTTATCTACTTTCAATCAAATTATTACTCTAACTTTTGTAGCCAGCTTTACACGCACTTTTTAATTCAATTTACCTTTTCATCACCATTCTAAAAGACGCCTTCTATGACTGATAAAAGTACTGATATGCCAAGCCAAGACTATAAAGACACCCTAAACCTTGCAGACACGCCGTTTGCGATGCGTGCAAACCTTGCCAAACGTGAGCCAGATTGGCTAGCAGCTTGGGAAGCAGATGATGTTTACGGTAAAATTCGTGCGGCACGTGCTGGGGCAACCAAATACATTTTGCATGATGGTCCTCCATACGCCAACGGTCAGATTCACTTGGGTCATGCAGTCAATAAAGTACTCAAAGACATTATCGTAAAATCAAAAACGCTATCTGGTTTTGATGCGCCTTATGTGCCCGGTTGGGACTGTCACGGTCTGCCTATCGAGCAAAAAGTCGAAGCCAAACATGGTAAAGTCGGTCAAAAAGTTTCTGCAACCGAATTCCGCGGTCTCTGTCGTGAATACGCTCGTACTCAAATTGAACTGCAAAAGGCGGATTTTAAACGACTGGGTGTGTTTGGTGATTGGGACAATCCTTATCTAACGATGAACTTCCATCAAGAAGCCAATATCGTGCGCGCCCTTGCCAAAATTTATGACAATGGTCATGTGACTCGCGGTATGAAGCCGGTCAACTGGTGCTTGGACTGTAGCTCTGCTCTGGCTGAAGCTGAAGTTGAATATCAAGATAAAGTTTCAGACGCCATTTATGTCAGCTTTGATATTGTAGACCGTGACAAAGTTGCGGCATTGGCTGAAATAGACGGCAATATCGCTGCCGTTATCTGGACGACGACGCCTTGGACATTGCCTGCCAACCAAGCTATTGCAGTGCATCCTGAGCATGACTATAGCGTGGTCGCTACTGAAAACGGCAACTTGCTACTGGCGACTGATTTGGTTGAGTCGGCGTTAAGTGAATTTAAACTTGAGAATAAAGGTGTCTTAGCTACCGTATCAGGTCGTGAGCTTGAAGGTCTACATGCTCAGCATCCACTGATTGAAGCGCGCCAAGTGCCATTAATCTTAGGCGATCACGTAACGACTGATAGTGGTACTGGCTTGGTC
The DNA here is from genome assembly GCF_056156305.1 of Psychrobacter sp. TS_SC_6. Taxonomy (NCBI): domain Bacteria; kingdom Pseudomonadati; phylum Pseudomonadota; class Gammaproteobacteria; order Moraxellales; family Moraxellaceae; genus Psychrobacter; species Psychrobacter sp. TS_SC_6. The sequence goes on along the minus strand of NZ_CM149590.1, from coordinate 486,962 downwards.
CATACTGCACCGGGTCATGGTCTTGACGATTATATTGTCGGTCTAAAATATAATTTGCCTGTTGAAAACCCAGTGAGTGGTACAGGTGTTTATTTAGAAAGCGCCGCGGTATTTGCCGGTGAGCACATCTATAAAGCCAACCCTCAAATCATCGCTGCCCTGCACGAAAACGGTCATCTGGTTAGCCATACCAAAATTGAGCACAGCTATCCGCACTGCTGGCGTCATAAATCGCCAATCATTTTCCGAGCCACGCCGCAATGGTTTATCAGCATGGAAACACAAGGTTTGCGTGAGCGCGCACTTGCTGATATTCCAGCGGTTCAATGGACACCAGCTTGGGGTCAAAACCGCATTGAGTCGATGATGACAGGTCGTCCAGATTGGTGCATCTCTCGCCAGCGTACGTGGGGCGTACCGATTACTTTCTTTACCCATAAAGAAACGGGTGAACTACACCCAAATACGCTTGAACTGATGGAAACAGCAGCACAAAAAATCAACGAAGGTGGCGTAGAAGCATGGTTTGATGCCAGCTGTGAAGATTTTTTAGGCGCGGAAGCTGCTGATTATGATAAAGCGACTGATACGTTAGATGTTTGGTTTGACTCTGGCACCACGCATTTTGCCGTACTTGATCAACGCGACGAGCTGACCAACCCTGCTGATATGTACTTAGAAGGCTCTGACCAACATCGTGGCTGGTTTCAGACGTCATTGCTGACCTCAGAAGCCATGTACGAGCGCCCACCGTTTAAGCAAGTTCTGACCCATGGTTTTGTGGTTGATGAAAACGGTCGCAAGATGAGTAAATCACTGGGCAATATCATAACCCCGCAAGAAGAGATCAATAAAACGGGCGCAGATATGTTGCGTTTATGGATTGCATCGAGCGACTATCGTTATGAGATGAGCGCGGGTAAAACTGTCTTTAAGGGTGCAATCGATATGTATCGCCGCATTCGTAATACCCTACGCTTCTTGCTTGCCAATACCGATGATTTTGATCCTGCTACCAATAGCGTTGATATTAATGAGCTGGTGAGCCTTGATAAATTTATCATTGAGCGTGCGCAAACAGTACAAGCACAAATCATCAGTGCTTATGATGCGATGGACTTTCACCAAGTCACGCAGCATATCACCGCGTTCTGCTCGCAAGACTTGGGTAGTTTTTATTTAGATATTATCAAAGACCGTCAATACACCACCCAGACTGACGGTCAGCCGCGCCGCTCTGCGCAAACAGCTATTTATCATATTGCTGAAGCATTGATTCGCTGGATTACGCCGATTTTATCATTTACGGCCCAAGAAGCATGGGAAGTATTGCATGGTGCTGATAGCTATGTGTTCACTGAAGAATGGTACAGCTTCCCAGAGTTTAAGCTGAGCGCTATTAGCAACGATGACTGGCAGCGTATCATGCTAGCAAAGGATATGGTCAATAAGCATATCGAAACGGCACGCGGTGAAAAAATCATCAATGCCAACTTATCCGCTGACGTCACTCTATATGCTGATGGCGCTATGCATGAAAGCTTAGATAAGCTTGGTGAAGAGCTGCGTTTTGTCCTTATCACTAGTAGCGCAACTTTAAAGCCTTTGAGCACTGCCCCTGCTGATGTAGTAAGCACAGATGAACAAGCGGACAGTAATAGTTCAGCGGCAGATTTAGTCGTCGAAGTAAATGCTGCAACCGGCACCAAGTGTGTGCGCTGTTGGCATATCCGTGATGACATTGGCATAGATAGCGCACATCCAGAATTATGTGCGCGCTGTGCAACCAACGTCAGCGGTGATGGAGAGGTGCGCCACTATGCCTAACTCAACACCTAATCCCACGAACTTACCGGATGATAAACAGCCGCCTATCGACGTCGAAAGTTCACCTAAACCGGCTCATGCCACTACGGGTAGCTCATCGACGCCGAAGAGTCGATTGAACAAGACACCAAAGATGATTGCTAATGGTCGCCTTGCGTTTAACTGGTATCTGTTGTCACTGGTCGTGATTATCCTGGATCAATGGACAAAATGGCTTGCAGAAACCAATCTGACCTTTCTTGAACCGGTGCCTGTGATTGAGCCGTTTCTAAACTGGACGCTCGCTTACAACTACGGCGCTGCTTTTAGCTTTTTGGCAGATGCAGGCGGTTGGCAAAAATGGTTTTTTTCAGGTTTGGCGCTGGTGATGTCGCTGTTTTTGATGGTGTATTTGATTAAAGCGCCTCGCCAGGCTAAGCTACTCTCTATCGGTCTGGCTTTAGTGCTTGGCGGTGCCATTGGTAATTTAATCGATCGCTTATTACATGGTCATGTGATTGACTTTATCCATGTGCACAATGCCGATGTTTGGCATTATCCGATTTTTAATATTGCTGATATGGGTATCAGTATTGGTGTCGCGATGATTATCATTGATATGCTGTTTTTAGAAAAGAAGCGTGAAGTTTAACGCGTCTCAAGGCATATCGCTTCATTAATGGAAAAGGTGGATTGCATTTTCGTAAATCCACCTTTTCTTTGGCTTTTATTCTCACCATCTAAAATCTATAACAATCCTTCTAGAAAATCCAAACCGCCACCTGCCAATATAAATAGTAACCCTGCCATGTTAATGACGACAGTCAAATAATACGCAATACGGAATTCAGGCTTTTGTGACTTATGACGCAAGTAGGTTTGTGCGACCATTGCTCCGACCCAGCCACCAAGCGCACTTAAAATATGTAATGTCATCTCAGGTGTTCGCCAGTCGTTATTTTGAGCAGCCGCTTTGTCTTTAGCATATATGGTATAGGTTATGAGTCCTAAAGCCACATACCAACCAACAACCAGCCAGCTTAGCTTATTCATGACCGCTAGTAATAGTAAGACACCATAAAAACCAATACCGAGGAACAAACGCTTCTTTTGTCCTTCCTCAAACTCTGCTTGCGCACTGCGTCTATGATTACGCTGTCTAATTTGTTTGTTTTTTTGCGCCATTTTTTGTTGGACGAAGCTTAATTCTTGTACCTCTTTTGCTTGCAAGCGTCTTTGATTATCATAGCCAACCGTAAAAACAACCTTTTCGCCGATAACAGGACGACGCTGCGCTTTGAATTCGCTGACATGAAAAAACACCGACTCGCCCGCTTCGGTTTCAATAAAGCCAAAGCCTTTATCATCTTGCCATTTTGTGACTCGACCTTGTTGTCTGTTTGCCATCAGTTTTGCCATAAATGCTGCACTCACTTTTAGATTCGCCAAATATATTACACTATTTACGTTACACTATTGGCGCTTACAACCTTTTCTAGATGACTTATCATTTCTTATATTAATGTCCACCTAACTTCCTACTCCAGTAATAGGTAAATTTTCCATGACCGACTCACAATTTATCACACCCAATGAAGATGTACGTATCACTTTTGGCAGCCTAGTTAAGCTGCATTTTGAAGTGTCGCTCGAGAATGGCACCGTAATTGATTCAACCTTTAGCCGTGATACACCCGTTACTTTAACTATAGGTGATGAGAGCTTATTACCTGGCTTTGAGCAAGTGCTGATGAATCTGCGTGCAGGCGATACACGCTCCGCTCATCTTGAGCCAGAGCAAGCATTTGGTGAATGGAATCCTGACAACATTCAACGCTTTAGCCCTACTCAGTTTGCGCTTATCGCTGACAATCCTCAGATTGGCATGCTAGTAGAATTTGAAGATAAAGGCAAAAACACTCTACCCGGTACGATTAGCGCCATTACTGATGACGAAGTAGAAGTAGACTTTAACCATCCACTTGCGGGACAATCCGTGCTGTTTAAAATTAAAATCTTTCAAGTGACGCCGCCGGGTGTCACAGGTATCAAGCTCATGTAATATAAAAAATTGCTTTAGAATAAAATAAAAAAGGAAGAACATATGCAATATCAAACACTGCCACAGCTCAATGAAAAAGTCTCCAAAATCTGCTTGGGAACGATGACATGGGGACAGCAAAATAGCGAAAGCGATGCCCATGAGCAGATGGACTTAGCACTCAGTGAAGGCGTAAATTTCTGGGATACTGCTGAGATGTATCCCTCACCGCCAGAAAAAGACAAGCAAGGCAATACTGAGCGCTTTATGGGCACGTGGTTCCAAAAGACCAAACAACGCGATAAAGTTGTTCTTGCCAGTAAAATATCGCCAATGGACTTTTTGCGTGACGGGCAGACACGGTTTAATGCCAAACATATCAGCGCTGCGATCGATGGCAATCTTGAGCGTTTGCAAACCGATTACATTGATATCTACCAACTACACTGGCCTGAACGTCAAACAAACTATTTCAGTCAGCTCGGTTATACTGAAGCAATGGCAGCACAGCCGCTCGATGATTTGACGCCTTTTTTAGAGACCATCCAAGCGTTAAATGATGAGATTAAAAAAGGTCGTATCCGTGCTTATGGATTATCAAATGATACTGCTTGGGGATTGATGCGCTACTTATGGGAAGCGGATAAACATGGTTTGATCGCCCCTATTACGGTACAAAACCCTTATAGTTTGCTGAACCGCTTATATGAAGTAGGTATGGCAGAGATTGCACATCGTGAAAATGTAGGTTTACTTGCTTATTCACCACTAGGCTTTGGTGTGCTATCTGGTAAATATCTGGACGGCAAACGTCCCGCTGGTGCTCGTTTGACCATGTATGATCGCTTTGCCCGTTATACCAATAAAGAAGCGCTATCAGCCACCGCTCAGTATGCCAAAATCGCAGATGACGCCGGTTTAGATATGGCGCAGATGGCATTGGCTTTTGTTAACTCACGCTCGTTTGTAACCAGTAACATCATTGGCGCGACCACTATAGAACAGCTGAAGTCTAACATTGATAGCATTAACTTAACCTTAGACTCAGATATACTAGACGCTATCGAAGCGGTACATACTCAACAACCTAATCCTTCACCATAATTTTGCGTGGTCATAGATTGATATTGTTCAGCTTTCAACAATCTGAAGTTCAGGTATTTGCATAGCAAAGAAAAAGGCGCAAGTCGTTAGTATTAACTACTAAGATTTACGCCTTTTTTATACACGTTTAAATAACCAATTTAAAGCGTATATAATTAAACTTTCGCTATTTTTGTCAATACACGCGAATGTAATTCAGCTAAGCCTTCTTGCATACGTGCTTGCAATAAATCTGTCAGCTGACTTTTGCTCAAACCTTTAGGATCGATCGCTTCTAGTGGTAAGACGTAAGCTGTGACATCTTTACTATCTAAAACCTTTTTCAAACTGTCTTTCATCGTCAGCTTACCGTAATAAGGCAGCTCTTCACTCAACGTACCGTCTTTATTGACATACGCAATTACTAGCGGGCGCACAGGTACATCAGCATCTATCGCCGCTTGTAGCAAGGTGCCATGAATACGTTTGATTTTTTTGCCATCTGTAGTGGTCGCTTCAGGGAAAAAGATAACCGAGAAGCCTTTGGTCAAAAAGTTAGCAATCTGCGCCGCAACTGAGCCGACATCACCGGAACCACGCTCGATAAATACTGTGCCTGCTGCGTGTGCCAGCTTACCAAAGATAGGCCATTCACCAATCTCGGCTTTGGATAAGAAAAAAGCGGGGCTCACTGTACCGACCACAGGGATATCCATCCATGATACATGATTAGAAACCCATAGCCCATGATGTTGCTCTACGCGCTCAACGGCGATAACCTTGACGCCAAAAGAGCCTGCCATTTTGCGACAAAAAGCTTGAATGTAACGCGGCAGTGTTTCGCGTGGTGGTTGTTTAAATGCCCCGATACGTTGGGCAGCGCGCAGCCCACCAGCGATGGTGGTGGTCATACCAGCAATCTGTTTGCCTCGCCCCAATTGCTGTTTGATTGAAAAGCCTGTCTTGGATTGGCTCATCTGTGTCCCTCGTAATTAAAACTTATGATTATATATGGTAAACAAACGCAATGAGTATAACAAAGTTTATGCAGTCAGTGACGACTTGTTCACTGAGTTATGGATAGGTTTTGTGAGTAATTTGCTGCTAATGTCTTTAACTGATTCAGTTTAGAAAGAATATTACGCTGCCAAGATAAAATCCTACTTAATGAACGCTGTAACATAAAATCATCGCTAATTGTGTGAATACGCTTTAATATCAACTGATAAGACCACATATAAATGGTTATCTGAACGCAACTATGCTGATTATTCTATTTAGATAAGCTTGGTAATTTATTCAATGTATTGAATAAAACCCAAATATTTAGAACTGGTATTTAGAATAGGCAGCGTCGCGATTTATTTACTTTATGGATAGGTGATACTCTTTGGAATATTTTGAAAGACATACCGGTGGCGAGCGCGCCATCATCGTACATTTAGACATCCGCCAAATTCAAGATCCTGATGATTTGGGTGAATTTGAGCTATTGGCAGACTCAGCAGGCGCAGATCGCTTGGCACTGGTCACAGGATCACGTGCCCGTCCTGATGCCAGATATTTTGTTGGTAGCGGCAAAGCAGAAGAGATAGCAGAACTGGTGCGTGAGCATGATGCAGATATTGTCCTGTTTAACCACAGTTTGTCACCTTCACAAGAGCGTAATATTGAAGCCTTGGTACAGTGTCGTGTGCTTGATCGTACAGGTCTGATTTTGGACATTTTTGCGCAGCGCGCCCGTACTTATGAAGGTAAGCTGCAAGTAGAGCTTGCACAGCTTAATCATTTGTCGACACGTTTGGTGCGTGGTTGGACGCATTTGGAACGTCAAAAAGGTGGTATCGGTCTACGTGGACCCGGTGAAACCCAGCTTGAGACGGATCGTCGCTTGCTACAAGTACGCGTTATGCAGCTCAAAAGCAAAATTGAGAAAGTCAGACAGACGCGCGCACAGGGTCGAGCCCGCCGTCAAAAATCAGATGTGCCGACTATCTCGCTTGTGGGTTATACCAATGCTGGCAAATCTACCTTGTTTAATCGCTTGGTCGATGAAAACATCTATGCGGCCGATAAACTGTTTGCGACGCTTGACCCGACGTTACGCCGCTTAGACTGGCAAGGTGTTGGACGCGTAGTATTGGTCGATACAGTCGGTTTTGTCCGTCATCTGCCGCATGAGTTGGTCGAATCGTTCCATGCGACACTAGAAGAGACACTTGAAGCAGACCTATTGCTCCATGTCATCGATTCTTCGAGCGAAGATATGCATGAGCAAATTCAGGCGGTGAAAGACGTACTGGCTGAAATTGATAACGACGTGCCTGTGCTCAATGTCTATAATAAGATTGATTTGACCGATGAGCCTGCACGTATCGGTTATGCTAGCGAAGGTCAACCCAACCGCGTCTATGTTTCTTCTAGAGAAAATTTAGGCATGGAAGAGTTGTCATTAGCCGTGCAGCAGTTACTGACTGGCACACTGACCACCTTTGATTTGACACTACCTTATAGCGCAGGGCAGCTAAAAAATGCTTTGTATGAGCTCGGCGTTATTCAAGAAGAAAGCTATGATGACAATGGTCATGAGTGCTTAACGATTCGCTTGCCAAGTGATAGACTGAGACAGTTTCTTGGTCAAGCCAACTTAGAGCCTCTAGATGTATTGCCATTAGCGCAAGCAACATTGCTGATGCCCATACTTGAAGAGTTTGAGCAGCCTGATGATGTGGAAGAACAAACGATGACGGACGCTGAAGAAAAAGCGTTTGCTGAATTTGAGGCGTTAAATGCTGAAAATGAAAGATTAGCAGCAGATTCAATGGAAGATGGTCGAACATCTGAATCACAAAAATAAGTCATCTACTTAACGTATTTTGAATAACATTAAAAATACGTTAAAAAGGACGCTACCATAGCGTCCTTTTTTGATGCCAGATCAATACAGCACAAAGGATAGGCTTGTACCAGTAACAGCTATACATCGACATATCGATTTTATTACTTACGGACTATAGGGTCACTATTGACCGATACGCTTTATTAGTTGCGACACTCTATATATAATCTTTTATATACTGCACTCGTGAGTCTCCTCTCAATCATCTTTTTACTCTTTTATTTATCCCTGACTTGGTCCACTTGCTTATGAAGTCTACCCATTCTTCAAAAATGCCCTTATGGATGGCATTGCTCCTGACGCTCACCATTGTCGTTACTGTGCGTGAGTCGGCAGTATTTGTCTGTCAGTTGGCGGGTATTGAAAAAGCGGCCAATATCGTCGGCTTACTGACCATGTTTTTTATTCTGATGATTTGGCGATTTATCAAAGGTATTCCAGGCTGGCTTACCCAAGCGAGTAATACTTTACTTGTCGATAGTGGCTTTGCTTTTTTGCCAGTTTCAGCCGGTGCAGGCTTGCTGTTATTTGCGTTAGGGGATGAGCTATGGGGCTTTATGCTTACCATCATGATTAGTACGCTGATCCCGATTTGGGGATTTGCCGTGTTATCCAATCGTTGGCTGAGCCGTAATAATGATATGAACGGCAACACTACTATCAATGAGCAAAAATGACAGACTTGAGCGGTATTAATAGAGGAATCTTATGAGTTTTGATAATATGTTTGTGGCAACCTTTGCGGCGATATTCCTGACTTTAGCAGCCCACGTAATTGCTCGCATATTGGCACGCAAACTTTCATGGTTACCGATGGTCATTACCGCACTAGTATTGGTCGTTATATTTCTATTTATTTTCCAATGGGATTACAATCATTATTACGCCGTAGCCAAACCCGTTTTTGACCATCTATTAGGGTATGTCACTGTCTTATTGGCAATACCTTTGGCTGCCATGAATTTCAAAGGTTTACCCATCAAGAAACTTGTCTTGATTGTGGCGATGGCGAGTTTGATTGGCGCATTATTACCGATGTCATTGGCATATCTATTTTCACTCAGTCACGATACGATACTAGCCTTTGCCAGTCGTTCAGTGACCACACCGATTGGTCTGAGCATTGCAGATTTAATCAAAGCACCGCTAGCGATGGCAAATCTGATTATTATCGTCTCAGGTCTCATTGGCGGGACATTAGCGCGTTTCTTATTTATTGGCATTGAAGATGACCGTGCCAAAGGCTTAGCGCTTGGCTTAGTCGCTCATGCGTTCGGCACCGTAGAAGCATGGCAAATCAGTCATACAGCAGGCAGATATGCCGCGTTTGGCTTAGCAGTGAATGGTTTGGTCACTGCTGTCTGGGTACCTATATTTGTCACAGCATTGTCTGCTTAATGGTCCTTTAATATAGCACTGCTATTCTAATACGGCTGCGAATATTTAGATTCATCGTGTATTTCGATGCTTTTTGGCAAATATTAATGATAATAGCCCTCTTCTATTTTGCCTTCATTATAAATGGTCTGTAACTAATTCTGACCTCGCACTCAATAAGGTACACTGCAATACCATATTGATTTTATTAAAAATTTTTACAATTTAAATGTTTGTTTGGCCAACTTGTCAGGGCAATCAGATGTAGTAAAAAGTTATTATATGTTATAGTAAGCAACTATTATTTTTTGTATCTATTGCAATTGGTTCTGTTAACCGTGGTTCTGCGTCGTAGCCCTTAATGTTGGTGGCTATATAGTGTTATGAAATATTGCAGATAGGATAACCGCTTTATTGCGCAAACCAATGCGTCCATAAGCAAGGCAATTTGCTACTACTCGATAAAAAGTGATAACCCTATGATAAATGTTGCACCTTTCATGACCCACTGCTTGTCTCCCGTTTTACTTACTGCCGTCGCCCTATCTAGCTTATCTATTGCTGCTCAAGCAGGCAATATGTATATCTATAAAGACAAAGGCGGACAAGTACTTCTCACCAACGTCAATCCCAGTGGCAATTTTGATAAGTTCACTAAAAAAGTAAAAGTTACTTATTATAAAGACTCTAATCTATATAATAATGGTAGCAGTAACAGCAATAATAACTATGGCAGTAGCTCAGCTAGTAACAGCGGTACTCGTAACTCTTACGATAGCTATATTTTGGCTTCAGCGCAGCGCCACGGTGTCGATCCAGGGCTTATGAAAGCCATGATGCATACTGAGTCAGCCTTTAACCCCAATGCTCGCTCGCCAGTCGGTGCGCAGGGTTTAATGCAGCTAATGCCAGCTACAGCACGTCGATTTAAAGTAAGTAACCCTTGGAATCCTGCTGATAATATTGAAGGTTCTGCCAAATATATCGCTTGGCTGATGAAGCGTTTTAAGAACAATGTAGAATTTGCCGTTGCCGGTTACAATGCGGGTGAAGGTAACGTCGATAAGTATAATGGCATTCCACCGTTCAAAGAAACGCGTAACTATGTCAAAAGTGTGATGAGCCGCTATCACAGCCTATATAAAAATGATTCAGGGTTATCTGGCAATACGATGAATGCCAATAATAGCAATACCAGTAATAGCAGTGGCATGCAAAACGTCAGTTATGGCACCAGTAGTAACAGTAATAGCGCAAGCTATGCCAACTCTGCTTATTTGGCATTGCGTTAATCCAAAATAAAAACCCCAGACCTAAAAAAGCCCGTTAAATAAATAACGGGCTCTTTTATGCTTGATTGCTTATTATGTCAAACAATCTATAAGTACTGAGCAAAAACAAACTCAGTACTTACTGCATTTTAAAACTTACTTGTTAGCTAATGCTTGAGTTGCAGCAACTTCAGCAGCAAAATCTTCTTGCTTCTTCTCAATGCCTTCACCGACTTCTAGACGTTTGAAGCCAAGTACTTTTACGCCTTCAGCTTTTAATACGTCACCAACTTTTTTCTCATTGTCCATAACGTATGGCTGACGTAATAAAGTAACTTCTTCTAGGTACTTACGTAGACCACCTTCGATCATTTTTTCAACGATGTTGTCAGGCTTGCCAGACTCACGTGCTTTTGCTTCAATGATGTCTTTTTCGCGCGCTAATAGATCAGCAGCGACGTCTTCATCAGCAACAGCAACAGGGTTGAATGCAGCGATATGCATAGCAAGGTTTTTGCCAGTTTCTGCACTGCCACCTTCATAAGATACTACTACGCCGATACGTAGACCATGGCGGTATGCAGCAATGTTAGCGCCTTCAAGTACTTCAACACGGCGAATTTGGATATTCTCACCGATTTTTTGTACCAAAGATACGCGAGCTTCTTCAATAGTCTGACCATTACCATATGGCAATTCAGCAATAGCAGCGACATCAGTCACATTGTTTTCTAATGCAAGGTTCGCTACTGTTTCTGCAAAGGCTGCGAAGTTTTCATCTTTTGCAACGAAGTCAGTTTGGCAGTTAACTTCTAACAAGAATGCTTTGTTATCGCCTTGAGCGATGATGATAGCGCCGTCAGCTGCGATGTTACCCGCTTTTTTAGCTGCTTTTGCTTGACCAGATTTACGTAGGTTATCAATGGCAGTTTCGACATCACCGTTTGATTCTTCTAACGCTTTTTTACATTCCATCATGCCAAGACCAGTACGGTCACGCAATTCTTTTACCATTTTGGCAGATACTTTTACTTCTGACATAAGAGTTACCTTTTATTATGTAGGTGAGTATTATTATATATGGGAGTGCACGATATCTAAACGCACTTAAACTCTGTATAGCGGCTTAACAACGCCACTTTAACAAATCCGCTTTAACAATAAGGCATGACGAGTAATACTACATCATGCCTATTGTTTGTCTTTATGCTGTCTATACTATAAGTCATGTTATATGGCTGTTAATAGAAAAACTATCAAGGCAGCCTTATAACATCAAACCATATCACTCAGCGATTTATTCTGCTGGAGTAGCAGCTTCTTCAGTTTGAGCATCAGCTGCTTCTTCAGTAGCAGGTGCTTCTTGCTCAGCTTTACCACCAGCTTGAGTTTGTGCGTATTCTTTACCGGCGATGATTGCATCAGCCATAGAAGTTACGTACAAAGTCACAGCACGGATAGCATCATCGTTTGCTGGGATGATGTAATCAACGTTATCAGGATTAGAGTTAGTATCAACGATACCGATAACTGGGATACCTAGGTTCTTAGCTTCTTTGATAGCGATTGCTTCATGATCTACGTCTACAACGAAGATTGCGTCAGGTAGACCGCCCATGTCTTTGATACCGCCCAATGAACGCTCAAGTTTTTGCATATCGCGAGTACGCTCTAACGCTTCGCGCTTAGTAAGCTTGGCGAAAGTACCGTCTTCTGCTTGCTTCTCAAGCTCTTTTAGACGATTGATTGACTGGCGTAGTGTTTTCCAGTTAGTCAACATACCACCTAACCAGCGATGGTCAACGTATGGCATGCCAGCGCGTGCTGCTTGCTCAGCGATAACGCCGCTAGCTGCGCGTTTAGTACCAACAAATAATACTTTGTTTTTCTTAGCTGCTAAGCCGTTTGCGAAAGTCAATGCTTCGTTAAACGCTTTTACTGTGTGTTCTAAGTTGATGATATGAATCTTGTTACGGGCACCAAAGATATATGGTCCCATTTTTGGATTCCAAAAACGTGTTTGGTGACCAAAGTGAGCGCCGGCTTGTAGTAGGTCGCGCATTTCGATTTTGGTTGGATTCTTTGTAGCCATGTTTACTGTCCTGTTGGTTGGGTTATGCCTCCACATCACAAAAACTGCCTATCTAGCGACACGCATCTGCTAGGAGTTAGATGAAATAAAGCACCTAACTGTGCAGCAAATTAATCAAGTCGCCAAACACCCAGCAATTTTTTGCCATGATGTGTGTGTCATTGGTTGATGGGTTGGTTAAAAAACTGAGCTACGATTTGAACGTACAGAATACTATATGATAAAAAATAGCTGGGCTGTATTTTATCATATAACGCTTAGAGACTGCTAGCGCTATTATAGTCAGGGAAAAGCAATATCGATACATAACGTACTGCTGATATTAATTTTTCTTGCTTGCTGTGCCTACGCAGACAGAGGCTGCAAAAAATTTATACCAGCAGTACCGTAGCGTTTTTAAGGTATTTTAACTATATAAGGTTTAAGTGGATGATAATGCATAAAAAAAACGACGTTGCGACGTCGTTTTTTTAACCATTTTAGAATAAGATTAAGCGATACTGATACCGATGACTGCTTTATAGCCTCGCCACGTAAATGGCGTGACATAGCTTTGGCGGTCTTTTGGCAGATAAGGAATACTGGGTATCCCTTCAATAATCTTAGGAGGTGAGATAATAAAATCAGCACCAAACTCGGTACGGGCATTGCCTGAAATGGTATTTGCCATCTCACCCAACAAGTCTTTCATCATCGTCATAGATGAGTCAGGCTCGCCCATCACCTTGATAACTTCACGCAACATGTTGCTTGGAGCGCTGACATAGACACAGCCTTCAAGCGGTCCAGATATTTTAATCATGCCGCTATAATCATAGCCAACAGCATTTTTATTACTGTTTAGGTAAGGCGTATCAATGACCACTGCCTCAGCATCAATCTGTGCAAAAAATGCACTGATTGAACTTAAAAAGACGCCTAATTTTTCTACATTAACCATAATTGTTCATCGTCCATAGTTATCATCACGGGGTTGTGTATTCAATCTTGCAAACAAACCACAATCTCTCCGATTTGACTGCGCCAACTCACTGGAATGATAAAAGAACGTCCACTTTTAGGCAAAATGATACTTTGCGGCGAGCCTTTAAAGACAAACGGGACAGAGATATGAAATTCTGGACCAAACTCGTGACGAGCATTACCCGAAACCGTATTGGCAACCTCGCCTGCTAAATCGACTAGATTGTCCTCACTTTTATCTATCTCGCCCATACTGTCTAAAATACTGCTCAATAGCGCCGTAGTCGCCGTAAAATAAACCACCCCTTTTTGCACCCCTGATATACCAATGACGCCCGTATAATCATGGACTTTTGGCTGTTGGTTTTCTAACAAGTAAGGCGTATCGACAACCAACTCATCATTACCAAACTGAGTAAAATAGTTGGTAATGATACTCACAAAAATTTGTAAATTTTGCTCTTTCATAATATGTGTTCTTTAATAAGGTATTTATTAAAATTATTGGACAATATTAGTCTTGTACCAACTCATACAAAGACTCTACCAGCTCTTCTTCTGAAAAAGGCTTGCACAAGAACCCACTCGCGCCCAATGATAACGCTTCAATGCCAGTAGATTTGTCAGACAAGGCTGAGACCACCAAGATACGAACGTCAGGGTCGATAGCAATGATTTTTTCAATACATTCAAGACCGTCCATTTGCGGCATGGTCAAATCCATGGTCACCACATCTGGACGATGAATATTGAACTTTTCAAGAGCTTGAACGCCGCTGGTTGCTGTAGCAACCAACATGAATTGACCTGAGTCATAAGCGCGCTGAATACGGTTTCGAATGATATTTGAGTCATCGACGATCATTAATTTATACATAGATTTTTTATTATCCTTAATTACGCAGCAGGTAAGGTGATGACAAAACGGGTCATTTTTCCAAGCTCAGTATTTACATTCAGCTTACCGTTGTGCTCTTTGACCAACGCCTTGATAACGTCTAAGCCCACACCGCGACCGCCATCTTCATCGGCATGTTCTTTGGTTGAGAAGCCAGACGCAAACAGAGTTTTAAGCAGATCACCATGAGTCATCTGACTCGCCTCTTCTTGCGTGAAGCGACCGTCAGCAATCAGCTTATGACGAATGCCTTCATAATCAATACCTTGACCGTCATCTTGCAGTGCGATGATTAAGTTTTGATCGTCACGTTGCATCTCTAAGTCGATACTACCGATGGCAGACTTGCCCGCTGACTGACGCGCTTCAGGTGATTCGATACCATGTACCACGGCATTACGTAGCAACTGAATACTGATTTCTTTGATCGGTTGTTTGAGGCGTTCAGGGATTTTTATATGGGCTAAATTATGACCGTTGAGCTGTATCTTCTTGCCTTGTCTGATAGCAATGTCTTTAGCAAAATCTTGGTAATAAGATAGATGCTCGTCATCTGATTCATCGCTCAAATCGATTTCATTACCGCCATCGACATTTATGTTAGTGGTAGCAGCATCTGCTACTTGAGCTTGGACAACACTTGGTTGTGGCGCAGTCTTTACTGGCACTACAGGTTTTGCATTATTGTTAGCTTTTGGCGCTGCCTGATTGATACGTTCACCTAGCGTTTCAATGGTATTCGATAGGCTTAATAAGTCATCCAAATGCACGGCGAGCGGTAAGAAGTTATTACCCGACAGCTTGCCTTGATTTTGCAGCGCATCAAGCTTATCTTCAGCATCTGATGCGATTTTGGTAAAGCTATGCAGTTTAAGGGCAGATGCTTCACCTTTTAGGCTATGCATTTCACGATAAATCGCTTTTAGCTTACCTTCTAACTCAAATTGCGAGCTACCAGGATTTTTCAAGATATTGTTCATTTTATCGATGTGAGCTTTAGTATTACTAATAAACTCATTAATAATTTTTGGATTCACGTTTAAGATGGTCGTCAACATCTCAATCTGCATATCATTTTGCGAGCGTTCTTTTTCTAGGCGCTGCTCTAAATAAACGGCATCTGAGACGTCATTGACGTTGACCAAAATACGAGCAATATCTTTATCTTCATAGACGCGTGAAAACTTAAAGTCTAAGAAGCGACTGGTCGTACTCTCTTCTCCAGACGCATTGTGTAGCATGACTTTATGCAAAGGATTCAAAGAATCAACCAGTTTTTCTTTTACGCGTGGGTTGTACAATTGCTCGATAAACTGACGGGTGGTTCTCAAATCCTTGTCTGAGATACGACCACGTAAGACATCGGCAAAGTTTTCCCCTGCCAATCTATCCTCACCAATAATGCCGTTTAACGCGCGCGAATGCTGCTGACCAATATTCAAATCCTTATCCAACAAGAACAGGCCGGTATTAACCGTTTCCATAATTTCTTGCGTCTCACGACGAGCGGCAAACGCTTCAGCATCGGTATCACGCAGACGACGTACAAAGAAAAATACGAAAATTAGGAAGTAAGCAAAAATAGCTGCAACCCCTAATATCTGAATTAGGCGGATAGTGTCTGCTTGGCGTTCAGCGTTAATAAACACCTCATCGGTGAGCTGGTCTAACGAATCGTTAATTAGTAGACTCGATGTTTTTGCCTGTTCAACCGCTTGAATCAATTCATCAGATGAATCGACCATGATGTTGTCAGCGTCTTTAAGGTAAGTCTGAATCTTAGGCTCTAAAAGCAACCACTGCTCATTCGCCGCAGCGACTTTGGTTTGAGAGTTATTATTAATCCTCGGTAAGTCATAGCTCTTACCATCGACATCGGTAATTTCACCACCCTGTTCAATGGCAGTGATAGAGCTAGTAATAAGCGCTGTATTTTGCTCTAAACGCTCTAATACTCGTTGTATATGCGGTGAATTGGTGTCTTCACCGTAACTGCTGTCCAAGTCAAATAAGTCTTTAATTACCGCTTGGGCGCTATTAGCAACTTGGTTGGTTTTATCAATTAAAACCGTGTTTCTTTCAAGCAAGCTTGAGGTATAAAAAGTAAACGCCAGCAAGGCGCCAATCAAAGATAAAAATAATGCAATCGAAATAATCAGACTGCGATAGCGCTTATTATCGACATTGTGTGTGGTTGCCATCTCTATAGTCCCTTAGCTCGATTGCTGATTATTTGAAGTACTTTTGGTCGCAGGCTCAGTCGCACCCAGCCATTTCTCTTCAATCTCTTTAAATGTGCCTTTTGCTTTTAGCTTGGTAATGCCTTCGTTTACGGTATTAATCAGCTTAGCATTTCCCTTTGCCATCAATACCACTTGCTGTGCCGAGGGATTATCTTCCCCCTCGTATGGTACGATTTTGACTTCATATTCTGGATGGTTCTTCGCTGTGTACTGTAGAATAGGTAAATCATGTAAGATGACATCGACTTTACCTTGCAAAAGATCTTCATATAATAAGAAAGCAGTCGCCTTGGTTGTTATCTCGCTATATTTTCCCATTTGTCTAAGCTGATCATCCTGCTTTGAGCCTTCCATAGCCGCAACATGCATACCTTGTAAATCTTCTATACTATTAATATCTACTTTGCTTTTTACATACATGATAGACGATGGATTGAAGAAATAAGGAGCAGACAGACCGTATTTTTCAGCACGATCATCTTTATAAGAGATGCCAGAGATTGCTAAATCGCGTCCGCCTGAAGCCACGCTATCAAACATATTTTGCCAAGTTTCTTTATAAAACTCGACCTTAAAACCTTGCTCCTCGCCAATAGCACGAATTGAATCGATATCAATACCTTGCATATTGCCATAATCATCTTGGAACGAAAATGGAGGCATAGTGCCGGTTGTCGCTACTTTTACCACTGGCGCTGTAGCAGGCAACTTACTGACAAAATTGTCTTTATTTTCTGTTGTTGTACTAATTGCATTGGTGTTGTCTTGAGTAGAGGAGTTACCACACCCAAACAAGCCTACACTCAATATAATCGGTAACACTCGATATAATTGCTTCATCTATTATCCTTAAGCCTCAATTTTATTCAAAAAAATCAGTTATAAAAACAATTCTGTAAGTTTAAGCAAGTGATAGAAAACACTTGATTACAGAAAATTACCTTAGATAATAATTGAGCAACTCAGCCATTGCAATCACTTTGTTTTGACGTAATAAACAATTGTTTATTAATTTTTATATATGTATATACAATATATAAATTAGCTTTGAAATTGTTATCTATAAAGCTAAGTGTAATAAGGCGTGCACCAAAAATAGAGGGTATTAACAATGAATAAAAAAAAGTGTAAAAAAGCATTCAGACGATGAATACGTACTGAATGCTCTTTTAGCGACCAATATTAATAAATAGAATTTGTCCGTTAATTAATCTGCATTATCTAAATCCAGATTACGGTCTATCTGCCAAATTAAATAGCAGCCAAGACTCATCAGTGCAAACATTGCGATACCGATTTTCAGTACTGGATTGACGGGGAATAAGTTTAATAACAATCCACCAAAGATACCTACTGAGAACATAAGCGAGCCTTGTAGCGCACTGGCCATACCAGCACGGCGCTTTTGAAAAGCGAGCGCAATCGCTGAAGCGTTGGGCTGTGTCAAACCTAGACCTGAGATACAAAAGAAAATACAGACTAAGACCAATGGCAACCAAGCATCCGTGCCAAACACAATACCGAGGGTAAATAGAGCCCCCGCTGAGATGACCTGCATCATTGCACCAAAACGTAAAATACTCAAAATACGGAAGCGATTGGTCAGCCATTGGTTAAGCTGCGTCAATGCCACAAAGCCTGCAGCATTCATACCAAAGAGCCAGCCAAAATGTGTGGCTGACATACCATAAGTATCCATGATAAGTTCAGAGGCTGAGCTGATATAAACGAACATTGCGCCCATCAATAACCCGCCACCAATCGCCGGATAGTTAAAGGTAGGATCTCTAAGCAAATCCCAATATTGACTGAGTATCTCTTTGGCAGGACGCACATTGCGGTTTTCTTCGCTAAGGGTCTCAAAAAAGAAGAATTTGGTCAGTAATAAATTTAACGTGCCAAAAGCCGCCAAAAACCAAAAGATAGAATGCCAGCTAAAATACTGCAAAAATACTGCGCCAAGTGATGGTGCTAATATCGGTGCTAACCCCATTACCAAAATCATGATAGAAAACGCTTTTGCCGTTTGCTTAGCGGTTAGACGGTCTCGAATCGCAGCACGAGTAACCACTGCCCCTACGCAAGCACCTAGTGCTTGCAAGGTTCGACCAGCGAACAACACGTATTCATTGTTGGTGGTTGCACAAATAATAGAGGCAATCACATATAAGACCATGCCGATATATAAAGGTTTGACGCGGCCAACGCGGTCACTAAAGGGGCCATAAAACAATTGACCAAATACCAATCCGACAAAGTAAGCAGGTACAGAGTTTGCCATAAAGGCTGTCGACACACCAAAGTCATCTGCCATCGATGGTAACGCGGGCAGATACATATCAATAGATAAAGGTCCTACCGCAACGATAAGACCCAGCATCATAATCCATGCGACAGGTAAATCAGCAGAGCGCACGCGGTCAGCAGCAAGCGGTTTATTAGGAAGGGGGGATTTTGGAGCAGACATAGTTAAACCATTTGATCTAGTGATTGTTATTTTATTTTTATCGACGAACCGCTACGCAGGCAGACAGACAGACAGACAGACAGACAGACAGACAGACAGACAGACAGACTTATATCGCACTGTCTGCATATATTTCAATAGAGGTATCACGTTAATAAAACAAACTTTAATCAATAAAACAATGGTTCGTTAGAGATAAAATGAAGTCATTTAAAACAATAAGCTATCTAAACTGTATTAACGGAATTGGCGCTTGCCAAATACAGTACTGGCTTGCTTCGCTTTTCTAAGGGCAAGTTTACGATTGCGCCCGAACATCATCTTTAATTGCCAGACTTTTTCTATATATAAAGTAGTCGCAGATTGTTCAAACATGGCATTGATAACGCGTTTACTTGCCAGCACGGCATCAGGTGAGCGTTCAGCAAATTCAGCGGCAAGTTGCTGCGCTTGCTCAAGTGGCGTCTCACTACAATGACTGACCAATCCTAGCTCTTTGCCCTGCTCTGCACTAACGATACGGGCTGTCATAGCCAACTCTTTTAGGATATCAGCGCGTACCACACCAAAGCCAGATTGCGTCAAGCCCATATCAGGTACTAGTCCCCACTTTGCTTCCATAATAGCCAATTTACAATCAGGATGGCTGATACGAATATCACATGCTAGCGCCAGCTGTAAGCCTGCGCCAATACAATAGCCTTCAAGCACGGCAATGACAGGTACTGGGACATCACGCCATACCAAGCACACGCGCTGAAATGAGCTTTGCCAAGGTTTGATCAGCTCCCATAGCGCAAAAACTTGGTTTTTGGGGTGATTTAAGTCGCCCAAGTCAATCCCAGCGCAAAAGGTTCCTTCAGCGCCATTTAAAATCACTGCACGTATCGTTTTGTCTTTACTAATGCGCCCTGCTACTGCTATCAGCTCTTCGACTACTTTGAAGCTCATGGCGTTTTTTTTCTCAGGTCGATTGATTGTCACGGTTAAAATAGCATCAGTCACGCTAACTTGCAGTGTTTCATATTGGTAGGTGGCGATAGTGTGCATAATCATCCTTAATAATTGAAATAAGAGCTTATATAAAGTGATATTAACAGCCTTGCCTATTTTCTACCTTATCAATAACTGACTGCCACGATATCGTTACCTCTTAGTATCATAAAACTTTTCCTTAAATCATTTTCCAAGTCATATCGTTCTCACTTAGACGATGGTAATGAAGCTGCGGATAAGCAGACAAATCAAGCGTTTGCAAATTGTTCAAAGCGGTTAATAAAGCCTCATAGTAAGGTGCTAACATCGCAAACTGCGCAGGCGTGGTATGCTGGATATTTAATAGGCACTTATCTTCTAAATCTTGGCTGGCTTGCCGCAGTTGTGGCACGCCCGTATAACGACTGCCGCCCAATATCCGATGAGCGATTTGCGCGAGCATACTGCGATTCTGTGCCGCCCACGCTTGCGTCAATGCTTGTTTTTCCTCATTAATGGTATCAATCATCATAATGATTAACTTGGCAGCAAGATCTGGCTTATTGGCTGATCGCGTCAATGCATCTTGCCAATCTAGAATATCCAATGTATTAGATACAGAAGCATTTAAGCTATTGTCATTTTGCAGATACACAGTACTGACTGATAGTTCATCTTTATTATCATCAAGCGTTTGAATAGAACGCGTGCCAAATGCCGCCTGTCCTTGTTCTTGAAAACGCAGGCTTTCATAGCGTGGCTGCGGTTCGCGCAGGTTTTCACGTCGATAGTCTTCACGTGGTTGACTGTCACGCAGGTAGTCATCACGGATTTTTTTCAGTGACAGAGGTCGCTTCACTCTTTTCTCATTGCTCATCTTGGTAGGTTTATAACTCTGAACCTGCTCGCCTCGAATCATTTGATAGGTAGGCGGCGCTGCATTTTCAGGCGCAGATGAGGAAGGTTGCAGCATCATATTTGGTACATCAGAATTTTGCGCGTCAATGGTTTTTGACTGTAATATTTGTAAGTCACCTGCTATGCCAAGACCTTGTGGATGCTCATCATTTTCTGCGGTTAATGGTGATAACGAGGCACTACGCCCAAGCCATTTTTGTAATACTTGTAGCAGCTGTGGCTGGCTAATAGGCTTACCGACATAATCATTGATACCACTAGCGACTAATTTATCCCGCTCGTCTGCCAGCCCATGCGCAGTCAGTGCAATAATGGGAATATGACTATCTGCTGCTTCAATCTTACGGATTTGTCGCGCCGCCTCATGCCCTGACATACGTGGCATTTGAATATCCATAAAGATAAGATCGATCCTATCTTTAGGTTGTGCGTTACCCTTTTCTTCTGTCGTTACGTCTTCGATATGTAACGTGCTAACCGCTGATTTACTGACATCATCGCGCGTGACCGCTTTCGAGATTTGCGTTTTTTTCGATAGGCTTTGTTCTTCAGTTTTGGCAGCTTTGATATTTTTTGCTTGTTGTTTACTGATTAGCTCTATCGCATCAAATCCGTTACTGGCTGTAATAACATGAATACCAAGCTCGCTCAGCAGCGCATCAAGCACCAGTAAGTTTGGCAAATGATCGTCAACTGCCAATACGGTGATGCCTTTCCAACGTGGTTCTGTAGTACCAGTAGGTACACTACGCTTTTGCGTATCTAGCATGGCATACAACTGCCTCTTGTCTAATGGCTCATACAAGATATTGGCATGGTAACGATTGAGTAGAGCTTGATCAGCGGCAACTTGATAACCAAAGACGGCTAGTTTACCTTGATAATGTAGACGGATTTGCTTAAGCAGCGCCATCATATCGTCTTGGGTATCATCATCAACGATGACCCAGTCCCAATAGTTACCGCGCTCTTTTAACGACTCAAGCAAGCCCGGTAATGAGTTGGCTTGGGTTAGCTTAATAGGCAAATGATGCAAGCTAGCTTTTAGTACTTGTATAGACGCGGTATGGTTAATCCAAATAAGCACATTAAATTCATCAGTCGCACTTGCCAATGGTGCCAATACGGGTAGCTCAATGGTTTGTCCTGTCGCTGCCTCTACTACATCAACATGGGCGGGCATACGAAACCAAAACGTTGCGCCTTGATTGGAGATATTCTCTTGTATATTGTCATAAAAACCAATATCGCCGCCCATCAGCCGTGTTAACTGTTTAGAGATGACCAGACCCAATCCTGTGCCACCATATTGACGCGTGATGGATGGGTCTCCTTGACTAAAGCTTTGAAAGAGCATCTTTTGATCAGACAGCGAGATGCCTTTACCACTGTCTTGCACGCTAATCATCAAATAATTGTCTTGATAGTCATCTAAACTGACGCGCACCACCACATCACCGCTATCAGTAAATTTAATCGCATTACCGACGATATTAGTCAATACTTGTTTGAGGCGCAGCGCATCACCATTGATACGCATTGGCACATCGTTGTAAAACAGTACCGCCATGCGCAGACCTTTTTCTGCAGACACCGGCGACAGCATATCGACCACATCATAGATAGTGTCATAAAGATCAAACTCATGGCGGTCTAGTACCAACTTGCCCGCTTCGATTTTAGAGAAATCAAGCACATCATTGACCAATGCCAATAAGTGCGCAGACGATTTGCGGATGGTCTGTACATACAAGTCTTGTTCGGGATTAAGCTCACCGTGACGCGCGAGCAAATTAATAAAACCATCAATACTATTGAGCGGCGTACGCAGTTCATGACTGATATTGGCTAAAAACGCTGATTTAGCTTGGCTGGTTGAGATTGCCGCATCACGCGCATTACGAATAGAGATGTTTTGCATCTCCATCTCATCAAAAGCAAGACGCAAATCATCTTCGGTCTGCTCCGCATGCTCTTTCAGCTCTTGAAAACTGACATATAAACGGCGCAACGTTCTCACCAAGTCTTGTTGTAATAGATTTAGCTCACCATCTGATTCAACCGGAATGGGCTGATAAAGATTATCGACGTGAGTACGCTGTAATTGCAGCCGCAGCTCATAAATCGGCGCAATCCAACGTTTTGAATAAATGTTCAAACTTAGTAGTAGAATTAATAACGTAAACAAACCAGTAATCACCAGTGCCATAGCGATACGATAGCGCGCAATATAAAGCGGCTCACTATCCATATCGACTAATAACCACAGTGTTTGACCCTCAAATTCACCTAATATACTGCCGTAAGCGGTACCGATAGGAGTGGATTTTTGCGCTAAAAAACGCTCTGATGGATCGATGGCAGGCCATGCCTCTTCCGTACCATAGCCAACTGTCGCGAGTATGTCGTTGCTCTGATTGACAATAGCGATACGCTGAACATGTTGCTCTGCTCGCATACGCCTGAGTTTGTCCTGGATGCCTTCTAACTTTGCAATCGCAGCTTGCGAGACTTTATTACTGTCATTAGCGTTTTCATTATTATTTTCTGAAGTCTGTATCTTGGCAGCATCTTGCTCTAACAGCTCAGGTATTAGCTCTGCAATCGTAGGAGAATAACGGATAAGCACTGCCTCAGCCAACACTGCTTGCTCTGAATTACTGGCACGCATGGTTTCATAAAACACCAAGATACCGCCCACTGCTGCGAGTAAACAGATGGGCAAAAATACCAATATGACCAGCTGACCATAGGCACTACTGGTATCAAAACGTTTTTTGTAAGCCATACTGGGCACCATCTCCACTACTGTTTTTGTTACTGGCATTTTACAATGCTTTTACTGACCGCTTAAATATCATCTATTAACGACTATATAGCTTGCAATTATCTTAACAGGATTCCATTAGCCGCTGTTAGACAATCATCGATAAAGCTATCTGCTTTAAGCGCCATCAAAACCAAGATGATACAATGTCGCAAAATTTTATTTTCCACAATAAATACCTGACAGTCACGATGTATTGACTTATTATTGACGCATTTATAAAAACATGGTTATTTAACACTTTAATACCATAATCTTATCAAATAATAAAAACGCTGCCGTTACCTCAAAATATTGCCGAATATATAGCGTTAAACTACTTTAAAAACAGATACTATTAAGGATACTTTATGTCCGCTACAGCTCAGTCAAACGCCAATTTTATTACTCAAATTACCGACCTTGCTGATTGCGTCGGTCAAACGCCGTTGGTCAAATTGCAGCGCTTACCTGAACAAGAGCAGATTGACAATGGTGCTATCATGCTAGCCAAGCTTGAAGGTAATAATCCTGCTGGTTCTGTCAAAGACCGCCCTGCTTTTAATATGATTTATCAAGCGGAGCTACGCGGTGATATTAAGCCAGGTGACATGCTGATTGAGGCAACCAGTGGCAATACTGGTATTGCATTGGCCATGGTGGCGGCGATGCGAGGCTATCCGATTACCTTGTTTATGCCAAGCAACTCAACCCAAGAGCGTAAAGATGCTATGACTGCTTATGGTGCAACTTTGATTGAAGTAGAAGAAGGGATAGAAGCCGCGCGCGACATGGCATTACAAATGCAAACGGACGGTAAAGGTATTGTCTTAGATCAGTTTAATAACCCTGATAATAAACAGGCACACTATCTGACTACTGGTCCTGAGCTATGGGCGCAAACAGATGGTAAAATTACCCATTTTATTAGCTCTATGGGCACCACCGGCACCATTACTGGCGTAGCACAATATTTAAAAGAGCAAAATCCTAATATACAAATCATTGGTCTACAGCCTGATGAGGAAGCAGCTATCGCAGGTATCCGCCGTTGGCCTGCCGCTTACATGCCAGGGATTTTTGATGCGGATTTAGTCGATGAGATTATGGATATCGATCAGCGCGTCGCTGAGGTATATATGCGTAAGCTTGCCAAAACCGAAGGGATTTTTGCGGGCGTCTCATCAGGTGCTGCAGCATGGGCAGCCACACAAGTCGCTAAGGCAAATCCTGACGCGGTTATCGCTTTTATTGTTTGTGATCGCGGTGATCGTTATTTATCGACCGGATTATATAATGTTGATGATAGCGTTGATGATGGGGCTGATGACAGCTTAGATAACGTAAAGTAAGATAATCTGTATATAATACGATAAATGCATTTAATATAGCTTTATCAACCCATAATTAGGCAGAAACCTCTATGTCACAAGCTTTTTCGTCTGACCCTATTTTGGTCTTTGATATTGAAACAGTTGCAGATACCGATGCTGCCCGCCGTATCTATCCGCAATTGGCTAAGCTCAATGATGCTGATACACTCAGTGCGTTAACTGCCATCCGCATACAAGAATCGGGGCATGATTTTATGCGTTTGCCATTACAGCGCATTGTCTGTATCTCTGTACTTTATATTAAGGATGGTACGTTTTCATTATTTTCCCTCACTGCAGACAAATTTAGCGAAGAAGAGATTCTTGCCAAGTTTTTTCGCGCCTTTAATGATATTGCAAAACTGCCTAAATTGATTAGCTGGAATGGTGCAGGTTTTGATATTCCCGTACTTATTTATCGTGCCATGCAATATGATTTGGCAGCACCTTGGTTATTTGAAGAAGGCGCGCGTATCAAAAACATGCGTTTTGATAACTATGTCAATCGCTTCCATACGCGCCATATTGACTTGATGGATCGATTTAGCCAATACGGTGCCAGTCGCCGCGAGGCTATGGATGTCGTTGCTAGTCTATATGGTTTACCCGGTAAGACAGATGTTGATGGCAGTATGGTCGGCAAGCTTGTCAGCGATAATGACTGGCAAACGCTGTCGATATATTGTGAGTCTGATGTGATGAATACTTGGCTAATATATCTGCGTTGGCTGCGCCTGACCGGTCAGCTATCTTTACCTGATTTTGCCGTTTGGCAGCAGCAAAGCCGTGAGTATTTAACCAAATTTACCCAAGTAGATGGCACACCACGTCATCAGGCGTTTTTGAATGACTGGCTTATCAGCTAGCAATTTTAGCCAGTTGATATATTGATGAACGATACATGTAAGCGGTGATTATATTTTTATAATCACCGCTTTTTTACTTTGTGAGCGCCTAATACCTGAGTCGCTTTATATGTTAAAATTGCTATTATTTTTAACACCTTCATTTTATAGGCAGGTTTATGCAACCCACCGATTCAAAGACGCTTACCAACGTAGATGCGACCGAACAGACAAATGAGACGCAAACCATTACGATTCCGCCTAATAAGAAAAGATCCAAGCCATCATCAAAGACGCGTCGTCGTCTAAAAGATACTGAGCCACTCCCCTTTACTATCGATGGCTTGTCACATGATGGGCGTGGCGTTGCTGTATATGGTAATGGCTTTGGTGAAACTGACGGTCATATCACAGACAAGCATGGCAAAAAAATCTTTGTCAGCTTTGCCCTGCCAGGTGAAAGTGCGTTGGTCAAGATTACCAATAGCCGCACAAGCTTTGAAGAAGGCGATGCGGTGAGCATCACTGCCAATCCAAACCCTGAACGCGTGGTACCACCCTGCCCACACTTTGGTGTTTGCGGTGGCTGTAATTTGCAGCATTGGCAGCCAGATGCACAAATTACATTTAAGCAATCTGTCCTTGCTGAGATGTTGGTTCATCAAGCCAATGTCGCACCTGATCACTGGCTTGAGCCAGTAGTTGGTGATCGCCTTGGTTATCGTACCAAAGCGCGACTGGGCGTACGTTATGTGGTCAAAAAAGAAACGGCTTTGGTCGGCTTTCGCGAGCGTTCAAGTAATTTCTTAGCAGAGTTAAATGAATGTCATATCTTAGATCCACGTATTGGCTTTGAGATTGAGAACTTAAAAACCCTTATTAGCACCTTAGAGAGCCGTAACAAAATTGCTCAGCTTGAGTTGGCAATGGGCGAGCATTTACCAGAACTGCCTGATGGCGATCAGCCAGTCGCGCTGATTGTGCGTAATCTTGAACCGCTATCAGATGGCGATATTGATAAGCTAAAAGTATTTTTTGCGGCGCGTAATTGGCAGCTGTACCTACAATCTAAGGGCGCTGACAGCATTCAGCGTATTGCTTTGACTGAAGCAGATGATTTGAGCGAGCAATTTGGACGCTTATACTATCAATTACCAGAGTATGATTTGACGTTTGAATTTATTCCTACCGATTTCACCCAAGTCAATTTGTCAGTGAATCGTCAGATGACCAAGCTTGCTTGTGACTTGCTTGATTTAAAAGCAGGTGAACGCGTTTTAGATTTATTTAGCGGTTTAGGTAATTTTAGCCTACCTCTTGCTCGTTTGGTTGGTGAAACCGGTTCGGTCGTTGGCGTTGAAGGCAGTGAAGCTATGACTGCACGCGCCGCTGATAACGCGCGCCGTAATGGCATTAATAACACTGAGTTTTATAGCCAAGATTTGACGCATGACTGTACGGACAAACCGTGGGCTAACCAAGGGTTTGATGCGCTGCTTATTGATCCACCGCGTTCTGGCGCGTGGGAGATTATGCAATATTTGCCTAAGTTTAACGCCGAGCGGATTGTCTATGTCTCCTGTAATCCTGCTACACTTGCTCGCGATACCAAAGCATTGCTCGAACAGGGTTATCGTTTGACTCACGCTGGCGTCATGGATATGTTTTGTCATACTGGTCATGTTGAGTCCATCGCGCGCTTTGAAAAAGTATCTGCTTAAACCCTATGTAATGGCAAAATGTCGTATTAACCTATAGTTTTTAGAGGCGTTAATAGCCGCAATTTAAGAATGATATCTGCGTTACTCGCATATCCGGCTAACGCTATCATTACAGAGCCTTGCTTGATTTGTCATCGCAACATGCGATAATAATAGTCACTGTTTTTATTATTTATAAAACATAGTGAGTCTAAGCGCTCATAATTCTATGCAAGATCCCTATAATTGATTTTATAGCTGCTAAAAAATGGATTTTTTAGCGGCTGTATTGATTTATAACTGACCATTTATCGATAGCAAGCTCATGTTTAGCTCTAGCATTGTAGATGGCGTTATCATCAAGTCAAAATAGCTAAGAGGAGTGGGCAATGGTAAAAATTCGTGAAGGATTACCGCTGGTAGATGGACAAACCACGCAAGCCGACAGTGCAGCTTTGGCAGCGCAACTGGTCGCGAGTCAACGCTCGCACCAGTCTGCCAATAGCTATGCTCAAATCCCACTAGATATCAAGTATCAACTTGCCACTCATAAACTCTATACTACCTTTGATCGCTCTGTTAATTACGCCTACTACAGTCATGACTCAAATCTTGAAAATGACTTTTTAAGGGATAAAATCCTTGATGAATCCGAGGCGTTTTCACAGCAAGAGCTTGAAGCGTTAGATTTAAATCAAATCAATATTGATGTACCTACTTGGCTTGATAATGTTGCAAAGCGTATTGGGCAAGATTCAGTGCCCAATCTTAGCGCTGCCTGTGCATTCGTCCGCAATCACATGAATACCAGTGAATCGGAGCGTTCGGGCGCCTACGTGACTGGTATCGGCATGACTGATATCTTAACTTACCTTTATCAAGATGAAGATGCCCTTGTCGCTGCCATGCTCTATCGCAGTGCGCGCAAATCGATTATTAGTCTTAGCGAAATCGAGAAAAAGTTTGGCACTGATATCTCAACCTTGGTTAAAGATACCTTGGCGATGGGACAACTGTCTGAGATTATCGAAAGCAATAAGCGCTTAGAAGATCACTTTGTAAATAATCAGCGGGATCAATTATCAAATATTTATAGCATGCTGATCTCAGTCACCAACGATGTCCGAGTAGTACTGATTAAGCTTGCTGAACGCACTTTTGCTATGCGCGAGCTGACCTTTTCCAATGAAGTTCGGCAAACTCGCGTGGCGCGTGAAGTCATGACTATTTATGCGCCATTGGCACATCGCTTGGGTATTGCCCAGCTGAAATGGGAGCTTGAAGATTTAGCCTTTCGCTATCTTGCCCCTGATCGGTATAAAGAAATTGCTAAACTATTATCAGAAAAGCGTAGTGAGCGTGAGTCTTATATCCAGCGTGTACAAGATAGACTGAACGAGTCCTTAGCAGAATCTGGTATTGAGGCCGAAGTTTCAGGGCGCGTCAAGCACATTTATTCTATTTATCGAAAAATGAAGCTTAAAGGATTGTCTTTTGATCAGCTGTACGATATCCGTGCGCTGCGAGTATTGGTGACCACTCCTTCTGACTGTTACCACGTGCTAGGATTGGTACACGGGTTATGGCGTTATATTCCTGAGCAATTTGACGATTATATTACCAATCCAAAATCTAACGGTTATCGCTCACTCCATACTGCGGTCATCGCTGAAAACAAATCACTTGAAGTACAGATTCGTACTCAAGAGATGCACTTTGAAGCTGAGCTTGGCATGTGTGCCCATGTCAACTACAAAGAAGGGCTCAAAAACAAAAAGGACAATTACCTTAATCAGCGAATCAGCTCTTTACGTCAACTACTGTCTATCAATAATCAGCCGCGTTCATCTTTATCAACCGGAGATGAATTAGAGGAAGTGGAGTATGATGACGAAGAGCAATTGGTTGATTTTGATGAGCTCGAACGTATTTACATATTTAGTCGTGATGGTGATATTACGGAGTTGCCAAAAGGCGCGACTGTGCTGGATTTTGCCTATTATGTTCATACGCAGGTCGGTAACCGCGCCCAAGCAGCGCGTGTCAATCAACGTTATGTGCCGCTGACTTATCAGCTCAAAACGGGCGAGCAAGTTGAGATTATTACCAAATCCTCACGTGAGCCCAATCGCGACTGGCTAGTGGCTTCACTAGGCTATATTCATACCAATCGTGCCCGCTCAAAACTGCGTCAATGGTTTAACAAACAAGATCGCGATAAGAATATCGAAATCGGGCGTCAGATGCTCAGTAAAGAGCTTGAACGCCTATCGGTGCATCCGAATAGCATCGATTTAAACGATTATACGCAACATTTTAATGTCAATAATACTGACGATATCGTGGTTGGTTTGGTTACGGGTGAAATTGGTCTAAATCAGCTTACCAGTCATATCTCTCGTCAGCTGCATTTAGAACCTGAAAGATCTGAAGAAGATTTTGCCCCTATTATCGATAAAAGAGATTCAAGTAAGCTTGATGCGTACAAAATCCAAATAGATGGCTTGGATAATATTGAAGTTGGCTTGGCAGGCTGCTGTCACCCTGTGCACGGTGAGCCTATTGCGGGCTACATTACTTTATCGCGCGGTGTCAGTGTCCACAATCGTGGTTGCCCTGAATATCTACGCCTGATTGAACGTGATCCTGAACGCGAAATCAATGCTGTTTGGAAGATTAAATCTGGTCGCTATCAGCCGGTTGATATTCATATAGAAGCCTATGATAGACGCGGGTTATTGCGTGATTTAACCCAAATCATTGACAAAGAAAACGTCAATATTCGTCAAGTTCAAACCCTGAGCAATGATGATAATATTGCCTTTTTAAAGTTTCATATTGAAGTGTCGGGGCTGGCACATTTATCCAAGTTACTTGCCAAGCTTGAACAGCAGCATGGTATTTTGCACGCTCGCCGCGCCGTTGCCTGATCATACATTTAATTCTTAATAGAGATTTTATAAAATATTATGCCTGAGTTGCCAGAAGTAGAAACGACAAAAACCAGTCTGACGCCTTTATTAGGACAAAAAGTCACCAACGTACAAGTCTTTCAACCAAAGCTGCGTTGGTCTATGCCTGATAATTTAGCAGATTTGATTGATTATACATTGGACAGCATTGAGCGACGGGCAAAGTATCTAATCCTAAATTTCATCCCATCAGCTGGCAGTAATACCTCTTCTACTCAATCGACAGCTTTACAGCCTAGACAGCTTTTGGTTCATCTTGGTATGTCAGGTAGCTTGCAACAACACAGTCACGCAAGCGATAAGCGCAAACACGATCATTTGGTTATGAGTTTTATCGGCGCTGACGATATTCAAACTCAGCTACATTATTATGACCCCAGACGATTTGGCTCTATCTTATGGCTTGAGGATTACGGTGATAAACTACTAAACCATTTAGGACCTGAGCCACTATCAGATGATTTTACGGCAGACTATTTGTATTGTCTTATCCAACGGAATGAACAGTCTATACAGACTCAAAGCAGCAAATCGATTAAAAACCAGTCTATCAAACGAGCCATCAAGTCAGTCATTATGGAGCAGCAAGTCGTCGTCGGCGTGGGTAATATTTATGCCACTGAAAGCTTATACCTCTCAGGCATTCATCCTGCTACTCCAGCCAATCAAGTGTCATATGAGCAAATAATAATTTTGGTCGCTCATATCAAAACGATTCTACAGAAAGCTATCAAGCTAGGTGGTTCCACACTACGTGACTTTACGGTTGCTGACGGTCAAACAGGTTATTTCCAGCAAACCTTGAATGTCTATGGTAGACAAGGTAAAACTTGCCCGCACTGTGATTCAGTTTTAGAGAATATCAAGCTCAATGGACGTGCCAGTGTCTACTGCCCTGTTTGTCAGCCAATTAACTAGATCTGGATTTTCCCATATTAATTTTTTTATTCAATATTCGCTTCAGTAGACCAGTTTGCCGCTCTTCAACTACTTGTCATTAAAATAGGGCAATTCATAAGCACATCCTGATATGCTGCGCATTTTTGTTGCTTATTGATCCACATATTGCTTTAATAGGGCGTGCACTTACATAAATAGTGCAAATCATTTGTTTATCTGTAATATATAAGCTATTTCTGGTTGCCGCGATATCTATATTTCTGTTGAGAGATAGCAACAGCCATTTATCATTCTATTTATGAGTTTTAGGATATCATTATGACTGCTCAAGCTAATACCAAACGCACCGCAAAGTATAAGCTATTAACTGTATTAATAAGTACCAGCTTAGCTTTTGCAAGTATGCAACCTGCTTTGGCAGCGATAGAGATTGATGAAACAGATTTCGGTCCCTCTTATGAGACTATGGCTGTAGATACCGTTGTCGGCAAGCCATTACAGTTAATAGCAGCTGTTGCAGGTACAGCCGCTTACATCGTTAGTTTGCCCTTCTCTTTGATCGGCGGTAATGCTGACCAAGCACAGCAGAAGCTCTTTGTTGAACCATGGAATGCCATGAGTCGCTGCTTAGGCTGTACGGTTGCCGAGGACAACTATTACAAATCGCAAATCGTTGATAATAACGTTGTGCGTATCGTCGTTGATCAACCATCAGAGATTATTATTAATACCAATGACTACGTTGTCGTTAGACCCTAAATATAACTACCATTAAGTAATTATAAAAAATCCAATAAAAAGAGGCTAACATGACGTCAGCCTTTTTTATTTTTTAATCTGACGGTCAGTAAAATGTGTTTACTTATTAATATTACCAAGCTTAGCGCTAATTTCACGAAGCAATTGCACTTCTTCTGACGGCTCTTCTATTGCTTCTTCTATTGCTTCTTCTACCTCGTCTTCACGGCGCAATCTGTTGACCATTTTTACCATCATAAAAATAATAAATGCCAAGATTAAAAAGTTAATCAATACAGTAATGAAACTACCGTAAGCCAATACAGGAATACCAGCAGCTTTGAGGGCATCATAGTTTCTTGCCACGCCTTCGGGCGCATCACCCAGTATCAAAAACATATTCTTGAAATTAATTTCGCCGCCGACGATAAAAGCAACAATAGGCATGATCACATCCTCCACTAAAGACGTTGTGATTGTAGCGAATGCTCCACCGATGATCACACCAACGGCCAGATCCATCACATTACCTTTTAAAGCAAATTCTTTAAACTCAGATACCATACTCATGATTTATCTCCTCAAAAATCTTATTGATCATAAGATAAGCGTGTAAATGATGCATCCAACTTAGGATTTTAATAATAACCGTAAGATTACTCGTTTTTTTTAGTAAGTGACATTCGACTATTGTCTTTCTATTCTATGTAAAATGCAACACAAAAAAAAGCAACATAGAACAGTGGTATACCAACTATTCTATGTTGCTCACTAGATATCTTTAATGCGAAACCAAATAATGGATAACCACTATTTATTGTTCAATATTACGCACCTTTCTTACGACCATAACGTTTACGCTCACTTTCAGTCAAGTAGCGTTTACGAATACGTATCGCTTTTGGCGTTACTTCTACCAATTCATCATCTTGGATGAATTCAAGTGCTTGCTCAAGCGTAAACTTAACCGCTGGAGTCAGTGTCAATGCTTCATCAGTACCACTAGCACGAACGTTGGTTAACTGCTTACCAGTCGTCGGGTTAACTGCCATGTCATCATTACGTGAGTTAAGACCAATAATCATACCTTCGTAAACTTCAAGCTGCGGCTCAGCAAATAATTTACCGCGTTTTTGTAGGTTAAATAAAGCAAAACCTAAGCAAACACCTTTTGCCATAGAAACCAAGACACCGTTTGAGCGAGCACCCACTTCACCAACTTTCTGTGGACCATAATGTGAAAAGCTTGACGTCATGATACCTGTACCTGAAGTCAGGGTTAAGAACTCAGAGCGGAAACCAATCAAACCACGGGCAGGCATTGTCGCTTCAATACGCATACGACCTTTACCATCAAGCTCCATATTGGTCATCTCGCCTTTACGCAAGCCAACCTGCTCCATGATAGGACCTTGATGCGCATCTTCGATATCGAAGACAACGTTTTCATACGGCTCTTGTAGCTTACCATCAACTTCTTTGACAATAACTTCTGGGCCTGAAACGCCCATCTCGAAACCTTCACGGCGCATGTTTTCGATAAGTACAGATAGATGCAGCTCACCACGACCTGATACTTTAAATTTATCAGGAGATTCTGTATCTTCAACACGTAATGCTACGTTATGAATCAATTCACGCTCAAGACGCTCACGAATATTACGTGAGGTTACAAACTTACCATCACGACCAGCAAAAGGTGAGTTGTTTACTTGGAAGTTCATAGAAACGGTAGGTTCATCAACCGTCAATGCTGGTAACGCTTCAACGGTGCTTGGATCACAAATCGTATCTGAGATGTTAAGCGCATCAATACCAGTAATACAAACGATGTCACCCGCTTGTGCATCTTCAACATCAATACGATCAAGACCATGATAGCCCATAATTTTTAGAATACGGCCATTACGGGTATTGCCATTTTTATCAATGACAGTTACTTGTGTATTTGTTTTTACTTTACCACGCTGAATACGACCAATACCGATAACACCAACGAAACTATTGTAGTCAAGACTTGAGATTTGCATGCGGAAAGGTGCATCTGCATCAACCTGTGGGGCCTGTACAACATCAACAATAGTTTTGAACAGTGGCGTCATGTCATCAGCTAAATCATCAGCTTCTAGACCTGCAATACCATTCAATGCTGAAGCATATACCACTGGGAAATCTAATTGCTCATCAGTTGCACCTAAATTATCGAACAAATCAAAAATTTGATCCATTACCCAATCAGGACGTGAACCAGGACGGTCAATTTTGTTGATAACAACAATAGGCTTTAGACCTTGCTCGAACGCTTTTTGCGTTACGAAACGAGTTTGTGGCATTGGACCATCAACAGCATCAACCACTAGAAGTACGCAGTCAACCATAGACATTACACGTTCAACTTCACCACCGAAATCGGCGTGACCAGGGGTGTCCACAATATTAATACGATATTCAGTACCGTCAGTGTTATCTGTCCAACGAATGGCTGTATTTTTCGCCAAAATAGTAATACCACGTTCTTGCTCAATATCACCTGAATCCATTGCACGCTCAGCAATATTTGCACGGTCGCCAAAAGTACCAGACTGATGTAATAGCTTATCAACCAAAGTTGTTTTACCGTGATCAACGTGGGCAATAATTGCAATGTTACGCAGGTGTTTGATATCGTTCGCCATATAAAATGCTCGTTTCGTCTTAAAAAAATGCAGTAGCAGTAAGCACCGCTGGATAAACTTTTGCCATTAACCAGATAAGTAGTATTACGCTATGATTAAGTAACCATACAATAGGTACAGCTAGATAATTAATAGAAGTAAAACATAGACTTATGGTGATGAATCCATCGTACAGATAGCTATGCTAATTACACTTTGTCAGTTTACAAAGTGTTTGGGTGGCTAGTATAGCATTATTACATCATAAATTTATGTAATAACTTACTTTTCTCGATACATAAATAAAAAAAAGCCACCCATTGGATGACTTTTTTTGTAACTAATTAGCTTATTACATAATTAGTATCTATTACTTATTGAACAACCATATCTTTAGTTTGTTCAACAGTCATTGTTTTGTCACCAGTGATGATGGCATAAACACGACGGTTCATAGCACGACCTTCTTCAGTGTTGTTGTCAGCGATTGGTTGGTCATAACCATAACCAACGGTTGATAGACGGTTTGGAGCAATACCAAATTCGTTAGTCAACATAGATTTCACAGCAACAGCACGGGCTTCAGACAGACGTTGGTTATAACGTGCTGATGGACCAGTTTTAGAAGCATGACCTTCAACACGAGCGGTAGAGTTAGGATACTCGCGCATCTTCTCTGCTACTTTAGCGATTTCAGGTTTGTACTGAGTTTTGATAGCTGATTTATCATTATCAAAGAATACACGTAATTCCATTTTCAATTCATCAGTAATATCTACTGGTACTGGGCAACCACGTGCGTCTACAACGACATTCATTGGAGTGCCTGGGCATGCATCGATGCTATCAGGTACGCCATCGCCGTCTGAATCAAGATCAGATTCTACAACAACGATCGGTGGCGTTACTACGCTAGGCTCTTCCATTGGTGGAACAGCTACTGCTGGTGCTAAGTGACCACCTAGTACTACTTCTAGACCGGCCAAAGCCATGCCTTCCCACCAGTTTTCATCAAAGTTATGAATCGCACGAGCTTCACCACGTAGGCTTAGCGCATCATTGATACGATACATAGCACCTAAACCTAGGTTACCGATAGTATCTTTAGAACCAGTAACGAAGTTACCAGCATCATTTTCAACTTCAATCTTAGACTGACCAGCACCAACCAATACATATGGCTTTAATGCATTGTCAGTGTAACCAGTAAACTGTTCAGTACCGATCAAGAAGTTACCAGAAATAGTTTCTTGTTCAGCATCACCAACTACAGTGCCAGCAGTATTTAAAGCATCAGTATTAGACACACCATACTCTACTTGAAACTGAGTAGAAGGAGTAAGCTCGATACCTAATGCGGCACCAGTATATAAACCGTCTTCTTGATAAACACCCATTGTTTCAACTTGCTCTTTATCAGCGCCTTCGCTGTAATGATAACCAAGTAATAATGGGCTGATAGTGACGCCAGCGTTAGCTGCTAATGGGGCTGCTGTGATGGCAAACAAAGCCAAAGCAATTTTATTTAATTTCATGAAACTTTCTCCAAAGGATAATTTTAGTAGTGCATTAAGCAAAACTCTTGCTCAAAAACTAACATCACTTACGAACTTAAAATTACGAAGCAAAACCAATTAAGACGTAGCTTAGCGATTATCAATTCAGTTTACAACTTTTTTCGTAAACCAGCTACACATTATTACACGATAATGTCATAACTAAAACACATTAGCCCGCTTAACTTACTGAGCGCTAACACACTTTACACTCTTTATCTTTTGTATGTTAGGTCGCAATAGATGATGAAACGATTCCTACCTATTGTTGCAACTCATTTTAATACAAGTAATTAATTTTCTCTATTGTTAAAAGCATCTATTCACGAATTGAAACATTCTTTGACAGTAGACATATATTTGGTTTATATTTACAATTACGGAAATAAACAATATTTTACTTATTCCGTTTAATGGCTCTTTTTACTCTTCGCTATATTAATAATGTAACTTGATAAAACAAATAGTGACACGAATGATAGATTTAAAATCACAATGAACATTTAAAACCATCTTAGCTATCCCTTTTACACAGGTGGCAGTGCATTATGGCTATATCATATAGAACACGTTTAATCTGCTCGAAGGATTCTAGACGCCATGATGAACATGGGTTTAATTTGGTAGAATTAATCGTAACCATTGCTATCTTAGCTATTATATTAACGATTGCCACACCTTATATTTTGACTCAACTGGCAAGCATGGAAGCCAGACGTATTGCAAGCCAGATAGACACTACTTTGACTTTGGCAAAAGCTGAGAGTTATATTAGAAGACAAGATTTGCTGGTTTGTTTGTCTAATGGTGGTGGTCTTTGCCATAGAGACAGCTTTAAAAAGTTATTATTATTCTCGGATAAAAATAATAATAACAATTTTGATGTTGGTATTGATGATTTGTTAGAAGACCAAGCGCTGAACCCAAGATACAGTACTTTATATTTACGGGTCGGTAATAAACGTCACTACACTAAATTTTGGGGCGATAGCGGCAGTCCTCGGGGGCATTTTGGACATATTAAATACTGTCCAACCTCAACCTACAATCAAACTATGTATCAAATATCATTTAGTCAAAGGGGTACTATTACCTATAAGCCCCATGAAGATCACCCAACC
The DNA here is from genome assembly GCF_056156305.1 of Psychrobacter sp. TS_SC_6. Lineage (NCBI taxonomy): Bacteria > Pseudomonadati > Pseudomonadota > Gammaproteobacteria > Moraxellales > Moraxellaceae > Psychrobacter > Psychrobacter sp. TS_SC_6. The sequence continues at coordinate 449,264 of NZ_CM149590.1, read as the reverse complement.
GGATGCGGCACTTAATGAAATAGTCATATAGGCTAAACATTAACTATCGTAACTAGCGATGCATAGCTGTTTTCATCATAATAACCGCCTGCTCTATCCCCATAAATAGCGCATCCGCTATCAAGGCATGACCAATATTTAGCTCATATATACCGTCAATTTGGGCAATCGCATGAACATTATCACGGGTCAAACCGTGACCGGCATTGACCAACAGCTTATCATCCATTCGTTTAGCGGTAATCACTGCATTTTTGATGCGTTCAAGCTCTACATTTACTTTATCTGTATTACCTTCCAAACCTGCCTCAGCGTAAGAACCTGTATGTAGTTCGATAGCGTCAGCACCACAAGTAACTGCCGCCTCAATCTGCTTGTCTTCTGGATCAATAAACAAAGAGACTTTGATACCTGCTGCTTGTAACTGACTGACATAATCTGTCAATGAAGCTAGCTGCCCTGCCACATCAAGACCACCTTCTGTGGTTAGTTCAGCACGTTTTTCTGGCACTAAACATACCCAATATGGTTTAACTTGGCAGGCTATCTCTAGCATCTCAGTCGTTGCTGCCATCTCTAGATTCATTCTCGTGGTCAACTGCCCTGCCATCTCGTATACATCGGCATCTTGAATATGACGGCGATCTTCACGCAAATGAATAGTGATACCGTCAGCACCTGCTTTCTCACACAAAAGGGCTGCCGCTAGTGGGCTTGGATAGCTCACACCGCGTGCTTGACGTAAGGTTGCCACATGGTCAACATTGACACCTAAGAGTGCTTTTTTTGAAGTATTTTGTGGATTCTGCTCTAATATAGTCGGCAAAATCTGCGCTGTATCCGTCATAAAAAATCCTTTTATTAATAGTTAGATCATTTACTAAAAATAGCTTATTGATGATAAGTAATGTATGACCATACGCTATCGTTAGATATGCTTCATAATTGATAACGCTGTTGCTGCTGCCAAAGCAGACGACTTTGTAGCGGTTGATAATCAAGCATATGATCAATCAACTGCCGATGTAAACGCGACCATACGTTCAGGGTACTAACGGACAACCCTTGCTCTACCATTATCAAAATATCATTCCCTTTAAAAACCGTATGACCTACCACACTTTCGCCATCTTCTGTATGCAAAGTCGGCACTAAGCCCATATCGGGAAAAAATCGGTAAGTCTGTTCAGGCTCAATAGGGTTTTCAAAGCTGTCTTGATGTAACGTCAGTGAAAATCCCAACTCAATAAATAGATAGCCCTCAAACTGGCGCAAGCACAAACGTAGCTCGTCAGTGGTTAGGGGTTTTTTGAGCGCATCTAGGCTATTTTGATAATGCTGCCATAATATGGGCATAGGATCTTCAGTAGGTAACAATCGCCACAATATCTCGTTCAAATACAAAGCTGCATATTGATGCTGACCTGTAATGCTTTCTTGATGTCGTATATCTACATTTGCTGCATTATTATCTTGGACAGCTTGTGTATGGACTGAACTAAAAGAAGCTATAGTGATTTGACTGAATGTTTTGAGATCACGTTTGCCAGTAGCAAAGAGTTGTAAAGGCATAAATAGTGGCGCGCCTCTTTTACCAATACCATGTATCACCCCGTGCTGCTGAGAAAATAAATAATATAAGGCACGCTTTTCTTGATAAGGGCGCTGATGTAATAAATAACCGATTAACGCTTCGTTACGCATGATTATTACCTCAGCTATAGTTCACTCAACATAAAAGAGAGTGGCTATTAATATTTTTAATAGCCTAAACTGGTCAAAGCTCGCTCGTCATCAGACCAACCACGCTTAACTTTTACCCATAGCGTTAGCATGATTTTTTTATCAAACAGTTGCTCCATATCTTTACGGGCATCCATACCTACTTGCTTGATACGTTGCCCTTTATCGCCAATCACAATCGCTTTTTGACCACTACGTTCAACATAAATAGTCGCATCGATAAAGGTACAGGCTTTACGTGGACGACCAGTTTTTGGGTCAATATGAGCCTCTTCATCTTTAAAGCCGTCAATTTGTACGGTCAAATCGTAGGGTACTTCGTCACCGGCACTGCGCATGATTTTTTCACGAATAATTTCACTGGCTAAAAAACGCTCTGAGCGATCGGTGATTTGCTCTGTATCATAAATTGGCGCAGCGACTGGCAAATGTGAGGCGATCACTTCTTGCAGACGATCTAAGTTTTGATTCTTTAATGCAGAAACGGGGACGATATCGGCAAAATCAAAACTGTCGTTAAAGGTTTCCATTAATGGTAAAACGCTGCCTTTATCTTTTAAGGTATCCGCTTTATTAATCACCAAAACCACATTTAAATTGGTATCGCCAAGCTTTTGTAGAACCAGTAAATCATCGTCACGCCATTGATCAGAATCAACAACAAACAATACTAAGTCAACATCTACCAGTGCAGAGACGGCCGCTTTATTCATGCGCTCATTGATAGCTCGTACTTCGTTGCGATGAATACCCGGGGTATCAACAAATACTGCCTGCATCTCATCATTAGACAAAATACCATGGATACGATGACGCGTCGTTTGTGGTTTACGCGAGGTAATAGACAGCTTTTGACCCAATAAATGGTTCATCAGCGTTGATTTGCCGACATTTGGACGACCAACAATGGCGACATAGCCAGTTTTAAAGCCTTCAGCAGCAAGCGCACCATTATTTGGTGAAAAGAAATCTTCGATTGCTGCATCGTTATCTACTGCATTGTTTTCTGTTTCGTTGATTTCTACTACATTGTTTGTACTTGTATTTAGGTCAGTATTTTCGGTCATATTTGTGGCATTATCTTCATTGTTTAATGGCAAGTCAGTGTGATTGCTCATAGGGTAATCCTGTGGAGTTTGTCATCAGTTAAACTGCTGTATGCGCATATGACATAAATAGCAGCACTGTTATCAAGTTATGAATATTTGATGTTGCAATACCAATCCGTTAAAGAATGAGCATTTTTTAAAATATGGAAATGATAGTCTTGAAGGCGTTACTGTCAAGTCAGCAATATAAAACTAGGGTAATTTTACAAAAATCATTGGCTGCGTTTTTTAGGGACACTTGGCAACTTATGAAGTTGATTAATCATCAATTCAGCCGCTTTTTGCTCAGCAATACGGCGGCTTTCACCGGATTCGGTAATATCAGGACAGTTAAGAATGTTTACCTGACAGCGTACCACAAATATCTGATGCGGGGCATTACCGCGTGTTTCCATCAACTCATAATGTGGTAAGTCAAATTGCTTCGACTGCAGCCATTCTTGTAGGCGACTCTTGGCATCTTTTAGAGCTTTTTGGTCATTAACATTATCAATCAAATCACCGTACCAAGACAATACACATTCTCGTGTGATATTCATATCTTGACTGTCTAGATAAATAGCACCAATCAAGGATTCGACGGCGTCCGCCAATATAGAAGCACGATTGCGTCCGCCACCTTTACGCTCACCCACACCCAATATTAGCTGATTAGACAGCTCTAGATTTTGAGCGATAATAACCAGCGATTCTTGCCTCACGAGCGTCGCTCGCATACGGGTCAGACGACCTTCATTTTGGGCTGGATAACGATGATACAGCGCTTCACCAACTATCATACCTAGCAATGCATCACCCAAAAACTCTAAGCGTTCATAGTTCTTCTTACTATCAAACGAGCGATGCGTGAGTGCCAGCTTAGGTAAACTTAAATCATTAAACACATAACCCAACTTGCGCGTTAATACTGCTAAGCGTTGAATAAATTCTGAGCTAATAATAAGCGTGTCATCAGACAGGCTATTTTTTGGTGGATTAGGAACCGCCTGAGGATACTGCGAAGTTGGTTTCATGCGTGGCTTATGATTATCCCTTTTGTTGTACTATTTAAGGTCATTAAATAGCAATGTTTAAAAATATTAAATACAAAAAACCAGCTCATAAAGAACTGTTTTCTAGCGTACTGGCTTGTTGGATCGTTGCTGCTCATATTTAGAAAACCCAATTACTCTGCCAATGTAGGATCGATATCGCCTTCAAAGCGATTCACAATATCAATATTTCCAAAGAGCGTATTGGTTTTTTCATATTTTTTATAGATAGCCAACTGACCTGCTTTTTTATCTTTAAAGCTAAATACATCCTCTGCTTTGGTATCGTAATCAGCGTTGATAGACAACTGCTTATCAACACGCTCGACGAATTGCTTGGCGGTCTCTTTCTTGTTATTAGACTCTTGAAGCTGCGCACTCAAGGTTTTAGTCAGTTGATAATCGCTAATTTGTGCTGGCACAATGGCAACAATCAATTTAACAGCAACACCCAAAGCGATGATAATAAAAACGATACTCGTGACACTAGCACCGCGCTGTGTAGATAAGCCAGATAACTGTTGCACCATAATACCTCTCAACGAAAAATAGCTATATTTGTAATGTATCTGGCTTAGAAAACACTGTTTCTTAGTGAATGTTTACAAGCTACATATCATTGCATTAAATAGCCAAAATATTAGCATAAAACGTTTGTAGGTAAATATATCTATAGAACATTGATGTCATTAATCGATAGCACCATTACGTTTAAAGGTAGGTAGCTGTAGACCTGGCGGCTTATGCATCCAAATATATACTGCTTTTCCTGCTAAATTATCATCAGGTACAAAGCCCCAAAAGCGTCCATCTGCACTGCGATCACGGTTATCGCCCATGACAAAATACTGACCTTCAGGCACATTGATACGCCATTGATTGCCTTCTGAGCTCACCACTTCTGGCGACTGTTGCTGTAAAAATGGCGCATATTGCGAGCTGTTCAGACCCTTCAAATAACGAACAACATACTCATGCTTACCTTGAGTTTCTTTAAAATATCTTGCGTCGCCTTCTTCTTGCTGACCCATCGCAGCAGCATTCTCTTCTGTCAGCATTTGACCGGGAGCAACTTCCCCTGACGAATATAACTGTGACGTCAGCTCTGCATTGGCGTCAAAATCAATGGCTTGAGTAGCAACAGGCACGTCATTAATCGCAATTGTGCCTTGGTTATAACTAACTGTATCACCCGGCAGGCCAATGACGCGCTTAATATAATAAATACTTGGGTTTTCTGGATAACGAAAAACGGCAACATCGCCATGTTCAGGCGTGCCAGTATCGATTACTTTATTATAAGCCAGTGGCAAACGGACACCATAAGCATACTTATTGACGGCAATAAAGTCGCCCGTATATAGCGTTGGCACCATCGAGGACGACGGAATATTAAACGGCTCAATTAAAAACGAGCGCACAATTAATACTACCGCCAGCACGGGGAAAAAATCATATGCCCAGCGTACCAGCAAGCTCTCTTTACCGCGACCCCGTGTTTTACGTTGTTTAAGTGTCAGCTTATCTAATAGCCAAATAATACCCAAACCTATGGTTAATGGCACTAAAATCAAATTGAAATCAAAATCCATACTTAATTGCCTATTAGCGAGCTACTTATCCAATGATGACATCCGTAAAAACAGCAATGATGATTCATTTATCAATAATCTAATCTACTTGCAATACGGCTAAGAAGGCTTCTTGTGGAATCTCGACGTTACCCACTTGCTTCATGCGTTTTTTACCAGCTTTTTGCTTAGACAGTAGCTTTTTCTTACGTGAGACGTCACCGCCATAACACTTAGCCAAGACATCTTTACGCATGGCTTTCACAGTACTACGTCCAATAATTTGGCTGCCAATTGCCGCTTGAATAGCGACATCAAACATTTGACGCGGAATCAACTCTTTCATTTTGGTCACCAGTGCGTTACCACGGTAGCGCGACTGAGTTTCATGGACAATCATAGCAAGCGCATCGACTTTGTCACCGTTAATCAGCACGTCAACTTTAACCAATTTATCGACTTGATAACGCTCAAAATTATAATCAAGTGACGCAAAACCACGTGACACTGATTTTAGGCGGTCAAAGAAGTCCATGACCACTTCACCCATCGGAATATCAAAAATAAGCTGCACTTGGCGACCCATAAAGCGCATATCGACTTGAACTCCGCGGCGCTCAATACAAAGCGTCATCACGTTACCGAGATAATCCTGCGGTACTAAAATCTGACAACGAGCGATCGGCTCACGGAATTCTTCGATATTATTCGGTTCAGGCAGTCTTGATGGGTTATCAACATAGATAATGCTGCCATCTTTTTTCGCAATCTCATAGATAACTGAAGGCGCAGTAGTAATCAGATCCAAGTCATACTCACGCTCTAAGCGCTCTTGGATAATCTCCATATGCAGCATACCGAGGAAGCCACAACGGAAACCAAAACCTAGCGCGTCTGAGGTATCCGGCTCAAAGAACAATGACGCATCGTTAATCTGCAGTTTTTGCAGTGCTTCACGGAACTTTTCAAAGTCGGTAGATTCTACAGGAAACATACCAGCATACACTTGCGGCGTAATCTGTTTAAATCCAGGGATACGATCGACGTCAGGCGTACTGGCATGAGTAATCGTATCACCAACTGGCGCGCCTGCAATGTCTTTAATACCCGCAATAATAAAGCCCACTTCACCCGCTTCTAAGATACCCGTATCTAAAGGCTTCGGAGTAAAGACACCAATTGATCCGACTAGATGCGCATCTTTAGTCGATTTGATATAAAGTTTATCACCTTTTTTTATCGTACCTTGGCGTACACGTACTAATGAAACCACGCCTAAATAATTATCAAACCATGAGTCAATAATCAACGCTTGCAGCGGTGCGTCACGATCACCCGTTGGCGCAGGAATAAATTCAACCAATGCCTCAAGCAGTTTATCAACGCCGAGACCAGATTTTGCCGATACGCGTGGCGCATCAACGGCATCAATACCAATGATATCTTCAATCTCTTGAATCACACGCTCAGGTTCAACTTGTGGCAAGTCAATTTTATTTAAAACTGCCATGACTTCAAGACCTTGGTCAACAGCGGTATAACAATTAGCAACCGACTGTGCTTCCACGCCTTGCGCCGCATCAACGACTAATAGTGCACCTTCACAAGCTGCTAAGGAACGAGAGACTTCATAAGAGAAATCCACGTGACCAGGCGTATCAATAAAGTTGAGCTGATAACGCTCACCATTTGGATGATCGTAATACAGCGTCACCGACTGCGCTTTGATCGTGATACCGCGCTCACGCTCAATATCCATCGAATCGAGGACTTGCGCCTGCATCTCACGATCTTGTAGCGCGCCACACATTTGAATAAAACGATCGGCAAGGGTCGACTTGCCATGATCAATGTGGGCAATAATAGAAAAGTTACGAATATTGGCTAATGCAGTCACAAAGCGCCTACTAAATAATGGAGGATTGAATAACGAATATAAATGCTGTCAGATGGCAACAATAGAATACTTATTCATAGTTAATATCAGTCAATACACCAATATCACTACATTAAGCAAACCGTATTGTAGCAAGTGAAGTGCCTACAGCGCTGATTATTAGTTATAACTACGCACAGGCATGTTAGGGTATTCTAGCAGTTTTCCACTATAAAGTAAGTGGATTTTGTCAGCAAGATTTGGTTTTATAAATGAAGGTAGACAAACAAGCTTTAAATCAAGAATATTTACTTCGTTAGATCTGATATAGATTCTATGAGTAGCTATTTATTTTCAGCCATAAAATAGGCAAAAAAAAACCAATCAAATAATGATTGGCATTTTTAATGTTACAGGTCTTGCTAAAAATGGTGGCGATGAAGAGACTTGAACTCTTGACCTCACGATTATGAGTCATGCGCTCTAACCAGCTGAGCTACATCGCCATTTTAGGCTCGGTATTATGCCGATATGAGTGACTTGCGTCAACCCCTAATTGGCTATTTTTGCAAAAAAAATTGAATTATATTCAAGATAAGCGCAATTTAAAAACACCAAGCCGGTACTGTTATGCTTCTTTAAAGATTGGCTAATAAAGAAACATGTTTAAAACATTGCTAAAAAGGTTGGTAAACCGATAAGCCGGGTTCTGTCGTGGACAATCATTCCTCTAGGCGTATCATCGCTAATACGCTCAAGCAACCTACCCGCATCGAACGCGGGCCGCGCCATGCCGATGCCTATTTGGTCTTGCTACGCGTGGAGTTTACCATGCCGTGAGATGTTGCCATTCACGCGGTGCGCTCTTACCGCACCCTTTCACCCTTACCGATAGTGTCAGACACTAAAGGCGGTCTACTCTCTGCTGCACTGGTCGTCAAGTTACCCTGCCCAGCCGTTAGCTGGCACGCTGCCCTATGTAGCCCGGACTTTCCTCCCCTGCATGTCTGTTACCAGTGTGCAGCGGCGATTGCCTAGTCTACCAAGCGCGCTAGTATAGCAAAATTCATATTGCTTTCGGAAAGTTTTTTTGGCTTATTTTTAGCGCTGATTTATACAAAGTTTTGAGGGAGTATAAAATCTACATGACTAAAGCCATTATCCTCTTGTATCGGTAAAGATAACCAATACGTATTTGGATAATATTGAGCCAAATGATTTTGCAAAAATTTTATCGTACTAGTTGCTATCTGTTCATCCGTCTGAGCAGCATTGTCGTGGATATGATTATAAATAACGCTATGCACGTCTAGACCACGCGATTTTATCGCCTCTAAACTGAGCAAAGTATGATTGATACTGCCCAAACGACCGGAAGTGACCAAAATAACAGGATAGCCTTGCTCAGCAATATAATCCAAGGTTAATAGCTGTTCAGTGATGGGCACAAGTAAGCCGCCCGCTCCTTCTAATAACACCACCTCATAATCCGCTTGCAGACTTAGTGTGGCGCTCGTAATAACATCAGGATTTAACACTTCATTAGCAAGCGCGGCAGATAAATGCGGTGAGGCAGGTTTCTCATAGCGATAAGCACAAGTGGTGTTATCAACATCACACGGTTGCAGCGCAATACCCATCAATTGACGATGAGTAATAATATCATCAGCAATGCCCATCTCGCCGCTATCTGCATTTATCGCCACGCCGGTCTGCACTAACTTTTGAGTAATGACATTAACGCCTTGCTGCATCATCGCTTTGGCAAGTAATCCTGTGGCATAAGTTTTGCCAATATCGGTATCGATACCTGAGATAAACAGAACGCTCATAGTTATCCTTGCTATTCTTTTGTGGTCAAAGAAATTTGACTTAAATAAGTACTGACTACTTTTAATAACGCTTGGCAAAGGGTAACCAGTTCGTCATCGGTAATCGCATATGGCGGCATGATATAAACCAATTTACCAAAGGGTCGCACCCAGATGCCGTTTTCAATCAATAAGGCTTGGAATACTGACATATCAACCGCATCGTTTAGCTCAATGACGGCAACTGCACCTAAACAACGTACCTCAGCAACACCATCCAATAGCTCTGCTGGCGCGAGCTGCTGTTCCATTACAGATTGCATATTTGTAGTACGCGCTTCTATATCATAAGATAGGATCAAATCAATCGAGGCACAAGCAACGGCACATGCCAGCGGATTACCCATAAAAGTCGGACCGTGCATCAATGCCGGATAATCACTTTGGCTAATCGTATCAGAAATGGTACGCGTACATAAGGTCGCGGCAAAAGTCATATAGCCTCCAGTCAGCGCCTTACCAATCGTCATAATATCAGGGCTAATAGCGGCATGCTCACAAGCAAATAACTTGCCACTACGCCCAAAACCGGTGGCAATTTCATCGGCAATCAATAGTACATCATGCTCATCGCACAGCTTACGTAACAGTTGCAAATACTGAGGACTATAAAAGCGCATGCCGCCTGCGCCTTGAATAATCGGCTCGATGATAAATCCAGCAAGCTGGTCGCTATTCTTGTCAAAAAATTCCGTTAATTCATCATGCTCAGCTGCCGTCAATTCGCGCTCAAACCCTAATGGCGGGGCAGGTACAAAATACTGCATCGGTAATTGCTTGCCATAGAGACTGTGCATGCCGTTGATAGGATCACAGACACTCATCGCATGCCATGTATCACCATAGTAACCTGAATGGGTCGAGGCAAACTGCTGCTTGGTTGGGCACTTGGCGGCAATTTGATATTGCAATGCCATTTTTAGTGCTACTTCTACCGCGATACTGCCACTATCGGCATAAAATATCGCATCCAGTCCGGCAGGGACAATTGACAGCAGTTTTTTGCCCAAGTTTATCGCTGGCTGATGGGTCAGACCGCCAAACATTACGTGCGCCATTTTGCCCAATTGTTTAATCACCGCTGCATTCAACTTAGGATGATTATAACCGTGTACACTCGCCCACCATGACGACATACCATCAATAAGACGTGTACCATCTTCAGTGACGATATAGATACCTTCGGCATGGTCGATTACGATATTGGGATAACTGGGTGGCAAACTGGCATAGGGATGCCAGAGATGTTGCTGGTCAAAATCGTTGGTTGATGCAGTTGTCATATTTTATTGACCAGTAATGCGTTTGTATTTTGACATCAAATCACTTTCGGTTTCGATATGATTTGGGTCATGAGGGATGCAATCAACGGGACAGATGACCACACATTGCGGCTCATCGAAATGACCGACGCATTCGGTACATAAATCAGGGTCGATGACATAGATATCATCACCTTCTGAGATGGCTTCGTTTGGGCAGGCAGGCTCACACACATCGCAGTTGATGCATTCATCCGTAATTAACAACGCCATAGACTGCTCCTTTTTTTCTATCAGGCATTTCTATTTATTAAGAAATACGCCATCTAACACAGATACGCGACCTATTTATTACCGAGCTTTTGAATAAAAGCTTCAGATACACAAGGCGGCACAAATTTGGTCACATCACCGCCAAGTCTGGCAATTTCACGAATCATCGTTGATGAGATAAAAGAGTAGTTTTGTGACGGGGTTAAGAATACTGCTTCAAAATTCTCATCAAGCTCACGGTTCATATTGGCGAGTTGAAACTCATATTCAAAGTCTGACATCGCACGCAAACCACGCAAGACAGCAGTGGCGTTTTTTTCGCGCATAAAATCGACCAACAAACCTTCAAAGCCAATCACCGAAACTTGCGGTAAATCAGCGAATACCGTTTCGACCAAAGCCACACGCTCTTCAAAGTCAAACAATGGCTTTTTATGATGTCCTGAGGCGACAGCGATGACCACCTCATCAAACAGTTTCGTCGCCCGTTTAACCAAATCGACATGACCATTGGTAATGGGGTCAAAGGTGCCAGGGTATAAAATCTTAGTATGCAGTTTTGAGGAAGTAGCAGAAAGGCTCATAACAGGGCTAATATGATTAATAATAATGGCCTATATGCTAGCAAATTTTATCCAAACTTAATACTTATCTGCTACATTTGTCCTAACAGCGCAGCTACATTTGCAGCGGCGGCTTTGTTACAATAGCCAGTTCGACTCATCCCTTTTGCTATTTGGTAAAAATAATCTCGTTAAGGGGCTAGGATGAGGAATTAGTAAGACTAGAAAACTAGGGACAAGATATATTTAAGCAGTCCTTATGGAGACGTTATGTCAAAAAAATCAAAAAAACCGGAAAATCAAATTTGTGCCAATAAAAAGGCTCGTCATGAGTACTTTATTGAAGAGACATTTGAGGCAGGATTGTCATTACAAGGTTGGGAAGTCAAAGCCATTCGTGCTGGTAAAATGACCATTACGGAAGCTTATATTATTTTTCGTAATAATGAGGCATTTCTATTTGGCGCACATATTCAGCCGCTACTATCTAGCTCGACACACGTGAGCCCCGATAGTATCCGTACGCGTAAGCTCTTGCTCAATCGCCGCGAAATCGAAAAGTTAATGGGTGCAGTCAACCAAAAAGGTTATGCCTGCGTCCCATTATCCTGCTATTGGAAAAACTCGCTGGTGAAATGTCAAATTGGTTTAGCACTCGGTAAGAAACAGCATGACAAACGCAAAACGCTTAAAGACCGTGATTGGGAACGTGATAAGCAGCGTGGTTTTAAGAAGGATTTAGATTAAAGCCCTCTTTTCAAAAGATTGGTGTTAATTCTAAAAAAAACGGACGATTCAGCATAATGCTGAATCGTCCGTTTTCATTTATTCGATTACTCTTATTTATTAATTTTCACATAACTGGTGCGATTTTTGTTATTTGCGATTGTTGATGAGCGCGGCGTAATTGACGTACACCATGCGCAATCAGACAAGCTATCCCGACCCAAATAAGACCATAACTATAAATCATCGCCGATTCAAAAGGATTGCCCAAAACGGTTATTGCTAAGATAAATAGTAACGCTGGCTCCAAATAACTCATCATACCATAAACATTCATTGGCAGCATTTGACTGGCATCGACGTTGGTTTTCATGGCCAGCACGCTCATAACGCCGAGTCCTACTAGCATCGTAATAAAGAACCCAGAGCCGCTGACTAAACTTAAACTACTTGGGGCAATGAAGAATAAGTACGCCAAAGCAAATGGGGCGAATATGGTTAAATCAACCAACAACCCAGTAACTGCACCAATACCTTGCAAACGGCGCAAAATATAATAAACAGGATAAGTACCGCACACCCATAGCGTTGCCCATGAGACACTTTGCGTACGTATAATCTCACTGCCGACTCCAACTGCAGCAAAAGCAACCGCCAACCATTGTAAGCGACTTAATTTTTCACCGAACAGTACGCATCCAAACACCACCATCATAAGCGGAAATAAAAAATAACCCATCGCTGTCTGTACGCCCTGTCCATTGACGGGTGCCCACATAAACAGCCAAAACTGACTTAAGAATATCGGTGTAGGCAATAACAACCAAGCCCATTGTCTAACAGAGCCTAATGATTTGAGCTTATCAATATGTAAACCCAAACGCCCGCTGATAAGCAAATAGCCTATCAGTGCGGCCCACATCGCAAGCATCCGCCAGATAAAAACTTGTGTCCCTGATAACGGCGCTAAAAAACTGCTATAAGCATACAGTACGCCAAACAATACGTTGGATAAGACTGCTAGCGCTACACCCATCATTAAAGTGCGCTGCTGTACGCTGCCTTTGGCCCACATTGCTGGTATCGGGAAACGCGACAAAGTCGACGCTACAGTATTGGATAGGATTGAAGTAGACATAAAGCACCTTTGTTTGCATGAGCAGTGAGAATACTATTTGATAGAGATTATTACTGTTCTCTAATGAATAAGGCTTAGTTTATAGCTAGTGATGGTGAAAAAATCTCTATATTTATCTTAATATGAATATATTTATCTTATAATTGCTTATATTACTAATAATTTATTACTTTATGATTTATAGTGATAATACTTCCATAGTAAGTGATTGTAATCATCCTCTATTAATGTCTTCAAATTAAAGCGAAAACCTATGAATCAGCCATTAGATAAGACCGATAAGTCCATTTTGAATTTGATGCAAGATGATGCGTCATTGCCTTTAAAAACCCTTGCAGAACATGTCAACGTGTCTATCGCTACGGCTCAACGTCGTGTGCAAGCGCTGATAGACCATGGGGTGATCACTAAGCAAGTCGCTATAGTAGACCCTCATAAGGTTGGTTATAGCTTGACGGCGGTGGTGATGGTAGAGATGGAGCGCTCCAATAACTCTATGCAGCATCGATTTGAGCGTTTGATGAATGCACAGTCGCAAGTGATGAGCTGCTACGAAGTCTCTGGCGATGCTGACTTTATGCTTATGGTGAGTGCTAAAAATATGAAGGATTATCATCAGTTCACTCGCAATTTGCTTACTTACGAAAATAATGTACGTAATTTTAAGAGTCAGTTTGTGATGAACTTTACCAAGTGTGGTACGAAGATTTATTTAGATTGATATCTGCTTTTTGCCTAATCACTATCCATAGATTACTCTGCGCTATCAATAACTTATCGCTAATACGTTTATTACATCATGAACGTTATTCATGTTAAAATGAGCGCCTTTAAATTAGCCATCAACTACCGTTATCTATAATGGCTATTATATATGCATTTTTTCTGATTAAGGTTATCCCATGTCTGCCGATACCATCGCCCGTACTGCCTTTAAACAAGGCACCAAACCTCTTTACGACTACGACAAACATTGGGCAAGCTGCTACGAGCCTGCGCCTTATTTGCCGATGAGCCGCAAAGAGATGGACGATCTGGGCTGGGATGCCTGTGACGTCATCATTATCTCGGGCGATGCTTATGTCGATCATCCAAGCTTTGGTATGGCCATCATCGGTCGCCTGCTAGAGTCGCAAGGCTTTCGCGTGGGTATCATCGCCCAGCCAGATTGGAAGAGCAAAGACGCCTTTATGGAACTGGGTAAACCTGTCTATGCCTATGGCGTGACCGCGGGCAACATGGATAGCATGATTAACCGTTATACGGCTGATCGTAAAATCCGTAGTGATGACGCCTACTCTCCTGGTAATGTCGCGGACAAACGTCCTGACCGTGCTGCTATCGTCTATAGTCAGCGCTGCCGTGAAGCCTATCCTGATGTGCCGATTATCTTAGGCGGTATCGAAGGCAGCCTGCGCCGTATTGCGCATTATGACTATTGGTCAGATAAAGTACGCCGTAGTATTTTGCTTGATGCCCGTGCCGATGTTTTATTGTATGGCAATGCTGAGCGCGCCATCGTCGATGTGGTACATGGTCTATCAAAAGGCTATAGCTTTGAGCAAATGAGCAATTTGCGCGGTACAGCGTACTTGCTCACGCCGACGCGCCGTCATTGGCAAGCGGGCATGACCGAAGTTGCCAGTAATGATGTCGATACCGTTGGTCGCGTTGATCCGATTATCAACCCGTATGTGATGACCGAAGATCTTGACCAATGCTCAATCGAACAAGATAAGCCTAGCGCCTCTCCTGTCGGACAATCAATGTCAGGAATGTCAGGGCAATATCCAGGATTCGTCTCTGAACCAGTAACCAATAAAATCTTGAATCCTGACCAAGTCGATGAAGAAACGCAAGTCGTACAAATGCGCGGCTTTACTAAACCGATGACAGCACGTAAGCATAAAATAAAAATGCCACCGCGTGAGAAAACCGTCATTCGCTTGCCTGATTATGAGCACGTCAAATCTGACCCTGTTCTTTATGCTCATGCTAGCCGTATCTTGCATCTTGAGACCAATCCGGGCAATGCACGCGCATTGGTGCAGCGTCATAGCAGTGGCGCCGGTAACTCACATACCTCTATCGATGTGTGGCTCAATCCGCCACCGATTCCTTTATCGACGGAAGAGATGGATTACGTGTTTGACTTGCCATACGCACGTTTGCCGCATCCAAGTTATGGCGATGCACGTATCCCTGCTTATGACATGATTAAATTTTCGGTCAACATTATGCGTGGCTGTTTTGGTGGTTGTACTTTTTGCTCTATCACCGAGCACGAAGGCCGTATTATCCAAAACCGCTCGGAAGAATCTATCCTACGTGAAGTTGAAGCGATTCGTGATACCGCGCCGAACTTTACCGGCGTTATCTCTGACCTTGGTGGTCCAACTGCCAATATGTACCGCCTCAGCTGTAAAGATGAGACAATTGAGAAGAACTGTCGTAAGCCTTCTTGCGTCTATCCTGATGTCTGCGAAAACCTGATTACCGATCATAGTAACTTGACCAAGCTGTATCGCAAAGCACGTGATATCAAAGGCGTGAAAAAAATCCTGATTGCTTCAGGCTTGCGTTATGACTTGGCAGTAAAAGACCCTGAATATGTCAAAGAATTGGTCAGTCATCATGTCGGCGGCTATCTAAAGATTGCGCCTGAGCACTCTGAAGAAGGCGTGCTATCGAAAATGATGAAGCCTGGCATGGGCAGCTATGATAAATTCAAAGCCATGTTTGAGCAGTACAGCTTCGAGGCGGGTAAAGAGCAGTATCTGATTCCTTACTTTATCGCCGCCCATCCGGGTACCAAAGATGAAGATATGATGAATCTTGCGCTATGGTTAAAAGGCAATGGCTACCGCGCTGACCAAGTACAGGCGTTTTACCCAAGCCCAATGGCGACCGCGACCACCATGTATCATACCCATAAAGACCCACTGCATAAAATCAGCCGTGACGAAGGTGATATGGATATCGTCAAATCAGGTAAGCAGCGCAAATTGCACAAAGCCTTCTTACGCTACCATGATCCAAAGAACTGGGTAATGCTGCGTAAAGCTCTGCAAGATATGGGGCGTGGTGATTTGATTGGTAAAAATCGCGGCTGCTTAATCCCGCCATTTAATGCCAGCTTAGAAGGTCGTGATGCGGCGCAAGACAGCTATCAGTCGGCGCGTAAGAAAAACAGCCGTCTAGGTAATGACTCGGTGAAACGCAGCAATAAAACAGCTGATAGCTGGTCAAATAAAGGGACTGCGGGCAAAAATACTGGTGGCAAAAAGCCAGTGAGTAAAGGCAACTTCCAAACTCAACATACCGGTCTACCACCCCGTAAAACCAAGTAATCAAATCATTATTAATCTGCTGTCATACAGTAGATCAACAGTATCTATTGGCTAATGCCTAAGTAGATAAGCGCCTATCAGCCACACGTTGATAGGCGTTTTTTTATTTGATGTTAAGGCTGCTTGCTGCTTGCTGCTTGCTGCTTGCTGCTTGCTGCTTGCTGCTTGCTGCTTGCTGCTTGCTGCTTGCTGCTTGCTGAAAGTAAGCAAATCAGAAATTCATTAAGCATCCTTAAATCAATCGTTACAGTAAACAGTGTTTAAGTAACCAAGTGAACACGTAACAAACAATTTCTAACATTCTCCCGCTATGGTTTTGGCTACCATATGCATCATATGCTTAATGCATTATTAAGAACCTATACATAAAAACGAATTTACTTTGGAGAGATCTATGAACACATTAGCCAAAATTGCGACTGCTCTACCTGCCCTTGCCCTACTAAGCGCCTGTGCGACCACCGCGCCTACCACGCCAAATGCTTCAGAAACGCCTGTCAAAGACAGTATGCCTGATGCAGCTTATGACCGTATGGCAGCAGCCCCTTACACCTGTACTGACAACAGCACAATCATGGCAAAGCAGTCTATTAATAAAAAACAAGCCATGGTGAATGCGACTTTGCCAAAAGTAAAATGGGCAGAGCAAAAGATCGTCTTAAATGGCGGTGTGCAAGGTGATGTCGCAAGCTATGTCAACGACTCAAACCCAGAAGCGACCTATGCATGGCACATGAAAGGCGACAAAGGCATCTTCGCTATCAAGTGGGCAAATGGTAAAGAGTACCAAGTAAACTGCCAAGTAGGTAGATAGTTATTTCGGTTTAATCATTCATCTATAATGATAGATGTATCATTATTAAACTGAGCATTAGCACAAACAGTCATCGAAAGAGGGCTGTTTTTTTGTGCCTCCTCTATTAAACGGTTTATAGAAAACTCGTCTTCTTATCTACCTTACTAGAATAAGAAATTGATAGAGTGAAAAACATCCTTTTTTGCATTTCGCTAGAGAAGCACACAGAAAGCTGTCAAAATAGCCCCTCTATCAGAACATCTCATGACTTATCATAAATAGGATACCTCGATGCCAAAGCGTCTTATAACTATGCTCATTATTACGACTGCCAGTATGTGGGCGCTTTCAGGTTGCGATAATAATGCGGATACTACGGCTAAAAAAACGGATGCACCAGTATCGACAACGGGCTCAGCAGTAGCAAATACTATAGATTGGTCAGTTATGGATAGTGGCGAAAAGCCAGCCGATCTCGCTAATTATCAATATCCATTTGCGCTCGATAGCCAAAATGTCCGCGATTATGCAGAGTATTTCAAGGTAGATAACGCCACCGCTCAGCACAATCTGACCGTAAGTATGGCGAGTAATGAGGCGCTATCTAAAGCCTTGGATCAGCTCAGTGAAAGCTATGTCTCGCATGAGCTGACTGATGATAAAGATATGAAGATGATCATTCATACCACCCCTGATATCGCTGCTGGAAGCTATGATTATGTATTGGCTGGTGAATTTGCAAAAGGATTGGTATTACCGATTGAGATCAAACCTGATGGTAAGAAAGGTGATGTGAAGGCGCATGGAGAGGTGGCGGAGTAGACTGTGGCTTGATGATCTTATTGGCACAAGCACATCGTAGGGTGCGCCTAGCGCACCGGATATACGTTTGGTATAGAAGATAAAATGTCACAATATATTCGCTCATATACGAAGGGTGCTACCTATTTTTTTACTTTGGTTGCATATAACCGAAGAAAAATACTATGTGAAAGCGATTTCTTACAAGCTTTTAAGGACAGTATCAGACAAGTTCAACAACAATATCCTTTTGAAATTATTGCATGGGTGCAACTACCCGACCATTTACACTGTATTTGGAAAATGCCTATCAATGACGCTAATTTCAGTATGCGTTGGTCTCAAATAAAACGTCTAACCACTCAAGCTTGTCCACAGTACCATTTATCGATAGATGAGTTGAGCTACTCAAAGGTAAAAAGAAATGAAAGGGGCATCTGGCAGCGTCGATTTTTTGAGCATCAAATAAAAGACGAAGCAGATTTTATTAGATACATGGATTATCTACATTACAATCCTGTCAAACATAGATTGGTCGAAAAAATTTCAGATTGGCCATATTCAAGCTTTCATCGTTATGTGAAGCAAGGTCTTTATGCGGAAGATTGGGGTAATGATTCAATTGGTTTTTCAGAGAGTTTTTCAGATAAATTAGAGTAATTTGTTTTTATTGGTGCGCTGGGCGCACCCTACACTGACTTTACTGAACGAAATTCACGAAACTTGCCTATAACTCATTATTAATCTTATTTATCCAAAAAGTATTATTGTTAAGATTATAGAAAGACTCGATCTGAATAGTAATATTATTAATCGTAATATCTAGGAGTTTCTCTAGTTCTTCAAATGATAAACCTCCACTTAAAATATATATAGCCTCTTCACGAGTATAATTATCCGGCATTCTTTTAAGCTGTTTGTTGTCAAGTAAGTAATGAACGAATAGGTTTCGAAGGGAGCTCTGTGTCAAAAGCCACTTAATATTTTTATTACTAAATACAGTTTTAAAAAACATTATTTCATTGTCAGTGGGTGCTCCCTTCATCACTAAGCTTTGAATTTTAGTTAAGCTTTGACACGCATGATAAATATTTATAAATTTTAATCTTATCAAAGTATGGCTATTTTTTGAAAGAAACTGGGACGTTATCATTTTGGTATAGTTTAATCGAACCAATATCAGTATTAATGCTGGCGCAAACCTCTTATTGCTCTCTTGAAAATTACTACGTTTAAATAGACTCTTGCTTTTAATATCCAATATTTGGTAATCATTTTTATTAAAAATATAGTCACTATTAATACTAACTTCATCTATTTTAAAGTTTTCAATAATAGTCTGAAGATAAATACCAATAACCTCTCCTAGACTATAGTCAGCTGACTCCAAAAATGTTATAAAGTAAATCAACTAAACGATTATCACTATAAATGACCATGACTTACTCCCTAGATTATCGCAAACAAGTCCTGAAAAGCTTAGATGAGGGCATGACCTTTGCTGAAGCTGCTGTTTTCTATGATATCAGTCCCACGACTATCCAGAAGTGGAAGAAGCGTCTTCACAGTAAAACCACTCGAGATATTAAGCCCTACAAAATAGAGGATGAAGCCTTAGCTCAAGATGTTAAGGATTACCCTGACGATTACCATTATGAGAGAGCTCAGCGTTTTAAATGTAGTCCAACGGGTATTAGTAAAGCCTTAAAGCGTATTGGTATTAGCAAAAAAAAAGACACTTGAGCATCCCAAAGCTTGTCCAGTAAAGAGAGCTCACTACCTAAAAAAACTTAACCACTTCATCTCTCAAGGCTTTGCTATTGTCTACATATACGCGCGTGGCTTTGAGAGTGAAACAATGCGCCCTTGTGGCTATGCACCCATTGGTAGCCCTTGTATTGACAGTTATAACTGGCAAGCTAAAGATCGAACCAATGTCATTGGTGCCCTATATGACAAAATGCTCTTTGCACTCGATTACTTAAAAACAAACATTAATAAAGGGATTTTCTATAACTGGTGCAAGTTCATACTAATACCAAAGCTTAAAAGAAAATGCGTGATTGTGATGGATAACGCTGCCTTTCATAAAAATAGGCGTATTCAAAAACTACTCAACAGACATGGCCATCGTATTCTATGGCTACCACCCTACAGCCCTGATCTAAATCCTATCGAGAAGAAGTGGGCTCAAGTGAAGTTCCTACGACAAGGCTGGATGGAAAATGACTTATCTAAGTTGTTTTATGATATTCATCCAAATCATAACTCTTTTGTAGTACAGTGACTATATAAAAATACTCTGATTCGATTTTTGCATCCGGCCCCATATCGAATACGGTCGAATGAGTCGTAGTAATAAAATGTCCTTTATATTTAGTTATACCCATATCAGGTTGAATAAATTGCTTTAATTTAGACAATAAGCCTGTGTGATGTATTTGAAAAAATTTTAACTGTTTAATATCAATCAAACTTAAGTCATCCAACCCTGAATTAATATCTTTTGTATATTCAAGAATTTTTGCACGATGTCTTGATTTTCTTAGCGCTTCTATTGAGATGGTGTCGAACAGTAGTTTTACTTCAGGAGCTATTTTAACCAAGCAATCATAGCTTTCAATAATGAACATTAATACTTCAGACATAAAGCCATTGATAAGTAATCCACATTCTTTCAGTTCAGAAATCTCTAAAAGCATATTTCTAAAATAAATAGCATCTGTAAAACAGGCTTTTAGTGCTTGTAACTCATTAACGGTGAACTCATCCTTCACATCACTTTACCTCTTCATAGTTAACGGTTTAAAACTGGCTACAATGAGCAGAAATCCCTGCGCTAAACTCAGACTAAATCACTATAATGAGCATCGTAGGGTGCGCCTAGCGCACCGAATGTACTATTCAAAATCTATGAATTTTTCAACATCGCCAAAAACTCTTCTTCACCCACCACTTTGACGCCCAGCTTTTCCGCTTTAGCCATCTTCGAGCCAGCTTTATCACCTGCCAGTAGCGCCGTGGTTTTTGCTGAGATGCTGCCCGAGACTTTGGCACCGAGAGCTTGTAGTTTAGCTTTCGCTTCATCACGCGCCATGCTATCAAGTGCGCCCGTGATGACCCACGTTTGCCCATCGAGCGGTAATCCCTCTGATGCGACTTGTTCGACATTATCCCAATGGATACCAGCCTCTCGTAATGCGGTGATAACTTCGATATTGTGCGGTGCGCGGAAGAATTTATAGGCAAGCTCAGCAGTAATAGTGCCCACATCTGGCGTAAGAAGCAGTTTTTCGATATCCGCTGTCATTAGGCTATCAAGGTCGCCAAATTGCTGCGCCAGATTCTGCGCCGTCGTCTCACCGATACCGCGAATACCAAGCGCATAGATAAAGCGCGCGAGTGTCGTCTGCTTACTGGCTTCAATGGCACTGAGGATATTTTGTACGGATTTTTCGCCCAGTTTCTCAAGCGCAATCAGCTCATCCGTATGCTTGTGCAATTGATAGATATCAGCGACTGTCTTCACCAAGCCATGCTCAAAAAAGCTAATCAGCCAACTCGCGCCAAGCCCATCGATATCCATCGCGCGGCGCGAGACAAAGTGAATAAGCGCCTCGACCTGCTGCGCGGGACAAAATAGCCCGCCGGTACAACGCGCCAACGCTTCATCTTTGGGTAATACCACAGGCGAGTCGCATACTGGGCAGGTCGATGGCAAAGTGACAGGTTCAGAGTTTTCTGGACGCTGATCTGTCCAAACGCGTGTGACTTTGGGAATGACGTCGCCTGCACGGTGGACGCTGACCATATCGCCTGCGCGCACGTCAAGGCGCTGAATCTCACCAAAGTTATGCAAGGTGACATTACTGACGGTGACGCCACCGACTTTGACAGGTTCTAATTTGCCAACAGGCGTAATCGCGCCAGTGCGTCCGACTTGCCAGTCAATGCTATGCAAACGCGTCATGACGGTTTCAGCAGGGAATTTATAAGCCGTTGCCCAGCGCGGCTCACGCGACAAAAAGCCTAACTGCTGCTGTAATACAAGGCTGTTGACCTTCATCACCATGCCATCAATCTCATAGGACAATTGGTTGCGCTCTTCAATCGCCTTCTCGTAATAAATCTGTGTCTCTCGTGGAGTATCAACCACCCTTAATGCGCTGACCGTAAAACCAAGGGTTTTTAGCCACGCGAGCGCTGCGGATTGGGTCTCAATAGTCTCAGGCAAACCTTGATTGACCGAATAACCATAGAACGCCAACGGTCGACTGGCGGCGATGGCGGGATCAAGTTGTCTTAAACTTCCAGCGGCAGCATTACGCGGGTTAGCAAAGACTTTTTGGTTCTTTTCACGGGCGATACGGTTTAAGCGCTCAAAACCTCTCTTTGTTATCAAGACTTCCCCACGCACTTCTAATAGCGCAATATCAGCCGCTTCGGGTAGCCACTTCGGTAGGTTGTGAATGGTTTTGACATTTTTAGTAATGTCTTCACCCGTTTGCCCATCACCACGCGTGACCGCTTGCACAAACTTGCCGTGTTCATATTTCAATGATACCGCCAGACCATCCAGCTTTTGCTCCATTACATACTCAGGGTTTTGCTGCGAGACGCTGAGACGGTCGTTAATGCGGCGCATAAAATCGCGCAAATCATCGTACTCAAAGACATTGCCCAGCGACAGCATCGGAATGTCATGCGTCACTTGGGTAAAGGCCGATAGCGGCATGTCGCCGACTTGGTTGATCGGACTGTCGGGCTGTACCAAATCTGGATATGCCTCTTCCAACTCAATCAATTCCTGACGCATTTGGTCATATTCGCTGTCTTCCACAACTGGTCTGTCCATCACATAATATTGATGATTTAGTATTTTCAGAGCGTTGATGAATGAACGCATTTGCGCGACAATCTCTGTACTATTATTAGTACTATCATCGGTCGAACTGGATATATTAGAGGTCGCAAGTGCTTGGATTTCTACTTGAGCAGATAGGTTTTTAGAATTATTTGGTGAGGTAGAGTCAGTCATAATCGGCGTCTTTTTTTGCAATTCAAGATGTCGATATGATAACAAGTTTACAAGATACTCGGATAAACTTTTACCAAAAATCAGGACAATTGAAAAAGCAAAAAGGCAAATAACCTCATCGCTATTTGCCTTTTTCAGTACTGATATTATTTATCGATTTTAATCAACTTTGGTAGCGATCAACCTGCATAATCGCGCACTTGGTTGCGTAATTGTTGCTTGTATTCAGGCGTGATTGGGTCGTTCTCTTCATCTAGCATCACAGCGTCCAAATCGCTTGCCATCATGTAAGCGATGCTCATCATACTGTCAAAACTGCGCAGCGCTTGAGGATGCGGCAACGATAAGAAGACCACCACGCCGTTATAGTTATTGGTCGCCACGCTATGCGGATCAAAAGGCGCGATACCACTATCGGTAATCCCCATCATACTAAACCAGAGCATGCCGGTACCGTCTTTTTGCTCATAGCGATGGAACATATTCATCGCGCCATAACGCAGACCATATTTATCGATCAATGCCAATAAATCACGACCGCGAATCAACGCTGCCGGACGGTCACGGTATTGGTGCGGCAAAATGGTGATATTGATATTGTCTTTGGCATTGATAAGTGGTGCATTTTGCGTATCATCGACCGGCTCTGATAAATGCTGATCAAGTATTGGGCTATTATCATTGAAACTTGGCTCTTCTGCCGTATCAATGGATGGCATCAGGCTGTCAGTTGCCGATACCAAGCTTGAAAACGCATCAGGCTCTTGTTCGATATTCATTTGCTCAGCAACAGAGGTAAATTCGCTATTATCGTTATGCTGCTCTGCCTGCCAGCGCGCATAATCTTCATCATTTACTTGGCTATAGCTATCGTTTACATCGCTGCTGACATTATCGTATCCAGACATCAACTGTGCATCGTCGTCTTGCTGACGCGCTTCACTCAAAGGTGCATCTTCAACGACTGCATTCAGATAACTGCGGTCAGGCGTGATACTGGTTTTACCAGCGATCGTGTCGTCTAAATCTGGCTGGTCGACGATATTGCGCTCATGACGCGGTATGATAGGAATACCGTTTTTGTCATAATTGATCGCGGCAGCTTCTGCATTTTTGCGCCGCTTAAAGCTACGCATGACCATAATTAGCCCGGCAAGCACAATCAATGCAGCAATGGCGATCAATATAAACTGAATAGCGGTCATGAGAAATAATCCTAATCTACGACAAAAGAGAATACATAAGGGGGAATAAATGGCAATAGTCTAGCATGGCTAATTAACGTCGTCACCATATAGTCATCGTTTACCGCGAGGCTGACACACTTGCGTGACCTTCTACCCTGACCCCTAACTATACCACTGACAATCGCTGCCAGTTATCACTATTTTTGCGACTCAGTCATGCTTTTAATCAGCAAGGTAACCTGCCGCCTCATCGAGCGAGACGCTGACCAAGGTAGAGACCCCTGCGCTTGGCATGGTAACACCTTTTAATTCATCAGCAATTTGCATGGTTAATTTATTATGGCTAATAAAGATAAACTGCAAATCGTCTGCTAATTCATGAATGAGACTGGTAAAACGAGCGACATTAGCATCATCAAGCGGCGCATCTACCTCATCAAGCACGCAAAATGGTGCAGGATGCTGCTTAAATATCGCAAAGATTAAGCTCAGCGCGGTCAGGGTTTTTTCACCGCCTGATAACACGGCTAATCGACTATTACGCTTACCTTTTGGCTGTGCCATCAAAGTCAGCCCTGCCCGCCATTGTTCTGATTTTGGCGCATTAGCAGGCATATCGTCAGTATTTAGGGTTAAGCTTGCTTGCCCGCCGCCAAAGACTTTGGCAAATAAGTTGGCAAGCTCGCTATTGACCGCATCAAGCGTCTGCATAAATAGTGTTTTAGTCGTTTCATCAATCGAGGCAATCGCTTCTGTCAATGTTTGCATACTAGCCGCAATATCTGCGGTCTGCTGCGCCAGTGGCTCTAAGCGTTCATTCACCTCCGCCAATTCTGCCACCGCGGCGAGATTAACTGCGCCAATTTTGCTTAATTGCTGCTCAAGCTTATTACGCTCAGATTCTAATTCTGCGATTTTGTCTGGACGTACACGGCGATCATGAGCGATAAAATCTGCCAATAAGTTTGAGACGCTCATCGTTTGTGGCTGCTGAGATATATCCGACTGCGCTTTATATTTATGACTTGCATTAGAGTACGCATCTAGCGCTTCTTGTGTATGGCTGCTAGCATCCTCTAACCTCGCCGCGCTTAGTGCCAGTTCAGTGGCAAGGCGAGCAAGCTCACTTTGTTGAGTTTGCAATTTATGTTGCAGCGTATCTAGCTCGACCTGCTGCTGATTATACTCTTGCTTAAGCGCCGTTAATGCTGTCTCACGCCCTGTTAATAGTAACTGCTGCTCATCACGCGCCGTTTGCACTGTTTGCAGGGCTGCTTGCAGTGCTGGCAGCTTACTTTGATGCTGTTTATAATTTGTCTGTAAAATCTTCTCGCTTTGTAGCGATTTATCAAATTGCGCGCTTGCCCGTGCAAGGCTGCTAGCACTATGTTCTACACGTATCTCGCTCTGCTGGATACGAAGCTGCAATGCTTGCCAATCATCATCGTCTGCCTGACGGGTGCGACTTAACTCACTACGCTCAGCTTGTAATTGCTGCGTTGTTGCTCGAGCATCGATGATTTGTGGCGTTAGCGCCGCTATTTCGCTTTGGATGTTCTGTAGCTCATTATTAAGCGTTTGTTGTTCTTGCTTAAGCTCTTGCTGCTCTTGCTCAAGGGCTATTTTATCAGTGCTTAAGCGTTGGCTGTCCGCTTGTAGGCGCTCAGCATTAGCGCGTTGAGTGGTGAGCTGCTGCTGATATTTATGCTGGTCACGGGTCAATTGCTCAGCTTGCGCACGGGTTTCTTCTAAGCTGACCGTTAGTGCAGCATAGTTACGCTGGTTATTAGCAATAGCCGCTTGCTTATCTTTTATTTTGACCTCAAATCCATCAAGCATATCTTCTAATACTTGCAAACGGTTACGCTGCTGCAAACGCTGGGTTAGGAATTGACTATTGCTATCAGTTTGACCATTTTGCGCGCCAGCAAACTTACTTAGATTAATCGTCCCCTGACGACTAATGAGCCAACCATCAGACGTTAGCAAAATGGCTGATAGCGGCAATGCCTTTAAAATATCAGCAAGCACTTCTAACATTTGCTTATTATTTGTCTCAGGTTGCGCAGTATATAAATAACAGTGCTGCCAAAGCGCTAAGTTCGGTGCGCTAATCAGCTCTGATAGAGGTATTACTTCATCACTTAGAGTATCTGCCAATTTACTGGTAAATGGCTTTGTAGCTAACTCATTTTGCGTAGCAGATAGCCATAAGCTGTGACCCGTATCTACTGACGATTTATCTTCATTAGTGATAAGCTGGTTCTGTGCCATTTGATAAGTAAATAGATTATCCAAATCGTATTCAAGCGCTTGCCATAAGCTTTTCGCTTCTTGAAAACCTCTGGTGTGTTGCTGATTAGATACCTTATCAGGCAGCACATGACTATCCAACCATAATGCCAATACGCTATCGAGTAGTTGCGCATGTTGTTTGCCTTTCTCGCTTAGCTCAATCTGCTCGCGCAAGGTAGTAATGGTCAATTGGTTATAGTCACTGACTATTTTGCTTCCTAAATCACTTTTAACATCAGCAGTTTTTGCATGAACAAGCGGTTGCGATTTTGGAATAGGTTTAGGATGCAGTATCTGGTGTAGGGTATCGTACTCACTTGCCAATACGGCATGACGTTTTTCATATTCATTCAACTCGCGCTGCTGCATGTTTAAACGCTGTTGTAAATCATGCGCTTGCGGTTGTAGCTCTGACAGACGTTCATCAACGCTATCTTGTTGACGCTCAGTCTGTTGTAGCTGTTTATTTAGCTCAGTCACTTGCGTGTCTAATGTGTGCTGTAAATTGTTTGCATCAGCCGATTCTTGCTCGTCAGCACTATTATTTAGAGATACAGACTGTTTTAATTGCTGCCAGAGATTTTGCCAATTTTGTTGGCGGCGCTGCCACTTATCCTGGTTTTGCTGCTGCCGTTTTTGTGCTTGGCTATTGATCGCTTGCTGCTGTTCAAGCGAGCGCGCAGTATCTTGCAGCCTTAATAGCTGATTTTGCGCGTCATGGTAGGCGCGCTGCAATGGTTGCTCGTTGCGTTTATGCGCTTCACGTTTATTCGTTAATTCAATAAGCTTCGGACGCAATAATTCTAGCGCCTTCTGCTGCCCATCTTCATCAGATTTTAAGCGCTCAATCTCCTCGACTAATTGCTCACGCTGTTGTTCCAAGCTGGCTAGTTGCTGGTCAATGGTGGTCAGCTGTGACTTGACATCACTGAGCTGGTGCTCTACTTGTTGCAGCTCAAGCTGCTGTTGATAATGGCTGCTTTGGGCATCGTCTTTGAGCCATTGCTCCTGATTGATATGGGCAGCAAGCTTATCTTGTTTGGCTTTTAGAGTGTCATAGCTTGCTTGTAATGTGGCAACCTCAGTGGCACTACGCTCATGAGCGATTTTCTGCTGCTGTTGATTGTGTTTGGCTTGATATAATTGTTGAATGGCAAGTTGTTGTTTAATATCAACAAGTGTTAACGCCAGCTCTTCGTAACGCTCAGCACTGGCTGCTTGTTTAGACAAGCGTTTTTGTTGGCTGACCAGCTCGCTTTGCATATCATACAGACGTGCCAAATTATCTTGTGTTTTCTCAAGCTTTTTTTGCGTCTCTTCACGGCGCGCTTGATAGCGCGAAACACCCGCCGCCTCTTCGATAAACTCACGTAGCTGCATGGGGCTAGACTCGACAATCCGCCCAATCATACCTTGTTCAATAACCGCATAACTGCGCGCGCCAAGACCCGTACCCAAGAATACATCGACCACATCACGACGACGGCAGCGCGTGCCATTGATAAAATAATCCGAACGCCCATCCTTATTTATCTGACGGCGAACAGACAACTCTTGATATAAATTAAACTCATGGCGAATGCCCGTCTGCTCGTCTTGGGTATGCTCAAAAGTCAGCTCAACACTGGCGACACTCTTAGCGGCTTTATCTTGCGTACCAGCAAAGATAACATCACTCATCGCCCCGCCGCGTAATTGCTTGGCTGAGGTTTCTCCCAGTACCCAGCGAATGGCATCGATGACGTTGGATTTGCCGCAGCCGTTTGGCCCGACAATGGCGGTGATGCCATGACGGAAGGTAAAAGTCGTGGGATTGGCAAAGGATTTAAAGCCTGCCAGCTTGAGAGATTTTAGGCGCATGAAGAATCGATAAACTTAGCAAAAACAGGCGGCTATTCTACCTGAAATTGTGCGGCTTGTGGTTGTGATATGAGCCTGTTAAATCACCCTAACCCCACTCAATAATAACTGCTCACCCACGCGCAGTCTTGCAATCAAAAACCATACATATCACATTATAAAATCTACCTTTTATCGTGTGCTTAATTGCATTTGCCAAATCGCACACTGACCTTTATCCTATCTACTCTGTATTGACTACTTGTGACCCTTGCTCAGTATATCAAAGATTACCCCTGCCACATTTATCACATTTGCTCTATTAACCACAGCGAAAAAACCTATGCTGCCACTCGACTCTTTATCTGCCTGCGCCTCTAAGTCATACCTACTTACTCATTTGCCAGAGCTTAACCATCGGCATTTATCTAGCAGTGTCTCGACCAACAGCGAGCTTATTGCAGCAGTACAGGATGGCACGCTCAATGCCCGCGAGATGCATCTACTGACTGCCAAAACCCAAAGTGCAGGTCGTGGACAACATGGGCGTTCATGGCAATCACCACGTGGTAATGTTTATCTGTCGTTATATTATCCAGTGCACATGCCCATTAGCGGTTTATTGTCTTTAATCATTGGTGTTGAGCTGGCAAAAATGCCTATTATTCAAACATTAAATGAACAACTAGATGCGCAAGGATTGCCGCCTATAGGGGTAAAATGGGCGAATGATTTGGGATTTTATCAATCTCTCTCTGAAGCAGATGAAGCCGTATCGGGTACGAAAATTATTCAATTTAGCAAGCTTGCGGGCATATTGATTGAGCCGGTTACCCAAGCGGGAAAATTGGTCGGCGTGGTGATGGGGGTGGGACTAAACGTACAGGCAACGCCCACCCTTACCGCCCAAACCTGTGAAGGTATGAGCTATCAAGCCATTAGCTTGCAAGATATCGAGCAGCTGTTAGCGCCAGATAAATCCGCAAGTGCTGTGCCAACTCTACGAGCGCTTTATCAACAAATGAGCAAAGCACTCATGGCGGCGATGACACGTTTTGAGCACTTAGGGTTAGAAAAGCCGACCGGTCAAACCTATAATTTAGACAGTTTTTTGCAGCAGTTTGACGCGATGGATGCCCTAGCGGGTCGGCGCTTACGCATTAGCCAAGAACACAACGGTCAGTCAGAGATACTGACGGGCTATGCTTGCGGTATTGATACACATGGATGTTTGCAATTGCGTCAAGATAACGGTAATATTTCTGCGCTTTTTACCGGACGCATCGACGTTATTGATAACGCTTAAAGCATTTACTGAATGCGCTCTATCTAAAGGGAATTTTATGCTTTGGCTTGATCTCGGCAACACCCGCCTTAAATACTGGCTGACCGATGATATCGGACAGATAGTCTCACATGATGCCAAGCAACATTTGCAAGCACCTGCCGAATTACTCATGGGTTTGACTGACCGCTTTGAGCGTTATGCCCCTGACTTTATCGGTGTCTCATCAGTGCTCGGTGATGGTCTCAATGTCAAAGTCTCAGAGACGCTCAGCCGCCTGAATATCCCCTTTGAATTTGTCCATGTCGATGCCAATCATCCGCTGATGAAAAGCGCTTATAATGACGAGCAGCTCGGCTGTGATCGCTGGCTACAGATGCTCGGCGCAGTGGATAGAACCAAACGTCAATGTGTGATTGGCTGCGGTACAGCAGTGACGATTGATTTGATTGACCATGCGACGCATTTGGGCGGTTACATTTTCCCTAGTATTTATCTGCAGCGCGAGTCGCTATTTTTAGGCACTAAGCAAATCACCATCTCTAACGGCACCTTTGATAGTGTCAGTCAGGGTATCACCACGCAAGATGCGGTACATCGCGGCATATTACTGTCTATCGTTGGTGCTATTAATGAGATTAGCACACGTCATCCTAATTTTGAAGTCATCATGACTGGCGGTGATGCAGCTATTATCGCCCAACACGTCAACCGCCCCGTGCGCCTGCGCGATGATTTATTATTAAATGGTCTGGCACGCTATTTTGATCATAGCAAACAGACATATAGTTAAAATATCTCAAAAACGCTACAGTGCTGCTGGTATAAATTTTTTGCAGCCTCTGTCTGCGTAGGCACAGCAAGCAAGAAAAATTAATATCAGCAGTACTTGATGTATCGATATTACTTTTCCCTGACTATAGTAATTTTCACGGCTTCATCAGTTAGAAACAAAAAAGGCAGGACGTTTAAAACGTCCTGCCTTTTTTATTTTAGTAACTACTGGATAAACTTTACAGTATTTTTTACTTAGTCTCATTAAACAACTCACGACCGACTAGCATACGGCGAATCTCACTGGTACCTGCGCCAATCTCATACAGCTTGGCATCACGCCAATAACGACCTAGTGGATACTCGTTGGTATAGCCATTACCACCAAAGATTTGAATACCCTCGCCTGCCATCCAAGTGGCTTTTTCAGCACACCATAAAATCACACTGGCACAATCTTTACGCACTTCACGGCTATGACCAGCACCGCGTTGATCCAGCATATCGAGGTTTTTGCCAACGGTGTATAAGAAGCTGCGCCCTGCTTGCAGGATGGTATACATATCCGCGACTTTACCTTGGATAAGCTGAAACTCACCAATCGCTTGCCCAAACTGCTTACGGTCATGGATATAAGGAACAACATTATCCATGACCGCTTGCATGATACCGATAGGACCTGCGGCTAATACTGCACGCTCGTAATCCAGTCCACTCATCAACACCTTAACGCCTTCGTTTAAGCCGCCTAAGATATTCTCTTTAGGTACTTCAACATTATTAAAAATCATCTCACCGGTGTGGCTACCACGCATACCAAGTTTGTCGAGCTTTTGCGCCGTCCCAAAGCCTTCCATGCCTTTTTCGACGATAAAGGCGGTCATACCTTTGGCACCTAGCTCTGGATTGGTTTTGGCATAAACCACCATCACATCAGCATCAGGACCATTGGTAATCCACATTTTGCTACCATTTAGCACATAATGACCGTCTTTTTCTTCGGCTCTTAGCTTCATGCTGACCACATCTGAGCCTGCACCGGTTTCACTCATGGCTAGAGCACCGATGAACTCACCACTGATAAGTTTTGGCAGATATTTTTGTTTTTGTTCCTCTGAACCATTACGTTTGAGCTGATTGATACACAAGTTAGAATGTGCACCATAACTAAGTGCCACAGAGGCAGAAGCACGGCTAATCTCTTCCATCGCGACCATATGGGCGACATAGCCCATGTCAGAGCCGCCATATTCTTCAGGTACGGTGATACCATGTAGACCAATATCGCCCATCTTTTGCCACAAATCCATTGGGAACTCGTCGCTACTGTCAATCTCGCTTGCACGTGGGGCAATTTCATTAGCCGCAAACTGTTGTACCATGTCACGTAAGGCGTCGATATCTTCGCCAAGCTGAAAATTCAATCCAGGTAAACTCATAACCATTCCTTGTATTTTGATGTTTAATTTTTTACTAGCGCTGTGTCAATTTAAAAATAGATGTATGGCTGGGACAAATTTTCCTCGCTTGCTGTGCGACTTCGTCACTCCAGAGGCTTCAAAAAATTTGTCCCAGCCATACATCTCTGTATTCCCTTAGTTTATGACTCACTATATTTTCGTGTAGTTAGTTAAGACTAACGTTTATGAATCAGTGCTCGTGCTACGTTTGAGCCATTAGGACGACCTAAAAATTCACTGATACGCTCACCTGCCATCACCAATTTATCCAAATCAATACCAGTACTGATACCCATGCCATGCAGCATATAGACGACATCTTCAGTAGCGACATTGCCCGTTGCGCCTTTGGCATAAGGACAACCACCAAGTCCAGCGACTGAAGTATCAAATTCACTCACACCCATTTGTAGTGCTGCTAAGGTATTACTTAACGCTTGACCATAAGTATCGTGAAAATGTCCCGATAGCATACTGATATCAGCGTACTCTAACGCTGCTTGTAACGCACGCTGTACCTTAAGCGGCGTACCCACGCCAATGGTATCTGCAATACCAATTTGCTCAGCACCAATCTCAATTAATCGCTTGGTAACATACGCTACTTGGCTTGGATCAATTTCGCCTTCATAAGGGCAACCGACGGTACAAGAAATAACGCCGCGTACTTTGATACCTTTTGCTTTGGCAGCAGCGGCAACGGGCGCAAAACGTTCGATACTTTCATCAATACTGCAGTTGATATTCTTTTGGCTAAAGGTTTCGCTTGCTGAACCAAAAATAACGATTTCATCAGGACGATGCACGATAGCATTTTCAAAACCGCGCATATTAGGCACGAGTACCGAGTAACAAATGTCCGCTTGCCGCGCTGGCGCTAACGCTTCGAGTAGCGCGCTATTATCACCCATTTGCGGCACCCATTTAGGCGATACAAAGCTAGTAGCCTCAAGTTTTTTAATCCCTGCGGCAATCAAGTCATCGATAAGCCTTTGCTTAACCGCAGTCGGCACTGTCATGGCTTCATTTTGCAAGCCATCACGTGGACTGACATCGACGATGGTAACGTGTTTTGGGTACGAGATGCTCATACTGATTGTCCTTTTTACTGATTATCTGCACTGTCGATACGCAGCAGCTCATCACCATCAGCAACCAAGTCACCCGCGCCAAATAACAACTCTGCCACCACGCCATCAGTCGGTGCGGTAATAGTATGTTCAATTTTCATGGCTTCGATGATGGCAAGCGGCTCGCCTTTTTTGACGCTGTCACCCACCGCCACTTTAAAGGCCACTACCTGACCGGGCATGGGTGATTTTAAGCTACCAACCGCTGCCGTATCCTCGCCCACATGCGCCATGATATCAATGAGTGTGATCTCATCACGTCCGCTATTGGTGAACACATAGACCGTTTCATTGTGTGTCCAACTTTGGGCACTGATGCGCGCGCCATCTAGCCATAGCGTATGATTGTGCGCATCACCGCTGTCATAGCTGACCTGCCCTTCATAAACTGTTTCGGTTTGAGCCGCGACATTTACATTATCTTGACTGTTGTCATTAATAATTTCTTGTTCGATAACAAGCTCAAACTTACTGATATTATCACTACCTTTTTTGCCATTGTTACCACTGGCATTGTGCCAATTGCTGATACGTGCACGGTAAGAGCGTTCATCATAAACCAAGCTAAATGATCTGGTATAGTCGCTATAAGCACGGAATCCTGTCGCTTTACCAAAAGGATCTGCATTTAAATGCTCTGCTGCCGCTTCACTGGCAAGCTGCTGGACAATAGCGGTCACGCCCAGCGTCGATAAGCTAAGCGGATGCTGATTGAACAGCACTTCACTTTCGCGCTCAATCAATGCGGTATCCAGATTGGCTTGGCTAAACGACTCAGTATTAAGAATATAACGCAAAAATGCCACGTTATTTGGTAGACCGACGATACGCGTTTGAGCGAGTGCACGGTCAAGTTTGGCTAACGCTTGCTCGCGAGTAGGCGCATGGACGATAAGCTTGGCAATCATAGAATCATAGAACGGGCTAATCACATCGCCTTCACGTACCCCGTCATCAATACGCACACCTGTACCATCTTTATTGATGATAAAGGTGCTATGCTCAGGCTTTTGATACGTGAATAAAGTACCCGTGGCTGGTAAAAATCCATTGTCAGGATTTTCAGCACAAATACGCGCTTCAATCGCATGACCGTTTATCGCTAGCTCGTCCTGTTTTTTCGGTAGTGGCAAACCTGCCGCGACCAATAACTGCCATTCAACCAAATCTACACCAGTGATGGCTTCGCTGACTGGATGCTCCACTTGCAAGCGCGTATTCATTTCCATGAAATAAAAATTCATGGCACCTTCGCGCTGCTCAACGATGAACTCGACCGTCCCTGCACCGACATAATCAACCGCGCGTGCGGCTTCAATCGCCGCTGTGCCCATCGCTTCACGCATGGCGGTGTCTACACCGGGCGCGGGCGCTTCTTCCAATACTTTTTGATGGCGGCGCTGCACGGAGCAATCACGCTCAAACAGATGCACATAATTGCCATGCGTATCACCAAACACTTGGATTTCGATATGGCGCGGTTTTAAAGCGTATTTTTCGACCAATACTTGATCATTACCAAAACTGGTAATCGCTTCACGGCGGCATGAGTCTAACAAGTCCATAAAATCGCTACTTTGCTCAACGATACGCATGCCTTTACCGCCGCCGCCCGCGCTCGCTTTGATTAAGACTGGATAACCAATAGCATCTGCTTGCTGCTGCAAAAACGCCGCATCCTGATTGTCGCCATGATAACCCGGTATCAATGGCACGCCAGCAGCTTCCATCAAACGCTTGGATTCAGACTTGCCGCCCATGGCACGAATAGCGTCAGCTGAGGGACCGATAAAGACCAAACCAGCATCCTGACACGCTTGCGCAAAGTCCGCGTTTTCACTTAAAAACCCGTAGCCCGGATGGATCGCCTGTGCGCCAGTCGCTTGAGCGATGGCAATGATAGCATCGCCTTTTAGATAGCTGTCTTTGGGCGCTGAACCACCCAAATATATGGCTTCATCACAGACTGCCACATGCTTGGCCTCGCGGTCAGCATCAGAATAAACCGCGACGGTACTTACACCTAAACGCTTGGCAGTCGCGGCAACTCGGCAAGCGATTTCACCACGGTTGGCGATCAAAATTTTAGAAAACATAACTATCCCTGTATCTTGTCGTTTTATCGTTGATAAATAATCAAACGGTAAGCTGATATTCACGTATGACTGTCTACGCTAAACTGGTTTTATTACTAATTGGCAATTTAGCAAATATATTTTTTATCTATATTCTTTATTGCTACTCTGCTACTAGCCAATTGGGCTGACGCTTTTGCAAAAAAGCTTGTATGCCCTCGCGACCTTGCTCTGATGAGCGTATATCAGCGATGCCTTTGACGGTATCTGCAATCAGCTCATCGGTAATGGCTGCACCCGCAACTTCATGCAATAAACGCTTGCAGGTTTTGACGGCCTCAGGGCTATTTTTAACGACTTTTGCGCAAAATTCCGCAATCGCATCATCAAGCGACTCTTCACTGACGCGCTCATGGATAAAACCAAGCTGACGGGCTTTTTTGCTATCAAACACCTCAGCACTGAGAAAATAACGCTGTGAGGCTCTGGCACCTAAGGCTTTAATCACATAAGGGCTGATAGTCGCTGGTGCTAAGCCCAAACGTACTTCACTAAGACAGAAATTGGCAATTCTCACCGCGATTGCTACATCACAAACCGCAACCAAACCCATGCCGCCTGCATAGACGTCACCTTGTACCGCCGCTATCGTTGGTTTTGGACACTCATAAATAGTCTTGAGCATTTGTGCCAGTTTATCCGCATCCGCTAGGTTCTCCTCATAGCTATAATCCGCCATGGCGCGCATCCAATTCAAATCTGCACCCGCGCAGAACGCTTTACCGGCAGCCGCTAAAACGATAACGCGTACTTGCTCATTATCTCCAAGTGTCTTGAAGGCATGGGTCAACTCAGCAATCATTTCATCATTGAAAGCATTACGTATCTCAGGGCGATTCAAGGTGACTGTTGCAACGTGCTGTTCAACGTTAACCAATAGACTTTTATAATGATTCAAATTTTGTTGCATAACCTTCTCTATATTTTATGTATTTACGAGCGCCAAATGACTGGCGATATATCGTTCAATACTACATTCTAAAGACACCAAAGTTTGTCTCTTCAATCGTCGCATTATGAGCGGCGCTAAGTGCTAATGCCAACACATTACGAGTATCAGCAGGGTCAATCACGCCATCATCCCATAGACGAGCGGTGGCATAATAAGGATGACCTTGCTCTTCGTACATCTCACGAATCGGCGCTTTAAATGCAGCTTCGTCTTCATCACTCCATGCTTCGCCTTTACGGTCAAAGTTATCACGCTTCACAGTTGCCAATACTGAGGCTGCTTGCTCACCGCCCATCACAGAAATGCGTGCATTTGGCCACATCCATAAGAAGCGCGGACTATACGCACGTCCACACATGCCATAGTTACCCGCACCGAATGAGCCACCAACGATAACGGTGAATTTAGGTACTTTAGCATTCGCCACTGCCATCACCATCTTAGCGCCGTGACGAGCAATACCTTCGTTCTCATATTTACGACCGACCATAAAGCCGGTGATGTTTTGTAGGAATATCAAAGGAATTTTGCGTTTACAACACAGCTCAATAAAATGCGTGCCTTTTTGTGCAGATTCACTAAATAAGATGCCATTATTGGCAATAATACCCACTGGCATACCTTCAATATGAGCGAACCCACAAACCAGCGTCGTGCCAAAGCGTGCTTTAAATTCATCAAAGGCACTGTCATCAACGATACGGGTAATAATCTCTCTAATATCAAATGGCTTGCGCTTATCAGTTGGAATAACACCATACAGCTCTTTGGCATCATAGCGCGGTGGAAGTGGTTTGATTTGATTCGGAATCTGTTTAGCAGGACGATTTAGATGGCTGACGATATTACGCGCTATTGATAACGCATGAGTATCGTTTTGCGCCAAATGGTCAACCACACCTGACAGACGCGTATGCACATCGCCGCCGCCCAAATCTTCTGCTGTGACTTCTTCACCTGTTGCGGCTTTCACCAATGGCGGACCGCCCAAAAAGATGGTTCCTTGATCTTTGACAATAATAGATTCATCGCTCATCGCTGGCACGTATGCACCGCCAGCGGTACAGCTACCCATAACCACCGCAATCTGTGGAATGCCAGCGGCACTCATATTCGCCTGATTAAAAAATATACGCCCGAAATGCTCTTTATCAGGAAATACTTCATCCTGATTGGGCAAGTTTGCACCGCCAGAATCAACTAAGTAGACACAAGGCAAGTTGTTTTCTTGCGCAATTTCTTGGGCACGTAGATGTTTTTTCACCGTCATTGGATAATAAGTGCCGCCTTTTACGGTGGCATCATTACAGACAATCATACACTCAGTGCCGTTAATACGACCGATACCAGCAATCACGCCCGCCGCTGGAATATCTTCACCATACATGTCATGCGCCGCCATCGGAGCCACTTCTAAAAATGGCGTACCGACATCAAGCAAACGCTCGACACGCTCGCGAGGCAAGAGTTTGCCACGAGCTAAATGCTTGGCGCGTGCACGCTCTGAGCCACCTTGGGCGACTTTACGCAGGTGCTGATACAAGTCATCGACGACCTCTTGCATGGCAGCACGGTTTTGCTGAAAGTCGCTTGCGTTTGGACTCAGTTTACTGGTTATGATAGCGCTCATGATATCCCTTCTCTTTAATGCGTAAATGCGAGTAGCTTGTTATGCGAATTATTTTGACTACTGGTTATTTTAGTTTTTACCAATATGAGTTATTAGTAAAATAAGAAGTAAAACGGCTCAATTTTTATAAGCCTAACTCTTCTCTCATTTGCTCGATAATCTTATATTTTTGAATTTTACCAGTAATGGTCATTGGGTATTCGGTCACAAAACGATAATAGGCTGGCACTTTATAATGGGCAATATGCTCACTACAGAACTGACGTACTTCTTCTTCCGTTAAGCTGCCCTCTTCCTTGGGGATGATCCAAGCCGCCAATACTTCACCATACTTTTCATCAGGAACACCAACAATTTGCACATCACGAATTTTTGGATGACGGTATAAATAGTTTTCAATTTCTACCGGATAGATGTTTTCGCCGCCGCGAATGACCATGTCTTTACTGCGCCCAACGATTTTGACATAACCATCTTCGTCCATCGTTGCCAAATCACCCGTATGCATCCAGCCATCTTGAATGGCTTCGCGCGTTTTAAAGCGACTGCCCCAATAGCCTTTCATCACTGAGTAACCGCGAGTGAGCAACTCGCCCGTCTCACCTAACGGTACAATCTCACCTGTTTCTGTGTCGATGACTTTTACTTCAAGTGCTGGCTGCACCAGACCCACGGTCGCTACTTGCTTTTCAAGAGGCGTATGCTCATTGGTCTGGCAAGAGACCGGACTGGTCTCTGTCATGCCATAAGCAATGGTCACTTCACTCATGTGCATCTTATCAATGACGCGGCGCATGACTTCGATTGGACAACTAGAGCCTGCCATTATGCCGGTACGCAAGGTCGATAAATCAAAATTATCAAATTCAGGATGGTCAAGTTCGGCAATAAACATCGTCGGCACACCATGCAAACCAGTACACTTTTCGTCTTCGACTGCTTGCAAAACAGTCAATGGTTCAAAGCCATCATTCGGATAGACGATACAACCACCGTGCGTTAGGATGGCCAAATTACCAAGTACCATACCAAAACAGTGATACAACGGCACAGGAATACAGAGTCTGTCCGTCTCACTGAGGTTCATTGCCTCACCAATAAAATAGCCATTATTTAAAATATTGCGATGGCTTAAAGTTGCCCCTTTTGGCGTGCCCGTCGTACCACTGGTGAACTGCACATTGATCGCATCCGTGTTTTTAAGCTGGGCTTGACGCTCCGCTATTCGTGGATCATTGGCATCGCCCTCCGCCATCCATGCCGAAAACTTTTGCATAAAGCTAAACTCTTCATCGCTGTTTGGCTCATCAATCCAAATAATACGCTCAATAGTCGGAATCTCGACCAAATCTAACTGCGTGTAGTTTTTATGATAAATCTCAGGACACAGCTCGCGTATCAAACTGGCGTAATCACTGCTTTTAAAGTGACGCATCAGAACCAGTGCTGAGCAGCCCAGTTTATTTAAGGCATATTGCAGCTCAAAGACACGGTAAGCTGGATTAATATTGACTAAAATAATACCAACCTTGGCCGTTGCCAATTGCATCAATAGCCATTCAGCATTGTTGTGCGACCAGATACCGATACGATCACCAATCTCAAGCCCCATCTCAATCATACTGCTTGCCAGCTGATTGACTTGCTGTTGCAACTCTCGGTACGTCCAACGGATATTTTGATGGCAGACAACCAGTGCTTCGCGTTCAGGATATTTGGAGACGATGGCATCAAAGAAATCACCGATGGTCGCTTCAATCAGCGGCACCTCAGGACCTTTATCATAGCTTTGAGTCAATGGCGCATTTGCTGAGCGCGCGCCCATATTGATAGAGGGAATATTATTTAGAATGCTATCAAAATAGATATTTTGAGTCATAACGAGTCCTTTCGTTTTACTTTTTATAATGCTTATTAGTCGCCTGCCACCCATTCATTCTTCCTTGAACAGGTCTCGACTAGCGTTAGCTACTATACCGCCTTAAATCGAATGCTGTCAATAATAGTAATACAATATGTATCATTTAATTAGGATGTAATGGTAATGATTTATTAAAGATAGCATAAAAATATGGCAGATATTTGACACAAAAAAGCCAGTCACGCTATGTATAGGTGGCTGGCTTTTTTCAGCACTAAATTTTAGAGTGTTTTCAATTTAAAAACATGATGCATGTTTAGCAATCTAAGACCATAAACTACAGGCAATTTAATAATTACTATGCTGATACAATTGGCGGCGCTTTAATAGTCACGGTTGCGCTGACCTCATTATTATCATCGAGCAAATTCATAATAAGCTCATCATCCGTTTCGGTGGCTACTTGCCAATTGCCGTTTGCTTGCGGCACGCCTGTTACCATCACCGAAATCGCTTTATTTTTTAGGCGAATCATCGGTGGTTTATGCTCATAACCGCTATGCTCTAAACCTAATACATCATCAGCAATCGTCGCTGCCTGCGCACGTAGTGGCGCTACATAGCGGCAGGCAACACCATTGATAGACATACAATCACCAATCGCATAGATATTATCGGTAGTGGTACGCAGCGTTGGTGCATCTACCTCGATACCCGTACGGCGATTAAAATCAACCCCAGC
Organism: Psychrobacter sp. TS_SC_6; assembly: GCF_056156305.1. Classification (NCBI taxonomy): domain Bacteria; kingdom Pseudomonadati; phylum Pseudomonadota; class Gammaproteobacteria; order Moraxellales; family Moraxellaceae; genus Psychrobacter; species Psychrobacter sp. TS_SC_6. The sequence continues at coordinate 408,826 of NZ_CM149590.1, read as the reverse complement.
GGCACTTGGTAATGTAGTGTCAACGGTCAAACCCGTACTGGCAATCACATGGTCAACGATCAGTACGCCAGATTGCTTAGATTCTGTAGGTTCTGTAGGTTCTGCGTTAGAAGCAAATGGCTCATAGCTGACTTGCAACTTACCAATAGTGTTTTCCTCTTCATTACCCTCACTGATACGAACAACATCCGTAACCAGATAACCGCCTAAAAAGTTAATACCTTGTGATTTAACGGCCGCTGCAATACGCGCTGTCGCTTTTGGCGGTAGCATTTGTGATAGTGGTGCATCGTTCAAATCAATGAGTGTCACCTGATGACCAGCTTTAAGTAAGTCTTCTGCAATCTCCGTCCCAACCATGCCCGCGCCAACAATGGCAACGTGCTGACTGCCTGTTGCTAGCTTTTCTTGTAGCTGTCCAAAACGCTCAATATGATTGACATGCCATACCAAATCTTGTGGCAAGCTCTTAGGGAAAATAGGGTGAGCGCCCATGGCTAAAACCAGCTTGTCATAACTGATGTTCGCATAATTGGTATAAACAGGATCTGAGCGTAGCACTGAGATAAGCTGTACCGTTTGGGCAGCAGCATCGATATCCGTGACTTGTGTATTTGCAAGTAAGGTCACTTGTGCCGCTTTTGCTGCATCAGCGCCAGTCGCGCGTACCAAGTCTGATGCCTGCTTGTTTTGGCTGATTGCCATGGTAAGCATCGGTTTATGATAACGATCGCCATTGTCTGTGGTGATCAAAGTAATCAACACGTCTTTGTCTTTGGCGCGAATGGCATCAATCACGTGCCAGCCAGCCAAACCTGCACCAATGATGACAATACCTTTGGCGTCTGTCGCTGTAGTAATAGGAAATGTAGTTTCTGTGCTCATACTGACTCCATAATAGATGAGAGATTATATTGTTTTTATGATAGTGGCTGCCATTGTATCAGTAAACAGGTATTCACTCACGTATTCAGTCACATAGGCGTTTATAGAGTCGCTTATATGGTCGCTCAAATAAAAAAAGCGCCTACTAAATAGGCGCTCTAGATACATCAATTCTAAATGACTGCCTTAATGATTGAGAATCTTTGATAAGAACATTTGCGCGCGGTCACTTTTCGCGCTTTCAAAAAACTCATCCTTGCTACAGTTTTCAACGATATGACCTTCATCCATAAAGATAATCCGATTGGCAACCTGACTGGCAAAGCCCATCTCATGGGTAACACACATCATCGTCATGCCCTCACGGGTTAGCTCAACCATAACATCAAGCACTTCTTGAATCATCTCAGGGTCAAGTGCTGAAGTTGGCTCATCAAAGAGCATTGCCACTGGATCCATTGCTAACGCACGTGCAATCGCGACACGCTGCTGCTGCCCACCGGACAGCTCAGCTGGATACTTTGCTGCTTGCACCGTTAGCCCGACGCGGTCTAGATATGCCATGGCTTTTTGCTTGGCTTCCGCTTCTTTACGTCCCAATACTTTGATTTGTGCGACAGTCAGATTATCGACAATCGTCAGATGCGGGAACAGCTCAAAGTGCTGAAAGACCATACCGACACTACTACGTAATTTTGGCAAGTTGGTTTTTGGCGCGCCAACGGAGATACCGCTGACTATAATCTCGCCTTTTTGAAAGGGCTCTAGCCCATTAACCGTTTTTATCAAGGTCGACTTGCCGCTGCCTGATGGACCACAAACGACGACGACATCGCCTTTATGCACATGGGCACTACAGCCGGACAGTACTTGAAAGTCACCATACCATTTACTCACATCACTCATTTGGATGACGATTTCATCGCTTGCATGACCAGTGTTAGTGACCAGTCCGCCAAATTCATTTATATACGTGTCAGTATTATTCCTTACTGGCTCATTCATCACTGGCTCCTAACCACATTATTTTCATCATTATTAAATAAAGCTCTTAACGTACAGGTGTCGATACGAATTTATTGAAGATCATTAGAATCTTAAACGCTTTTGTACTTGTTGTACGCCAATAGAGGCACTCAAACTGATAATAAAATAAACAGCGCCTGCTCCTAATATATAAGGCGTTAATAAACCCATGAGCTCACCGCGTACATAAGCGGCACGGAAAAAATCCGTCAAGCCGATTGCAAAAACCAATGTCGTATCTTGGAATAAAATAATACATTGCTGCAAAATCAGCGGTAGCATCTTACGAAATGCCTGCGGCAAAATAATCAAGCGCATCGTTTGTCCATAGGTCATACCGAGCGCTTTGGCAGCATTGACCTGCCCACTACCGATAGATTGGATACCCGCACGTACCACCTCTGAAAAATATGCCGCTTCAAACATCATAAAGGCGACCACACAGGAGGTAAAAGCTGTATCGAGTTGCAGGTATTTGCCAGCAACCCAAAAATAAATCATCGGTACGGCAAAATAAAACCAGAGCAACACCAGTAGCAATGGCACAGAACGGAAATAATTGACGTATAGTTTTGCAGGTATCTCAAGCGCTTTGATACCAGACAAACGCATCAAAGCCAATACCGTCCCTAAGCTGAGACCGCCTAAGATTGCTAAAAACAATACTTTTAAAGTCGTCAGCATGCCACCCATCAAACCGGGATAGGCAGTTGCAAGTTCGGTCATATTCATTTTTGACTCCCTGCAATTAGCCCAGGCACACGCAATTTACGTTCAATTAGCCCCATAATGGCAATTAAAGACAGATTAAACACCAGATAAACAATGGTCGCATAGGTATAAATCTCAAGACTGTTTTGGGTATATTCACTGATGGTTTTGGTCTGACTGATCAGCTCCATTACCCCAACCAAAGACGCAACTGAGGCGTTTTTAAAGCAGTTTGTCAGCTCTGAGCTCAGCGGCGGTAAGATAATCCGAAACGCTTGTGGCAGCAGTACTTCTTTATAGGCTTGCGGGATACTAAAGCCAAGCGCATAGGCAGCATTGATTTGTCCTTGAGGTAGTGACTCGATACCAGTACGTACTTGTTCAACAATACGAGCTGCGGTAAATAAACCAAGACCGATACTGGCTGACAGCATGGCTGAGGTATTAGGAGACAAGTCTTTATACCACCACTCTTGTATGGATGGTGTGAGCCAGCCTGGGGCGATATAAAACCAGAAAAATAATTGTACCAATAAGGGAATATTACGGAAAAACGTCACATAAGCAGTACCGATAGCACGTGCGCCTTTATTCGGTAAGGTACGCATGATGCCAAAAATAGTACCAACCACCATGGCGATTGCCCATGCAATACTGCCAATCAATAACAACCAACCAAGACCAGTAATCATCCAATGGATATACAGCTCGCTACCGATACCGGTCTGCTCAAAGAGCACACCCCAGTTCCAGCTATAATTCATAATTGTCTCTCCGAGCAACGGTTGAAAAGCCCACGCGTTCAGACTGCTATCAAACTATTTGACAAACAATCTGAACGTATGAGCATGCTATGTTGAGGGACAAGAAGCGTTATTGCGCAGTCGCTACTTTTGGCTGATCGCTATCATGTGGATTGGCAATCAATGCTTTTAAGTTATCTGACATCTCAAAGTTTAGATTGACATTTTTTGGTGGAATTGGATTTAAGAACCATTTGTCATAGATGCTATTGATCTCGCCTGACTTAAAGACATTGACCAGTGCTTCGTCGACCACCGCTTTAAACTCTGGATCGTCTTTACGCATCATACAACCATAGATCTCAAACGATTGTGGCTCACCAACAATGACCCATTCATCCGGATTTTTTGCTTTGGCTTTTTCACCTGCTAACAATACATCATCCATCATAAAGGCATCGGCACGACCGTTCTCTAGCATCAAAAAACCTTCGCCATGGTCTTTTGCTGAGATGACATTGATATCCATCTTTTTGTCAGCGTTATATTCACGAATATAACGCTCTGAAGTTGTACCCGCAGTCGTGACCAAGGTTTTACCCTTTATATCATCAAAACCCTGGATACCTGAATCTTTTTTGGTCAATAAACGCGTACCGATTTCAAAGAAGCCGTTAGAAAAAGCGACTTGTTTCTGACGTTCTTCATTATTGGTTGTTGAACCACACTCAAAATCCACTGTGCCATTTTGTACCAATGGGATACGTGTTTGTGAGGTGATAAGGTTATAACGAATTTTTAAGTCCGGCATATTGAGCTTTTCTTTTACCGCTTCAACCACTTTCATCTCTAAATCGTGTGCATAGCCGATTGGCTGATTTGGGTTATCAGCGATATATGAGAACGGAATAGAGGAGTCACGATGACCGACGACGATGGTGCCTGATTCTTTGATTTTATCTAAGGTACCATTGGTATTTGCGGGCGCTTCAGCGGTCGTACCATCTGCTGATGTCGCCTCGGTGCTGGTTTGACTGCTATTATTACAGCCTGCTAGAGCTAGTGCCATAAAAGCAACTAACGTTAATGGTTTGGATATAGAGGTAGAAAGAAAGTAAGTCATGAGATATGTCCTTTTATCACATTGCCACAAGATTGGAATGACATTTAAGTGCGATGGAAACCGTAAAAAAACGCTATAAATTTGCGTTTATAGGCCCTATTGCTATGCATCCTTGCTGTTGCTGTTGCTGTTGCTGTTGTTTATCACTATGCAACTTAATGTTACTGTACAACAAATTGACTGACGAAAGTAAACTTTTTTTACTCTCTTTACTCTTTTCGATTTTTAATTTATCTAAGACAATAATCCCTAAATAAAACAAGCTCTAACGTCATTAATATAGGTACATATTTGATAAGACTGATAGAGAAATTCATTTTTCATAAACGTCATTTCTTACGTCAAAAATCTACTATAGTCAGTTTTAAATACAAAAAATACAAAAATTATATGGCGCTACTGGTATCAATTTTGCTTGCTGACTGTGCCTATGTAGACAGAGGCTGCGAATATTAATCCCAATAGCGTTGTATTCTTTTAAAAGTGTATCTACTATAGATACGATTGATAAATCCGAACCCATCCCCATAAAGCTAGCAACTTCTTAATCTTATAAATGACCTATGACCCAAGATACCCAGACTCCGAATGCTCCTGAACAAAATACTGATCTGATGCAAGATAACGACATTCGCCAACGCTTTTTTATTGAAGACTCTCCGGTGCGCGGTGATGTGGTACGCTTATCGCGTAGCTATGCGATGACCATTGCGCAAAAGCCTTATCCTGAAGCACTAAAACGCTTACTCGGCGAGATGTTGACGGCTGCAAGTTTGCTGATTGGTACTGTTAAAATCAATGGTCGCTTGTCGATTCAATTGCAATCATCAGATAGCGATAGTTTGCTGAACTGGGCGATGGCTGAATGTGATCAAAACGGTATTATCCGCGCTCTTGCCAGCTGGAAAGCTGATACTGAAGAGCACGTGCGAGCATGGAGTAATATGCTGCATGCTAAAGAAGCGTTTGCTGAACTCGGTGCTACTGGTCAGGGCGTATTGTTTATCAATATCCAACCAGATGGCGGCGAGCCGTATCAAGGTATTGTTGAACGTAGCCATGACAATTTGGCAGATTGCTTGGCGCATTATCAAAAGCAATCGGCACAGATTCCAACGCTGATTAATTTGGCATCTGATGGTTTACAAGCGGGTGGCATCTTGGTGCAAATGCTGCCACGTACCGCTCAAGAAACCTACGAAGTTGAACAAAATGAAGATGCTGGTATCGATGATGACTTGTGGACACGGTTGTCTGTATTGACGCGTACACTGAAAGCAGAAGAATTGACCACGCTTGATACCAATGAGATTTTGTATCGCTTATATCATGAAGAAAAAGTCGTTGCTCCTGAGCCTATCTCGCTATCCTTTGGTTGTACGTGTTCACGTGAGAAGTGTGAGATGGCAATCGAGCAAATCGGCGAAACAGAAGCATTGGATATCGTTGCAGAGCAAAACGGTACCTTTGAGATGGATTGCGGATTCTGTGGTGAGATTTACAAGTTTAATAAAGACGATGTGGCAGCGATTTTTGCTGAGTAGTCTTTTATCTGATTGATTTAAGCTTTTAGTCATAAAAAAACCCTCAAGTGTGATGCTTGAGGGTTTTTAGCATTAGTCTGATTATTTTGTATCTCTTATTCTAAACCTCATAGGTTTCTGGATAAGAATAAATACGCGGGTTCAGCGCATATTTTGCTTCATGTGCATCGCCTAATCCATCATCCAAAAGCCAAGCAATGATTTGCTGATGCACTCTATCGCTGTAGATTAAGTTCATATGGTTTACCCCATAAAAAATAGCTTTGTGTCCCTCTGGTACTGCCAGCGTATGCTCTTCAGTATGCTCACCCAGTGCTGACTCTACCGAAACCAGTCCATCACCCAATAAACTTGTGGTCTTAAATTCAAAATGGGTCTCAACCATCACTGCTGCTACCAGATAGGTATTCACATGCAATGGCAAGTGCGTAGGATGACGAAAATCTGCTGGTAGCACACTACGCCCCTCTAACGCTTGCCAGTCAGCATCTCGAATACTACCGTAACGCAGATCAATGATACCCGCACTGCGCATATCACCAAGCTTTGCCAATGACCCAGCAAAGGGCAATTTAGCGATTTTATCTTGGACAAAATGCCCAATCTGCTCCAAACTTGCGCCATGATGCGGCGACCCTAAAGTCACCAGATTACTCACCCTTTTGACCCAGCTAAAACCTTGCTCTTTGCCATAAAACAGTGCGCTACGGCTTACCAAACCGCCCATACTATGACCGACCAAATCAATCTGGGTGATGTCAGGATTTTTTTCAACCAAATCTTGCAACACTTGAGCAAAGCTACGTCCATTACTTGAGATACGTCGACCTGTATTATAATTTAAGTACAAGACAGTCGATGATGGCAAGCTACACATGAGCGCTTTTGCCAGATTATTCTCACCAGATATCGTCCAGCTTAAGTGGCTTAAACAAAGTCCATGGCATAAAATAATAACGCGCCCTGACAACACAGCGCTTTGCACCCGATTATTGGTATCATACAGCACCATCGATACTGCTAATGGATTTTGATGCGTAATCAGATGATCGCCCATCACTCCGTTTAGGATATTGACCATGCGCCGCAAGTTCTTTGGTAATAGTCTGACCTTTTTGGGTTTTAAAACAGTATTATAAAGGTGCAGACCTGAGGCTAAATTATTACCAATCAGCTGCATCGCCTGACGTACCGTACCATAAATGCGTCCCGTGATACCCTGTTGCCAGCGCTCGACATTTCCTTTATTAAACCGCCCTAAAGGACGCAGTAATATCTCACGGTGGATGGCTTCTACAATGTCAGTCACCTCGACCACACCCGTAGTCGCAAGCTGTGCCAATCCTTCAAAAAAACCAACCAATGAGAGCGGCTGATACGATTGAACGTCACTATGATTCACGCTTTTTTCAGTCAGCTCATCCACATAGATATAGTCAAGCTTATCCAGTTCCTCATAGACATCGCCTTGAAATCCTATATCGATAGCAGATTGCTCATCAGAAGGACGCCGAGTCGTTGCAAATAAATCATGGATAGTTTCTAAAGGTTTTGGACTGAGCATAATATTGACATATCAAACAGTTAAAGGAATTTTCCATACTATCCTGTAATGGTCATAAACAGAAGAGAATGATTTAACTATCAAGTATCTTTATTGTCAAAAAGACATGTAATTATTCAATATCAAAAATTGCACACTAGTAACTACCGCCTAAAACACAAAAATCCCAAAGCCATGACCTAGGATTTTTATGTTTGTTAAGACGCATCATTACTAATGCAGATGTCTATCTAGACAAAAGACTCTGCCAATATGACACCGCCATCTTCTTTAGTAATCATCACCGTCGCTGAGCGCGGTGTGCTACCACCAGCGACCGCACCCCAATTTTCTGGATGTTGAACGTTGATAAATAGGGTTTTAAAGTCAGGAGTCAAGACGATACCCGTCACTTCGCAGCCTTTAGGGCCAACAAAAAAGCGTTTGATATTGTCGTTACTGGCAGGCATACCGACGCGTGTTTGTTGTCCTGCTGAGGTAGTCACAGTTGTGCCATCGCTGACTTTACCTGGTAGTGCGGCCAGTAACATACAGCTGCTGGTATCAGTATAAGCGCCGTCATCCGTCTGAATCCACAGCACGCCACGTGGGTCGAAATACAGACCGTCAGGAGAAGAGAAGTCATTATTTTGACTCAATTGTGATAAATTTTCTGCTGATAAGTCATTGGGTGCGGCAAACAGATAAATGTCCCACTCAAAGCTTGTCGCTGCGTGATCACCGCCCGCTTCTGCCCAGCGAATGATATGACCATTTTCATTACCGCTTCGTTTGCCATTCTCCTGATAACTACGTGGGTTAGAGGCTGAAAGTGGTTGATCCTCTCTGACACCGCGATTGGTATTGTTGGTTAAGGTTATATATACCTCGCCTGTAATAGGGCTCACTGTTACCCATTCAGGACGGTCCATCTTAGTTGCCTTAACCTTATCAGCAGCAGCACGGGCAAAGACCAATACCTCATCTTGTCCATTGAAAGGAAGTACGCTATTAGAAGCGTCCAAGCCATTTTGACCATGGACGAGCGCTTTCCATTCGCCACTACCATCTTCATTGAAAATAGCAGCATATAGTGTGCCCTCATTTAGGTATTTGTCACCCGCTTTTAAACCACCACCGATATCACTGTTTGACCACATCGCTTTGGAAACAAACTTGTAGATATATTCGCCGCGAGCATCATCACCCATATAAAAGACCACGGGTTTGCCTTGTTCAACTGGTGCATAGGCACAGTTTTCATGAGCAAAACGTCCCAACGCTGTACGCTTTTGTGAAATAGATTTTGGGTCAAAAGGGTCAATCTCTGTGATATAACCAAAAGTATTGAAACCATTACGGTAATCGTCAGTGGCATCTGCCCCAACAGCGGTCATATCCCAGCGTGAAAACTCATCTGCTGTTGTGGCATCTTTGGCATCAGGAGTATGCCATAGATACTCCCAGCCAGGGAAATCCAGTTTTGCCCCGTAGCGCACCCGACCGTAGTTTTGCCCAGCGCTTAATTGACTGGCATCTTGGCCACGGGCAAATACGCCTAAAAAGTTTTCTTCGCAGGTCAAGTACGTGCCCCAAGGCGACAGTCCTGCGCCGCAGTTATTATTGATGCCGCGAGTCTGGTAGCCTGTCGGATCAAACTTGGTCTTCACCAAATCAGAGCCAGCAACAGGCCCTGTCAGCTGCGCGAGCGTACTACTGGTAACACGGCGATTATATTTGGAATTTAGCACCATCTCATAGCCCATGCCATCTGCTCGGCGGGTCATCTCAACCACCGAAACGCCATGACAGTTGACTTCACGGCGCACATCACTGGCAAGACGACGATTTTTAAAGATAGGCGCGGCATCAGCGTCTTGAATGACGTGATAACCAAATGGGCTTAACTCTTTACTGTTCACATATTCATGATTCATCACCAGCAGACCGTTATCTGCGGCTTTGACATCATAGGCATTGCCTTTTTTGCCAAAGAACCACATGCCATCATGATTGTCACCCATGCGCCACTCAAATGACTCTGCCGATTGCTCACGATTGTCTTTCCAATCCTCAATACCAGACATGAGTGGCATGCCTAGCGGTAAGATCATTTCCGCTTTATAGCCTTCTGCTACAGTCATCGTATCGGCAGTTGAGTGCGCCACTGCCTTGAACTTCAAAGTTTCAGGACGTTTTAAATCACCTTGTGCAGGGATCGCAGCATCATTGCCATTCTCTACAATAGGACTGCTATTATTGTCATCATCGTCACTACAACCAACCAACGGCAGCGCACCAAAAAACGCCGCCGCCGTCAATCCAGTGCCACCTTTTAAGATGCTACGGCGATTTAGACGACGACTAATGATGGTCTGAAAGTCAAGATTATTGGTTGGGTTTGAATCTTCAACGATTTCGTGAGCAAGTTCTTGCTTTTTATTTAATAATGTCATTGTCAGTCACCTTGCTGTTAGGCTGGATTGGCATAAAAGGTCTGGTTATGGCTATATAGCTCTAACCACCAGTGTACGAACTATGCCTAAGTCTAATGCCAGTTTGTGACAGTACGTTGACATTTTGAAATTGTGCTAACGAAAAGCGATACGAGGAGAAATGCGTTGACATAAAAAATCCCAAACGCTCATTGGAGACATTTAGGATTTTTGATCAGATTTGTTTGAAACCATAGGGTATTGAGAAGCTAGAAACTTATCGAACCTGTGCTTGCCACTCATGCTCACCCAACTTTAATGTCAGCTTATCATCTGCTTGCAATATACCAACGCCGCTTGGCGTACCAGTCATAATCACATCGCCTGCTTGTAAGCTAAAAACATGACTAATCTCTGCCAGTAACTCATAAACTGGAAATAACATCAAAGCGCTATCACCATCTTGTCGTAGTTCATCATTGATGATAAGTTGATATTGAACATGGCTAAAATCCCCAAACGCTTGTGGCTCAAGCCAATCCGCCAGTACACAAGCACCATCAAAACACTTAGCGCGCTCCCACGGATGGCCTTTTGCTTTGAGCTGACTTTGCAAGTCACGTAAAGTCAAATCAAGCCCCAACGTCACACCACCAATTGCCAGCTTTGCTTGTTCAGCAGTGGCCGCCGATAGATCCGCTGCCAGCTGAATACACAGCTCCGCTTCGTAATGGGTATCACCATATACCGCTGGATTGGGACGAACAATATCGTGGCGTACACTGACCACTGACGAGGCAGGCTTCATAAATAAGATGGGTGAATTGGGGATTTCATTTCCCAATTCGCGAGCGTGCTCAGCATAATTACGGCCAACGCAGACCACCTTGCCGATGGAAGCTCTGACACTATCATCAAAATTGGCGATACTCGCGTCATCCTTGACGCTGGCAGCAATTGTATCGACTAAGGATTTAGATGGTGATTGGCTCATACTAGGCGCTCACAACAAATGATTGATATTTTAAAAAGCGAAACATACTGCACTATTTATCACAACGTTTATAATAAGTTTTATTCATGACAATTCATTAACCGACGGTATGCGTAGTCACATCTGGTGGTACATAACTTGCGTGACGATTCATGCGCTTTTCAAACATTCTAAAGCTAAATAAAATCACCCACGACAATAACAGATAAACGATACCGGCAGCGAAGAACAGCTCCATTAAGGTATAGGTCCGCGCACTAATAGTACGAGCGACACCTGTGATGTCCATCAGCGCAATGGTTGACGCCAGCGCACTGCCTTTTAGCATAAAGATAACTTCATTACTGTATGCTGGAATCACAATACCAAAGGCACGAGGCAAAGTGATGCGCGTCAGCTTCTGCCACTTCGACATACCAATCGCGTCCGCAGCTTCCAGCTCGCCCACTGGAATCGTTTGAATCGCGCCGCGAATAATTTCTGCCAAATAAGCACTGGTATTTAGAGTAAAGGCAATGATAGCACACCAGTAAGCTTGGCTAAGAACTGGCTCCCATAAGAACGAATCACGTACCGCTTCGAACTGCCCAAGACCATAGTAAATCAAAAATATCTGTACCAGTAGCGGTGTACCACGGAAAAAGAAGATATACAGAAAAGGGAGTATCTGTACCAACCAGTTTTTTGACAGCCGTAACAGCGCCAAAACCAAACCAAAAAATAAGCCAATAATACCCGAGAACAAAACCAATTGTACGGTCAATACCGCGCCACCGAGTAAGTCTGGGATATGATCAAAAATAACCTGCCAATTCCAATCCATAGTATCTTCCCCTTTATCCTATGGTCGATTGACGGTGAGTGGTTTGACGACTGAGCTTTTTAGCATAACGCGCCGCCGGATTGGCACGCCATTCAAGCCACATCATAAAACCAGTAATCAGCATGGTCAAACCTAAATAAATTATTGCCGCTGCCATATAAAAGGTAAATGGCTGCTGTGTTGATTGCGCGGCGCGCGAGGACTGGTACATGATATCTTTGAGACCTACAACCGACACCAGCGCCGTATCTTTAAGCAAAACCAAAAATAGATTACCCAAACCTGGCAATGCAATCTGCCATACTTGCGGTAATGTTATGCGATAAAAAGTCTGAAAAGGACGCATACCAATCGCCTGCGCCGCTTCTCGCTGCCCTATAGGAATCTCTTGAATCGACATACGGAAGATTTCAGTCGCATAAGCACCAAAAGCGATAGACAGTGCCATCACGCCGCCCCAAAAAGCGCTAATCTCGACATAGTTGTTATAGCCGAACTTCTTGAGGATGCTCATTAGCAGTATAGAGCCGCCATAGTAGATAAACAGTACCAATAACAGCTCAGGAATACCGCGCATCGTGGCGGTATAGACAGTCGCAATTTTGCGTAGCAGCCAGATATTAGACAGCTTTGCTGTGGCACCGAGCAAACCTAAGAACATGCCGATGATTAGACTGGTCATGGCAAGCTGTATGGTGACGGTAGCGCCGCTCAATAAAAGCGCGCCAAATCCTTGTAAGTCAAACACGATTATCCACTCAGTCTCTTTATATTAGCAAATTGCAAAATATGAGTTAAAAAAATCAGCATCAATAGCTGAATACAGTTAATAAACGTACTTTAGATCTAATAAATATGAGTCATGTGCGTCATATACTGACGCTAGATTGATACGATTATTTTCGCGATACTTGACACAGTAGAAATGAGCGCTGATTTTATCATATTCATTCGCCGCTATGTTAATACTGACGTGTAAAAGCACCGCCTAAATAGACATTTATCTCTTTAAAAATTTGATAATTTGGTCAAATAACAGCAAATCTGCTGGTTGATAATGCCCACAATAATAGCGTGACTGTAAATCAGGACGCAAGAAAAAGGACATCACCATAATGGCGATGTCCTCATGCTTATTAACACAATATGAATGCAGTCGTGAAAACAGACATACTACTGAGCCTTTACTGTGTAGCACTATCTATAGCTGGTGCTTCTGTTAGTGTCGCACTTGCTGGCACAGCAAAATATTGTTGATTGATCTTATCATAAGTACCATTGGCTTTAATATTGCTCAATGAGGTATTAATTTTTGCTTGTAGAGCTTTATCATTCGGACGGATGGCAATCGCAAAGTTATCATTGATATCAATCTCCGCGCCTTTCAACACATAATTGCTACCGGACGTCGAGCTGAGCCATTCAATCGCTGGCAGTTTATCCGATATCATGGCATCGACGCGACCGGCACCCAAGTCTAAAAATGCATTACTCAATGTATCATATAGCTTCATATCCGCTTTTGGATAAGTATTTTCTAACCACTGTGATGAGATAGTGGACCGCTGAGCGGCGATAGAGTTGGCATTGATATCAGTTACCTTAGCAGGGTCAAAAGTGCTATCTTTTTTGGCCAAAAACACTAGCGCATTGCTAAAATACGGATCCGTAAAAGCTACTTGTTGAGCACGCTCAGGGGTGACCGACATCGCAGCGACAATAGCATCATATTTACCAGCCTTGAGACCGGGGATGATACCGTCCCAATCTTGCGCCATAATCTCACAAGTTACTTGCATATCTGCACAGATAGCATTAGCAATTTCAATATCAAAACCGCCAAGCGTGCCATCTGCATTGGTATAGTTGAAAGGTGCATACGCCCCTTCAGTAGCAATACGCAATACCTCACCTGTCGCCGCTGTATCTTGAGTGACCGTATCATTCGCATCATCCTGACCATTACTACAACCTGTCAACGCCAAAAGCATCGACACCGCCATTACAGGTACTGAAAAACGGTGTGCCTTTGCCTCATTACTGACTGTGTTATTAGTGATTGTACGGTATTGGTCAAAAGATTGGTTCATGATCGTCCTTGGTGTTTACCTGTGAAAATAAAGCCCATCGCTTTGGTTGGGGCGTGTAGTTTAGGTTGATCTTGTTACTTTAATTAACGGCTATAGATAAATACCCATAGCCGTTAATCCCATCGTTTACAGCAATAAACTGTACTATCAGTTAGTGGCTGTTTCTGCTTGCTCTTCTGTGGTGCTGACGGCATCACCTTCAACTGCCACGACTTCTTTTACGTCAGTGGTTGCCACGGCTTTTTGCGCAGCAGTGGTTGAGCTGGTACCAAAATAGCTACCCGTGATTTGATCATAAGTGCCATTGTCTTTTAGCTCAGCCAAGGCTTTATTAAATTTGGCAACCAATGGATCACCTTTACGGAAAGCGATACCCATCGCATCATCATTGGTGCTGATTTCTTGACCTTTGACTTCATAGTCTTTACCAGCTTCTGTTTTTAGCCAGTCAATACCAGTCACTTTATCAGACATCATTGCCCGCACACGACCTGACGTTAGATCTAGATACGCATTGTCTTGGGTATCATAAAGTTTGATATCAGCATCAGCATGTTTATCTTGTAGATATTGCGAGGCAACGGTCGAACGCTGTGAGGCAATTGGCTGACCTTTTAGAGCGTCAACACTAACATCGTCGCCTTTTTTACCGATTAAGATAATGCCGCTATGAAAATAAGGTTCGCTAAATTCGACCACTTCTTTGCGCTCAGGGGTGATTGACATACCAGCGATGGCAGCATCAAACTTCTGCGCATTTAAGCCTGGAATCAAGCCATCCCAATCCTGGGAGATCACTTCGCATTTGGCTTTCATTTGCGCACATAGTGCATCAACCAATTCAATCTCATAGCCGATTAACTTGCCATCAGCATCGGTATAACTAAAAGGTTTATAGCTTGATTCTGTCGCGATTTTGATATTTAAAGGCGTATCAGTTGCAGCAGCTGTTTCAGTGCTTTCTGTCGGTGCAGAGCTGTTGTTACAGCCAGCTAGCATCAGCATGGCAGCGCTTAGTGGCGCTAACCACAAGGCTTTTTTGGTGATTGACGAGGTCATTGAAATGATCATAGTGGTTATTCCTTAATATATTTATCAGCCGTATATATATCCGCCACTTAAGACGGATATAAACAATCGACGCTAATGATTACCGATTATTGACCAAAGTTTTGCTGCTCAAGACGGGCAAGCTCACCGTTACTGCGAATTTCACTCAGCGCTTTATTAAAGTCTTCTTTGATGGCATCGCCTTTACGGACGGCAATCGCAATATTGTCATCATTGTCAATCTCATCACCCACGATACCGAAGCCTTCAGGGTTGTCTGCTAACCATGATTTTGCTGATACTTTTTCAGCCAATACGACATCACTACGACCAGACTTTAGGTCCAAATAAGCATTGTCATAATTGTCATAAAGCTTAACGGTATTGCCGTCTTTGCCTTCATAATTGTCTTGTAAATAAGCACCCGGTGTCGTCGAACGTTGACCACCAAGCGTCAGATTTTTGATGACTTTAGGATCAAAGCTACCTTTGGTATCGGTCAGCCAAACCATCGTATTGGCAAAGTAAGGCTCGCTGAAATCGACTTTTTCTTGACGTTCAGCGGTAATAGACATACCAGCGATAACAGCATCGTATTTTTGCGCCAATAAACCCGGAATAATACCGTCCCAATCTTGAGCGACAATTTCACATTTGGCTTGCATCTGCTCACATAGAGCATTGGCAACATCGATATCGAAACCTGCCAAACTGCCATCGGCATTGGTATAGTTAAAAGGAGGGTATGCACCTTCAGTCGCAATACGAATGGTCTTGCCAGCGGTTCCTGTTGCCGGTGCATCTGCATTGGTATCAGCAGCGTCATTGGCAGGCTGACTACAAGCACCTAATATGAGCGCGGCAGTAACGGTCATCGATGACCACAATAGGCGAGAATTCGACATCATACATTCCTTAAATTCTGATGGATTTTTAAGATGATTTTTAATCTCTAATTTTTAATACAGCGTTCTGAAATATTTTCTCTGACGTCCCTGCCAGATAAGTCGCTCAGATTCAGGCAACTGGATATTCAAGCTGTGAGATATTTAGGCTGTGAGATATTTAGATATATGGATAAGTGCTATGCATACCCGCTCACAGGTCTTTTGATAATACCTGAGTGGAATATCAAAAACAAACGTTTTGCATACTGACTGTGATTATTGAGTAATAAAAGTATGAATAGACTTACTGATGTGCAATCTTAGCGTTTTAAACAATGATTGCTAAGATTGCCATTCTACTAGATTGAAGCAATGGATCAATTTTGACGATGTGAGGCCATAAAATCTTTGACGCGTTCAGACTTAGGGTTATCAAAGACTTGTTCAGGTGTACCAATCTCTTCAATAACGCCTTGGTGTAAAAACACCACTTTACTGGAAACGTCACGAGCAAAACGCATCTCATGGGTCACAATCAACATCGTGCGTCCCTCTGCTGCTAGCTCGCGCATAACGGCAAGCACCTCATTGACCAGCTCAGGGTCCAAAGCAGAAGTCGGTTCATCAAATAATAATACCTGTGGCTGCATAGCAAGAGCACGTGCAATAGCAACACGCTGACGCTGACCACCAGACAAATTGGCAGGATAAGCGTCTTTTTTATCGAGCAAACCCACTTTATCAAGCAGCTTCTCAGCATCGCTAATGGCTTGGTCTTTTTTTATTTTTAAGACTTGTATTGGCCCCTCGATGATATTGTCAATAATCGTTTTATGTGGCCATAGATTGAAATTCTGAAAGACAAAACCCACGCGTGCGCGCAAGTGTTCTAGCTGTTTGATATCAGCCGCTTGCAATTCGCCTGACTTAGCTGGCTTTAGCATCAGCTCATCTTTACCGATGATGATGCGACCTTGATTGGGCTTTTCAAGCAAATTGATACAGCGCAGCAAGGTCGACTTACCTGAGCCAGACGAGCCTAAAATAGAGATAACATCGCCATCATAGGCAGTTAGAGATACGCCTTTCAGTACGGCCAATGAGCCGAAACTTTTATGGATATCTTGTAAATCTAAAGCGATAGGTCGAGTCGGATTATTTGCAGTATCAAGCATGGTTTAGCAGACTTCCAATAAATATGAATGAAAACATGACGTAAGAGGGCGCTTAGAATTAAAAAGCGTTTGGCAATAAATTACATTTATAAAATAAGGCCCATAATATACAGTCAATTATGGGCCTTATTTTATCATCTTAATAGCGTGAGCGCTGTTTTATCTGCTACATTAGTAGCTTGAGATATGCTCTTCGCTTTCAGTACCGTCCATCATCTCTGCATCATCCGCAGTTGCTACGGCCACATCATCCGTGGTCTTGACAGCCATATCATTATCAGCGGTTGCTACCGCAACATCATCAGCACTGCCGGCAGTAGCCACACCCGTTGCTTCATCTTCTACTGCAGTCTGCGCATCGACTACTGGCGCGGTCTCTACCGGTGGCTCGTCTTTTTTACCACAAGCACTTAGCGTCAATGCCGCTGCAACCAATCCAACGCCCAACCAGTTTTTGTAAGCGCCAGATTTTTGAATTTGTTGTTGATCAATGGTCATGTTTATTCTCCAATATTTTTATTTACTATCATTAATTTCTACTATGAATAGTTATCATGTGGCCGAGCGAATTTAAAAATAGCGTATTAAAGCTAAAACAAAACTCTTGCTGCTTAGCGCTCACTATACAGACGATGCATAGAGACTACCTTAGTAATTGCAGTCTATTTCTGTTAAAAATACGTAACCATCAATTCAATGCTCAATCATGACTCTATATAGAAAGACAAACGACTTCTATTCAAAAAATCGGCTTTACTATCGACCTAATCTCCTCTATGTTAAATAGCAGAGTGCCATTAGAGCACTAATGAACCCTGATTGTTCTCTATTTATAACTATAAGGAAGAATTTTTATGAGTCAAACCAATACTATAGACATAACTGCCTATATGCAAAATGTCGGTAAAGAGGCGCGCGCCGCATCCAGAGCACTGGCTGCTGCCAATACGGGCGATAAAAACGCCGCACTGATGGCGATTCACGATGTATTAAAGAACGCTAAGCAAGATATCTTAGCCGCCAATACAGTTGATATGGACAATGGAAAAAAGAACGACCTAGATGCTGCGCTGCTTGATCGCCTGGAGTTAAATGACGCCCGCTTTGATGGCATGTTACAAGGTCTAAAAGACGTTGCGGCATTGCCTGACCCTATTGGAGAGGTTACAGACATGAGATATCGTCCGTCGGGTATTCATCTGGGCAAAATGCGCGTGCCACTTGGTGTGGTCGGTATGATTTATGAGTCGCGTCCTAACGTTACCCTTGAAGCCGCTTCTTTGGCACTAAAATCAGGTAACGCCATTATCCTACGTGGCGGTTCTGAAGCATTTGAGTCCAATCAAGCAATTGCCAAATGTATTTTAGAAGGACTAAAAAACGTTGGTATGTCTGAGTATAGTGTCCAAGTACTAGAGACCACTGATCGTGCTGCTGTCGGTGAGCTTATCACCATGACAGAGTATGTCGATGTCATCGTACCACGCGGCGGTAAAGGACTGATTGAGCGTATCAGCCACGATGCACGCGTGCCTGTGATCAAACATCTAGATGGTAACTGTCATACCTTTATCGATAGTGATGCTGATCCCAAGATTGCCATTGACGTGAGTGTCAATGCCAAAACCCATCGCTATGGGACTTGTAATACCATGGAAACCTTGTTGGTCGATGAAGCCATCGCTGATGAGCTGTTACCAAAAATTGCCGAAGCCATCGTTGAAGCCGATAATGCGATGCAACTACGCCTTGATGATAAAGCGCAGGCTATTTTAAGTGATAATGCCATTCTTAAAGGTCATCTCTCAGCTGCCACCGCTGAAGACTGGGATACCGAATATCTTGCCCCTATCCTCGCGATTAAAATCTTATCAGGCTTAGACGAAGCAATTGAGCATATCAACACCCATGGCAGTCATCATACCGATGTCATCATTACGGATAACTATACCAAGTCGCAGCGATTTATTCGCGAGGTTGACTCGGCAAGCGTGATGATCAATGCTTCTAGCCGTTTTGCTGATGGTTTTGAATACGGTCTTGGTGCCGAAATTGGCATCTCAACCGACAAGATTCACGCGCGTGGACCAGTCGGACTTGAAGGTTTGACTTCACAAAAGTGGATTGTTTATGGTCATGGCGAAACGCGTGCCTAATTTATTACGTCTTCACTACAATCTATAATGTTGTCTGCAGTATAATTGTTACAGAACGTCAGCTTAATTGCTGACGTTTTTTTATTAGGGCGTGTTGAACATTCATAATTTGAGCCAAATATAAGCACAAGCGAGCGCCACCGTATTCTCATAACTCTGCTTGAGCTTATCAAATCTAGTGGCAACCGCCCTATACTGCTTTAGCTTAGCAAAGGCATTTTCTACTAAGTGGCGTACTTTATACAAGTCCCAGTCCATATGATCATTAGAGGACTTCGTGTTTGATCTTCTAGGGATGTTATCATGCGTCCCTGCTTGTTCAATATGGGCTCGTAGTGCATCAGAATCATAGCCTTTATCGGCACATAAAACCTCTGTATCGCTTAAATCTATCTTGTCTATTAAATCAGGTGCGACCTTAACATCATGGGTGGTACCATCTGATAAAATAAAGGTCAGTGGATTGCCATGAGCATCAACGGCTAAGTGAATCTTGGTCGCGCGTCCTGCCACACTTTTACTAATGGCTTGGGTGTTCTCATTACCACCACTACTGTGCTGATGCGCTTTGATATGAGTACCATCAATAAATACCCATTCACAGTCAGCGTCTTTGATTAATAAAGCAAACAGCGCAATCAGCTTATTACTCTTAAACCAGCGCTGGTAAGCTTTGTATATTGTATTAGGCTTGCCAAAGTAAGCTGGCAGATCCCGCCAAGGACAGCCAACACGCATACGATAAAGCACGCCTTCAACTGTATTTCTAAGATTTTCTTTGTCATAGATCTTAAGTTCTAGTAAGATAGGTTTCAGTCTTGTCCAGTGTTCATCTTTGAGCATAGTGCGAGGCATAGCGAACGATATCTTTTTTGTGTCAGAACTTAAAGATTAACCGTTCGCTATTTTTTTTGCCATCAATTTCTATCCAATGTTCAACACGCCCTAACCGTTCGCTATTTTTTTTGCCATCAATTTCTATCCAATGTTCAACACGCCCTATTAATAAATATGTTGTATACCAAATATAGCCATTATTTTACGTGATAAAAACCTATCGATAGGACGAGGATGCTCATGCAAAGTGGCAAGATTAAGCATTGGAATTCCGATAAAGGCTATGGCTTTATCGACGTCGACAATCAAAGTGAAGATGTATTTTTTCACATAAAATCCGTGCGAATGACGCAGCTTATCAGCGAAGGGCAACGTGTCTATTTTAATAGTGAACGCAATGACAAAAACCAGTTGCGCGCCACCGAAGTCACATCAGATGAATTGAGTATTTTAGAGACGCCAGCATCCAATTCAGTGGCAAATTCAATGCATCGCAGCTCAGATAATGTTAGTCAGAAAAACAATCGAAACCACATTAGCAAAAATAATCGTAGCAGCCAAAATAAGAAAAGCAGCTTCTCTACCCTATTCAGTTTGATTGCCATTATCGCTGTTGCGGTTTATTTCTTTGCTGATTTGAAATCCAGTTTTTTTGCCGATAGCGCGCCATCTACCACTCTATCGCACAATCATATTGAAACTGCCAGTAATTCAAATGCAGCAGCTATCACTGGTGATGCGCAAATAGATCAGACGCTTATGCTTATTCAGCAAGGTGGACCCTTTCCTTATCCTAACAAAGACGGAACCACTTTCTATAATCGCGAAGGCAAGTTACCAGCGCAGTCGCAAGGCTACTATCGCGAATATACTGTACCCACACCTGCCGTTTCGCATCGCGGTGCACGGCGTATTGTCACTGGTGGTCATCCACCGACCATTTATTATTTAACCCTTGATCATTACGACAGCTTTCAAGAACTGGAGGTGAAATAACATGACTCAAGCTATTTATTATGTGAATCAAAGCAGCACTAGGCAAAACCTTGTTAAAGGTAAAAGCAGCAGAACGTCTGCTACTATTCCTAAACAAGCAATCGCTATACCTATAGAAAAGCGATTAGATAAAGAAACACTCTTAAGTAGCTTAGCGCAAGCCTGCGATTTCCCAAATTGGTTTGGTCATAACTGGGATGCAGCGTGGGACTGCTTAACAGACAGTGATATCGAGCATTTGATACTTGATTTAACAGCGGTTAAAAATATTAACACCGAAGATTTTAATGTCTTCAAAAGTATTATAGAAGATGCTTTTAAAGAATTTGGCAAACCACAACTGTGGATTGTCGTGGCGTCTGATGATTTGTCTTAGTCGCCAGTAAGAGAAGAATCTAAATTCGAGATAAAAACAGATTTATCCCGAATTCAGGTTAATTACTATTTATAGAAAGGATTAACATATGGAAATCACCCTAAACGGCTATTACACCCTGATATTAGCCACATTAGTACTTTTGCTTGGACGCTTCTTAGTCAAAAGAATTAAGTTTTTAGAAGATTTCAATATTCCAGAACCAGTCGCAGGCGGTTTGGTCGCAGCGATTGTCGTTTATATTCTTAATATGGTTTGGGGCTATAGCTTTAATTTCCATCAAGGACTGCAAACAGCGACCATGCTAATGTTTTTTGCCTCTATTGGGCTTAGCGCTGATTTTGGTCGGTTAAAAGCAGGTGGCTCACCCTTACTGATCTTCACCATTATCGTGTCTGTTTTTATCATTTTGCAAGACATCCTTGGTGTTGCAATGGCAAGTGCACTTGGGCTTGATCCTTTGCTTGGCTTGGTGACCGGTTCAATCGCTTTGACTGGTGGACATGGTACTGCTGGTGCTTGGGGCATTACTTTGGAGGAGCAGTATGGTGTCGTTGGCGCGACGACTCTGGGTATCGCAGTTGCCACTTATGGTTTAGTGGCAGGCGGTATTATCGGTGGTCCTGTTGCCCGTCGCTTGATTAAAAAGCTCGGTCTCAAGCCTACTGCAATCAATCCAAACCCAAGTGATGTCGAAAAACTGGCAAGTGAGCAGTCGCTCTATAGCACCAAGCACAGCGAAGAGGAAGTTCACAGCAATAAGGAGATGTTTGAAAAACCGGATAATATCCGTCTGATTACGGCATCGTCTACCATTGAATCATTGGCACTGTTTGCCGCAGCATTGGCATTTGCTGATCTCATGACTTTGATAGCACAGGATACATGGTTTGAGTTACCGACCTTCGTATGGGCATTAGCAGGTGGTGTGATTTTGCGCAATACATTAACTATGGTATTTAACTTTGATATGTTTGACCGTGCGATTGACGTCATCGGTAATGCTTCTTTGAGTCTTTTCTTAGCGATGGCATTATTGTCATTAAAGCTGTGGCAATTGACAGATTTGGCAGGTCCGGTATTGATCATCTTATTGTCACAAACTGTTCTAATGATTGGCTATGCTTACTTTGTGACCTTCAAACTCATGGGCAAAGACTATGATGCAGCTGTCTTGTCAGCAGGACACTGTGGTTTCGGTATGGGTGCAACCCCTACAGCGATTGCCAATATGCAAGCAGTCACTGATCGTTACCTACCATCACATAAGGCATTTTTGATTGTACCTATGGTTGGTGCATTCTTCGTTGATATCGTTAACGCAACAGTCTTGCAGATATTCACCAAGTTGCCATTTATGTGATTTGATAAATTAAAAAGCTGATTCATATACTCGCAAAAAAAACCGCTTAGTAAAAGCTAAGCGGTTTTTTCATATCTGACTTTTAAAACCAATTAATTAGAATTACTGGTTTTTAGCATAGACAGGAAGCTCTTTGCAGATTGCTTCAACTTTGCCACGGACTTCAGCAGTCACTGCTTCATCGCCACGGCTATCTAGTACGTCACAAATCCAACCTGCCAAGTCACCTGCTTGTGCTTCGTTGAAGCCGCGAGTGGTAATCGCTGGTGTACCGATACGGATACCAGAAGTCACGAATGGTGATTTTGGATCGTTTGGTACGGCGTTTTTATTGACCGTAATGTGTGCGTCGCCAAGCCATTTATCCGCTTCTTTACCGGTCATTTCTTGCTTCACTAGGCTGATAAGCATCAGATGGTTTTCAGTGCCACCAGAGATGATTTCATAGCCGCGATCTTGAATGACTTTTGCCATGGCTTGAGCGTTTTTAACCACTTGCTGCTGATAAGTTTTGAAGTTATCTTCTAATGCTTCTTTAAAGCAAACTGCTTTTGCCGCGATAACATGCATCAACGGACCGCCTTGGTTGCCTGGAAATACTGCTGAGTTTAGCTTTTTAGCAAGCTTCTCATCACGAGCAAGAATCATACCTGAACGTGGACCACGTAAGGTTTTGTGCGTCGTCGTGGTAACCACATCAGCAAACGGTACTGGGCTTGGGTAAACGCCACCAGCGATAAGACCAGCAACATGTGCCATATCCACTAGCAAGTAAGCGCCTACTTCGTCAGCGATTTCACGGAA
This sequence comes from Psychrobacter sp. TS_SC_6, assembly GCF_056156305.1. Classification (NCBI taxonomy): domain Bacteria; kingdom Pseudomonadati; phylum Pseudomonadota; class Gammaproteobacteria; order Moraxellales; family Moraxellaceae; genus Psychrobacter; species Psychrobacter sp. TS_SC_6. Next base: position 385,265 of record NZ_CM149590.1, on the reverse strand, counting down.
ACGTGCCCAATCAACTACTTGTGAATACGCTGAAAAACCAGCGATGATCATTTTAGGCTTATGCTCTTTTGCCAAGCTCTCAACTTGGTCATAATCGATAAGACCAGTGCCTTCAACCAAACCATACTGCACTGCATTGTAGTTTAGACCTGAGAAGTTGATATGTGCGCCATGCGTTAAGTGACCACCAGCATCTAAACTCATGCCAAGCACAGTATCATTGGCTTCAAGCAATGCTAAAAAGACAGCAGAGTTTGCTTGGCTACCAGAGTGTGGCTGTACGTTCACATATTCTGCACCAAACAATTCTTTTGCACGGTCAATAGCCAGTTGCTCAACGACGTCAACATGCTCACAACCACCGTAATAGCGCTTACCAGGATAGCCTTCAGCGTATTTGTTGGTCAAATCAGTACCCTGCGCTTCCATCACTGCTTGTGAGCAGTAGTTTTCTGAAGCAATAAGCTCAATATGGTTCTCTTGACGAACGCTTTCAGCAGCCATAGCTTCAGCAAGTACTGGATCAAAATCTTTGATAGAGATATCTTTAAACATAGTAAAGTCCTAAGTGGTGACATTTATTAGTAATAACGGTCGTTGAAAGAAGCGAGTAGCAAAAGAAGTTTGAAATAGGCAAGCAAAAGGCGTGAGCTTATCATTAGCTTGCAGTTTTAAGGATAAATTCGATACTCTTTTGCATCGATATTCTCGCTAAAGTTTAAGTGTAACATGAAAATTTATGTTGCGAGCGCAAAAAAATATCGCCTTATATTGAGTGGACGAAAGGGCAAAACTCTCTACATTTAAATCTATTTTTTTCAGTAACTTATCAATGTATCCTCTAAATAGAAGGAGTAAATTCATTAAAATCTATTCACTAAAAACTTATCTGAATAATAAAGTGGAAAATAGTTGGCTAATTAATTGGTTGTTTTAATTTTTTGATAAAGCACTTAAATATTCAATTGTTTTTCACATAACCGTGGCAAAAAGGTCTCACTAATGAGTAAAGGACGACCATGCCAATCATAAAGCGTCTGCCGTTGCCAGCCATCTGCCGTATATTTGATACAGCGCTGATTGGGCAAGGTACGACTGCGATTAAACAATACATAGCCTATGGGTGTGCTTTTTAGTTGCTGTAGACGTCTGGCACTGCCTTTTAGACTTGATAACGGAAACAGGCTTTGCGCTTGCACCCATGGTAGCTCATCATTACCGTATAGATATACCTCACGGACCCACGCCAGCCGTGGACGACTAAGCGTTGCCCCTTTGATACCCAATTGCTTTTTTTGTGCTAAAGACAATAATCGATAACCCTCAAAACTGCGCTTGACGCGTAGCGGCTGCCCGGCTTTTACCTCAAGCAAGGCAGTAAGAGAGCCTTCGGTATTTAACCAAGGTAATAGCTCAGTTGGAGGTAATGAATTGGTTGCGCAAGAAAAATGAGAGGTCATAGTTTACGGCTAATATGTACTTTATTAAGTAGAAGATGGTTAAAAGATAAGGTTATTCATTATTATCAAACATTGGCATATTATCAATATTAAACGGCAAAGCTTCAAACGCTTGCTCTCGATATTGCGACATCTGTAGCCGATCTTTGCGGCAAAAATCAGCAATCGCTGGCACAAAACGCGCATCATAAATACGGTGCAAAGAGTGAGTAGCTATTGGAATAAAGCCACGAATCAGCTTATGCTCGCCTTGCGTTCCTGGGTCGAAATAGTGCAAGCCTTGCTCGATGGCAAACTCAATACCTTGATAATAGCACAGCTCAAAATGCAAGCTATCATACTCACCAAGAGCGCCCCAATAACGACCGTACAAAGTTGCCGTTTTACTATCAGACTTATCATATAAAAACAAACTGCTCGCGATAATCTCACCGTTAGCATCAAGTGCTTGTGCGAGCATTAAATGCTCAGCCATATGTTGCGCTAATGCTTTAAAAAAATCCATGGTCAAATAAGGCTGCTGCCCACGTACCGCATAAGTCATTACATAGCAATGATAAAAAGTCTTCCAGTCGGACTCGGTAATATCATCACCGCATTTTCGCTGGCACATGATACCTTGCTCAGCAACCTTACGGCGCTCAGCTCTGATGGTTTTGCGTTTTTTGGCTTTGAGCGTGGCCAAAAATGCTTCAAAATCTGTAAACAGCTGATTATTTTGAGTTAAATTTTTATTTTGCCATAAAAATTGGCAACCTTGACGCTCAAGTATCGGTAACTCAATCGGTTTTGACGCTACACTATTTGCTTGGTTTTTAAGCGCCATTTCTATATCAATATCAGTCGGCAGTGATGCGTTAGCCATAGCAGCCATCTCAGGTGTGACAAATAGCCCATGCCAACCTGAGGCATCTACTTGCTGCGCAATATCATCAACACCAGCGATGGCGGTCTTTATAATGTCAGCATCGAGCGTCACACCCTCTGCCAACCATAAACGCTGCCCAGTAATAGGCGTATAAGGGGCGCTAGTTACCAAACGCGGATAATAGTCGAGACCATACTGCGCATAAGCTTGCGCCCATGAATGGTCAAATACAAACTCCCCTTGGTGATGACCTTTAATAAATACGGGCATTACGGCAACCGGCTGCTTCACCTTTATAGAAACTTCTACAGAAGCCAAATTTTGCTGTACGACAAAATCATCATCGGCATCTACACGGTGTACCAATATATAAATAGGTAGCCAGCCAGCCTCCTCGCCAATCGCACCAGTGTCACTAAGCGCTTGCCAAAAGTCAAATGACATAAAAGGGGTGTCTGGCGTTTGCCACTTGCTTAAGCTTTGCCAACTGGTATCGTTCAGTAACGCATATTGTAAATTCATAATCAGTACACTGTTTTTTGATGACTTTTCTTGATCATATAGCGTATCAAATTGGCATTTTTTTGCTGTCACAATTTGCAAGAATTTTACATAACCGTTATAGGATCAGTGATATCGTTTAAGAAACGATGCCGTATAGTGTGATAGAAAAAAATTTTGATGCCATACGTAATAAAAACTGCCATTAAAAACAGGTAAATTGCATGGAAAAGATGATATCAATCTTGATGACTGATAGAATAAGAGTATTATTAGCTTAATATAATTCATATAGATGAGATATGAGCGAAATAGTATACTTAGTTCAACATACGAGATTGACATCATATCGGATTTATAGTGGATGAACTATAATATATCGACTGTCATGTATCGTCAGGCGATGTTACCCAATCGTTCAACCCCTCTTTTGGCGGTAAGTTTGTCATAAAGGTTAAAACAGCTTCCAAAAGATAGTTTTGCAAAATAAGGTCAACAGGCAGTCTCAAAACTATTTAAATGCGTCAAACTGTTTAAATATATCTTTGTATGATTGCAAAAGTGATATTTGATGTGCTTAATTTAGCGCCATCACTCATTATGGTATGAAGGCTATATAAAGCGATTAAATAAGATCCGAGCCTTACTCCCCTTATTAATGACAACATAAAGGAATACTCTACTACAATGTCAAAAATTATTTATACAAAAACCGACGAAGCCCCAGCGCTTGCAACCGTATCATTCTTGCCTATTGTCAAAGCATTTACTCAAACAGCAGGCATTGAAGTTGACACCAGTGATATCTCAGTTGCTGCGCGTGTATTGGCTGAATTCCCTGAGTTTTTAAGTGAAGAGCAACGCGTTCCTGATAACTTGGCTGAGCTAGGTCGTCTGACACAAGATCCAAACACCAACATCATCAAACTGCCAAATATCAGTGCTTCTGTTCAACAGTTGAAAGCAGCTATTAAAGAACTACAAGGTAAAGGCTACGCTATTCCTGATTTTCCAGATGACCCAAAAACTGACGAAGAAAAATCGATTCGTCTGCGTTATGGCAAAAGTTTAGGCAGCTCAGTAAACCCTGTACTTCGTGAAGGTAACTCAGATCGCCGCGCACCAAAAGCGGTCAAAAACTACGCACGCAAACATCCGCATTCTATGGGTGAGTGGAAACAATGGTCACAAACGCATGTATCACATATGCACAGCGGCGACTTCTATGATGGCGAGCAATCTATCACTTTAGATAAAGCACGTACTGTACGTATGGAGATTTTGTCTGATGATGGTATCACCAAAGTATTAAAACCTAAGGTTTCTTTACTTGATAAAGAAATCATTGATTTGATGGTGATGAGCAAACAAGCGCTATTAGAATTCTACGAGCGCGAAATGGAAGATTGCCGCGAAGCTGGTATCTTATTTTCATTGCACGTAAAAGCCACCATGATGAAAGTATCGCACCCTATCGTCTTCGGTCATGCGGTCAGAATATATTATAAAGATGCTTTCCAAAAGCATGGCGCATTATTTGATGAGCTAGGTATCAATGTCAATAACGGCATGGCAAGCCTATACGAAAAAATTGCCGAATTGCCCGCCAGTTTGCGTGAAGAGATTGAGCGTGATTTGCATGCTTGCCAAGTACATCGTCCACGTTTGGCAATGGTTGATTCATCAAAAGGCATCACCAACTTCCATTCGCCAAGTGACATCATCGTTGACGCATCTATGCCAGCCATGATTCGTAATGGCGGCAAAATGTGGGGTGCTGATGGCAAACTATATGATTGCAAAGCCGTCATGCCTGAATCTACCTTTGCCCGTATTTACCAAGAAATGATCAATTTTTGTAAATGGCATGGCAACTTTGACCCAACGACGATGGGCACGGTACCTAACGTTGGTCTAATGGCACAAAAAGCGGAAGAATACGGCTCGCACGATAAGACTTTTGAGTCTAGCGATAGCGGTATTGCCCGTATTGTTGACATCGATACTGACGAAGTATTACTCGAAAAACGTGTTGAAAAAGGCGATATCTGGCGCATGTGTCAGGTTAAAGATGAACCTATCCAAGATTGGGTCAAGCTTGCAGTACGCCGTGCACGCGAATCAAATACACCAGTTATCTTTTGGTTAGACCCGTATCGTCCACACGAAAACGAGCTGATCAAAAAAGTAAAAATGTATCTAAAAGATCACGATACCACTGGTCTACATATCGAAACCATGTCACAAGTTCGTGCCATGCGTTATACCTTAGAGCGCGTTGCTCGTGGTCTTGATACGATTTCTGCTACTGGTAATATCTTACGTGATTATCTCACTGACTTATTCCCGATTTTAGAATTGGGCACCAGTGCTAAGATGTTGTCAGTGGTTCCATTAATGAAGGGCGGCGGTTTGTTTGAAACAGGCGCTGGCGGTTCAGCACCAAAGCATGTACAACAACTGGTTGAAGAAAACCATTTACGTTGGGATTCTTTGGGTGAGTTCTTGGCATTGACCGTGTCGCTAGAGCATTTAGCACAGAATGATAACAACCCTAAAGCTCAAGTATTGGCTGATACCTTAGATAGAGCAACTGAAAAGCTGTTATTGAATGACAAGTCTCCATCACGTAAAACCGGTGAGCTTGACAATCGTGGCAGTCATTTCTATCTTGCTATGTATTGGGCACAAGAGCTTGCTGCTCAAGATCAGGACAGCGAGCTAAAAGCGCAATTTACCGCACTTGCGCAAAATCTTGAGAGCAATGAAGCAGCTATTATCAAAGAGCTAAATGATGCTCAAGGTAAGCCTATGGATCTCAAAGGATATTACCTAGCGGATGAAGCATTGGCTGAGCAAGCAATGCGACCTAGCACTTTGTTCAATAACGCCATTGCTTCATTATAATTAACTCATCTTATAAAAGTTAATTTATAGAAGTGACATTAGTGTAAACAAAACACCCCAAATATCTTAGATTTTGGGGTGTTTTTTGTCTTTTATTAATGAGGAATTTTTATGTCAGAAACTATTTATAGTTAAAATATTTCAAAAACGCTACAGTGCTGCTGGTATAAATTTTTTGCAGCCTCTGTCTGCGTAGGCACAGCAAGCAAGAGAAATTAATATCAGCAGTACTTGATGTATCGATATTACTTTTCCCTGACTATACAAGACAGCATTTTCTTACCCATTCATATGTTTGATGATTGCTTTACCAAACTCAGAGGTACTTAGTAAGGTGGCATCCGGCATCAAGCGTTCAAAATCATAGGTCACGGTCTTATTTTTGATAGCATCTTGGATACCTTCGATGACCAAGTCAGCGGCCTCTGTCCAGCCCATATCACGTAGCATCATCTCAGCTGATAAAATAAGCGAACCCGGATTGACTTTGTTTTGTCCGGCATACTTTGGCGCTGTACCATGTGTTGCCTCGTATACAGCAATAGCGACTCCTTTATTAGCACCCGGAGCAATACCGATACCACCGACTTGTGCAGCTAACGCATCAGAGATGTAATCGCCGTTTAGGTTTAATGTCGCAATCACTGAGTAGTCAGCTGGACGCATCAGGATTTGCTGCAAAAACGCATCCGCAATCACATCTTTAATCACAATCTTATGACCTGTTTTAGGATTTGTTATCGTCATCCAAGGGCCACCATCTAATAATTGAGCACCAAAGTACTCAGTAGCAACCTCATATCCCCACTCTTTAAAAGCGCCTTCAGTGAACTTCATGATATTGCCTTTATGCACAAGCGTCACATTGGGCAAGTCATTATCGATGGCGTGCTGAATGGCTTTACAAATTAAACGCTGTGAGCCCTCTTTTGATACTGGCTTAATACCAATACCACAATCTTCTGAAAAGCGAATCTGTGTCACGCCCATCTCTTCTTTTAAAAACTTAATGACTTTTTTGGCATCCTCACTGCCTGCTTTCCACTCGATACCGGCATAGATATCTTCTGAGTTTTCGCGGAAAATAATCATATTAGTCAATTCAGGATGTTGGACAGGACTTGGAACGCCTTCGAACCAACGTACAGGACGCTGACAAACGTACAAATCAAGCTCTTGTCGCATTGCCACGTTCAGCGAGCGCATACCACCGCCAACTGGCGTGGTCAGCGGACCTTTTATACTGATGATATAATCACGCAACACATCAAGCGTCTCTTCTGGCATAAATTCGCCGTCATAAATTTTAGAGGCTTTTTCACCGCAATAGGTCTCCATCCAAACGATGGACTTTTTGCCTTTATAAGCTTTTTCAACTGCTGCATCAATCACTTTAATCATGACAGGTGTGATATCAACGCCGATGCCATCGCCTTCGATAAAGGGAATGATCGGATGGTTTGGAATATTGAAAGATAAATCAGCATTTAGGGTTATTTTTTCGCCGTTTATTGGTACGATAACCTTGTTATAGGACATGAGGTGATACTCCTTGATATATATTATGTGTTTTAAGCGTCCTTGGCATTCTGTTATGCTAACTGTTTTATCATGGTGATGACAGCGTTATAACTATTTGTACAATACGATAAACTTAAGGTAGAACACACCTCTACCTTTAGTCTTTGCTCGTATATGTATTCTTATAATATATGTCCTGCTATCCGCCATTTTATTCTTGGGAAACGCTATTTTATGTCCAGCTCTAGCCTGATTTTGTTTAATAAGCCTTACGGAGTACAAAGTCAATTCCGTGATGACAGCAATAATGACCATACTACTCTATCAGAATATTTCACGGATAAATCACTCCGTATCGCTGGTCGGCTTGATGCTACCTCAGAGGGGCTGCTGATTTTGACCAGTGATGGACGTATCAATAAAGCCATTACGCAGCCACCATCTGCAAAGGGTTTTGCGCAAAACAAACAAAAACAAGGTAAGACTTACTTGGTGCAAGTAGAAGGCATGGTCACTGCTGTCCAATTAAAGACGTTGGCGTCAGGCGTGGTGTTGAAAGACGGTAAGACATTGCCTGCCTCTGCAGTATTGGTAGATGAACTCGACTTGCCGATTACACTATGGGAGCGCGATCCGCCTATTCGTGAGCGTAAAAATATCCCAACGTCATGGTTGATGCTGACTATTTATGAAGGCAAAAATCGCCAAGTGAGGCGTATGACTGCGCACGTAGGGCTGCCTTGCTTACGCTTGATACGCTGGTCAGTAGCAGGATTTGAGCTTGGAGAATTGGGCGTTGGTGAGTTTGTACGCATTCATTTAAATAGTGAGCAATGCCGCAAACTTGGTGTCATAGGTTAGCTATCATAATACCTAAGTAAAGCTATACTTAAGATAGCTTCTTTTATTTAAGCTCACTATATTACGACATCTTAAATATAGCGTCTCGAAAGAATAATATTTATCTGTTAACATTTAGCTATGTGCTCTATATACTTTTCGCTAAGCTTCTTGTTCGATTTATGGTAAGAATATGTCATGACTGCTGATACAGCCTTTGCAAAAAGTATGCTTGGGCATCATCGTGGTGCAGTAGACATGGCATTTGCACGTGGTATGCTGCCTTATCATCGCGGTGCGGTAGATATGGCAATGGTACAGCTCCAATATGGGACTGATAAGGCAATGCGTAAATTGGCACAAGCCATCATTGATGCCCAGCAGCCTGAAATTATATGGTTATAAGAGTGGATTACAAAAACGTTAGTTAATGCAGAAAAAGATGTAGGCAATGCTACCGATCAAGATACTTCTGCAAACGAGAAAGAAGCCGTAGAGGTTGCCAAAACCACAAAACCTAATGCTTAAATTTTAAGCGTACAACACAAAGCCCATACTAAACATCATTGTTTAGTATGGGCTTTTTAATAGTTACTAATTTTATAGTAGCCACTGTCTTTGTAGAGCACTCGGATGGTCTCCAACTACGTGTGATAGCCAAATGACTATGACTGAGCACCCTTCATCACATCTAACCAAGCACTTTCTGTTTTTAAGTTACTTATCTTACCTTCACGATCTTCATTAGTCCTCGCCAGACGCAAGCTAATACTATATGGAAATACTTGATCCGAACCATAAATATCGTCTGTATCAACTTTCGGTACGACCTTGACCGTCATCAGCTCATCACGGCGAAACAGATGGCACTCAACATCGTGTGATGCACCATTAAATAGTGCTAGTTGTTTATTATCTGCTTTGATACCATCAATTGCGATAATAACATCATGTGCTGAGAGTCCAGCTTTGGCAGCGGCGCTCGCTCGCGCTACCTTACTGACCTTGAGTCCCATTGGCGTTTCAGTACATCTCATGCCCCACGGTACATGTTTGTCAGCAGTCTCTTTGGTATTGCTATGTAACTGAATACCGTTAGCAGCTAACAACGATTTCAGAGGCAATTCTTTAACGCCATTAACATAGCTGCGCTCAAAATCTTCCCAATCCGTTACTGGCATAAACTGCCCGATGACAGTCCCCATATCCACACTATTGATCCCGACGCGCTGATTATCATTTTGCTTCGCTTGCTCATAAAAAGCTTTGACCACATCAAATAAACGATAACGTCCCCCGCTCTTTTCTAGTAGCGTTAAATCCAGACATAACGCCACTAAAGCTCCTTTATTGTAGTAACTGATACCAGCATTGCCAGTATTTTCATCGTTGCGATACAGCTTAATCCACGCATCAAAGCTCGATTCTGCTACACTTTGCTGCGCGCGACCCGGCGTTTGGTGATAGCGATTAATTTGTTCTGCCAATAACTTCAGATAGCTTGCCTTATCAATAACCCCTGAGGCTTGCAGCATAAAATCGTCGATATAGGAGGTAAAACCTTCAAACACCCAAAGCAGTGGTGTAAAAGCTTCGCGGCGTAAATCCACATCTAACATCACATCGGGACGAACTGTCTTGACCCACCACGCATGAAAATACTCATGACTACACAAGCCTAAAAATCGCTGATAATCACTACTTGGCACTGCAGGCTCATTGATACGAGGTAAATCACGTCGCGGGGTAATCAAACTGGTCGAATTGATGTGCTCCAAGCCGCCATAATCTTGCCCACTAGCGTAAGTCATAAAAGTATAATCATTAAATGGCGCGTCACCCAACCAGTCAAGATACGTCTGGCAGATTCGAGTTAGGTCTTGCTGCAATCGTCCCATATTGGCATTATGCTTACCTGCGAGGAAAAATTGATGGCTCAGCGTCTGATGCTGATTATCTTGAATGATAAAATCAAATTTCTCTTGTATCGCAATCTCAAACGGATAATCAATCAGTTCATGATAGCTGTCCGCTTGCAAACCATATAAATCTTGCTCATCGCTTTGTAAATTTGTGGCTTTAAGTCCGCACGCCAGTAATACTTCTTCTTTATTTTTATCCATAGAAAAAGCTTTAGGTACCATCAAACTGACTTGGACTGGTGATTGCTCTTGCCCAGCAACTGCCAATGCCAGTGAGGTAAAATTGCCGTACAAGCGCTGCTGATCGACATAAGCGGTACGTACAGATAAATCATAACAATATACTTCGTAATATACGCTTATCGTTTGCCCTACTTTTGCGTGTGGCAATTGCCATGTGTGTTTATCAGTTTTTTGCGCGCGATAACACTTAGGATCTTTATGATTCGTAAGCTGGTCATCCGATAACTCTTTATCCAATATCTCGTAATGTACAGCGGTGATATTTCGAGCAAATTCACGCATCAAATAACTGCCCGGTATCCATGCTGGCAACCATAAGCTTGGCGAGTCTTTATCTGCTGTAAACCTAAGCGTAACATCAACCAGATGCTCTAAAAAACGCTCAAAGTCGAATTGGTAGTTAATATTAGATGGGTTATTATCAGCAGCATGAGCGATAGAAGTCATATTTTTTATCCTTATAGTTATTGCTATGGTAGAAGTCATTGCTCAAAAACGCAACTGGCGAACACAAGATAAGCAAGACGGTATTTAGTAAATATACTAAAAACATGGATTATTCTGTTCAATTACACGATTAATTGGCATTTTTTGTTGTTTTAACCTTGAAAGTGATGTGAGTTATCGCAATTAAAGAGGCTAACTGCTAAAGTTACCCTAATAAACTGATGATAATTAACTGATGACGTAGCTATTTGGCTGGCTGATTGGCTTTTTTAGGTTTATTGCAACCGTATTTAATTTTTAATATCAACATATTTAGGATAATTTATGACTACTATCGCAAAAGACACTGCCGTCAAGTTCAACTACACGCTAAAAGACGACGAAGGTAATATCCTTGACCAATCTCCAGAAGGTCAACCACTTGCTTATTTGCATGGTCACAGTAATATCATCCCAGGTCTAGAGCAACAACTAGAAGGTAAATCTGCTGGCGAAAGAGTCAATGCTGTTGTTGAGCCTGCTGATGGTTACGGCGAATACCAAGAACAAGCGGTACAACATGTACCACGTGACAACTTCCAAGGCGTTGAAGATATCCAGCCTGGTATGCAATTTCAGTCAGAAGCTGGTGGTCAAGTGATGCTGGTTACTGTGACTGCCGTCAGTGACAAAGAAGTGACTGTTGATGCAAACCATCCACTAGCTGGCAAGCGTTTGACTTTTGATGTTGAAATCCAAGAAGTACGTGCTGCTACTGAAGATGAACTAAACCACGGTCATGTACATGGCGCAGGTGGCGTTGAACACTAATCTCTTAGAGATTATTGTGCTAGATGCATAAGCAATGAGTGATGAAGTCCATCCTTTGTTGCAGAGGGTCAGTAGATTTTTCTATTGACCCTTTTTTATGGGCGAAGTTAAAGGTTTTTATCTGCACTTACTTGGAATTAAGACCTTTTAAATATCACAAAGCCCAGACGTAACAAAGCCGCATAATGACTAGCATTAAGCGGCTTTTATTACCAACCATCCATGTTACTGTCATTCAATACTTAATCCCGAAGTATTTTATAACGGTCGGGCATCCAGCCCTATCATCCCTAATCAGCAAACTACCCATCCCTTATGCGACTTTCCAGATACCAATCCCTAGTACCTCTGAACCTTTCAGTTCAATCGTGCCGTAGATGTATAATCGCAGATTGACCCATACTAAGTAAGAGGTCTAAACGTCAATCCTTGTAAGCATATGCTTACGTGCAATTTGCGTAGGGTTTGCATAGCTAAATAAATAATAGTTTACAATAACTTTTATAGCTCTTCCTCAGGACTGCTTAGCTTTGTTGGCTCAGCACTGAGCATAATATAAGCCGCTTCATTAATAAAAGCTTCATCTTCTGGTAGCTCTGGACGCTCAGCAGCCTTCATCTGACTCCGCTCTTCAAACTTCGCATCCATTGCCGCTTGATAAGTATTCCAGTTGGCATAAGGACGCTCACCAGTTGCAATCTGACGCTTGTTCTCAGCCTCTAGGGAGCGTTTTTCTATTAACTGCATTTTGGCGCGACGTTTGTTGATATCGAGCGCAACTGGTTTTTTCTCATCTTCAATATTACGGATATCATTGAGCGTTGATAAATAAACAAATTGCGGATTTTTTTGTTGACGGATTTTTGATTGCTGATTCAGTGTCGCTAAGGTATCCGACGTAAATTTACCTTCAGGCTTATAAGGCGCCGTCTTTATGGTATCCCAAGGCAGCGCTTTTTTCTGCGCGCGCTCGCCAAAGGTTGCATCGTCATAGATATTGACCAGTTCAACATCTGGTACCACGCCTTTATTCTGCGTACTGCCACCGGTAATACGATAGAATTTACGCTGCGTTAATGTCGCAGAACCAAGCGCCAAGCTGTCTAATTGGATTTGCGCTGAGCCTTTACCTGTTGTAGTACTACCGACTACCAAGCCACGTCCATAATCCTGAATAGCGGCGGCAAAAATCTCACTTGCTGACGCAGATGCAAGATTGGTCAAAACGACTACCTTGCCATCATATAGCTGCTCACCACCGTCCTCATCACGGTAAACTTGAATATTGCCACGATTATCACGAATCTGTACTAGCGGACCACTCTTAATAAAGAAGCCAAGCATTTTGGCAACTTCATCTAGTGAGCCCCCTGGATTATTGCGCAAATCAACGACCAAGCCATCGATATTCTTTTTATTTAACTCTTTCAATGCTTTTTCGGTATCGATACTGACACTACGATAATCTTCACCATTACGGCGGGCTCGGTAGTTCAAATAAAAGCTTGGTATTTCAAGAACACCGATACGTTTCGGAGTTTTATCGATATTTGGACGCTGAACTTCAACGACACGATGAGTGACGCCTGATTCTTCTTGTGCAATAATATCTCGAACCACAGTCACATTACGAGCACTGGCATCAGGGGTATTAGGCTGACGAACTTTAATCGTCACCGATGTACCGCGTTTACCACGAATCAAACTGACGATTTCACGCGTTGACCAACCAACCACATCGGTCATGGTCTCGCCATCTTTGGCAATACCAATAATTAAATCGTTAGGCTTAATTTGACCGGATTTTGCTGCCGGACCGCCATCGACTAGGGTCACAATACGGGTATAATCTGGGTTTTTACGGTCAGGGCGGATAGATACCCCTATCCCTTCTAACTGTAGGCTAGACTGTATTTGCAGCTCATTTGCTTGAATGGGCGCATAATAATTACTGTGAGGATCGTAGGTCAGCATCGCCGTGTTTAAGATGGTTTCCATAATCTCATCATCTTTGAGACGGGTAAACTGCTCTTGCTGACGAGACAATCGATTCAATAGAATCTCACTTGGCGTGCGTTCATCATTACGGACTAAATCTTGACCGCGCGTGATATCTGGATTGTCTAAAAAGACTTTTTCTTTTGCCTTCTCATCTTCTTTACCCAAGGTGATGCTCATCAGCTGAAACTTTAATTGTTTCGTCCAATAGTCACGCTGCTCTTTTTTGGTCTTAAAGTGATTGAGCTTTTCGCGGTCTAACACAATGGTATCTTTGCTGGTCAAATCAATATCGGTTTTTAGCATCTTCTTTGCCATGGCAAAATACTCATTTGAGCGTTTACGATAGCGCTCAAATACTTCTACCCCAGCAGATAAGTCACCACGCTTTAGACGCGCACCAAATTCATCGGCATACTTTTTCTTAAACTCATCGACATCAGATTGCAAAAACAACGTATGATTTGGATCGAGGCTATCGATATACATAGACAAAATCTCGCTACCAGTCGCTGTATCCAGTGGCTGATTAAGATAATGACTGCGATCCAGCAATGCCGCTACTTGGCGCGTGGTAACCTGTTGCTCAGGCGTCTGTTTAAAACCTTCGGTATTGGTATCAGCTACTGCGGTGCCATAGCTTTGGGTAAGAATTAAACCTGCGATGCCCACTGACGCTGCACTGAGTAACCACTGTGCTGGTTGTTTTTTCATCATATCTACCTAATTATTTTAAGTGAAAAGTATGCTCTGTTTTTAGCAAAATTAGAAAACTCTATAAATGGCTGTCCATAAAATCCAGCTATTTTTACTCTCTTATATTTAACACTAAACCATGCGTTACGCTAGCACTAAAAGCCTATATCTGCATAAGCACTATGTTGGCTTTATCGTTAAAAAACCGTTCAATATTAGCATGGTCATAAATATAGCTCTGTCTCAAACTGTATAAACAATCTTACACGCGGCGCATGCTCATACCAAGTTTCTTACTACATAAACCAGACGACTGTATTTAACGAATCTCGGTCAATGTATTAAAATATCTTCAAATGAATTCCCGTGATACATTATGCTGGACTCGCAATTACTGTCATAATAAGCCTCTGATAGCGATGAATAATAGATGTCATGTCTTATGACTTTTTAGTTTACCGTAGCATATAACAATATATAACCTCATAAGGATCACCCAATGTATGGCGTTTTAATGATTGATATCGATAGTACCGTGCTGACGGCTGAAGATGTCAGCTTAATTAGACAAGCACAAGTTGGTGGGGTCATTTTATTCGCCAGAAACGTCGCCGATGCGGCCCAAGTGCGCGCGCTGTGTGACGATATACGTTGTCACAATGCGGACATTCTGATTGGGGTCGATCAAGAAGGCGGGCGCGTTGCCAGATTGCGTAATGGTTTTACGCCATTGCCAGCGATGGGAAGACTTGGTGAGTTATTTAACCAAGACCCCAATCGCGCTCTAGACTGTGCCTATGATTGTGGCTATTTGATGGCAGCCGAAGTATTGGCTGTTGGGATTGATTTGAGCTTTGCACCGGTGCTCGATAGGGATGGTATCAGCCAAGTTATCGGTGATCGCAGCTTCCACCATGAACCGCAAGCTATCATTGCTTTGGCAGCACAGTTTATGCGTGGTATGAAAGCCGCTGGCATGGCAACCACGGGTAAGCATTTCCCTGGTCACGGTGCAATAGCCCCCGACTCGCATGTTGCAGAAGCCATCGATGATCGTAGTTTAGATGAGATTATGAACAGTGATATGCAGCCATTTGCGCAAACGTTGCCTTGGCTTGATGCTTTGATGCCAGCGCATGTAATTTTCTCGCAAGTAGATAATAAACCGGCAGGGTTTTCTAAGACTTGGCTCAAAGACATCATTCGTGACCAGCTGAATTTTGACGGGGTATTGTTTTCTGATGACTTGTCTATGGCAGGGGCAAAAGCTGCGGGTGATGTCAGTGCACGTGTCAAAGCAGCGATCGAAGCCGGTTGCGATATTGCTTTGGTTTGTAATGATCGCGTCGCGGCTCATGAAGCAGCAAAAGCGGCGCAAGAGCTGCCCTATCCCAATCAAAAACGCATCAAAACCATGTGTGGACAGATACCCGCTTGGCAAGGCGACCTTGAATCGACCTGTCAGCAGTTTGACTATTGGCAACAAGCAAAAGAGAATATCTCACAGACGTTTTTTCCTATTCAATTAGACTCTAAGGCATCCGCTAATCTTGAGTTAAAAGACCCAACCAGTTACATCTAATAAATGGCAATCAAGTTAATTTAATATAGAAGAACAGACAAAACAAAAACCGCACCTTGATTAAGATGCGGTTTTTCTGATTTATAGTTTAATTCAATGTATCTTAACGCTTCGCTTAATTGGTTGCAGCTGGATCCAATGCCGTACCACGGCTAGCATCATCAGCATCTGGCATTAAATCATCGTTGTCGCTGTCTAATGGATTTAGGTCTGGATCAAGCGCATCACTATTAATCGCTAAGCCATCATTGGCCGTAGTCGTTTCGTCATAGACCACAAACTCGATACGGCGGTTACGGAAACGACCTTGGTCTGTCGTATTGTCCGCTATAGGATCAGTCTCACCCATACCTTTGGTCATAAGCTTACTCGGATCAACACCTTGCGCGACCAAATACGCCTTCATAGCCTGCGCACGCTCTTCTGATAGCTTTAGATTATAAGCAGCATCCGCTGTTTTGTCAGTGTGACCAATAATCATCAGTGTCATATTGGGCACTTGCTCCATTAGCTTCACAGCGCGATCTAATAGCGGTTTATTGACGTCAGGAATCACCGCTTTATCTACTTCAAAGTTGACCACTTGTAGACTTAAGGCGCGAGCGACATCACGAGGATCTGGGTTCTGACCCAAGTTATCCATTGCCGCCTCAGACGCTGTTAAGCTATCAGCAATCTCAGTTTGCTCATTCAGTGGACCTTCTGCAATAACTGTCATCGCTGGCGCAGCAGCTTGTAAATCAGATACCAATTTGGTTAAGGCGGCAGTATCAGCAGCATTGACCGTAATGGTATCGCCTTTGACCAACATACTGGCATTTGGGACATTTTTAAAAATAGGTAAAATAGTGGCAAGCTGCGCAGTCGCTGGCATATCTATTGAGAAATTATCATCGACATCTGCACGGCAATTATTGGCGGCATCACCAAACACGCCAGTCAGCGCAGTCATGACAGTGCTCTGTAGCGTGTCATTACCCACATTCATACGGCATGCATATAGCTCACTGTTTTCACCAGTAGCAATACGCAAGGATGCTGGTGTAATATCACCTGCAACTGCCTGCCCATCACTATCCGCGGCTTGCTGCTCTGTCACAACAGGCTTGCCAACCGGCTCAGGCTTATCTTGACAGCCTCTTAGTAGCGCCCAAGCTAAAGCCCCTAAAATAATCAATCCAATAATAGGTAACAGCGCCTTCATAAAGCTGCCATCTTTTTCTGCTTCGCGCTGTAGCGGCGCGGTGCTCCCAGTATCTGATATATGCGTACCAGCAGAAACAGGAGCAGCAGCAATCACGCCAACAGGCAATACAGCCGTTGCCCATACAGGAATATGATGCTGATAACTGTCAATATTTTCGTTTAAAAATTGCGGTACTGGCGTCGTACCTGCCAAACTTTTGATTTCATGATAAGCAAGCGGTGCGGCCGTAGCAATTAAGCCACGAGCAGCCGCAACATCGACGTTATGCTTACCGGCAAGCTCGCGAGCGATTTGATCGCGATGTGCGTCTTCTGTCCATACACGATCATAAAAACCTTGATCATCACGAGCAATCGTTTCATTGGCAAAACGGTCATGGGTCTGATTGTCTGCTAGACGGGCCGCAAAAATGGCATAAAACTGTTCAAGTAAATTTTTCTTGACAGGATTGTAATCGTCTCCAAGTACCGCTGGACTGACTGTCCGTGTCAAATGACTAATAATATCCATAGCATCCTTCCTCAATTCATCATTATTTTATGTGGCTTGTTTTATATCGTTTACGCACTCAAAAAAAAGCGCATTATGTTAGTGCTAATCTACAACAGTAGTAATCTAAAATTTAATCGTCTGAAATAACACCTAGCCACGCCATAAAGTGAGCAATGACCAGATTCAGCTTTCGTCATTATAAAAGTATTAAGAAGGCGTTCACAATCAACGCGCTGTTGTGCAAATGCTACAATAGGTAATATTTCAGTTGTTACTCGTAACTACGATGCCTATAAAGTAAAAATTGTGAATCTATAGTCGGTGAAAAGCAATATCGATACAACACGTACTGCTGGTGCAAATTTTTCTTGCTTGCTGTGCCTACGCAGACAGAGGCTGCAAAAAATTTACACCAGCAATACTGTAGCGACTTTAAAGTATTTCAACTATATATTCAGCTCAACGTTAAATCTCAATATTAGAACAGTACCAATCAAATATTGCCTAAAAAACTGATTATTATGGGAAACAAAAAAGTGCCTTATAAAATATAAGACACTTTTTAACGTTACACAGTCTTTAAAAATATTGGTGGCTTATCATCTGACTTGAGCAGGTTCAACCACAATGACATTGTTTGCCATGTCGTCAACTTCAGATAAAGAAATAGAGCCATTTGAACTTGAAGGCGCGCTATTAAAATTATTAGTATTATTATTTCTGACAGGTGCTGGCATCACACTATCGTTAGTCTCATCGTCTGGCGCTTGATATTCCACATTATTAGCATTGTTATTGGCAGGCGCATTCTCAAATTGATTATTAAAATTATTGGTCGACATACCTTGTTGCTCCACGATACCATTATTCATATCATTAGGGTTGCTAGGTAGTGGTAGTGGTGCAGTACTCTCAATCATCATCGATGGTAGCAATGTACGCATATCTGTCGTTAAGCGCTGTAGCTGCATAGCATCAGGCGCCTCTACTGTGATGCGATCATTCTGTAATTGTAAGCGCGCAAACGGCGCTGCTCTCAATAATGTCAGCACATTAGGTAATATCTCTATTGGCATATTGGCAACGCTGCTTGCAACGCCTTCTTTGACTGTTAACTGACACATCCCTGCCTGCTCACCAAAGCTAGTATTGAGCGCCTGTTGTAATAGGCTTTGTAGCGCGACATCGCCCACTGACCCACTACAAGTATAAAGACTGCCATTGTTATCCACCCCAACTATGAGCTCAATTGGCGTTACCACTTGTACGGGCGGTTCAATCACAGGCGACACGACAACAGGCGTTGTCACCGCAGCTTCTACTGGCGGCGTGTCGTTTGGCTTGATTAATAATGCCCACACAAGTCCAATAGCGGTCACTGCCCCTAGTAATACAAATGTCCATAGCAACATGTCATTACGTTGATTACGGGTACGTGTTTTTTCTCGGCGTAGGCTGCTATTTTCTGCCAAATAATGCTCTGCTGGACTGACATGAATCGAATCGGTGCTGAGACGCTCATCCAAAGTTGGTATCGGCGATTCTGCTGTGAAACTCGGTGAAGCGATAATATCGACAGCGGCGGGCTTGTAATTATTTAAAGCAACAGCTGGTATCACAGCCCCTGCCAATACTCTCTGGCTCCGAAACAGCTCATCATCAGTATGCTGCGGCGCACCAATGATAGGTGCGGACCATATCGGCAAATAAGGGCGTAATGAGGCTTGTTCACCTTGCAAAAAGGCTGGCAAAAATTGTCCATTTGCCAGTATTTTTAACTCTTGATAGGCCAATGGCGTGGCATTTATCAGCAGCTGCATCGTCGTAAACTCATCAATATGATGGGTCGATGCCAGCTCCTGAATCATCAACCGACGTAAGCTTGCGGTTTGCCAAAGTTGCTCAAATAATGGCGGTTGTGCGACATTTTCAGTGATAACGGTGGCATCAATACGCAATAACTGTGAGTAGATATGTGGCAATGCCAAACGCGATGCCAAAATCGCATAAAATTGTTCCAATAAGCTGACATGGGAGACGCTACCATTGTTACCCAATATAGCTGGGGTCACCGTTTGCTCTAGTTGATCGATGATACTCATAAGTTACTGCCTCTGTCAGCGTTAATGTTACATATATAGTCGATATATTTTGATTGGTAATAGCATCAGTCGTTACTGTCAGTATACGAAGCATTACTCACTGTCACTCGTACGATGTTATATTATTCAATATAAACAAGCATTAAAGCACAATTTTGTCGCATATTGGTTTTTGCATGATAATCGCTGCTACTATTGTTAAGATGAATACGTAACTGTTTATTATTCATATTTGGATGACAATAACCAACACAACCTATGGTATAAGTATTGCCTTACTTATCATTGCTATCTATCAGACCCAACCTAAGGACTATTCTTTGTTTAACCAGACGACGCTTATCATTATTATTACGGTTATTGTCAGTCTATTGGCGTGGCAAAACAAAGCAGTGTTTAATCGACTGATTTTTTATCCCCCAGCAGTGAACAATGGTCAATGGGATCGCTTTGTGACTCATGGATTTATCCATGCTGATAGCATGCACTTACTTTTTAATATGTTCACTTTATACTTTTTTGGTCGTGCCATTGAGGGCTTATACCAAAAGTTTTTGTTTGGCTATGGCTTTTTGCTTTTTTATATACTGGCTATTATTGTTGCGATGATTCCAAGTTATATTAAGCACAAGCAAAGTGCCAGCTATTTAAGTCTTGGCGCATCAGGCGGTGTCTCCGCTGTATTGTTTGCGTTTATATTGCTTGCTCCTTGGGAAAAAATCTATCTGTTTGCGATCATTCCTATTCCCGCTATCTTATTTGCGGTGGCCTATGTCGCGTACAGTATCTATTCTGATAAACGCGGCGGCTCAAACATCAATCATATGGCCCATATGTGGGGCGGCGCGTTTGGAGTGATAGCCACGATTGTTCTAGAGCCGCAAGTCCTGCCGCATTTCCTAAATGCGCTGTTGTCACCTGGATTTTAAAAATACTTGACGGAAAATAACAGTAACGAATCAGGAAAACACGGACAACAGTGGCTATCATTTTCACAAAACCGCTTTTTACGCCCTTTTGTATTTAAGATTTGAAACTTTATTATGATTATAGATGTTATCGGCGATATTCATGGCTATGCAGACAAACTGGTTGGGTTGCTACAGCAATTGGGTTATATGCATAATGGTCAGTACTTTGTGCCGCCAGCCGGTCATCGTGCGCTATTTATTGGGGATTTGATTGATCGCGGCTCACAGCAGGTAGCGACATTAGAAATCGTTTTTGCTATGCTCGATGCTGATGTCGCTGATGCGGTGATGGGCAATCATGAATATAATGCTCTCGCCTTTGCCACCCTCGATCCTGATGATACCAGTCAATATCTGCGCTCACATAATGAGATACATACCCGCCAGCATGAGGCGTTTTTGGCAGAAGTGCCATTTGGTTCAGAAGCCCATCAGTACTGGCTACAGCGCTTATATGAGATTCCTTTGTGGCTTGAAACCGACTACGCCTGCTTTGTGCATGCTTGTTGGGATGTCGATAGTATGGCGATACTACAGCCATTCTTAACAGAGAATAATTGCCTAACAGCACATGGGCTTATTGCAACCTCTAGAGAAGGTACTGCAACGTTTGATGCATTAGAGCGCGTGTTAAAAGGCGTTGAAACGCCGCTGCCTAATGGCTTAGTGATGGTCGATAAAGAAGGCACCAAGCGTACGCGCGTACGAGTACGCTGGTGGCTTGATAAGTTGAATACACGCAGTCTTTATGAAGTAGCGCGCGCACCTTTATTGGCATTGGCACAAATCCCTAAAGATGTATTGGCTGAAAATATTGACTTCACTCTGAAAACCCACAAACCTATATTTGTCGGACATTATTGGCTAACGGGTGACCCTGAGCCGCTAAGTTCACAAGTGGTCTGTACCGATTATTCAGCAGCCGTCGATAGCGGTTATCTGACCTGTTATCAGCTCGATAGTGAGCAGCCTTTACCGTTAAAGACCATTCGTTTTGTACAATATCATCATGATTAAGAGGCTCGGATACTTGGCTATCTCTGAGATGTATGATGTTTTATATGCATGATTTGGCATTAAAGGGCAAACTTGGCTTTACGAATACAGCAAAATTTTTGTATGATGGTCTTTTTGAGGATATCAAAGCATGAGCATCATCTCAGCGCCGGTTAAAGCTACTGATCAGAACGCACCTATCACCTCCCCTGTTGGTCAACCAAAAGTTGGCATTATTATGGGTTCGCAGTCTGATTGGGCAACCATGAGTGCAGCAGCGCAATTGCTTGCAGACTTTGATATCGCCTTTGAATGTGAAGTGGTTTCAGCACATCGTACGCCAGACAGATTATTTGATTATGCCAAAAGCGCAAAAGGTAATGGCTTGCACGTGATTATCGCTGGCGCTGGCGGAGCAGCTCATTTGCCTGGTATGTGTGCCAGTCAAACGCCATTACCTGTCTTTGGTGTCCCTGTAAAATCCTCTATGCTGAGTGGTTGGGACAGCTTACTGTCTATCGTTCAGATGCCCAAAGGCGTGGCAGTTGGCACATTAGCCATTGGCTCAGCAGGCGCTTATAATGCTGCACTGCTTGCGATTCAAGTGTTGGCATTACATGATGAGTCGATTGCGACTAAGCTGGACAATATGCGTCAAGCGCAAACTGACATCATTCTTGCCAGTCCAACGCCCGGTATCATTAATGCTTAGTATTTAAGTTAAGCGACTGAAAAATAATTATTATATTT
Source organism: Psychrobacter sp. TS_SC_6 (assembly GCF_056156305.1). Taxonomy (NCBI): domain Bacteria; kingdom Pseudomonadati; phylum Pseudomonadota; class Gammaproteobacteria; order Moraxellales; family Moraxellaceae; genus Psychrobacter; species Psychrobacter sp. TS_SC_6. Next base: position 362,952 of record NZ_CM149590.1, on the reverse strand, counting down.
ATCGTTCATTTTAAATATAAGCGGGTTTCCTTGATATTTATTTTTAGATAAGTTTTACTAAATACAAGGTGCATACAATGCACCTTTTCCTATTTTAACTCGTTAGACTTTTATACCCTTATGCCTTTATATTTTTATATATTGAAGTATTTAACCCCTTGTTTATTTGAATCAAAGAGCCTGCCATGACCATAGCGAACGCTTACCCTGTTACTCAAACCATCCGCACCATTGGTATTTTAGGCGGTGGTCAGCTTGGCATGATGCTGGCACAAGCGGCTATGCCATTGGGCTATCACTGTGTGTTTTTGGAAGACAGCGCTGACTGTCCAGCCAGTCTATATGGGCGCGTTTTTAGCAGCGAGCAATTGGACGCCTTTATCGAAGCGGCTGATGTCTTTACCTTAGAGTTTGAAAACACTCCGACTGCTACCGTTGAGCAACTAGCAAGCTTATCAAAATCTGGCAGCAAACAAGGTATGTTTCCGCCAACGATTGCCCTAGATATCGCACAAGATCGCCTAAAAGAAAAGCAGATGTTTAATACGCTTGATATCGCAACAGTACCCTTTATGTCTGTTAGCTCAGAGACGGAGTTACAGCAAGCTTGTCATGAGCTTGGATTGCCTATTGTCCTAAAAACCAGCCGAGGCGGGTATGATGGCAAAGGTCAGTTTGTGATCAGACAAGACGGTGATATCAAAGCCGCTTGGCAAGAGCTAAAAGATGCAGTTAGTGGTAAAGGCACGCTGACGCAAACGCCAGCGCCATTGATTGCAGAAGGTTTTATTCACTTCAGTCGTGAGCTTTCTATCATCGCCGCACGAGGTCAAAACGGTCAGGTACGCTGTTATGATTTGGTCGAAAACCATCATCATCAAGGTATTTTAGCCAAAACCCAAGCGCCAGCTATTGGTACCAGTCATTTATTTACGCAAGCGACCGATGCTATTACCAACGTAATGAATCATTTGGGCTACGTTGGCGTGATGGCACTTGAGCTATTTGTGACCAAAGATGCTCGCGGCAATGACACTTTACTTGCTAACGAGATAGCGCCGCGCGTGCATAACTCTGGTCATTGGAGTATTGAGGGTGCTGTCACCAGCCAATTTGAAAATCATATTCGTGCTGTGGTTAATCTGCCACTAGGCGACACTGACAACGTCTATCCAGCAATTATGATTAATGTCTTAGGGCAATATCCTGATATCAGCGAAGTGCTCAATATTGATGGCGTTCATTATCACAGCTATCATAAAGCGGAGCGTAACGACCGTAAAATTGCCCATATTACCTTAATGCCAAACGATGTCGCAGACTTAGAGCCTGCATTGGCAAAGCTTGTCGCCATACTACCTAATAAAGTCGGTCTTGATAAAAAGGTAACGCTCATCAATGATTCGGTAACGGCAGAAGATAACTTAACGACTGCTGACATAAAAGCTGATGCTGCAAATAAAAAAAACTTAATCAATGATGATAATGAGCCGCAAATCACTGAGTCAGCCGACATAAAAGCTGAAAAGGCTCAGAAATAATGCAGATTTGGGTAGATGCAGATTCAGTGCCTTTGATCGCCAAAGACTTGATTATTAAGACCGCTGAGCGCACACAAACGATGGCGATATTTGTCGCCAATCAGCCAATCAAACTGCGTAAATCGCCGTTACTGGTGATGACTGTCGTGCCCTCTGGCTTTGACAAAGCCGATGATTATATCGTTGAGCAGATTCAAGCGGGTGATTTGGCGATTACCAGTGACATCCCTTTGGCAAATGATATTTTAGACAAAGGCGGTATGGTGCTGACAACACGCGGCGTGGTCTATGACAAAAATAACATTAAGCAGAAGCTTAATATGCGCGATTTTATGGATACCATGCGTGGTACTGGCGTGCTTGAGCTGCAAGAGATGAGCGGACAAAAACCTTATGGCGATCGTGATAAAAAAGCCTTTGCTGATGGGCTAAACAAGTTAGTACGCTAAGTCCAAACAGTTTATTTTTGGTTTTGTATCTTTTATCACCTTGCAAATCGGATACACTCTATAACCAAATACTATGCAATCGGCACGCTTCATAACGAAGCGTGCCGATTTTTCTTGTTACGCTATATTCGATGTGTAAAAAAGTCCGTTTTTCAAACGACGATAACGTAAATAAAAACAGGAATAATTATGAAGATTTTAGTAATTGGCGCAAGTGGTCGAGTGGGCAGTGATTTGGTTAAACAGCTATTAGCAGATAACCATCAAGTGATCGGCACTACCCGTCAAGAAGAAAAATTATTTCAAGATAATAATTATAGCCAATTAGATTTGGATATCACTGCGAACAAGGATGCAATTCAACAGCAAATTAATCAAGATATCGATGCTGTGTATTTCGTTGCTGGGTCTGGCGGCAAAGACGTCTTAGAAGTAGATTTACATGGGGCAGTTAAGACTATGCAAGCCGTACAAGATAAAGGTATCAAACGCTATATTATGCTAAGCACCGTCTTTTCATTAGACACCAGCAAATGGGACAATCCAAATATTGAAAATTTAAAAGAATACTATATCTGTAAGCATTACGCTGATCAGTGGTTGATTAATAACAGCAGTCTTGATTACACCATCGTACAAGCAGGGGCGTTAGAAGAGCGAGCTGCTACTGGCAAGATTACGGTAAATGATGACAATTCCGGGGAGAACTCAATCGAAGATGTCGCAACTACGCTAGCTGCTGTACTTAATGCAGACAATAGCATTAATACCATATTTAGTATGCATAATGGTGAGACAAACATTGCTGAGGCTATTGCAAAATTATAGTGGCTACCCGTACTACCTAGAGTTAAAATACCTTAAAAATGCTACGGTACTGCTGGTATAAATTTTTTGCAGCCTCTGACAGCAACGGCACCGCAAGCAAGAAAAATCGATGTGAGCAGCACGTTATGTGTCGATATTGCTTTTCCCTGACTATAGGTGGCGCCTACGTTAAGTCTGTCGAAGAGCGACTAAGCCAAACCACTAGGGAAAGGTATTGCTTCTTCTAAGCTCGTTGCACCTGTCAGCACCATCAGCAGCCTATCTAAACCGACCGCAATCCCGCTACAAGGTATCAAATCATCAGACGCTGCTATTAAGTGCTCATCAATAGGCATTTGTGGCAAGTTATGACGCGCTCTCAATTGGTTGTCCTGCTCAAACCGCCCTCTTAACGCCTGCCCGTCTGCTAGCTCATCATAAGCGTTGGCAATCTCGATTCCTTTTATATACAGCTCAAAACGTTTGGCGACTGTATTACCCTCTTTATCAAGAGCGGTTTTTGCCAATGCGGCTGTCGCAGGCGGATATTCAATCACCAACGTCGGTAAATCATGCCCCAAATTTGGCTCAACAGCATGGCTAAACAATAAATCTAGCCAGCTTTGACGACGGTCTTGTTCGCTATCGCAGCTCTCTGCACTATTAAAATCAAATCCTATCAGACCTTTGTCTTCTGCCACGGCTTGTAATGCTGCTAGACTGGCGGTCAGCGGATGAATACCAACAAAGTCCATAAAAGCATCAACGTAGCGATAATGACTCATGATTATCGGATGACCATAGAGCAGCTCTAATAGCTCGCCAAGCTCAGCCGCCATCTCATCCAGACTATAATTTGGCTGATACCATTCAAGCATTGTGAATTCGATATTGTGCCGCGTCCCGATCTCATTATCTCGAAAGACTGGGCAGATTTGATAAATGGGTACCTGCCAGCTTGCAAGCAAACGCTTCATGGCAAATTCAGGTGACGTATGCAGATAATAAGTACAAAGTTTGTCTTGATAAGTGACCTGTGCGGCTACAGATTGCAAAAAGGTATCGGTATTGCCCGCTTGCGATAATAGCGGCGTTTGCACTTCTAATACTTGACGCGTGGCAAAGAACTGACGAATGACATTTATTAATTTCGCACGCTGCTGCGCCATTGCAAGGGTCATCGTTGGGCCATAGCTCGGCTTAGACAAAGGCTGATTATTGGCTTTACTCATGACTGGTTACAGTGCCTCATAAATTATAAAAACAAATAGTTAAATAGTCACACTGATTGTTTGTGCTTGCCACTCACGGCGTAGATGGTAATCACGGCGTAATTGATCAAAATCTACCCCTTTAACTTTACCGTTGGTTACTTTATCTCTTAATGCCGCATCGTCTTTTCTAATATCATAAAACTTTTGCAATCGGTCTGGATGTTCTTTTAACTCAAACCATAGATAAGTATTGAGTGATAGTAACTGATGCATCGATAATACAGGTAGTACTGCCAATTTTTCACACAAGGCATCATAAATAATTTGCGTGCCACGCAGCTTGCCTTCTAAGGTATAACCAGCAATATGCGGAGTGCCAATAGCAAGCCTAGATAGCAAACTCTCAGAAATCTGCGGCTCATGTTCAAACACATCCAATACCACTTGGCGTTCAGTCGCATTGATATCGGCTTCGAGGGCAGCGGCATCAATCACAGGTCCGCGCGCACTATTAATCAGCATAGTATGCGGCGACATGAGTGTCAAAGTTTCTGCATTAATTAAATGACGCGTTGGATAGTCGCTGACATTATTGCTAATGCTAATGCTGTTGCTAATTGCACCTTGCGCATCCGTATCTTTTTTATCCGTTAAAGGTACATGCAAGCTAATCACATCACTTTGGCTCAATACCTGCTCAAGACTGGCATTATTGATATCGGATGTGGCCAACAAAGGGTCATAACCCAATATTTTCCAGCCTAAATCATTGGCATACTGAGCTAGCGTACTACCGATATTACCAAGTCCGATGATGCCTAATGTTAATGGCTTTGTGGATTGCTGCCAATACTGTGGACGTAAAGTTAATATAGCAGTCACTACGTATTGTGCGACTGAATGCTTGCTACAGCCAGCGGCATTGGCGAAGGTAATATTGCGTTCTGCCAAATATTCTTGATCGACATGGTCAGTACCAATGGTCGCAGAACCAACGAATTTGACGCTATTATTATCACTTAATAGTGACTCATTTATTGAAGTGACAGAGCGTATCAACAAAACGTCAGGCTGCACATCTGCCATTAATTGTGCGTTGATATCACGACCAGCAACACGTATGACCTGCACCTGTTGCTCAGTATTTTGACCCAGCGCTACAGGATTAAAGAACTCATCAAGGCTTGCGATATTACTATCAGCCACAATAGTGAGATTTTTCATCGTATCTACCTTGTTTTTCATCGTATTCGCTACCGTCTCATTGAATATGGATAATCTTATATATAATTTTAAGCACTCTAGATGATGGCTTTACTATAAAAGCGCTTATAAAAGTGTGTCCTGGCTCGGCTGATCCACTTTAATCAAATTTTTACCTTGATCCAGCTCTTCTTGTTGGGCAAACAGATCATTTTTATGCTGTGATATCCATTCACGCCATACCGCAAGTCCGATTGCTAGTACCACAGGACCAATAAATAAACCAACAAAACCAAAAGCTGTCAGACCACCCAATACCCCAATGAAGATAATAATAAAAGGAATTTTGGTCGCACCACTAATAACGATCGGACGGATAAGGTTATCAACCCAGCTAATCACTAAAATACCCCACAGTGCTAAGCCGATACCTTCAACCGTATGCCCTTGGCTTAATAACCAAAGTGAGACACCGCCCCAAACAAATGGCGTACCAAATGGAATGAGAGCAATGATAAACGTTACAATCGTCATTAAGATAGGACTCGGTGCACTGGCAAAATAATAGCCGATACCAGCAAGCAATGCCTGTGCTAATGCTGTCAGACCGATACCGTAAACCACCGCACGCGTGGTAGTGCCGACAGAGTCAATATAACCGTCGATACGATTACCGATAATATTACGCAGCGCTTGTCGAATTTGGCGAACCAAACTGGTGCCATCGCGATAAAAGAAGAACAACGTCATAAGCGCCATACCAAGTTTGGCAAGACTGCTGAACACGACGTCAAAGGCAATTTTTCCGTAGTACAGATGCGACTGTACCCAAAGACGAAAAGCCTCTAGCGTCCCTTCAGGATTTTTATTGATGCGCCAAAGCACATCTTTGACCTGCTGTCCTATTATCGGCAAATCTTTGACAGAGTCAGGCACGTCCAGATAACCCACTTTAATACGATAGACCAAATTACTGATCAGGCTTAATGCTTCTTGCTGTAAGATAAAAATACCGGCTACCAAGGGCACGCCTATCATCAAAGTAATACTGACGGTCATAATCGCTGCACTAAAATTTGAGCTAAATCTGACTCTTTGATGAAAAAAGTTATAAATAGGAAAAGTCACATACGCCAAAATCGCTGCCCACAATGCCGGTACAATAAAAAACTGCACCACCTGAAAACACAGCACAAACAGCACGACCAATAACGTAATTGCCAGCAAACGCTGAATAATAAATTCTTTTGTCCAGTTTTCAATCATAGCGTGCAAACCAAGGGTGACCAGCAGAAACCTAATACGGCTCCACTATAAAATTTATAAATGGGTTGTTTAAATCACAGATTATGTTTGTAATTTTCATCCATTAGCGAAGATTTTGAGCCGTACAGATTTGGATAAAATATCTGCTTTTATAAGGTTAATTAGGCTAACAGCAAAAAACTATTATGCAACAAGATTATCCAAATAAATAACGCTATGTTGTAACCTTTACTTACAACTTTCTTGGGAGCAAATTTGTTAGTGCCTGTATCGTCATGACTGTTGATTGCTAAAACCTATGGAACATAATTATCTTAACAAAAACATCATCAATATGCGCTTTTTAAGCAATTTTATATCTGCCATCTAGAAGGCTAAATCACTGGCTGGTTCTATTAGTAACATCAATTGATGTTATACTAAAGGGATTGATTTATGCTTTTAAATGACGCTCTGTTGGTTTGGCTTTATTACTTTTATTAAGGTAAACCCTTAGCGTCTATAAAACACCTCTCGTCTGTGATCTTACTCTAGATGGTATTTAGCAGTATTTTTAGAGCAGTTCTGCATCAATTGAGAGGGCACATCTGCATGACATTCATGCCTATACATGTTTGATGCTCATGATACTGATGCACTATTTAAGCACCTTATTTTGAGTAAATGATTTTAAATACCTATTTTGAGTCGTTTTCGGAAACATATTTTTATTTGGTTTTATTTGAAACCAAAAAATATATAACAGATTTAAATAACCTATTGATAGGAACAATAACAATGTCAAAAGATACTGACAACCCCAACCTTACCACTTCCAATAAGGGCAACCAAGCTTCAAAATCGCAAGATAGCGTCACCTTTGCTTTAGCCCAATCACACTTCTTAGTAGGCGATATCAAGGCCAACGCTGAAAAAATGCGCACTTTGGCATTACAAGCTCGTGAGCAAGGCGCCGATGTGATTGTCTTTCCAGAGCTTGGATTATTGGGCTATCCGCCACAAGATTTATTGCTGCGTCCAAGCCTATCAGGTCGTATCAAAAGCGCATTATCTGCGCTAAGCGATATTGATGACATCGTCATGATTGTAGGCTACCCGCATGTCGACCATCATGGCACCTTTAACTCCGCTGCTATCTTGCATAATGGTCATCAAAAAGGCTTTTACCATAAGCAACTCTTGCCGAACTATGGTGTGTTTGATGAGCGCCGTTACTTTGACAAAGGTCGCAACCAAGTCTTATTTGACTATAAAGGCATAACCATTGGTCTGCTGATTTGTGAAGACTTATGGGAAAAAGGTCCTATTTCTGAGCTCAAAAAACAAGGCGCTGACTTGATTGTAAGCTTAAACGCCTCACCATTTGAGATTGAAAAGCAAGATGCTCGCAAAACTATGCTGGCCAAGCGTAGCCGCGAAAACAATTTACCGATTATTTATGTGAATGCCGTTGGTGGTCAAGATGACTTGGTATTTGACGGTGGTTCTATGGCGATTCAAGCTGACGGTAGTGTCGCGCATGAAGCTTCACGCTTTATGAATCAGTTGCTACTCACAAGCTTCGATGTGAAGACGGCAAAATTTGACAGCCAAGCAAAAGCACCACTGTCATTGAGCCGTGAGTCTGAGATGTATCAAGCATTGGTCGTTGGTTTGCGCGATTATGTCAATCTTTCAGGCTTTACTGGCATCATCGTTGGTCTGTCAGGTGGTATTGATTCAGCATTGACACTCTGTATCGCAGTCGATGCACTAGGTGCTGACAAGGTCTATGCAGTCATGATGCCTTATGAATATACCTCTCAAATCAGTTTAGAGGACGCGCAAGCCCAAGCACGCCGTCTCAATGTCTCTTATACTGTTTGTCCTATCTTTGATGCGGTCGAAGGTATCCGTCATACACTTGCGCCACTATTTAACAAGTCTCCTGCTGATACCACTGAAGAGAACATCCAAGCACGTGCACGCGGTGTGGTACTTATGGCGTTGTCTAACAAATTTGGGCATTTGGTCATCACGACTGGTAATAAATCAGAGCTAGCTGTTGGCTATTCAACCTTATATGGCGATATGGCAGGCGGTTTCGACGTCCTAAAAGACGTGTATAAATCACAGGTTTATAAATTGGCCAGCTATCGTAACCGTTTAGAAGATACGCCTGTTATTCCTGAGCGCGTCATTACGCGTCCACCATCTGCTGAGCTACGTCCTGATCAAAAAGACCAAGATAGCTTGCCTGATTATGATGTATTAGATGGTATCTTAATGTCATATATCGATGAAGATATGAGTTATCAAGATATTGTCGATAAAGGCTTCGATGCTGATTTGGTCGCCAAAGTCATCAAAATGGTCGATGGTAGCGAATATAAGCGCGCACAAGCACCAATTGGTACTAAGATTAGCCATAAAGCCTTTGGTCGTGAGCGCCGTTATCCGCTCGTCAATAAATGGTCAATAAAAGGCTAAGCCTTGATACTGAATTTATCAAAAAACCTTTTAGAGCCCTTTTTTAAAGGCTTGATAAATTTAAGTTTTTATCTAATATCATAAAATTGCTTTATAATTAGCTGGGTGCTTGCCCAGCTTTTTTAGTTTTTGTGCCTAAATAAATGCTAATAACTCAATGTCTTTTACCTCAAAACCTACCAATTATTATCTTCAACCATTACTGTAAATCTATCTACCTTACCTATTTCTATCCGAGTATGTCATGAGCTTGCTAACCGCTGGTGTGTTTATTTTTATATTAATTGCGCTAAGCGCTATCGTTTCCAGTTCGGAGCTGGCGCTTGCCTCCGCTCGCAAAATCAAGTTACAAGTCATGGCCAAGGAAGGCGAAGTACGGGCACTCGATGTGCTCAATATGCAAGAGCAACCTGGCAGCTTTATTACCGTGGTACAAGTGGCGCTCAATGCGGTGGCTATCTTAGCAGGGGTCATTGGCGAGTCAGCCATTAGTCCATATTTACAGCAGCTTTTTGGCAATGACACTGCCGCGTCCGTGGTGTCATTTATCTTAGTTACCAGTGTGTTTGTGTTGTTTGCAGACTTGATGCCCAAGCGTTTGGCCATGTCCAACGCTGAACCTATCGCGGTCAAGATGGTTCGACCTATGATTTTCTTTATTTTCATCTTTAAACCGATTATTTGGATATTTGATGGGGCGGCAAACCTACTATTCAAACTCATAGGCGTGTCAACCGTACGACAAGATGAAATGACGTCAGAGGATATTTATGCGGTGATGGATGCAGGTGCAGAAGCCGGCGTCATTAAGCATCAAGAGCATCATTTGATCGAAAATATTTTTGAGATGCAAGAGCGAACCGTAACCTCAGTCATGAATCCGCGCGAGCATATTGTCTATTTTGATACTAAAGCCAGCACCGAAGAAGTGGTTGCTGTGATGATTAAGCAGCCGCATAATAAATTCTTGGTCTGTAATGACGATGACTTGGAACATATCATCGGTTATGTAGAGTCGCGCAGCTTTCTAGCCTCAGTACTTGAGCAGCAAGAAGTGTGTTTAACAGACAAAGCTTTACTAAAACCTGCCTTGTTTATTCCCGATACATTATCCTTGTTTGAAGTACTGGAAACATTTAAATCAACGGGTGCAGATTTTGCCGTTATTGTGAATGAGTATGCATTAGTGGTTGGGGTCATCACGCTCAAAGACGTAATGAGCATCGTGATGGGCGAGCTTGTAACGTTAGAAGAACAACCGATTGTCCAGCGTACTGACAACTCTTGGCTGATTGATGGTATGACGCCCATTGAAGATGTCATTCGTTCGTTGGGCATGGTCAATTTACCACATAGCCAAAATTACGAAACCATTAGTGGTTTTATGATGTATATGCTGCGTAAAATTCCTAAAAAGACAGACTGTGTCGAGTATGCCAATTATCGTTTTGAGATTATCGCCACTGACAATCTTAAAATAACTCAGCTACTGGTGACAAAGTTTGATGATGTGATTTAATTTATTTAATACGTAATATAATTTATGAGTACTGTCAGGGTTGGCTTTATAATAATTTTTACCCTCAAGCATGCATACTATATTCAATTCCAAATAAAACAGATACGTTATATTCCAACGCAGTACTGGTATAAATTTTTCTGGCGTGCTGCGACTACGCTGACAGAGGCTGCGTAAGATTCATCCCAGTCCTACTGTATCGTTTCAATACTGAGTTCACTATACATCAAGCACGTACACCAAATATCGCAGTACCAACACGCACCATGGTCGTGCCACTAGCAATCGCATCAGTCATATCAGCACTCATACCCATACTCAGCGTATCCCATTGACTCAGCTCAGGATGGGTACGCTTAATGTCGTCAAATAGTTGTTTGGTGCGCTTAAAAGCATCTGTGTTTGCCTTAGCAGGAATAATCATCAATCCGCGCAATTGCAAACGCTCATAATTTTTAATTGCTGTTAACAATTCTGGAAGCTGCTCTGGCAGACATCCCGACTTACTGTCTTCATTATCAATGTTAATTTGGATCAAGATGTTTAAAGGTGGTAGCTCAGCAGGACGTTGGTCGTTAAGACGCTTGGCAATAATGTCACGCTCAAGCGTTTGTACCCAATCAAAATGCTCAGCAATATCACGGGTTTTATTACGCTGAATGCTTCCAATATAGTGCCAGACAATATGCTTACATTCTACTTGCTCACGTAGCAACTGTATTTTTTCAATGGCTTCTTGTAGATAATTTTCACCAAAATCATGCTGGCCTTGACGCGCCAATGTCGCCACCATCTCAGCAGATTTGGTTTTGGACACCGCAAGCAAAGTTACACTGCTCGGCGCTCGCAACGTTTGTTCGCATGCCTGTACCACTTGCGTCTTTACCTGCTGCCAGTTTTCAGTTAGATGTTGAACTTCTGCTTCATCATTATTGCTAAGATTGATTGCGACATTTTTAAGTACTTGCTGAGAAGACATATTCATAAAAACTCTTGTTGATATAGTGAGTTCGAAATAAAAGACAGCTGATTGTATCGATGCTTTATCACTATGCGAAAAACCAGTCAGTCTATTTTTGCATTTTACGCAGTTAGTAGATGGTTAAATCAGTACAGTCTTGTTATGATATTGTTACATGGTTTAACATATGCTACTAAAAGCTCTAGTAATAGTAACAATTATGGTGACGCCTAACCTATTTTAATGAGGTTGGCTCCAACAATGTCATAGAACCTAGCTTATCGCCTGCTTTCTATGTTGATTTTGGCACACTTTATTTATTAATAGGAATATCTGATTATGGCTGAACAAAATTTAAGCATTGAAGACTTGCTGCGTTTTACTGTCAAGCATAAGGCTTCAGATTTACATATTTCAGCCGGTATGCCTGCGATGATTCGAGTTGATGGTGAGATGACTCGGATTAACATGCCAGAGATGAGCCATAAGGTAGTTCATCAGCTCATTTATGACATCATGAATGATAGACAACGTGCCGACTTTGAAGAGTTTTTTGAGACGGATTTTTCTTTTGAGATTCCAAATCTAGCCCGTTTTCGGGTAAACGCATTTAATCAAAATCGCGGTGCAGGCGCCGTCTTTCGTACGATTCCCTCCAAAGTTCTAACGATGGAAGATCTAGGTATGGGCGAAGTATTTAAACGTGTTTCAGACTTTAAACGGGGCGTGGTATTGGTCACTGGTCCAACCGGCTCAGGTAAGTCGACCACGCTAGCTGCCATGATTGATTATATCAATGAAACCCGTAAAGAGCATATCTTGACTATCGAAGACCCGATTGAATTTGTTCATGAGTCCAAAAAAAGCTTGATTAACCAGCGTGAAGTCCATCGCGATACCTTGGGGTTTGAGCCAGCATTGCGATCAGCGTTACGTGAAGATCCGGACGTTATTCTGGTTGGTGAGCTACGAGATCTTGAGACCATACGCTTAGCGCTCACTGCCGCTGAAACCGGTCACTTAGTTTTCGGCACTTTGCACACCAGTTCCGCTGCCAAAACCATTGACCGTGTTATTGACGTCTTCCCTGCTGCTGAAAAAGACATGATTCGAGCGATGCTATCAGAGTCACTACAAGCCGTTATCTCGCAAACATTGTTACGTCGTCAAACAGGCGGGCGAATTGCCGCCCATGAGATTATGTTAGGTACGCCCGCTATTCGTAACTTAATACGAGAAAATAAAATCGCTCAAATGTACTCTTCTATCCAAACGGGTGCTGGTGATGGCATGATTACCCTTGATCAAACCCTTAAAAATCTTGTAGCGAGAGGCACAATTAGTAAAGACGTTGCAAGACCTTACGCTAAACAGCCTGAAGCATTTTTATAATGTAAATGATATCAGTAATTCTTTCTAAATGAATATAGTACTAATTGCAGATTTTGAGTAACCATCTTTTACATTAACTGTCATTTTTCGAAAAAAAGTTTATTGAAGCAGGTTTCACTCTATTTATTGCACATTTTATTGCACATATAGGTACGTTATGGACATTGATAAACTTTTACAATTGATGATTAGTAAAAATGGCTCTGATCTTTTTATTACTGCCGATGTTGCCCCTTCCATGAAAATCAATGGCAAAATACTGCCGGTTGGTAAAACGCCTTTAACTGCTGAGCAGACTATGAGGCTGGTTAAAGGCGTCATGACAATCAATCAGCAAAAAGAGTTTGATGAGACCAACGAGTGCCAGTTTGCGATTACTGATCAGGCGCAGCAAGCACGTTTTAGGGTCAGTGCCTTTATACAACGTGATATGGCAGGGATGATTTTACGGAAAATCGAAAATAATATCCCTACTGTCGAGGAGCTACGCCTGCCCCCCTCTCTAAAAGAGCTGGCAATGAAAAAGCGTGGTATTATTTTATTAGTAGGTGCAACCGGTACGGGTAAATCAACCACCCTTGCGGCAATGATAGGACACCGCAATCAAAACTCGCATGGTCATATTATTACCATAGAAGATCCTATTGAGTTTGTCCATAAGCATCGTGGCTGTATTATTACTCAGCGTGAAGTTGGTATCGATACCCACTCTTTTGAAGCCGGCCTGAAAAACACTCTACGCCAAGCGCCAGATGTGATTTTGATTGGTGAAATTCGTAACCGCGAAGTCATGAGTTACGCGATTCAATATGCTGAAACAGGGCATTTGGTATTTGCAACCTTGCACGCAAATAATGCCAACCAAGCAATCGACCGTATTATTCACTTTTTTGAGACCAGTCGCCATAATCAATTGTTTATGGATTTATCGCTCAACTTACAAGCTATTATTGCGCAGCAGTTAATTCCAACGCCTGACGGCAAGGGACGCCGCGCTGCTATTGAAGTTTTATTGAACTCACAACTGATTAGCGATTATATTCGTAAAGGCGATGTGCATGAAATCAAAGATGTGATGACGCGCTCACGTGATAGCGGTATGCAAACCTTTGATCAAGCGCTGTTTGATTTATATGAGCACGGTGAGATTACATATAAAGAAGCGATTCTTCATGCGGACTCTCCCAATGATTTGCGCTTAAAAATCAAACTCAGCAGCAAAAATGGCGTGGCAAACTTGGATGAAGGCGCGGACAGTTTATCGTTAGATATTACCTAACGACGTATTTTTAACCATAATTATTATTCTTTATGCCCAAGAAACCGTTATAAAAAAGCCCTCATCATATATAAGGGCTTTTTTAATTTTATCTCATCGATAAGTTAATGCTTACTTGACGCTGTCCCTACAGGCTTGGTCATCACAGATACCATATAGTACCAATGAGTGACCTGATAACTTAAAGCCATGCTCTGCTGCTACTTTAAGCTGTTCTTCTTCAATCACTTCATTATGAAATTCGATAATCTTACCGCAATTGTCACAAACCAGATGGTCGTGATGCTCTTCTTGAGTAATTTCAAACACGGATAAATTGTTTTCAAAGTTGTGACGCTCGACAATACCTGCCTGCTCAAACTGAGTTAGCACACGGTAAACAGTCGCTAAACCCACATCTTCGCCTTGCTCAATTAGCGCCTTGTAGACCTCTTCTGCGCTCATATGATGCAGCTTTGCACTCTCAAGCAGCTCTAGAATTTTGATACGCGGTAACGTTACTTTTAGACCCGCTCTACGTAAGTCTTGATTGGTAAAAGAAGCCATAATATCCCTTCTGACTATGAAAGTCTTAGCAAATAAGTTCAAAAAACATAAGGTAAATAATCATTAGTAGTGATGAATAAGTAATTGTAAAAAATCATCCTCATACAAAATCAGTCACTATCAAATGTATTTCCAGTACATTTTTTCTAAAAAATATGATTATAAGTATATGAATTTAAAATATTAATAATAAATGATGCCAGCGCACATTTGGTAAATAATGTCGTAAGTGGTAGGCAATTGCAAGTAAATGACGTATCATTTATCCAAGATTGTCGGTAAGACCAGTATCTACTGTGCTTAGCCGTACCTAACCCATTTTTTATGAGTCATCTTATCATGATAAAGACCCTAAATTTACGTCCGTTTCATTCTTCAAGCGCATTACGCAAGATTGTCATTACCAGCATATTGGGCGCCGCTGTTACCATGTCTGGCTGCTCGTTACTAAGTGTTTATAAGATTGATTTGCCACAAGGGACGCCCATTACTCAAACCCAAGCACAAAAATTACAAGTGGGTATGAGTCAAAATCAGGTACTTTATCTTCTTGGTAGCCCAGCCATTAGAGATACCTTAGAGCCGAACCGTTGGGACTATATTTATGACTATCAAGCAGGGACTGAAGGTCAACGTAAAGGTATCGCTGATGTCAAAAACGCCAGTCAACATCTAAAAGTCTACTTTGATAATAATGGCATAGTGACTCGCATTCAGGGTTTAGAGTCTCTACCTAAATAATCGCTTCGATAGCGAGCTTTAACCCTCAAACTCGAGATTTGCTTTTGCGCTGAGACATAGGATCAGCGCTTAAGCTTCTATATACCTCTATCCGATCAAAAGGCTGCAATTGATAGTTAAGTGGCTGTTTTTGCGCATAGATGCCGACATGCCAACGTTTGGCTGTCGGCACTGCCACATCAATCACCTCATCGCACCATTTTGCTAGTCCTTCAAACTGTATCAACCAACCAGCTTGCTTTAATGCTGCATACAAAGTTGTGCCATCAGCTACTGACAAGGTTAGATAATGCTGACTCTGTGCATCTTCAGCATAGGCTAAGTATACCGTTATCATGGCACCTTGTGGGGTAACAGTGTCTTGGAGCATGTTACTCTTATCATCAGCTGTTAGCTTAACCACTGCATCACCCAACCTATCAAGGCTAATAAAAGTGCTACTGGCACAATCAAACGTATCGCCACACGCCATAAATTATAAAAAGCTTCATTGCCAAAATTCAAAGACTTGCGCAAGTGACTGATTTTCATCTGCCATCCTGCAAAAACTGACAATAACAATACAGCTATCGTACTGATAATAACCAGTATACCTACCAGCCAAATAGTCGGTATGGCAATAACCAACACTATCGCTATGACAGCCGTTATGACCAAACTGACTAGCAGTCCAAACTTATGCGCGAGCTGCTGCGTACTATAATGTAGCAAGTAACTGGCGACAAAGATTACCCCTGCCCAATACAGTAGCTGTCCGATTGGTGGTAGCGTCATACCACTGATAAATAAAGCCACCATCCCTACCAATAATTGTAATATCCAAATCGGTAGCACCAACTTGGTTGCTCGATATTCGCTTGACGCCTGAGTACGAGAGGCATTTTGAGCATAATGATTGTCTACGCCTACTGCTGTTACTGCTTGCTTAGTAATACGGTTTTGACCAAACCAATATAAGCCTGTACCTGCGCCAACACTGACAAGTGCTAGTGCAACTGCTCGTGCCCATTCTCCTAAGCTGATATTGGTCATCGCAAAGGTAATATTTGGCAAACCGTTTGCTACCCCAAACATCAATCCAATAAGCATTAATCCCAAACCAATCGGTAAGGGTGTCACACCTAACAAGCTTAACAATGCGGCAATGACCATCAAGCCTGCGGCAACCGCAAAGCTTGGCACTTCAGGTGCGCTATTTAAGTCTGTAAGTGCAGTCAACATACCAGTGCTAGCACCGGATACCACAAGCGCTGCAATGATTATGGCTACGAAGGCAGCAAGCCAACCAAACCCACGCCATAAAGCGCTAGCATCTGCTTCTCGGGTGAGCTTTTGCATACCCGCCAAAGGTGCCTCAGCGCTACGATAAGCCAATGCTATCTCAGCATAAATGACCGGTAGCGAGACCAGCACCATAGCCAATAGCCACAACAGCCAAAAATCAATCTCGCCTATCGATGCCGGTGCAAACCAGCGAAATAGCAATAATGGTAGCAGCGCTGCAATAAAATAAGAAGCATAGCGAATCATCATAATTTACATCCAAGCGATTCAAGGTGAATAACATTGAGTCATGCTAGTTAAGCATAAATAGCTTTTAAGCTGTTAATCATCAAATTGATATATAGTCGATTTAGTTTGAAAAAATAAAGTATTAACAATATGCCATTATATAAGGACTGACAGTTATAAAAAAACCCCGAAATCGGGGTTTAATAGTTTAATCAAAATGAATGTAAACGGCACTTTTATTAAGAATAGCAATAAAGAACACCGACTTTATCTGATATTAGTGAATAGCACTCACATAATCTGACAAGATACGGATATCACGATCTGACAGTTTAGAAGCAACGGTCTGCATCATGCCCATTTCGCCTTCTTTTGCCGCATCGTTGACACGCTTTTGCTCGTCGCTATCAACATCATCTACGCGACCAGCGGCACGGAAAAGCTTGAGCTGGGTGGCAATATATTCAGCATGCTGTCCACCTAAACGTGGAAATGCTGCCCATACGTTACCCGCTGCGTCTGGACCATGACAGCCCGCACAACCGATGACACCGCGCGACTTATCACCACCTAAAAACAACTTGCTAGCTTCTTGCGTGGTTGCAGGATTACCAAACGCCACACCCCAAGGTTTCTGGCTTGAATAATAACCTGAAACGTTGGCTAAATCTTGCTGCGACAAATTGGCCACTTGCGACTGCATGATACCGTTTTTGCGGTAGCCTGCTTTAAAATTGACCAACTGCTTATATAAATACTTAACATTTTGACCACCAAGATTTGGCTGGGCAGGCACAGGGCTCACACCATCAACACCATGACAAGCAGCACAGACAGTTTCTGCAATTTGTTTGCCGGCATTAAGATCATATTCAGGAACAGTGATAGCAGCTTGTACGCTGAAACTTGCAACACATAAGCTGGCGGCAGCGATTAACTTTTTCATTGATACAAATCCTACTAACTCGATGTAAGCATTGTTTAGAGTGATTGCATTATGTAGACGCATGATATTTACAAAGCCATTATTTAGTCGCTAAGCCGTATATTCTATCGTCTTTATCACAAACAGCACGAAAGTACTTACTAATATCAGGGTTTATTTTGGATTATTATAGCAAGACTTTTTACTATTTGCCTACTTAATCGTAGCATTGGGTAGTTTTCCCTCTCACTGACTCAATCTCTGGTTTATAAAGGGCAAAAAGCGCAAAAGATTCTAGACCCTTGCGCCTTATTTATATGTCTTAGCAAATAACTAATAAAGATTTAATAGATATTTAGTTAATTATTCGCTCATATACTCAATCAGCTTACGATAGTCATCATTGCTACAATCTTCGCACAACCCACCAGCTGGCATCTGAATCATACCATTTTTGACCGAACTAATAAGTGCAGGCATGCCTTTTTGTTTTATTAGCTGCTGCCATTTGGCACTATCGCCTTTTTTAATCGCATTCAAGGCACCGCTGTCATGACACGCAGCGCAGGACTCATTATAAGTCGTTGCAGTACTAGCCGCCCCTGCACCAGTTATCATAGCTGCACTAATGATGAGCGCGCTAACACTGCTGGCTAAAAAGCGATTGCCTTTGGCAAAAATCATGGTCATTGATAACATAAGACACCTCCATTGGCTCATTCGTCCAGACGTTTGCTTCATTGCTTCTGTGCCTTAACATCTGTGAATAAACCTATTCTGATAGAGATTGTAACAATATATGTCAAATTAATATATATGAATATAGTTTAACTTTGTTAATACGCTTGAATAAAGAATCGAAAAATGAGTTATTAGCCGCATATCAATTACATCTCTACTGTAATTAATATGCGGCTAATAACCGTTATTTCAATAACTAAGCGCATTAATAGTATAGAATAGTCAGTAATTTAAAGCCCTTATTTTATGAAAGATTGATAGTTGGTTATTAGTAGCCAAAGACGCTGTGCTATTGACCGAGCAATTGCAAAATCTTTTACTATTCTATCTAAATTTAAGTATCTAAATTTTAACCGTAATGAGTCATTTATGAGTACCCCGTTCAACGATGTCGCCGCCAAGCATGCGGCTTTTAATACCAAAGCCCGTCAGCGTATTCAGCAAACTGAATTTATGATGTCAGCACCAACCTTTCGCCTGTGTCCTGCAGATATAGGCTTAGAGGTGGCATTTGCTGGTCGCTCAAACGCTGGTAAGTCCTCTGCCATTAATGCGCTTACCAACCAGCGCCAATTGGCACGCTCATCTAAAACGCCTGGTCGTACGCAGATGATTAACTTTTTTAATGTTGGTGATGCTGATAGACGATTGGTAGATTTGCCAGGTTATGGCTATGCCGCTGTACCGCTTGAGATGAAAAAAGAGTGGCAGGTTGAGCTAGAAGAATATTTGGTGTCGCGCTCAAGCCTTGCAGGTCTGGTGCTGATGACTGATATCCGTCATCCATTGAAGTTCTTTGATGAGCAAATGCTACGTTGGGCAAAAGATGGTGAACTGCCCGTTCATATCTTATTAACGAAAGCAGATAAGCTAAAGTATGGTGCCTCTAAAAATGCGTTGCTTAATACCCGTAAAAGACTGAAAGAACTGGGTCTGAACTGTAGTATTCAGCTGTTTTCAGCCTTAAGAAAAGAAGGTCTTGATGAATTAGCAGGCGTTATGGGTAACTGGTATGAGTATCAGCTTGAAGCCGACAAAATTATCGAGTCCTCTTTTGCGTTGCTAGAAGGCGATGAGTTAGAAGACGCAATCGAACAGGATGCGCTTCAAAAAGACAGCTCTCAAGAAGACAGCTCTCAAGAAGACAGCAAGTAAATCTCACATCCTTCAATAAAAAAGGGTTTATCGTTATTATCGATAAACCCTTTTTTTGTTATCATTTTTTACCATTTATGAAGATTATCATTTACGCCGATTTATATTTGAGCGCATAATAATTGTGCTAACGCTTGTGGCGTGTCCACCTGATATGTAGGCTGCTGCGCGGCAAGCTCGTCGCTGCTGGCGGTACCATAATTAACTGCAATACTGGTCATGCCCAGACAGTTTGCCATTTGAATATCATAAATGCTATCACCGATAAATACGGCGTCAGAGATTTGCTGTTTGGTATATTGCAAAATATCCGTCAGCATTTGTGGGTTAGGTTTGGAGCCTGCTTCATCCGCACATCGCGTCATAACAAAATAATGATGGCTATCTGAAGCGTCCAAAACACGATCTAGACCCTTACGTTTTTTACCTGTCGCAATTGCAAGCTGACGATTTTGCTGCTGCAAGGTTTGTAGCATATTTTCTATGGGCGCAAAGAACGGTGTACGCTGGCTGTTAGCAATATAATAATCTGCGTAACTTTGTTGAATGAACAGTTTTTGCTCATCGCTTGAATGCGGATATAAAATCTCAATGCCCTTCATTAAACTTAACCCGATAATATCTTTGACTGCCTTATCGGTTGTCTTGAAGCCATGTGCCTCACCTGCTATATGCATAGCCTCAACAATCAAGCCAATCGAATCCATTAGCGTACCGTCCCAATCAAATATGATTAAGGTCTTATCGGCTAAATGATGCAGGTTTGCTGACTGAGAACTCTGAACAGGGATCATTGTAGTAGTTTGGCTCATAAATAGACCTTCATGAATAATGATAATAAATGGCAGATAGCAAAACGTCACGACGTCTTATTATTTATAGGACATCGTGACGTTTTGGATGAAGGCTCAATCTATATAGATGGCATCTACTGTAAAGCGCGTATCACTAGCCGCTTATTTAGGTAAATTGGCTTTAATATCTTCTGGCATCCAATCGAGCATCTCATCTGGTAAAGGCGCAGTGATGGTCTCATAACCAGGAATATCCAAACGCCACGCATGTAAGCACAGACGATGAACGCCAGATTTGTCATGTACATGATACTTATCATCACCCAAGATAGCATGACCAATGTGCGCCAAATGTACACGAATTTGATGGGTACGTCCGGTGCGCGGCTTGGCTTCAATCAAGCTAACAGGCTGCTCAGCAATCATAAAACGACCATGAACGACGATATCAGTCTGACTCTCTTTGGTTTGCAGGTCTTCTACATCCACCTTGACGCGGCGCTCACCGCTTGCCAGTGTATAACGCAACAATGGCGCATCGATACGTTGTTCGTTAAGTGCAGGCTGACCTTTTGCAATACATAAGTAATGCTTTTGAATGGTTTTGTCAACCAGATGCTGCTGCAATACTTTAAGCGCAGAGCGTTTTTTAGAGATCATCAATAAGCCTGAAGTATCTTTGTCGATACGATGCACCAGCTCTAAATACTTCTTACCTGTGACTTCACGCATGGCTTCAATGACACCAAATGCAAGACCACTACCGCCATGAACCGCAATACCTGATGGTTTATTAAGTACGATCAAACCTTCATCTTCATAAACCACACGCGCCAATAAGCTTTTGGCAAATTCGGTACTGATGATAGGTTTTTCACGAGTGGCAAGTACCACTGGCGCAATACGTACCACGTCTTCACGCTGCACTCTATCATGAGCCTTGCAGCGCTTATTATTGACGCGAATCTCATCTGAGCGAATCATTTTATAGATATGCGGTTTTGGCAAACCTTTTAAGCGATTAAGCAAAAAGTTATCCAAGCGCTGGTCGTGCTGATGACGCGTGACTTCAAGGTAATTGACCTTGCTAAAATTGCTAATCTCATCGTCAGCGCTTTGTGGGCGCGTTTTACTATTAAAGATAGCTGGCGCTTCGTGGATAGGTTCGTCGTTTGTCATTTTTGAGTTCGTCATTTTTAGTTAGGCAATTACATAAAGATTTGCTATAGTTTAACATGTTGAGCGCCAATTAAGCAGAGGTTGAGACAATAATTCATTGCTAATTGATTGTTGTTTTAGGTGGAAAATATCGATTTTATGACTGGCTAATCACTTGTCAATACAATCGGCTGATTCATACAACCTATGCAAGCTCGGCGCTTCATCTGATTTTAAAGGTGTTATAGCAACAGATATACTTTATAATACCTAATAAATTTGAAGAACATGACTGATATTTATCAGTAAAAAATTATTTTTTAGTAAAAACTATTTATTCTTATAAAGCATTTCTTACAGAATATTATGACAATAGATAGTATCGACTTGATAAATATGGCATTAGCCTTTTGTTAAGCGATAACCAACCATATACCTTTTACTCACTACCCGCATGATAACGACTTGATTTGATGATTTATTATCTAACAGTCCTTTAGTCGCGTGCAGTTGAGCAAGTATGGGTCGTTGAGAGTGCAATCGAGTATTACCCTGTAAACCTCGATAACTGCCTGAGTATTGGCGGTCAAACAGAGGACGATAAGTAGAATAGACATGAGACACCGTGCCGATAAGCCGGTCATTTATTCTGTTTGCCAAGTACGCCCCGCTGATGACTAACGCAGCAAGAACTCGCTTTGAGACGCCCAAGATATTATTAACATTATATCCAAAAGAACGATAAATAAAGAATGACTAATTGCTTAATCTGGACGGATAACCGCTGAATTGTAATTTATACAGTCAACAGCGATATGATTGCTAGACCTTGATTGATTATGTGTCAGCACGATGCTTTTTTGGCATCAGTAATACCTTTATATATCAGTAACCATCCGCCACTATGACGAAATGACAAAGTGCGCTGACCACCAATATGGTTCAAAATACTGATAATAAACGATCACTAACCTGCTTATGTATTAATCGCTATAACAAGCCTGCTTATATTAAGACATAGACTTACACTCTATGCCTTCTATATTGAAGTTACTATCACTGGTCCAAAGTTAAGCTTTCAAAACGCGTTTCTGCGCTTTATTAATGCCATGCTTTATGTTCTTTCGTTAATTTATATCTGCTTATGCTGATTTTGTTATTAGCAAGTACTTGCCACTTTACCCTAAAGCCTGTCTTTTCGTTATTATGCGTACTCATAGGATACTATTATGAAACGCATTTTAATCAACGCCACCCAAAACGAAGAGATTCGTGTTGCCCTCTGTAAAGGCAATCATCTATACGATTTCGATCTCGAAAACCGTACCCGCGAACAAAAAAAATCTAATATCTATAAAGGTCATGTGACCCGTGTCGAGCCCTCGCTTGAAGCGGTATTTGTCGAATATGGTTCACAGCGTCAAGGCTTCTTACCGATTCGTGAAATCTCTGCCGAATATTTAAGTGGAAATCCGCGTGATGAGAACATCAAAAAGCTAATCAAAGAAGGTGACGAGCTCATCGTCCAAGTTGAAAAAGAAGAGCGCGGCAATAAAGGCGCTGCCCTTTCAACTTATGTGTCATTGGCTGGTCGTTATCTGGTATTAATGCCAAACAATCCTCGCGGCGGTGGCATCTCGCGTCAAATCTCAGGCAAATTGCGTGAAGATATGAAACGTATGCTCGGCAGCTTAGATCTGCCAAAAGGTATGAGTGTTATCATTCGTACTGCTGGTATTGGTAAAACCCAAGAAGACTTGCAGCACGATTTAAATCATTTGCTAAACATCTGGCAAGCCATTCAAGAACAAAACCAAAAATATCCATCACCGCGCCTAGTGCATCAAGAAGCGGGCGTCGTTACGCGTGCTGTGCGTGACTATCTACGTGATGACATCTCTGAGATTTGGATTGATAACGAAAACGCTTATATTGAAGCGGCGGGCTTTATTGATGCTGTGATGCCAAAACAGGCTGAAAAACTACGCAAATATACCGATTATGAGCCGATGTTTTCGCGCTTTAATATTGAAAAACAGATTGAAACTGCTTATCAGCGTGAAGTTCGCCTACCATCAGGTGGTTCAATCGTTATCGATCAGACAGAAGCATTGGTATCTATCGATATCAACTCTGCTAAGTCTACCAAAGGTTCAGACGTTGCTGAAACCGCTTACCACACCAATTTAGAAGCCGCCGATGAGATTGCCCGTCAATTGCGCCTGCGTGATATGGGCGGTTTGATTGTCATTGATTTTATTGATATGAATGACAACAAGCATCAAAAAGAAGTTGAAAAACGTCTGATTGATGCCACCAAATATGACCGTGCCCGCGTCCAGTTTGGTGATATTTCTAAGTTTGGTTTGATGGAAATGAGCCGTCAGCGCCTGCGTCCGTCATTAGAAGAGTCAACCGGTTATATCTGCCCACGCTGTCATGGTAATGGCATGATTCGCGACCTGCGTTCATTGTCATTATCTATCATGCGTCAGATTGAGCAAATCGCGTTAAAAGAACGTCAAGGTGAAGTTCAAGCAGAAGTACCGACTGATATCGCAGCATTCTTACTAAATGAGAAACGCGACAGCTTGGTCTATCTTGAGCAGGACAGTGGTACACGTATTACCATCTTGCCGCACGCGCATTTAGAATCGCCAAACTTTAAACTTCACTTTAATCGCGATGGCTTTGCCCCATCAAGCTATGAGCGTATCACTGATACTCAGCTGCAAGAACATAGCGAGCTTGGCTACAACGTTGACTGGCAAACGGCTGAAAAAGAGCGCCCTGAACAGCAGCCAACTCGACAGCCACGTCAAGCTGCGGATAAAAATAGCAGCGATCAAGTGCAGGCTCGTCCTAACGTCCAGCAAAGTACGTCTACGCAGCAGCAACAGAATAGCACCAGTCATAGCAATGAACATCGCAGTAATAACAATAATAGCAATGTAACATCAGCACGTGCGCCACAAGCTCAAGAGACTCCAAGCGCTCAAAACCCTCAGAGCCCTCAGAGCCCTCAAAACATTGTGACCCCATCAGCGCCAGTAGCACCACAGCCTGCGGTTATTGCCGCTGGGCAGCCGCAAGCAGTTGCTTGGTTGTCTAATTTATTTGCGCAAGCGCCGCAAGCTCAAACCACATCAAGTGTTAGTAGTCGTGACGCTGCTGAAGCTATCGAAGCATTGGTTAATACCGGAGCGCAAAGCCTAGGCTCATTTGGTCAAGTGGATAGTACAGCTTTAGCGAACAATGACAATAGCCAGAGTACGGCAGCGCCTCAGCCAGCAACTAATCAGCAAAGTAGTAATGAGCAGAATCGTCAACTGACACGTTCTGCTGAGAGTAGTACTGATGATAGCAGCGACGCTGAAGAAAGAAGAAGACGTAAACCGCGCAAATCAAGACCATCTAAGCCGCGTCAAAGAAAAGATCAGGCAGATGATGTTGATAGTAACGCTACTAGCAATACAACTGACGGCAGCGCGACGGTCACTGAAGATAAAGCCAACAACCAAGATAAGCGTCAGCAAGATAACAGACGTCATAGCGACCGTAATCGTAACAACCGTCAAGACAATAATCGTAATACAAATGAAGACAACGCTAATCCGACCAGTGTTAATGCAACCAGTGTCAGCGACAGCAGTCGTTCTGACAGCTCTGATAATGTAGTAGAAGAGCAAACTCGTACTAAGCGCAAATCGAACAGTCAACGTGGATCACGTGGCAAGCTTGAGCGTGGTGAAACTTTAACGGCAGCTGACTCTAAGCAAAATAATCAGCAAGCCTCTAAAAATGCTAACGGTAGCAGAATCCAGTCTAATGCGCGCCGTAATCAAGATCCTAATGAAGTAGTATTACAGGTGAATGAAGCGGTCAGTGAGCTCAAATCGCCAGAAGTGGTACATTTGTCATTAGATGATAGCAAGTCTGCATCACGCCAAGCGACTCACAAGCAAGCAGTAATTGAAAGTGATACTGATGCTGAAAAGGAGCGTTCAGAGAATAATAATGAGCAACGTGCGGATAAGCAAAAGTCAGTCGATAACAACCCAGTTCAAAAAACTGCTAAAACGATCGATACCAGCAGCGATGCATCTGATAACACACAACAAAGTAGCCTCCAAGCTGAAACTTCTGAAAAATTCTCTGCACAAGTCAATGCTACTCAGATCGATCAAGTAGAAAAAAGCGCTAATTCCGATAAAGTGGATCAAACTACTTCGAAAGAAAATGATAAAAGCGGCGATAAAATTAGTAGCCACAAACCTGCTGTAGATGAAAGAGCTAGTAAAAAAAGTAGCATGGGCAGTAAAGCCGAGAATACTGCATCAACTCAAGAAGTGGTAGCGGTACAAGTAGAAAAGGCAGCGGCAATCGAAACCACTCAGAAGGCTTATATTTCTGAAAATACTGCCGAAGAAAATGTGGTCGTGGATCCTAACGAAGTTGCTGCTGAGGATAGTAGCAGTCAGGCAGTACTTGAGCTTAGCCGTGATGCTTTATTTGCTGAACGCTACGTTGCGGCAAATAAGTTTGGTCAAGCCAGTAATGATCCACGTGTCGTACGTCTTCAACAGATCCAAGCATCATTTGCTAAAGCGTCTCATGCAAATAAGCAAGATGCGCAAGTTAGTAAGCACGCGTCTACCATTCGTGGTACGGTTGGTGAATTTATCCGTGCAACGTTAACAGAGGCAGAAAACCGCTTAGCGACAGACGGTGTCATCAGCTGCTTTAATGCTGCTATCGCTAAGCATCTAGAGCAGACGCTAGTTAAAGACAGCGCTGACAAGCAAGTGGCTATTAAACCAGTTGCTCATAGCGACTTTGATTTTAGCAATTATGGCTATCAGCCTTTAGCAGCGGACTACATTGCACGTTTTGAGTCGATGACAAAAGCGGTCAGTCAGTTTGCAGCGGTCCAAGGTAAAACATCAGTTGTGCCTCGTGCTATCAGTAAACGTGCTAGCAATGATCCACGTGGTCAGCATCCTGATTATAAGGAATCAGCGGTATTGGCGGTTACTGATACGGCAAATAACGAGCCCGTTCAAACGGGCGTCGATATTGATGTGCATGAAGTAGAAGCCGATGCTCTGACCACTCAAGCTCAAACAGAGGCTGTCAGTGATCAAAGCAAGCACTTATTAGATGCTGAGCAAACATTAGCAGAAGTAGATATAGTGCAAACTAATATCGAAAGCACTGATATCGAAAGTATCAAAAGTGTCGAAAATGATGTAGCTGAAATCAAAATGACCGACATCGACGCTGCTGATGTTGCAAACGTTACTGTCGAGCAAAGTGACACTGTACAAGATGCTGAATCAATAGTAGCGCCTTCTCTTAAAGACGACAGTCAAGCAGCCAAGTCAAAAACGACCATAGCCAGTTATAAAAACATGATTGAAAATGTGGCAGAGCAATTATTACCACAAAAAGGCATGTTTAATTTAACCACACCAAAAGTACCAAAAGCACGTAGCCGTAAGCCAAAAGCTGACCATAAAAAGCCGACGCAAGCTGAAAAAATTGAGTCAGATGATACTGATAGTGAAAGCTAGTCCATAAGCCAAAAGCAAAAGCCCCAAAGTTGCAATCAACTTTGGGGCTTTTTTTGGATTTAATATAAGACGTATTAACTGTAGTCGGTGAAAATGAATATCGATACAACACGTACTGCTGGTGCAAATTTTTCTTGCTTGCTGTGCCATTGCTGCCAGAGGCTGAAAAAAATTTGCACCAGCAGTACTGTAACGACTTTAAAATATTTCAACTATAGAATAAACAAAAGCCATCGGTCAGTTAGTGTGCAGAAGACGCTTTGTCGTCTTTACCACCAATCTTGCCAATGACAGTCAAAATAGCCACGACTGCGGCTCCAATAATAAACCCAACAACACCATTCAAAATCGCGGTAGTCACGCTCTCAAAAATACCAGTTAAATGGGCAATATCTTCTACTCCGTGATGTAAAAAGCCAATGCCATGTACCAAAATACCACCGCCGACTAAGAACATCGCTAATGTACCAGCGATCGACAAAAACTTCATTAGCTTAGGCGCAGCAGCAAACATAAATTTACCAAGATTTTGTTTGAACTGCCCTTCTTGTTCCATCAGATGCAGACCTGCATCATCTATCTTGACGATACCAGCCACCAAGCCATAAATACCAATAGTAATACCAATGGCCAAAATAGACAGTACCAAGCTTTGCTCTAGCAAGGTGGCACTTGCCGCTGAACCCAGTGCAATCACAATGATTTCAGCTGACAGAATAAAATCGGTACGTATCGCACCTTTGATTTTTTCCTTTTCAAATGCCACCAAATCGACCGTCTCATCAGCATTGGCTTTGCGGCGCGCATTTTGTTCTTCATCATGCGGCAAAGCATGTGGCCAAAAGCGGTGAATGACTTTTTCAGCGCCTTCATAGACCAAATAGAGACCACCGCACATCAACAAAAAAGTGACCAGAGGGGGATAAATAGCACTAATCAATAACGCCGCTGGTACTAAAATAAGCTTATTAATGAATGACCCTTTGGCCACTGCCCAAATGACTGGAAGCTCACGATTGGCTTTTACACCAGAGACTTGCTCCGCATTCAACGCCAAATCATCGCCCAATACGCCAGCGGTTTTTTTGGCAGCGACCTTGGTCATGACGGAAACGTCATCCAATATCACACTGATATCATCAAGTAGGGCTAATAAACTGGCACCTGCCATAGTTGCTCCTTAAGCGAACATTGCTTCAATAAGTAAATTTTCAAATAACAGATAACTCTGTCATACAAGTGGGTCTAGCAAAAAATACAGTTATAAGCAGTAGCCTACCTAGACATAAAATGATATGAAATAGTACAAATGTATTTTATTTATATTTTATTAACGAATAGCTACAAACTGTGTATTTAATAAGACCGTTATACAGGCTTTCACGGTTATTTATAAAAATATGCTAATATGAGGCTGATTATTAGTTATCTTTTGTTATCAATGAACTGTAATAATTTATTACCTCTTACGGGTCGATCTAGTCATTATGTTAGATCAAAATTCCAAAAAATCTTCATTACCTTTTTGCTATCAAAATATTGACTAGGCATGACTGCCTAAAGGAAACATCCTATGTTCTTAGCGCCTTTTTCTAAAACCCATCTCAACCGTGATGCCTTTTCTCGCAGTCCTCTTACCCGTGTTATGAGTGCTGCCTTGCTGGTTGTCGTTGCAGCTGGCTGCTCTAATAATGCCGCAGATGCGACCAGCAATACAGATCTTGTCAATAGCAGCAAAGCCAAAATGAGTACTGCTGCGGTTTCTAAGGACAGCGACGCTAAAGTAGTAAAGTCTTTGCAAACCAATTTAGAGGCTTCTGGTATTGAAGAGACTATCCTCTCAGCTGTACCAACCGATATGACTGGTATTTATTGGGTGACAGCTGAAGGGTTGCCTTCTTTTTTTACGGATAAGGCGGGCAAACATATTATTCAAGGTCAAATCATCGCGGTTGGTGCAGCCGAACCTGTGGATATTAGTGCCGCGTTGTTGGCCAATACTGCCCAAGAAGCGTTAAAAGCAGTCGACAAAAAAGACATGATTATCTATCCAGCAAAAGGTGCGACTAAAGCTGTGGTTTATGCCTTTACAGATGCAGACTGTGGCTATTGTCGTAAATTGCATGAAGAGATGGATGATATTAATACACGTGGCATTGAGGTACGTTATTTGGCATGGCCACGTAGCCAAGAATCAGTGCCAAAAATGGAAGCTGTTTGGTGTAGTCAAGATCGTAATGCCGCCATGAATCAGGCAAAAATAGGCGACAATGTACAAGCACCTAGCTGTGTCAATCCGGTACAAGAGCACATGGCTTTAGGGGCAAAACTTGGTGTGCGAGGTACGCCCGCTATCTTTACTGAAGCAGGACAGCAAGTAGGCGGCTATCTACCTGCAGCTCAATTGGCAGAAGCTGTTGGGGCTAATTAAAGACGGTTATATGATTTAAGTATTCTTGATATGTATGACGTTGGCGACATTGTGTAGACGTCACAACTGCTTATCGGTATGATAGGATAAAGCGCTAGGCAGTCTTAGCCATATAATTTCTATATAAGCGCTTATTTATGTTAGTGATTCTTGTAGTTTCAAGATCTTTCATAGCAGCGTTTTTTATCCCACTATTCAATCTCTTGAGGATCCTGTGAGCAAATCCATCAAACTAGCGATACTTGGTTTAGGCACCGTCGGAACGGGCGTGGTCAATCTAATCAATGATAATTTAGATGAACTAAAACGTCGTAGCGGCCGCGACATTGTGATTACCGAAGTCGGTATTCGTCGTCAGCGTGATGACATTAATCCTAATATTATGCAAAACAGTGATCTGATGGCAATCGCTGCCAGTGACAATGTCGACATCGTAATCGAATTAATTGGCGGTACGACCCTTGCAAAAGACGTTATTATGCATGCCATCAAAAATGGCAAGCATGTCGTGACGGCTAATAAAGCGTTACTGGCTGAGCATGGCAACGAGATTTTTGCTTTTGCTGAGCAGCATAACGTCCATGTCGCCTATGAAGCGGCTGTAGCAGGTGGCATCCCGATTATTAAAGTCATGCGCGAGGGCTTAGCTGCCAATAAAATTGATTGGCTAGCAGGTATCATTAATGGTACGGGCAACTTTATCATGACAGAGATGCGCGATAAGGGTCGTACGTTTGCCGATGTACTGAACGAGGCGCAAGCGCTTGGCTATGCTGAAGCTGATCCTACGTTTGACGTTGAAGGTATCGATGCCGCGCACAAGCTGGCGCTCCTTGCCTCTATCGCCTTTGGTATTCCATTGCAGTTTGATAAAGTCTACTGTGAAGGTATCACGGGTATTACTTTGCAGGATGTCAATTACGCTGAAGAGCTTGGCTATCGTATCAAGCACTTGGGCTTTGCTGTTCGCCGTGCGGGCAATGGCAGCGGTGACGACAGCGCTGGTATTGAGCTACGTGTACACCCAACGCTCATTCCACAAAACGCCCTACTTGCTAATGTTAATGGCGTAAAGAATGCCGTACTGGTTAACTCTCACCCTCTCGGTCAGACGTTATATTGCGGTGATGGCGCAGGTGCAGGCGCAACGGCTTCTGCAGTGATGGCAGATGTGATGGATTTAGTGCGTGTATTAGGGTGTAAAGATGCTGATCAACAAAACAGCAATGGTCATCATGTCCCGCACTTAGCTTTTATCCCTGAAAAATTGTCAGATACGCCAATATTGCGTGCTGAACAAATGATTACCGGATATTATTTACGTGTACATGCCTATGACAGTCCTGGAGTATTGGCAGATATTACCCGTATCTTGAGTGATGCCGGTATCAATATCGATGCTATTTTACAAAAACCGGCGCATAAGCTTGGGCAAGTGCCAGTGATTATTTTAACGCTTCCTGTGGTTGAGAGTCAGATGAATCTTGCCATCGAAAAAATCGAGAAGTTAGACACCATTACTGATAAAGTAGTACGTATACGTTTAGATGAGCTGGCATAAATACGCTCTTTAAACAGACCCTCTTTAATCAGTCAAATATATTGGATTAACATACTCAAAAAAGGAAATAATAATGACACATGATGCAATTGTAATCTTAAACGGCGCTCGCACCCCAATGGGCGGCTTCCAAGGCGCGCTAACAGACGTAAGCGCCACAGATTTGGGCGCAGCGGCTATCAAAGCAGCCGTTGCGCGTTCAGGCGTTAATATTGATAATATTGATGAAGTCATTATGGGTTGTATCTTAACCGCAGGTTTGGGTCAAGGTCCTGCGCGTCAAGCGATGCGCAAAGCTGGCTTGTCTGATGCAACGGGTGCGGTTACCATCAATAAGCTGTGCGGCTCAGGTCTAAAAGCAGTTATGCAAGCTCATGACGGTATCAAAGCCGGAAGCTTTAAGGTTGCCGTTGCTGGTGGTATGGAGTCGATGACCAATGCGCCTTATATCATGCCAGGTTCGCGTGGTGGCTATCGCATGGGACATAAAGAAGTCAAAGATCATATGTTCTTAGACGGTCTAGAAGATGCCGATACTGGCAAGCTAATGGGTCAATTTGCACAGGAGATGGCGGATGAAAAAGGCTATACGCGCGAACAAATGGATGATTTTGCTATTGAGTCTCTAAATCGCGCACTTACAGCGATCAAAGACAATCATTTCAAAGATGAGATTGAACCAGTTACGTTCAAAACTCGTAAAGGCGAACAAACCGTTGATACCGATGAGCAGCCTGCCCTTGCTAATGCTGAGCGTATCCCTACTTTGCGTCCTGCCTTTGCAAAAGACGGTACCATCACCGCCGCAAACGCCAGCTCTATCTCAGACGGTGCTGCAGCTGTTGTATTGATGAAAGAGTCACAAGCCAAAGAAGAAGGTCTAAAGTATCAAGCGCGTATCGTCGCGACCGCCTCTAATTCTCGTCATCCAAGCGAGTTCACTATTGCTCCTGTTGGCGCAATTGAAAAAGTATTGGCAAATGCTGGCTGGTCAGTCTCTGATGTCGATTTATGGGAAATCAATGAAGCATTTGCTATGGTTACGATGGCAGCAATGGATGAGCTAAACATTGAACATGCTAAAGTAAACATCGAAGGCGGTGCTTGTGCCCTTGGTCATCCAGTGGGCTGTTCAGGCGCTCGTATCCTAGTGACGCTTATTAACTCTCTAAAGCGTACTGGTGGCAAAAAAGGCGTTGCTACACTATGTATCGGTGGCGGCGAAGCAGTAGCAGTAGCAATCGAATTGGCTTAAGTTATTTTAAAATAATCGGTATGCTACAAAGTTTTAGCTTATTATTAGAATTTAGAACCGCGTCGCTTTGAGCAATGCGGTTTTTTTATGTCAAAATATTAATACCCGTCTGCTTAAATGTATTAGCGTAGGAAAGCCTTAACTTAAAGGTTATATAGTGATTATGCTCTTTACAGCCTATTACACATTTTTACGTCAAGCGCACACTTTGCTACCTTGCTTATATATCTCGTGCCAGATCGTCCTGTTACGATAACAACAAGTCGAGATAGCGACTGGCTATAATAAATACTATTGCTTGAACCGTTTATGTAATAACAGTTCATATAAAATATCAATAAATCATTTTATAAAAAGAAATTTACTCATACAAAAGGAAGATAATAATGAGCCAACTTATTCGTTTAAGAGATATCCAAGCAACTCACCGTGATCTGTTCAGTGATGATTATTATGACCCAACTGGCAAGACTGCTTTTGGTGTCAATGAA
Organism: Psychrobacter sp. TS_SC_6; assembly: GCF_056156305.1. Lineage (NCBI taxonomy): Bacteria > Pseudomonadati > Pseudomonadota > Gammaproteobacteria > Moraxellales > Moraxellaceae > Psychrobacter > Psychrobacter sp. TS_SC_6. The sequence continues at coordinate 329,969 of NZ_CM149590.1, read as the reverse complement.
GAAAAAATCGGTAAAATCGAAGGCGCATTGGTAGAAGATACTACTGGACGTATTCGTTACTTAATCGTCGATGCAGGTGGCTGGTTTAGCTCAAAAGAAGTATTGGTACCAGCAGGTTTAGCACGTATCGTTGGTGATGACGTATTCTTTGATAGCTTGACCAAATCGCAGGTTGAAGCCATGGAAGTTTATGACCATGATTATCAATATAGCTATAAAGAACAATATGAAAGAGACCGTCAGTCATTTGTGGCTGACAGCATTCCAGAATCTGAGCGTATGGAAATTGCCGATCATAATTACGATGCACCAAATACGTTAGAGCTGTTAGAAGAACGTCTGACTGTTAATAAAGATCGTATTGTGGCAGGTTTGGTAAAAGTCGGTAAGCATGTCGTGACTGAAGAACGTAACGTCAATGTTGACTTGGAAGAAGAACATGCCAACATTGAACGTACCAACGTTAATCGCCCAACTGAACGCCGTATCGGTGATATCGATGGCAATCAGACGATTGAAGTTGAGCTAGAAGCTGAGCGTGCTCATGTCAATAAAGAGACCTATGTTACAGAAGAGGTGAATGTTGGTAAAACGACAGAGCGTCATACTGAGACTATCGTAGATACCATTCAACGTGAAGAGCTAGATGTCGATAACAATGGTAACGTGATTGATCGTGATGGCAATTTGTTTACTCGTGATGATATCAATGCTGAAGATGTACGCCGCGCTCGTGGTATGTAATAGGCTAGGCATTCGTATGGTTTTATAATCTAAATAGTATTTTTGATATTGTTATATACTATTTAAATCAATACTATATGATAGCCATTAGCCACTGAGTGATTTGCTCAGCAGATAAGACCAGAGCTCGTCTCTGGTCTTTTTTTATATACAAAAATAAGGACAATAACCATGAATGCTAATAATGAAAATAACTATCCTAATACCAACTATCCTAATACCAACTATCCTGACTTTACCAATAATACCGCTATTGGCACGCAAAATGATTTAACCTCATCTGACTTATTATCATCTGATCATAGTCAAAAGCAAGCAACAATAAGCAATCAACAAGAAAATATGTCAGAAAATCTAAGTGATATCAATAGCAATAATGGTGGTTATCTAGAATTATTAGAAGAGCGCCCAGTGGTCAATAAAGAGCGCTTGGATGTTGGTAAAGTAACTGTCACTAAGCATTTTCGGACCAAAACCATTCAAGTGCCTATTGAGCTAGTAGAAGAGTACATCACGGTACGTACCGATTATCAGGATGCTGAAAGTCAGGATCTATTGTCAGGGAACTATGACGATAAAGACATATTGCGTCATGTGGAGCCTTCATTAGACAGTAAAGCCGTCGTTACTATCAATGGCACACAAGTTGAGATTGGCGATGCGCCTATTGAGATTGTTTTATCGCGTCAAATCGCAACCATTACGAAGGACACTTATGTGATCCAAGAAATAGCCATTGAAAAAACCACACACACACATACAGATAGCATCGAAGTCGAACTCAAACATGAGGAACTCGACGTTATTGAAGAAGGGTTTTTGGCACATGAGCAAAATACGGCTCATAAGAGATAAGCTGTCGAATTCCTGATTTTATGGCAATCTAATATAAAAAAAGCAACGCGAACGTTGCTTTTTTTATATTAGATTGCCATCAACGTGTTAGCCATTATTGAGTCTTTTTACATTCATAAGTAGTGACGTTAGTGGTGTCAGTGCCAGCGGTACGCATTACACCTGTTTCGCGGTCTTTATGGGCTACGCGCCATTGTACGAAGCCTGTCGTACCATCGATAGCCGTTGCGCCCTCAAATACTTCAGGATTGCTGGCTTCATTGGTTTTTGTCAAAGTGACTGACCCTTTAGCAGTCGCAAGCATCACTTGGTTAGTATCTTTATAAGTCGCTTCGACTTCTAGCTCAGGAGAGCACAAGTACGTTATTTGATTGACGCCAGTATTGACCGTAGCTACGGTATCATCTGCGACTTCGCTGGCGGAGGCATCTACGACCACATCACTTGGCTCGGCAGGTTCGGCAGACATAGGCACTGCCTGCTCTTCACTGATACTCTCTTCTAAACTTGGCTCTGTTTCTTGCTTTGGCTGACAGGCTGTTATAGACAAGGCTCCTGCCAATAATGCCGTAACAACCAAAGAGTGACGCCACTGTTTTAATAATGCTACATTCATCATGCTCTCCCAAATAATTATGCTAAACACTATAGCCTGTCCACAAATGCGCGCCTACATTGAATTTGTAAGTAATCAATATAATGTAGATGATAGTTTTATTCAACCATCAATCCCCAGTGCATAAAAAAGTCCCTATCTATGATAGATAAGGACTTTTTAATTAGGGAATGTTAGCTAGGTTTATATTTTGCCATGACATTGCTTATACTTAAGTGCTGAACCACAAGGACATGGGGCGTTACGGCTGATGTTCATACCAGCATATGGGTTTGGCTCATTTTCATTATTGCCATTACCTGCCATAGCACCAGCTGCCGCAGCACCGCCAACGACATTACGACTTTGCGCTGCTGCTCTTTCCACACCGCCATCCATATTATCGATATCACTGTGTTCAAACTGCATTTGCATATGGGCTGCGTTTTCACGTTGTTGAATTTCTAATGCTTCTAGTTCTTCTTTGGTCGGGATATGCACACGTGATAAGTCTTGTACCGTTTCAGACTTAATCGCGCCAAGCATCATTTGGAACAGCTCAAATGACTCGCGCTTATACTCTTGCTCAGGATTTTTCTGCGCATAGCCACGCAGATGAATACCTTTACGTAACTGATCCATCTGAGTTAAATGCTCTTTCCAATGCTTATCTAAGCTTTGTAGCATAAAATGACGCTCAAGCTGGGCAGCATCTTTTTCGCCCATCTGTTCACGGCGACTGTGATAGCGATCGATGGCCGTTTGGATAATTTTGGCGCGTAAGCCCTCTTCATCTAAGCGACGATCTTCATCAAGCCAATCATTAATCGGCATTGCAATCTTGAATTCGTTCTCAAGCTCATCCTCTAACCCATCGACATTCCATTGGTCATCGATAGAGCCTGGTGGAATAAACTGGTTAATCATAGCGTTGTAGACTTCTTGATGCATGATGTTGATAGCTTCAAGCAAATCCATCTCTGCTAATAAATCATCACGCTGACCATAGATAACCTTACGTTGATCATTGGCCACATCGTCATATTTCAATAGATTCTTACGTGCATCAAAATCGCGGCTTTCTACTTTACCTTGGGCGTTTTCAATCGACTTTGAAACCATCTTATGTTCAATAGCTTCGTCTTCTTTTAGTCCCATTGCACGCATCATATTCACCACACGATCACCGGCAAAGATACGCATTAAGTCATCTTCAAGTGATAAGAAAAAACGTGACATCCCAGGGTCACCTTGACGACCCGCACGACCACGCAACTGGTTATCAATACGGCGTGATTCATGACGCTCAGAACCAATAATGTGCAAACCACCAGCCGCCACGACTTGGTCATGCTTGATTTGCCATTGGGCTTTTAGGCGCTGCATCTCTTCAGGACTGACCGACTCTGGATCTTCGATAAATGACTGCCAGTTACCGCCAAGGATAATATCGGTACCACGACCCGCCATGTTGGTAGCGATGGTGACCGATTTTGGACTGCCTGCCTGTGCGATGATTTCTGCTTCACGCTCATGCTGCTTAGCGTTTAGCACGTTATGCTTCACGCCTTCTTGGTCTAGCAGATAAGACAATTCTTCACTGGCTTCAATGGTCGCTGTACCGACCAATACTGGCGCGCCTTTTGCCTGAATCTCTTGAATCTCGCGGATGATGCCTTTATATTTGCCTAACTTCGTTAAGAAAATTTGGTCATCCATATCGACACGAGCAATTGGCTCATGCGTTGGAATCACAATGACATCTAAGTCATAGGTTGACTTAAATTCTGCTGCTTCAGTATCAGCGGTACCTGTCATACCAGATAGTTTGTCATACAGACGGAAAAAATTCTGGAATGTGGTGGTTGCAAGCGTTTGATTCTCTGCTTGGATCTCAACGTTTTCTTTGGCTTCGATTGCTTGATGCAGACCTTCTGACCAGCGACGACCAGGCATGGTACGCCCAGTGTTTTCATCAACGATGACGACTTCACCATCATCAACAATGTAATGGATGTTTTTGACAAAGACATGATGGGCGCGAATCGCCGCTTGTACATGAGCCAATAATGGCAAACGACTTGGGCTATAAAGACTTTCGTTTTCGCCAAGCTCACCCACTTCGATTAAGAAGCGCTCAATTTTCTCATAGCCTTTTTCGCTAATCTCAATCTGGCGGTTTTTTTCATCAATCCAAAAATCTTCTTCTTCGTTATTCTTATTGGCTTCTTCGTCTTTTGAGCGAATTAGCACGGGAATAATGGTATTAATCAGCGCATACATGCGTGATGAATCTTCAGCTTGACCCGATATAATCAATGGCGTACGAGCTTCATCGATTAAAATAGAGTCAATTTCATCGATGATACAGAAGTTTAATGGACGCTGCTTTTTCTCTTTTAAACTAAAGACCATGTTATCGCGTAGATAGTCAAAACCGTATTCGTTATTGGTGCCGTAAGTGATATCCGCTTGATAAGCATTGATCTTTTCTTGTGGTGGCTGCTGCGAGTAAATCACCCCAACGGTCATGCCCAAAAAGCCAAATAAGGGACGGTTTAATTCCGCATCACGTGCCGCCAAATAATCGTTGACTGTCACCAAATGTACGCCTTTGCCGCTGATGGCATTAAGGTACATGGCCAAGGTGCCCATCAAGGTTTTACCTTCACCGGTCTTCATCTCAGCGATTTTACCTTCGTGCAAGGTGATACCACCGATCAGCTGCACGTCATAGTGACGCATACCATTCACACGTAGCGACGCTTCACGGCAGACCGCAAACGCTTCTGGCAACAGGGCGTCTAAGCTTTCGCCATTTTGGTGTCTTGCTTTAAATTCTTCGGTTTTTTGCTGTAATTGTTCATCAGATAGAGCTTGTATCGCAGCCTCGTATGCGTTTATTTTGCTGACCACTTTGCGCATGCGTTTAAGCTCACGCTCATTTTTGGTGCCAACGACACTGCCTATAATCTTTGATAACATAATTTTTTGACCTATGGAAATATTCGATAATTAGTGCGCATGACGACGCTTTACTCGCTGTTTTTTTAATTATTTGGCTGGTTACTGTCCAATTTAAGACAGTCCAATAAAATATCGCCCAATTAAGTGTGACGTCATTATATATGGTTATGACGGCGATGGATACAAGGGCAGTTAGCAGTTATTTGCCGACATAAAAAGGGGATAGGACGTGTTAAAATAACAGTTACAAACCTATGTTTTTCAATTCTTTTGCTTGTTATCAACATGCTTTTTAGGTGACCTACTTTATTTTGAATCGATTATTATTAGCCCCTATATCTAAAGCCTTTTATCTAGCCAAACTTATTTAAACACCCCTATCCAATAAATAAAAAAGACAACTTAAGAGATTCTGCATGCCAGTTAAACCTTTTGCTCAAAAGAACAATCTTAGTAAACCCACTTCAAAATCTGTGCCAGTTGACTCTGACTCATTGGTCATAGGTGATGCCATTTATCACTTGGCAGATCATACGCCGATGATGGTGCAATATCTCAATATGAAGGTTAACTATCCTCAAGCTTTACTGCTGTATCGGATGGGCGATTTTTATGAGTTGTTTTTTGATGATGCCAAACGTGCGGCGCAGATATTGGACATTACGTTGACCCGCCGTGGGACGGATAAAGCGGGCAACACGATTGCGATGGCAGGTGTACCCTTTCATGCAGCCGATAGTTACATGGCAAGATTAATTGCCGCTGGGCAAACAGTGGTGGTCTGCGAGCAAATAGACGAATCAGCCACTGGTAATGCGAGTAACCCATCCAATACTCCTACAATGGGCGATAAGCAGAAGAAAGATAAGAGCAAATCGGCTGCTGGCACTATTATGCGCCGTGAAGTGGTTAAGACTCTAACTGCTGGGACGATTACCGATGATGCACTCATTGCGCCCAATCACACCCCGACCGTTGTCGCTATTGATATCGAAACTCCTAAATCGAACAGCAAGCAATCTGTGCAAGCTGCCATTAGCCAAATGGACTTGGCTGCTGGCACGTTGACCACACAAACACTTAGCGCAAATCATAGTGATATTGAAGGTTTGCAAACTCAAATGCTCACGGTGCTGGCACGCTTTGCGCCCAGTGAATGTATCATTAGTGAAGCACTGAGTGACAGTAGTGATGATATCAGCGCAGACTGGCTACTGTGGTTACGTCAAAATCTCGACTGCCCTATTATCGAAGTGGCGGCTAATGACTTCCATCGTGAGCATGCCAGCGCAACCCTTTGCCAACAGTTTGAGGTTCAGCGTCTTGATGGGCTTGGTATTAGCGATGCACCACTTGCCCAGTCTAGCTGCGCGGCGCTTATTCACTATGCACGACAAACCCAGCAGCGCCATGTACCACAAGTTAACCAGCTCATCGTCGAATATAATGATGACTATTTAATCATCGATGCCAATAGTCAGCAAAATCTTGAGCTGTTTACACCCGTTAGCAGCAATGGTACGTCATTGATATCTGTCCTCAACCATTGTCAAACGCCGATGGGTCGACGCTTACTTATACAGCAAGTGAAACGCCCACTGCGTCAGCATTCGCGTATTAATTTGCGCCTAGACGCGATAGCCAGTTTGTTAAATATAGATAATTACTTTGTCGAAAACAAAAATATTAATCAAAATCTAGAAAATAACTCATTGATTACAAGCTTACGTGAGACTTTAAATGCCATCGGCGATATTGAGCGTATCAGTAGCCGTATCGGGCTGATGAGCGCCAAGCCGCGTGACCTGCGTAAGCTTGCAGACGGTATTGCTAGTAGCGCCCAGCTAACTGCCCTACTGACGGAGGCTGGCATTGATCATGAGCAGGCAGGACTTTTGCCCATGCTGATGCAGCAATTGCCTGCCCAGCTACCAGCCGTGCAATCCATAGCCGAGCTGATTGAGCGCGCCATTATTGTAGAGCCACCGGCACATATCCGTGATGGCGGTATGCTCGCTGCTGGCTATGATGCAGAGTTTGATCGCTTGACTCATTTGCATGACAATATCCAAGTGACATTGGATGAAATGGTAGAGCGTGCGCGTCAAGAGAACCAATTGCCCAGCTTAAAAGTCGGCTTTAACAAGGTCAGTGGCTTTTATTTTGAATTGCCCAAAATGCAGGCGAAAAATGCCCCTGCTCATTTTATCCGTCGGCAAACGCTCAAAAGCAGCGAGCGCTTTATCACGGACGAGCTAAAGGAAGTCGAGACCGAATATCTAAGTGCGCAAACCTTGGCGTTGACTCGAGAAAAACAGCTGTATCAGGAGTTGATGATATTATTAAGCAGTCATTTAGCCGAACTGCAACAGCTGAGCGCTGCTGTCGCACAAATAGATGTGCTGAGCAACTGGGCACAGCTTGCTCTTACTTACAATTGGCAGCGACCAGTGATGAGTAATGACTCAAAAGATAATAGGAGCTTAGAAAAAAGTAGCTCAAAGAATGACAGCCAAACCAGTATCGACATCAAACAAGGTCGTCACGTTGTCGTTGAAGCGGCGTTAAATCCAGTGAATGCAAGCAATACCGTTAAGCAAAATAGTAATAATATGCATAACAGCCATTTCGTTGCCAATGATTGTACGCTCGGCAGCGATGTACATCCTGAGCGCTTATTAATGATTACTGGTCCCAATATGGGCGGTAAATCAACCTATATGCGCCAGACAGCATTGATTGTCCTGCTTGCCCATTGCGGTAGCTTTGTCCCAGCAGCGCAAGCTCGTATCGGTGATATCGATCGCATCTTTACGCGTATTGGCTCAGCGGATGATTTGGCAGGTGGTAAATCTACCTTTATGGTGGAAATGATTGAGACTGCTAATATCCTCAATCAAGCAACAGCCAAATCGCTGGTGCTGATGGATGAAGTCGGACGCGGTACGGCGACCACTGATGGCTTGGCAATCGCTCATGCTTGTGTCAATCGGCTGGTAGAGATTGGCTGCCTGACATTATTTGCCACCCATTATTTTGAGCTGACAAAATTGGCGCAAAACCCTAAAGAAAATCGTGGCAGCAATGACAAATCTATACGTAATGTGCATGTCGCTGCTAGCGAAGTCGACGGTCAACTGCTATTACTGCATCAAATCTGGGAGGGTGCAGCAAGCTCTAGCTTTGGACTACATGTGGCAAAAATGGCAGGTATACCGATTCAAGTGCTTAATGATGCCAAGCGCTATTTAGCAGATAACTTAAACATCGATAACCTACAAGCAGGCAACCGAACAACGGATAATGACAAAACCCTTGATGACAAAAATGAATTAGCTAAGTCAGTAACGGATAAAAGCCAACAGGCGACTCAAAATACGCCAGAAAAAACTACTATCAGCCATGTTGATAAAAATCAAAGTACTGCCGATATTCCACAACAAAATCAGTTGTTTAGCCTACAAGACGAGCTACAGGCTATCGATCCTGACAGCCTAACGCCCAAGCAGGCACATGATTTACTCTATCATCTTAAGAAAATCATTAGTTATTAAAGGGAATTGTTAAATTATCTCAAAGGCGTTAAAATACGCCTTATTATAAATCTATTTTATTCAGCCTTAAGCCAATAACAGGTAGACAGTACTATGACCTTTGTCGTTACAGATAACTGCATTCTTTGCAAATACACCGACTGTGTGGAAGTCTGTCCTGTGGACTGCTTTTATGAAGGACCAAATTTCCTCGTCATCGACCCTGATGAGTGTATCGACTGCGCGCTATGCGAGCCTGAATGTCCCGCTAATGCGATCTTCTCAGAAGATGAAGTGCCAAAAGGGCAAGAGATGTTCACTCAGCTAAATGAAGAGCTGGCGCAAAAATGGCCAAACATCACTGAGATGAAAGAGCAAATGCCAGAAGCGGCTAAGTGGGATGGCGTCGAGGGTAAGATTCAGTATTTAGAGAAATAACCTTCTCTTTGAAGTATCTATATATCATTTCCATAAAAAACCACCTAATAGCGAGATGCTGTTAGGTGGTTTTTTATGATGCCAACTTCTGTCAAGGTCGTAAATCGACTATTCCTATAATGCGCTGCTCAGTTTTATTAAGCAGTACTACTGCATCTGACTCGTAGCCTTTTAAGGGTAACCAGCTGTCCGCTTCTGAGTGATTAGCGATTATATTATCAACCTCGTTTTCTTTATTATTCTTCTTGAGTTGATTTAATGGCTTTGCTTGCTTGCTCATAATTGACCATTGATTATCTAATGGTTCATATAAATTCGGCTGCATACTTGGCGCAACGCCAGTTTCCAGCTCTACGAATAATCTATCGTTTTTTTGCTCAATACTTGTTGTAGGTTTGACTGCTATAAGTTTTGGCTTTCCCCACCCTAAGCTATTGTAATCAGCTGACGCTTGCTCCAGACTTTCTACAGGTATGTTATTTGCCTGCACTACTTCAAAGCGACTGGTGTCAAAAGCGATATATACGGGTCTACTGATAGCGATATTATAGATGCCGTAGGTGAATGCAGCGAGCTGCAAGACAACAATCACTCCCAAATCTAACTTTAGAGATTTTTTGCCTTTTTTAGCAATTATTAATGTTAATAAAGGTCCTAAAACAGCATCGATACCTAACATCATCATAAATATATGGGTCACGCCTACTGCTTTAGCTAAAGGCGCTGGGTGCCAAACCATGAAGACTATATATAAGCTGACTAAAGCAATGAAAAGAGAAACGACCAAATGATAGCCAAAGGCTCTAAGACGAAATTTTAACGATGAATTTAGCATGGTTTATATCAATTTTTTGGGTGCGTCTAATTCAAAGATAGAACGCTTGTATACAGTTTATGAAAGTCTCAAACGAAGATGTAGTAGTATAATTAGTTTTAATCCTGACAACTTGCTGGCAGTCTATCCGCCCCGACCGACCCACTACACACCCATTTAGTAACTTGCTCATTAGTATTAAGATTAATCTCAGGAGTGAGTATCAATGTTTTACCAGCGATATTCCCTGAGTCAAAAGTAACCGTAATGACGCCTGTGTTAGCAGCGACACTAACGCCATTTTGCTGAACATACTTACCGTCTAGCTCGTTTGCTTGCTTGCCAATATTACCAGTGGTTGCAACTGTGGCGGCACCAGGAAAGGCTTTATGCTCCCACACCCATATAGCTATTTCACTACGTAGTCCCTCTGATACCGCAAGCCCTTCAATCGTTTGTGTGCGCCCGACATAGCTCATATAGTTAGGTATTGCGATAGCTGCTAGTATACCAATAATAGCAATGACGATCATTAATTCAATCAAGGTAAAGCCTGAATGAGAGCTACTAATAGTATTAGAATGGGCTATGGTATGCATAATGGTTCTCTCATGGAACAATATAAGTACAGGACTATAGTCTGTGAAAAGTAATATCGATACAACACGTACTGCTGGTGCAATTTTTTTCTTGCTTGCTGTGCCTACGCAGACAGAGGCTGCAAAAAATTTAAACCAGCAATACTGTAGCGAATTTAAAGTATTTCAACTATATCTATAAATATGTTATTGCACACAACGTACCATTATATCCGATGGACAAAAATGCACAGATAGGAGGCACTACCCATAAAAAAATCATAAATATAGGTCAAAAACTGACAAAAAAAAGCCCTAACATAAGCTAAGGCTTTAAAAAATTTTACTTATTAAACGAATAAACTATTACTGACAGCTAGAAGGTAGACGTGACTTATCGATACCGGCAGTTGTATGTGGAGCACATTTCCAACCAGAAACCTGACCTGTTGCTGCAATAACTGTTGGTGTCAATGTCATCGCTTTAGCAGCGTTAGCACCAGCATCAAATGTAATGTCAATAACAGATGGAGCTGTTGGCGTAGTAACACCAGCTGCATCTCCACCCGTAATTTTTACGCCGCCTGGCGCAAAGTATTTACCATCAAGCAGTAAAGCCTGAACACCAACACTATCAGCAGCTTGTGGGAAACGACTTTGATCAGAGATAAATGTAGCAATATCAGACTGTACGCCTGAAGTTGCTTTAAGACCTTCTGATGCTTGAGCACGAGCCGTATAGTCTTGATAAGCAGGTAGAGCGATCGCAGCTAGGATACCGATAATAGCGATAACGATCATTAGTTCGATTAAGGTAAAACCTTTTTGAGCAGTGTTCATATGAACTCCTTTTGGGGTATATAAAGATAAATGCTAATAGTGCATTTTATCTTTAGGGATATAATCTATTTTTCTCTTACTATAGATATTGCATTTACCATGCCAAAATTACAGTTAGCATTATCTTTTTAGCTAAATATCTAATTATCATCGCTATTTATTATTAACCGTTCTCTGCTTTTATTTTATCTAACCTTAAATGTTACGCCCAAGCCACTAAAAACTGTCAGTCTGCCTATCTTGAGTAACGAAAGGTAAAGATAACTGACGTTTTTTGTCAGATTCTCAACATTTCTATTTTATTTATCTTATTTTGTCCATTCTTCACCAGTACCACAGACACTGCCTCGACATTTAATACCTTGATAATTAAGACTCAGATCACCATCGCTTGCCATCTGTGTGCCTGTTTTTGGGCTAGCAGTGATTTTCCATTTAGCAGTCAATGTATTATTAGGCGGTGTTAAAGGTTCTGGGTTAATAGTTACATCATATAGCTGAGTACCCTGCCTTGGATAAGCGATAGCAAAGTCTGTTTTGACACTTGCACTAATATTACTATAGCTGCCTTGTGCCAGTTTACGACTCTCAATCTCTGAGGCAATGTTTTGCATCTCAGTCATCATATCAGTACGTTTTGTCTTAATGACATATCTTTGATAACTGGGATAAGCAATCGCCGCAAGTATGCCAATGATGGCAACGACGATCATCATCTCTATAAGGGTAAAGCCGCGCTGCTGTATCAACGGCTTGTTTAATACATTGTTAAAAACTAACATTACCAGTCCTCTTGTCCAGTGCCACAGTTAGTAGAAGCGATGGTAACTGTCCTATCCTTACTTTTACATTTCACACCCGTACTACTTATCATCACAATATGAGCATTTGAATTTTTAAATGAAGTATTTGGCTCTGCCAGCATCCGCCATGAGCTGCCTGCGGTAGAATAGCCAGTGCCTGTAGGCGCTAAGGTATTACCTGTACTACCATCTACCAACGTAATCATATAACGGTAATTAGTGCTATCGCTACCTTTAGGGACGTAGATAGTCTTATTGTCAGTTGCATCGTATGCGTAACTGATATCGCCATTACTTGCTATCTTTTTGGGTCTGAAGCCTTTATAAGTTAGAGCACTAGCGCGCCAGCGGTTCAGCTCTATATCAAGCTCTTGCATTCGTGCCTGTGCTTGTGATTCAGCATTACGCACGACGAACTGCCGATAAGATGGGATCGCAATCGTTGCTAAAATAGCCACTATCATAATGACTATCATCAGCTCTATGAGCGTAAAGCCTACTTGTCGTTTTAACGCTTTTATATTCATGCGACCATCCTATCAGTCTACTTCGTACCACGTTTTCGGCTGTAGCGTAAAGCGCTCATTAAATATCATATCAGGCGCTGTACCGCTACCCAAAATTAGGTCAGCAGCTGATAATGATTGATTCAAACCTTCAGGTTTCGTCACTGCATTAAACAGGCCTTTATCACTATCAGAACCAAAGTTGACTCGATCATTTGCACGCTCAGCTAACGTTCTTGTGCCGATTAGTAAACGTTGATTGGAGAGCGTTGAGCTACGTGGACCAAGCGTAAGCTCTTGTATCCCTTTACCTGCTCTAATGAAGCCCCCCAAGCCATTCTTAGAGGCATTATCAGCACAAATACCATAAGGCAAACAATACAGTTGACGCTCTGAACCACCGGTGATCTTAGCAGAACAAGAATCCACCGTTCCATAATTCATATCTGGATTATAGACGGTAGTATATAAGAAGCTATCGATCACTGCAGACTTGCCCACACCTTTGGTATACCTGACATTGCCGTAACCGTCAAAGTTCGTCAGAGGAACGTACCAACCATGTTTTGTGCCACCTTGTAATACTGATATGGTCGCGTTTTTTTGTACTGATGTATAACCAGCAGCGCTTGAAGCCCCGATAGCATCAGGCAGCTTGACTAGATTGCTGTTTGCTGAATCATTGGCTGTCAAGTTGGCGATTTTTTGACCGTTAGCATTACTTGCTGTGGTAAAGTTGCTCGCATAAAAGATGTTATCAGCCTTTGTGACATCGGTATCCATTATGCCATACAGCCTATCAGCCTTATTAAGATCGCGTATCTTAGATAAGGGTGAGCTGCGATCCCCTGATATAACATTTACGAGTGCAAATAAACTATTACTAACGGGGTTTCGATAGAAGCTGACGACTGGGCGCTCATAAAAACGGTGGTTATATCTGGTATCAATGCCAGTATAAGTACTTTGAAGAACTTGAGTGACTCGAGTATTAGTAAAAGAGGTTTCAGGTGCGGTATTTGCCATTGCCGTTGCAGAAGGCTTTACAAACCCTGCATTGGTAAAATCAGCACGGAACACTTGACCCCCTAAATCTGCAAAATAGATATGATCCATAAAGCCATCATTGTTGCGATCAAGCGTGGTCACCTCGGCGACGATACTATTTTTTATAGTAGGTACTGTAGTTGAGGCGCTCAAGTCACTAGAAGCCGACCAGATTAATGCACCTGTTTTGGCATTAATGATGTAGACGGCGTTACCTTTTGCCGGTGATGTCGCTGTCAGCGCACAGCCACCCAATATAGAGTCAACCAAACCCACTTGAAAACTTTCATTTTCATAGCACATATCATAGCCACCACCGAATACCAATACATCAGTACCAACATCTGAAGTACTTGTTTTTATTTTAGCTTTGGTAGGTTTTGCCCAAATTTGCCCCATACGACTAAAGCCTGCAGTGGCTGGCGTAATCGTAAACATCATACTCGGATTATCATTATCATTGAGGTTTAGCCCGTAAAATGCTTCACCGCCCATACGCAGCCCACCATAAGCGAATACACCCTTACCCCCTGTCTTATTGACGTTTACCCTATTATTGGACAAATCGTACTTATAGTCAGCAGTGACTAACCAAGGCGCATCAACGCCAAAGTTCGGTGAGCCTACATTAATCTTGGTAGCATCTTTGACAAGAGCTGCTGATTTTTCTGGATCTATCAGCATCTCTCTTGGAATAATAACAAACTTCTCTTTACCCCCATTACCGTTGGTAGTAGGGTCATCCGCATTAACCAAATGCAGACCGCCCTCTGATGAACCAAATAGCACATAGTCATCACGGGTATTGTTGACTCTACCATCAGCATCTAAGTTTGCTGAATAGGACACTGAAGCTGGAGTTGAATGTATCGTCGCTCCTAATACCTTGATAGGTTGGGTCGCATTGGCACTGGTCAACGTCATATCTCTAACACTGACAGTGGTCGCGGGAAGATTGGTAAAACCTAAGAAATTGAGTAGCTTTCTTAGCGTCTCTTGATTGTAGGTAGCCGTATCATTGAAAGAGGTAATATTCAATATGGCATTGTTTACCAACATCTTACCTGCACCATTGACGCTGACTTTTTTCAAGACAGGCGATCTGTCTGTTGTACTGGCCCAATCCTCTACGTATAAATTTCTAACAGAAGCAATGCCAGTAGTAGGCGTGCTCAGTTGCGAGTAGAAACCACCAGATTCTACCTTATCGTTGGCTCCAGGATAGTTTTGATCCGACCACAGATCTTGTGCCGCTGGGTTCAACTCCCCTGCTATATTTTTGAAGAGTTTGGTATTATTCTTACCATAGAGGGTGCCTTCATTTAGGCTGTATTTTTTCATATTGCCTTCCCAAATCACAGCATTGTCAGCGACTTTGGGTTGTATAGTGGGGTAGTAAGCAACAGCGAGTTGACTGTCTGCACGATAAGGATCATCTGGGATGATAATAGTCCCTGACGGCGTAGACGGTAATGTTTGATTCAAGTCACTAACGAAGGTTGTGATACTACTCACAATGTCCTCTGTAGACTGCGCTGAATAAAAGCCGCCTTCACCGAAGCCACCTACCCCTGGCAATGCAGCAGTTGACTTCTCCCCCCAGTTACAGGCGTTTTTTGCATCGGTATTATCAATCTTTTCACAATTATAGAAATCACGATTGGCAGTGATCCCTGTTCTTGGGTTGGTATAAGGCAGATTACGGATGACACGATCGGCTGGAGATCTTTCTGCATCTGCCACTCTATTAACATTAAAGACTGAACCAAATCCAACAACAGCGGTATAAATTTCTCTATCTGTACCTAGAGGATTGATCGTAGGGTCACGCAATGCTTTGGCAAATGCGCCAACTTCAGCCATACCATTGCTATTTTGGCTCCCATTCGGCAGCGTGGCTGTAGGCACACTAAAGGAGGCAGACCCCAAAGCTGACCTCATGAGAGGCAGAGGATTAGGAGAGCTGTTTGGTTCACCATCGGTTAAGAAATAGATACCACGTCCATCACAGCTAGAAGGCGAGGAAAGTGGACTGATATAATTGGGTAGGGATTTTGAGCCAGTGACAGATTTAGTAAAGCCACTAAAACCCCATTCCTCTGAACTTTGGGTTAGATTACTTACTAGGCAGTTATTATTGCTATATACTCCGCATCTTCTAAACGTATAGCCAAGTATTGAAGGAATAGATATTGTGTTATCAGTAAGACCGCTACATCTAGACACATCGGTTGTCTCATTCCAAGCGTTACACACCCGATATGAGCTTCCTCCTACACTGACGAATAATTCTCTTGGGCGAGTAATGGACGTCACTGTATTTTTGCCTAGCATATAGGCGCCAGCCTCGGCATAAGCATTGGCTGTCGGTGTGCCATTGTCCCCTATTAAGGGTGCAACGGCTGCTTTGATGGCGTTACGTTGGGTCTGATCAAGCAGTCTTGCAGGTACCAGTATCTTGCCACTCCTACCATCGGCACTAGTGGGGAGATTATTGCCACCACTTTGACTAGAGAACTGACCAATACCAATGGCCACTTTACTAGAGTCTATTTGGGTATTGTCCATCAACGTAAAAATGGCATCTTTGAGACGAGTTAAGCGATCATAGAATTTATCTTTATAATAATATCTATTGCTAGTACCGGAGGTTACCACGCTGTAATCGTTGCCGATATTAGGGTTATCTATCGCTGTACCGCAAATAGCAAAACTATAATCATTATTACCAGACCCATCGCTGTTGCCACAGCGATACCATTGATTATCAGGAGACAAACGATAAAAGTATCTATTACTAGTCTGACAATATCTTCTAGGATAGACTTGCGTAGAAGGGTCTTCAACCCTGATGGCAGTAGAGGAAACGCCAGATGGTAAATCACAAGCCGTGGCGCCAACAAAAGATATTGCTGAAGACATACTACCGGATGTATCTAACATCATTGTGATGGTCGTCTTACCACCTTCAGCTGCTTTATAAATCTCCAAATCACCGATTTTTTTGCCAGCTACATCAGCTTGCGCGACTGGCAAAGCAAACATAGTAGCCATGGCAACGACTAAGGGCTTCAAAGGTAACGTAACTCTGCCATTAATTGACGATACATTATTTAGTCGTTTCATGACCTTAATCCTCTGTATAATGATTGAACTGTTTAGGGTGTAGTTCTAAGTACGCATGCTGTATTTAGTGATCCTTTACCGAATGGCGTACATTTTGTAGAAGAAGAAACGTTTTCGACATCTGCTTGCTCATATAACATTTTACTAGGTGTACTGGCCTTTAGCAGACATTCGCTCAACGACCTACCCCCTACTGCCACGTTTAACTTGATACTGGTTTGTTCAAAGCATTTACTACTCCCTACTTTAGGCTCTTTATAAGCTGGTAGAGCAGACGTTGCTCGAATATCGAATTTAAACTTTTTGCTTGTTCTGTCCTCAACTTCTTTACCAATGACAACATGTTCAAACGCTTCTGCATTGGCACTAGGAGGAGTAATCGCAATACTCACCTGTGTCATAACCGCCTGCCTGGCACTAGTGTAATCAGCGGCATTTTCATAATTACATACACCGTTATTAATCCCATCGACATACCCACCAGCAGGCACCCTGACTGTTGCACTATTGGTTAAATATCTCTGTGTACGCGGATTAAAACAATAGATAAATTCATTAGCTTTATTATTTTCAAATAATAAAAAATGACCGAGTGCCCCTGTTGCACTTGTTACATCTCGGTATCCATTAGATGTTGGGCTACCATTTACCATGGTCTCTATTTTTTGATTAGCACTATCTGCTGATTGCAGTAATACTGTATTTATCTGATCACTTGTCGCAATCTTAAGATCTGTCGTACTTTGTCTAACTGCAATAGCACCTGCCAACATAATCAGCACTAAAAACAATAACACCACTATTAGCGTTGCTCCCTGCTCCGCTCTCCCGTATGCCAAACCCATATTGATATTTTTTTGTGTCGAACTTGATAAGTCACGATAGTGAATCACTTTTAGTCTCCTTACCAATAGGTTATAGGCTGGTATTTATATTGACTACACGAGCATTACGTAACAACGTTGTGGTTTCATAAGTACTACGGACTTTCTTTTTGCTACTAGTATCTGTCTTTAATTTATTCTCTGTTGACGATTGCCCTAACAAAGCAAATTCTGACTGTTCAGCACTTCCTATAATAGGTGTACTGCCATGAACAATTAAACCGATCTTGACAGAAGTGATTGCTGGCTTATCAGTTGTTAATGAATAGGCACTGCTCGGAAGATAAATGATTTGTCCTGCGTTAGTACCAGTCGTGTACTGAGCGCCTAATAACACCTTGAATTGATCGACATTGACAATAAATTCCTGCCCAGCCTGACCAAATTTTCTTGAATCAGTTGCTGGCATCGTATCGTCTACGCCGCCAGTTTGCTTAATACGCCCTGCATCACAAGCCAATACTAATTTTTTGATAGCGCCAGCACTGGTATCTCCTGTTGCCTGACGTATAAAATAACGCTCAATCACAATATCATTGACAGCAGCAACCGCCCCTTCACAATCTGTCATTGGAGCGCCTGTTATGTTGATATATTGAATCGTCAACTGATCGCTATTGGTATTGGTATTAGATATTCCTGTCCACCCATTCGCACCAACGGCACTATCTCCTGCACGTCTTGTCAGATATCCCGTATTAGGATAAGGATTCGGTTCATTCGGATTCGGAACGCCAATATTAAGACCCGTTAAGACAATTCCGCCATTGGGAGTGGTACCATCAATTCTGGTGGTTGGATTACCAAGGTTTGCTAGGCGAATACTTTTTTCTAATTGTTGTAATCCGAACACACTGGCATCCTGTAGCTCACTACCACTTGCCTGAATACTGCTTGTTTTTACATTGATAAGATATACTTGAATAGCGGCTGCAGATACGATCAAGCCAAGCACTAAAGAAATCATCAGCTCTATTAACGTAAAGCCTGCTTGATAATCATTCATATACTTATTTTTATGACTATATGACATCAGTAAGCCTCCATAATAAAGCACTCTGCGCCGTTTTTATAACTGCCATTTGCATTGGCACAAGCTTTAGCTTCAGTATCACTTAAACCAACTGTGGTGTCTCCCCAACTTGCTACAAAACACTGAAGTTCTTGATTACCTGATGTACCAGGACAGCCATTTGGAACCATACCAATATTGATGTCATTGGCGCTTGCATATGACTTTAATAACAATCCGTCACGTGTTGCAAGTTGGTCAATAGTACAACTGGCTGATGCTGCAGGTGCGGCATTATCACTTGTCAGACAACTGTCTTTAGTTATGCTCTTACTGTCAACACTAACCGTGTCTGAAGATCCATTTATTGCCGTCTTAAAAGCAGCAATACCGCTAGGGTTAGTACGCATCGTCTCTGCACCGCCTCGCATAATAGCTAAAGAACGAGTACGCATCAAACTTTCGTCTGTCGCTTTTATAGCGGACATTTGCATGGCGCTGAACCCTAATACAGCCACTGCTAATAATAGCAATGCGACCATCACTTCAATTAGGCCCACACCCTGCTGTGTGTTAACTGAAGTCATGAGCATACTCCTTCTAATCTTTTGCTAATAATGCCAATAGTACTTACGTTAATAGTTATAGGACTGGATGCATTATTGCTATCACAAATAGTAAAAACTCGCTCATCAGCAGTTTTATTGGGTTTAAATTCAATCTTGGTCACAGTCGCAGCATAACTATCAACTGAGCTAATCGTACTCTTAACATCATATTTATAACTTGCTATATTACTTTCCACCATACCTAAAACAACGAACTCAATTCTGATTACTTTCTTAATGTCATCAAAGCTTAGGGTTAATGGTTGACGCCGAATAACACTCTCAACTCTAGCCTCTTTTAAAGCATTCTCTAACGTCGCAGCAGTCGACTTTACTCTTTGATTGGCAAGCTGAGTACTGATACTAGGCGCGGCAATACTGACAATAATAGCAAGCACAGCAATCGTTACCATCAGCTCAATCAGAGTAAACCCTGAGCTACTTCTATGCAATTTCTGTGGTCGATGGTTAACCGATGCGTTCACGTCAGATTCCTATATAGCTGCTGGCATATTCAAGCAGGGCGGGCTTTACAGTTGTAGTGAATACCTAATATTTAAACAGGCTTTAATATAAAATAGTCAACTATAGCCATGCAATTTTTGTTCCATAAAACAAGTTGTCTAATCAGCTTAAACACTTTACTTTTCTATCTTTAAAGCAGGCTAGCTATTGCCTATTAACCGCCTATGTTTATAGTCTAAGTTATTGTCAATATAGCGTGGGAGTAAAATATTAGCAACATAATAGCAACATAATAGTAATTGCGAATAGATAAAGCTATGTATTAGGACTGGCTACCATGCGCCAATGCATAAGCACATAGATGATATTTATTATTGGAGTTAGAAGTTGTGGAAGGGTAAATTGATAGAATGCGAGCTAAGGCTTGTAAACTTGCTCCTGTAGTTGCCACATCATCAAATAAGATAAGGCGTTTAACAGGAGAAGTCTTTAGTAAAGTAAAGGCATTGTCTAAATTACTCAAGCGTTCGGCACGGGTGAGTCCTTGCTGACTGACCGTATTATCAATACGCTTGATACCTTGCCACAAAGGAATGTCCCAATGCTTAGATAAATGCGCGGCCAAAATACTGACAGGATCAAAGCCACGTTTAATGAGACGCTCATCGGTCGTTGGCATAGCGACAATCACACTATTATCATGATGGTAACCATGAGGCCGTGGTAGTTGACGTATCACATGCAACAATAACGGCAGCTTTGTCATATCCTCATGATGCTTAAAGGCTCTAATAGCTTGACGTATAGGATAGTCATAGTAAGTTGCTGCTTGAATGGTGAGCGTCATGCCAGTAGTAATATCAACTTTAAATGGCTTGGGCAACCACGCAATACTGTTATGGCAGCTGGCGCATAGTAGTCCACTACCAAAGCGTTGATGAAATTTCTCAATTATCTTGGCAAAAGATGAGTGCTGATTTGATAAGGAAGGACGTAATGATGAGTGACTTGGTGAGAGCTTTGCTTGGGAAGTACTACGATAAACGGCACATAACTGGCAGCGTAAGTTTATATACTCTGCCAGCCATAGTCCGGCTTGATAAGGCACTAAGTGACGCATGACTTGCTGTCACTATAGGCACCGATATTTAAAGCGCTAATATTACAACCCTTTCCAATCATTGAGTACGATACCAAAGCCGATAGAGGTATTCTCATAGTTATAATCTACGATAGATTCGCCATACCCTTGGAATACCTGCACAAAACCATTAACATTTTTCGATAACGGATAAATATAATCGATTTGCGCAGCGCCTTTATTGGTGCCTGGATTATAGCGCAACGTACCGCTTAGGCTTTGTTGACTCGGTAAATCATATAAGAACTTGATATCGCCATAACCCATGAAATCTTCGATATCTGAATTGTCTTCACTGCTGTCATTTTCATTGTTCACTCGTAACCAGAATCGCGGTATGACAGATAGCTTGCCCCACTCTGCCCCTGCCATCACATAGGCACGGTTCCACGAACGCGATAATGGATCATCTTGACCATTTGAATGATGAATAGCACCTGCTCCAAGCATGCGCAGTCGCCCACCAAAAGGCAGGTTTGCTGTCACAGGCTGGGTCAAAAATATCTCTGGCTGATAATCGGTTGCACGAAATGGTCGTGAATTGTCTTCATTATAAACTTGCCAATGCGACTCTTGAGTATAACCAAACCATAAGTCAGCATTGGTATCAAACAAATCTTCTGCAACTTTGGTCTTTAATGACAATTGAAACTTTAAATCCGTATTACGAGTGTCATTAGATGTAAAAGGCTTAGGATCACGTGATGGCGTACTAGGATTTAAATTGGGATCAAAGGTATAAAACAGCGGCATAAGATAAGTTGGACGATAAGATCTGACTGTCCATGTACCCCGTTCACTGTTTTTATCAAGATCATACGCCAAGCTTAGCGGCGTATATTTTTCAATATCTGCCTGAGTCACCCCAACACTTTCTAATACCTCCGCTTCTCTTTGCGTCAATCCAACCGTATCCAAACTTTCAGTCTCAGCGGGCGGGTTAGTTTCAATATCTTGAGGATAATTGCTCGAAACCTTTTTAGCAATGACATTGTCATTGGCAGTAATGGTACTGGTTTCTTCAGCCAGTATGACTTGAGGGTTGCCTGACAGCGTACTGATAACCGTTTTTGCCAAATCTACTGGCTGTTTACTTGTGACATAACTTGGCGTCTTGCCTTGTTCTGCAACCTTATCAAAGCACGCCAAACGGGCAGAACTGGTCTGTACTTGAGTACATTCAAAGAACAGAGCCGCCTGCTGAGCGATAAAATCTTTGCTTACTGCATCGCTATTTTGCACAGCGATACTGGTATTTATAGGCTGTAAGCTCTTAGCCTGATCTGTATCAGCAGCCTGAGCTTGTACTGTGAAACAAGTGAGCGCTATACCAACAGCGATATGTAGAGAGCACTTAGTCGCTTGAAGTGTTGTCTTTTTTGACATTTTAGGTTTATCTACCGATGGGCGCTGCGAAGTAATATGGGAAAACATAAATATCCTTTATTCCACTGATCATTACTGTCAATAGAATATATGAGATGATTGATATAACCATTAGCATCGACGCTAAACTGGCATAAAAAATCAATATAACTTGGAGATAAAGGGTTACTATTACGCTGAATAATGCGCATTTGGCAATGTTGCTTTATTGTAATGAAAACGTACATACTATACTAGCTTTATTGCTGCATAATATAGCGTTAAATAGATATAAGTAGCATAAAACCAAATGCTTATAATAAGCCTTTTTCTGAGAAAAAATTAAAAAAGCCAACATACTATGACAGTACGTTGGCTCTTTTATAGGAATTATATCAAGGCATTTAAAAGGATAAAATAATATTTCCGATACAACTATTATTTATTTAATGCCGTCAAAGTCTGTTCAAACTCTGCACGACCAATCTCACCCACTTGTTTTTGTACCAATTGCCCATCTTGGTAATACAATAAAGTTGGTGGTCCAAACAACTTATAACGCGCTAAAATTGCCTTAGAATCCGCTGTGGTTTCCGTAATATCGAGCCGTACCAATTGCCAGTCTTGCATTTGTACGGGACGATTGGTAAATAAATTCTTATCCATAATGCGACATTCAATACACCAATCAGCGGTCAAATCGACCAAGACTTTAGGAGTGGCAGCAGTGATAACATCCAATTCTGCCAACGTAGTGATATGCTCATCTGAGTTATTCGTCGCGTTATTTTGAGCGCCAGCTTGACCGTTAGCTGACTGCACTAACATAGGGGCGGCACTTAATGAAGCTAACGGATGTAAGCTATCATCATTACCAAGTGCGGCACCAATCACTAAAGTAGCAGCCCAAATACCAGCTATCAAGCCGATGGCTTGCGATAGCATTCGACCTTTACCACGCCAGCTCCATGCCCATGTTGCCACAACCATAAACCATAATGCCCATACCAGTAACATTACCGACGATATAAAGACGCGCTCTATTAATAGTAACGCTACGGCAAATAACAATAAGGCAAAACCTTGCTTGACCCAGTTCATCCACTCGCCCGCTTTTGGTATAATTTTGCCTTGGGTCGCACCAATCAAAATCAGTGGCGCTGACAAGCCAAAGCCTAGCATAAATAGGGCAGCAAAACCCAATAGCGGATTACCAATCGTTGAGACAGCAAGCAAAGCGCCAAATAATGGTGCAGAAACACAAGGCGATACTACCAATGCTGATAAAAATCCAGCAGCTAAACTGCCACCAGCGCTACCTAGTTTACTATCGCCTGCTTGGCTTAAGCCCTGCATCTTACTACTGATAAAATGCGGCAAACGAATGGTAAATACTTCAAGCATGTAAAGGGCTAACAAAACAAAAACGATTGCAAAACTAATGAGAATAATGGGATTTTGTAACCAGCCGATAATACCGAGTGACTCACCAAATATAGCAATGACAGCACCAAGTATTCCGTAAGCAATCGACACCCCAATCGCATAACTCGTCGTTAAAATGACACCTTTTTTAACCGTTGGATTTTGCTGACGGGCGACAATATTTGCAACGATAGGTAACATCGGTAGAACACACGGCGTAAGCGCTAAGCCAAGCCCTGCCAAGAATAGTAACCCTAATGCCAACCAAGGATGCTTGGCTAAGCCAAACGGATCGCCATCAGCCAAATTATCTGCGGTAGCTGGCGTATCATTTGTCGGAGCAACATTGTCTGCTAACGGTGTATCAGCGCCAGAAATCGTATTGGTGGCGCCAAGCTCTCCATCTAAAGCCTCATCTTCTAACAACGCATAATCAATCACCTCATCATCAGTCGGCGCTTGTTCTGCTGCCAGACTATCAGCAACCGCTGCATTTGACTCGGCGGTGTTTTCATTATCGATCAGACTATTGGTATTAGCAGCCTGTTGCTCAGAGGTACTGCTGCTATTTCCTGCCATTTGCGGCGTTGTAGCTGCGATATCAATCGTCGTTTTTATTTTTTCAGGTGGGTAGCAAAGTCCTGCTTTGGCGCATCCTTGCCAACCAATCACCACCGCTGCATTATCGATATTTTCGCCACTGCTTAGAACAGTCGTGGCTACCATATTAGCTTGATCAAATACTGGCACTTTACCAAAAGTGGGGTCATCAATTAGGACAGGCGTTTGACTAAAAGTAAATGGTGCTGCGCTAACGCCGGTAGGTAAAGTAAGTTTCAGCTGATTTTTATAAACATAGTGCTTTGGAGTGATATCAAAATTAATCGATAACTGAGTGCCAGCTTTGACAGCTTTACTGCTACTCGTGACTTGGAAGGCTTTATCCACTGACAGAAATTTCGATTGTCCAGCGCTTTGATTGCTACTAAAAAGATCGCCCAATCCTGCTGCCTGCGTTGCAGTCAATCCTACAAATAACGAACTACTCGCAATAGTTAGCGCCAGTAAATAAGACTTCTTTGGTACTTTATTTACAACTGATGACAAATTCTTTGAAGACTGATTTCTTGTGGAGACTGTTTTGAGTGACGAAATGCTTTTTGCTGTCTTAATGGACATAAAGGACTACCTATTATAACGACTATATAAATCAACCTACTTGCGCTATCTATTGGTGGCTAACGTTTGACTGCAATGTTTAACGTGGTTTTGATTTTTTCTGGCGGATAGCATAGTCCAGCTTTAGCACAACCTTGCCAGCCAATCATGACCGGCACATTCTTTGCCGCTTTACCATTTTTAGTCGTCATTATAGTCGTTGCTACAACGGTCTGTTGCGTAAATACGGGTACCTTGCCAAAGGTTGGATCATCAATAGAAACCGGCGATTGGCTAAAGGTAAATGGCGAAGCACTGATACCTTTTGGGAAACTCAAGATCAGCTTATCTTTATACACATAATGACCTGGTGTGATATCAAAAGCGATCGATAACTGCGTGCCTTTAGCCGTCGCTTTGGTACTACTAGTCACTTGAAATGCCTTGTCAACGGGCAAAAATTTTGATTGCTGAGCACTATTATTACTAAACAACTCTCTCAGACCTGCAGCTTGAGTCGCAACAGACGTCATTGACAAAGTAGTCATCAAAGCAGTCGCTGTTATAGCAAGCAAACAAGGCTTTTTAGTTGATTGTTTATTCATGTTGGTTGAGTTCGATTTTGATGTTTCGATAGACATATGATTACCTTAGATTACTAGAAGAACAGCTGTTTTTTTACAATCAATAGAAAATAGTCAATCGTTTTAATAATAAATAGTAGGGTTAAGATTCCGTTTATCTGAATTTAAAGTTAGTGATATTTATAGTTAGCGATAGTCATAAAAAATATCAACCAATAACGTCTTATTGGTTGATATATTAGTCTCATTAAAGATGCTTTTAGCGCCAAGGTATTTATCATGGTATCGCTTACAAACAATACCTAAATAACTGAGTAGACTAGAGCTTATAGCTGAGCATAAAGATCAGCATCCTGCCCTTCTCCGCCCTGTTCACCATCAGCCCCTAGAGAAAATAAATCATAAGGTCGACCTTCACTACCTGGAGCAACATATTGCAGCTCGTTTTCCCAGCCATCCGTTGGATACCCGCCTTTAATATAACCACCATCAGGATAGTTCTTAGCTTCCGCTGGTGGCGTGGTAAGTGCTTCTAGACCTTGAGCTGTCGTCGGATAGCGCGAATTATCTACTTTATACATATCTAGCGCATTTGATACTGTTGATAGCGCTGTTTCAGTGGTTTTAACCCGTGCTTTATCACTTTGTCCGACCACCTTTGGCACCACTAGACCAGCAAGAATGGCCAAAATCACAATCACCACCATAATTTCAATCAAGGTAAATCCTGATTGGAGATGGCTTACGCGCTGAGTGCTTGATAAAGCAACAGCTTTCTGACTTCGCGCTGCCGCTAAACACTCTGGCGTATCATCCATATCACTTGGTGAAATCGTACTTACTCGAATATTATCAGTCATAGTCATCGCTTCTGGCGTCGCTTTTCGCGTCAAGGTTATATAAATAATGAAAATGGCGTTTAAGTTACCTTTATCGTCACATTCACAATAGGCATATTTACAGTGTCTTAAGGAGCACTGAAACGATTATTACTATAAACCATGGTTTTACTTTTATCCAGCATTGAAGGCAGGTTGTCATTTGGATCAATGTGTTATTGATAATCTAGGATGACCAAACTTTTGAAATAGCGTTTGACTGTTACTTATAACGGATACTTACTATAATGCAAGGTTATATTTGACAACAGCAAAAGCGTTGGTCAGTCAATAATATACAACAGTAAGCAAAACTTAAGAAACGTAGTCACATTTGAAGTCACATTGTTAGAATATAAGTAAAAAAATAAACCAAAGCATCAGAAGTATATAAGCTGTATTTGAAAATAGAAAGTATGGGAACAGAAATGCCGTTAAGTATACGGATGATAAAACAACTGTTACTAACAGGACCATATATTTAAGGTTAATAAAAACTAGCCAGCCAAGTCATTCATATTCACAATTGGCAGCATCACCGCCATTACGATAATCATAACTACCACACCCATCAGTACCAGCATCAAAGGCTCAAGTAATGACAACAAGGTACTGATAAAATTGGTGGCTTCTGCCTCTTGCATATTGGCAGCACGGCTAAGCATGTTTTCAAGCTCGCCCGAGTTTTCACCACTTTTAATCATTTGCACCATCATCGGTGGAAAATAGGGTGATTTGTCTAATTGACTCGACAGACTTGAACCTTCTGTCACTCTATCCGCAGCGGTAATGATGGTTTTTTGAATATGCAAATTGGTGGTGACCGCAGCACCGATATGGAGCGCCTCAATCAATGGCACACCTGAGCGCACCAATATCGCAAGCGTACTGGCGAAGCGCGCCGCATTCAACCCTTTCGATAAGCGTGCCAGTATAGGCAATCTTAGCACGGCACTATCTATGGCAAGTTTGCCCGCTTGCGTCTGAGCGAAGCGATAGAATAAAAACGCTGTTCCTGCCAACACCAGCAGCATCAGCAACCACCACTGGGTGATAATATTTGATAAGCTAAGGACAATTTGGGTAATTAAAGGCAGAGCTTGTTCGGACTGCTCAAACACTTTGACAATTTTTGGTACTACAAAGCTCATTAGTCCCATAATTACGCCAACTGCCATCACCATCAGCACGATGGGATAAACCATAGCGCCTTGTATTTTTTTCTGTAAGGCAAAGCGATTTTCGGTGTAATCGGCAAGCTGGTTTAAGATCAAATCCAAATGACCAGATTTTTCTCCAGCTGCAATGGTAGCAATATATAGTGGCGGAAAGCTCGCCGCTTGCTGCAAAGCGCGCGCCAAACTGAGACCTTCTAGGACATGCGAGCGCACGGCAAGCATCAAAGATTTGATATGGGTTTTTGGCGATTGTTTGGCGACAGCTGCCAAAGTTTCCTCTAACGGAATACCAGCAGCAAGTAACACAGATAGCTGGCGGGTAAGTAGTGCCAACTCATAAGCAGAGGGTTTTTTATAGCGGCTTTTATGTTGACTTTGCCTATCATTGACGGCGTTGACTTCGACAGGCGTCCATTGTTTATCACGCAGCTGCTGCCGTACTTGCCGCGCAGAATCACCTTCAAGCAAGCCTTTTTGGATGCCGCCGCGATCGTCAAGCGCTTTATAATGATAAGCGGGCATAGCAGCGGATATCCTAAGACGGTCAAAAGTAAAAGAGGATGGATCAAGATTTGAAAAGTTGGCTTATTAAAAGAATAGACGACTTAAAGAAGCGGCGTAGAATCGTTACTATCCGGCATCAAGCCTTGCAATAATAGAACATCTAAATGCTGTTGTTGTAGCTTTTTATCAAAATCATTGACTTCAGCGATCAGCATACGCTCAATGCGCTTATCACTGGCAAACACACTGAGACGTGCACAAATGACCGCCAATTGATAAATGCGTTTTTTACAGTAACCGTCTAAACCTTGTAGCAATCTGACCATGTGCGGGGTTTCAAGGCTGGCATAATCATAGTCACTCACCACATCCTGACCAAGTGCTGTCACGCCATAAGTAATAGATAAATGGGCGCAAAAATAACAGCTGAATAAATAGCCAACCACATGTCCGATATAATAGCCACGATCGTAAGTAAAGCTACTGACGCCAAAGTGCCCGAGCACATAGCTGTTCAAACTGCCTTGATCAAAGATAGGTTTATTATGCTTCAGCTTGCCGACGGTGGCAAAGCATAATGGATTATGTCCATCCTGTGTTGTCAACTGCCAACCTGCAGGTTGCTGAGCTGGCATATGGCGTACAATATCTTCGATGATGTCATCGACCACATGTAGCTGCTGCCATAAGCGCTCAATGGCATCCGTATCCATCAAACCGCGTTTATCAAGCTGCTGTGCAAGCAAATATTGCTGGTATTCGGCAAATTGTGTTTTGAGGGTATGTACAAGATAGGTCGGACGGATAGCAGCAGAAGCCAAATATAATTGCTGCGTGCGCTCATGCTGAGCCCGATAAAGTGTCACGCGCTGAGTAGCAATACTACTGTCACTTGCAGAGATAGATGAGCTTTGGTTTATCAGAGTATGATTAGCAGTATTTATATTAGCGGGGCTGGCCTCTGTCAAGCTGCCCTCAGCATTTGGCAAAACAAATAACGCTAATAATGCTGCTTTATCAAGCCGAGTAGTCATACCTGCCTGTGCGCTAGTTCCCTGCTGAAGATTTGAGTCGTACTGATTATTGTTAGCTTTGGCTCTGCTATTAAGTTTGTCTTTATGATTAATGGACGCAGAAGAATCTTGTAGATCGTTTGATTCTACGCTTGGTTTTGCGGTCGGTTCAGTCATAAAACACCATCAGCTGCAAAAATAAACATCACCTAAGTCATACTATATTCTGGATAGACCATAATATATAAGCATAAAAGATAGGTCGCTAAAACACGGTCGCAACTAGGCGACTTATTACGTCATTGTCATTCCATAGTACCTGAACCTACACTCATTGTCAGCTGTGCAAGATCGAAATGCTAATGATGAAAAATTATTATCAAATAGATGCTGTTATATCACTGACTCAATTTAGAAAATATCACGCAGCTTGGATGACTATTTATGTGTGAAGTAGCAGCTAAGCAAGGTTTTGTTTTTGATATTGCTGGCGGTACGCTTTTGGCGATATGCCATACACGCGCTTAAAGGCTTGGCTAAAGGTTGAGTCTGAGGCATAACCCACCAGCTCACTAATACGGCTAATACTATTTTGCTGCAAGCGCAAATAACGTGCCGCCAGACGCAAACGGTAGTCAATCAGATAGGTCAACGGTGGCATACCAACCACGTCTTTGAAACGCTGCGCAAAACTCGAGCGTGACATACCTGCAACTTCAGCAAGCTCATGAATGCTCCAGTTTTGGCTTGGATTTTCGTGCATGGCAACCAATGCCTTGGTTAAAAACGGGTCTTTCATGGCTTGTAGCCAACTGTCCGTGGCTTCAGGTAAACTTTCGATATAAACCCGCAAACACTCAATCATCATAATACTTGCCCAATGATTGATGATCGCTGTCTTACCCATCCGCTCATGCTCAGCTTCTAACGTCAGCAGTCGAATCTCAACATCAATCACCTCAAACCGACCATCAGATTCATCGTTAATTTCAGGCAATATCGTTGGTAGCACTGATAATAAAGGACGAATCATCTCTTTATCGTACTTGCATTCAATCAGTATCAAAGATGATTGAGCATCACCATCGCCCTGAATATCAAGCACTTGTTCCATGCAATTAGTAAGCAACTCATCCAAAGGTTTGGCACTCTCACCATGATGGTTAAGCGCGTAACTGACATGATTGTGCGCGCTAGGTATCATGATAATATCGCCAGCATGCGCTTCTCTGAGTCCACTGCCCATATCAATACAAAAGCTACCGGACATCACCAAATAAAACACAATCGTATCTTGTCTAGTGAGTGAGTAAGACCAATTGCCTGTACCATTTAAGCGATAGTATTTCGTATCGAATAAATGTACATTTTGTAGTAACACACTTAATGCGTCCATTAACCATTTCCTCAATAACAGCTGCTCAATAACGCGCCACTTTAATAAAAAAATCGCATTACTATGAGGATCGATTTTATTTAAAAATATAGTACTACTGAGATGAATTTTTCTTTGACAGTACAGCCAATGTACCTTTATAAAGCCCTTACTACACAAGACATATCATAAGAAAAAATGATAACAAATGCCAGTAGACTGTTAGATCATGGACGATTGAAAAGCTTTAGGACTATCACAGAGGCAAAAGACATAAAATAGACAGGTACAAAAAAATGCCAAAAATGGCAGTGGCTTTTTTTAGATGATTTTAATATAGATATAGAATATAAACGGAAGGGATACAGCAAAAAAAATGGGGCGACTGATGGGACTCGAACCCACGACAACCGAGATCACAACCCGGGGCTCTACCAACTGAGCTACAACCGCCATAACTGTTGCCAAAATTCAGCAATATATGCAGGCTAAATGGTGCGCCTGGCAGGATTCGAACCTGCGGCCACCTCCTTAGAAGGGAGATGCTCTATCCAACTGAGCTACAGGCGCTCTTAGAGGACTTTTACATACTTTGGTCCGCTTAATATACGAGAAACCAAACTATTATACATAAAAAAAAGCCTGTAAGGCTCTTAAATAGATGGTCGGAGTGATAGGATTCGAACCTACGACCCTCTGGTCCCAAACCAGATGCGCTACCAAACTGCGCCACACTCCGAAATTCTCTATTAACACGATAGTTTGTTGATTAACAGGTTGTTGGCAATGCCACTAACTGGTTAACGTTCCTTGCTATCGAGGTGCACATATTAAGGGGAAACGCCGATGGTGTCAACACCTATTTTCAATTAATTTGAAATAACCGCTAAATTATTTCAAAAGGCTTATTTCTTATAAACTGAGTGTCGACAACAAGCGCTACTTAACATAGTGCCTCATGAGCTAGGCGCATATTATACTAAATCTTATGTTGGAAGCAAGTCAGTGTTTATCGTACCTGTGCGCACATTAAAAGGTATCAGCCATAACTGAGCATAGAGTGGATTTTCACTATTGTATATGTCCTGAGTATCTTGCTTTAATACAACCGCTCGTCTCTGATTGTCTTGTACCGGATATACCAGCCAGACTTGCTCTGCTTGATAAGCCTGCGCATAGCTGCTCAGTTGATAAGCATCGCTGGCACTAATGGCACTGGCATGCGCTAAAGGCTTCCATTTAATATCGATCACGTGACTATACTGACCTGCTTGTGTTTCTGGTGATGGATTTGCTCCCAAACTCTTTATTGGTAAAGCATCATCATGCTTGTCTTTACTTTCAGCATTCGAACGCACTTGGCGATAAATCAATAAATCAGGACGAATAGACAAACACGCCCGCCCTTCTGCATCATTAAGCCAAACACGTTGTGCTTGGAATAATGGTTTATAGTCGTCGCTCAATTGCTGAAAAGACAACGCGATACGCTGACTTGCCCATTGCTCAAATGCTTGATTCATATCTATCAGTAAACATAAGCGTGGCGGTGTAGACCTACTACCAAATGGTTTTGATGAATCAACGCTATGACCGATTTCCATATTTGATTGACTAAGCAGCCAATAAGCGAAATCTACCAGTTGCTGAGCGGCTTGTAATTGCTTTGCTTGCAGCGGCTGAATGGCAAGCTCACGCTTTGCTTGAAGGTATATCGACTCTAGCTGGCGTATTTCATGCTGATTTAGGACAGACACTTGCTGCCACGGCTGTAAATATAAAAGCAGATTTGATTGCGACCACAAAGGCATCAGCAGCGTTAATGCGCTCTTAATGACTCGATTGCCTAGCATGTCTTGACTCAGCATACTGCGCTCACAAACGAATTTATGTGGCTGCATACTGTTATGACGTAATTGCTCTTTTATGAGTAAACGTCCTTGAATTGCTGCTTGGTTATGGATTTGGGTTTGATACTGTTTGGTCGGTTGATAATTCGTTAAACGCTGCAAAATCTGCATACTGAGCCAATCGGATAAAGGCAATGTGGCGACTGGTAGAGTGGTTAACTGATTGCTGAATTGCCCAAAATTTTTGCTGTGAGGCGATTTGTTATCGTTACTATTCATTAGGTCTGACAGCATATTTTGTACCCAGTGACGGGTTTGTAAAATATCCGCATCTACTGGTGATACATTTGACTGATATAGCTTCTTAATAGAGTGGCTAGCAGTGTCTGCTATAAATTTTGGCAGTATCTCAAGAGTCATGCCACTAGGCAGTATAATAACGCCAATATAGTGTCCAACCTTGAGTTGCCACTGTCCTTGCTTGCGTTTAATACTAAATACTGACAGCTCTTGGGTTATCAGCCACTGAAAATCAGAGCCGTACAAGAAATTAGACGCTATTAAACGCTGATGTTCAAATACCGTCATGATATTCATTTCGGAGCTTTGAGTGTACTTATACTTATTTACCACCGATTAACATCCTCATGAATATAAGCGCTGATAGACGGCAGGCTGGGTGAACTTGCCAGTCTTGGCAATAAGGTCAGTATTAATTGCATAACTGCCGGCATTTATAGATTGAGTAAAATAAGATTGCTGTCCTGCAAACATGGAGTTTTGAGAAGCCATACCATTCTCGCTAGCCATTTGAGTGGACATACCGTTATGTATTAACGTTTGACTATCATGAATAAATTGCGCCGATATTGGCTGCTGTTCATCTCTAAAAATATACTGCAAGACAGCCACTTGCCCGCCAGCTGCTTGGGCTAATTGTGGAATAATTTGCTCAGTAAGTGCCATTTGTAACTGCTCAAGACTATGCACGGAGAATAAAAACGCATGACCCATTTGCGCCTCAATCCCTAACGTTTGGCTAATACGATGATTTAAACCCGTTAATACTTTGGCTAAATTGATAGACTCTGCTTCGTCGACTATTTCTAATCCTTTATTGAGGTTGATAATCGGTAATAGCTCAGGCTGCGGCGGACAGTTAATAAAGCGAAAACGACGACGCAGTGCCATATCTAGTGGTGCTAACGAATGATCTTGGGTATTCATGGTGGCATAGATATCAACATTGGCAGGCACGCTAAATGCTCGCCCAGAGTATGCCAAATTAACTGCCATCGCATTGGGGGTGTCCGCACGTTTATCAGGTTCAATAAGGCTGAGCAATTCACCAAAAACGCGTGAGACGTTGGCACGGTTAATCTCGTCAATCAGCATCGCATAACGCTGCTGAGGATTATTTGCCGCACGCTGACAGAGCTTTAAAAAGGCGCCATCAGTAATGGCGTAGCTCATTTGAGATGAGCTGTTATTCGACTGATTAGACGCTGCCATTACCGGACGAATGCCCTCGACAAACTCTTCATAGCCATATGCTTGATGGAAACTGACCATACTAAAGCGCTGTTGGCTGAAGCGTTGGGGTTGGCTGGCACTATTATCACGTTGCGCCTGCTGAAATTCTGACAATTGCTCTGACAATTCGCCTAATAGCATCAAGCTGTCAGGCAGTAAATACCACGCACCGCTAGGGTCTTTATCAAAATACGCTTGGCTGGCTCTATTCTTATATGCAACCGTCTGAGAGTTGGTTGGACTGTGCATTTGCAGTACAGACCACGCTGTATTACTTAAATTTTTCTCACGTGCGTTTTGTAATGCTTTGGCGATAAAAAACTCATGATTGACGATTTCAGGTACTTTTACTAAGTCCTGCTGTTGCGATTGAAAATCTAAAAATATCAAACACACCACATCACGCCAGTTCAATTCTTGCAATAACTGCTTGAGTAAATCCTCATCATTGGCTCTAGGCAGATAGTCCGTATATTCTTTAGCAATTTGGAGCAATCGGTAGGTTTTACCGGTACCCGCGACGCCCGTATAAATAATATTGGTCGGCTTATTATCGCACATATCAGGCATAACATTATCCAGCAAAAAAGTATAAAAAAGCGCTCACATTTTATCATTATAGTTACTCGCTCTACAGGGTATCAGTGCTTAAGGTACTAACGCCTAAGATGCCGTTACGTCACTGTTATTTTGTAAGCGCAGCAGTACATGGTAATAATAGTAGCGACTGAGCAGTTAATGTACCATAACTAAAATAGCTGCTAGCATAAAGCCTATTCGGTGACTCATTTATGACATGAGCCTTTTAACCCTAGTATCATTAGCATTGTAAATCCCACTTATATGAGGAATATTGTATGTCAGGATTATTAAAAAAACTCCCGATCAAACGGACCAATAAACTGCCAGCCAAAGTCTCTGAGAACACAAAACCTGCAGTCGAAAAAACCAATAGCACGCTTAAACCAATCAGCAATCAATTTAGCAAACTGTTATCTATCACCAAATATTTACCTGCTGGTGCACGTTCGAGCATTTTATCGAAAGCATTTGGTAAGGTGGTACCTTATGTGGGCACAACAGGTATCTACTATGAAATGGTCGAGCCAAACCAAGTGGTGGTCAGTTTAAATAATACCAAAGCGGTGCAAAACCATATCGGCTCCATCCATGCAGTTGCCATTACTTTGCTTGCTGAAACGGCAACGGGATTCATTTTAGGCTTAAATTTACCTGCTGATCGTGTACTATTGATTAAGTCTTATTCGGTGAATTTCTATCGACCGATTAAAAAAGGACAAATGGCTGCCATCGCAAGCTTATCTGATAAGCAGCGTTTAGACATTTTAAATACTCCGAAAGGCGAAATGGTTATTCCATGTGTCATTCATGACCGTGAGTCGGACAGTGATCGCGACCCAATCGTAGTCGAGATGACATGGGCTTGGATACCCAAGTCTGAGCTAGAAGCGCGTCGTCAAGGCAAAGCTAATGAAAAGTCGGCAGAGGCTGATACTGATACCAAAGTAGTAGAAGTAGAAACAGACGCAAAAGTAGAAACTGAACAAGACAATCAATCAGCTGATAATGATGAGGCTGTTTAAGATAACTCATATTTTAAGACTATGTAAAGTAGTGCGCTATCCATGTTAAAGCATTTTTATAGCGCTTTCTTTGGTCACGCGTAGCACTTCTTCTAACGTCGTACGTCCCGCGATTACCTTATGCAAACCATCAGCACGAATCGATGGTGTCTTTTGGCGGGCGTACTCTTCTAGCTCATACTCGGCGGTATTGCTATGAATCATGCGGCGCAGCGCATCATCAACGGGTACCACTTCATATATCGCTGTTCGCCCTTTAAAGCCTGATTGGTTACACTTATCGCAGCCGACTGCCCTAGGTAGCTTGATAGCTTTATCTGTCAGATTATCAGCAGCATTGTTAACTGCAATATTGTCAGACATTGATTGAATACCAATCTCAGTAAACAATTTGGCTTGTTCAGGGTCAGCCAGCTGCCAATCATGACAATGTGTACATAACGTACGTACCAGACGCTGGGCGACCACGCCTATTAATGATGATGATAATAAAAACGGCTCAACGCCCATATCTTGCAAGCGCGTAACCGCTCCAATAGCGGTGTTGGTATGTAGGGTTGATAAGACCAAATGCCCTGTCAAAGATGCTTGCACAGCGATTTCTGCTGTCTCTAAATCGCGAATTTCACCCACCATGACCACGTCTGGGTCTTGACGTAACATTGCACGCAAGCTCTTAGCAAAGGTCATATCGACTTTGTTATTGACCTGCGTTTGCCCAATACCATCAAGCTGGAACTCGATCGGATCTTCAGCCGTCAAGATATTACGGGTTTGATCATTTAAATCAGTCAATGCAGAATATAGCGTGGTGGTTTTACCCGAGCCTGTCGGTCCTGTCACTAAAATAATGCCATGCGGACGATGAATTAAGCGCTTAAGCTCACTATAATCATTATCAGATAGCCCCAAATAGGTCATATTCAGGCGACCTGCTTGCTTATCTAGTAAGCGCATGACCACACGCTCACCAAAACTTGACGGCAATGTCGATACCCGTACATCAACCTCGCGCCCCGCTAAGCGCAAGCTAATACGCCCATCTTGCGGCACGCGCTTTTCAGCGATATCCAGTTTTGCCATCACTTTAATGCGCGATACTAATAACGGCGCTAATTGACGTTTTGGTGTGATGATTTCTTTAAGCTCACCATCGACGCGAAAGCGTACGACCAAACGTTTTTCAAAGGTCTCAATATGAATATCCGAGGCGTTTAGACGTATCGCTTCGGACAATAATGCATTAATCAGACGGATAATAGGTGCATCGTCTTGTTGGTCCATCAAGTCTTCAGTTTCAGGCACGCTATCTGCCAAGCTATCAAGATCAGGATGGTCTTCAAGGCCAGCGGCGATATGCTGTGACTCGCCAGTGTTACCTGCATAAGCGGCATTCATGCGTTTGTCAAAATCGTCCGAGCTGACGCTTTCATATATTGGCACACCACGTATGCCTTGCTGCTGTAAAAATCGCACCGCTTCATTGATTGCTGAAAGCGGCGTCACCTTGGTCAATAGCAATGTCGGTGGCAGCTCAGAATCAATGGCTAGAATAACCAAAATCTGATGGCGTTTTGCAAAACTGTACGGCAGTTGCATCATAAAAACGACCTAATAGATAAAGAAAAACTCAGAAAAAAACTTGTATCAAAGCATGGTAAATGTATTATTCTTAGCTGGCTCAGCTCAAAAAGACTGCAAGTAAGATTGCCTGATTTTGTTATAATAGCATTTTGTTTTATTCGCCATTAGGATTTTCAGTTATGTCAGATAACACTAGCACTGCCACTCAATCGATACCCCTTTTGCAAGATACTTTTACGGTAGGCAGTCGTACTTTTTCTTCTCGATTATTGGTCGGTACGGGTAAGTATAAAGATATGACTGAAACGGGTGCCGCCATCGGCGCGTCAGCAGCAGAGATAGTGACGGTCGCTATTCGTCGTACCAATATCGGTCAAAATAGCAATGAGCCCAATTTGCTTGATGTTATTTCACCAGATAAATACACTATTTTGCCAAATACAGCGGGCTGTTTTGACGCAGAAACAGCGATTCGTACTTGTAAGCTTGCTCGCGAGCTATTAGGTGGGCATAATCTGGTTAAGCTTGAAGTATTAGGGGACGAAAAGACCTTATATCCTAACGTGATGGAAACACTCAAAGCGGCAAAAGTGTTGATTGATGACGGTTTTGAGGTCATGGTGTATACGTCAGATGACCCTATCATTGCTCAAGAATTAGAGAGTATGGGCTGTGTGGCAATTATGCCACTTGGTAGTCTGATTGGCTCTGGTCTTGGTTTGCTCAATCGTCATACATTAAGCTTAATTATTGAAAATGCGAAAGTACCAGTATTGGTTGATGCTGGTGTCGGTACGGCTTCTGATGCTGCGATTGCTATGGAACTTGGCTGTGATGGCGTACTGATGAACTCAGCCATTGCCAATGCGCAAAATCCTGTGCTGATGGCTCAAGCGATGAAGCATGCGGTATGGGCAGGTCGTCAAGCTTTCTTGGCGGGTCGTATGCCGATGCGCAAAATGGCAACTGCCAGCTCGCCACAGACGGGATACTTTTTTCAGTAGCATTAAAGGTTAGGTGATTATATTTTTCATTATAAAAGGATTTATTATGCGACTTCTTACAGCAGTCGACCAGTTGTTTTTACTTCTTGAGTCGCGGAAACAACCCATGCATGTTGGAGGTCTATTTTTATTTGAATTACCAGAAGATGCAGATATCAGTTTTGTTCATCAGCTTGTAAAGCAGATGCAAGACTCTGATGTACCGCCAACGTTTCCGTTCAACCAAGTGCTTGAGCACATGGTATTTTGGAAAAAAGACAAAAATTTCGATGTCGAGCACCACTTGCATCATGTCGCCCTACCCAAGCCCGCCCGTGTGCGCGAACTTTTGATGTATGTTTCAAGAGAGCATGGTCGTCTATTGGACCGTGCTATGCCTCTGTGGGAATGCCATGTGATTGAAGGTATTCAGCCAGAGAGCGAAGATAGTCCAGAGCGCTTTGCGCTGTATTTCAAAATCCATCACTCGCTGGTTGATGGTATCGCTGCCATGCGTTTGGTCAAAAAATCCTTATCACAATCGCCCAATGAGCCGGTTACTTTGCCTATTTGGTCATTAATGGCACGCCATCGCAATCAGATCGATGCTATTTTGCCCAAAGAGCGCTCCGCTTTACGCATCCTGAAAGAGCAAGTATCTACCATTAAACCTGTGTTCACAGAATTACTGGATAATTTTAAAAATTATAATGACGACAGCTATGTCAGTACCTTTGATGCGCCGAGAAGCATTCTAAACAGACGCATCTCAGCATCGAGGCGCATAGCGGCACAATCTTATGATATTAAGCGCTTCAACGATATTGCTGAACGTATTAATATTAGCAAAAACGATGTAGTACTAGCCGTTTGTGCTGGTGCTATCCGGCGTTATTTGATTTCGATGAATGCCCTACCTAGCAAGCCTCTTATTGCGTTCGTGCCCATGTCTTTACGAACTGACGATAGCGTCGCGGGCAATCAGCTGTCATTTGTCCTTGCCAATCTAGGTACTCATCTGGATGATCCATTGAGTAGAATCAAGCTAATTCATCGCAGTATGAACAATGGAAAACGCCGTTTTAGACGTATGAATCAAGCGCAAGTTATTAACTACAGTGTGCTATCTTATGCATGGGAAGGGATTAATCTGGCGACTGGTTTGTTTCCTAAAAAACAAGCCTTTAACCTGATTATCTCAAATGTTCCAGGCTCCGAAAAACCATTGTATTGGAATGGCGCGCGCCTACAATCTTTGTATCCTGCCTCGATTGTCTTCAATGGGCAAGCGATGAATATTACGCTGGCAAGTTATTTGGATAAGATTGAATTTGGTATTACTGCCTGTAGCAAGGCCTTACCTCATGTGCAAGATATGCTGATGCTGATAGAAGAAGAGTTGCAGCTGCTTGAAAAGGTTAGTAAAGATCTTGAATTCAATGGTATTACAGTTGAAGATAAAAGTGGCTACAAAGGTAATCGTAAAACAAAAAAGCTGGCTCCGTAACGGAATCAGCTTTTTATTTGTCATACTTAGCTATCTAAAAGGGGAGGATTAAAGCGCATCGCCCCATGCTGGCACAACCACTTGCATCAAAGGTTTTAGCAGTTTTATATTACAAGCAAAGATAGAGCCTGATGTCATCGAATTGTGTGCGCCGGTATGATCAACGACCACGCCACGTGCTTCGGTGACAATAAGCTCGCCTGCTGCGATATCCCAAGGCTTGATTGACATCTCAAAGTAGCCATCAAAACGACCAGCAGCCACATAACATAAATCAAGAGCAGCTGAGCCTAGACGACGGATTTGACCGCCCGCTTCAGTGATTTTTTGTAGGCTTTCGTAGTGCTCTTTGGCATATGAGATAACTTCGCCATTTCGCTTACGCTCAAGAGGATGTCCAGTAGTAAATAAACCACCATCGATCGTTTTACGCTCACTGACACTGATACGGCGTTGGTTTAAACGCGCGCCTTTACCACGGCTAGCAGAGAACATCTCATCACGAACAGGATCATAGATAACACCATGCTGAGTCACGCCTTTATGCTGTACGGCGATAGACACACAAAACTGTGGTACGCCATGAACGAAGTTTTTAGTGCCATCGAGTGGATCGATAATCCAGCACCAGTCAGCATCTTCACCGCGACCTTCCTGCATACCAAACTCTTCACCCAAATATGAATGATTTGGATAGCTGGCTTTTAGCGTCTCAATCGTCAGCTCTTCACTAAAGCGATCAATACGAGTAACCAGACCATCTAGTCCTTTTGACTCGATATCTAGCTCAATTTTATGACGGTTTTGATGCGCGTACAAAATTTCTTTACCGACTTTTTCAGCAGCACGCGCTGCGATGACGACCATGGGTTCCATACAATAACCTGCTTGTTTGATAAATGGATATTACTAGATAAATATTAATTGATAAGTACCAATCGATAGATACTTATAGCACCAACACTAATTATAAAATCAATGAAAAATAAAGCCACATAGCAAACCATAATATATGGTTGCTAATAGTCGCACCGCTCAAGTTGTCAAATAGTTCACACCTACGGCAAGCAGGCGATATCTTGGTACAAAAATACAGCTTTATTTTTTACCCAGCTATTTTATCAACTTTTTACGGACTATGGGTATTTATTATTTTTATAATGTAGCAGATAGAGGATTAATCGTTTTTTAAACCTTCATCCACATCAGTTAAGATAATAAGTTTTGGAGCTGATTGAACACACCTTCCACATCTAGTCCAATATCTGCTAGCTGCTCTGCTTGAGAGCCATGCGCAACAAACCGATCAGGGATACCTATATTACAGATAACTGGACGATGGATTTTAAAAGCAGCCGATTCATTTAATAAGTATTCATTGACCGCACTACCCGCGCCGCCCATGATCATATGCTCTTCTAAAGTCGCTATATGAGTAACACCTTGCTCAACTAGAGTTTCAAGTAAGTTAGTATCTAAAGGCTTCACCCAGCGCATATTGACCACATGCAGCTGATAGCTTGATGCTAATAACGGGAGTTTCGCTATCATTTCTGCGGCTTTCTGAGCGGTTTCGACCATAGTACCGAATGCTAATAATGCCAGTTTCTTGGGTGCATTGTCTGCCCCAAATACCGACTCTATAACCGCTTTACCAATGTTATAAGTTTGAGCAGGCTGCGTAATAGCAGCACCAGTACCGACACCGCGCGGATAGCGCACTGCGGTACAACCTTGATATTCATAACAAGTATTGAGGAGATGATAGCATTCGTTTTCATCTTTTGGTGCGGCAATCAGCATATTGGGCACGCAGCGTAAAAAAGCAAAATCGAATACGCCAGCATGGGTCGCGCCATCTTCACCGACTAAGCCAGCGCGATCAATAGCGAACATCACATCAAGATTTTGTAAAGCAACATCATGTATCAGCTGATCATAGCCGCGCTGTAAAAACGTTGAATAAATCGCTACGATAGGCTTTACGCCTTGGGTTGCCATGCCACCCGCCAACGTCACAGCGTGTTGCTCAGCAATTGCCACGTCAAAGAAACGCTCTGGAAATTGACGAGCAAACTCAATCATCCCCGAGCCTTCTTCCATCGCCGGAGTGATAGCGAGCAGCTTATTGTCCTTTTGCGCTTTATCACATAAAAACTGCCCAAATACTTGTGAGTACTTTAAGAAAGACTTAATCGCTATTATTTCTGGTGTCTCAGTTTTTGGTACGTTATCTTCAGCAGGTAAGCTATTAATAGCATGATAGCCGACTGGATCTAATTCAGCAGGCGCAAAGCCTTTACCTTTGGTGGTATAAAGATGGACTAAAACTGGACCTTTGACTTGCTTTGCAAGCGACAACACCCGTAGCAGCTCAGGAATACTATGACCATCAAACGGACCAAAGTAAGTAAAACCAATCGCCTTAAATAAATTGTCTTCTAGTTGCGGTACATCGCGCTGCTCTTTGTGGCGCTTACGTCGATCAAAAGCCTGCATATCAGGACGTTGACATAAGATTGGCTCGCCTGCATCAGAAATATCGACCTGATACCCCGACTCCCACAGCATCGCCAAATGTCGTGAGAATCCCCCAATTGAGCAGGATATCGACATGTCATTGTCATTTAGAATCACCATCAAATCAGCGTCTTGTTGCACCGCGTCATTCATTGCTTCAAACGCCATGCCACCTGTCATCGCCCCATCACCGATAATGCAAGCAACCGTTTGCGCGCGCCCTTGAGAGCGTAGCGCTAAACTCATGCCCAAACCGGCTGATATGGACGTTGAAGAATGTCCAACACCAAAGGTATCGTAGACAGATTCAGCCCGTTCTGGAAAAGCCGTTAAACCCGCTTTAGAGCGAATAGTTCCCAACTGCTCACGGCGACCCGTCAGTACTTTATGGGCATACGCTTGATGACCCACATCCCAAACGATCTGATCGTGCGGGGTGTCCAGCAAATGATGCAGCACAATCGTCAATTCAATCACGCCCAAATTGGCACCGAAATGACCACCGCTTTGACCGGCTGAATACAAGACAAACAGCCTCAGCTCATCGGCTAATGTAATCAGATCAGCACGGCTAAAAGTCTTGAGATCAGCAGGGCTATCTACTCTATCAAGCAAGGGTGTGTATGGACGCTCACGTGGGATTACTGCATACGTCTGTTGCAGGTTTGATAGCGGTACAGCAGAATCAACAGCTGACGCAGATAATAACTGAGACTGTGGGGAATGAGGTGACTGCTGCATAAAACGTACGATACCTACCAATCTGCTGACCAGATGCTACCTTAGACAAGGTCTAGCAATAGCAATAGTCTAAGTGGCTTTAATAATAGTCGATGCCATCCATTGTATCATTGCTAATACAATGGATGGCATCGACTATACAATTAGTGATACAGCTTTTGTCGCTGCAATAACCCAAAATACGCTATTTGATATAAAGATAATAACGTTCAATGACAACCCTAAAGACGGCTCTAATAGCTGTCTCAAAGGTCATAATAATGGCTATTATGCCTTATTATTTTGTATCCATACCGGACGTTAGTGACGACATAGTAATGTAAGGGCAAAGACTTGTCACTGTATCCATCAAAATAGTATGGCATAATAGCATTTATTTTTAATTGTCGCTTTAATCATCGTGCGTCGTCTGTGAACTTTGTGTGTTTTTATAATTTGTGGTTTTTATAACAAATATAATTAGCATACTATCTTGCAAACCCGCTAGCTTACAAGAACTTAGCCATTATAATAAAGCTATGTCAGACAGTTAGCACCACGATGATCAGCTTATGCAGGGCATTAATGTCATATCAATTTATTACTAGCGCCAAATTGCCTACTCGTCACGGCGAGTTTGATATTCATATCTTTGAG
Source organism: Psychrobacter sp. TS_SC_6 (assembly GCF_056156305.1). NCBI lineage: Bacteria > Pseudomonadati > Pseudomonadota > Gammaproteobacteria > Moraxellales > Moraxellaceae > Psychrobacter > Psychrobacter sp. TS_SC_6. The sequence goes on along the minus strand of NZ_CM149590.1, from coordinate 286,575 downwards.
AATGATGAGGGTCAAGAGCATGTGATGCTGACGGTAGGTCTGCCTGTGTTTGATCAAACAGATATTGCCGACAGCATCTTAAATCAAAAAGATGATGCTTTAACAGAACGTCCTATTCCTTTGATAAGGATTCATTCTGAGTGCTTAACTGGTGACGCTTTTAGCTCCTTAAAATGTGATTGCGGACCACAGCTAAATACCGCTATGGATGCAATACAAAAGACGGGCTGTGGGGCGATTTTATATCTGCGCCAAGAAGGGCGTGGCATCGGTCTGACCAATAAAATCCGCGCTTACGCCTTACAAGATCAAGGTCACGACACTCTAGATGCCAACCTTATGTTAGGACTGCCTGCCGATGCGCGTATCTATGATATGTGTGGTCCTATGCTTGCTCATGTAGGCGTTAATGCTGTGCGCCTTATTACCAATAACCCCAGCAAAGTCGCTTACTTAACCGAGCATGGCATCGATGTCATTGAGCGGGTACCATTGGTCGTTGGGGTGAATGATATGAATGCTGAATATCTAGCGACCAAGCGCGATCGTATGGGTCATCTATTAGACACAGATTTTAATACCACCCTACACTTTAATAAATAGCAAATAATCAGATATTTTATGAGTATCCCAAAGATAGATAATGATATCAATGTGTCAGCGACCGATGCGACAATGCCAAGTCATCATGACATTATGCGTGTGCGTGAATTTTTAGTCGATTTACAAGCGCATATCTGCCAAGCATTAGAAGCTCAAGAGCAGGGTGGCTGCACTGATGCGCAAAAAGCTGCTACCTTTGTTCCTGATGATTGGGAGCGCCCTGAAGGCGGCGGTGGTCGCTCATGTGTGTTAGCAGATGGTCAGGTGATTGAAAAAGCCGGCGTGATGTTTAGTCATATACATGTCCAAAACCTGCCTGCCTCAGCTACGGCGCGTCACCCTGACATAGCTGGTCGTAAAGCACAGGCGATGGGCGTATCTCTTGTTGTACACCCCAAAAACCCCCACGTTCCCACTAGTCATGCCAATGTCCGCTTATTTATTGCTGAAGCAGAAGGCAAAGATCCTATTTGGTGGTTTGGGGGCGGTTTTGATTTAACGCCATTTTATCCTGTGCTTGCTGACTGCGTGCATTGGCATCAAGTCTGTCATGACCTCTGTGCGCCTTTTGGCGACAGCGTTTATCCCGATTTTAAGCAGTGGTGCGACGAGTATTTTAATTTGCGTCATCGTGATGAGCAGCGCGGTATCGGCGGCTTGTTTTATGATGACGTCAATACTGAAAGTCGCGGTTGGGATTTTGAAACTTGTTTTGAGCTCATGCAAGCGGTCGGTAATGGCTACCTTGAAGGTATCTTACCTATTTTTGAGCAGCGTAGAAATGTGCCCTATACTGAAGCAGAACGTGAATTTCAGCTCTATCGCCGAGGTCGCTATGTTGAATACAACCTCGTTTATGACCGTGGTACTCTATTTGGTCTGCAAAGTAATGGGCGTATCGAATCCATACTAGTGAGTATGCCACCACTCGCCAGCTGGCATTATCGTTTAGAACCCGCTGAAGGCACTCCTGAGTTTGAATTGACAGACTATTATCTAAAACCACGTGACTGGCTAGCGCTATAGTTTTATTGGCGCGATAGTTTTGTGAGTTTACTGCGTATAAATCTAGGGCGTGTCATCAATTAGATTATGAGCATTAAAATGAGATACATTGATGCTAAACAAGGAAAAATTCGCAGTGAATATGAACATATTGACAAGAATTTTGACACCGTTTAGCGAAAATTTAGCCATTTTAAGGCCATAAATTGCATCAATGTGCTAATTGATGACACGCCCTAATTACGTTAGAGATTGTTTTAAAGGTCAGCTATCATTGCTGGCCTTTTTCATGTCAGCGTTAATAATCTCGATAAATCTACAACTGCTGCAAATTTTACGAGGATATAACAACTATCTTAACTATTGTTGCGTAAATAATGGTTACAATGACATATATTTTTTGAAAAGTAGTTTAGGAGTGACTGCACTTCTAAATTAGGTTTAAGCGGTATTTTTATAATAATATTTTGAGATGAGGCCAGCGCTTCATAGCCAGCCTATCATCAGTCAAATTTAAAGGAGTAATTCACATGGCACAGGTTCATACCAAACAATCACTAAAGTCTATTTTCGGTATCACATTGATGGCAGCAGCTCTCGGTCTAACCGCCTGTAGCAGCCCTACTGATACTGATGTAAAAACGCGTCAAGACAGCATGAAAAGCTGGGGTGATGCCATGGGTGTCATGGGTGATATGGCTAAAGCACCTGATACGTTTGATGCTGCTGTGTTCAAAGAGCAAGCGGCATTTTTAGCAGAAGATGCGGCCTCCCCTTGGAGTCATTTTGAAAATCAAGAAGCCATGGGTAATGCCACTGAAGCGGTCTGGTCTAATGCTGATGGTTTCCGTGCGGAAGCAGACAATTTTCAAAAGGTCACTGCTGAACTAAACGCGGCGGCACAAAATGCGACTAGCATCGATGATGTTATGCCAGCCTTTGGTCAGGTGGGTGAAAGCTGTAAATCGTGTCATACAGAGTTTCGCGCAAAATCTGAGTAAATGATAATAGGGTGTGTGTGCTATTTAACACGTCCTACTTTGATGACATAAAAAAACCGCCCTATCGTTTGATAGGGCGGTTTTTGCTTCTGACACTTAGAGAATGTATAAAGTTCTATACAACCCTAACCCATCAAATCGGCTTGCACAATTTCAATCCAGTAGCCATCGACATCTTTGATAAAGGCAATATTTTTCATGCTGCCCTCTTCTGGACGTTTTTTAAACTCGACCTCATTTTCGTCAAACCAAGCGACCGCTTCTTCTAGATTTGGCACATTAAAGCAAATATGACCAAAACCTTGTGGCTCTTGATTGCCATTGTGATAGCTAAAGTCTGCTTTTGTTTCAGTGCCATAATTGTGGGTCAACTCCAAGATACCGCGCTGACGAAAGGCAAATATTTCCAAATCATCACCCCCAGGCAAGTTTTCGCGCTCGCTCTCAGTTAACTTCGCCAAAAAGTACAAATCAAAACCCATATCAGGGAATTTTTTGAGCGCCAGCAAAGTCATACCGAGCACACCTGTATAGAACGCCAAAGATTTTGCAGGGTCTTTTACACGTAGCATGGTGTGATTGAACGTAAAGCCTGTTGTCTGTGCAGAAATAGATTGAACGCCCTCTGCCTTAATGCTGCTATCAGGCTGAGTGATGATTGATTGTTTATTATTGTCGGTGGTTGCGTCCGTATTTGAAGTAGACATAATGATGGTTATCCTATTTTTTACCGCATATAAAAGTGAAAAACGAGCGAGCCATGAACGTCACGACTCGCTTGACCTCTCATCATAATAAAAATTGGCGCAATCATTGAGAAGGTTTTGTAAGAAAATGCGGTTGAAAACGTTAATATAAAACACAGACTAGCTGTCTAAAAATCGCACTTTTCCTGTCTCTAGATCATACTCTGCACCAACGACCAGCAATTGACCGCTATTGGTTAAGTCCTCTAGCGCCCGTGAACCATGTTTGAGCTGGCTCACTGACATACGCACATTGGCACGGATAGCACGATCAACCAACTCATCTGCATCGACGTCTTGACCATTGGCGGTCGCCAATTCGTGCAAGTTATAAACGCTAGGACGGATACGATCAACGATTGATTGCAAGTTGGGTGAGTAGTTTTGTTCAGGATTAATCAGTGTTTCTACGCAAGCCGTAACAGCACCGCAATGCGAATGACCAAGCACCACCACCAATTTGGTGCCGAACTTTTCGGCTGCAAACTCAATTGAGCCAATCTGAGAGGGTGCAACCACGTTACCTGCGACTCGAATGACGAATAAATCACCCAAGCCTTGGTCAAATACAATCTCAACTGGTACTCGTGCATCTGAGCAACCCAGAATGATGGCCAAAGGGTTTTGGTCTCTGACCAACTCTGGTCGCTTTTGCATCAAATCATCAGTACTGGTGAGGCTATCAACGTAGCGGGTATTGCCTTCTTTTAAAAGCTCAAGCGCTTCTTGACCTGTTTTTGGGCGTGTACCATGAGACATAATAAATCCTTTATCATTGATAATGTTAGGTTTTTAAGCGGCTTAAAATATATGAATGCAAATGTAGATTGGCTGAATAGTGTCCTAGCCATTTCTCAATAGTCAGGCTCACTATACGTATCAGCCACCGTGTAATTGTATAGGAATCAGGGTCAAAAAATGATAAAAAATTTTGTTTTCATATCATGGTACAAAGGCAACTATTATTAATAAGACAGAATTATAAGAATGAGAAAAATGTTAAAAAAGTCGCTATTACCCACAAAAAGTATAAATAAAGCTCGTTGTTAAGAATCCATCTGTACCATCGGATACTAATCGCGTAACTCATAACGAACTTGCACGGATTTATATTGAGGGTTTGTTATAATACGCAGCGACCAGACTGGTTTATATTCAGCGCTGATGCTCATCCCAAGCCACCTTGACAACCGTGTCTTAAATAAACAGCTGTAGTGAGATGTTGGACACCAATGTTGGATACCTAGGAATACATATTATGACCAACTCACCGCCAACCACGAACAGTAGCTTTGCTTCACCTCACAACGAACAAGTACTGCTGCAATTGACGGGTCTCAAAAAAACCTACGATCAAACTGACGTACTCAAAGACATCAATCTCGACATCAAGCATGGTGAATTTATAACATTGCTTGGCCCATCGGGCTGCGGCAAGACAACTTTACTGCGCCTCATTGCTGGTTTTGAGCAGCCAAACGCTGGGGCGATATATTTGGATGGCTTACAGATGGCGGGTTTGCCAGCGGATAAACGTCCGGTCAATACTGTCTTTCAGCAGTATGCTTTGTTTCCGCATATGACGGTCGCGCAAAACGTCGCGTACGGGCTGAAGCTGAAAAAAGTACCCAAAGATGAGATCAATACTCGGGTGCGTGAAATGCTCGCCATGGTACAGCTAGAGCATTTGGCCAATCGTAAGCCGCAAGATTTGTCTGGTGGTCAGCAGCAGCGCGTTGCGATTGCCCGCGCGGTGATTAATCGTCCCAAGCTACTGCTGCTCGATGAGCCACTGTCGGCACTCGACCATAAGCTGCGTCTAAAAATGCAGTCTGAGCTCAAACGCCTGCAACGTGAGCTTGGCATTACTTTTGTCTTTGTTACCCATGATCAAGAAGAAGCGCTGTCGATGTCAGACCGCATTGCAGTGATGAAAGACGGCAAGTTTCAGCAAATTGGCACGCCTATTGAAATTTATGAAACTCCTGCCAATTTATTTACTGCTAAGTTTATTGGCGAGACCAATTTATTTAAAGCGGAAGTCAAAGGTGTCTATCCTGAACAACCCGACCGTGATGGTCGCGTGACCAATGGTCGTATTGAGGTTGAAGTCTGTGAAGCACAAGCGCAAGAAGGCCCAACCACCTTACGCAATCTACGTCGTCCTGACTTTGCCAGCGACGTACAAGTGGGTGATATCGTTAACCTACTACTCCGCCCCGAAGATTTACGGGTGTATGACCCAAAAGATACAGAGCATCAAGGATTGCTTGGCCGCGTCATTGAAAGTAACTATAAAGGCAGCACGTTAGATTCGATCATTGAGCTGGCAAACGGACATGTTATCAAAGCCTCTGAGTTTTTTGATGAAGATGATCCCAGCTTTGATTATAAATTGAACGAAGCGGTTAAAGTGTCATGGGTTGATGGCTGGGAATGGGTGTTGCCAGAAGACCCTACGGCAGCACAAGATGGCACTGCGCAAAAGGATGCTAGCTGATGGCACGTCATAGCTTGAGCAATAAAAGTCCTTTTCGTACGGCAACGCTTTGGTTGATTTGGGGTTGGTTACTGATATTTGCCTTGTTGCCCAATATATTGGTCATCGCTGTCAGTTTTTTGACCCGTGACAGTAGCGCCTTTGTCAGCTTGCCAGTCAGCATCGATAGCTATGTACGGATGATTGATCCGCTGTATTTTGAGGTGTTTGTCCATTCATTATGGATGGCGGGTATTACGACGGTTATTTGCTTATTGCTCGGTTATCCTTTTGCGTGGCTGGTCTCTAAGGCGCAAGTACGCTGGCAGCCACTGCTGATGATGCTATTGATACTGCCCTTTTGGACCAACTCTTTGGTACGGACTTACGCCCTCAAATTGTTGTTTGCCAATAACGGTTTGATTAATACATCCTTATTAGCAATTGGTATCATCGATGCACCCATTGATATTTTATATACTCAAGGGGCAGTGATTGCTGGTCTTACCTATTTATTATTTCCATTTATGGTATTGCCGTTGTATGCGGTATTTACGGATTTGCGCAATGATATGTTGCTCGCCTCACAGGATTTGGGTGCATCGAAACCGCAAACCTTTTGGCATGTGGTACTACCATTAACGACACCTGGTATTATCTCAGGGGTGCTGTTGGTACTATTACCAGCAATGGGTATGTTTTATGTTGCCGATATTTTGGGCGGTTCACGCAATTTACTCGTTGGAAATATTATCAAGAACCAATTTTTAGATGCTCGAGATTGGCCATTTGGCGCAGCGGCTAGCGTGCTGCTGACACTGGCGATGGCGGTACTGTTACTCGCTTACCGTGCCAGTAGTCGCCGTATTGGCAAGACTGATTTTAATGAGGTGGCATAATGTCCAATCATCCACCGAACCATTCATCTACGAGCACACCGATCAAGCGCAAACGCTCTATTAAGATGGGTAGTATGATGGCTAAAGGCTATCTGGGACTGATATATGCGCTGTTGTATATACCCATTATTGTCTTGGTCGTCATGTCATTTAACAAATCAAAAATCGGCTATAACTGGGGCGGATTTAGCTTAAAATGGTATGAGTCGCTATTTAATAACCAAGCCATGCTTGATGCTTTTTGGCATTCTATTGTGCTGGGCTTGGTCGCGGCAACTGTCTCGACCTTGATTGGAACGCTGACCGCCCTTGCCTTACATCGCTATAAATTTCGCGGTAAAGGCTTGCTCAATGGGCTGTTATTTGTGTTGATGATGTCGCCTGAGATTGTTCTTGCTATCTCGTTATTGGCATTGTTTTTATTAATTGGTCTGCAATTGGGTTTTGTCTCGCTACTACTGGCGCACATTACTTTTTGTCTGCCGTTCGTGGTTATCACGGTCTTTGCTCGCTTGAGTAGTTTAGACGAGCGCTTGATGGAAGCCGCGCGTGACTTAGGCGCCAATGAATCAACGATGGTGCGTACGGTATTGATCCCTGTTATTTTGCCAGCGGTAATGGCAGGTTGGTTACTCGCCTTTACCTTATCGCTAGATGATGTGGTGGTGTCAACCTTTGTCACAGGGCCTAGCTATGAGATTTTACCACTGCGTATTTACTCTATGGTGCGAGTCGGACTCAAGCCAGAAGTCAATGCCATCGGTACGTTGTTACTGGTTGCCTCTTTGATATTGGTCATCATCTCGCAGCTGTTATTACGTCGGCGTTAGCTGACTAACGTTTATTCATCGTAATATTTGAATGAAAATCAGCGCTAGATTGATTATAATGAATTTTTCTCACCTTAGTGGTTAGGTTATATTATGCTAGAGCTTCGTCATCTCAATACGTTAACCGCACTACGGGCGCACGGCTCACTAGCGGCGGCAGCTGATGAGCTACACGTCACTGCCTCTGCGGTCTCACATCAGCTAAAAGAGCTGGAGAATTACTACGACATTAGCCTAGTCAATCGCCGCACACGCCCGCTCACTTTTACGCCAGCTGGCAAAACGGTTCTGGCATTGGCTGATAGCATCATGCCACAAGTGACTCGTACCAAATCTAACCTGAAACGCTTGGCGCATGGTCAAGCTGGCAGATTGCGCCTAGCTTCTGAATGTCACAGTTGCTTTGACTGGCTCATGCCCATACTCAATCATTATCGCCGCGAGTGGTCGGATGTGGAGCTGGATTTTGCTACGGGTTTTGAGCCTGAGCCGCATCATTTATTGATGGAAGGTGATATTGATCTGTTGATTACCACCAGTGATTTGCCCATAGAAGGGATCAGCTATCAGCCATTGTTTGAGTACGAAAGCCGCTTGGTGCTGTCACCCACGCACGATTTGGCCGCACAAGAGAGTATTAAGCCCAATGACTTGACTAAGGAGACGTTAATTGCTTATCCAGTTGAAGCTAAGCGCCTTGATATTATTGCCAATTTTATGACGCCAGCGCAGGTGAGCTTTCAGAGTATTCGTACGACAGAGTTGACAGCGATGCTCATTCAATTGGTTGCTAGTGAGCGCGGTGTGGCAGCATTGCCCGACTGGGTCGTGGCGGAATATGAGAAAAAAGGCTGGGTCGTCTCGCGGCCGCTAGGCACTGGTGTGCGCTGTCAGCTTTATGCCGCGACGCGCACCGCTAGCCAAGATACGGCTTATCTGCAAGGGTTTGCCAGTTTATTAGAAAGCATTGTAAAACCTGTATGACTAGGAATTGTTAGAAAAAAGAGCGGTATTAAAAACTAATATCGCTCTTTTTTATTACTGCATTTTTATTATTATAAAACCAACTTAAAGAAGTAAAATCCAAGCGCGGTTGCCAATAATGTCAGACCTACGTGTAGCCCAATCAGTCCTAAGCCCGCCAGCAACCTTCCTTGATGAATAAAGGTAAATACTTCAGCGCTAAACGTACTAAACGTGGTTAATCCACCCAAAAACCCAGTAATCACAAACAGCCTAATATTGGGAGACAGTTCACTACCCATACGCTCAAACCACACCAGTGCCAATCCTATCAGCAGTCCACCCAATATGTTGGCGCCAAGCGTTCCAAGCGGTATCCAGTGATGCAGCGGATTAAAACGTGCCAACCAGCCTCGCAGGCATGCACCAAGAGCAGCACCTAATCCAATCGCTAGCCACTGCATAAATCATCCTTATCAGGTGAAAGTTACTATAATAGATATTCGCTTATTAGTGACGATAATTTAAACCGCTGGCAGCTCAGTCATTGGCCAACGTGGCACGCAAGTGACCGCTAAATCATCGAACTGCCCTGCTCGCAAACGCTCGTAACCGGCATACGCAATCATCGCACCATTATCAGTACATAAAGCAGGAGGTGCATAATGCACAGTGGCATTTATTTTAGCAAGCTCCCGCTCGAGAGTTTCACGCAAATGACTATTGGCACTGACACCGCCTGCGATAACCAATCGGCTCATATTCACTTGCTTAAGCGCTTTGACGCATTTTTTCACCAAAGTATCAACGACGGCATGCTGAAAACTGGCAGCAATATCAGCACGGACTTGCGGGTCGCTATCAGAGCCATTTCCTGAGCCACCTGAGAGTGGCGTGTCTTTAATCAGATTATGTACCGCTGTTTTCATACCACTAAAAGAAAAATCCAAGCCGCGATGTAACATGGGACGCGGTAAGTCGTAGGCATTTGGATTGCCAGTTTCGGCCAATTTGGCGATATTAGGACCACCCGGATATGGCAAGCCCAACATCTTTGCCGCTTTATCAAAACATTCACCTGCCGCATCATCAATGGATTCGCCAAGGATTTCATATTGACCAATACCATGGGCAGCAATGAGCAGCGTATGCCCACCAGAAACCAGTAAGGAGACAAACGGAAACGCTGGTGGATTCGCACCCATCAGCGGTGCCAATAGATGCCCTTCCATATGATGAATACCAATCGCTGGAATATCTAACCCATAAGCCAAGCTACGACCAAACAATGCACCCGTCATCAAGGCGCCGATAAGCCCCGGACCCTTGGTATAAGCGATCGCATCAATCTCATCTTTAGTGATGTTGCATTGCTGCAAAAGCTCGTTAAATAAAGGCACTAACTTACGAATATGATCGCGACTAGCAAGCTCAGGCACCACGCCGCCATAAAGGGCGTGCAGCTCTATTTGTGAATACAATACTTGCCCAAGCAGACCTTTATTGTCGCTTGTCATCTGTTCGCTATCAAAAATCGCTAGACCCGTCTCATCGCAAGAGGTCTCTAAACCCAATACTTTCATCTATGTGCCTTTATATTTTGCCTTGTAGCGTGAATAAAAAACCGCCACTGTAAGCTTACAATGGCGGTCAGTTTAGCAAATTTCAATCAATAGTATTTAGCTAGCTGCAGCAACCATATAATCCACAGCCGCATGAACTTGCGCTTCACTGACTTCAGCGCTTGCCTGCGCGGGCATTTTGTTAAAGCCCTTAACAGAGTGAACATGTAATGTATCGATACCTTTGGCGATTCGTGGTGCCCACGCTTCTTTATTACCGAATACTGGCGCGGCTAATAAACCTTTTTCATGACAGACTTTACATTGTTTTTCATACAATGTAGCACCTGCATCAGCAGCCAACACTTCAGGCTCATCGGCAGCAGTACTTACTTCTTCCGCTTTTACTTCTGACACCTCAACTGCTTCTACTTCAACGACAGGCTCAGCTTTAGCAGGCGCTGCTGGCTCCCCAACCACAATTTCGGTTTCATTAACCACTGCAGGCTCATCTGTGGGAGTGTTATCACCACCGCTACAGGCGCTAAGTGTCAATAACATACTAAGACTTAGACCAGACAGCGCTAACTTAACAACTGATTTTTTCTTTATTACAGCTTGTTTAACAGTCATGGTTGTTTCCTCATCTATAGATGGTTAGTAACACCGCTCATTATTGAATACTGCCTTCAAGCAAGATTAATTGGTTGCAGGTTCAGCTGAATCCGTCGCCGGCACTTCAGTACTATTGGCAGTATCGGCAGTCGCCACAGCGGTATCAGAACTATCGGCGCTTACCGTTGCATCAGCTGCTGTTCCCTCTACTGCGACAGCCCCTTCTTCAGTACTCATCGTCGCATCTGTTGTCGCATCAGCTGCTGGCATTGGAGCTGTTACTGGGAAATCTATCTTTTCTGCTGCAGGTGCATTCGCGCGAGCAATTTCTGCTGCCTCATCAACACGATCGATGGCTAAAATGTGATCTGAATCTTCACCTTCTTTCTCACTACTACAAGCACTGACACCGAAACCAAGAGCGGCGATAAATGCTGTACTTAGCGCCGTATTGAGTACTGATTTTTTCATTCCAACATCCTTAATAAAGTGCACATAAAACGATTGATATTATGCAAATTATCATAGCATAAATTTGGCCCAAACCGTTATAGACAGTAGGGGGTTTATTTATACTGATGCTATTTAGTAAATATCCCGTTTATTCTTCCTAAAGAACGTTTAGCTATAAATAACTTACGACCCTTATTGCTGACAGCAGTTTGCAACTTAATGATAGTTATAGATTAATGAGTAAAAGCCTTTGACTTTATTGCGATTTTTTATTAAAATAGGCGCCCTTGTGCTATTGCGCAAGATTGTCCTAGTTTGAGCTGATGCCGGTAATCTTGAGATATTACGGCTAAATACTAACATACAGCCAAATTAATGCCCTTATATCTCATCCTAATCGAGGAGTCTTCATGCCTGCAGTTAAGGTTAAAGAAAACGAACCAGTTGATATCGCTATCCGTCGTTTTAAACGTGCTTGTGAAAAAGCTGGCGTATTGTCAGATGTACGTAAGCGTGAATTTTATGAAAAACCAACGCAAGTACGCAAGCGCAAAAAAGCTGCTGCAGTAAAGCGTTATAAAAAGAAATTACAACGCGAAACTATTCGTACCACTCGTATGTACTAATCGATCATACGATTAGCTAAGTACCAGCGCTACACTAACGCCACTGTTATCCAATGATATCAGTGGCGTTTTTTATGCTACAATTTTTGTTATTACTATCATTGGTTCTAACACTTTCTATTATAAAGCTTGCTCTGATTAATAGACTTTTTATACAAACTTTTTACCTATAATCATAAGGAATAACAACAATGAGCCAAATTAAACAGACGTTAACTGATACCATTAAAGTTTCTATGAAAGCACGTGAGATTGAACGGGTCAAAGTACTGCGTAACGTACAAGCGGTTATCAAACAAATTGAGATCGACCGTCGAATAGAGCTTGATGATGCACAAGTATTAGAGATATTACAAAAACAGCTCAAACAGCGCCATGAGTCATTGACTATTTTTACCGAAAACGGTCGTGATGACTTGGCAACCAAAGAGCAGTTTGAGATTGATATTATCAATGAATATATGCCAAAACAAATGGATGATGCGGAGATTACGGCCTTAGTAAACGCAGAAATCGCCGAGCAAGGCGCAACGTCAATGCGTGATATGGGTAGCGTGATGGGTATATTAAAAACGAAAACTGCGGGTCGTGCTGACCCTGCATTAATCTCAAAGTTGGTCAAAGACGCGCTACAAGGGTAATCGCTACAACATATTGATAAAATCAATGCCTTTTCTATATAGTGCTTTATAGCAGTTAGTTATCAGAGAACCGCCTAAGGCTTAAAGTCTTTGGCGGTTTTTACGGCTTTGATTTCGGCATTGATATTGGCAAGAAGTGGGCGAGCGCTATTGGCTTGAGCCGTATTTTGCAAATTTTCTGTCAATTTTTTGGCTTGCGTCAAAGAAGTCAGCGCGCCCTCGTAGCTTCCACTCCATAGTTGGTCATGACTGCGGTAGCGTAGTGCATTAATAGTGGCGATATTTTTTAGCGCTGCAGAATCAGTGGTCTTTGCCAATTTTTCATTGGCCAATTGCAAACTTTGCCAAGCATAGCGATCACTTGGTTGCTGCTCGGTTAAGGGCTTAAGCAATGCCTGCGCTTTGGTTGGTTGATTGCTATTGGTCAATGCTTCCGCCAAATACAGACGCAGGTCACGGCGCTCAGGATACAAGCGCTGCTGACTCTCTAATATTTCAGCAGCTTGTTGCCATTCATTTTGTTCTGTCAAAATCTGGCTTTGGGTAATGGACAATAATGGCTCGAGTACTTCGCGCTTTGTGACCGGCAATGCAGACAGCTCGGCAAACAAATCATTTGCCTCTTTAAAGCGCTGCTGCTCGCCATACCAATGCATCAGCGCAAGCTTTGCCCCGACGCTGTTCCTTGCTGCAGTCGTTAATGCGGTCTCTGAGGCATGCTTGCCAGTACTTTGTACCCGCCAATAGAGCAAATCAAACAAGGCTTGATGGCGCTGCTGTTGATTTAACGGCAATGTATTATAACGCTGCGCGCGGCTTTGAGATTCGCTCAAGCGCTCATTACTTAAGGGATGCGAGCGGATAAAACTTGGCAAAAACTGATTGGCGGTTTGATTCATCTGACTTTTTTGGTTCATGGTCGCAAAGAAGCGCGGCATCGCTCGTGGATCATAGCCAGCTTGGTTCATAATTTGCATACCGACCCGATCCGCTTCTCGCTCATTATTGCGACTAAATGCCATGCTGCTATTCATTGTCGCAGTCTGGCTACCCATCATGACTGCTGCTGCCGCATCACCATCGACGGTCGATGCAGCAATCGCGGCGAGCATGCCACCTATTTGCACCAGCAAGGCTTTTTTGCGCTCATCAGCGCCGCTTTCATAATGACGCTGACTGATGTGCGCAACTTCATGAGCCACAACGCTTGCCAGCTCATCCATGCTATTGGCAGCCAATATAGTGCCAGTATTGAGACCAATAACGCCGCCTGGTGCCGCAAACGCATTGATACTTGGATTGTCAATAATCACCAGACCAAGCGGTGCTTGCTGGCGCGCTTGGGCATTGAGCCGCCATGTCAGCTCTTTGAGAGTTTCTTGAATCCAAGGGTCGTGCTCCATCTTTACACGACCATTGATGTTTCTTAATGACCATTCACCAAGCAATTTATTTTGATATTGCTCATCAAAGCTCAGCCCCTGCCCGCGTAAACTGGGCAAATTTAGCTCTTCTGTACCAGTGGTTTGCCATGAATCATAGCTCAATGGCACCGCTTGGCTTTTGCTATAGGCGGCGCTTGTACAAGCCAATAGTATCGTTGACAGGGCTACCTTTAGTGCAAGCATTGGCGACAGATGATAGTTTACCTGCTTAGAGAATAACCCTGTCTGTATGCTTGCATAGTGAGTGATAGCACGTTTATTCCGTGAATTTATTAGCGGCTTATCAAGCATTGATTGTCTTTTAGAATAATCCAAGTGCGTACCCTATATGCATAATCATAACGTGCTTTGACTATACGACCTTGTCTATTGAACGTCAATTGCCGTCTGCCTATCGCTACCAATAGCTCCGCAGAGCGTCACTATTGCGCAACATGGTTATGTGAACCTATTAGATAACTCTAATATGAAGATCACTACTATTCAGTTGTTCTGATTGATCAAACGCAATGATGACCATATTCAACTGCAATTGAATACAGGCAATTTGCTATAATGGTTGCTTATAAAACCGTCGGCGTCGCAGCACAATCGCCATGTTGTATTAAGATAGTATTATCCATAAATATTGCAATTCTAAGCATTAGGCTGACACACAAAGTTTAATGCTAAATACGTGAAAGGTTTATTTTATGTCTGTTGATAGCCCATTCATCATGGTGCGAGCCTTTTATCTAATATCTTTGGGAGAGACCTTGTCTAAGAGCGAGCAGCAATCAATCAGGCAGCTCCTAGACTTATTACCAGCAGATAACAGTAACTTAAATGATAAAACAGATTTGAGTAAACCAGTACTTGTTATCAAAGATATGGTCGATGGTCGTGGACTTGCCTGCCCGATGCCACTGTTAAAGACTAAGGTTGCGTTACGCAGTGTCAATGCTGGTGAATCCTTGTATGTTGTGGCAACCGATCCGAACTCGCAAGCGGATATCATGGCTTTTTGTCAGCAAAGCTCACAAACAAAAGCCACTAACCCGCTATGGCTTAGTATTAATCAAGCTACTGTATCAAACAGTGAAGAATTGAGCGCCAGCCAATCTAAATATTCTGTTGATACAATATATCACTTTATCATTACCAAAACTGATAGCAACTAAGCGGCGCTATCCTTTACAATTACAACTATAAAGATTTTTATCTGACTGTTTGCTTATCTATTTAACCAAGGTCAAGAATATGGCTAATACCACTACTAACGCTGCAAATAATCGTGAAAAAGACAGCGCTGTTCCTGAAATAAACGAAGCGCGCGATGCAGCCCTGAAAGCGGCAGCTGAGCGTCCGCCTTATGATGCCAGTACGCTTGGCGATACCAGTACCCGTGATTTGGTACCTGCCATGCCGACGCATTTGTCCGCACCTGGAGTGAATTTGGGTGCTTATATTAATACCGTGCATCAAATCCCTATCTTGACTCTGACGCAAGAGCAAGAGCTTGCACATCGCTATTATGATGAGGGCGATGTAGAAGCGGCGCGTTTACTGGTCATGTCTCATTTGCGTTTTGTCATTCATATTGCTCGCAGTTATTCAGGCTATGGGTTACCGCAAGCAGATTTGATCCAAGAAGGTAATTTGGGACTTATGAAGGCAGTAAAGCGTTTTGATCCTAACAAAGGCGTACGTTTAGTATCATTTGCAGTGCATTGGATTAAAGCAGAGATTCATGAATTTGTCATCCGTAACTGGCGTATTGTAAAAGTTGCTACAACCAAGGCGCATCGTAAACTGTTCTTTAACTTACGCAGTTTAAAAAAGACTAACAATCAGTTGACCCTCGAAGAAGCCGATGCGATTGCCAATGACTTAAACGTTACTCGTAAGCAAGTGCTTGAGATGGAGTCGCGCTTGACTTCTTATGATGCGTCATTTGAGGCGCAATCAAGTGACGATGATGATGGACGTTATGCGCCGCAGCTATTTTTGGAAGATGGCATTGACCCTGCCGAGATCGTCGAAGAATCTGACTGGGAAGAAAATAATTCATCAGCCTTGATTGCTGCAATGGAAACCTTGGATGATCGCTCACGTGATATTGTTGAGCAGCGCTGGTTATCTGAGCAAAAATCAACCTTACATGAGTTGGCAGCGGTTTACTCTATCTCTGCTGAACGCGTACGCCAAATTGAGAAAAACGCCATGGATAAAATTCGTGAAGCGATGACCATCGACAGTGTGATTTTACCTGATGATATTCAATAAGGTGCCTATCGATAAGACGACTGTCTTTGCCTAGTAAGCATTTATTCAACAATACGAGTACAACCATGTTCAATTGGATAAGTATCGCGGCGATCAATATGGCTATCGCCGTTGCGTTAGGTGCATTTGGCGCGCATGGTCTCAAAGCTATGGTCAGCACTCAACAGCTAGAATGGTGGCAGACGGCAACCCTATATTGGTTTGTCCATTCGCTTGGATTATTACTTGTTGGTATTCTTATTCGCTTAAACTATGCAACCCAAACCGCCGCATGGTTATTACAAATTGGCGTCATTGTTTTTTCGGGTAGTTTATACGCCATGACACTTGGTCCGCCACGTTGGTTCGGTGCCATTACGCCTATTGGCGGTATGCTGATGATTGCAGGTTGGTTATGGCTTGCACTATCTTCTGCACGCTTAACAAATAACTGATTGCTTGATTTTAGTAGGAAATAATCTTATTTTATTCAGCTACGTTAGTGCTGGTAGTAGTGAAAAATAGTAAGGCTAAATAGGAATTTTGGATTATTAGGGAGCATGATTTATGAGCAGTATTAGTGTCAATGGTAAGAAGTTACAGACGACTCATCAAACGGTACAATTGGTTGTCAATGAGCTTGGGCTTAGTAGCGGTCGTTATGCGGTGGAAGTCGATGGTGAACTGATTCCTAAAAGTGAGCTTGATAAGCTACATATTGTTGAAGGCATGACCATTGAAGTAGTACAGGCTGTAGGCGGTGGCTAAGTTTTTTAGCCATTGAAATAGACAGTCGTTTTTGATACATAGCACTTTAGAAAATTACACTGTAAAACCTAATGTTTATAGCAGTTTCCTTTTTGAATTCATTATAAAAAAGACCTCAACGATTATTCGTTTGAGGTCTTTTTTTACTTAGCGTCTTAAATTTGCTGATTTTGAGCATGTTACGTATTCAAGTTACTTAGGAATACTGTCCAATTTAATAACCTTGCTATTTGTGCATTAATTTGTTGGCTAATAATTATTAAAATTTTATGTCACAGCAAGCTATCACTAAACTGCAGGCTCAGCTTCAGCCGTCATCAAATCTTCATAACGTGCATCACGCCCTGCACCCTGTGTTTTTTTGCTCTCCATTTTTGTTTTATACTTGCGTACTTGTCTATCAAGTTTGTCTGCCATCTCATTTATGGCTTTATACATATCATCATCAAGAGCTTGGACAAACATCTCTTTACCCGAGACTCGCATGATAGCTTCAGCCTTATGGCTCTTTTTAGCACCGCTGTTATCTAGCGATAGAATCACTTGAATACTTTGAATCTGATCAAAGTGACGCTCGACTTTTTCAAGTTTTTCGCGAACTGCGGTGTTCATGGCATCGGTAATACTGATATGGTGACCACTGATAGAAACATTCATATTATTGTCCTCTTATTAGTACTTACAATCAACAGATGAGGTCGCATCGCTGCTTTTATCATCCTGCCTTACCACAAAAAAATCTTGTATCTTTAGCCTTAGTGCCTTTAATAGCAGTGATTTTAATAAAATATCGACGTATCCTTTTATCGTCTTTTATCTCTTATCCCTAATGACTGACTACATAAATTTGCTAAATCGACACTTTGATTTTGTTGTTGGTATGACTCTAATTTGTCATGAAAACCCGCTAGTAGCAAGGCTTTATATTGTAAGTAAATGTAATAAAATCGGTTGTTTCTTTAATGTTTCTATATAATCAAAAAATTTTATTTTTTATATTTTTTATAAAATATTTTGATTACTAATCACCTCGTTAGATAACTTATTGAATTCAGAGCATTAATATTTTTGTTTGCGCTGTGTAGATGAGCCAATATTCATTGCTTCACGATATTTGGCGACTGTTCTTCTGGCAATATCGATACCTTCTGCTAACAAATAATCTTTTATCTTGCTATCAGACAATGGCTTTTTGGGCTCTTCATCAGCGATAAGCTGCTTAATCATCGCGCTGATAGCAGTTGATGAGATATCGCCATCGCTGCTGCTAACATGTGATGAAAAGAAATGCTTGAGCGAAAACAGTCCTTGCGGTGTCAAAATGGTCTTGCTAGTGGTCAGGCGCGAGACCGTTGATTCATGTAAATCGACTTCGTCTGCAATCACCTTTAAAATAAGCGGTTGCATAGCAGTGGCGCCATACTGCAAAAAAGATTGCTGGTAGCGCACGATGCTAGTGGCCACCTTTAAAAGGTTCTGATTACGCTCTTCGATACTGCGAATAAATAAGCGCGCATCGGTGAGGTTTTCACGTAGATATTGATTATCAGGGCTATTATCGCCGCGCTTAACAAGATTGGCATATTCTTGGTTGACTCGTAGTTTTGGCAAGGTTTCAGGGTTTAGACGTACCTGCCAGCCATCTTCTTGAGTAGAGGTGGTGGTGTTTTGATGAGCATCATGGCGACGGATAGGCGTCACCAATACATCAGGGATATCATAGCTGTCGGGCGACTGAGTATAATCCGGTTGGCAGCTTTGAAATAGCAATCCTGGTGAAGGATTTAAAGTACGCAACAGCGTAAGCGCAGGAGTAATCTCATGAGCCGTAAGTCCTGTGCGCTCAGTTAAGGCTTTAATATTATTACTGACCAGATACTCACTGGCAGATAAGAGCGCTTGGGCTTGTTGTAGATAAGGCGTGTCAGTGTCGAGCTTAGATAACTGAATCGCTAAGCATTCACTTAGATTTCGTGCACCAACCCCCAGCGGATCACAGGATTGAATCATGCGCAGTACTGCCATCACTTCATCCTGCTCAACGCGCTCATCCCACTGATAAAAGCTTGCAATGGTATCAAAGCTCTGTAGCAACTCCTCGATATCGAGCCGTACAAAACCCATGTCGTCCATAGAATCCATCAAATATTCAGCGATAAGAGTATCTGTCTCTGAGAGACGTTTAAAATTCAGCTGCCAACGCACATGGTCTTGAATCGTCGCATTGGTACTACCCTGATAGCGCTCAAAGCCCTCAGAATCTGGACGTATGCTGCTTGAACCACTACTGGCGGTGTTAAAACCGTCATAATCTGCATTAGGTCTATCATAATTTGAGCTTTCATAGCTTGAGCCTTCAAAGTCTTCAAGCGTATAACTGTCGATGGCATCCGTATCGAAACCGTCTTGCTGCAATTTATCTAGACTATCATGAGTAAAGCTATCGCTAGTAATGTCATCATAGTCAAATCCATCTTCATTATTTGATGAAGGAGATATAGAAAACGTGTCAGAAGCAGTACTCTGATTCCAGCTGTCTAACGTTAGTGGCTCGCCAAATTCATCTAATGCGTCTTTATCCATACTTTCATACTCATCTTCATCGTTTTCGATGCGTTCTAGTAATGGATTACTGTCCAGCTTCGCTTGAACCTCCTGCGCCAGCTCAAGACTAGAGAGCTGCAGCAATTTAATGGCTTGCTGCATTTGCGGGGTCAGTTTTTGTGAGATGCTTAGCGTGGTCGCCAATCCGAACGACATACTCATGGGCAGTTTATTACACTCCAGTCTTGGTAATATTGTCTTTGTAATGCTGATTAGTGAGCGGTTTACCCTTAACAGGACATGACGATAGCATTTTTTGCGACAATTTTGCTATGATAATTTATGCCCTTGCCAAATAAGTGAATGACAAACCTCTGTCCGTAGCTTTCTGGTAGCTTCTAAAGAATACTTTAATAAAAATTTATACCTGTGCATAGTTGCATAAAATGATTTGCGGAGTAAGGTTCAAGTAAACCATTAATAATGACAAACCTGAAAACGTTTTATGAGATATATAATATTAACAATATTGAGAAGCCTACTATGAATGAACATCTACATAACATACAGCTGACCGTTGCTGCCATCCAAATGAATAGCCAGCAGAGCATTGAAGACAATCTGTCGGATATAAAAGCCGCTATTATGGATGCTCGTGCGCAAGGTGCACAGCTTGTCGTATTACCAGAAAACTGCTGTAGCATGGGTAGACAGTTTGCTACCGCAGAGCAGTTCGATGCGCTGTCAGCGATGATAGCAGAGTATGCACGTACGTATGGTATATATGTACTAGCAGGCTCTCTGCCCTGCCCATATCGCCCTGACGGTATGATTGTGCCTGATGGTAGATTGCGTCAGGTCAGTCAGTTATTTGCGCCGGATGGTACACAAGTGGCGCGCTATGACAAGATTCACTTATTTACTGCGACTGTCGCCGATAAGCAAGGCAGTTATAACGAAGCGGCGACGTTCGAGCCAGGTACGCAGACGGTCGTGGCAGCGCTCGAAGTAAATGATGGTATTTATCAGCTCGGTATGATGGTTTGCTTCGATTTGCGCTTTCCTGCATTGGCGCAGCGTCTGCGGCAAGCAGGCGCAGAACTATTAAGTGCGCCATCTGCTTTTACGCATCTAACCGGACAAGCCCATTGGTCGCTCTTACTGCAAGCACGAGCTTTAGACAGTCAATGTATGGTAATTGGAGCAGCACAAGGCGGTGAGCATGCGTATAAAGACGGTCATACACGTCAGACGTGGGGACATACGACGATTAGCGCTTATGATGGAACTGTAATGAACAGCTATAATGATAGCGAATTGAACCCATCTTTGAATAAAGACCATAAAAATTATGCTTTGGTCTTAGCGACGTTAGATAGACAAGCGCAAAATCAGGGACGACAAAAGATGCCTATCTTTGATTGTCATCGTTTGGCATAAAATAATTTTTATACAAGCATTTTTAATAAAAGGTTTTTTCAATCAAATCAATTTGCGATGAAAGACACTTTTAAAATTAAAGGGTTGAATCGCAGTCTTTGGATGCGTGAGTGGCTCGGGGATGGGCGCGGTCGTAGACTTGGGTCAATTTAGCAAAATCGACATGGGTATAAATTTGCGTGGTACTGATATCGCTGTGTCCAAGCATCTCTTGGACAGCGCGCAAGTCGCCACTTCCTGACAACATATGTGATGCAAAGCAATGGCGCAATAGATGCGGATACATGTTTTGAGCAATTCCAGCACGAGTAGCAGCAACTTTGAGACGCTGCTGCACAGCCCGTGTTGATAAACGCGTACCCAGTTTTTCACTAATAAATAATGCACTGTCCATCTGCTCTACCCACAGATTACGGTGCGGTAGATAACGACGAATGGCGTCAGCCGCTTTTATTCCTAAGGGTACTAGGCGTGTCTTATTACCTTTGCCGATCACGCGAACGCGCAGATCAGCTAAGTCGACATCTACTATATCTAGCGCGACTAGCTCACCGACACGTAGACCACTGCTATAAAGCAATTCAAACATCGCCTTATCACGTAGCCACAAGCGTGCTTGTTCAGGTGTATCGGGTATTTCTTGGTCGAGCAATTGCGTCAATAAATCCACATCAGCGATAGAGGGTAAGGGTCTAGGGCTGCGCTTGAGCTGATAGCCTGTGGTTGGATTGATACG
Source organism: Psychrobacter sp. TS_SC_6 (assembly GCF_056156305.1). Lineage (NCBI taxonomy): Bacteria > Pseudomonadati > Pseudomonadota > Gammaproteobacteria > Moraxellales > Moraxellaceae > Psychrobacter > Psychrobacter sp. TS_SC_6. The sequence continues at coordinate 264,975 of NZ_CM149590.1, read as the reverse complement.
TGCCAAATCCTCTTCTATCAGCCAGCCATAAAAATGACGAATAGCTGATAACTCTTGCTGAACGCTGGCAAGGGCCAGCTTGTCTTCATCAAGGCGTTGGCTGATATGCTGGGCTAATTGGCGTTTATCACAACGCGTCCATGTCAGGCGTTTACCTCGCAGGAATAACGCTAACTGATTTAAGCCAGCAAAATAAGCCAGCAATGTATGCGGCGAGTGATTACGCACAGACAAGACACTTAGCCAACGATGTACAGGGGCTAATAATTTACTTAATGTGGTATCTGCTTCTATGGTGATTGCCAATTCTGCTGATAACCATGACGGTGAAACGGATTGTTTATCAGATTGTGCGTCTGTCACTTGAGATTTTTTATAAGACATCACCATATTGAAAACAACCCCATTACATATCCAATAAAAATAACTGTCATTTATGTTTTACTATTAACTTTCTGAATTGGGCTTGATACCGGCTTGTGCCATCAAGCCATCTGGACTAAAGACACCTTCATACACAAATGCGGTTGGTCCGGTCATCATGACTGAATAGCCCGGCTGCCATTTAATCACCATGCTGCCGCCATAGAGCTGAGCACGCACATCTTCGCCTTCGTCAAGCCAGCCTTCGCGTATCCCAATGGCAACGGCTGCACAAGCGCCCGTACCACAGGCTTGCGTCTCACCGACACCGCGCTCATACACTCGCAGACGAATATGACGCTGATTCATTATTTGCATAAAACCGACATTGACACGCTCTGGAAACGCTGGATGCGACTCGATGGCTTTACCCAAGGTTTCAATGTCAGCATCAAGCACATTGTCAACTTTTATCACCGCATGCGGATTGCCCATATTGGCAACATAAAGCTGCACCGGCGTACCATTCACGTCCAGATGATAAGCATTTTGGATTTTGGTGATGGCTCTTGGGGTAAATGGAATCTCACTTGGCTCAAACTTGGGCTTGCCCATATCAACCTCTACCCAGCCATAACGATCGGTCGTCAGCGAAATAATGCCGCTTGCCGTCTCAACACGGAGACGCTGTTTAAAGGACAACTTGCGCGCTTGCACAAAACGGGCAAAACAGCGGGCGCCATTACCGCATTGCTCAACCTCTGACCCATCAGTATTAAAAATACGGTAACTAAAATCGACGTCAGGGCGCATTGGCGGCTCAACGATGAGCAACTGATCAAAACCAACACCTAAATGACGGTCACCCAATAACTGCACCAAATCCTTGGTCAAATCCAAACGCTGAGTCACCAAATCGATGACCATAAAGTCATTGCCCAACCCATGCATCTTAGTAAATTCTATTAGCATATCCCTGATATCCTATCCTATTTTTATGTATGTCTTATATTAGCACGCTGTCAGTTACAATCATAACTATCACCGTTATCAAATGCCAAGTTATACTCCGCACTTATTATTCAGGTTTTTGATCAAAATTTGCCATAAAAAAACCCACTAGCATTACGATAATGGGTTAGATTTTTGAGATACTTTATGCTGCTTAGCAATTAACCTTGCCACAATACTTCGTCTTCATATAGCGCTTCGACGGTTTCGCGTTTGCGAATCAGCTGGTGGCGATCATCAGCTATCATGATTTCACTAGCGCGCGGGCGTGAATTATAATTGCTACTCATAGTAAAGCCATAAGCACCAGCACCCGTGATTGCGAGAATATCGCCTGTCGAAAGCGACAACAAACGATCTTTTGCTAAGAAATCACCCGTTTCACAGATAGCGCCAACGATATCCCATGGCTCAGTACTTTCTGTATTAATACCATTACTAGGTAAAACGTTTGGAATTACTGCCATTTCTGCTTGATATAAAGCAGGGCGAATTAAGTCGTTCATTGCCGCGTCAACAATCGCAAAATTCTTATGCTCAGTTGGTTTGAGCACGTCAACCTTGGTCAATAACACCCCAGCATTTGCCACGATACTACGACCCGGCTCAAAAAATACCGTCAAGCCAAGCTCACTAAGTTTTGGCAATAAAGCATTGGCAAATTCATCAATAGACACCGGTGTCTCATCAATATAACGCACACCCAGACCACCGCCCAAATCGATATGACGCAGCTCAATACCTGCTTTACGTAAGCTATGCACCAGCTCAATCACTTTATCCAATGCCGCAACGAATGGCTCAACTTCAGTCAACTGCGAGCCGATATGACAATCAATACCGACGATATCGATATGAGACAATATGGCGGCTTGTTGATAAACGACCAGCGCATCCTCGTGCGCAATACCGAATTTATTGTCTTTGAGACCTGTTGAAATATACGGATGGGTTTTGGCATCCACATCAGGATTGACACGTAGTGATATCGGCGCTGATTTATCAAGCTGCGCGGCAACTTCATTGATTAGAGTCAGCTCGCTAATCGACTCAACATTAAAGCAACCAATACCTTGGTTAAGCGCGTACTCAATATCGCCATAGGTTTTGCCGACGCCTGAGAATACCACACGTGCAGCTTCGCCCCCTGCCGCCAATACCCGCATTAGCTCGCCACGTGAAACGATATCAAACCCTGCGCCTGCTTGCGCCAATACACCAAGTACCGCAAGGTTTGAGTTTGCTTTTACCGCATAGCAAATCTGATGATTTAAGCTGGCAAAGCTATCGGTATACGCTTGGTAGACCGCTAAAATCGCCTTTTTTGAATAAACATAACATGGTGTACCATAGTGTTTAGCCACTTCGGTAATGCTGACTTGCTCCATATGTAGCGTATTATTTTGATAATGTATTTCAGGTAAATGGGCGGTTAAGGCTTCAGGATTGATGTACAGGCCTTGCTCAGTGTGGGTCGTGACTGACTGACTCATATAAATATCTCTAATATAATCAAGGTAACAATAAAGTATTGGGCTTGCTCAAAAATCGTTTGAACATTTACATTTTAATAATCCATGATTACTTATTAGTAATCGTTAGGATCGTTACTCGGTTCAGGCAGCTGAAAATTCTCTGTATTTTGTTGGTCGCTGTCAATCTTAGCAAAGGCGGTATCTTGTGGATTACTGCCACTATCTAATATTGCCGTGCTATCTCGCACTGCTTTACTACCAGCGTCTATAAGGTATAAATCGCCTTTTTGTCCGCAGCCAACCAACAATGCCGCTGAAGCTATCGTGATCGACGTACCAAGCATGATGTTACACATACTATGCCGAATAGTACTGCCCACTGTCTGAGAGTGCTTGGGTTTTGAGGTATATCGTGTCGTAAACATAGGATAGATAACCTGTAATCTTGCAACGGTGTACGCGATAAAAATCACTATCAGCGAAAACAACCAAGGCTGCAATAGGGAAAATAGGAAGATTTTTTAATCATAGCATTATTCTATAAAGCTGTGCGCCTATAGAATATGTTTGCGTAGTAAATTTGCTGAAATACAGTGATAATGAATCCAATATAAATATAAAACAATGTTATTGATTTAAAGGTAGACAAACTTACTTACAATTTTTATAAAGGCAAATTTTTACTTATTTTGTCTCATAAGCCCTCACTGTCTTCGGTGCACACCTGTAATCATCAATCAAGAACTGGCTGATTAAAACCTTAGAGTTACGTGGTGTCACTGCTAAAATATGATACATTATAGTCAACCCTTGTAGCTATAAGGCAGCGCTAGCAGGCGTTTGCTTTACATTTGACCCCTGCTAGACATAGGGATGGCTCAAGCATAACGAAAATCAGCGCGATAATGGTTTATGTTTCCAAACCGTGCCACCTATACCAGCACCGATATCGCTGGTTTTCGTTTATTCAACAGGTGATCGTCGAGATACGGCACCTTTTATAAAAGACAATCTAAGGATAGAGTATGAGCGCTGGCGTAAGCACCACTTTTGATGACAAACACCCTGAAGCATCGACCCTGACCAATCCTACTTTAGTATTGAACTGCGGCTCCTCTTCAATCAAATACGCTTTAATTAGTGAGGATGAAGGCACTCGTATCACAGGTCTTGCCGAAAACTTAGGTCTCGATACTGCCCGTATTAAACACACCACATTGAATGGTGAAAAGTTAGAAATTGCAATCGCTGGTGGTCGTCATGAACTTGCCTTACAAAAAATCCTTGAGCTACTTGAGCAGTATCACTTTATTGCTGTTGGGCATCGAGTGGTACATGGCGGTCGTGAGTACTCAGAAGCGGTGCGTGTCGATGCGCATGTGTTAGCAGAAGTCAAACGTCTAAAAGTCCTCGCCCCATTACACAATCCGGCAAACGCACTAGGTATCGAGGCGGTACAAGCGATCTATCCTGATATTCCGCAAGTGGTGGTATTTGATACTGCCTTCCACCAGACCATGCCACCCGTTGCTTTCCGCTATCCGCTACCAAAGGCACTCTATTCAGAACACAAAATTCGTCGTTATGGCTTCCATGGTACCTCGCATGCTTATGTATCAGAACGCGCCAGCCATATTACTAGCGCAACAGGACCACATGGTTGGTTAACTGCGCATCTGGGCAACGGCTGTTCAGCAACGGCTGTCTACGACGGCAAAAGCCTTGATACCAGTATGGGTCTCACCCCGCTTGAAGGTCTTATGATGGGTACGCGTAGTGGTGATGTCGATCCAAGCTTACATATTCATCTTAAGCGACAACTTGGTATGAGCTTAGAAGAAATCGATAAAATGCTCAATAGCGAAAGTGGTTTACTTGGTATCTCAGGCTTATCGAATGACTTGCGTACCATCGAGCAAGCAGCTAATGAAGGCCATGAAGACGCGAAGCTGGCTATCGAGATGTTCTGCTATCGTGTTGGTAAATACCTTGCCAGCTTAAGCTGCGCGCTCCCTGACTTTACCGGTATTGTCTTCACCGGTGGTATCGGCGAAAACTCTGTGACTACGCGGACGCGTATTTTGGAAGTCATGCGTCATTTTGGTATTAAAATAGATGCCGATAAGAACGCTGGCTTGGTCGGTGGCAATGAAGGCAGTTTTCATACTGACGATAGCAGTGTTGAGCTGTGGGTTATCCCAACTGATGAAGAATGCCGTATCGCACAAGAGACTCGTGCAGCCTTAGGTCTAAAATAAAACTAGGTCTACAATAAGGCTCATATGCCTGCGATAGGAATCACAAGTCGATTCTTATACGCTCAAGGATGACAATCTCTCTAAAAATATAATAAACAGTAGGATACATTATGCAAACTATTTTACTTGTGCCCGTTAGCCGCGGTATCGGTGTGACGTCAGCGGCGTTAGGCTTGATTCGTGCTCTTGATTACAACGGTATCAAAGCGGGTTTTATGAAGCCGTTTTTACAAGACGATACGCTGGATAAGCAAAACAGTCTAGACAGCTCAAGCGCATTAGCCATGCATGCCTTTGGTCTAAATCCACCTAAATCAATCAGCCGTCAACATGTTGAGCGTATGATTGGTGATGACAATCTTGATGACTTGATGGAAGAAGTGGTCGTTAACTACCATACTCTTGGTGATGATTACGATGTGGTGATTTGCGAAGGCTTAGTACCGACAACTGAAACATCTTATGCCTCACAGATCAACCGTGCGATTGCTCATGCGCTAGATGCCCGAATCATCTTTGTGAGCACCGCTGATACCAGCAAACCTGCCTATTTGGCCGATAAGCTTGATGTGCATGCACGTGAATTTGGTGGTATGGCAAGTGATCGCACGCTTGGCTGTATCTTGATGCGTATGCATGACTTGCCGAATACGCAAAGCACCTTAGAAAATCAAATCGTTGCTCCTGGTGAAGCGATTGTGAGCCTGAATAGTGGCTTTATACAAGAAGTGAAGCGCCTATCGCCGCACTTTAATACCGAACAATTCCGCTTAATTGGTGTCGTACCATTTAGTGACTCATTATCGGTGCCGCGTACGTGGGATATCGCTGCTGAACTTGATGCCACTTGGCTCAACGTTGGTGAGGCAAAATCACGCCGTATCAATCGCATTAGCTTGACTGCACGCTCAGTTGCGCGTGTCGATGAAGTGTTCAAACGTGGCACGCTTATCGTGGTGCCGGGCGACCGCGACGATTTATTATTGGCGGCGGGGCTTGCCTGTATCAATGGTATTCCACTAGCAGGATTGGTATTGACTGGCGGCGTTGTCCCCAGTCCAACCGTCGCTGAGCTTTGGCAATCTGCACTTAAAACTGGTATCCCTGTGATGAGTGTCGAAGATGACAGCTTTGAGACGGTACAAAGTCTATTACACATGAGTGCTGAAATTCCAAGTGATGACACCGAACGTGCTGAAGAAGTGGCGCGTTATGTTGCGGCGCATCTAGATCTTAGCTGGATTAAAGCGTATTTTAGCCAAAATCATGAGCCGCGCTTGTCACCGTCAGCATTTCGTCATCAAGTGGTTAAAAAAGCGCAAATTGCCAAAAAACGTATCGTACTGCCAGAAGGCTCTGAGCCGCGTACGGTAGAAGCTGCCTGTATTTGTCAAAGCCGCGGTATTGCAAACTGTGTACTGCTCGCTAAGCGTGCTGATGTTGAACAAGTCGCTAAAAACCGCGACTTAGTATTACCTGAAGGGCTTGAAATTATCGACCCTGATAGCTTAGATATGAGCAAATATATCGCCGCTGTGGTCGAACGCCGTAAAGGTAAAACCAGCGCAGAAGTGGCTGCTGAATATCTGCAAGATACCGTTTATTTGGGTACGACCATGCTGCTAATGGACGAAGTTGATGGTCTGGTCTCTGGGGCAATTCATACTACGGCGAATACTGTCCGCCCAGCGTTTCAGTTGATTAAAACGGCTCCTGAGTATTCACTTGTATCGTCAGTCTTCTTTATGCTGTTGCCTGAGCAAGTGGTGGTCTATGGTGACTGCGCCATTAATCCTGATCCAAATGCAGAAGAATTGGCTGAGATTGCCATTCAGTCTGCGCAGTCTGCTGCCGCCTTTGGCATCGATCCAAAAGTGGCAATGATTAGCTACTCGACGGGCTCATCAGGCACTGGCGCTGATGTCGAAAAAGTCGCCCGTGCGACCCAAATCGTCCGTGAACGTGCGCCGAATCTAAAAGTCGACGGACCGCTACAGTATGACGCGGCTTCTGTCATGAGCGTCGGTAAGCAAAAAGCGCCGGATTCACCTGTTGCTGGGCAAGCCAATGTCTTTATTTTCCCTGACCTAAATACAGGAAACACCACTTATAAAGCGGTACAACGTAGTGCCAATGTGGTCAGTGTTGGACCGATGTTGCAAGGCTTAAATAAACCGGTCAATGACTTGTCACGTGGTGCCTTGGTCGATGATATTATCTATACCATCGCCCTCACCGCCATTCAAGCACATAGCAACGTTATTTAAAATTTAAAAATGTATTCAAAAAAACCGTTCTTGAGCCGATTATCATAATGATAGTCGGCTTTTTTATGGCTTTTAAACGCTATAATTAGGCATAATATAGTTAAAATATCTCAAAAACGCTACAGTGCTGCTGGTATAAATTTTTTGCAGCCTCTGTCTGCGTAGGCACAGCAAGCAAGAAAAATTAATATCAGCAGTACTTGATGTATCGATATTACTTTTCCCTGACTATAAAATCGATAATCAGGATAAGTAAATAGTCACGTGCTATAGTCGATTTTAAATAAATCAACCACAACGTTCATCTGCATCAGTTTTTACTCACTCATTTATGTCAAATACTTCTAATAGTCATCAAAGCCAAATTTCTAAATCTGCCATCCGTGCTTATTTGGGTGGCTCATTTGATCCTGTACATAATGGTCATTTACAAATGGCAATGTACGTTTACCAGTGTTTGTTACCAATAGCTGAGCAGCAACAGCGCCCGCTGTATGTATCGTTACTGCCCAATGCGCGCTCGCCTTTTAAAGAAGATAGCACCGATCCTAAGCATCGTCTGGCGATGCTAAAGCTGGCAACACAAGAGTCGCCCTTACATATTAACGAGCTTGAACTGTGGCAAGCACCGCCTGTCTATACTATCGATAGTGTGCAGACACTGCGCGCACGCTACCCGCATGACAGTCTGATATTTGTCATGGGGATGGACAGCGCGCGTAGTTTAAAACACTGGAAAAATGGGCTGCAACTGACTGATTATGTCAGTCTATGGGTGTTTGTCCGTGAAGAAAATTTTGATAGCGATATAGATATTGATATCAAAATTGATAAAAACTTCTCTAACACTGAGTTGCACCACTCTCTAATACCCCAACTTCCAAAACTGCTACAACCTTTAACCATCGATTCTATAACTGAATTATTAGCCGCTAACCCCCGATCTTTAACAAACAGTTTTTGTGTAAAAAATAGCCATCAAGGTCATATTTATATCGACCCGCGCCCTGTGACAGCAATATCAAGCACACACATACGTCAGCAACTGCCGCAAGTGCCTCAATCATTAAATATAACTCACAGCACTGACATGCAAATTGCATCTTTACAACCAATAAATGATATCATAGGCAATACTGCACCCAATTCATTCGCTAAATGGCTAAATCCTGCTGTTTATCAATATATTATCGCCCATCAGCTATATTCTGCTGCTCAATTCCGTTAAAATCGCCTTATACTTTTAATTTTGTCCACTTTGATCATTTTTCCTCAAAAAACGTCTGCCCCTATCTGGCTCGTTAGAGAATGCATTGTGACGATTTACCATTTTATTTTTAATATTTACGATTCAAGAGATTAAAATTTATGACCAACACCATGACTGACGAACGCTTAAAAGAATGTTTAGATGTAGTCGAGAACGCGCTAGACGATATGAAAGCAAAAAACATCACCGTAATGGATGTAGCAGCATTGACAGACGTGATGGAGCGTATCGTCATCGCTGACGGTACCTCAAAGCGCCATGTACGCGCGATGGCTGATAGTGTAGGCGCTGAAGCGAAGCAAGCAGGCTTTATGCCACTTGGCCGTGAAGGTGGTATCGACTCTGACTGGACGTTGATTGATTTGGGCGCTGTTGTCGTGCATATAATGACGCCACAAGCCCGTGAGTTCTATGACCTAGAAGGTCTATGGTCATCACCTGAACAATTGGCTGAGCTGGTTGCTGTGCCGCGTGAGAAGAAAACTGCCGGTCGCCGCAATAAAAATAAATAAGATTATTTATTGCCAAAGCTGCTTAAGAAAAAGACCAGATATCTATTCTGGTCTTTTTTTGTTTAAAGTTTGGCAGCGCTAAACTTTAAAGCGCTAAGCCATATAATCCGGCGAATGATTAAGCTAATATATAGTTAAAATATCTCAAAAACGCTACAGTGCTGCTGGTATAAATTTTTTGCAGCCTCTGTCTGCGTAGGCACAGCAAGCAAGAAAAATTAATATCAGCAGTACTTGATGTATCGATATTACTTTTCCCTGACTATAATACCCGTTGATAATACTAACATTGCACCAACTATTCCCTAATAAATTAGAAAGTTCAATGAACATAGAACCTATAAACATAGAACCTATAAACATAGAGACAATAGAGTCCATCCTCCAAAAAAACGCAGCTGACTTTAACCAAACCTTGCCACTGCATATCGCCACTCTAACCTGCGTCCGTGCTGGCAAAGCCATGCCATTTACCCGTGAAGAGATGAGCGCCATTGATAAAGCACCAATTAACGCGCCCGTCGCTGTCAACTTTATGGGTCTCACAACTGATGAGCAAGCCGATAGACGTCATCATGGTGGTCCATTAAAAGCAGTACATCAACTAGCGACGGCGACTTATGACAAGATTAATGCAGAGTTTAGCTTAAAAGTGCGTGTTGGCACATTGGGTGAGAACCTCACTACAGAAACAGTAAATGGTTTGCTAGAAATGACGGAAGCGACGGTTTGTATTGGTGACGTTTTTCAGTATGGTCAAGATGAAGGCATTGATAAGAATGGTGGCGACAGCGTGCAATTACGTATCGTGCAACCGCGCCGACCGTGCTACAAAATTAATGACCAAATCGGACAATTTACCAAAGTGCCCAATATCGCGTCTTGGGTCAGCAAACAAGGCATCGCTGGTTGGTATTTTGAGGTCGTTCGTGATGGCATGATCAGCGCTGATTTACCGGTATATTTAATCGAACGCCCCTATCCTTTTGCGACACTTGAGAAACTGTGGCAGTTATCAAACTCAAAAGAGACATTTGCAGCAGAAGTTATCGAACCTTGGTTTGCGATTGAGTGTTTGGAAGAGAGCTGGAAGAAGATTTTGGCAAAGAAGATTAAAAAGGGTTAGCATTTCATGGCAAAAAATATCTTTTTAGCATTAGCGTGTGCCTTAACGCTGCCTTTAATTGGCTGCGCGACGACCACATCTCAAATAGCCAGCACTGAGAGCTACATTATAGATAGCGAAACCTACCAAGCCACTGGCAAGAGCGAGCGTATTAAATCCATCGTCCTGCACTATACGGTCTCAGATAATGCCAGATCGATAAAAACACTGACTACTGGAAATGTGAGTGCCCACTATCTGATCTTGGATAATAACGATAATAAGATTTATAACTTAGTACCGGAGGACGAACGCGCTTGGCATGCAGGCAATGGCGGCTTTGCTGGTAGAACCATACTCAACGATACCTCTATCGGCATCGAGATTGTCAATGCAGGCATTAAGCCTGAATATCGAGACGCCTTAAAAAACGGCGCGCTCGACTACCATCCGTATGAGCACTATGTTGAATTTGATGAGTTGCAGATTAAGAAAGTCGCGCAGCTGGTACAAGACTTGGCAAAAAGATATAACATCTCAGCAAAGAATATCATCGGTCATGCGGATATGGCACCCTCGCGTAAGATTGACCCCGGTGCGAAGTTCCCTTGGCAGCGACTGTATTTCGATTACGGCATCGGCGCTTGGTATGATGAGTTTGACAAGCAATTCTTTATGAATCAAGACGCGTTTGCAGCGGCAACGATACCTGAGATTAAGCAAGCGTTACGCGATTACGGTTATCAAATCAATGACACAAACGCGTGGGATAAAGCCAGTCGTAATGTCGTCTATGCGTTTCAACTGCATTTCAGACCGCAACATCCAACGGGCGAGCTGGATTTAGAAACTTATGCTATTTTAAAGGCGCTCAATAAGAAGTATGCTGGTCGTGATGACTTTTATTAATGGATAAAAATATTAGGAGACATAAGCCATGAGTGACTCACAATACAATGAGCAAAATGAGCAAGATGAGCTTCAAAAATACTTAGAAGAAAAAGCCAAAAAGGAGCAAGAAAAAGAGCAGGAACCTGAGCCGCTCTCTGCATATGAGGCTTGCGTGTTAAGAGAAAGTGCTAAGATTCATGAGTTGATTGCTGAGGCTCAGAAAGAAGGTAAAAAGTAACTATGGGCAAATATTATGATAAAACCCAATTTTGAGGTCATGGCAGCGTACAATGCACTTATGAACCAAAAAATATGTGACAGTATTTTAGCGGCTTTTAATGATCTCTTATGGGAAGACAAAAAGGCATTTTTTGGTTCTATACTCGGTACGCTTAATCACCTCATGGTTGGCGATTTAATTTGGCTGAGCCGCCTAAACCAGCATCCTAGTTATCCAACAGGGTTTGAGGCTTTAGATTCGTTAAAAAATTTCCCACTCCCCACCAAGCTCACTCAATTTTTATACGATTACAGACAGAGTTTTAGCGCAAATAGATAAACGCTAGATCAGATGATCATCGGATTAGTTGAAGAAACAGACGACAGCGACTATTTAAAAAACCTGACATATAAAAATACCAAGAATAAGACCTTTAATAAAGAGACCATCCCAGATTCTGTGTAACTGCCATTTAGATTAAATGCTTACTGATACGATCATCAAACATAATCATAAAGCGATTAAGAGCAGACGTCCAGTTACGAATGGGCATCGACCACTTTCTGGATGCCTGCTGGGTTGCTAAGTACACCACCTTAAATGCCGCTTGATCAGACGGGAACACCTTACGCTTATTCACCGCCGTCCGAATCACACTGTTTAGCGACTCTATTGCATTAGTGGTATAAATGGCTGAATCTAGTACAGAAGGCTGCTCATCTATCCGCTTAAATACTACCCAATGCCAAAAATTGATACCATCTTTCTCATGATACTTAATTGATAATAATGCAACATCGGGGGTGTAATGGACAAAATTCATGCTAAAAAGTAGAAGGTAGTCGCTAATGGACATAATTCATGCTATTTGAGAGACTTTGATGCTAAAAATTCTTTAATAAACCGTAACTTACGCTGCTCATTTAGACCGTGATGACTGTGTAATTGTCGCTTTAACTCACTGAATAATCCTTCAAGAGAATTGGTGGTGTTTGGTATGTCTAACTGCTCACATTCTTGATAAGTGAATAGCCAATCGCTATTGGTTCTGAGACTACGATAAGCACTTCTAAGACGCTTGTGGGTGTACCAACTTCTACCAGTATCTTCATTGATGCTACGCTCACTAATGTAGTCATCATGAGTCAAATACCACTGATCTAAGCGCTTCATGAAGTCCGCTTTCTCAAGCTTAGTTAAGTCTAAAGCAAGCCCTCTAAGCTCAATACTAGCGATATTCTTAGGTCGACGAGTGAGATAGCGAGTTACTATTTGTATTTGATGAAACTGGCACATCTGGCAAGGGGTGTGGGTAAATAACGTCCGCAGTCCTCGTCTACCATCGCAGGTAATGCTTTGTATATCAACGCCTAACGATGCTAGATGATCCACTCCTTGTTTGTAGGCACTGTTGGTTTCATGACTGACTATCGCGTAGTAAAGAACGGCTTTAGTGGTATTGTCCATAAAGACCATTAAACCGAACTTGCGACCAAAGTAGGTGGTGTCCATGATGATGTTAGCAGTCGTAGGACGTTTAATTTGATAGTCAATACTGATTGTGTCTAAGCGTCTTTGAATGGTTTTAAGACTACAGCTATACTTGTCAGCCAGTTGTTTGTAGGTCTGTTTTCCTTGGGTGTATTCAGTCCAAAGGGTTTGGTTATTGAGTCTTTTACCACCTAAAAACTGCCGTCTGCAAGCTAGACATTGATACTGTTGTTTACCAAGCTTGCGTCCATTCTTTTTGATGTGTTTATCACGACAAAAAGGGCAGTTTTTTGATTCATGGCGTTGATTCCTTGCAAATATAGACAGTATATAGCTTTAGGTCCTATCCCAGCATGAATTATGTCCATTACACCACATCGGGCAATATCTTCCAAGATTCAAAGGCAATCTCATTGTTAGACGTTTTAAATCCTTCATGATAGAGCATCTCTCGGACATACTGAGTATCTGACCATAGCGACTCATCAGAAGCGTAGATGTTCATGGTATTGGCTATTGTTTTCATTTCTGCATAGGTTTTGCCAACGATATTAGCCACTGAGGCTATGCCGCACCCTGTCGCTTCTTCTTGTATTACTGATATAAGCATTACAGTTCTCTCATTGTTCGCGCTAAAACGCTTTAGATATACCTATTGATTACTCAGCGCTTTTAACGCCAATAAAGCCTGTTCTGCTTGCTCGCTGGGCACAAAAACATGGTCATGATAGTAAGCAGCAATCACATTAGCACTGATACCTTTTATGGCAAGTGCGGTGGACACGGCTGCGGTCAGACCTACTGCCTCTAAACTCGAATGGACGGTTAACGTAATTTGTCTAAACACGCCCTCATAGTATAAACCTGCCTTATCTGCCTCATGTTTTGGTAAAACCAACGTCACTCCTTCAATCTCTCTAAATATTGCTATTGGCGCTAAAGCTACATATTCATCTAGTTGCGCTTTGACGGTACAAAATACAAATAACTCATCAATCAGTGTCGGCTGCATAGAGCCCAGCAGCTCGTTTATATCTGTGATACCTGACATATTTTTACTCCTAAGTGTATTTTGCGCTAGCGCTTAATGGTTATAAGGGCTATATTATCCCTTGATTGCAATGATAAGTCCGTAGAGTGCGCCCAGCGCACTAATAATACTAAATTAAAGTTCAGACTAATTTATCATAAAATGGTCATTCAAAAGCGCGTTTTAGCCCTGACTGTAGCGGTATATAGTTGAAATACTTTAAAGTCGCTACAGTGCTACTGGGATAAATTTTCGAAGCCTCTGGAGTGCAAAGTGCACAGCAAGCGAGAAAAATTGATACCAGTAGTACAGGACTATTGATGTATCGATTTTACTTTTTATTGACTATACTGCTAATTCGGGCCAGTTGCGATATCTAGGTTTTGGGGTGGAGACACGGAGCAAGCGACGACCCAAACCGTAGCTAGTGCCTCGCCCAGACTGGCAGATACAAGCAAAAAGCAAGATCAGCTCCCCTACTTTTAAAAAATCCAAACCCCAAGCACAAAAAAGGTGAGCTTTGAGCCCACCTTTTTTTATTTTTAAGACAATAGTCTAAACGAACTTAGTCTATCGCAACCAAGCGCGAGCGTTACGGAACATACGCATCCACGCGCCATCCTCGTCCCACGCTTCTGGTTTCCAGCTATGATTGTAGGCACGTAGCGTACGCTCAGGGTGTGGCATCATGATGGTGACGCGACCATCAGTGCTACACAGACCCGTGACACCGCCGACCGAACCGTTTGGATTGAGCGGATAGGTCTCGGTTGGATGACCTTGGCTGTCGACAAAGCGCATGGCGAGCTGACCATGTTTTGCCATACCATCGATTTCTGTGTTGTCTAGCGTGGCATAGCCTTCACCGTGCGCGATAGCGATTGGTAAGATACTGTCTTGCATGCCTTTGAATAGGATAGACTTGGTACGCTCGACTTTTACGTTGACCGTACGCGCTTCAAAGCGAGCCGACTTATTGGCGATAAAGCGTGGGAAGTTTTCCGCGCCTGGGATTAAATCTTTTAACTGTGCCATCATCTGGCAACCATTACAGACACCTAAGCTAAAGGTATCTGGACGGGCAAAGAAGCGCACAAACTGCATGCGCAATTCGTCATGGAACAAGATAGAATTTGCCCAGCCAGAGCCTGCGCCGAGTACGTCACCATAACTAAAGCCACCACAAGCGACCAAACCATCGAAGTCACGTAGATTGATGCGACCTTCTAGCAAGTCGCTCATGTGCACATCGACCGCTTCAAAGCCCGCTTGGGTAAAGCCTGCTGCCATCTCTGTCTGACCGTTGACGCCTTGCTCACGCAGGATTGCGACTCTTGGTTTAGTGTCACGGCTATTTAAATATGGCTCTTCAACTTTTTGATTGAGATCAAAGTTTGGCGCAGCGATAAGACCTTGATAGCTAGCGTCGCTAATCAAGTCATACTCTTGCTGGACGCAAGCTGGATTGTCACGGCGACGGGCAATTTGATAGCTGACCTGCGTCCATGCTTGCTGTAATTCAGCACGGCTAAAGCGTAAGGTGTCATCACCCATGAGCGTTGGCGTTTGGATTAGTAAGCTATCTTCTTCACTGCTTTGACCGACGAGGCTTAGCATCTCGCTGACGTTAAACTCTTCTGCCAATTGCATAAGAGCGGCGACGTTTTCTGGCAAGACTTGAATCACTGCGCCCAGCTCTTCACTGAACAGTTGACCGAGTAAGTTATCATCAGTCAATGACAGCTTGATGCCTTGACGGCTAGTGAACTGCATCTCTGCGATAGTTGCAAGCAAACCACCATCACCGATATCGTGATAGGCGCTGATGACGCCTTGCGCGTTGCCCGCTTGGATAAAGTTAAAGAAGTCGATCAAGTCGCTTGGCTGTGCTAAATCTGGGCAGTCGTTACCTAATTGGCTAAGCGTCTGCGCAAGGATTGAGCCGCCTAAACGTAGCTTGCCTTTAGATAAATCAATACGATAAAACGCGCTATCACCATTGATAAGCTCAGGCGTTATGGTTTTTGCCACATCGACAACTGGCGCAAAGGCAGTAATCACGAGGCTCATTGGTGAAACCACTGATTTGGCTTGGCTGCCGTTCTCGTCTTGGTCTGTCCAATTTGCACGCATCGATAGCGAGTCTTTACCAACTGGGATAGCAATACCGAGTGCTGGACATAATTCTTCGCCAACGGTATAGACCGCATCAAACAATGCTGCATCTTCGGTATCATCACCGCACGCTGCCATCCAGTTCGCTGACATGGTGATGTCAGATAGCTGAGTAATACGTGCGCCTGCGATATTGGTAATCGCTTCACCAACCGCCAAGCGTGCAGAAGCTTTTGGACTAATAAGGGCAACTGGCGACCGTTCACCGACACTCATCGCTTCACCAGTCATTGGCTGACCATCTAGCGCAATCAAGCCTGAAGCAGTAACGGCGCAATCAGCAACGGGTACTTGATAGCGACCAACGTATTGATCACGTACGACCATACCCGTGATAGAGCGGTCACCAATGCTAATGAGGAATGATTTACTGGCAACGGTCGGATGACGTAGCACGTCTTTGATTGATTCAGCTAGATTGACTTCGCCAAGCTCTAATGCTGGCAAAGTAGTTTCTTGACGCTCGAAGCTACGCTTCATCTGCGGTGTACCGCCAAGCAATACTTGCATCGGCATATCGACTGGCTGCTCAGGGAGCAATTCGTCATTAACAACTAACTGACGTACTTCCGTTGCTGTACCCAAAATCGCATACGGGCAACGCTCACGAGCACAAATCGCATCGAACTGCGCTTCACTTTCCGGGCGAATTGCAAGGACATAACGCTCTTGTGCTTCGTTTGACCAAATCGCCATTGGCGACATGCCCGCTTCTAGCGACGGAATTTTACGTAGATTTAGTATCGCGCCCATCTCATGGTCATTGACCAATTCTGGCATCGCATTAGACAGACCACCAGCACCCACGTCATGCAATGAGACGATTGGGTTGCCATCTTTGCCATTGTTGCTCGCATCGACGTCATTACTAGCTAAGGCCCAGCAGCGATCCATCACTTCTTGACAGCGACGCTCCATCTCAGCGTTATCACGCTGCACTGAAGCAAAGTCTAAGCCTTCATCTAGTGAACCGCTATCGACCGAAGATGCCGCACCGCCGCCTAGACCAATTTGCATGGCAGGGCCACCAAGGACGATTAATAAATCGCCTTGCTGAATGGCATTTTTTTCAATCAAGTTACGTTTGATATTACCGTAACCACCTGCCAACATGATTGGCTTATGATAGCCGCGCATTTCACTACCATCTTTTGCCGCTGAAGTATCTAATTGGAAACTACGGAAATAACCGCATAGATTCGGGCGACCAAATTCGTTTGAGAAATTGGCTGAGCCTAATGGTGCCTCAGTCATAATCTCAAGACTGGTTGCCATACGATCCGGCGTACCATAATCCTGTGTACTTAATTGACCTGACTGCTCCCATTTTTCCGCAAGCTCTGGAATGTGAAGATGTGAGACATGGAAACCCGTTAAACCGGCTTTTGGCTTACCGCCACGACCGGTTGCGCCTTCATCACGAATCTCACCGCCCGCACCCGTCGCTGCACCCGCATAAGGGGCTATCGCCGTTGGATGGTTATGAGTTTCGACTTTCATTAAGATATCGATTTCTTCTTGATGAAAGTCGTAAGGATGAATTGAGTTGGTATCCATCGCATCAGTAGGAATTGGATAAAAACGCATCCCTTTAGAACCTGCCATCACTGCAGCGTTGTCTTTATAAGCAGACAAGATGCCTTGAGGATTGGACTGATAGGTATTCTTAATCATTTGGAACAGTGACTTTGGCTGTACTGCGCCATCTACGGTCCACTGGGCATTAAAAATCTTATGACGGCAATGCTCTGAGTTTGCTTGAGCAAACATCATCAGCTCAACGTCGGTTGGATTACGCCCTAGCTCATTGACGTAGGCATTCATCAGATAGTCGATATCTTCGCTTGATAGCGCAAAACCAAATTCTGTATTGGCTGCTTCTAACGCTGCCTGACCTTGTCCGATGACATCGATATGATTCAGTGATGCGGGCTTTTCATCATCAAACAGTTTATTGACGTCATTCAAATCATAAACCAAGCTTTGCGTCATGCGGTCAAATAATAGTTGCTCAGCGGCTTTAGGTAACGTTGCATTCACTTCGCCGTCTGCTTTTCCATCGACGGTTAGCGTATAAACAATGACACGCTCAACACGATTAATGGCAATTTCACAGTTATTAAAAATATCGGTCGCTTTACTTGCCCATGGCGATATCGTACCAAAACGTGGACCAACGATAACTTGTAGTTGATTACTATTTGGGACTTCAAGGACAGTGCCACTGTCGACAGCAAGTAAGTCTATCGCTTTTTTATGCTCATCACCCTCAAGTTCTCGTGATAACACATATACTTGCTGGGTATGAATTTGGCTGACATTTAGCTCGGTTTTTTGCTGAAACTGACTGATGAGTTGCTGCGTCTGAAAATCGGTAAGAAACGGTTGTCCGGCGATGGTCATCATAAAGGCATATTCCATAGGATATAGGCAATAGCAGGCATCTCTGCCATGCTAAGTAAATGGTTCGCGTATTATAACAAGAAGCCCTGTAATAAGCAGGACAAAACCAAGATAAATTGCCACTTGCTTCGGTAATGTTATCCTAAAGCATTGAGCAAATACTGACGATTTGCTATCAAAACAGCAAGGTTAACAGCACAGCGTCACAATTTTTACCTAAAGCTTATAATCCTTACAAACCCTCACATCGCCTTACGGGCAACCTATATAAATAGCGCATCAGAAATCGCTATTCTAGATAGCAGTTATTGACGAGCCAGTTTTTATAAAACCAATTTTTATAAAATAAACGCTTTGTATGCGTTAACCTGTTAATGAGTATTTCCCTAACAACTATAAATTCATAATTTATTTACAATAATGAAAAAGGATATCCACCATGAGTAATATCAGTAAACAAGAGCAACTCGACAAAATCCAAGCCGTCATCAAAGACGTGAAATTTGCCATGATGAGTACCAGCAATAAAAAAGGCGATATTCATGCGTGGCCAATGACCACAACTGAGGTTAACCTTGATCATAAAGAAATTTGGTTTATCGGCGATAAATCCTCAGACGTCGTCAAAGATATTCAGGATGATGCAAGAATTGGGTTGACTTATGCCACTCAAGATGAAAAGAACTTTGTTTCTATTAGTGCTAACGCTGAATTACCGACAGACAAAGCTAAATTGGATGAGCTTTGGTCGCCAGTTTATAACGCCTTTTTTGCTAATGGCAAAGAAGATGACAACATTCAATTGATTAAAGTAATTCCTCATGGTGCAGAATGCTGGCTTAGCGGTAGTACCGTGGTGAATATGTTTAAGATGGCAGCGGCAGCCGTACAAGACGGCAAAACTGCTGAAGATATGGGCGAGACTTTTTCCGTTTCTTTATAATTTATCATTAAACTATCAAGTAGATAAAAGCAAAATTTTTATCATAAAAAACGCCAGTGGCTGATGCGACTGGCGTTCTTTATTGACTGGGCTTTATAGTTTTAGAATAATCTAATAAGATTTAACCGCTAGCTTTTAGCCGCTTTGCTTTAAATACGGCCACGCAGCTTTAAGATAAATCATCATCGACCATAACGTTAGAATCACTGCCGCTACCATCAATACATAGCCGATGGTTTCAAGCGATTCCCAATTTAACAAAAGCACTGTAATCGCTATCATCTGAAAGGTAGTTTTCAGTTTACCAACATAAGAGACCGCCACACTGGTACTTTTACCCAGTTCTGCCATCCATTCACGCAATGCTGATACAGCGATTTCACGTGAGATAATCACAATTGCTGCTATCGCCATGATGATATTGGGATGCCATTGCACTAAGATAATCAGCGCGGCTGCTACCATCAGCTTATCAGCAACTGGGTCTAAAAATCGCCCAAAGGCTGATACCACATTGAGCTTACGGGCAAAATAGCCATCAAGCCAATCGGTAATGGCTGCTAGTATAAAAACACCTGTTAATAACAAATGGCGTAATAGACTGTCGCTAAAGTCACTCATACCAACCTTTGCAATTACGTTGTCAGAGATTGCTGGCATGCCGATCCCCATGGCAGGTGGCCAATAGGCAATCGCAACAAATAGCGGAATCATCAAGATACGCGCAATCGTCAGGTTATTGGGCAAATTAAAAATACTTTTGTTATTCTGCGTACTTGACGGCTCCTGCGGATGCAAATGCGTGCTTTCAGTCATGGCAAACCCAGTTTAATGTTGACCTAATAATGACGGATAGCTTAGCATTTTTCAGCCAAGTCGTCATGCCCTCTATGTAGGTATCGTTTATGCCAAGCGTATATTTTTCTAATCGAGCAATTTTTATCCTAGGTGTAGCATATAGTCGATTCTAAATAAAACAGATACATTATATTCCAACGCTGAACTGGAATAAATTTTTCTTGCTTGCTGTGCCTTCGCAGCTCGATGCTGCAAAAAATTCATTCCAGTCCCGCTGTATTATTTTTATACTGAACTCACTATAGTTAGCCATTTTAATGAGTAATAGCTGGTTTTTATCACTGTTCTTTATCGCCATTTTTTGTAAAAATACCTCAATACTGTTGAATGCTCGCTGCCGTCGCCGTCCCTTTTGAGCCTTGTTCATTTTTAAATATCGCGCTGCCACCGATAAAACCCATGCCTGTGATGATGGCATACATGATTCTTGCCTCACCGGCTGAATCATAAATATCCATGCCTACGAGCATAAAAGCACACGAAGCAATGGTCACTAAAGGAAAAGTTCTAAGTCCAGCGCCGTTGTCTTTCATTTCACGGTTAAGTGCAATCGGCAAAGAGAGAATAAAAGCAATACTCAATTGGAAAAAATGGTATTGCATCAAGTCGATATCAATATCAAATTCAAACATCGCGTGTTACCTCCTCTGTATAGCACTTAACATGTTAATTTTTAATATCGGCTATGAGCGCATTTCATCAGCGCAAATCCTTGCTACTGTTTGTGCTGCCATTTGATAGCAGCTTTCGATGTTACCTTGTCCGCACCAATCGCCACTGACAATCCATTGATGCTGCTCATCCACTAAAATACCAAACTCTGTATTATCAAGCTGACTAAGGGTTGCTGCATAACGCCAACGATGACAGTCGATTTGGCTTGGCGTACTATTTTCATCCCAATTCAACGCATGCTTTGCTGCTTGTAGCAAGGTTGCCTTTACAGCTTCTATATTGTCATCGACATACTGCTCCGACCAATCGTTGCGAGCATGAATAGTGATACTGGGTAATAGACTGCTATGGTCAGGTTTTTGATGTTCAATAAAGATACGATCGAGCACCGAATCCTGCACATAAGCCACATCCCATAAAGGGGGTGACATGTTTAATGCAGGAGGTAAAAGCTGCTCTTTATTCCACCCAAGCATCAAGGTATAACAAGCCTGCATCTGTGCTTCGCTAATTTTTGCAAGCTCTTTAAAATTACTATCTGCCATCAGCTCTACAGCCTGACCATTGGGCGCTGTACAAATTACCCAATCATAGCTGCCAAGGCTGTTACCATTCTCATCAAACAGCTCAGTTTTATTATTAGCCTCATTTTGTTCTACAGAATCTTCTTTGCGTAATGGCGCCACACGAGTTTTAAAGTTTATAGTTGTATGCTTTAATTCATCAGCCAAGGCACGACCCCAACTGGTCATTTTGGGCGCGCTGATATAACGCGCTTGGGTACTGCTCCATTGCTCCTTGGCTTGTATGTCAGCATTCTGAGCGGCATCGTCAGAAGGGATTAAGTCCACCACATTGGCATACCATGGCTGCAATAAATCACTCTTTAGCCAAGGCTTGATAAACTGCTGAAAGTCAGTACTTTTGGCAGTAAAAAACTGGGCGCCAAATGCCCATTGCCAGTTTTTATGCGTTGCACTGTCCGTGCGATAGCGGGTTGCCAAACGACCAACGCTACGGGATTTCTCAAAAATAACAACGCTTGGTACGATCGACTGGTTTTTAAAATTAGCATTGTCTTGAGTAAACGCGCGCTCCAATAAAGTAGCCGTAAATAAACCAGTCAAACCCCCGCCAATAATCGCAATTTTAGGCATTGATTGTTCAGTAGTATGCAAAGCAAAATCAGTCATGATGACAATAAACCTTGTAAAATATTTGGCAAAATAATAAGAAATCAGATGATTATTTAAAAAAATATTAGACCTCTAAAGCCTACTAATATCAATGATATCTCGGTAAAAAGCCATGCTACCTTTATAGCATGGCTTTTTATTTTATAGCTTAGCGTACGATCATCTTCAAATACTGGTCATATTCAAAGCCCATTTATATTGAACCAGCACTGTTACTTTGTCCGTTCAGTTTTGACCACTTCGACCAGCTCATTGATGACAGAGCTATCAGCAAGGGTGGATAAATCACCCAGTCCAACATACTGCCCTGCCGCCAGACTACGCAAAATACGGCGCATGATTTTGCCAGAGCGGGTTTTGGGTAGTACATTGACCATATAGATGGCATCTAGATTGGCAATCGGACCAATCTCAGAGCGTACGTGACGGTTTAACTCCGATTTTAGTGATTCAGTTGCCGTTTCACTCGATTTTAAGATAACAAAAGCGCAAATTCCCATGCCACGTATGTCGTGCGGCATTCCTACAACAGCTGCCTCTGCCGTCGCTGGGTGTGCAACGATCGAGCTTTCAATCTCTGCCGTGCCCAGTCTATGTCCTGACACATTGAGCACATCGTCGACACGACCGGTAATCCAATAGTGACCATCTTCATCACGCTGTACCCCATCACCCGTAAAATAATAGCCGGGATACTCGGTAAAGTAAGTCGCTAAAAACCGCGCATGGTCTTGATAAAGGGTACGCATCTGACCGGGCCAGCTACTATTAATCACCAAATTACCCTCAGCCGCACCTTCAAGCGCAACGCCATCGGTATCAATGACTTCAGGGACGATACCATATAGAGGATTCATCGCCGAGCCCGGCTTCATTGCGACCGTCCCCGGTATTGGCGCGAGC
The DNA here is from genome assembly GCF_056156305.1 of Psychrobacter sp. TS_SC_6. Classification (NCBI taxonomy): domain Bacteria; kingdom Pseudomonadati; phylum Pseudomonadota; class Gammaproteobacteria; order Moraxellales; family Moraxellaceae; genus Psychrobacter; species Psychrobacter sp. TS_SC_6. The sequence continues at coordinate 241,929 of NZ_CM149590.1, read as the reverse complement.
ATGATACCGCCAGTTTCTGTCTGCCACCAAGTATCGACAACCGGACACTTGCTGCCACCGACGACATGATAGTACCAGTCCCATGCTTCAGGATTAATTGGCTCACCAACTGTCCCAAGTAAGCGCAGACTTGAACGATCTGACTCACGTACAAAAGTATCGCCTTCTTTCATCATGGCTCTGATAGCGGTCGGTGCAGTATATAGAACGGTAATTTGGTGCTTATCGATAATATGCCCAATGCGCGCCCATGTCGGATACTCTGGCACGCCCTCAAACATCACTGTCGTGGTGCCATTGGCAAGCGGCGCATAAGTAGCATAAGTATGACCCGTCACCCAACCGACGTCTGCGGTACACCAGTACACATCCTCCTCTTTAATATCGAAAACATCACGAAACGTGGACAGCGCATAAGTGATATAACCGCCTGTGGTGTGCAACACGCCTTTGGGCTTGCCTGTTGACCCTGATGTATATAATAAAAATAGCGGGTCTTCTGCATTCATGACTTCAGGCTCGCAGTGCTGCGACTCACCATCGACCAAGCTGTGATACCAGATATCACGGCGACCACTCATCGGCACTGAGTTACCCGTACGATGGACGACGACAACATTGCTGACGCTGTCTGTGCCATCCATATCTAGAGCACGATCGACATTGGCTTTGAGCGGCGTACGCTTGTTACCACGGATACCTTCATCAGCGGTAATGACAAGTTTGGACTGACTATCAATGATACGATTACCCAAGCTCTCTGCAGAAAAACCGCCAAATACCACCGAATGTACCGCGCCAATACGCGTACACGCCAGCATAGCAACCACCGCTTCTGGTATCATCGGCATATATAAGGTAACGCGGTCGCCCTTTTTGACCCCAAGCTTGCGCATGGCATTACCTAAGCGACAAACAGCTTCATGCAGCTCTTTAAATGAGATTATTTTATGTAATGAAGGATGGTCCCCTTCCCAAATAATGGCAGGCTTATAGGGATTATTTTTGACATGGCGATCCAGACAGTTGACTGAAATATTCAGCTCGCCATCCTCAAACCACTTAATATGAAAGTCTTCTAAGTCGTAGCTGACATCGCTGATTTTGGTGGGCTTTTTTATCCAATCAATCAGCTCGGCACGCTCCGCCCAAAAGGCATCTGTCGCCTCAGCTGATGCAATCGATTGCTTATATTGTTCAGCATACTGCGCGGCGGTGATATTGGCTGCGGCGAGGAATTCAGGCGCAATGGGAAATGATTTTTGAGTCATGAGCTTCATCCTTTTTTAATCATTATGACCGGTAGCAAACATCGCTGATAGCGAGGAGTGGCACAGGCAATAAGGGTCATCTTCCATAATGGTGACACTCACAGACAGTTTGACAAATATGCCGAATGGTTGCAAGGCATCAACCACTAATCGCAACAATTGCATAGCACATCAGTATGTTTAACAGTGCAGATTCTATGGCAGATATTTTTTACCGCTATTTTTTTAAATGCAGTTGCAACCATGCTATTTAATCCTTGTAACCTGTTATAAAACATGGACAATAGCAATCTGATATCAAGCGCTATAATTGATATCGCCATTCTTTATATGACCACAGGCTCTATGAGCCTTATTTGCTCTTTTAAAATCAGGAACTACCGACCATGGACAATCACCGCACTGCCTCACAATACGCGCATTATGATGTCATCATCATTGGTGCTGGTGCGTCAGGATTATATTGCGCATTAACCGCCGGTCGCCGTGGTCGACGTGTATTGGTACTTGACCACGCCAATAAAGCTGGGAAAAAAATCCTCATGTCTGGTGGCGGGCGCTGTAACTTTACCAACTACTTCGTTGAGCCTGAGCATTTTATCGGTAGCAACCCGCATTTTTGTAAATCAGCACTGAGCCGCTATCCGAGTTGGGAGTTTATCGCTATGGTTGAGCAGCATAAAATACCCTATCATGAGCGCGAGCATGGTCAGCTATTCTGCGATGATTCAGCGCAAGATATCTTGACGATGCTGCTTAATGAATGTGCGGCGGTCGGTGTACAAGTTCGGCTCAATACCCAAATCGACAGCGTGCAAGCACTCGAAAATGATAAAAAGGCACGCTTCCAATTATTAACCAGTAAAGCACTGAGCAAAAAAGACAAACAAGAGCAAAAAGATTCGCCAAATCAAACCAAGCCTGTGCAATCCGGCTTTCGCTGTGAGTCACTGGTGGTGGCAACGGGCGGACTGTCCATTCCAACCATGGGTGCGAGTGGTTTAGGCTATGAGTTGGCACAGCAATTTGGTCATAGCCTGATAACGACTGACGCCAGCCTAGTACCTTTTACCTTTACCGATAAAACTGGCGAGTTGATTCGTACGCTTGCTGGTATTAGTATCCCTGTGATTGCCAGTAATGATCGTATCTCATTTAAATTACCACTACTATTTACCCATCGCGGACTCTCTGGTCCTGCCATGCTGCAACTGTCCAACTACTGGCATACAGGCGAAACCATCAGTATCAATCTGCTCCCCGATATTGATATGAACGAGCTATTGCTTGCACATAAAAAATCACACCCAAGACAGCTTATCCGTACGGTATTGGCTGATTATACGGATAATGCATTACCCAAAAAATTGCTTGCAGCTCTACAAACGACTCTGTGGGATGACATTAAAGACAAAGAGCTTGCCAATATTAAAGATGAGCGTTTAATTGAACTTGGTGAAACACTTAATGGTTGGCAGCTAAAACCTTCTGGCACCGAAGGCTATCGTACTGCTGAGGTCACGCGCGGCGGCGTTAAGACCGATGAAGTGTCGTCAAAAACCATGCAGAGTAATTATCAAGAAGGGCTATATTTTATTGGTGAAGTGTTGGATGTGACAGGCTGGCTTGGTGGTTATAACTTCCAATGGGCGTGGGCAAGTGGCTTTGTTTGCGGTGAGATAGCTTAAATCATATTGACCAAAACATAAAAAGCCACCTTGCTAATCATAGCAAGGTGGCTTTTTTATTGACCGTCAAACCATTATGCTTGGTTTAAAAACGGATAATCGGTATAGCCTTCTGTGCCGCCGCCATAAAAACTCTCTGGGTGCTGCTCATTGAGTGTCGCGCCTTCTCGGATGCGCTCAGCCAAATCAGGATTGGCGATATAATCACGGCCAAACGCCACAGCATCGATGTAGCCTGACTTGATGTTTCTTTCAGCCTTTTCCGCTGTATAACCACCTGCGGCAATGATTGTCTGATCAAAGGCATCGCGAACACGCTGACGGAACGCATCGCTATAAGGCGTTCCACCTGCCCAATCAGGCTCAGATAAATGCAGGTACATAATAGCGCGTTGATTGATTTGCTCAATCAACCAAATATTTTCGTCTTCGTTATATCCAGCTTCCACATTATTAAACGTACCAAGCGGCGAGATACGAATACCAACATGGTCAGCATCCCATGCGTCGACACAAGCATCAATCACAGCCAGCATCAAGCGCGCACGGTTCTCACGGCTACCGCCATATTCATCAGTGCGCTGATTGGTATGCTCAACCCAAAATTGATGTAATAGATAGCCATGTGCACCATGAATCTCTACCCCATCAAAGCCCGCTTCTCTGGCGTTTTTGGTCGCAAGACCAAAGTCAGCAATAACTTGCTCTATCTCTTCGAGTGACGCAGGACGCGGTGTGGTCGCTTCAACTCGAATGGCTTGGTTATTGCTATCGCGCAGTGAAGTACGTACTCCCACATGAACATCGGAGGCAGAGATCGGCGCCTTACCATCAGGCTGAACGCTTTCGTGCGCTACAAGACCAGTGTGCCAGAGCTGTACGACTATCTTGCCGCCTTTTGCATGGACATTATCGACAATGGTTTTCCACGCTGTCGTCTGATCTTCGGTATGGATACCAGGCGCGCCCGCATAGCCTTTTGCCTGAAAAGAAACCTGTGTCGCTTCAGCAATGACAAGCCCAGCACCGCTACGCTGTGAGTAATACTCGCCAGCAAGCGCTGTAGGAATATCACCGGGCTCGACAGAACGCAGACGCGTCAAAGGTGCCATAATAATGCGATTTTTTAGGGTTTGGGTGCCCATTTTGACGGGTTCGAATAAATTATCATGTGCCATAAAAATCCTTGTTTGCTGTTATAAAAACCTATTGCTAGATTTATTAAAATAAGTGAATAGCGCTTGATAGTGCGTAAACAACCTAATACAAGTTGCTCAGCCGCTATAGGTAAGTCGTGTTCTTTATAGGGGGCTAAGAAAGCGATTCCAAGCAAAATTTACAAACAAAAACACCAATATAGCGACTTCTTAAATTTTTCAATCACTATTATTCATGCAGTCTTATAGGCTTATTAAGGTAATAGAGATGGTCATCTTAGGCACATTGTTATAGTCATAACGATAGTAGAGTTTAGTAAATCAACAATTAGTCAGTTTAAAGTAAAAAGGATGTCTTAGGATTTAAGCATTTTTTTGATGGATAGCTCTAAAGACAAATACGTCCCAAACAGTATCACCATTGAGCCAATAATCGCAGGCGTATCCAATGCCTCACCAAGCAATAAATAACCCAAAATAATGGCAAAAATCGGAATCACCAAAGTAATACTAGTCGCCCGTACTGGACCAATGCTTTTAATCAACTGATTCATAAAAATCAGCGCAATTGCAGTCGAAAACACACCGATACAAATAACAGAAATCCAAGCAGTGAGACTGATGTTCTTGCCATAAGGGAACTCATAAACTGCCACAGGCAACATAATCACACTGGCAATGATAAGCGAGCCTGCGGTAATCGCTACTGGTGAAACATTTTCCAAATAATTTCGAGTGATATTTGCCCCAAGCGCGTAGCCAACACAGGCCAGTAATGCGTAGCCCATCGGCAATAACCTAGAACCTGACCCAACGCCCTGCCCGCCAAATAAGTTCTCGCTCATTAGAATCATCACGCCGATCACACCGATGACCAAACCGAGAATTTGCTTTTTTGACAGTCTGTCTTTAAAAAATACACTGGCAATAAAGCCGCTTATCATTGGCACAGATGCATTAAGCACTGCCAATACGCCAGCGTTTACCGAGCGCGCTGAAAATGCGAACAGGATAAAGGGCACTGCTGCGGAGAACAGCCCAACCAACGTTAATACTTTCCAATTTTCACGAATGCCTACTCTGTTTTTCTTTTTTAGTATTACAAACACCAACATCGTCAGCCCAGCCAAGACCACACGAAGGCTGGCGAAAGCCAGTGAGCCAAACTCAGGCACGCCAATACGATAAAAAATGAAAGACAGCGACCACATAAAGGATAAGGTGATAAAAATAATGAGGTCGCGGTTAGACATGAGGGTATCCTATCGAGCAGAAGACAGTAAAAAAACCTCGATGATAACTGCTTCATGGCTCAATAGGTGTTGTTTTTTCTATATTTACCTTACATTTTTCTATAAATCGACCTTATCCAAAATAAAATCGATGTTTTTATCGCCACGCCCTGACAAATTAACCAAAATCGTCTCGTCTACTGACATGTCTTTGGCGACTTTCATCGCATAGGCAATGGCATGTGCCGACTGTAAGGCAGGAATAATACCCTCAAGGCGCGACAATGCTATAAACGCTTCTAAATATTATGCATAAGTCGCCAGTTTTAAATCTCGCAGATGCGAATGCTGTGGTACAACCCTCGGATAATCAAGCTTTGAGGCAATCGAATGTACAGGAGCTGGCTCACCTTTTTCATCGACCACATCCCCATTGAAATCCAACCTCGCATCGGCAACAATGACAGTATCTATTTATGACATTCAATCTATAAAAACCATTCGAAAAAAAGGATAAATAATGAAACTGCGCATCTTAAAATCTAGCGTTACCAACCCTTGGTTTAACCTCGCGACCGAAGATTGGATATTTACTACGCTCGACCCTGACTCGCACACGCTATTTTTATGGCGTAATAGCGAGACCGTGGTCATTGGGCGCTCGCAAAATCCATGGGTAGAATGCAAAATCGATAAGATGGAAGCCGACGACATTTTTTTGGCGCGGCGTCAGAGTGGCGGTGGCGCGGTGTTTCATGATTTGGGCAATACCAACTTTACTTTTTTATCACCCAAAGACGACTACGACCAAGAAGCGAACTTTACCATCATCATTAATGCTTTAAAAAAACTAGGTATCGACGCAGATTTATCTGGTCGTAATGATATGCAAGTCGGTGATAAGAAAATATCAGGCAGCGCCTTTAAACATACGGCTGATCGCAGCTTTCATCACGGGACCTTATTGGTCAATGCCAACATGCAAAAGCTGGGCGACTATCTTAATCCGCATCCACTTAAGCTTAAAGCCAAAGGCATCAAGTCTGTACGCGCGCGAGTCGCTAATCTGGTTGAGTTTAATGAAGACACCAATCACGAGACTTTATCCGATGCGATTATCGAAGCGTTCTGTGAGTATCATGGCGACACTGCTCCTGTAGAAGAATTGGATGAAGCAAGCTTTGCCAAGCAGCCTACGTTGAATAAATACTACCAACAAATGGCAGATTGGGATTGGCGATTTGGCAAGACCCCTGAATTTAGCCATCATATTGAGACGCGCTTTGATTGGGGCATTATTGACTTGCATCTTGATGTAAAGCAAGCGGTGATACGCGATGTGGTCATTTTCTCTGATGCACTAAACGTTGAATTGATTGAGCTGTTAAAAGAGACGTTGACTGATATTAAATACGACAAGTATGAGATTAAAGCTAAGCTTGATGAATTAAGCAACGCATATACTGAATTGGCAGCGCAGATTGATAATGTATCTAAGTGGATGATTAGTGAAATGGAAGGTTAGATTTTCTACAAGAAAGTTAGGAGGCAATTAACCGCACTTTGGTAATTAATTGTCTGGTTGAGCAGATATAAAAAAACGGTAAGATAATTAATCTCACCGTTTCTATATTTTATCTAAACCATTCAAACTTTAAATCGCAGCCGCAACCTCAGCACCATCTCTTATAGCACGCTTAGCATCCAGCTCAGCCGCCAGCTTAGCACCACCGATAAGATGATACTGTGCATCAGGCGCATCACCGACATTTGGCATCAGCTCAACAACCGACTCTTGACCAGCACAAACGACGACGCTATCGACACGTAGTAACTGGCTTTGACCTTGGTTATTGGTGATCCAAATACCTTCATTGGTGATTTTATCGTACTTCGCACCTGATACTTGGATGACGCCGTGCGATTTAACATGAGCACGATGTACCCAGCCAGAGGTTTTATTCAGACCACTACCCAAGCGACCTTTGGTACGCTGAATCAAGTACACTTGGCGGATAGGTTTAATGGCTTCAGGCTTGATCAGTCCGCCCTCGGTTTGATAGTCGGTATCAGAAGTTACGCCCCACTCTTCACGCCACTCGCTAACTGACTGCGCTTTTGGACGATAGCTTGGGTCTTTTAGGAGTTCAGGAGCTAGCTCATCTAATGGCTGACCATGTTTGGCGGTCAGATATTCACTAACGTCAAAACCGATACCACCCGCTCCAATGACTGCAACGGTGTCACCGACGGATTTCTCACCAGAGAGCAGTTCAGCATAGCTCATTACTTGTGGTAAATCCGCGCCTTCAAGCTTGCCTGCGAGGCTTCTTGGAACAACACCAGTTGCGACGATAACGTGATGGAACTTGGCTTTTTCTAGCATGGCTTTATCAACTTTGGTATTTAGTTTTATCTCAACACCTAAATGCTCAAGCTCATTAATATAGTAGCGAATGGTTTCAAAGAATTCTTCTTTACCCGGGATGACCTTGGCATAGTTAAACTGTCCGCCTAAGATGTCTTTTGCTTCAAATAATGTGACGTCATGACCACGCAACGCTGCAACATGGGCGGCTGACATACCAGCGACACCGCCACCGATGACAGCAACCTTTTTCGGTTTTTTGGCTTTCTTATACACCAATTCCGTCTCATAGCACGCTTGCGGATTGACCAGACAAGTCGAGCGTTTATTTTCAAAGGTATGGTCGAGACAAGCTTGGTTACAGGCGATACAGGTATTGATGCGATCTGCCTGACCATTTTTGGCTTTATTCACCCAATGGGCATCAGCTAAAAATGGACGCGCCATCTGAATCATATCCGCTTGACCACTAGCGACGATGTCTTCTGCCGTTTCTGGCATATTAATACGGTTGGCCGCCATCATTGGGATACTGATATGTTTTTTAATTTCAGCAGTGAAATCAACAAAGGCCGCACGCGGCACACTGGTGACAATCGTTGGTACACGCGCTTCATGCCAGCCGATACCGGTATTCATGATGGTCACGCCAGCTTCTTCGAGCGCTTTAGCGACAGTGATGACTTCATCCATGACGTTACCGTCTTTGACTAAATCGATCACTGACAAGCGGAATAAAATAATAAAATCTTCACCAACAGCTTCGCGTACGGCTTTGACCACATCGACCGCAAACTTCATGCGATTTTGAATATCACCGCCATATTCATCAGTACGCTTGTTCACATGACGGGATAAAAACTGATTCAGTAAATAACCTTCTGAGCCCATGATTTCCACACCGTCATAACCAGCTTGCTTGGCAAGTTTAGCCGAACGGGCATAATCTTTTACCGTTTGTTGGATGTTTTTAATACTCATCTTACGCGGTTTAAATGGTGAGATTGGCGATTTAATCGGGCTCGCTGATACCGCAAATGGATGATAGCCGTACCGACCACTGTGCAAGATTTGCATGATTATTTTGCTGTCATATTTATGCGCAGCACGGGTCACGCGTTGATGGTTAATCACGTCAGCACGCGTATTCATGGTGCCACCAGCAGGCAGTAACCACCCTTCACGATTGGGCGAAATACCGCCCGTAATCATCATCGCTACGCCACCTTTGGCACGCTCTGCAAAATACGCCGCTAGTTTGCCATAGTTATAAAAACGGTCTTCAAGCCCAGTATGCATCGAGCCCATCACCATGCGGTTTTTAAGCGTGGTAAAGCCCAAATCTAATGGCTCAAATAAATGCGGATAGTGTTCGTTGGTGCTGGCGGTCTCAATAGCATTGGTAGGACGGCTGGCGGACATATCATTTTCCTTATGAATGGTTTATGAGAATATTTGTTAAGAGTGCTTTGTAAGAGTGCTTATATTGCTCGTGCTATAGGATTTAGCGTTACGGTATCGTACCACACCGCCATTATTATCAGCTATGCAGACAAGCGACTGATGAGTGAACACTAAATTCCTAATAGTGAAGAAACGCTTTTTCTAGAAAGCTGATTTTTTTACTGGATTAAATAAACGCCACAAAACCTGTCCAAGTTTTGCCTGCGACTGTCTATAATCATCAGACCCTGATACAGTTGATTGGCGACAGCAAAGCACCATTACTGCGTCATCGACTATAACAACATATGATAAAGGACTATCTAAATGACTGACTTCCACACCGGTCTTGGCAAAAATGCTGCCAACCATCAACCGCTTACCCCTATTGATTTTATTATCCGTAGTGCTCAGGTCTATCCTGACACAACCGCTATCATCTATGACGACTTAGAACATAATAACCTCACCCAAACGTGGCAACAGACTTACGATCGTTGCAGACAACTGGCGGATGGACTACGCAAATTAGGCATCGATAAAAATGACACGGTTGCAGTCATGCTGCCAAACACCCCAGCGATGGTTGAATGCGCTTTTGGCGTACCCATGTCAGGTGGCGTGCTTTGTACGCTGAACACCCGCCTCGATATCAATGCGCTTACCTTTTGTCTACAGCATTCAGAAGCAAAGGTCTTAATTTTAGACAGCGAGTTTGCTGAACATGCTGAAATGATCGATGAAACCTTTCCAAATCTAATTGTGATTCATGCGACAGATGCGGCGCTCGGTATTGAAGGTTTTGGACAAATGAGCTACGAAGCACTAATCGCTAGCTCTGATAATTTGGACAATTGGGAAAAACCATTAGATGAATGGGATGCTATCGCGCTCAACTATACCTCTGGCACGACGGGTAAGCCCAAAGGCGTGGTCTATCATCATCGTGGTGCAACACTCAATGCCGTCTCCAACATTCTAGATTGGGACATGCCCAAGCACCCCATGTATCTATGGACGCTGCCATTATTTCACTGTAATGGTTGGTGCTTTCCGTGGACGATTGCCGAACGTGCGGGCATCAACGTCTGCTTGCGTAAGATTGATGCTGATTTGATTTTGCAGCTGATTGCCAAGTATAAAGTCAGTCATTATTGCTCAGCACCCGTGGTGCACAATATGATTGCTGGCGGCAAGTCTGAATATAAAGACGCCATCAATCATGAAGTCAAAGGCTGGGTTGCTGGTGCGCCGCCGTCTGAAACCATGCTCGCTGCTATGGAAGCTATCGGCTTTCATATCTCGCACGTTTACGGTCTTACCGAAGTCTATGGTCCGGTCACCGTCTGCGCTGAGCAGCAAGAATGGGATGAGCTGGATGTCGCTACTCGTGCGCAAAAGAAGTCGCGTCAGGGCGTGACCTCGCATTTGATGACTGGCTTTGAGCTGTTTAAGCAAGGCACGACCGAGCCAGTTGCTGCTGATGGCGAAGAGATGGGCGAGCTGGCACTGCGCGGTAATATGGTAATGAAAGGTTATCTAAAAAGTCGTAAAGCCACCGAAGAAGCTTTTACTGATGGCTGGTTCCGCACCGGTGATTTGGGTGTCAAATACCCTGACGGCTATATCAAAATCATGGACAGGCTTAAAGACATTATCATCTCAGGTGGCGAAAACATTTCTAGTATCGAAGTCGAAAACGTCCTATATAAAATGCCAGAAATTCAAAGCTGTGCGGTCGTCGCCGCGCCGCATGATAAGTGGGGCGAAGTGCCGGTGGCATTTATCGAGATTCATGAAGGCAGCACCTTGCAGCGCGACCATGTGACGGAGCATTGCAAGCAGCATTTGGCTGGTTTTAAAGTGCCGAAATATATTATCTTTGCTGAAATTCCAAAAACCAGTACTGGTAAAGTGCAGAAATTTGAGCTGCGTCAAGTGGCTAAATCACTGGCGCATGAGACACCAAAAGTCACCGCTAGTATGAAATAAGTCTTTAAAATATGAGAGCATTTTGAATTATTAAATATAAAAAAGGTCAGTCTAACGAATGTCAGCTGACCTTTTTATTTAGGTTAATATGGTAAAAGCACACTATTTATCAATTAAGTTTAGGCTCAAGCCATTGATAAACTAGCATGCCGACTATCATCGCAGGAATAAAGACATAAGCCTGCCATTGTCCTGTGCCGAGCAGCACGATACCAGGACCTGGGCAAATACCCACCAAACCCCAACCGATACCAAACAACATCGCACCGATTAGCAGTTTTTTATTAATCACTGTTTTAGTTGGCATATCGATTGACGTGCCAATCCAACTGGTCTGTTGACGCTTGGCTAATTGGACACCAACGATGGCAACTATTAAGCCGCCACCCATTACTAATGCAAGGGAGATATCCCATGCACCAAAGACATCCAAAAAACCCTGTACTTTAACAGGATCAGTCATGCCTGAGATTAATAACCCAATACCAAATAGCAGACCTGCCAGTAACCCAATTATATTTTTTAGCATTATTGTGTCTCGCACTTCATTCGTGGATATAAGCTTTTATGAATCATATTCAACGTTGTCTTAGCAATATGTTGTTTAAATTAAGCCCAAGAGATGTCGACCAATATAAACCGTCACAATACCAAATAACATAAAGGTCACTGTCGCTGCCATCGACCGTGGCGACAGTCGCGCATTACCACAAATACCATGTCCGCTGGTACAGCCTGAACCCAAACGCGTCCCAAAACCAACCAGCAATCCTGCGCCAATAAGTAATGGCAAAGAGGTGCTAATCTCTATATCAGGCAACGGTCTAAATAAACTATGTAATAATGGCGAGAGGATCAGACCTGCAATAAATAACACCTGCCACATCTCGACGCGCTTGGGTTTAAGAAGACTTGAGAAAATACCACTAATACCCGCAATACGACCAATGCCCAATAGCAAGATAACGGTCGCTACACCTAGCATCAGCCCGCCTACCAAGGAGATCGGCGTAAAGGCTTGCCAGTCTATTTGTATACCCATAATGATTACCTAAGCTGATTTTTTACTAAAAATGGTTTTATATCTTCAATTGAGTTTAACAATGATATCTTACTACACATTAATTTATATAAATACATTATATCATAAAACATAATGAAAAAGTAAAAAAATACTGAACATTGCGTCACGCATTGCTCAGTATCTGTTTATTTGATGGCTGACTGGCTTAGTAAATATAGTCGTTAATAAACGAGTCAGCCTCTCAAATCATTTTGCTAAGACTGCATCAAGCGCTTTTTCAAAACGCTCTACCGCGCCGTCGATATCGGTCAATTTATCCAAACCAAATAGACCTAAACGGAACGTTTTGAAGTTCTCAGGCTCACCGACTTTTAACGGTACGCCAGCAGCGATTTGCAAGCCGGCTTCTGCAAAAGCACTGCCTTTATGGATGTCATCACGGTCGGTATAAGATACGACAACACCTGGAGCTTGAAAACCTTTGGCAGCAACGCTTTCAATACCTTTATCTGCCAGTACCTTACGGACGCGGTTGCCAAGCTCCCATTGTGCATCACACAATTTATCAAAGCCAATATTTTTTGCTTCCAAGATAGTATCACGGAATTGACGCAAGCTATCGGTTGGCATAGTCGCATGATAAGCGTGACCGCCGTTTTCGTACGCACGCATGATGGTTAACCATTGCTTTAAATCAAGGCTAAAAGAATTAGATTTCGTGGTTTCTACTTTTTTGATGGCAGCGTCACTGAGCATAACCAGACCTGCACATGGTGTGCTACTCCAGCCTTTTTGCGGCGCACTGATGAGCACATCAATGCCCAACTTTTTCATATCTAACCATACGCAGCCTGAAGCGATACAGTCAATAACCAATAAACCGCCAACGCTATGTACGGCCGCGCTTAATGCTTTGATGTAGTCTTCTGATAAGATAATGCCCGACGACGTTTCAACGTGCGGCGCATACACGACAGCAGATTTGTCTGCTTTAATTTTGGCAACGGCCGTTTCGATATCTACTGGCGCAAATGGTTTTGGCGCTTCCGTCTCTTCTGTACGCTCAGCCGTTAGTACCGTGGATGATTTGGCAAATTTTCCTTTTTCTAATATTTGCGTCCAGCGATAGCTAAACCAACCGTTACGGATGATGAGGCAATCTTCATCAATGGTCAATTGACGAGCGACTGCTTCCATACCATAGGTGCCAGAACCTGGAATAATAACCGCGGCTTCAGCGTTATAGACTGTTTTTAGGTTGCTGAGCAAATCATTCATCACCTCTTGGAAGGCTTTTGACATATGATTAAGGGCGCGATCGGTATAAACCACTGAATATTCTAATAAGCCGTTTGGATCAATATCCTGACGTAATGCAGTCATGTGACGCTCCTGTCTGTTGTAATATTTTTTAAGTATGAGTGATAACAAAATCTAGATACTGTCTTAGTCAATTTAGGTCAGCTATTATTTTAATCAAACATTTTTTGACCAACGTAATGTGATAGCCAGATACGTTTACAGATAGCATTCACTAAGTGCGAATATCGAGTAATAATTGAGAATATGACGCAGGGTGGACGATGTAGCACTTTATCCTAGCGCTATTGCCGTTGACGGTGGTATCTTTTACGTCATTGATGTCATCAGATATTGAGTGAAAGCGCTTAAGAGACGCAAACCGTTATCGTTGCTACGCGGCAGTAGGCTGATAACGGTAGTGATTGAAAATGATTGACTGGATAGATAAAATTTAAATAGCAGAAAGACGCTGATGTTGTAACGAATACCGTTCGAGTATCCTATAAACAGTCCCTATTCATCAATCAAGCATCATCACTTAATATTGTCATAACAGCTCGATATTAGCACTGATAATGCAGGTTGACAATGCTATGTTTGCGTTAAAACCATACTGATACAATTTCTTATTTTTAATGATAAAAGGCAACTATCAGTGATTCCGATGGGCGTCTTGTAAACCTGATACGACAAAATCGAGTAACTCATTGTCACCTTCGCGTGCCGCCTTACGCATGAGCTTGGAAGGCGCATGGGTCAAGTTTTGCGTTAAGCGCCGCGCGAGCTCAATTATAATATCTTCAGGGTTAGCACTATCGCTTTGCAGCTCTGCAATAGACGCCTGCAACAGTTTATTTACCTGCTCATGAGTACGCGCGCGATATTGCTGGATATCCTTGCCTACTTGGCGTACTTGAAAGCGGCGATCCATCTCAACCACCAATTGGCTAACGAGCAGCTCAGCGTCTACTGCCGCTTGCCGACGTTGTTCGATATTACCGGCTATCACATGTTGTAAGTCATCGACAGAATATAGATAAACGTCGTCTATCCGGCTGACAGTCGAATCAATATCACGCGGAACCGCCAAGTCAATCATCAGCATCGGCTGATAGCGACGGCTTTTCAGTGCCCGCAACGTCATGGTTTTATCAATCAATATGTCCATGCTACCGCTACAGCTGCTCACAATATCAGCTTCTGCCAATACTTGTGGCAGCTCTTGCAGCGTTCTGACTTCGATCCGGCGATTGGGATTGCGCAGCTCAGCCGCCAACGCTTCTGCGCGTTCAGGATTACGGTTGCAAATAATAATGCGACCGACTCCAAGACCTGCGATATGCGTCGCTACCAAGCGGTTCATCTCGCCAGCAGCTACCACCAGCAAAGTACGACTTGGCAAATCATCAAAGATTTGCGTCACCAGTTTGGCAGCAGCATAGCTAAGTGACACAGCTTGTGCGCCAACTTGGGTCTCATTACGTACTCGTTTTGCCGCTGCAAATACCTGATCGACAATCCAACCTAGCTGATTGCTCAGCGCTTTTTGATCTTGCGCCATATGCACAGCGCGCTTGATTTGACCCAGTATCTGCGGCTCACCCAATATCATAGAGTCAAGACCTGAAGCCACTCGTAGCCAATGGGTTAAGGCATGCGTATCTCGATGGAGATACAAATAAGGGTCAATCTCATCCAGTGATAATTGCTTAAAACCTGCAAGCCAAGTTTTAATTTTTAGGATGTGAGCGCTGATGATAGTCGATGAGAGGTTGGTGCTATTGTTAGCCGTCATACTAGACTCTATAACTGAAGTCTCTACAACTGCTGAGGCTGAATTTGGCAATAATGTGTTTGGTAATAATATGCTTTCTGGGACCAATGCATAAATCTCTGTCCGATTGCACGTGGAGACTATCACACTACCATCGCTAAAGCTTTGTAGCTGCGCAAGTGCGATATTGACCTCGTCACCGACAAGCGCCAAGCGCTCTCGTAGAGCGACTGGTGCAGTTTTGTGATTGACCCCAATGACCACTAATCTCATTATTGACAGACCATAAATATGATATTCACTCGCCAACCAAACACCTTTAGCGGTTTTTAAAAAGATTAAAATCCCGTTTTTCAAAGAAAACTTTCAACAAGATTTCTTTGAAAAACAGTTTTTAATAGGCAACTTTGAAAGTAAAATAATAAAAAGCGCTTATTATATCATTATTGATAGCTTTATTTAACACTCACCTCTATAAGCCAGCATTTTGTCTGTATCTGGGCGCAGTGCTTACAAATCAACTGCGATTACTGGCTTAACATTCAAACACTTGCATATAATTTTACTTAAAGCTAACAATGTTACCCTTAAATTCGGGTGCCGCTATAGTTGATCTACTTTTAAAACAATACAGAACTACTGGGGTTGATTATTCGCAGCCTCTGTCTGCGTAGGCACAGCAAGCAAGAAAAATTAACCCCAGTAGTGATTGATAACATTTGTATTTCTTTTATTTAGGACTGTCAATAGGATAAATTTGCCCTATTGCTGATGCCTGAGTAACACGGCTGCTATTGTGTATCCCTTCATGCTACTCTTATAATGTCTGACATCATTATTCGTCACAGATATCTGTTTTTAAAACGATTATAATACACCCAGCCTTCTATGCTACAAATCCTTTTACTAGGCATAGAAACAAGGTCAGAATAGGTGAATACTGCACGCTATGGTCTTTTTTGGCTCATCATTTAGACTACAATCCATGCATAATGCTCAATCTAGCCTTAGCGCTTTATTGCATGCTCTCATTGAGCGGCTATGCCAACGTTATAAGCTAGCGTTTTCGTTGGCGGTTTGTTTGTGCCTAGGATTCCCTGCCCATGCTGACCATGCCATTGTCTCACCAACCATAGCTTTGCCCAAAGTCTCTCTTGTTGACACTAGTAGTGCCACCATTACCAGAACCATTAATGCCTCTAGTCAAGTTATTAACAGTCACACACCAGTGACTAAAAGTATGGCTAATAAAAATTTGATAACTGATGCCTCGATAACCGAAAGTAGTCCGTCATCTGACCTCAATAAAACAAACGATGAACCAAGCTTGTATGCCTTATTAGATGCAGAATTTTCTGCAAATCGTGATGATACTGAGCGTGCGCTGGTCATCTATAAGCAGCAATCTTTTAAACAAGATGCCACAGCCGTATTTGAGCGCGCGCTGAGCTTATCATTACGTAATGACAAGGTCGAAGAATCTTTACAATTTGCTAAAGCATGGCAAGATGAAAACCCAGACCATGTGCCGGCATGGTTTTATGTTGCTCATTTGGCACTGCGAGCGCACGACTATGATTTGGCAGGCGAAACTCTAAATCGCATCTTGAGCTATGATCCTCGCGCCGACCTTAGCGAAATTCTGATTGGCATTTACCCAAACAGCGATGATGATAAGCGTGAATTACTCGCCGCTCTGCAACCTATCGCCAGTGAACAAAACGCCTCGCTGTCAGTCTTAAAAGCTGGCTTGCTTTATCAATTTAATGAACCTGAGATCGCCATCGTTCATATCAATCGAGCAGTTGAGCGCCAGCCGGATTATGTGCCTTTTATTACCTTAAAAGCAGATATCTTGCGCAAAATCGAAACGCCAGAAGCAGTCATTGAGTATCTCAGCCAAGCACGCTTGCGTAATGCTGACAGTAAGAATCTATACTTGTATGAGATTCGCTATTTGCTTGATTTAAAACAGAACGAGCAAGCGTGGCAGCTGTTGTTAGACGCTCATCAGCGCTTTACCGATGATGCTGAGATTACCTTGTTGGCGGCGCTGGTTAGCTTAGATATTGAAAAATATACTAGTGCCGATCAACTGCTTAATACGCTTGCCAAAAATCCCGCTTATTTAGATCAATCTTATTATTATCGGGGCATCAGTGCCGAGCGTCAGCAAAACTTTGAGCAAGCCAAATACTATCTCAATGCTGTCATGCAAGAGGACTTGGTATTGGAAGCCCGACGAAAAGTAGTCGCATTAGACTTACTCAATAATAATATTGATGCCGCTATCGCAACGCTAGAAAAGCTGCGTAAAGACTTTAGCGTCTTCGCTCCTGATAGCTTTGTGCTACAAGCCGATATCTTATGGCAACAGAATGAATCGGCAGAAGCCTTACGCCTATTAACTAAGGCTGCTCGTAAATACCCTGATAATGAGATGCTGCTTTTTGCACGCGTCCAGCTCCTTGATGATAAAGAAGACTATATCGTCAAGCGTACCTTGCTCAACCACTTGCAAGCGCTTGACCCCAGCAATCCTGCTTATCAGCTGAGTTACGCCCAGTTATTGCTGGCCAATGAGCGTGGTTCTGAGCAAGGATTGGCGTTGGCGATGACGATTATACAAATACGCTACGATAACCCTCGCTATGACAATGAGCTGCACTTGCAAGCCCTCAATGTACTGGCCAGTAATTCATTAGCCAATGAAGACTATCAACAGGTCATCGACTACCTACAAACGCCTTACGATGTGCTCCCTACTTTACGCTCAGGTACGTTGCTATTACGCGCTTATCAAGGCTTAGGCGACAGTGAAAAAGTTGACGATTTACTTGCCGACTTGCAGCAGCGTTTTTCGTTCGGACAAAGCAATATCAGTGACCGTATACAATTGTATTAATAATAAACAATATAATTAATAAGCAGTGGCATAGTGCTTCTCAGCCCTCAAATATTACGTCGTATTATTACAAGTCACTTATAAGAAGCTAACAGCCACGCATAACTGAGTAACAAATAACACTTAAGCTAACCTGCTCTCGAAACAATAATTTTGCAAATTTGTCCATTTTTGAGGAAACATCATGTCTACCCTGCGATCTTTTTATAAACCTAATAAATTGGCCCTATTTGCCGCTATGACAGCAGCAATGGTAGTTACCTCTGGTTGTCAATCTATGAAGACCGCCAACGCGACCAACCAGCCTAGCACAACCATTCAAGGTCAAAACGCTGATCAACCACAGAAACTTGAGAGCTTTAATATTACAGGTAAGATTGGTGTTACAACGGCTGCGAGTGATACAACAGGGGCTCAAGGCGGCAGTGCATTTTATGCATGGGGTCAACAGAATGATCGCTTTGCCATTGAACTCATTGGTGCGCTAGGCATTGGTAAAACCAATATCGAATACAATGGTCAATCTGCGACTTTAGTGAGCGAAAAAACTGGTACTTTGAATGCGGCTGACCCTGAAACCCTGCTTAAAAAAGCCACTGGCTGGCAAGCGCCTATTTCTCAGATGCCTTACTGGATTTCTGGACGCCCAGCGCCTTCAGACAGCGCACCGCAGCTTGATGCCCAAAACCGTCTAATTAGCTCAGTCAATGGCGAATGGCGTGCAAGCTTTAGCTACAAAGGCAATGATAAATTACCAAATAAGATCAGTGCCGTTCAATCGCAAGGTAATAAAGTTATTATGACAATCGATCATCAAAAATAATAGCGCCAATTAGATTTGATCGCCATTGCAAATAGCCATTTTTATAAATGGCTATTTGCATTTTAAAATTGCACCTGAGAATTGTGACCAGCATTTATGATTAAAAACGCTAAGAATTCATCTGTCATCACGCGCTTATCACCAGCAAAGATTAATTTATTTTTGCATATTACCGGTAAGCGCGCTGATGGTTATCATAATTTGCAAACGGTGTTTCGCCTACTCGATTGGGGCGATTATTTGCATTTTTCAGTAGCAAATGAATTAATGATTACTATTGATAGCGTAGCAGACAATGGCGCTGTAGATACTAGTAGCCTGTGTGGTCAGCTGCTCACGCTAAGTGGTGCCGACACCATAACCAGCAGCATAGAGGACAATTTGATCTTTAAGGCGGCTGATGCCCTACTGGCAGCTGCCATAGACTCAAATTCACTCCCTAAGAAACTACCGAAAGTATCAGTGAGGTTAGATAAGCACTTACCTATGGGTGCAGGCTTAGGTGGTGGCTCGTCCAATGCCGCGACGACATTATTAGTTTTAAATAAAATATGGCAGATTAATTTTGATCAAGATAAGCTTATAAAAATTGGCGTAAGCATTGGTGCTGATGTGCCGATATTTATTTTTGGACAAGATGCTATTGCGATGGGCATTGGCGAAGAGCTGACAGCCATTGATTTGCCTGAGCAGCAGTATTTAATATTGACTCCTAATACTCACGCTAATACTACCAAGCTTTTCGCGCACCCCAAGCTACAGCGAGATATCGCTCCGCTATCAATTAAGGCCATTAGAAACCAGACCAATGACTATGTGCAACATTTAAACACCCCTTATCAAAATGTCTTTACGCTAGTGGTCACTAGCCTTGCTCCTGCCGTCGATGAAGCATTACGTTATTTACAAGAGTTAGAGACTCAAGCACTTGGTACAGCACGTATGACTGGCTCAGGTAGCGCGGTATTTTTACCCTTGGATGCAAGTATGGCGACTGATAAGGCGATTTTGGCAAAGTGGGTAAAAGATGCGCCCTGTCCTGCCTACTTAGTTCGCAATTTATGAGTTAGATTTGAGCGATAATGTAAAAATAAGAGGACTATAAATACAGCATAAAAAGTTTTATGAATCCGATACCCGTTTTATTTTTGATCTATTTTTTAATAAAAGCTATAAAAAGGCGCAAATAGCTTGCAAAATCCAAATATTTATTTATAATAGGTCGCCTCAATAGGGGTATAGCCAAGTTGGTAAGGCATCAGGTTTTGATCCTGACATCCGTTGGTTCGAGTCCAGCTACCCCTGCCATTTTTCAGCTCAAAGCATTTGATGTGTACTTATTATAAGCAGTGTATAGACAGCCGCTTATCTTATTGACATTGACAATGTTATCCCAGTTTCGGTATAGTTCGCAATGAACACCGTTAGGGAAAAGTTATATTTTAGACGGTTTTTCCGTTTATCAGATAACGAACAGGTCGTGACGCTATTCTAATAATGACTGTTCAAAAAGTTAATTTTAGATATCGACGTACACAGCCTAGACATTACAGGGGTATAGCCAAGTTGGTAAGGCATCAGGTTTTGATCCTGACATCCGTTGGTTCGAGTCCAGCTACCCCTGCCATTTTATACTGTAATAGTAGTCATCAATACTTTTCACCACTCTTTTCTGAATTTGAGCAGTTTGACACTGCTTAGCGGTCGCTGCTTGAGTCAATCAATAGGACTTCTGTCATGCCTTATTTGGCGATTTTTACGGGCAATGCCCACCCAGAATTAGCAAAAACCGTAGCCGATCATCTCCATATACCTCTTGGTAAAGCTGACATCACGCGTTTTTCTGATGGCGAAATTGCCGTGGAAATCAAAGAGCACGTGCGCGGTAAAGATGTATTTATCATGCAGCCTACTTGTGCACCAACCAATGACAATTTGATGGAAATCATGATGATGGCGGACGCCTTGCGTCGCTCTAGTGCTGGTCGTATTACCGCAGTCATGCCGTATTTTGGTTATGCCCGTCAAGACCGTCGCCCTCGTTCAGCTCGCGTGCCTATCTCTGCCAAAGTCGTCGCTGACATGCTAAACATCGTCAGTATCGATCGCGTAATGACCGTTGATTTGCACTCAGATCAGATTCAGGGTTTCTTTGATATCCCAGTTGATAATATCTATGGCACGCCTGTGCTATTGAACGACCTACAAAAACAAGATTATGACAACCTCATGGTCGTCTCTCCTGACGTCGGTGGCGTCGTACGTGCACGCGCAATGGCTAAGCAATTGGGCGATACTGACATGGCGATTATCGATAAACGCCGTGCCCGTGCCAATGAGTCGCAAGTGATGCACATTATTGGTGATGTCCGTGACCGTGATTGCGTCATCGTTGATGACATGGTCGATACGGCTGGCACGCTATGTAAGGCTGCTGAAGCACTCAAAGCAAATGGCGCACGCCGCGTAGTGGCTTATATCACGCATCCTGTGTTATCTGGTAATGCGCTGAAAAATATCAGCGAATCGGAGCTGGATGAGATTGTGGTTACTGATACCATTCCATTGTCTGATGCTGCCAAAGCTTGTAGCAAGATTCGTCAAGTGAGCATCGCGCCAATGTTGGCTGAAAGCTTACGCCGTATTAATAACGAAGAATCTATCAGCGCGATGTTTGACGCTTAAGAATTATCGTAGATTGAAAAAAGCGCTAAGTTTCATTACTTGGCGCTTTTTTTGTTTAATGATTTTAATTAATGGTTTTGCGCTGTTGTTTGCATATAGTCAGGGAAAAGCAATATCGATACATAACGTACTGCTGATATCAATTTTTCTTGCTTGCTGTGCCGTTGCTGCCAGAGGCTGCAAAAAATTTATACCAGCAGTACCGTAGCGTTTTTAAGGTATTTTAACTATAGCCATTTTACGCAGGTCTTTCTTATTATTAGCTAATCACGTATAATGCGCGCCTGTGCCGACCGTTTTTATGATTTAAGACAGTAGGTATTATTAAAAGTGCTGATCACGTTTAAAATAATGATTTTCTTGATAATTTTTATGAAGGCAATCATTAGGTTAAGCACATGGCTAGATTTGATTATCGGCGTTTATCACGCACGACAAATATTAGCTATCATCACGTATTAGTGGATTGGTCGCAAATCCACTTTTTTATGACCAGACACTTCATCATTTTTTTATAGGATTACATCCATGACTATTAATCATTTTGCATTAAACGCAGTTGATCGTTCTGCTGAGCTTCAAGGTAAAGGTGCGAGCCGCCGCCTACGTAAGCAGAACCTAGTTCCTGCTATCATCTATGGTGGTGGTGAGCAGCCAACAGCTATCTCTATCAAAATCAATGAGCTAGTAAAATCACTTGAATTCGAAGCGTTCTTCTCACACATTTTGACTTTGAATGTCGACGGCCAAGAGCATCAAGTCGTTATCAAAGACTTGCAGCGTCATCCTGCCAAAGGCTTCCCAATGCATGCTGATTTCCAGCGCGTTGTAAAAGGTCAAAAAATTCACATGAATGTTCCTGTGCATTTTACTGGTAAAGAAGAAGCTCCAGGTACTAAAGCTGCTGGCGTTTTGTCAACATTAGTAACGGACATCGAAATCATCTGCATACCATCTCAACTGCCTGAATATTTAGAAGTAGACGTATCTGGTATGGAAATCGGTGATTTGTTCCGTCTATCAGATATCACTCTTCCTGAAGGCGTGGTTATTGCTGAGCTTGAATTAGAAGATGGTCATGACCGTACGATCGTAAACATGATGCCACCGACAGTTGAAGAAGTTGACGCACCTGTTGAAGTTGATGCAGCTGACGTACCTGCGACTGAGCAAGGTACTGACGAAAGCAAAGACGGCGAATAATAAACCAGCTTTACCTAGCGATCTATAGTCCGCTAGGCAATACCAGGTTCATTTAGTCGAAAAAAATAGCAGGTGATGCATATCTCCTGCTGTTTTTGTAAGTAAGGTTTGAGAAATCAGACCTTACCACTTATTTATTATAGACAAGCAGGGTGTTTTTATGGCCATAAAGCTTATAGTCGGTCTGGGTAATCCGGGTCAGGAATATATGTTTACGCGCCATAATGCAGGATTTTGGTTCGTCCTTCATTTGGCTCAGCAGTTTAATATCACTCTCGCCCCCGACAAAAAATTCCATGGAGTGACAGGACGCGGGCAAATTCATGGGCATGACGTACGTCTATTGATGCCGTTGACTTTTATGAATAAATCAGGTCAGTCGGTCGTGCCAATGGTTAAATTTTATGGCATTGATAATGACGAGCTGTTAATTGCCCATGATGAGCTTGATATTCCTGCTGGTAGCATCAAACTCAAAACTGACGGTGGTCATGGCGGTCATAATGGTCTGCGTGACATAACCCCCCATATTGGCAATGACTTCCACCGCCTGCGTGTAGGTATTGGTCATCCGGGTCACAAGTCTAAAGTCAGTGGTCATGTGCTATCAAAAGCTGCGCCAGATGAGCAGATTGCTATTGATAGTGCATTATCTGCTGCTTTTGACGCCCTGCCTTTGTTATTAGGCGGTGATGTCGAAAAAGCACGTTCGCAAATTAATGGTTTTAAATTACCTGAATGAATGGTGTTTCAATTATAATAGCCTTTTATTTTAGCAAGTTAATCCCCATTAACGTTTTGATTTGACTCATTTATATCCGTTACACCAAGGAAGCAATCTATGCTACTTAATATGCTCAAGTGCAAATTACATCGTGCCCGTGTTACTCATGCCGAACTTCACTATGAAGGCTCATGCGGTATCGACGGTGATTTGTTAGACCTTGCCGGTCTGCGTGAAAACGAATCTATCGACATCTATAATGTCACCAATGGCAAACGTTTTCGTACCTATGCTATTCGCGCTGAAGCGGGCTCTGGTATTATCTCCTTAAACGGGGCAGCGGCTCATATGGCAGACTTAGGCGATATCGTTATCATCTGTGCCTATGCCCATTTTGATGAAGTTGAAGCGTCAACGTATCAGCCAAGACTGGTCTATTGCAACGAAGACAATACGGTTAAAGACACCGCAAATATCATTCCAGTACAAGTGGCCTAAGAAAATTATTTAAGAACTTGTTACATAAACTATGAGTAAATACGTGGTCATATGGTTGCCATTTCTGTCAAAATCCCATTAAAATACTTGTACTTATATCGAAGCTGAATCCAGATTGTGATTCAGCTTTTTTTTATGCCATTTTTATATGACATAAGCTTGCTCAAAATCCAATATCTGGTTTGTATCTCTAACGAAGGAGTTATCTAAATGTGGTTAGCAGTTATTGCAATATTGATTGGTCTTGCGATTCTTGTTTGGAGTGCCGACATTTTTGTCGATGGCGCGACCGTCTTAGCAAAAAAACTAAACGTCCCTAGCTTTTTGATAGGTGTGCTGATTTTAGGCGTAGGAACCTCGGCACCTGAAATGGTGGTATCGGTCTTGGCAGCGCTAGAAGGCAGCCCTGATCTGGCATTAGGCAATGCCTATGGCTCAAATATTATCAATATTGCTTTAATTCTGGGCGTCACGGTATTAATCAGTCCCATTATTATTCATAAGAGTATTGTGAAGCGTGACTTACCTTTATTACTATTCATCACCGCTTTATCAGCGTGGCAGTTGCGTGATGGCGTTTTGAGCCAGTCTGACGGTATTATATTGCTAGTAGTCCTGGTGGCGGTATTAGGACTGCAAATCTTTATGAGCTTACGTGAGGGCAATCATGAACATGAAGATGATAACGTGATAGCAGATAGCAGCACTCATTTGCAGCACAGCTTAACTCGTGGATTGGTCAGCTTATTTATTGGACTATTGATGCTGGTTGCTAGCTCACGTGCGATTGTTTGGGGCGCTATTGAATCGGCGACATTTCTTGGCATCAGTGAGCTCGTCATTGGCTTAACGGTGGTGGCGGTTGGTACTTCATTGCCAGAATTGGTCTCAAGCTTATCAGCGGCGCGTAAGGGCGAGCATGATATGGCACTCGGTAACATTATTGGCTCTAATGTTTTCAATACATTAGCAGTGGTGGGACTGGCTGCTATTATTGCTCCGATTAACGCCAATCCCATCGTGTTAACACGCGATATTTTGGTAATGAGTCTGATTACTCTACTACTCTTTGCAATGTGCCTGTTTGCTTTTGTCTCCAAGCACAAATTTGGGCGCGCGTCAGGCGCTACCATGATATTGTTCTTTGTTGGCTACACTGTATGGCTGATCAAAACAGCTAATATGTAGTGTTTACTCTTTAGAGTAGCAAATGCTAAGCCCATGAAAATTTTTAAGCTTAGCTCATTAATACATTGATACATTGATACATTGATAACGTTATTGGTTTTTCTTGCGACTTTTAAAGCCACGCCATAACCCTTCATGCGCTACTTTTGGCATCTTTAGGGTAATGGTGTTGGATAGCATGTCTTGCACCGCTAAGCCGCGACGATTAAACAAGCAAAACACGTAGTTAAATATCAAACCCAAAAAAGCACTGGTTAATAATAAAGCGCGTGAGCCACCGATCAAACTGCCAATAATGCCAAAAAGTAACGGCATCAAACAAGCCGCCAATATCCGTTTAAAAGATTGTCCCCATGTCAGTAAGTGACCTGAGTTATTGACGGTTTTTAATCGCCATGTCTGCATACCTAGCGTTTGCCCACCGCGTCGCCAAAACAACCCATAGAATGCCACCAGCGTCAGTACAAAAGATGGCGTCATAACAGTGTTCTGATACCATGTTGGCAACGACTGTGCTTGCGATGACTGCGTGCCCATCTGCATAGTTAGCAGCGTACCAATCACGGTTAACACCGTCCCTACCAAGAATAACAAGGCCAAAATTAACATACCATCATAGAGAATAGCCACAACGCGAGTCGTTGGCTTGGCAATCGTAGGCTCTTCGTCAGGGATTTGCTGCATAGAGGGATTTCGCTGAGACTTTGACTTAATGGCAGATTTTGACGGGCGTTTAGGTAAACTCTTTGACATGTTACAAGCTCATAACCAGCAATGAATAATAGCGCTATTGTACCGTAATTCAGGTACTTATCGTACACTATACTCAGGATAGTCGATTGGACATGAAGAAATCGCAAACGTAAAAAAACCGCCAAATTGTCATAAGACAGGCGATTGATTTAGTAAATAAGTGATGATGTAAAATGGTGCGCTTGGAGAGATTCGAACTCCCGACCCCTTAGTTCGTAGCCAAGTGCTCTATCCAACTGAGCTACAAGCGCGTACTTTACACATCATTTACTGCCTTGTTAATAACAATTACAGTAAATTAGGTTGGTTATTATATAGATAATTTCGCTTGTGTCAACATCTTTTTTCGTTAAAATCAAATTAATTTTTGATTTGAAAAAACAGAAGATAATTAACGTTATTTTTGCGTGATTACTCTAATAACAACGAATAAATGGCGGTGAAGGAGGGATTCGAACCCTCGATACGCTTACACGTATGGTTCCTTAGCAGGGAACTGGTTTCAGCCACTCACCCACTTCACCTAACGATTTAAGACACTTATCAAAGTATTTTTTATAAAAACACCTCTTTAAACATAGTATTGATGCTAACAATACGTCTTATGCCGTGGGCGAGTATTATAGCAAAGCCAAAACGAATTGCAAGCATTGTCTGTCATTTTAATCATGCTTTTTGCATAATTATCGATTTATCGGTCTTTATGGCTTTTTTGGCAGAGGATGGCTATAGTATTTGCTACTTACTATAAAAGATCTCAAAGGATATGTTATGCGACCAGTCGTATTGTGCTTTTCAGGCTTAGACCCGTCAGGTGGTGCTGGATTACAAGCGGATATAGAAGCCATCGGTCAAGCAGGCGCTCATGCTGCTATCGCTTGTACGGCTATTACCATACAAAACTCACAACAGGTATTTGGCTTTGATGCGTGCGCGGCAAGTTTGGTCAAGGATCAAGCCAGCGCTGTACTTAATGACTTATCTGTCAGTGTCATTAAGTCAGGTATGCTTGGCACCACTGACAATATTGCTATGCTGACGGATTTATTTGCTGATGAGAGTGTCACTAAGGATACACCTTTTGTCTTAGACCCTGTCCTAGTCGCAAATAATGGGGGCAGTTTGGGTGATGAGCAGACGCTGGTCGCAGCCTTTAGACACCTGTTACCCTATGCTACCTTGATTACCCCTAACACTCATGAACTGCGCGCCTTGAGTGCTGAACAAGACTTACATATAGGTGCTCAGAAGTTATGTGCACAAGGCACTCATGCTGTACTGGTCAAAACCTCACACGACTTCGATAGCGGTGATATTGAGCAGTATTTATACATAAAAGGCGAGATGGTACATAAAAGTATCTTACCACGCCTAAAAGGCGAATTTCACGGCTCTGGCTGTTCACTAGCAAGCTTTATCGCCGGGCGCTTAGCGATGGGTGATGGGCTTATCGAGGCGGTAAAGGCGGCGGATAGCTGGATTATCAAAACACTGCGTGCCGCTGATGTACCGCACCCTGAAGATGCTAAAGCGCAATTGATACCCAACCGCTTTGTCCGCTTTTATAGTTAAAATACCTTAAAAACGCGACGGTACTGCTGGTATAAATTTTTTGCAGCCTCTGGCAGCAACGACACAGCAAGCAAGAAAAATTGATATCAGCAATACGTTATATATCGATATTGCTTTTCCCTGACTATAGTATTTAACTTTATATACACGACAAACATGAAAAAGGCGCTCTATCTTTGATAGAACGCCTTTTTGCTTGAATTTTTTATCACACAGTAAATCTTTTTAACTTAACTGGCTTAACCCAACATCGGCATAAAGCTTGATGCCAAACCACCGATGAAAATCTCAAGTAGATAAAAGGCAAAAAAGGCAATCATTGGCGATAAATCAATCATCCCTAAGTTTGGCGTAATACGGCGAAACGGTGCCAAAATTGGCTCTGCCAAATTAACAATAATACCGATAAGCGGATGCTGAGACTGTGTAAAAACTACAATCCAGCTAACGATGATAGAACCAATCACCAAGTAGCGACACATACGTAAAAAGTCTAAAACCAAGCTGATAGTACCGGTAAAAAACAATGGGACTGGCGCAATACCCTTATGCGTTAATGCTGCTTTTCCTGCGATATCAATCAGACGAATCAAAAACATCAGCACGATGGCAGCGATACTAATACGACCTTGTGCAACGGTTGGAAAAATACGTCCAAAGACATCGACGATATAAGTCGCTTTATAGGCAGGCGCAATCATAGGATTGCTAGCATCCATCCCTGCAAACTGCAGCATAAAACGAATAAATACCAACATCATGGCGAAGGTGGTGACCAAATCAAAAATTTGCAATAATATATTGTTCATGAAGCGCTACTCAATGTGACATTATTAACAGTTTCTAGGATGACGAATGTCATTATTAGGCATTTATTGTACCCAGTCAAAGGCAGCATTTTATAAAATACCGCTTCTATTATAAAGATGATTATTTGCTCATCTCTTCACTCAAGGCTTGGCTGCGATCGTAACACGCTTGCATGGCTTCACCAATTTGACGCCCAATGTCATTGGCTTGCATTGATTCAATCGCAGCTTGGGTTGTGCCATTTGGTGAGGTCACTTTATGACGTAGCTCGCTTGGCGCATCTTCGCTACCCATTGCCATTTTTGCCGCGCCCAACATGGTTTGCATTGCAAGCGCGGAGGCTTGCTCTTTATCCAAACCTAAAGCCACTGCCCCATCAATCATGGATTCAATGAAGTAAAACATATACGCTGGCGCTGACCCTGATACAGCAGTTACCGCATGCATGTGTTCTTCATTATCAACCCACATGACCAATCCTGATGCTTCCATGAGCGCAGTTGCCAATTGCTTCTGTTCAGCAGAAATATTATCAGTACCGTAAAGACCCGTTGCGCCCATCTGAATCATCGCAGGTGTATTTGGCATCGCGCGGACGATATTGTCATACCCACCCAACATGTCAGATAAAAGCTCAGTTGACAAACCTGCTGCCACTGAAATCACCAGCTGATTGTCTAAGACATCCGCAAAGCTACTGACTACCGCTTTCATCACTTGCGGTTTGACTGCCAGCACCACAATGTCAGCATCGATAACGGCAGCTTTTGCATCAACAGTTGGATCAACCGTGTTCAACCCTTTAGCAGCCAATTGCTCACGCGCCTCCCTACTAGGATCAGCAACAGTAATTAAACTCGGTTTGATGCCGCAGCTGACAAGCCCGCTAATCAAGGCCTGCGCCATATTACCGCCACCGATAAAGCTGATTTTCTTATTATCTAGTACTGACATACATGTCTCCTACTCAAAAAATGCAAAGGCATTCAAACTAACATAATGATAGGTAAAATGACACTCAGTTTACCATACTGCTACTGGTGCTGTTCAGGAAATTCAGCAAGGGAACCGTCGAATTTAGCTGCTGATAACCGCAATATCACACATCACTTCTCTATTATTTAGAGGAGATTACTTGATCGTAAATAGCTGTTCACAGTTGCAGCAAGATGCTTACTATCAGTATTAAACTTAGGATCTGATTTATCTGAGCCTAACACCCAGCGTTCAAAGGGCGATAATAACAATAAAGGCAGCTCTATCGTTATCTCGTCTTCTGCATTTCTAAACGTAACATGCACCACTGCCAAACTCTCACGCATCCATGATGGAATACCTAAGGTTTGATAGAGCTTTTTGCCCGATTGTGGACGCGACGCCAATGCGGTTTGCACACGCTGATTGCGATCTAATGACGCAAAAGTGATCTCAATCTTATCTTTATCGCTTTCCAATAGTGGTGTTACCTCATTTGGCGTAATCTGCACGTGCCAAGTAAATGTATCATCAATACGTAAGGTCATTGAAAATGATTCACTATCCGCTTTATAAGTATCAGCCACAGTAAGATTGAGTAAGGTTGGCTTTTGTTCAATAAGCGGGATTTTGAGCCATGCTAGCCAGTCATTACTAAGCCGATAAAGCTGCTGACGATAACGGCGAATAGTATATGACTGTTTGCGTCCTTGCCAAAGCAGTTCCGTTTGATGATCATGATCATGACGCTGGCTCAAGCTTAATGCGTTATCGACAAGCTGCTTAGCAGGCGGTAATGGCTCATCTTGACCAAGCCAATGATGCAATAATTGGCGCTGGCGATAAAGCGGCAGCTTTTGTAGTTCATCTATATTTAGCACACGCTGGGCAGATGATAGCTGTAATGATATTACCTCTATCTGCTTCAAATCCTTTGCCGCTTGAGCATTAACCGTTAATTGCGCATCGCCTAGTATCTGCGCGCTGCGCGCTATATTATCGATAACGTTAGGATTGTATTTCGCTAATACTGGCATGATGTCACGGCGCAGTCCACTACGCACATTATCACCGCCGTCATTGGTGGGATCATCGATATAAGGCAGCTTTAGGCGCTTAGTATATGAGCTAATACTGGCGCGCTGTATGATGAGCCAAGGGCGCCATAATATGATTCGATGTGCGTCTTGCGTTTGTACATGCCACGGCTGCATACCCGACAGACCATTTACTCCTGCACCTTGAATCAACCGCATCAACACAGTTTCAGCTTGGTCATCAGCATGATGGGCTAATAGTAATACATCATCTTGATTGAGTTGCGCACGCATCACATCATAACGTGCTTGCCGTGCGGCTTGCTCATCATGTCCATTTACGTGTGCTTGCAAAATAGTGCATGGTATCTTTTGAGCCTTTGCCCAGTTAGCAACATGCGCAGCCCAAATAGCGCTATCCGCTTGCAAGCCATGGTTGACATGCAATAGTTGCGGTAAAAATGGCAGTCGACCTTGCTGATAGAGTTGCACACATAGCGCTGCCAGTGCCAATGAATCACGCCCACCACTACAGGCCAGCCAAATTCGCCGACCCTGTAGCTCGCCATACTCAGCCATACTGGTCACTAATGCCTTTGCCAAATTATCGTCAATCGGCAGTTCAGCTATTGGCTCAATAGGATATGGTAGGATTGCACTGCTGCTCATCATTGACCTTATCTCATTAGTTATAGTCAAAGAACTCATAAATCGCCACACAGCCATAAGAAATAGAAGAACAAAGTATCAACACAATCTAACCGCCACTCTTTACGTTTTTGTTTGACCCAAGCCCACATCTGCTCGATAGGATTTAAGTCAGGACTATAAGGTGGTAACCATAAAATAGCGTGACCAGCACTTTCTATGAGTTCAGTTATGTCTTTTCGCTTATGGAATGTTGCGTTATCCATAATGATCACGCTGTCTTTCGGTAGGCTTGGTAGCAGCAGTTGTTCAATCCAACTATGGAATACATCACTATTGACACTGCGATCATAGAGTCCAACAGCGAACAGCTGGTTATTGTAAATAGCACCTATTGCATTGGTTTGGTTTTTAAGCTGCCAGTTGTATTGTCCAAAGCATTTTTTACCTCTCTCAGAGTAACCATGAGGTCTGTTCTCATGAGACTTAAAGCCACTTTCATCAAGGTAGATGACGGGTCTGCCCTCAAGCTCAAACTGTCTTAAGTGTTCAAGAAATATAAGACGTTTTTCATCATCCGCTTTTGGATGCATTAAGCTCTTTTTTTTGAGTGATGCTGATGCGCTTCAAGGCGATGCCTATCGCTCTTTGAGTGCAGTTAAAACGCCGAGCTCGCTCGTGCTGATAGTCATCAGGATGAGCGGCTACATCGGCTCTCAGTAACTCATCGTTTATCTTAGTTGGGGTAAATTGACGTTTTTTACGCTCAGGATATGTTTTCCAACGCTGGATGGTGTTGGTGCTAATTTGATACGCCTCTGCAAGTTGTCGAATGCTATAGCCTTCTTCAAGCTTGCACAGTATCAGTTGTCGGTAGTCTTTTGAGTATGCCATATTATATACTGTAGCGGATTTATGTTTCTTTTACTATAGTATATGAATTAATTGACACAAAAAAACGCGCCATAACATGACACGTTTTTATTTTAACATTAAGCGTAAGCCTCTAGTGCTAAAAGCTGATTGTCACCTATTTAGCCATGGGACATACTAGCAAGGCAACATGACTTCTGAGTTAAATGATTTGAATTTCTCATAACGTAGTTCACAACGCGTATGGGTATCTAAATCTTTCAGCTCATCCAGTTGCTCAACCAATAGAGCTTTTAATGCCGTCATTACTGGCTGTGGCTGAATATGAGCACCTTCACCTTCGTCGATGACCGCATCAATCAAGCCCATTTGATACAGATTGATAGCATTTAACTTTAAGGCTTCACTGGCATCTTGCGCTTTTTCGGCAGTTTTCCATAGAATAGAAGCGCAGCCTTCAGGAGAGATGACTGAATAAATACTATTTTGTAGCATATTCACTTTATCACCAACGCCAATCGCCAATGCGCCACCTGAGCCGCCTTCACCAATAATGGTGACGATGATAGGCACTTTTAAACTAGAAAACACAGCAATGCTTTCAGCAATGGCTTGTGCTTGTCCACGCTCTTCTGCGCCAATACCCGGATAAGCTCCTTGGGTATCGACAAAGGTCATAACCGGAATATTAAAGCGCTCAGCCATTTTGACCAAACGAATGATTTTTCGATAGCCCTCAGGGTTTGCCATACCAAAGTTATGCTCAATACGCTCGCGTGTGCTGCGACCACGGTGTTGACCAACAACCATCACTGGCATACCGTTTAGGCGCGCAAGTCCACCTAGGATTGCCTTGTCATCAGCAAAAGCGCGGTCTCCGTGCAACTCATCAAATTCGGTAAACAGCTGATTTACATAGTCCATAAACAATGGACGTTTGGCATGCCGTGCAAGCTGAACACTATCCCAGACGGTACTCATAGACGATTCCCTTTCTTAGTTATACTTAATAGAGCTATGTTCAATATGGTTATATTTAATAATAACATCGTTATCGGTTTTAGGATAATGAAAGTACAGTTGTAAACTGAATAAAAACTATAATAGCACATCTTATATGCCATAACATTACCGACAACACCGCTTTTGTTATGTTATTTCTAACCGCATTAATCAACCAATTTACTTACTAATAGTCTTAGCTAATAAAAAATTAAACCTCAATGATGCTTAGTTTGACGCCCCATTTGGCAAATTGTTCTATTTCAGTCTGCAAATCAGACAATAAGAAAGCATAGTGCTCGATACTATCACCAACCATGAGTTGCCAGTGATTGTCATCATCTACTTTTAATTCTAATGTCGGTAATTCATAATCACTGCGACTGTGATGTGCCAGTACTGCCAAACGTAGTAGCAGGCACAGATAAATCAGCTGATCGCCGCCGATAGTACACGTCTGCTCTAACATATCTGCTTTGAGCTTACGGCGATGATTGAGCATCAGCTGTGCCATACGTTTTTGGTCGACTTGTGAAAACCCTGGAATATCAGAATGCTCCATCAAATACGCACTGTGTTTGTGATAGCTACTATGAGCAATCGCCAGCCCTATCTCATGTAAAAATGCAGCTCGCCTGAGTAGATCGCCATCTTCTGTACTGAGTCCAAGTTTAGTTTGCACTTGCTCAAAAAGGTGGCGACTGGTTTTGACTACTTGTTTAGCCTGCTTTTTATCGCCTGAATAGCGCTTAATCAGTGCCAATACACTGCGGTCACGTACGTCTTCACTGGCAAATCGTCCAAGCATATCGTACATGACACCTTCGCGTAGCGCGCCATCTGAATAAGTAATAGTATCTACGTCCAACACCTTCATAACTGCTCGTAATACCGCAACGCCTGCTGGAAATACGGCTTTACGGTGCTCTTTGACGCCTTCTAAATCAATGTCGTCAATATTGCCAATTTTAAGCAATAATCTTTCTAACTTTTTAACACCTTTATAAGTGATGCGCTCTTGCTCGTCTGCCCAGCCTTTTGAAACAAGGACGTTACGTACCGCTTTAATCGTACCACTCGATCCAATGGCGCTGCTCCAGCCTACTTTCTGGTAGCGACCATTGATCGCAAGTACTTCTTTGCGCGCAGCCGA
The DNA here is from genome assembly GCF_056156305.1 of Psychrobacter sp. TS_SC_6. Lineage (NCBI taxonomy): Bacteria > Pseudomonadati > Pseudomonadota > Gammaproteobacteria > Moraxellales > Moraxellaceae > Psychrobacter > Psychrobacter sp. TS_SC_6. The sequence goes on along the minus strand of NZ_CM149590.1, from coordinate 207,829 downwards.
TATAGCGTTGTTAAAGGCTTCTTTGGTAATTTGTCCATCAGCAAAATACTTCTGGGTAAAGGCAACACAGCCCATCTGTAAGCTCTCGGTCAATAAGGGATCAAACTCTTGCCCAATAATAAATTCTGTTGAGCCACCACCAATATCGATAACCAGACGCTTGTCACTACTGGCATTGGTATGTGAGACTCCTAGATAAATCAAACGCGCTTCTTCTCGTCCCGCAATAATCTCAATAGGCTTGGGTAAGATTTTATTGGCACGGCTGATAAAATCATTGGCATTTTTGGCTTGGCGTAAGGCGTTGGTTGCAACAATACGAATACGCTCCGGAGGCACCGAATCTAGACGCGCCACAAAGCGGCTGAGACAGTCTAAACCTCGCTGCTCCGCTGCTGCACCCAAAATATTATGCTCATCCAGCCCTGCAGCTAACTGAACTTTTTCAGACATAGACACCACTTTTCGCACTTCACCATGATCGAGGCGAGCAATGGCTAAATGAAAACTATTGGAGCCAATATCAATAGCTGCCATCAGTTCATCTTCTGCAAGTGGTGGATTTTTTAGGTTGTCTTTGGGCATAAGTAAGGTCGTTACCGTGTCAGATCAAAAGATAATTAAAAGGGTTTAGGCTTTTAAAATAGAAAGTACATTGGATTAAAGTAAGGACTACCATATACAAAAAAGATAATAATCATATAAACGATGGCAAGTTTTGCCATTAAAACATTTATGCCAAACGCTGGCAAGTAAGGCAGTACAGTAGCCAAGCCTCGGCTAACAACAGAATAGGCAACCTGTAAACTAAAAAAATATAGTCGGTGAAAAGTAATATCGATACAACACGTACTGCTGGTGCAAATTTTTCTTGCTTGCTGTGCCTACGCAGACAGAGGCTGCAAAAAATTTACACCAGCAATACTGTAGCGACTTTAAAGTATTTCAACTATATTGGCTTGCTACTCACGCTATTGTCTATATTATAATAGAGAACAGCTACTTACCAATGAGCTTTATGGTATCAAGCTATTTCATCCTACAAAACAGTCTCATCACGGATAGATGAGACATAATCTGCAAGGAAGTCAAATCGATGAATAACAGCACCACATCAACATCACCAGCTAAAGTCCCAGCAGCTAAAAAACTCAGCCAAACCAATCTGCTAACAATGGCCAGCTTAAACAAACCATCATTTTACGACTTTTATCTTGATGAGCATCAAAACATGGGGTGTCGTCGATTACATTTTGCAGGCAGTAGTTTTGGGTTAATCGGACTGGCAAAATCTGTTAAGAGCCGTTCAGTGAAGCCTCTGCTTAAAGGCGTTTTCGCAGGATATGGCTGTGCTTGGATTGGACATTTTTTCTTTGAAAAGAATAAGCCCGCCTCTTTTAAATCCCCATTAAAAAGTTTTGCCAGTGATTTTCGTATGTATGCGGATGTGCTGCGCGGTAATTTAAGCTTAATAACTAAGAAGCTCGATAAAATACGGACACACTAAGACTCGTATTTATTATCAATAAAAAAACCAGCATGATCTCTCATACTGGTTTTTTTAAGCATGTGAGTCTTAGATAAACCCGTTACGCTTTTGCCATTTCTGCAAATATCTCATCAGCGGCTTTAATAGACGCTTCGATATCTTCGTCACTATGCTTGATAGACATAAAGCCGGCTTCATAAGCAGACGGTGCAAGGTAGATACCGCGATCAAGCATACCGTGGAAGAAAGTGTTAAACACATCCATATCACACTCAGTCACGTCATCAAAGTTTTGCGGTACTGCTGTGTCAATGTCTTTGACAAAGAACATACCAAACATACCACCCAATTTATTGGTACGCATATTGATGCCATGCTTGTCAGCAGCCGCTTGGAAGCCCTCAACCAAATGATCTACTTTCGCTGCTAGCTCTTCATAGAAACCCTCGGCAGTTAAGTCTTCAAACATCGCTATACCAGCGCGCATCGCTAATGGATTACCAGATAACGTACCTGCTTGATACACGCCGCCAAGTGGCGCGATACAAGACATGACGTCTTTTTTGCCACCAAAAGCACCAACAGGTAGACCCGCACCAATGATTTTACCAAAGCAGGTTAAGTCAGGGTCGATACCAAAATGCGCTTGCGCACCGCCAAGTCCGACACGAAAGCCGGTCATCACTTCATCAAAAATCAATACTGCGCCATTCGCTGTACACTCTGCACGCAACGTATCATGGAACTCTTGGCTCGGAATCACCATGTTCATGTTACCAGCGATAGGCTCTAAGATCACGCAGGCAATCTCATTACCCCATTTCTCAAAACAATCTTTAATCGCTTGTGGGTCATTATAAGGAATGGTAATCGTGTGCTTGGCAAAATCTGCTGGCACGCCTTTTGATGTGGGCTCACCAATATCCAGCATGCCTGAGCCTGCTTTTACTAGTAGACTATCTGAATGACCATGGTAGCAACCTTCGAACTTGACGATTTTGTCGCGCTGAGTATAACCACGTGCCAGACGAATCGCACTCATGGTCGCCTCTGTACCTGAGCTGGTCATACGGATCATTTCAACACTCGGAACGATTTCACAAATCTTATCGGCAACGGTGGTTTCAAATGGCGTTGGCGTCCCAAAGCTTAGACCGTCATCAGCGGCTTTTTTGACCGCATCAATGACTTTTGGATGGGCATGACCCAAAATCATTGGGCCCCAAGAGCCAACATAATCGATATAAGCATTGTCTTCGGTATCATAAATCTTGCTGCCATTGGCGCGGTGCATAAAAATTGGCGTACCACCGACCCCTGCAAAAGCACGGACAGGCGAGTTGACACCACCAGGGATATGTTTACGGGCTTGCGCGAATAGCTGTTCGTTTTTAGTGCTCATCGTTATTCTCTACTTAATTATTTTTTATTTAGTGATTTGTATTATTTTATTAAGAGTAAATCTGCTGCGTCATTATTATCAGCTTTTAAATCAAGCTTTGTCATTTATGCCTTTTTAACCACAGATGATTTAAGCTTCATCGGACCATAGCCATCAAGTTTACAGTCGATATCGTGACCATCGGTAGCGTCTGGCAATAGACGAATGCTTTTTGCTTTCGTTCCTACTTTGATGATGGTTGAAGAGCCTTTGACTTTCAAATCTTTAATGACGGTCACGGCATCGCCGTCTTGCAATTCATTTCCAACGGCATCGCGAATGACCATATCTTGATCTTCAGATTGTGCTACATCGGTTTCTGCCGCTGTCCATTCATGAGCACACATTGGGCATACTAGTAACGCACCATCTTCATACGTATATTCAGCATCACATTTCGGACAATTTGGTAAGCTCATAATTCCCTCGGCAGCCATCATACATTAGGTTTATTCCAGAGCTTATATTGTACCGTAACTCGTCATCTTTAACCAATTTGTGCGCTTGAAAACCGCTGGCTGTGCCCAATTTAACGCGTGATAGCCATCTTAACGATGACGTTTTTTATGAGGGTGTTTTTTATGGTACTCTTCTTAACCTTATATGATTTTATAGTTGTCTGTCTTCTTACAAACATCTGATATACCACTTTAATCACCCTTACTTTCAATCTTTAACGATTTATAAAAAACCTCTTATTAGAAGGGTAATAACAATGACTCAATCTATCAATGCAGCGGTATTGCCGCAGTTTTCCCAATTGACTATCCAAGGCGAGGATGCTGAAAAATTCTTACAAGGACAATTAACTTGTGACGTCACCAAGCTCGGACTTAGTTATCAAGCCACAGCCATCTGTAATTTAAAAGGTCGCATAGAATTTGGTATCTGGATTAAAAAACAGGCTGAAAAGCATTTTGATGTGGTCATCAGTGCCGATTGCGCTGAAGCTTTCCAAGGACATTTAAAAAAATTCGGTGCCTTTTCAAAGTTTGATACCAGTGCTCCGACCCCTATTTATCCTTGTGTTATTGATAAAGTGCCGACTTTTAGCCATCAGGACGACCTCAATACATCTAAGAATAATCAAGCTTGGATGCAGTCTAGTATCACGACTGGTAACTATTGGATAGTAGCGGCAACGCAAGGCGAATTCCAACCACAAGAGTTGCGTCTGCATCAACGCGGCGGCATGGATTACGATAAAGGCTGTTATTTGGGTCAAGAAGTCATCGCACGTATTTATTTTAAATCAGCCCCGAAAGCGTTTTTGCACTATGTAAAAGGAACAAGTGTAAAAGGCTCAGGTATGACTCCTGCCGCTGGTGAAAAACTGGATAAAGTACAAGTGGTCAATGCGATTACTACTAGTGAAGGCTTTGAGGCATTGGTCGTGGCTCGTCCAGAACTGTTGGCTGAAAGTAGCCTGACCATATTGGATTTACCGCCAGCGTTACAAGCGGATGTTGCTCGCCCCAAGTAATACCAGATAACAACGCTCTCATCTAATTTCATCAATCGTAGCAGAGTAATCTATGACCCATATTGCGATACTCGGAGCAGGCGTGGTGGGTGTGACCACCGCATGGTATCTACGCCAAGCAGGCTATGATGTGACCGTGATTGAGCGTGAGTCAGCGGCAGGTATGCAAACCTCATTTGCCAATGGCGGACAGATATCAGTCTCGCATGCGACCCCTTGGGCAAATCCTACTGTACTGATAAAAGCACTCAAATGGTTGTTTCGCGAGGATGCACCGCTGCTTTATCGATTGCGTGCTGATAAGGCGCAAATTAAATGGGCGATGCAGTTTTTGCAAGAGTGCCGTGCAGATCGTGCTGATGCAAATTTGGTACAAATGGTACGCTTAGGATTGTACTCACGCGATGCTTTACAACAATTACGTACTGATATTGGCATTGATTATGAACAGCAAACGCGCGGTATCATGCATTTTTATACCAATCAAGCTGAGTTTAATGCTGCGATAGCACCTACAGAGCGTATGCAGGCGCTCGGCTGCGAGCGTTATGTGATTGACATCAATAATGCCGTTAGTCTCGAGCCAGCACTTTATCCCATTGCGCATAAGCTCAAAGGCGCAACGTATACCAGCCATGATGAGTCAGGCAATGCCCATTTATTTACCCAGCGTTTAGCGGAACGCTGCGCCGAGGCTGGCGTTAAGTTCTTATATGACACTGAGATTTTAGCAATTAATACGGATGCTGACTCTGCGCGTCCGCACGTACATAGCATTACCATTCGACCCAAAGGCGAGAACGCTCAAACCTTTAGCGCTGATAGTCATGTATTGGCGCTTGGTAGTTATAGCGTCGCCTTAATGAAACCCCTTAATATGCATCTGCCTATTTTCCCTGCTAAAGGCTACTCAGCCACTTATCAAATTAATCCACGAGCACCGCATCTAGCGCCCTTTGTCAGTCTGATTGATGATGAGTTTAAACTGGTGACTTCACGTCTTGGTGATAAATTACGAGTGGCGGGGACAGCAGAGTTTAACGGCTACAACTTAGATTTGAATACCATACGCTGTGAGGCCATCACTCGCCGTGTGCAGCAATTGTTTCCCAAAGGCATTATTGCCGACTCTGTACAATATTGGACAGGGTTACGACCAATGACGCCCTCAAATGTACCCTTAATAGGACGCGCGCATATGGGTAAAGTCCGACATGGTAGTCGAAATATTGACGCCACTTTTGATAATTTATGGCTCAATACTGGTCATGGCACGCTTGGCTGGACGCATGCATGTGGTTCGGCTAAAGCGATGAGCCTATTGATACAGGGTGAGACACCGCCAGTCGATTTTGATTTTGTTGGTGTAGAAATGCCAAAAAAGGCACTGATATAAGCACCTTTTTTATTTATATGTAAGACTTTTATTCTAGAACTATTTTATGCAGCGCTACCCGACTCGGCTTTTGAATGTGACGAAGAGTTTGAACTGTCTGACCCAGCATTTTCTGCATGTATAGCTTCCAATTGCACAGGGACGCCATTTACAGCGGCATTACCGCTTAGCTCATCAATCAACGTATCATCTGTCAGATCATTCACACTGACGCCTGCATGCGCTTGAGCGATTTGTTGCTTAACGCCTTTACGACCGTGACCAAAGCCATGTGGGATACTCACGACATTTGGCATCAACTCATCAGTGATTTCTGCTGCAACAATCACGCTACCGACGCGCGAGGTGACTTTCACGTCTTGACCATCCTCAATACCATATTGTGCAGCAGTGTCAGGATGCAGCATGAGCGTACAGCGCGGCTTACCTTTTACCAAGCGATAGCTGTTATGCAGCCACGAATTATTACTACGTACATGGCGACGACCTATCAATAAAATCTCGCTGTCATTATAATCTTGCATACTCGCTTGCACGCGGGCAAGATCTGCTTGGTAAAAATCGACATTCAGATGAATCTGCTGATCTTTATGTTGTAACGCTTGCGGCAACATGGTTTTAAGCGGTCCTAAATCAAGACCATGAGCATTTTTCTTGAGCTTGTTCAGTGTCATGCCAGCATAAGGTCCACGCCGCAATCCTTGATCGAGTATAAATTTTGGTCCTAACCGCTTTATGAATAGCCGTTCAGCTTTGGTTGCTAAAGACGCTTTTTTATCCAAGCGCTTTGCCAGCTCTAGATAAATTTGCCAATCATGCTTTGCGTTCTTATTTTTACGAAACAAAGCTTTCGAATATTTAGCAACGTTATGTATGGCAAAATTATTAAAGGTAACATCATAATGGTCGCGCTCTAGCGGTGAGACTGGCGGCAAAATAATATTAGCATGGCGACTGGTTTCATTGACAAAATAATCAATGGCGACCATAAAATCCAGCTTTTCAAAGGCTTGATCTAATTTTTCGCCATTGGGTGTACTCAAGACAGGATTACCTGCTACCGTCATAAAGCCTTTTAATTGCCCCTCACCTTCGATCAATATCTCATCACTCATGGCAACCACGGGATATTCACCATTAAAGTCAGGTAGCTTGCTGACGCGACTATGACGCTTACCTAAATACCCCGGACCAGAATTACTCACCACATCGACTGCAGCATTCGGGAACATCAAACCACCCACTTCGTCCAAGCGCCCTGTCACGATATTAATAACCATAGACAAATACTGGCTTAATAAACCGAACTCCTGCACGGATATACCCATCCGACCATAGCAAACCGAGCTTTTTGCTTCACAGAATTCTGTGACCAGTCGCTTGATGTCAACCGCAGTTATGCCCGTAATAGCGGCAACTGATTCTGCACTATAGTCTTTGGCAAAATCTGCCAGTTGCCCGATTTCTGGCGCGAGTGCTGCGGCTCTATTATTGGTGCTAGCTTTATCAGCATAGCCTTGCAAATAAATCTCATTGAGCATCGCTAATAATAGCAACACGTCAGTCGCTGGACGAATAAAGTGATGCTCGCTTGCAATATCAGCGGTTTCGGTACGTCTTGGATCGATGACGACGACTTTGCCACCACGTGCTTTAATGTCTTTTAGCTTTTGGCGCATATTTGGTGCTGTCATGATACTGCCGTTAGACGCTAGCGGATTGCCACCGATGATGAGCATATACTGAGTACGGTTGACATCAGGTACTGGAATGCGCAGCATATGCCCAAACAGATGCATGCTAACGATATGGTGCGGTAATTGATCGACCGAAGTGGCAGAGAAGCGACTGCGCGTTTTAAGACTGCCTAATAAATGCTTGATCGTCAGCATATTGCCCAGATTATGTACGTTGGGATTTCCCAAATAAACACCAAAAGCATTTTGGCCATGTTGTTTTTGCACTGCGCCAATACCAGCTGCAACTTTATCTAATGCTTCAGTCCAGCCAATTTCTTTCCAGCCTTTAGTCATTCTTTCAACAGGATGACGCAAGCGGTCAGTATCCTCATGCAAATCTTGCAAGGCAGTCGCTTTTGGGCAAATATACCCTTTAGAAAATGGATCGCTCTTATCCCCTTTAATCGATAAAACCTTTTTGCCATCGTGCTTTATCTCGATACCACACATTGCCTCACACAGAGTACAGGTTCTAAAATGCGTCTGCTCTTTGGATTTGGTTTGGTCAGTCGCCACGGTCACGCTCCCTGTTTTATATTGTCATTCTCAATAAATCGATACTACATTCCTTTTCAAGACTTTGATTACTGACAGTCTATTCTCTACTATATCTCGCTGATACCATAACTCATAGTCAAATGTGTGCACTGTAGTTATGCCCCTTGGTTACGTACCTCACTGACAAAACATCCTCATGATTACATAACTAGCCTGCTCATAACATAGTCATGATTTTTTTTATAATTGAGCAACAGTATCAACATTGTCCATACAGACAAAGCATTTTGAAATTCATATATTAGTAGCACAAGTTAGCCATTGGCTATTTGTAATATAGTTAAGTCATTTATAATGCACTATATAAGAAATAAGCTATTTAACAGCAATACTGTACTAGCAATAAGAATCATAGATAATAATTTGGATACTAAAGCGTGATGCAACCTGTTGAATTAATTTTTAAATAACAGCTACTGTAAAAGACGCAATAACTAAAACAAGGATAATAGCAATGAATGAACATACTCTAAAAGGCGAATGGAACCAAGTAAAAGGCTCAGTAAAGCAGAAATGGGCTGACCTTACTGATGACGATTTATTACATGTTGAAGGTAGTCGTGATAAGCTCGTTGGTAAAGTACAAGAGCGTTATGGTCATAGTAAAGATGATGCTGAGCGTGAAGTAGATGCATGGCGTACTGAAAATAAATACTAGTAAATAGTGATTCTTGTAGAAGAATTAAGATTAAACTTTTATAGGCAAATTATTTAAACGAAAACCGCATTAGAAACTAATGTGGTTTTTTTATGCTTGATGCATCAGCAGATACCTATCATGGACAAACCTCAGATACGATAAAACCGCATAGCAATTAATTGTTATGCGGTTTTATCGTTAACTATCCTTGTTACCCATCACGGCTCTAATCGCTGCATCCTTGCAAGATATTGAGCATATTGTGACAGTTGGGCATCCTGCCCTTTTTACTACTAGTGGCATTATCTGCCTGCAACACGGGTTATGTGTCCTTAATCCAATTGCTATTATCATCCTGATGCCAGCCGTTGAAATATTATCCTTAATACGGTCAACTCAATCCTTGAGTCACATTCCCTTATGCCGTGTATGTATAGTGTCAAATTATTGGGCTACTGTTAAGTCGCGTAAACGTCATTGAGTGTAAGCATATGCTTACATCGGTTTAAATTTAGTAGAGCAATACGCTTAACCATATGATATTAATAACTTTTAATATAAATAACCTTTTTAAGCTAGAAAAAATTAACACAAACCGCCTAAGTATTAGCGATATTCGCTGTTCTAAGTAACACCTTAGTCACCCAAAGTATCGAATGCTTACGCAATTATTTGCAAAACTTACAACTTCTTAACACCAACGACACGCATTAATAAGTTTTAAGTCTTACTATGTGTATGTAAGAAAATATTTCAAGAATAACGATAATTAAGAACAAACATCCATAGTTCATAAGCATGTTTTGCGTATTATTCATGATTGTTAGCGTTATTCTACATTATATATTGACAAAATTTCGCAACTGTATATAAGCACTTTTTAAGTCAACTTATATCTTAGGAGACTCCATCATGAAAACGTTAAACTCTTTTTCTTTTAAAACCATCCTTTCTGCCTCACTTGCATTTTCACTCATTGGCGTTGCTGCTGGTTGCGCTGTCGCCGGTTCAGGTTATGACAATTATCCGATATACAATGACAATAGCGGTTATGGTCATGCTGAAAACAACCGTGCCATTCAGCAGCTGCGTCAGGATTTACGCCGTAAAGGTTATAACGTGATGGACATCAGAACAGAAAGCTATCGCGGTAACCGTGTGCTGACGGTTCTTGCTAAGAAAAATAATCAAGCGTATGAACTAAAATACAGCTCACCAGATCTCAGGCTGATCGGCTCGACCAAAAAACCTTGGTCTAATGCTTGGGATGATAAAAACGACTATAAAGATAGTGGCAAATACAAAGATAAACATCATAAAAATGAAGACAGCATCAAAAACGAATCACGTTATCCAGCGATTAAACGCCGCGCTATCAATAAAGTTGAGGGTATGGGTTATCGAGTCAAAGATATCGAGTTTGAACAAAAAAACAAGCGTAGCGTGTTTGAGATTGAGGCCAAACGTGGCTCACAAGAGTATGAGATTACACTTGGCTATCCAAACTTGAATGTAATCAAGATTAAAAAAGATTAATGTTAAAGACATAGCATCCGAATAACATTTATTCGTTTCATTATTTATCAAATTTTGACATCGTTTAGTATTTGATGACCACGGTCAAATAAACCAGCCCTTGGTTTATTTGACCATTTTTTTATCGCTCTTTTTTATCCTATATTCTCTATTTATCGTCGTTTCAGACTTAACTTTCATATTATTACTGAGATCATCTTATGAATATTAATTCTCTATTAAAAACCACGGCATCGGGCAGCATAGCAGCAGTGTTACTAGCAGCAACCACGGGTTGTATGACCACCCCTAGTTATAACCCTTATGGCGATCTTTATAAGGACAGTAGCGTCTATAAGAAACACAAGAAAGCCATCAACACTGTTGAAAAAGATATTTATCGTCCTGCTATCGAGCAAAGGGCGGCAAATAAAGTCCGTAGCATGGGTTACCGTGTCGAAGACGTTAAATACAAAAAAGGCGACAACAAAATAAAAGTAAAAGCCCACCGCAGTAGTGAAGATTATAAAATCGAGCTTGGCTATCCCGGCTATAATGTCTTAAAAATAAAAGAAGACTAAAAGTCTGTTTTAATAGCCATTGAAAACTGCGATCAAAAATCTAAGACTTCAATCACATCATAAGCAGGTGTTTCATAAGGATGTGCCTGCTTTAATGCGATAATGACATCACCAATATTAACCACCTTTGCAACCACCATCTCGACCCGCCATTCATCCACTTTCTCTAAGCTGTCCTGTGTACCAATATGTGGCGTGCTACCTACCAGTGGCATGAATTGCCCTATTCCCTGCACTTGCCAACAGCATTGCTCATAATCACCGATTCTGCCAGCACCAGCCGCAAATAGCGCCGACTTTACCTGCTGTAATGCTGAGTCTGGTACAAAAACAGTGAGTTTATACATATCCTAGCCCCATTAAATAGCAACCTTATTAAATTAATCGCCTCATCAAATATTTGAAAATTAAATTAAAACTATAAAAAATCCTCTACTTTTTTGATAAAGAAGGGTGATCAGTCCATATATAACGCAGCAACCACTCTTTTGCGTCGCCAGCATAATCAATGCCGATACGGGGGCGTAATGATATTAGTGGCTGACAACCATCATCCTCCACCCAAACTTTTGAAGCAGGCGTGATTGGCTTACCGTATAACGTTCTATCTATCTGTAAGCCCTTGGTCAGCTTACCAGGACCTGCCAGCTGTTTGATATGATTAAGTTGTTTATTAATGTCTAATAGTTGCTCATTCATTAAGCGAGCGCTATCCTCTATTAAAAATCCGGCACGTATTAAAACAGCTTCTGGCGACTCTGCTGGTCCACTGACCAAATTGAGCATATGATGAATACCATAAGTCAGGTATACATAAAAAACGCCACCTATATGGTACATAATCTCTGTACGCGGCGTACGTGTGCCTGCATGCGCATGACATGCAGCATCCCCTTCGCCAATATAGGCTTCTGTCTCTGAGATACGCATACGTAAGATTTTTTGTTGACCATCACTGTCTGTGAGCTCTCGACACAATACCTTGCCAATTAAGTCGGCAGCCACCACGCAAGTGGGACGGGCAAACCAAGATGGCTCCAAAACACTCGATACAATTTGAGACGCTAACATCAGTCATAACCTTTTTATAAGGGTTTGCATTTACACTCTATTATCACAGCAGCATAAATTTAACATAAAAAGCCATCAAAGGCTGTCTGATAGCGACCACTATTACTTATTGCAACTGATGTTATACAGACAGTTAACTCAATATGATAGTAATCTTAATCCCAGATACACCACACTAAAAAACATAATGAAATTAATAGGATATAACAATGAGTAACTCTAATAGCCAAGGCAATAAGCAGCAAAATGGTAGTGATAAAGCAGAAGACAAAAAAAATGATGTAAAAGACAACAACACTGCCAATGACACTAAAGATCAGAATACTGATAAAGGTTCTGATAGTAAGAATTCAAATAATAGCTCAGACAACAAAGACAACAAAGACAACAAAGCATCAGATAGTAAGTCTTCAGATAAAGATGCTAAAAGTAAGGGCGATAAAGACTCTTCTTTAGCTGATACTGCTACTACAAAGGCAAAAGAAGTGGTCGGTACATTAGCGGACAAAGCGGCAGATGCCATGGAGTTTGCTGCTAAGAAAATCAAAGACGCTCGCAAAGAAAGCTAATAAATTTAAGTGCAAAAAAAACTGAGCCATGGCTCAGTTTTTTTATGTTTTAACGGTTTTAATTTTCTACATTTAGCTCAGTGGTACACCGATACGGCTTGCCACTTCTTCATAAGCTTCGATGACATCACCTAATGACTGACGGAAGCGGTCTTTGTCGAGCTTCTTCTTGGTGGCTTTATCCCAAATGCGGCACCCATCTGGTGAGAACTCATCACCTAAGACGATACGGTCGTGAAATACACCAAACTCTAATTTGAAATCCACCAGTATCAAATCACCAGCATCAAACAAGGCAGTCAATACTTCATTCACTTGATGACTCAGCTCTTTCATTTTAGCCAGCTGTGTGTCAGTTGCCCAGCCAAGAGAAATGGAGATTGCCTCATTAACCATCGGATCGCCAAGCGCATCATCTTTATAGAACAGCTCGTAAGTCGGCGGCGTCAAAGCTTGACCTTCTTCTAAGCCTAAACGTCGTACCAAACTGCCTGCAGCAAAGTTACGTACCACGCATTCAACCGGAATCATATCCAAACGCTTAACCAACACTTCGTCATCAGACAATTGCTTTTCAAAATGCGTCTCGATACCAGCGTCTGCCAGCTTTTGCATGATAAAGGCGTTAAAGCGATTATTAACCACGCCTTTGCGGGCAAGCTGTTCAATACGCTTACCATCAAGCGCTGAGGTGTCATCACGGAAATGTAAAATCAGCAGGTCGTTGTCTTCTGTTTCATAAACAGATTTGGCTTTGCCTTTATAGAGCAGTTCTTGCTTTTGCATTAGGAGGTTTCCTGTTCGTTCAAGCTTACGTGGTAAAAACGCGCAGCGACCGCTGATAACTTACAAAACCAATGAGATACATTGGTATTGATAAAAGCATCAGCGGCATAGATAAGGTTAAAAAAGATTTTATTCAGTACGACTCGCAACAGCGCGTTGCGGTTTTGGTAGCTGGTACTGTTTACCAGACTCGTTCTGTAATGTGAGTGTATTGGCGCCTGCATTAGGGGTTGGGTAAAGCGGTACAAAGGGTGCAGTCTCTTGAGCAGCTGGCAGCTGTAGCGGCGCCAACTTTTTACTTTGCTGATACTCTAGGCTACCATTATCACGCTTACCAATAAATTCTTTTGTCGCTTGGCAGCCGCTTAAGACTAACGTACTACCCAACACGACCGTCATTACAGCAGGGAACATTTTTGCAGTCATTGATGATACTTTCATCATATTATCTCTCTGAGTTAGCATTTACACGCATCATTTTATAATAAGTTTGCACGAACCAAAGCACTATCAATCGTCGCGTGATGTTGCTCGGCTAGCCATACTAGCGGCAGGCGAATACCTTGATCTATCATACCCATTTTGTGCAAAGCGTACTTGGCTGGAATAGGGCTTGATTCGATAAACAAGTCACGATGTAGATGTTTAACAATATCATGTATTTGATTGGCAGTATCAAAATCACCGCGCAAGGCTGTTGTAAAGGTTTCACTCATGGCTTTTGGTGCAACGTTGGCAGTCACAGAGATATTCCCTTTACCACCAAATTTCATCAGCTCAAGGGCACTACCATCATCACCAGACAAGACAACAAGACGATCGCCAACTGTTTTTATTAATTGTTCACCGCGAGCTACAGAACCTGTCGCGTCTTTGATAGCAACAATATTGTCGATATCCGCTAAACGCTCGACTGTTTCTTGCGCGATATCAACGACGGTGCGTCCAGGGACGTTATACAGCATTTGTGGGATATCGACCGCTTCAGCAATGGCTTTGTAATGTTGATATAAGCCTTCTTGTGGCGGCTTATTATAATAGGGGGCGACCAATAATGCACAATCTGCACCGGCATCGGCGGCATCTTGGGTCAGCTTAATAGCTTCCACCGTATTATTCGCACCAGTACCTGCAATCACCGGCACACGACCTTTAACATGCTGTACAAAATAGTGAATGACATCGCTGTGCTCTTGCATTGATAAGGTTGCAGATTCGCCAGTCGTACCAACAGCGACAAGGCAATGTGTGCCTTGTTCAATCTGCCAATCTATGAGGTCTGCCAGACGTTTATAATCGACCGTGCCGTCACGAAGCATGGGCGTTATCAAAGCTACCATTGAGCCTTGTAGTCGGGTTTTAATATCGTCGTATGCTGTGCTCATAACTGTGCCTTACTCTCGTATCCTAGCTTTGACTAAAGCTATCACATGATAGGTCATTTGCAAGTACCAATGCATATTTTGAGATATTCATTGTCAAATAGCTGCATGGATACTATAAATAATATGCATGCTCATAAACATCATTGGTAAGATCTTGCTCGAGGTTAATACTGAATGTTTGTATGTCTTATACCGTCCTTGACGCCATTTTATCTGACATTAATAGGATGATTATCTCACTATAAAAACGCCTGCTAGTGTAGCATATTTTGGATTGACCGCTATCAATCAATTAATGCCAAAGCAAGCCATTCTGAAAATAATTGCCCAGCTGCTTCAATCTCATTGCGCCATTAATAGACAGTGAGATTGAGTACGTTTGGTTTTAAAGCAAACCGTCAGTTTAGCGTAATTGCCAAGGGTCGATAAAACCTTTTTAAGCCTTTTAACCAATCGTCAACACATCGTTGGCTAGCCGATACAAGCAAACAAACGCTTATGTCCTTTTGTGCCACAAGTAATAGCAATATCTTTAACTACTCTATCCGTAATCCAATAATACCGGGGATACCTTGACGCATAACTTCGATCGTCACCACTCCCTTTTTAGGCAATACCGATACCGCACTCGAAACATCATTAACGGTTTTAATCGGTTTTTGATGCAGGTTGGTAATGATATCGCCTGCTAAGATACCTGAGCGTGCTGCCAATCCAGTTGGTTCAATCGCTGTGACCAAGACACCCGTTTTATTATCAGAGGCCAGCTCTGCTTGTTCCTCTGGAGTCAAATTACGTAAGGCTAAGCCTAGACTTATTTCGTTATTTTGCTGACCACGGCTTTGTGATTGCATGTCATTTGAGGCATCACTCAGCTTGCCAGTGACAAGCGATTGCTTACCATTACGCTGAATTTGCATGCGAAAGCCATCATTGGGACGCGCGCGATTAATCAGGTTCAATAAATCAGAGGCTTCCATAATTTGGACATCATTGTATTGCAAGATAATATCGCCTGATTTTAGTCCTGCTTTTTGGGCAGGTGAATCAGGCGACACGCGTGTCAGCAACGCCCCTTGCGGACGCGCTAGGTTATAGGCTTCAGCGAGATTGCGATCGATATCTTGCGGATAAATACCCAAGTAGGCACGCTCAACCTTCCCATTGGTTTTGAGCTGCTCATAAACATCCATTGCCGCATCAATCGGGATAGAGAACGACAATCCCATATAACCACCGGTGCCACTAAAAATACGTGAGTTAATGCCAATCACTTCACCGCGCTGGTTAAATAAAGGTCCGCCTGAGTTACCAGGATTCAATGCCACATCGGTCTGTATAAAAGGCACGCTGGTTTCACGCGAAAAATTGCGTGATTTGGCACTGACAATCCCAGCTGATGCCGAATAATCAAAACCAAATGGCGAGCCAATGGCCAGTACTGGTTCACCGACTTTTAGGCTATTAGAATCACCAATCGGTAGCGCTGGGAATTTTTTGCCTGTGACCTTTAATACTGCCACATCCGAGCGCTCATCGCTGCCAACTAAGGTCGCATCCAGCTCAGTTCTGTCATTGAGAGTCACTGTAATTTTGTCTGCACCCGCCACTACATGGTGATTGGTCAGCATATAACCATCATCGGTCACAAAAAACCCCGTACCATATGCATGCTCAATCGCTGGCGTCGCGGCTTGATCAGGGATACGTAGGCGATCACCAAAGAATTTCCGTAACAGCTCAGCCGTTTGGGCTTTTGCAAGCTCAGCCTCACTCACAGTTTTGGTCACATTGACGCGTGCCACCGCTGGCGTGACTTGCTGTACCAATCCTGAAAAATCCGCTGTGGTGACAGCAGCTTGTGCACTTGGCATAGTGTTGATACTAATACCAACACCCATGGTCGTAGCGACAACGATTGCCAAGGTGCTGCGTTGCAGCAAACGCTGCATGGTGGCTATAGTTGCTATGGTGGTTTGCGATTTAGATATATCGATTGGCATCTTATCCCTCATCCAAGTGATTTTTATAATTTTTGTGAGTGCTATGCTATCAATGTACAGTAAGACTGTTTTATTTACATAACTCATGATTGATAGCTAGCCATTTTATCTTAGTTTATAGAGTATTTTTACTGACTGCAGTTTAGTTTGTTATCTATTGAGCATCTATCTCAATACGGTAAGTTAACTTGAATATGCTAATTGCACTATATACTAAACCACACACTGCAAATTCATATTCATCTGAATACAATTATGACTTGCGACGTCACTTAAGGACTTCATCGAGCTATCATACTAGCTATTAGAACCACTGACCAACCATAGCTAGAGAACAATATCGTTGCAGCATTCAGTCGCTAGTTCATAACCAAAATGACTTATGCCGTCTGTCTTTTTAAGAGTCTTGTAACGCTTTGGGTGACAGTGAGCACGCAGTTATAGTCGGTGAAAAGCAATATCGCTATCGTATCGCTATCGACGTATTTGCTCTTTGATATCGACCTTATTATTGCCTTATTGTTTGGCGCATTTAGATAGTGTTTATTAGACCTCTTGCAAAAGTAGCAGAGGGAATTAAAATAACTAATACATTCATAACTGGCTAGGAACCATGCCAAACATAGATAAGCTACTCAAACAAAGTGACGCTGGTTTTAAACGCTATACTGGCATCCATAAAGCCACCTTTCATGAAATGCTGGATGCTATGCAAGAGCATGAATTATCTAAGACCAAATCAGGCAGACCCAGTGCGCTTAGTCTTGAGGAACAAATATTACTGGCCCTTACTTATTGGCGTGAATACCGAACGCTATACCACATCAGTATGGACTTTGGTATTCATGAGTCTTCTGCCAGCCGCATTATTCGTAAAGTAGAAGACGTACTGGTTGATTCAGGCAAGTTTGAACTGCCCAAAAAGCTGCCATGTCGCGTCGATGACGATATCAATTGGCGGGTAGTCATCGTTGATGCGACCGAAACCCCAATTGAGCGTCCAAAAAAAACCAAAGCGACTACTACAGCGGTAAGAAAAAACAGCACACATTAAAAGCGCAGGTTATCGTTCATTGGCAAACAGGCTTGATACTTGATGTGCAAACCTGCAAAGGGTCAATCCACGATTTTAAGCTCTATAAAGATACTTGTCCTGACTGGTTACCTGAAAATACTAACTATCTAGCAGATAGTGGTTATCAAGGTATAGCAAAACTACATAACCAAACCTTCACGCCATTTAAAAAACCTCGTGGTGGTCAGTTATTAGAGATATGCAAACAGGCGAATCATTATCTGGCAAAGTTCCGTATTATGGTTGAGCACAAAATAGGCTTAATCAAATTGTTCAAAATCGTGGCTCATAAATATCGCAACCGTCGTCAGCGCTATGATCTTAGAATGAAGCTGTTTGCTGGTATCGTTAATTCCGAGCTTAACCTATGACTTTCGCAAGAGGTCTATTAAATACCTATCAATAAAAAGCCCCAACTAGTTATTGGGGCTTTTTACTGGAGCAAGATTATTTCTTTATGAAAATGTCTATTAAATATCCAACTTCTCTTCGATCGTCTGCCATATTCGTGCGCTGACCTCATTCGTGCTGCCCGAGGCATCAATACGCTGGATACGTTCAGGCTGCTCGCTAGCAAGGACACTAAAACCTTTATGTACTCTAGTAAAAAATTCCGTCGCTTGCTGCTCAAAACGGTC
Organism: Psychrobacter sp. TS_SC_6; assembly: GCF_056156305.1. NCBI lineage: Bacteria > Pseudomonadati > Pseudomonadota > Gammaproteobacteria > Moraxellales > Moraxellaceae > Psychrobacter > Psychrobacter sp. TS_SC_6. The sequence continues at coordinate 189,460 of NZ_CM149590.1, read as the reverse complement.
AGCGGAACTGCGTTTATTAGCACGTGCCATGCCCTCTAATACCGGTAGATCTAGCCACAGTGTAAGCTCGGGTAATTGCACCACAAATTGCTCGATAAGCATGTCAATTTTGGCACGGACAATCGCATCGCCATCTGCACGTCCAAAGCCTTGATAAGCCACTGTTGAGTCGGTAAAGCGGTCACATATTACCCATGTACCACGTTGCAGCGTTGGCAAAATGACTTGCTGCATATGATCACAGCGCGCAGCAAACATGAGTAGTAACTCTGTATCATCATTGATAGCGGTATCCGGGTCTAACAATATCTCGCGCAAGCGTTCAGCAAATGGACTGCCACCTGGTTCGCGGGTGCGCAGATAATCAATGCCGCTCGCTTGCAGACGCGCACATAGTTGCTCAATCGCCGTGGTTTTACCAACGCCTTCAGTGCCCTCAAAACTAATAAAACGCCCTTGAATGGACGTAATGGTGGTTTGAGAAAAAGACGCTTGTATGGATGCTGACATGATATGACCTTATGTCATTGTTGAGCGTTATCATTACTTTAATTATTATAACGATAATGCTCAATAAATGATGCTTTTTTAAAGCAATATAAATAGCAACATAAGATAGTGTTACTGCGGCGGCTTTTGAGCTTTCTTCTCACGCATGACACCGAGATACTCTTTAACTGCTTGATTGTGCTCAGCTAAGCTATTGGTGAATTTATGCCCGCCATTGCCTGTCGCCACAAAATACAGCGCTGTGCTATCGGCAGGATGTAAGGTTGCTTCGATAGAAGCCGCTGACGGCAGTGCAATGGGTGTCGGCGGCAAACCATCGATTTGATAGGTGTTATAACCTGTTTTTTCATCAATGTCTTTACGGCGAATATTGCCTTCATAGCGGCTGCCCATACCATAGATAATGGTAGGATCTGTCTGCATACGCATGCTTTTGTTCAAGCGATTTCTAAATACTGCCGAGACCAAAGGACGCTCCTCTGCCACGCTGGTTTCTTTTTCGATAATTGACGCCATCACCAGCGCCTCATAAGGCGTATTATAAGGGAGGTTTGGCGCACGGTTTTCCCATGCCTTGGTCAGCGCTTGCTGTTGGCGCTTATACAAGTCGGTCAATACCTTCTTGTCGGTGGTGCCTTCCCCATAATAATAGGTATCAGGGGCAAACCAGCCCTCAAGATTGTGATTAACGATAGGGTCATTACTATTAATCACTGCATCCGGCAATATGGCAACCAAATCTAATGCTCCTGCGATGCTAGCATTCGTACTGTCAGCGGTCAGCACTTCTTTCTTGATGCCTTTGTTATCACGTAGCGCCTGATACAAATCTTTTGAGGTTTTGCCCTCGATAATTTGTACTTTAACCATCGCCGCTTTTACCCCTTGCCCAAGCACGTGTAGCGCTTCAGCAATGGTAGGGTTTTCCGGTAATTGGTAAATGCCTGCATGCAATGGACCATCGACTTGCGTCTTCATATAAAGCTTGGCAATCGTGGCAGAAAATAGCGGAATTTCCTGTTGCCACTGCGGTAGCAACCCGTAATAGGTCTGACCCTTTTCAATCGTCACCATTTGCTGTGGCTGTTCAATACGTCCAAATAAAGTCTGATAAACCATGACTAAGAAAAATGCAGCAATCAACCCAAGTACCAACAACGCTTGATAACCGCGCTGCATAAAGAATGAAGGATTGTCGGCTTTATAATGGCGTGGTTTATTATTACCGCTTATGAGCGAGATATCGGTAGGCGGAACTTCTTTTGCACCTGTCTCATCGACTGGTTTTGAGTTCAAAGGTGCCCCATCGACATGCTCGTCAGCAGTGCCTTTTTGGTTATTCGATAGCGTATCATCAGGACGTTCAGGAGGCGTTTCAGGGGTTGGCGTGCTCATGGTCACTCGCGAGGCAGAAGTTTGCTAGAATTTAGCATTGAACTGCCTATTTTTCAATGGTATTTGCTTAGCTTATCCATTAACTTAGCGTTTAAGCTCATTTATATGGCTTAATACTCATATCGCTTATTTATCACTTCAAATCTTTCCTGTAATAAGAAAACGGGCTATGAACCTAAATTTCAATCAAAGTCTTGCCAAAAAGTATAAATCTGAACCTCAAAGAATTCGTGTGCTTAGCGAAGATTGGGTAGCTAAGCAAAGTTATTGCCCTAATTGCAGTGCTGAACCGTTGGCTGAATTTGCTAATAATCAACCAGTCGCTGACTTTTATTGTGCAAACTGTGATGAGCAATATGAGCTAAAAAGTAAAAAGGCGACATTAAGTAATATTATCAACGATGGCGCTTATGACACTATGATTGAGCGCATCAATAGCGAGGATAATCCCAGTTTTTTCTTTTTAACTTATTCTCAAGCATTGAGTGTAAATAATTTTTTAATTATTCCCAAACAGTTTTTTAAACCAGACATGATTATAAAACGTAAGCCTTTATCCGTTACTGCCAGACGCGCAGGTTGGGTTGGCTGTAATATTGACTTGCGTAAAGTGCCCGAATCAGGAAAAGTATTTTTAGTCAAAGACCAGCAGGTCATGCCACGAGATAATGTCACTGAGCAATTTCAAAAAGCCTTATTTTTACGTACACAATCTATCGCCTCACGCGGCTGGACACTGGATGTATTGCAATGTATTGATAAGCTAGAGGCTAATTTCTCTCTCCATCAGATTTATGCATTTGCGGAAGAATTACAGCTTAAACATCCTAAAAACAACCACATCCAAGATAAAATCCGTCAGCAATTACAAGTATTACGTGACAAAGGCATTATTGAGTTTATCAGCCGTGGTCACTATCGAAAATTATATTAAACGCTTTTCGTTATAGCGCTCAGCTCTGGGCTGACCTTTTTAAATACGATTAAATCGCTTAAATTTCACTCCTTCACCCGACAGTAACGTCAGACTGGTCATTGGCATAATACCGCGCAGCGCATTACAAAAAAACAGTTGGCTTACATGGGGTAAATCCTCATCTTGTAACGACCTGATGATAACGGGATTTTCGGTAGTCGATAGCTCATCGATAAGTACTTGCCGCATCACGCCAGCGACGCCCGATTGCGCCATAGATGGCGTATACCATTGACCTTGCGTTAAATAATTCACGTGGATTTTATCAGCACGACCTTTATCAATGTTGACGGCATTAGTCATCTCTGACGACGGTGACTCTACTAAACGTGAATCAGATAATTGATAAAACATATTGCTCATCGTGCCCTCAACCCAGCACCCAGTCATATCACGTAGCAAGCCCTCACCGATATCTTGCGAGCCATTAGAGTTTAATGAACGAGCTTTGATATCCTGCAACTCCGCACTCGCCAACACATTATCCAGACGATTTAAGCTTTTAAGTCCGGCAAGTGACGGCGGCAGACAAGCGATTTGCGAAGATAAACAAACAGCAGTGCTCATAGGCTGTATCGGAACAAAAATATTACCAGCCAACGGCAATTGCTCAATAGTGGTAACCTTCATCGCTAAGGATTTTAGCCAAATCTCACACGCGCTACCACACTCACCTGGCAGATAACCATAACCACGGATATCTTGCGCGGCGCGTGTGATGACAAGCTTTAACATACCTTGTTGTAGCTGCTGCGCATGCACTTGCAAGGCAGATAATAAAGAGCAGTGGTCTACATCAAGCTGCAAGGCAGTCGCATGAGAGATGAGACGCTGATGATGATACTCCGCCCACAGTATCTGCCCATTAATAACGCCCATGGTGGTAAAAAAACCATCGGCGTATGCCAAGCCGCGATTGTCCAAGGAAGCGGTCGCGACGGTGGTCTGCTTGTCTAATGCCGATAAACAGACCCAGCTATTTAAAGGCTGCATGACTTAGTTGTTTTGGCTGGCAGATTTATTGAGAATGAGCATACAGCTGTAGAATTCACATTTTGCCAGCTCTACTTTTTGTCCGCCAATGACTGTATTTTTGACAATTTGACCATTTAGCATATCAGCCAGCAACTTACCGCCCTCATCACCCATCAATTGACGAGCAAGCTGATAGGATTTTTTGGCGTGGTTTTGACTCAGCTCTTTTTCTTTGTCAGAGTCGGTAGGATTGGCAAAATACCAACCAAGCTCGAGATACTTTTCAGAGTCAATGAGATCTAGATAAGGCGCTTCGGTATTCATAAAGCGGTATTTGGACGCAGGGTTACTGGCATAATCCAAGCTATTTTCATCGGTGCTGACCACTTTACCAAGCGTTGATTTGATATCGTCTAGTTGATCGACACGAAGCGACTCGACTTTCTTAGTACCCCATGACGCGACATCATATTTGACTGGGGTGCCCTCTTGGGCAGTAGCACCATCTAAATCAGCATTTGGCGCAGGGGCTTTTGGCGTATCGGAGACGGTCTGCTTATCAGCACTTACCTCCTCTGTTGATACTTTGCTGCTTTTATTGTTATCACAGGCGCTTAACGACACGCCAACTGCCATTATCGTACTGACCATAAGGGTCTGTAGGGTGTTATTCCACATGGGCAACTTACTCACACTTTAAGATAGTTCTGAAAATGGTATTAACAAGCAGCTAGATATGCCGCTGATAATGAATAGTGTCTGTTATTAAAGTCTTGCTATCACTGAATTTTATACATACGCTTTTTCTATTTAAATATTCTACAAATCACATTAAAAAAGCACAGAGAAAAACAATATGGTTACTTTTTCATGCCCTCTAGTTTACCCAACTGCTTAGCGCTTGACCACCCTTTACCTTACGGATAACACTCGCAGAGAGTACAGATTTGTTAAGACGCTAACGTCATAAAAATTCACCCCGACTCAGTTAGCTATATCCATAGCTTCAGGTTTGTCAAACGGCGCGTTATCCCTTATGATAAGTACGCTTTGACACCCTTACTCTGTCACCCTTACTTATACCCTGTACCGCCAGCGGAGCCTTTATGACCCAGCACTTTATCGTTATTGGTAATCCAATTGCCCACAGCAAGTCTCCTGAAATCCATACGTTATTCGGCACACAAGCTGAACTTGATATCTGTTATCAACGACAATATTGTCCAAATGATGCGGCAAGTTTTACGGCAGTGGTAGAAGCGTTTTTTCACGGTGGCGGCGTGGGTGCTAATGTGACTGTGCCTTTTAAACAAGTCGCATATGAATGCTGTGCGGCACGAGGCGGCTTATCTGAACATGCCAAAGTGGCTGGTGCGGTCAATACTTTACTATTAGATAAAAGACTATTGGCAAAAGGTGTGTCACCAGTAGAGGCATTATTTGGTGACAATACTGATGGTCAAGGATTGGTCAATCATATGCAGCGTTTAGGCTGGCCGTTGAGCGGTGCACGCGTGGCAATCATTGGCGCAGGCGGCGCAGCGCGCGGCGTGGTATTGCCACTGATAGAGGCTGGCATTGAAACGCTGACCATCGCCAATCGTACAGTGAGTAAGGCAGAAATTTTAGTTGATGAACTTAGCACCGCAAACGAAAAGATAAATCAACATACTATTCAGACTTATGCGACGGCTGATTTAAGTGGTGACTTTGATATCATCATCAATGCCACATCCATCGGACTATCAGGTGAAACCTTGCCATTAGCCGATAAGCTAAACTGCCAATATGCTTACGATATGATGTATGGACGTGAGCTGCCATTTTTACAACATTTTTCTACCCGTGGCGCTCAGACATCGGATGGTTACGGCATGCTGATCGGGCAAGCGGCGTTAAGTTTTGAGCGTTGGACAGGATGTGTTATTGATGTTGCGCAAGCGACTGCAGCATTAGAGAAAACATCAATATAAGAAATATTACTTAAGTGCAGCCACTAGCTAATATAAAAACAATCTACGTTTTTATATTAACCAAATCGTATCAGTAGCCATTTTTCTATACGGCGCAGCGGTACACGCAAATTCGTTGAATGCATGACAACCCCGCCGCCAAGACCCACCATGCAACCAAGTAGTGTATCCAACAAGCGTGTGTGCGTGACCTCTTGATAGACCGCTGACGTAAGCGGCAACCCACTGCCATATTCTGCAATAAATATCGTCAGCGGCGTGATAAATACAACGGCTAGTCCATAATGACGATCTACCAAGGATTCAATACAAAGCATCATAACCAATATTGAAATAGCAATACCCCATATCGACAGCCCCCAAGATAGCATCCAACTCGCCAGACCCGCGCCTACCAATGTCCCTAGCAAACGATGTAGTTGCTTAATCCACATCGTCCGTAAGTGGATACCCTGAATGATCAGAAAACAGCTGACCGCTGCCCAGTACGGATTAGACATATTTAGCATTAAGGGAATCAAGAGTGCCAAACTGACAAAACCTGCGACAATAATGCTTTCACTGATGGTATCAGGCTCATAACTATAAGTTGGCGTAGGCGTAGCAGGACTCGTCGCTAATAAAAATAGCGAATACAGTAGCCCCATGATGAGGGCAAAGCCACTGCCCAGCATCACAAGCCCAGTGGAAGACATGATTTTCTCTAATGGCAAGGGTATAAATAATGCTAGCGCCCCAGCCATCATCACAAACAAGCCAGCTGGCGGCGGCGGCTGGCGATAATAACGTCCAAATATAACCACACCAAAGGCTATCAGCATAAACACTGGCAGCCTAAGAATAGGCACTTGCTGTGCCGCCAAGCCGAATGCAAAGCATAACGACATGGCAAAGCCCCATGCCATCAAAGTCACTAAACGATAAGGCAGCTTGCCTATTAGAGGCAAATTCAAGATGACCATTGCCCCTAAAGACGCCTTGATACCTGATGGCAAAGCCTCAAAGTAAGCACCCACGAATACGGGGAAACTGATGGTAATGGCAGCGATAATGGGCATATGCCACGGTCTCTTGCTTTGATTGACTGTCAGCAAATGAGCAAGCTCCCCCTCTAGCAAAAACTTCAGGCGAGTCAACAGTATTGTGAGCCAAGGCATCCGCTTTGCCTTGGACTTTGATGGAGTCATACAAGGCCTTCCTTATATCGTAAATGCATTAGAATAATGGGCTTACCGTTCGCCTTGATCATACGGCTATTCTTATAGTGGATAATGGTTTAGCAAGATATGAGGTTAAAAAGCTCATTGACACAGTAATAACTTAATGTTGTAATTATACTAATAAACTATGAATATTAGTTATTAGTTATATATTTGTCGCCATATAAGATTTATACTGCATCAATGCGTAATGACTGTTTTTTATCAAGGATAACTTAACAGTTTCCAAAATAGACAAGCTAGCCTTAACATATCCACCCATTGACTCAAGATATTCTCTGTTTTTATTCCAAATAATTAAAATCGTTTTCATAAACTCTGGCTTAAAAACTGAGTCAACCGTCTATGATAGCGAACAACTAAAGAGAACGACTATGTTAACTTACAAAGCACCTTTACGTGATATCAAGTTTTTAATTAATGATGTATTTGACTACCAAACGCATTATAAAGATTTGGACAATGGCGAAAATGCAGATCCTGAAACCGTTGATATGATTCTTCAAGGGATGGCAGATTTTGCCGAAAACGTTTTGGCACCTTTATATCAGCCAGCGGATGAAGAAGGTTGCCATTTTGAGAATGGTGTAGTGACTACGCCTAAAGGCTTTAAAGAAGCATATCAGCAGTTTATTGATGGTGGCTGGCAAGGTATTTCTTACCCTGAAGAATACGGCGGTATGAACTTACCGACCTCATTGAACCTTATCAAAGCTGAAATGATCGGTACGGCTAACTGGCCTTGGGCTATGTATCCTGGTTTATCAACCGGCTGTATCAATACCATCATGCAGTATGGTACGGATGAGCAAAAAGAGACGTATCTACATAAATTGGTCGAAGGCGCTTGGGCAGGTACTATGTGTCTAACTGAGCCACAATGTGGTACAGACTTGGGTCAAGTAAAGTCAAAAGCTATTCCACAAGACGACGGCAGCTATAAGCTTAGTGGTACTAAGATTTTTATCTCAAGTGGTGAGCATGACTTAACTGAAAACATCATTCATATTGTTTTAGCACGTCTGCCGGATGCGCCAGAAGGCACCCGCGGTATTTCATTATTTATCGTACCGAAATTTTTGCCAAATGCTGAAGGCGAAATTGGCGAGCGCAATGGCGTCTCTTGTGGATCTATTGAACACAAAATGGGTATCAGCTCATCAGCGACTTGTGTCCTAAACTTTGATGATGCCGTTGGTTACTTAATTGGTGAGCCGAACAAAGGTCTAAAAGCCATGTTCACCTTTATGAACACTGCCCGTATTGGTACTGGCATCCAAGGTCTGGCGCACACTGAATTGTCATTCCAAAATGCCCTACCATATGCCAAAGATCGTCGCTCAATGCGTACTTTATCAGGCACGAAAGATCCTGAAAAAGTTGCTGATGCGATCATTCATCATGCTGACGTACGCCGTATGCTATTGACCCAAAAAGCCTTTGCTGAAGGCGGTCGTTCAATGATTTATCATTCAGCACGCTATGCAGATAAAATGGCCCAAGGCATCATCAATGGCGATGATGAAGAGTTTGAAAAATGGGATGATAAGCTTGGCTTTTATACGCCTATCTTAAAAGGCTTCTTGACTGAGCTAGGTATTGAAGCCGCTAAACACGGTCAGCAAGTCTATGGCGGTCATGGCTATATCAAAGAATGGGGTATGGAGCTTATCGCTCGTGATGCTCGTATCGCGACCATGTACGAAGGTACGACTGGTATCCAAGCATTAGATCTACTAGGTCGTAAAGTGATCTTGCAGTCTAAAGGTAAAATCATTCGCGATTATACTTCAAGCATCATGAAATGGTGTGGCGAGTACGCCTTAGACAAAGACATGCGTAAGTTTGTGTGGGCATTGACCAAGCTTTGTGCTGAGTGGAACACCCTGACAGTACGCTTGATGCTGATGGCACGTAAAGACCGTGAAATCATCTCAGCAGCATCTGATGATTTCTTAATGTACTCCGGTTATGTGATGATGGGCTATCACTGGGCACGTATGGCAGCGGTTGCTTATGACAAGCTTGAAAATGGCGGTACAGAATCACCAGAGTTCTACAAAGCTAAAATCCAAACGGCAGAATTCTATTTTGATAAGCTGTTACCACGTACTTCAGGTCACGCCGAAGGCATGGTTGCACCAAGCAGCAGCATGACAGCAATGGACATTGATAACTTTGCTTTCTTAGACTAGGATTGATTAAAAGCTAGTCTATAACTGCTATAAATAAAAAAGCGCTTAGTTAAATCACTAGGCGCTTTTTTTATTGTATTAGCAAGTAACTGATAAATTCAGTTACGCATTTAACATTTTCTTATGATACACCGCGCTAATCTCTTCAACCTCTACGCATACTTGTAACGATGCGCGTCCTGATTGCTCAGCGCCCAGCGTTTGCTCTATAATAGTCACCAATTGCTCAGCAAGCTGATTACGGATACTTATATCACGACCGCTCATGATTTTTAGATGTGCATAAATAAAGCCATTGACTGGCTCATCATCTTCAACGCCCACCAAAAACGTTTCAACAGGAATAATGCGCGCTTTAATATCTGTTGCTTTACCAAAGTGTCCACTGTCCCACAGGATCTTATTCAACGCTTTAAGGAATGATTCTTCGTGAGCAATACTGACATTGGGTGTCATTTGAATGGTTAAATGCGGCATGATTATATCCTTATACAATATGGGTAAAAAATAAAAGTAAGTAGCTTTAAAGGCTGAATATATCTGACAATCAGCAGTTTTCAATCATCGGTAATAGAGGCAAAACGCGCTGTAAGTGTCGTCGCTAATTGTGCTGGCGGCAGTTCAATCTCTAGACCACGGCGACCACCGCTCACATAGATGGTTGAATGTGTTTGCGCTGACTCATCTATAACAGTTGGCAATCGTCTCTTTTGTCCCAATGGACTGACGCCGCCCAGCACATAGCCGGTACTACGCTCGACCTGTTTAGGATCTGCCATTTGGACTTTTTTGCAGACCAGCATTTTATTAATAGATAGCGCCTTAGCCATTTTTTTAAAGTTTAAGGTTCTATCCACTGGCAAGATAGCAACGGCGAGTGCTTCTGTATCGGTCAATACAACCAAGGTTTTAAAAACTTGTGTCACATCAACACCCAGTTTTTCGGCCGCTTCTAACCCAAAAGAGGCAGCGTTACTATCATGGATATATTCGTGTAGTTGATAATCGAGAGCGCGTTGTTTGGCGAGATTGATAGCTGGCGTCATAATACTCTCACTGAATTAAGTGACGTTAATAAGTAAGCAGAAATACAAGATAGTATGTTTTGTACAAAACCATTTTGACCCTAAATACTTTACTTTTCAAATCATTGAATAGCTTATGCAGCGCATATCTTACCGCACAGTAACCAGAGCTTATTAATATTGGTAGTATCTACAGACACTATATATCGCTTTGATGGCTTTTATGGCATTATAAGGGCAATATATTTGACTAATTTTGATACCGATTATGATACCGAAGTTCTTAAAAAAACGGATTTTTAAAGCACCAGTGGTCAGCGGTAATACGCCAGACACTGAACCGTCAGACACGCCAAAAATTGATGGCAGCCCTGTTATATCCACGCCTTATACTAACGCACCAATTAATCAATTGTACCGTAAAATCTCAGGGCAGATGCTAGATGTAGCAGTAAAACCAAAGCTTTTGGGCGAATTGCCAGAGTTTGATCATGATGATCAGACGTTAAGATTTTATGTGCTGCAAGATTATTCGCGCTCCAACAGTATTTTGATTGACCTGCAAACGCAAGAACATAAATTACCGCCAGCATTGGTTGGGGTAAATGACAGTGCTCATAACATCAAAGAAAATGCTGCCATTATATTTTTACATCACCCACATGCCAAAGAAAACCAACTATCGCCCCGCCTATCACGTCTGGTCTCTGCTGTTTTGCAGTATCCAGAATTAAAAGTACGCTTAGTACCAGTATCTATTCTCTGGGGACGTGCGCCTGAAAAAGAGGATTCTTTATTTAAACTGCTAACGGCTGATAACTGGCAAGATCCTAGCATTACCAAGCAATTATTCAATATTGGTGTGATGGGACGCGATACTTTTATACAGTTCCATCCTCCGCAAGATTTGCGTACCCTTATTAATGATAGCCTTAAAGACGATGATGATGAGCCTACTGACTTAAATTCCGTGATCTTTGAATCTGCTACTCTTGATACGAATGCCAGTGATGCTAAAAATAGCGCCACTGAAAATACAATTGGTGTAGCGCCAAATTATACTGTGGTAGCTGCGGCTGATGGCAATCGTGAGCTTGTACGCTCATTGCAACAGCAGCTGAATATTTATTTGGACAAACAGCGCGCCAGTATGCTGGGTCCTGACTTATCAGACAGACGTAACTTAGTAGATAAGCTGGTTTACTCGCCTGCCATTAGACATGCAATAGAGGCAGAAGCGGCAGAGACCGGTACTAGCCCTCGTGAAGCGCGACTACTTGCAAAGAGCTATGCTAATGAGATGGTCAATGATTACTCACATGCCATCATCCGTGGTTTTTATAAATTTTTAACGTGGTTATGGACGCAACTGTATGATGGTGTAGAAGTCCATCACTTCGAGCGCGTACGTGAACTGGCAGCAGATTATGAGCTGGTCTATGTACCTTGTCATCGTAGCCATGTTGACTACTTACTACTGTCTTATGTCATTTATAAACGCGGCTTGAGTATTCCTTATGTCGCGGCGGGTGATAACTTAGATGTGCCAGTTTTAGGTCCAATATTACGCGGTGCAGTGGCTTTTTATATACGTCGTAGTTTCCGTGGTAATGCGCTTTATACCGCAGTTTTACGTGAGTACATGCACACGCTTATTACTCGTAATACGCCGATTGAATACTTTATCGAAGGCGGGCGGTCACGTTCAGGACGTTTGCTACCACCGAAAATGGGTATGCTAGCAATGACCGTGCACAGCCAATTGCGTCAGAGTAACAAGCCAGTAGTCTTTATTCCGACTTATATCGGTTATGAGCGCATCATGGAAGGTGGCACCTATATCGGTGAGCTAAAAGGTAAGCCAAAAGAGTCTGAATCATTACTTGGACTCCTCAAAGTCGGTCGCAAGATTGAACGTATTTTTGGTAATGTACACCTAAGCTTTGGTACACCGCTACATTTAACCGATTTTATGGCCAAATTTGATGTACCAGAAAATAGCTTACCTGCTGATCGCACCGATACGCCGCTCGATGATAAAGCCAGCGCCATGGTTGATAATATCGGCGTCAAAGTCATGCAGCATATCAATAAAGCAGCAGTGGTTACTCCGGTATCCTTACTGTCACTGGTGTTACTCTCTGCACCAAAATCGGCGCTCGATGAAGATATTTGCCGCGAGCAAATTGCCCTTTATCAAGGTTTGGCTCAACAGCTGCCATATTCAAGTGATACGGTCGTCACCGACATGTCGCCGCAGCAAATTATTGATTATGGCATTAAGTTAAAACTTATTGAACGTATTCCTCATATCTTGGGCGATATCATTCAGATTGCAGGTAAACAAGCAGCACTGCTGAGTTATTTCCGCAATAATATTTTGCATGTCTTTATTCTCCTGTCTTTCTTAGCGGCTTTAGTTGCCCGTAATGGTCGTATCGAACGTAGCCGTCTAGACAATATCGCCATGCAGCTCTACCCATTTTTACAAAGCGAGCTGTTCTTATATTATCCTGCCCATGGCTTGGCGGATATCCTGAACAAAAAAGTTGACAGTTTAATTGCTCACGGTTTGGTTGTAAAATTGGGCGAGGGTATGCTCAGCGTCCCTGAAGCCAATAGCAGATGCTACCAGCAGCTACAAGTGCTTGCCACGCCGGTTGAACAAAGTCTTGAACGCTACTTTATGACTTTGGCTCTACTCGCTCAACAAGGCTCAGGCAACTTAACCGAAAATGAAGTGGTTGATTTATGTCATCTGCTTGGTCAACGTTTATCAGTGCTATACGCTGATGATATTCCTGACTTCTTTGATCGCGCGCTATTTACCAGTTTCCTCGGTGCATTGACTCGTTTAGATTATCTGCAAAAAGATGTAGAAACCGGCATTTTAACCTTTGATCAACGTATCAATGATATTGCTCATCATGCAAAATATGTGTTGAGACCTGAAATGATGCAAATTTTGCATCAAGTTGCCAGTCTCAATGAAGAAGAAATTGCCCATGCCATTACTGAAATCAGTAATAAAAAGCAGCGTAAATTCGGGCGTAAGCGTTAATTTTTAAATTATTTAATAATAATACACAAAAAATGATAACGCATAAAAAAGACCTCTAACGATTAGAGGTCTTTTTTTATTACTTAAAATTTGAAATTTCTAAGTAACTGTCTTTTTTAAGTAATTATCTTCTAAACAACAGTTTTAAGTTGAAATTTTCTTATACTTCATACGCTTAGGATTGGCATCATCACCCATCGTCTTTTTGCGATACGTTTCAAACTCAGAGTAGTTACCATCGAACCAAACTGGGCCTTCTTCTTCAAATGCCAAGATGTGGGTCGCGATACGGTCAAGGAACCAGCGATCATGCGACACGACCATGACAGTACCTGGGAAGACCTGAATCGCATCTTCTAGCGCACGTAAGGTTTCGATGTCCAAATCGTTTGATGGTTCATCAAGGAGCAATACGTTTGCGCCTTGCTTCAATGTCTTAGCTAACTGCAAGCGATTACGCTCACCACCAGACAATTGACCGACGTGCTTTTGCTGGTCTGAACCTTTAAAGTTAAAGCGTCCAATATAAGCGCGGCTTGGCGTCGTATAGTCGCCAACGGTAATAATATCAAGCCCATCAGAGATTTCTTCCCAAACCGTTTTGCTATCATCTAAGTTGTCACGTACCTGACCAACATAAGCGACTTTTACGCTTTCGCCCAAATCAACTGAACCAGTGTCTGGCGTATCGCGTTCGGTAATCATGTTAAATAGCGTGGTTTTACCCGCACCATTTGGACCGATAATACCGACGATAGCACCGGCTGGGACGTTAAAGCTCAGGTTCTCATAAAGTAAACGATCACCAAATGATTTGGAGATATCGTTCACTTCGATAACTTTATTACCCAAACGAGGACCCGGTGGAATATAAATTTCAGAGGTTTCATTGCGTTTCTGGAATTCTTGCGAGTTCAACTCTTCAAAACGCTGCACACGAGATTTAGACTTGGCTTGTTGACCTTTTTGGTTTTTACGAATCCAATCAAGCTCTTTTTTCAGCGCTTTAGCAAACGATTCTTCTTGCTTGTTCTGCTGCTCTAAACGGGTGTTCTTTTGCTCTAGCCACTCAGTATAGTTGCCTTCATACGGATAGCCATGACCACGGTCAAGCTCCAAAATCCACTGCGCAACGTTATCCAAGAAATAACGGTCATGGGTAATGGCAACGATTGTACCACTATAGTTCTGCAGGAACTGCTCTAACCATGCCACTGACTCAGCGTCCAAATGGTTGGTTGGTTCGTCAAGTAATAACATATCAGGGCGTGATAAGAGCAAACGGCATAGTGCCACACGGCGTTTTTCGCCACCTGATAGTTTACTGACATCCGCGTCCCAAGGTGGCAGACGAAGTGCATCAGCCGCTTTTTCAAGCTGGGTATTTAAGTTATGCGCATCCCATGCTTGAATGATGTCTTCCATCTTACCTTGCTCTTCAGCAAGCTTGTCGAAGTCGGCATCAGGCTCAGCATATTCGGCATAAATAGCATCCAGACGAGCAAGCGCATCTAATGCCTCACGCATACCGTCTTCAACGTTACCACGGACATCTTTGCTGTCATCGAGCTGCGGTTCCTGTGGCAAATAACCAATTTTGGTACCCGTTTGCGCACGAGCTTCACCACTAAACTCAGTATCCACGCCCGCCATGATGCGTAGCAAGGTTGATTTACCTGAACCATTGATACCCAAAACACCAATTTTGGCGCCAGGGAAAAAAGATAAGTTAATATTTTTTAAAATTTCACGCTTAGGTGGAACAAGTTTTGACACGTTGTTCATCGTGTAAATATATTGAGCCATTAACACTCCGATAGACTGCATAAAAGAGATAAACAAGCAGACTTAACAATACTGTCAAGTACGCTGTACCTCAAAATCAGGGGTATTCATTGATTGTCATTATCGCATTGTGGCGCAACCCCTGCAAGCTAACTGGCTGTTTTATAGCTTGTTTCATGCCTTTTATCACAAAGCTGCAAGCATTTTGCATAAAAGCTTCTACTAAAATTATCGTTCAGCTTACTGCTGTATCTTTCTAATTCATTGCTGTTTTATAAAAACCACAAAAAACAGCATCAAATACTTCGCAAAATTAATCAATAGTCTCTATTATATTAGTTAATCTTAATAAAAATAGTTTTATAAAAAGGCATTCCATGACGACTGGCTATCGCCCTGAATTTATCCAACAAGCGTTTGTTGATTTTATCAGTACGCGCCTGCACCCATTTTGGTCATTAACCGTGCCTAAGTTGCGTCTTATAGCACGCCGTACACTCAGTGATGACTTGATTGCGCTACAATTTGAGCCTAACCGCGCCTTTAAACAGCAAGCTTTTAGTTCAAGTGATAGCTCACACGATGGCTGGCATGGCGGACAACATATTAATTTAAGCGTACTTCTTGATGGTGTTTATCATCAACGCAACTATTCATTGGTTGGTCTACCACAGCAGACATTATGGTGGCATGAGGACAACGATAAAAACTCTAATGGAAATAAAGATAACTTTAACAATAGCTTCGATAGGGATAGCTTTGATGAAAAGTCGCAACCGCAGGCTGTTACCTCGACCATAACTATTGCTATTAAGCCTCAAGGTCTAGTCTCAGATTACTTAAGCAAATATGCAGCACTGGGTACTATATTTAATAGCAGTTTACCCATTGGTGAATTTACTCTAGCTCATACAGTATTAGAACAGCAAGTACAGCAGATAAGCAAACCGTTATCTCTTACCTCTGTACCAGTACCACTATTATTTATCGCTAGCGGCAGTGGTATTACGCCAATGCTAGGTTTGATTACGCAGGCGCTGCAAAATGGGTATCAAGTAACGCTGCTACATTATAATCGTACAAATTTCTATCAATCATTATTACAGAATCAATGGCAGCAGCTAGCTGCTAAATATCCAACATTTATTTATCATCTTATTAATACTAAAGACCCCAATACGTATCTGGCAGGCTCGCGACATTTGAGCATGCAAACTTTAATAGCATTAAAATTACCATTGATAGATACACAGATATTTGCCTGTGGTTCGCCAGCGTTATTAGCAGCTTTGTACCGCGCTTGCGATGAAATTAACTTGCCACATGGCAAGCAGCTGCGTGACAACGTTACGATAGAGAGCTTTAGTGCGATAGAAAGCTTCGATTATATGTTTTCTACTAGAGATAAAGCAGACAAAGAAGCCGCTACTAGCGAAGCAAAAACCATCTATTTACGTGGACGACAACGTCAATATAACAGTAGTACCACGTTATTACTGGGTGCTGAGAGCGCTGGTATTCGAATGAGCCACGGCTGCAGACAAGGTATCTGTCAGCTGTGTCGCTGTAATAAGGTCAGCGGTAGGGTCAAAAACATTCAAACCGGTAAGATAAGTAATGATGGCTATGAGTCTATCCAGACCTGCATTAATGTACCAATGACTGATGTCATATTGGATATTTAAGAAATATGATCAAGGATAAGACAGCCTTGCATAAACATTTATTTGTAATGTTTACTAAAACTGACACCGATGATTAAACCGAACGTTGTGCTTACGATTTATTGATGCACCTTCGGATAAGGACTATCTATGCGCTTGTTACCCCCTATTCTTAAGGCTATATCTGCAGTCTCTACTATAACTTCATTAGTCGATGCACCATTCAAAACCACGCGATATCCGACGTTAACAGCTGCGCCACTACCAAAAGCACAGACCGAAGCCTTGGCTAATGAATTGAATGCACTGTATCAAAGCGTAATGGACTCACTAGGTGGCGATGATGCGCGCTATATTCAGCGTATTTATGGGACCGTGGTATATAGCGAGGTCATTTCACGCGTACTGCTTGCATTCGCTGGGCAATTATCATCAAAACGTAGCAAACTTAGCGTTTGGCTACTTGGCACATCCTTACTGAGTTTTAGTAAAATTTTAAACAATATGGAGCTTGGGCATAACGTCATGCATGGTCAGTATGATTGGATGCAGCACCCTCACCTTAACAGCCAAAAGTTTGATTGGGATATCGTTTGCCCTGCACCCCTATGGCAGCATTCGCATAACTACTTACACCATACTTTTACCAATATTGTCGGTCGCGACCATGATGTCGGCTACCATTTGATTCGCGTTACTGATGAGCAGCCTTGGACGCCAAGCGATCGCTATAACTTATTTAAGACGATGATATTGGCATTAGGCTTTGAATGGGCCGTCGCCTTCCATGATATTCAAATCAGTGTCGACGAGTACGCAGACGTACCAAAACTGACAGACGTAATGCAGCCAAAAGCTCGTGCACTATTTGGCAAAATCGCCCGGCAAGTTGGTAAAGATTATATTGCTTTTCCTACGGTGGTAGGTCTGACATTAGGTCGTGGTAGTGCTTTGACGACTCTAAGCGGTAATATCACTGCCAATATCGCTCGCAATCTATGGACATGGGCAGTGATATTCTGTGGTCACTTTACCGAGCAGGCGCATATTTATACGCATCTCGATGCCAATGAAAGCAAAGGCGACTGGTATGTGCGTCAGATCCTTGGCTCTAGCAATATTAAAGGGAATAAATGGTTTCACATTTTGACAGGCAATTTATCCCATCAGATTGAGCATCATATCTTCCCTGATATGCCAGCCAGACATTATGCGAGTATCGCCCCGCAGGTAAAAGCCATCTGCCACAAATACAATCTGGCTTACAATACTGGGCGCTTTGGGACACAATTTCGACAAGTATTGGAACGCATTCACCATTTTAGTAAGCCAAGTGCCGATGAATGGCACGCTTACACACAATCGCTATCAAATAATAATAGCAATGCTGACAAAGGCAATAATAACTTTGCCTCTAACAGCACTGCTGAGATATCACATGGTTTTAGAAGGTTTCTCCCTCAAGTTGTGCGCCAAGCTATGTTTTACGCCTGATGCTTTATAGTTGGCATTTTATACGTGATGAGCGCTTATATACGATGGCAGTAGCATTTTTAAACTTAAGTAGACACTCTAAGGTAGAAACCATAAAATAGAAGCCCGTTAAAAATGTTAACATTTGCCCTATCTACTCTTACGCTAGCAGCCTAGAGATGGAAACTAGAAAACTGCACAATAACAAAAGTAGAAATAATTATAATATTTGAAAATAGGGAGTTTTTATGAGTAACGTCGGTACAAAATCAGATATGAATATCGTCCATAATGAGGCAGCGAAACGCTTTGAGACTTCGATTGATGGGCAGACAGGTTATATCAGTTACAAAGAGCGCGAGGATAAGCTGGTATATGATCATACTATCGTCCCACAGGAGTTAGGTGGTCGAGGGGTTGGCTCAGCATTGGTAAAACATGCATTGGATTATGCTCGTGAAACCAATAAGAAAGTAGTGCCGCAATGCTCGTTTGTAGCCTCGTATATTGATAAAAATCCTCACTATAAAGATCTACTATAGTTCAAACTATTGAATAAGTGAGTATGTTTAACGATAACTAGCTACGATAGTTTGCTCTATTAACCGTTATAATAGCGCTATATACTCTCACTAATAACGTCATTGCCCCCCTATCTTCTTGATACTTCTATTATATTTTTTTAGCCAAATATATAATAAAATATCAGTAGCGGGTGGGGGTTTTTCCCTATGGCTTTTATAAGCGTTTATTGCATTCGGGAAGACAAATAAAAAGTACAGTAGTTGCCATGCTATTTTGTCGTTAATAATGATTTTTCTATCCACCATAATAATAAAGGATATCACCATGAGCAGTTTATCTAATCAACAAGTCGATTTGCAGCTAGAAGAACTACCAGGCTGGCAGCGCGAAGGTAACGCGATCGTAAAAACCTATCACTTTGGCGATTTTGTTGAAGCTATGAGCTTTATGAATCAAGCCGCTTTTCATGCTGAAGCGTTAGAGCATCATCCTGAATGGAGTAATACCTATAACGTAGTAGAAGTTCGCTTGACTACAGGCGATACTGGCGGTATCACCAGCCATGATGTTCGTTTAGCAAAACGTATGGAACATATCGTCCAGCCTAAACGCCTATAAATATTAAGCTGTGCGCTTACTATGTGTCATATAGCAGACAGCTATGTTTTAGCCATAAAAAAAGACCTCAGATAGTATCTGAGGTCTTTTTTACTAGCCAGTTTTCTAACTGGCTAATGGCTTTATAGAACGAGTATACTTTTCTTATTACATACGGCGGCTAACAAATGCCACGATAAATAGAATGACTGCTAATGCTAACAAGATATAGGCGAAGTTTGCAGACAATCCAGCAACACCACCAAATCCTAAGAAACTTGCTAACAATGCGATGACGGCGAAAATAATAGCCCAACGAAACATAATAATTCTCCTAAAATAGTAATTGAAAAGTCAAATAATAAGGTTGCTATATAAATGATGTACAGCTAACGACTTACACTACCGATCTCAATCATCTGATATTTTGCTTTTATTTTTTTACAGCTTTTAGTGCTCAGGAATATAGAGTAGCAATGATTTTCAATCTAAAAGGTTCATTTTGGTAATAATGTCGATAGGTTATGTAAACTTTGTAGCAAATCTTACCATTTGCAGATATTTTCAGTATTTATGTGTGGAAACAGTAAATAAGCACTTAAGTACTACTAGGTATATGAGAAGATTATCCAAAGATATTACGTTTGATTTGATAAATATTATTTGTGACGCCTTTTTTTTAATCTAAATTAATCTTAACCATCATTTTCATATAACACTCATTTGACAAAGCACATTAACAAGGAAAATAACGATGAATACGGATATATCAAAGAGTACCAACTCATCAGGTGATAACAAAAAATCTAATAGTGAAAAACGAGCTTATGCGGTGGTTTTATATGGGGCAACCAGCTTTGTTGGGCAAATCACTGCCCATTATCTTGCAGAGTTTTTGTCTGCTAACAAAGATAAGAGCGGCGCGGAGATTACTTGGGCGATAGCAGGTCGTGATCAAGAGAAGCTCAACGAGTTGCAGTCCAACCTTAATAGTAAAGTAGACATTATCATTGCCAATAGCGATGATGCGGCAAGCCTTGATGCAATGACCGAGCAGACGAAAGTCATTATCTCAACCGTTGGACCTTATCTTAAATACGGCGAACCGCTTATCAAATCGTGTGTTGATAATGGCACAGATTATGTTGATCTCACTGGTGAGGCAATATTTATCAAGGACATGATGGATAAGTATCAAGAGGCGGCAAAACAAAGCGGCGCCCGTATCGTCAACTCGTGTGGCTTTGATTCTATCCCATCAGATTTAGGCGTTTACTTTACGCAAAAGCAATCAGAAGCGAAGTTTGACAGTGCTTGTGATGTCATTCAAATGCGTGTGAAAGCTGCTAAAGGTGGACTATCAGGCGGTACGATTGCCTCAATGGCAACCATCTTTGAGGAAGTTGGACAAGATAAATCTCGTCGTAAGCAAGTGGCAAACCCTTATTTGCTGAACGATGATCAAGATGCGCCAAACGTACGTCAGAGCAATGTCAGTAAACCAGAATACGATAGCGAACATAAGCGCTGGCTTGCACCTTTTGTGATGGCAAGTATCAATACGCGTATTGTGCATCGCAGTAATCAGTTGCTTGGTTATGAATATGGACGCGAATTTAAATATGATGAAGCAATGTGGATGAAAGATGGTCTCAAAGGTAAGCTGACGAGTTACGCCTTGAGTGCAGGCTTGCTCGGCTTTTCCACTGCCATGATGATTACGCCAAGCCGCGAGTTATTATCCAAGCACGTATTGCCTAAATCAGGCTCAGGACCTTCTAAAGAAGAGCAAGAAAACGGCTATTTTGATATTCGTCTCTTTGGACAAACAGCTAACAAAGACAGTATTACTATCAAAGTAACAGGGGATAAAGACCCAGGCTATGGCAGCACTTCACGTATGTTGTCGCAAGCGGCATTATGTCTAGCGCAAGATATCAGCAAAGAAGAAGTGAACGGTGGTTTTTGGACACCTGCTTCAGCAATGGGTGACAAGCTACTTGCTCGTTTGGAGAAACACGCTGGTCTGAGCTTTGATGTGATTGATAGCTAAACTTATGCCTAAAAAGCAGTTTCTATACTATTCAACTAATAGTATTAAAATAACTGCGTTTTGGTCACAAGGTGCGATTTTTATCTAACAATAATACTACAATAATTGCACGACATCACTTATTAGTAGGTCTCCGTTAGATTGTTCATGGATGTACCACTGAATATTTAGTATTTAAATTGTTATTATCGTGCCTAGTGTTTACGACGTCTTTTATATTTATAGATAACGTTGTACGCTGACCAAAATTTTTATACGAATAAATCATGATAGTCGCCTATTGATTATCATGATTTTATTTTTTCTATAGATTATATGTTAGTTATTTTAAATATATAGATTCTGTATTCTACATAGATAAGTACTATATTAGACTGCATTTAATCAAAGTTATCTCTACGACCATTTTATAGTCAATGAAAAGTAAAATCGATACATCAATAATCCTGTACTACTGGTATAAATTTTCCTCGCTTGCTGTGCGCCTTGCACTCCAGAGGCTTCGAAAAATTCATCCCAGTAGCACTGTAGTGTTTTTAAAGTATTTTAACTATAGCTGACATTATAAAAATATAAATTGAGGATTAAATAAATGAAAAACCATACTCTAGCTTTATCATTACTGATTGGCGCAGCCCTTACTGTTCCGACATTGGCAATGGCAGCTCCAGCTGATACTAAAGCCGCTAAAAAGACGACCGCCACTGCTGAGATGGCTATTGAAGCCAAAACTGAAAGCACAGGCAATGAGACTGATGCAAATACTTCTAAAACAAACAAAATGTCGCCGTTTGCGATTAGCGAAACTCAAACAATTTCGCGCGCACGCGTCAATAGCAATATTGGTCAACAGCCAATGACTACTGAGATAAAAGCACCCAACGTTCAACAACCGATGACTACCGAAATAAAAGCGCCAGTAGAATCTTTACAAAATTCGGAATTACAAACAACGGAAATTATCTCTGAAGATGTAGTGCTAGATGTAGAAGAAGACTTAGCAGAAGTTTCAGAAGAAGATGAGCTATAAGTAAATACCTAAGTAATTATACTAAAGCGATTATTGAAATAAATATAGTAATTAGAAAGCATCATTAATATATTTGATTGAGTAAAAAAGGCAGCCATTAGGCTGCCTTTTTTGTTTCTAGTTAGAATAAGACGTCTTATTTCTTAGCTTTAGTCACGCCTGCTTCTTGCAATAGCGCACCGAAAGTACCCATTTTGCTAGGCGCTTCTGCTTTTTCTGCACGAGGCGCCTTGCTGCGACTGTCGCTACTATTGCTGCTAGGTTGACGCTTAGGCTTAGACGGACGCTTATCGCCAGCTGGACGATTGCTGCGCGGACGACTGGTACTCTCATTATTATTAGTAACATTTGCCGTCGCAGGTTTCGCTGCTGGTCGTGCAGCTTTTTCAGCTTCAGGTTTCATACTAAAACCAATACGACCACGTTTTTCGTCAATAGAGATGACACGGACCGAGACAATATCACCGGGCTTGACGCGGTTCATCGGGTCTGCGACAAAGTCATTGGCCATTTGCGAGATATGAACCAGACCATCTTGATGCACGCCAACATCGATAAAGCAACCAAAGGCAGTCACGTTAGTAACAACCCCTTCTAGTGTCATGCCTTCGCTCAAATCTTTAATACTGTTCACATCATCACGGAAGTTAGCCGTCTTAAACTCAGGACGTGGGTCACGAGCGGGCTTAGCAAGCTCATCTAAAATCGCTTTTACGCTAACATTTTCATCATTAGCTGCTAGCGCTGTGGTATCGATACTGTTTAACACACCATCGTTACCGATAACTTCTGGCAAGGCTTTACCTGTTTGTGCAAGTAAATTATCAACTAGCGCATAGCTTTCTGGATGTACACCAGTTGCATCAAGCGGATTGCTACCATCATGTATGCGTAAGAAGCCTGCGGCTTGCTCAAAGGTCTTAGCACCTAATCGCGGCACATTTTTCAATGACTCGCGGCTATCAAAAGCGCCATGCTCTTTGCGATAGGTAACGATTTGCTGCGCAACATTCTTATTTAAGCCAGCAATGTGCGCCAAAATAGCGGGGCTTGCCGTATTCACATCAACACCAACGGCATTAACGCTGTCTTGTGTGACTTTATCAAGACTATCTGCCAACTGAGCTTGATTGACATCATGTTGATATTGACCAACACCAATGGCTTTTGGATCTACCTTGACCAGCTCTGACAATGGGTCTTGTAGACGACGAGCAATAGATACTGCCCCACGTACAGAGACATCTAAATCACCAAGCTCATCAGAAGCAAGCTCACTGGCAGAATAGACTGACGCGCCAGATTCATTCACAATGACTGCTTTGGCTTTTAATGACTCGTTAGCCACCAAAATCTCTTTAATCATTGTGTCTGTTTCGCGGCTTGCCGTACCATTACCGATAGCCACTAAATCCACATTATAAGTACTTAATAACTCATCGATAACTACTTTGGCTTCAGTCATTTTATTATCAGGCGCAAATGGATAAACCGTTGCGATAACAGGTTTGTCTTCGGCATCTAACATTACATGACCTTGAGCATCGACAATCGCCATTTTTACGCCATGACGGATACCGGGATCAACACCTAAAATAACTTTGCGACCAGCAGGTGCTGACATCAGTAAATGCTGTAAATTATTGGCAAAAACATCAATCGCAGCCGCTTCTGCAGTCAGACGCTTTTCAGTTAATAAACGATGCTCGATATGCGGACGCCATTTGTCTTTCCATAAGCTGCTCGCCGCTTCTGTCAAAAATTCTTGACGCTCGGTTGGCGCTTTAGCATCAACCTCAAAATGCTTAATAATTTTTTCAATAAAAGGAGTATCTTCGCCTTCAATTTTTAGACCCAAGACGTTTTCTTGACGACCACGTAGCATCGCTAATAGACGATGATTTGGCAAACGTGCAAGGCTTTCACTATGCTCAAAGTAATCTTTGAATTTTTCACCGACTTCACGTTTTTCTTCACTGGCAACGCTCGATATGATACTGGCTGTTTTGGCAAAACTACTGCGTAAATGATCTAACAAGTCTAGCGCTTGTGTCCATTCATCTACGATAATGGCTTGTACACCAGCAACTTGCTTCTCGATATCACTAAAATCAACTTCAATCTCATTACCGCTTTCATCAGTAATACTTGATTGTACTTGATAGTCTGCTAATGCATCGGTTGGCGTCACGTTTTGCGTTAACACTGCTTGTGCCGCAATATCAAGACCAGCAGCACGTGCTTTGGCAGCTGGTGAACGGCGACGCGGACGATATGGCAAGTAGATGTCTTCAAGCTCAAGTTTTGAGGTTGCATTATCAATACGTGTCTGCAGCTCGTCAGTCAAATTGCCTTGTGTGCTCAGTAATTCAATAATTTTAAGGCGACGGGTTGCCATATCACGTTCATAATTGAGAGACTTCTCTAGCGCGCGCAATTGCGCATCGTCGAGATTCTGTGTCTTTTCTTTGCGGTAACGGGCAATAAAGGGAACAGTCGCGCCTTCATCATACAGTTTGACAAACGCATTGACTTGAGCAGTCTTAATGCCAAGCGCGCGAGCAAGCTTGTCGTGAATATTCGCGTGTGTGGTTGCATCCAAAACCTGTGCATTTGTTGAGGTTTGAGATGGCGTTAAGGTATCAGTGCTACTCATAGACGTATCAATCGTTGAGAAATGTAGTTTTGCATTATAGCAAAAGCTGCATGAATAGAAATCCTTTTTATCCTTTCGTTATTTATCATGTTATTTATCGCAAAAATCGTTTAATGAGCACACTCTTGACGCTTTATTAAACAAACACCTACAGCATTTGCCTTTATCAGTGATGCAATTATGACTGCAATCTTATACACTAAAGTCTCATCAGCACAGATATGGCTGTGTACCAACGTACTGAACAATAGTTCTCATTTTTATATTTTTTTGCCAATCGATGGAATGATGCTCAAGTAGTTGCACTAATAAATGGTAAAAGTGGTATTCACACTGTTTTTATTGAGAGTAAATATACTGACTGGTGCGTTTTAACAATAATTTTGCTAATAATAATTTTTATAAGAGGATGCCTGTATGTCTGAAAATAACAGCCCCGATACCTTAACTCAGCGTATTCTAGTCGTTGATGACGATGCACGATTGCGCTCTTTGTTACAGCGCTTTCTAGAAGACGATGGTTTTGTTGTCCGTACTGCCCATGATGGCAATCAAATGGATAAGCTGCTGCAGCGTGAGCTTTTTTCATTAGTGGTACTTGATTTGATGCTACCAGGCGAAGACGGTATCAGTATTTGTAAGCGTCTGCGCGAAGACAATGGCGACATCCCTATTATTATGCTCACGGCTAAAGGTGGCGACGCTGATCGCATCGCGGGTCTAGAAGCGGGTGCGGATGACTACTTACCAAAGCCATTTAATCCAAAAGAGCTATTGGCACGTATCAAAGCAGTACTCCGTCGTCAAAATCGTGAGCTACCAGGGGCACCAAGTCATCAGCTTGAAGTAGTAGAATTTGGTCCATGGACACTTGATTTATCGACACGTACGCTCAAACGTGACGGCAATGTTGTCACCTTAACGACCGGTGAATTCTCGGTACTGAAGGCATTGGTTCAGCATCCACGCGAGCCATTGACCCGTGATAAGCTGATGAACCTTGCCCGTGGTCGTGAATGGGGTGCGATGGAGCGTTCAATTGACGTTCAAGTATCACGTCTGCGCCGCTTAATTGAAGACAATCCTTCACAAGCACGTTATATCCAGACTGTCTGGGGCGTAGGCTATGTATTCGTACCTGATGAAGCAGAAGTCGAAGCAGCTAAGAGCGAATCACTTTAAATTTCTAAGTATTGCTTGTGTCCGTTGATATATCATACTATTAATGGGTAATCCTATTAATACAACGGGCGCAACATTGAAATCCTCTATTATTCATCAAAATATACCCTGCACTTTGGTGACAGGGTTTTTGGGTTCTGGCAAAACCACACTTATTAATCAATTGATTGCCGATAAATCCACTGATGAGCGTTGGGCATTATTGATTAACGAATTTGGTCGGATTGGTATCGATGCAGCATTGGTTGCAAGCTCACAAGATAGCAATTCCGCTCAAAATGATATCGCTATTCGTGAAGTTAGCGGCGGCTGTATTTGCTGTACCAGCCAGTTACCTTTACAAATCGCTATTAGTCGCCTGCTGAGTGACCATCATCCGCAGCGCCTGCTTATTGAGCCAACAGGGCTTGCTCATCCACGTGAGCTTATACGGCAGCTTAGCGTGCCGCATTGGCAGACGGCTCTAAAGATGCAAGCGGTCATAACTGTACTTAATGCTCTGCAGTGGCAACAAGACAAATATCGTGCTCACGAAGGGTTCCAAGCGCATATTCGTGATGCCGATGTCTTGATCATTAATCGCTATGATCAACTGAATGCTGACGAAAAACAAATGTTGCAATTATGGATCGCCAAGCTAAATGCACAGGTTTTTATTATTTGGGCAGATTCCGATTATCAAACGACTTCTAATGATATAGCCACAGTAAATACTTATTTAGCAACTTTAAGAGCGCAGCTGACCAAGCCTAGCCAGACCATCTCACAACAGCGGACAGTCAATATCGCTCAGCCGAAAAAATCTGTGATTAGCTTGCAGCCGCTGAGTCATTCATTATCGAATAACTCATTATTCGACCCTTCCACAAACGATCATGATATTCAGGTAGACAAAGACATCGAGCTGCCCTATCGTTATCATGAATTACAGCAAGATATCGTAGTTGCAGGTTGGCGACTACCAGCGGACTATATATTAAATGCTGATAAGTTACAGGATTGACTGCTAACGCTACCAAACTGGCAACGCATCAAGGGCGTATTGCATACGTCTAATGGCTGGCTACAAATCAATTTTACGCCTGATAGCTTGTCCACAAAGACAGTGAGCGTACAAGCCGACAGCCGACTAGAAATTATTTTGCAAACAAGTACTGGGCAAGAAGATGCGATAGAGGTTAAGCTAGATTGGGAAGCCTATGACCATGAACTCATGGCGTTGATACTATAGCTAATGATTGCATAGCCATCTATTGCAGTGATAGAAAGATTGTTGATAAAAATAGAACCAATAAAAAAGCCCACACTATCGAAATAGTGGGGGCTTTTTTATTGAGCAGCATTGGTTTTATTAGCGTAACTGACTGTCTTTACTGCCACGGCGATTAAACAATTCCGCAGCTTTTGCTTCTTGCTCAAGCTCAGATTGACAGCCCACACAATGCTGTACACCCGGTACTGCGATACGGCGAGCTTCTGGAATCGCCTTACCACATTCATCACAAAACTCTGCGCTTTTACCTGTCGGTAATGCACGGCGTGCGCGCTCTAGCGCATCATTAACGGTCGCATCCATTTGCTCATGCTCAGCACCATCTCTTGACCAACCACCTGCCATATTATTATCCTATTTACTTTTATTCATTATGCGTATTTTTAATCGAGCATAAAGGTCTTTGATAACAAATAGATGGGGTTAGATATCAGCAATTTCAATCTACCTGCGCAGACAAATTTTCGCTCAATCCTTGGGTTGTAACTCAACCACTTGTCCACGTACCCCGATACTTTCATCACTCATCAAGCACACATAACCTGCCATAATATCTTCAGGAGTTTTCAGACTCATCGGATTTTCACCTGGATAAGCGTGAGCACGCATATTGGTGCGAGTACCACCCGGATTGATACAGTTAAAACGCAGGTTGGTGGTGTTTTGCGTCTCTTGAGTAAAGATATCGCTCATTCCTTCTACCGCTTGCTTAGACAGCGCGTAAGCACCCCAAAATGCGCGAGGATGCGTACCAACGCTGCTCGAGGTAAATACGATAGAACCATGCGGTGCATCTTTGAGTAACGGCAGTAGCGCTTGGGTAAGCATAAAGGTCGACGTGAAGTTAATCTTCATGACTTGAGCAAACATATCTACATCGTACATCTCAAGTGGGGTCAATGGACCAAGCATCCCCGCATTATGCAATATCCCATCAAGCTGACCAACTTCTCTATGAATCAAATTTTCTAGCTTTTGCATTTCTGCATAGGTAGCCCCTTCTAGATTCATCGGTAACATAGCAGGCTGCTTGCCACCAAAGCTCTCGATTTCATCATAGACATATTCAAGTTTACTGCTAGTACGCCCCAATAACAGCACAGTCGCACCATAGCGAGCATAAGTTAATGCAGCGACCCGACCAATGCCATCACCTGCGCCTGTGACTAAAATGGTCTTGCCATCTAAGCAGTTTTCAGAGGGTATAAAGTCACGAATATCATCGTGGGTTAATTCGTTTGCAGACGATTGCAATTCAGTCTGATGGCTTTCAATATTATTGGCTATATTGTCAGCTGAATGGTTTGCCGACTGATTCGCTAATGGGTTGATATGGTCACTCATGGCGTTACTCACTGCTTATCGTTTAATAATTGGGATGGTTAACCATTATGCTATGTTGTCAAATACTGCCTGATAACACCCTAATCTTATGGCTCATTGAAGTTACAAATAGTCAAACTTACCAGAAGAGAGCAGTAACTTACTCAACTGCTCAGGGGTTTCCGTAATATAATCTGCGCCCCATTTCTTCAGGTTGTTTTGATCTTCAGGCGGAATATAACCATAAGCGGCCAAAATAGTGGGCATACCAGCGGCATTGCCAGCTTCGATATCACGGATATGATCGCCAACATAAATCACGCTTGCAGCAGCGCCGCGAGGGATACCAAGCTTCTCTAGCGCCGCGTACATAGGCTCCGGGTCAGGTTTAGGGCGTGACACATCATCAGGACAGACCAAAACCGCACAGCGCATATCTAGTTGCATTTTTTCTAATAACAGCTCTGACAAATAGCGCGGTTTGTTGGTCACTATACCCCAAGGTACACCTTTTTCTTCAAGGGCACTTAAAACGCCCTCAAGCGTGTCAAAAACATGACTATCCACACAAATATCCGCTTCATAATCGTCTAAAAACTGCTGACGAAATTCAAGTAACGTCTCTTCGCTAAAGTCTGTCTGCTCATTATGACGTAGCATAAGCTGCACCATCGCTGAAGCACCTGCCGATACTTGCTCACGAATCTCTGTCTCAGACGGCGCTTGCCAGCCGTTTTCTTGGCTCATTTTGCCAATAATACGTACGAAGTCGGCAGCAGTATCTATCAATGTCCCATCTAGGTCAAATAAGACCGCTTTTACAAATTGGCTCATTACGAAGGCTCTTATTTAAGGTGGTAAAAAGGATATTAAGCGAGAGGTTTCTGTACTGCTATCATATAGTTAACATCGACGTTTTGAGCCAACCAGTAACGCTTGGTCAATGGATTATAATGTAGTCCAATGATATCTTGGCGCATAAAACCGGCGTCAATCGCCATTTTATCGAGCTCAGCTGGGGTGATAAACTTGGCATAATCATGCGTACCGCGATCCAGCAAGCGCAGGACATACTCTGCACCAACGATAGCAAACAGATATGATTTTGGATTGCGGTTAATCGTTGATAGTAAGCATACGCCACCTGGCGTCAACAGCTTAAAACAAGCATCTACAATAGCGGCTGGATCTGGTACATGCTCTAGCATCTCCATACAGGTGACCACATCAAACTGACCAGCATAGGTAGCCGCCAATTGCTCAACCGGAATATGCTGATAGCGCAAGGTATCTTGTAAGTTACTTTGTTCAGCATGGAGGCTTGCTGCTTTGAGATTTTCTGTCCCAAGGTCGATACCTGTCACATCTGCGCCGCGACGTGCCATTGATTCTGATAAGATACCACCGCCACAACCGACATCAAGAACCTTTTTACCCGCCAAGCCCATCTCTGCCATTTTTTGACTATCAGCACTCACGTAGCCACGCTTCACATTTTCCTCTATCCAGTTTAGACGCAGCGGATTGATTTCGTGCAAGGTAGCAAAGGCACCGGTTTTATTCCACCACTCACCCGCCAATTTATTAAATTTTTCAACTTCGCTTGGATCCACATTGATAGCGTTTATGGAATCGTCAGCCATGCCACTATCATTTGCTTGAGTGTGCAAAGGCTGCCCAGAAAATAAAGCTTGGCTCATGGTTTTTCCTTTATTGTTATAGTATGTGAATAAAGACTCAATATTAACATGCGAGCTGCAAAACTGCCGTAAGTACATCGTCACCGATTGTGAACTGCTTTATTGATGCTTTAAAGGTCAATAAAAATAGAATAACAGGCTATAAGTAAGATACCTTAAATAATGACTGACAGCATTACAACCATTAGTTAAGAATCCAGTTCACAAACTGCCGCATTTTACGCTATTATAGTTGCTATTCTATAGTAGGTCGACTCAGTCGACCTATCGTCGTCTATTGACTTTGTCATTGCTTATTTGCTTTGGTACTTATATGACTATCAAAGCTATAACTATTAAAGCAAACTTCTGAATGTCGTTATTTCAAGGAATAAGTATGAAACGTATCATCGCATTAACTGGTTTGGCTTGCGCTATTGGATTTGCCAATATGGGTGCACAAGCTGCCAATTATGTCGCAGGAAAAGACTATCGTGTATTAGATAATCCAGAAAAAATCAGCGGTGATGCTATCATTGTGCGTGAGTTTTTTTGGTATGGTTGCCCGCATTGTAATGTCCTTAATCCACACATGGAAAAATGGGCAAAAAACAAAGATAAAGATGTGGCCTTCTTTAAAACACCCGCAGCGTTAAACCCTGTTTGGGAAGCCAGTGCCCGTGGTTTTTATGCCGCGCAATTACTGGGTTTTGAAAACAAGACCCATGACGCTTTATTTGATGCTGTACATAAAGATGGTAAGCAGTTATTTGACCAGTCTTCATTAAGTAAATGGTATGCCTCAAAAGGTGTGAACGAAAAGAAATTCAATAGCCTTTATAACTCTTTTGCTGTTGGTACCAAAATCGGTCGGTCGCAAGCAGGCGCTAAGCGTTACCAGTTATCAGGTGTGCCAGCCGTTGTTGTGCAAGGCAAGTACGTGGTAACCGGTGAAAGTGCTACTGTACCTAAAGTAGTTGATTTCCTAGTCGACAAAGTACGTGCAGAGAAAAAGTAGCATTAGTTTTTTAAAAAAATATGAAAACGCTATTTCTGATCAATTAAAAAAGCCAATCTTTACTGATTGGCTTTTTCGTATTTTAGTATTCTATCTTTAGTATTTTATAGGTATCCACTAAACCAAATTCGCTTGCCTATGTCTCTCATCGCTATTTTTTTAGATTCGTCAAAATAGCAACTTCACGGATATAACTGGCCAAATCTGCTTTTGACTCTGCCATTAGCTCCTCATCATTTGTATGCTTAGCGTACTCAATCCAGAGCAATAGCTGATACATACTATGCTGCTCAGACGCTTTATATTGTTTGACAAACTGCTTAAGCGTACCTTCATCATTAATATTTAGACGCTCATACCAGCTCTCTATTTTAGAAACTTGCTCTTTAGGAAAATAGGCATCAAATAATGCTTTTATCAGCTCATGGCGGTTTTCTTCAATCATAAGCTTACCAACACGTTTGGTCTGACGATTACGGGCATTAGCGCTGGTGATATCGGCAAGCGCCATTAATTCCGCCATAAAATAATCGCTGGCAGGTAAAGCTTTAAGTTGTTTCTTCGACAAGCTGGCAAGCGGTATCGACAACTGCTGCAAGCGCTCATGAGCTTTTTTGAGCTCTGTGCGTGAGACGCGCATATCTTGTTCTGACCAGTCAATCATAAAAGCTTTCCATGTTTAAAAATAAATAATAGGTATAAAAAATTAAGTATAAAAGGTTTAGCAAACACTACCAGCGATGCTTTTCACGGTGTTTCGCCGTCACGGTTAAGCTTTCTGGCAAGCTATTTTGCAACCTGTCTTGCAAGTGTTTGGTAATAAATACCGAGCGGTGCTTGCCACCAGTGCAACCAATGGCAACCGTTACCGTATGACGATTATTATGTAAAAAATCAGGTAACCAACGATTCAAAAATGTAGCGATATCTCTCGTCATCTCAGCGACCTCTGGATAATCCGCAAAAAACGCACCCACTTCGGCGTCAAGACCTGTCGCCGAGCGCAGTGTCGGATTCCAATGTGGATTGGGTAAGATGCGTACATCAAAAACGAAGTCTGCATCGATAGGGCTGCCATACTTGAAACCAAACGACAGCAAATTAATCACGATTTGATTGTCTACACCCACATAATCACGCAGACGCTCTTTTAGCTGATGGATATTGAGCATACTGGTATCTATCTTGATATCGGCATGCTTGAATATCGGCTGCAAAAGCTGTAATTCTTTCTCAATAGCTGCTGGCAGATTATAAACGTTATTTTCTACGCCTTTGGTATCTAGCACCATCAACGGATGGATGCGGCGGGTGGCATTAAAGCGTGCAACCAGCGTCTCTTCTTGCGCCGTCACATACATCACCGTGACCGCCTCTTCGCCATAGGTCTGCTTTAAACTCTCATGGATTGCATCAAAGTTAGATAGATCTGCGCGCGGCGTACGAATATCCACCCCAAGAGCAATACGTTTAATTCCACTATCACAGACCAGCTTTTGCGCCGCTTCAGGCACAAGAGACAAAGGCAAATTGTCAATAGAATAAAAACCCAGATCTTCAAGGATATTTAGTACCGAGGTTTTCCCTGACCCTGAACGTCCTGACACTACCAATATACTCAGTTTATCTCCAGTAGATTCGTTAGAATCTGTTAGCTTTGGTTGAGCATTATGGGTGTCTTGATTTACCTGCATGTTCCGTCATCCTTATAAATTGCATCCCGCAAATAACAATATTATAAATAGCAGTGTGATCAAACTTTATTAATCGTGACCAATCGATTGTCTAGCAAGCGTGCACGACCTAGCCATGCCGCCACTAAAACAACCAAGTTTTGATGGTTATTGATACTCTCATCATCAACAGCCATCAGCTCAGTTGTTTTTACTTCTAGATAATCAATCATAAATCCTGCACTAGTAATACGCTCGTGAGCTGCTGTCAAAAGTACCTCTAACGGTTGCTTATTATCGCTAATCTGTTTGGCTAAATACTGCAACTCCTGCTGTAAGATAGGCGCTGTTTGGCGCTCAGCCTCGCTTAAATACTGATTGCGTGATGATAACGCTAAGCCATCAGTAGCACGAATAATAGGCGCGCCAATAATATCGATTGAATAGCTCAAATCACGAACCAACTGCTTAATAATAGCTAATTGCTGGTAATCTTTTTGCCCAAATACGGCTATGTTAGGTTGCACGATATTGAAGAGCTTAGAGACAACAATACCGACGCCATCGAAATGATTGGGGCGGGTTTTGCCACATAGTTGCTCAGTGATAGTCCCAGCGAGAATAGTAGTCATCGGCGGTAGTACCGGATACATCTCATCAATAGTAGGAGCAAAAACATAATCAGCGCCAACGGTGATAAGCTTCGCGACATCTTCATCTAAGGTACGAGGGTAGCTATCAAAGTCTTCGCCAATCCCAAACTGCGTTGGATTGACGAAAATACTAACCACCACGATATCTGCATGCTGTTTGGCAATTTTTACCAGCTCCAGATGACCATCGTGTAGATTACCCATTGTAGGTACTAAGGCAATGCGCTGCGCTGTTCGGTAAGGCTGTAGAGCAACGCGTAAGTCTGAGATATGGTAATGAATCGTCGGCATGGTTAACTGCTCTTTTACTGATGGACCTAATTACTGAAATTCTATATTTGCTTAGCTAAACTGGTGCTGCTCGGCTGGAAAACTACCTTCCTTTACTGACTGCTGATACAAGGCAAATGCGCCTTCGATACTGTGCTCAGTGTTACGCTCATCAGTCAGAAAATCATGGATGAAACGCGGCGCGCGACCATGAACCATACCGAGCATATCGTGCATGACCAATACCTGACCATCAGTATCAGCACCTGCCCCAATACCAATCACTGGCACAGCAACGGCTTCCGTTACTGCTTTAGCAAGCTCAGCAGGCACACATTCCAGTACCAAAAGCGCAGCACCAGCATCAACCACAGCTTTTGCGTCTTCTATTAACTTATTGCCCGCTTCATCACCGCGACCTTGGACTTTATAACCACCAAAAATGTTTACCGACTGCGGTGTTAATCCCAAATGTACGCACGTTGGCGTACCTGCTTGCGCCAATGTTGTAATCAACTCGCAAAGCTCACGACCACCTTCAATTTTAATCACATGAGCGCCTGCCTGCATCAGCTTACGGCTATTGGCAACGGCTTCAGGCAGCGTCACATAGCTCATAAAGGGTAAGTCCGCTAAAATAAGCGCTTGCTTATTGCTACGGGCAATATTAGCAGTGTGGTAAGCCATATCATCGACGGTAACAGGCAAGGTTGAATCATGACCCTGCACCACCATACCCAAGCTATCACCGATTAAAATCGTATCAATCTGCGCTTTTTCCATCATGCGCGCAAACATGGCGTCATAACAGGTCAGACAAGTAAATTTGGTACCGTCTTTTTTAAACTTATTTAAAGTAGATAACGTTGTCATATCGTTATATCATCCTCAATACTTCTGAATATCAATCAACTGTCATTCACTTTAAATGAATGTCTCTTTATTTATGACTTGACGCATCATGTTCTAACAACTTCAAGCCTACCCAATCGTTGCTTTGAGGATAGTCGATTATCGACTTTCCTACAATCATTAGCTCAGGTGCGAGCTCTCGTAACGGTATCAAAACAAAATTACGCTCATGCAAACCTACATGCGGTATCGTTAATGTTGGCTCAGAAATCCGCTCATCACCATATAACAATATATCCACATCAAGACTACGCTCACCCCAATGACGCAGGCGGGCACGTTTTGCTTGCTGCTCCAACTGTTGGCAAAATGTTAGCAGCTCAAACGGTGTAAATATAGTTTCAAAGCCAGCAACGGCGTTCACAAAATCTGGCTGATTTTGTGGTCCCATCGGTACCGAGGCATAAAATGAAGAAATACGCACAGTGCGTATCTTTTCTTGCGCTTGCATCATCTCAAACGCGTGCTGTAAATGCTCAACAGGCGTCCCAAGATCATTTGCCAGATTGCTACCCAAGCCAACATAACAAGTGATCCAAGAGCAAATGGCGATAGATTTTCTATCAAAATCAGTATCATTAAAGCGCGTGTTCATCGTTATCACTTTACTCTTATATTCGCCGTCAACGTTAAGCGTCATTGACACTTGGCTGACGACGGCGACGTTTCGATGGCACAGGGCCTTTATTGGCATTCATGTTACTGTTAGCTACTTTATCAGCATCTTGCAGTTCGTTAGAACTTTGATTAGTAGCACTTCGACTACTAGCGTCTCTTTTAGCTTTAGTAGACTTAGTACTTGATGCTTTAGCAGGTTTCGGCGCTTTATCAATGGCATTATCAGTAGAGTGAACAGCTGATTTAGGCACTTTTTTTGCGTACTTCCCAGATAATATCTCATTACTAGTGTCTATTGTCGTTGCTTCTTTAGCACTACTAGCCTCTGCGACAATATCACTATTTTCAATCACAGTAGGCTGACGACGACGGCGCTTGTGCGGTATCGGCTCATTATTCATACTAACAAGTGCTGGAGACTGAGCAGCGTTGCGTTCTTTATAAATAGTACTACGAGCATTGTTTGAAGACACCTGAGTATTCACTGATTCTTTTGGTGCATGCGATCTATTATTTAAGTCACTCGCTTTATTAACAGCTTTTTCTTGCGGCTGCGACTGACTATCAGCTGATGCCTTTTTACTAACTGTTGCTTGCCCAAGCACTTTTCGAATAGACGCTTTAGGCAGTGCTTTATCTGAATCAGATAGCTGCTTTTTCAAAGGCGGTACAACGTTGCCGTGTTCTATGACAAACAATGGTGCAGGTTTTGGCGTATGCTGCTGATTGCTACCATTATTACTGCTCGCCAAAGACAATTGCTGCAACTGTGCCAGCTCATTATTGTCTTGTGTGAGTTGCTGCGGGCTATAACTTTTACTATTAGCAGAAGTATGCTGACTGGCACGGCGACGATGTGATGGCACATTTGAGGCATCATTAGCCATTGCTGGTTTTGCATGACCATTACTCAGCGCTTTCCCTTGATAATCATTATCCAACTGACTGACCTTAGCATTGCCATCCGAGTTCTGCTGCTTTTGACGATTGCGTCCACGACCACGCTGACCTTGTTTATAAGCACCACGGCGGATATTTTCATCAAAGTCATCAATCGCTTGAGCCTGCTGTTGCACAGTCAAGGTTTGATAGGTCTGCCACCACTCGCCCATATCATTGGTCGATTCAGAAAGTGGATGCTCTGCATCGCCGCACTGCTCGCGCAATAATAAGAAATCAAAACCGGCACGAAAACGTGGATGCTCAGATAGCTGTACAATCTGTTTGCTACGCGGTGCGGCCAGTTTTGGCTGTAATATCCAGATATCACGAATAAACTGTTCAGCAAATTTTGGAATGGCAGTCTTGATACGTTGACGATCAATCACTTTGCCTGCTGCATGCATTTGTGCATCCGCAAAAGGCATATTGCGCTTTTTGGCTTTTTCTAGTTGATGTAAATAGTTCTCCCACAGCAAAGCGGCATAAAAGAATGCTGGGTTGATACTTTTGCCAGCAGCAATACGTTTGTCGGTATTGATAGCGACTTGCTTAACTAAGGCACTTGGCTCAGAAGGCGGATAAATGATGAGACTATCAATCGCGCCTGAATCGAACAATAAGGGTAATAATGGTACTAAATAACCACCGGTAAACATCTTTTGCGTTTCATCATACAGACGGTGCGGAGAGATTTGTTCAAGTAATGACCAGTTGCCATCATGGAACTGTGCGGCTAATTCGCTATCAAACTCGAAACCCAATTTTGCTTTGAAACGCAAGGCACGCAGCAATCTGACCGGATCTTCTTCAATACGAATCGGTGCATTGCCTAATAAACGGATAATTTTATTGTCAATATCTTCAAGCGCGTCGCAAAAATCATGAACTATGCCTTTAAGCGGCTGATAATACAGGGCATTGATAGAAAAATCACGACGGGCAAAGTCTTGTTTGATATCACCCCATACATTGTCGCGTAGAATCATACCGTCTTGATTGGTATTAGAATCATTGATAGGTGGACCACGGAAGGTGGCTACTTCGATAAGCTCACGCCCAGAGTACACATGCGCCAACTGAAAACGGCGACCGATAATACGGCAGCGCTTACCAAAGACATCTTTAATCTCATGGGGCTTAGCATCAGTGACCGCGTCAAAATCTTTTGGACGCAGTCCTAGCAAGGTATCACGCACGCCACCACCGACGATATAGGCGTCAAACCCAGCTCGGGTTAGGGTTGCGATCACTTCGGTAATAGAATTGGGTAATTCAGATTTATTAAGTTCTAACTGCTTGGCGGCACGCTCGGCCATGCATCTACTCCTTGCCTTTTTTCTTAACCACCCTGACGAACACAGCGTCAATCAGGCGGATGTACGTGCTAGTTTAACAAATTTTGGCCATGGTGGGTGTATTTAGACAGTTACTTACATGCTATTTTGTCAATATTGGGGTTAATTAAAGTAAAATACAGCGATTAATCTTGCACGGTCAAACGTCCTCGATTTTTATCAACGGTTTTTGCGCCAATACCCTTTACCTTTGTCAACTCATCAACCGTTCTAAAACTGCCAAACATCTCACGATATAGGATAATGGCTTGCGCCTTATTGCTACCGATACCATGTAGCAACGTAAGCTCACCTTCTGTTGCTCGATTAATATTAATGATTGACTGCATACGTGCTTGAGTTTGCACGGTCTCTTGCGTCAGTAAGTAGTTATAAGCACTTCGGGCATTATCAAAACACGGTGCTGAATTAGCAGCATTAATTGACGTAAAAATCATAGCAAACATGCCCACTAAATAAAAACTCCTTTTTTGGAATAATTTAGGGAGCAAGGTAGCGAGTAAATACTTACTAGGTGCATTCATATTGTTTAGCCGCTTCCCATAATGCGTCCATTTCATTAATATTGCTATCTTCTAAGCGCTTGCCAGCAGCGGCTAGTTGATCTTCAATATAGCCAAAACGCGATTTAAATTTATGTACACAGGTCAGCGTTGCTGTTTCCGCATCAAGGTTTAATTTGCGTGCCACATTAACCAGCGCAAACATGCAATCACCAAGCTCTTTTTCAATCTCTCTGATATTGGCTTTGATTTCGATATTGGATTTATCTGTCAACTCACTTTTTAGCTCGGCAATTTCTTCATCGAGTTTATCAAATGCACCGCTGACGCCTTCCCAATCAAAACCCAGTTTTGCCGCCTGTTTTTGCACATCTTGCGCTTGCATGAGCGCGCTGCCTGCTTTGGTGTTGTCTAAACGATGTTTGGGCTTACCACGCGCTTCGCGTACTTGTTGCTCTTCTGCTTTAATCTCATCCCAGCGTTCTTTTACCGCTGCTTCATCTTTAAGCGTTTCTGCTTCAAACACATGCGGATGCCGACGAATCAGCTTTTCTTGTAGAGTGGTAATCACATCACTAATATCAAATCGCTCTTGTTCAGCGTAAATCTGACAATGAAAAATCACTTGCAGCAGCACATCGCCAAGCTCGCCTTTGATGTCTTCATCATCATTACTTTGTACCGCCTCCCCTAGCTCATAAGACTCCTCAATTGCGTAGGGAATAAGGCTGTGGTTGGTTTGCTTTTTATCCCATGGACAATCTGCTCGCAGCCGTGCCATTAAGGACAACAAATCTGCTAATTCGCCACTTGCTTCTGGCGTTCCTTGTACTGGTGTTGGTATTTTAACTTTATTTTTCGGGTTAATCATAAGAAAACACTCTTATACTTTTATTGATTATTGAATAAAACCATATTAAGTTTATAACGATTTTGTCGTTAGTGTAGCATTGAACATTGATTAGCTTATAATTGAGTAATCTACTTAATCATCATCTCACTGCTTAAACGCAAGGATTTTATCGTTATGCCCACATCCGATACGAATAATGCCAGCTATGCGACTCAAACCCAGTTCGCACCGATTAAAATTGATTCATTTAAAGCTTACGATATTCGCGGCGAGCTTGGCGTCAATCTAGACGAAAACATCGCTTACCGTATCGGACGTGCTTTTGCCCAGATTTTATTCGAGCGTTATAACACAGCTGATACCCCCACTGACTTACAAGACGTAAAAGCAGCTATCGTGATTGGTAGCGATATCCGTCATTCAAGTGAACAGTTAAAACAAGCCTCCATCAAAGGTATGCTAGATGCTGGCGTCGACGTTATCGATTTAGGCATGACAGGAACGGAAGAGGTCTACTTTGCTACTAGCTATTATCAGGCGTTGGGCGGTATCGAAGTCACGGCAAGTCATAATCCGATTAACTATAACGGCTTGAAACTGGTCAAAGAGCACTCAAAACCGATTAGCGCCGATGATGGCTTGGCAGAGATTCAAGCATTGGCAGAATCAGGGCAATTCACCACTGACAATACGTTAGGAAACCTACAATTACTGACGGATAAAAGCGCCTATATCGATCATGTGATGACTTTCATCGATATTGATAAATTAAAACCACTTAAGCTGGTTATCAATTCAGGCAATGGTAGCGCAGGGCCAGTGGTTGATTTGTTAATCGATAAGTTAGCACAAGCTGGCGCACCGATTGAAGTCATTAAATTGCATCATGCCCCTGATGGCAGCTTTCCAAACGGCATCCCTAACCCAATGATTTTGGCTAATAGAACTGCCACTCAGCAAGCTGTGTTACAGAATAAAGCCGACCTTGGCATTGCCTTTGATGGTGATTTTGACCGCTGTTTCTTATTCGATGAATACGGGGAATTTATCGATGGTAGCTATGTCGTCGGAATGCTAGCGCAAGCCTTTTTAAATAAGTATGTGGACGAGTCGATTGTTTATGATCCACGGGTAATTTATAACACCGAAGCGGTCATTCATGAGCATAATGGCAAAGCGGTTATTAGTAAATCTGGGCACTCATTTATTAAGCAAGTCATGCGTGATTCTGGCGCAGTGTATGGCGGCGAGATGTCAGCGCATCATTATTTCCGTGATTTTTTCTACTGTGATAGCGGCATGATTCCTTGGCTGCTAACCATTGAGCTATTATCGATTACTGGTAAAACCTTGTCAGAATTGGTCAGCGGTTATATTAAAGCGTATCCAAGCTCAGGCGAGCTGAACTTTCATCTGACCACGCATGATGCGCAGGCGATTATTAAAGCAATCGAAGAGAAGTTTAGTGCCGACAATCCAGTTAAATCCACCCTTGATGGCTTAAGCCTCAACTTTGGCGAATGGCGTTTTAACTTACGTGCCTCAAATACTGAACCATTAGTTCGGTTAAATATTGAAAGTCGCGGTGATAAGGATTTATTACAAGGCAAAACCCAAGAGATTCAACAATGGCTTGCCAGTAAAGGTGCTGTACCTGCTTAATATGAATAGCTGCCATACTGAATAAAGTAAAGACATTCTGAACTTATAAGAATAAAAAAAGCGCTGATTAATATAAAAATTAATCGGCGCTTTTATTTAGCTTTAGTCTAATAACTGTTTGTCTACTGAGCTTATTTTACACCTGATAGAAAGCCTTATTTGGCGCGACCAATCCCCATATAGTCGCTGACTAGACCATCTATCTGCGTTCGTGACAAGGCATTTTGCGCATCGAATATGGGCATCGCTTGCTCATTAAGCTTCGCAATATCTAGTCGGTTCTCTGGCAACCAGCTGATAATAAAGATTGCCTGCGCCTCATTAAGCTGTTGATAAGGATTGTTTATCAACTGAAGTAATGGCTGCTGCTTATAAAGCACGGCAAGCTCCGTTTGCGCTTTATCGCTATAAACCAACGTGCGAATATTATACGACCATAATAATGCCAATAATGGATGAATCGCTGATTCTGCCGTCCGTCCTGAGCCCGCCTTATAACTACCGCCCCAAATCATGACCGTTTTATTATCGATAAAACCATCAAAATATTGCCAAAATTTACGGAATATCAGCTCTTTTTGGTCTTCATTAATATGAATGACCGATTGCAATAGCGGCATGGCTAGGCTCTGCGCCTCACTTGACTGCTGCAGCTGAAGCAATTCCGTCGGTAGCGTATTACCACCAAACCCCCAGCCCGCCTGCAAGTAGCTACTGCCCACACGCTCATCGAGCCCCATGATATGACTGACTTGCTGGATATCAACTTGTTGACTATCCGCCAAGCGCGACATCTCGTTCATAAAACTGACCCGAGTTGCGAGCATCGCCATGATGCTACTACGAGCAAATTCGATAGTCGCGATATTGGCATAATGAGTAGCACGCGCATGCTGCATTAATGGCTGTAGCATACCCAAATGATGACGACTATTAGAGGTTTTTTCACCGAGTAGCCATAGTGACGGATTTAACATCGAGCTATAAGCATCCCCATCTTTTAAGAAAACGAACGGTAGATAATAGACCCAAGCACGCTTTAAGCGCTGAGACAATGCATCTATAGTGCCAAGCTGCTTAATACCACTCATCATGAGCGGTTGTGTCTGCTGTTGACTGTGATTAAAAGCGGTAAGCCAATCATTCTCTACCCATACCGAATCGATACTGTCTAAAAACAACCAATATAGGATTACTGATTTTCTCTCACCATTATCATTCACTACTTCATAAAGCTGTATAAGCTTATCAGCGGTATTAGGCAGTGCAAAATTCATAATGTGCTGTTGCTGCGTATACATTTGCCATAGTGCCTGCAAATGATGCTCAAAGCCATACTGATGTAGCTGCTGCGCCAATATCTCTTGGTCTGCGTATAAATGCACTTGCTGACCAAGACTTGCCAGTACGACAGCACTGGTCACCGCCTCAATACTATGACCAATAAGTACGCAGACAGCAGTTTCTTTTGCCAAATAGCTAAACGAATTGGATTCAGATTGGGGCATGTTTTTATCCATAGTCTCGGCGCTCATGAGTGTACCTTTAGTCGTTATTAATATAGCAGCGCTCTCAAGAAAGCTGTTTGATGTGTTTTAATAGCTGATTGGTTGAGGTATCGAATGGTGCGTTGCCCTCTTGCTGCATCGCATCATGAACGGACTCTGCCATCTGCTTACCCATCTCAACGCCCCATTGATCAAATGGATTGATATCCCAGATACTGGCCATGACATAAACCTTATGCTCATAAAGCGCGATTAACGCCCCTAAGCTATGCGGAGTAAGTTCATCAATTAGCAAGGTTGTAGAAGGCTGGTTGCCTCGGTAGTATTTATATTTATCAGCATCACAAGCAATTTGACTATCCGTTTCAGCGATAGCAGCATTACCAAAAGCCAGTACACGGCTTTGAGCCAAACAATTGGCTAAAGACAGTTCATGCTGCTGTTGTAGTGGCGTATTTTTTGCCTCATCACTGTAGCGACGTACACAAGCGATAAAATCACAAGAGACTTGCTGCGTTCCTTGATGTAGCAGCTGATAAAAAGCATGTTGGGCATTGGAACCAATTTCACCCCATAAAATCGGACAGGTATCATAATCAATACGATCACCATGCTGGGTCACCGATTTACCATTACTTTCCATCTCTAGCTGGGTTAGATAACTGGGTAAATAGCTCAAGCGCCCATCATAAGGCAGCACAGTATGAGCATTTACCTGCAAAAAGGTACTATTCCAAACTGCGATTAAGCCCAATAATACTGGCAAGTTTTCTGCAAAATCCGCCTGCGCAAAATGCTCATCCATACTATGCGCGCCTGCCAACAGCTCTCTAAACCCAGACATACCGATACGAATAGCTATGGCAAGACCAATCGCTGACCATAAAGAAAAACGACCACCTACCCATTCCCAAAGTTGCAACTGGTGCTCAGGGTGAATACCCCAATCACTCATTTTTTCACTATTGGCCGAGATACCGATGAAATGACGACGTAATACACTGTCTTCAGTGCCCGCACGCAGCTTTGCGGTTGCAAGCAGCCATGATAGTGCCGTTTTGGCATTGGATAAGGTATCAATGGTACCAAAGGATTTAGATGAAATAATAAATAAAGTGGTTTCAGGATTTAGATGTTTTAGTAAATTATCCAGCTGCGTGCCATCCATATTGGAGACAAAATGGACCTCAACACAGGTATCTGCCCACTCATCAAGGGCAGTGGTTGC
This sequence comes from Psychrobacter sp. TS_SC_6, assembly GCF_056156305.1. Lineage (NCBI taxonomy): Bacteria > Pseudomonadati > Pseudomonadota > Gammaproteobacteria > Moraxellales > Moraxellaceae > Psychrobacter > Psychrobacter sp. TS_SC_6. The sequence goes on along the minus strand of NZ_CM149590.1, from coordinate 145,695 downwards.
CATCAGTGGCCCTAAGTCAGAACCCCCTACACCGATATTAACAACATCTGTAATCGCTTTACCTGAAAACCCGCGCCATGTTCCACTGCGTACACGCTCAGATAAGCGTTCAACTTGCCCCAAACTTTGATGGACATCAGCGACCACATCTTGCGTATCAAGTTGTAAGTTTGCTGTGGTGGGCAATCGTAGTGCAGTATGCAAAGCGGCACGTTCTTCGCTGGTATTTACCATCGCCCCTTGTAGCAAGGACTGAATACGAGCAGACAATTCACAACTATTTGCCAGATTTAATAAACTTTCTAGCACAGTATCATCTAGACATTGCTTGCTATAGTCCATATACAGCGCCCCACTTTGCGCACTAAAACGTTGGGTACGTGTATTGTCTTGTGCAAACAAGGCAGCTAATGACCACTTCGACTCAGCTGCTGCTTTCAGCTTATGCCAATATTTAGAATGGCGGGCACTGCTATAGACTTTATTGTGTTTTGTATCGTTCATTAACTACTCTTCATCGGCTAATTGCTGCTGAGCAAAATATATAAAAGCTTGCATATAAGAGCGCATATCGCCAGCATCATAACTGTTACCACGCATGGTCGTGACATTGACACCATACTCACTGATAAGCGCATCAATAGCATCCGTCAGTTGAATTTCTCCGCCAACTGAGGCTTGGGTATTCGCCAGATAATCAAAAATATGATGACTAAAGACATAACGACCAACCACAGCGAGTCTGGATGGCGCATCAGAGAGATTTGGCTTTTCTACAAAACCTGCCACTTTAAAACTGACATTCTTATCTGTTTTATCATCTATATCGCCCTTATCCATAAGCGCTTCACTTAATTTAGCGATACCGTATTTATGTACGTCTTCATCGGCTACTTTATCGACCAATATTTGCGAATGGTTGTCATTGGCGAAAGCATCAATCATAAAAGCTAAATTATCAGCAGACATATCACCATTAAAAGGATCAAGCACCACATCTGGCAGCAGTACTGCAAAATCATGCTCACCAATAATTGGACGGGCGGCAAGCACCGCATGCCCCAAACCCAATGGTTTACCTTGACGTATCATCGATATGGTTACATCATTTGGTAGCCAATTTAAGCTATCTGCTAGCTCGTTCTTACCTTTAACACGCAATTGATTGTCAAGCTCGGCATTAAGATCAAAGTAATTTTCAATAGCACTTTTTTGTGCATGACCAACCAAGACAATATGCTTAATGCCGGCAGCAATGGCTTCTTCCACCACATAATGGATGGCAGGACGATTACCAAGCGGCAATAGCTCTTTGGGTACTGACTTAGACAATGGCAACATACGAGTACCAAAGCCTGCAACGGGTATCACGGCGTGAGTAATTTTTTTCATAAGGATTAATACATACTTAATAAGAGTGGATAAGGGTTTGTTTTCTATAATACTTATATTGAGTTATAACCATTTGGATTTATGCTCTGCCAACGCCATGTATCTTGGCACATATCAGTAATAGACAAGCTTGCCTTCCATCCTAGTAACTCTTGTGCTTTATCAGCACTAGCATAGCAACTGGCAATATCACCAGCTCGTCGCCCAACGAATTGAAAAGGAATATCTTTAGCTGATACGGCAGAGAAAGCTCTAACCAACTCTAATACAGACGTTCCCTTACCTGATCCTAAATTGATCGGAAGAAAACCTAAGCTTTTCTTTTGCTGTTTTAGATAATTGAGCGCGGCGACATGACCTTGTGCGAGGTCCGTGACATGTATAAAGTCGCGCACCCCCGTACCATCGACAGTAGGATAATCATTGCCAAAAACACTTAATTGATCAAGCTTGCCGACCGCAACTTGTGAGATATATGGCATTAAATTATTTGGGGTATCATTGGGATCTTCGCCAATTTGTCCAGATGGGTGTGCGCCTACTGGATTAAAGTACCTTAGAGGAATCAGGCTCCAGCTGTTATCTGATAGCGCTAAATCTTCTAGAACATGCTCAACCGTAAGCTTACTCTGTCCATAAGGGTTGGTAGAGGAACGCGGTGATTCCTCAGTAATGGGTAACACCTCAGGATCACCGTAGACCGTAGCTGATGAAGAAAAGACCAGACTGCTAACCTCATATTCAGCCATGATTTTAAGTAAGGTAATCGTACCATTCACATTATTATCATAATACATCAAGGGCTGAGCTACAGATTCGCCAACCGCTTTTAAGCCAGCAAAATGAATCACGCCAAAAAATTGATGCGCGGCAAATACTTGCCTGAGTGAATCAGCATCACGAATGTCGCCTTCGATAAAGTCAATAGGCTGCCCAATAAGGGTTGAGACACGATTTACTGCCTCAAAACTGCTATTGGATAAATTGTCGTATATCACCACCTCGTAGCCTGCTTCATGCAGTGCAATACAAGTATGTGAACCGATATATCCTGCGCCTCCAGTCACTAATATTTTATTTTTATTATTTTCCATATTGATATCCAAAGCTATTTTTAAACAAAAAAAGACACCCCATTGTAGGGGTGCCTTCATTATTTTTCAACGTCATTTGAGTATTAACAGTCAGTTAGCTGCTGATACTACCAGCCTGTCACGTCTTTTAGCTTCTCGCCCAATTTTGATGGGTCACGCGTGTAAGCAATACCTGCCGCTTCGAACGCTTTAAATTTATCTTCAGCTGTACCTTGACCACCAGAGATGATAGCGCCGGCATGACCCATACGCTTACCTTCAGGAGCAGTTACACCAGCAATATAACCAACCACTGGCTTAGTTACATGGTCTTTGATATAAGCGGCCGCTTCTTCTTCAGCAGTACCACCGATTTCACCGATTAGGATAATTGCTTCAGTTTGTGGATCTTCTTGGAACAATTTAAGCGCATCAATCTGGTTCATACCAGGGATCGGATCGCCACCGATACCGATACAGGTTGATTGACCAAAACCAAGTTTAGTGGTTTGAGCAACGGCTTCATAAGTCAAAGTACCAGAACGTGAGATGATACCCACTTTACCTGGTAAATGGATATGACCTGGCATGATGCCGATTTTGCACTGACCTGGGGTGATAACGCCTGGGCAGTTAGGACCGATTAGACGTACATCGCCTGCTGTTTCAAGGTAGCGTTTGGCTTTTAGCATATCAAGCGTTGGTACGCCTTCAGTGATCACAACAATTAGCTTCACACCAGCGTCAATTGCTTCGATGATAGAATCTAGTACAAAAGGGGCTGGTACATAGATAACAGAAGCATCTGCTTGGGTGGCTGCCATTGCTTCAGACATAGTGTTGAATACTGGCAAACCTAGATGCGTTTGACCGCCTTTACCAGGGGTTACGCCGCCAACAACTTTAGTACCATATTCGATGGCTTGTTCTGAGTGGAACGTACCATTTTTACCGGTAAAACCTTGCACCAATACTTTGGTGTCTTTATCAATTAATACACTCATTATCTTATCCTTGTATGCGGTTGTCTTGTCGGCGCTTGCCTATCCTGCCACGTTAAATGTTAACGTCGGTAGAATAACAGCAAACGCCTTATACTCTTGAGCAATTAAGCTTTAACAGCGTCAACAATTTTTTGAGCGGCGTCTGATAAACCTTGAGCTGAGATCAATTTCAGACCAGATTCTTCTAGAATTTGTGCGCCAAGCTCAGCATTGTTACCCTCTAGACGGACAACAACTGGTACTTTAACGTCAACTTCTTTGATCGCAGCGATGATGGCTTCTGCAATCATGTCACAACGTACGATACCACCAAAGATGTTAATCAAAACACCTTCAACGCTGCTGTCCTCAAGAATGATCTTGAATGCTTCAACAACGCGATCTTTGGTTGCACCGCCGCCAACATCCAAGAAGTTAGCAGGCTTGCCGCCGTACAATTTGATGATGTCCATCGTAGCCATTGCAAGACCAGCACCGTTTACCATACAACCGATATTGCCTTCTAGGGCAACATAGTTTAGATCAAACTCAGCCGCTTTCAGCTCACGCTCATTCTCTTGTGATTTGTCTTGTAGCGCAGCAATTTTTGGCAAACGATACAAAGCATTTGAATCGATGCCAATTTTACCATCAACACAAACGATCTCGCCATTTTCACGAACCGCTAATGGGTTGATTTCAAGTAAGTCAATGTCGTTTTCAACGAATGCTTGATAAGCGCCAGTCATTAGTTTAACGAACTGATTGATTTGTTTGCCTTCAAGACCCAATTTAAACGCCACTTCACGCGCTTGGAATGGCAATAAACCAACCAATGGATCGATATTTACTTTAAAGATTTTCTCTGGCGTCTCTTCTGCAACTTTCTCAATCTCAACACCGCCTTCAGTTGATGCCATGAACGTCACGCGACGTGAAGAGCGATCAACAACAGCGCCAAGATATAGCTCAGTTTGTACTGGGTACATATCTTCTGCAACCAAAACGAAGTTAACTGGCTGACCAGCGGCATCGGTTTGATAGGTTACAAGGTTTTTACCGATAAGCTCTTCTGCTACTTGCTTAGCTTCTTCACGTGTCTTAACCAGTTTCACACCGCCCGCTTTACCGCGACCACCAGCATGAACCTGCGCTTTGATGACAGCGATATCCGTTGGGGTTTTGTCAAAAGCTGCTGCTGCTTCGTCGCCACTATAGGCAATGATGCCTTCTTGAATTGGCAAGCCGTAGCTTTTTAGTAGCTCTTTTGCTTGATACTCATGTAAATTCATTGATTGAATCCTTTATTTTTACCATTAATAAAAAATGAAAACCCATACATTGTAGAGTGTTCTACGGTACTTAAAACCAACGCCTTACTTAAATAGTTATTTAAAAATAGTAACTCAAAACAGCTATTTTAATAGGGCGATGGTCATGTCATCATCTAATAACCATTTAATACACTTAAAATATTTTTATACAAAACACTTTAAGCGGTTAAAATTATTTACGTTTTTTACGCTGAATGGCGTGAATAGCACGACCATCTGCTGACAATGCTGCTTCATGGACAGCTTCAGAGATCGTTGGATGCGCAAATGTCATCAACTGCAAATCTTCGATACTAGAGACAAATTCCATCGCAATCATACCTTGATGGACGATATCACCGGCACCAGCAGAAATCGCATGCATGCCTAATAAACGGTCTGTTTTGGCATCAGCAACGACTTTGATAGAGCCTTGAGCTTCACTTTGAGCAAGAGCACGACCGTTTGCAGCTAGGTTAAATGAACCTGTTTTGACTTCATAGCCGGCGGCTTCTGCTTCTTGCTCAGTCAAACCAACCCATGCGATTTCTGGATGCGTATAGATGACGTTGATGATAGTATCGTAATTCACTTGTGCTTTTTCGCCATGAATACGCTCAACAGCCATCATGCCCTCTTCCATGGCTTTATGCGCAAGCATAGGACCACGTACCAAGTCACCAATTGCATAAACACCATCAAGATTGGTTTTGCACTGATCATTGACATCAATCAAACCACGTTCGGTCAATTGAATACCACTGTCTTCGCCAAGTAATTTTTCAGAATAAGCACGGCGACCGACACAAACGATCAGCTTATCAAAGCTTTCTTCACTAGATTCACCTTTGGTTTCACTAGTAACGATGACTTGATCGCCTTTCACTTCAGCATTGGTCACTTTGGTATCAACACGGATATCAAGACCTTGCTTTTTCAGCATTTTTCCCGCTTCTTTAGCGACATCTTTGTCAGCCGCAGCCAAAAAGCTAGGTAGTGCTTCATATACGACAACTTCTGCACCAAGGCGGCGCCATACTGAACCAAGTTCAAGACCGATAACACCGGCACCGATTACGCCTAAACGCTTAGGTACAGCAGTGAAGTCAAGCGCGCCAGTAGAATCAACGATGCGATCGCCATCAGTTTTGGCAACTGGAATATCAATCGGTACTGAACCGGCAGCTAAAATAACGTTTTTAGCGGTAATCATGGTTTCACTATCATCAGCAAGGGCGGTAAATTTCACTTTTTTATCAGCGCCCTTGCCATCTTCTAATGTGCCCCAGCCTTGTAGCCAGTCAACCCCATTACCTTTCAACAACGCAGCAACACCGCCAGTTAGCTGCTTAACAATGCCTTCTTTACGAGCAATCATTTGCTCGATATCGATAGCAACTTCACCAGTAGTAATACCATGCTCATTAAGGTCGTGCTTAGTGGCTTCATAGCGATGTGAGCTGTCAAGCAATGCTTTCGATGGGATACAACCGACGTTTAAGCAAGTACCCCCAAGTGCAGGCTCGCCTTTATAAACGCGTTTTTCGATACAAGCGACACTCATACCAAGCTGTCCTGCACGGATTGCGGCTTCATAACCACCAGGTCCGCCGCCGATGACGACTAAATCGTAATTGTCTTTCATAATACGTTCCTATTTTAATTTTAGTTTAATGTTAGGTATCATATAAACCAATTTTATCTCGTTAGTAAACCATCGACTTATCCATTCGATAACTAAATGCTAGATAATAGATGCGTTTAAAAAGATGATAAAGATGGCTGCTGAGTATTCTTAGCTCATTGCTCATAAGATAGAACTGAAAAAGCTAAAAGGCATTAGAAGATAATCTATACAAAGCTAAAAAGCTTGTATCAGTTATGACTGATACAAGCCTAAAAACTTAAAGATCTAAAAGTAGCATAGTAGGGTCTTCAACCAATTCTTTCAGTGTTACTAAGAATTGTACCGCCTCTTTACCATCAATCATACGATGGTCATAAGACAGCGCAAGATACATCATAGGCAAGATTTTAACTTCACCGTTAACTGCCATAGGGCGGTCATTGATGGCATGCATACCCAAGATAGCAGTTTGTGGTGGATTCAAGATAGGTGTTGACATCAGTGAACCAAATACACCGCCGTTTGAGATAGTGAACGTACCGCCCGTCATCTCATCCAAACCAAGTTTGCCTTCTTGTGCTTTACCACCAAATTCACGAATCTTGGCTTCAACATCAGCCATGCTCATGCGATCAGTATCACGCAATACTGGAACTACTAGACCACGGTTAGAAGATACGGCAACACCGATGTCATAGTAACCATGATAAACGATATCATCACCGTCTAATGACGCGTTCACAGCTGGATAGCGTTTTAGGGCTTCAGTCGCCGCTTTTACGAATAACGACATGAAGCCTAAACGTGTACCATGACGCTTTTCAAACTGATCTTTATATTTAGTACGCATATCCATCAACGGTTTCATGTTGACTTCGTTAAACGTGGTTAGCATTGCTGTTTCTTGAGAAGCAGCTAGCAGACGATTCGCAATTGTTTTACGTAGACGTGTCATTGGTACGCGTTTTTCAGTACGCTCACCAACTGCTTCAGCAACAGGACGACCACTATCAGAAGTGATTGAGCTGTCCGCTTTTAACGTTGGATTTGACATGTCAGTTTTAGTCACACGACCGCCGCGACCACTGCCTTCGACGTTTTTAGGATCTACGCCAGATTCTTTGGCTGCTTTACGCACTGCAGGGCTTTGATCTTTATGATCAGATTCAGCAGAGGCTTGTGCTGGCTCGCCACCATCTGTTGCTTGCTTAAGTTGTACTGGTGCAGCTGGTTGATCTGGATCAACGGCAGGAGCCGCTTCAGCACTGGCGCTAGCACCGGCTTCAAATTCAGCAATCAGCTCATCAGACAATACCGTGTCATCTACTTGCTTAACAATTCGGGTTACAACACCGTTGTCAGGCGCGACCACTTCTAATACAACTTTATCAGTTTCGATTTCAGCTAATAGGTCATCACGGTTTACTTGCTGACCTTCAGTGACATGCCATTCAACGATTGTACCATCGGCAACCGATTCTGGAAAAACGGGGGCTTTAATTTCAGCCATCGATATACTCCTTAGATTTGGATATTACTATTTATAATTAAGTCGTGATAGGCAGTCAGTACCATTTAAAATGTGATATTTACATTGGCTCACTAGGTACTGACTGTCATCGCCTGATTCATTGATTACATACAATCTGTTATTTAGATAAGCTATTAAATAGACAGCTCATCTACACTGATACCAAGACCACCAGCGATCAAATCTTGTTGTTGCTTAACGTGTAATTTTGCTGAACCCGTCGCAGGTGCTGCACTGGCAGGACGTGCAACTGGCTCCATCACTTTTGCTCTGGTTGGATGCGGTACAACGATACGGAACATATGTGGAGCTAAGTAATACCAAGCGCCTTGATTCAACGGCTCTTCTTGCGTCCAAACGATTTCTTTTAAGTTGCTGTATTTTTCAATTTCAGCAATTAAACGTTTTTCTGGTAAAGGATAGAGCTGTTCGATACGAACGATTGCCACATGGTCTAGGCCTAAAGCACGGCGCTGCTCAAGCAAATCATAATAGACCTTGCCGCCACATAGCACCATACGAGTCACGTTGTCCGGATTTTGCTGATCCATCTCTGGCAATACCGTTTCAAACATGCCATTTGCCAATTCTTCTAATTGAGAGGTCGCAAGCTTATGACGTAGCAAGCTCTTTGGCGACATCACGATCAACGGTTTACGAATCGGGCGAACCGCTTGACGACGTAGCGCATGATAAATCTGTGCAGGCGTCGTTGGTGTGATGACTTGCATATTGTCTTCAGCACATAACTGCAAGAAGCGCTCAAGACGGGCTGATGAATGCTCAGGGCCTTGACCTTCAAAGCCGTGTGGTAACAACATCGTTAAGCCGCAAACACGCTGCCACTTAGTCTCGCCACTGGCAATAAACTGGTCAATAACTACTTGAGCACCATTAACAAAATCACCGAACTGCGCTTCCCAAACAACCAATGCATTTGGCACCGTGGTCGCATAACCATATTCAAAAGCTAATACCGCTTCTTCTGATAGCAATGAATTGTAAGTGGCAAAGCGTGCTTGATCTTCACTCAGGTGAGCAAGTGGCACATACATGCTGCCATCTTCGATATTATATAGTTCGCTATGACGATGTGAGAACGTACCACGTCCTACATCTTCACCAGTAATACGTACCAGCACTTTATCGTTATCTACCAGTGATGCGTATGCCAATGTCTCAGCTGCACCCCAGTTCAAAGGCTCTTCGCCAGTTTGCATCGCTAAGCGCTGCTCAACCACTTTTTGTACTTGGCGCTGTAGCTTGTAACCTTCAGGCATTTGTGCCATGCGGCGACCATAGCCTTTCAAAACTTCGATATCAACACTGGTATCCCAATCATCAACCAAATCGTGACCCAAGTAAGGTTTCCAATCTACAAATAGTTGCTCATTCGGCTCATTAACCAATGCATTAGCAACATATTCACCGCGGTCTAATGATTCACGATACTCGTCTTCTAAACGCGTCTCATCTTCTTGACTCAGCAAACCTTCTTCGATTAACTGTTTTGCGTAAATAGTACGAGTCGTTGGTAGCTTTTTGATCACTGCATACATGAGTGGCTGAGTAGCTGAAGGCTCATCCGCCTCATTATGACCGTTACGGCGATAACAGAAGAGATCTATAATAATATCTTTGTCAAACTCATGACGATAATCTAACGCCAATTGCGCGGCAAATACCACAGACTCAGGATCATCACCGTTAACATGTAAAATTGGTGCATGAACCATTTTTGCCACATCAGTACAGTATTCAGTTGAGCGGGCATCTTCTTGACGGCTGGTAGTAAAACCAACTTGGTTATTAATCACAATATGGATGGTGCCGCCCGTCGTATATGCACGGGTTTGTGACATCTGGAATGTCTCTTGTACCACACCTTGACCGGCAAACGCTGCATCACCATGGATGACGATTGGCAATACTGAGTTGCCACGCTTGTTTTCATACATCGGCTGATCATTACGACGTACTTGACGTGCACGTACTGAGCCTTGTAGTACCGGTGCAACGATTTCAAGATGTGACGGGTTAAATGCCAAGGCTAAATGCGCCTCGCCACCTGGTGTCATCACGTTCGATGAAAAACCATTGTGGTATTTAACATCACCTGAACCTTTTTCTGGCTGAACTTTGCCATCGAACTCATCAAACAAATCAGCAGGGTTTTTACCCAATATGTTTACCAATAGGTTTAAACGCCCACGGTGAGCCATGCCAATGACCATCTCTTTTGTACCGTAACCGCCAGCCCGTTGGATGATTTCATTGATCGCTGGAATAAAGCTCTCGCCACCTTCTAGACCAAAACGTTTCACACCCGTATATTTACGAGCAAGATATTTTTCTAAACCTTCAGCAGCGGTTAAACGCTCAAGAATAGCCAAACGCTTTTCTTTGTCAAACTTGATATAGCCCAAATTGGTTTCTAAATACTTTTCCATCCAGCGCTTTTCTGTGCTGGTGGTCACGTGCATATATTCTGTGCCGATATAACGGCAATAGACACGCTCCATGATTTCAATGATTTCACGTAACGGTGCTTCATTTTTACCAATATTTAGATCATTAGTCGGAAATACTGTATCAAGATCCGTTTCAGAAAGATTGTGATAAGCAAGCGTTAAGTCCTCTACTTCCGCACGTGGGTGCAGACTTAATGGGTCTAACTGCGCACGGCGATGACCGCGACGACGGTAAGCTGAGATGAGTTGCTGTACACCCATTTGCTTATTGTTACCAACATTATGGCTAGGACTGTTAGCCGAGCCATTGGTATCAGTACTGACCTTATTAGCCGTCTGATTACGGGCTAATAATAAAAACTGGTCTTTAATGGCGTTGTGCGGTGCATCATTTGGCGATTTGTACTGTTCAAAATACGTTTGCCAATCGCTGCCAACACTATTAGGATCTTCTAGGTATTGCTCGTAGAGGATATCAATATAATTGGCATTATCAGCGGCCAATTCTGTTTGATCTACGCTCGCTGCTTCTTTAGTTATACTATTCATAATAATCGTCTATTTGATAGATAAATGAATGGAATCGTGCTTATTATTGTGAAATCTATTGTATACAGGCGGCTCAGCTATTAAATAAATAGCCTTTTAACAATGAACATAGAACACCATTCGAATTATTTGTGAACGTTCAGTTTTCTTATGTCACTCGTTGCAAAACATTAATTTATATATAATGCTATAGTTTATAACTAAATTGTTATTTATAGCATTTTTCTAAATTTTTTTTGTTCAGCTGGCTAATTTGCAAACCATTTCTGCTGAATAACTTGGCTATTGTAGCTCTGCAATGGCTTGCAAATGATACACTGCCGTATAGCGTAACATGGCAACGATTGCTGACATAGTTTGTTTGTTTAATACTAACTATTTACACAATTCACAGGTGATTGACTTCCTGCATGTTCATACATCACTGCTACGCATCTGTTTTAACCTCAGTATTATATACCTTCTATCATCGTCATTCACCCCTATAATCTTATAATAACCAAGCATTTTTTATGTTTAGTCATTACTACTTATAATTATATAGGCAGATGGACCAGATAACAGGTTGTCTTACATATAAGCAACGTATTGTTAGTATGGCCTTACTTGCCATGATTATTCTGATGCAAATTCAAATATTATTCTAAGACGACTTAACAAGCATGGTTACTTTATGCTATTTTTTTGCTTATTTTAACGAATAAAAAACACCACCTTATTTCAGGTGGTGTTTTTCTATAGCACTATTATAAAGCTAATTTAGGCTAAAAGGTATATTAACCTGCTTGATCAAGCAACAAATTACGCAGATGACCGATGGCTTTGGTTGGATTCAAGCCTTTTGGACATACTGATACGCAGTTCATGATACCGCGGCAACGAAATAAGCTGAATGGATCGTCTAAACGAGCCAGACGCGCGCGCGTATCACTGTCACGGCTATCAGAAACAAAACGATCAGCATGCAGGAGTGCTGATGGTCCTAAGAACTTATCAGGATTCCACCAGAATGAGGGGCAGCTGGTTGAACAGCAGGCACATAAAATACATTCATATAAACCATTTAGCTTGTCACGTTGCTCAGGTGACTGCAAGCGTTCAGTCGCAGGCGCTGGCTGATCGTTAATTAAGAATGGATGTACTTTTTCGTACTGCTCGTAGAATTGGTTCATATCAACGACCAAATCACGAACCACTGGCAAACCCGGCAGAGGGCGAACGGTTACTTTTTCTGGCAAAGTATTCATGTTGATCAAACATGCTAGACCATTTTTACCGTTAATATTCATGCCATCAGAGCCACAGATGCCTTCACGGCACGAGCGACGGAAGGTAAGAGTTTCATCTTCCTTCTTTAGGCGTAATAACACGTCAAGCAACATACGATCTGAGTCTAATAGCTCAATCGTATAAGTTTGCATACGCGGCGCTGCGTCCAGATCAGGATCGTAGCGATAGATTTCGATGGTGCGAGTACCTCGGCTCATAATGCTAAACTCCACACGTCGGTGATGGCGGGCATACAAGGATTGCAACATAGTCGCGCTGGCTATCAATCTGTACTAACAAGAATAATCAAATACTGATTAATAGGGCGCTGGCATGAGCTTGTAGCTGGCGGTCACCTTTTTAATAAATGAATAAAGGATAAAACGTTTATGCTGTCTATACACATCAGGCGCAAGGCGTCTGACTTAGTAGACACGAACCTTTGGCTCGATATAATCAACCGTCAATGGCACTTTACGAACTGGCTTATAGATAATCTTATTGCCTTCAGAATACCATAAGGTATGCTTCATCCAATCATTATCGTTACGACCGTTTGGTGCGTACTCATCATCTTCAGGACGATCATAGTCAGAGACACTGTGCGCGCCGCGGCTTTCATGACGCTGGGCTGCTGATATCATCGTCGCTTTCGCCACTTCATAAAGATTGCCTACTTCAAAGGCTTCGATACGTGCGGTATTAAAGACTTGTGATTTATCAGCCAAATGAATCTGATCAATCTTATCGCCTAGGGCTAGGATTTTCTTAACGCCTTCATCCATCATCGCTTGTGTACGGAATACACTGGCATGCGTTTGCATGATTGCACGAATTTCATCGGCAACGTCTTGCGCATTATATCCTGAAGTTGATTGTTGCAGCTTGTCTAAACGACCAACTGTATAATCAAGGACACGAGGATCAAGTGGCTTATAGTTATGATCCGCATGATGGAATTCATCAACGATGTGCTTACCTGCAGCGCGACCAAATACCAATAAATCAAGCAATGAGTTGGTACCTAGACGGTTGGCACCGTGAACACTGACGCACGCACATTCGCCAATTGCATAAAGACCTTTAACTACGTTGCCTTTCGCATATAGACCCTCTTCATCCGTACCTGCTTCTAGATCTGGTACAATCACTTGACCATGAATCGTAGTTGGAATACCGCCCATCATATAATGAATGGTTGGAATAACAGGAATTGGCTCTTTCGTGATATCGACGTTGGCAAAGTTTTTACCAATCTCAAAGACTGATGGCAGACGCTTCATGATGGTTTCAACACCTAAATGGGTCATATCCATCACAATATGGTCAGCATTTGGACCACAACCACGACCTTCTTTGATTTCTTGGTCCATAGAACGAGAAACCAAATCACGTGGTGCCAAGTCTTTAACCGTTGGCGCGTAACGCTCCATGAACGCTTCGCCATCTTTGTTACGTAAGATAGCACCTTCACCTCGGCAACCTTCAGTCAATAGTACGCCTGCACCATGAACGCCGGTTGGGTGGAACTGCCAAAACTCCATATCTTGTAACGGAATACCAGCACGTACTGCCATGCCAATACCGTCGCCCGTATTGATGTAAGCATTGGTAGATGCTGCAAAGATACGACCAGCACCACCTGTCGCTAGGACAGTAATTGGTGACTGGAATACGGCAACCGTACCAGTTTCTTGTTCAATTGCCACAACACCGTTGATGTTGCCTGCTTCATCTTTGATCAAGTCAAGTGCAATCCACTCGATAAAGAACTCAGTACCTTGCTGCAGGTTTTTTTGATAAAGCGTATGTAATAGTGCATGACCGGTACGGTCAGCAGCAGCACAGGCACGTTGTACAGCTTTTTCGCCATAGTTTGAGGTATGACCGCCAAATGGACGCTGATAAATTGTGCCATCTTCATTACGGTCAAACGGCATACCCATGTGCTCAAGCTCATAGACTACTTTTGGTGCTTCACGGCACATGTACTCAATCGCGTCTTGATCACCCAACCAATCTGACCCCTTAACGGTGTCATAGAAATGGAAATGCCAGTTATCGTTGCTCATGTTACCGAGACTTGCACCAATACCGCCTTGGGCTGCAACCGTGTGTGAGCGGGTTGGGAATACTTTGGTTAAGACTGCAACCTTCATGCCGGCTTCAGCTAGGTGCAATGATGCACGCATACCTGAACCACCACCACCAACGATGACCGCGTCATAGTTTAGGGTTTTGATATTGCTAATGGTATTGTCTTGTCTAGTTGCCATTACGGTTTTCCTAATGCCTGTTAATACGTGCGAAGTAAATACAAAGACTGCTTAACCAGTCATACACTCCAAACTGAATCATCGACTCAAAGCACGGATATGGATGGTAAAATTATACATAACTGGGTATCTAAGCCGCCTTCAACCACTTACTAAAATGTGCATATCTATCTGAGCGCTAAACAGCAACGACACCGAAGCCGTTACCCCAAAAAATCATGATGCCCCAGAATAAAAATACAAAAACGGCAATAATCATTAATGTCTGTAACACCAAGCGTAGGCCAGCTGCGCTCGCACCCAATTTACTGGTAGTGATATAGTCTGTGAATACGGTCCACATGCCAATCCATGCATGACCCGCAAGGGCTAGAACTGCTACTAAGCTAAATAGACGCATCGGTAAGCTGGTCATAAAATTTGACCATTCTGTGTAGCTCACATCGCCATGGGTCAAAAAGAAGCCCAGCAGCACCACACTATAAACTGCTAAGACCACCGCACTGATACGTTGGACTATCCAATCACGTGAGCCTGAGCCGGTTAGACTGGTTGCGCTTTTGATTCCTGAATCGTTTTTCATTAGAACATCACCCATACAAATGACGCGACAATTAAGATCGCTGCAATCACAAAGCTGATCATAGAGGCAGCACGGCCAGATTTCAGCTCTTCATTCATGCCCATATCAGCAAATAAATGCTTCATACCCATCACAAAGTGATAAGCGATGGCGGCGACGAAAATCCATGCCAAAAAGCGTACCAAAACATTATCAAAAACGGTTTCAAAACTCTCAGGTGAAGCCAAAGAATTCTGCAATAACCACAGCATAACTGGAATAAGTAAAAATAAAATGATGCCAGAAATACGATGCAAGATTGAAGCAATCGCAATCGGTGATCGATTAACACTAATCACTTGGCTGAGGGGCAGATCAATAGGTCGGTTGCTTTTCACAGCGGGCATCCTTTTTGCGGTTATACCTGGTAGTTACTTATGATTTAGCAATCATCTGCCAAATACACTGAGCACCACACAAGACGAATAAAGTAAGGAAGGGCTAGCTGACGTCATTTAATTTGCGCTAAATCTGAAAGCATACGAAGATTGACAAGGTCATTATGGGTATTCAACTATCGCTCAATAAACCAACATACCCTTTCAATAATAAGCTTTCTACATATTAACAGACCACAAAACGAAGCACGGGATAAATCGATTAACTATTCTATTTTTACTGGTTCCCATTAACAAAAAAAAGACAACGCCATGGAGTCATCTCTAGGTTATCCTTTTTTGTTAAGGTAAACTTCACTGTAGGCTATTTAAAAATAGAACAGTTAACAAGAATATTCAAGCGATAAGCTCGGTCTTGGTCTACAAAGTGATTATTCAATCGTAACAAAGTATGAGTGGAGAAAAGCTCCTCAACTACTTTATTAGTACAAGTCATCAATTTGCGCAAAGCTAGTGCCAGTTAAATCCCTCTAATTATAAAATGACTGAGCCCTAATTACAAATTTATCCCCTAAATAGTGGTTATTAGAGATTTATTAACAAAAAACTGGCTATTTGTAATATGAATTCATTAGTATTACTTAGGCTTAAGGACCTATAAAGTCAAACGGATGTATCAGCTAATGATGCTCTGTCTGTTTTATAGTCAATATTAGAAGATATCTTAAAAGAGTACTTGTTTAAAACTGCCTCTTTATATTTAGGTTAATAATAATCATTACGCTATGATAAATAAGACGATTTACAGTCAAATTACTTACTAGACATATTTTGATACAAAGTTTACAACCGATAAGCACTATTACCGCACGTCTATTGGTGGTCTGACAAGTAAAAGTCTTTTCAAAACTTAAGTAATAACTGCTAATATAGCCTGCATATTAAATAGGTCACATTCATTTTGACCATTTGACTATTTATGACGCGAGGGTGTGCGTCACTATTATTTTTGTTCTAACAAGTTAAAACAATGGAGATTAAATTATGGCTGATAATCAAGCCACATTGACCGTAGATGGTAAGGACTACCAACTTCCTATTACTGAAGGTACTTTAGGACCTTCAGTTATCGAAGTTGCCGCTTTCCAACAAGCTGGCTACTGGACCTATGATCCAGGCTTCATGGCAACTGCTCCTGTCGAATCAAAAATTACCTTCATTGATGGCGGTAAAGGCGAGCTACTGCATCGCGGCTATCCTATTGACCAGTTAGCAAACAATGCAGAATATCTAGAAGTGGCTTATGCACTGATTCATGGTGATCTGCCTAACGCTGAGCAAAAAGCCGATTTCTTTGAGAAAATTCGTAAGCATACTGGTGTTCATGATCAATTGCGTAAATTCTTTGAAGGTTTCCGCCGTGACGCTCACCCGATGGCCATTATGGTCGGTGTCGTTGGTGCACTATCAGCGTTTTATCATGAAGATTTAGACATCAGTAATGAAGAACATCGTGAGATTACCGCGATTCGTCTAATCGCTAAAATGCCTACACTTGCGGCGATGAGTTATAAATACTCACAAGGCGAACCGTTCATGTATCCACGTAATGATTTCAATTATGCGGAAAACTTCTTATACATGATGTTTGCAACCCCTGCTGATGTTGATTATAAAACCAATGACGTCATCACCCGTGCGATGGACAAAATCTTTACCTTGCATGCTGATCATGAGCAAAATGCTTCAACGTCTACTGTACGTTTAGCAGGTTCTACTGGCGCAAATCCTTATGCTTGTATCGCTGCTGGTATCGCCGCCCTTTGGGGTCCATCACATGGCGGCGCCAACGAAGCCGTACTTGAGATGCTAGATGAAATCGGTTCGGTAGAAAACGTGCCTGAATTCATGGAAAAAGTAAAAAGCCGTGAAGTGAAGCTGATGGGCTTTGGTCACCGTGTCTACAAAAACTTTGACCCACGTGCACAAGTACTGAAAAAGACGTGTGATGAGGTATTACAGGCGCTTGGTATCGATGATCCTAAGCTTAAGCTTGCTATGGAGCTTGAGAAAATCGCTTTAGAAGACCCGTTCTTCATTGAGCGTAACTTGTATCCAAACGTTGACTTTTACTCTGGCATTATCCTTAAAGCCATCGGTATCCCAACGTCAATGTTTACCGTTATCTTCTCACTAGCTCGTACCTCTGGTTGGATCAGCCATTGGCTTGAGATGCACAGCGCACCGTTCAAGATTGGTCGCCCACGTCAGTTATATACTGGTGAGAAACAACGCGAATTCGTTAAAGTTGAAGACCGTAAGTAGTTATTAGGCACTCGTAAAAATAAAAAGTCATAAAAAAATCTCGCCATGTGCGAGATTTTTTTATGTTCAAATTTAACAGATTATTGATTATTGGAACTCTTTTAGCGTCTGCTCGTACTTGGCAATCTGTTCATCATAACCTTCGATGGTTTCATTGAATTTTGCCATCAGCATCTCAAATTCCTGCTGCTGGGTTTGTTTCATTTTCTGCATATCCAGTACTTGCTGAGCTTCTATTTGCTCCCATACTTGATGCTGAATAATTAAACGCGCCAAAGCAGGACTTTTGGCGCTCACTCTGCCAGCAATTTCTGCATCTTCAAAAAGCTGTGGCACTAAGGTGGCGATATTAATCAAAGTATCCGTATCCTGCGCATTCAGTGGCGTAGTCACTGGCTGATAAAGCGCTTCCATTGCTTGCTCATAGCGTTCTATAATCTGCTTTTCAGTTAATATCACAGGCTTACGTGGCTCTAAGCTAATACGCTTTAACACCGTTAAATCGCGCTCACCAACTTCGGTACTGGTGTTAATTTCATCGTTTATGTCAGTATCTGTCGCAGAGTTGCCATTTGCTGCATCCTTTGCAGCTGCTGCCGGATCTTGTACTAGTTGTGGCGTAGCAGCTATAGCTACTTGACCGCTGTTAGCTGGCTGATTATTGCCAGTTGCAACAGTAGGCTCATCGACTAATAAAGCGTTTTCACTGTCTGCGATATCAGCAGCTTGTAGTGACTCGTACTCTGCTTGCAGACGCCCTTGCAATGCCTGAAACTGGGTAACATATAAAGGCTGGAACTGCTCAATACGTGCAGCAGCAGAATTACTTTGCGCCATCGGTTGGCTGTCTTCTTCACTTGTTTGCTCACTGATTTGGGGCTTATCCGCTACATTTTCTTCTGCTGCTTGCTGCTGACATCCGCTTAACAATAAGACACCAGTCAATGCCGTCGCCAGTAAGGCATTTGAGTGCTGTGGACACTCAATATCTTTATTGGTAAGGTTACCATAGACACCATTATCATGTTTTACTAGCCAAAATTTAAACATCTGAATTTATTTCCTGTGTTAAAAACAAAAATATCACATAGCTATATAAAGTTTAAGAATCAGTCGCAGCATGGTTTACTATGCTCAAGATTAGTTGCTAATTAAGCCACTAAAAATGGAATACAGCCTGCAAGATCTTGACAGTATTGTCCGCGCTGACGACGAACAAAATAGTCTTGTACCATGCGTGCCTGCTGCTCGATACCATATTTAAAAAAAGGCTTACCTGTCTCTAGTACATAATTATAGCGACGATCGATAATAGCACCGCGTACCACCTTCAAGCCTTGTTGCAGCTGCCACACATGCGTTAACTCATGTATCAGCCAACCTTGTTTGCCCAATGGCGCTTGGCTGAAATCATCTATCCAATCTGATGCATGAAAATAAATATGTCCATTAGGACTCACAGCGTAATGTTTGAGTACCCACCATGCTGTTCTCAGCTGAACGTCATCAAGTCTGAGGCTGTCACCAAAAACCGAACGTGCAAGAGTAATTTCACCCTCAGTAAGAGACCGAGCTTGTTGTTTAGCCGTTACTAAGTTAGCAGATACCGAACTACGATTTAATAGACGCTTAAAAATCGACTGAAACATGGCTACTATCATCCTTTATCTGTGATCTATCATTTTCGTAAAAAGTGAGTTAATACCTTAATAGGGATAATATAGATATAAATAAAGCGTTAAAGACATAAGCTGTACATTTAGCTGACTTTTATTAATGTGAATCTGCGTTAGTCTAGCTTTTATAATAATGTTAAAGACATCATGAATTATTATCTTATTTATGATTAATTGCTTAATCCCAATAAGGACAGCATTATAAAGGCAAATATGAAGAACAGTAATAGGACTTTGAATTTTATCTACAAATGTTTAATTTTATAATAACAAGCCTTGAATAATAGAAGATATAGAGAATTTTATGCCACCTAATTTTCATGCTGATATCCCCCTCGCCCAGCGCATGCGCCCTGCCACACTTGACGCTATTATTGGTCAAGAGCACTTATTAGCAGTAGGTGCTCCGTTACGACGCTTGGTAGAGCAAGGACACCTGCCGTCTATTATTTTGCATGGAGAAGCAGGCATTGGCAAAACAACCATCGCTATGCTTTTGGCGGATGCCGTTGAACGACCCTTCCATGCATTATCTGCTTTGAATACTGGGGTTAAGCAGTTACGCGAAGTATTAGATAATAAGGATTCATTGAGTTTTGCGTCGCCGGTGGTTTTTATTGATGAGATTCATCGGTTTAATAAAGCTCAGCAAGATGCGCTACTTGGTGCAGTAGAGTCTGGCGATATTACCTTGATTGGCGCGACCACCGAAAATCCTTCTTTTAGTGTCAATAATGCGCTGTTATCACGTTGCCAAGTGTATCGCCTAGAGCCATTGACACCTGAACAAATCAGTGCCGTATTACAACGGGCGCTTTTAGAAGATAATATACTGAAAAACCTATCGGTCGATTTGCAGGCGCAAGATACGATTAGCCAGTTGGCACATGGTGATGCACGCAAGGCCCTTAATTTACTAGAGCTAGCGATTCAAACGGCTGATACCAAGCAATCATCGATCGTTATCGATGATACCTTAGTCGCTCGCGTCGCACAAACTGCACTCGTACGCTATGATAAAGATGGGGAGCAGCATTACGATATCGTATCAGCAATGATAAAATCAGTGCGCGGTTCAGACCCTGATGCGGCACTATATTGGATGGCGCGTATGCTAGTGGGCGGTGAGCCAGCTGATTTTATTGCACGGCGCTTGGTAATATTGGCCAGTGAAGATATCGGTAATGCCAACCCTAATGCCCTACTCCTTGCTGATGCGGCATTGCGCAGTGTCCAATCTATCGGCATGCCAGAATCACGTATTATCTTGGGGCAAGTGGTGGTCTATCTGGCAACCAGTGCCAAGAGTAATAGTACTTACAATGCCATCAATGCCGCGATGAGCTTAGCAGAAAAAGACGCCTCACCTGTGCCGCTACACCTACGTAATGGCGTGACCAAATTAATGCGAAATCAGGGATATGGGCAAGATTATATTTATCCCCACAGTTATCCTAACCATTATTATGCGCAAAACTACTTACCAGACAATTTAATCGGTACGCGTTTTTATGAATTTGCGGACAATCAACGTGAGCAGCATAGTAAGCAGTTTATCGGTTGGCTGAAAGACCAAGCGGCCAGTAATGACTAATCACTCAAAATATGACTGATTATATGCACTGATCTATCAATTGTCGTTACCATTAGGGATACTAATCACGATTTTAGACAGACTGGCCTATATAGTTTCGAGATGAGGCAGCACAGTGGGATGAAAAGCGTTAAAATGTCCTCATAATGATATATAAGAGAGGGTTAGATAACGTCTACAGTTGATCAATCTGATCCAGCGCGTTTTGCTTAGCCGCAACAGCGCTTTGTCGCATCTACTGCTACAATAGACAGACAACGCTTTATATCCCATGTTGACACCTATTTATATAATAAAATATTGAGACATCCTATGAGTTTAAATACGATTCCTGAGATTATTGAAGACATTCGTGCAGGTAAAATGGTCATCTTGATGGATGATGAAGACCGCGAAAACGAAGGCGATATTATCATGGCAGCGACCCATGTGCGCCCTGAAGATATCAACTTTATGATTACTCATGCACGTGGCCTGGTCTGTTTGACCTTGTCACAAGAACGTTGTCAGCAGTTGGCACTGCCACTCATGTCTGACCGTAATGAGGCAAAATTTAGTACCAATTTTACCGTTTCTATTGAAGCGGCTGAAGGCGTGACTACGGGCATCTCAGCCGCTGACCGCGCGCGTACCATTCAAGCAGCTGTCTCCTCTTCGGCAAAGCCAGAAGACATCGTTCAGCCTGGGCATATTTTCCCAATCATGGCACAGAATGGCGGCGTCTTACATCGTGCCGGACATACCGAAGCAGGTTGTGATTTGGCACGTCTTGCCGGACTTGAGCCAGCAGCGGTGATTGTAGAGATTATCAATGCGGATGGTACGATGGCACGTCGTGATGATCTTGAAGTATTTGCAAAGGAACATGATTTAAAAATTGGTACGATTGCTGATTTGATTAACTACCGTATTGCTAATGAGCAAACCGTCGAAGAAATTGCATCGCATCCGTTTGAAACCGAGTATGGCACTTTTACCTTACATCGTTTCCGTGAGTTCGGTGCAACTGAAACCCATTTAGCCTTGGTTAAAGGCGATGTGAGCCAAGGTATTAGCACTGTTCGCGTCCATGGTTTCCATCCTCTACGCGATTTATTCGCTGCCAAAAATGATACTACTGGTCGTAGCGGCTGGAGCGTACGCTCAGCATTAGAAGAGATCAGTGCATCAGAGCGTGGTGTCTTGGTTTGGATTGGCAATCATGAGCCAACTGACTTGGGCGACGCCTTAGATAAAGCGGCATTGAATGAAGCTCTGTCTACCATCACACAGCAACCATATCGCAGTATTGGTGTTGGCGCACAGATTTTGCGTCATTTGGGGGTACGTGATATGCGTCTATTATCATCACCGATGAAGTTCTATGCCTTATCTGGTTTTGATTTAAATGTGGTTGATTTTGTCCATGCACCAAAGCAAGATTAATAGGTTTAACTAATATAGTCAATGAAAAGTAAAATCGATACATCAATAGTCCTGTACTACTGGTATCAATTTTTCTCGCTTGCTGTGCGCCTTGCACTCCAGAGGCTTCGAAAAATTTATCCCAGTAGCACTGTAGCGACTTTAAAGTATTTCAACTATAGCAACTTATGATTAATAAAAAGGCGCATGAGCTTAGATTGATGCGCCTTTTTACTGTTTGCTCAAAGCTAATCACAAAGCATTTTACTTAGAGTTGTGGGGTATGACCGAACGTCGCTTCTAATACTAGCAGTCGTTCACGCTCCTCATTCGTCCATGGCTTTTTATCTTGACCGTTGCTATCTAAGCGCACCACCACTGCTTCAGCGGTCGCAACGATAACAGCCTGTGCCGTACTATAATAGCTGTATTCCATCACAATGCTGGTCGTGCCCAAACGCTGGCAACGCACGCCTAATAACAAGGTATCAGGATAAATCACTGGGCGTAAATACTGGCAGCTTGATTGTGCCAATACCGTGACCATATTACTATCAAACATGCCAAGTGCCTGCAAATAGCCAATACGGGCTGACTCAGCGTAACGATAGTACACCACATTATTTAAGTGATTAAAGGCATCCATCTCACCCCAATGAATCGGCTGCTGATGAATAATAGGATAATGCGATAGCTCGTCAGGAAGATGATTGTCCAAATTATTAACGATAGATGCTTTATTAAAAAGTTCCATAGCTGCCTGTCTCTTGTTTTTACAATACTTTAAAATAATCTCATAAATCAGTAGTACATTAACGTTGCGGTTTATTTAAAATCTGTGAGGTTAATAATGGCGATTTTTTTGGCGCATTCGCAATCAGTTTATCCAAATCTTCTATCACTTCTGTCATATTTCTAGGAGAGGATTTGGTCTGCAAGTCATTTTTGTCTGACTGTTGCTTGTTATCGATAGAAGCCTGTGATCCTGCTTGTTTAGGCATCAGCGTTTGCAGCCGCTTACGTGCTTGATTTAAATACATGATTAACTGATCACGATCATGCATATTGCTGGCTTGGCTGGCTAGATTTAAGGTCATGATGGTTTCATGAATCGTCAGCTGCCGACGCGTTAAACGGCTATTGTCAGCAGATTGTATCGTCGCTGTGTCTTTCTGTGGTGCACTGTTGAGCTCAGTATCAGCAGCACGCTCATAGTGATATAAAAAATCTTGGATATTTTGAATCGCAAGGTTTTGCAGCTGCCAAGAGCTTGGCTGAGCACTTTTCGCCTGTAAGCGCTCAATATCTTTAACCAAACTCTGCTTAATGACAACCGTTAGCGCAGGCGCAATCTCATTACTTTTTTGTGAAAGCTGCCAATGTAGACCTTGCAATAAGTCAATCGCCGCACTGCCATTACTGTCTGCCAACAACCTATCAGCAGCTTGTATCTGGATACGTAATAAATCCAGCTGGTTTTGAGCTTGGCTATTGACCGCTGCACTAGTCGCTGGCAGCGTTTGTTGACTCATCGCAAATAAGCGGTCGTCCATCTCATTTAAACGGCTGACAACTTGCTCATTACTTTGCAAGCGCTCATTGACCGTATGCTGAAAACGCTGCTGACTGATATATAGCCACAGTAAGACGCCTATCAACAATAAAATAGCCACCCATTGCAAGCGCAACAAGAACATATTTGCTTGCCGGCGCTGCTGAAGAGCAGAAGGATCTTTCGATAACGATTCAGAATTCATTGGCATAAGGCCACACCGTTCATGATTGATAAGGTTAAGCGTAAACAGTTGAGCAAGTAATTTAAGTAATTTTAGAGTAGTAGCACGTTACGCTAAACGTCTCTTTTTTATCTCAAATTAACTATATGTTAAATATTATAAGCTGGTTGTCTTAATAGCAGTAAGAATGGTTTCTGGCGCCAAATCCTCTACGCGCCAATAACTTAAATTCTGCTCAGCAACCATATTGGCTAAACGCTCACCCAATACCACATAAGAAAAGTCTGATAGTTTAAGTGGCGCATTGACTGACATTACTTGGTGTTCTGCTGCTACATCGAATGTTGTGGCAGCCTGAACGATACTTTCCCAATGCTCAAATGCAGTACCACTACTCACGATGACAATGGGTTTTGCTTGCTGTGATACGGTTATGCCAGATGTTGCATTCTGACTATTAAAACCTTGTAGCCATTGCTGATAATGCACCATGGCATCGATAGGCATTTTACGCTCGTACCAAGCAATACTATCGATATGCACACCGCGCGCCTGCAAAGTATCGACCAATAATCGTCGTCCACCAAGACCCCGCCACACAAGCAGATTATCCCCTACCTGCAGGCTATCAATCTCAGGCATCGCCAGCATACCTTCGTTATTAGCAATAGCTGGCTGTAGTACTTGATAGCTAGCAGATGGCAATTTTGCCTCATTTAACACCGCAGCAGTCGCTTCACCAACCGCAATCAGATGGCTTGGCGCTACTAAAATATTAGAGCTACCTTTTATACCCTTTACTTCTTTATCAGTCGCGCCATTAGCTTGGTGCTCACGCTCAAGCAACTGCCAAATAGCCAAACCTGAGGCTGCCGCTGTCGGACTCACGATGACCAATGCTTGATACTTGCCTGCTAGCCATTGGCGCATCACTATCATATCACTATCAGTGGTCAAACACGGTTGCAGTGTCAACATCGGCATATCAATGACCGTTAAACCTGCCGCTTGTAAATGTTGCGTCAGTAGTGCAGCACGCTCGACTGGGCGTGTATTGATGACGATCTGCGTCAGTAATAATGGCGTATTAATTGGTTGATATGAATCCGTGGACTTAGATGATGACCAAGACATAAATATACCGTTAAAAAAGCAAATAGAGTTAGCACCATCGTAGAGTCATCTAAACTATGATAACTCTATGACTGAGTTGATAATGGTGATCCAGTTTTATACAGACTAGCTATTATTCAGGATGATAGATTGCTGATAAAATCTCACCAGCACCAGCTTGCAATAACATCTCAGCAACTTCGATACCCAACTGGTTTGCTTGGGCTTCTTGCTCAGCTTGACTGCCTGTTAACGTCTGGCGCTTATCTACCTTAAGCAGCTCGCTACCATCTTCTTGACCAACGCGACCACGCAGCCATAAGGTATCGCCAGCATCGTTGTTTCCATTATCATTGCTATCATTGCCACTGTCAGCATTATTAGCAGCCAATGCATCTGCCTTTTGTAATACAGCATAAGCGGCGATAGGTACTTGGCAACCACCTTGCAGATGACGATTTAATGCGCGCTCAGCGATTAAGCGGATACGAGCTTTATCGTCATTGAGTGGTGCCAATAATTTTAAGACGTCGGCATCATCTTCACGACATTCAATCGCTAGTGCGCCTTGCCCAACCGCTGGCAAGCAAATATTGATATCTAACTCACTACGAATACGTGCATCAAGCTCAATGCGTTGTAGACCACTAGTCGCCAAAATAATCGCATCATACTCGCCTGCATCTAACTTGCTTAGTCGCGTGCCGACATTGCCGCGTAGGGTTTTAATTTGCAAATCGGGACGATAAGCTTTTATTTGACACTGACGACGCAAACTTGCAGTACCGACTACCGCCCCTTGCGGCAACTCATCGATACTATGATAAGTATTCGATACAAAAGCGTCAGTTGGTGAAGCGCGCTTGCAATAAACGCCTAGCGTCAACCCTTCTGGTAAATCCATCGGTACGTCTTTGAGTGAGTGCACCGCAATATCTGCCTGCCTATCATACAATGCCTGTTCAAGCTCTTTAACGAATAAACCTTTCCCGCCAATTTTAGCCAGTGGCGTATCCAAAATTTTGTCACCTTTAGTGACAATTTTTAGCAGATTAATGGTCATCTCAGGATACAAAGCTAGTAATCGATCACGAATATGCTCAGCTTGCCATAATGCCAGTGGGCTCTGGCGCGTAGCGATATTTAAGGTAGTCAAAGCAGGTTGCTGCATGGTGCTCATAAAAGGCCTCAATAATTTTAATACTAAACGGTCATTGCTCGACGATAATGTGAGTTTTTTGCCCACGATGGGGCGTAAAAATGGTTTATAACGATAATAATGCAAAAAAATACCCCTATTTAAGCATAAATAAGAGTTTGATGATATGGCGTGATTATTTTAGGAGACAAAGTGAGGCATGCTTAGATGTTTTGAATCTTTTCGCGCAGCCCTGGTAGATGGCGGCGGCTCACTGCCAAAGTTTCATCAATTCCTTTAAAATGTAGCTGATATTGGCCGGCATCTAAAGTCTCTAAAAAATCTAAATATTTGATATTGATGATAGCGTTACGATGTACCCGGAACAGCTTGTCTTCAAACTCTTGCTCAAGCTCTTTTAAGGTGTCATCAATGAGCACAATGCCATCCTTGTGCCGTACTTTGACGTACTTCTGATCTGCTGTAAAATAGTAGATGTCTTTGAGTTTTATCAGCTCAACACCTCGATGGGTACGCGCTGCAATATGTTCGCGCACTGGCCGCGACGTTGGACTTTCAAGCTTACGAATCTCATTGAGCTGCGCCGCATTGAGATTGGTGGCTTTTTGCAGTGCTTCGAGCAACTCGTCTTTATTGGCAGGCTTTAGCAAGTAACCAATGGCATTGGCTTTCAAAGCAGCAATGGCATAATGATCATATGCCGTCACAAAGATAATTGCGGGCGGATGTTGCAGTTTAGCAAGCTCTTGAGCACACTGTACGCCATCCATCTCAGGCATACGAATATCTAGCAATATGATGTCTGGCTGCTGAGATTTTACGGCATTAATGGCTTCGATACCTGTCTTTGCTTGGGCAACCACCTCATGACCCGACTCTTTAACAATCCTAACCAAACGCTCACGAGCTAATGGTTCATCATCACAAACTACGATCCGCATGCAAGCTCCTTTCAAGGGCATACTTTGAACATATATTTAAAAATATCAATAATATATTAGCACTTATAACCTATCATCTATAGTTGAAATACTTTAAAGTCGCTACAGTATTGCTGGTGTAAATTTTTTGCAGCCTCTGGCAGCAACGGCACAGCAAGCAAGCAAGCAAGAAAAATTTGCACCAGCAGTACGTGTTATATCGATATTACTTTTCACCGACTATAGTATAAGGAAATAATGGTTTTTGATAATAGATTTACCTTAATCATACTTATCATCTGTCCGTACTATTCATGCGATATAATAAATACTGCAATAAATATGCCACGGTTAAAAAAGCTATAAGCTAACGTCCTGTAGCGGATAATCGATCGTGGTCACAATCTGTTTGCTTGTCACCCTACTTTGGATATCTGCACTCTGACCAAAATACGCTTGTAAACGCTGCGCTTGAATATGAAAATCCATATGTTGGCGCAAATCATGATGAATCATTAAACTATTTTTAGGTAATTGCACGTTAATGGTGATTGTCACACGGTGCTGCAGCCACGTAACATGAATATCGATATATACAGTTTTAGTGCTCCTCTCGACCACATTCAGCAGCATTTTTTCAATCACACTCTGTAAACTCAAAGCAGTGATGACCATGTCATACATGATATTTTCATCAGGTAGCTGCCAACTTACTACCAACTTATCTGCCAATCGAATCGTCTCAATGGCCAAATAATGCTCACAAAGTGCCACCTCTTCTGCAAAACTGATCTCGCGCGCGCCATTAAAGCTGGCACGAAATAATACTGAAACGTGTTGTAATAAATCGGCAGCGCGAGAAGGATTGGTCTCAATCAGTGACATTAAGGTATTAATGGTATTAAAAAAGAAATGCGGTGCCAAACGAGCTTTTAATACATCATTTTGTGCGGCAAGCTTCTTTTCAAAAGATTGCTTCAACGCCGTCATTTCACGATAACGACGTAAAAAGATCAACAATCCCGTAATAGTAAATCCTGCAATAATTAAAGTATTAAAGATAACGGTTGAAATAAAAGCAGTGAGAGTAAAGGTAAAGGCGCCTGTATTGATCATCAATAACAGAACCAGTATCAACGTGATAATGGCACTGATAGTAATGATGAACAGAACATATAAGCTCACCTTCAATGTACGCATACGTTTAAAAACAGGGCGTAGATAGTCAATGAGATAAAAGGAAGGCAGTAGTGTTAAGGCAGTCTGGAAAAATCTTGCCGTCATTTTTATGGCAAATTGTGTTTCATTGACCACACTATGACGATCGACAATCGCTAAAAAAAGCGACCAAAAAAAGATTGCCAGCAGCCATTGCCAAGGTTTCATGATTTCCATGAGCCTTGGTATAAAAAACTCTAAGCGCTCCGCTAGTAAGGCAACCTCATCATTTGCTATACTTGAGTTCTTATTCTCTTGACTTGTCTTAGACTGATATGAACGCCAACTCTTCAAACCTTAGTAATCCCGATTCAAATAAAAATTCATCTGCTTCTGAGTTTAGCACAGATGCTTCTATAACAAACACTGCCGCACAAAACAGCCCTGCAAGCTCTCAGGGTCAGCAGATGTGGGGGGGACGCTTTAGTGAAGCGACCGACAGCTTTGTGGCTGCCTTTACCGCATCGGTTGGCTTTGACCAACGCTTTGCCCGCCATGATATTCAAGGCTCGGTTGCTCATGCGACCATGCTCAGAGAATGCGGTATCTTGGAAGCTGACGACGTTGCGACCATTATCGATGGTTTACAACAAGTACTGCGTGAAATCGAAGCCGGTGAGTTTAACTGGTCGATTGCCCTAGAAGACGTGCATATGAACGTCGAATCACGCCTGACCGATATCGTCGGTGCAGTTGGCAAAAAACTGCATACGGGTCGTAGCCGTAATGACCAAGTAGCAACCGATATCCGTCTTTGGTTACGCGAAGAGACCGATAATATCATTGCGCTATTGGTGCGCTTGCAAAGTGGCTTGTTAGATTTGGCTGAGCAGCATACCGATACTATTATGCCAGGCTTCACCCATTTGCAAACCGCGCAGCCGGTGAGCTTTGGTCATCATGTGATGGCATGGTTTGAGATGCTATACCGTGATACCGAGCGCCTAGTCGATGCCCGTCGCCGTATCAATCAGATGCCGCTTGGTAGTGCCGCCCTTGCTGGTACGACGTTCCCAATTGACCGTACCATTACCGCTGAGCTATTAGGTTTCGAAGGCATTTGCCAAAACTCGCTAGATGCGGTATCAGACCGTGATTTTGCCATCGAGTTTACTTCTGCAGCATCTATTTTAATGATGCATATGTCACGCATGAGCGAAGAGATTATTCTTTGGATGTCAGCACAATTTAACTTTGTGCAGATTCCTGACCGCTTTTGTACCGGCTCATCTATCATGCCGCAAAAGAAAAACCCTGATGTACCGGAATTGGTTCGTGGTAAAGCGGCACGGGTATTCGGTCAATTGATGACGCTACTTAGCCTCATGAAAAGTCAGCCGCTTGCATATAATAAAGACAATCAAGAAGACAAAGAGCCTTTATTTGATTGTGTTGACACTTTGACCGGTTCATTACTAGCATTTGCTGATATGCTACCAAATATCACACCGAATAAAGAAAATATGCGCGCTGCCACTATGAAAGGCTATGCAACTGCGACTGACTTAGCAGATTACTTGGTACGCCGCGGCGTGGCATTCCGCGATGCTCATGAAGTTGTTGGTAATGCGGTCGCGTTAGGCATTGCTGAGGGCGTTGATTTAAGCGATTTATCATTAGCTCAATTACAGCAGTTTAGCGATGCTATCGGTGAGGATGTGTTCGAGTATTTAACCTTAGAAGGCTCACTTGCCGCGCGTGACCATTTGGGTGGCACTGCACCCAATCAAGTTAAGCAAGCGATCAGCCGTGGTCGTACTCGATTGGAATTATTCGCTTAATATCTGTTTAATAGTATTAGCGCTTTATTATTAAAAATACCCGCTTTCGTTGCGGGTGTTTTTTTGAGCATAATCAGGTACAGTATTAGGCACTGTCATTTATTATCAACCCCATTAAAAAAGCTATTTAAAAAACCATTATAAACAGGAGTCATTCATGACCGAAACTTTTAACCCACAAGCCAATACCGTTTTTTGCCGCAAATATCAGCAAGACTTACCAAAAATGCCACATCCACCTTTTCCGAATAAAAAAGGTCAGGAGCTACAAGAAACTGTTTCTGAAAAAGCTTGGAAAGAGTGGCTTGAGCAGCAAACCATGCTGATTAACGAAAATCATCTCAGTATGCTCGACCCTGAAGCGAAGCAATTTTTGACCGAACAGCGCGATAAATTTTTGGATAATGAAGATTATGAGCGCGCGCAAGGCTGGACGCCAGAGAGTAAAGGTTAGAGAATTTTTCAACCTTGACATATAGCCAGTTGGCCACAGTGAATAAATACCACGCTAGAAAATAAAGCCGTTAAATGGCTGGGACTTGCTAGTGAAGTTTGCTAGTATAAGGAAGATTTACAACACTGACAGACTCGGGGTGCGATATATATTGACTGCTTAATGTGCAGTGAATGTATGGTCGCTGAGAAACCACCCGCCGAACCTGATGCGGTTAGTACCGACGCAGGGAAGTCTTAAGCCTATGTTGTATCGTGCAAAGGGCGCGCAGAAATGCCTTTTTTATTATTACCAACATGAAATAGAACTTTATACTACTAAATGCTGTTTTAATAAAAATGATGCCTACCAATCCTTTATAGATGACTTATCAAGATTTATTTTGATAAACCGTTATCTTGCGATTGAATTTGTCGGTATGAGATAGTCTTGCCCCGCAGCTACTGGCGGTGTTGATTTTACTCAAAAACCAACACGCTAGGACAGCATATGACTACTTCAGATATCGGCTCGCAAGCCACCACGCATACCCCAATAAAAGCAAGCAAAGCAGACGCGCTAAAAACCCCCGCCCATCGCAGCGAAACTGACGCCCGTTTTGAAGAAGACGCACGCGACTTGCATCGCATTTTGCCTGCCTCTCGTAAAGTCTATATCGAAGGCTCACGCCCTGACATTCAAGTGCCGATGCGCGAGATTACCTTAGACCCCACTCCTATCCAAGGCGTGTCCGAGTCCGAGTGGGAGCAAAATCCACCGTTTTATGTCTATGACACCTCAGGCGTCTATACCGACCCCAATGCCGTGATTGACTTGACCAAAGGTCTGCCAAAACTACGCGAAGGTTGGATAGATGAGCGTGGTGATACCGAACAGCTAGCGGGTTTATCAAGCTCATACGGTCTGGCGCGCGCACGTGATATCAGTACTGCAAACTTACGCTTTGCTCATATTGACAAGCCTCGCCGTGCTAAAGCTGTTGATGGGAAAGTAGGTAACGTGACTCAATTGCACTATGCTCGCCGTGGCATTATTACCCCAGAAATGGAATATATAGCCATCCGCGAAACCCAAAAACAGCATGAGCTGACTGATATGCGCCAGCACGAAGGCGAGACTTTTGGTGCGCACACGCCAGCGATTATCACTCCAGAATTTGTACGCAGTGAAGTTGCCGCGGGTCGCGCTATTATCCCTAACAATATCAACCATCCTGAATCTGAGCCAATGATTATCGGGCGTAATTTCTTGGTAAAAATTAATGCCAATATTGGTAACTCAGCGCTCGGCTCCTCTATTGATGAAGAAGTATCCAAAATGACGTGGGCAACGCGTTGGGGCGCGGATAACATCATGGATTTATCCACTGGTAACCATATTCATGAGACTCGCGAATGGCTGATTCGTAATTCACCCGTACCGATTGGTACGGTGCCGATTTATCAAGCGTTAGAAAAAGTCGATGGCGTGGCCGAAGATTTAACGTGGGAGATATTCCGCGATACCTTGATTGAGCAAGCCGAGCAAGGCGTTGATTACTTCACCATTCACGCTGGCGTATTGCTTGAATACGTACCACTAACTGCAGGACGCTTAACTGGTATCGTCTCGCGTGGTGGCTCTATCATGGCACAGTGGTGCATGTTTCATAATAAAGAAAGCTTTTTATATACCCATTTTGAAGACATCTGCGAGATTATGAAACAGTATGATGTGGCGTTTAGTTTGGGCGATGGCTTACGTCCGGGCTGCTTGCAAGATGCCAATGATGAAGCGCAGTTTGGTGAGCTGCGTACCCTTGGCGAGCTGACCCAAGTGGCATGGAAGCATGACGTACAGGTCATGATTGAAGGTCCGGGACACGTAGCGATGAACCGTATTAAAGAGAATATGGATTTGCAGCTTGAAGTTTGTGCTGATGCGCCCTTTTATACTTTGGGGCCTTTGACGACTGATATCGCTCCCGGTTATGACCATATTACCAGCGCCATTGGGGCGGCGATGATTGGCTGGTTTGGGACGGCCATGCTCTGTTATGTCACGCCAAAAGAGCATTTGGGTTTGCCGAATAAAAAGGATGTCAAAGACGGCATCATCACTTATAAAATCGCCGCTCATGCTGCTGACCTTGCTAAAGGACACCCCGGTGCGCAGGCACGTGACAACGCGTTATCCAAAGCGCGTTTTGAATTCCGCTGGGATGATCAGTTTAATCTAGCGCTTGATCCTGATACGGCGCGCGAATTCCATGATGAAACCTTACCCAAAGACGCTCATAAATCCGCACATTTTTGCTCCATGTGTGGTCCAAAGTTTTGTTCAATGAAAATCACTCAGAATGTCCGTGAGTATGCCAAAGGATTAGATGCCAAATAAACTGACAGAAAAACCTCACAAAGAAGCTCGGCAGTTATATAAAAAAGTATAGAAATACAATGCTAACAATTATTGTTCAAGTATAAAAAAAGCCCCTGTTATGTGCAGGGGCTTTTTTTATACTAATAGGTGAATGCTTTCAACTTAAAATTTCAAATTAGACTCTAAAAGTTAAACCTTAGAAGCCTCATAAATCTCATCAATCGAAGTGTTAATAGTATCAGCAAATTCTTGATCGCTTTGCTGCTTGCTCAAGCCTTCAGTAAAGGCACGCGAGAAACTGGCAATCATACCTGGGTTTTGCTTCAATTTTGCACAGGCATCCGTGCGACTATAGCCGCCTGATAATGCGACGACCTTGAGTACTTTTGAATGGTCAATCAGTTCTTGATAAAATCCGGCTTCTTCAGGCAAGGTCAGCTTGAGCATCACTTGTTGCTCATCATTTAAGCGCTCAAGATTACGTAAGATACTGGTTTTAAGAATCAGCTCACACTCATGCTTTTGCTCACTATTGATATCAATTTCTGGCTCAACGATCGGCATTAGACCCTTTGATAAGATTTGCTTTGCTACGTCAAACTGCTGCTGGACAACCAACTCAAT
The DNA here is from genome assembly GCF_056156305.1 of Psychrobacter sp. TS_SC_6. Taxonomy (NCBI): domain Bacteria; kingdom Pseudomonadati; phylum Pseudomonadota; class Gammaproteobacteria; order Moraxellales; family Moraxellaceae; genus Psychrobacter; species Psychrobacter sp. TS_SC_6. Next base: position 111,889 of record NZ_CM149590.1, on the reverse strand, counting down.
ACCATCAACACTTGGCTCATAAATCACGGAGCGCATTTTAGTACCAAAGACTGGATAGTTTTTTGCTTTGTCCAATAATAGATCTAGTTTTGGCATCGGACGCATGACTTGCACGCCATTCATACGCTCTGCTAAGCCTTTGTCCACCTTTAAAAACGGGACGATTTGCTTGTCTTCCCATAAATAGTTGGCAGTGGGCTTACCATTAACTGCGCGCTCCATAGTATCTTCAAACAAAATCGCCCCAAGTACTCGCTCATTATCAAAGCAGTCGCACGTCATGATACGCGCTCGCATCTCATGCACTTGGTCAAACATAGCTTCGTCATTGTCATAGGCATCGCCCATGACCCCATAGTTCTCTAGCGCTTTGGGCGTGCTGCCACCACTTTGGTCAAGGGCTGCGATAAATCCTGAACCATTTTTGATACGTTGTAGCTGTTTGTTATATTGGATTTGATATTCCATGGAAAGAGCATCCTATTTTATTTATTGAGGTCAAGTGTCACAAATGATGTTGTTAGCTGATATTAGTTTGATTGTTCGGCTATAACCTTACCATAGGATGCTATATGTGCCTATAACTGAACGGCAAAAGCATTTATAAAAAATTTTTCATACCTGTATTACGCCAAAAATATCTACGGCAAAAACAAGACTGCCACACAAAAAATTGCCAATAATAAGCCCAATATCTTGATACGGTTGAGTGATTCTTTAAATACGCCAACGCCTATAAGGGTAGCGACAGCGATGACACCTACGTTCATACCCGTAAAGACGATACTTGGCGATTCTGACAATACTTGATGAGCGCGAATATAAGCATAAATATTACCCATATTTAGCGCACCAAGTAATATCCCTGCCGTAAGTGCCTTACCCTGCCAGCGTACGCGCATGATGAGCAGATAAATCAACAATAGCAGACCTGCCAGACCAAAACTGACAAAGAGTGTCAGTGGAAAGGCAGCACCTTGCTTGGCAACTTGTTTGAATAGAATATCAATAACGCCGTAGCCTGCCCAGACGCCAAATAACCATAGCGGTGTCTGCTTGGCTTGTTTGCTAACAAGCCCTTGTTGCGGACGATAAACCAGCGCTCCGAGCGCCAAAAAACCAAGCACTAAGCCAAAAATGCGTGTGCCTGTCAATACTTCACCAAACAATAAAAAAGCGGCGACAATAGGAATAATTAATGACAATCGCTGAGCAGCATCAGTAGCTACCATACCGACTGCTTCAATCGCGCGCCCGAGTATAATAAATACCGCAGGCAGTAGTACACTAAGAGCGATAATAATGGTCCATGCTCCATTAATGGCACTCATGTCACTGATGTCTGGATTGAGTAAAAACCAAGTCAATAAGAAGGCGACTGGATAACCAGCAACGATGGTTTGACGAATATCAATATGGCGCTGACGCAATATTTTAAGTAACACAGACACGGCAACGCTACACAGCACCGCTATCGTTAAATACATCATAACTCTTTGCCTTAGTCATCCCTCATGTCAAGGATGTCTCTATATCAATGTTAATTTAAAAGGAGAGAAAGCCGTAGAATGTAACAATATATTTCTTATGCAGCAAGCTATTTATGCCCATGTATCATAAGATGGTTCTATGAATGTCTGATGCGTTCAAATTACAATTAGCCTGTAAGCGTGAGGGTTAAGATTTGCTAAAATAGCACACTACTTACTCACTTATATAATGGCTCAAGATGGCGTCTATTCACGCTTATCTTGACGTATTGCTATTGCCTATGAACGCTCTATTTCGCTTTTTTGAAAATCGCCTACCCGCCTTCCCTGAAACCCCAATGCCGCTGCCTTCACCTCGTGATGGCATGCTAAAGTTTTTGTGGGCATGTACTAATGGTCTACGCGGCTGGCTACTGCTGTTTATGATTTTGTCAGCCGGTATCGGTATTTACGAGGCCATGCTCTTTGCTTGGATTGGAAATATCGTTGACTGGCTTGGGGTTTATACCCCGCAAAATCTGTGGCTAGAAAAAGGCGATATGCTGCTCTTGATGCTAGCAGTGATGATTGTCAGCCCATTGTGGATTGCCTTATCCTCATTTATCCATTTTCAGACTTTGCAAGGGGTATTCCCAATGCAGATGCGCTGGCGTTTTCACCAGCGTATGCTTGGTCAATCGATGCAGTTTTATCAAGATGAGTTTTCTGGGCGCGTCTCTGCTAAAGTGATGCAAACCGCATTGGCAGTACGTGATACCGTTATGACAGTTACTGACATGTTCATGTATGTCGCTGTCTATTTTATTACTTCAGGTATCATTCTCTTCAATCTTGATAGTTTGCTACTGATTCCCTTTATCGCGTGGTTTGTATTAGTTTGGCTTGCGATGTGGTATTTCATACCCAAACTCAAACAAACGGCTATTGTACAAGCAGATGCGCGCGCCTTGATGACGGGGCGCATTACTGATGCCTACGCCAATATTATGACCGTCAAGCTGTTTAGTCACTCGCGCCGTGAGCTCAGTTACGCCAAAAACGCCATGGGGCAGTTTTTGGGTACTGTCCATGCACAAATGCGCTGGGTCAGCTATCTTGAGTTTTCAACGCATTTGATTAGTGTGATTTTGGTCAGTAGTACTGCTGGTATCGGCTTGTATTTATGGCAACAAGAAGCCATTGGTGTCGGTGCTATTGCTGCTGCAACTGCCATGGCGCTACGCTTGAATGGTTTAACGCGTTGGATTATGTGGCAAACGGCAAGTTTGTTTGAAAGTATTGGTACGGTACAGGACGGTATGCGTACCTTATCTGCACCGCAAACCATCATTGACAAACCCCATGCACCAGCGTTAAAAGTCACAGAAGGTCGTATCGTCTTCGATCATGTTGATTTTAGTTATGAGAATGACAACGATGATGCAGACAATAGTGATGGTGAAAATTTAAACGACGGCAATCTATCAGCCACGTCTACTATCAAACTTCTCGATAATTTTTACTTGGACATCAAACCCGGCGAAAAAATCGGTCTGGTCGGGCGTTCAGGTGCCGGTAAATCCACCTTGGTCAATCTACTCTTACGCTTCTTTGATGTCGACAAAGGTAAAATTCTCATTGATGGTCAAGCGATTGATGAGGTGACCCAAGAGTCCTTGCGTCAGCAAATCGGTATGGTGACTCAAGATACCTCTCTATTGCATCGTACCGTACGCGAGAACATCGCTTATGGTCGTCCTGATGCTACTGACGAGCAGATTATCATCGCAGCAAAACAAGCTCAGGCATGGGACTTTATTAAAGAGTTGTATGATGATAAAGGTAACATGGGGCTTGATACTCAAGTGGGTGAACGCGGCGTCAAGCTCTCTGGTGGGCAACGTCAGCGTATCGCTATCTCGCGTGTCATGCTAAAAAATGCGCCTATTTTGCTATTAGACGAAGCCACCAGTGCGCTCGATTCTGAGATCGAATTTGCAATTACTGAAAGCCTGAACGATATTATGACTGGCAAGACAGTTATTGCTATCGCCCATCGCTTATCAACCATTGCCGCTCTTGATAGACTGGTTGTGATGGATAAAGGTCAAATTATTGAGCAAGGCAGCCATGATGAACTGTTAAATCTACAGGGTGTTTATGCTCGCTTATGGCATCGCCAAAGTGGCGGCTTCTTAGGTGAAGACAGTTAATTAAAAGCGCTTTATTAAGAACAATTTCTCACAGGGACGTGGTTATTTTATGGAAGCCTATACACATCGCATCAGCCTTGCGGGCAGACAGGCTCGCTATTATGACTTACAGCAACTAAGTTCAGCCAATCAAACTGATTATAAACGTGTGCCTGCCCATTTTTATGGGGGTAATAGCTTTACCGTTGGTACTTATACGCCATTATTAAATGAGCTGGCAGCCAGCTTTGAGCTTAGCTCATTGGCATTACGCGGCTATTGGTACGATAAGCCGCAGAGTCGTCGCCTGACCCGTGAGCAAGACGCTGAGATGCTGATTGAATTTTTAGAAAAAACCCAAGATAAGCCAGTTGTTGGCATTGGACACTCTCAGGGTGCAACTGCTACTGCCATAGCGGCAGCTCAGCGTCCAGAGCTTTTCTCAGAGCTCTATCTTATCGAGCCTGTTACCTTTACCAAAAAACAAGCAAGAATATATAATCTGTTGCCGCGGCAGTTTTTACTAAGCCAAGAACCCTTTAAAAGCACATTAACTAAGCAGACCACTTGGGCAAGTATTCAGGAATATTATGAGCACTTGAGGGCACAGCGGGCATATCAACGTATTAGCGATATAAACCTAAGAACCTTTGCTACACAAAACCTGAGCGCTAATAATGACGGTAGCTATACTCTGCTATTCTCACCAGAACAAGAATTAGCTAATTATTTTGGTGCCCCTCATATTGATGCTGCACTCAAGAAATTAAGCTGCCCTTACACTTTGATTACTGGCAAACCCACCTTATTTATCAATCCAAAAGTGCGTAAACAATGGCACAAATTTGTTCCTGATAGCAGTATTATTTCCTTACCAGAGTATGGACATTTATTACCCATGGAGGCGCCAGAAGTCTGCGCTCAAATTATTAATGAGCATTATCAGAGCAATAAATAAGCTGACTTATGACTGACCTTTTTGCGCCCAAGCTGACTGACAATCTACTGCCTTATGACGGTCAGGTAAATGACTTAGGGATTGTGATCGATTATCCCAGCCCCTTATTTTATAACTTGGTGACTGAGTTACCTTGGCAAGAAGATATCGTTACTTTATTTGGCAAGACACATGTCACAACGCGTCAAATCGTTTGGATGGGTGATAGCGATATCGATTATCAATACTCTGGTCATACGCGTCAAACCATACCTTGGACAGATACTGTGTTTCATGTGAAACGTCATATCGAACAGAAATTAACAGATCTTGGAATTGGTGTTAAATTTAATTCCTGCTTACTCAACTATTATCCTTCTGGTGAGGATGGTATGGGCTATCATGCCGATGATGAACAAGAGCTTGGTGAGCAACCAGTTATTGCTTCATTATCTCTTGGCGCTACGCGTAAATTTGTCTTTAAGCATAAAAAAACTCAAGATAAAGTTGAGCTTTATCTTGAGTCAGGTCAGCTAATTGTCATGCATGGAGATACTCAGAGCTTTTGGAAGCACAGTATTACCAAGACTAAAAAGGTAGCCACAGGACGCATTAGCCTAACCTTTCGGCAAATGTATCCAAGTAATTAAGATTAGCCATTAGCTAAATCTGTTATCGAATCAAACTCGGCTCAACTGACTTTCAATACCAATTTACCAAAAGCATCGCCTTTTTGCAGCTCATGATGGGCGATAACGACTTCTGATAATGGATAAGTCTTTTGCAAACGTAAAGTCAGTTGACCATCTGCTACCAGCTGTAGCACTCGTGCCATATCCTCCCCATTACGCTGAGCCGCATAACCTTCAACGCTTAGATTTTTTTGATTGCCTGCTTCTTTGAGTTTATCTACCCAAATTGTTGGTAGCACATATACACGTCCAGACTCTTTGACAACATCTAGCGCCCTTACACCCGCTTCATCACCGACCAAATCCAATAAGACGTCGGCTTGCAGCTCAGGGAACGGATCATTTTTGGTGTAATCAATCCAGCCTGTAAGCTGGCTCGTATCTATCAGGCTATCCAGTTTTTTATACTTTTCTGCTGAACAAATAAGCGTGACTTTGATATTATTTTTGGCAACTTTATCCATCAATAGCTGTATCAACAGATGACCAACACCGCCTGCTGGGGCATTCATCACTATATGCTCGCCTTCTTTGATATCAGCAAACTCAACAAACTGTAGCGCCGTTTGTCCGATACAAGGTAGTGCACCTGCCTGCTCTAGGGTGACCGCTTCAGGCACACGTGCCAACAGTTTGGCATCAACAGCGACGTATTCAGCATAGCATCCACCGTTAAAAGTTAATGCTGCAACTTTATTGCCAACAGCAAATTTTGTACTTTGACTGTCAACCACTGTGCCTGACATATCAAAGCCCAAAATCGCTAGTTGATTATGATCAAATCTGTCTTTTTGAATATTGGTGGCGCCCCAGCCTTTACCTTGACGAGTTTTATAATCAACTGGATTGATACCGGCGTAAGCAATTTTTACCAGTACTTGCTCATCTGTCAACTCAGGTACGGTAACATCATCTTGGTATATCATGACTTCAGGTTCACCAAACTCACGTATGAGTACGGCATTTTGAGTAATTATGCTTTTATCAGACATTGTTTATCATCCTTGTTTATTTTACGATTTAACATTATTTCTTCCATTAATAATTTTTACTCTATAGCAACGCCAATTCTGCACTCAAAGGCAGATGATCAGACAGGGTTGACCACGGTTTACCCGTATGTACCCAAGCATCTTTTATTCTGAGATTACGGACATAGATACGGTCTAAGCTCAATACAGGTAGCTTTGCTGGAAAGGTAGGCAGCAGCTTACCGTGACAATGTTTAAAAGCTTCCGTCATACCCAAGCTTGATGCCAATCTATCACAAGACATTTTTTTCCAGTCATTAAAATCGCCTGCCAAAATCAGTGGCTGGTCAGGGGCAATCTCATCTCGGACATAGTTAGAAATCGCTTCATATTGCTTGATACGATCGCGCTCAAATAAGTTTAAATGGGCGCATAAAACCACCACTGGCACCTCCCAACCTACTGGCTGCACTTCACAGTGTAAAACCCCGCGCTGCTCAAGCTTATTGACCGTAATATTGACGTTGTGCTTGGGATCAAGTGGAAATCGACTCAATACGGCATTGCCATGATGGCCGTTATCGTACTCTGAATTTTTGCCATAACTGTTTTCTAATTGCAGATATTCACCAAACCATTCGTGCTGAGACTGGTCAGGGTATTCATTATATTGAATATTGCGCTTAAGGTTTTGCCCTTGTACTTCTTGTAGACAGAGTATGTCTGAACCAATAATACCAAGTGCTTGGGCAATACCCTGAACTTTGACTTGGCGGTTCATCGGCGACATGCCTTTATGAATGTTATAACTTGTCAGTACAAAAGAGGTGGTATTAGTCATCATGGTAGTAGTCATAAACTCAGTATTTATAGAATAGATATTGGGTATTGAATATGGTCAGCTCAAAATAAAAAATAATCGTTTGAAATAGAATCGAGGCAATATAAAACCATACATGTAAGAAGAGCATTGGCTCATACCTAACCAATGCTCTCATACTATACCTATGTGCTATCAATGACCAATGGCTAATTCGTTACTGAGCCTATGTCATCTATTAATAGCGGGTGACAAGAGCAATCGGTTGGTCTGCATTCATAATATCTTGTGGCATGAAGACCGCTTTACCACCATTATGAATGACATGCTCAATGATTTCACCAATAGCATCATCAGTGATACCTTCTGCACTTGAATCATCCGCAAGACTTAGCGTTTGCGCTTTTTCATCAATTTTAGCTGGTTGAATATAGCCACGGCGGACATACAAAGTATCGCCTATACCCTGAAAAGCACTGCGATAGACTTCTTGCAAATCAGTCTGTAGTTTGTTTGCCCCACGCGCTTTATCAATCTCGCCCAGTGCCGCTTGGTGTAAGGAGGTACGATAACCTTCTACCGCTTCTTGTACACTGTTGATAACATGCTGCGCACCACCCTCATCTAGATTGGTGGCATTTGATACCGTAGCGATAATATTGTCCGGACGGTCACAAACATCTTTATAGTAGCCAATATTTTTGCTATCACCGACTACGACTAGCGGCATTTTATGCTCGCCCCACAGCTCTTGTACGCTTTTATCTACTTGGTTAAAGAACTCTTTTAACGCACTACTCTCATTGTTCGCTGAGCGATCTGATCCGCCATCGCTTGTCGTATGAAGTCCATTATTGTCGATAGGAAAAGGAATGTTTTCCATATTATTTTGGGCAGTATCGTCTAGATCAAACTCTCGTATCACGCGATCATTAGAGGCTTCAATCAAACGTGCCTTATCACGAGTCAATACCAAAGTATAATAATGCACAGCGCTTGCCATATCACGCACTAAATCACGGGTCGCAAAACGATGTGAGATAACCACACGCTCGGTGGTATCAATAGGCATACGGATCACTTGCACATCATCAGTACTAGCAAAAATAGCTAAGGTATCTAGATTAAGATTATGATTCAGCTCTTTGGTCTTGGCATGAATATTGTCTAAAATAGTCGCCGCGGTACGCTTATCATATTCATTGGTTAAGCGTTCTTCTACGACTTTTAATTGGTTTTTTAAGGCAATAGGGTCTTTGTCATTGGCAGGGTGTTCGCGGTGCGTTTTGACAAAAATACTGACTGCTGGATTCGCCTTTGTCTCGCGTAAGCTTTTGAGAGTTGCTTTCATTTATTGCTCCTTGTTTTATGACTATAAATTTCCAGTATTACTTTTAGTAGGCCTTGCCTGTTATTTATTTTAGATTTTTGCACTCAAGCAACGACATACTCTTAATAACATAGCATGCTTAATACGCTATTCATACTACAACACTATTAACGCCAGCTACCCTACAACCCTACCAACACGACCAAGCAAGCTATAGGGTTAATTTGCAAGCAAATGATGATGCTTTGTAAATAATATCAACGCTTGCCACAATAACCTTAATAACAGTAGCCTTGATAAATGTCTCTTGATTCACAGCTTAGCAGAGCTCAAGCTTTCAGCTTGTATTTTCACCGATGAAGACCCATCATTTAAATATTACAATGCTGATTATTAACAATGGTTGTCCATACCCCATAATGACTAGCCTCATATTAAGCTATTTAACTTTGAGAAACCTTGATATTAATATATCTTTAAAATATAAACAGTAACGCCTGTTAATCATTTGAACGATTTGAATAATTACGCCAAATTAAGCCCTTTTATCTATCAAACTCATTATTTATAACGGAACCTTTTATGACTTCTATTTCTTCAGACTTACACCTTGTCGATTTTGCCGATACTGCACCAAGTACTTTACAACAGCAAGTAATTAATGCCATTGACTTGGCTAATGCATTTTTAGATGAATTGACGGTATGTAAAGATAGCAAGGATACGTCTACCCCGATAGACGCTGGGCAAGCGCTAATTGATATAAAAAACTTTGACCATATCAATTTGGCATTGGATCGAAGTTGGGGCATTTTGTCGCATCTGAATAGTGTCATGAGCAATGATGAGATTCGCCATGTCCATCATGAGCTGTTACCAAAACTGTCTGCCTATGGTACGCGCGTTGGGCAGCATCAGCCGCTATTTAGTCGTTATCAAGCGATTGTCAATGATAAAGCATTCTTTGCAGCGCTTGAGCCAGCACGAGCACGAGCTACTGAGCTTGCGCTACGCAGCTTTGAGCTATCAGGGGTTGCACTCCCAAAAGCAGAGCAAGATAAATTTGCGGCTATTCAAAGCAAGCTGTCTACGTTATCAGCCACTTTCTCAGACCATGTTTTAGATGCCACTCAAGCTTATGCGTTGCCGCTTCAAAATGAGCAGTTAGCAGGTTTGACTAAAAGTGGTTTGGCATTAATAGCCGATGCTGGTGAGCAGTATAAAACAAGCCAGCTTGCAAATGGTTCGCTCACGCAAACAGAGATTGATACCTTACCAACGCCTTATTATGTGGCAAGCTTAAATATTCCTGTGTATCTTGCCATTATGACCCATGCCGATGATCGCAACTTGCGCGAGACATTATATCGAGCCTATGTCACTCGCGCCTCTGAGTTTGATGAGCATACTAATGCTAAAGGTCAGTCTCTAAATAACGCAAATATCATGAGTGAGATTTTGCAACTGCGGGAACAAAAAGCCAGACTATTGGGTTTTGATAACTACGCAGAGGTATCGCTATCGACCAAAATGGCAGACAGCGTGGCAGAAGTAGAAACCTTTTTACGTGATTTAGCAGTGCAAGCAACGCCAACTGCTGCGCAAGATTTGGTGCAATTGCAAAAATATGCGCAAGATTACGGTATTGAAGATTTGCAGCCGTGGGACAGTGCTTATATCGCCGAAAAGGTCAAACAAAGCGAGTTTAGCTTATCGCAAGAAGAGATTCGCCCGTATTTCCCATTACCAAAAGTGATTAGCGGGTTATTTGCTATCGTTGAGCGTTTATACGGTATCAAAGTACAAGAGCAAAATGAATCCGTATCACGCTGGCATGATGAGGTGCGTTTTTATCAGTTATTTGATGCTGATGATAACTTGCTTGGCGGTTTTTACTTTGATTTATTTGCCCGTAGTGGTAAACGCGGCGGCGCCTGGATGAGTGGCTTTCAGTCACGTTATAGTTATGCAGAGCAAAACCATCAACAACTACCAGTGTGCTTTATGGTCGGTAACTTCACCCCAGCACTCGATGGTAAGCCAAGCTTATTGACTCATGATGAAGTTGTCACCTTATTTCATGAATTCGGTCACGGTTTACATCATCTGTTGACTCAAGTAACGGTAGGCGATGTTGCTGGCGTCAATGGCGTAGAATGGGACGCCGTCGAGCTGCCAAGCCAGTTTATGGAAAACTGGGCGTGGGACGCGGAAGGTATTGCTCTTATTAGCAGGCATGTCGAAACTGGCGCCCCATTACCAAAAGAGAAACTCGATGCGCTATTGGCAGTCAAAAACTTCCAAAGTGGTTTACAAACGCTCCGTCAAATCGAATTTGCTTTGTTTGATTTAATGATTCATGCGCACACGCCGGCGCTCGATTATGAAGGTATTTTGACTACGCTTAACAGCGTACGTAATAATATTGCCATTTTACAGACGCCTGATTACAACCGCTTTGCCAATGGCTTTAGTCACATTTTTGCTGGTGGTTATGCCGCTGGTTATTATTCTTATAAATGGGCAGAGCTGTTGTCTGCTGATGCTTTTAGTAAATTTGAAGAAGACGGTATTTTTAACCCCATCGCAGGTAAAGCCTTCCGTGAGAGTATTTTATCAGTGGGCGGTAGTTTTCCAGCTAAGGTGAATTTTGAAAACTTCCGTGGTCGTAGCGCCAGTATTGATGCTTTGCTACGTCATAGCGGTTTTTCTGATATTAAAGACCAGACAAAAAGTAGTACGGCTGCCAATGCGTCAATAACACGCGAGGTGATTTAAATGCGCTATCAATCAACGCGTCCAAAGCGACAGTTTTTAGCAGGCGTTCGCTGCCCGAAATGTCAGGTCATGGATGCGGTAGTACAAGTCAATATCGTTGTGCCAGTGCCTGATGAATATATTGAATGTACGCTATGCGGGCATACTGAACATCGCCCTGATCCTGATGAAATCAGCGCAAAGAACCATCTTGAAGACCAATTAACTCGTGACGCCATGATTACCGGAACCAGTGGGACGGTCAAATTCAAAGAATAACCCTTTATATTTGACGATCAGACAGTCATATCTCATGATTGCTATAAACAATGCTGTATTTAATCGCCCTTCTATCAATAGATGGGCTTTTTTATTTCGAGTTTGCTATAGTATGGCAGGATATCTTTCACCTAAATTGAACGTAGTATGAAAAGCAAAAAAATGCGTCCTTTCTCCCATAAAGTCTCAAAAAAAACCACCCATTCTGCTAAGTCACGCCAAAAATGGTGGTTTGGTATTTTATTAATTGTGCTGTTAATCGGTTATTTCGTTTGGAAAGGCACGGCACCTCAATCTAATCAGAGCTCTGCTGAAAATTTGCCGGTGACTTCCGAACAAGATAAGCCTACACAGATTGCCTCTGTACCATTAGAAGATGACGTTAATAATATTATTGATGATGAAAATCAAGGTGGCGCTAGCATGACGGATTCTGATATCTCAGATCCTAAAGCCATCTTAGAAGCCCCATTACCAAAAACGAACAGCTTAGCCAAAGAAGAGATTGATCGTTTAGAAGATGAACGTAAGCGCTTAGCCGAACAAGAAAAGCTCGCTGCTGAACAGATTGCCATGACCAAACAATTAACTGAACTAAAAGCTCAAGAAATCGCATTACTTGAGCAACAAATTGCCCAATTAGAGACTGATACTGCGGTTAAAACCAACACTAATTAGCAGTTATCGCCAAATAATATATGCTTTTATTCAGGGGTTGATGATGGCATCTTTGCAACTCATTCATAATCCTATTCTAAATAGCAGCGCTCAGCTGCTCATACTTCCTGTTAATAGCGCTGGTATGCTTTTAGATCCTATTTTGACTCGCGCAAAAACCCTATATCCTGATAATTATCAACGTTACTATCTTGCGTGCCGTGATGGTAGCTTAATGGTTGGTAGCTGTTTGCTGCATAAACGTATACGTGAACAGGCTGGGCTTAGTGTCAGTAATAATGGCAACCAACCCAGTTATATTGCTAACCTTGTTATATCAGATCACCCTTATCATCCAATAAGAGTACGCTGGTTGACGGCAGCTTTAGTAGATTTGCGACAACAACTGACAACACTGATACGCTATCAAGGTGTCCGTCACATCGCTCTACTTGCCCGTCCCCTTATTTACAACCATTCACGCAATGAAGCCAATCCTTCGACCAATGAGCCTTTTATAACAAACGCACTTCCATTGGATTGGCATATTGATATATTGCCTCTCATAACCCATTATTTAGCAAATTTACTTAAGCTTCGCATTGATATCCATGTACCTAAAGACGTTACCATATAGCAAATTTTCTAATTTTAATTATATTTCACATCCATAAAAAAACCGCCTTGAGCACTCATAATAAGTGAGTCAAGGCGGCTTTTTAAATATTAACGCTATCAAATATCAAGCATTAGCTCTGCTCAATACCTTTCATAGTCAACTTAATACGGCCACGATTATCAACATCTTGAACCAATACTTTAACGATTTGACCCTCAGTCAGATAGTCAGATACGTTTTCTACGCGCTCATCAGCAATTTGCGAGATATGCACGAGACCATCAGTATTTGGCAATACGTTAATAAAGGCACCGAAGTCAACGATACGAGCAACCGTACCTTCGTAAGTTTTACCTACTTCAACTTCTGCTGTGATTGCTTCGATTTTAGCAATCGCTGCTTTAGTTGCTGCTTTGTTTTCACCAAAGATACGAATCGTACCGGCATCATCGATATCGATAATCGCGCCAGTTTCTTCGGTTAGCTGACGAATCGTTGCGCCGCCTTTACCGATAACATCACGGATTTTGTCCGGATTGATTTCAATTACGGCATAGTTAGGTGCATGAGCATTAATTTCAGTACGACTTTCAGGCAATACTTTGTTCATCGCATCTAAGATATGGATACGACCAGCATGAGCTTGCTTTAACGCTTGCTCCATGATATCTGGGGTAATACCTTCGATTTTAATATCCATTTGTAGTGCAGTAATACCATCTTTAGAACCAGCGACTTTAAAATCCATATCACCAAGATGATCTTCATCACCTAAGATATCAGACAATACCGCAAAGCGCTCGCCTTCTTTAACCAAACCCATGGCAATACCAGCAACCGGTGCTTTAATTGGCACACCAGCGTCCATCAATGCCAAACTTGCACCACAAACAGAAGCCATAGACGATGAACCATTTGATTCAGTGATCTCAGATACCACACGGATAACATATGGGAAGCGATCGCTATCAGGCAGCATCGCTTGTACACCACGGCGTGCTAGACGACCATGACCGATTTCACGACGTTTAGGAATGCCTTCACGTCCCGTTTCGCCTACTGAGAAATGCGGGAAGTTATAATGCAACATGAAATGGTCACGAATCGTACCCGCTAGTGAGTCAATCATATTGACGTCACGAGTATTACCAAGGGTAGTCGTTACCAATGCTTGTGTTTCACCACGTGTAAACAATGCTGAACCATGAGTAAATGGTAATACACCAACCTGTACATCAAGCGCACGAACCGTCTCTAAATCACGACCATCAATACGTGGCTTACCTGACAAGATATTGTCACGAACGGTACGATATTTTAGATCGTTATAGATTTCTTTTAGCTCAGATACGGTATCACTATAGCCTTCTGACTCAGCATCACCAGCAAGAGCAGCAATAGCGGCGTCTTTAATTTCATCAAGCTTGCTGTAACGAGCTTGCTTATCAGTAATGGTATAAGCGTCAGATACTTGCGTACCAAACTGCTCTTTCATACCAGTCTCTAACGCTTGATCGCGTACAGGAGCGGTATATTGCTGCTTAGCAGTACCAATTTCTGCTGCCATTGAAGCAATGTTATCGATAACGATTTGCTGTTGCTGATGACCGTATAAGACCGCACCTAGCATTTGATCTTCTGATAGCTCTGCAGCTTCAGATTCAACCATCAATACCGCAGATTTAGTACCAGCGACAACCAAGTCAAGATCACTTTTTTTAAGCTCTTCAATGGTCGGGTTTAGTACGTATTCGCCATTGATAAAACCAACACGCGCAGCAGCAACAGGACCATTGAACGGGGCATCAGAGATAGCTAGCGCTGCTGAAGCACCGATTAGTGCTGCGATATCTGCTGATTGAGTTTTATCAGATGATACAACCGTTGCCGTGATTTGAATCTCGTTGACATAGCCTTCAGGGAATAGCGGACGAATTGGGCGGTCAATCAGACGCGAGGTTAGCGTTTCAGACTCGCTCGCACGACCTTCACGTTTACCGTAAGCACCTGGGATTTTACCCGCAGCATACATTTTTTCTTGATAGTTAACGGTCAATGGAAAGAAGTTTTGACCTTCTTTAGCATCAGACTTTACAACCGCTGCTACCAATACAGTAACACCGCCCATATGGACTAAAATAGAGTTGGCTTGACGCGCAATACGTCCTGTTTCGATAACAACTTGCTGGTTACCGTATTGGAATTCACGCTTAATGGTATTAAACATTGTCATATAATTTTCCTAATATTGACTGACGAAATAATATCAGCACAAAAAACACTGATATCTGTCATTAAAATTCTTTGTATATAGCTTCTAATCGACCATCTTTACAGTTATAAATTCTGTCTATCGAAGCTATTATTATCAAATACTTATCTTATGCTACTGGCTTGTCTGGCTCGCTTAGCCCTGCCTATTGATTGCTGCTGAAATTCGGTTTTCTATGAACATCATTTAGATTTTTATAGCATCAAAACCACTCCATTTATGGAGCTTCTTTATTACTTTACTTATGCATACTTATCTATCATAAACAGTGAAAAAACCGACTAAGGCATTATTTTACAGTGATTTATGGTCATTGACCAATCAAATACCGTACTGCTTACTTCTTAATAATACTAACTATTCAGTTAAATACGAGCTTATATTTACGTACTTCAGCTCACACCATACTGATAAGCATAAAAAAACGGCGTGAAACTATTCCACACCGTTTTTAGAAAAATCTATTTTATCGATCTCAACAAGCAAGTTCCAAACAGCGGCTTAAAAAACCTAAAATATTTCTTAATTAAGGCATATCTCGTTTTAGCAACTATTCGTACTACTGTCGTCAAATTAACGACGTAGACCTAACTGGCTAATAAGGGTGGTATAGCGACCAAGATCTTTACCTTTTAGGTAATCAAGCAATTTACGACGGGTATTAACCATACGGATAAGACCACGGCGGCTATGATGATCCGCTTTATGTGCTTTAAAATGATTTTGTAAATCGTTGATACGGGCGCTTAACAAAGCTACTTGAACTTCTGGTGAACCAGTGTCATTTTCGCCACGTTGGTATTGAGCAATGATTTGTTCGCGATCGGCATTAGTTAGCATAAATCTCTCCGGCAATGCTAAGAGCGCCAAGATACTCTTAAAATTTAAGTATCGAGGAGCAATAGAATAGTCAATAAAATAGCCTGTACGTCATTCAGGACAACCCTGCATTACTAGAGTTGACCTAGTGTATGACAAGCTTAATGAGTCATAACTGTCATTTAAAACCATTTAGAATAATCTAAACCGTATTTAAATATGACGCCAATTATAACAAAAAACTGCTGGGCTAACAGCAGTTTTTTGTTATGGTTTTAAGAAAATATGATTATTGTTAAATAAGTTGAGTAAATTGTTAGTACCCATCAAAAGTAAACATGAAATGTAGATACCAGCCTTATAAGCTAAGACTTATTATTTTTTTGCACATCATCCTCACTAGTCGTACCGCCTAGCTCATCGTCTGCTAAAGGCACAGTCGTAGCTTCTGCTAAACTATCAGGAGAGTTATCAGCACAAGGAGTGATATCTTCTACAAGTTGATTAATCTCTTGTTCTTGCTCATCCATATCTTTTACTGAATTGCTCATAGTAACTCCTATTTATATTTAACTCATCTATTCATACTTAAGAAGCTATTTATCTTTGTTCGTTTCTAAATTATCAGCGATACGCTCTGCGGCAGCTTCAGTGTCTTCTGTATGATTATCTTCCGTCTGACTTTTAAGCGCTGCTGTTGAAGAATCAGAACGTTGCTGCTCAAATTTGGTATCGTTTGGATTAGGCTGTGTCATCGTATTACACCCTTATAGATAGCGAATGAAGATTATTCTAAATTAAAACGATTGCAGCTTATGCTAAAGCTTTATCAATCGCTGCGACAAAATTATTAATATCATCTGGATTGCGTGAGGTAATCAAATTACCGTCTATTTGCACGCTTTCATCTACGAATTTTGCCCCAGCATTTTCTAAATCAAGTTGTAAACTATGGTAAGCCGTTAACGTCTTACCCTTAGCTATGCCAGTATTGATCAATATCCAAGGTGCATGGCAGATAACAGCAAGGGGTTTCTCAGCCTCATTTATAGCAATAATAATACTATGTGCATCCTCGTTACCGCGTATGGTATCAGCATTAACCGTCCCACCCGGCAAAACCAAAGCATCATACTCCGCAGGTTTTGCATCTTTTGCAAATATGTCCGCAGTAAAAGTATCACCTTTGTTGACGTCTTGCTGCATACCTTGAACTTCTTTTTCTTTATTGGTCGTTATTAGAAGTGTACTGTAACCTTTAGATTTTAGTTTGTTATTAACCTCTTCATATTCTGCTTGTTCAAAGTTGTTATGAAGTAAAAAAGCAATCGTTTTCATAGTACTTCCTATTATTTTTAAATGACATTTATGACTAAATAATTTTCTTATAATTGTAAAAGTTAATTTATATGAATTAATGTCTTGTTATTTTTATCTGGTTTTACTGTTCAGATTTATCGTTATTATTATTTTATTCAACGAAATTTATAGTAAGTCCATCTTGTATTATTATTGCCCTTGCTTCTATTTTGATTTCTTATTATGGCTTCCCTAGCTGACTTAATTAAGATACAAAAAAAGCAGGTTTCACTATAGGTGAAACCTGCAATAAAATGTGACGATATGTGATTTATGTGAACTCTTAGTAAGTTTTGCGGTTTTTGAGTTATAAATGCTCCCAGGTTTTCACTTGGTCAAATTATAACTGAATCAGCTTTTTAGGTTGCAATCGACCATTTAAGCTCACTGCCCCCAGCCCAATAAATGCGCCCTGCTCATCGATAAGACGAATATCTACCGGTATTTCATGTACTAATTGCTGCTCTTTATCATCGTTAGCATCTTCAATATTTTGATTACTAGTAGTGCTTTTATTGTCAGTAGATAAATGCTGATCGATAGCTGTTGTGATATAACTTTGCAAATCATCAGTCAACTGATCGATAACATTCAAGCGTTGTCCCATTTGTACGCGCTCGCACTGCTCTGGCAATAATGTCAACTCAGCATTAATATCGATGCACGCATCTACTGGCAATAGATATGTCTGACGTTGTTCTAATGCTAATGCTTCTAAATCTGCAAGCGTAATGGTCTCATCGATTTTGAAGTCACCTACTTGTAGACGGCGCAATGTCGTTAAATGTCCAAGTGTACCCATCGCTTTGGCAATATCTTCTGCCAATACACGCACATAAGTGCCTTTTGAGCAGGTTACTGTTAAATGGATTTGCTGCTCATCGATCACTTTTAAATCAAGGGCTTTAAGGAAAATGTCTCTTGGTGGACGGTCTATCTCTATACCAGCACGAGCATATTCATAGAGTTTTTTGCCATCTTTTTTTAAGGCAGAATACATCGGTGGAATTTGCTGCTGGGCACCTAAAAACTGCTGGACAACTTTGTGTAGCATTGCATCATCAAACGCTGGAATCGATGCCTCAGCAGTAACTTGCCCATCGGCATCACCGGTATCAGTTTGACTACCAAGTAGAATAGTTGCTTGATAAGATTTATCCGCATCAAGCTGATAGTGACTGAACTTGGTCGCTTCACCCAAACAGATAGGCAATAATCCCGTTGCCATTGGATCAAGTGTGCCAGTATGACCTGCTTTTTTGCTGTCATGGTTAGGCGATTTAAATAAATATTTTACCTTTGAAACCACTTGCTGAGAAGTCATACCTTGAGGCTTATCGACTAAAATAACACCCGAAACTTTCATCTTTTTAGGGTTATTACTAGACTTTTTATCCGCTTGCGTAGATGCGATAGACATAGTGGCTTTTACCTTTTATTCTTCGTTTTCTTGCTCGTCAGACTCATTTTCTTCAGTTTTAATAACCGCTTTACTGATTAAATCCATCATGTAATTACCACGAGCGGTCACTTCATCATAATGAAAGCGCAAACGCGGTGTTGTACGAGTTTTTAAGCTATGACTCAGTTCAGTACGCAAGAAGCCTGCGGCTTTATTCAGCACTTTAATGCTTTCTTCATGATTTGACATGGTCATGGCATCATTGAGCTCAGGCTCCATAATGGTCACATACACATCGGCATAGCCCAAATCTGGACTGACTTTAACACTAGATATAGTGACAAAACCTGTCAGACGCGGATCATTGACCGCATCACGGATAAGGACAGCAAGCTCACGCTGAATCTGATCAGCTAAACGTTGTAAACGTTGGTTCATGTTATTACCCTGTTTTTAATATGACTTATTTTTATTGATCAATATAATCATTTATTAATAAGTTTAACGACTAATATTTGTTAAAAAAGGCCTAGCAGGATGTACCTGTTAGGCCTAAGTACAGCTGAATATTTATAAGATAGTTAATCCATCATGCCATGCGCAGTTAATAAAGCGAATTGCATGATGCACCATCCTAATTTTACCAGTGACTTTAGATAGTACGTGCGAACTCTTGAATCTCAAAGACTTCGATTTTATCACCCGCTTCTACATCGTAACCGCGGACGGCTAGACCACATTCCATGCCCGTACGTACATCATTAACGTCTTCTTTGTAGCGACGTAATGATTGCAATTGACCAGTAAAGATAACTTGGTCATTACGTAATACACGGATAGGTTTGTTGCGATAAATTGTACCCTCAACCACCATACAACCAGCAGCTGCACCAAACTTACTAGAGCGGAATACTTCACGAACGTCTGCAACACCCAAGATTTTCTCACGATGTTCTGGCGCAAGCATACCGCTCATAGCTGCTTTCACATCATCAATCAAACCATAAATAACGCTGTAATAGCGAATATCCATGTTGGCAGAATCTGCCTTACGACGTGCGGTAGCATCTGCACGAACGTTGAAGCCTAACAATACCGCTTCACTAGATTCTGCTAGCGTCACATCTGACTCAGAGATAGGACCAACGCCTGAGCTGATCACACGGACTTTAACTTCATCCGTCGATAATTCATTCAATGCAGCAAGCAGTGCTTCAAGCGAGCCACGAACATCGGTTTTTAGAACGATATTTAAGTATGAAACATTGCCCTGTTCCATCTGATCAAACATACTCTCTAAACGCATCGCGTTTTGACGCTCAAGCTGACGATCGCGCTCACGGTTGGTTCTAAAGTCCGCAACTTCACGGGCTTTTTTCTCGTCTGTTAAGACTAAGAATTCACTACCAGCTGCTGGCGTTTCAGGTAAGCCTAATATCTCTACAGGGATAGAAGGTCCAGCTGATTGAATACGTTTGCCATGTTCATCAGTCATAGCACGAACTTTACCGTAATATTCACCGGCTAAGACTAAATCGCCTTGTTTTAATGTACCTTTTTTGACAAGGACACTAACGACAGGACCACGACCTTTTTCGAGTCTTGACTCAATAACCACACCTTGAGCAGGGCCATCTAGTGGTGCTTCTAATTCCATTAGCTCAGCTTGTAAGCTAATAAGCTCTAGCAGCTCATCAATACCATCACCTGTCTTGGCTGAGATACGAGCCATTGGAGTATCGCCACCCCAATCTTCCGATACCACTTCTTTTGCAGTCAACTCGTTAAGAACACGATCAGGATCAGCACTTGGCTTATCCATTTTGTTGATAGCAACAATCAGCGGCGTACCAGCAGCACGGGCATGATCAATCGCTTCTTCAGTTTGCGGCATCATCCCATCATCAGCGGCAACGACCAATACAACGATATCTGTCGCTTGAGCACCACGTGAACGCATTGCACTAAAAGCAGCGTGTCCTGGGGTATCAAGGAAAGTAATAACACCACGTGCTGTTTTCACATGATAAGCACCGATATGCTGAGTAATACCACCTGCTTCGCCCGTAGCCACTTTCGTTTCGCGAATTTTATCTAGTAATGATGTCTTACCATGATCAACGTGACCCATGATAGTGACTACTGGTGGACGCGTTTGTACGTTACTGCTGCGCTCATCAACCGCATCTTGTAGATCGTCTTCAACTTTAGTATCACTCACGGGTACTGGATTGTGACCCATCTCTTCTACGATTAAACTAGCGGTTGCTTGATCAATCATGTCTGATTCGCGAGCAATCTCGCCCATTTTCATGAGTAGCTTAGTCACTTCACGAGCTTTCACTGCCATGCGCTGGGCAAGATCAGAAACCGTGATTTGCTCACTGATTTCTACATCATAAACAATTTTTTCAACAGGTTTTTCGAATTTATGCTGTAAAGACTGGCTTGAACGTAGACCATTTTTGCGATTCTTAATTTCACGCTCATCTTGATTTTTACGACGACCACGGCCACGGGCACTAGTAGTACTGGTGCCACGCTTGATTTCACGACGTTCTTTCTCAAACGACTCTTCTAATGCGTCACCGACCAAACCTTCTGCCAATGGCTCATCTTTACGAACTTCAGTTGCCGGCTGATCAGTATATTGACCAGCCATTTTACGCATTTGCTCAAGCGTACGCTTTTGCGCTTCTTCAGCTTGGGTACGGCGTGTTTCAGTTTCGATCTCGCGTAAACGAGCTTCTTCCTTTTCACGCAATTCACGAGCTTTACGCTCAACTGCTGTCTCAACTTTTGGTTTCGTCGCTGTAACTTTCTTCTTCGGTTGCTCTTTAGGCTTAACCTCAGCGGTTTTACCACCTTTTTTCACAACCACTGACGTTGAAATATCGTCATTCTTGTCGTCTGACTTTTTGCTAGAGCCAAGGCTTGCACGCATCGCAGCTAAAGTAGCAGCTTGACGCTCTTCAGATTTTTTCTTAGTAGCAGCACGATCTTCGGCATCTTTAGCAGCACGCGCTTGCGACTCAATCATTGCTTGCTCACGTGCAGCCAATTCTTCAGCCATCTTTTCTGGATCAGGCTTCTCGAACACTTTCTTTTTACGCACTTCAACATTGACACTCTTAGATTTGCCTGAAGAGCCAGTCACACGCGCAGTACTAGTCGTTTTAGACTTCAGACTAATACGACGCTTTTCTTCCTGACCATGACTTTGCTTTAAATACGTCACCAACTTTTCCTGCTCAAGCTCAGTGACTAAGTCACCCTCTGCACGCGCAGGCAGTCCAGCATCTACCAGTTGCTGTTGTACAGCACTTGCGGTTTTGCTTACCATATCTGCCAGTTCTTTGACGGTCTTATCTGCCATTTATTATCACCTACTGTCTATTATTTGCTATATGTTCAATTCAGTTGTTGGCTACAAATGATTGGGGTAAGGCTGATATAGATGTTGCTCATACCAGCACTTTATTATCGATAGCATATCACCAAAAGACAGCGATATGCAGTTACCGCTTATTCATTGAACCAAGATTCCCGAGCTTTCATGATGAGTTTTCCTGCAGCTTCGCTATCTAAGTCTTCGATATCTTCTAAGTCGAAGACAGCTTGTTCTGCCAAGTCATCAACGGTAATGATGTCTTTTTGAGCCATTTTATAAGCCCAGCTGACCGTCATACCTTCAAGATCTTGTAATTCTTGACTTGGCTCTTTCATGTTTTGTTGTTTGACCAGCTCATCAGCGATGACCACTTCTTTTGCACGCTCTTGAATGATATCAATCGCTTCATCATCTAAGCCTTCGATATCATAAAAGGTCTCGACGGGTACATAAGCCACTTCTTCAATACTAGTAAAACCAATATCGACCAGCGCTTGGGCCAGATCTTTATCCACTTCTAAACGTTCATAGAATAATTCAATAAAGGCTTTAGATTCGTTTGCTTGACGCTGCTGATACTCTTCTTCTAGCATCATATTCAGCTTATAGCCGGTTAGCTCAGAAGCTAAGCGTACGTTTTGACCTTGCGAGCCAATCGCACGTGCTAACTGATCATTGGTGCTAAAGATAATATCAGCCGTTTGCGTATCTTCATCTAAGATGATACTGCTTACGTCTGCAGGCTCTAAAGCGCTGATGATAAATTGGGCAGGATCATCTGACCAAACCACTACATCAATACGCTCGCCATCGAGCTCTTGCTGTACTGCTTGGATACGTGTACCACGCATACCAATACAAGCACCAACCGGATCAATACGATGATCATTGGTTTTCACCGCTATTTTAGCACGAGTACCTGGTAAGCGCGCGACGTTGCGGATTTCAATAATTTGTTCTGCAATCTCAGGCACTTCTTTTTGCATCAATGCCGAGAGCATTTCAGGATGGGTACGTGATAGAAGCAATTGTGCGCCGCGGTTTTCACGGTTCACATGATATAAGATGGCATTGATACGTGATTTTGCGCGCAATTGCTCACGTGGCAGCATCTGATCACGTGACAAATAACCCTCAGCATTATCACCTAAGTCAATGATGTAGCCATCACGGGTTTGTTTTTTGACTTCGCCATACATCATCTCGCCAACACGTGGCTCAAAAGCATCTGCTACTAAATTACGCTCAGCTTCACGAATCTTTTGGATGATAACTTGTTTGGCTTGAGTGGCAGCAATACGACCAAACTCGATTGACTCAATTTGCTCTTCTTTAATATCACCGATTGACCATTCTTCTTGATCAAGGTCAGTAATCGCAAGCTGACAAGCAGGCATTTCATGGTCTTCATCTGCAACCACTGTCCAATAACGATAAGTATCATAATCGCCTGTTGTACGGTCAATTGAGACCCGCACTTCTACTTCCGGCTGATCGGTATATACTTTTTTCTTAGTCGAGACGACCAAAGCATCTTCGATTGCTTCAAAGATGTCTTCAGGATTTAAGCCCTTCTCGTTACTGACAGTTTCTACTACCGTTAAGATTTCACGACTCATACTATGCCTGTCCTATCATTTTTTAATTGACTTAAATTTTATAATTTTTGACTTACTCTATATTTTCACCATCAGCCATCAACTTAATTAACAGCTATTAGACTAACTGCGTTTATACACTAAAAGTGTCTAATAGCGAATAGATTAAGCATCTTCATAAATCAAATTGGCTTTATCAATATTGCTTAATGCAATCTCAAACTGCTCACCATCAGTGGCAGTCAGCTTTAAAGAGGTGGCATCGATACTATTTAAAGTACCAGTTGCTTTACGGCGTTTTTTATCACCTTCACCAATTGCCTGTATCAAACGCAAGCTCACTGTCTGACCGACATAAGCATGCATTTGCTCATCTGAAAAGAACGCACGGTCAAAACCAGGTGAAGAGACTTCTAAAATAAACTCACCGGAAATCGGGTCGTGAACTTCAAGAATACCGCTGACTTGGTGATTCACTGCGGCACAGTTCTCAATCGTTACTTGCTTATCTTGGGCTTGATCTTCTGGTAATGCCTCAATATAGATGCGTAACAAAGAGCGATTGCCTTGTGGTGCAAACTCTATACCCCATAGTGCCACATCGCAAGCCGCAACGGCAGGTGCAATGATATTGGTCAATTCTGTAACCTTGGTCGAAAGCTTCATAATCTATTTATATTTTCCTATTCACTTATCTAACTTACTTAATCCTGCTGAAGTTTTTCTTCATCATTATTTAATAAGAACCTATCGTTATTTAAACCACAGTGATTGTCTTATGCTTAAAGCATAAACACAAATGATATCTACCGGGTATTTATATCAAGGCAAGCTTGACAAATATCAAGCTCAGCCGCGCTATGCTTTTATTACTTATAAAGCAGTACTATCGATAAAAGAGTGAGGAATAAAAGATAGTGTGCTTAAGTATCATCGCGCCATAAATGGCATGTGATGACAAGCTTCTATAAATGGTATTGCACTCTATAGACATAGAGCTTAGCATAAGTAGGATAGATATCGCGATTACACAGACCGCCAGATACAAAAAAACCCACAAGCATGATGGTGGGCTAATTGTTACTGACAAATTTAGTGTGCAAAACATCAGTATAAAAAGTGGTAGCGGGGGCTGGATTTGAACCAACGACCTTCGGGTTATGAGCCCGACGAGCTACCAGACTGCTCCACCCCGCATCAATCTAGAACGCATATTATAGGGAGGTTTTATAGTAGTGTCAATCTTTATTTAAAAATAATTTAAATTAAAAATCTTAGCTATTTACAAATGACTCACTTAATACGATACAACTTTAAAAATTGGTGCGATTGGGGGGACTTGAACCCCCACAGCTTGCGCCACCACCCCCTCAAGATGGCGTGTCTACCAATTCCACCACAATCGCATTACTCTAACTGTTCTCTCTATATTCTCAATACCCACTATAGTTGACGCGTAAGGTAAGCATCAAAGGTCCAAGACTTGTAAAAACAGAAAAAGCATTGTAAATGTAACGCCTTCAAATAGCAAGGGCTGCCTACTTAAAAAATAGAGTAGTAGCAGCTACTGAGGATTTTGTGTCAAAGGCCGCGGTGTTTGTGGTGCTGAAACCGGTGCATCTAGACGAAACTGATCTTCTGCTTGCTTACGAGCATGGACCGCAAGGGTCATACTTGTTATAAAAAAGATGGCGGTCAATACGGCTGTCGCGCGTGTTAAGAAGTTGGCAGTTCCCGCTGCACCAAATACTGTACCTGATGAGCCGGCACCAAAAGAAGCCCCTGCATCTGCCCCTTTACCATGCTGTATCAAAATCAAGCCAATCATGGCTATCGCCACGATAATATGCAGGGCTAATATAAACGTAAACATGGTGGCCTCTTTTGCCGCGTAATGACGACTGATAACGAAAAACAAATCGTATGGTTTAATAGTGATAAAGATTGGCGGTAAATGTTGCCATATCGATGATATAAATAGGGCGTATTGTACACGATTGCAAGGGCACTGTTAAACCCACTTTTGCCAACTGATAAAGACATTTTTTGAATCAGAAATAAAATAAAGACTCACACCTTTATACTATCTATCAAGAACCTACTAGATACTGGCTTGGCTAAAAGCATCGGTAATTGCCAAAAAGCTCTCTGCCTTTAATGAAGCACCGCCAACTAAAGCGCCATCAATCATAGGATCAGCAGCAAAGCTATTAGCATTATCAGCATTGACACTACCGCCATACAATACCGTCATATTAGACAATGAGTCGGCAAATCCTGCCAACGTTTGCTTGATATGCTTATGAGTGGCGCTGACTTCTGCTACCGTTGGAACTCTACCTGTACCTATTGCCCATACTGGCTCATAGGCAATAATAAGACGAGTCGGTAATGCCTCAATAAGTTCTGGCTGCCGTGCAATAAATTCTTTGATAACCGCTAACTGATTATCAATGACTTCAAGCGTTTGCTTGATATCGTATTGCGCTTGGCTTTCACCAATGCAAAATACCACGCCTAAATCTTGTGACAACGCATGAATCATTTTTTGCAATAAAGTATCGTTAGATTCTTGATGATATTGACGGCGCTCTGAGTGACCAATGATTGTCCAAGTCGCTCCAGCATCGACTATCTGCTGCGCTGAACATTCACCTGTATAAGCACCAATACTGGCACTATGTCCACTAATGTCTTGAGCTGCACACAGTATTGAGGTGTCTTTTAGGCGACCATTCACTGCTGCTAGATGTATCAAGCTTGGTGCTACCATTATTTGACAAAACGTGGAGTTATCGTGGCTCATTTGCTTGGTTGTACTAATAGCAGCACATAAGTCGTCCAGTAGTACATTTACGTCATGGCTCGTTGCTGGATTCTGCTTCCAATTTCCAATTACCCAAGCTTGCATTCTTCTCTACCTTGTCTTATATATGGCTGCCAATATGGCTAATATGCGCGCAAGTATAACAAATATTTCACAAGTGCTATAGTATAGTACGTCCCAAATCAAAACTGACTTTTCAACCGTTGCTTTAGTAACTATTGTTAAATAATCATTTTTGATTTGCCAATCGAGCCCTACTCTCTATAAAACCTTTGCGCTCACGTAAATTCCTATATGATTTTCTGAATATAGGATAAAGTGCAGACAATTTATTTTTTATCTTAAACCCGTATTTAAAATAACTATTTTAATAATTAGCTTAACTATCAACGATAAAATGGCAATAAGTAGAACACGGTGAATAGTCTGCTATTTAGGGAAATATATCGCCTACCAGATATCGAGTAAGGAGAAGTCTTAATGTCTATCACAACCAGTAAATACGGTGGCTTAGCACAGCAGCTGATTAGTGAAGGTGTCGTAAGCGAAGCACATATGAAAGCGGCGCAGACGGATTCGCAGCAGCAGCAAGTAGGACTGGTCTCTTATCTGGTAGAGCATAAACTCGCCAATGCCTATCAATTGGCTCAAATGCTATCGCAAGCATTCGGCGATCCTTTGTTTGATCTCGATGCGCTCAGCTCAGATGTTATCCCAAAAGACTTGGTCGACGAAAAAATCGTCCGTAAGTTTAATGCCTTACCCATGTTTAAGCGTGGGCAACGCTTATTTGTGGCACTGAGTGATCCGACGCGTATTGATGCAATTGATGCGATTGCCTTTAACTCGCGGCTATCCATTGAAACAGTCGTGGTTGAAGAAGACAAGCTTAAAAGGCGTATTGAGAATCTGTATGCTGATACTATGCAAAGTTTTGATAGCTTTTCTGATAGCGATTTAAATGTAGACTTTGATGATGGCAAAGAAGAAGATGACGGTGAGACCAAAATCTCTGATAGCGTCGAGGAAGCACCGGTCGTCAAGTTTGTCAATAAAATGCTGGTTGATGCCATTCGTATGGGTGCGTCCGACTTACATTTTGAGCCCTATGAAAAAAGCTATCGAGTGCGCTTTCGAGTCGACGGTGTGATGCAAAAAATGGCCAACCCGCCCGTACAACTTGCGGGGAAAATTGCTGCGCGTTTAAAAGTGATGTCACAAATGGATATCTCAGAGCGCCGGGTGCCACAAGATGGTCGTATTAAACTGAAGATATCTAAAAATAAAGCCATCGACTTTCGGGTAAGCTGTCTGCCCACCTTGTTTGGCGAAAAGCTGGTTTTGCGTATCTTAGATCCTTCATCTGCCATGCTTGGTATTGAAGCGTTGGGCTATGAGCCTGACCAACAAGATATGTTCTTGGAGGCATTACATAAACCGCAAGGCATGCTCCTAATTACCGGTCCCACTGGCTCTGGTAAAACCGTCTCACTTTATACTGGTATTAATATCTTGAACACGGGTTCGACCAATATCTCGACTGCTGAAGATCCTGTCGAAATTAACCTTGAAGGTATTAATCAGGTCAACGTCAATCCAAAAGTGGGACTGACGTTCTCCACAGCCCTTAAGTCTTTTTTACGCCAAGATCCTGATATTGTGATGGTTGGTGAAATTCGTGATCTCGAAACTGCTGAAATTGCGATTAAAGCCGCTCAAACAGGGCACATGGTACTTTCAACCCTACACACCAACTCAGCGCCCGAAACATTGACGCGACTACGTAATATGGGTGTCGCTTCTTTTAATATTGCCACTTCTGTTAACTTGGTCATTGCTCAGCGACTGGCACGGCGCTTATGTAAAAACTGTAAAAAACCTATCAATATTCCACGTCAAAGTCTGCTTGAGCTTGGTTTTACAGATGCTGACTTAGACAATACAGACAATATCATCTATGAACCAGTCGGTTGTAATGAGTGCCGTGAAGGCTATAAAGGACGTGTTGGTATTTATGAGGTGATGAAAGTCACTCCAGATATTTCACGTATTATCATGGAAGATGGTAACGCGATAGATATCAAAGATGCTGCACTTAAAAATGGTTTTAGAGACTTACGGCGCTCTGGTGTTTTAAAGGTCTTACAAGGGGTGACCAGTATCCAAGAGATGATGCGCGTAACTTCTGAATAGCCTAGTTGATTGAAACGTTCGGTACAGATATTGCTTTGAGTAAATTTTATTATGTTCGTACAGCCTGTTGTTTAATTGCTATTAAAAAATAAGCAGTAGGAAAAATAAAACAGATAAACACTGGTTTTTTGCGCTAAAATAAAGTATATCCGATTAAAACAATGGGTTAACTATATTTTATAGCAGGCACTATCTATATCGGACTATATCAGACCATTTTTTGAAGGAAGGGACATGGCAAAAGCTAAGACCGACATGCTATTAGACTTTGTCTATGATGGGGTAAATAGGCGCGGACAGAAGGTAAAAGGTGAGACGACCAGCCGTAGCTTAGAGCTTGCCAAAGCCACGTTGCGCAAACAAGGTATTACGGTTAAAGGTATCAAGAAAAAGCCCAAACCTTTATACACCTTTAAGAAGTCTATCAAGCCTATCGATATTGCTATTTTTGCGCGGCAGTTGGCAACCATGATGAAAGCTGGGGTGCCATTGACTCAGTCCTTTGAGATTGTCGCTGATTCTCTCGATAATCCGAGTATGAAAGACTTGGTGTTACAAATAAAAGCCGATATTGAAGCAGGTGGTACTTTTGCATCGGCATTACGCAGGCATCCCCGCTATTTTGACGATCTTTTTTGCTCCCTTGTTGATTCTGGTGAGCAGTCAGGTGCGTTAGAAACCATGCTAGAGCGGGTTGCGACTTATAAAGAGAAAAGCGAGCTATTAAAAGCTAAAATTAAAAAAGCTATGAAATATCCTATCGCGGTCGTTGTAGTTGCTATTATTGTGACTATGATTCTACTGATAAAAGTAGTTCCTGTCTTCTCAGATTTATTTGAATCTTTTGGTGCAGAGCTACCTGCTTTCACCCAGATGGTGGTAGGGATGTCTGAGTGGATGCAAGCATGGTGGTTCATCTTAATTGTATTGATTGGTGGTGCTATTATTGGGTTTTCAGAAGCTAAGAAGCGTTCAAAGAAATTTCGTGATGGCCTAGACCGTGCGGTATTAAAAGCCCCGATATTTGGCAATATCGCTTACCAAGCGGTGATTGCGCGTTTTGCTCGTACGCTGTCTACGACTTTTGCTGCCGGCGTACCGCTTATCGATGCGCTAGATTCTACTGCCGGTGCAGCAAATAATGTCGTGTTTTATAACGCTATTCAGCAAATCAAAAATGACGTCTCTACGGGACAACAATTGCAGTTCTCCATACGCTCAACCAATTTATTTCCAAGCCTTGCTATTCAAATGGTTGGTATTGGTGAAGAGTCTGGTAGCTTAGAAGAGATGCTCGATAAAGTAGCAGTCTATTATGAAAACGAAGTTGATAACGCTGTTGATGGTTTGACCAGCTTGATGGAGCCGCTTATTATGGCGGTACTTGGCGTATTAGTTGGTGGCTTGGTCATTGCCATGTACTTACCAATCTTCCAGATGGGCTCAGTAGTAGGCTAAAAGCTAATTAAAGGACAGCTAATTCATGCAATTTATACAGTTACTACAAGAAAATATGACAATTGCTTTAGTCGTATTTGGTCTCCTAGGGCTGTGCGTCGGTAGCTTCTTAAACGTGGTCATTCATCGGACTCCATTGATGATGGTATCGGCTTGGCGACAAGAGTGTAGCCAGTTTATGTATGAGCAAGCAGATATGCCGCTTGAGCATACGACACCGTTGGTCAATATTGTTAATAATGATACGCCTATTACTTTAAGCTGCCCTGCTTCACGCTGTCCGCACTGCACCCATAACATTAAATGGTATGAAAACATTCCTTTAATCAGCTGGATAGTACTACGCGGACGTTGCTCAGATTGCAAAGCTGCTATCGGGCTTCGATATCCTATCGTTGAGCTGGTCACCGCTCTGCTATCTGCACTAGTCATTTATCATTTTGGCGTTGGCATAGTAGGGTTGTCAGCATTAGTTTTAGTCTGGACACTCATCGCTTTAACTGGTATCGATTTTGATACACAATTACTACCTGACCGCTTAACTTTCCCATTAGCAGGGCTAGGACTGGCTGTAAACTCACAAGGTTGGTTTGTGACCCCTACTCAATCGATATGGGGCTTATTATTGGGATTTTTATCGTTATGGATAGTGGTTAAGATATTTTATTTAATCACCAAAAAGCATGGCATGGGACAAGGCGACTTTAAATTATTGGCAGTACTGGGTGCGTGGCTTGGACCTATGATGTTACCCTTGATTATTTTATTGTCATCATTGCTCGGCTCAATCGTTGGGGTTATTTTGATGAAAAAACAAGGTGAGAGCAAGCCTTTTGCCTTTGGTCCTTATATTGCGATTGCCGGTATCGTGGCGTTGTTATACGGCTCAGATATCGTTAATTGGTATTTAGGTATGTATGCTTAAGCAGTAGCCATTTCCCGATAATTATGTTTAACCTTTCATTGATTACAGTCATTATCCTTCTATCAGTCAGATAAGTCATCATTATGTCAAAATACGCAGCAGCACCTTCACCTTATTCGCATCAGCCGCAAACGCCTGAGCATAAAAGTAAAACATTGGTAGTGGGTTTAACGGGTGGTATCGGCAGTGGCAAGTCAGCCGCCAGCGACTGGTTCGCACAGCAGGGAATCGATATTATTGATGCAGATGTCATTGCACATGAAGTGGTGGTCAAAGGCAGCTCAACGTTGCGCAAAATCCAGAGGAAATTTGGAGATTGGGTGCTAAATGCTGATGGCAATATGGACCGCGCCGCTGTACGAACCCATGTGTTTACTTACCCTGATGCTCTAATTGAGCTTGAAGCGATTACCCATCCCGCGATACGTGAAGCCGCAAAAAAGCAGTTGGCGGAGAGTACCTCACCGTATGTAGTATTGTCAGCGCCGCTATTAATCGAAGCAGCAGAAGCCGGGCTTGCCAATTTATGTCAACGTATTTTGGTGATGGATGCCACAGAAGCTACCCAGCTTGCGCGTGCCAGTCAACGTGATGCGCTAAGTGTGCAAAAAATTAAAGCCATTATGGTCAATCAGCTTAGCCGTGAACAGCGCAATCGTCATGCGGATGATGTGGTATTAAATGAGAGTGATCTTGCGGCGCTATATGTACAATTAGAGCCGCTCCATCAAGACTACCTTAAGCTTGCCCAGCAGCTAAAGTTCGCTGCCGATTAATCTCATACAAAGCCATACCTGTCGCCACACTGACATTTAAGCTTTGCAAGTTGCCATGCTCATTGCCTGACATCGGGATATAAACCAGCTCATCGCAGCTCTCCATAGTCAGGCGACGCATCCCCTCACCCTCTGAACCCATGATAATAGCTGTCTTACCAGTCAGATCTGCGGTATGGATTGGTTTGGCATCGGCATTAAGAGCGGTACCAAAAACAAAGACACCGGCATTTTTGATTTTTGTCAATGTACGCGCCAAATTAGTCACGCTCACAATCGGCATCATCTCTGCGGCACCCACAGAAACTTTGGCAACCGTTGGGGTTAAGCTAGCTGCATGATGCTTTGGACAAATAACCGCATCTACGCCCATTGCCACCGCTGTACGCAAACAAGCGCCAAAATTATGTGCATCCGTAATTTGGTCTAACACCAGTAACAAACAATCATCGCGACCAGCAAGGGTATCTAGCAAACCTTCATCAGCGAAGCCTAACGGACGAGCGTTCAGTACTACGCCTTGATGTTGCGGGCTACCACATAGCTGAGTAAGTTTGTCTTTTTGCGTTGGTTGAATACTGATGCCATTATCACGTGCTTGCGCCATAATAGACTGTACATGACTGTCAGTCTCGCGCCCTTGCTGTACAAACAAGCTCAGTCCATCAAGAGGACGGTATTCGAGTAAGGCATCAATCGCATGAATGCCATAAAAATAGGTAGGTTTTGCCATAATAGGCCTATTGATTATAAAGTGGGTATCGCACTGTGTCATACAAAACATGCGATAAAAAGAGAAGTGTGTAATTGTAGCAATTAATGACCAGCTTCATCTAAATAATGTCAGCAAAAAAAAGAAATAAACCTGATGAGATTTATTTCTTTGGAATCATTGGATTTTTGGCGTCATCAATTATCTAACGACACTTTGAGGCATATTAGCCTTCTAAGTGACAGATATACTGGACGATCTGTTCTGTACGCAAATTGAAGCCGCTATTGCCTTCGACTACGAAAGATTGTCCTGCACGGTAGTAGCTGAACTCCTCTTCCCCATTTATTTTGACTTCGCACTCACCGCTAGTAATTTCAATACGTTCGGAGGTATTGGTACTAAAGTGATAATGCTCGACCAAATTATCACAAGGTAAGATAACACCTAATGTTTTATGACGACCGTCCTCGAACATAATCGTATGGCTTGAGCAACGACCATCGTATGATATCGTGGCTTGAGCAATGACTGTTACATTGGTAAATTGCACCGCTGTCATAGTGGCTTCCTTATCAAATAATTATTGCCAAACTAAAAAACCAAATTAAAAATTAAGCAACTGTATAAATGACAGTTATCCTACTATCTATCAAAATCTGGTGGTAAGAGTTTATCATTATGTGAGATTATGCTACCACATTATATCTATAAAGTTTGTTACAGCGGCAGGAAAGTTCAGCTTATTAGCACGGCTGCAACGGATGTCATTGATTACCTTTATAATTTGTATTTAAGATTATTTGCCACCATACTATCTCTAATTTTGTCCCTTAACTTTTTACTTTAATTGGCTTAGAGATGATGTTTTTGCATTGCATGCAAGATTCATTGTCGGTCATGAGAGGCGTTGATGCTAGTATCATTAACTTTACATCAGTTTGCGTTGATCGCTCAGCACGAGCTGAGTGTGGCTGAAGGCTTCAATGTCATCACTGGTGAGACGGGGGCTGGCAAATCGCTATTACTCGATGCGCTGTCTTTATGTATCGGCGAGCGCGCAGACAGTGCGATGGTCCGGCATGGCGCGACGCACGCGGATATCTACGCGCAATTTGATGTAGAAAACAATAGCGTCATTGCTGAATGGTTTGCCAAAAATGAGCGGGTGTTAGAAGAGCCAGATGTATTGATTCGCCGACAACTCAGTAATACAGGGCGCTCAAAAGCATGGTTAAATGGCATACCTGTCAGTTTGGCTGAGCTTAAGAGTTTGGGTGCATTGCTGGTCAATATTCATAGTCAACACGCTCAGCAGGCGCTACTCAAGCCACAATTTGTAGTGCAATGGCTGGATGAAATGGCACAGATAACTTCTCTTGCTAAGCAGACCTCAAGTAGCTATCAAGTTTATCAGCAACTTAAACGCCGCGCTGACGAACTCGCTAGCCGTGAAGCTCAGCGCCAAGATCGTATTCAACTGTTGCAAAGCCAGCTAGCAGATATCGCACCGTTATTGATCGTTGATTATGCAGAAGTAGAAGCAGAACACGAAGAGTTATCTAATATTGAGGCACTAATGATCGAGGCCAGTCATGGTTTGCATTTACTCGATAATGATACCGATGAGCCCGATGTCATGACCTTGCTCGGACAAGTAATTAAACTATGCGATAATCAAATGAGCGTGAGCCAAACCTTTGAGCAAGCCTCAGAGCAGCTACATTTGGCGCAGCAGCAAATCACTGAAGTGACTGGCTTATTGTCAGATTATGCTGAGCAGCAATTGCCTGACCCTGAGCGTTTGCAGTCATTAGACAGTTTAATCAGTTTAGGTCATCGCCTATCACGTAAGCATAACTTGCCAGCGAGCGACTTGATTAATGAAGCAAAAGACTGGGAAGCGCAATTAGAACAATTAGAAAACGAGCCAAGCAGTGATGCAATGGCGGCACAAATTGAGCAAGCATGGCAAGAATATATAGCACTAGCAACTGAGCTAAATAAAAAACGCGCCAAGGCTGCACCGATTGTCAGCAAACAGCTGATTAAGCAACTACAGCCGCTTGCCCTACCCAATGCACGTTGTGAATTCGTGTTTACCAAAAAGACCGATGTCAGTCAATATAATGGACAAGGCTGTTATGATATCGATTTATTATTCAGCGCCAACGTCGGTATGCCGATGCAGCCGCTACACAAAATCGCTTCAGGCGGTGAACTATCACGTATGGCGCTAGTGATGCAGGTTCTGCAAGCGACTAATGCAGATAATAATGCGGCAAAACCTATGCTGGTCTTTGACGAGGTTGATGTCGGTATCAGTGGCGGTACGGCGCAAGTGGTGGGTGAGCTGTTGCGCGCCCTCGGGCAAACGCAGCAATTACTAGCCATTACCCACCAAGCCCAAGTCGCTGCGCAAGCGCATCAGCATATCTTGGTACAAAAACATCATGACGAGCAAACTGAAAGTGAGCTTGTCATCTTAACCGAGAGCGCGCAAGTAGATGAGCTGGCACGTATGTCTGGTGGTGTTATTATCACCGATGTCACTCGTGACCATGCGCGTAGTTTATTGAGCGATGTTAAATGATCGTTGATTGACCACCATAAACACCTTTTTATTGCTAAATCCTTGCTTTAGTTGATTTTTTACTCGTTATCGCCATATAGTGGTGTCAGCTCTGTTATTTTACCTTTATTAGTAGGTTGCGTTTGTCTCTATGTCCAAAGCCAATTTGACCCATCATTTTTTAATCGCGGCGCCTGAGCTGTCAGACCCACGGTTTGAGCAGGCGCTGATTTATATCTGTCGTCATGATAAACACGGCGCCCTCGGGCTGATGGTAAATCGTCCATTAAAGCAGGCACGGGTAGGAAAACTGCTAGAAGATCTGGATATTGAGGTTACGGACGCACAGGTGATGGAATGTCTGGCATTAGAAGGTGGACCTATGTACCCTGAGGTTGGCTTTGTACTGCATACAGGGCAGCCAGAATGGGCATCCTCATTTGCCATCTCAGAAAATGTCTGCATCACCACCAGCCAAGATATTCTCAAACGTATTGCAGCCGGTCAAGGCGTTGGTCATTATCAGCTCTGTTTAGGTCATGCGAGCTGGGGTAAAAAGCAGCTTGATCGTGAGCTTGCTAACGGCGACTGGCTGGTCTGCCCTGCTGATTTGAACTTATTGTTTGATACGCCATTTGAGGATCGTTGGCAAATGGCCGCCGATAAGATCGGGGTTAATTTTGATTATCTAAGCAGCGATATTGGTCATGCTTAATCTCATATGTTTAGCGAATACAGCAATAAAAACAGGAAATCCCCCTTATTATGGTAGATAGCACTTTTATAGAAGATAGTACTGATACTAGCGATGCTGAACCTGCAATTAAGCCGCATCTTATTTTAGCCTTAGATTATGGGGTTAAAAAAATGGGCATGGCACTCGGTAATAGCTTGACAGAAACGGCGCGTGCCTTTGATATCTTGGCGATGAATAATGGACAACCTGATTGGGATAACTTACTCGGTATTATCAAGGTTTGGGGCGTGGCAAAGGTAGTAGTTGGGCTGCCACTAAATATGGACGGTAGCAGCTCTATGCTATCAAAACGGGCACATAAATTTGCCCGTCGTCTGGCACATAGAATTATGGAGCAGCATTTACCTGTGATCGTATCTCTATGCGATGAGCGCCTGACCTCAGTGGCCGCACGTGAAATTGCGTGGGATAATGGCTGGATTAAACATGAGCGCGCTCCGATTGATGATATTTCTGCCTGTATCTTGATGTCGACCTACTTTGCTGATCCTCATAGCAGTATCGCCATCGACGCCATCAAAGCAGATTAATAAAGAAATACAAATGTTATCAATCACTACTGGGGTTAATTTTTCTTGCTTGCTGTGCCTACGCAGACAGAGGCTACGAAGAATTAACCCCAGTAGTTCTGTAGCCTTTTCAAAGTGAATTAACTGTACCTCCTCAATCCAAACGAATAAATGACTGATTATTATGACCTCTGTCTCAGACCACTCTCCGCACAATAGCTCGCGACACGGTTTTGCACCGCTTGCTATTGCGCGTATCAAAGGTGCCCAACGTGTCAACCAAATAGCCGTTTATCTCATTTATGCCGCTATTATCGCTTTTATGGTTTTTGGCACCATTGCTAGTATCAAAGCTTTTCATGACAATCAGCTCCTTTATCAACTATTCTATAACTTACCTTATGCTTTAGTGGCGCTGACCATTCCACTGACGCTATATAATGCCTTTATTATCTACCGCTATCGTCTCAATCAAACCTCGATGGTTATCATGACCATTGGTGTCTCAAGTATTATCCTGCTCGGTGGGCTGTTATTTGCCGATACAGCTTGGTTAGGATTGGCATCGTGGCTCGGTGTGGCTTTTTTATTTAAGGTGAGCTTTAAGCGCTTCTTTAATTTCTTAGCTCTAGCCGACTTACCTGAGAATAATAATAGCACTGAAAATAATAAAATTATTACCCCTACTGATGCAGAAAATGTGCCCTTACAAGATCAGTAACAAACAAGTATTCAGCTACCAAACTTATCTATTAGGTTTACAAAACAAAATATGACGACTTCAATATTAGACACGACTATTCACCATCATCTAGATACCCAAGGACTGATTTGTCCTGAGCCGGTCATGATGCTGCACAAGACGATTCGTAAAGCGGATGGCGGCGATGTGATTGAGATATTAGCCACTGATCCTGCCACTACGCGAGACATTCCTAATTTCTGCCGGCACTTGGGACATACCCTTGTCCACCAAGAAACGCTAAACAATGCGCCAACCTATCGTTATTTAGTCAAGAAAAAGAGCGCTTAGCGCAATATATAATGCAAAAATATCTTTACGTTATAAAAAATACATCATTCACATCTGAAAGGTAGGTCGCGTGTTAGCAACAGAAATACAGTACGTGCAATGGCACGAAAATGAAACCTTACGTCAGGCCCGCTGGTTGTCTCAAAGCAATCATATGCCGCCTGCGCGTATTGTTGTGGTCGACGACAAAACGACAGCCGATGAGGCTTATCGCTTGGCTTGTGCTGGAACGTCAATGTTGTGGCGTGGTGATTTTAATAATGCAAGGCAACTACTGCAAGCCATTACTCGACGCATTGACCGTGCGAATGAGCGTTCTGAGCAGCGTAAAATTAATAAATCTGCTAAGTCCGCTAAATCTACAGATGAGGCTTCAGCATCCTCTAAAGTGATCCCTAGCTTGTTTCATCAGCAACGACAAGTCCAATCACAGCGTTCGCGCTTGTTAAGCCGTTTATTATTAGAGCTTGATGCCGGTTATGTCAGCCTGTTACGCCGCGCCCCTGATGTCAGTGATGCTTGTACCGCTGCTTTTGGTGAGTTGAATGAGTCATGTCTAATATCATTTCGTGACTTGCAAGGTGCCTTAGGTGCGGCAGGGTGGCGTGTAAAAGGCGTGGCAATCGAGAATTTGGGTTTATCAATTTTCCCACATTATGGCGTCTTTGCACCGACTCGTCATGAGTATGTGCAGCTGTTGCTCGCTGCACCGTTGCCAGCCGTTTATGATGTCGCCTTTGATATCGGTACCGGAACCGGTTTGCTTGCTATTATTCTGGCGCAGCGCGGTGTGAAACAGGTGATTGGAACGGACTTAAATCCGCGTGCATTAGCCTGCGCTAGTGACAACCTTACACGTTTAGATTTACCTGCAGTGCAGTTGCAGCAAGCGGACTTGTATCCGACTGATGCGCCACTGGCGAATTTACTGGTCTGTAATCCACCTTGGTTGCCCGCCAAGCCAACCTCGCCCTTAGAATTCGCCGTCTATGATGCCAATAGCACGATGTTGCGTGGGTTTTTGCAAGGCGCAAAGCAGCATTTAGCTGAACAAGGAGAGGTCTGGTTGATTCTGTCAGATTTGGCAGAACATTTGCAGTTGCGCAGCCGCGATGAATTATTGGGCTGGTTTGCTAATGCTGGTTTAGAAGTAAAATACCGTCTCGATACCCAACCTAAACACGGTCGAAGCCAAGACGATACTGATCCACTATTTGCAGCGCGTAATGCGGAAGTCACCTCGCTATGGTGTTTGGTAGCTGTTAATACTTAAAGGGTGAAAATGACTTTGCCAAATTTTATTAACGGATAATCAGCTTACTATAAAAAATATCATTTATATCCACTTGTAATTTCTTATACCACTACCGAGTATGTCTTATGAGCCGCGACCGTGCCGTACAGCAGCGCCAACCAAAAGCGCTGGCCGTAGATGATGAACCGGCTTATATAACCGAATTTCGTCAAGCAATGCTGGCTCGTGGTTTGGCGACACGTACCCGTAACGCCTATGTGCGTGATTTGCGCTCTTGCGAATTAACCAATCATTCGGCTTTAACGCGTTGGCAGCCCGAAGATGTGCTGCATTGTCTCTCTCTCCTCACTCAAGACGGCAAAACGCCCCGTACTCAAGCGCGTATGCTCTCAAGTTTGCGTCAATTTTATCTGTGGATGATTGCCAGCAACTTACGTGAAGATAATCCTTGTGAGCGCATTAAAAGCCCCAAACTTGGTCGTCCCCTACCAAAAGATTTGGCAGAAGCTGACGTCGATAATCTCCTTGCCGCGCCTGATACCAGCACAACGCTCGGACTGCGTGATAAAGCCATGTTAGAGGTACTTTACGCTTGCGGTTTGCGCGTCAGTGAACTGGTGAATTTGTCTCTTGAGCAAGTAAATCTAAACGCTGGCTGGCTACAAATCACGGGGAAAGGCAATAAAACGCGACTGGTGCCACTCGGCGAATATGCAAACGATGCGCTAGAAGATTATCTGTCGCATGGACGTGGGGATTTGATTGCGCATCTGAAATCGGGCAACTGCCAAGCAGTGTTTTTGACCGCACAAGGCGGCTATATGACGCGGCAGAATTTTTGGTATTTGCTCAAAAAGTACGCCAAAGTCGCCAGTATCGATAAAGAGCTGTCACCCCATACCCTGCGCCACGCTTTTGCCACGCATCTACTGAATCATGGCGCAGACTTACGTAGCGTGCAGTTATTGCTTGGACACAGTGATTTATCAACGACGCAGATATATACCCACGTGGCTACGGCGAGACTGCAGCAATTGCATGCGGCGCATCATCCACGTGGTTAACGTTAACACCAAATATTTATACATCATATTCAGAGGACTATACCGTGTTGCAAGCTCAGCCGTCTCCCGTGCCCGCCCTAACCAAAGCGCAAAACTTTGCCCTCAAAAAACTGACCATTATGGGTTATTTAGAAGGCACGTCTTTTTTATTACTGCTGGGTATCGCCATGCCTCTCAAATATATGCTGGACATGCCTGAAGCGGTGAGCTATGTCGGCATGGCACATGGGGCGCTATTCGTGGCTTATATCTTGGTGCTGATCATTACGGCGAGCAAAATAAAAATGCCACTTTGGGCGTTGCCTGCAGGCGTGCTTGGCTCGTTTTTACCATTTGGACCGTTTGTGTTTGATCATGTGTTAAAGAAGCGGTTAGGAAAGTAAGATCAAGAGTTTTTCGGAAACGTGAACCTATCCCTATGTAGTGATGGGGAGATTGTAGTAATTACGTGCAGAGCATCATCCGAGGGGTTGAGAACGGTTAAAAAGAAGCACTGCTTCGTTAGGTTCGCAAGAGAAAATCATTAAAGGGAATTTTCTGTATAAGATTTGAAAAACTACATCGAAGATTCAAAAGGTATTTTTTATTCTTATTAAACTTGATAATTCCTCGGAAAATAGGTATTGATCTTATCATTATCAAGCACTCTATCTTTGGTAAAATCTAGAGTGTCTGAAACGGCTATACCGTGCCAAAGCTCTTGTGGAAAGTCCTCAATAGAAGCATAGACAGTTGGCACAAGATAACGAAAATAATCACCCATTTTGGTATCGCCCTCATACCCTACAGGGTAATCCTCGCCTTTGTTATACCCTTCTACCGCATGGTATAAAAAGTAACCTTTATTTACTGACAAATTAGCATCACTATAATTTTTAAATTGATTAAGATCAGCAGTTAAACTTCTAGTGATTTTCTTGCGATTCATTTTTTTATTTGTCCAATAAGTATATGATTCAACAATATAGTCCTTTAATTCATCGATACCAGCATTCAACCTTATAGCACTTTTCTTACGGTACATATTCTTGTTTGCCCAGTAAGAATATAAATCAACAATTAACTTTCCTCCTTTATTCTGAGGATAGTCAGTGTACTTATTCGACTCTTCCCACATATAATCGTTTAAGTCATCCAATAATAGCTCAGCATTATTAATATTTAAGACTGACTGCGGTAGGTCTCCCCAGCAGTTATTTACCATAACGGTAATTCGTCCATTTTTATCCATTGCAAACCATGTGTAAATAGTACCAAAACCAGGTGTCCAGTCTTTATTAAGATCACTCATATTTTTTCTCGATAAACAATCCCATATTCCAATGATGTTGTTTTATTACGCTAGCCCACTTTATTTAACTACGAAAGATACATACAAATCTTTTCTTCCAAACTGTCTTAGATAATTTTTAGCCTTATTTATACTATCCTCGATATCGTCTCCTTCGTAGAACCAATCTGCATAAAACAACTCGAAACCTTTCTCTAGTTTTTTAACGTAGAGATCACCACCTAACACAAGGACGTTATTAGAAAGATATAGATCTAAAATTGCGTTTGCTTCACTAATTGGTAAAACTTTTTCGTCAATACCATTGTTTTCTAAACTTTCACCTAAACGTGAGTAAAACTCCAATATCTGAATCAAATCTACTCTTCCTTAACTGATAGTGATAGATCGAAATCTTACCTTTCTTAACGCAAAATTATAACTTAGCATAGAAATTTAATCTCTGTATAACTGCTTAATCGGTTTCTGTTAGCTATATAGCTACCCCTAAAAAACTTTATCAACGTCACTTATAATCCCTACCATACAATTCTATCAATCCATAGCTGCAAACCGCCCTTTTTCTCGTTACAATACTCGTCATACGA
Source organism: Psychrobacter sp. TS_SC_6 (assembly GCF_056156305.1). Taxonomy (NCBI): domain Bacteria; kingdom Pseudomonadati; phylum Pseudomonadota; class Gammaproteobacteria; order Moraxellales; family Moraxellaceae; genus Psychrobacter; species Psychrobacter sp. TS_SC_6. The sequence goes on along the minus strand of NZ_CM149590.1, from coordinate 70,366 downwards.
TGAGCGCTGTCTATTTGGACAACGCACCTCCTTTTACCTATCCATTATTCGAGAATCTCATGAGCCATAAACCACCTGCTGACCTCCTAAAAAATGCCCGACACTGGCGCGACGACATTAACTTTCGCCAAGAGGTGCTGGGTAAACCGTTTGATTTTGCGACCACGTGGGGTATTTTTTCACCGCAAAAGCTCGATGACGGTAGCTTAATGCTACTCGATTATGTGGATTTTCAAGCGGATGATGACTCGATAGATTTGGGCTGTGGCTATGGCGTGCTTGGTATGACGGCAGCGCGTGAATGCCCAAATGGTCTGCATACTTTGATTGATAAAGACTTTATGGCGGTGGAATATGCGCGCTTGAACTGTGAAAAAAATGGTCTGAAAAATGTCGATGTGCATCTATCCAATGGCTTTAATCATGTAGATAAAGCAAAAGATTTTAGTTTGGTCATGTCGAACCTACCAGCCAAGGTCGGTAAAGAGCAGCATTACCTTTATTTCCTTGATGCCTATGCACGCATGCGTCAAGGTGGCCGTTTTTATGTGGTAACGATTAATGGCTTACGTCAGTTTATGAAACGCTCGTTTACCGAAGTATTTGGCAACAGCGAAAAGATCAAACAAGGCAAAACCTATACCATTACTATGGCGACCAAAGATTAATTCCTAGAATCAGATAAATAAAAAACACGCTAAACCCTGATGATTTAGCGTGCTTTTCTATGCCCAAACATTGTCATTTACATTTGCCGTTTCAGTAAATAGCCACCCAAAGCTGCACTGGCAACGATTGGTAATATCACCATCAGTAGTGGCGAAAAACCAGTCGCCAGCGAGACAAAACCAACCAAATCCTGCACATAACTAAATAGCAGTCCAAATAGTAATGCCACGACGATACGTAAGCCGAGACTGTGCGTACGTAGTGAGCCAAAGACGAATGAGCAAGCAACAATCACCAGCGATAAAATCGATAATGGTGATAGCAGCTTTTGCCAAAACGCCAGCTCGTGACTCAAAGAGCGCGTGCCTTGTTGACGCATAAATTGACGATGCTCATAAAGTTGCGTAAGAGATAAATCTTCAGCTTGACGCGTGAGCAAATACACAGACTCAGGGGCAAACGGTAAACTCAATGTGTCTGTGGGCGATATGGCTTGGCTACTTTCAAAGCCTTGATTAATCATCAGCTTGGTCATATTGTTCAGCTGCCACTCATAGCGATATTGCTCACTTGGCTTGCTGCTAGCAGTCGCAAGCACCTCACGCCCAATGTATTTACCGCCCTCAGCATGAATCGCCGTTTGCAGATTGCCTTTATTGTCCAAGTGCCAACGTTTTACTTGACCGATATTACCTTTGACGTCAGCATAATCGATATACAAAATATCGCTACCATCTGGCTTGGCACTGCCGTCTTTTGTACTCTCAAAGCGTGGCTGCACTGTCCAATAACCGCGTACCGATGTGACCAATGAACTGCTGTCTTCATCGTTGATTTCTTTTGCCAATTGATTAGAGTGCGGCAGCACGAACTGATTGATACTCAATGCGAGTAACACAAAAATCATGGCGGGCTGTAATACCCAGCTGACGATTCGATAAACACTAATACCAGCCGCGCGCATGACGACTAGCTCGCTGTTATTGGCCAGCAATCCTAAACCAACGACCGCACCCAATAAGGCACCAGTCGGAATAAATTGCTCTAAAAAATAGGGTGAACGATAAAAGATATATCTGATTGCCTCTCCCATCGTATAACTATCATCTAGCGAATCAAGCTCAGATAAATAAGAGAATACCAGCTGTAATGCCCACAGCCCTATGACCGCAGCGATAATCGCCAGCAAGGCATTTAGTTTCACATAGCGGCTAAGCACTTTGAGGTTAATCAGTTTTGGACTAAGTAGCGATTTAGCATTTGGCGAATTCGGCTTCGATGATTTAGAGAATAGAGCACTCATTAAGACTGCCCTCCTTGTGAGCTACTATTTTGATTGTCGGTAACTGTCAAAAGCTCATTCTCTGGCTTGCGAAAGCGCAATCGGTGCTGCACGCGGCTACCCCAATTCATATATAGTGCCAATACCATAAATCCTAAGATAAGCCATGCATAGGCCCACACGCTTACACTGCCTTTACCGACAGCATTTTTGAGTGAGATGATACCGAGCGCACAGCTGACAAACAACAAAATAGAAGGAAATAGACGCAGCCAGCGACCTTGACGCGGACGTACTTGCGCCAGTGGTACGGCGAGCATCGGTGCGATAATCATCAGCCAAGGTAGCGCTAAACGATAACCAAGCTCGCCTTGCGCCGCGCGCATGGCGTTATTACTGCCCACTTGCGTATTGCCAGTCGCCGCTTGCCACAATGGTCCAATCGCTTGCGTCTCAATATTGTCTTCAGTGATGACCTCTTTAGAGGATTCGGTCAAAGTAATACGGTAGCGATCAAAACCCACTTGATTGTATTTTAAGCTGCCAGCCCCGACTTCATAACGGCGACCTTGGAACAAATCCAATTGCGTGACGCCGCTATTGCCGGTGTCAACTTGTTCAGCGCGTTTGGCAAGCGTGATGGTATCCTTACTAATATGGGTATTATTGGCCAAGGCTACGGGCAATTCTGGAATATTAAGCTGCTCAGCAGTTTTAGCACCGATGTTATTTTCAACATTCATAGCACTACTGTTAGCAGTATTATTGTTCGCTACGCCGCCCTTTTTTTCAGGCTCACTTTGAATCAATATCACATCTTGCAATTGTCTTTTATCATCACTCAAACTGCCCACATACAGATGATAATTGCCACTGCTAATAAACTGATTGGGGCGAATCAAATCAAAGGCACTGGTCAACGCTTGCTGCTGCCAGACATTCTCAGATGAACGCACACCCCACGGTTTACCGACGATAGATAACGCCGCCTCTCCAACGAACAATGCCAAAATCAATGGCGTCATCAAGCGCCCAAGCCGACCTCGCGACACACCACTGGCATTAATCACTGCCATTTCTTGGTCAACATACAGGCGACCAAACACCAGCATTAGAGCAATAAAGAACGCCAATGGCAGGATAAGCTCTAAGAAATAAGGTAAGTTATAGCCAATGATGGTAAACAGCAATCCGATGTCCAAATTACCTTCAGCTGCGATACCAAAATAGCGGATCAAGCGACCGCCGAGCATCATCACCACTAAAAACCCCAAGACCAATGCGGTCGTTGAGGCAACTTGTTGGGTCATATAGCGGCGTAATATCACAATAGGCACTCTTAGCGGTTAGCATGGATGCGAGTTATCGCATTCTTATAAAGAATTTGAGTCATTAAAAGTCGACTGTATAAAGACAAAATCAAGATAAAAAGACTGACATAAATCCCCCTGTCAATCCTATATAAAACGTAATAAAGACCGAGCGCGCTTATGCAACAAGCCGTGTTTACTATAACCGATAATGCTAGCATATTTTGGTAAAAAATGACGGTGAAATGTGTTTGAAAACATTACCTATACCTTGCTCACTGCTCAGGTGTCAAACGATATGCTACACTACTGCCACAGCTCTAATAACACTATAAGCTAACTGATTTAACAGGATAAACTGTTTTAACAGACCCTGTATTGTCATCATTCTAATAAGGATAATTATATGAATATTAAATTAACGCAAAGTTTACCGAAAACCCATACGCAAAAAATTCTCAAAAAAGAAGCCAAAAGTAAAGACGCGGCTTGTCTTGTCGTTTTAGTCGATGATAAGAAAAACATCTTAGCTGAATCGGTATTGAGCGACTATCAAACCCGTATTGAGCAATTGATTGAAGTATCGCACTTTAACGGCAAAGCTTGTGAAACCGTTGCTGACTATGCTTTAGCCGGTGATAAGAAAACCACCAAAGAAAATCCAGTACAGCTGTTATTGGTCGGTGTGGGTAATGTTGATAAATTGCGTCATAGCGTTCTAGAAAAAATTGCTAATACCATTTATAAGAGCACGCAAAAGCGTGTTGACTCTATCACTGTCGCGTTAGGCGATGCTTTAGAAGAAAACCATTTTAGTCAATTTGCCCTAAGTCTGCTGGCAGCAAGCTATCGTTTTGACAAGTACAAATCTGAGCAGCAAACGCCTGTTTTAACGGACATCTATTTATTGGCAGAGCCATCTTTGGAGGATTCGTTAAACTTTGCACAAGCGGTCTTTACTGGTCAAAGTTTGACCCGTGATGTCGCCAATGAGCCAGGTAATATCTGTTTCCCAGCGTATATGGCTGAGCAAGCACAGGAATTGGCAGCCACTTATCCTGACCTATTAAAAGTCACTGTATTAGGTGAAAAAGAGATGTCAGCACTGGGAATGAACTGCTTTTTATCGGTCGCGCAGGGCTCTACCAAAGAAGGCAAGCTGGTGTTAATGGAATATCGTGGTCAGTCTAATTTTAGCGTCAATGCTGATGGCGATACTAGCAAAGCCACTACCAACAGCGCAAAAGTAGCTGGCGGTCTAAAAGCATTGGCTGATAAGTTACCAACCAAGGCTGCCAGCAAAAAAGCCGCTAAAAACGCGAAACAAGATAGTAATGACGATGTGCAAGTTGCAAATGACGACTCGCCTATCGTTCTTGTCGGTAAAGGCGTGACCTTCGATTCAGGTGGTATCTCAATCAAACCAGGTGCGGCGATGGATGAGATGAAATTTGATATGGGCGGTTCTGCTGCGGTACTCGGTACCATAAAAGCCCTATGTGAAGCGCGTCTACCTATCAACGTAGTCGGTGCGCTGGCTTGTGCTGAAAATATGCCATCAGGAGAGGCAACGCGCCCAGGCGATATCATCAGAGCAATGAACGGTAAGTCAGTTGAAATCCTGAATACTGATGCTGAGGGTCGTTTAGTATTGTGCGATACCTTGTGCTATGTACAGAAGTATTATCAGCCCAAAGCCATCATTGATGTCGCAACTTTGACTGGTGCTTGTGTAGTCGCTTTAGGTCACGTGCGTTCAGCGGTCTTTAGTAATGACGAAGATGTGTTGTTTGACTTAGAAAATGCCAGTCATTTATCGGGTGATCTTATCTGGCATATGCCAATGGATGACGAGTATCAAGTACAGATTGACTCGCCTATTGCTGATATTCAAAATATCGGCGGTAAAGGTGCTGGCGCTGTGACTGCTGCCTGTTTCTTATCACGCTTTATAGAAGAAGGTCAAGCATGGGCGCATTTAGACATCGCTGGTACCGCATGGATTTCAGGTCAAGACAAAGCTGCAACGGGTCGTCCCGTGCCATTATTTATGCAATACTTAAAAAACAGTGCAAATATGGCATAATTTATTAACGAAAACCAATCTATGAAAATCAGTTTATGAACGTTAGCTTCTATGTATTAACTGAGAAGAAAGCCCGAGATTTCTTGGGCTTTATTTGTCAGCTGACCCAAACCGCGCTTAATAAAAGCAATCAGTCGTTGTTAATTCTTATCGATGATGATGAATTGCTATCGACGCTTGATAAGGCATTATGGGGACAACAGGCTACTAGCTTTATCCCCCATCAACGCCTTTTGAATGCTGATACTGCTATCAACCATATAGCGTTAGCGCCTGTACTTCTTAGCAATTATATGCCTGCTAACTTTAAAGGTATGGTTATTAATACCACTATACATCCAGTAAGCAGTTTTATGACAGCTACTATCAATGCGACACCTACTCGCGTCCTTGAGCTGATAAAACCTGATGCAGCTAGTGTGCAAGAAGGTCGTCATAAATATAAAAGCTATCAAAAGCTTGGCTATGAGCTGACTCATTTTAACGTCTAAGCCATCACCCCTGCTTATCTGCTACGATACAATCATTCTTTTTGCCACATATAACACCTTGTCGTTAACCCTATCAGCCCAGTCAGATGCGGGTTAAAGGTAGGCGCTTATCCCAAAAAATGCTACCATCCTCCGATTGTTTTTCTGTTTTCGCTATAAATATCTTATTTATTGACAAGGTTGAGGGTGTATAGATGCGTTCATTGATTGCGATGTACCAGCGTATAGGACTGGTACCGCTTATTATTATCGGTTTAGTATTAGGGGTATTAATAGGTTGGTTGGCACCAAATGTTGGTATTGCATTAGGGTTACTTGGTACCTTATTTGTGGGGGCACTAAAAGCCGTCGCGCCGATACTGGTCTTTGTCTTGGTTATGGCAGCCATTAGCCAACATCGCAGCGGTAATGAGGTCTATGTTAAACCAGTGCTGATCATGTATATGTTCGGCACTTTTTTAGCAGCACTAACAGCTGTAGGGGCAAGCTTCTTATTTCCAACTGAGCTGGTCTTAGTCAATGCCGTTATTGAGCAAGTCCCACCGGCAAACTTAAAAGAAGTGTTGACCAACTTGCTAATGAATCTGGTTGCTAATCCTATCAACGCTATCGCAGAAGCCAATTATATTGGTATTTTGGCATGGGCAATCATTATTGGTTTTGCCTTACGTCAAGCAAGCGATACCGCTCGTACCGTGGTCGGTGATTTTTCTGATGCCATCTCACAAGTGGTCAAATGGGTTATCGCCCTAGCACCTTTTGGTATTTTAGGTCTGGTTGCCAATACCATTGCTGAAACAGGTTTCGCAGCTTTGGCAGGTTATGCCCGTATCTTAATGGTATTGGTTGGTTGTATGCTATTTATCGCTCTAGTCGTCAATCCGCTTATCATCTTAGTTAAGACAGGAAAAAATCCTTATCCACTCGTTTTCATTTGTTTACGTGAGTCTGGTATCACCGCCTTTTTTACTCGCTCATCAGCAGCAAATATCCCCGTCAATATGAACCTTGCGCGCAAATTAGGTCTACACGAAGACACGTATTCAGTGACTATTCCACTTGGCGCAACCATCAATATGGCGGGCGCGGCAATCACTATTAACGTTCTAACGCTTGCTGCTGCACATACCCTCGGTATCGAAGTGACGTTTGCCTCAGCGCTGCTATTAAGCTTGGTTGCAACGATTAGTGCTTGCGGCGCATCCGGTGTTGCTGGCGGCTCATTGTTGTTGATTCCACTTGCAGCGAGTCTATTTAGTATTCCAAATGACATTGCCATGCAAGTGGTTGCTATTGGCTTTATCATCGGTGTCATACAGGACTCGGCTGAAACCGCTCTGAACTCATCAACAGACGTCTTATTTACCGCTGCTGCTGATCCAAAATATGCCCGTTAATTTGCTATAAAATCGTATTATCAAACACTAAAGAGTCCAATCAATGATTGGACTCTTTTTTATTATCAGCTTTTACTGTTTATTTAACTATTTTAAATGGTCAATCGTGACTTCAATAACAGGTGCTTGCATATCCAATTGGCGTTTTAATTGGCGCAGTTGCTCTATTTCATTTAACAGCTCAAGTATCAAACCAATGGCTGGGACACTGGCTTCAAAGTCGCGGCTTAGGCGGGACGCACGGCGCACAGTCGTCAGCTGATAGCCAGTAAACTGCTCGCGGTCTGGTACATCATATTCGATGATGTTCTCTTCAATCAGCTCGATCACCCACTGGCGCTCTTGACCGCAGGCAGATATCAGCTCATCTAAGCTCATGATAATGTCATTAAATTCAGGCGAGTGTTTCATAGCGATTATCCTCGTTTTTCTTTATTTTATCGTCTACATCTCTATTAAGGTATTAAACAGCTTTTATAAATCTATTTGTTTATCGCTCAATGGTTGTGTCAGTGAAGGCTTGTTTTAGTGCTTCATAGGCGTTGGTTTGCGCTTCACTATTGGTGTCTGGATTGACAATATTTAGGGTTAAGTATAAATCGCCTGCTTCTTTAGCAGGAATACCTTTGCCTTTTAGACGTAAATTACTACCTGACTTGCTGTTTTTAGGAATCGTTACACCCAGTGTGCCTGTTGGCGTGCTGACAGTAATCTTTTCACCCAGTGCCGCTTCCCATGGCACTATATTGACCGTCTGATAAACATCTGCCCCTTCGATACGGATATTTGAAGCATGACTGATTTTAACCTTTAAAAACAAATCACCATTTTTACCATTACCACTGCCAGCCGCTCCTTGTTCAGCTAATCGAATTTGCTTGCCATCCGTAATGCCTTTAGGGATTTTTATCTTAAGGGTCTTATTATCGTAGCCCACACTGCCATTTGGCTGGCGCACCGGAACATTTAACTTAATACTGTATTCATCGCCCTGATAAACAGATACCAAATCAACGGTAATCTCGGCATGTTGGTCTTGACCCTTACTATCTTGCGTTCCAAAGCCACCATATTGCGACTGACCACTTGCTTGTCCACGTGCGCCGCGTCCAAATGCCGAAAAAATATCATCGAAGCGAAAACCCCCATCGCCATAGGCTTCGCCAGCACCGAACTGATCTTTAATATCTTCCCAGCGGAAGCCGCCCTGACTAGCACTTGCTTGCCCGCCAAAACCACCAGCGCCACCTTGACCAGCAAAAGGATTGTTTAGCATCGCATCATATTCAGCACGCTTGTCCTTATCTCTGATGGTTTCATAAGCATTATTAATCTCAGCAATCTTATTATCGGCATCTGGGTCATCACTGACATCCGGATGATATTGACGGACGAGCTTACGATATCTTTTTTTTATATCAGCGTCTGAGGCGTCGGTTTTGACCCCTAAAATGTCATAGTAGTTTTTTTCTGCCATGTTATTTTCCTCAAAATAAGATCTATTAATAATAATGAAACGCCAATTGTAAACGCTAGTAATCGAAAGTAGGTTGGCGATATAAAAGATTGTGACCCTAGTCCACTTATAATGATAGCGCTAAAAAAACCAAATACCATTATAGAAATATTACCAATATAGGGGATTCAACTTAAAAACGATACCGTGCGCGCGCTATAAATTATTATCGTCTCTGCTAGGCAGATAGTAGTATGCAAGGGATATTTTTATCTGAAACATACTGTTTACTATGAAAAATTTTTACTTTTCACTGATTTTATAATGAGAGAATCGAGCAAGAAATTGTTTATATTGACAGCAATCTAAACATGGCAAAATAGGTATATATATATCATAACTTCCTGTTAAAAAAGCGTTTTTGACCTAAAGAGTTTTTTTACAGAGCTGTAAGAATGTGAAAAGTTATTTCTTGTATGATGTTTTTTATTATTTGTACTCATAGGGAGTATGCATAACATAGGCAAGAGTATCTGTCTATTTCTTCAATAGCGAAAAGGTTTTAAATGTCTTATTTAATCAAGTCTTTAGTCATCACTTTATCACTACTATTGAGCGCCACTGCTTTCGCCGGTAATACCAGCTACTACGGTAGCAAATTCCATGGTAAACGTACGGCAAGTGGTAGTATCTTCAATATGAACTCCCTGACAGCCGCACATAAAACGCTGCCGTTTGGTACGAAAGTACAAGTGACCAACAAAAAGACAAAGCAGAGCGTGATTGTAAAAATTACAGATAGAGGACCTTTTACACGAGGTCGCATTCTTGATTTATCTAAAGCCGCTGCTGGTCAAATAAACTGTCAGCTTTGTACTACTACGATGGAAATCCTATCTTATGGTGATGGTCGATATCGTAGAGAGTAAGGCAATAAAGTAAAAAAAGGGAAGGCGTAAGCCTTCCCTTTTTTAATGACTGAGTTTTATTACTTGGTTTCGATTAAAAACTAATTGATAAAAACCTCACGGTATTAGCCGATATTGGCTTCCATTTCTTCCAAGGTTGTCATTGCTAGTAGCAATTTTTCTTCATGTTGACTATGTTGCTGCTGTAACGTGGTTTGCTCATTCAGCAATATCATCAAATCAGCCTTACGACTTTCTTCATAAAGATTCGTATTCGCCAGCTTTTCTTCTAACACCAGCAGCTTCTCGTCAATTGCAGCCAAGGTCTTTTCCGTGTTTTCGATATCACGGCGAATAGGCGCGGTTAATTTGCGTTGTTCAGCGGCCAGCTTGCGCTGCGCATCTTTACCCACTTGCTTGCTTGCTTGGCTACCTACTGCATTAGCATCTGTTTCACGTGAAACAAACTTTTTACTCTCTTTTTTGCTTTTCTTCTTACTGGTATTTTTATCTTGCGAATTTTCTTGCTTACGCTTTTCAGCAAGCCATTTACCATAATCACTGATGTCACCATCGAACTCATCGATTTGCCCATCATGTACCAAAAACAGCTCATCACAGACATTGGCAATCAATTCGCGGTCATGCGAGACCAGTACCACTGCCCCTTCAAACCCTTGCAAAGCAATCGTCAACGCCTGACGCATTTGTAAATCCAAATGGTTGGTTGGTTCATCGAGTACCAGCACGTTCGGACGTTGCCAGACGATCAAAGCTAGCGTCAAGCGCGCACGTTCGCCACCAGAGAATAGCTCACTGATAGTATCGATACGGTCGCCACGGAAATCAAAGCTACCTAAGAATGACCGTAGCATTGCATCAGACGTTTTGCCTGCTAGGCGACGCAACATCTCTATCGGCGTTGCCTTCGGATCAAGGATATCCATTTGATGCTGGTTAAAGTAGCCAAGCTTTAGCGTGTCTGAAACATTATAACTGCCCTTTAATACGCCAAGCTCACCGACCAAGGCTTTAATCAAGGTCGACTTACCAGCGCCATTCATTCCAAGCAAACCGATACGAGTATCAGGAGTGACTTGCACATTGGCGTTATAAAGTAGTGGGGTATCGCTATAACCAATATCGGCATCGGTCAATTCAATCAGCGGCGAGCTCATATTCGCCGGCTCATAAAAGCGGAACGAAAACGGGTTGTCTGCCATCATCGGCGACAGCTCAGCCATGCGCTCAAGCTGCTTGATACGGCTCTGTGCTTGTTTTGCTTTACTGGCTTTAGCGCGGAAACGACGAATAAAGTCATCCAAATGTGCTTTGGTCGCTTCTTGCTTCTCAAACGCTTGTTGCTGCTGCGCCATACGCTCATGACGGGTGCGAATAAACTGTTGATAGTTACCGGTATAAAGGGTGATTTTTTGCTGCTCAACGTGCAAGATATGACCAACGGTGTTATCTAAGAACGTTTGATCATGTGAGATCACGATGACCAGACCGGTAAAGGCATTAATCCAAGTCTCAAGCCAAAGAATAGCATCCAAATCCAAATGGTTGGTTGGCTCATCAAGTAGCATTAAGTCAGCACGGCTCATCAAGGTCTTAGCAAGGTTTAAGCGCATACGCCAACCACCCGAAAAACCTTCCACCGGTAGCTCATGTTGATTGGTATTAAAACCTAAACCCGCCATAATTTGCGCGGCTTTGGTTGGCGTACGATAGCCATCAATCTCATCAAACTGCTGGTGTAGCACACCAATCTGCTCATCACTGACACGGCTTAGGTCATTTAAAGTGGCGTTAATTTCGTACCATTGCTCATCACCGCTTAGCACATAATCAATCGCCGTCTGTGTGGTCGCGCCAACTTCCTGCGCCATGTGCGCCACATGCCAGCTATCAGGGATACTCACTTCACCCCTATCAAGGGTCACTTCGGTGTCACCGGTACCCATTCGTGTCAATAATAAGGCAAATAAGGTCGATTTTCCGGTCCCGTTATTGCCCGTTAAGCCAACTTTGTGGCCCGGATGTAGCTGGAAGCTTGCCCCTGCAAACAACTCACGACCATCACGGCGAACACCAACGTCTTTAAATTCGATCATATAATTTCTTCATCTCAGCGGTAATATAAAACATAAGGCAATAGGAAAAACACTTATCTGGCGTGTTTACTGGCGGCTATTATTTCAAACGCCTAACCGATAGGCAAACAATTAAATAAGTATTTTAAATTCAAACCTTTATACTGCTACTAATTCCCTTGTATTAACAAACAACAAAGGGCATATATAAGTACGTTATAATAGCAAACGCTACTGTTACCCTTGACAAATTAATCATTAACCCAACTATGTTATACTAGCAAAATACTATTGACATCAGGCAGTTAAGTGCTGATATTCACCATTAAAGTCTAGTTACTATGCTGTCTATCTCGCAGTGGTTGTCCAAAAATAGCGATGCCTTGCATAAAGAATAGTGGAGTTGCCTGTAGGTCATGAATAGCAGCTATGAAAAGCTACTGGCAAGTCATCTGAGCCTGTAACAGTAAACGACCTCGCATACGTAAAAATAATAACATCTGATTTTAGCAATTGAGGTAGATATGAACCAACCAGCCAACCAATTTAATCCAAGTTCAAGCCAATCAGTAGACCCAACAGTACTGAACCTGACTGATAGCGCGGCGCAAAAAGTACGTCGCCTGCGAGAAGAAGAAGGCGATAGCGACCTTATGTTACGAGTGTATGTCACTGGCGGCGGCTGTTCGGGGTTTTCTTACGGTTTTAACTTTGCCAATGATTTGAACGAAGATGACGCCAACTTTGATAATGGCGATGTGACGCTGGTTGTAGATTCACTTAGTTATCAGTACTTACAAGGCTCGACCGTCGATTATACTGAAGGTTTGGAAGGCGCCCGCTTTATCGTAACCAACCCTAATGCGACGACCACTTGTGGCTGCGGCTCGTCATTCTCGATTTAAATACTCGCTTTGGTACATCTTAATATCCAATAACTGTATGAAGAATTGTTTTGCTATGGCACTTACCCGATTGGTAGGTGCTTTTTATTTCAGATATTTTTCCTGTAAAAATTTGGGTACCTGGGCTATTGATAAAAATAGAGTTGCCCTCCATAAAAACTTTCAAGAAAATAAGCACAAACGATCAATTAAAGTCCCAAATTTCTTAGGGCTTTACTGCTATTTTATGGCTAAAATTTCTGCCAAATAGTGTGGAATTCACCTTCAGCAAAACGGACAGTATTTGTAATCGTGCGTGGTTTTTAGCCTGTCTTTGGGCTAAACTGAAGTCCCTATTCTCTATTTCGATTAGCCATTGATGGTTTTTTAATCAATAATAACCAATAACAACAGATGATCCTTATGAGTAATTTTGCGAGTAGCTTTGTCGATTTTGATATTCCAAACTGGTTTGCCAGCCAACATTTAGCAGGTATGTTACGTGGTATCGAAAAAGAAGGATTGCGCGTGACGCCTGATGGTTATTTGGCCCAAACGCCGCATCCTGCCAAACTCGGCTCCAAGCTGACTCATCCTTTTATTACGACAGATTACTCTGAAAGCTTACTTGAGCTGATTACTGACCCCAAGTCATCACCAAAAGAGACGCTAAACATGCTGCGCCAGTTGCATCTGTTGGTATATAAAGGTATTCCTGAAAATGAGCTGATGTGGCCGCTATCTATGCCTTGTATGCTGTCATCAAATGATGAAGATATTCCGCTCGCGGACTATGGTAGTTCTAACACGGGTAAATTGAAAACTTTGTACCGTAGTGGACTTGGTGTTCGTTATGGTCGCCGGATGCAGACCATTGCAGGTTTACATTATAATTTATCATTTGGTGACGATTTATTCACTGCGTGGCAAACACAAACGCCGACTGCACAATCTCTAACATTAACAGAGTTTAAAAACGACAAATATCTTGGTCTGATTCGTAACTTTAAACGCCTGACCAGTTTGGTGCTGTATTTATTGGGCGCAAGTCCCAGTGTCTGCCCGTGCTTTGTTTCAGGGGTTAAGCACGACCTTGAGATATTCAATAATTCAACGTATTATAAACCAACTGCTACCAGCCTGCGGATGGGCAAACTTGGCTACACCAATAGCGTGCAAGAGCACCTTGATATCCGCTACAACAATTTGCCTGAATATATCAAAGGGCTGCGCCGTGCAATTCAGACCCCACACGAAAGCTTTGAGAAGCTTGGCTTAGATGATGAGAATGGCAATCCTATTCAAATCAACAATCATATTTTACAAATAGAAAATGAATACTACAGCCCTATTCGTCCTAAGCAAATAGCCATGAGTGGCGAAAGCCCAACTGAAGCACTTGAGCGTCGTGGTATCGCTTACGTTGAGTTTCGTGCGATTGATTTAGACCCTTATAGCGATATCGGCATCCGCTTATCTAGTGCTTGCTTTTTAGAAGTGATGGCGCTTTATTGCTTGCTTAGTGATTCCCCTGAATTACTGCCTGAAGAAGAAGAGGCGCTTGCCATCAATCTTGAGCGCGTCGTTAATGAAGGTCGCCGTAAGGATCTACAAATCCTAAATAATGGGGCTGAGCAATCATTAGAAAGCTGGATGCTGATGCATTTAAACCGTATGCAGCCACTCGCCGCCTTACTTGACGCCCATCATGGCGGCAATGATTATCGTGCAGCAGTTGCCTTGATGCAAGGTAAGGCTGGTCACTCTGAGTCAACCATTTCAGCGCAAGTAAATTCTGATAGCAAGCGCTTGGGCAGTTTATGGCAGCTTGGCTTTACCTTAGCGCAACAGCATCGCGACTCGTTATTGCAGCAAACCCTCAGTCCCAATACCCAAGCAAAATATGAAGTGCTCGCCGAAAAGTCCATTTTACAGCAAGCGGAGATGGAGGCAGCTGAAACAGAAGATTTTATGGATTTCTTGCAGCAATATCGTTAATCTTTCTTATCTTTCTGTCCTTTATTAACAAGCACTTTATAAGAGTATCTGCCCCATGCTACAGCTAACCATTTACCGCAATCTGCAAATATTTTTAGTCATAATGACCGCGATAGGCATGAGCTTTGCTCTATTTTTCTTACAGCGTTATATGGGCTTCACACCTTGCCCGCTTTGTATTTTTCAGCGGATTGGACTTATGATCATGGGCGGCTTTGCCCTCATCGCGGCGGTGCTGAATCCTAAATCAATGGCGCTACGATTGATATTATGGCTAGGTAGCCTAGCAGGTATCGGTTGGGCGACTATAGTTGCAGGGCGTCATGTTTGGCTACAGCATTTGCCAGCTGATCAAGTACCCTCATGTGGTCCGGGTTTGGATTACTGGATGGATACCTTGCCTATGCAGCAGATATTAAAAGAGGTATTTGCGGGCTCTGGTGAATGCGCCTCTATTGAATGGACGTTTTTGGGCTTAAGCATCCCTGAACAATCTCTGATTTTATTTAGTATTCTCATACTGACCCATTTGCTTATCTTGTGGCGTATCGTACGTCCTGATACTCCTAAGCCTCTCGCTCGATAAATAACGCACGGCGCGCTATTCATAGTTTATCCATTTTTATCACATAATTTAACGAAATCAAGCTCGCAACGCGGGCTTATTGTCGTTACTCTAGTCGTTTTCGTTCTATGTGATTTTTACGCTGATTTTAGAGTCAAAATGACATCGATTGTAATTAGAAATACTGTTCAAAAATCTGCTCTGTGGTAATACTATGATAAATTTTTCGCCTGTATTTCCTGCTTCCTTCCTTAATAACCGCTGTACGCGTCTGTTATTAGCCGTGCCGGTCTGTATAGCCTTGGTAAGTTGTGACAGTGCCTCTTCTTCTACAAATAAAAATACCCAAGGTGCGCCGATTAACAGCGACCAAAGTAACGTTTTGGAGAATGATGAGCCTGCCTTGCTAGAAAATGATGCCAAAGCATCAGCTAATGAAGAAAGTCATCAAGAAGGACAGACACTTATTGCAGCAGCAAGCTCGAATAATAACTCAGTACGCTCACCGATGATTTCAGCAGCAAACAGCGACAGTATGTTGCAAGCGACCTTGATGGGCGATTATGGTGGCGTGGTCCCCTGCCCATCTTGTGGCAGTATTAACGTTACTTTAAACTTATTCGCCGATGGTTCAGTATTAAAAACCAGTGTCTTTAATCAGGCTGAAACGCCACAACCGCCTTTGGTAGAATCCGGCGTCTATCGTCAAGACAATGATGTGATTACGATCGTTTATGAGAAAAAAAATATCGAAACCTATCAAATTCAAGACAATCATTTGATCATGATGGATGAGTATAAAAATCCTGATGAAAACTATGCTTTAGCACGTCAATAACTGCTTGAATAGTAACGCCATACAGCATATTTGAGATAACACTAAATACGACTATTTTATAATTCTGATAACGCCTATTTACTAGGCGTTTTTTATTGGTCAAAGAACCATGATTACTTTACAATGAGCGCTTGCCTGCTGTACCACGATTGTTGGCTCAACATAAAAGAGTACTGGCTTAAATAGTAATTTGCTAAGATAAATATTAGCTCAGCCAAAATATAGCAATCTCTTTTATTGGCTTACGTTAGATTTTCACTCCTCTTATTCAAGCTCGTACGGAACGTCTATGCATATTCATATTCTTGGTATTTGTGGTACTTTTATGGGCTCTCTGGCCTTATTGGCGCGCGAGCTTGGACATACGGTCACGGGCTCAGATACCAACGTTTATCCGCCGATGTCTACCCAACTTGAAAACGCGGGCGTGGCCATTGAGCAAGGCTATCTTATAGAGCATTTGCAACCAGCACCAGATTTAGTCGTCGTTGGTAATGCGATGAAACGCGGTATGGATGTCATCGAATATATGCTGGACACAGGTCTACGCTATACCTCTGGACCCCAGTTTTTATCTGAGCAAGTATTGCAATCTCGCCATGTCATCGCAGTGGCAGGTACTCACGGTAAAACCACGACGACGACCATGCTCGCGTGGATACTGCACTATGCCGGTATCGACACTGGGTTTTTAATCGGTGGCGTGCCACTTGTTGATACTGCTGATGCCCACTTGCAGCAAGTCTTTGCTCACAGCAGTTATTTGGGTGCTGACAAAATTGATAATGACGATTCGGCAAATACTGGCTATTTCGTTATCGAAGCAGATGAATACGATTCTGCATTTTTTGATAAGCGTTCAAAGTTCGTACATTATCGTCCGTGTACGGCTATTTTAAATAACCTTGAATTTGATCATGCGGATATTTTTGCCGATCTTGATGCTATTCAGACCCAATTTCATCATATGGTGCGCATGATTCCAAGCACTGGCAAAATCATTATGCCAACAGCGACTGTCAGCTTAGAGGAAACGTTAGCGAAAGGTGTTTGGACACCTGTTTGGCGGACAGCAGTATTGGACTCAGCGGCACATAATACTCATACAACAGATAATACTCACGCAAAAGATAAACATGTGAAAGATAGTAATGATTGGCAAGCTGAACTTATCAGCGAAGATGGTGGTCAATTTGCTATTAGTTTTGTGGCTGATACTGCTGATAAAGAAGCCACGGGAATCGTCGATTGGTCGATGAGCGGCATTCACAATGTGAATAACGCCTTGGTTGCTGTCGCAGCGGCTTATACCATCGGCGTCAGTGTCAAAACCGCTTGCGCCGCTTTATCAGCATTCGCTGGTATCAAGCGCCGAATGGAGCTTATAGGCAATGTAAATGATATCTTAGTCTTTGATGATTTTGCTCATCATCCAACAGCGATTACGACCACATTAGATGGGGCTAAGAAAAAGCTAGCTGATAGACGACTTTGGGCAATTATTGAGCCACGTAGCAATACCATGAAAATGGGTATCCATCAAGACAGTCTGGCGCAGTCTGCTACCCTTGCCGATCATACCTTATGGTATGAGCCTACCGGACTTGAATGGGGTCTAAAAGAAGTTATTAATAATGCCACTATCGCAAATCCAGATATTGGCAGCCAACAGGTAATCTCTAGCGCGGAAGATATCATTACTCATATTTGCAAATATGCCAAGGCTGGTGATGCGATTGTGATTATGTCTAATGGCGGCTTTGAAGGTATTCACCAGCGTTTACTAACGGCTTTAAATAACCGTTAATCTGGCTTTATAGCGGTATAAGTAAAAGGCATCACTCATTATTAATGATGCCACGATTTTTATTTGTCTACTTTTTTTGATTACCAACTCATAATACATTGCCATTTCGTTAGCGACTTTGCTACCTTTGTAACACCCCGTTTACCTATTTCCCTTGCTAAATAGCAAATATCGCTTTTTTCTCACAGAGCCCATACATAGGTAACATTTTTTGCTTATTTCTCGATCTCGATAATGTTTACAATGGATTCAACAAAATAAGTAAACCATTATAAATGATAGACACTTTAGGAGAATTGATATGAGCTTTATTTGGATGATTATTGTTGGTCTGGTTGCAGGTTTATTGGCACGTGCGATTAAGCCAGGTAGCGATCCTATGGGTTGGATTATGACGATTGTATTGGGTATTGTTGGTGCGATGCTTGGTGGTTTTATTGCTGGCATAATTGGTATCAATGCTGATGGCGGTTTCACTGGTTTAATCTTCTCAGTAATTGGTGCGATTATCTTACTGTTCCTCTATGAGATGATTATGAGCAAACGTCGCGTATAATTGGATATACCTAAATAGCTAATATATTTCAATAACGAATACATAAAATAAAGGTCTTGTGCAATCAAGGCCTTTTTTATGGTTTCAAATTCCTCTATCAATAGATTAATATAGTAAAAGAAACATAAATCCGCTACAGTAGACATCATGGCATACTCAAAAGACTACCGACAACTGATACTGTGCAAGCTTGAAGAAGGCTATAGCATTCGACAACTTGCAGAGGCGTATCAAATTAGCACCAACACCATCCAGCGTTGGAAAACATATCCTGAGCGTAAAAAACGTCAGTTTACCCCAACTAAGATAAACGATGAGTTACTGAGAGCCGATGTAGCCGCTCATCCTGATGATTATCAGCACGAGCGAGCTCGGCGTTTTAACTGCACTCAAAGAGCGATAGGCATCGCCTTGAAGCGCATCAGCATCACTCAAAAAAAAGAGCTTAATGCATCCAAAAGCGGATGATGAAAAACGTCTTATATTTCTTGAACACTTAAGACAGTTTGAGCTTGAGGGCAGACCCGTCATCTACCTTGATGAAAGTGGCTTTAAGTCTCATGAGAACCGACCTCATGGTTACTCTGAGAGAGGTAAAAAATGCTTTGGTCAATACAACTGGCAGCTTAAAAACCAAACCAATGCAATAGGTGCTATTTACAATAACCAGCTGTTCGCTGTGGGACTCTATGATCGCAGTGTCAATAGTGATGTATTTCATAGTTGGGTTGAACAACTGCTGCTACCAAGCCTACCGAAAGGCAGTGTGATCATTATGGATAACGCAACATTCCATAAGCGAAAAGACATAACTGAACTCATAGAAAGGGCTGGTCACGCTATTTTATGGTTACCACCTTATAGTCCTGACTTAAATCCTATCGAGCAGATGTGGGCTTGGGTCAAACAAAAACGTAAAGAGTGGCGGTTAGATTGTGTTGATACTTTGTTCTTCTATTTCTTATGGCTGTGTGGCGATTTATGAGTTCTTTGACTATACTATAGTTTTCTTATATTTATCGATAAGGATATCTCTCATTAGCTATTGATAAGCATTACTTTTGTCCCCATTTAATTTATAATATTCAACCTATTTTTTTATCTTTATCATTGAGGTGAGCCTTATGGCGTTACTCCCTATTTTAAGTTATCCCGACCCGCGCTTGCGTACGATTGCAACGCCTGTCAAGGAAGTCACTGCTGACATCAAGACCTTAATCGCCGATATGATTGAGACCATGTATGATGCACAAGGTATTGGTCTGGCTGCCAGCCAAGTGGATCACCATATTCAGCTCATCGTGATGGATTTATCTGAAGATAAAAACGCCCCTAGGGTTTTTATTAATCCTAAAGTAACACCATTGGTAGAAGAAAAGCAGTCCTATGAAGAGGGTTGTTTGTCGGTTCCGGATGTCTATGATAAGGTTGAGCGCCCAAACAAAGTGCGTATCGAAGCCCTAGATGATAATGGTGATAGGATTGATGAAGAAGTAGAAGGCTTACTTGCTGTTTGCATCCAACATGAAATGGATCATCTAAATGGGGTGATTTTCGTCGATTATTTGTCGCGTTTGAAACAGACGCGTGCCCGTGATAAGGTGCGTAAATTCCTTAAAATACGTGAAAAGCAAGGCGAGCAAGTCGCGGAAAAAGCGCTACAGCCAGCAAATTCTTAATCTATATTAAGCTCAGCATAAAAACGATACAGCGGGACTGGAATGAATTTTTTGCAGCCTCTGTCTGCGCAGGCACAGCACGCCAGAAAAATTTATACCAGTGCCGCGTCAAAACATGATGTATCTACTTTATTTAGAATCGACTATATTTCTCTGATAAGTTGATTGTCACATACGTTTATCATCACGTGGTTTCGTTGGCTCATGCTACGTTTTATTAGACGCTGTCTGTTTTAGATACTGCACATAGCACAGCGATAAGGGGACGATTGAACGCTTAGATTTTAGCGTAAAAAATTTGGCTTTTATTATTAGTTCTGGTTAGCATCACTCCTTATTAGCTTCACTCCTTATTCTCATTAAATACTGTTTTTATTAAAGGTTCTACTATGATTAAAATCGACCAATATTTTGACCCTGCCGGCTGGCAGAAATTCACTAAAGCTGCTGAAGGTCGTGAAACACCACTCTTGGTGGTAGATCTCAATCGCATCAAAACAAAGTTTCATGAAATGGTCGGTTTTTTTCCTCATGCTAAAATCCATTATGCGATGAAAGCAAGCCCTGCCGTCGAAGTCATCAATCTGCTTGCTGAGCTTGGTTCAAACTTTGACTGTGCCTCAATTTATGAGCTTGATCGCGTGCTTGACTGCGGCGTTGAGCCCTCACGTATCTCTTATGGTAATACCATCAAAAAGCCTGAACATGTCAAATACGCCTTTGAAAAAGGGGTTGATTTGTATGCGACCGACTCAGAAGCAGATCTAAAAAATATCGCAAAACATGCGCCTGGTTCAAAGATATTTGTACGTATCTTGGTACAAGGGTCAGATACCGCTGAATGGCCATTATCACGCAAATTTGGCTGCCATCCAAACATGGCGATTGAGTTATTGATTCAAGCGCAGGAGTTGGGCTTGGTACCTTATGGCATCTCATTCCATGTGGGCAGTCAGCAAAAAGACGTTGCTGCTTGGGATGATGCTCTAGCCAAAGTCAAATATATGTTTGATTGGATGAAGAACGAAGAAGGCATTAAGCTACAAATGATTAATTTGGGTGGCGGCTTTCCGGCAAACTATCTGAGCGAAGTCAACCCTATCAAAGTCTATGCTGAAGAGATTCAAAGCTACTTAAGTGATGACTATAGTGCCGAAGATATGCCAGAGATTATTTTGGAGCCCGGTCGCTCATTGGTTGGTGGTTCAGGTGTACTGGTTAGTGACGTGGTATTGATCTCTCGTAAGTCGCATACTGATCTGACACGTTGGGTCTATACCGATGTGGGTTTATTTCAAGGTTTAATCGAAACCTTGGGGGAAGCTATCAAGTACCCTGTTTATACACCAAAAATGGAAACCTCAACCAGCGCGGGTACGGTCGTATTGGCAGGTCCTACTTGTGACTCAACTGATATTATGTATGAAGAGGCAGGTTATCAGCTACCGGAAGAGCTAGAGATTGGTGACAAGATATTTTGGTTAACTACGGGTGCTTATACCAACTCGTACTCATCTATTGAGTTCAATGGTTTTCCACCATTAGAAGTGGTCTATGTTGACTAGTTTTTGATAAATAATCGTTACTATAAAAAGCGCGGCATTGTGAATAACAGTGCCGCGCTTTTTTACGTTTATTTCGCTATAGTACTTATCATTAGCTACTGTACTAGTAGCGATATTGGCACATCATTGCTACGGTTATTATTTTGGTTGCCACCATAACCTGCGGTCTGATTTTGACTGTTTTGAGAGATTTGCCCTATAGTTACCCACTGTCCACGTGGCACAATAAGGGTACTATTCAATCTTTGCCCTTGCACACTACTATTGTAACCATGGCGATTATAAGGAGAATTGGCGCGCACGAGCTTCTCTTCAACTTGGGTCAATTGTACTTCGACTTGTCCATTAGCAAGCAGTCTTGGCGTGACCGCGATACCTTGGCTCGTTGGCAATAAGACCTGCTGCTGGATAATAATCTTTCCTACTGGACGGTTGTAAGCTGGATAGGTTGGATAACTATTGGCAGTATAGGTTTGATTTAGTGCGTAGAGTGTATCAGTGCTGATGCTTGCCGTGCTACCTGACAAGGTTTGGATTTGGTATAAATTGTTATTCTGCTGATGGCTATTACTCTGGTTGATAATCCCTACGCCTTGGATACCGCTATTACTAATAGTGACCTGCCCTTGCTGAATATTACCCTGAACACTACTATTATTGCCGACACGCACAGCGACCGTCAATGCCTGTGGCTGACGGTCAATCTGAGTCAATAACTGCTGCACTGCTTGATAATTGGTAGCTGTCGTGTACAGGACTAACTTATCTTGATAAGTGGTGACCGTACCGCCGTCACGGCTCGTGTTTAACTGTTGGCGCACAGCTGGTAGTAATAAATCACCGCCGTAAGTGTGAATGACGTAGGTTTGATAAGCAGCTGCTTGTACGACTATTGGCACTACAGTTAAACTTAGGATAAATACTATCTGGCGTCCATAATTTATGGTTTTGACAGTTTTTATCATAGCCAGCTTTCGACCAAAACTCGCTATTAGATTTTCACTAAACTTATTCATGATTGACCTCTAACAATAGTTAAACGCTATCAAAAGCCATACTCAGCAGCGACCAAACCATAAGAAAAACCCTAATAACTCAAACCTTGCTCGTTAAAGCTTAGTCATTTAAACCTAAGACATCCTGCATATTATATTGTCCAGCCGATTGCTGAACAATCCACGTAGCGGCACGCACAGCGCCAGCAGCAAAAGTCATCCGTGCGCGCGCACGATGGGTAATTTCAACAACTTCGCCATCTGCAATAAACATCACAGTATGATCGCCGATGATTTCACCGCCACGAATCGCATGAATCCCAATCGTACCTGATTCGCGCTCGCCAGTTTGTCCTTCACGACCATAGACAGCGACGTCTTTTAGGTTCTGTCCACGTGCTTCTGCCACAGCTTCTGCCATCATGTAAGCCGTACCTGATGGCGCATCGATTTTATGCTTATGATGCGCTTCAATCACCTCTACATCAGCATCAGTGCCAAAAGCTTTAGCAGCCATCCCTAGTAACTTTAATGATAGATTAACACCTGTTGAATAGTTACCCGCATAAACGATAGCAACTTGCTCACTCGCTTTTGCCAATACTTGCTCTTGCTGCTCATTAAATCCTGTCGTGCCGATAACCATGGCGACGTTGTGCTCAGCACAGACTTGCAGGTTTTTTTCAGTAGCAGCAGGCAAGCTAAAGTCAATCAATACATCAATCTTATTAATCACTGACTGTAAATCATCAACTATTTGCACATCCAATCGACCGACCGCAGCAACTTCACCCGCATCTGCTCCAACCAAACTTGAACCTTGACGCTCAATCGCTGCAGTTAATATCGTTTGTGGATTGTCTTGTATCGCTTCGATAAGCATACGTCCCATACGTCCACCTGCACCGATGACACCGACATTAATCATTTTTTTATTCTCTGGCTGACTCATATAATTATCCTAAGTACTTTATTTTTAATACGCTGGTTTTTAAATTTATTAGGCTAAGTTTAGCAAATATCAGCTTATGAATGGTTTTTTATCCAACCAATAAAAAGCCCAAAAGTTTCACGTGAAACTTTTGGGCTAAATATTATTAAGAATACGCTTTTATCAATGCTTATCCTTAATCAAATAAGTCACCAATCTTTTTAAAGAAAGATTTTTTATGTGGTGACTGCTGATGCTTACTATCACCATCCAGTGTATCTTGGAATTGACGTAGCAAATCTTTTTGCTCACGAGTCAGATTCACTGGTGTTTCAATGACCACACGGCAGATCAAATCACCTTTCATGGTCGTACGTACTGGTGTTACACCTCTACCGCGTACACGCAGCAATTTACCGCTTTGCGTGCCTTCAGCAACTTTGATTTTGACCTTGCCATCTAAGGTTGGGATTTCGACTTCTTTACCGAGTGCTGCATCAGTGATACTAACTGGCACATCCATATACAAATCAGCACCTTGACGGGTAAAGACGTTGTGCTGTTTGACACGTACTTCGACGTATAAGTCGCCGTTTTGTACGCCTGCGCTGCCCGCTTCGCCTTCGCCTGCTAAACGGACGCGATCACCATCATCAACGCCTGCTGGAATAGAAACTTCTAGCGTGCGTGACTTGTCTTTGACGCCATTACCATGACAGTCAGAACAGGGATTTTTAATTTGTTTACCAGTACCGCCACAATGTGGGCAGGCCTGTTGAACGGCAAAAAAGCCTTGTTGCATACGGACTTGACCTTGACCATGACAAGTTTGGCAAGTCACGATATCAGAGGCATTTTTTGCGCCTTTACCATCACAGGTATCGCAAGGCGCAGGAGCTGTAAAGCTGATTTCTTTTTTGCAGCCACGTACCGCTTCTTCTAAAGTCAGCTCAATCACATAACGTAAGTCTGAGCCGCGACGCGAACGCCCACCGCCGCCGCCGCCACGTGACTGACCAAAGATATCACCAAAGTTGCCAAAGATATCACCAAAGATATCTTGGAAGTTCCCCCCACCGCCACCGCCGAAACCACCACCGCCCATGCCGTTTTCAAAAGCAGCATGACCCATACGGTCATAGGCTGAGCGTTTTTCTTCGCTACTTAATACTTCATAAGCCATCGATGCTTCTTTAAATTTTTCTTCAGCATCTGGGTCTTCAGAGTTACGGTCTGGATGGTATTTCATGGCAAGCTTGCGGTAGGCTCGCTTGATCTCTTTATTATCAGCGGTCTTACTGACACCTAGTATTTCATAAAAATCGCGCTTACTCATGGGCTCTCCTATCGTCTTCACAGTCCACCGCTTGGTTGCTTTATCGTTCAATACCGCTCATCATCGCAAAAAACGTTTCACATGAAACATAGCGGAAGACAGAGAACAGTGATGACAATCGTATGAATCTTACCAGCGAATACAGTGGGGTGCTGCTTAGTCAAATCAATTATTAAAAGTTTGCGCTATTTATGGAGATGACAGCACCATTTATCAAGTTGGCTGAAGTACAAAGTGTTAATTAGACTCTTTAGTTAATATTAAAAAGAATTCATTAAGGAATGAACAAAGGTTTTTATACCTATATAATGCTCAGCCATGCTAGTATTTATCGCCATTACGCTTGTATCAAGGTATCGATTTTATGAAAAAGCTGATTATTTTATTGATTGTCATTGCTGTTACGGTCTATGCAGGCTCGCCTTATTACAGCGCTTATCAGCTTAAAAAGGCTTATGATGCCAAAGATGGTGCGACTATTGCGGCAGCTATCGACTATGAGCAAGTACGCCCAAGTGTGCAAAACCAGCTCACTGAGCAATTTGCCGTGACCATGACAAAATACCCATTGGTCGCTGAGCTTGGCGGCGAGCCGTTAAAAGAGGCAGCTAATGGTTTTATTATGCAAGCAGTCGCTGGTGCCATCACACCGCAAAATATTGAAAAAGTCATCAATACTCAAGGTCAAGCCAATACTGCCACTAAAGAGCTGGCGGCAGCGTGGGCAATCGCTAGCAATCAAGTCGATTTAAAAAATCTCATTCAAAATCTGATTATTCACCGCGGTGATGTTAATGCTGTGGTCAAAAATCAGATGCAGCAAATCATGGAAAAGCAGGCTAATGAGCTTGAACAGCAGGCAGCACAAGGGACTGACAGTGACAAACCCCAATTAAGTTACTGCGGTATCAACTGCTTTACCATCAGTGGTCAGGTGAAAGGCTATCCTTTGACTATAGAGATGCAGCGTGAGGGTTTAATTAACTGGAAAATCGTCGATATCGTGTTGCCGCAATAGACTTGCTACCATCAACTGTTATATGAATAAAAACCCGCCCTATGAGTTATGTTGATAGGGCGGGTTTTTATTTATTATTCAATATGATATCTATCATAACTATTATAGAAATATCAACGACTTATTTTACTCCCAAGAATTCTAAAAACTCAGGACTCTCAAAGCTCGCTTGAAACAGTACACCATCTTCACGATAAATAGCAGGAGTTGCCATAACGGCTAAACCTGCCGCTTTCTCACGATTGCCTGCCACATCATCAGTTTTACAAGATGCAGGCGCTGTTGTCATCTTGCCATGTAGCATTGCTTGATCAAGCGCTTTACGACGACTGTCCTCATCACCTTGGCACCAGATACCGCGCATTTGCTCAGGCGACGCTTCATAAATTGGATAACCAATGGTTTTTATCGTCACGCCTTTGGCATTAAGCATCGGCATCTGCTTATGTAATCTTCGGCAATAAGGGCAATTGACATCCGTTGCTACGTAAATCACCGCTTTTTCAGCACTGGTGGCAGGATAGGTAATCAGCTGCTTAGTATCCAATGTGGTTAGGACAGATTGATTTTTAAGCTTTTCAAAGCGGTTATCCAGCCCAGTAAACTGACCATTATCGATGACTGAGATCTCACCATCGGTGATGTACTGGGCGTCATCTGATAATAAGAATGGTACGCCCTCTAAAGTCGCACCCCAAATCACACCCGGTACTGCAGTGTAAAAGAACGGTGTTTTGCTATTCATGTTCTTAAGCGCGCCCATGTTAGCCAGCATAGCTGATTTGACGGCTGTGCTGACTGGCTGACCTACTTGCTCGCTATTACTGCGTGGCAACGCTTCGGTCATGACGCGCTTGCTTGGGTTCTTTTGTAGCTCGCCTTGGATGACATATTTACCATCTTCAGTAATATGTAGTGGCAATTGCTCAGCCAAATTGACTTGATACATATTGGGTAATTTAGAAGGTACAATCGAGGTTATCTGCGTTTTGATACCTGCTTGAGTCAGCAATTGGCGCAAACGGCTATCAATAGATTTACTGACTGTACCAATAGCTTTCGTATTCTGACCAGCTTGGGCGCTGTGGTTAACCTTTTGGCTGACTGCTTTATTGGTCATATCGGCAGTGTTAGGCTGTGCACAAGCAGTAGTTGTCAATAAAACAATACCTATCAAGCTTGCAGATTTTAATATAGCGAATTTCACAAAGACAGTCCTATCTGGTTTTTAATAATGATCGTTATTTACCCATCAATATTTAACAGAAGAGCAGTAAATAACATTATGTAAAAATATAGATTAAAAAGATAAGCAGACTGTAGCATAAGGGGGATTTTTGCAAAGGCTTAACAGTTTAATTTTGCAAAACTGCTACTGAGCTTTAAGAGATAGGCAACACAAGCATACTGTAAGACTAACTGACAAAATAGCAGGCAACAAAAAGCAGCTCACTATTGAGTGGCTGCTGATTTTGAAGTAATTTGTCTAAAACGTAATTTTATAACCTAATAGGCTATAACTCTAAAATTTTGCTACTTCTTCTGGTGTTAAGAAGCGACTGTCGCCTTTTTCTAACCCGTCTAAAGTAATGTGACCAACACTAGCACGATGTAGCTCAACCACTCTGTTACCGAAATAGCCCATCATACGTTTTACTTGATGGTATTTACCTTGCTCTAAGGTTAAACGCGCATGAGTTTCATCGATGAACTCGAGGGTCGCAGGCTTGGTTTCTTCGTGGTCACCTTCTAAAAGGATGCCTTCAGCCACTTCTTTAATAGCATTGGCTTGAGCGTTATTATCCATAGCATCTGCTAACGTCAACTCGTAGACTTTGGCATGTTCATGCTTTGGGCTAGTTACGCGATGTAACCAGCCGCCATCATCACTGATGAGCAATGCACCAGTCGTATCAACATCAAGACGCCCAGCAATACGTAAACTGCCAAGCTCTGGCACCGCAATAAGGTCAGTGACAATTGGGTATTCTTTAGCTTTTAGGGTACATTCAAAGCCTTCAGGTTTATGAAGCAAGATATAGCGATTGCCAGTGGCGACCGACAATGGCTCGCCTGCCCACTGTACATCGTCATTAACAATATCGACATGTACACCGGGATCTTTAATGACTTGCTCGTTTACTGTGACTTCACCAGCGTGCAGAATTTTTTTGGATTCTTTACGCGACAGCTCAGTGGCTTTACTCAGAAATTTATCTAGACGCATACGATTTGCCTACCATCCGTTTTGGGATACTCACTCTCAATCAAAGACCAACGATGCATGCACGTGCACGTTTGTTGTTGGCTATCTTCAATGGTCAGAAGTGGTACTATAATGAAAAATAAAATTTACACTGCGCCAAATACGGACAACAGTGAAAGTTAGACAAGTTTACCATATCCAACCTAAGCCTGATGAAATATGAGCTATCAAACGCTAAAACGTGCCGTCACTGCACGCTTAGAAATCAAAAAATCTGACTTTATTACCTATGCTTATCCAGTGACCTCTCGTGAGCAGGCAATGTTCCACGTGGAACAACTACGTGAGCAATATACTGATGCCCGTCATCACTGCTGGGCATATATCATTGGTGACCCTAATAACACCACCAGTGCAGGGTTTGACGATGATGGCGAGCCCAATGGCACTGCGGGACGACCAATATTAAATGTCTTGCAACATAAATCTATCGGCAATGTCATTGTTATCGTCGTACGTTATTTCGGTGGTATCAAGCTCGGTGCTGGCGGTTTGACCCGTGCTTATGCAGGTTCAGCGCAAGCGGCAGTGGATGAGATGATACTAAGCCCCTATGTTCCTATGTTCCTATGTTCACGGTACAAATACTGGCAGAGTTTGCGACCGAAGCCCAGTGCCGCTATGTCGTCGAGAGCTTAAACGGCAGCATCGAAAATGTCGCCTATAGTAAGCAGGTTACCTTGACTGTGACGCTCGCTGAGGCAAATATCGAGCACTTAAAAGAACATCTTGCGATGGATGGACACGTATTAGACGAGTCACAAAAACTGAATGAGTAACCATGCGTTCACTGAAAACCATTGGTTTTGATAACGACCGTGGGTATGATAAAGCACTGATTATTAACAACGATTTTCAACACCCATTATATAAGACACTACTATGTCAACTTCATCAGCAACCAAGCCATTCGTGCCTGCCCCTTTTAAACCACCATTTTGGCTGACCAATCCCCATCTACAAAGTATTTTACCCAAGTTTTTTGCGCCAAAAACGCCTACTTATCGCCGCGTTATCAAACAAGACTCGCTTGCCGAAACAGATATCGCCTATGACTTTTATGACGCCTACCCTGTACAACATGCAGAAAGCGGTGAGCTTGAGCAAACACCTTTAATCGTACTATTCCACGGCATGGAAGGCAGTAGCGACAGCCATTATGCGCGCGCTTTGGCGTATCAGATCCACGCGCAAGGCTGGCATTTCGTCGTCGCTCACTTTCGTAGTTGTGGTGGCATTCCTGCTAATGGTAGAGTTTTTTATAATGCGGGTGATACCGATGAAGTACATCATGCGCTACAAAATCTAAGTCAACAATACGCCAATATTTATGCGGTTGGGGTGTCACTAGGTGGTAATGCGTTGGCAAAGTATATGGGCGAATATGGCAATGAATCACTATGCGACGGCGCTGCGGTCATCTCCGCTCCCGTCGATATGTCATCGGCTGCTCTTAGTATGCACAGCTTTTTGAGCCATCGAATTTATACCCCTTATTTACTCAACCCTATTATCAAAAAAGCCTTAGCTAATGACATCACTAAAGATGAGATCGAATCGATCAAAGCGGTCAATCGCATCAGTGACTTTGATGATATTTTTACCGCCCCACGTCATGGCTACCGCTCTAACAATCACTACTATCAAGCTTCATCAGCCCTTCCTTATTTGATAAAAGTGACGAAGCCTTTATTACTCATTAGCGCCAAAGACGATCCTTTCCTTGGTTTTACCGCCACACCAAACGATGTATCTGACAGTGTCACTATTTTAGACACTGAGCATGGCGGGCATGTAGGCTTTATTCGTTATCGCTCTGATAAAGACAAGTCACCTCATCTTTATAAAAAATCAAGATTTGATATCAACTGGATACCCGAAACCGTTAGCGCCTATTTTAATCATATCGGCGTAGCCTCGAATAAACCCTAGAATAAAAATACTAACTTTACCTGTTGAGACAGCTTTATGTATCCATTTATCCGCTTTGCCAGCACCATCGCCCATGCCGCGCTGCAAGTAAAAAAAGGCAATACATTAACATTTAAAGATAGCAGTGAGATTACCTTTCGTTGTCGCCTGACAGACATTGATAATTTCTTAGAGATGAATAATGGTCGTGTATTCACGCTGTATGATTTGGGGCGTATGGATTTTGCGGTACGTAGCGGACTTGGCAGCCAACTGCTCAAACAGCGTTGGGGCTTGGTGGTCGCTGGTAGTACCATTCAATATCGCAGAAGAATTCGTGCTTTTGAAAAAGTCACTATGAAGACCCAAATCGTCGGCTTCGATGAGCGCTGGATATATATTGAGCAATCAATGTGGGTAAAAGGTAAGCCTTGCTCGTCGGCTCTACTACGTACAGGCGTCACCGAAGGGGGTAAAGTGATCGAGACCGCACGAGTACTAGCAGCACTAAATCAAGCAGATTGGCAGTTACCACCGACTGGCTATGTAGCAGAATGGATTGTCAGTGATGCTGACCGTCCGTGGCCGCCGCAATCTTAGAATTTATTATTTAACTTTATTCATAAGTCACAACCCAGCAACCTTATAGCTACTATTTACTAACAATACATTATATGAATACATATATTAAATATTAGGATAGTAGTGAGTTTTATACTCAACTGAATCCTATCCAATTAAAAACAGTCTAATCAAGGAAAATAATATGGTTAATAATACGGATTATGTCGGTACGCTGTTTGATAATAGTGAGTCAAACCCAAGTAAAATCACTTTAGCTTTTACTATGGCGGGTGTGGCGCTGAAAAAAGGACACTCTGCATCAGTCATATTGATGGTGGACGCGGTACATTTGGCATTACCAAACGCTTTAGATAACGTCGATATTGGTGCACCATTTGAACCTGCTGGCGAATTGCTAGAAGCCTTTATCGAAAAAGGTGGTCAGGTATTGGTCTGCGGCGCATGTATGAAACACAATGGCGTAGAAGAATCAGCCATTGATCAGCGCTTCACTGTTATCAGTGGTGACGATGTAGTTGATCTGCTGATAAATGCAAAAGGCTCTTTGCAGTTGAACTAAAAATACAAGCTAAGCAATTCGTTTATAAGAATGGGTCGGCTTTTTTAATTATCTTCTTGATAATTAAGAAAGCCGACCCATTTTTTACGTTAAATTTTAACTTTCAGACCTTATTTGAATCTTTGATGATCAATACTGACCACTTCCCCGTAGTCAAAAAACCCTCCCTTCTATTCAGTAACTAAATACACATTATCTAACACGCACGCAATCCAGCTTTGCTAAAGTAAGTCATGCGAAACTCCTCATAAAATAAAAAGGAAACCTGTCATGACCTTACTGAACACCCTTGATTTAACCTATCCTATCGTTCAAGCACCGATGGCAGGAGCCACTACACCTGAGCTGGCAGCGACGGTGAGTAAGTTTGGTGGACTGGGTTCATTGGGGGCTGGCATGACGGCGCCAGACGTTTTAAATAGTGAAATTAATACCATTAAATCGCTCACCGATCGCCCTTTTATGATTAACTTAATGGTGTTATCAGAGCACGAATCTAGTGCTTTGGACAGCGAAATACCTACTTGGCTAAGCGAGTATTATCGAGAGAAAAACATCGAAGTTACTCTACCGCAGCACCCAGCGCTAAGCTTTGCAGAACAGCTACAAGTGCTCTATAACAATCCTGTACCTGTTGCCAGTTTTACCTTTGGCATTATCAGCGCTGAGCAGGTGCAGCGTTTGCAGAGTCTAGGCACACGGGTCGTCGGTACGGCCAATCATCCATTAGAAGCAAAAGCATGGGCAGATATTGGCGCAGATGCGGTGTGTGTACAAGGGGTCGAAGCGGGTGGGCATCGCGGTGGTTGGTTGCCGCAAAGTGAAAACGATCCATTGGGATTATTGACGCTAATAAGTCAAACGCGTGCCTGCACCGATATTCCTTTAATCGCGGCTGGTGGCATTATGAACGGACAGGACATCAAAGCAGTTCAAACAGCTGGTGCCGAGCTGGCGCAAATTGGAACGGTGTTTTTGACCACAGATAAATGCGCTATCAATGACATTTATAAGCAAGCGCTACTCGATGCCAGTCAAGGTGGACGCAGCTCTGAGACGCGCTTAACCAGATTATTCTCAGGGAAACAGGCTCGTGGTTTATTAAATGATTATTTGCGTGATTTTGCTCAATTTGAGAGCGCGCATGAGCTACCGCCTTACCCACAATTAAATGCGATGACGAAGTTTGCACGTGCCCATGCAACCAAAAACCGCGATGCCGAACATCAGTCTTTATGGGCAGGACAAGGTGTCGCTTTGGTCAGGCAAGAGCGCACGGTTGAACTGCTAGAGCGACTGGTAAGAGAGAGTTAGTTTGGGCGACGTAGGCTGATTTTTAACCCAGCCTACAATATAGTAGGTGCAGTTTTAAAAGAATACAGTGCTACTGGGATGAATTATTCGCAGCCTCTTTCTGCGTAAGCATAGTAAGCAACAAGAATTGATACCAGTAGCACCTTATAGTTTTTGTATTTCTCTTATTGAAGACTGACTACAGCTTATAGCTAATCAAACGTTAGATCATTTACGCCTTAAAATATCATATGTAAATGACTAATTCTTTAACCCTTCACGAAACGCTTTATAATCATTCGCCGTATCTTGCACCGCTTCTATCATCGGTACATGACCGATTTTTGGCATCGTAATCACTTGTGATTGTGGGATGATTTCTTTTATTAGCGTCACGGTTTCAGGCTTGATGACCTTATCCTCCTCACCCCAAACCACTAGTGTTGGAATATTATATTCAGCGATAACCTTGGCACGCTGCTCAACATTGTCTTCAACTATTTGCGCGAGTATTTTGGATTCTAATGCTTTATTAGCGATACGCTCTTGCGCGAATACGGCTTTTACAGACTTAGGAATGTAAGGCGGCTTAGACATGACAAAGTCATACATAGCATAAAAGTCTTCCTTCTTATCGACCAATAGCGGATTGTTCTCAAGAGTTGCACTTTCTAAGGATTTCGGCACACCCACTGACCAAAAGCCCGCACTATCTATCAGCCACAGACTTTTAACTTCTTTAGGATACTTCGCAGCATAAGCAACACTGATAGCACCGCCCATTGAGTTGCCACCGACATGAATGTTAGATGCCACGCCTTTAGCTTGCAGTAGCTCGTGTAAGCGCGTCGCTTGCATCTCTGAGCGATAATCAGCCGCCATCGGTTTACTAGAATCACCAAAGCCGAGCAAATCAGGAATGATGAGATTATAGTTCTCTAACTGCCGAGCGACACGCGTAAAGTTGTCTTTATTACCACCAAAGCCATGAATCAATAATAAAGGCTCGCCCGCGACATTACCGTTTTCTGCATAGACTATTTTATCGCCAGAGCTTAACGTAAACGACTGAGTCGTAAGGTCTGATTTTGAGCGTTCATACTGAATAATCTTTTGGGTGGTATTTATCGCCCAAGTATTGGGCATGGTGGTACAGCCGACTATTGAAAGACTTAGTAGAGCAGCAAAACCTAGGCGCTTTAATGGCATCGAAATATCCTTCTTGAAAACCAGAAAAATGAAGTAAGAGGTAAAAATCATCATCCTAGCACAAGAGTATTTTGAGTTTTAGCACTTATAATAACCACCCTCCCCTTATAAATTGCTCGACAATCGCCTAAAAAAATGACAGGCAAATAAGCATAGCGTTTGCCGAGGGGTTACAGCTCTAATAAAGACGGTTGACGCTTTCTGGTTTATGATAAGGGCTTTTGTTTAGTCAGTCCTGCATATTGTAAAAGGATAAACATTGAGTAAAACAGATACCTCTATTGGTAAACGGCGCGACCTTACCGAAGGATCGATTGCCAAAACGATGCTACTGTTTGCATTGCCAACACTTGGATCATCGGCATTACAGTCGTTAAACGGCTCAATCAATGCTGTCTGGGTAGGTCGATTTTTGGGTGAGGAAGCGTTAGCAGCCACAGCCAACGGCAATATCTTGATGTTTATACTGATCTCCTTCGTTTTTGGTTTCGGTATGGCGTCTACTATTTTGATCGGTCAGGCCATGGGCCGCCGTGACGACATCATGGTCAAGAGAACCATGGGAACGGCGCTGGGCAGCATTATTCCGATCAGTATATTGGTCTCGGCAGTAGGCTGGATATTTGCGCCGATGCTACTTGATCTGCTGGGTACGCCGCCAAGCGCGGTCGACCTTGCACTGAGTTATTTGCGGATGATTTTCGTGGCGATGCCCGTCACGCTAACGTTTACGCTCATAATGATGGCACTGCGCGGGACAGGTGATTCTACGACGCCGCTTTGGTTCATTATTATATCGGTGGTTTTTGATGTGATTTTAACACCAACACTGATTTTGGGTTTAGGGCCTTTTCCCGAATGGGGTATATTTGGCGCCGCCTTCGCAACCGCTACCGCAAATACGCTAGCGCTTATTGGCATGGTCGTCACCATGTACCTGCGTGGCTCGGTGCTGACACTTCAGCTGCCAGAGCTTCGCTTTTTGCGCGCAGACCGAGAAATCCTAAAGTCGATGTTTTCAAAAGGCTTGCCGATGGGTCTTCAGATGATCGTCATTTCTTCGGCGGCGTTGACGATGCTGTCACTGATCAACCGCGAGGGTGTGCAGACAACTGCCGCTTACAGCGCAACCCAGCAGCTTTGGACATACGTACAGATGCCTGCCATGGCACTAAGTGCCGCAGCCAGCGCGATGGTTGCACAGAATATCGGTGCCGATCACTGGAATAGAGTCTCAGAAATCACACGATGGGGACTCATTTTTAACGTGATATTGACAGGGTTTATTATTGGGGTTCTGACTATTTTTGATGGCACTATTTTGGGCTTTTTTCTGGGCAGCGATAGTAAAGCTGTGCCAATCGGACAACATATTCAGTCAATGGCGACATGGGGCTTTGTCTTTTTTGGGATCGCGCAGGTACTGTTCGGCACTATGCGGGCAAACGGCTATGTGATTTGGCCGCTGATTGTCATGGTGATTTCGATGTATCCGGTGCGCCTTGGGTTTGCTTTTGGGCTTTATCCATTACTCGGAGAAGATGCGCTTTGGCTGTCGTTTCCAGCAGGCATGGTAGCCACCGCGCTGATGGGAGCAGGACTGTATCTGCATGGTGGATGGCGCAAGGGTAAAAAATTGGTCGCAGAAGAGGCGGCTCAAGGGAGTGAGGGATATCGCGTGCATGGCGGCACCTCTGCGTCTTGCCGTGATGTTGCACCGACGACTGTGTGGAAACTGTTACCTTTACGCCGTATCACAAGGTTACATCGCCGACTTCGTAGACGCCTTTATAGACGCCGTATGATAAAGAATCATAAATAATAGTAGCGTGGTTCATATATACGCGCTTAGTTTGACGGCTCTTGATTATTGGTAAGCTGAGTAAACTGTATTTTTGCATATCAAAAAGCACCGTATGTCAGAATCTTTACTGGGCTAAACGTTGACTGGTAAAACATTAAGACGTGGTATTAGTCAATAAAAACTCAACCGCTGCCGCTGCATGAATAGCAGTGGTATCAAACAAGGTATTATAAACACTGCTAGCCGAATATTTCGTTACTCACGACCATTTACTAAGGCATGTCATCAATTAGATTATGAGTATTAAAATGCATCAATGTGCGAATTGATGGCACGCCCTAGCTCACAATTATATGAATTCATACGTGCCAGCATTATCAGCTGCACGTCGTTACCACCACGTAGGACACTCCAACAACATGGCCAAATTCCCCACCATCAAAATCCGTACTCGCCGCAAGTACTACCGTCTTATCTTTACCGGTCTGATGGCGCTGATGATGTCACTTATTATCTCATCCGCTTTATTACTGGTTAAAGTAGGGTTCGTTGATGGCTTCTTTATGGAATTAATGCACTCGTGGGTGCTGGCCTTTGTCTTTGCGTGGCCGAGCGCCTATATCTGTGCGTATCTGGTACAAGAGCACGTGCTTAGTCGCATTGAGTTTTATTGAGTCATACAAGGATAATCACATAACAACGTTCCTTAACCAAACAAGTACTGATAACTGGGAAGCAGAGTTGTTACTGTTAATGGTTGAAAATCAACTCATCAACTCACTTCTTAGAAAAATATCTAAAAACTAAAAAAAGGATTTATCATGCGTAGTGCAACTTATGACCATTTTGGCAAACCCACTGAAGTACTCAGCATCGGCGACCGCCCTACTCCAGAGCCTAAAGCCAATGAAGTCCGAGTCAAAACGATACTCGCCTCTATCCACAACCATGACCTACTAACCATTCGCGGTCAATATGGCTTTAAACCTGAAATGCCTGCCATCGGTGGTAGTGAAGCGGTCGGTATCATCGATGCGGTCGGTAGCGAAGTTAAGAATCTGAAAGTCGGTCAACGTGTGGCAGCCGCCAGTGTACAAGCGACGTGGGCAGAGTATTTCGTCGCTGTGGAAGATATGGTATTCCCCATGCCCGACAGCTTAGATGACGAAATGGCAGCACAATTGATTGCAATGCCACTGAGCGCGCTGATGCTGATCGAGTTCTTAGAACTAGAAAGCGGTCAGTGGATTATCCATAATGCTGCCAATGGCGCAGTCGGCAAATCGCTTGCGATGCTGGCAGCAGCACGCGGCATCAAAACCATCAATGTCGTCCGTAGTACGGATGCGGTAAAAGAGCTGGACGCGCTCGATATCAAAAACAATATCAATTCCTCAGATGACGACTGGAAAGACCAAGTTCGTCAGATCATTGGCGATGAAACAATCAGTGCTGCGGTTGATTCTATCGGTGGTGAGTCTAGTAATGATCTACTGGCATTACTGGGTCATGGTGGCACATTGGCATCGTTTGGCATCATGTCAGGCAAACCAATGGTGCTAAATCCAACCCATATTATTTTTAAACAAGCGATGATTAAAGGCTTTTGGGGTAGCAAAATCAGTCAAGAAATGAGTGTTGACAACAAACAACGTCTGGTCGATGAGCTGATCGAACGTGCTAACGATGGCGACTTAAAACTGCCCGTTGAAGCGACCTTTGATTTGGCTGATATCTTAAAAGCAGTTGACGGGAAAATGCAGTCAGAAAAAAGCGGTAAAGTGCTCTTAAAGCCTTAAGCTGTTCTTTAAGCATTTTTCTCTACTCACAAGTGGATATCTACATAAAAAATCCAATTAGGAATAGCCTTATGTCTAAACAAACAACGTTTAAAGCTTTGGTCGTCGAAGAACATGCTGATGGCACTTTTAGTAAAAGTATTCAAGAACGCAGCGTCAGTGATTTGCCTGAAAATGATCTGCTCATCGAAGTGCATTATTCATCGCTCAATTATAAAGACGCGATGTCGGCCTCGGGCAATAAGATGATTACCAAAAACTATCCTCATACGCCCGGTATTGACGCGGCCGGTATCGTGGTCAGTGACAAATCAGGCACGTTCACAGAGGGGCAAGAAGTCGTCGTCTTTGGCTATGATTTGGGCATGGATACCGATGGGGGCTTAAGTCAAATGATCTCTATCCCAGCCGATTGGGCAGTCGAATGCCCGTCTTCATTGACGCTAAAAGAAGCGATGATTTATGGTACTGGCGGCTTAACGGCAGCATTGAGTATCCAAAAGCTTGAGAAAATGGGCGCAAAACCTGAAGATGGACCAGTCGCCGTCACTGGCGCAACGGGCGGTGTCGGTAGTATCAGTATCGCGATTTTAAGTCAGCTAGGCTATGACACCATCGCCTTCTCTGGCAAACCAGAACAAAGCGATCACCTCAAAAAATTGGGCGCAAGCGACGTGCGTCATCGCGATACGATCAATGAGATCGGTAGTCGACCTGTCGGGCGCGAATTGTGGGCAAACGCCATTGATACCATCGGTGGCGACTACTTACCCAATCTGCTAAAGCAAACCAAAGCGGGCGGCGCGGTCACCTCTTGTGGATTGGCGAGCGGTGCTGGGTTTTCGATGTCAGTGATACCTTTTATCACCCGTGCGGTGTCCCTACTCGGTATCGATTCGGTCTATATTCCACTGGCTGATAAAAAGGCGATCTGGGAGCGTGTCGCTACTGATATGAAACTGCCTAATCTAGAGAGTTATGGTGAAGAAATTACCTTAGAGCAAACGCCAGAATACTTGGATCGCTTTATGTCGAGTACAGTGGTGGGTCGTTATGTGGTGAATGTGCGGGGTTAAGGTTTTGGTTTAGAAGCTAAACTATATTAGCATCGGCGGTGTTCTTTACTTTGAAGAGCGCCGCTTTTTTATTTCTTAGAATAACAGAAAAATTTTTATCATTGTATAAGTTTGGAATTAACAATGAAAAGCATAGAAATTATTATTAATAGCAAACTTAAGTTACTCTAATCCCTTAATATAAATAATAAGGAAGCCCTAGTGTTTGAAATAGGAAAAATTTATCACCGTCGTTCTGATATACATGGCATATATAAAGGCCAACAGTATGGTGGTATAGCAACGCCTGTCGAGCATCCATATATATTTATTTTCACCGGAGATGCTGGCGGTGAGTATGGCTATATTGATGATTTTGATCCCAATGGCACTTTTAAATATACTGGTGAAGGGCAAAAAGGTAACATGAAAATGACCAAAGGTAATTTGGCAATTCATGACCACCAAAGAAACAATAAAGAAATCCTACTTTTCGAATCAACATCACGAGGCTTTGTAAGGTTTTTAGGTTATTGTAATTACGTTTTTCATCATATTGAAGAGCGGCCAGATAGAAATGGTGAACTTCGTGACGCTATCGTTTTTCATCTAGATATGGTTAATAATCAAAATATCGATACAGCTCAAACTCTAAGTTCCAAAGTAGTTGAAGCGCCTAAAGCTGTTTATACAACTAAGCCTAGTAAAGGTAGGTCATTGCAGCAATTACGAGAAATGGCCTTAAGTTCAACACCAACCCAAGCAAGCACTCAAGA
Organism: Psychrobacter sp. TS_SC_6; assembly: GCF_056156305.1. Classification (NCBI taxonomy): domain Bacteria; kingdom Pseudomonadati; phylum Pseudomonadota; class Gammaproteobacteria; order Moraxellales; family Moraxellaceae; genus Psychrobacter; species Psychrobacter sp. TS_SC_6. The sequence continues at coordinate 31,242 of NZ_CM149590.1, read as the reverse complement.
AAAAATTCAGTCTATTCAAAACCGTAGTGCAGCAATTAAACTTTATGCCAAAAAAAGAGCTAACGGTGTATGCGAAGGATGTAATGAGACAGCTCCATTTGAAACTAAATCTGGTCCTTATCTAGAAATACACCATTTAACAAGGCTGGCAGATGGTGGTCCAGATAGACCTGAAAATGTAATTGCGCTTTGTCCTACTTGTCATTGTAGAGCACACCATTCATTGGAACATGTAAAGTTTAATGAATCACTTAGAAATATAGTTGATAAGATTGAGGCTGATATCGGTGAGTAATATAGTTAAAATATCTCAGAAACGCTACAGTGCTGCTGGTATAAATTTTTTGCAGCCTCTGTCTGCGTAGGCACAGCAAGCAAGAAAAATTAATATCAGCAGTACTTGATGTATCGATATTACTTTTCCCTGACTATACGATAAATTTTTACACATCCAAACACAAAAAAAACACCCAACCAAGTTGAGTGTTTTATTTTAGCGAAAAACAAAACCACTAAACCGCTATTTCTTCTTTTTCTCGGCGCGTTTTTTCTCAATGAGTGCCTGAGCAGTTGTATTATTCTCCCACCACTCACCCATGTCTTCCCAGTAAAGAGACGCCTGCTCTTTACTGCCTATTTCCATACCATAACCACTACCAAAACTGCGAGGTCTAGAATGGCGTTTTTTTAGTATTTCATGAGCCACGTTAGGTAAGTTCTGCTGCGCTATATCCCAATCTTGCTCGGCTTTATCCATCTTACCTAGATAGCAATAAGCGAGCGCTTTACCAAAGGTGGTATTAGCTAGCATATCTTTTGGATAGTTATCACAAATTTGGATTACTTTTTGATAGTCTTCAGTGAACATGTACCACTCTACCAACCATTCACGAATGCCCAAATTATCATTAGGGCAAACTTGCAATAGTCTCTCTCCTTGCTCACACGCCTCGTTAAAGTTCATATTGTCAGCATAGAGATTTGCTAGCTGGAATAGCGCTCGCAAAAAGGGACGGTTCTCCATAATTCCCCAAGGCAGCTTACTTTTGTGCCAGTCAAATTTTGAGGGAAAATATTTTAGATACAAGCGCATGCATTCACGACTGCTGAGCAATGCTAAAAAGCTATCACTGTACTCTTCGCACAAAAATGCTAAGTTAAAATAGGCATCTGGATCCTCTAGATTTTCTAAAACTAAAAACTGTGCCACATCGCGTGCCGCTTCATAACCATCACTCTTCAAAGTCATTTGAATGACTTGGAATGAGGTAGGTGGCTGTTCATCAAAGTCTTGCATAATTTCATGCTGAAACTTGGTCATAACTTCGTTCATAACTTCATTGATATCACGACCTGCTTTGGTCTGCTCCTCAATAAAGTTTTTTACTTTAGTGTTTAAATCGCTACTTTTACGGTCATCAGCTGATTTCTTTTTTGGAAACTCAATGACTGAGTCTTCAAACATCCACTCGTTTTGTCCTACGTGAATCAATTTCATAATCCATTACTCCTTTACGGTATGTTTAATAGTTCAAAAATTCACTATCTAGAGAACCACTTCCCACCTACTCCCACTCGATCGTCGCTGGTGGCTTGCTCGACACATCATAAGTCACGCGTGAGACTTCAGCGATTTCATTCATGATACGGTTCGATACCGTCTCAATCAAATCATATGGCAGATGTGCAAAGCGCGCAGTCATAAAGTCTACGGTCTCAACCGCACGTAGCGCAATCACCCACGCATAACGGCGACCATCACCGACCACACCCACCGACTTAATCGGTTGGAATACTGCAAATGCTTGCGCAGTCTTGTCATACCAGCCTGAACGCTCAAGCTCTTCCATAAAGATAGCATCGGCAGAACGCAAGATATCAGCATATTCTTTGGTCACTTCGCCCAAGATACGCACGCCCAAACCCGGTCCTGGGAACGGATGGCGGTTGATCATTTTGGCAGGTAGACCAAGGGTGATACCCAATTTCCGCACTTCATCTTTGAACAAATCACGTAACGGCTCAACCAACTCAAACGCCAAATCATCTGGCAAACCGCCAACATTATGATGGCTCTTGATGACGTGGGCTTTACCTTGATGCGACTTAGCAGATTCAATCACGTCTGGATAAATCGTCCCTTGCGCTAAGAATTCGATGACTTTACCATCGCTTTGCTCACTCACTTCACGTGCACTATTAGCGAATACATCAATGAACGTCTTACCGATAATTTTACGTTTTTTCTCTGGGTCAGACTCGCCAGCCAATGCCGTTAAGAATAACTCTTCAGCATCGACACGAATGACTTTGACGCCCATGTTTTCGGCAAACACTTGCATCACTTGATCGCCTTCATGCAGACGAAGCAGACCAGTATCAACAAATACGCACGTTAATTGATCGCCAATCGCTTTATGCAACAGTGCTGCGACGACTGAACTATCTACACCACCTGAAAGACCGAGCAATACTTGCTTATCACCGATTTGCTTTTTCAGTTGCTCGATACGCATATCGATGATGTTGTCAGGCGTCCAGCTACCCGCGCAGTCACAGATTTGATGGACAAAACGTCCTAGCAATGCCTGACCTTGTGCGGTATGCGTTACTTCAGGATGGAACTGTAGCCCATAATAGTGGCGCGAATCATCTGCCATGATCGCAATCGGGCAGCTTGGCGTGCTGGCAACGATATCGAAACCTTGTGGAGCATCGACCACTTTATCGCCATGACTCATCCAGACATTTAGCTTCGCTGCAGCGTCTTCGATACCATCAGTTAGTGCCGATTTACCATTAACGTTAATGGTTGCAGCGCCAAATTCATGGATATCACTGGCATGGACTTTACCACCGAAACGCTCTGCCATCGCTTGCATACCATAGCAAATGCCCAATACTGGTACATCCAATTCAAACACAGCGTCGTTGATACGCGGGCTGTTGTCGGCATGTACGCTTTCAGGGCCACCCGATAATATCACGCCTTTTGCACCAAAATCGATGATGCGCTGGGTATCGATATCATAAGGGAACATCTCACAAAACACGCCTGAATCACGGACACGGCGGGCGATAAGCTGGCTGTACTGTGAGCCAAAATCGAGAATTAAGATGCGATCTTCTTTAATAGTAGGAACGTTGGCAGCAGTGGTCATAACGTAGTGTCCATCAATAAATAAATTGGTGCGCTATTTTAACAAGTTTAGGCCGCATCAGGGTTACTTCCTCAGCAAAATTTCGCGTTTTAAACGTTTTCTTAGGAAAAAACGCTGTGTTGTGCGCATAAACCTCTTTTTCACTGTGTTGCCCTTAAGTTGTTTCTTGCTGATAGGTTGCTTATTTGACTTGATCCTTATCAATCATTTTCTAGTGTCTGTCTTCTCGACGTCAGGCATAACTAAGCCTCAAAATCCCACTCCCCCTCTTGTTTTTATTTTATGCTGAAATTTTTGCTTACAAAATATCACTGCTTATCCCTTGGTTTATGTAGAATTTGTTAACAATAATCCTCGATTAGTAGTCGAATTTTATTATATAACCATGTACAGTAAAGCAGTGAATGCCCATTATATTCGCCATCAATGTGTGTTACTCCAAGCAAAAAAACTGAGTGAGACGACGCGTGGCTGATGTTTTGATATTTTGCAGTAGATTGGCTCATAAATCGCAGGACAGCGTTTTGGCCGATGTACTATCGTTCCTTTAAATAAGTGACCCATCAGCGATCTAGTCGCACTATAAGTATTATCAGATGGTCAATTGTTAGACTGCTCATGTCAGCGCGCTTTGATACTCATGCGCGATGATCTCCGTCAACATCCAACCAAACCACTGCAAGGCCATTATGGCTTTTTTAAAAGGATACACATAATGAAAATGGAATTGTTATCACCCTCAGCCCTAAAAATCAGCACCCTCACCCTAGCAATCGCTGCCGCGTCTTTTAGCACCACCACCGTTATGGCAGCTGAATGTCAACTCAATGATGGCACTATTGGAGGCGCAACCAGTAATGGTGTCACAGCACTCGCTTGTGGCAATGCAGCAAGCGCTGGTGGTACAAACGATACGGTCGCCATTGGTAATGCTGCACGTGCCACCGGCAATTCTACGACTGCGGTCGGCGGCGAAGCCTTCACTGGCACTGTGGCGGCGGGTACTGACTTAAACTTTGGCGCTCTCACTTCTACAGGTGGTACACCGGGTGCGACTGCCATCGGCTGGCGTGCAACTGCTACTGCAGAGAGAGCTACCGCGTTAGGTCATCTAGCCAGTGCTACTGGTGTTCGCTCTACAGCGGTCGGTGAAGACGCTTTTGCTGGCGGCACCAATGATACGGTTGCCATTGGTAATCTGGCAAACGCAGGTATGAATTCAGCTACTGCTGTTGGTGGACAAGCCAATGCCGCTGGTTTGGGTTCAAGCTCTATCGGTTGGCAATCAGCAGCCACAGGCGAGCATGCACAAGCTTTTGGTCATTTAGCTACTGCTCAAGGTGAGCGCTCACTCGCTATCGGTGAAAACGCTGATGCACAAACAGATTTTTCTACTGCTATTGGTAATGAAACCATTGCCAACGGCATCGATGCATTAGCCATCGGTGATACAGCCAATGCTACGGGTAATTCGACAACCGCTGTAGGCGGCGAATCAGTGGCGACGGGCCCAGGTGCGACTGCTATTGGTTGGAAATCAGGAGCAAACGCCGAGCGTGCTCAAGCGTTCGGTCATTTGGCTCAGGCAAATGGGGTACGCTCAACAGCAGTCGGTGAGGCAGCAACTGCACAGGGCGAGCGTTCTGTGGCTTTAGGTAACGAATCAGTCGCAGGCGGCACCAATGATACGGTTGCCATTGGTAATCTGGCAAACGCAGGTATGAATTCAGCTACTGCTGTTGGTGGACAAGCCAATGCTTCTGGTCTAGGCTCAACCTCTATCGGTTGGCAATCAGCAGCCACGGGCGAACGTGCACAAGCATTTGGTCATCTCGCCAAAGCAACGGGCGTACGCTCAACGGCAGTCGGTGAAGCCGCTCAAGCACAAGGCGCTGGTTCTGTGTCTTTAGGAAACGAATCAACAGCGGGTGGTACAAACAGTATCGCTATCGGTAATGGCGCAACTGCATCAGCCGACAACCAAATCGTTTTGGGTAATGCAGGTCAGCTCCAAGACAGCACCGCCTCACAATCAGGTGGCACAAACATCGTCACCACTGATGCAAACGGCACACTAGGTACGAGTGTCAGTGTCGATTCACTAGCAACGTCAAGACAGTTCAACGACTTACGTAGCCAATACAATCGTCAAGAAGACCGTTTAGATGAAGCAGAAGATGGTATCGCGATGGCACTATCGATGGAAACCCCTGTTATCCCTGCAGGCAAGAGATACGCTATGGGATTTGGCACGGGTTATTACAATAGCAGCACTGCTGTGAGCGCCTCTTTTGCTGGACGGGCAAGTGACAATGTGACGATTTCAGCTGGCGCAGGCTATGGTACTGATACTGGCAAAGTAGGCGCGCGTGGCGGGGTTACTTTTTCTTGGTAATTAACCCATCAATGTCTACTGTGTCCACAAGTCTATGTGAGTGAGATGCGGTAGATATGATTGACCTCAATCAAATCAACTAACAAGCCTTTAAGGCTTTTAAAATATAGGATAAAGTATTATGAAAACGGAGTTTCTACCGGGCGCAGCATTAAAGATTACCTCCCTCACCCTAGCAATCGCTGCCGCGTCTTTTAGCACCACTGCCGTGATGGCATCTGAATGCCAAATCAATGATGCAAATGCTACCACTATCTTAGGTGCGACCAGCAATGTCAAAATCGCCCTCGCTTGTGGCAATGCAGCAAGCGCTGGTGGAACGAACGATACGGTTGCAGTTGGTAATAAAGCCAATGCAGGTATGAACTCCGCCGTGGCCGTTGGTGGTCAAGCCAATGCCGCCGGTCTAGGCTCAACCTCTATCGGTTGGCAATCAAAAGCCACGGCTGAACGCGCTCAAGCCTTTGGTCACTTGGCTGATGCCAGCGGCGTACGCGCAACTGCAGTCGGTGAAGCAGCAAAAGCTGGCGGCACTAACGACACAGTTGCAGTTGGTAACCAGTCTATTGCAGGTATGAACTCTACCGTGGCAGTTGGTGGTCAAGCCAATGCCGCCGGTCTAGGCTCAACCTCTATCGGTTGGCAATCAAAAGCCACGGCTGAACGCGCTCAAGCCTTTGGTCACTTAGCCGATGCCAGCGGCGTACGCGCAACTGCAGTCGGTGAAGCAGCAAAAGCTGGCGGCACTAACGACACAGTTGCAGTTGGTAACCAGTCTATTGCAGGTATGAACTCTACCGTGGCCGTTGGTGGTCAAGCCAATGCCGCTGGTCTAGGCTCAACCTCTATCGGTTGGCAATCAAAAGCCACGGCTGAACGCGCTCAAGCCTTTGGTCACTTAGCTGATGCCAGTGGCATGCGGGCGACTGCAGTCGGTGAAGCGGCAACGGCAAAAGGCGAGTCTTCTATTGCGATTGGTAATATTGCCGTTGCGGGCGGTTTGAACAGCATTGCTATCGGTAATGGTGCCAATGCGGCTAGTAACAATCAGGTCGTCTTGGGCAATGCTGGACAAGTTCAATCCAGTACAGCGTCACAGACAGGTACTGTCAAGATCGTGACGATTGATGAAAACGGCACGCTGGGTACGATGATGGTTGACTATTATAAGTCCGCTCAGTAAGCCGATTATAAAAGCATTCACTGTAGTCAAAAACCATAAAAACCCTGCAATGGCAGGGTTTTTATGGCTTTCATTCCTCTAAAGTAAAAGTAGCACCCCACTCTCATGTTGGCATTATCAATGCTGGCTGCTGTTATCTAAAGCCTTATGAATACGCTTTAACCCTTCTAGCAGCAGCGGTTTAGGACACGCCACATTGAGACGCATTTTAAGATGCCCCTCATCACCATATTTGATGCCTGCATTCAGTTCAACCTTAGCGGCTCTTAGTGTGTCATAAAGCACTTGATCCTCTTGTGCATACGCTGAACAATCCAGCCAAATCAAATACGAGGCTTCTGGACGCATCACCTTAATCTTAGGTAAATGCTTCTCTAAAAACTGTAGCGTTAAGTCAATATTGGCTTCAATATAAGTCAGCACCTGCGTCAACCACTCACCGCCTTGCTCATAAGCGCTCTGCATCGCGGTATACGCAAATAAATTCAGCTCATACTCGTCATTCAACCCTTGCTGCTGGCTAATTTTTTTGATTAATGCCTCATCTTTGGCAAATATCAGTGAGCCTTTAATACCAGCGATGTTAAAGGTTTTGGTCATCGAGGTTAGGCTGACGACTTTGTGCTCATAGCCTGTTGCTAGGGTTAAAAAAGGCGTAAATATATGCCCACTCAAAGTTAAATCTTGATGAATCTCATCGCTGACAATCGCCACATTGTGCTTTTTGCAAATCGCAAGAACCGCTTCAAGCTCATCCGCTGTCCACACGCGCCCGCCCGGATTATGCGGATTGCAGAACAAATATAGCTTTACCTTATGCTCGATAATTTTGGCTTCGATATCGACTAAATCCAGATGATACCGTCCCTCAATCTCCTGTAATGCAGAAGTCACCAGCTTACGATTGTTGTCCAAAACCTTGGTCATAAAAGGCGTATAAATAGGATTATTGATGAGTACTGCATCTCCTACCTCAGTAAATACTGTCATCATCAGCGCCAAACTTGGCACCACACCGGGCGAGAATAAAATACTTTCTTTATCCAGCCATAAGTCATAACGACTACCATGCCAGCCAATGATCGCGTCATACAACGCTTCCGTGGGTCTGGTATAACCCAATATGCCATGCTGCGTGACTTGTTCAATCGCATTTAGGATAGGTTGGGCGGTCTTAAAATCCATATCCGCGACCCACAGCGGAATCGTGTCATCGGTATAGTGCCATTTAAGCGACCCCGTGTGACGTCTGTCTATTATTTCATCAAAGTTGTACAGCATAGCTTCTTTTCCATAATGATCTCAATCAATTGTAGCCCCAATAGTATCGTGTTGCTTATGCCCTAATATATTTACAGCATCGTAATTTGAGAAACAGTGTATATCAGGCGTGATATCTACTGACCCTATCGTTTTTATGCCAAGTATGGCGGGGTAATCATTGGTCTAAAACTTTACGGAGTAACACTGTATTTGTTTTGTTATGGAATGCTGATATGCTAGGGTTAGAAGGTAGCAAAATTGTTATTCGATGTTTTCTTATTGTTGCAATACACAGTATGATATGGAAACTAAATGTTTTTTTAACTGCTTTTAGTTTGGTTTATGTACATCATTTAAGTCTTTTGTTTCTGTCTAATTATCCATATGTTTTACCATGCTTCAGCCACTAATTTTTATAGGATGAAAAATTATGAATCGCAATTATAAAGTAATCTGGAATAGATCTTTAAACTGTTTCATGGCAGTTGCAGAGTATGCAAAAAGCCGTGGTAAATCATCTGGTACAGTGACAAGTTCATCTAGCGCATCAGCCGCTGTATCGACAGGCGCACGATTGTTGCGCTTGAGTAGCCTAACGGTAGCACTGGCCGCCACGGGACTCACGCTATCAACGCAAGCATTTGCTGTGGCAGGCATTACTGGCGGAACAGGCAGCGGTACAGCGATATCTGTCTGTGATCCTAATATGATTGGAGCTCCGACGGGTAATCAAGCCAATTCGGGCGCAGCCGCTTATAATATTGCTATTGGCTGTGAGTCTTTTACAAACAATGGTCAAGCAAGTATCGCTGACCGTTTAAATCCTTACCATACTAATAACGCGGCGGCGGCGGCAACAGTAACTGGTTCTCAACCTTATGCAGCAGGAAACCAAGCAGCAGGATCTGTCGCAATTGGTACTGGTGCAAGAACGGAACAAATATTAGGATTAGCATTAGGTGAGTATGCAAAAACCACTAATATTGCTGGTGTGGCCATAGGTGTAGGTGCATTATCTCAAGGTAATACGGCATTAGCATTGGGTCGCCAATCAGTAGCGACGGGTGACTTTTCACAAGCGCTCGGTAATGTATCTGCCGCTACTGGTACGGGCTCACTTGCTATAGGTCACTCTGCAACAGCAACAGGGTATCGCTCTATCGCTATTGGTGCACCAGATATTGCTAATGCGGGTAGTGTTGGTGGACAGTCAGGTGCGGCGTATCAACCTGATGGGCAAACCAAGTCATCTGCTCAGGACTCTATTGCACTCGGTGGCGGTGCACAAGCAACCGCAGCTAATACTTTATCACTTGGTGCTTTTTCAGCAGCCACAGCTGAAAAATCAGTGGCGATTGGTACAAATGCCCAAGCCACAGCTACTAATGCTGTTGTTATTGGCGATGGTGCAAATACCGCTGTTACAGGTGGTGTTGCTATTGGTTTGAATGCACAGGTGCTAGGCGCTAATAGTGTCGCACTAGGGCAAGATTCAGTTGCCAACGCTCAAACTGGTAACGCTTTTTTGACGGGTACTGCTGCAACCACACAAGGTACGGTATCTGTTGGTAGTAGTACAGTGACCAGACGCATTCAAAATGTCGCCGATGGATCTGCCCTGACAGATGCAGTAACTGTGGCTCAGTTGACAGAGCAAAATACTAGAACCAATCGTCAGGGCGTTGACACAGCGGCGGCGCTTGGTGGTAATTCTGCTTATGATGCAGCGACAGGAGCTGTAAGCTTACCTTCATATAGTGTTGGTGGAGCGACTGTTAGCAATGTCGGTGCTGCGATTACAAACCTAGACGGTCGTACGACGACCAATACTACCAATATTGCGAGTAACACAAGTAATATTACTAGCTTGCAAACTCAGACATTTAGACTGCGTGCAAATACTGACTTAGCAACTCCAGTGGCGGCAGGTGATACGGTTACTTTCATTGATGGTAACAATGTCAACATCACTCGATCTGGCAACAACGTCACTATCGGTACTTCATTGACGCCGACATTTACGACAGTCACCTCTACAGGCGCAATGAATGCAGGCTCTCTAAACGTCACTGGTGTATCTAACCTAAATGGCGGTGCTAATTTAAACAACACCAAGATTACCAGTGTTGCTAATGGAACAAATCCTGGTGATGCAGTTAATTTTAGTCAGCTAACCACAACTAATAATAACGTTACTAACGCTCAGACAAGTGCTAACAATGCTCAGACAAGTGCTAATAATGCTCAAACGACAGCCACTAATGCCCAAACTGCTGCAGGTAATGCTCAAACAAGTGCTAACAATGCTCAAACGACAGCCACTAATGCCCAAACAAGTGCTACCAATGCTCAAACGACAGCTACAACAGCATTGAATCAAGCCAACCAGGGCTTTAACATCAGCGCTGCAGGTGGTGCTGATGACAACGTTCAACTGGGTCAGACTGTTGACTTCACCAATACTGATGGCAACCTTGTCGTAACCAACGATGTTGACAACGGTATCAACTACGACCTAGCAGAAGACATCAATTTGGGTGTTAATGGTAGCGTCACCACTGGTAATACTGTGACCAACACTGCAGGCGTTGCGATTGATGATGGCGTAGGTAACGCAACCACCATTACAACAGCTGGTACCAACGTTGTTGATGCTGCTGGTAACGAAGCCGATTACACCGCAGTAGGAACAAGCCTAGCTGATGCATTAGGCAACACCAATAACAGTACCGTACTTGGTAACACCATCACCAGTGGTACTGACGTGACCACCATTACCGCAGCAGGCACCAACGTCACTGACGGCACCAACACCAGCAATTATGGTGCTGATGGATTCACAGCAACTGACGGCACAACGAGTACCGTCTTTAACCAAGCAGGCGTTAGCTTCTTAGATGACCTAGATGCTCCAGTTGGTCCAAGTATTACCGCAGCTGGTTTCAACGCTGGAAACACCGTTATCACAGGCGTAGCAAGTGCAGGCGATATCACCGATGCCGCTAACGCGAACAATGCGACGAATGCAGGGGATGTGAATACAGCAATCCAAGGTGTGACAGCAGCGGGCCTTAACTTTGCAGGTGATAGTGGCACTAACGTCAACCGTCCACTAGGCTCCATTCTTAACATCACAGGTGGTGAGACTGATCCTACCAACTTAACCACTGGCAACATTGGTGTGGTTGCAAACGGCACAGATGGACTCAGTATTCAACTGGCAGAAGCAGTTGACCTAGGCGAAGATGGCAGCGTCACCACTGGTGACACTGTGGTCAACAATACAGGCGTTAGAATTGATGATGGCACTAACATCACTGCTGTCACGCTAACAGGTACCAACATCACTGACGGTACCAACATCGCAGATTATGGCCTAACAGGCTCAAGCCTAACAGATGGTACTAATACCAATAACAGCACAGCGCTTGGTAACACCATCACCAGTGGTACTGACGTGACCACCACTACCGCAGCAGGCACCAACGTCACTGACGGCATCAATACCAGCAACTATGGTGCAGAAGGACTATCAGCTATTGATGATCTTGGCAACACCGCTACCTATAATGCTGCTGGCTCAAGCCTAGCTGATGCATTAGGCAACACCAATAACAGTACCGTACTTGGTAACACCATCACCAGTGGTACTGACGTGACCACCATTACCGCAGCAGGCACCAACGTCACTGACGGCACCAACACCAGCAATTATGGTGCTGATGGATTCACAGCAACTGACGGCACAACGAGTACCGTCTTTAACCAAGCAGGCGTTAGCTTCTTAGATGACCTAGATGCTCCAGTTGGTCCAAGTATTACCGCAGCTGGTTTCAACGCTGGAAACACCGTTATCACAGGCGTAGCAAGTGCAGGCGATATCACCGATGCCGCTAACGCGAACAATGCGACGAATGCAGGGGATGTGAATACAGCAATCCAAGGTGTGACAGCAGCGGGCCTTAACTTTGCAGGTGATAGTGGCACTAACGTCAACCGTCCACTAGGCTCCATTCTTAACATCACAGGTGGTGAGACTGATCCTACCAACTTAACCACTGGCAACATTGGTGTGGTTGCAAACGGCACAGATGGACTCAGTATTCAACTGGCAGAAGCAGTTGACCTAGGCGAAGATGGCAGCGTCACCACTGGTGACACTGTGGTCAACAATACAGGCGTTAGAATTGATGATGGCACTAACATCACTGCTGTCACGCTAACAGGTACCAACATCACTGACGGTACCAACATCGCAGATTATGGCCTAACAGGCTCAAGCCTAACAGATGGTACTAATACCAATAACAGCACAGCGCTTGGTAACACCATCACCAGTGGTACTGACGTGACCACCACTACCGCAGCAGGCACCAACGTTGTTGATGCTGCTGGTAATGAAGCCGATTACACCGCAGTAGGAACAAGCCTAGCTGATGCAGTTGGCAACACTAACGTAAATACTGCTACAGGTAACACTATCGATGACGGCACTGGCAACATCACTGCTGTAACAGCACTAGGCACCAACGTCACTGACGGCACTAACACCAGCAATTATGGTGCTGATGGATTCACAGCAACTGACGGCACAACGAGTACCGTCTTTAACCAAGCAGGCGTTAGCTTCTTAGATGACCTAGATGCTCCAGTTGGTCCAAGTATTACCGCAGCTGGTTTCAACGCTGGAAACACCGTTATCACAGGCGTAGCAAGTGCAGGCGATATCACCGATGCCGCTAACGCGAACAATGCGACGAATGCAGGGGATGTGAATACAGCAATCCAAGGTGTGACAGCAGCGGGCCTTAACTTTGCAGGTGATAGTGGCACTAACGTCAACCGTCCACTAGGCTCCATTCTTAACATCACAGGTGGTGAGACTGATCCTACCAACTTAACCACTGGCAACATTGGTGTGGTTGCAAACGGCACAGATGGACTCAGTATTCAACTGGCAGAAGCAGTTGACCTAGGCGAAGATGGCAGCGTCACCACTGGTGACACTGTGGTCAACAATACAGGCGTTAGAATTGATGATGGCACTAACATCACTGCTGTCACGCTAACAGGTACCAACATCACTGACGGTACCAACATCGCAGATTATGGCCTAACAGGCTCAAGCCTAACAGATGGTACTAATACCAATAACAGCACAGCGCTTGGTAACACCATCACCAGTGGTACTGACGTGACCACCACTACCGCAGCAGGCACCAACGTCACTGACGGCATCAATACCAGCAACTATGGTGCAGAAGGACTATCAGCTATTGATGATCTTGGCAACACCGCTACCTATAATGCTGCTGGCTCAAGCCTAGCTGATGCATTAGGCAACACCAATAACAGTACCGTACTTGGTAACACCATCACCAGTGGTACTGACGTGACCACCATTACCGCAGCAGGCACCAACGTCACTGACGGCACCAACACCAGCAATTATGGTGCTGATGGATTCACAGCAACTGACGGCACAACGAGTACCGTCTTTAACCAAGCAGGCGTTAGCTTCTTAGATGACCTAGATGCTCCAGTTGGTCCAAGTATTACCGCAGCTGGTTTCAACGCTGGAAACACCGTTATCACAGGCGTAGCAAGTGCAGGCGATATCACCGATGCCGCTAACGCGAACAATGCGACGAATGCAGGGGATGTGAATACAGCAATCCAAGGTGTGACAGCAGCGGGCCTTAACTTTGCAGGTGATAGTGGCACTAACGTCAACCGTCCACTAGGCTCCATTCTTAACATCACAGGTGGTGAGACTGATCCTACCAACTTAACCACTGGCAACATTGGTGTGGTTGCAAACGGCACAGATGGACTCAGTATTCAACTGGCAGAAGCAGTTGACCTAGGCGAAGATGGCAGCGTCACCACTGGTGACACTGTGGTCAACAATACAGGCGTTAGAATTGATGATGGCACTAACATCACTGCTGTCACGCTAACAGGTACCAACATCACTGACGGTACCAACATCGCAGATTATGGCCTAACAGGCTCAAGCCTAACAGATGGTACTAATACCAATAACAGCACAGCGCTTGGTAACACCATCACCAGTGGTACTGACGTGACCACCACTACCGCAGCAGGCACCAACGTTGTTGATGCTGCTGGTAATGAAGCCGATTACACCGCAGTAGGAACAAGCCTAGCTGATGCAGTTGGCAACACTAACGTAAATACTGCTACAGGTAACACTATCGATGACGGCACTGGCAACATCACTGCTGTAACAGCACTAGGCACCAACGTCACTGACGGCACTAACACCAGCAACTATGGTGCTAATGGCTTTACGGCAACTGACGGCACAACGAGTACCGTCTTTAACCAAGCAGGCGTTAGCTTCTTAGATGACCTAGGTGCTCCAGTTGGTCCAAGCATCACAAACACAGGTATTGATGCAAATAATACTCTGATTACCAATGTATCAAGCGGCCTTGAAGGTGGTACTGTTGCTGGTGCGACAGGCAATACCCTAACCAACGCCACCAATGTAGGCGACTTACAAACCGTCGCTACCGAAATCACAGAACGTGGCTTTAACATCAGCGCTGCAGGTGGTGCTGATGACAACGTTCAACTGGGTCAGACTGTTGACTTCACCAATACTGATGGCAACCTAGTCGTAACCAACGATGTTGACAACGGTATCAACTACGACCTAGCAGAAGACATCAATTTGGGTGTTGATGGTAGCGTCACCACTGGTGACACTGTGGTCAACAATGCAGGCGTTGCGATTGATGATGGTACTAACATCACTGCTGTGACAGCACTAGGCACCAATGTTACAGATGGCAATGGTAATACTGGTAACTATGGTGCTGATAGCATGATTTTGACTGATGACTCAGGTAACGTTAATGCAAGTAGCGCTATAGGTAACGCTGTATTTGACGATGCAGGCAATGTTAATTTGAGCGGCGCCATAGGCAATGCGATATTTGATAATGCAGGTAATTCTAATCTCAGTGGGGCACAAGGTAACATCATACGTGATGATGCAGGTAACATAACCACCACTACCGCAGCAGGCACCAACGTCACTGACGGCACCAACACCAGCAATTATGGTGCAGAAGGCTTTACGGCAACTGACGGCACAACGAGTACCGTCTTTAACCAAGCAGGTGTTACCTTCTTAGATGCCACAGACACACCCGTTGGTCCAAGTATTACCGCAGCTGGTTTCAACGCTGGGAACACCGTTATCACAGGCGTAGCAAGTGCAGGCGATATCACCGATGCCGCTAACGCGAACAATGCGACGAATGCAGGGGATGTGAATACAGCAATCCAAGGTGTGACAGCAGCGGGCCTTAACTTTGCAGGTGATAGTGGCACTAACGTCAACCGTCCACTAGGCTCCATTCTTAACATCACAGGTGGTGAGACTGATCCTACCAACTTAACCACTGGTAACATTGGTGTGGTTGCAAACGGCACAGATGGACTCAGCATTCAACTGGCAGAAGCAGTTGACCTAGGAACTACTGGTAGTGTTAGAGTAGGAAACACTAACGTAAACAATGCTGGTATAACTATTTTAAATGGTACAGTTGATACAGTTACTCTTGGTAGAAACGGACTTAACAATGGTGGTAATAGAATCACGAATGTAGCTGATGGTGTTGTATTAAACGATGCGGCGACCTTCGGGCAAGTCACGAACCTTGATAACAAAGTCAATAACTTAGGCACCAGCACTGCAGACAATCTAGGTGGCGGTGCAACTTACATGGCCGCTACTGGCACAGTAAGCGCACCAACTTATACACTAGATAATGGTACTAACACTGGCACTACAGCTGACTTCAATAACGTAGGCGATGCACTAGGTAACCTAGATGGTCGTACAGCTACCAATACAGCAGCTATTGAAAGCGGCTTTAACATCAGCGCTGACAATGGCCTTACTGACAACGTTCAATTGGGTGAGACTGTTGACTTCACCAATACTGATGGCAACTTAGTCGCCACTGTCTCAGACAATGGCATCAACTATGACCTAGCAGAAAACATCAATTTGGGTGTTGATGGTAGCGTCACCACTGGTGACACTGTGGTCAACAATGCAGGCGTTGCGATTGATGATGGTACTAACATCACTGCTGTGACAGCACTAGGCACCAATGTTACAGATGGCAATGGTAATACTGGTAACTATGGTGCTGATAGCATGATTTTGACTGATGACTCAGGTAACGTTAATGCAAGTAGCGCTATAGGTAACGCTGTATTTGACGATGCAGGCAATGTTAATTTGAGCGGCGCCATAGGCAATGCGATATTTGATAATGCAGGTAATTCTAATCTCAGTGGGGCACAAGGTAACATCATACGTGATGATGCAGGTAACATAACCACCACTACCGCAGCAGGCACCAACGTCACTGACGGCACCAACACCAGCAACTATGGTGCCAATGGCTTCACTGCTACCGATGTCGCTGGAAACAATGGCATCGCAATCAATCAAGGCGGCATTAACTTTATTGACAACGTAGGTGCACCAACAGGTCCAAGCATCACAGCCACAGGTATTGATGCTGGAAATACCGTTATCACAGGCGTTGCCGATGGCGTAGTAGCCACCGATGCTGCAACCCTTGGTCAGCTAAATGCCGCCAGTGCCGAAGCTGATGCTAAGACCGACGCATTAGGCACCAGCACTGCAGGCAACCTAGGTGGCGGTGCAACTTACATGGCCGCTACTGGCACAGTAAGCGCACCAACTTATACACTAGATAATGGTACTAACACTGGTACTACAGCTGACTTCAATAACGTAGGCGATGCACTAGGTAACCTAGATGGTCGTACAACCACCAATACAGCAGCTATTGAAAGCGGCTTTAACATCAGCGCTGACAATGGCACTACTGACAACGTTCAATTGGGCGAAACTGTCGACTTCACCAACACTGATGGTAACTTAGTCGCCACTGTCTCAGACAATGGCATCAACTATGACCTAGCAGAAAACATCAATTTGGGTGTTAATGGCAGTGTGACCACTGGTAATACTGTGACCAACAATGCAGGCGTTAGAATTGATGACGGCACTGGCAACATCACTGCTGTAACAGCGCTAGGCACCAACGTCACTGACGGCATCAATACCAGCAACTATGGTGCGAATGGCTTCACAGCAACTGATGGCAATGGCAATATCACCACCTTTAATCAATCAGGCTTAAGCTTTACAGATGTCAACGGTGCAACTGGTCCAAGTGTTACCGCAGCTGGTTTCAACGCTGGAAACACCGTTATCACAGGCGTTGCCGACGGTATATTAGCAACCGATGCTGCAACCAAAGGTCAATTAGATTTAGTATCTAATGGTTTGACAGATTTGACAGCAGGTGCTGTGCAGTATGAGCGAGATCCCAATGACAACAGTATCATCAATTATGATCGAGTTATCTTAGCAGGTACTACTGCAGTGATTGATCAAGATGAAGACGGCAACGACTTCGTTGTGAGCGGTGGTACAAGGTTGTCTAATGTGGCAAACGCTATTGATGCCGCTGATGCTGTCAATAAAGGTCAATTAGACAGTTTGATTGCTCAAAATGTCACAAATGTCGAAGTTACCGATCAAAACGGTAATCCTGTGATGATCAATATCACAGATCAAATAGTTAACCGCAATATAGACAACGACAATATGGATTCGTTGTTCCTAACTTATAATGTTGAAGGTCAAAATGTCACAGACCGTTTAACTATCGGTGAAACTGTACAACGCATGAACACAGAAGGTGTGAAGTTTGCGCATACTAAGGCTGTTAGCGCCGAAGGTGATTTAGGTATCACCAACGACTCAAGTGCTGGCGGTGATAACTCAACTGCTATTGGTGTCAATGCTATTATTCTCGAGGGCGCTGATAGTACGGTTGCATTGGGTCATAATACCAAAGCATCAGCCGAAGCGACAAACTCAGTCGTGATTGGTAAAGACTCACAGGTATCTGGTCAATCATCTATTGCTATTGGTGATGGTGCTCAAGCTTTAGGCAATCAATCTATTAGTATTGGTGATGGTGCTCAAGCTTTAGGCAATCAATCTATTAGTATTGGTACTGGTAATATCGTCAACGGTGATAACTCTGGTGCCTTTGGTGACCCAAGTATTATCAATGGTGATAATAGCTACTCTGTTGGTAACAATAACACGATTAACAGCAACGATACCTTTGTATTGGGTAATAACGTTACCTCAACAGTAGAGGGATCAGTGGTTCTAGGTACGGGTTCTGCAGCAAGAACAGGCGCTGGTGTCGCAGGCTATCTTGCAGTTGGTAATGCTGCTATCACAGCGACTACCAGTACCACGGGCGCTGTGGCTGTAGGTGACGCGACCAACGGTATTTATCGCCAAATCACGGGAGTCGCAGCAGGTACGGCTGATTCTGATGCTGTCAACGTTTCACAGTTAAAAGCAGTCAGCGATACACTCCAGAATAACAACGAAGCCCTCAGCAATGCTGCGGTTAAATATGACACAAATCCAGATGATACTATCAATAAAGGCAGCATTACCTTGGACGGCGGTGCTGCAGGCACAACGATAACCAATCTTAAAGCAGGTAACATCAGTGCTGTTAGTACCGATGCTGTTAATGGTAGTCAATTACACAACCTCGGAAATGGTGTTGCAAATATTATTGGTGGTAATGCAGCATTTGATGCAGAAGGCAACCTAACAGTCAGCAACATTGGTGGTACAGGAGCAAGCAATATTAATGATGCTATCGCGGCTGTTAACAGTGGTAATGCTCAAGCCAATGAAAACATCCAAGCCAATACCGATAGACTTGATGCAGGTTTAAGCTTCGGTGCTGATAGTGGTACCGTTATCAATAAGCCAATTGGAGATACAACAGCACTTAAGTTTGAAGGCGGTAACAACATCACGACGACCACTACCAGCAGTGGTATCAAGTTTGACTTAAATGGCAACATCAATGTGGATAACATCACAGCTAATGCAGTGACTACGGGTAATACAACGGTCAATAATAGTGGCGTAACTATCAAAGATGGTCCAAGTATAACTACTGCAGGTATTGATGCTGCTGGTACCAAAGTGACGAATGTTGCAGATGGCATGGCGCCTAGAGATGCTGTGAACTTTGGTCAACTAGATGCAGTCACTAGAAACTTAGGTAATAGCATCAATGAGTTGGGTTATAGAATTGGTGAGGTTGAGGAGGATGCCAATGCCGGTATTTCAGCAGCAATGGCAATGTCTTCACTACCACAAGCGTACATCCCGGGTAAGTCTATGATAGGTGGTGGTGTCGCTACTTACAATGGTCAGAGTGCAGTTGCGGTTGGTATGTCTAGAGTATCTGACAATGGTCGTTGGGTAATCAAGGTAAATGGTACAGCGGATACTCAAGGAAATGCAGGCGGCGCAGTTGGTGCAGGCTTCCATTTCTAATTGAACCACATGACTTTATGGCAGCGCTTTTAACTGATCAATGAGCGCTGTCAGCTTACTCATAAAATATATTAAGGGATAGATGATGAAAAAATCTGTATATCGTTATGGCTTGTTAGCCACGACCGCTTTGCTATTCACAGTGGGTTGTACTCAAAAAAACATCATGCCAACTTGGCATTTGACGCCTGGTGCCCAGCATGGTTCAGTGGATGCCAACAATCTTGTGTTTCCTGATGCACAAAAAGCATGGCAAAAAGGTGGCACTATTACCACTCAAGATGACATTGCTAAGATCAAAGTAGGAACGACCAAAGATGAGATTTATAAACTGATTGGTACACCGCACTTTAGCGAAGGTTTTAATGCTCGTGAATGGGATTATATTCTCAAGTTTTATGATGCTAATAACAACGTAGACACTTGCCAATATAAAATCATCTTTGATAATACCTATGAAGGTCGTATGCGTGATGATGAGTTTGGTGCCACTGAGTTTTATTGGCAGCCAGCTTCTTGTGCCCGATACGCGCAATTCACCCGCTAATTTTACTAAACAAAAGAGAGCAAGACAGTTCATGTCTTGCTCTCTTTTATTTTATTTCCGGGTCAACAAATACCCAAGCTTTATATCCTGTAGTTGATATATCTTAAAAAAACCATATAGTTGAAATATTTTAAATTCGCTACAGTATTGCTGGTATAAATTTTTTGCAGCCTCTGGCAGCAACGGCACAGCAAGCAAGAAAAATTTGCACCGGCAGTACGTGTTGTATCGATATTACTTTTCACTGACTATATATCCTTGTTCTCCCGACCTAACGCCCCACAAACTCAGCCTCACGTCTCTCAACCATCGCCATTGCACCCTCTTTCGCATCTTCTGAATGAAACAAATGCGGCAGATAGCCATGAATATTAGCTAATGCTGCTTTTGCGCCATTACGACTGGCATCTTGCGCTGAGGATAGTAATCCTTGCACGCCAAGCGGTGCTGCTGTGCAAATCTCTTGCGCAATAGTCAGCGCGCGCTCATACTCTTCGCCACTTTCAACTACTTCACTGACCAGATTTAACCTATCCGCAGTTTGCGCGTCAAAGGCTTTACCAGTGAGTAAATAAGGCATGGCTTTTTGCCAACCTGCTGCCGCCACGAAACGTACTGTCGCGCCACCAAACGGCATGATGCCGCGCTGGACCTCCATTTGCGCAAAGTTGCAATTATCGCTAGCAATAACCACATCACTATTGAGCATCAACTCAATCCCAGCGGTAAAGCAAGTGCCTTGTACCGCAACGACGATAGGTTTAGAGCGCAATTTTCCACCGATGCCCCACGGGTCGATTTCGTCGGCAGCAAACTCAAACGCGCCTTTATCCCATTTATCTTGCAGCTCCATCAAATCAAGCCCAGCAGTGAAATGCTCACCGTGAGCGAATATCAGCGCACAGCGAAGATTAGTGTCATTTTCATATTGAGTGAGTGCGTCAGACAGTTGCTTAATCATATAGCTATCGAAGGCATTGCGTTTATCCGCTCGATTGAGTCCGATTAGGCAGATGTAATCTTGGACATTATAGGTAATACGAGTGTCATTTCCAGTGTCATTGCTATTGGGGCTTTCCATAGTCATGGTCTTATCCTTTTTAAAGCATTCATTTATAGAGTACAAATTACACTAAATTGATATTACTACAGCTAATAAACCTTCCTTTCAATATAGACATACGTTCGGTGTAACGCAAGCACCATATCAGCGGCGATATCAATATCAGTTGACCTCATTTACGGTAATGTGCAACTATTATCCAACTCAAAACATGACTCAGAGCATTTTATGGAATTTTGGCACGGTTTTTTGCTGATCACTAGCGTCCATCTACTCGCTGCCGCCTCTCCGGGTCCTGATTTTGTATTGGTCTCGCAGCAAACCTTGGTAAAAGGGCGACGCACGGGTTTGATTTGTAGTCTTGGTATTACCTTGGGTCTTGCCGTACATATCATTTATTCGGTGCTAGGACTGGCAACGCTGATTGCCCATTCGCAGCCATTACTCACTGCTATTAAATGGTTGGGTGGTAGCTATCTTATTTATCTCGGATGGCAAGGCATTCAAGCCAAACCTAAAAAACCAACCGACTTAGCCCTTTCCGCAGAGTCAACAGATTCAGGCGCTCACATTCCACAAGATACGCTTACCAAGCAAACGACGCTTAGCACTCACATAGCGCTTTCTGATAAAGCCATTTCTAATAAAAAACTGCCTACTGATATTGAATCGACCACTGACATTCTGCGCCGTGGCTTTTTTTGTAATGTGTTTAATTCAAAAGCGCCAGTATATTTCGTGGCGATATTCACCCTAGTGCTCTCACCCGATATACCGCTTTGGCAACTGGCTATTTATGGCGTATGGATGATGATCTTGCAGATGGCATGGTTTAGTACCGTGGTGATGTTATTGTCTATTCCTGCCATTCATCGTCGCTTTCAGCGTTTTGAACATTGGATCGACCGTGTATTGGGTACAGCGATGATAATATTGGGATTAAATCTTATTTTACGTAGTCGATAAGATGCTAGTGACTCGTGAAATCTGCTAAAATGGCGCATTATATTCAAACATCAAAGCCCGATACTATGACCAGTAAGCCTATGAACCGTCGCCCGACCGCCAATAATCACAGAAACCGATCACCTGAGACCGCCAAAAAACTTGGTCAGCTACATCCGCGCAATCCGCACCAAGGTCGTTATGACTTTGTAGCATTGACTCGTGCCTTACCAGAGCTTGCCAAGCACACCATTGCCAACCCTAAAGGTGAGTCGACGATTAACTTCTCCGATCATCAAGCGGTACGAGTGCTCAATCAGGCACTACTAGCAAATTATTATGGTGTGAAATTTTGGGATATTCCGGAAGGTTATCTCTGCCCACCGATCCCTGGTCGTGCTGACTATATCCATTATATCGCTGACTTGCTTGCGCAAACCACGCATGTGAATAAAGACAATACACCGCCAACAGGCAAAGAAATTCATGCCTTAGATATTGGCACGGGTGCCAGTGCAATTTATCCGATTATTGGTAGTCAAAGCTACGGCTGGCGCTTTACCGCCTCTGATATCGACCCTATTTCGGTCAATACAGCCGCGCTGATTTGTGAGACCAACCCAAAGCTAAAAAGCGCCGTTAAAGTCAAACTACAGACCGAACCTAAATTTATTTTTAAAAATATCATCGGTCGCCAAGATTACTTTGATGTCGTGGTATGTAATCCGCCATTTCATGCCTCGTTAGAAGAAGCGATGGAAGCCAATAGCCGTAAGCAGCATAATTTGCAACGACATCGTGGTAAGAATGAGAACGAACAAATCAGCCGTAGCTCAACAAAGTCTGGCAATGCCGCGCAAAACCTAAACTTTGGTGGTCAGCATAAAGAGTTATGGAGTGAAGGCGGAGAGATTGCCTTTTTAACTAAGATGGCAAAAGAGAGTCAAGATTTTGCTGAGCATGTTGGCTGGTTTACGACGCTGGTATCTAAGTCAGAAAACGTAAAACCTCTACAACTGTTGTTAAAACAACTTGGCGCTGCCCAAATGCGCATCATTGAGATGAGTCAAGGTCAAAAAAGCACTCGTATACTTGCATGGCGTTTTAACACTGACGAAGAGTAAGTAATAATTAATTTTATAAATAATTATGGTTTCACGTGAAACAAAAAAGCACCTCTTTGATCATCAAAGGGGTGCTTTTTATTGTAGAAAATAAAGCCAAATAGTCGCTATTATTAACGGATAAACATGACCTTTATGCCAATGACTATTAATACCAATCCACCAAGTATCTCAGCTTTATCTTCAAGCCACGTTCCAGAAGATTTACCTAAATAGATACCAAAAAAGCCAAATCCAGCGGTAACGATCGCGATGATGAGACACGCTAACCACGCATTAAGTGCCAGTAAATTTAAAGTAAATCCTGCTGCCATTGCATCAATACTAGTGGCAATGGCCAGTGTAAACATCATACGATGATTGATTTTTTCTTGTATGTTATCATCGAAACTATCTTCTAGTACCGCTTCAACCTCACCATTAAATGCTTCATATAACATCTTAGCGCCAAGCAGAATAAGGATACCACCACCAATCCACGGTGCAGCAGTCGCCAACCAGCCTAGCAATACTGCACCCAATAAATAACCGATTAGCGGCATCACACCTTGTGCGATACCAAAATATAACGCGGCATAAATAGCTAAACGTAGAACATAAGCAGACGATCGTTTTTGGGACTTAGCACCCAAGCCAATTGATACCGCAAACGCATCCATTGCCAATGCTATAGCCAGTAAAATAACTTCGATCATTTCTATATCCATTATTTAAAACATGTATTCAATTAAGTTTCACGTGAAACAAACTTAATATTAAAAAACCACCGCATTGGTTACCAAAGCGGTGGTTTCTCATTGATTCACAATATTATGCCATTTAGATATCTAAATTAGAAACTGTTAACGCATTCTCTTCGATAAAGATACGACGTGGCTCAACATGATCCCCCATCAAGCAGGTGAACATATGATCTGCTGCGATAGCATCTTCAATATTGACGCGCAACATACGGCGGTTCTCAGGGTCCATAGTGGTATCCCACAGCTGATCGGCATTCATCTCGCCCAACCCTTTATAACGCTGAATCGCTAGACCTCGGCGCGCGTCAAGCATCATTTGCTGCCATAAATAATCAAAGTCACGTATTGGAATGTCTTTGGTCGTACCTGCAGTAGCTTCACGACGGATAAAAGCATCTTCATCAAGCAAGGTATTCCATTCTGCCGATAAACGCAGCAGCTTAGTATACTCACCCGAATTGATAAAGCTGGCATCGAGCAAGTAATGATGTGCTAACTGATGCACATAGACCGTAATACGTGGTAGCCATTGTGCTTTAGGAGCTACCGCTTCAGCATCAAAGCTATCACCTTCTTCAACGGCAACCACTGGTTTCATTCCTAATAAATCAGCAGCAGCAGCATCCATATTTTTAGGCTGCGGTGCATGGATATTCACCAGCTCAATCTCAGGACTTAAGTCACTACCAAAGTGCTCAAGCTGAGTCTGTAGCGTGTCTTTCCATGCTTGCATTGCATCTTTATCATACGTCATATCAGTACTAAGCTTTGGCGTATGCGTCAATGCGTCCAATAAGATGGCTGGATAACGAATCTGCAAACGCGCTTTAATCAGCTGTGTTTGATTATAATCGTTTAATAATGTCTCTAACGCTTGACCGGTAATCGCTGGTGCATCCGCACTGATATGCAGCTTGGTATTATCAATCGTTGATGATAACAAATAGGCTTTAAGCGCTTCATCGTCTTTTAGGTACAGCTCTTGACGACCTTTTTTGACTTTATAAAGCGGTGGCTGGGCAATATAAATATAACCACGCTCAATCAGCTCAGGCGTTTGACGGAAGAAAAAGGTTAATAGCAAGGTTCTAATGTGCGAACCATCAACGTCCGCATCGGTCATGATGATGATTTTATGATAGCGAACTTTATCAGGATTATATTCATCAGGTCCAATACCGCAACCAAGTGCAGTAATTAGATTACCGACTTCTTGCGAAGACAACATTTTGTCAAAACGCGCGCGCTCAACGTTTAGGATTTTACCTTTTAAGGGCAAAATTGCTTGCGTTTTACGGCTACGACCTTGCTTGGCTGAACCCCCAGCAGAGTCCCCTTCCACGATATATAGCTCTGATAATGCAGGATCTTTTTCTTGGCAATCCGCCAATTTACCCGGCAGACCTGCGATATCTAATGTAGTCTTACGACGAGTCATCTCACGTGCTTTACGAGCGGCATCACGAGCACGAGCGGCATCAATAATTTTACCGGCGATCAATTTACCAGCGCCTGGATTCTCTTGCAGATAATCATTAAACTTATCATGCATTGCTGATTCGACGGCAGATTTTACTTCACTTGATACCAGTTTATCCTTGGTTTGACTCGAAAACTTAGGATCTGGCACTTTGACAGATACAATAGCCGTCAAGCCTTCACGGGCATCATCACCAGTTGCAGCCACTTTCTCTTTTTTGAAGAGATTTTCTCGATCCATATAGGTATTCAAACAACGCGTGAGTGCTGAGCGGAAGCCAGATAAATGCGTACCACCGTCACGCTGTGGAATATTATTAGTGAAGCAAAATACCTTTTCGTTATAAGTATCTGTCCACTGCAACGCCACTTCGACACTGATACCATCATCTTGATTGCTGATAAAATGGAACACATCATTGATGCCATCTTTACCAGCATTGATATAGCTGACAAACTCTGACAAACCACCTTTGTGCTCAAACTCATGACGTTTATCAATACGCTCATCGGTGAGTACAATACGTACACCCGAGTTTAAAAATGACAACTCACGTAAGCGTTTGGCTAAAATATCATATTCAAAGATAGTACCGGTAAACACGTCATTGCTAGGATAAAAACGAATCTGAGTGCCTGTTTTATTTGTCGGCTCCATTTCCTGAATATCGCCATCAGGCACGCCATCGGTATAAGTCTGATGATAATGATAACCTTCACGCCAGATATTCATCTCAAGCTTTTTGGATAATGCGTTAACGACTGAAACGCCAACCCCATGCAGACCGCCCGAGACTTTATAGCTATTATCATCAAACTTACCACCAGCATGCAGTACCGTCATAATAACCTGTGCGGCAGACACACCTTCTTCTGGATGAATGTCGACAGGGACACCGCGACCATTATCCATCACGCTGACAGATTCATCTTCGTGGATAATGATATCAATTTGATCACAATGACCAGCAAGCGCTTCATCGATAGAGTTATCCACCACCTCAAAGACCATATGGTGCAATCCAGTACCATCATCGGTATCACCAATATACATACCAGGACGCACGCGCACCGCTTCTAGTCCGCGCAGTACTCGAATGTCTTTCGAGCTGTAATCAGAGGGTAATACCTCAGAAACGACAGCGGCGTCAATAGTCTCAACTGCGCTGTCTGACGTTAATTGCTGGTGGTCGGTAGGTAATGAGTCACTCATGTGCATTCCTTGATCTAGCCATTATCAGCTGTTTATCATCAGCTCACCACAGTGGTGATACTTAATGATGCTATCTATAATATCGTTTTGTAGTCATATTCTGTCTTTATTACGGTTGGCTTAAGCTTTTTAGAAAATGATATAGAGGCAAAAAACCAGATTGAAAAATATGTCAGGTCTGCATACTCTATTTGATCCATACTGCGATTATTCCTAAAACTATGAAGCTTAAAAACATTAAATTAAATTCATTGTTATCAGTAACTTAAGTCCTTACAACTAATAATAAAGATCCATATAAAACGGTAAGATAACTTGCTGAGAATAGGGCAAAAATAAAGCTCTATTTTAGCATTTTTTTGCCTGTAAGTCACTGTTTAAGGAACGTTTTCTGAGTAATGGAATGTGGGATAAAATGAGGATAAAACATGAAAGGAAATGGTTGCTTAAAGATATAAAATAAAGATTAACAACGAAGATATGATTACCCTAATAAAAGCTACTGAATTGATGAAATATCACCTTGTTTCATGTGAAACACATTAGGTTCTGACCAATATTCATTTATTAGTGGCAAAATACTGTCTGTCAAACTACTCATAAATACCTGACACGGTAGCTGTGCTAAGGTAGATAATAAAATCTCTATCGCCTTATCATCCAACTCTGCAGTGATATCATCCAATAGCACCACTGGTGTAACCCTTAGCTTATCGTCACTGCTAGATAGCGCGCTATTATTTTTAGCCTTAAGCAACAATGGTAGCTGTGATAAGCGTAAGGCTGTAATCAACAACTTCTTCTCTCCGCGAGACAATATATTGGCAGCCTGCTCTTTTAAAATAGGCAGTTTAGCAGTCGAATCCGCTGCTAAAGGTGAATTTAAGTGCTCATTAGGAGCCTGTATCGGACTTGTAGAGCGCCAATGCACGTGAATATCAGCACGGTGATTACCAATACGGGTATAACCTAGCTGCAAATCCTGCTCTAGGCGCTCATTAAGCTGTATATCGAGCGCTACACTGGTATCGTAGCCTGCATTGTAGCTTAAGCTTAATTGCTCAGCATAGGCAGGCAATAACTGTACAATGCTCTCAGAAAAATAAGGCTGCCAAGCTTCAAATATAGCTTCACGGTAGTGATGAATCAACGCTGCATGACTGGCAAGCCCTTTATCCCAAGCCCTAAGCTCAGCGAGCTGAACGTGAGTCAAATGACGTCGTTGTTTTAATAAACTATTGCGCTGCTTTAAAAGACGTTGATAAGCAACCCACTGGGGGTGAAATCCTTGTTTCATGTGAAACACTAACCAATCCAATAGCTGGCGACGACTGGCACTACCCTGCTCTAGCATGTCCATCGTTGATGGGTCTATAAGCAATGTTGGTAGCTGCTCGGTCAAGATGCTTTGGTTATAAACAGTGATTTGATTTAGACGCAGAATAGTCGTCGCATCCGCTTTCTTTTGGATAGCTAAGGTACGGCTGTCATTGAGCTTAGCATGTATAGTGACAGATTCTTGATAATGTTGGATATAGCGTTTAGGCTGATGATGACGGAAGCTTTTGCCTCTTGATAACAAGAATATGGCTTCAAGTAACGAGGTTTTACCACTGCCATTAGCGCCGATAATGACGTTACAAGCAGCAGGCGATAAATTGATATGCTTTAGATTACGCAAATGAGAGATTTGTAGACGTTCAATCATAATATCGACAGCCGCCTATTAAGCCTGATTATACATTCGCAGGCAAAAGTTCGATTAAAATTTAAAATTACAGGCTTTAGAACCTGAAAATCATCAAAATCAATTAAGGTTAAAACCCATACTAACTATGAGTTTTAATCTTAATTATCCAACATTTTAAAGAGTAAACTATATGCGCATTGGCATAATGACGTACTGATGGAACTCATCATTTAACTGATTAACCAATACCGATGCATTTGACTGGCTCATATGCATTTGCAAGTCGCCTTGGATGACACCCAATACATCTTGTAGATAAGCGGCATTAAAGGACAACTCCATTGGTTCTCCTTGATACTTAGCTTGGATCATCTCAACCGCTTCATCTTGCTCAGCGTTATTCGCGCGTACTTCTACCATACCATCACTGGCAAAATTAAAGACCACCCCGCGAGATTTCTCATTACTCAAAATCGCTACACGGCGCAGCACATCCATCATTTTTTCTTGATTAAATAAAGCAAGCTTGTCGGTATTGCTTGGCATCACACGGCGATAATCAGGGAATTTACCATCAATCAGACGCGCGGTAAAAGTCACCATCAAATCTTGACTGACTTGACCTGCACTATCCACATCACCAAATGGCAAACTGACTTGCAAAAACTCACGACCAAAACTCAACGTGACGGCATTGTCTTTATCACCAAGCATTTTGCCGAGCTCGGTAGCCAAACGCTCAAGCTCAATTACAGCCTTACGTGGCAAGATAGCCTGCATATTTAAATCTGCATTGACGTCAATAACGCTACGTGCTAATGCCAGTCTATGGCCATCAGTTGCAACCGTCGTTAACTGCTGCTGTGAAACATCAAATAGCATACCCGTTAGATAATAACGAACATCTTGAATTGCCATTGCAAACTGGGTTTTATGAATCAAGTCAGTCAAACGGCTGCGACTAATCGTTAATGGTGTGATATTTTCAGGATTGCCCAAAGTCGGATAATCTTCACTAGGCAATGTACCTAAAGTAAAACGGCTCTTGCCACTGGTCAATAAGCAGCGTTGGTTTTCTTGAGTTGTCAGACTGACTTGTGCTTGAGCGGGTAAAGATTTACAGATATCTCTTAATTTGGTTGCAGGCAATGTCGTTGTGCCCGATTCAACACAAGCACCAACAGGCAATTTCAACGTCGATGTCAGCTCTACTTCTAAATCAGAAGCAGTCAAAATAAGCTCTGACTCAAATAGCTGTAGCTTGATATTACCCAAGATAACCATATTGTGGCGTTTATCAGCAGCCTTGGCGATCAAGTTAATGGCTTTTAGTAACGACTCTCGATTAATCGATAATTGCATGCTTAGTTACTCTTATTTGATTGATTTTTTTATAAAATAAAAAATACTGACCTAATATACCTTGTCTACTGATGATAATCTATTAGGGGTCTGTATACGCCTATTTTCAACATTATAAACCATATTTATCTACTAAAATATAGTGGTAGCTGAGCCTTCTAACCAGCTTGCAACATCAATGCTAAGGTCTTGTAATCTTTGTCAAACGCTGGATCGGCGGCACGTAGCTCATTCACTTTATCACAAGCATGCATCACTGTTGTGTGGTCGCGTCCCCCAAAGGATTGTCCAATCTCAGGAAAACTCTCGCTAGTCAACTCTCGTGATAGTGCCATCGCTATTTGACGTGGTCTAGCAATACTACGCGTACGCTTGCGTCCGAGCATATCTTTAATCGTCACATCATAATATTCAGCGACCACTTTACGAATATTATCTATATTGACGGCTTGTACGCGCATAGCAACGATGTCTTTTAACGCATACTGCACCATCTCAAGAGTAATAGGGGCACCGGTTAAGTTGGCATTAGCAAACACCTGATTTAAAGCACCTTCCAAACGTCTTACGTTAGAAACGACATTTTGAGCGATAAATAACGCGCACTCTTTAGGTAAGCTCATGCCATAAGAAGCGGCTTTTCTTTGTAAAATTTGTACGCGCGTATCAATTTCAGGCGGATCAACTGCGACCGTTAAACCCCAAGAAAAACGAGATCTAAATCGCTCATCAAATTCAGTCATTTGTGATGGATGACGATCGGATGCCAAAATCAGCTGTTTATCACCACTAGTAAAATCTGCAAATAATGTTAAAAATTCATTACTGCTTTTTGTCTTTCCAGCCAATACATGAATATCATCTACTATTAACAAATCTACTTTTTTTATTTTCTTCTTAAAGTCTTCTATTTTATTATTTCTTAATGAATAAACTAATTGATTAATAAATTTTTCAGAAGTGAAATAATAAAAACTTTGATTATTTTTTAAATAGCGATGTGCTACAGAATGCATTAAATGCGTTTTTCCCAAACCAGAAGGTCCATATATAAATAAAGGATTGTGGCGGTTTTTTGATTGGCGTTTGCCAAGCTCGTAGCATGCTTTATAGGCAAGGTTGTTAGACTTACCTGTGACAAAGGTTTCAAAGGTAAAATCAGGATTTAAATAATTTAAGGATTTCGCATCAGCAGAGTCAGTGGCTTCCACATGACGCATATTGGCATCAATATCTGCTTTGGCATTATTTTGATGAATGGTTTCAAAGTCATGATTTGCGAGGGGAGGGGAGACGATATCTTCTGAGAATAAAGACCCTGACTGTAGCAAGCTTGTATCATCAGCAGTACGACCAGCATTATCAACACGTACAGTAACCTCTTCAATTCTTCCCTGACTATGCTTAGTAACCAGCTGTTGAATATCCTCTAAGTGATTCTTTTTGATATAAGTTACAAAGTAATCATTAGGCGCAAGAATGATTAAAGTGTTGTTTTCTTGATGAGCTGACAATGGTCTCAACCACATGGTAAACACGTTATCTTTGACGTGATAACGTAAGTCGTTTAGGCATTTATCCCAAATATTTGCTGTATCTATCAT